>CP182108.1:0-3423457 GCA_048013405.1 Halomonadaceae bacterium KBTZ08
CGTTGTCATTCCAGAACACGAAGCGATGGTTCTTCGGGTTGCTCAACAGCCCGGCATCGTGCTCCACGGCAAGCACGGGGGTGTCGATCTTGCGTGTGTAGGCTGGCTCGTCGGTCATATTGAAACTTAGGAAGTCAAACTGGTTTGACAGCTTAGCCATGGTCGAAGGCTTGCTCAACCGGGAGGCCCCGTCGGCCTTCCCGAGGGCGCGTGGAACGATACCCTCTCCAGAGCCTGAGGTTGGTTACTTCTCCCACGAGAAGTGCCTGGCGGGACTGGATGAGCTCGGGCTGGACGATGAGGCTCGGGAGCTTTTCCTGGGCGGCAATGTGGCGCGGGTTTTCGGTTTGTAGGGTGGTCAGTCCAGGCGGATATGGCCCCTGGGTTTGGCGCGATGCTGATCAATGACGTCCTGCGCGGTTTCGGCCTCGATCAGCATCGCCTGCCAGTGATGGTAGTAATCGCGACCCAGTTCGGTGATGGCGAAGCCGCGCGTTGAGCGGTTGATCAGGCGCGTATCCAGGCGCTCCTCGAGTGCCGCAAAAGGAGGCGTTTCCGAAAGCGCCCTACATCGCTCGCCCCGGCCAGATCAACGCCTGGGACAACGAGGATTTCCTGGCGGCGGTTAGGGCAACCGGCAAGAAGCAGCTGCTGGTCGCCGGTGTTGTTACTGAGGTCTGTGTGAGCTTCCCGGTACTTTCTGCACTTGAGGAAGGCTACGAGGTCTTTGTGGTCACGGATGCTTCCGGGACCTTCAACCCGATCACCCGGGATGCCGCCTGGGATCGGATGTCCCAGGCGGGGGCCCAGCTGATGACCTGGTTCGCCGCAGGCTGTGAGCTGCACCGCGACTGGCGCAACGACATTGAAGGCGCAGTACGCCAACCTGATGCAAAGCTACATGACCCAGACGTCCTGAGCCTGGCGGAACAGGGCGGCGTGGAAGTGGAAGCCGTGGAAGAGACCATCATTGCCATTATCGGTGGTGATCCCTTTGAGCAGCGCTATGTGGAATGGAACTTTGTGGCCAGTAGCAGGGAGCGGATTGAGTGCTCGAAGCGGGACTGGCGGGAAGGGCGCTTCCCCAAGGTTCAGGGAGATGATGGCGAGCCGATTCCGTTGGAGGGGTAGGGAAACAAGGGGTGATTTGATCCTGAAGCCAGGATGGCATAGGGTTTTGCATTATTTTGCGATAGGGAGAGTCGGGCATGGGCATGTTAGCCATCCAAATTGTTTTCCAGCTGATCGGGGCCGCGCTGGTCCTGGGGCTGGTGGCGCTGATCCAGGTGGTTATCGGGTTTCTCATCCTTCTTGCCCTCATCATGGCCACTGACTTCCTGGTTCCAGGGGCGTTGGATGCGTCCTCCATTGCATAACAGGTAATCCCACAACCGGTGACCAAGCCTTTATACTGTTTTCACATCCCGATGTGTGGCTGACCGGAGTTCCTGTTTATGCGAATGCGCGTTGCCATCCTATCTGTGCTTTCCTCGGTCCTGGTGCTGCCGGCATGCCAGTTGATGCCGGAGGCCACGGAGCCGGCGGACCATGAATTGCGCTGTGGTGATCGCACCATTGGTTACAGTCTTGCCGGGGACCAGGTCTTGCTGCATCTCCCGGATGGGAAGCAGGCCTTGGCGCCCGAGGAGAGCGCGTCCGGGGCTCTTTACCGGAATGAGGCCGGTGATACGGCGTTCTGGAGCAAAGGGAACCGGGTCACGGTGACAGTGGAAGGAGAGCGCCTTCCCGAATGCCGCCACAGCGACCGGGCGAGTCTGGCGGCACCCCGCTGGCGGGTGCGATCCGTGGAGGCGGCCCCGGTTCCGGAGGAGGCGCAGCCGGTTACCCTGAATTTCATGGCGGAAGGGCGAGTCTCGGGCCGCTCCGGGTGTAACCACTTCATGGCGGCCTGGGAACAGGTGGGGGATCGGTTGGTCATTGCGCGGGCGGCCAGTACCCGGATGGCCTGTCCGTCGGGCCCCATGGCTTTTGAAGAGCGTTTTCTGGCGGTATTGAGCCGGGTTGAAGGACTACGCATGGCCGGGGATGGAACCCTTGTGCTTCTTGATCGTGAATCAAATGGGGTTATCCGGGCCTCGGCTACCACGCGGAAAGAACCGCAATGACGGATCGGATCGCCGTCAAGCGCATCTATGACTCCGTCTCCGATGACGATGGTTACCGTGTGCTGGTGGATCGGGTCTGGCCCCGGGGCATGAGTAAGCAGGCAGCGGCGTTGGACGAGTGGTGCCGCGAGTTGGCGCCTTCGGCGGAGTTGCGTCAGTGGTTTGGGCATGATCCGGAACGCTGGCAGCGCTTCCGGGATGCCTACCGGGATGAACTGGCCCGCTGCCCTGAAGCGCTTTCCCGGCTTGTTCAGCGTATGCAAACGAACCGCGTAACCCTCCTGTATTCCGCCCGCGATCGTGAGCACAACCAGGCGGTGGTGCTGGCGGAGGTTCTGGCACAGGAGTGGGCTGAGGCCCAGGAGGGTAATGAACCCAGCTCACCAGTGTGCTATGCGGACTGGTTCCGCGACTCTGGTGCCGAATGAGGTTGAATCTTTGTTAACAGCAAACGAAAGCCGGACGCTGGTGCTGGTCATGCTGGTGTTGGTGGGGCTGACGGGGTGCAGTGTACGTTCCCCGGATGTTGAGCCGGCGTTGGTCCGGGTTGATCCGGCGGTAGAACAAGTGCAGGACGCCCCGGCGTCCAAGGACGGAACACGTCATGCGGCGCAAACCGAAGAGGAGCAGAGCCAGGACGAGGAGGAGGTCAGAGCGCCCTCGCTTACCGACTGGCGTGACCAGTTGACTGGCCCGGCCCGGATGGCTGAACCGCAGGCGCTTGGCCGTGCCATGGCGGTGTTCTACCGCATGCGCTCGCGGGCTTTTATGGCGCCCGTGGTCAGCCATGTTCAGGGCGCTGTGAATCTTGGGGGCGTTGGAGGTGACCTGGAAACCCGGCGTTGTCCGGATGGTGGTGTCTTCCATCTGGAGTGGCAGGGGCAGGACGGAGCGCGTTCCGGGGCCCGTGAACTGCTCTATCAGTTTGAGGCCTGCCGTGGTCATTTCGGGAACGGCCCACTGCTGGTTCTCAATGGCCATTACCGGCGTGATTTCCAGCCCAGGGTCTCGCGGGAGCAGGTGATCGAGACCTTTGATGTGCATGGTTTCATAGGTGAGGGGAGCCGCCGCCAGCGCATCGTGCTTCGCGGTCAGCAACAGATCCAGCGTCCGGCTGAGGGCGGCGTGGTGCGTGATACCGAGCGGATGGAAATGCTGAAAGGCGGGACTTATACGGCTCTCAGGGACGTGCATGATGCGATTGTGCCCGAGGAGGACGCCGGCGACAGTGATTTCGCCTCCTTCGATACCCGATTTGTCACCACCCTTGGGGGGCGTCTGGTCAGTTCCGAGCTCGGGGGGTGGGTCGATATCAGCACCGCTACCGGCTTGGTGGAGCAGCAGGCACCCTGCTCCGCCAGTGGCGTTGTGGCACTCAGTGGCAAGCGTGACGGTGAGGTCCGTTTTGGTCCCCAGACGGGGACCCATCACCGGGTGGCGCTGGAGCTTGCAGGCGGGGAAACAGCCTGGTTCAAGAGCTGTTCCAGCTTTGGGCAAGCTTTCGGGTTCGACCGCTAGTCGATCGACTCCATCCAGTCCAGCAGCTGTTCGGCCATGCGATCGGTGGCGGCGCTCATGGCAGTGGCGGCGGACGCTGGTGTGTTGGCCGTCAGTGTTTCGGTGACCTCGAATCGCCGTGTGGCCTGGATCCCGCCCTGGTGCTGGCCGGTGAGCTGGGCATCAAACCGGATGACGGCCTGGGGAGGGTCCTGGGTCTGGTCCAGGTGGAAGGCTCGAAGGTGGCCGGTCAGCTCCAGGTCTGTGTTCAGGTTGGCGCCGGGTGTCCCCAGCGTGTGGAAGGCGCCGGTATTGTGGAGTGCGTCCAGCAGCTGATCCCGCCAGAGCTCCGGGGCCGGGGACACCCAGCGGATGCCGGACCAGGCGCTGAGGCGCTGTCCCTGCTGGCGCACCACTACCCGGTTGGTGCGGGTAAGATCGTCCGTGCGGGGGGCCCGGATTTGTAGCGAGTCGGCTTCAAGCGTCGAGCCCTGAGTGTTCAGGCTGGACGGTGCCAGCTGGTAGAGCTCGTAGCGGTTGGGTTGCGGGAGCACGCTACAGGCGCCCACGAAGGTGATGGCGACCAGTGTGACAAGCCGTAGCGGAACCGTCAGTGCTGACGCCTGTTTCATGGTTGGTATTCCTTCAGTTCCTGCCGGTTGAACAGCGTGCTGCCGGCATCGGATTGCAGCTTTTGGCTGAGCTTACGCAGTGTGCGCAGGGTGCGGCGCGCCTCGTTCAGGGTTGGCCCCAGTTGGGCGGAGCCCTTGAGGGTTTTCTCCAGGGCCTGTTCGTTGTTGGCGATCAGTGCCTCTATATCGGCCACGGTGCGGCGGGTGGCACGAGCGGCTTCGGCTGTATCAGCCAGGGCCCGCGGCGCATCCTCTTTCAGAACCCGCCGGGTATCCGTGATCAGTGCCCGGGCCTCGCGTAAGGTGGTGCGAGCCTGTTTGCCGGTCCTGTCCCAGCGCTTCACGGTATCCGCAATCTGCTCCTGCTGGGCGTTCAGGGTGCGTGTCAGCTGGGCGGTATTGTCCAGAGTCTGTTCAATATGATTGAGGTTGCGCTCGGAGAGAAGGGATTCCATACGCCGTACCAGGCGGTTGATGTTGGCCAGGGTGTCGCCGCTTTCCTCACGTAACTGGGCAAGGGGAGAGGGGTGGGCCGGGATTTCCGGGGGCCTGTCGCTGGCATCCACGCGCAGGGGAAGACTCTCCGGTGTGCCTCCCCCGAGCCGGATGTGAGCCGTTCCGGAGAGCAGACCCGTGGGCTTGATCTGGGCATGGGTGTCCTGCTTGACCGGAGTGGTGGGGGTCACCGCGATGCGCGCCAGTACCCGGCGCGGGTCATCCGGGTCGAGCGCCAGCTGGGTGACTTCACCCACCGTGATGCCGTTGTATTTAACGTTGCTGCCAACGGTCAGCCCAGACACAGCCTCATTGAAGGTAATCCGGTATATTTCCTGCTGGCGTTGGAGGCCGCCTTCCTTCAGCCACCATCCAAAAAGCAGCGCTCCGGCCAGTACCAGTACGGCAAAGAGCCCGATCAGGACGTGATGGGCGCGGGTTTCCATTCAGGCGTTCTCCCGGTTCGTAGATGAATGACGGAGGGCCGCGCGGCCACGTGTGCCGTGGAAATAGGCACGGATCCAGTCGTCGTTGGTGTTGGCGACCGCCTCCAGGGGACCGATCGTCTTCACGTGGCCGTCTCCCAGCACGGCAACGCGGTCACAGACACGGTGGAGTGTATCCAGGTCGTGGGTCACCAGGAAGACCGTGAGGCCCAGGGCATTACGCAGGGTCAGGATCAGTTCGTCGAAAGCGGTGGCACTGATGGGGTCCAGCCCTGCAGTGGGTTCGTCGAGAAAGAGCAGGTCCGGGTCGAGAGCCAGCGCCCGGGCCAGGGCGGCGCGCTTGATCATGCCCCCCGAGAGCGCTTCCGGGTAGAGGCGCGCGGTCTGGGCCTCCAGGCCGGTGAGCCGGAGCCGGGTCAGCGCCAGCGCTTCGGCATCCGCTTTTCGCAGTCCGGCCCGTTCCCGCAGCGGCAGAACAATGTTGTCGCACAGGGTCAGCGAGGAATACAGCGCGCCGCGCTGGAAAAGTACCCCCGTGCGCCGCGTCAGGCGGGCATCCGGGGCACCACGGTGGTTCAGTGGTGCCCCTTCCAGGCTGATGCGCCCGCCGTTGGGCTCGTGCAGTCCGAGGATGCTGCGCAGCAACACAGACTTGCCGGAGCCGGAGCCACCGACCACGCCCAGGATTTCACCGGCGTTCAGCCGCAGGTTGAGCCCTTCGTGAACCCGGTGGTTCCCAAAACGGTTGCTCAGTCCGCTCACCTCGATGAGCGCATTGTGAGTCTGGTCCGTCACCACCCAATCTCCATGAAGTACATGGCTGCCAGGGCGTCCAGAAGGATCACCACAAAGATCGACTGTACCACGCTGGAGGTGGTGTGAGCGCCAACCGAGCGGGCACTGCCGCCGGCCTTGAAGCCTTCCAGGCAGCCGATAATTGCAATCAGGAAGGCGAAGAAAGGTGCTTTGACCAGGCCGGCCAGGAAATGGTTGAGCGGGACTTCGCTGATAACGGTGATAAAACGCGATAACGGAATGTCGACCACCGTCAGGGCAATGAGCCCCCCGCCGGCCAGTCCGGATAATACGGCAATGAAACTCAGCAGGGGCAGCATCAGCACCACGGCGAGTACCCGAGGCAGCACCTCCAGCTCCACTGGATCGAGCCCCTGGGCACGGAGTGCATCCAGTTCCTCGTTGGCGTTCATGGCGCCAATATGCGCGGTAAAGGCACTGGCGGTGCGCCCGGCCAACACAATAGCGGTGATCAGGACCCCGAACTCACGCATGAAGGCGTATGCCACCAGGTTGACGGTATAGACGCTTGCGCCGAACCCACTCAGTACGGTGGCACCCAGGTAGGCGATGACAGCACCCACGGCAAAGGTGAGGAGCGCGACGATGGGGACCGCGTTGAGGCCGGTGGTCTCCATGTGGTGAGTGAGGGCGGTGACACGCCAGCGCCGGGGAGAGAGCAGACACTGGCCGGCGCAGGCGAGTACGGCCCCGATGAACCCGATCAGCATCCGTGCCTTGGCGCCGGCATCGGTGAGTGCCTGGCCCATGCGTGCCAGAAGCTCCAGTGGCCCACGTCTGGGTTCTGGGGGGAGGGCACCGCAGCCCGCCATGGAGTCAGCGACGGTGAGCAGAAGGGCTCGGCGTGAGTCGCTGATGGCTGGGCTGTTTTCGGCGATGTAACGCAAGCGCTCGCCACCCACGAGTTCGGCCAGAAGGGTGGCGCCGGCGGTATCCAGGCGCTGGATGCCGTCGAGCGCGAGGCTATGGGCGGTGTTGTTGCGTGCCCTGGTAAGCCGGCGCAGGGCGCTGTAATGGGACAGCGTCCAGTCGCCGGTGACCCTTAGGGTTTGCCCGTCCTCCGCGGGATGGAGTTGACCCTGTTCAGCGTCGGGCATGGGCGTTTGGGTGCCGGGCTGGATCAGTCAAAGAGGCCGTCATAGAAGCGCAGGGCACCTTGCCAGGCCTTGTTTGCGGCGTGTTCGTCGTAGCCCACTGGCAGGTCGAAGTTCGCCGCGTAGGCGTCCGCCTCTGGGTTCATGAACGAGTGTGGAACGCCCGGGAAGCTCCGCACCGCGTAGTCCACATCGGCGTTGTGCATTTCCTGCACGAAACTGGCGACCTGGTCAGAAGGTACGAACTGGTCACCACCGCCGGTGTAGACCCTGACGGCTGCTTCAACGTTCCCGGCTTCGGCCTCAATGGGGCTTTCCAGCGTGCCGTGGAAGCTCACCACGCCGTCCAGGTCCATGCCCAGGCGGGCCATGTTCAGGACTACGCCGCCCCCAAAGCAGTACCCCTGGGCGGCGATGTGCGAGGGGTTCACCGTGTCATGATCCTGGAGCCGTTTCATGGCGGTGCGGAAGCGGGCCTGCATCAGCTCCATGTTGCTGTTGGCCTGCTCCATGAACGCCTGGGCTTTGTCGGGATGGTCCGCGTGCTTGCCTTCGCCATACATGTCGAGTGCCAGGGCGGTGTAGCCTTCTTCCGCCAGATTTTCCGCCTGGTTACGGCTGAATTCGTCATGGCCCCACCATTCATGCACCACCAGAATGCCGGGGCGCTGACCGGTGATGCTGTCGTCCCAGGCCATGTAGCCTGTGTGCTCCTGGCCCTGGACCGAATAGGTCATGGTTCGGGTTTGTACTTCAGCGGTTACGACCGTGCTCAGGCTCAGCGCCGCAGCGCCGAGCAGGGTGTTTCGGAGATAGCGGTTCATGCGTGTCTCCTGGATGGATTGTGGTTCCTGTTTAGGAGTACTGATCCCGGATCTGTTTCTTGTTGACCTTGCCAACGCTGGTCTTGGGGATTTCGTCGACCAGGTCAATCGCCTCCGGGATCGCCCATTTGTTGATCGTGCCGTTGTCCACAAAGCGTTGTAGATGGGCCTTGATGGTATCAGCATCCGGGTTCTGGTCGGGAGCGGGTACAACCAGTGCGTGCGGGCGCTCGCCCCACTTGTCATCAGGTAAACCCACCACGGCAGCAGCGGCCACGGCCGGATGCTGACTGATTAGGCCTTCAAGGTCCAGTGAGGAGAGCCATTCTCCACCGGTCTTGATCACGTCCTTGATGCGGTCCTTGATCACCAGCGTATTGTCCGGCTCGATGCTGGCCACATCGCCGGTGTGCAGCCAGCCACCGGCCCACAGTTCCTCGCCTTTTTCAGGGTTTTTGAGGTAGCTCGCCGTGAGCCATGGGGCACGGGCGACCACCTCGCCCTGTGCTTCCCCGTCGTTGGGCAGTGGGTTGCCGTCCTGGTCGTGGATCTCTATGTCGACCAGAGGTACTGGCACTCCCGTCTTGATGCGCTTGGCCGTCTGCTGTTCCGTGGAAAGCTCGAGGTCTTCGGGCTTGAGGTGGGTGGCGGTCAGTAGCGGACCGGTTTCGGACATACCGTAGCCGGTGTACATGCTGATGCCCATTTGAGCTGCTGAGTCGCACAGGCCCTGAGGCAGGGCACTGCCGCCGATCAGTACATGCCAGTTGCTCAGATCCGCCGTCTTGATCGCGTCGGTGGCCATCAGCATCTGCATGATGGTGGGCACGCAGTGGGAGAAGGTGACGTTGTGGGTTTTGAGCAGCTCCACCAGGAGCTCGGGCTCATAGCGACCGGGATAGACCTGCTTGACGCCCATCATGGTGGCGGCGTACGGCACACCCCAGGCGTGGACGTGGAACATGGGCGTGATGGGCATGTAGACGTCGCTGGAGCGCAGCAGCGGCTGTTCGTCGAAGTGCGCCAACGTGCCCGTGGCGACCAGGGTGTGCAGGACCAGCTGGCGGTGCGTGAAGAAAACGCCCTTGGGATTGCCGGTTGTCCCGGTGGTATAGAAGGTGGTGGCGATGGCGTTCTCGTCGAAATCCGGGAAGTCGAAGCAGGGGCTGGCCTTACTCAAGAGTGCTTCGTACTCGCCGTGGGTGGCCAGCTGGGTGGCCCTGGGCGTGTCGTTGTCGGTGAGCTGAATGCTGCCTTTGACGGTATCCAGTTGGTCGCGGACTTCCTCGACCAGCGGCAGGAAATCGTCGTGGATCAGAACCAGGTCGTCTTCGGCATGGTTCATGGTGTAGAGGATCTGGTCGGGGGCCAGGCGCACGTTCACGGTGTGCAGCACGGCGCCGATCATGGGGATGGCAAAAAAGCACTCCAGATAGCGCGGTGTGTCCCAGTCCAGAACGGCAACGGTATCACCTGCTTTAACGCCCGCGTTGGTGAGCACGTGGGCAAGACGGTGGATGCGTTCAACGAGATCGGTATAGGTATAGCGGCTGCGGTTGGCGTAGATGATTTCCTGGTCCGGGTTGTACCGGGGGCCGGAGAGCAGGAGTTGCTTGATCAGCAGCGGGTAGTTGTGGGCGTTGTCGGCGGCGGGCAGGGTCTTGGGTTGTGCCATGAGGCGCCTCTATCTGCTTGTTGTTGGATTGCACCTGACAAGCCTAATACAAAACGCTGTGGATTCACCCCCTTTTCGGGATCTTAATTGGCGTTGTTCACCAGAGGACGAGAATCAGCAGGGCGCCCAGCGCCAGGCGGTAGATGACGTAAGGCATGAGGCCGATCCGTTCTAGGAAGCGCAGGAACAGGTGGATGCACAGAAGCGCACTGATGAACGAAAGCAGGGTGCCCCAGGCGATGGCGTGCCAGTCCGTGGCGCCGCCCTGGTTGATCAGTTCAAGGGCCTTGAGGGCTCCGGCCGCGGTGATCAGGGGGATGGAAAGCCAGAATGAAAACCGCGCGGCATCCTCCCGGCGAAGGCCCAGGAACAGGGCAGCCGTGATGGTGATGCCGGAGCGTGATGTGCCCGGGATCAGCGCCAGGGCCTGGGCAGAACCGACGACGAGGGCATCCTTCAGGGTGATGCTGGCCAGGGAACGCCGTCTCGTGCCGCTGGCATCCGACCACCAGAGAAGCAGACCGAAGCCAATGGTCGTGCTGGCAATGACCCATCCGGAGCGCAGGTGTTCGGCGACCACACTGTTGACCAGAATCCCGGCGAGGCCGGCCGGAATGGTTCCCAGAATAACGGCCCACGCGAGGCGGCTGTCCTCGGTGACGGTGCGACCGGCGGTATCGCGGATCCAGGCACTGCCCATGCGGAAGACATCCTGCCGGAAGTAGGTGAGCACTGCACAGAGTGAGCCGACGTGTACCGCTACGTCGAAGGCCAGACCCTGGTCCTGCCAGCCGAGCAGAGCGGAGGGAAGGATGAGATGAGCGGAGCTGCTGATCGGGAGGAATTCCGTCAGGCCCTGGATAATGGCCAGCGCGATGATCTGCCAGATTTCCATGGCGTAACGCTCTGATTGCCCATAAAAAAAGCCGTAGCGAAGAGCCACGGCTTTTACGGATCTGGTAGCAAGGGGCGGATTCGAACCGCCGACCCCGGCATTATGAGTGCCGTGCTCTAACCATCTGAGCTACCTTGCCGCAACTTGTAATGCGCCGTTGCCTTAGCGCTGAGGCGCGTATTCTCTGGATTTTTTGCCGGGGTGTCAAGACACCCCGGTAGCCTGATGTTGGCGGGCTCCCTGAAAGGCGTATGGCCTTCCAGGGAGCGGGGCTTCTTAGGAGGAACGCCCCTGGGCGCCCGTGTCCGCGAAGTAATCGCGGGTGACGGCGAACACCGTGCCAGACAGCGCGAGAAGCGCGATCAGGTTGGGGATGGCCATCAGGGCGTTAAGGACGTCCGCGATCAGCCAGATCAGCTCAAGGTTGGCAACCGCGCCGACCACCAGCAGAACTACCCACAGATAGCGGTAGGGCATGATGACGCCTACACCGAAGAGGAATTCCGCGCACCGCTCACCGTAATAGCTCCAGGCGACGATGGTGGTGAAGGCGAAGAAGAGCATGCCAAAGGTGACGATCCAGTTGCCGCCGGGGATTCCTTGCTCGAAGGCCATGGAGGTCAGCCCCGCGCCGGTCTCGCCGGTTTCCCAGGCTCCGGTCAGCACAATCACCAGCGCCGTCATGGTGCACACAATGATGGTGTCGATGAAGGTGCCCATCATGCCAACGGTTCCCTGGCGTACGGCGCTGTTGGTCTGTGCGGCTGCGTGCGCAATGGGCGCTGACCCCAGGCCAGCTTCATTGGAAAAGATGCCTCGTGCCACGCCAAAACGCAGAGCCGCCCAAACAGCCGCACCGGCGAACCCGCCTGTGGCAGCCGTGCCACTGAACGCTTCGGTGACGATCTGGGCCAGTGCACCTGGGACTGACGGAAGGTTCAAGGCAATGACCACAAGCGCACCCAGGATGTAGAGCAGGGCCATCAGTGGCACCAGCTTTTCAGTGACCTGGGCAATCCGGCGGATGCCGCCAATGATCACGAGGAACACCAGAACGGCAAGCACTACGCCAGTGGCCCAGGCGGGGACCGCCAGGTTGGTCTCCAGCACATCCGCAACGGCGTTGGCCTGGACGGTGTTGCCGATACCAAACGCCGCCACCATGGCAAACAGCGCAAAGAGCGTGCCCAGCCATTTCCATCGGCTTCCGAGCCCATTCTTGATGTAATACATGGGGCCACCGACGTAGCGCCCCTCCTCGTCGACCTCGCGGTATTTGACGGCGAGCAGCGCCTCCGCGTATTTGGTGGCCATCCCCACCAGGGCGGTTATCCACATCCAGAAGACAGCCCCCGGGCCCCCCAGGGCAATGGCGGTGGCCACGCCACCGATGTTACCGGTGCCAATGGTCGCGGAGAGGGTGGTTGAGAGAGCCTGGAAGGGAGTGATTTCCCCTTCGTCGTCCGCGTCGGAGCGCCGGCCCGTAAAAACCTGCCGGAAACCGTAACCGATCCGGCGGATGGGCATGCCGCGCAGCCCCAGGGTCAGGTATAGCCCGGTTCCCAGCAGTAGAGCCAGCATGACTGGTCCCCAGACCACGCCGCTGATGCGCTCAAGAGTACTCGTTATTATTTCCATGTTGTTCCTCCGGTTTTTGGTGTTGTCGTTCAGAACACGTTTTGTAGGTACGCTCCGCGCTGTGCAGCTCAGTTAAGAATGGTTTCGGGGGAGGTGAAGTCCAGCCCCTGGCTTTCCGCTACTGGTGCGCACGTCAGCGCACCCTGTGCGATGTTCAAACCATTGCGCAGGTGCGGGTCACTCCGCAGTGCCTCGCGCCACCCCTGGTCAGCAATGCGGATGACGTGGGGCAATGTAGCATTGGTCAGCGCGAATGCAGAGGTGCGCGGCACGGCGCCCGGCATGTTGGCCACACAGTAATGGACAACGCCGTCCACCACATAGGTGGGGTCGGCATGGGTGGTGGGCTTGCTGGTCTCGAAACAGCCCCCCTGGTCGATGGCCACGTCCACGAGTACTGCGCCATTGTTCATGCGTGCGATCATATCCCTTGTAACCAGCTTGGGGGCGCCTGCGCCGCTGACCAGTACTGCCCCTACGACCATGTCGCTTTCCAGAACAGTGCGTTCCAGGCTGCTGCCCGTGGCGTAGAGTGTTTTCAGGGCAGGACCGAAGCGGTGCGACAAACGCTCCAGAACGGCGGAGCTGCGATCCAGCACGGTCACATCGGCACCCATACCCAACGCGATCTGGATGGCATTCTCGCCGACTACGCCGCCGCCAACAACCGTTACACGAGCAGGTGGTACGCCGGGCACCCCGCCGGTAAGCAGGCCACGACCGCCATGCAGGCTCTCCAGCGCCTGGGCGCCTGCCTGGACGGAGAGCCGGCCTGCCACCTGTGACATGGGGCGCAGAAGCGGCAGGCTGCCCTCGTCGTCCGTCACCGTCTCATAGGCGATGCAGGTGGCACCGGATTGCATCAGCGACTGGGTGAGCGTCTCATCCGGAGCGAGGTGGAGGTAGGTGAACAGTACATGCTGGGAGGTCAGCAGCTTGCATTCGTCCGGCTGGGGTTCCTTGACCTTGACGATCATCTCCGCGGTTTCGAACACCGACTCGGCGTTGGGCAGGATCTGGGCTCCTGCTTGCTGGTAGTGTTCATCACTGGCGCCAATGCCTTGCCCGGCGCCGGTTTCCACGAACACCGCATGGCCGCGCCCGGTCAGTTCAGCGACGGCTTCCGGGGTCAGTCCAACCCGGTATTCCTGACTCTTGGTCTCCTGGGGGATTCCGATATACATAACATCTTTCCTCAGCTACTTTGGATGTGGAGTATTCATGCTAATGCGACTGAGTAAGCCATGTCTTTGCAAAATCAAGCTGTAGCGGGCCACGCGGTGCATGATTCATGCACATTGAGTGGGAGATGGAACGCATGATTGAAGAGGCGGAGCTGGATTCACAGGACCACCGAATCCTGGAGGTACTGAGGCAGGACGGTCGAATCACGAACCAGCAGCTGGCGGAAAGGGTTCATCTGTCGGCATCGGCGTGCTCGCGGCGTATCGCGCGGCTGGAGCAGGCGGGGGTGATCAGTGGCTACACTGCCATCGTCGATCCAGAGGTTCTGGGGCAGGGCACCATTGTGTTCGTGCAGATCACCCTGAGCGGGCAGACCGAACAGGACATGAAGGCGTTCGAGGAGGCGGTTGCTGACTGCCCGGCGGTGTTGGAGTGCCATCTCATGGCGGGGCCGGCGGATTACCTGGTCAAGGTGGCAGTCAGGGATCTGGACGACTTTTCCCGGGTCCACAGGCGGTATCTTGCGTGCATGCCGGGCGTCTCGCACGTGCAGTCGAATGTGACGTTGCGCACCGTCACGCAGGATGCGTCGGCGCACCTGTAACGGATGAGCGCCGCGCTGACCGGGCCAGTCCGCGGAACCCGCGGTGACTTCCGGCAAGCGCGGAGGCGCCGGTTCTGTAGCGCGTCCTAGACGTTGAAGCGGAAGTGGATCACGTCGCCGTCCTGGACGGTGTACTCTTTGCCTTCCAGCCGCCATTTGCCGGCTTCCTTGGCGCCCTGTTCGCCGTTGTAGGCGATGAAGTCCTCGTAGCTGACCACTTCCGCGCGAATGAAGCCGCGCTCAAAGTCCGAGTGGATCACGCCGGCCGCCTGGGGCGCTGTTGATCCTGCCGGGAAGGTCCAGGCCCGGACTTCCTTGGGGCCGGCGGTGAAGTAGGTCTCAAGGCCCAGCAGGTTGTAGCCGGCGCGGATCACGCGATCCAGACCCGGCTCTTCCATACCCATCTCGGCCAGGAACTCACTCTTCTCGTCGTCCTCAAGCTCGGCGATCTCGGATTCAATCTTATTGCAGATTGCGACCACACCGGCGCCCTCGCGTTCGGCCAGGGCTTTCACCGCGTCCAGGTGCGGGTTGTTCTGGAAGCCGTCCTCATTCACGTTCGCAATGTAGACGGTGGGCTTGGCGGTGAGCAGGTGCAGTTCACGGATCAGGGCCTGCTCGTCTTCTGAGAGATCCATGGAGCGAACAGGATCACCTTCGTTGAGCACCGGCTTGATGCGCTCGAACAGTTCGAGCTGGGCCTTGGCGCTTTTGTCGCCACCCTTGGCCGCCCGCTCGGTCTTCTTGGTGGTGTTCTCGATGGTGGCCAGGTCCGCCAGTGCCAGCTCGGTGTTGATTACCTCAATATCCGAGGCCGGGTCGATGCTGTTGGAGACATGCATAATGTCTTCGTCCTCAAAGCACCTCACCACATGGGCAATGGCTTCCGTCTCGCGGATATTGGCAAGGAACTGGTTGCCCAGGCCTTCACCCTTGGAGGCACCGGAGACCAGGCCGGCAATATCGACGAATTCCATGGTGGTGGGAATCGTTTTCTCCGGCTTCACAATCTCCGCGATGCGGTAAAGCCGTGGATCGGGAACGGAGACAACGCCCGCATTGGGCTCGATGGTGCAGAACGGGAAGTTTTCCGCGTCGATGCCCGCGCTGGTCAGTGCGTTGAAAAGCGTGGACTTGCCGACGTTGGGCAGCCCAACGATGCCGCATTTGAATCCCATAACCTGTGATCCTTAACGGAGTGCGTGATGAATAATGGTTACTCGTAACGGAACGCGTGCAGACGGTTCATGGCCGCGTTCCAGTCCCCGCGGAGGGCGTCCGGCAGGGCGCGCAGGCTTTCGTCCAGCGCCGCTTCGATGGCGCTCATTTCCTGCTTGCCAGCGTTGCTGAGCACGTAGTTCACGACCTGCTTGCTGTCGCCGGGGTGACCCACGCCCACGCGCAGCCGGTGGAATTCCTGACTTCCCAGATGCTTGATGGTATCCCGCAGGCCATTGTGACCGCCGTGGCCGCCCCCTTTCTTGAACCGTGCCGTGCCGGAGGGGAGGTCCATTTCGTCATGGGCCACCAGGATGGATTCGGGCGGAATACGGAAGAAGTCGCTCAGGGCCTTCAGGGACCGGCCGCTGTGGTTCATGTAAGTCGAGGGAAAGAGCAGGTGGAGATCCTGCCCCTGCCAGTTTACCTTGCTGTGGTAGCCAAGGAATTTGCGTTCTTGGCGCAGGGGCTGCCCGGTCTCCCGGGCGAGCATCTCCACCAGCCAGGCCCCGGCATTGTGGCGGGTTCCGGCGTATTTGGACCCGGGGTTGCCGAGCCCGGCAATGAGCCTGACCGCTTCGGATGCCATAGCGGGGCCTGAAGGGGCGGCTGATTACTCGCCGCCGCCTCCTTCGCCGCCACCGCTGGCTTCCTTGGCCTTCTGGCCCTTGGGCTTGTGCACGGAAACCACCGGTTGGTCATGGTCTTCGCCCTGCTGCAGGGCAACAACTTCGACCCCTTCGGGCAGCTTGAGGTCCGACAGATGCACGATCTGTTCGAGTTCCACCTCGTTGAGGTCCACTTCCAGATACTCGGGCAGATCGTCCGGCAGGCAGGTGATCTCAACTTCCATGGCATCGTGGGACACAATGCCGCCCTGAAGCTTGATGGCCGGAGCGCTTTCCTCGTTGAGGAAGTGGATCGGGACCGTGACGTTGATCTTGTGGCCTTTCTCGACGCGCTGGAAGTCCGCGTGCGTCAGGATCGGCTTAAAGGGATGACGCTGCAGATCCTTGATGATCACGTCTTCTTTCTGGCCATCGATGCTCAACGAAATGATGTGGGTGAAGAAGGCTTCGTTTTCGATCGCCTTTTTCAGGTCATTGTGCCAGAGCGTGATCGGCATCGGATCCTTGCCTTCGCCGCCATAGACGATGGCCGGGATCTTGCGCTCAACGCGACGCAGGCGGCGGCTCGCACCTTTCCCTTTGACGTCGCGCTTGAATGCTTCAAGTTCAAATGATTGTGCCATGCTTCCTCCTGGGCATCCACGGGGCCCGCGACCAGGCTTGGTCCGTGGACGGTTCGAATCGGCCTTTCGGGCCGGTTAACAGTCAATAACGCCGCACAACCACGGCATCGAGTCACTCGATGTTGTAGTTGAACATAGCGCTGATGGATTCCTCGTTGCAGACCCGGCGAATGGACTCCGCCAGAAGGCCCGACATATCGAGGGCGCGGATTTTATCACATTGAGCGGCTTTGTCACTCAGCGGAATCGTATCCGTAACGACCAGTTCGTCCAGCTGCGAGGACTGGATGTTGTCTACGGCCGGGCCTGAAAGAACCGGGTGTACGATGTAGGAGCGCACGGCATTGGCACCGTGTTCCTTGAGGGCATTGGCAGCCTTGCACAGCGTACCGGCGGTATCCACGATGTCGTCGACCAGAATGCAGGTTTTGTCCCGGACATCGCCAATGATGTGCATGACCTGGGAGTCATTGGCGCGCGGCCGGCGCTTGTCGATGATTGCCAGGTCCGCGTCCAGCAGCTTGGCAATGGCGCGGGCCCGGACCACGCCGCCCACATCCGGGGAGACGATCACGTAGTCCTCGTTGATATGCTGGCGTTCGATGTCGTCAAGCAGGACCGGTGTCCCGTAGATGTTATCCACCGGGATGTCGAAGAAACCCTGGATCTGGTCGGCATGCAGGTCCACCGTCAGAACACGGTCAATGCCGGCACTGGTCACCATATCCGCAACAAGCTTGGCGGTGATGGAGACGCGGCTTGAGCGTGGCCGGCGATCCTGGCGCGCGTACCCGAAGTAGGGGACCACGGCGGTGATCCGGGCGGCCGAAGCGCGACGCAGGGCGTCCACCATGACCAGCAGCTCCATCAGGTTGTCGTTAGTGGGCGCGCAGGTCGATTGCAGGATGAAGACGTCCCGGCCCCGTACGTTTTCGTTGAGTTCGACCGTGGTTTCGCCATCACTGAATTTTGCAACGGTGGCGTCACCGAGCGGGATATTCAGGCGTTTAGAAACATTACGGGCCAGTCGGGGATTAGCATTCCCCGCGAACACCATCAGGTTGGACACGATTGAATCCCTCTGCGGTTCGTCTGAGCGTTCGTGCGGTTCGGAAGGGGGAAGATGGCTGGGGTGGCAGGATTCGAACCTGCGAATGACGGGATCAAAACCCGCTGCCTTACCACTTGGCGACACCCCATCTGATCGTTTTTCCGGCATCAATCCAGTTCACCCAGTTGCGTGTACAGTGGCGACCGGTTTCTGCCCTGGGCGATGAAACCGTTGATGCCTGAGGGTTTCTCCGCGTGTGCGTCGATGGCTGCGAATTCTGTCTCAAAGGGACAAAAAATGCAACCCCCGGTGCCCGTTAATCGGGCTTCGCCGTATTGTTCAAGCCACTCAAGGGCTTGATCCACGGCCGGGTACAATCGCCGCACGACAGGCTCACAGTCGTTTCTGGGCCTGTCGCTTCCCTCAAAAGCGGTGCGCATTTTGCGTTTTGGGCTGTTGCGTGTCAAGTCGGGATGGCTAAAGATTTTCCGGGTACTGAGCTCGGTCTCTGGCACCAGCACCAGGTACCATTGTTCTGGAGGCAGTGCCGGCGTCAGCTGTTCGCCAACGCCCTCGCCCCAGGCCGCTACGCCATGGATGAACACGGGCAGGTCGGCTCCCAGTGCCAGTCCCAGAGAGGCCAGCTGGGAGCGGCTGAGGCCGGTCTCCCAGAGGTGATTGAGACCGACCAGCGCAGTGGCCGCGTCGGAACTGCCGCCGCCCAGCCCGCCCCCGGCGGGGAGCTGTTTGGTCAGCTCAATATCGGCGCCTTGCCGGGTGCCGGTGTGGTGTCTGAGGCGCTCTGCAGCATGCGTGATCAGGTTGTCCATTGCCGGCAGCCAGTCGGGGCCATGCACCACGAGCCGGCCATCGTGGCGGGGTGTGATCCGGAGCCGGTCACTGCGGTCCAGGAACTGGAACAGGGTCTGGAGTGTGTGATAGCCGTCGTCCCGCCGGCCGGTAATGTGCAGGAAGAGATTGAGCTTGGCGGGTGCTGGCAGGTCCAGTGTGGTCATGGGGCACTCGGCCTCCATTGAGTGATGACCAGTTTCAGGCGCAGGTCATCGCGCGTTGCGGTGAGAGCGTGCGGCACCTCTGCCACGCCCGCCAGGCTGGCGTAGCGCTCGTAGTGAACTTCCCAGCCCTGTTGGCGCAAGTGACTGATACGGCCCTGTTGGTCGAAAAAGAGCTCGGCGGGGCTGTCCTGCAGAGGGAGTCCGCGCACCCAGACGTAGAGGGCTTCCACCGGTAGCGACCATCCCAGGGTCTTGCGGATCAGGGCATCCGGGTCATCGGATCGGTACTGTTCCCCATCGGAGGCCGTGATTGTCAGGAAGGCCGGGGAACCCTCGAGGCGAACGCTGCCCATGCCCATGAACGCCGAGGACAGTTCGATCAGGAACTGGTCACCCTCCTGGTTCCATTGCCGGATAACGGCCGAGTCATTGCCCTGTTCGTGGCGTATGGCCATCTTGCCCTGTAGTTGCCACAGGCGCACCTGGCGCAGTTTGGCGGCGCGCTCTTGCCAGTCCGCTGGCTGCTCGCGGGTCAGGCTGTCATCCGGCGGCGGGGCCGGGGGGGCCGTCATGCAGCCCTGGAGCAGGAGAACGAAAACCGCCACGCCAATCGTTCGTGCCGGGCGCGTCATCAAAGCGCCTCCGGTTGAAGGTCCAGCTCCTTCAGAATCTCCCGGAGAGGCTCGAGAGCCTGGGCGTTATCCGTTTCTTTCAGTGTTCGGCGCCAGAGTGTGCGGGCTTCGTTCCTGCGACCAGCGGCCCATAAAGCGCGGCCCAGATGGGCGGCGATTTCCGGGTCCTGAAGGCGTTCATAGGCGCGCCCCAGATACTTCAGTGCCTGTTCATGCTGGCCCTGCTGATAGTGGACCCAGCCAGCGCTATCCAGAATGGCTGGGTTTTCCGGGTCCAGTTCCAGCGCTTGCATGATGAGTTTCTGGGCTTCGGCGTAACGGTTGGTGTGCACCGATAGGGTATAGCCGAGCGCGTTCAATGCCATGGTGTTTTCCGGCTCCGCCTCAAGAACCTGGCGCAGGTCCGACTCCATGCCTTCAATGTTGCCGGCCTGCTCACGGAGCATGGCACGGGTGTAGCGGATGTCCGTATTGTCGGGGTGGTGCTCAACGGCCGCATTGGCAACAGTCAGGGCTTTGTCCGTGTGGCCCAGGTCCAGCAGCAGGTTCATTTCCATCTGCCAGAGTCGTGCGCTCTGGTCCGGCAGTCGTGACCGCAGGTTCTCAAGGTTGTTGCGCACGGCCTCCAGTTCCCCCTGCTCCGCGCGGATGTAGCTGGCCCGCGATAGTGCCTGGAAGAAGTGGTTGCCGCTCTGCACCTGGGTGTAGTGGTGCAGGGCTTCGTTGGGGTTGTCGCGTTTGTCGGCCAGCCGGCCCAGGTAGAAGTGGGCCTGGTTGGTGTGCACGCCCTCGGCCAGGAGCTTGTTGAGCAGCTTCCGGGCCGTATCCAGGTGGTCGTTTTCCAGCGCTACCAGTGCCCGGGACAGCTTGAGCCCGGTGGCCTGGGGAAAGCGCTTCATCAGCGTCTTGAACTCATCTTCGGCGGCCTGGAGCTTGCCTTCATTGACCAGAACACGGGCATAGAGGGTGCCCAGGCGCCGGTTGTCCGGGAAACGTCGGGCCTGTTTGCGGAGGTAGTCAATGGCTTGACCCCCCTTGTCGAGCTCATAGAGCAGTTTGCCTTTCAGGGTGACGGCGGGCTGGAAGTTGCTTTCCTTTGCCAGCACGGACTCGGTCAGCGCCAGGGCGCGATCAGTGTTGCCGAGGTTGTCATTGAGCAGCGCCAAACTGTGCGCGATGGAAGTGGCCTCCGGATGGCGCTCTTGCAGGCGCCTGTAGAGTTCCAGCATCTGTTGTTGCTGTTCCTCGGGCAAGGCGCGAGCCTGGTTGGCAAAGGTGTCGAACTGGGCTTTGCCGCCCTGATCATGGAGTCTCTCCATATAGGTCAGCGCCTGATCCAGGTTGGATTCGCGCAGTTCCGCCAGTGCCGCGATGCGCAGTGCCTGAGGGTTATCCGGTTCGACCTTGAGCCAGACCTGGGCGATCTGGCGCTGGGCGTTGGTGGCGTCGAGCGCCTGGGCGATCTGCATGGCGCGCCGGATTACGCCCGGATCGCGGGTGTCGGCGGCGGACTGGGCGTAGTTCATCAGGGTGACGTCGTAACGCCCCCGCTGGGCTGCCAGCTCCGCGCTGAGCAGGGCAAAGAGCACGTCTGGCGGGAAATCCCGGTATTCGATCTCTTCGGAATCCATGACTGCGGATGCCACGGATTTTTCAGTGGCGGCGTCAGAGTCATCCTCGGAGGAAGAGGAATCGGTGGGCTCTGGCTGGTTCGAGGCCTCACTGCCGCCGGGGGCAGTGCTCGTGGTGAGGCCGGAGCAGCCTCCCAGAATCAGGGTCAGGGCCAGAGCGGGAACATGGAACCAGGCGTGTGTCTGCATCTCGAATCCACTGCGGTAAAAGGCTTTCAATCATGGCACGGCCCGGCCATTACGCCCAAGTGGGTACAGGCGTATCAGTAGCACTGAGGCCTGTCGATCGTTACACTGGGCAGCGTACATTTACAGGGGGCTGAATACCAGTCTATGGCGTTGTGGGTCCTGGGCATCAACCACCGCACGGCGAGTGTGGAAAAGCGTGAGCGCGTCTCGTTCCCAGCGAGTGAAATGGCGCCAGCGTTACAGAATGCGCATCAGCTGCCTGGTGTGCGTGAACTGGCGATCATGTCTACCTGCAACCGCACCGAGTTTTATGTGGTGGGCGAGGAACAGGCGAACCGCGAGGCCCTGGTGGAGTGGTGGGCAGCATGGCTCGACGTGGAACCGGACAATTTCGAGGAATGCCTTTACGTGCATGAGGAGCAGCATGCCGCCCGGCATGTGATGCGCGTGTGTTGCGGCCTTGATTCCATGGTTCTGGGTGAGCCCCAGGTGCTTGGCCAGGTGAAGGAGGCCTACAACCAGGCCTATGCGGCCGGCACCACGGGCACCATTCTCTCCCGCCTGTTTGAGCACGCGTTTTCCGTTGCCAAGCGGGTGCGCACGGATACCGCTATTGGTGAGAATCCGGTTTCCGTGGCCTATGCGGCGGTTTCCATGTCCCGTCACATTTTCTCCAACATGCGCCGCAAGTCAGCCTTGTTGATTGGGGCGGGTGAAACGGTTGAGCTGGTTGCCCAGCACCTGACCCAGGCGGGCGTTTCCAGCATGACCGTGGCCAACCGCTCCATCGAGCGGGCCGAGCAGCTGGCGACGCGTTTTGAGGGCAGGGCGGTGACGCTGTCCTCGGTGCCGGATGAGCTGCCTGCAGTCGACATCGTGATCGCTTCCACGGGAAGTCAGTTGCCCATACTGGGCAAAGGGGCCGTGGAAGAGGCCCTCCGCCGGCGCAAGCATAAGCCCATCTTCATGGTGGACCTGGCTGTTCCCCGGGATATTGAACCGGAGGTGGGACGCCTGAGTGATGTCTTCCTGTACACGGTGGACGATCTTCACAGCGTGATTGAGGAAAACCGCCAGTCCCGTGAAGGCGCGGCCGAGGAGGCGGAGCATCTGGTGCAGGAGGGCGCTTCGGAGTTTATGTACCAGCTGCGGGCACTGGACGCCGTCGCCACGCTCAAACAGTTCCGCGGGGACGTTGAGGCGGTGCGTGATGCGGAGCTGGACAAAGCGCTGCGCTCGCTGGCCTCGGGTGGCGACCCGGAAACCCTGCTGCGCAGCATGGCTCGCAGCCTGACGAACAAGTTCCTGCATCATCCCACCGTTCAGGTCCGTAAAGCCACAGCCGAGGGGCGTGTTGAGGTGACTGACTGGCTCCGAGAGCTTCATGGCATGGAGCCGCTGTCCGGCGAGACCGAAAGCACGGGCACCGGGGGCGGCTCACCACAAGGCACCCCCACCACCCCGACCGAGTCCAGTACCCGGAATCCATCATGAAAGAATCCATCGCCCGGCGACTCGACCAACTGGTGGAGCGTCACGAGGAAATCAGTGCCCTGCTGTCTGATCCGGCCACTATCAGTGACCAGAAACAGTTCCGGGACCTATCCCGTGAATACGCGGAGATTGAGCCCGTGGTTGAGGCCTACCAGCAATACCGTAAGGTCAGGGAGAACATGGCCGAGGCTGAGTCACTGCAGCGTGATGGTGATCCGGAAATGCGCGAGATGGCTGAAGAGGAGCTGGCCCGCGGGCGTGAACGCCTGGCAGAGCTGGAGGCGTCGCTGCAGACGCTGATGCTGCCCCGTGATCCCCATGAGGGCAGTAACGCCTACCTGGAGATCCGCGCTGGCGCCGGCGGTGATGAGGCCGCGCTGTTCGCCGGGGACCTGTTCCGTATGTATTCGCGCTACGCCGAGACCCAGGGCTGGCGGGTCAGCGTCCTGAGCCAGAGCGAAGGTGAACACGGTGGCTATAAGGAGCTGATCGCGCTGGTGGAAGGCGAGGGTGTCTACGGGCAGCTTCGATTTGAGTCAGGCGGCCACCGCGTCCAGCGCGTGCCCGAGACCGAGTCCCAGGGACGCATCCATACCTCCGCCTGCACAGTGGCGGTGATGCCGGAGGTGGATGAGCCGGATGACGTAACCCTCGACAAGAATGAGTTGCGGGTGGACACTTTCCGAAGCTCTGGCGCTGGTGGCCAGCATGTGAACACCACCGACTCCGCCATTCGCATTACCCACCTGCCTACGGGGCTGGTGGTGGAATGTCAGGAGGAGCGCTCCCAGCACAGGAACCGCGAGCGGGCCATGAACTTCCTGCAGTCCCACCTGCAACAGATGGAACGGGACCGTCGGGCCGCCGAGGAAGCGGATACCCGGCGGAGTTTGGTGGGCAGCGGGGATCGCTCTGAGCGCATCCGCACCTATAACTTTCCCCAGGGCCGGGTTACCGACCATCGTATCAACCTGACCCTGTACCGTCTGGACGACGTGATCCAGGGTAACCTGAACGAGATCATTGGGGCGCTTCAACAGGAGCACCAGGCGGACCAGCTGGCGGCGCTGGGAGCCGAGTCAGCATGAAGGGGCCGGAACGAGTGGACACACTGCTGGACGACGCTGCGTGTCGGCTTGAAGCCGCCGGCGTGCTGAATGCGGTTGGGGAAGCCCGTATGCTTCTGGCTCATCAACTCGGCTGCAGCCCGAGTCGTTTCCGCATCTGGCCTGAAGCCATGGTGGGCGATGACGACGCTGAAACCTTTCGCAGCCTGGTTGCCGCCCGGGCTGGCGGGCGGCCCCTTGCCTACATCACCGGCGAGCGCGAATTCTGGTCGCTGCCCCTGAAGGTTACCCCGGCTACGCTGATTCCGAGGCCTGATACGGAAACCTTGGTGGAAGCGGCATTGGCCTGTTCTCTACCCAACGAAGCAAGTGTGCTGGATGTTGGCACTGGCAGTGGTGCGGTTGCGCTGGCACTGGCGCAGGAGCGCCCCCAGTGGCGCGTGACCGCCAGTGAGGCTTCTTCAGAGGCCCTGGCCGTGGCGGAGAGCAATGCCTCGGCGCTCGGGTTGAAGGTTGCTTTTGTGAAAGGGGAGACACTGGCGCCTTTTGAGGGAGCGGACTGGGACCTGATTGTTTCCAATCCGCCCTATATCCGTGACGGTGATCCGCATCTTACCCAGGGGGACTTGCGCTATGAGCCCCAGGGGGCTCTGGCGGCCGGGGCGGATGGGCTGGCTGTGATCCGGCCCCTGGTGGCAGGGGCGCTGCAGTGTCTTAAACCGGGGGGCTGGTTGCTTCTGGAGCACGGCTACGACCAGGCGGATGAGGTGGCCGAGCTGCTGGCCGGAGCGGGTTTTGGGGCCTGCTTCATGCAGCGTGACCTGGCTGGCAATCCCCGGGTCAGTGGCGGCCGTCGGGAGGTCTGAGCGCATGAATCCATTGGATGACAACCAGCTGCAACGCTACAGCCGCCAGATCCTGATGCCCGAGTTTGATGTGGCAGGGCAGCAGGCCCTGGCGGACAGTCGTATTCTGGTTGTGGGGGCCGGCGGGCTGGGTTGCCCGGTGGTCCTCTACCTGGCGGCTGCGGGTGTTGGCCATATCGAGGTGGTGGACGACGACCGTGTTGAGCTTGCGAACCTGCAGCGACAGATTGCGTTCACCGAGTCGGATATTGGCAGCTCCAAAGCCCACGCATTGGCCGAGCGCGCTCACGCGTTGAACCCGGGGGTGTCCATTGAACCTGTCCACGCTCGTGTGGACCAGCAGTGGCTCGCCGGGGCGGCCGCCCGCCATCACCTGGTCCTGGATGCCACGGATAACTTCCAGACCCGGTTTGCCGTGAATCAAGCTTGTGTGGATGCGGCCGTCCCCCTTGTCTCCGGCGCTGCCATCCGCGCCGAGGGGCAGGTGGCGGTTTTCGATACGAGTGCGGCGGATGGGCCCTGTTACCAGTGCCTGTACGCGGATGTGGGCGAGGCCACGCTGAGCTGTTCCGAAGCGGGCGTTATCGGCCCCCTGGTGGGGATGATCGGCGCCACCCAGGCCATGGAGGCGATCAAGCTGTTGTCAGGGGTGGGCGAATCCCTCACTGGTCGCCTTCTGCTGTTGGACGCCTGGCGCATGCAGTGGCGCGAGATGCGTGTGCCCCGGGATCCAGCCTGTGCTGTTTGCGGTGGGTGACCCCAGGCCCCTCAGCCTTTGCCCAGCCCCTTGAACCGCTCAATCGCCCGTTGTCGGCTTGTCTTCAGGTCCACGATGGGGGCCGGGTAACCCGCTACCGTGCCGTTGGGATTGAATAGCTTCTTGCCTTCCAGGTGTGCGATTTCGGGGACCCAGTGCCGGATGAAGCGCCCCTGCGGATCAAAACGCTCACTCTGGGTTACCGGGTTGAAGATGCGGAAATAGGGCGCGGCGTCGGTCCCGGTCGAGGCGCTCCATTGCCAGCCGCCGTTGTTGGAGGGCAGGTAGCCATCCACCAGTTGCTGCATGAAGTACTGCTCTCCCAGTCGCCAGTCCACGAACAGGTTCTTGGTCAGGAACATAGCGGTCACCATACGCAGTCGGTTGTGCATCCAGCCGGTGTTATTGAGTTGGCGCATGGCCGCGTCCACCAGCGGTATACCGGTCTGGCCGGCCTTCCATGCTTCCAGGTTGCTGTCCGCGGGGGCCCAGGGCAGGGCGTCGGTTTCCGTCTTGAAAGCCTGGTGACGGGACAGGCGGGGAAACTGGTAAAGCAGCTGGATGTAGAAATCCCGCCATGCGATTTCGTTGAGCCAGGTGCGGGCCGCGCTAGCCGGGGAGTCCATGCCCGTGCGCTGTTGCACGGCGACCAGGCACTGGCGCGGGGAAAGCACGCCCAGGGCCAGATAGGGTGAGATCATGCTGGTGGCCTGGGTGGCGGGGAAGTCGCGTTGCGCCGCGTAGGCGCCCAGACGCTGGTCGATGAATCGCTCCAGTGCCTGATGAGCGGCGTCTTCGCCTGCGTCCAGCCAATCCACCTGGTGTGAACGCCATTCAGACAGTTCAGGAATTAATGGTGCAGCCACCGGTTTGCCTTGGGCGGCTGGCGCAGGGGTGGGCCGGGGTGGATGGCTTTCAACCCATTGCCACCACTGCCGAGAATAAGGGGTGAAGACCGTGTAGGGCGTGTTGTTGCCGGTTTTGAGTCGGTCCACCGGGACCACGGTCTGGTCCCGGTAAATGTTGAGGGCAATGCCCTGCCCGTCAAGGGCGTGGGTCAGCCGGTGATCCCGGGTGCGCTCGTTAACGGCGTATTCCTCATTGGCGTGGATCCTATTGATGCCACGTTCACGGCAAAGGGCCAGGAGAGCCTCGTCCGTGTCGTCAAAACGGTTGACGGTCCGGACGTGCAGGGGGATCCCGAGCCGCGCAAGCGCCTGCCCGAGCTGCTCCAGGCTGCGCAGCATCAGGTCGGTGCGGTTGGGAGACCAGTCGTGACTGGCCCATTGGCCGGGAGCGGCCAGGAAACAGGCCTCGACCGGGGTGTTAACGGCGCAGGCGGCAGTGACCGCGGGGTTGTCCCCAAGGCGGAGGTCGTTGCGGAACCATATGAGTTCAGTCACGGGTATCCCTGATTATTGTCCATGTCTAAGGGGTTGTTCGCTGAACCCGGGACTTTGGATTATAGTACCCCACAATCTGTTTTCCAGGCTTCATGCCGGGCACCATTCGGCACCGATCCAGGTCGCCATTCATCACCATCAGGGTAAACCATGACGGAAAGGGAAGAGACTCAGGGCCTACACTGGGTAGGCTGGCGCGAGTGGGTTGAGTTGCCGGATCTCGGCATACCGCGCCTGCGGGCCAAGGTCGATACGGGGGCTAGGACTTCCTGCCTCCACACCTTCAACCTGGAGGCCTATGAGAACGGCGGCGAGCGCCGTGTCCGGTTCTGCGTGCACCCGAGCCGGCGTAACCTGAATCGGGTGATCCATTGCGACACCCCCCTGCTGGATGAACGCATCGTGGCGGATTCCGGGGGACACAGGGAAATGCGCTATGTCATCCTGACGCCCATGCGCATGGGACCCTGGTGCTGGCCCGTCGAGATGACGCTCACCAATCGCGATACAATGCGTTTTCGGATGCTGATTGGTCGTACCGCTATGAAGGAGCGCCTGTGTGTGGACCCATCAGCTTCGTTTCTGGCCGGCAAACCGCGTGAGGAGTAATCAATGAGAATTGCCATCATGTCGCGCAACAAGCGCCTCTATTCCACCCGCCGCCTGGTGGAGGAAGCCAAGAAACGCGATCACGAGGTGCAGGTTCTGGACTTCCTGCACTGTTATATGAACATCACGCCGGCCAGTCCCACGATGCATTACCGGGGTGAGAAATTACCGGACTTTGATGTCGTGGTGCCCCGCATTGGCGCTTCGGTAACCTTTTACGGGGCCGCTGTGCTGCGCCAGTTTGAGATGATGGGCGTGTTTCCGGCGAACGAATCCGTGGCCATTACCCGCTCGCGGGACAAGCTGCGCTCGCTGCAATTGCTCGGGCGTAAGGGCTTGGGCATGCCGATTACCGGCTTTGCGAGTAAACCGGACGACGTGCCGGACCTGATCCGCATGGTTGGCGGGACGCCAGTGGTGATCAAGCTTCTGGAAGGCACCCAGGGCATTGGTGTGGTGCTGGCCGAGACGCGCAAGGCGGCGGAGAGTGTCATTGAGGCCTTCATGGGCTTGAAGGCGGACATTCTGGTGCAGGAGTACATCAAGGAGGCGGCCGGCGCGGACATCCGTTGTTTTGTCATTGGCGACAAGGTGATCGCGGCCATGAAACGACAGGCTAATGAAGGCGAGTTCCGCTCCAACCTGCACCGGGGCGGCCAGGCATCACTGGTGCGGATTACGCCCACAGAGCGCAAGACGGCGGTCATGGCGGCCAAGGCCATGGGGCTGAACGTGGCGGGTGTGGACCTGCTGCGCTCCAGCCGGGGACCGCTGATCATGGAGGTTAACTCCTCGCCGGGGCTGCAGGGCATTGAGTCGGCCACCAACAAGAACGTGGCGGGCATGATCATCGACTTCATCGAGAAGCGGGCCCGGCCCTGGCGGACCGCCACCAAAGGGGCCAGGGGCTGAGCATGGCAAAGCGCGCGCCTTTCCGTCTGGGCGGTGAACGGATTCCGGCAGGAGAACGACTCCAGGTTGAGGTGCCCATTGGGCGCCTCTACACCCAGACGCCGCTGCATATTCCGGTCGAAGTCATCCATGGGCGGCGCCCCGGGCCCACGCTGTTGGTCTGCGGCGCCATACACGGTGACGAGATCAACGGTGTGGAGATCGCTCGCCGGCTGCTTCGCACGACCAGCCTTAAACGCCTGCGCGGCACGCTGCTGGTGGTGCCCATTGTCAATGTCTTCGGCTTCCTTCATCAGTCGCGCTACATGCCGGACCGGCGCGACCTCAATCGCTGTTTCCCCGGGTCCGAGAAGGGCTCGCTGGCCGGGCGCATTGCCTATCTGTTCCGGACCCAGGTACTGGATCTGGCCACCCATGTTATTGATCTCCACACCGGTGCCAGCCATCGCTTCAATCTGCCCCAGATCCGGGCGGAGCTGCGCAACCCGGTGACGGCGGATATGGCTGAGACCTTTGCCGCCCCCATTGTGATCAATGCCTCACTCCGGGAGGGCAGTCTTCGCGCGTGCGCGGATGAGGCCGACATCCCGGTGATCACCTATGAGGCGGGTGAGGCATTACGCTTTGACGAGGTGGCCATCAACACCGGTGTCAGGGGCATCCTGAGGGTGATGCGCATGCTGGAGATGCTGCCCAACCGGCGACGCGGTCGGCACAGGCCCGCGAAGCGTTCCGAGGTGGCCTCGAACTCCACCTGGATGCGCGCGGAGACCGACGGCATCATGCGCCCTATCGCCGGTATCGGGCACCGGGTGACCGAAGGGCAGCGCCTGGCCGTTGTGGCGGATCCCTTCGGGCGACTGGAGTCCTCCGTGACCAGCAGTGTCAATGGCATCATCATCGGTATGAATAACCTGCCCATGGTTAACGAGGGCGAGGCCCTTTACCACGTGGCGGTGTTTGATGAGCTTGATGAGGCCATGAAGACCATGGACGCTTTCAGGGACCGCTATAAGCCCCTCCAGGGAGAGGAGCCCATGGCGGACCACCCCTGGGACAATGACCTGGGCCAGGAAAGCAACAACAGCGATTCCTGACCCAGCTGCCGTCAGAGGTGTTCTTCGGCGTACTCCGCCAGCGGTGAGCGGGGGACACCCTGCAGGTGGATGTGGCCGCCGTGCTTGAAGCCCTTGAAGCGCTCGGTCATGTAGGTGAGACCGGAGCTCAGGGGATTCAGGTAGGCGGTATCGATCTGGGACAGGTTGCCCAGGCACACCACCTTGCTGCCCGTGCCTGCCCGCGTGATGATCGTCTTGAGCTGGTGCGGTGTCAGGTTCTGGCTTTCATCGATGATGATGAGGCTGTGCTGGAAACTCCGACCCCGTATGTAGTTCAGTGACTTGAACTGCATGGGGACCTTGCTGAGGATGTAGTCGACACTGCTGGTCATGTTTTCGTCATCCTCGTGCAGGGCCTCGAGATTGTCCACGATGGCCCCCAGCCAGGGTTCCATCTTTTCGGATTCGGTCCCCGGCAGAAAGCCAATGTCCTCATCCAGTCCCTGGGTGCTGCGGGTGGTGATGATGCGTTTGTAGGTCTTGCTTGCCACGGTCAGTTCAATAGCGGCGGCCAGGGCCAGGATGGTCTTGCCGGAGCCGGCGGAGCCGGTGAGGTTCACCAGGTGCACGTCCGGATCCATCAGTAGCTCCAGTGCCAGAGCCTGGTAGATGTCGCGCGGCGACAGACCCCAGACCTGCTGATGCATGAGGTCATCCCGGAACAGGTCCTCCACCACCAGCCGTTCCGGCTCGGTATCTGTTATGCGGCCGATGAATCCTTGCTGGTCCAGAATGAACTGGTTGATCTGGTATTGCGCAAGATCCTCGGTGCGCGGGATCAGATGTTCCGTGATGCCCTCGCGCTGGACCGTCTCCACCTTTTCGATACCGTCCCAGAACGAGCCGTCGAATTCATGGTAACCGGTTGGCAGGTAGCGGACGTCGTCCACCAGCTGGTCGGTCTGGTAGTCCTCTGCCTCCAGGCCACAACCCCGCGCCTTCAGGCGCATGTTGATGTCCTTGCTGACCAGGATGATCGGTTTGTTGGGATGCTGGCGCTGAAGCTGGCCGAGGAGGTTGATGATGCGGTTGTCGTTGAGGTGGTCGGGGAGCCCGTGCTCGGTATCGTCCTGGCTGCCCATGGCGATGGACAGGCTGCCAAGCGGTTCCGATTTGTCGCCACGGTGGATGGGTACGCCGTTGTCGATGTCATGGGGGTCCGCATCGCCAACCAGCCGGTCAATGGTCCGGATGGCCTGGCGGCAGTCGGCGGCCACCGCCTGTTTGCCGTTTTTCAGCTGGTCCAGTTCCTCGAGCACGGTCATGGGTATGACGACATGGTGCTCTTCAAAGTTGAGGATAGCGGTGGGATCGTGGATCAGAACATTGGTGTCAACAACGTAGGTCTTGATCTGGGACTGGTTTTCCCGCGGCATGGGCTTGGTTACCTCAGGGCCGGTTGTTGGGCATCAGGTGGGGGTGCCGGAGCCGTCGGCATCAAGACAGCGTCGGGTCAGTTCCGGTTCCGCCACCAGCTTGAGCATGTCGTAGGTGGTAATGATGCCGGTGATTGCCTCCTTGTCGGTCACGAAGATTCGGTGCAGGTGCTCCGCCATCATGATATCGGCAATGGTGCGCACGCCGGTGTCGGCTTCCACCGACATAACGCTGGGGGTCATGATGTCACGAACTTCCACGGGAGTGCGAGTCATCCCTTCGAGCATCATCTGTCGGAGCTGGCGGGCCTCCTGCTTCTCCTCCTCGGTCATTTCCTGTTCCGGTTCCCCGCTGACCCGGTTCCAGCGGAACTCGGCAATGTCCTTGAGCGTGACGATGCCGGTGATCCGGTCGTTGTCGTCACACACCGGTGAGCCGGTGATCTCGTTCTCCGTGAGGAATTCCGCCAGCTGTTGCATGGTCCAGTCCTGGGGAACCGCCTTCACGCTGGGCGTCATGATGTCCCGTGCCGTGACCGCCATCCTCAGCCTCCCTGTCCAGCGTTGACGCCCGGGGTGACACCAGTGATCCGACCCTGTTCGTCATAGATCAGTTCATGCCCCTGGTAGCGATCCTGGTTCACCACCTCGTTAAGCGTGCGCAGGGATTCGTAGGGGATGTCGGTGGCCAGGCGGTTGACCAGCCAATCGGGGAGCGAGCCGCCAGGGACAGCGTGCTGGTACCAGAGCATCCGGGTGCGACTGTCGCCTTCCCGGAAGAATTCATAGACGGTGGAGGATGCGGGCATGCGGACGTAATCGTCCTTGGGCTCGACCCTCCCTTCCACGGATTCCATTTCGATGATGATGTGATCCCGGCTTTCGCCGGTACGGGTCTGGATGTGGAGTACGTAGTCCCGATCGCTGACGGGCCAGGGCATGTCGTTAACGGAGTAGGCGTAGCGATCCCGGAAACCGCCGGTTTCCAGTCTTTCCGCGTGTGCGCATTGGTGCACCCACTCCATGCAGGATCTGGGGTTGGCCATCACCGCCATCACCGCTTCCAGCGGGGCGTCCAGTACGGTTTCCGCCCGGAAGGCGTCGATATGGGAGCCTTCAATGTTGCGGGTATGGATCTGGATACCATCCGCCTCCATGGCCTTGTCCCAGTGCTGGTCGTTGGTGGGAACGTCCGCATGGCTGCTGGCACCGGCCAGAATGAGAACGAGGGAGAGCAGGGTAGTCAGTGCGTTTCGCATGGGCGCATCCCGGCATTAAAGCGTATATCGCGACGGTAACAGGGGGGCACGGCGGGTTCTGCCGATTCTTCCTCAGCACGAGCGACCGAGCACCCCTTCGCGCTACTGGGAATCGGTGACCTCCTCGGGAAGCGTGACGTTGAGCTCCAGTACCGAACAGCTGTCATTGCGGTCGAGCTGAACCTGTACCTGGTCATCGCGGATGGCAACATAGCGCCGGATCACTTCCAGCAGCTCCTGTTCGAGCTCGGGCAGGTAGTCGGGTTGCTCGCGGGTGTTACGTTCATGCGCGACAATGATCTGGAGCCGTTCCTTGGCGATGGATGCCGAGGACTTTTTCTTGCTCTTGAAATAGTCAAAGAAGCTCATCTCAGCCTCCGAACATGCGCTTGAGGAAGCCTTTCTTCTGCCCGTCAAGAAACCGCAGTGGGCGTTCCTCGCCCAGCAGCCGGGCGACGGCGTCGGCGTAGGCACCACCGGCCTCGCTGTCGTCTTCCAGAATGACCGGCGTCCCCTGGTTGGAAGCATTGAGAACGGCCTGGGATTCCGGGATCACGCCCAGTACCGGGATGCTGAGGATGTCATTCACGTCCTCGATGGACAGCATCTCGCCGCGCTCCACCCGTTCATTGTTATAGCGCGTGAGCAGCAGATGCTCCTTGACCGGATCCAGTCCCTGTTCCGCGCGGCGGGACTTGCTCTGGAGAATCCCGAGAATGCGATCCGAGTCCCGGACCGAGGACACCTCCGGGTTGGTCACCACGATGGCTTCATCCGCGTGGTAGAGCGCCATCAGGGCCCCATGTTCAATGCCCGCCGGGGAGTCGCAGACCAGATAGTCGAAGCCCTCGTGCATGCCGTCCAGCACCGTCTGTACCCCTTCGGCGGTGAGCGCTTCCTTGTCCCGGGTCTGGGAGGCGGGAAGGATGTAGAGGTTATCAACCCGTTTGTCCCGGATAAGCGCCTGGTTAAGGGTGGCCTCGCCCTGGATGACATTGACAAAGTCGTAAACGACGCGGCGCTCGCAGTTCATGATGAGGTCCAGGTTGCGCAGGCCTACATCGAAGTCAATCACGGCCGTCTTGTAGCCGCGCTGTGCAAGGCCGGTACTGATGGAGGCGCTGGTGGTGGTCTTGCCCACCCCGCCCTTGCCGGATGTCACTACTATGATTCGTGCCAAGGTTGTTGTCCTGTTTGCTGTTCTGTCGTTCCGTTAACGGGTCAGTGGGTCCGCTGTCAGTACGTTACCCTCAAGCCGGATGCGGGCTGGTGTTCGCCAGTCGTCACCCTGGAGGTCCTCGGAGATCTTGTAATGCCCGGCGACGGATACAAGTTCCGCTTCCAGCGACTGGCAGAAAATGCTGGCGCTGGTGTCGCCGTGTACACCCGCCAGCGCCCGCCCGCGGAGCGGGCCATAGATATGGATGTGGCCGGCGGCAAGCACTTCCGCTCCGGCGCCAACAGGCGCCATGATAATGAGATCGCCTTCCGGGGCATAGACCTGCTGGCCGGAGCGTACCGGCTGTGTAACCAATCGGCCTGACCCGGCGTTGACGGTTTCCGTTGGGCTTTCCGGTTCGGCTTCCGGAGCCGGTTCTTCCGGGTCGGGTGCCGGCTGAGCAGGGCGGCTCTGGCCACCAGGCAGCCAGGCCAGGGCGGCGTTACGAGCCAGGCGGCGGATGTCGTCGTTGCCGCCGCGTACACCCAGCACCTGGATGGAATGGGTGCGGCAGATGCCGATGAGCTGGAAGAAATCCAGGTCGGCTGCATTCCCCTCGTAGTGATCCAGTCCGATGACCAGAGGCAGGTCGCGGAAGAAGTTGGGGGCCTGTCGGATCTTGTCGCGCAGGGCCTGCTCCAGGGCATCCGGGTCGAAATGGTACAGCTCCATCACGGTCAGCGTCTGGCTGGCACCGCGCAGCTCAAAACAGGCGCGGTTCTCGGTTGCCGTGGCGGCGGGTTCGCTCATCGGGCTATCCTTTGTTGGGGGTAAGCTGTCCTGACACGGGCTCCATGCCGCCCTAAGATACAGCCTGCACTGAATCCACGGCAACTCCGGAGGCATGCTTTGACTCGCAAGATCATCCACTGCGACGCGGACTGTTTCTACGCCGCGGTGGAAATCCGGGACAATCCGGCGCTGGCGGGCCGTCCCATTGCCGTGGGCGGGGCCACCGGCCGCGGTGTCGTGGCAACCTGCAGCTACGAGGCGCGGGCCTTTGGTGTGCGTTCGGCCATGCCGGTGTCCGAGGCGTTGCGTCTGTGCCCGCATCTGGAGTTGCTGCCGACGGACATGCCGCGTTATCAGGCTGTTTCCCGCGATTTCATGCGGATCCTGCGGGAGGTGTCGTCCATCCTTGAGCCCCTGTCGCTTGATGAGGCCTACCTGGATGTAACCGGCATTGATCGCTTTCAGGGCAGCGCCACACGCATGGCAGAGCACATACGGGCACGGGTGCGGGATGAACTGGGGATTACGGTTTCTGCAGGTGTGGCACCGAACAAATTCCTGGCCAAGATTGCCAGCGACTGGCACAAGCCGGATGGGCTCTGTGTGGTCACACCTGAGGATGTCGGGGATTTCGTGCCACGGCTGCCAGTCACCTCCCTGTTCGGCGTGGGGCCCCGCACAGCGGAAAAACTGCATGGACTTGGCATCAACACCTGCGCGGACCTGAGGGAGTGGTCGGAGCTGGCGCTGCGGGAACGTTTCGGACGCTATGGGGCACGTTTGTACGGTCTCGCCCGGGGCGAGGACGACCGCCCGGTGCAGGTGACGCGACCCCGCAAGTCGATCAGCGTGGAGAACACCTACCGCCAGGATCTGGCGACTCTGGCCGAATGCCGGCGTGCTCTGGATGGACTGGTCTCGGACCTGCAGCGCCGGATGCGGCGCAAGGGGCTGGATGCTCCTGACGCGGGCCAGTTCGAAAAGCTGTTCGTGAAGCTGCGTTTTTCGGATTTCGAAACCCATACCCGTGAGACTGTGTGGCGCCAGCCCGGCCAGCCCGGGGTGGCTGATTTCCGGCCGCTGTTGGATGCGCTCTATGGCGATGTTCCCCGGCCGGTAAGGCTGCTGGGCCTGGGCGTGCGGTTGCCGGAGCTCAAACAGGGGGGCCGCCAGCTGGCGTTGTTCGATGCCGGGGGGCGGCCCGTGCCCCAGCCATCAGCCAGCGCCCAGAGGGAGGGCGGCCATGAGCCCGGGCGTGAATTGCAGGGCGATGAAAGCGCACCCAGCCCCGATGAGGCTGCCGGCGAGGACGTCTGAGGGGTAATGGAGTCCCAGAATCACGCGTGAGGCCAGAACCAGGATGGTGAATGGCAGCACCGCCCAGCCCAGTAGCGGAAACCCGTGGAACAGAAGTAGGGTGAAACAGACCGCGTGCAGGCTGTGACCGGAAGGGAAGCTGCCCCGGTCCAGTGGTTTTGAGCCGCAATGGATGGCCGGGAAACTGATAAAGGGGCGCTCGCGCACCAGGTGTGTCTTGAGGAGCTTGTAAAGCAGCGTGCAGCCGGCTCCGGTCAGCGTCATCAGGGTGGCCAGAGCCCAGCCGCGCAGCCCGTCAATGGCCGGCAGCGCCAGGATCAGGGCGTACCAGAGCCAGCCGTCACCAAGCCAGCTCACGATCCGGAAGAATGGCGTGACCGCCGGAAAGGCGAGACTGCGGTTCAGGCGCAGGCACCATCGCAGCTCGCTGTTATCAATGCGGGTAAACACCCGGGACAGGCGTTGGGGATTCATCGGCCGGGTCCTCCTCGGTTGGGTTCAGCAGCATCCGTTCGAACTGTTCTGCAAGCACGGACCAGTCCAGTGTCTTGGCGTGGGCCCGCGCGCACTCGCTGGCATGGCGGCGGAGCCCGTGCCGGTCCGCCAGCTCCAGTGCGGCGGCGGTAAAAGCCTCGGCGTCACCGGGGGGTGCCTTCATGCCATTGATCCCGTGCCTGATGTGTTCCCGTGCCGCCGCCTGATCAAATGCCACGACGGGCAGCCCCGAGGCCAGTGCCTCCGTGACCACGTTTCCGAAGGTCTCCGATTCGCTGGGAAACAGGAAAATATCCGCAGAGGCGTAATGACGGGCCAGATCCTTACCCTGGCGTGCCCCCTGGAACAGGAACTCCGGATGGGCCTGCTCGAGGCTGGGGCGCAGGGGGCCATCGCCCACCAGGACAAACCGGGCGGTGGGATGGCACTCGCGCAGGCGTTCAAAGGTGGTGACGGCCTGCATCAGGTTTTTTTCGGCCGCCAGGCGTCCAACGTAAAGCACAACCGGGCCGTTGCCCGCGCCCCATTGCGCCCGCAGCTCCCGGCTATACCGGCCCGGGTTGAACAGCCGGCTGTCGACGCCCCGGCTCCAGCAGCGGCTGTTGCGGATGCCCCATTGCGCGAGCTGATGGCAGAGACTGCGCGTTGGCGCCAGGGTGGCGCTGGAGCGGTTGTGAAAGGCCACCAGATAACGCCGGATCAGGGGGGCCAGGAACCCAGCTCCGTAGTAGCTGCTGTACTGGTGGAAGTTGGTATGGAAACCGGATACACAGGGAATCCCCAGTTCACGGGCGACGCTGACGGCGCTCCAGCCCAGAGGGCCCTGGGTGGCCACGTAAACGGCATCCGGAGGGCGTTTGTGCCACAGCCGCCGGAGCCGCCCCCGGGCACCAAGACCGAAGCGCAGTTCCGGGTAGCCGGGCAGCGGCAGCCCGCGCACACGCAGGGTGTGTTCCCCGAACAGCGGGGCATGGCCCGCGTTGGCCTCGTGGTACTGTCGGGGCCGGATGATCGTCAGCTGATGACCGCGCAGAACGAGTTCGCGGCAGAGGTTGTTCAGGGTCCCCGCAACGCCGTTTATTTCGGGGGGGAAGGTCTCCGTGACCATGGCAACTTTGGGTGCCCGCATCGTGGGTCCTCCGGGGCTGAACGGACAATGACAGTGTTGCTCGTCAGGGTTACCGTTTCCTGACATCGGTGTGATGTTTTGATGACGGCCCTGGCATTGCGGTGGCCCGGGGATGGACTTAGCATGCGGGGACAATTCAGTGGGAGGTGACTGCAATGGAAAAACGCCAGCTAGGCCGGACCGGTATTGAGGTAAGTGTGATCGGCCTGGGAACCATGACCTGGGGGGAACAGAATACCGAGCAGGAGGCCTTCGAGCAGCTGGATTACGCGATGGACCAGGGCGTCAACCTGATTGATGCCGCTGAAATGTACCCCGTGCCGCCGCGCGCCGAAACCCAGGGCCTTACGGAAACCTATCTTGGGAACTGGTTGCAGCGCCGGGGCAGGCGGGATGACCTGGTGATTGCCACCAAGGTGACCGGCCGCAGTGACATGGACTACATCCGGGGTGGTCCGCGCCTGACCCGCCAGCAGATCCACCAGGCCGTCAATGACAGCCTCAAGCGGTTGCAGACCGACTACATTGACCTCTACCAGGTGCACTGGCCTGAGCGCCGCTCGAATTTCTTCGGCAAGCTTGGCTATAGCCCGGTGGATGATTCGGATGCGGTGCCCATTGAGGAGACCCTTGAGGCGCTGAATGAACTCGTGGAGGCCGGTAAGGTGCGCCACATTGGCCTGTCGAACGAGACCGCCTGGGGCGCCATGACCTACCTGAAGGAGGCGGAGCGCCGGGGCTGGAGCCGGCCGGTGAGCATCCAGAACCCCTACAGTCTGCTGAACCGTTCCTATGAGGTGGGCCTTGCGGAGGTGTCACTGCGCGAGGAATGTGGGCTTCTGGCCTATTCACCCCTAGCCTTTGGGGCGCTCAGTGGTAAGTACCTGGGTGGCAGGAAGCCCGCGGGCGCGCGTCTCACCGAATTCTCGCGCTTTACGCGCTACACGTCGGAGCAGGCGCAGGAGGCGACCCAGGCCTATGTGAATCTTGCGGGCGAGCATGGCCTTTCGCCAGCGCAGATGGCCCTGGCCTGGGTCAACTCCCGGTCCTTTGTGACGAGCAACCTGGTGGGAGCCACGACCATGGATCAGCTCTCCGAGAACATCGAAAGCGCCCGCATTCAGCTCTCCGATGAACTGCTGGACCGGATCGAGCGCCTCCACCAGCTTTATACCTATCCCTGTCCGTGAGCTGCCCATGAGCGAAGAAGGCGCAAGCAGCCATTTTCGCCAGGCTGAGCGGTGTGCCGAGGAGTTGATCCGCCGCCTGGATGGCGATATCCGGATTGCGTTGCCGCTGGGGCTGGGTAAACCGGTCCACCTGATCAACGCGCTCTATCGGCGTGCCTGTGACGAACCAGCCATCCAGCTTCACATCATGACGGCGCTGTCGCTCGAAAAACCGCGTTCAGGCAGCTCCCTGCAGAAACGGCTGATGGAACCCTTTGTGGAGCGGGTCTATGAGGGGGTGCCGGAGTTGGAATACGCAAAAGCGGTCAGCCGGGGGACGCTGCCGGATAACGTAACGGTCACGGAGTTCTTTCTGAGGGCTGGCAGCCGTCTGGGAAACCCTGACCAGCAGCAGCGTGTGGTGATGACCAACTACACCCATGCGGTGCGTGACCTGCTGGCTATGGGGGTCAACGCCGTGGGGCAGATGGTGGCACCAGATGCGGAGGGGCGCCAGGTCAGCCTGAGCTGTAACCCGGACCTGACCCTTGAGATCCTGCCGAAACTTCAGCAGCAGCGCGACTCAGGCGACACGGTTGTGATTGCCGGTGAACTCAACCCGGAACTTCCCTGGTTCGGTCATGACGCGGCTGTGGATCGTGACACCTTCGACCTGGTACTGGAGCCCAACAATCCCTCCATGCGCCTGTTCCCGGTGCCGGATATGCCGGTGGAAACCGCTGATTATCTGATCGGTTTCTATGCCGCCAATCTGGTGCGCGACGGCGGCACGCTCCAGGTGGGCATCGGCGCTCTGGGGTCGGCGGTGGTCTACAACATTCTGTTTCGCCACAGAGACAATGGCCTTTTCAATGAATTGGCCCGCCGTCTTGACGCCCATTCCCGATTCCCGGAGATGGCGGCGGTTGGTGGTACCGGGCGCTTCGAGGAAGGGCTCTACGGCTGCAGTGAAATGATGGTCGAAGGCTTCCTGCACCTTTACCAGGCGGGCGTCCTCAAACGCCGGGTGGTGGCTGACCGCACACTGCAACAACTGCTGGATGAGGGCACCATCCGTGACCCCCTGGACATAACCGCTCTGGATCGGCTCTGTGAGGCGGGCTGCATCGAGACCGTCCTGAAGGCGCGTGACGTGCAGTGGCTGGTGCGTTTCGGCTTCTTCAGTGAGACCTGCGAGCTCAAGGGTGGGCGCCTGAGCCTGGGAGAGCAGGCGGTGCGCCCGGATCTCGGGGACGAGCAGGCGCGCACCCTTATTGAGCAGTACGCGCTCAATAAGGAGATGGCCGGGGGCGTGGTGATGCACGGGAGCTTCTTCCTGGGACCGGAACGTTTCTACCAGGGGCTGCGGGAGCTGAGTGAGGCGGATCGTTCGCGTCTCAGCATGACGAGTGTGGGCTTTGTGAACCATCTCTATGACGATCCTTTGGGCGATCAGGCGCTCAAGACGGCGCAGCGCCGCCGGGGACGGTTCATCAACTCGGTGATGATGCAGACTCTGAACGGAGCCGCTGTCTCCGATGGCCTTGAGGATGGCCGCGTGGTCAGTGGTGTGGGCGGTCAGTACAACTTTGTGGCCATGGCGCATGAACTGCCCGAGGGACGGTCCATTCTGACGCTGAGGGCCACGCGCATGAGCGGCGGTCGTCCAGAGTCCAATATCCGCTTCAACTATGGCCACTGCACCATTCCTCGCCACCTGCGCGATATTGTGGTGACGGAGTACGGGGTGGCGGACGTACGCGGGAAGCCGGACTCGCAAGTGTACCAGCGGCTGATCTGTATCGCGGATTCGCGCTTTCAGAACGAGCTTATGCGCGAGGCGAAAAAAGCCGGCAAGATTCCCAGGGACTGGAAGATCCCAAAGGCGCACCGCAACAATTACCCACAGCGTCTTGAAGCGGCAATTGCACCGCTGCGGGCGCATCATCAGCTCTTTCCATCCTTCCCCTTCGGTACAGAGTTCACGGAGGTAGAGCAGGGGCTGGTCCAGGCTCTGCAGTGGCTTCGCAATGCCACTGGCTCAAAGCGTGGGCTGCTGGCGGTGCTCTGGCGAGCGCTGCGACAGCATGCCCCTTCGCCGATGGAGCGCAGCGCGCTGGAACGCATGAGCCTGCGCGAGCCAGTGGGATGGCGCGAACGGTTGGAGCAGAGACTGGTATTACACGCACTGCGGGTCATCGGCGTGACCCGCACGCAATGACCGAATACAGGAGGATGCACAACAGCATGGCGGAACAACGGGTTTATCGACTGGCGTATCAACTCAAGAACCGGGACGGCGAGGTTGTGGACAGCTCCGCCGGTGCGGAGCCGCTGCATTTTGTCAGTGGCTGCGGGCGCATGATTGAGGGCGTCGAACGGGCCGTGGAAGGGCGCGAGCCGGGGGAGTGTCTGGAGGTGACGATTCCACCTTCCATGGCCTATGGCGAGCATCAGCCCGAGCTGGTTCGCAGGATGCCACGGAGCATGTTCCAGGGGGTTGAAAAGCTTGAGGAGGGCATGAAGTTCCAGACGGATTCGGGCGACAATGCTCAGGTGGTCAAAGTGGTTGGCTTCGAGGATGAACAGGTGCTGGTGGACGCCAATCACCCATTGGCCGGTATCACGCTCTATTTTGACCTGGAGATCCTGGAAGCCAGGGATGCAACCCCGGAGGAGGTCGAGGCGGGTGAACCATTGGCCTGAAAACGGCGCTCACATGCAAACTCGCCATCAGTGTGTATACTTGTGTTACACAATGTTTGACGTACGACCCGGCCCCTGCGCCTCAATCCCGCGACAGGACTAACAATGGAAACAACAACGAACGAGACGGATGCCGTGGAACAGACCAGTGAAGCCTCGCGTGTTCTGATCGTCGAGGACGATGAGCGGTTGGCGGAGCTGACCCGGGATTTTCTGGAAAAGAACGGGCTGGTGGTTTCGCTTGAAACCAATGGGGCTCGCGCGGTGGAGCGCATACGGGATGAAGTCCCGGACCTGGTTGTTCTCGACCTGATGCTCCCCGGGGAGGATGGCCTGGCCATCTGTCGCCGCGTTCGCCCGTTCTACAATGGGCCCATTCTGATGCTGACAGCTCGCACGGATGACCTGGACCAGGTGCTGGGGCTGGAAATGGGGGCGGACGACTATATGTCCAAACCGGTGCGCCCCCGGGTTCTGTTGGCCCGGATCCGCGCCCTGCTTCGCCGTATCAGTGAACCGGCGGCGCAGGTCGGGGCAGCCCCACAGACCGGAACGGAGGATGGTCCGGAGCGGCTGGTCTTCAATAATCTGGTGGTTGATCACTCCATGCGTGAGGCTTGGCTTGATGACGAGAGCATCGATCTCACCAGCGCCGAGTTTGACCTCCTGTGGTTGCTTGCCAGTAACGCCGGGCGCGTGCTCAGCCGGGAAGAGATCTTCACCTCCCTGAGAGGCATCGAATACGACGGCCAGGATCGCTCCATTGATGTTCGTGTGTCGCGGATCCGGCCGAAGATCGGGGATGACCCGGTGCACCCACGTCGTATCAAGACGGTGCGGAGCAAGGGTTACCTCTTCGTTCGCGACGTCTAGGCATCGATGTCGCTGAGGCGTTACTACTTTCGCGTTTACGCCGCCCTGATCCTGGTGGCGCTTGGCGTCACCCTGGTGGGGTCCTTGCTGGTGGTGACCATCAACGGGGTGCGGGAGCAGGCGTTTCTTGAGCATTACCCGGCGCCGCTTCTGGATTGGCTGGCCGAGCATCCTCGGGTGGTGGCACCTGTGAACGCCCGCACCTCATCGTCAAAGCTGCGCCTGCTGCCCCGCCAGGCCGTGGCCCTGGGCGATGTGGCGCAGGAACGTCTTGAGTACGGCCAGGTCCTTGCCCAGCGCCGGGGCGATGCCGTTTATTTCTATCGCCTGGCGCCAGAGGCGGGGGTTCTGCAACTGCGCGCTGAGGACCCCTACCGGCATGTGGCGGAGCTGACCGCCCGGACGCTGGTGCTGGTGGCTGACCGTTACCGGAATGGGGATGCCAGGGCGGCCGGGGCGGCGTTGGGCGTTACTGTGACGCCGCTCGAGAATGCGGAGCAGCTCCCCAAAGGGTCCGCTCTTGAACGCATTGCCAATGACGCGGTTGTCTACCATCAGCCGCAGCTCCGCGAGGCTGCGGAAACCTATGCAGCACTGTCTGATGGGACCCTGGTTTCGGTGACCCACCCTCCCCCTTTCCGTTACTGGTCCTGGCCCCTGGCACTGGTGCTTGCCGGCTTGGTGGCGGCGGTTCTGGGGGGCGTGGTGTATTACTTGCTGGTCGACCTGCACCGGCGTCTTTGCAGTATCGAGGGCGCGGTGTCCCGTATTGCCCGGGGGGAACTGGATGCGCGGGTCAGTGATGGGGGCGACTCGATGGGCGGACGTCTGGCCGCTGCCTTCAATCGCATGGCGGATCACATCCAGCGGCTGGTCAGCGTCCAGAGCGAGATGATCCACGGGGTGTCCCATGAGTTGCGTACGCCCGTGGCCCGTATTCGCTTCGGGGTGCAAATGATTGAGGACTGTGAAGACCCGGATATGTTGCGGTCCCAGCTTGGCGCCATTGACCGTGATATCCAGGAACTGGACGAACTCATTGACGAGATTCTGACTTACGCCCGGCTGGAGCAGGGCGGACCCGTGATGACGGTCCAGCGGCTGGATATCGCCGAGACGGTGGAGCAAGTGGTTGAGGAACAGCAGGGCATGCGTCCCGAACTGCGGATTGAGGTGGCTATACCGGACGATGCCCGTGCCTTTTCCGAGGCGGATGCGGAGCCACGCTACATTCACCGGGCGATCCAGAATCTAGTGGGGAACGCCACGCGTTATGCCAGTGCCAGGGTGCTGGTGGCATGTCACTTCGATGACCAGACCGTTCGCATTGATGTGCAGGATGATGGTCAGGGTATACCGGAGGAAGACTGGGACAAAGTCTTTACCGCTTTCGCCCGGCTTGATGACAGCCGTACCCGCAGCTCGGGTGGTTATGGCCTGGGACTGTCCATCGTCCGGCGCATTCTGTACTGGCATGGCGGGCAGGCGTTCGTGGGGCGCTCGCAGCAGCTGGGCGGCGCCTGCTTCACGCTCGTCTGGCCCCGCCGCCAGCCGAGGGATCAACATGGAGACGCCGGTACGCGAACGGAGGAGCCGTCATGACCCGCCTACTCGCCATTGATCAGGGTACCACCAGTTCTCGGGCCATTCTGTTTGGTGAGGATGGCCGGCCCCGTCAGGTTGCCCAGCATGAGTTCCGCCAGTTCTACCCGGGGGATGGCTGGGTGGAGCATGATCCGGGCGAAATCTGGGATACAACCCGTCAGGCCTGTCTGGAGGTGCTGCGCCAGGAAGGCATCAGCGCTCGCGAAGTGGCCGGTATTGGCATTACCAACCAGCGTGAAACCACGATCGTCTGGGACAGGACCACGGGCGAGCCCATTCACCGGGCCATTGTCTGGCAGGACCGTCGCACCACGCCCCAGTGCGAGGCCCTCAAGCGTGAGGGATGGGAAACCACGCTGGTGGAGCGTACCGGTCTGCTCATGGATCCCTATTTCTCGGCGACCAAGCTGGGCTGGGTCCTGGATAACGTGGATGGCGCCCGGGCACGGGCCGAGCGCGGGGAGCTGGCATTCGGCACCATCGACACCTGGATTCTCTGGAAGCTTACCAATGGTCGCGTGCATGCCACCGATGCCACCAATGCGTCGCGTACCGCCCTGTTCAACATCCATGAACAGCAGTGGGATGAGCGGCTTCTGGAATTGTTCCGGATTCCCGCCTCACTGTTGCCACAAGTCCAGGACAGTGCCTCGGACTTCGGGCGTACGGAGCCGTCGATCCTGGGGGCGGGGGTTACCGTGGGCGGCATCGCGGGTGACCAGCAGGCATCGCTGTTCGGCCAGACCTGTTTTGAGCGTGGCATGGCCAAGAGCACTTATGGCACTGGTTGCTTCCTGATGCTGAACACCGGCGGCGAGGCCATCCGTTCCGAGAACCGGCTGCTGACGACCGTGGGTTACCGGCTGGAGGGGCAGGTCACCTATGCCATGGAAGGCAGCATCTTTGTGGCAGGTGCAGCCATCCAGTGGCTCCGGGATGGCCTCCGGCTCATTGACAGTGCGTCGGAATGTGAGGCCATGGCCGAGTCCGTAGGGGTGGCGAATCCCGTCTATCTGGTACCCGCGTTTACCGGGCTGGGAGCGCCCTACTGGGATCCACACGCCCGGGGAGCCATCCTCGGCCTGACCCGTGATACGGGTATCGATGACATCGTTACTGCTGGCCTGCAGTCCGTGTGCTACCAGACCAAGGATCTGGTCCGGGCCATCCAGAACGATGGGGCGCCGCTTGAGGAGCTGCGCGTTGATGGGGGCATGGTGGTCAACAACTGGTTGATGCAGTTCCTGGCCGATATGCTCAATGTGGCCGTGGATCGGCCCGTGATTACGGAAACCACGGCCCTTGGAGCGGCTTGCCTGGCCGGACTTCAGACCGGGGTTTATGATGGGCTCGACCGCATCCGGCAACGCTGGCAGGCGGAGCGACGGTTCGAGCCGGCCATGGCCCCGGCGGTTCGTGAGCACGCCTACCAGGGCTGGCTGGATGCGGTGGAAAGGGTAACGCGTTCGCGCTGAGGCGTCTCAGTCGAGACGCTCAAGCCCCAGGACCAGGCCCTCAAGCAGCGCTTTCTGGGCGTGCAGCCGGTTTTCGGCTTCATCCCAGACCACGCTGCTGCGGTGTTCCAGCATGTGCTCCGAGATTTCCTCGCCTCGATGGGCCGGGAGGCAATGCATGAACAAGGCATCCCGGTCGGCCCTTTCCATCAGTTCCGGTGAGACCTGGTAGCGGCTGAAGTCGCTGAGTCGTTGCTGCTGTTCTTCTTCCTGGCCCATGGAGGCCCAGACGTCGGTGGCCACCAGGTTGGCATCGCGCACCGCCTCTTCCGGGTCGTTCACGATCCGTACCCGGTCCTGGTTGGCGGCGACCAGGCTGGTATTGGGCTCATAGCCCTCGGGACAGGCGATCACCAGCTCGAAGTCGAACTGCAGCGCGGCGTTGATGTAGGAGTTGCACATGTTGTTGCCGTCGCCCACCCAGACGACTTTCGCGCCCTGTATGGAGCCCCGGTGCTCGCGCCACGTCTGCATGTCCGCGAGCAGCTGGCAGGGGTGGAAGTCGTCGGTCAGGGCGTTGATGACCGGTGTCTGGGAGAAGGCGGCAAAACGCTCAAGCATTTCGTGGCTGAAGGTGCGGATCATGACCGCATCCACCATGCTTGAGATCACGCGGGCACTGTCTTCCACGGGTTCGCCACGGCCCAGCTGGGTATCGCGGGGTGAGAGGAAGATGGCGCCGCCACCGAGTTGGGTCATGCCCGCTTCAAACGAGACGCGCGTCCGTGTGGAGGACTTTTCGAAGATCATGCCCAGTGATCGGTTGTGCAGGCTGTCGCGGGTAATGCCCTGATTGCGTTCCCGGCGCAGATCCGAGGCATGGTCCAGTACACGTGTCAGTTCATTGGTGTCCAGATCCAGCAGTGTCAGAAAATGTCGGACGTTCATGCTGTCGTTCCCTTTTGTGGCAGGCAGCGTTACTGGCGCGGACGGTCCCGGTCATCAGCCGCGTACAGCTTGATGATCCGGATGACCTGATCCGCCATGTAATCCGCTTCGTCATCAGTCATGGTCAGTGGCGGCAGAAGCCGGATCACCCGTTCCCGGGTGATGTTGAGCAGGATCCCCTGGACCTTGGCCAGCAGGACCAGCTCCGAACAGGGATCGGTAAGCTCGATGGCCAGCATCAGCCCTCGACCGCGAATGGCGTGAATGTAGTCGGCGCTCTCCAGGTGCTCCCGGAAGCGTTTCAGCATGCGTTGGCCCAGAACGCGTGCGCGCTCGGCAAGAGCGTCCTGTTCAATAACATCCAGAACAGCCAGGGCCGCCGCGCAGCCCAGAGGGTTGCCGCCGAAGGTTGAGCCGTGACTGCCCGGGCTGAAAACCTCTGCCGCAGCGCCCCGGGCCAGACAGGCGCCGACCGGGTAACCGTTGCCAAAGCCCTTGGCAAGCGTCACCACATCCGGCTCAATGCCAGCCTGATGGCAGGCCAGATAGGTGCCAGTGCGGGCGTTGCCGGTCTGGACCTCGTCCAGCATCAGCAGCCAGTTGTGGCGCTCGCAAATGCGGCGGAGTCCCGGCAGGTAGTCCTGGGCCGGGATGGCCACTCCGCCTTCCCCCTGGATGGGCTCAACCAGAACGGCGACCACGTTGTGGTTGGTCTCGGCTATGGTTTCCACCGCTTCCAGATCATCAAACGGGGCGCGGGCAAAGCCATGGACCAGGGGCTCGAAGCCGGCCTGGACCCGGCGGTGGCCGGTGGCGGTCAGGGTGGCCAGGGTCCGACCATGGAAAGCATTTTCCATGACGATGATGCTGGGATCGGTTACCCCCCGTTGGTGTCCGTACTGGCGTGCCAGCTTGATGGCGGTTTCGTTGACCTCGGCACCGGAGTTGGCAAAGAAAGCGCCGTCCATGCCGGTGAGATCACACACACGGTGTGCCAGTTCCTGTTGCAGTTTGCAGTGGAAAAGGTTGGAACAGTGGGTCAGTCGTTCCGCCTGCTGGCTGATGGCCCGCGCCACGGTTGGATGGCTGTGGCCCAGACCACATACCGCAATGCCGGAGAAGGTATCCAGGTAACGCTGGCCCTCGGTATCATAGAGCCACATCCCGCGGCCGTGTTCAAAGACCACGGGCAGGCGACCATAAGTGTTGAGCAATGGCTGGTTCGCCATGGCAGAGGGCCTCACTGAAACAAAAAAGGCAGCCTTCAAAGCTGCCTCTGTAAAGGACCAATACTAGCGTTAAACGCGTGGGCTGGCAAACGGGAGAGCGCGGGCATGATGCCGCGGCCAGTGCCAGCGAATACCCAAGTATAATGGTCAGGTATCAGTGTGTTCTGTAGAATAGGCACCGGCAAGATCAGCGTCCGTTAGCTGGAGGATCCATGGACATTAACGACACCATCAAGCAACAGATCAGCGACAACCCCATTCTGCTGTATATGAAGGGGACGCCACAGGCACCGCAGTGCGGGTTTTCCGCCAAGACCGTTCAGGCTTTGATGGCCTGCGGGCAGCGCTTTGCCTATGTGAATATCCTCGATAACGACGAGCTGCGCGAGGCTCTCAAGACCTATTCCAACTGGCCGACTTATCCCCAGCTCTATGTTAATGGTGAGCTGGTTGGCGGCTGCGACATCATTCTGGAGATGCACGAAAGTGGTGAGCTCCAGGAGGTGGTTGATAGCGCTGCCGAGGCAACCGAGGACGATTCCAGCGCCTGAGTCTAGTCCGGCTGGACCGGCTCGAAAAGGAGCCGGACGCTGAAACGGCGCCGCCCTTCCGGCGGATCCGGAAAGGGCGTTGCCGCCAGCGCGGCTTCCCGGGCTACCTCGTCCAGATCCGGGATACCGGAGGAGGTTGTCACCTTTGCGCGCCGCAGGGCGCCATTGCGCATCAGTCTCAACTCCAGGACAACCTCATGAGGCGTTCCCAGTTCTTTGAGTAGTGGTGTGTAGGCCACCGCCTTCGCGATCCTTTCCCAAAGCGTGATTTCGTAGGCCGAGCGCTGGCGATTGTCGTTCTGGCTGAGCCGGGTGATTGGCACCTCTGGGTTCTGGCTGGAAACGGGGGAGCTGGTTTCGCTCGTGGTGGCGTTGTCTTCCGGCGAGGTGGTGTCCGTTTGCTCGTTGCGGTCAGCCTGAGCGGTTTCTGTTGTCTGTTGGGCGTTGGTGGGCGAGGTGGTGGCTTTGGGCGTCCTTTGCTGGTCGCCAGCGGTAACCGCTTCTGCCTTGGGGGCCCTGGTTTCAGTAGTGTCTTGAGCTGGCACCTTCTGCTGTGCCGCCTTCGTTGAGGACTTGACCGGTGTGGTCTGTACGGAACCAGTGGCAGGAGCAATGCGGACGCTAACCGTTGGCGGCCGGGTGTTGGGCACCGGCAGCGATACCCATGCATTGGCCAGCGTGGCCACGACCACATGCAGGCAGAAGGCTACCGATAGGGCCAGTAACAAGGGGTACGCGGTCTGTTGTTTGAAGGGGTCGCTCATGTACTCCAGGGCCGTTTCTCATCCATCTCAGCTGGCCTTGCGGCTCAAGCGTCTGACGATGCCACTTAGGGCGTGCTCGACGATGGCGACCTCCTCAAGCGGGACGAGTTCGCCACAAAGCAACGCATGGGCTAGCTCATCACGGCTCTTGGTCACTACTTTAAGGCCCATCCGGTTCACGAACACAAAACAGTCGGCATCTTCGATAACGGCAGAGAGCTTACAGCGGAAGTGGGCCCCGTTGACAAGGTAAAACGCCACCCAGTCGCCGACATTGAGGGTCTCCAGGGTTTCGTAATGTTGCGCGATGATGGCGTCATTACACGCCGGGCCAGGGGCGGAGGCTGTTTGCCTCGGGGATTCTTCAAGGGGCATGGCGCCTGCCTCGCTTGTTGCCCTGGTGGCCTGTTTCTGGAAAGCCAGCGCAAGTTGGTGCCTGAGATTGGCCATGCCCGTTTCAAGCTGGTGAGGAGGGCAGGCAACAGCCTCCAGGCCTGACTGGATTGTCCTGACCAACGCGGGAGCCTGGCGTACCCAGGGCTTGCGTTCATCGGATGGCGGCCCAGGATGCAGGCACCACAGCAGATCGTCTACAGTCCCTAGGGCGTGTTCCCATGGGTACTCGGTATCGTCCCGCAGATAGGCCAGCCACATGACCCGGCTCCAGCCCTGGACCAGGAGTTGTTGGATGCCTTCGGGGATTTCGTGGCCCGCCAGCCGTTGCGCCAGTGTCTGCTCCACTGCTTCCTGTGCTTTGCGAGTCTTGATTCGCCCCCGTTCGGCTTCGCGGGTCCGTTGTTCCACCAGCGCGGCCTTGCGATTCTCGTCTTCCAGCAGCGCCTCGAATTCTCCATAAAGGGCCTCAAAGAGGGCTGGCTCACTGTCGGATTGCGCTAGAAGGCGTGCCACCGTCTTGTGGATGCCGCTGTATAGACGGTCCCACTTCACTTCCTCGTGGCTGCTCCAGCCAATGCCGGCGTGGCCCAGGGTGTCGAGAAGTTTTCGTGCCGGGTGTGAGGGGGCGCTGAAAAAGGCAGGATCCCGCAGCGCCGCCTTGAGAATGGGCACCTGAAGCCGGCTGAGCAGCGCACGGAGAGGATCCGGCAGGTTGCGGTCATTGAGAATGGATTCGAACAGTAGCGAAACCAGGTTGACCAGGTCCTCGTCCTTGGGAGTCAAGGTAGCCCGCTTGCCCAGCGTTTCGCAGCGGCGCGCCAGCAGCTCCCCGACCATGCTGCGCAGGCCCGGGGGATCCGGGGCACTGTAGAGGAGGTCGATGCCAGCCCATCTGGAAAGGATGGTTGCAAGTAAAGCGTCCAGCTCCTGGTGGGAGAGGATATGGACAGATTCCCGGGAGGTGTGGTCCATCACATCGCTGCTGTAGCGGCGATAACCGGACAGCAGTGATTCCATGTTCAACGGGTCTGAATCGATGTCCGCCCCGGCTTGGGTGTCCGTCTGGCGGGCAGCGTCTACCCCTTCGGTTTCGGGTTGGGCAGAAGGTGGGTGGGGCAGGCCGGCGCTTGGGCACCGGAAGTAGGGATGCAGGAGTCGGTTGGCCTCGTCCAGCACAATGCCCAGGCTCGTCAGAACGTAGCGGTCAAAATGCCTGAGCAGCAGCAGCCGCTCCCGGACCTGGATGGCCAGTTCGGAGCAGGCCTGCTGGAAGGCTCGGCACAGGTGTTCTGGGGCTAGCGGGTTGACTGGGTGGGCGGTGCCAGAATCCGGGTAAAGGGCCGAAAACCGCGTCTGCAGCTGGAGCAGGAGGGGCTGCTCGCTCACTGCGGCGCGGGTGATCATGGCATTCAGGGTGACCTGTTCTTCAAGGGTGTTGTGATTGGCCGAGCATGGCGAATCGGCCTCCAGACTGCGCCTGGGCTTGGCCGTTTCGCCAGCATTACTGCAGGGCGGTACCAGGAACAGGTGACCCAGTGCCTGGAGGAACTGGTTCTCGATGCTTTTACGTTTGAGGCGCAGCTCGCGCATTGTTTCGAAACAGCGGTTGTAATCGCTGTTACTGCGGGCATCGTTGGCCAGCTCGAAAAGGGTGTCATCCGTGGCATCCAGTGTGCCTCTGAGCAAATTCATCAGACCGGGCACTACCGTGTCGCGGACCAGGAGGAGCTCCTCCGGTAGTGTGCAGCTGTCAGGCCAGGCCTGATCCGAAGACGTGGTACGGATGCCGGGGTCTTCCCTCATGGCGGGCTCCCGCTGACTGCCTCAGTGCTCTAGGGCAGGAGTTGTCCAATTAGTGTACAAACATTCCAGGAGAATCACAAAAGCGTTATCGCTTCAGCGGGGCATTATCGGGCTGCGATGTTGTGGCGGTCTCGGCTGGGTGGAGTCGGACGGTGCGGATAACGTTGTCCTTGATCTGGAGGGTTTCCAGTCGCATACCATGCAGTTTCACGCACAGGTTGCTTTCAGGAATGGATTCCAGGTAATCCGTAATCAAGCCGTTGAGAGTCTTGGGGCCGTCGGTGGGCAGGTCCAGCTCTAGAGCACGGTTCAGGCTCCGGATCGGGGTGGTGCCGTCAACGATCGTGGTGCCGTCGCTCTGGGGCAGGATGTCCTGGCTGCTGCTGGCCGCAAAATCAGTGGTAAACTCGCCCACGATCTCCTCCAGGATGTCCTCAAGCGTGGCAATGCCGAGCACATCTCCGTATTCGTCCACCACGATGCCGATGCGGCGGCGTTCTTTCTGGAAGTTGAACAGCTGGGTGTGCAGTGGGGTGCTTTCCGGAATGAAATAGGGTTCCCGGCAGATCTGCATCAGAACCGCCTTGTTGATGTCATCGCTGTGGAGAAGCCGGCTGACGTTGCGCAGGTGCAGAATGCCTACGGTGTTATTGATGTCGTTCCGGTAAACCGGAAGGCGTGTATGCTGGCTGCTGCGTATGACCCGAAGTATCTCGTCCATCGGGTCATCCAGGTCGATGCCCACGATTTCATTGCGGGGCACCATGATGTCATTCACCGTCACCTTTTCCAGATCCAGGATGCTCAGGAGCATGTCCTGGTGGCGCCCAGGGAGCATGGAGCCGGATTCGTTCACCAGGGTGCGCAGTTCCTCCCGGCTCAGGTGATCACTGCCCTGCTGGCCTTCCAGGCGTACACCGATGAGCCTCAGCAGGTTGTTGGTGATCAGGTTGAGGACCCAGACCATCGGGTAAAGCAGTTTCAGCAGCGGGCCCAGGGCGTGGGAGGCCGGGAAGGCGATCTTCTCAGGGTAGAGGGCCGCCAGTGTTTTGGGGGTGACTTCCGAGAAAATCAGGATGATGATGGTCAGGCCAATGGTGGCAATCGCCACGCCGGCATCGCCCCAGATGCGAACCGCGATCAGTGTGGCGATTGCCGAGGCGAGGATGTTGACGAAGTTGTTGCCGATCAGGATGACGCCGATCAGCTGGTCCGTACGCGCCAGCAGTCTGTCCGCGCGCCGGGCACCACGGTGACCGGTCTTGCTCAGGTGCCTGAGCCGGTAGCGGTTCAGCGCCATCATGCCGGTTTCGGAGCTCGAGAAGAACGCCGAAAGGATGATCAGGAGGACCAGAACAGCGCCGAGGGTTGTTAGCGAGGCTTCATTGCTCAAGGTTGATGGCCTGCTGTTATCCAGTGGTCGTCACAGGATGACGTCGATGACCAGGCGACTGCCGAAGTAGCCCAGGGTCAGCAGGATGCAGCCTGCCAGTGTCCAGCGGCTGGCAACAGCCCCCCGCCAGCCGCGGATCTGGTGGCCTAGGATCAGCGCCGCGAATACCAGCCAGGCGAGCAGTGTGAAAACCGTCTTGTGGACCAGGTGCTGCCCAAACAGATCCTGAACGAAAATGGCGCCGGTAATGATGGCCAGCGTGAGAATGGCAACCCCGGTATGGATGAGTCCGAAAAGGAGAGCCTCCATGGTTTCCAGTGGGGGAAGGGCGCGCACCAGTAACCCGTTGTGATGGGCTTTGAGGTGATGGTGTTGCAAGTACAGCAGGATCGCCTGGATGGCGGCTAACGCCAACAGGCTGAAGGCGGTGATCGCCAGGCTGACATGCAGCAGCACCCCGACATTGGAGTTGTCGATGAGCCGGGGCCCTGTATAGAAAATGATCTTGGTCAGAATGCTGAGCAGGGCAACGGGATAGACGATGAGAAGCAGCGGCTGTACCGGGTAGCGTAATGAGAGGATCAGCACCAGTGCTGCCAGAAGGGCCGCAATGGTTGTCCCGGCGACTAGCACCGACAGGTTGATGCCGCCGTCCAGCACCATGAAGCGCAGGGCAAAGCTCAGATGGGCGGCGATAGCGAGCACGCCGGTAAGCTGGGCCAGCCAGCCGGCGCGTTGATTGCCCGAGCGGATCCGCAGTGCCTGCAGTAATGTTCCCGCACCGTAGAGGATGACAGCGGTGAAGGCGATGATGGTCGTGCCCATGTATATTGGTATGACCGGCTCCGGTTCGTCTCCAGACGCTCAGTCTGGTTATAATGGCGTTAAACATCAACCGACAATTGCGGGCGTCCATGTTTGATAATCTGTCCGATCGGCTCTCAGGGAGCCTTCGCAAGATCTCCGGCCAGGCGAAGCTGACCGAGAACAACATCAGTGAAACCCTGCGCGAAGTGCGCATGGCGCTGCTTGAGGCGGACGTAGCGCTGCCGGTGGTCAAGGCCTTCGTCGACAATGTTCGGCAGAAGGCGCTGGGCCAGGAGGTGATGCGCAGCCTGACGCCGGGCCAGGCCTTCATCAAGATTGTCCAGTCCGAGCTGGAAGCCGTTATGGGGGCTGCCGAGCCCTTGCAGCTTGAAGGTAAGCCGCCGGCGGTCATCATGATGGCCGGCCTCCAGGGGGCGGGCAAGACCACCAGCGTTGCCAAGCTGGCGCGCTACCTGAAGGAGCGCGAGAAAAAGTCGGTGCTGGTTGTCAGCGCCGACGTCTATCGCCCGGCGGCGATCAACCAGCTTGAGACCCTGGCCGGTGAGGTGGATGCCACCTTCTATCCCAGCAGTACCGACCAGGATCCGGTCACGATCGCCAACAATGCCGTGGACGAGGCTCGGCGGCGCTTCATCGACGTGGTGATTGTCGACACCGCAGGCCGCCTGCACGTCGACAACGACATGATGGACGAGATCGGGCGCCTGAATAAGGCTGTTCAGCCCAACGAAACGCTGTTCGTGGTGGATGCCATGAGCGGCCAGGACGCGGCCAATACGGCCAAGGCGTTCAGTGACGCGCTGCCGCTCAGTGGCGTTATTCTCACCAAGGCGGACGGCGATGCGCGTGGTGGTGCGGCATTGTCCGTGCGCCATATTACGGGCCGGCCCATCAAGTTCATGGGTGTGGGCGAGAAGAATGACGCTCTGGAGGTGTTCCACCCGGACCGGATCGCCTCGCGCATTCTGGGGATGGGTGACGTGCTGTCGCTCATCGAGGATGCTGAGCAGAAGGTTGACCAGAAAAAGGCCCAGAAGCTCACCAAGAAGATCAAGAAAGGGAAAAAGTTTGATCTTGAAGACTTCCGGGACCAGCTCCAGCAGATGAAGAAGATGGGCGGCATGGGCGCCATGCTGGAGAAGATGCCCGGTATGGGCCAGTATCAGGAGATGGCCGAAAAACAGGTCAACGACAAGTCCATGGGGCGAATGGAAGCCATCATTTCTTCCATGACCCCGCATGAGCGCCGCTACCCCGATGTCATCAGCAGTTCCCGCAAGCGCCGTATCGCCACCGGTTCAGGTGTCCAGATGCAGGAGGTCAACCGTCTGCTCAAGCAGCATAAGCAGATGCAGAAGATGATGAAGAAAATGGGCAAGAAAGGCGGCATGGAGAACATGATGCGCGGCATGCAGGGTATGATGGGCCAGGGCGGCCCCGGCGGCCAGGGTGGCCCAGGCGGCATGGGAGGCGGTGGTATGCCCCCTATGGGAGGGCGACGCTGACGTTCTCTGGTCAATGCTTTTCAGGGGCGGCGTTTTACAGTAAAATGCCAGCCCTTTCGCACGGGTGGAATCGAACCCGTGGCAGCCGGTTCGCATGCATAGGCTTGCCTGAACTGATTATTTCAACGCAACAGGACAGTCGCTGAGATGGTAACAATCCGTTTAACACGAGGCGGCGCCAAAAAGCGCCCGTTCTACCACGTCCAGGTTACCGACAGCCGTCAGCCCCGTGATGGCCGCTACATCGAACGGCTGGGCTTCTTCAATCCAGTGGCGCGCGGTAATGAAGAGCGCCTTCGACTCGACACCGAGCGTGCCCAGTACTGGATCGATCAGGGAGCACAGCCCACTGAGCGGGTCAGCAGCCTGCTGAAAGAGGCGGCTTCCGAGTAAGGGAGTCGTGCCCATGGGGGTCGGGGAAACCATACTGGGGCAGATTACCTCGGTTTACGGGGTGAAGGGCTGGGTGAAGGTGTATTCCTACACCGAGCCTCTGGATAACATCTTCCAGTATCCCAATTGGACGCTCGTGGATGGGCGTGCCTCCTCCCGAGGGGAGCGCAAGGTCCGTCTGGTGACCGGCAAGCCTCATGGCAAGACACTGATTGCCAAGCTTGAAGGCATTGAGGACAGGGACCAGGCGGCCGGACTCTGTGGTCTCGATATCCGGGTTGAAACCAGTGAGCTGCCAGCCCTGGAAGAGGGTGAGTACTACTGGTATCAGCTCCAGGGGCTACGGGTTCGCACTGCTGACGAGGGGCGCGACCTGGGAGTGGTGGACCATCTGATCGAGACTGGGTCCAATGACGTGCTGGTGGTGCGTGCTGACGCGGCCAGTACGGATGGCAGGGAGCGGCTGATCCCCTTTCTGCCGGATGAGATTATCCGGGAAGTGAACCTTGAGGGCGGGATCCTTGAGGCTGACTGGGACCCAGAGTTCTGAGAACGGCCCGCGTGCCGGATGACTGGTTACGGGACAGGCAAGAGGCGCTCGGGTTGCAGGTTGCAGCGATCAGTATTTTCCCGGAAATGTTCCGGGCGATCACCGATTATGGGGTGACCGGCCGGGCGGTTTCCGAAGGACAGCTGGTGCTGGACTGCATCAATCCCCGGACCTTTACCCATGACCGGCACCGTACGGTCGACGACCGTCCGTATGGGGGAGGTCCCGGGATGGTGATGAAGGCCGAACCGCTGGAAGCCGCCATTGATGAGGCGGTAGCACGGGTCGGTGAGGGGGCGAAAGTGATCTGCCTGTCGCCCCAGGGGCGGGTTCTTGATCAGGCGAAGGTTGAGTCCCTGGCTGCGGCGTCCGGTCTGGTGCTGATTTCCGGGCGTTATGAAGGGATTGATGAGCGCGTTCTGGAATCGCGGGTGGACGAGGAAATCTCCATCGGCGACTACGTGCTCAGTGGCGGCGAGCTTGCGGCCATGGTGCTGGTGGATGCAGTGGTCCGCCAGATTCCCGGGGTTCTCGGGCACAGCCAGTCCGCGGTAGAGGATTCATTCGCGGACGGCCTTCTGGATTGCCCGCATTACACGCGCCCGGAAGAACATCGCGGACGCAGGGTTCCGGAAGTCCTGCTTGGCGGGGATCACGAACGGATCCGGCAGTGGCGGCTGAAACAGTCATTGTGGCGGACCCTGATGAGACGCCCCGAACTGCTCCGCGAACGGGAATTGACCGCCGAGGAGCAGCGGCTGCTGGCGGAGATTGAAAACGAACGGCCGGACGGCGGGTCGGATTGGTGACACATTCAGGAGTGAGCGAAAGATGAGTGGCAAGAAAAGCATCATCCAGGAAATTGAAAACGAGCAGCTCAAGGAGTCCGTTCCCGAGTTCGGCCCGGGTGATACCGTGGTCGTTCAGGTGCGGGTGACCGAAGGCAACCGGGAGCGTCTGCAGGCGTTTGAGGGCGTGGTCATCGGTAAGCGTAACCGTGGCCTGAACTCCTCATTCACCGTGCGCAAGCGCTCTTATGGTATTGGCGTTGAGCGGACCTTCCAGACGCACTCGCGGTTGATCGACAGCATTTCGGTCAAGCGTCGCGGTGATGTGCGCCAGGCGAAGCTGTACCATCTGCGTCAGCTCTCTGGTAAGGCTGCCCGGATCAAGGAAAAGCTTGGCTGAGCAACGCAACGAGCAACTGGTTGCGTCATTCAGCGAGTCGCTCTGGCTGGAATCCGGCCTGAGCGACCGTTCCAGGCTTTCTTACGAAAGCGATTTGAGACAGTTCGCACGCTGGCTCGCTCAGGATTACCCTGGCCGGGATCTCGTCGGGGTGGATCGAACCTGTCTCATGGATTATCTCTCCCACGAGCTTACCAGGGGCGCCCGCTCCAGCACCGCGGCACGGCGACTCTCCTGCCTGCGCCGATTTTATCGCTACCTGTTGCGTGAAGGCATCATCAGCGAAGACCCGACGCTGCGACTGGACAGTCCCAGACAGGCTCGCAGGCTGCCGGATACTCTGACCGAAGCGGACGTTGAGGCGCTTCTGGATACGCCGGCCACCGATGATGCCATTGAGCTCAGGGACAGGGCGATGATGGAACTGCTTTACGCGTGTGGCCTCCGGGTTTCTGAGCTGGTCGCGTTGAGACTGTCACAGGTCAACCGGCGCCAGGGAGTGGTGCGCCTTTTGGGTAAGGGGAACAAAGAGCGTTTGGTTCCCCTGGGCGAGGAAGCCCTGGAGTGGCTTGAGCAATACCTGCAGCAGGCGCGGCCCGGTCTGGCCGAGGGTACCGGTAGCGATGCCCTGTTTCCCGGAGGCCGTGGCGGGCATCTCACGCGCCAGGCTTTCTGGTACCGGATCCGCCGCTATGCCGTGCGTGCTGGTATCCGCAAACCCCTTTCCCCGCACACCCTGCGGCATGCCTTTGCCACTCATCTGCTCAACCATGGGGCGGATCTTCGGGTGGTCCAGATGCTGTTGGGGCACAGTGATCTTTCCACGACCCAGATCTATACCCATGTGGCGCGGGAGCGACTGAACCAGCTGCACCAGAGTCATCATCCGCGGGGCTGATCGACGACAGGGCACGGGAATTTCGGTATCCTCGCAGGACCTAATAGCCAGATCCGGAGTTGAGTATGAGATCCTTTTCGCTCGCTTCCCTGCTGATCCTTGTAGGGCTGATACCAGCTGTTGCTCAGGCGGCTTCGACCGAGGAGCGCATTCGTGAGCAGCTCTCGCAGCGTCTACCCGACATGCCCATTGAGCGTGTCAGCGAGACTGAGCGGGAAGGGCTTTACGAGGTGAAGAGCGGGGGAAACCTTCTCTATATCACGGCGGATGGGCGCTATATCTTCACGGGCCAGATGTTGCGTCTGGACGAGGAAAGCGTGGTTAACCTCAGCGAGCAGGCCCGGAGCAAGCAGCGCCGTGAGGCGATTGCGGCACTGGACCAAGACGAGCTGATCCGTTTTGGGCCTGACAAGGGCAGTGTGAAAGCGGACCTGTATGTGTTCACTGATACGACCTGCGGCTACTGCCGTAAGCTTCACCGGCATATGGAAGCCCTGAACGAGCTGGGCATCCGGGTGAACTATCTGGCGTACCCGCGGGGTGGTCCGGGCAGCAAAGGCGCCCGGAAACTTGAAGCGGTCTGGTGTTCAGAGGATCGCCGCAGCGCCATGACCCGTGCCAAGCAGGGGGAGACAGTGACGGCACCATCCTGTGATGCGCCCGTAGTGTCCCATTTCCGTCTCGGCCAATCGTTCGGCGTTAAAGGAACGCCAGCACTCGTTACTGAGTCAGGGCGGATGATCCGCGGCTATCAGCCGCCCCAGGCATTGGCACGGAAACTCGGGATTGAAGGCTGAGCCAGGCGTGGGAGTGGGAGCCAGTACCAGTCGAGTTTTTTTCGGCGCGCAAAGCGTATAATATGCCCGTTTCCCCGGCATTGACGTGCACTTTTCAAGCGAACAAGAGGTGGCCAGTTGAAGGACGTGAACATCGGAATCTGTGGTCTCGGAACCGTCGGTGGCGGGACCTGGGAGGTCCTGCAGCGCAATGCCCGTACCATTGCTGGGCGAGCGGGTTGCAATCTGCGTGTGGCACGGGTGGCGAATCGGCGCCCACGTCCGGATCTGGGGCTGGGTGACACGCCTTTTTCCACGGACGTGAATGATGTGGTCAACGACCCGAATATTGATATTGTCGTTGAGCTGATAGGCGGCTATGACGAGGCCCGTCGGCTGGTCCTGGCAGCCATCGAGCAGGGCAAGCATGTGGTGACTGCCAACAAGGCGCTGATCGCGGTGCACGGCAATGAGATCTTCGAAGCCGCACGCCAGAAGAATGTCATTATCGCCTACGAGGCGGGCGTCGCTGGCGGCATCCCGGTCATGAAAGCGATCCGGGAAGGGCTCGCAGGGAATCGTATCCACTGGCTTGCCGGGATCATTAATGGTACCGGCAACTACATCCTCACGGAGATGCGCGCCGGGCGCGACTTTGATGAGGTCCTGAAGGAAGCTCAGGACCTGGGCTACGCCGAAGCCGACCCGACCTTTGATGTTGAAGGCATCGATGCGGCCCATAAGCTGACCATCATGGCCTCGGCCGCCTTTGGCGTGCCGTTGCAGTTTGATCGCGCCTATACGGAAGGCATTGCCAACATCACGCCCTATGACATTGCCCATGCCGAGGCGCTCGGGTACCGGGTCAAGCATCTGGGCATCGCCCGTTCCCGTGAAGAAGGGATTGAGCTTCGTGTGCATCCGACCCTGGTCCCGGGGAACAATCTCATTGCCAAGGTGGATGGCGTGCTGAACGCGGTCCTGGTGGACGGTGACGCCGTTGGCCAGACCATGTACCACGGCCCGGGTGCCGGGGACGAGGCGACGGCCTCGGCGGTCATTGCGGACCTGGTGGACGTGGCCCGGTCGGTTGCCTCAGGCAGCGACCAGCGGGTGCCTTATCTTGGCTTTGAGCCCGAGGCCATCACCGATCACAAGATCCTTCCGCCGGAGGAGATCCGCTCCGCCTACTATCTTCGGATCCAGGCTCTGGATCGGCCAGGCGTGCTGGCCAAGGTGGCTTCCATCATGAGTGAGAACGGAATCAATATCGAATCCATCATGCAGAAGGAATCCGAGCTGCACGATGGCCAGATTCCGGTCATCCTGTTGACCCATACGGTTCTGGAAAAACAGGTTAATGACGCCATTGCCGAGATGGAAGCGCTTCCGGAAGTGGAGGGCCGGGTGGTCCGCATTCGCGCCGAGAACTTCCTCTGAGAACTGCAACCGGACACTGACGGTAAACCACCTTGCGATACATCAGTACCCGCGGGCAGGCGCCCGCGCTCAGTTTTGAAGACGTGCTGCTGCAGGGGCTCGCCTCTGACGGCGGCCTCTATGTGCCCGAAACGCTGCCGCGTTATACGCCGGAAGAGCTGATGGCGTTGCGGGGACTGCCCTATGACGAGCTGGCCTGCCGGGTGATGTACCCTTTTGTGGCGGAGTCCATCCCCGAGGATGCGTTCCGGGAAATGGTGCGCGAGACCTATGCCGGTTTTGCCCACAAGGCGGTGGCGCCGCTGGTCCAGCTCGATGCCAACGAGTGGGTCATGGAGCTCTTCCGGGGGCCGACACTGGCGTTCAAGGATTTCGCCCTGCAGCTTCTGGGGCGGCTTCTGGATTACGTACTGGAAAAACGCGGCCAGCATGTGGTCATTCTGGGCGCGACCTCCGGGGATACCGGTTCGGCCGCGATTGAGGGCTGCCGCCACTCGAAGCACGTGGACATCTTCATCCTCCACCCGCACGGACGGGTTTCGGAGGTGCAGCGGCGCCAGATGACCACCGTGCTCAGCGACAATGTGCACAACATCGCGGTGGATGGCAGTTTCGACGACTGCCAGAAGATGGTGAAGGCGAGTTTCGCGGATCAGTCCTTCCTGGAGGGCAAGACGTCTCTGGTGGCGGTCAACTCCATCAACTGGGCCCGTATCATGGCCCAGATCGTCTATTACATCTATGCGTCCCTGGCGCTGGGCGGGCCTCACAGAAGCCTTGCGTTTTCAGTGCCCACGGGCAACTTCGGGGACATCTTCGCAGGCTATCTGGCGCGCCAGATGGGGGTGCCCGTGCAGCAACTGGTGGTCGCCACCAACCAGAACGACATCCTGCACCGTTTCATCAGTGGCAACCACTACGAGACCGGCAAGCTGCAGCACACACTTTCCCCGAGCATGGACATCACGGTTTCCAGCAACTTTGAACGCTTGCTGTTTGATCTTTACGGGCGTCATCCAGAAAGTGTTATCGAATTCCTGAAGGGGGCGGAGCAGGGTGCTGTGTCGCTGGAGGCCGACCGCTGGAAGGTGGCGCGCCAGTTGTTTGACAGCCTCTCAGTGGACGACGAGCGCACCTGCGAGGTGATTGCTGAAGTCTACAATGAAACCGAGTACCTGCTGGATCCGCACACAGCCATCGGTGTGGAGGCCGCACGTCGCTGCCGGCGTGATCCTTCAATCCCGATGGTGACCATGGGAACGGCCCATCCCGCCAAGTTCCCGGACGCGGTGGCGCAATCCGGGGTCACCCAAGAGGCTCCATTGCCCACTCATCTGTCCGACCTGAAGGAACGCGACGAGCGCTTTACGGTGCTGGACAACGATCTCGCCACCATTCAGCAGTTCATAGCCCGTAACTGGCGCCACACCAACAGCTGATTTCTATGCAGAAAACCATCGTGCGGCGTGCCGGCGCTGGTGGCGAGCCCGTCGCCGGCGCTGATTGTCATCCCCTTTTGCAGCGGCTCTATGGGGCCCGGGGGGTGACGGACGCGAGCCAACTTGATTATGGATTGGCCTCCCTGGCCCGACCGGATGGGTTGCGTGGTATTGAGGCCGCAGCGTCCACACTTGCCGAGGCGGTGACTCAGGGCCAGCGGATCACCATTGTGGGTGACTTTGACGCCGATGGGGCCACAAGTACGGCACTGGCCGTGCTCGCGCTCCAGCGTTTCGGTGCCCGGAAGGTCGATTACCGTGTGCCAAGCCGTTTCACGGATGGTTATGGGCTGACGCCAGGAATCATCGATCAGCTGGCCGGGGAAGGGGCGCTGCCGGATGTGATCCTGACCGTGGACAATGGCATCGCGGCCCATGAGGGTGTGGGCCGCGCCCGGGAGAGAGGGATTCGGGTGGTGGTTACGGATCACCATCTTCCCGGGGAAAGCCTCCCCTCGGCGGAAGCCATCGTTAATCCCAACCAGCCGGACTGTGGCTTTCCCACAGGGAGCATAGCGGGTGTAGGGGTGACCTTCTACGTAGTGAGCGCAGTGCGCCGGACTCTGGAAAGGGCTGGCTGGTTCAGTGAGGCGCCGCCTTCCATGGCGGAGTACCTGGATCTTGTGGCCCTGGGGACCGTTGCGGATGTGGTGCCCCTGGACCACAACAATCGAACCCTGGTGGCTCAGGGGTTGCGCCGGCTTCGTGCTGGGCGAACACGCCCCGGCATCCGCGCCCTGCTTGAGCTTGCCGGGCGTGAGGCGGCGACTCTTGAAGCCTCGGATCTGGGGTTTGTGCTGGGGCCACGGCTTAACGCCGCTGGTCGTCTGGACGATATGGCGGTAGGCATTGAGTGCCTGCTGGCGGAAGACGAGGAGCAGGCGCGGCGGTTCGCTTGTGAACTGGATCGGCTCAATCGAGAGCGTCGCGCTATTGAATCGGATATGCGGGCGGAAGCGGAGTCGGCATTGGCCAGGCTGCACCTCGATGAGGGTGAGTTGCCGCCCATTCTCTGTCTCCACGATGAACAGTGGCACGAGGGCGTAATCGGTCTTCTGGCCTCGCGCATCCGGGAGCGTTTCCACCGGCCGGTGATTGCCTTTGCCCGTGGTGGTGAGGGCGTGCTCAAGGGGTCGGCCCGCTCGGTTCCAGGCCTGCATATCCGGGATCTGGTCGCGGACCTGGACGCCCGGTATCCCCAGCTTGTGCAGCGCTACGGCGGCCACGCCATGGCCGCTGGCATGACACTGGCGGACCAGGCGATGGAGCCGTTCCGGAACGCGGTGACCGAGCTGGTGAGGGAACGGGTTGAGCCTGGGCTCCTGCGCCCGGAGATCCTGAGTGACGGGGAGCTGGAACCCCAGTGGTTGACGCTGGAGACGGCTCACCTTCTGTCCAGCGGTGGGCCCTGGGGGCAGGGCTTCCCGGAACCGGTGTTTGATGGTGAGTTCGAGCTCCTGGATCAGCGGATCGTTGGCGAGCGCCATCTTAAGCTCCAGATTGGTATACCTGGCTGGAATACACCGGTGGATGGGATCGCGTTCAACGTGGATACGGACCAGTGGCCCGCCCGGTGCCGGTGGGCGCGCCTGGCCTATCAGCTGGATGCCAATCGCTTCCGGGGGCGCGAACGGCTGCAGCTGCGGGTGCTGCACCTGGAGCCACTGTAAGCCGCATATTCAGTGGCTGGCGCATTCGTTACAATAAGTCATCGTTCTGACATGCCCATTTGATAGAGAGGCCGTCGGCTATGGAAACCAATCCGATTCTGCAGACCATTCGTGACCTGGAAGCGCGTACGGAAGCGCTTAGGGGGTATCTTTGACTACGACAGCAAGAAAGAGCGGCTGACGGAAGTCGAACGCGAACTGGAACAACCCGAGGTCTGGAACAACCCGGACCGTGCCCAGGCCCTGAACAAGGAGCAGGCTGGGCTGCATGCCATTGTCGCCACGCTGGATCGTCTCAGTACCGGCATCCGTGATGCCGAGGAACTGCTCCAGATGGCGGAAGCCGAGGAGGATGAAGCAGCGGCCAATGATGTGACCGGTGAGCTCCAGAACCTGGAGTCGGAACTGGAAACCCTTGAGTTCCGGCGGATGTTTTCCGGTGACATGGACGCCAGTAACTGTTATCTGGAGATCCAGGCCGGCTCTGGCGGCACCGAGGCTCAGGATTGGGCCAACATGCTGTTGCGTATGTACCTGCGCTGGGCGGAATCCAAGGGCTTCAAGTATGAAGTGCTCGAGGCCCAGGACGGCGATGTGGCAGGGCTCAAGGGCGCCACGGTCAAAATCGACGGTGATCATGCCTATGGCTGGCTGCGCACGGAGACCGGGGTTCATCGGCTGGTCCGCAAGTCGCCCTTCGACTCCGGCAACCGCCGGCACACCTCTTTTGCATCGGTGTTTGCCTCGCCGGAGATTGACGACAATATCGAGATCCAGATCGATCCCTCGGATCTGCGGATTGATGTTTACCGTGCTTCGGGTGCGGGCGGCCAGCACGTCAACACCACGGAGTCCGCCGTCCGGATTACGCACCACCCCACCGGCATCGTGGTGGCGAACCAGAGCGGGCGTTCGCAGCATCAGAACAAGGATTACGCGATGAAGCAGCTGCGCGCCAAGCTTTACGAGCTGGAGCTGCAGAAGCGTAACGAGGAGAAACAGGCTGCCGAGAACAACAAGTCGGACATCGGTTGGGGCAGCCAGATCCGTTCCTATGTACTGGACGACCAGCGCATCAAGGATCTGCGCACGCGGGTGGAAACGAGCAACACCCAGAATGTGCTTGACGGAAGTCTTGATCAATTCATTATTGCCAGTCTCAAGCAGGGTCTGTAACCCTGTCCTCATAGGTCCTTACACGTCATGTGGATGGCTGCAAAGCCCCGGTTTAAGGGGCTTTGCGCTCCTCTTGGCGGGCTTTTTTGGGGGGGGCTGTGTGTTTCTGGCAGAGGCGCTGGTCTATAGGCGCTGTATCGGATTGGCTCTAGATCGTAGCGGAGGCGTTCAGGAAAGAGGAGGTGATCCTTCCAAACTCTTGGCAAGGCACTGTCACTACAGTTTTAGGCTTGTTTGAATACAACGGATTTTCAGCGAGTCATCCACCATCCAACGGGACTCCCTCAATCACAATCCGGGTATCTGTAATACTTGTTAAATTGAGGCTTCGTTTAGAGCCGGCCGGCAGCCCAGGTTGTTCTGGGTATAGTAGCTGGACGTTTCTGCACTCGTAGGCCGCTGCGTAAGTGGCTACTTGGTACAGGTCAGAGGCGGATAGGGCGCTTACTGGATCCGTGTTTCCCAGCTGCTTCCATTTCGTATCTATAAGGATCTGCGGTTCCCCGTTTTGATCGACCAGTGTAATGTCCGGGCGCATCAGCAACCGTGATCGTCCCAAGTCGTCTTCTGCCAGATACCGGCGCGGTCCCTGTTCGATCAAACGCAATCCCTGAGAACGGGCTTCCGGGCGCAGACGCTTGGCAGCATAGCGTTCAAAGAGTTGGTTCATATCAAATAGAAGGCTGAATACCTGGTGCTCGCCTGACCGAGCGTCGAGAAACTGCCCATTCAGGAATTGGTGAGCCAGTTCCACGACTGGGGCATAGCGTTGCTGAAGTCGATTGAGTTCCTCTGCGCGAGGTGCCGTTTGACCAAGAGACAGTGTTCCAATACCGGCAAACCGGTGTCGCAGTGCATTGAGATGCCTTTGGAGTTCCGGGCTGGTCGAGAGCCGTGTCACTAGAAGCAGCGCACTATGCAGTAGGCGGTTCACCGGGATGTCGGCAATCAATTCATTGAACTCACATGCCAGTCGGTGAGGCTTGAACAGGTTTTCCCGTTGTTGGCGTATCAAGTCAATTCGCCCACGGACCTGGCCAAGCGTGTCCTCAATGTCCTCATAGTCACGCAGCAATCCTTGCTGGATCTGCAGTTCCAACAATTGCGCGAAATGGCGTATGAACAGATCCAGCAGGGTTGTGGTGTTGGTGTTAAGGCTGGAAGAAGCCGTATCCAGCGCCTTCAGATCGCCTGCATAGTGCAGCATTGTCAGAAGGCTTCGTCGCCGGGCTTCTTTACTCTGGTTCGGGTAGAGCTTGGGCAGTACCTCAATCTGGAGTTCGTCGATCTGAACAACCCCGCAGAATTGGGTGAACTTAACTCGCTGGTACCCCCACTCAAGGCAACCGGCCGGCAGCGTTTTCTGAGCCTTTGCCAGGGAACCGGCCTGTTCTGAAGACAGGTCACCCTCTTCCCCGATGGCCAGCCAGCCATGCTCAAAGGCGCTCAGATGCCTCATGTATCGGATTCCATCGACTCATAGATTTTGCGGATTCCATCAGGGGTGATTTCTTTTGCTGGTTTCACCTGGTAGTCGGGCTTTTCGACCATCTCAAGGGCGCCATCCGGGAACAGTCTACCTGGGTCGAGGCGGGACTTTGTGACCAGTTGCTGTTCGGTATCAGCTCCCTCGTCTGCAAGTACCAGCTGGATCTGTCGCCAGTCGTTATAGAAATACTCAGCCAGCATCGGGATGATGTCATAGACCATCACGTCACAGAGGCCTTGGAAGGTCTTTACCCCGGTAAAGTAGGCATGGCCGAAGGTCTGATCCCGGTGCAACAGATACCGCAGTCGCTGGTTCATGGTATCGAGCAGCGCCCGCAGGTTGATATGGCCGTCCTCCCCGTCGGGTATAAAGCCCCCATCGTGGGTGCCGGCGATAAGGCTGGGGGTGGGCATCAGTTCGTGAAAATGGAAGCGCCGGCGCAACGCGGCGTCCATCAAGGCGATGGAGCGGTCGGCCGTGTTCATGGTCGCGTAGATGTCGAGGTTTTTGGGGACACCGAAATCGTCGCCGGAATAGGGGAGTTTGACTTCAACACCCTCAACCCGCTGCCCATCGGTGCTCCACCAGGCCCGTTTATCGGCTTCAATCAATGTAATGAGCTCACCGAAGATACGGGCAATGTTGCCCCGGTTAATTTCATCAATTAATAGGGCATAGCGCTGGTTCGGATCCTGGCGAGCGTGCAGGCAAAGCTTTTTAAACAAACCGTCCTGGACCTCGTAACTAACGCTGCCGTTGTCCGTAGTCTCTGGCCGGATGCCCTCAACAAAGTCCTCGTAGGCGTAGGACTGGTGGAACGTCACCGTTAGGTGGCGTCTGATGAGCTCGCTGTCACTGGTTGGCCCCTTTTGGAGCTGCTCGAGTAACGCCTTCAGCTCCTGGCCGGCCTCTTCCCAGTCGCCGGTCAGAATCCATTGGCCGTCAGATTGTTTATCGAAGATCCATGGGGGGTGGCGCCTCGATTGGGCGTAGTTGACAGTTTCAGAATCTGGCCCAGTATGGCTCTGGAGTGCCGCCCAGCATTGAGCGCGCAGGTTCCGGCCGTTGGGTCGCCCATGGCCCCTGGCTTTGGCACGAAAGTACGGGTGATCCAGCAGGGCATTGATGGTTGCCTTACCACCAAGATCGGCTAGAGCCAGGGCCGTGGCTTCCCACCATGAGGTGTCTGACAGCTGCTCTTCCAGCCACTCCTCCGTGGAGACCTGCTTGGCCGGGCTTTCATAAAAAGGCATCAGCTGGGTTTCGAGATGATGCGTTTTGCCAGTGCCCGGTGGTCCGTAGTAAATGCGATTGGTCGGCCGGGCAATCTGCACGGCCTCCTGTTCCGGGGTCTCCGGCACTGTTTCAGTAATATGGACCGAAGGCAGCTTGTTCCAGAGTTCAGCAACCTTTCGGGCAGCTTGAGATTTGATAGCAATACCTGAACTCTGGGGTGTCCATTGCTGTTCGTCAGGTGTTTCGGTCTCAAGCTGCTTCATGGGGATATAGGGGTCCACTTCTGGATCCCGCAGATCGGTCAGGGTGATGTCGACGACCTGAATGGTTTCCCTATTTGCTGCGCGCTCTGGATCGTAATGTCGGTCTTCGTAGACTTTGGAAGCGATGGTGCCACAGGCAATCAGGCCCCGAGGCTCGCTACCAAGCCGGACAAGGTAAGCCGTATCACCTTCCTTGGGTTGGGACGAGGAGGTACTCCAACGCCGGATGACATTTTCGCCGTTGGCGATGCGGTAACGATCGTTCTGGAACGATTCCCAAGGCCAGTTCTTGGGATTCCAGGCCATTAACCAGGCCACTCTGGCCGGCCGCCATTGATCCATCCAGGGGGAATTATAAAAGTCGACCTGTTCGCCGTTCTGGTCTTCCAGTTTGCCTCGCAGCTCCAGCAATGACTGATCGATTTCTTTAACCGGCATGGCGCGGATCTGCGACCGGGTAAACCCGCCGATGGCCTCCAGGATCTTTTCTTTATCCCGACCAACGGAGATGTACTCAAAGCTGTCGGGGAACAGCAGGTAGGGCAGAATGTGGCGGAGCTGTCGGTTGGAGGATCCTTTTATGGATTCCAGCCAGTCCGAGAACATCCAGGGATCGTTTAACAGCTGTTCTCGGCGGGCTGAATCTTCACGTTTCAACGCCTGGATAGCGGTGATCAGAAAACCCAGCTCCCGCCAACGGTGGGTGTTGAAGCCCGTGCCGGTGCTGCCGATCCCTGACAGGTGGTCGTCATCCAGCAGGTCCACCTGGTTCGCCAGAGGCGAACCGCTGAGCGCCCAGACTTTTTGGACCAGATCGCGCTTCGTGCCCGGTTTGATATTACTGGAGAACAGCAACAACGCCCAGTTGAGCTCGGCCATCAATCGGGAGGCCTCAACGGATGCCTGACCGAGCTGCAATGACAACTTATCGATGTAGCTTTCACCGCCCTCCATTGGGTTCTGGGTGAATGCCCGATCCAGTTCATCCAGTCTTTCACGGGTCCAAAGAGCTTGGTCACTGAACAGGCTGCCATCCTCAAGCAGGCATCGGTCCTTCCACTGCTGCGCTGCAGCAAGAAGAGTGGATGGGTCGTGACGGTGACTGTATCGGCTCATGCAAACGCGTCCCTAATTGTCGCTCTCACCTGGATAATTCTGAGCAATAGCCAAATGCTTTTTTGTTGCCCGCCAGTGTAGCCTTTGGCGTGGATAACGCATAAAGGCCACAATACAGCATTGTCGGAAGCAGCCCATAGCGCGCAAACTCAGCCAGCAGACAAACGAATACGGAAACCACTGCATGACCCAGCCCTGACACTGCAACAACTCGAATCCTTCCTTTGGGAAGCTGCGGACAATCCTCCGGGGCAACATGGATGCCTCGGAGTGCTGGCGGACAAGCGCAGCTGGATCAGGGAGAAGATGCTGGTCCACCGGGAAGCGCGACCGGCCAGCGCGGGTCGGTTTGTCTCCGGCGAGGCGATTCCCTACCTGGGGCGCAATTATCGCTTGAAGGTGACTCAAAACGCCATGTAGTGCATCAGGTGGTTCGTTTCGGTTGCCAGACCCCGGGGCGGGATCCGGGGTAAGGATCGGAACCTGGAGTCGGGGTGTGTACTGCGCCCTCCACGCCAATATGTCTACCAATACTGTTGACACTTCCGCCAGCAAAGCCTATATTTTTTGCACAAAATTATGCGCATAATTTTGTTCGAAATTTTGGTTACATATGGGCCTTTGGAGGTCGCTGCAATGACAACTCACGCCATTCTGGCTGAAAAGACGGTTAGCATCACTGAGCTGCGCAACAAGCCGGCAGACTATTTCACGGCTGAGCCGGTAGCAGTGTTATCGCACAATAAACCAGCCGGGTATGTCATTGGTGCGGAGACCTACGAGGCAATGGTGAACGTGATCCAGCAATACGAAAAAGAGCACGCCGTTGAAGGGCGTTTCCGGCCCACCGCCGAGCGGCTTCGTGAGATCGGTGAGCGTGGAACGCGGGTCACCGAGAACGCGACTGAGGACGATCTGGGGGATTTCGTTGAGTGCCCGTAAGGGTCTTCACCTCCAAACTGATCCGGCAAGCCTTGAGCGAGCAGGAACTTCAAGACCTCAAGGACGATTTCAAAGACTACAAGTCCGGCAATTGGATTCCCAAGACGTTCGGGCGTGATGCGTTATACGACCATCCTCATACTTACCCTCTGGCCAGACAGGAAGAAATCCAGCATATTCATCTGGCTGATTCCTCGTACTGGCCGGTTTGCGCGCTTCAATTCCGGCGCACCAGCGATGAGCACCTGGTTTACTGCCAGGGTATCCGCGACGAGAACTGCTACTTGCTGATCCAGGTTCTAAGACCCGACGCCCATAACAAGGCACGCAATAACAACGTGATGCACATGATCGCCACCGAAGCCGGCCGGTTCAGGGACCAGTTTTAGATGCACCATTTACTTGTATGGGGTGTACCCGATCGCCTTGGTCAGGCTTGGGCGAGGCAGGTTGATGGCCTGGTAGCCTGAGCTCTACTTTTGAAGCCCTCAAAAAATGGTGGGATGACGGACCGGCTGAGAAAGCCTGGTCCTGCGTGTCCTCCAGGCTTCAAGTCTGGTTCAAATAGGATGGCAAGGTTATACTTTCGCCTGTTCGATCTGCACCAGTACAGTGACACCCTCATTGAACATGCTGTACCTGCTCAGAACAGCGCCTGATTAAAATTTCAGCAGCTATATCCGTGTATACCAGCGTGTATTTCGGCTGCCCAAAAGCAATATAAGCACCTGATTTGTATGTTGAGTAAGAGGTACAAACAGGGCCTGTAACCGGAGAATCTTTCGCCCATGACGGACAACACCGACGCAACACCATCCCAGGACGAGAACCGGTTGATCGCCGAGCGCCGCGAGAAGCTGCAGAGCCGGCGCGATGCCAGTGACAACCCCTTTCCCAATGACTTTGAGCGTGACAGCACCGCCGCGGAGCTGCAGGCGCGTTACGGCGATTACAGCAAGGAAGAACTGGCTGAGCTGAACATGAAAGTGGCGGTGGCCGGGCGCCTGATGCTGGATCGCAAGCCCTTTTCCGTGATCCAGGACATGAGTGGCCGTATCCAGATCTACAGCACCAAGGCGGTGCAGAAGGAGATCAAGGACTGGGACGTGGGTGACATTGTGGGTGTGAGGGGGACGCTCTCAAAATCCGGCAAGGGTGACCTGTACGTGGTCATGGAGGAGTACCAGCTGCTGACCAAGTCGCTGCGGCCCCTGCCCGAGAAGCACAAGGGGCTGGTGGATCCGGAGCAGCGTTACCGCCGGCGTTACGTGGACCTCATCATGAACGAGGACACGCGCAACACCTTTAAGGTACGCTCAAAGGTCATCAACCAGATGCGCCACTACCTCACCAGCCGCGACTTCATCGAGGCGGAAACGCCCATGTTGCAGGTGATCCCCGGTGGTGCCACGGCCCGGCCTTTCATTACCCACCACAATGCGCTGGATATTGACATGTACCTGCGCGTGGCGCCGGAGCTCTATCTCAAGCGCCTGGTGGTGGGTGGTTTCGAGAAGGTGTTCGAGATCAACCGCAACTTCCGTAATGAAGGACTGTCAACTCGGCACAACCCCGAGTTCACCATGCTCGAGTTCTACCAGGCCTACGCGGACTACAACCACCTGATGGAGCTCACCGAGAACCTGCTGCGCGAGGTGGCCGAGACTGTGTTCGGTGAGGCACGCTTCAGCAACGGCGTGCGGGATGGCAATGGTGAGGTCGTAGACCACGTCACCTATGACTTCTCGGGCCCGTTCCGGCGCCTGAGCGTGATGGAGGCCATCCTGGAACATAATCCGGAGCTGACCGAAACGCAGCTGTCGGATCGCGAGCAGGCGGCGAAGGTGGCCGCCGAGCTGGGCATCAATGTGAAAGAGGGCTGGGGGCTGGGCCGTATCCAGGCTGAGATCTTCGAGGAAACCGCCGAGCACCGGCTGACCCAGCCCACTTTCATTACGCGGTATCCCACCGAGGTGTCGCCACTGGCACGGCGCTGCGACGATGATCCGAGCGTGACCGAGCGTTTTGAGCTGTTCGTGGGCGGTCGGGAGATTGCTAACGGCTTCTCCGAGCTCAACGATGCCGAGGACCAGGCGGAACGCTTCCGGGAGCAGGCACAGGAGAAGGCCGAAGGCGATGATGAGGCCATGTTCTATGACGAGGACTTCATCACTGCGCTGGAGTACGGCCTGCCGCCTACGGCAGGGGAGGGCATCGGGATTGACCGGCTGCTGATGCTGTTGACGGATTCTCCTTCGATCCGGGATGTGATCCTGTTCCCGGCTATGCGACCCGAGAGGGGGTAAGGATGCATCCGGCCACGGAAGCGCTGCTGTCGCACCTGAAACCGGGTACCGGCTGGCGGGAACGCCTCGAGGGGGAATTCAGCCAGCCCTACATGGAGCAGCTTGGCGCCTTTCTGGCCAGTGAGGAGGAGGCCGGGAAGACGCTGTTCCCGCGGGCCAACCTCTGCTTCAATGCGTTGAACACCACGCCCTTTGATCGTACCTCGGTAGTCATCCTTGGGCAGGATCCCTATCACGGCCCCGGTCAGGCCCATGGTCTGTGCTTCAGTGTGCGGCCTGGTGTTGCAGTGCCGCCCTCCCTGGTCAATATTTTCAAGGAGCTGAATCAGGATCTGGGCCTGCCCATTCCGGATCATGGCTGCCTGCAGCCCTGGGCGGAACAGGGCGTGCTGCTTCTGAACAGTGTACTGACCGTGGCGCAGGGTAATGCTGGTGCCCATCGCGGCCAGGGGTGGGAGACCTTCACGGACCGCGTCATCGGCCACCTCAACGAAGAGCGCGAAGGGGTGGTCTTTCTGTTGTGGGGCAGTTATGCCCAGAAGAAGGGAGGCTTTATCGACCGCAATCGGCACCTGGTTCTCGAAGGGCCCCATCCCTCGCCGCTATCCGCTCACCGTGGCTTTTTCGGGCAGCACTGGTTCTCGCGTACCAATGAATGGCTGGTGCAGCAGGGATTGCCGGAAGTGGATTGGGGGTTGCCCGACCGCGCAACACTGGAAGCGCGCTATCGCGGTTCGGGAGATACCCAGAAGGCGGGCGCCTGAGTCAGCTCTGGAGCAGGGCCATGGCGGCTTCCATCTGTTCGCCCAGGTCCTCGTCGTCTTCCATGCTGGATTCTGGATCCAGGCCCAGCCGCTGGAAGGCGGTCACTTCGCTCCAGTCCATTTCGGTGTGGGGGTGACCCGACCCTGACAGGGCCTGCAGACTTGCCACCATCACCACATCCGCGTAATCCGCTTCCGGTACCTGCCTGCTGAAGTTGACATGTTCAGAAGGCACATGGTGCAGCTCCAGGGGAAAATCCCAGGCTTTGAGAATGCGGTCGCCGATGACTGGGTGCAGTTCGTCGAGCAGGTTATCCAGCATGGCGTTGTTGATCTGGATATCATGGTCTTCAACGAATTTCAGAACGGGCAGGGCCCCGATCTGGCAGACCAGCCCCGCCAGCGTCGCCTGTTCGGGCTTGAGCCTGGTGTAGTGCTGGGCCAGAACCTGGGCAATACCGGCAATCTCGGTGCTGCGCTGCCAGATGGTGCGCAGACGCCGGTCGATCATATCCGATGTGGCCTGGAACATCTGCTCCATGGCCAGGCCCATGGCAAGGCTGCTGGTATAGTCCATACCGAGCCGGCTGACCGCCATGTTCAGGGTGGTGATTTCGCGTGAGCCACGGAAAAGGGGGCTGTTCACCACCTTGATGATGCGCGCGGACATGGCCGCATCGTCGCTGATCGTCTTAACCATGTCCGGAATGGCGGAGTCCTCGGACTCCGCGATGTCACGGACCTTCAGTGCCACCTCGGGCAGGGTTGGCAGCGTCAGCTGGTCCTGATCGATGGCTGTGAGCAGTTGGTCGCGGATGCGGTTGCCCAGTTCCGTCATAACCTTGAAGGTCTCCAAGTCGTTCGTAATACTGCCCTATTTATAGCAGACCTGACACAGCATGCCGTTATATTTTGTCACTGCTTCTGGTGCTCCGGCATGCTGTAGCCCAGTGGCTGCAGGGCCAGCCGGGCGCCGGGCTGGTCGGCGAGGGAAACGGTGGCGTCCAGGGCGCTGTGTTTGAGAACGCCGAGTAGTTGGACGTTGCCGTCGTCGGTTGCAATGCTGTCGGTAACCTCGCCCAGACCATTGCCGTCGGCATCCACCAGCCGGTCTCCGGGCTGGGGCAGTGTATCGGTGAAACGGGCTTCCAGGCGGAACAGGCTTTTCTTGAGCTGTCCCAGGTGGTGCATCCGGGCGATGATCTCCTGGCCGGTATAGCAGCCTTTGGTAAAGCTCACGCCGTCATAGGCCTGAAGATTGAGGTTCAGCGGCACATAGGCTTCGGAGGTGGTGTCGTTCAGCAGGGTCAGGCCACTCATGATCTCGGAGAGTTGCCAGGTTGCACTGTCTTGGTCCGGTTGCGGGGCCGGTTCCGTGGCAGCGTTCCACCAGAGTTCGAAACGCGGGCGCCCGTCGGGCAGAGGGACGGTCCGGACCAGGATACTATCGCCGGCAGCGACCGCGTCGTTGACCTCTTCCGGCAATGATGGCGCCATCGCGCCGGCGCGCTCTTCCCCGATGAGACCGAACAGCTGCCACTCATCCGCCGTTTTCAGCTCGGCTTTGAAGAACGCCAGGTATTTGCTCAGCTGTTGATTGATGCGGTCGCTGAGGGTTTCCGGGAAACGGACGAGGACCCGTTCGGGCGACAGGCGAACCAGCCGGAACAGGGCATAAGCGCGGCCCTTCGGGGTACAGGCCGCGCCAGGCAGGCTGTGTTCCAGGGTCAGCTCTTCAATGTCGCAGGTTACCTGGCCCTGGAGGAAGCGATCCACATCCGGCCCTTCGAGGAGCATCAGCCGATGGGCATTGACCGGCGCGGTCATGGCATCGGGCAGCATGGCGGGGGCCGTTGTGTTCGTCTGGGTCATTCTGTGTCTCCGTGAAACCGGTTCATGGGGCACGTATCGTCCGTGCGGGCGGGCCCCAGCCGGAGCCAGCCCGTCAGCCGACGTAGTTGTTGCGGATCAGTATTACGGATACCCGGGATCGTGCTCAACAGCAAGGGCTGGGCGGAGCCGTAACCATGACCTTTAAGATGCAGCCACAGGAAACGGTGGGCGATGCGGGATCCCGGGCTGATGTGGAGCCGGTGTTGGCGGCCGTTACGCAGGATGGCCTGTAGTCCCTCCGGACTGGCGAGGAGCTGGACCGGGCTGTTGCGGGCACGCAGCAACTGGCGCCGGAAGGCTGTAACGCCGCCCGCCGTGCACACCAGCACAATGCTCGCTGGAACCGCGAAAGGCAGTGCCTCAAGCTGCAGCACAACAGCGGCGGGCAGGAGCCATGGGGTCGCGGCCAGAAGGCCCAACCCGGGCGAAGGCTTCAGGGGAATCTCAATCCGGCTGAACCCGCTGGAGGATGAGGTCGACGATGCGGGCAAGATCGGGGTCCTCCGGCCGGTTGCGCTGCATGAACCACGCAAAGAGGTCGTTGTCCTCGCAGTCGATCAGGCTCCGGTAACGGGCCTGGTCGGCTTCGGAGAGTGAGGGGTAGGCCTCCTTCACGAAGGGGACCAGCAGCAGGTCAAGTTCCAGCATGCCCCTGCGGCTGTGCCAGACAAGGCGCTTGTATTCGCGGTCATCGGTCATGGGGTCGGTGGTTTCCATCAGGGTTCAGGCATCAGATCGCATGTAGCTGGTTGGCACCAGTATCGTATCTTTGGGGTCCGCGGCGGTGGTTGGGTAATCCAGGTTGTAATGAAGACCCCGGCTTTCACGGCGCTGCAGCGCCGAGCAGATGATCAGGTCGGCCACTGTCACCAGGTTACGCAATTCCAGCAGGTCATTGCTGACCCGGTAATTGCTGTAGAACTCGCGGATCTCGCTGTGGAGCATGTCAACACGGTGCTTGGCCCGCTGCAGGCGTTTGGTGGTGCGCACAATGCCCACATAGTCCCACATGAAGTGGCGCAGTTCATCCCAGTTGTGGGCAATGACCACATCCTCGTCCGAATCCCTTACCCGGGATTCGTCCCACTCGGGGACTTCGGGGGGCTCTGGAACGTGCGGGCTCTGCTGGTTGATGTCCCGGGCTGCCTCCCGACCGTAAACCAGGCATTCCAGCAGGGAATTGCTGGCCATGCGGTTGGCACCGTGCAGGCCTGTGAAGGACGTTTCGCCGACCGCGTAGAGTTGGTTTACGTTGGAGCGGGCACGTTCATCCACCATGATGCCGCCACAGGTATAGTGGGCCGCGGGTACGATTGGAATCGGGTCCCGGGTGATGTCGATTCCGAAGTCGCGGCAGCTGGCGGCGATGGTTGGAAAGTGTTCTTCAATGAATTCCGCTGGCCGGTGACTGATGTCGAGATAGAGGCAGTCCGCGCCCAGGCGTTTCATTTCATGGTCGATGGCCCGAGCAACAATATCCCGTGGTGCCAGCTCCGCGCGTTCATCAAAGCGTTCCATGAAGCGACTGCCGTCCGGCAACAGGAGCTTGCCCCCTTCCCCACGTACGGCCTCGCTGATCAGGAAGGACTTCGCTTGTGGGTGATACAGGCAGGTGGGATGGAATTGGTTGAACTCCATGTTGGCGACCCGGCAGCCCGCGCGCCAGGCGATGGCAATGCCGTCGCCGGTGGCGCCGTCCGGGTTGCTGGTGTAAAGGTAGGCCTTGCTGGCGCCACCCGTGGCCAGAACCAGGAAGCGCGCCCGGAACAGCTCCACCTCCTGGGTGTCGTGATTGAAGACGTAGGCGCCTACGCAACGGTTTCCGGGCAGAAAGAGCTTACGATGGGTTACCAGGTCAACTGCCACCCGGTTCTCGAAGATCGTGATGTTGTCCTTCTGGCGGGCGCGCTCACACAGGGCCTGGGAAACGGCCTGTCCAGTGGCATCCGCGGCATGGATGATGCGACGGTGGCTGTGGCCGCCTTCACGGGTCAGGTGGAAGTGGCTGCCGTCGGCGCGGGTGAACTGGACGCCCTGCTCAATCAGCCAGTCGATGCTTTCGCGGCCCTGGGAGACGGTTTGCCGGACCGTATCTTCGTGGCACAGGCCCGCGCCCGCCGTCAGCGTATCGGCGGTGTGCGCCTCTTCGCTGTCGCTGTCATCAAGAACCGCGGCGATGCCACCCTGGGCCCACTGGGTGGAGCCACTATCGAGCCGCGTCTTGCTCAGGACCGCAACGCTCAAGTGGGAATCCAGGGTCAGGGCCGTGGTCAGGCCGGCGGCGCCACTGCCCACAATGACAACGTCGTATTGGTGGAATGCATGCATAGGGAATATTGAACTAAAGTTTGCTTCCGGTGTCACTCTTTACGTGCGCCACCTTCCGGGAGATGATCAAGCTCATGACGCTGAACGAGGAATCAGTGATGGCATCGCATGAGGAGCGCGAAGGGGAGGTGGTGCAGTGCACCGGGTCCCGGGCCAGAGTTCGTGTGGCGCCGGTGACCGGGTGTCCGCGCTGTGCTGCCGGTGAAGGGTGTGGCCAGGGGTTGCTGGAGGCGATGCGCAGCGATCCCCGTCCGGTGACGTTCTGGGTGACTGTTCCGGACGATGAGCGGGTATCGCCGGGGGACCGGGTCATGCTCCGTGTGACGTCTTCCGCGCTGGTGGCGGGGGCGTCGCTGGTATACTTGGTACCGCTTTTGGGGCTGGTTCTGGGTGCGTTTGTGGGGGAAGCCCTGACTGGTGCCGGTGAAGGCGCGACCACGGCCGCTGGAGTTGCCGGCCTTGCTGGTGGGTTGATGGCGGCGCGGTACTGGCTCCGGCACAGGCATCACGGTAAGCGGTTCGAGCCGGTCTTTGTGAGAAGGGTTCGTTTTTCTGACGTACCGTTCACTTGAAAACCCCGCCGCTGAGATCAATATCATGAAGGGGGTTAGGCAAGGGCCCGCGTGGCGTTGCGGGCGCCTGTGTATTCAAACCGAACGGGAGATCCCAATGTTGAGGATGTCACAGCGATTCACGCCTCTGTTTGCGCTGCTTTTTCTGCTTGTGAGTACCTGTGTGCCCGCGCAGCAGAGCGGCGGGAAGCTGCCGGATTTCACCGGCGTGGTTGAGGATAATGCGAATGTCGTGGTCAACATCAGCACTACGTCTACCTCGTCCCGCGGGGCCACACCCTTCGGGGGCCGGATGGAGCAGCTCCCGGAGTTCTTCCAGAAATTCTTTGAGAAACGGTTCCATGGCCAGATGCCGCCGCGCCAGCGCGAGCATCAATCGATGGGGTCTGGCTTCATTGTGTCGTCTGATGGCTACATTCTGACGAATAACCATGTGGTTAAAGACGCCGATGAAATCATCGTTCGAATGAATGACCGGAGCGAAATGGAAGCGGAAGTAGTGGGTGCCGATGCCCGCTCCGATATTGCCGTGCTCAAGGTGGATGCCGAAGGGTTGCCCACGGCCAAGATCGGCAGCTCCTCGGATCTTTCCGTGGGGGAGTGGGTCTTTGCCATCGGCTCGCCGTTCGGCTTCGATTACACCGTCACCTCCGGGATCGTGAGCGCCAAGGGCCGTTCCCTGCCGCGTGATAACTACATTCCCTTCATCCAGAGTGATGTGGCCATCAACCCCGGTAATTCGGGTGGGCCCTTGTTCAACATGAAGGGGGAGGTCATTGGCGTGAACTCCCAGATCTACACCCGTTCCGGTGGCTTCATGGGCGTTTCCTTTGCGATTCCCATGGATGTCGCCATGGATGTCTTTGATCAGCTGCGCGACAAGGGTCATGTAACCCGGGGTTGGCTGGGCGTGATGATCCAGGAGGTGAATCGGGACCTGGCGGAGACTTTCGGTCTTGATCGCCCCTATGGCGCCCTGGTGGCGGATGTGGTCCCCGATTCCCCGGCCGCGGAAGCGGGCCTCCAGCAGGGGGACGTCATCCTTGAATTCAATGGTGAGGAAATTACCCGTTCCTCGGATCTGCCGCCCAAGGTGGGACGGACGGATGTCGGTAGCGAGGCCGATCTGACGGTGCTGCGTAATGGTGAGCGCATGACGGTCACCTTTACGGTGGGCAAGCTGCCTGAAGACAGTAAACAGGCACGCCAATCGGCCGCGACCCCGGATAGCGGCACCCGTCTGGGGCTGCGTGTAGAACCCTTGCCGAAGCAGCTGGCGCAGAAGTGGGATCTTGATGGTGGTGTCCTGGTGGCGGAAGTTGGTCGCGGGCCAGCGCGTCAGGCGGGTATCCGTCGCAATGACGTGATCCGCAAGGTGGGCAACCAGGGCGTGACCAGTGTTGACGAGTTCCGGGAGGCGGTTGCGTCACTGCCGGCGGGTGAGCCGGTTGCGGTTACCCTGATCCGCCAGGGTAATCCTCGGATCGTGGCGCTGCGCCTGCCCGAATGATCCTTCCTTCCGGGGCGGCCCGGCTCGTGGCGGTAAGTCCGCCTCGCGCCGGGTCAGCCATAGCCTTTCCCTCACGTGTCCGGTAAAATCCGCCCGGTCAAGGCCGTCGCCGCAATGGCGGTTACGGGAAACCGGATTCTGGAGTGTCAGTGAGCGATCTCAGCCACATACGCAACTTTTCGATCATTGCCCATATCGACCACGGGAAGTCCACGCTCGCGGACCGCTTCATTCAGGTCTGTGAAGGGCTCACCGACCGGGAAATGGCGGAGCAGGTCCTGGATTCCATGGACCTGGAGCGTGAGCGGGGGATCACCATCAAGGCCCAGAGCGTGACGCTCAAATACCGGGCTCAGGATGGTAACGTCTATGAACTCAACTTTATCGACACCCCGGGGCATGTGGATTTCTCCTATGAGGTGTCCCGGTCTCTGAAGGCCTGTGAAGGCGCGCTGCTGGTGGTGGATGCCGGGCAGGGCGTGGAGGCCCAGTCAGTCGCCAACTGTTATACCGCCATGGATCAGGATCTTGAAGTCATCCCGATCCTGAACAAGATCGACCTGCCGCAGGCGGATCCCGAGAAGGTCATGTCCGAGATCGAGGACGTGATCGGGATTGATGCCAGTGATGCGGTGCCATGCAGCGCGAAGAACGGCACTGGCGTCGAGGACGTTCTGGAGGCATTGATCCATCGCGTCCCGCCCCCCGAAGGCGAGGTGGATGAGGCACTGCAGGCGCTGATCATCGACTCCTGGTTTGATAACTACCAGGGCGTGGTTTCGCTGGTGCGGGTCATGCACGGCAGTGTGCGCAAGGGCGACAAGATCCATGTCAAATCCACCGGCAAGGCCCATGCGGTGGACAAGGTGGGCTATTTCAATCCCAAGCCGACCACGGTCCCCGAACTCAAGGCCGGGGAGGTGGGCTTCATCATTTCCGGCATCAAGGACATCAAGGGCGCGCCCGTGGGTGACACCATGACCCACGCCAGCACCCCTGATGTCGCCCAGCTGGAAGGGTTCCAGAACGTCAAGCCGCAGGTGTACGCGGGCATCTTCCCGGTTTCCTCGGAGGACTACAATGCCTTCCGGGATGCTCTGGAGAAGCTGACCCTCAACGATGCGTCGCTGTTTTTCGAGCCGGAGAGCTCCGACGCGCTTGGCTTTGGCTTCCGTTGCGGTTTCCTGGGCATGCTTCATATGGAGATCATCCAGGAACGGGTGGAGCGCGAATACGGCATCGACCTGATTACCACGGCGCCCACTGTGGTCTATGAGGTGGTTATGCTCGATGGAAGCATTGAGTACATCGAGAATCCTTCGCGTCTGCCGGATGCCGGCGAGATGGAAGAAATCCGTGAGCCCATTGTGGAGGCCAATATCCTGGTTCCGCAGGAGTTTCTGGGGAACGTGATTGCGCTGTGCGAGGAGCGCCGTGGGCACCAGACGAACATGAACTTCCTGGCCACCCAGGTTCAGGTTGTTTATGAGCTGCCCATGAGCGAGGTGGTCCTGGATTTCTTCGACCGTCTCAAGAGTGCCACCCGGGGCTATGCGTCCCTGGACTACCAGTTCCAGCGCTTTCAGGCGGCCAACCTGGCGCGGTTGGACATGATCATCAATGGCGACCGGGTGGACTCGCTGGCCATCGTGGTGCACCGGGATCAGGCACACAGCAAGGGCCGGGCTCTCGCTGAAAAGATGAAGGAACTGATTCCGCGGCAGATGTTCGATATCGCCGTTCAGGCTGCCATTGGCAATCACATCGTGGCGCGCCAGACCGTGAAGGCGTTGCGCAAGAATGTGACTGCCAAATGCTACGGCGGCGATGCCAGTCGTAAGAAGAAGCTGCTGCAGAAGCAGAAGGAAGGCAAGAAGCGCATGAAACAGGTTGGAAGTGTGGAGGTCCCCCAGGAGGCCTTCCTGGCCGTTCTCAGGGTGGATGACGAGTAGCCATGCCCATGAACATCAATTTCCCGCTGGTACTGGTCGTACTGACCTCCGCGACAGGCGTTATCTGGCTGATTGATGCCTATCTGTTCCGGCCCCGCAGGCAGGCGCGCTACACCCAGAAAGGGGCCCGGAAAAGCGCCGAGGGGGCGGCTGATGCGGCGGATCCGGACCAGCCCTGGCTCGCTGAGGTCAGTCGGTCCTTCTTCCCGATCCTGCTGGTGGTGCTGCTGCTGCGCTCATTTCTGGTGGAGCCCTTCCAGATTCCGTCCGGTTCCATGCTGCCAACGCTGGAAGTGGGGGATTTCATCCTGGTGAACAAGTTCACCTATGGGCTGAGGGTGCCGGTGGCGCATTGGGAGCTGCTGGACCTGGGTGATCCAAAGCGGGGCGACATCATGGTTTTTCATTACCCAGAGGAGCCCTCGGTGAACTACATCAAGCGGGTTGTTGGCCTGCCCGGGGACCGCATCGCCTATGAAGGGAAGCGGCTCTATGTGAATGGTGAGCCGGTATCCTCCACTTTTGTGGCAGGCCTGCGCGAACAGGAACTCCACCGTGAACAGCTGGGCAGGCACCAATTCCGTACCCTGTACGCCCAGCGCCCGACCGATCCAAAGGCGGAAGGTGAATGGACAGTGCCCGAGGGGCACTATTTTGTGATGGGCGACAACCGGGACAACAGTCGCGACAGCCGGTATTGGGGCATGGTGCCCGATCGCTATGTGGTGGGTAAGGCGTTTGCGATCTGGATGCACTGGGAGTCGCTGACGAGCCTGCCTACTTTCAACCGTGTCGGCTGGGTTCACTAACAGCGGAGATTACTGATGCAACACGTACTCAGACGTCAGAATGGTTTTTCAATGCTCTCGATGGCGCTGTTCATTCTGATCGGTGCCTTCCTTCTTAACGTGCTTTTTCGCGTGGTACCGGCGTACATTGACGATTACATGCTCGGTCGGATCATTGGATCCCTGGAAGAGACCGAGTCCCATCGCGATATGGAGGACCTACGTGACGTGCGCGAGTATCTGCGTAAACGTCTCCAGATGGAAAACATTGAGGCGGTCAGTGTGAGTGACATGAAGATGGAGCTCGACGATGGTCGGCTGTACCTGGAATTCTCCTATGAGGTGCGCTCCGGGTTCATTGGTAACATTGATACCGTCGTCCAATTCGACCATCAGCATGAACTGAGGATGCCGTGACCGAGCAGGAACGTCTTGACCAGCTCCAGAAGCGCCTGGGCTACCGCTTCAGTGACGTGGAACATCTCCGGCTGGCGCTCACCCACCGCAGCTATGGCGGCAACAACAATGAGCGCCTTGAATTCCTGGGCGACTCGATTCTGAACATGGTGATGGCGCAGTACCTGTTCCATCGCTTCCCGGAAGCCCGGGAAGGTCAGCTCAGTCGGCTGCGGGCTCGGCTGGTGCGCGGAGCAACCCTGGCCGAGATCGCCCTTGAGTTCGAGCTGGGGGACTGCCTCCGGCTGGGCTCTGGTGAACTCAAGAGTGGGGGATTCCGGCGTGAGTCGATACTGGCGGACGCCGTCGAGTCCATTGTGGGCGCCATCTATCTGGATTCGGGCCTGGAACAGGCTCGTGAACGCCTTCTGGCCTGGTTTGGTCCCCGGCTGGACCGGCTCAGCCTGCAGGATACCCAGAAGGATCCCAAGACCCGCCTGCAGGAATTCCTCCAGTCCCGGCGTCAGGCGCTTCCCAACTACGAGGTGGAAACAGTGCGGGGTGAAGCGCACCAGCAGACGTTCTACGTGAACTGCAATGTGCCCGTGCTGCAGACAGCCACGCGTGGGCAGGGTGGCAGCCGGCGGGCGGCGGAACAGGATGCGGCGCGGCTGGCCCTGGAACAGCTTGAGCAGGAGGGGGACCCCCATGGCGGATGAGCCGGTCAGTCGCAGTGGTTTCATCGGGCTTCTGGGGCGCCCCAATGTGGGCAAGTCCACGCTGATGAATCACCTGTTGGGTCAGAAACTCAGCATTACCTCGCGCAAGCCCCAGACCACCCGCTACCAGCTCTTGGGTATTCATACGGTGGAACAGGATCAGATGGTGTTTGTGGACACGCCAGGCCTGCATACCGAGGAGCCCAGGGTCCTGAACCGGTACATGAACCGTGAGGCAACCACCGCCCTTAGGGACGTGGACATGGTGGTGTTCGTGGTTGATCAGGATCTGTGGAACGAGGGCGATGCCAATGTGCTGGCGCGTTTCTCGCATCTCGAGTGCCCGGTTCTGGCGGTGATCAACAAGGTGGATCAGATGGCGGATCCGGATCAGTTACTGCCGCATATTGACTGGCTCAGCCAACAGTACCCGTTCACCGAGATCGTGCCTGTGTCGGCGTTGCGCTCGCGTAACCTGGATCGCCTTGAAAGCACCATCCGGAGCCACCTTCCTGAAGGGCCCCATCCTTTTGATGAGGACGACCTGACCAACCGGAGCTCACGCTTCCTGGTGGCGGAAATGATCCGCGAAAAGATCACGCGCCAGCTTGGTGCTGAGCTGCCCTATACCATGGCGGTCGAGATTGAAACCTTTGAGCAGGAAGGCGGCGTCCTCCATATCAATGGTCTCATCCTGGTGGAACGCCAGGGCCAGAAAAAGATCGTCATCGGTGACAAGGGCAGCCGGCTGCGCCAGATCGGCCAGGAGGCGCGGCTGGATATGGAAAGCCTCTTTGAATCCAAGGTGATGCTGAACCTATGGGTTAAGGTCCGAAAAGGCTGGGCCGATGACGAGCGTGCCCTGCGCTCCCTGGGCTATGGGGATCAGAGGCGCTGAGCCGTGACGGCTCGCGGCCAGCAGCTGGATCCGGCCTTTGTGCTGCATCGCCGGCCTTACGGGGAGACGAGCCTGATCGTCAACCTGTTCACCCTTGGTCATGGTCATTTCAGCGTTGTCGCGCGCGGCGCGGCCCGCCCACGGAGCCAGTGGCAGGCGGAACTCCAGCCCTTTCGGCCCCTCAGGGTCTCCTGGTCCGGCCGCCACTCGCTCAAGACCCTGCGGCATGCCGAAGCCACGGCCCCTGCACTGGCGTTGGGCGGCAATCATCTCTATTGTGGCTTCTACGTGAACGAACTGCTGCTGCGCCTGCTGACAGAGGCGGATCCGGCACCCGATCTTTTTGGGGCCTACCTGGATACTCTGGAGCGACTTGCCAGTGCTCCCCCGGCAGTGGAGCCTGTACTACGGCGGTTTGAGTACCGGCTTGCAAGCGAATTGGGCTATGGCATCAGTTGGGACAGGACCCGGGATACGGACGAGCCTGTCCAGACAGGTGGGACCTATGCGTTCCATCCGGCCCAGGGCGTTCTGTCGGAGCGCCAGGGCCCCATAGGGGGTATCGCGGGCGAGCACCTGTTGGCGCTGGCCGCTGATGAGCTGGACAATCAGGCGGTACTGCGACTGGCCAAGCGGCTGATGCGCAGCCTGATGGATCATTTGTTACAGGGGCGGCCATTGCACAGCCGTCGTCTTTTCGTACGTCAGGGGAAGTCAGAATGAATCATCATCCGAGCCGGGTCCTGCTCGGCGTTAATGTTGACCACGTCGCAACCCTCCGGGAAGCCCGCGGGACACGCTATCCGGATCCCGTCCAGGCGGCACTGCTGGCGGAAGAGGCCGGAGCCGATGGCATTACGGTTCATCCTCGGGAGGACCGGCGCCATATCCAGGATCGGGATGTACGCATCCTGAAAGAGACCCTAACCACCCGGATGAATCTGGAGATGGCCGTTACCGACGCCATGCTGGATTTTGCCGAGGGGATCCAGCCCGAGCACTGCTGTTTCGTGCCTGAGAAGCGTGAGGAGCTGACGACCGAGGGAGGGCTGGACGTGGCAGGCCAGACGGGGCGCGTTAAGGCGGCCTGTGAACGTATGGCGGCAATGGGGACCGAGGTTTCGCTGTTCATTGATGCCGACGCGGATCAGATCCGGGCCGCAGCGGACTGTGGCGCACCGGCAGTGGAACTGCATACCGGGGAATATGCCCTGGCGACCACACCTGAAGCTGGCGAGCGGGAACTGGTTCGGTTGCGGGAATGCGTGGATTTGGCCCGGCAGCAGGGACTGGTGGTTAATGGTGGCCATGGTCTGCACTACCACAACACGGCGGCAATCGCGGCGATGGCGGGCATCAATGAACTGAACATTGGCCATGCCATCATGGCACGGGCCCTGATGACGGGCATGAAGGAAGCGGTCCGGGATATGCGGGCGTTGATGGATCAGGCCTCAGGCGTTGGCCTCCTGTAAGAGCTCATGCCAGTCGGTTTGCTCACACCAGTGCATCAGCCGATCCATGGCTGCCACCAAGCGTTCCACGGCTGCGTCAATTCCTTCTGAACCCTTCTTGAGGCGGGTTTCAAGATCCGCCGCACAGTCACCCAGCTCTGGTACGCCGGTGTAGCGGGTGGCGCCGTGAAGCCTGTGAACCCGTTCAAGCAGGGATGCCTGGTCGCCCTGCTGGTGCAGGTTCTGGATAGCGGCGCGGTCCTCCTCCACATAATCCAGTAGCATGCTCAGCATCTCCTCTGCCAGGTCGGCCTTGCCGTTGGCCAGTCGCAGGCAGGCATCGGGATCCACCACGGGGTGGCGGCGGCCACGGGATGAGGGTCGTACCGCTTCGTGTTCAAGGGGGGTGGTCTGCTGCCCCTCTTCCGCCCGCACATTGAGCCCCAGATGGCGTTGCAGGGTATGGGCGATCACGGAGGGATTGATGGGTTTGGTCAGGTAGCCGTCGAAACCGGACGCCAGAAGCTGCTCCCGTTCCTCCACTTGCGCGTGGGCAGTGAGCGCGATCACTGGCAGGTGACTATTGGCGTTGTCAAGCCGGCGGATGCGGGCAGTGGCCTCGGTGCCATCCATGCCGGGCATCTGGACGTCCATCAGTACCAGGTCGAAGGTACCTTGCTGAAGGCGTTGAACGGCCTGGTAGCCACTGCTGACATCCTCCACCTGGAGGTCGAACTCACGGAGCAGTGTGGTGACCAGCTTGAGGTTGGCCTCATTGTCATCCACAGCCAGGACCCGGGCATTCACTCCGGAGGCATCCCGTGAGGGCAGGGGCGCCGGCGCTGGTGCCTGCTGGGGTTCCGAGGGATCCCCGGCGCCATGGATGAGATGTCTGAGACGCTGTTGGAGCAGGCTCCGGCGCACCGGTTTGCTCATATGCGCTGAGGCCATGGCCACCAGCGGGCTTGTATCTTCATGGAGGGTGGGGGTCAGAAGCAGAACACGGCAGTCACACTCGTATTCGAGGGTCCGGATCAATTCCTGGTGCTGGCTGGAATGCAGCAGATGGCGTGCCACGCCCAGCACCACCAGTGCGAAGCCATGGCCATCGGCCTGGCTTGATTGGACCTGTTCAATGAGATCCTGAGGGTTGGAAGCGTGGCTCACGCTCAAGCCGGTTTCGCGCATCAGGTTGGTTATGGCCAACCCTGATGTTGACTCGTATTCCAGGTAGAGTACGGATTCACCACTGAGTGGCGCTCCCGGTGTTTCCTCAGGGGCTCCGGAGGCTTCCAGTGGCAGGCTGAACCAGAAGCAGGATCCCCTGCCCAGCTCGCTTTCCACGCCGATGTCGCCACCCATCTCCTCAACCAGGCGCCGAGAGATGACCAGCCCCAGCCCTGTGCCGCCGTATTCACGCGCGGTGGAGGCATCCGCCTGGTTGAAGGCGTTGAACAGGCTCTTCTGCTGGGAGTCGGATAGACCCACGCCCGTGTCGGTGATGCTGATACGGATGCGTTCTTCCTCCGCATCATCCTCGTCGAGCATTACCCGTACCACGACCTCGCCATGCTGGGTGAACTTGATCGCATTGTTCACCAGGTTGGTCAGGACCTGTTTGATGCGCAAAGGGTCACCCATGAAGGCATCAGGAACGTCTGTGTAGATCAGAGGCGCCAGGTCCAGGTTTTTTTCGTGGGCGGCGGGCGCGAGCATGATCAGCACTTCCTCCACAGTCTCACGCAACCGGAAAGGCGTGCGGTCGAGAACCAGTTTGCCCGCTTCGATCTTGGAAAAGTCCAGAATGTCGTTGATGATCGTGAGCAGGATTTCCGAGGACTTGCGGATGGTATTGAGGTGGTCCCGCTGCTGGGCCGAGGCTGGTGCCTTCAGCAGTAGATCGGTGAAACCGATGATGCCGTTGAGCGGCGTCCGGATCTCATGGCTCATGTTGGCCAGGAATTCCGACTTGATGCGGCTGGCTTCCAGTGCTTGCTTGCGGGCCAGATCAAGTTCAATGTTCTGGACCTCGATGGTTTCCAGCGTCTCGCGCAGGTCCTCGGTGGCCTGATCCACGTTCTGCTGCATTTCATCCTGGGCCTGTTGCAGGCTGCCGGCCATGGCATTAAGCCCGGAGGCCAGCTCTTCCAGTTCCGGGCTTGCCGTCATCTGAACACGTGTGTCGAGCTTGCCTTCCCGCAATCGGCTGATGGCACGGGTGAGCTCATGGATGGGATCGGTGATGGATCGGCTCAGGTGGATGGCGATCAGGGTGTTCAGGAAGATGCCGCTGCCGACCAGAAGCAGGCTGACCAACAGCGCCTCATACTGTTCCTTCTCTGTAGCGGCGTGAGAGAGTTCAACACTGGCCCAGCCCAGCGGCTTCTCGCTGGTGTTCGCGTTGCCGCGGAGGCGGTCTCTGTCCCGCCCCAGGAAACCATTGATCATCAGGTCCTGGGGGTAAATGGGGGCTATAAAGAGGGAGGCGTCCTCGCCCGTTTTGACCCGCGTCCTGGTTAGTTCCTGGAGTCGTTTCGGACCCTTGACCCGTTCGCGGGGGGCCGTCTGGACCAGTTTCCGTCCGTCGCTGTCGTAGATGGTGATGGAGCGGACATCGTCTTCCTTGAGCATGGAGTTGGCGATGCCGAACAGCAGGTTCCGGTTCCCTGTAAAGGTGCCGTACTCCGAAGCCGATGCCAGCTGGTGGCTAAGGGACAGACCGCGCTCTTCGAGCATGCGCGACAGGTTGCTGACCCAGCTGTGGGTGAAGTAAATGCCCACGATCACAATGAGTACCATTGTGGGAACCCATGAGAGAAAGAAGATCTTTTTCTGGACGCCCCAACGGCGCATCAGCAATCCTGTTCCGTGGTGTGGGTGGTTCCGGAGTGGTTGGGCGCTGCCCCGGATCAGCGTATCATGGGCGCCAATCTAACACATGCGTGCGCTGGCGCACGCTGCCGGTGTCACAAGCCTGAGGAGTCTCTGCTGCGATGGCCTATGCAACCATTGAGGACTACGTGGGCAACACGCCGCTGGTGCGACTCCAGCGCCTGCCTGGAAACACCAGCAATACCATCCTGGTAAAGCTTGAGGGAAATAACCCCGCGGGCTCCGTTAAGGACAGGCCGGCGCTGAGCATGATCAGCGAGGCGGAAAAGCGCGGTGATATCCAGCCAGGGGATACCCTGATCGAGGCCACCAGCGGTAATACGGGGATTGCACTGGCGATGGCTGCGGCCATCAAGGGATACCGCATGATCCTCATCATGCCGGAAAGTGCCAGTGAGGAAAGGCGTGCTTCAATGCGGGCTTACGGCGCTGAAATCATCAGCGTGTCACGGGAGGCCAGCATGGAGGGGGCGCGGGACCTGGCGCAGCAGATGGCGGCTAACGGCGATGGTATGATCCTGGATCAGTTTGCCAATCCGGATAACCCGCTGGCGCACTATAAGGGGACAGCGCCCGAGATCTGGCGGGACACCGGCGGTACTGTCACCCATTTCATCTCCTCCATGGGGACCACTGGCACCATTATGGGGTGCTCCCGTTACTTCCGTGAGCACAACACAGGGGTTGAGCTGATCGGGCTTCAGCCGGGCGAGGACGCTGCGATTCCCGGCATCCGCCGCTGGCCGCCGGAGTACTTGCCGGGCATCTTCAATGCCAGCGCCGTGGACCGGGTCATGGAAATGGGGCAGCAGGAGGCGGAAAATACCATGCGCTCACTGGCCGCGCAGGAAGGCATTTTCTGTGGCGTATCCTCGGGGGGCTGTGTCGCTGGTGCGCTGCGTCTGTCCCGGGAGGTTGAAAACGCCACCATCGTCGCCATTATTTGCGACCGGGGCGACCGCTATCTGTCCACCGGGGTGTTCTCCAGCCAGTAAGCTGCCGGGCCGCGGCGTCCAACCAGCAAAGTTATTTTTCTACAGGGTAGTCCAGCATGAGCCGACGCCGGCGTGGTCCGCGCATCCCCGCAGAACCCGTGAGTATCGAGATTGAGAGCCTCAGCCATGACGGGCGTGGCGTGGCCCGTATTGAGGGTAAGGCCGCGTTCGTGGATGGCGCGTTGCCCGGCGAGCAGGTCCAGGCACGCTTTCTGGATCGGCGCCGTCGCTTCGACACGCTGCGGACGCTGGAGGTGGAGGCCAATCCCTCCGCTGAGAGGGTTACACCGCCTTGTCCGCATTCAGGACTCTGCGGTGGCTGCAGTCTGCAGCATCTGGCTCCGCAGGCGCAGGTCCGGCTTAAGGCGGCAACGCTTGCTGAACAGTTCGCCCACTTTGGTGGCATTGAGCCGGAGCAGTGGGCTGAACCGCTGACGGGCGAAACGCTCGGTTACCGTCGCAAGGCCCGTCTGGGCGTGCGGTATGTGACCAAGCGCGGCGAGGTATTGGTTGGCTTCCGGGAAAAGGGCAGCAGTTTCATTACCGCCATTAACGATTGTGCGGTACTGGATCCGCGCGTGGGGCAGCGCATCGAAGCCCTTAAGTCATTGATTGCCGAGCTTTCCGTCTACAATCGGTTGGCCCAGATCGAAGTGGCTTGCGGCGATGAGGAGGCGGCCCTGGTGCTGCGTCACCTGGAGCCTCTGACGTCGGAGGATGAGAACCGGCTGTGTGAGTTTGGCCAGAATCACGGCCTGCAGATCTATCTCCAGCCCAAGGGACCGGATACGGTCCACCGGCTCTGGCCGCAACCGGGTGATGGCCCGGATCGCCTGTTCTACCGGCTGCCGGACTGGGATCTGACGCTGGGATTCCATCCCATGGACTTCACCCAGGTCAATGCGGCCATCAACGAGCGCATGATCAACCAGGCTCTGTCATGGCTGGCGCCGGAACCCCATCACAGGGTGCTGGACCTGTTCTGTGGCCTGGGCAATTTCTCGTTGCCACTGGCGCGCCAGGCTGGCGAGGTGGTCGGTGTTGAGGGCGAGGAAGCGCTCGTCCAGCGTGGTCGCGAGAACGCCGAGCGCAATGGTTTGGTCAATGCAACTTTCAGGGCAACCGACCTGCAGCAGGATTTTACCGCCGAGCCCTGGGCAGCGGAAGGCTTTGACCGGGTATTGATCGACCCGCCGCGCTCGGGGGCCGAAGATGTGGTTCGCCATCTCTCGAGGGCCGGTGTTGAGCGCATAGTCTATGTCTCATGCAATCCGTCGACCCTGGCCCGGGACGCCGGCATTCTTGTGGCCAATGGCTACCGGCTGGTACGCGCCGGGATCATGGACATGTTCCCGCACACCGCCCATGTTGAGTCCATGGCCCTGTTCGAGCGGGAGTCGCACTGATGGTGAAGGTCCGGACAAACTACGCCAGTACCGCGGATGGCGGCGTGGATATTGGGGCGTGGGTCGATCATATTGATGCCCAGCATCCCCTGGAGGACCGTGAGACCCTGATCCGTGCCTGTCGGCGCAGCCTGGCCATCGACCGCAAGGCCGTGCGTGAGGATCGCCTCTGGGCGCCTGGCGCAAGCAGTTTTCTTACCGGCCTTGAGATGGCCCAGATCCTGACGGAGCTGCGTCTGGACCAGGAGACGCTGGTGGCAGCGGTGCTGTATCGGGCGGTGCGCGAAGAGCGCATGACACTGGAGGCGGTGCACAACGAGTTTGGTGAGACCATTGCTCAGCTGATCGATGGCGTGCTCCAGATGGCCGTGATTTCAACCCTGCATACGCCGCTCAAGGGCAATGTGCTGGGGCAGGCCCAGGGCCAGCAGGACAATGTCCGCCGCATGCTGGTGACCATGGTGGATGATGTACGCGTTGCCCTGATCAAGCTGGCTGAGCGCACCTGTGCCATTCGCGCGGTCAAGGACGCGCCTCCGGAGAAGCGGCTCCGTGTGGCTCGCGAGGTGTTCGACATCTACGCGCCCCTGGCGCACCGGTTGGGCATCGGTCATATCAAGTGGGAACTGGAGGATCTGTCCTTCCGCTACCTGCATGAGTCGGCCTACAAGAAGGTTGCAAAGCTGCTGGACGAGAAGCGCGTTGACCGGGATGCCTATGTGCAACGGGTGGCGGAAATCCTGAAAGGGGCCCTGGGTGATGCGGGCATCGAGGCCGAGGTGGCCGGGCGTGCCAAGCACATTTACAGCATCTGGCGCAAGATGCGGCGCAAGGGTATCGACTTTTCGGAAGTCTACGACACTCGCGCCCTGCGTGTGCTTGTACCGGAAGTGCGCGACTGCTATGCCGCCATCGGTGTGGTGCACGGCCTGTGGCGCCATATTCCCCACGAATTTGACGACTACATCGCCAATCCCAAGCAGAATGGCTATCAGTCCCTGCACACCGCCGTGGTGGGGCCCGAGGGCAAGACCATGGAAGTGCAGATCCGGACCCATGCCATGCATGAGGATGCGGAGCTGGGGGTGTGCGCCCACTGGCGTTACAAGGGGACCGAGAAAGGGGGCTCCGAGGCCGCCTACGAGGCCAAGATCAACTGGCTCCGCCAGGTCATTGAATGGCAGGAGGATCTGGGCGATAACGAGAGCCTGGTGGAGCAGCTGCGCCGCGACGTGAGCAGTGAACGCATCTATGTGTTGACCCCCGAAGGCCATGTGGTGGATATGCCCAGCGGTGCCACACCACTGGATTTCGCCTATAAAGTGCATACCGAGGTGGGCCATGCGTGCCGCGGCGCCAAGGTCAATGGCCGCATCGTGCCTCTGACGCACACATTGCGCACGGGGGACCAGGTGACCGTCCTGCGCGGCAGCGAGGCCGCTCCGAGCCGGAACTGGCTCAACCCCGGTCTGGGCTATATCCAGACTTCCCGGGCCCGCGCCAAGGTAACCCGCTGGTTCAAGATGCAGGATCGGGAGCAGAACATTGCCGATGGCAAGGCGGTCCTGGAGGATGAGCTGGGCCGACTGTCGCTGCGCGATCTTGACCCCGACGTGCTGGCGCAAAAGGTCAATTACAGCTCGGCCACTGATATGTACGCGGCCATCGGGGCCGGCGATCTCAAACCCGCCCAGGTAGTGAAAGCGGCCCAACGGATCCTGGAACCGTCTGATCGCCAGCTCGACCTGCGGTTGACGCGGCGGCGCAGCGAGAAGGACAGGAAAGATCCCGATATTCATATTGAAGGCGTTGGCAACCTGAAAACGGTCATTGCCCAGTGCTGCACGCCCGTTCCCGGCGACGCCATCGTTGGCTATATTTCGGTTGGGCGAGGGGTGACCGTGCACCGGGACGATTGCACAAACCTTGTTCAGTTGCGCCAGAAAGAAGCCAGTCGCATCATTGATGTGGACTGGGGAGCGGAACCCGAGGCGCGTTACCCGGTGACCGTTGAGGTTGAGGCTTATGACCGGGCCGGGCTGCTGAACGACATCACCTCGGTATTGGCCAACCGTAAGCTCAATGTGCTGTCCATGCAGACGGAAACGTACAGCGAGAGCCTGACAGCCAGCACGACGCTGACCGTGGAGATCAGTGACATCGATCAGCTGTCGCGCCTGCTGGCGTCCATCCGCCAGTTGCCCAACGTCATCGATGTTTACCGGCATCGTGAAGCCTGACCGGAGTGAGCCCATGAGCAGAACCTATTCCATGGATGACCTTCTGACCCTGATGGCGCGTCTCCGGGACCCGGAGCAGGGATGTCCCTGGGATCTTGAGCAGGATTTCCGCACTATCGTGCCCCACACCATTGAGGAAACCTATGAAGTAGCGGACGCCATCGAGCGTGGCGCCTTTGATCACCTACCGGATGAGCTGGGTGATCTGTTGTTCCAGGTGGTGTTCTATGCCCAGCTGGCCCGGGAGGAAGGGCGTTTCAGCTTCAGTGATCTGGTCGATGGCGTGACCCGGAAGATGATCCGGCGTCACCCGCATATCTTTCCTGATGGCACACTCGACAGCCACCCTGGTGATGCCAATGGCATGACCGAGGCGGATGTACGCGTGAACTGGGAACGCATTAAGGCGGAAGAAAAGCAAGAGCAGGGGGCACCGGAAAAGCCGGGCAGTGCCCTGGATGATGTAACGCCGGGACTGCCCGCTTTCCAGAGAGCGGCCAAGCTCCAGAAGCGCGCGTCGAAGGTGGGGTTCGATTGGCCGGAGACCGGGATGGTGTTCGATAAGCTTCACGAGGAAGCGGATGAACTGAAGGCTGCCTGGCGGAATCAGTCCGGCCCGGAGGATCGGGACCAGGCGGAGGACGAACTGGGCGACCTCCTGTTCGCGGTGGTGAACCTCAGCCGCTTTCTGGGAGTGGACGCTGAGCAGGCGCTGCGCCGGGCGAACCACAAGTTCGAGCGCCGCTTCCGGTGTATGGAAAAGCAGTTGCAGGCCGAAGGCGAAGGCCTTGAAGGTCGCGATATCGAAGCCCTGGAAGCCGCCTGGCGCCAGGCCAAAAAAGCGTCGGACGCGGAGACCTGAGGCCACTGGGCTGGTCAGAATAAGTACAATCCATGACCGCGATTGCCTCTCAGTCCGGGCCTGGATGGACTATACTGTTCGGATATAGGGCGACAGTAACGGAGAGGTAATCTATGCGGCTTGGACAACTCGTCAATCACTGGGAGCAGCATGCGCGCGGCCGGCTGGCCGATGAGCAGGTGACGGTACGGCTCCCGGAGGAAAGCGAGCAGCGGCTTGAAGCATTAGCCCAGCAGTATCCACTCAAATCGCGCGAAGAGTTGTTGCGCGACCTGATCAATGCCGCATTGACCGATCTTGAGGTCTGCTTTCCCTACCGTGAAGGCAGTCGCGTTGTGGCCCGGGACGAGGACGGGTTTGAGATCTACGAGGACGCCGGCATGACGCCCCGTTTTCTCAACCTCTCCCGCAAGTACATGCGCGAGCTCAAGGGTGGCGCCTCACGCGTAGCGTGATGACGGCGCCCCCGTCTACTACTTCTGGCGCCCGGGGGCCGGTAGGTCGGCCAGCGCCGCGTTGAGAAGATCCCGCAACAGTTCCTCCTCCGAGTAGTCCGGATAGAGTTCCGCCAGCGCGCGCAGCCGTGCCGCGTCTTCCAGTGTGACGTTCACCTCGTACTCGTGCTGACCGTCATCCGCTGTCTGTTTGCCAGCTTCCCAGTGCTTAGGCAGGTCCGCGATTTTCATGGTATTGCGTCGCTCCGGTTATGATGGGTCATACTAAGGGCATTCATACGGCTTTATCGTAGCATGGAGCCGCTGGTATTGCCCGCAGCGAAGGGGACACGTTGTCATGACCGAACTGCATCCCGCTCTCAGGGAAAACATCCGTCTTCTTGGTGAGATCCTGGGTGATTGCATCCGGGAAAAGCCGGGCCCGGAATGGTATGAACGGGTTGAAGCCGTGCGCCAGGCGGCCAAGGCTGACCGGATGCAGGAAAGTGGTTCCGGCCAGCGCCTGGCCGAACTGTTGGCCAGCTTGAGCGATGATCAGCTGGTGCCTGTGACCCGGGCGTTCAACCAGTTCCTGAACCTCGCCAACCTGGCGGAGCAGTACCATGGGATCCGGCGCCATCGCGAGCCCTCTGAGCAGGGGCCGGATGAATCCGTACACGGGACGCTGGCGCGCCTGGCCGAACAGGGAGTGGCGCCGTCACGGCTGCACGAATGCGTGCGCGACATGCGCATGGAGTTTGTGCTGACGGCCCATCCGACTGAAGTAGCGCGGCGAACCCTCATCATGAAATATGACGAGATGTCCGCCTGCCTCCAGCGCCTGGATACCGAAGACCTGCTCCCGGAAGAACGGGAACAGGAGGTGGGGCGTCTGCGCCAGTTGATCACCCAGGCCTGGAACACCGACGAGATCCGGCATGAGCGGCCCACGGCCGTGGATGAGGCGCGCTGGGGGTTCGCGGTGGTGGAGAACAGCCTGTGGCAGGCGCTGCCCGATTTTCTGCGTGAATTGGATGGCGCGCTCGAGGCGCATACGGGCGAGGGGCTGCCGATTGAGGCCAGCCCCATACGCATTGCGTCCTGGATGGGAGGGGACCGGGACGGGAACCCCAACGTGACTGCCTCGGTAACCCGGGAAGTCCTGCTGCTCAGTCGCTGGATGGCAGCGGATCTGTTCCTGCGTGACCTCCAGGACCTGCGGGCGGAGCTTTCCATGTGGGAGGCCTCTTCCGAGCTTCAGCAGCGGGTGGGAGGTCATCGTGAACCCTATCGGGCCCTGCTCTCCGAGCTGCGCGATCGCCTGCGGGCCACCCGGGACTGGGCCGAGGAGGCCGTACAGGGCAATGTCGAGCCCTCGCCCGAGGTGATGCTGGATTCCTCGGAACTGATCGAACCCCTTCAGCTGTGCTACGACTCGCTCGTGGCCTGTGGGATGGAGTCGGTTGCGCGGGGTCCCCTCCTGGATACGCTCCGGCGCGCCCATTGCTTTGGGCTGGAGCTGGTGCGCCTTGATGTGCGCCAGGAGGCATCCCGGCATGCCTCTGCCATTGGCGAGATCGTGGATTGGCTTGGGTTGGGGGATTATGAGCAGTGGAGTGAGGCTGAGCGTCAGACGTTCCTGATCCGGGAGCTGGAAAGCCGGCGCCCATTGGTCCCGCGCAACTGGGACCCATCCGAAGAGACTCGTGAGGTTCTGGATACGTGCCGCGTGATCGCCGAGCACCCGCCGGCCGCGCTGGGCTCCTACGTGATTTCCATGGCCGCTCAGCCCTCGGATGTCCTGGCTGTGATCCTGTTGTTGCGTGAAGCCGGCATGGACCACCCCATGCGCATCGTGCCGCTGTTCGAAACCCTGGCGGATCTGGATCATGCGCCCGAGGCCCTGAGAGCGCTCCTTGAGTTGGACTGGTACCGCGACTATACCGGGGGCCGGCAGGAGGTTATGATCGGCTATTCGGATTCGGCCAAGGATGCGGGCCAGATGAAGGCGGCGTGGGCCCAGTATCAGGCCCAGGAGGCGCTGACCCAGGTAGCTTCGGATTTCGGGGTGCATCTGACGCTTTTCCATGGTCGTGGTGGGACCGTAGGTCGTGGCGGTGGCCCCGCCAATCGGGCGATCCTCTCCCAGCCCCCGGGCTCGGTGAATGGCAGTCTCAGGGTCACCGAACAGGGCGAAATGATCCGCTTCAAGTTCGGTCTCCCGCGCGTGGCCCGTCGCAGTTTCAACCTCTATATCAGCGCCGTGCTTGAGGCGACCGTGGCGCCGGCGCCGGAGCCGAAGCCACAATGGCGCCAGATGATGCATTCGCTGAGTGAGGAGGCGGTGAGCTCCTATCGCGGGCTCGTGCGCGAGACGGACCAGTTCGTGACCTATTTCCGCCAGGCCACGCCGGAACAGGAGCTGGGCAAGCTGGCGTTGGGCAGTCGCCCGGCGCGGCGCAGGCCCACCGGCGGCGTCGAGAGCCTCAGGGCCATCCCCTGGATCTTCGCCTGGACCCAGATGCGGCTGATGCTGCCCGCCTGGCTGGGCAGTGATGCGGCTTTGGAGAAAGCGCTTGCGAATGGCGATGAGCCGGTTCTGAAAGAGATGATCCGGGATTGGCCCTTCTTCCGGACGCATATTGATATGCTGGAAATGGTGCTGGCTAAGGCGGATCTGAGGATCGTGAGTTATTATGAGCAAAAGCTGGTGGAACCGGATCTTCGTGGCCTGGGAGAGACCCTGCGGGAACGCCTGAGAGGGTGCATCGACTATGTGAACCGCCTCAAGGGGCAGCAGGAGCTGTTGACCGAGCAGCCGGATTTTGCCCATTCAATGAGGGTTCGCAACACCTATACGGACCCGCTTCATTACCTTCAGGCGGAACTGCTGCAGCGTGATCGCGATGCGGCTGGGCAGGTTCCGGAAAACGTTGAGGAGGCCATGAAAGTAACCATGGCCGGGATCGCGGCCGGTATGCGCAATACCGGCTGAAATCAGGGGAGAATGGATGACGGAACAGCCGGATATGGACGCATTGGCGGCGCGGGTGCAGCAGCTTTACCGCTTGCCGCCCATGCCCGCCATTGCCTTACGGGTGATGCAGATGACAGCCCGGCCTGAGACCACCGCCGCGGAGTTGGCCGGGGTGATTGAACGGGACCCGAGCCTGGCTGCCCAGGTGCTGCGTTATGCGCGTTCCGCGCTCTTCAATTACCGGGGGGAGCTGCACAGCGTCCAGGAGGCGGTAACCCGTGTGCTTGGGTTTGACCGGGTCAGCCACCTGGCCGTGGGCATTGCCGCCTCCCGCAGTTTTGATCTGCCGCGTTCCGGGCGCCTGGGGCTGGAGGCGTTCTGGCACCATTCACTGCACTGTGCCCGCCTGTCTCTTTCCATCGTTCGCAGTATTCCGCGCCATAGCGCGCAACGCCCGGATCCGGAACTGGCCTATCTGTGTGGTCTGCTGCACAACCTGGGGCTGCTGCTGATTGGGCACCTGTTCCCCGAGGACTACCGCCAGCTCCGGGAAGCCTGTGAAGCGGAACCGGATGTGGCTCTGGCGGAGCTCGAAGCGAGGGTCTTCAATGCGAAAGCGGAGGACGACGGCACCCCTCTGCGGGTGGGGCATGCCAGTGCCGGGGGGCTTCTGTTGCATCTGTGGGAGATGCCCGATCCTGTGGTGACCGTTGCCGGGATGCATGAAACCCACCACTATCAGGGCCGGCACGAGCCCTATGTGCACTGCGTCCAGCTTGCCAATGAACTGCTGAAACAGCGTGGTATCGGCGACGAACAGACCCCGGCGGATCCGGAGGCTCCAGCCCGGGCACTGGGTCTGAGCCAGCAGGAGCTGGAGCAGTTGCTGGGCACCGTTGATGAGGTCAGCGCCGAGATCGAGGATCTTGCCCGCGGGCTTGCGGCCTGATTTGCCACATACGGTCTACCACGTATAATGACCTTTCAATTTTTCAAGCGTCCGTCCCCTGTTCAGGGGGCTGAAAGCCAATGGGAGCAACCAGTATGCGTATCATTCTGCTCGGCCCGCCGGGAGCCGGAAAAGGAACCCAGGCTGCGTACCTTACCGAAGCTTTCGGTATCCCCCAGATCTCCACGGGGGACATGCTCCGCGCCCACGTCAAGGCCGGCACCCCCTTGGGCAAGAAAGCGGAAGAGGTTATGGCCGCTGGTCAACTGGTGTCCGATGACCTGATCATCGGGATGCTCAAGGAGCGCATTGCTGAGGATGACTGCAGCAATGGCTATCTGCTGGACGGGGTGCCGCGTACGATTCCGCAGGCGCAATCCCTGCGGGATGAAGGCATCAAGCTCGACTATGTCGTCGAGATTGCCGTGGATGATGAAGAGATTGTCGAGCGTCTTTCCGGGCGTCGTATCCATGAGCCCAGTGGCCGTGTGTACCATGTTAAGCACATGCCGCCGAAGGAGCAGGGGAAAGACGACGAGACCGGGGAAACCCTGGTCCAGCGCGAAGATGACAAGGAAGAGACAGTGCGCAAGCGCCTCCAGGTTTATCGTGATGAAACCGAGCCGCTGGTGAAGTTCTATCAGGATCTGGAAGCACAGGATCCCGAGAATTCGCCTCATTACGTCCGGATCGAGGGTGTCGGTTCCACCGAGGCCATTCGCGACCGGATTCTTGCCGCCCTTAAGGGCTGATGACCTGCCATGACCCGGCTGATCGCTGTCGATACCAGTGCCGGCCGGGGCTCCGTTGCCCTTCTGGATGGGGGCAACGTGCTTGCGGATTACAGTGACGAGCCCCGCGCTCATACCCGCCGGCTAGAGCCCATGATCCACGGACTCCTGGCGCAGGCCGGGCTGGGCCTGGGCGATCTGGATGCGCTTGCTTTCGGGGCAGGGCCGGGGTCGTTCACAGGTCTGAGGGTGACGGCCGGGCTGGTTCAGGGGCTGGCCTTCGGGCTCCGGGTGCCGGTTGTGCCGGTGTCATCGCTGCGGGCCATGGCCCATGCGGTCTCTGGCGGTACTGAGGGAGCGACCCGGGTAGCCGTGGCCAGGGATGCCCGTATGGGGGAACTCTATTGGGCGATCTACGAGGGGGGGGCCGATGGCGCGATGAATGCCGTGATGCCGGACTCGCTCGTTGCGCCTTCCGGGGTGGCGTTACCCGTGGGGGCTGAGGCGTACGTGGGCATTGGAGATGGCTGGCTGTTGCGGGATGCGATCCCGGAAGCTGTCCTCGCCCGCCTGGAGGCCGTCAGGACTGAGGTGGTGCCGGAAGCGACCGCGATCGCCCGTCTGGGAGCCGTTCTGCTCCAACAGGGCGAATGGGTTGAGGCGGAAGCTGTCCAGCCTGTTTACCTGCGGGACGATGTAGCGTGGCAGACCGGCGGGTGAGCAGGTAGGCTGTTCAGTGTCTATACTGTGTACTGGTTGTTCCGTACTCGATAATGACGGGCGGTGAGTTCCATGGTCGGTGGTCTATCCGGAAACACACCCCTACCGCCAGCTCCGGATCCAGCGAGGCGGCCTGATCAACAGGCGAGGCAACTGCCGCAGGACGACGCCGTTGCCAATGCCCGCGATGCGTCCCGCCAGTCAACGGCTGAGGCGAGCCCCAGGCGCGCCGAGGCGCCTGGTGAGCCGGAGGTCGTGCGCCCCCGTCGTACCCTTGAGACCAACCATCTGCCGCTCCGCAACCAGGAAGCTCTCAGTGCCTATGACCGCATCGACAGTAGCACTGCTGGTGACGAGGTGGAGCTGGTCGGCGTGGATGTCCGCATTTGATGGATTCCGAACTCCAGGTGGCTGCTGCTGCAGCAGAATGGCTTCCCAGTGCTGCTGCCCTGGCGCAGTGGCTCGGACTCAGCTGCCTGTCCGAGCCCGTGGCGCGGCCCGCGAGGCTGGCGAGCCCCGCCGTCGTTCTCTGGGTGAGCGATGAGGGGGTCCAGCTGCAAGCCACTGGCAAGAAAGCGCCGGGACCGGTGCGGGTTGACTGGGTGACAGGTCGCAGTGGCCACCGTCGCCGCCAGGGCGGCGCGGAGCTTCTGGTGAAGGCGGTTGGCGTGGCCAGGGCGTCGCGGCCGCTGCAGCTCGCCGACGCCACGGCGGGGCTGGGGGAGGATGCGCTGGTTCTGGCCGGTTATGAGTGTGAGCTGACGCTGTTCGAGCGTTCCCCTGTAATGGCGGAACTGCTTGCGGATGGTATGGCCCGGGCCCAACAGGAACCGGCATTATTGGAGCGCCTGGGCCGTATGCAGCTCGAACGTGGGGACGCCACTCGCTGGTTCCACCATCACCCGGATGCTCTGGATGTGGTCTACCTGGATCCCATGTTTCCGGAGAAGCGCAACAGCGCTGCCGTGCGCAAGGAAATGCAGCTTGCACGGTCCGTAGTAGGCGATGATGAGGATGCCGCCGTACTGCTGGAGGCCGCCCTGGTCGCGGCCCGCCACCGTGTCGTGGTCAAGCGCCCGCGCCGCGCGGTGCCGCTGCCGGGCCCCGCGCCTGCCACTGCTGTTGAGGGGCGCAGCAGTCGCTTCGATGTCTACAGTCTCAAGGCTTTGCCCTAGGACTGGTTACGTTCGTTTTCCGGGGCCGGGACGCTGACGTTGGTCACCTGCAGGATCGACTGGCGCAGTTCCGAGCTGAGGACCAGCCGGGCCTCCTCGGCCACTTCCTCAAGACCCGAACGCCACGCCAGCCGCCCGTCCTCATCGGTGGTCAGGATGCCGTTCGCCTGCAGGTTGGCGATGAAATTCCGGAACAGGGTCTTATCGAAGAACTCCGGTGCGCTCAGACCGAACAGAACGGCCACTCGCTCGGCCAGCAGTGTGGATTGTTCCTCCAGTTCTTCGGGCGTCAGGGCATTGGGTCCGAAGCGCTTCAGAATCGCGATGCTGAGGTAGTAGCGCTGCAGCGTCTGGATCATGCCGTTGGACAGCACCCCCAGCCGCACGGCGTCCGCCGTTCCAGGCTCTGGACGGTGCAGCAGGGTGCCCTCGCTGATGAGCAGGCCTTCCGCCACCATCCGGTCGATCCAGGCCTCCAGGACGCTGTCGATCGCTTCCGTGGACCAGCGAAGGAAGAGTTCGGACTGGATATAGGGGTAGATGGCCCGTGCCAGGAAAACCAGCCGCTCGCGCTGCAGCGAGTTGTTGTTCTGGAACAGGCTGGCCAGCAGGCCCGGAATGGCGAACAGGTGCTGGACGTTGTTGCGGTAGTAGGTCATCAGCACCGCGTGGCGGCCTTCCAGGAGAATGATGTCGCCGAGCTTCTGCTTGCGGCGCACGATCTGGCCCATGGCTTCGTTATACGCGATCCAGTCCTCCCCGGAACCTTCCGGAAAGGTGATGCGGTCACTGTACGGCTGCTGGCGCAACAGGTGGCACAGATCTTCCATCAGCCGGGCCAGAAGCTGTTCGTCCATGGCCAGGCGATCGGTTGCCAGCATGACGGTGGCCAGAAGGTTGACCGGGTTCAGGGCGGCGGCCTCGTTGATGTGCGTTACCGTGCGCCGGGCCAGGGTATTGACCACCTCCGGTAGCCAGTCGGGCCGGAAGTCCTTGTTGTAGGTCTGTTCCCGCCACTGGGGCTGTTGTTCGTCCAGAACACTGGCCAGCTTGATGGGGGTGCCAAAGTTGACGGACACCTGGCCGAAAGAACGCCAGAGGTTGCGGACGGAACCAATCAGCCCGATCAGTCCTTCTTTCTTTTTCTGGGTGCCCTGGAGTTCGCCCAGGTAGGATCGGCCCTCGAGGACTTTTTCATAACCGAAATACACCGGGACGAACACAATGGGCTTGCGCGAGTCGCGCAGGAAGCTGCGCACTGTCATCGACAGCATGCCGGGCCTGGGCTGAAGGGTGCGGCCTGTGCGGCTGCGTCCGCCTTCGATGAAGTACTCAACGGAAAAGCCGCGGGTGAACATGACGTGCATGTACTCGTTGAAAACCGCCGAATACAGTGGGTTGTCCCGGAAGCTGCGGCGCATGAAGAAAGCCCCGCCACGGCGCAGCAATGGGCCCACCACCGGCATGTTCAGGTTGATGCCCGCCGCGATGTGCGGCGGCATCAATCCGTTCTTGTAGAGCACGAACGACAACAGGAGGTAGTCAATGTGCGAACGGTGGCTGGGTACGTAGACGACCGCGTTGTCGCGTGCTGCCTGCTGGGCGGTTTCAATGTTGTTGACGCGGATGCCGTCATAGAGTCGGTTCCAGAGCCAGCCCAGGACCACTTCCAGAAAACGGATGGTGGCTATGGAAAAGTTCGAGGCGATCTCGTGCGCGTATTTGAGGGCGCGTTCCCGTGCCCGGGCCTCCGGGATGGACTCGTGCTCAGCGGTTTGACGTATGGCGTCCTTGACCGGCTGACTGCGCACCAGTGAGTTGACCAGGGTTCGACGATGGGACAGGTCAGGGCCGATAACGGCCTTGCGTACGCGCCGGAAATGCACCCGCAGGATGCGCGCCAGCTTGCGCTGGGCGACGGATTCGCTGCGCGCGTCGGTGATCGCTTCCTGCAGTGACAGCGGCCGGTTGAACTGAACAAAGAGGTTGCGGCCATGGATCAGGATGGTGAAGAACTTCTGTAGCGGACCCGTAACGGACCAGCTGTCCGAGAGCATGATCTTGAGCAGTGACTTTTCCTTGTCGGGAGACCGGCCCCAGAAAAGGGAAACCGGTACGATCTGCACGTCCGCACCGGTGCGCCACCCCTGCGCCACCAGGGCCTCAAACCGTTCCGTGGGGACCGGCGTCTGGCGGAGCCGGCGGAGGCCGCCGCGTCGCTTGTAGAGAAAGAAGAAGGAATGCTTGAGGCCTTCGCCAAGGGGAGAGCGCTTTTCGGCCCGCGGCAGGTTGGCCTGCTTGAGCTCTTCTTCCAAAACCAGCCGGCTTGACAGGGAGCTGTACTGGAGCACGTAACACACCGGTTTTTCCGGGTCGAGGCCGAGCTTGTCCCGGTCGGCATCCAGAACGCGGCTGCGGACCCAAAGGTACATGAGTTTGCGCAGAAGGGTCAGGATCAGGTTGCCAGGGCCTTTCAGGGACGCCATGCCTACTCCGTTTTGGATCCGTTGTCTCAGGTGTGCGCCAAGTTTACGCGTCGCGCAACGGTCGGCAAAGTCCCGTTGCTTGCCGCTGTGGCAAGGGCTGATTATAGTGCCTGACATGGATAACCTGACCGATTTTGTTGCCGACCCTTGGGCTGTTGCCACTCCCGAACGTGAACGGGTGGCGGTTTTCAGTGATGCGCTGGACCTTCTCCCCGCAGTCAGTGGGGCGCTGTTTCACAGCCCGGGTGAACTGCCCTCTGCCGCCGGGGAACTGCTGCCAGTTGGCTGTCTGGGCCGGGACAGGCTTTACGCGGTGCATGTCCGCGGTGTTGAAGGCCAGAGTCTGCGTTCCATCTATCCCCACGCGTCGCCTGCCGAACGCGCAGCCCTGGGGGCGGCTCGTCAGCGGCTGCAGTGGGTTTGGGACCATGCGTTCTGTGGCCGTTGCGGTCGCCCCACCCAATGGTATGAACACGAGTACACGCTTTACTGCCCCCATTGCGATCACCGCCATTACGCCAGGGTGTCACCCTGTGTGATCGTGGCCGTCCATGACGGGGACTGGTTGTTGCTTGGGCGCAGCCCTCGCCATCCGCCGGATCTGTGGACACTGATCGCCGGTTTCATCGAACCGGGGGAGTCGGCGGAATCCGCTGTCGTACGCGAGGTTTTCGAGGAAACCGGCGTCCAGTTGGCGGAGCTCCGGTATCAGGGCTCGGAAAGCTGGCCTTTTCCCCACCAGCTCATGCTTGGCTTCAGTGCCCGGTTCGCGGGTGGGCCGGTACAGAGGGCTGAGGATGAACTGGTGGCATTGGAGTGGTTTCATCGGGACTCCCTGCCACGGGTGCCCGGAGACTGGACCATCGCCGGGCGGCTGATCCAGGCGTTCACCGAAGGGCGTGTCTGATGCGGCAGGCCTGTCCACGGGTGCTTTTGTTTGACAGCGGCATCGGCGGACTCAGTATCGCGGGTGCCATCCGGAGCCGGCTGCCCCATGCGGATCTGGTCTATGCCGGGGATAACGCCGGCTTCCCTTACGGGGACCTGCCCGAACACGAGGTGGTGGCGCGCTGTGTCGCTCTGGTGGAGACGGCCCTGGCCCGTTGGCGTTGTGATCTGGTGGTGGTTGCCTGTAATACGGCCAGTACGGTGGTGCTCCCGGCCCTGCGCTCGCGTCTGACCCTACCGGTTGTGGGTGTGGTCCCGGCCATCAAGCCGGCGGCAGCACTCACCCGCAACCGTCGACTGGGCGTACTCGCCACGCCCGGGACTGTTGACCGGCCCTACCTGGCGTCATTGATCGACGAATACGCGTCGGATTGTACAGTGCTGCGGCTGGGGAGCTCGGAACTGGTCCGCCTGGCCGAGGCGGGGCTGGCGCAGGGGCAGGCGGATGAGCAACGGGTGCGCTCGGTATTGGCGCCGTTGATGGGAGCCGAGGTGGACACCATGGTTCTCGGGTGCACCCATTTTCCGCTGATCCGTGAATCGCTGGCGCGGGCCCTGCCCGGCGTTACCTACTGGGTTGATTCCGGGGATGCCATCGCGCGCCGGGTGGGCCAGCTTCTGGAAGAGGGTGGCGTTGAAGGGGGAGGCACCGGCACGGGCGCCAGCAACTTTCTGTTTACCGCCGAGCCACCCAGTGGCCTGGGCCGATGGCTGGCGGCAAACAACACCCCCCTCGGTTCACATAGTCCTCAGATCAGCCGTGTCAGCTTGAACACGGCCAGAAATTCGAGCATTGGCAACGCCGGCTTGTGGCAACAGTAGGTTTTCTCGATCTCACCACGGAACCGGGATTTGGTGAAATCCAGTCCCTTGAAGTTGTAGAAGCGGTTGCCATGGTCATAGAGCTTGCGGCACACACTCTTGAGGATGCGGCTTTCCTGGGGCTCCGTTTCCGGAGACAGGTGCAGCGGGATCAGGCCAAGGTCGAGCCGAGGCACTCCCTCCGCCTGGAAGGTTTCCATGGCATGCGCCATGATGGTGTAGAAGATTCCCTGCCGGAAATTGGCGTTGGCCCGGGAAATGTTGGGTACGTAGCTGACGATCTCGTTGCGCTCGTAGACCGGATCAAAGTAGATGAAGCCCACCGCCTTGCCGTCCTGGTAGGCATAGAAATGGCGCTCATTCTCCCGGTATTCCATGTCCATGGGCCGGATCAGGAAACGGATCTCCTGGCTCTTGCACTGGCGGGTGCGGATCCAGGCATCCGAGATCTCACGGGTGTGGTCATCGCTGAAGCGTTCCTGGACAGTAATCCCAGCCTCACGGGCCTGATTGAGGGCCGTCCGTATGACCTGTTTCTTTTTGCCCTTGAGTGACCACTGCGCCAGGTCCACGCGGGATTCGGCCCCAAACTGGGTGCCATAGTAGCCAAAACGCTGCGAGAGGATTTCCATCACCGGCCGTGAAACCTGGACATAGCTCACGTTGGAAACCCGCTGTTCGAAGCGCGACAGCATCAGTTCCCGATGTTCCGGGGCGCAGACCGGGTCCGACAGTACGAAGTTGAGGCCCCACTTCTTCATGTAGCTGATGTAGCCAACACCGGGTACATCGAAATACTGCATACCCGGCTGCAGCGTGGAAAACGACTGTGAGTGGGAGCCGTACTGCTTGAGCAATGCCACCCTTTCGGAGAAGGTGATGGGGCCTTCCGGGATGTCCCGGAGTCTGTCGAGGACCAGGGTCTGCTGCGTCATGGCTGGACTCCTTATTGTTGTGTGCGCAGGCTCAGCCGCGCTTCTCGGCCAGAATTGACCAGTAGCAGTGAATGTTCAGCAGCGAGAAGCGTTTCTTGTCACGGATTTCCAGGCCCAGGCTCTCGAGATAGGCCGGGTAGTTGTAGATGCCGTGAAAGGCATTGTCGGTGAACAGCCAGAAGAAACAGGCGGCAATGTACCAGTAGCCCTTCTTGAACAGCCGAGCCAGAGGGTTACCAGTGGGGTAGATGAAGTCGCCCACCACCAGCTGGGCTCTGGGTTTGCCGAGGCTGACCAGGTGCCGGAGGACCTCAACCATCGTAGGCCGGTCAAACACATTGAGGAAGAAATTCGCCACCACCATGTCGTACTGTTCGTGGTCGGTGATCGCCATGATGTCATCGTGGACCGTGTGCACCGCCAAGTGGGGAGCTTCATTGGCCAGCAGTTCCCGGAACTTGGCGAGCATGGTCTCCGAGACATCGACCACGGTGACATCGGCCCCCAGTTCGGCCGCCCTCAGAGCATCACGGCCATGGCCGACGCCGGCAATCAGTACGCGGTCTCCAGGGCTGACATTCCCGGAATGGAGCATGGCCGTCTTGCAGTCCTGAATGCTCTTGCCGCTGTACAGGTTGCTCAGGAAATCATAAACGGGGCCAACGATTTTGTATTTGTCCTGCATGGTCCGTACTGCCACTCCTGAAACGGGTTTGAGGGGCCGCTCTGGCCACCGGATTCAGGCTCCATGCTATAGACATGCGGATGGCGTCTCTGTGGAACAGACCGCAGTTTCAGGTTGCACAAGTTAACGAAAATGCGAAAAAGGCAGTATGAATCAGGTATTTAGTAAGATCGTTAGACAATCAATAATGGATTTTTGGGCCAATGTTGATGGTTATTGCGGTGCTTGGGCAGCCGGGGCGGTATTGGCCGGTCAACCGACGGTGTAACAAAAGGGCGTGGATAGCGCCCTGGAGAGGGCGAGCTGATCCCGGGGCTGTGGTTCGCTGAAGTAGTGGCCCTGGACGCTGTCACATCCAAGTTCACGCAGATAGGTGAGCTGGTCATGGGTTTCCACGCCTTCGGCCACGATATCGAGCCGGAGGCCACGGGCCATGGCGGTGATCGCATTGACGATGCAGGCGCCTTCCTCACCATGGCGGATGTTGCGCACGAAGCTCTGGTCGACTTTCAGCGTGTGAATAGGCAGGCGGTGGAGGTAATTGAGGGATGAGTAGCCGGTTCCGAAGTCATCAATGGCGATGCGGATGCCGTAGCTGGAGAGCTGGTTCAATTTGTGGCTGATCTGTTCCAGGTCACTGATGATCATGTTTTCAGTGATCTCGATTTCCAGGCACTGCGGGGGCAGGCTGTAGTGTTTGAGTTTCTGGAGCAGCAGCTCCACAAAACGCGGATGTTCCACCTGCACGGGTGAGAAGTTGATGGACAGACGGATGGCTTCATCCGTTTCGTTCAGCCACGGGCCCATCTCCCGGCAAGCGTTCGCCAGAACCCATTCACTGACGTCGCCGATCAGGCGGGTTTCTTCGGCCAGGGGCAGGAAGGCACCGGGATGCAGCAGTCCACGGGTAGGGTGCTGCCAGCGGACCAGGGCTTCAAGGCCACGGCAAAGCCCCGTCCGCAGGCAGATCTGGGGCTGATAGAACACCCTGAGCTCTCCCGCCTGAAGGGCGCGGCGCAGATCCCGCTCCATGCCCAGGCGGTGGGTGGTATTCACGTTCATGGAGGCGGAGTAGAACTGGTAGCCGTCCTTGCCACGACCCTTAACGTGGTACATGGCCACATCGGCCTGCTGGATCAGCTCTTCGAGCTTGTGGCCGGAGTCCGGATACAGGGCGATACCGATGCTGACGCCCACATACACCTCGTGTTCACCCAGCTTGAACGGGCTTCTGAGCGCCTCCATCAACTTGCGGGCAATGGTGCGGGCGCCATCGGCATGCCTGATCTCGGGCAGAAGCAGGGTGAATTCGTCGCCGCCGAAGCGCGACAGGGTGTCGCCCTGGCGCAGACAGCCCTCGAGCCGTTGGGTGACGGCCTGCAGCAGCCGGTCCCCCATGGCGTGCCCCAGGCTGTCGTTCACCACCTTGAAGCGATCCAGGTCGATGAACATGACCGCGAGTTTCTGGTTGTTGCGCTCCGCCTGGGAAATGCTCAGCCCCAGGCGGTCCTTGAACAGGGCCCGGTTAGGCAGCCGTGTGAGCAGGTCGTGATACGCCTGGAAATTGATGAACGCTTCTGCTTCCTTGCGTTCGGTGATGTCGCGGGCGGTTCCGTAGATCTGGCGAACGGGGTCGCCGTTGCTGGCGACGTCCTCTTCCATGGGAAAGGCCGTAACCTCGAAGTGCCGGTTGCCACGGGGACTGCCCCGGGACTTGAGCCTGACTTCAATGGTTCTTGGATTATCGGCGCTGATGGCTGGATCCTGAAAAGCCCACTCCACCCGGCCAACATCCTCTTCCGCAATAAGGTGGCGGATATGGCGGCCTTCAAGATCCTCGGCCCGGTACCCAAGCAGCGACTCCACCTTGCTGTTGAGAAAACGGAAATGCCCCTGGCGGTCGAGCATGAACACGATATCCGGGGAACTGTTGACGATGCAGCGGTGGAGCTGCTCCGACCTGCGCAGACGGGTCTGTGCTTCTTCGTGGCACTGTTCCAGCTGTCGTGTTTCCAGGACACTCTCGATGGTCGCGGTCAGTTCCTCAGCATCATAGGGCTTGCGGAGGTAATCGTAGGCACCGCGGCGCAGGGCCCGGCTGATGGTGTGGAAGGCCGTATCGCCGCTGATGACCACAATGGCGGCTTGGATGCTGTTGCGGTCCATAAAGGCCATGACCTCGTGCCCACTGATGTCCGGAAGACGGAGATCCAGAAGGACGAGCTCGTAGTGGTGGTGGGCCAGTTTTGTGCAGGCGTCATTGCCGCTGAACGCGGTTTCGGTCCGGTATCCCCGGCCTGCCAGCAGTTTCTGGATGCTGCGGCAGACCTCTGGGTCATCGTCGACAATGAGCAGAGGCGTTGCGTCCGCTTTATTCCCGTTATCGTTATTTTGTGGACCCATGACGGAAGCCGGTGTGATCGGTTTCAGGGCCCGGATCGTAATCGAATGTATTTTTTAATGAAATAGTTGTAAGCGCATCTTCACTAAACGCTGCAAAAAAGAACGTCAAATCTTGTGGTTGCTGCTCGGCTTCAGGGCGGGGCGGGACTGTCCCGGCCTGGTCAGCCGGCGTACAATGAGCCGATGCGGTTGGGAGTATCGGCGGTGCCGGAATGAATGATAACAACAGCTCCAGCGCAGTTGAGGGCCCGGGAGCCGCGTCCCGGGTGCCGCTCACCATGGCGATTACTGGAGGCAAGGGCGGCGTCGGCAAGACCCAGGTGGCAGTGAATCTGGCCCTGGTGCTGGCACGCCAGGGCCACCGTACGTTGCTTCTCGACGGGGACGTGGAACTCGCCAACGTCAATGTGATGCTTGGGATGTACCCCGGTATGACACTTGAAAACGTGGTGCTGGGAGAACGTACGCTGGAGGAGGTCGTGGTGCCGGTTTCCGACAACCTGGATCTTCTCCCGGGGGCTTCCGGCGTGCCTGGTTGCCTGGATCTTGACCCTGGCCGGCGCGAGGATTTCCTGAAGCAGTTGAGTGCCCTTGAGAAGGGCTACGACCGGGTCATTATCGACACCGCGGCCGGCCTGAGTTCGTCGGCACTGCATATGGTGGCGGCTTCCCATCTGGCGGCCCTTGTCATCACCCCTGATCCCACCTCCCTCACCGATGCGTTTTCCCTGGTTAAGGTGCTTCACCGTAAGGGCTACCGGCGCACGCCCAGTGTCATCGTCAACATGGCACGCGGAGCGACCGAGGCACAGACGATCTTTCGACGGTTCGCCACCGCCGTTTCCCGCTACATCGGTGTGCAGCTGCATTATCTGGGCGCCATCTGGCGTGATGAGACCATCGCCCAGTCCATCACCACACAGCGACCTGTTGCGATGATGGATCACGACGACCCGTCCTGCCGACAGTTCTGGACACTGGCGGATATGCTGGCCGTGCGCTGTTCCCAGGGGATCGCCCCGGCCAATGGGTTCGCGGCGTATTGGGCCCGACTGGTCCAGCGTCGCGTCAAGAAGCAGAACGATCCATCCAAGGCACCTGAGGAGACGTCTGGAGACGGACGGCAGTGGCTTGCTTCCCTGGCCGAGCACCTGCGCCATACCCAGGATGAGCCGCTGGCCCGGTATCGCTTGATTACGGGGGTACTGGAGGTGCTGGGCGAAGCGGTGGATTCGGATACGCTGGAAGCGCTGCAGACGGGCCTGGCTGCCATGAACTGGGAAGAGGCGCCCGTAGCCGTCAGGCGGGCGGCGGCGGATCATTTCCAGCAGCTTGCCCGGGTGGTGACGCCGCCACAGGGCGTTCAGTCCGAAGCTGGCAGGGCCTTGGGGGACGGGGGTGACGCGCCTGGAGAGACAGCTCCGGAAGGGACAGTCTCAACACCGGACACGGACTGAGACTCCTTTGCTGATTTCGGGAAAATGATCACGTTCCGGCAAGTGATCAGATCCTGTTCAATGTTACACTCAGTCACAGACAACGAACCCGAGGCCCGCTTTCAAGGAGGTGATCATGGAGTCGCAACAGCGGAACGCAGAGACCAATGAGTCCAATGTCCTCAGGGAACTGCCGGGCAAGCGGGTGTTGATCACCGGCGTGACCGGGTTTGTGGGCAAGGTGGTGCTGGAGAAACTTATCCGGCAGGTGCCGGATATCGGGGCGGTTACCCTGCTGATCCGGGGCAACCGGCGCCATGGTACGGCCGCTGAGCGTTTTGCCGGCGACGTGGCGACTGCATCGGTCTTCGACAGGCTGCGTGTGGATGATCCAGAGCGCTTGGATAACTTCCTTGACGGCCGGGTCCAGTGCGTTACCGGCGAGATCACTGAACCCTTCTTTGGGATGACCGAAGCGCGCTTCCGGGAACTGGCCGCGGAGACGGACGCTGTTATCAATGTGGCGGCCAGCGTTGACTTCCGCGAGCCGCTGGACCGGGCGCTGGCGATCAACGCGCTGAGTCTGCGCAACATTACCGAACTGGTGCAGGAAGCCGGGGACATACCGCTGGTGCAGGTTTCGACCTGCTACGTCAATGGCTTCAACCGTGGCCACCGTCATGAGGAACTGGTGACGCCAGCGGGGCGGGGCATTGCCCGGGACCCGGACGGAACCTGTCGTGTCGAGGACCTGATCGTCACCCTGCAGGACCGGATCGCGGATCTGCGCAGTCTCTACAGTGGCCAGAAGCTGGAAGAGGAGCTGGTCAACCTGGGAATCCGTGAGGCCAACCGCCTGGGCTGGAATGACACCTATACCCTGACCAAGTGGATCGGCGAGCAGATCCTGGCGCGCAACCTGCGTGGTGGCTCCGTGACGATTCTGCGGCCTTCGATCGTGGAGAGCACGCATGAAGAGCCCGTACCCGGCTGGGTAGAGGGTGTGAAGGTGGCGGATGCCGTTATCATGGCCTATGCCCGGGGGAATGTCATGTTCTTCCCGGGCCGGCGCAAGGGGGTCATCGATGTGATTCCGGCGGATCTGGTGGCCAATGGCATCATTATGTCGCTGGCGGAACAGTTGCAGGCGCCCGGTCGCCTGCGCATCTACCAGTGCTGCAGTGGTTCCACCAACCCCCTGCGTCTTGATGAGTTCATTGATCATGTGATGACCGAGGCTCAGGAGAACCATCAGGCTTACGATCATCTGTTCTACCACAAGCCCAAACTGCCCTTTGTGGCGGTAAACCGGCGCCTGTTTGATACGGTCAGCCGCGGTGTCGGCATTCCGGTTAACGCGGTACGCCGCGGATTGCAGTGGCTGGGCCGTGATGCCGAGCTCAAGACAGTCGAGCATTTCCAGACCACGATGAAGCTGGCCACCACATTTGGCTTCTATTCCTGTCCGGACTACACGTTCCACAATGACCGGCTTCTGGAAATGGCCCAACGAATGGGCGATGAGGATCGCCGGCTTTTCCCCGTGGATGCGCGCCGGATCAACTGGCGCCAGTATATCCGCGGCGTTCACCTGGCCGGCTTGAACCAGTACGCGCTGAAAGAACGTAAGCTCTATCGTATGAAGCGGCGCGGGAACCGCCAGCGGGTTGCCTGAGCATGAGGTTTTGCCGCTTGGCAGGCATCGGCCTGGCGGCCTGGCCCCAACCAGCGTGTTGCTAGAGCATCCGGGCCAGGGTGGCCAGCGCTTTCTCAACGCGCCCGTCCCAGCGGCAGGCACAGGAAAGCCTCAGGCAGTTCCGGTATTTGCGGTTGGCCGAGAAGATGGGGCCGGGTGAAAAACTGACCCCTTGCTCCAGTGCCCGGCCAGCCAGTTCAAAGGTGTCGATGTCCCCTGGTAATTCCACCCAGATCACGAAGCCCCCCTCTGGGCGTGTGACACGGGTTCCCGATGGAAACAGGCGTGTTACGGCGTTCATCATGCGCGTGACGGCGGCTTCGTACTGGCCTCGGTTGGCCCTGAGATGGCGCTGGTAACGGCCGGACTCCAGAAGGTCCGCCACAGCCAGCTGGAGCGAGGTTGGCGAGCTGAGGTTGCTCACATACTTGATGTACTCAACGGTCTCGAATCGTGGCTTTGGAGGCAGGACCCAGCCAATCCGAAGCCCGGGTGACAGGGTTTTGGAGAACGACGAGCACACGAAGACATCATCCTCCGGGGCGAGTGAACGACAATGCCCGGGCCTTGAATGGGTAAAGCCGAGATCACCGTAGACGTCGTCCTCGATAAGCGGCACGTTGTGGTGGCGCAAGAGCGTGAGCAGGTTGCGGCGTCGCGCTTCGGGCATGCAGTAGCCCAAAGGATTACTGTAATTGGGGACAACCACACAGGCCTTGACCGACCATTGCTCCAGGGCGAACTCAAGGGCTTCCACGGAGATCCCGGCTTTGGGATCGGTGGGGATTTCAAGCGCCTCAAGGCCCAGCCCGTTCAGGACCTGCAGCAGCCCGTAAAAGGTCGGCGATTCGATGGCGACCGTATCCCCTGGGTTGGTCACCGCCCGTAAGGCGATGCTGACGGCTTCCTGACAGCCGTTGGTCACGATCAGGTCGTCCGGGTTGGCCATGTGGCCATAGCCGGCCATGTGGCGCGCTATCTGACGGCGCAGTGCCGGCACGCCCTGGGGCGCTTCATAGGCAAAAGCATCGGCCCGTTGTTGGTGTGCCACCCGGGAAACAGCCCGTTCCACGGCGGCCAGGGGCAGGAAGCTGGTGTCGGGAACAGCGGTTCCCAGCTGGACAATGCCCGGGTTACGCGAGGCCTTCATCAGTTGCAGTACCATTTCCTGCCCCGTTATGGGGGTGGGCGCGCTTTGCGGCCGGGAGGGGCCAGGCTCCGGCAGCCTTTCCTCATGCCGCTCCCGAATGTAGTAGCCGGAACGGGGCCGCGCTTCGGCATAACCCTGGTCTTCAAGCCAGTGGTAGGCGGAGACAACAGTGGATACGCTGACGCCTTCCTGGTCACTTAATGCCCTCACACCCGGCAGACGATCACCCGGTGCATAGATGGCTTGCTCAATGCGGCTAACCAGTTTGTTGGCCAACTGCTGGTAGAGCGTTCCATCACGAGTCATCACAGTACCTCCCCTTCGGATAGGTACAGTCTAACCAATACTCAAACTGTGCCGATATAGGTCGCTAATTCTGCAACTGTGCTGGTTTTCAGGGGTGGCGTACCGTTGCTCCTGACGTATAGGTTCGTGACGGGGAGAGGGCTGTAATGCGACATGAGCGCAAAAGGCTTAGTCGCCAGGCGCTGTAGCGGTTTATTCTAACGGTCCGCGAGCTCGGGCGCTCATCCTCGGGTGCGTTGCAGCCATCGATCCAGCTGGTTGCCAAAGGCCTGTTTTTCCCTCTGCCCGAGCGGGGGTGGGCCGCCACTCTGAATGCCGCTGGCACGCATCGTATCCATGAAATCGCGCATGTTCAGGCGACTGCGGATGCTGTCGTTGGTGTAGCGTTCGCCCCGGGGGTTGAGCGCCTCCGCGCCTTTCTCCATGGCTTCGGCGGCCAGGGGGATATCTGCGGTGATCACCAGGTCGCCGGTCTCGATCTGGCGGACAATCTCGTTGTCGGCTTCGTCAAACCCTGAGCGCACCTGCATGTGCTCGATGCTGGGCAGCGACGGGGCGGCTACTGGCCGGTTGGCGACGAGCACCACCCGTACGCCGGTACGTCTTGCGGCCCGATAGAGAATGTCCCGGATCGGGCCGGGGCAGGCATCGGCATCCACCCAGATTGTCATGCGCTTACCTCCTTGGCGTGTCTCACGGCTGACGGTGCGCCCGCGGCCAGCATCACGGAACCCGCTGAACAGGCCGCCATGATCAGCACAATCGCCACCAGTGAGCCACCAGCCAAGGCTGCGGATCCGGCGCTGATCAGCCCAGCGATGGTGAATTGGGAGGCGCCCAGCAGCGCCGAGGCGGTGCCGCCCAGTTTGGGGAAGAATTCCAGTGCGTTGGCCATGTTGTTGGGGATCAATCCTCCCATGCAACCCGTGGCCAGTATGATGCAGGCCGCAACTGCCCAGTAGGGGGCGCCAGCAAGGGCGCAAGCCACCAGGGCTGTGATGGCGGCTGCCTGGATAAAGACGTAAAGCCTCAGCAGAACCACCGCCTCATAATGGCCCAGAAGAGAGCGGTTGGCCAGGTTGAATGTGGCCATGGCGCCGATGTTGGCCGCAAACAGGGCCGAGAACAGGCCACTGGAGAGTCCGAACCATTCCTGGTAGATGAAGGAGGCATTGGTGATGAACACCAGCATGGCGCTGAACGCCAGTGCCTGCAGCGCGATGAAACGCATGGTGGCGGGGTGTCTGAGAACCAGCAGGTAGTTGGTCGCCAGCGTGCGCACTGGCGTGGTATCCCGCTCCCGTGGGGTGAGCCGCCGGAAGAGCCCAAAGTGCAGCAGCAGCGCCAGCAGCACGGCATAGCAGGCCAGCATGATGAAGATGGTGGGCCAGCCATTCACGGTCAGCAAGAGCGTTCCGATGGTGGGCGCCGCTGCCGGTGCCACGAACATCACCAGCCCGATCATGCCGAACAGCCGCGCTGAGTCCTTGCCCTGGGCCTGATCGCGGACAAGCGCCGGCACGGAGACGGCGCACAGCGCGCCCCCGATCCCCTGACTGGCGCGCCAGGCAAGCATTTCCGCCAGGGAACCGGCCTGGGCCACCATCAGGGCGGAGCCGGCAAACACCGCGAGTCCGGCAAAAAGGATCCGCTGTCGCCCGTACCGGTCGGAGAGCGGGCCGCCAACCAACTGGGCCAGACCGAGTGTTGCCACATAGGCACTCAGGGTCAGTCCCACGTCCGCATTAGCAATGCCAAGGTCGCCAGCAATCCGGGGAAAGGCGGGCAGATAGGCGTCAAGCGCAAGGGGACCCAAGGCAACTGTCATGCCCAACAGAATGGCCAGTTGCAGGTGCGGCATGCAGGGCGTCTCCAACGTAAAAATACCTATACTACCATCGTTGCCTGCGCGATGATTAGCACGCTCATTACGTGAAAATACGGAGTTTACCCAAGCAGTTCAGGATTCAGCTGCCAGACGCTGAGGTTAAGCGCCACAGCGAAGCTGACCCACAACAGGTAGGGCAGGAGCAGCAGGCCTGCGCCCCGGTGTACCCGCCAGAAATGCATCAGGGTGGATAGGATCAGAGTCCAGAGAACGAGGATGGTGGCAAAGGCCAGGGCGCCCAGCTGCCAGACGAAGAACAGCCAGCTCCAGAGGGCATTCGGCAGTAGTTGAATGATAAACAGTCCCAGCGCCATGGGGGCACCGCCAAAGCCGCAGCGGCGCCAGACCAGCCAGGCCGCGATCGCCATAAGGGTATAGAGCGTGCTCCAGGCGGGCCCGAACAAGGCGGCCGGCGGCGCCCAAGCAGGTTGTGCCAGAGACTGGTAGAATGCGCCGGCATTGATCGAGGCGACCGCCCCGAGGACGGCGACCAGAAGCAACAGGAGGCACCAGCCAACAAGGCCGATGCACTGGCGCGTCAGGGATGGATTCGACATGGTTCTCCGGGCTGGGTCGTCGCTACACAGCATTGCTGGTGCTGATACGCAGCGTCGTGCCTATCAGTTCACCCGGTCTCACAGTCACAGATGCAGTCAGGAGCGTACCGCATGTTTCACCATCAGATTGAGCCCCGTTTCAGTGACACCGATGGCCTCGGTCACATCAGCAACACCGCGTTCCCCACCTGGTTCGAGCATGCGCGCATGCCCATTTTCCGGATCTTTCATCCCAGCCTTGAGCTGGCGTCCTGGCCCCTGATCGTGGCCCGCGTGGCGATCGACTACAAGGCCCAGTGTTACTGGGGCGAGCCAGTGGCGATCCAGACCGGTATCGGCCACGTCGGGACGTCTTCGGTCCAGATCATCCAGACGGCCCACCAGGATGGGGTGGAAGTGGCCCGTAGCGAAGCGGTCCTGATTCACTTCGATTATGCGTCCGGTCAGTCAGCGCCGATACCGGACCCGATCAGGGCGCAACTGGAGGCCAACCTGGTGGCAGGGGACTAAGCCTGGGTTACCGGATGGAGCGCTGAACACCTTTTCCTGAGCCCGCCGGTACGAGGGCAAGCCGGCCCGGTTTGACCTCAATCTTGAGGTTCATCATGCCAAACAGCCGGGCGCCCGCGTCTTCCTCATCCAGTTGGTACACCGGCCGCTCATTGAGGAACTGGGCAGCAATGTCGGAAAGCGTGCCGGTGACCGGGGTCAGGTCAAACGCGTTGCCGGCCGCTTCCACATTGGTGGACAGCACCTTCAGATCGCGGATATAGATCGCTTTTTCCTGTGCCTCGTAGACCGGTGTTCCTTCAATACTGAAATTCAGGTTGATCGGGATGCGTGGCGCCTGCAGCACGGCACGGGCCCCGAAATCAACCACCGCCACATCCCGGTTTTTGGGGCCAATGGTGACGTCGGCGCTGGTGAGTTCCAGAACCACGGGGATCCCTCGATCACTGAGGTCCCGGGAAAAGGTATCAACCCGATCGCTGATGTGGCTTTCGATGGTGGACTCATCCACGCTGTACGGCGTAAAGCTGGCACAGCCGCCGGCGAACACCGGCAGCAGTGCCAGAAGGGCGGTTCTGGCAATCCGTTTCATCGGAATCCTTCGCTTATCGGTTAGAGGTTCTGTTTCTTCATCCACGGGACGATGCGCTCGAACGCTTCCTGAATACGCTCACTGGAAGCGGAAAAGGAGAAGCGTATCGAATTGGTGCAGTGTTCGCCAAAAGCGTCACCGGGGACCGTGCAGACGCCGGTTTCCTTGAGCATCCGCAGGCACAGGTCCGAGGCATCCACGTGGTCTGGCAGATCCGGGAAAATGAAGAAGCCGCCACCCGGTTTGTAACCGGTCAGGTAGGGGGTCTGGCTCACCAGGTCGGTAATCAGGTCACGGCGTTCGCGGTAGATTTCAATCATGTCGCGAACACTCTGCTGGTCGCCCTCCAGAGCGGCTACCCCACCGAACTGGGCAGGCGTGCTCGCCACCGAGGTGGTGAACATGTGGTAGCGGCGCAGCTTCTTGATGGCGCCCTGACTGGAAATGATCCAGCCCACGCGCAAGCCGGCCATGCTGTAGGTCTTGGAGAAACTGGATATGCACATCAGGTGGTCTAGGTCCGTGCCACAGCTGAGTACACTGGAGTATTCCTCGTCGTCCAGGATCAGGTGGTCGTAGACCTCGTCGCTGAACACCTGGATGCCACGGAACGCACATTCTTCCACAATGCGCTCAATGGTGGACTTGGGATACACCGCCCCTGTTGGGTTGTTGGGCGAGTTCAGTACCACCGCGAAGGTGCGCATGCTGATGTTCTTGATGATGTCGTCCGGATCCAGCTGGTGGCCGTTTTCCGGGCGCGTGGGAATGAACTTGACCTCGCCTCCGTTCATACGGATCAGCGGTGCGTACAGCAGGAACGACGGGTCCACAACCAGGAACTGGCGTCCGGGCGCGGCTGTTGCTGAAAGGGCCAGGTACATGGCCTCGGTCGCGCCGCTGGTTACCAGTATGTTGTCGGTGGAAAGCTTGCGGCCGTAACGGTTGCCGTAATAATCGCGCAGGGCCACCAGCAGTTCCGGGAGCCCGGCATCCATGGTATAGCCGGTCTGGCCCGCGTGGAGTGAGTCCACCATGGCATCGGTGACGTGCTTGGGCGTTGGCAGGTCCGGCTGGCCAATGGACAGGTGGATGACATCGTCCATCTCGGCGGCCATATTCACCATGCGGCGGATCCCCGGCACCGGGATCGCCTGCATTGAGGGATGCCAGCGAGCCTTGGTCTTGCGATAGGTCAGCTTACGCTTGGGGGCGCTCGCGGGAACAGTTTTACCTGCCGACGTAGCCATTAACCGCTCTCCCATACATCAATGAGTTCAAACAATCGGTCATCGTCCACAATGGCCAAGATAGGGGCGGAAAGCAAGCTTGGGTAGGGGGAAATCCCTAGCAAAAATCCCTCTGTGGCGCACCTGAGCATGGCATTCCGCGGCCTCAGGCTCTACCCTGAGAGGACATCAAAAAGCAGGAGAGCATGATGGCCAGCACCGAAACACGTCCCGTGATCACTGTCCTAACAGCGCCGGATGAACAGCGTCCGCCCGGGTTGGATCCGTTGTTCGAGCGGGCCGAAGTGCGCTTTGCCTGGGATGCCGATACGCTGCGCGACACCCTGCCTGGTACCCGCGTCATGATGGTGACGGATTTCCGGACCGAGGCGTTACGCGAGGCCTGGCCCTATGCGGACAGCCTGGAATGGATCCACGCCACCAGTGCCGGTGTTGATGCGTTGATGTTCCCGGAGCTGGTGAACAGTGAGGTGACGGTAACGAATGCCCAGGGCATCTTTGACCGCAGTATTGCTGAATACGTGCTGTGCACCATCCTGATGTTCGCCAAGGACTTTCCGCGCTCAATCCGCTTGCAGATGGCTCATCAGTGGCAGCACCGGGATACTGAAAGGGCCCAGAGCGCCCGCGTTCTGGTGGTCGGGGCAGGCTCGATCGGGCGCCAGATCGCGCGGTTGGTGACGGCCGTGGGGATGGAGGCCCACGGGGTAGCACGCCGTGCCCGCGATGATGACCCGGATTTTGAGCGGGTTCACGACAACGCGGCACTGCCCGAGCAGCTGGGACAGGCGGATTATGTGGTGATCGCGGCGCCGTTGACGCCGGCGACGGAAAAGCTCTTTGATGCCCGGTCGTTCCAGGCCATGAAACCGACAGCGCGTTTGATCAACATCGGGCGCGGTCCCATCGTGGATACCGAGGCCCTGGTGGAGGCGCTTCGTGGTGGTGAAATTGCTGGCGCGGGGCTGGATGTGTTTGAGGAGGAGCCATTGCCTTCGGATCATCCTCTGTGGGCCATGGAGAATGTCACTATGACGGCGCACATGGCGGGCGACTTCATTGGATGGAAAAAAGCGCTGACCGACCAGTTCTTTGACAACCTTGATAACTGGCAGGCCGGGCGTGCGTTCTTTAATGTGGTGGATAAGGCACGCGGCTACGTGCCCAACCAGTAGTCATCCGTGGGCCATGCTAATGGCAGGCTTCGAACCCGGAATCTGGACAGCTTATGGAACAGGAACTTTTTGATCAGTCCCATTGCGATCACTGCGCTTGTGGTGCGGGTCTGGACTTTGATTTCTCATTTGCATTCCAGCCTATTGTGGACGCCGGGAACAGGATGATCCTGGCAAACGAGGCGCTTGTGCGGGGGATCAATGGCGAAGGCGCTGGCGAAGTGCTTTCCCGGGTTACCCGCAAGAACATGTACCGGTTTGATCAGGCCTGTCGGGTCAAGGCGGTGCAGCTTGCCTCGCGGCTTGGCATGGCGTCCAGGCTGTGCATCAACTTCATGCCGAACGCGGTGTACCGGGCCGAAACCTGCATCCAGACCACACTGGCTGCGGCGCGGAAGTATGAGTTTGATACAAGTCGGCTGGTTTTCGAGTTCACAGAGGTTGAGAGCCTGGCGGACACCGATCATCTGATCCGTATCATTGATGCCTATGAGGAAATGGGCTTTGCCATCGCCCTGGATGATTACGGGGCTGGCTATTCCCGGATGAACCTGCTGACCGACACCTCTCCCGAATACCTGAAGCTGGACATGTCGTTGATCCGGGATGTAGAGCAGGCTCCTCGAAAGCAGGCTGTGATTGAAGGTATTATCCTCACCAATCAGCGCCTTGGCATCAAAACCATCGCTGAAGGTGTTGAAACGGAGGCCGAATATCACTGGTGCCGCAGTGTGGGGATCCGGTATTTTCAGGGATTCCTGCTGGCCAAACCGGGCTTCGAGCGTTTGCCGGATCCCTACATTCCGAGTGACAGCTAGTGTTCTATCGCGTGATTATCTTCGTTATCGGACTGGCCCTGGTTGGGTTTACCTTTGCACTCATGTGGGCCGGAGCGGGTTTGTTTCTGGAGCGCATGGGGGAGAAGGAACGCGTGTTCGAGCGCGCGCGTCTGATCGCCGTCTGGACTTTTGCTGGTTTTGGGATCGGTTTGTTGTTCATGGGCCTGGGAGGTCCCATTCTGGGGACGGTGGCTTTCTATCGCAGTGCCCGGGCGACAGTGCCGGCCGTCAGTGAAGCCCGGGTCCTGCTCTGGGGGTTCACCGTGGTTCTTCTGAGTACGGTCGTGGCTGGGGGGATCCTGTTCGGTGGCCTGGCGCTCGTCACCCAGTAAGCGTGGCTCCCGAGTCAAGCTGGTGCCGCAGGGCATGCAGACGCTGCCGGAACCAGTCCAGTGCTGGCTCGCGTTCGTACTGACGGTGCCAGTAAAGGTGTACGTCCACTGCCGGCATGCCCTCGGGAGGTGGTAGCAGCACAACATCCAGATGTTGGCTGATGATGCCCGCGTAGGCCTCGGGCATGGTTACCAGAAGGTCTGTTTCGGCCGCCACCCGGCAGGCGGCGAAATAATGCTGGCAGCGCAGCGCGATCCGCCGGCGGTGCCCGCCCGCGCTCAGCGCGAAATCCTCAAGTCCCTGCCCCTCGCTCCGGGATGAAACCAGGACATGGCCGGCGTCCAGGTAGCGCTCCAGGGTCATGGTTTCACGGGCCATGTCGGAATCCCGCCGGGCCACCACCACCAGCCGATCCTCGTGCAGGCGCTCATGGGCTGTTTGCTCGCTCACCGGCAGCAGTACGTCCACCGCAAAATCCAGCTTGCCCGCAGCCAGTTGCTGTTCCATCTCGCGGCGGGGCACCCGCTGACTGACGATCTCAATGCCAGGGTATTGCGTCATTTCCCGCATCAGGGGCGGCAGGAAGGTCGCCTCCAGGACATCGCGAAGGGCGATGTTGAACACCCGTTCCTGTTGCTCCGGTGTGAATTCATGGAAAGCGTTGAGGGCGGAATGGATCTCACTGAGCGCGGGATGCACGGAACTGGCCAGGCGCTGTGCCATGGGGGTGGGCACCATGTGGTTGCCCTGGCGGCGGAACAGGGCATCGTCGAAGTGATCCCGGAGCCGGGCCAGTGAGTGGCTCACGGCGGGCTGGGTCAGGTGCAGGATCTCACTGGCCCGGGTCAGGCTGCCTTCCCGGTAGATGGTGATGAAGACGGTCAGGAGGTTCAGGTCCAGGCGGTTACCGGGAATCATGATGGGCGGCTCTCTGTATTAGTACTCTGCATGACGTGCAATGAGGATAATTCAGTAGCCTTATTCGGTACAGGTTTCTACACTCGCTTTATAGGATCGGGTCCTGCGGCAGGAGGCGGGAGGGGCTTCCTGCCGCGCCAGATTGCAACCTCATTCAAAGCGGAGGTCCCCCAATGGACTTTGAGCTCTCAGAAAAAGGCCAGGATTTCTACAACCGGGTTTGCCGGTTCATGAAGGACGAGATCGAACCCATAGAACCGGATTATTTCCGCGACCTGTACAGCCGGGACAATCCCTGGGTGGTACTGCCGGTGATCGAGGAGCTCAAGGCCAAGGCCAAGGCCCAGGGGCTTTGGAACATGTTCCTGCCCAACAGCGATCATGGGGCCGGCCTGAGCAACGCGGACTACGCGGTGATCGCGGAGCAGACCGGGCGCAGCTTTATCGCGCCGGAGATCTTCAACTGCAATGCGCCGGACACCGGCAACATGGAAGTGCTGCATTACTACGGCTCAGAGGAGCAGCAGCAGCGCTGGCTCAAGCCGCTTCTGGAGGGGGAGATCCGTTCGGCGTTCTGCATGACGGAGCCGGACGTGGCCTCTTCCGATGCCACCAATATGGAGGCGACTGCCACGATTGAGGGTGACGAGGTGGTGCTGAATGGCCGTAAGTGGTGGAGCACCGGCATCGGGCACCCGAACTGCGAGGTCCTGATTTTCATGGGCCTGACGGATCCAGAGGCCAACCGGCACCAGCGTCATTCCATGGTCGTTGTGCCCAAGGATACCCCGGGCGTGAAGGTGGAACGGATGCTGAAGGTCTTCGGAGATGAGGATCCGCCCGCCGGTCATGGCGAGGTGAGCTTCGACAATGTCCGTTTGCCGAAAAGTCACATCATCAAAGCCCCTGGAGCGGGCTTCGAGATTGCCCAGGGGCGGCTCGGGCCAGGTCGGGTCCACCATTGCATGCGCGCCATTGGCGCGGCCGAGCGGGCCCTGGAAAAGATGATCCACCGGGCCAACTCACGCGAGGCGTTTGGCAAGCCCCTGTCCAAGTTGGGGGGCAATCCGGACATCATCGCCCGGGCACGGATGAACATTGAGCAGGCACGGCTGCTGACGCTCAAGACCGCCTGGCTTCTGGATACCAAGGGTATTGGTGGTGCTTTGAGCGAAGTGTCACAGATCAAGGCCGTGGTTCCGGAGATGCTGTGTACTATTGTGGACCAGGCAATCCAGATGCACGGTGGTGGCGGCGTGAGCGACGACCACGAGCTGGCGGGCATGTACGGCGCGGCCCGCTCGCTGCGGCTTGCGGACGGTCCGGACGAGGTTCACAGGGCCATGGTGGCAAGGCTGGAACTGGCCAAATATCGATAACAGGGGAAGAACGAACATGAGCCAACGGGTATTCATCACCGGCGGAGCCAGCGGCCTTGGCCGGGCATTGGCACTGAATTACGCCCGCCAGGGCGCGCGCGTGTGCATTGGCGACATCACGCCGGAACAGGGCGTGGAAACAGAGGGCGCGATCAACGAGGCGGGGGGCGAGGGACTCTTTCTCGAGTGTGATGTGCGGCGCCTGAACGACTTTGAAAAAGTGAAGGACGAACTGCTGGATCGCTGGGGTGGTGTCGATGTGGTGGTCAACAACGCGGGCGTGGCCTCCGCGGGGTCCATCGAGGATACCACCATTGCGGACTGGGACTGGATCATGGACATCAACGTCATGGGCGTGGTCCGGGGCTGCAAGGTGTTCACGCCGGTGCTCAAGGAGCAGGCCAGTGGCACCATCGTGAATGTGGCTTCCATGGCCGGTTTGATGCTGGCGCCTCTGATGTGCAGCTACAACGTTTCCAAGGCGGGCGTGATCGCGCTCTCCGAAACCATGAATCATGAATTCCTGGATACTGGCGTCAGCGTTTGCGTTGTCTGCCCGGCGTTCTTCCAGACCAACCTGACCTCGAGCATGCGTTCCAGCATTCCGGGGATCCAGAACAACGTGAATAAGCTGATGCAGCGTTCCAGCGTCAGCGCGGATGACGTGGCTGAAGACATCGCCCGCGCGGTACGCAAGGGCAGTTTCTGGGTTCTGCCGCACAAGACAGAGCGCCGTCTTTGGTACGTTAAGCGCGCCAGCCCCAGGGCCTTTGATTTCCTGCTCGGAATGGAGAGCAAGCGCTGGATGAAAAAGATGCAGAAAAAGTGAGCGAGGCGACCATGAGCCTGATTGATCAGCCGACAGAAACCCGTGAAGGCGAGGCACTGGATCCGGCGGCGGTGGACCGTTTCATGAAGCAGCAGCTGCCGGAACTCGAGGGCGAGCCGGTGATCCGCCAATACCCGGGGGGCGCCTCCAACCTCACCTATCAGATCGACTATGGTGAGCGCTCTTTTGTGCTGCGGCGCCCGCCTTTTGGCCATAAGGCCAAGTCAGCCCACGATATGCTGCGGGAAGCGCGCATCATGCGGGCGCTCAAGCCGGTCTACCCCTATGTTCCGGATATTATTGCCATCTGTGACGACCATGATGTGCTCGGGGATGAGTTCTATGTGATGGAGCGGCTCAAGGGCATCATCCTGCGCCAGGATTTCCCGGAGGGGTTCGAACTCAGCGAGGCCGACACCCGCAAGCTGTGCCACAACGTGGTGGATAAACTGGTGGACCTGCACCGGGTGGATTACCAGGCCGCCGGGCTCGACCAGATTGGCAAGGGGTCTGGCTATGTGAAACGCCAGATTGATGGCTGGAGTGATCGTTTCCGCAAGGCGAGAACCGAGGATGTGAGTGACTTCGAGCCGGTTATGACCTGGCTGCAGGAGAAGATGCCAGAGGATGTGGCCACCTGTGTCATCCACAATGATTTCCGTTTCGACAACGTGGTCCTGAACCCGGACAACCCCTTTGAGGTGATCGGCATCCTGGACTGGGAGATGGCGACGCTTGGCGACCCGTTGATGGATCTGGGCAACAGCCTGGCCTACTGGGTACAGGCGGATGACGACCAGTTCTTCCAGATGCTGCGGCGCCAGCCCACGCATCGGCCCGGCATGATGACCCGGGACGAAGTGGTCGCCTATTACATGGAGCGCTCCGGCTTCCATGCCGACAACTTCGATTTCTACGAGGTCTACGGATTATTCCGGCTGGCGGGGATCGTCCAGCAGATCTACTACCGCTACTACCATGGCCAGACCCAGGATAAGCGCTTTGCGGGCTTCGGCCAGGCGGCGAATTACCTGGAACAGCGCTGTAAGCGGTTGATCGACCAGAGCAGTCTCTAGGAGCGGGTGGATGGCGACACTGCATCTGATCCGTCACGGTCAGGCGAGCTTTGGGGCCTCGGACTACGATCGGCTTTCGGAGAGAGGCTGGGAGCAGGGGCGGGTGCTGGGCCGCTGGGTCGGTCGGCATACCCGGCCGGAGCAGCTCTTTGGCGGTGAACTGCGCCGGCATCGCGAAACGATTGAGGCGATGGCGGAGGGGTTCGGTGATGGATTGCCGGAGGCGGCGGTTCATCCCGGGCTTAATGAGTTCAACCATCGGGCGGTTCTGGATGCCTACCGGCCTGGCTGGGGGGATCCCGAACACATGGCCCGGGAGCTGGCCAAGGAGTCGGACCCGCGCAAAGCGTTCCAGCATGCGTTCAGTGAGGCGATCCGCCGGTGGATTGGTGGGGAGCACGAGGGGGATTACCCGGAATCCTGGCGGTCCTTTAAGAAGAGGGTGCTGGCGGGATTCGAGGCGGTGATCCAAGAGGCCGGGGATGCGAAGCATGTGTTCGTGGTGACCTCGGGCGGCCCGATCAGCGTGGTGGCCCAGTCGCTTCTGGATCTGGATGACACGCGGGCGTTCCAGCTGAATGAGGTACTGGCGAATGCGAGTGTGTCGCGGGTGCTGTTCAGTGGGGATCGGCGGTCGTTGGCGGTGTTCAACAGTTTTGGGCATCTGGAGGGGGAGGATCCTCGGCTGGTGACCTATCGTTGAGGGCGTCTCCGGACTGAGACGGAGCTGCCGGAGGGAAATCGGGCACTGCTAATCGGGAATCGCCACGAGTACGTCCATGTAGGCTGCTCTTCCGCCATCCATGGCTCCAGAGCTTCCCGCTTAGCAGTGCCCGATTCCCCTCGCTCGAGCGCCGCTAATTCGCAATTAATGACAACTGAGACGACAAGGATTAAGAAATGAGTGATCTGTTTGACCTGACGGGCCGCATTGCCCTGGTAACCGGTGCCAGCCGTGGTATCGGCGAGGAGGTTGCCAAGCTGCTGGCGAAGCAGGGGGCGCAGGTGATTGTCTCCAGCCGCAAGATTGATGGCTGTGAGGCGGTTGCCCAGGCGATCCGGGACGAGGGCGGCAAGGCTGAGGCCATTGCGTGCCATATTGGGGAGATGGAGCAGATTGAGGCCATATTCGCGGATATTGAGGACCGTTATGGGCGGCTGGATATCCTCGTGAATAATGCGGCGGCGAATCCGTATTTCGGGCCCATTGAGGATACCGATGAAGAGGCCTTCAACAAGACGGTGGACGTGAATATCCGGGGTTATTTCTTCATGACCAGCAAGGGTGTGAACCTGATGAAGAACAACGGCGGCGGGTCGATCGTCAACGTGGCGTCCGTGAATGGGGTGATTCCGGGGCATTACCAGGGGATCTATTCCATCTCGAAGGCGGCGGTGATCCAGATGACCAAGTCCTTCGCCACCGAGCTGGGAACCAAGGGCGTACGCGTGAATGCCCTGCTGCCGGGTCTGACTGATACGAAGTTTGCCAGTGCGTTGACCACGAATGATTCCATCAAGCAGCAGGCGCTGGCGCACATTCCACAGAAGCGCATCGCCGAGCCGAGTGAGATGGCGGGGGCGGTGCTGTATCTGGTCTCGGATGCGGCCAGCTACACCACGGGTACCTGCCTGAACGTGGATGGCGGTTATCTCACCGTTTAACGCCTTCCCGTAACCGCAGGAGCGCGCACTGTTGCGGCGGGTCCCGGTGTCCTGCCGCGCAGGCCAAGCTTCTGCGGCCTCTTGCCAAACCCTCTGAAATCCACCATCTTGCATTGAAGAATCGGTTCTCTGGGAAGTCTTTCAATGCAACGACTGGTGCGTGCGGTTTCACTGTTCCTGCTGTTTGCCGGTGCTTTTATGCTGACCGTTCAGGCTCAGGAGGAGCGGGCGGAGGCCAGTGCGAGCGCGGATGTGCGTGTGATGACGATTGAGGGGGCAATCGGGCCGGCGGTGTCGGACTGGTTCCTGCGCACACTGGCGGATGTGGAAGCCCAGGGGGCAGATCTGCTGGTGGTGGAGCTGGACACCCCAGGAGGGCTGGACCGGTCCATGCGGGACATGATCCAGGGGATTCTGTCCTCCAGTGTCCCCGTGGCCACCTATGTTTCCCCGCGCGGGGCTCGTGCCGCGAGTGCCGGAACCTATCTTCTCTACGCGTCCCATGTGGCGGCCATGGCGCCGGCCACCAACCTGGGGTCGGCGACGCCGGTGCAGATGGGCGGTGGCGACCAGGGGGAAGGAGGTGGTTCTCCGTTCAGTCTCCAGGCCAGTAATAACGCGGAACCCAGCGCCAGTGACGATCAGACGGCCGACGCGCAGGAAGCGGATCCGGAACCCAGCGGGGAAAACCTGGCGACTGGTGATGGGAGCGGTGACGCCAGCGCCATGGAAAAGAAGGTGGTGAACGACGCCGTGGCCTATATCCGCGGTCTGGCGGAACTGCGTGGGCGCAATGCGGACTGGGCGGAGCAGGCGGTACGGGAGGCGGTGAACCTGCCTTCGAGTAAGGCGCTGGCGAAGAACGTGATCGACATCCGTGCGGATAACCTGGGTGCGATGCTGGCCCAGGCGGATGGCATGGAGGTGGACGTGGATGGCGCCATGCAGACGCTGGCGCTGGCCGAGCACCGTATTGGCCGCATTGATAAGGATTGGCGCACCGAGTTCCTCAGCGTGATTACGGATCCGAGTGTGGCCTACATCCTCATGCTGGTCGGCATCTATGGCCTGATCCTTGAGTTCTATAACCCAGGCATGGGTGTGCCCGGCGTCGTGGGCGCCATTTGCCTGTTGGTCGGGCTCTACGCCCTGCAGATGCTGCCGATCAGCTATGTGGGGCTGGCGTTGATTCTGCTTGGGATCGGGCTCATGGTGGTCGAGGCGGTCTCGCCCAGTTTCGGGATACTGGGTGGCGGGGGTGCCGTGGCGTTTGTGGTTGGCTCCATTATGCTGATGGATACTGATTTGCCCGGCTATCAGATTGCCATGCCGGTGATCGCCGCCCTCGCGGTGACTACCGTGGTGATCATGGTTCTGGTGTTGCGCATGGCCTTGCAGTCAACGCGCAAGGCCGTGGTCAGTGGCTGGGAAGGAATGGAGGGCAGCACCGCGGTGGCGACCCGTGATTTCGATGGGAACGGCCACGGCCGTGTGCGGGTGCTGGGTGAGATCTGGCAGGCGCAATCGCCGGACCCGGTCCGGGAAGGGGATGTTGTGGTTATCAAGCAAGTGGAAGGACTTAAACTGACAGTCAGGTTGGAGGGCTAGCCAAATGATGGGGTATTTCACCATAGCCATAGTACTGATCATCATCAGTCTACTGGTGAGTATGTTCCGGATCCTGCGGGAGTATGAAAGAGGGGTGATCTTCTTGCTGGGGCGTTTCCAGAAGGTGAAAGGGCCAGGGCTGATCATCGTGATTCCTTTCATCCAGCAGATGGTGCGCGTGGACCTGCGTACGATTGTGCTGGATGTGCCGTCCCAGGACGTGATCTCGCGGGATAATGTCTCGGTTAAGGTTAACGCGGTTCTGTATTTCCGGGTTATGGATCCACAGAATGCCGTCATTAATGTGGAAAATTTCTACGCCGCAACCAGCCAGCTGGCGCAGACAACCTTGCGGTCCGTATTGGGCAAGCACGATCTGGACAATATGCTGGCATCCCGGGATGAGCTCAACAATGACATTCAGGAAATCCTGGATGCCCAGACCGATGCCTGGGGGATCAAGGTTTCGAACGTCGAGATCAAGCATGTGGATCTGGATGATTCCATGATCCGGGTGATTGCCCGTCAGGCCGAGGCTGAACGTTCGCGGCGGGCCAAGATCATCCATGCCGAAGGGGAGCATGAAGCCTCCAAGCGCCTGCTTGAGGCGGCGCGTACCCTGTCCAAGCGCTCCGAAGCGCTGCAGTTGCGCTATCTGCAAACCTTGACTGAAATTTCGAATGATAAGACCAATACCATTGTTTTCCCGGTGGATCTGCTGCGGGATCTCAAGAAGACAGTGGGAGGAATGGAGACCCCGGATCCCGGGGACGGGGACGATGAGGAGCCGGCCGAGCACTCATCCTCGGAATTCCCGGATACCAGCAGTGTTCTTGGCACCGGGGAGGAGGGCAGTAAAGCATGACCGTGGCATCGGAGAAACCATTTGCACCGGCTTGTGAGCGCAATCAGGAACCCATCCGGGAAGTTCTGGGCGAAATCCTGACCCAGCCGGCCCGGGTGCTGGAGCTGGGTAGTGGGACTGGCCAGCACGCGGTCTATATGGCGCGCCATCTGCCCCATCTTGAATGGCAGCCTTCGGATATTGCGGAAAACCTTTACGGAATCAGGCAGTGGCGGCGAGAGGCCGGGCTGCGTAACCTGCGGCCACCGGTGGAGGTGGATGCGCTGGATCCCGGGGCTTACCTGGGCGAGACCTTCGATGCGGTGTTCACCGCCAACACGGTTCACTTCGTGTCCTGGCGGATTGTGCGCGGGCTTCTGGCCATCAGTGCCAGGCATCTGCGCCAGGGCGGGGACCTGCTGATCTATGGCCCCTTCAACGAAGGGGGCGCCTATACCAGCGAGGGCAATGCGGACCTGGATGCCTGGCTCCAGCAGAGGGACCCGGCCAGCGGCATCAAGGACCGGGCGGTGTTCAGTGCGCTGGCCGCGGACTATGGCTTTGAAGCTGAGGAGCATTTCCGTATGCCGGCGAATAACCAGCTTCTTAGGCTGGTACGTGGCGGTGGCGCTTAGCAGCAGCCGCCACCCGTTTCATCGCTCGAGTCGGGATCATCAAAAGGCAGCGTGGTGCCGCACCCCTGGAAAATGCCGAAGTGGGTGCTGAAATCGCCAACAAACCGGAAATGATCGGCGAAGCGCGTATCCGCCAGCATCATCCAGGTGTTACCGCACACCGGGAAAACCCGTCCGCGTTCGATGTGGTGGTGCTTGTCCAGCCGGAAAACCGCTTCTTCACCGGGGATCGTGCCCTGGTACACCACGGCCTGGCCGTAATCCTCGCAGTGGGGTTCCAGCGCCGGCAGCTTGAACAGCCGGTAGGTGGCGGAGAAAAAGCGCGCTGGAGCGAGCCGGGCCTCAATAGCCTCATTCTCGATGGTTAGTGGTCGGTCCTCGACCAGGCGCGGGTCCGTGAAGCCAACATGCCGCGCGAGATTCTCGAAGTCGTTCCAGTAAAGTGCGCCCGCAAGGCACTCGCCGTATAGGACGGGGTCCTCGCGCAGGTGAGCTGGAATGCGGCGGTCGGCGTAGACGTCTGAGAAGTAGAATTCGCCGCCGGGTTTGAGTACGCGCAGCACTTCCGAGAGAACCTTCTCCTTGTCCGGGCTCAGGTTGATGACGCAGTTGGAAATGACAATGTCGAAGTGGTCATCGGGCAGATCCAGCTCATCCAGTTGCTCGATATACCCTTCCAGGAAACGGACGTTGGAGTGGGTGTAACCGAAGGCCTGTCGGTGGAAGTCCTGGTGCCGGCGGGCGATGGCCAGTTGTTCCGGGGTCATGTCTACGCCCACCACATCGCCGTGTTCTCCGACCAGCCTGGACAGCACATAGCAGTCGCGGCCACTGCCGCTGCCAAGATCCAGGATGCGCGCGCCTTCCAGAAGCTGCGGCGCGACCAGGCCACAGCCATAGTAATGGGAGACGACCTCGTCATGGAGGCTGGCGAGGATGGGCTTGAGCCATTCCGGTGGCGCCTGGTCACAGCAGGCGTTGGTCTGCAGGTCCTGTGTTCCCTGAAGCTGGCGACCGTAGTAATCCTGCACGTCTTCTCTCATAATGCGTTTCGCCATTGTTTTCCGTGAATGATCAGTTTGAGGACGCATTGCCGGAGCCCATGTTACACAACCCCGCCCCCGCTTGCCCGGTGTGCCTGGGGAATACGGTTGCCTGGTTCATGGCGGTCGGTGAGCGCGGTTACTGGCGCTGTCGTCGGTGTGAGGCAACCTTTCTGGACCCTTCCCAGAGGCCGGATCGCCAGACGGAAAAGGCGGAATACGATCAGCATGACAACGAGGTGGCCGATCCGGGGTACCGGCGCTTTCTGGCGCGGCTTTCGGAGGCATTGACCCCTCGCCTGATGCCTGGAGACCGGGTGCTTGATTTCGGTTGCGGCCCCGGGCCGGCGCTGGTCGCCATGCTGCGGGAGTCCGGGTTTGCGGCTCATGGGTATGACCCCTTCTACGCCCCTGATGAAGCGTTGCTTCAGGGACGCTACGAGGGAATCACCTGTACCGAGGTTGTTGAACACCTCCACGCGCCAGCGCGTACCTTCCAGCTTCTGGATCAATTGCTCCTGCCGGGAGGGTGGCTGGGAGTGATGACCTGCTTCCAGACGGACGATGAACGATTCGCCCACTGGCATTACCGCCGGGATCCGACCCACGTCGTCTTCTATCGGGAATCGACGCTGCACTGGGTGGCAGCGCGGTTCGGCTGGCATTGTGAGGTGCCACGCAAGGACGTGGCACTGATGTACAAACCGCTTTAGGCGCCGTCGCGCTCGAGGTACTGCTTCTTGCCCTTGACGCCATCCCAATCTTCGGCGTCTGCCGGCGGCTCCTTTTTCTCGGTGATGTTCGGCCATTTGGCCGCGAGATCGGCGTTGATCTCGATGAATTCCTGCTGGTCGTCCGGCAGCTCATCCTCGGAGTAGATGGCTTCGGCCGGGCATTCCGGCTCACAGAGTGCGCAGTCGATGCACTCGTCCGGATCGATGGCGAGGAAGTTGGGGCCCTCGTAGAAACAGTCCACGGGGCAGACTTCCACACAGTCCGTGTATTTGCACTTGATGCAGTTTTCAGTAACGACAAACGTCATGGTTACATCCTGGCGATGGTTCAGCCGCGTATTCTATGGTTCGGAGACGGGACCTGCAATGGCCAACCTTAATCGCCGCCCAGGCGCTCCTGTAAACGTGCACGGAGTTCGTACAGGGTGTTGAGGGCAGCGCGTGGGGTCAGGCCGTCCGGGTCGAGATCAAGGATGTCACGTTCTTCCGGCGATGGTTCCAGACTTGCGAACATGTCCGCCTGGAGTGCCGGCGCCGAGACAGCCTCCGTCCTGGCACCACTGGTCCCACCGGCACTGCCCTCAAGCTCCGCCAGCTTGTGGCGGGCGTTGTCGATGACGTCCGCCGGCACCCCCGCAAGCCGGGCCACCTGCAGCCCGTAACTACGGCTGGCTGCGCCTTCGTGAACGCTGTGCAGGAAGACGATGCTGTCCTCGTGTTCGGTGGCCGTCAGGTGCACATTGCGGGCGGTACCGGTTCGCTCCGGAAGGCTCGTGAGTTCGAAGTAGTGAGTGGCGAACAGCGTATAGCTGGCGACCTCGCCGGCCAGGCGCTCCGCGGCTGCCCAGGCGAGTGACAGGCCGTCGAAGGTACTGGTGCCGCGCCCCACCTCGTCCATCAGCACCAGGCTTTCGGGCGTGGCGTTGTGGAGAATGTTGGCGGTCTCGGTCATTTCCACCATGAAGGTGGAGCGGCCGCTGGCAATGTCGTCCGAGGCGCCCATGCGGGTGAAGATGCGGTCGACCGGTCCCAGGGTGGCGGATTCCGCCGGTACATGGCTGCCGCAGTAGGCCAGCAGGGTGATCAATGCGGTCTGGCGCATGTAGGTGGATTTACCGCCCATGTTGGGGCCGGTGATCACCAGCATGCGGTTGCGGTCGTCCAACTGCAGGTCATTGGGTACGAAAGGCGCGTCCTGAAGGTATTCCACCACCGGGTGCCGGCCCTGGCTGATGGCAATGCCCGGCTCGTCGCTGAATGCCGGCGCATTGAACCGAAGGCTCTGGGCGCGTTCCGCGAAATTGGCCAGAACATCCAGCTCGCACAGGGCACTGGCGGTTTCCTGAAGGGCTTCAAGGTCTTCGCCGACATGCTTGACCAGCTCATCATAGAGGTATTTCTCGCGGGCCAGCGCCCGGCTCTTGGCGCTCAGGGCCCGGTCCTCGAATTCCTTGAGTTCCGGGGTAATGAAACGCTCCGCGTTCTTAAGCGTCTGGCGGCGGATGTATTCCGTCGGGGCGTTCTCGGACTGGCTGCGGCTGATTTCGATGTAGTAGCCGTGAACCCGGTTGTAGCCAACCTTGAGGGTGCTGATGCCGGTGCGCTCGCGTTCGCGCTCCTCAACCTGCATCAGGTAATCGCCGGCGTTTTCACTGAGGCTGGTGAGTTCGTCCAGCTCTTCGTCATAGCCAGAGCGCAGCACACCGCCATCGCGCACCACTACCGGTGGATTATCCACGATGGCCCGTTCCAGAGTCTCTGCCAGCGCCGGGTAGGTGCCGATGCGCTCGGCAATCGCGTGCAGATGGGGCAGTTCCAGGGTGGCCATGTCCTGCTGGAGTTCGGGCAGGGTGGTCAGGGCATCGCGCAGCCGGGCCAGATCCCGGGGGCGGGCGGAACCCAGACCCACCCGTGATAGGATGCGCTCGATATCGCCAATACCGCGCAGGCGTTCGTGGATGGTCTCGTGGTGGTGGCCCGCCAGGAGCGTGCTGACGCTGTCCCGGCGTTCCCGTACGGTGTCGGCGTCGCGCAGCGGGCGATTCAGCCAGCGACGCAGCAGGCGCCCACCCATGGCCGTGGCGGTGCGGTCCATCACCGAGGCCAGTGTGTTCTGCTGGCCCCCGGCGAGATTGGTATCGATCTCCAGGTTCCGGCGGCTGGCCGCATCCATGGTGACGCTTTCCTCGCGCCGTTCACGGCTGAGCCTGCGGATATGCGGGAGGTTGTTGCGCTGGGTATCACGGGCGTATTGCAGCAGGCAGCCGGCCGCCTGGATGGCCAGTGTAAGGTCGTCGCACCCAAAGCCGCGCAGGTCGCGAACCTGGAGCTGGCGTGTCAGCAGCCGGTGAGCGGACTCCATCTCGAACAGCCAGGGGCCCTGGCGGCGTATGCCGTTGAAGCCTTCCAGCAGTTCCGGGTGCGGGAAATCCTCGCTGATCAGGATCTCGGCGGGTTGCAGCCGTTCGAGTTCGGCGCTCAGGGCTTCTTCCGAATCCAGCTCCTCAACCACGAACTGGCCGGAGGAGATCTCGAGCGTGGCGATGCCGAAAGCCCCCTTATGGGCGTGGATCGCCATCAACAGATTGTCGCGGCGTTCATCCAGAAGCGCTTCGTCGCTCAGGGTGCCGGGGGTAACGATGCGCACGACTTCACGGTCAACCGGGCCCTTGGAGGTTTCCGGATCGCCGGTCTGCTCGCAGATGGCAATGGCGTGGCCACCCCGGACCAGGCGGGCGATGTAGCTTTCCGCGGAATGGTAGGGCACGCCGGCCATGGGAACGGGCTGGCCCGCGGACTGGCCACGCGCGGTCAGGGTGATGTCCAGCATCTCGGCGGCACGGCGGGCGTCTTCGTAGAACAGTTCGTAAAAGTCGCCCATGCGGTAGAATAGCAACTCGTTGGGGTGCTGAGCCTTGAGCTGCAGGTACTGGCGCATCATCGGGGTGTGGCTGCTGAGATCGGGTTCCGTTGCGGACATGACCTGTTCTTGTGCCTGCTGATCTGGTGGAATGCACGATTCTAGTCCCATGAACCCGCGAACGAAACGGAGAGTCCTATGGCAGAGCCATCCGATGCCAGACTGGCGCGCGACGCCGCCTCGCTGGGCGAGTGCCTGCGTGGCCAAGGGCGGGTGATCGCTACCGCCGAATCCTGTACCGGTGGCTGGATTGCCAAGTGCCTGACCGATACCTCGGGCAGTTCCGACTACTTTGAAAGTGGGCTGGTTACCTACAGCAATATGGCCAAGGAAAAGTTGCTGGGCGTTCCCGCAGGCATCCTGGCCGGCCATGGCGCCGTATCGTCTGCCGTGGCGTCCGCCATGGTCTCTGGAACCCTCCAGACAACCGGCGCGGACGTGGCGGTGGCGGTCAGTGGTATTGCTGGCCCTGGAGGCGGCAGCGCTGACAAACCGGTCGGCACCGTCTGGTTTGGTTGGGGCGTGGCGGGCAGTACCCCCGTGACGACCTGTAAGCAGTTCGAGGGAGACCGGGACCAGGTCCGCCGTGACGCCGTTCAGTTTGCCCTGACGCGCCTCAAGCGTTGGCTTGAGGGGTGACCGTTGAATCATTGATCAGCTCCGTGCATAATACTGTCCATACATACAGTGACGCTGCAGCGCGTGGCAGGCAGCACCCGACCAGAAGGCAAACGCAATGGATGACAACCGGAAAAAGGCACTGAACTCCGCGCTTTCCCAGATCGAACGCCAGTTTGGCAAGGGCGCGGTGATGAAAATGGGCGACCAGCCACGGGAGGCCATGCCGGCGGTTTCCACAGGCTCGCTGGGGCTGGACGTGGCGCTGGGTATTGGCGGGCTGCCGCTGGGGCGTGTGGTTGAGATTTTCGGGCCCGAGTCTTCGGGTAAGACCACGCTCACGCTCCAGGTGATCGCGGAAGCCCAGCGCGAAGGCAAGACCTGCGCCTTCGTGGATGCGGAGCACGCCCTGGATCCGGTCTACGCCGAGAAGCTGGGAGTCGACATCAACGAGCTGCTGGTATCGCAGCCGGATACCGGCGAACAGGCGCTTGAAATCTGCGATATGCTGGTGCGTTCCGGTGCCGTCGATGCCGTTGTTGTGGATTCTGTGGCCGCGCTCACGCCCAAGGCTGAGATAGAAGGTGAGATGGGTGATTCCCATGTGGGCTTGCAGGCAAGACTGATGTCTCAGGCGCTGCGTAAGCTCACGGCAAGTGTGAAAACGTCGGGCACCATGCTGGTGTTCATCAACCAGATCCGCATGAAAATTGGCGTGATGTTTGGTAGCCCGGAGACCACCACAGGTGGTAACGCGCTCAAGTTCTACTCCTCGGTACGGCTTGATATCCGGCGCACGGGATCGGTGAAAGAGGGCGAAGAGGTGACCGGTAACGAGACCCGGGTGAAGGTGGTCAAGAACAAAGTTGCGCCTCCCTTTAAGCAGGCTGAGTTTCAAATCATGTACGGTACGGGCATTAACCGTATGGCCGAGATTGTCGACATGGGCGTTAAGGAGGGGCTGGTGGAAAAATCCGGCGCCTGGTACAGCTACAAGGGCGATAAGATCGGCCAGGGCAAGGCCAATGCCAGTAAATTCCTGAAGGACAACCCAGAGATCGCCGCCGAGATCGAGAACCAGATCCGCGAACGGTTGATGCCCAAACCGAATGAGGCCGCTGGCAAGGAAGAGGCGTCCTCCGGCGATGATGCCCTGACCGAGGGTACCAGTGAGGATCTGCTCTGAGGCATGGTCATTCCCCCGGATCAGCTTTCGGCTGAGGCACTTGAGTCATTGATTGAGGAATACTGTATCCGGGAAGCCGGAGGTATAGACGTTGAGGATCCCCTTGCCGCCTGCCGCGAGCAGGTCGCAAAGGCTGTGTCTAGCGGACGTCTGGCTGTGCTTTACACGCCCTACAATCCCAGCCAGGTGGCAACGCTGGTGCCTGCTGATCAATTGGACGATAAAGAATTGGCGCAGGAGCAACAGGGGGATCAGGCGCCATGAGCAAATGGGCCACCCTGGGCATTGAGCAGAGCCATGACCCAGAGGTCATTGAAGCCGCCTTCGAGCATCAGCTGAAGTTTGCGGACCCTGAGGCCAGCCCGGAGCGCTACCAGGCATTGGTCGAGGCCTATGAATCAGCGATGCGGGAGGCTGGAGCCGAGCCCCAGGAGCGGGGTTTCGGCGTTGATTCTGATTCTGACAGCGGCGACCAGTCCATCCGGGTGCCAGAGCCCCCGTCCCAGGATGCTGAGGTCCAGGCGGGGCGGGTGATGACGGAGCTGGAAGCGGTGTTCGCGAATCCAGGGTGGCGGGAAGACCTCCGACGCTGGCGGGCTCAGCTCGAGAGTGAACGGGCCCACAAGCCCGGCGTTACCGAGGTCTTGCGCTTTAATCTTTTTGATTTCCTGTCCCGTCAGGCGGTTCCGGGGGAGCTGCCAGTATCCGAAGACGTCCTGGCGTACCTGGATGAACGGCTTGGTTGGCGCCAGCATCGTGCCCGGCTGGAGGAGGCTTTTCCCCAGGAGCGGATCAGGCTCCTGCTTGATGGTGGTGCCGATGGTGTGGGCTCGTCTCATGAGGGAGCTTCCCCGGACACCAGGGAAGCGGGGGATGAGGGTGACAGCCTGATGCCAAAAGGTTTCGGAGTCGCTGTGGTTGGCTGGATTATTGCCATCATCGTCCTGGCCATGTTGTTCAGCGGCTTGCGCTAGGCCCGCCCTTCAGCGCCGGTAGCGCGCCATCTGGCGGCGGCAGAATCCCTCGAGCTGGGACAGTGCGTTGTCGATGGCTCGCGAATAATGCCCCGGCACCGACCAGTAGGTGAACTGGATGCCCAGTCGGTAATAGCCGTCCTCTTGTTGGACGCAACTCTTTACGCGACCGTTTATGTCGTACTGGGTGATGTGTTCCCCGCGGAAGTCCATCCGCAGCCGGGCGCCTTTGCGAAAGGGGTGTTCCGCCAGAACGGCGGTGCCATAACGGTTGATATCAAGGCACTTCACGGGCCGGCCCCTCTTCTCCCATAGCAGAAAACGCCACGCCCGTACCCGCACGTTCAATCCCGGCGCGGCAAAACGTGGCTGGATCCGTTGCTCGCTTTCGTGGGATTGAGATGACCAGGAAAGGGCCAAGGAAGGGTCCCTGTCGTTGTGTTGATGGCGCGCGTGATCCCTGTGCACCGCAAAGGGCATGTCCGCGAGATCCATGGTGCTCCCGGGGGAGTCACTCTGAGTGCTCATTGGCGGTTTTGCCTCTTGAGTCGATAGGTTTTTGTACTTATTGATTGCACTTAATTGTCGCTTATTCCGGTGCCAGATCAAAGCGCGGCCCGGGGACGGTGTGACAGGTCTCACATTAAGGTGTCCCGGGAACTGATAAGCAGAATCCACGGGCTGCTTTGTGATTCGGGTTGAGCCCTGTAGAGTGCGGTGTCTGACCGTTTCCCCAAAGAGATGACGGATTGACTGAGTTGAAGCCACTTCCCCAGAAACAGCTGTACAAGGCCTGCGTTCTCAAGGAGCTGCCGTTCCAGAACACGGACGCGCTTGAGCCCCTTAACGAGATTGTCGGCCAGGACCGCGCCCGGGAGGCAGTACGGTTCGCGCTCGCCATGCCACACAACGGGTATAACGTCTACGCATTGGGTCGGTCCGGGCTGGGCAAGCGGACCATGATGCTGCGTTACCTGGCGCACCGGGATGAAGCTCATGCGCCGGCCAGCGACTGGTGCTACGTAGCCAACTACGATGACCCGCGTAATCCCCGGGTCCTGAAGTTGCCCGCCGGTGTCGGTGAACGCTTACGCCATGATGTGGACCGGCTGGTCTCGCGTCTGGTGAAGGTAATTCCCCAGGCGTTTGACAGTGATACCTACCAAAGCCGCTTTGAGGACCTTAAGCAGCGCTATGCCGCCCGCCAGGAAGAGGCGCTGAATGCGCTGGCCCATGAGGCCCGCGAGCATGGGGTGGACCTGTCCATGAGCACCCCAGGTGGTTATCGCTTGACGGCGTTGAATGGCAATGAGCCGCATACCAATGAGTCGTTCAATGCGCTGTCGGATGAGGAAAAGCGTGGCTTTGAGGACACCATCCGTGACCTGGAGAAAAAGCTGCGGCGCGTGATGCGCCAGATTGCGGAATGGGAGGAAGAGCATGCCGAACAGCAGCAGAAGCTGAATGAAGAGACCGTGGAGCACGTGGCGGCCCACCTGATTGATGAGCTGGCTGAGCGCTACAGTGAGTATGAAGGAGTGCCTGAGCATTTCCGGGGGATGAAGAAGGACATCGCGGATAACCTTGATATTTTCCTGGAAGACAGTGAAGACAAGGCCGCTTTCGCCTATGCCTCCATGGAACAGCGCCTGCCGCGGCGCTACCGCATCAATCTGCTGGTCTCCCGCCAGGATCACTCGGTGCCGGTGGTTGTGGAGGAGAATCCGACCTATCACAACCTGTTCGGGTTCATTGAAACGGTGACCTATAAGGGCACGGTCTATACGGATTTCTCGCTGATCCGTCCGGGGAGCTTGCACCGGGCCAATGGTGGTTACCTGCTTATGGATGCTACCAAGGTCCTGGAGCAGGGGTTTGTATGGGATGCCCTTAAACGCGCCATCCGCTCCCGCGAGATCAGTATCCATTCATTGGAGCGGGAGCTCACCCTTTCCGGTACGATCTCACTGGAGCCAGAGTCAGTCCCGCTGGACGTCAAGATCGTTCTGTTTGGTGATCGCGAAACCTGGCTGCTGCTTCAGGAATATGATCCGGAATTCGCGGAGCTGTTCCGGGTGACCGCGGATTTTGAGAACGAGATGCCGCGCACCAACGAGAGCCAGCTGCTGTATGCCAAGTTCATTGCAAGCCTGTGCCAGGACAAGGGGCTGTTGCCATGCAGCAAGCAGGCCGTTGCGCGGGTGATTGAATACAGTTCGCGGCTTGCGGAAAACCAGAACCGGCTCTCGCTGCATGCGGTGGACATTGCCAATGTCTTGCGTGAGGCGGATTTCCATGCGCGCAGCAGCAGCGGTGAAGGGATCGAGCGCACGCATGTGGAGCAGGCGCTGGTCAGCGCGGACTACCGCAACGGGCGCATTCGGGATGAGTTTCTGCAGGGGTTTGCGGATGGTTCGGTGTTGCTGTCGTTCAGCGCCAGTGCGGTGGGCCAGGTCAACGGGCTCTCTGTGCTCTCTACCGGTGGCTATGAGTTTGGTCTTCCCAATCGCATCAGCGCGACCTGTCAGTATGGAGATGGGGATATCATTCATATTGAGCGGGATGTGAAGCTGAGTGGTTCCATCCACTCCAAGGGGGTGATGATCCTGTCCGCCTGGCTGTCGTCTCTGTTTGCCCGTGAGCATCCGATGCCGCTGACGGCGACCCTGACCTTTGAGCAATCCTACGCCGAGATTGACGGTGACAGTGCGTCCCTGGGCGAGCTCTGCGCCATTGTTTCCGTGCTGGCACAGCAGCCCGCGCGCCAGGACATGGCTGTGACCGGGTCAGTGAACCAGCATGGGGAAGTACAGCCCGTTGGTGGGCTCAACGAAAAAGTGGAAGGCTTCCTTGATGCCTGCGTGGCGCGGGGCGATACGCGGGACAAGGCGGTGATCCTGCCCGCTTCGAACGTGCAGAACCTGATGCTGGCGGGGCGCGTGCGCGAGGCCGTCAAGGAAGATGGCTTCCGGGTCTATGCCGTATCACGGGTTGAAGAGGCGCTGGAGCTGATCCTTGGGGTGCCAGCCGGAACGCCGGACCGTGACGGATGTTTCCCGGCTGATAGTCTCTATGGGCGGGTGGAGCAGCGGCTGTCTGATCTCAGGCGTCGACAAGACGACGAAAAGTCAGATTAACCCGGGGGGTCACCGGCTTCCGGGTCTTCGGCAGGGCATGCTGCCAGTCAGCCTGGACGCCGGCTGGCATCACCAGAAGGCTGTTATGGGGGAGGTCGATGCCCAGTGTGCGACCGTGCTCCCTTCGGTGGCGGAACCTGAAGCGCCGGGTGCCGCCCAGGCTCAGTGATGCGATTACCGGGTCAGGTCCGAGCTCGGGCTCATCATCGCTGTGCCAGCCCATGCTGTCGTTGCCGTTGCGATAATGGTTGGCCAGCACGCTATTGAAGCGCTCGCCCGCGGCGTCACTGACACGATGCGCCAGCGGCTTGAGCCAGTCCGGCCATTGGGCGGGTTCCATGGTCTGGCCGGAATAACGGTAGGTCAGGCCATCATCGGCGATCCAGCACTGCTGCCTGGGGATAAGGTGTTCCCGGCCGAAAAGGGTGATGCGATCCTGTTGCCAGGGGATTCGCTGTTGCAGCAATGCCAGTAACTCATCGGCTTCTTCCGGGTTCAGGAAGGGGTGGAAGAAGGGCAGCTGGAAAGGGGGCAGTTCGTACAACGGGGCGGCTCCGCGGTTGCAGTTGTTCACCAGGTTCGCTAACAATAACGGGCGTCTGCCCGATCTCAAACCCGGAGGTTCCGTGTGTCGCGCCTTTTTTGGCTGTTCTGCCTGATTTCTGTTGCAACCTCTGTTATGGCTCTGGAGCTGGAAGGGCCCAGGCGCCAGGGGGCTTTGTTGAGTGGGCAGGTGGAGCCCGGGAGTGAGGTTCGTCTCAATGGAGACCCTGTGGCGATTACCGGCTCAGGCCGTTTTGCCCTCGGATTTGGGCGGAAAGCGTCACTGAAACACGAGCTGGTGGTGGTCGCTCCGGATGGCGAGCGGACCACCCGCACCATCGAATTGGCGGAGCGCGAGTACGACGTACAGCGTGTTGACGGCGTTCCGCAGGAGACGGTAACCCCGGATGAGGACGCGCTGGAACGCATCCGGGCGGAAGCGCGCCGGGTTCGTGAAGCCCGGAAGACACGGTCGCGGCGGACGGATTTTACCGGTCCCTGGGTCTGGCCGGTGGCCGGACCCGTTACGGGGGTCTACGGCAGTCAGCGATTTTACAATGGCGAGCCCCGCCAGCCCCATTATGGTATTGATATAATGGCAGAAACCGGCACCCCTGTGGCGGCGCCGGCGGGAGGACGTGTTGTGTTGGTGGCGCCGGATCTGTACTTCTCAGGGGGAACCCTGATTCTGGATCACGGTTACGGCGTTTCCTCCACCTTCCTGCATCTGAGCGAGATCCATGTGAGCCAGGGTGATGAGGTGGCCCAGGGCGATATTCTGGGCGAGGTGGGCGCTTCTGGTCGGGCAACCGGGCCCCATCTGGACTGGCGCATGAACTGGCGGCAGCAGCGGGTGGACCCGATGACGGTGGCGCCGCCTCTGGTGGACGGTGCCACCACCAGGCCCGGAATGGGCAACAGTAATCAGTAAGGAGTATGTCAATGGCGGAGACCGAGCAAACGGTCTACATCGTTGAGGATGACGAGGCGGTTCGGGATTCCCTGTCCATGCTGCTGCGCTCGGAAGGTCTTGCAGTCCAGGGTTACGAGCGTGCTACCGGATTTCTGGAAGACTGGCATGCTGGCATGCAGGGCTGCATTGTGCTGGACATTCGCATGCCCGAGATGGATGGTATGGAACTCCAGGAAGAGCTGATTGAGCGTGGTTCCACCCTGCCCATCATTTTCGTGACGGGCCACGGCGATGTACCTCTGGCTGTGGAAGCCATGCGTAAGGGGGCCGTTGATTTCATCGAAAAACCCTACCGTGAGGATCAGCTGCTGGAGAAGATTCGCGGGGCTCTGGCCACGGATGCCGAGCAGCAACAGGGCCGGGAACAGAAGCGGCTGGTGGAAGAGCGGCTGGAACAGCTCACGCCCCGTGAGTGCGAGATCATGGACCGGATGGTGGCCGGCCAGGCGAACAAGGTCATTGCCATTGAGCTTGATATCAGCCAGCGGACTGTGGAAATCCATCGCTCACGGGTGATGCACAAGATGGGCACCCATTCGTTGGCCCAACTGGTGCGCATGGTCATGAATGTGCGGGACGGGGATGAGGGATGACGGCGGAGAGCCAGCCCTCTACTGACCCCGAGCAGGCCTGTGTCCTGCTGGTTGACGACAACCCCCAGAACCTTAAGGTGCTCTACGAGACCCTGCGGGACAAGGGGTACCAGCTTCTGATTGCCAATGATGGCGAAAAGGCGCTGCAGTTGGCACGCCGCCATGAGCCGGAAGTGATCCTGTTGGATATCATGATGCCGGGGATGGATGGCTTTGAAGTGTGCCAGCATCTGCGTGCGGATCCCAATACCGCCCTGTGCGCCATTATCTTCCTTTCTGCCCTCAATGATATTGATGCCAAGGTGAAGGGCTTCAATATGGGAGGAGCAGACTATATCGCCAAGCCTTTCCAGGCCCAGGAGGTCATGGCCCGGGTTGATACCCAGATCCGGGTCATCCAGCTCGAGCGTGCCATGCAGGCGCGCAACCGTCAGCTTGAAAGTGAACAGGCCAGCCTGCTCAATGCCATTTTCGAGGGTATCTACGGTCTGGACCCGGAAGGGGTGATCACTTTTGCCAATCCGGCGGCTGCCGAGATTGTGGGAGCGGAACAGCAAGCCCTGGTTGGGCGTGACGTCGGTGAGCTTCATTTCCGTGACAGCGCGAGTGATGGCACCCCGCACGCGGAGCGCGTGCTGTGCCAGGACGGTGACGCAGCCCTGCGTCGTGGCGTCATGATGGCGCGTGCCGATGGAAGCACCTTCCAGGCGGAATACCGTGCCGCGCCCCGTTTCGAGAACGGCGAGCTGACCGGCAGCGTTCTGGTGTTCCGGGACATCACCGAGGAGCTTGGGCAGGAGCGGGCACTTGAGGAAACCAGGGACCTGGTTGCCGAGCAGCGTGAACAACTGGCCCATGCGTCCCGGCTGACGGTGATGGGGGAAATGGCGGCTGGCGTGGCTCACGAGGTGAACCAGCCGCTGACGGCCATCACCAATTACGTGAGCCTGGTTTCGCGCATGATGGAAAAGGACACACTGGACCAGGACGCTCTTGCGGACGTGCTGGAGAAGATCACCGCCCAGTCCCATCGTGCCAGTGAGGTTATCCGTCGTATCCGCCAGTTTGTGCATCAGCCCGCCACCGGTAAGGAGACCGTTGACGTGGCTCGGCTTCTGGCGGAAAGCCGGGAATTCGCGGAAGTGGACGCGCGCAATAACTCGGTTGAGATCAGCCTGTCCATTCCGCCCCATCTAAGCTATGCGGTGGCGGATCCGGTGCAGGTCCAGCAGGTGGTGCTCAACCTGATCCGTAACGCACTGGAGGCTACCCACAATGGTGGTACTGAGGAGCCGGTGGAGCTCAGTGCGGAGCGCGTGGACGACGCGGTTTGTGTGCGTGTTGCCGACCGTGGCTGCGGCTTGCCCGAAGACGCGGAGGAGCGTCTGTTCCAGCCATTCTACTCCAACAAGGATGAGGGCATGGGGATTGGTCTCTCACTGTGCCGGAGCCTGATCATCGGCCAGGGCGGCGATATCGGTTTTGAGCGCCGGGACGGCGGCGGCACTGCGTTCTGGTTCACGCTGCCCGTGGCGGGCGACGCCGCACCCGATCCCAGCTGACACTCAGCCGCGGCTGAGCGTGCCCTCCAGGTGGGGCGCGGAGGCGTCGCTGTTCAGAAGCCGCAGGGGTGTTTCCCGGCCGTGGCGCTCCCAGGTCAGAATGCCGGTTCCGGGAATGAAGAACGGCTTCTTGAAGTGGATGTCCACGTTCCCCTTCTCCAGGGGCCCTTCGGTTTGCTCCCATAGCGCCAAACAGTGCGCCTTGCTCCACATCCCGTGGGCGATATTGCGCGGGAAGCCAAACGCCTTGGCCGACAAGGGATGCAGGTGGATGGGGTTCATGTCCCCGGAAACCCGACCATAACGGTAGCCGATGTTGGCGGGGGCCTGGACCCGGGCCTGACCCGTTAGCAACTGTGGTGGCTCGGGCTTGTCCTTGCTTTTCTTGCCGCCACTGTCCCCGCTCTGGGGCTGGCGGTAGAGAATGGTGCTGTGTTCTGTCCAGATAAGATGCCCGGCCGAGCTGGCCTCGGTGAGGATGTCGAACTCAATCCCGCGTGCCGTATCCGTGGCATTGGTAATCCGGGCCTGGAGCTCGAGGATTTCGCCCTGGTGGATGGCGCGCTGTTGGTTGATCCGGTTGCGGACATGAACAAGCCCCATCAGAGGCAGGGGAAAGCTGGTATCCGTCATCAGCCGGATGTGCAGCGGAAAAGCGAGTATGTGTGGCCAGGTGATGGGGCATAGGCTGCTGGCCGTGAAGCCACAGACGTCCCGATAGTGGCGAAGTTGCGTGGTATCCGTGCGCACGCCGTCGATCCTGGCACTGAGTTCCGGGAGGTCTGCCGCCGAGGGGTGGCCGGCCTTGGTACTGGCCAGAAGCGCCTTGCCGTACATGGGGAGCAAGGTGGGACCACTGAATCGGTAATGGGCTGTCTGGTTCATAAGCGCCTGTTTGAGCTTAGACTGAGGGGTATGTCACAGGTGGATGTCATCTGGGCCAATCGGCTTGTATGATGTCTTGCAGAATGCACATAGGCTGTGACAGCGTCAATCGCGAAAGGACCGGCGTTGCGCGGCATTCGGGTCAAAATAACAACAGGCCGGGAAGTGACAGTATGCAGGAACAAAGGGATTCAGGGGTCCTGTTTCGGCTGGTTTACCAGGCGATGCAGCGATCCGGGGTCGACACCGATGCAATCTTCCGCCGGCTTGGGGTGGATGAGAACTACCTCCAGCGAGAAAATCTCAGAACGCCCCATGCCGCCCAGGTTCTGTTCTGGCAGGTGGTTGAAGAAGTAACCGGCGACCCGGACATCGGGTTGCACCTGGGGCTGCATGTGCCCACCTACAAGGGGCAGGTTCTGGAGTATCTGTTTCTTTCAAGCCCGACCTTTGGTGAGGGCCTGAGACGGGCGATGAACTATCAGCGACTGCTCAGCGATGCGGCGGATCTGGAACTGTATGAGGGCGCGGAGTCGTGTTACCTGACCCTCAATGCTGCCGCCGAGGAAATCCGGCGTATCGGGCATTTTTCCGAATGCTTCGTCCTGGGGGTGCTGACTTTCTTCAACTCGGTGACGGATGGCGAATTCCTCCCAACAGCCGTGTATTTCGAGCATGAACGCAGTCAGGGTCAGCAGCGGGTCGCGGAGAGTCTGGGATGCCCGGTGAGCTTTGGGCAGAAAGAGACACGGCTCTACTTTCCGGCCCATCTGCTGGAGCATCCGTCACCGCATCATGAGCCGGGGCTTCTGGCACTGCATGAGCGTTTCGCCAGTGAGCAGGTTGCCGAGCTCGAAAAGCAGGATATCGTCGGGGATGTGGAGCGGCTGGTCGCTGAACAGCTCGATTCCGGAGAAGTCACCCTGAGCGCGGTGGCCAACCGGCTCAACATGAAGCCGCGGACCCTGAGGACGCGTCTCACCGAGGCCAATACCTCGTTCAACCAGGTGGTGTCGCAGTTCCGTTACCGGCTGGCCTGCCGCCTTTTGGCTGCCACGGATGAGTCCATTGACGAGATTGTCTACCTGACCGGCTTCTCCGAACCCAGCACCTTTTATCGTGCCTTCAAACGCTGGTCCGGTATGACCCCGATCGAGTTCCGGCGCCGCTCCGAGGAATACGACGAGGACATGGTCAGCTGAGTGCGGCAGGTCATAATCCTGTCACCTTTGGGGCGCATCCTGATCGGCAGAATGAACGGTCATCAGGAGGCGGCCATGCGTGAGCACGAAGAAGAACTGCTGGAGCTGAGTCTTCAGGACGACGATAGGGAGGAGTCGGAATGCGACGACGGCATCGACCTGTGAATCAACGCGCCATTCCGTACCGGCGCCGGTACCGTCCGGGGCTGCACCCGTACCATCGCCGGAATGCGCCGTGGAAGGCACTGGGGTTCGCGAATCCCACCAGTGACGCAATGTCGGAAAACGACAGCGGCGTGCCGCGCACGTAGTCCTCGGCCAGTTCACGGCGGGTGCGATCGAGCAGGGCACGGTAGGTCAGCCCTTCCTGTTCCAGCGCCCGTCTGAGGCCCCACTCGGTGGTGCCGAGTCCCAGTGCCACCTCGGCCATGCTCGGTGGCGCAGATCCCATGCGTTGCGCGATGGCCTCGCGCGCCCGTTCGGTCGTGCTCTGGCCCCATGCCAGTCTCTGGCGCTCGGTCTCGCAGTGCTGGCACAGCTCCTGGAACAGCGCTGCCTGGGCCAGTCGATTGGGATGCAGAGCGGTTCCCGGAGGCAGGTCGATGCGGTTCTGTTCGGCCTCGAACTGAACCGGGCACCCGAACCACTGCCTGTACTGTTGGGCGTTGGCCGGCTCAGTGTACTCAATGCCGACCTTTACCAGTAATGGGTCTTGCCCCCCAAGTTCCCGCAGGAATGCCACCCACCCCGCCAGGATCGAATCCACCACAAAGCAGTTATAGCGGTTATAGGGGCTGATGGAGTAGAAAACCGCACTCAGTCCGCCATCAGCGGTGCGCTCGGTATGCGACTGGCCACGGCTGTTGGTACTCATCAGCCGCTCATAGCGCACCAGGGTCGCCAGCGCTTCCCCGAGGGTGGGGGCGCTGGCAGCGGCCATTCCCGCCAGTCCCAGGTCGGTCATGCGTGTGTGGCTCCCGAAAGCCAGCCCCAGGGCTGGTTCGCCGGTCATCTGAATGGCGGCATGCCCCATGCGCATGAACCGGGGAATGCTGATGCGTGCGCCGGGTGTGTTCAGAAGCCCCCTGGAGACCCGGTAACGGGCCAGCCACGGCGCGGGGTCATGACCACGGCTGCGCAGGGTACGGGCCATGACCGCTACATAGCTGACGCTGATATCGCCCAGGCGGTTGGCACGGGTTCCGAGCATAATACCAATCCATAAGGACCCAAAACCAATCTGTGAATATTGTAGCATGAGTGCCAGGTGCGTAACTTGATGGGCATTCAGAACGAGGAGACCGCCATGACCCAGAACCCATCCGACAGCAACGCTTACCCCCACCTTCTGGAGCCGCTGGATCTGGGCTTCACCCAACTGCGCAACCGGGCCCTGATGGGCTCCATGCACACCGGCCTTGAGGAAGCACCGAATGGTTTTGAGCGCCTGGGTGCTTTCTACGCGGAGCGGGCCCGTAGCGTGGGCCTGATCGTTACCGGTGGCATCGGGCCAAACCCGGAAGGGGCGGTCATGAAGGGGGCCGCCAAGATGGACACGGAGGAGGAAGCTGAGGAGCACCGAGTGGTCACCGACCATGTGCATCGTGCTGGCGGCAAGATCTGCATGCAGATCCTGCACACGGGGCGGTATGCCTACTCACCGGATCTGGTGGCGCCGTCGGCGATCCAGGCGCCGATCAACCCCTTCACACCACGGGCGCTGGAAACCGACGAAGTCGATAAACAGATTGACGACTACGTTAACTGCGCCCGTCTCGCCCGTCAGGCGGGGTATGACGGTGTGGAGATCATGGGCTCCGAGGGCTATTTCATCAACCAGTTCATCGCCCGGCGCACCAACCATCGCACGGACAAGTGGGGCGGCTCCTTTGAAAACCGCATCCGTCTGCCGCTGGAGATCATCCGCCGCGTGCGTGAAGCCGTGGGCGAGGATTTCATCATCATCTACCGGCTCTCGATGATTGATCTGGTAGACGAGGGCAGTACCTGGGAGGAAGTGGTGCACCTGGCGAAGGAAGTGGAAAAAGCCGGCGCCAACATCATCAATTCCGGTATCGGCTGGCATGAGTCCCGGGTTCCCACCATCGCCACCATGGTGCCTCGCGGTGCCTTCAGTAAGGTCACGGCGCGCCTCAAGGGGCAGGTGAGTATTCCGCTGGTTACGACCAACCGCATCAACATGCCGGATCTTGCCGAGGAGGTGATCGCCGAAGGGGATGCGGATATGGTTTCCATGGCGCGGCCCTTCCTCGCGGATGCGGACATGATCGCCAAAGCGGCGGATAACCGGGCGGACGAGATCAACACCTGCATTGCCTGTAACCAGGCCTGTCTGGACCACACCTTTCAGGGCAAGCTCACCTCCTGTCTGGTGAACCCGCGTGCCTGCCAAGAGACCGAACTGGTTTACGAGCCGGTGAACCAGCCTCGGCGTATCGCTGTGGTTGGCGCCGGCCCGGCGGGGCTGTCGGCGGCGACGGTCGCGGCTGAACGCGGCCATGACGTGGATCTATTCGACGCAGCGGGGGAGATCGGAGGCCAGTTCAACATGGCCAAGAAGATTCCGGGCAAGGAAGAGTTCCATGAAACCCTGCGTTACTATCGCCGCATGATTGAGAAGCACGGCGTGAATCTGCACCTCAATACCCGGGTAACCAAGGAGACGCTGGCCGGCCAGGGCTATGACGAAATCCTGATGGCAACCGGTGTCTATCCCCGCACGCCGGAGATACCGGGGATTGATCATCCCTCGGTGCTGGGCTACATCGATGTGCTCAGAAAAGAGGTGCCAGTGGGGCGGCGCGTGGCGGTTATGGGCGCTGGGGGCATCGGGTTCGATGTGTCCGAGTACCTGACCCACGAGGGCGCCTCGCCGTCGTTGGATCCGGATCACTTCATGAAGGAGTGGGGTGTTGACGTCAGCGTTGAGACCCCGGGCGGAGTGGAAGGTTTGCAGCCCAACCCGCCACAGCCCCCGCGCGAGGTGGCACTGCTGCAGCGCAAGACCTCCAAACCCGGCAAGGGGTTGGGTAAGACCACCGGCTGGATCCACCGCAGCTCGCTGAAGATGCGCAATGTGCGGATGATCCCCGGGGTTGAGTACCATCACATTGATGATGACGGGCTGCATGTCAGCATTGACGGTGAGCCCCAGGTGCTGGCGGTGGACAACATCATCGTCTGCACTGGCCAGGAGCCTCTGCGGGAACTCCAGGCGGAGCTGGAAAACGCGGGTGAGACTGTAACCCTCATCGGTGGCGCGGACGTGGCAGCGGAACTGGATGCCAAGCGTGCGATCGATCAGGGCAGCCGGGTTGCCGCGGCCGTGTAAATCGGTGATTCCCGTCGTCCACCGTGATCCGGTAGACTGTGGGATTGTTACCCACGGGCTACCGGCGGATTAAGGCGGTTCATGGAGACTTTCAAGAATATCGGCGTTATCGGGCGTATGGGCAGTGTCAAGGTTGTGGAGACACTGCGCCGGCTCAAGAGCTACCTCATCGACAACGACTATCAGGTGGTGCTGGAGGCCGATACCGCCTCAATGATGCCGGGTCACGGATTGCAGGTGGCGAGCAAAAAGCTCATCGGTGAAATCTGTGATCTGGCCATCGTGGTCGGAGGGGACGGCAGCCTGTTGGGCGCCGTGCGGGACCTCGCCAAGTCGAATATCCCGATCCTGGGCGTCAATCGCGGTCGGCTTGGCTTTCTCACCGACATCTCTCCGGATGAACTGGAAACCCGGCTGAACGCGGTTCTGGAAGGCGATTACATCCAGGAACGGCGGTTCATGCTGGATGCTGAAATCAAGCGTAATGGCGAACCCACAGGCTTCGGCACGGCGCTCAATGATGTGGTGCTGCACCCCGGGCGCTCAACCCGCATGATCGGGTTTGATCTCTACATCGAGGGGCAGTTTGTCTACAGTCAGCGCTCTGATGGCCTCATTGTGTCCACGCCCACCGGCTCCACGGCCTATGCACTGTCCGGCGGCGGGCCCATCATGCATCCCAAGCTGGATGCCATCGTGCTGGTCCCCATGTTTCCGCATACCCTCAGCAGCCGGCCGATCGTGGTGGACGGCAACAGTGAGATCAAGCTGATCATCGACGAGGCCAACGAGTCCTGGCCCCAGGTGAGCTGTGATGGCCAGAAGGAACTCTCCTGCGGCCCCGGTGACGCCATCTCCATCGCGAAGCGCCCCTTCCGGCTGAACCTGATCCACCCCAGCGACCACAACTTCTATGCGACCTGTCGCGAGAAGCTGGGCTGGGCCAGCACCATTGCGGCAAGCTGAGTGAGGCACTCATGAAGCGCTCGCAGGGCTATGACATCATCGGTGATATCCACGGCTGTGCGCTGACGCTGGAGCGGCTTCTGGAGCAGATGGGATACCGTAAGCGCCAGGGCGTGTATGAACATCCCTCGCGCGTGGCCGTCTTTGTGGGCGATATTATTGATCGTGGGCCGCGCATCCGCGAGGCGCTGCACCTGGTGCGGGACATGGTGGATCGTGGCTCCGCCCTGATTGTGATGGGCAACCATGAATACAACGCCCTGGGTTACTGCACACTGGCTCGTCCCGGCAGCGGTCGGCGGTATGTGCGCGAACACAACGAGCGCCACACTCGCCTCATCCGGGAAACGCTTGAGCAGTTTGAGCACTATGATGACGAGTGGCACGACTTTCTGAGCTGGTTCTACGAGTTGCCGCTTTTCCTCGAACGGGACGGCTTCCGCGTGGTCCACGCCTGTTGGGATGAGCACCTGATCCGCCAGTTTGAGCAGCGCCATCCTGACGGCTGCATCAATGCCGACTTTCTGCACGCTTCCATGGCGCCGCATTCCTTCGCGGGTCGGGTTATGGATCGCCTGCTTCGGGGAACCGCCATGAAGCTGCCGGACAACCGCACGATGACGGGGCGTGACGGCTTCCAGCGCCAGTTTTTCCGCACCAAGTTCTGGGCGGAACAGGCGGAGACCTATGGCGATATCGTGTTCCAGCCCGACCCACTGCCGGACGACGTGGCCAACCGGCCCCTGGATCCGGAAGACAGGGAGCGGTTGCTCACCTATGATAAGAACGAGCCGCCGGTCTTTGTGGGCCACTACTGGCTCGAAGGGATACCCGCGCCGATCACCCCCAATGTGGCCTGCCTGGACTACAGTGCCGTGAAATACGGTCGGATGGTGGCCTATCGGCTGGATGACGAGGTGGCCCTGGATCCGGATCACTTCGTCTGGGTGGAGGTGAACCGCTCGGAGCAGACGACATGATCCGCATTGCCTCTGTCCCGCAGCGGATCGATCTGAAACCGTTCAGTCAATGGCTTGATTCCCAAGGGGTTACTCACGCTATTGAATGGGATGGCGGTCATCAGGTCCTGTTCATCGAGGGGGAGCAGCTTCGCCAGCCGGTCACTGAGGCGTTGTCGCGCTACCTGGACGATCCCCGCCACGCCGGCGCCCCGGAGGGGTTCAGCCGGCCGCGCCAGCGCCGTGTGGTGGCGGGGCACTGGCAGGCAGGGCCGAAAGACGCGCCACTGACGTTTGGCTTGATCGTGGCCGCTGCCCTGACCGCGTGGCTCACCGCTTTCGGCGCTCGGGAACAGCTTTTGGTCCTGTTGACCCTTGTTCATCCCTACGAATGGCCTCTCGCCAGCTTTGAGTACCGTGTTGATGCCCTGGTCGAAACGCTTGCAAGCCTGCAGCTGTGGCGTCTTGTGACACCGGACCTGCTGCATTTCAGTCTGATGCACCTGATCTTTAATGGCGTCATTCTCTGGTTCCTGGGCAGCCAGGTTGAAGCCATGGATGGGCGCTGGCACCTGGTGGCCCTGGCACTGGTGACGTCGCTGGGGGGCAATATTCCGCAGTTTCTGTTGTCGGGGCCCTTGTTCGGCGGGCTTTCGGGGGTGGTCTACGGGGCTATTGGCTATGTCTGGTTTTGTAATCAATGGCGGCCCCGCTTCCAGTTCCCGCCGGCACTGATGACGGTGGCGGTGGTATGGCTGCTGATTGGGTTGACCCCTCTGACCGAGCTCCTGCTCGGCGCAAGTATGGCGAATGCAGCTCATCTGGGTGGGCTGCTCAGTGGGCTGGCCTATGGCATGGTGAGATCAGCGAATGACATGAGGAGACGGTAATGACCTACGAGGAGCTGATCCGACAGCTCGATCCGCGCATCTATCAGCGCCTGCGCGAATCGTTGCAGCTGGGCAAGTGGCCGGATGGCCGGCCCCTGACAGAGGAGCAGAAGCGCATCTGTATGGAAGCCATCATCTGGTACGAGAACGAGCATAACATCCCCGAGGAGCAACGGACTGGCACCATTGAGCGGCCCGAGTCCGGCGAAGGGGAGGGTGGTGTCCAGGTTCACGACACACGCCACTGAGCCGCGCTACGCCAACAGAACCAACCAACAACAAGAGTTCCGTCATGAGAGCAGAGCAACCCCAGGCCGTTCACCTGGCGGATTACCGCGCCCCCGCCTTTGTCATTGATCATGTTGATCTGCGCATCGAGCTTTTTGAAGACAGTGCCCTGATCCATTCGCGTCTGCAGATCCGCCGTAACCCAGAGGACGAGTCTGACGAACGCAACCTGGTGCTGCACGGTGAAGCCCTTGAGCTGCAGTCACTGATGCTCGATGGCCGCCCGGTGGAGAACCATCAGGTTGATGAGACGTCCCTGACCGTTCCCAGCGTGCCTGAGCAGTTCCATCTTGACGTCACCACCCGGATCCACCCGAAAGACAATACCCGGCTCGAAGGGCTCTATCAGTCCTCCGGAATGTTCTGCACCCAGTGCGAGCCGGAAGGGTTCCGGCGCATGACCTACTTTCTGGATCGCCCGGATGTGATGGCCTGCTACCGGACCCGCATTGAAGCGGACCAGGCGGCTTATCCGGTGCTGCTGGCCAATGGTAACCCTGTGGACTGGGGGGAACTGGACGAGGGGCGGCACCAGGTGACCTGGGAAGACCCCTACCCCAAGCCCAGCTACCTGTTTGCCATGGTTGCGGGTGACCTGGTGGAAAAACGGGATGAATTCGTGACCGGTTCCGGGCGCACCATTGACCTGCGCATGTACGTGGAGGCGCGTAACGAGGCCAAGTGTGAGCATGCACTGGCATCGCTTAAAAAGGCCATGGCCTGGGACGAAGAGGTTTACGGCCGGGAATATGATCTGGACATCTTTATGATCGTGGCCGTGGACGACTTCAACATGGGGGCGATGGAGAACAAGGGGCTGAACATTTTCAACTCCTCCTGTGTGCTTGCCAGCCCCGACACCGCGACCGACGCCACCTATGACCGTATCGAGAGCATCGTCGCCCACGAGTACTTCCACAACTGGTCGGGCAACCGGGTGACGTGCCGGGACTGGTTCCAGCTCAGCCTCAAGGAAGGCTTCACGGTTTTCCGGGATAACCAGTTCTCTGCGGACATGGGATCGCCCACCGTCCAGCGCATCGATCATGTCAACATGCTGCGTACGGCCCAGTTCGCTGAAGATGCAGGCCCCATGGCCCATCCGGTGCGGCCGGCCTCCTACATCGAGATCTCCAACTTCTACACCCTGACCGTTTACGAGAAAGGCGCCGAAGTGGTGCGGATGATTCACACCCTGCTGGGGCCGGAGATGTTCCGGGAGGGCAGTGACCTGTACTTTGCCCGGTATGATGGGCAGGCGGTGACCACGGACGACTTCGTGACCGCCATGGAAGATGCCAGCAGCCGGGACCTGACGCAGTTCCGGCGCTGGTACGACCAGGCCGGGACGCCGGAGGTGCGGGTCACGGATCATTTCGACGCACAAACCGGAACCTACACGCTGACCCTGAATCAGTCCTGCCCGCCCACGCCGGGACAACCGGATAAAGCGCCGTTCCATATTCCGGTCCGGATGGGCCTGCTCGCCAGCAACGGCAACCCAGTGCCGCTGGACGAAGCGGGTAACACGGAACAGGTGCTTGAGCTGACCGGGCAGGAACACAGCTTCCAGTTCACCGGGCTGAGCGAACGCCCGGTGCCTTCTCTGCTGCGTGGCTTCTCGGCGCCGGTAAAACTGGATTACCCCTGGACCCGCGATCAGCTCAAGTTCCTGATGAGTCATGACCCGGATGGGTTCAATCGTTGGGATGCCGGGCAGAAACTGGCTGTGGACGTGATCCTGTCAGTCCAGCAGGGGCGGGATACTGACGTGGATCCGCGATTGATCGACGCCTATCGAACCCTGCTGACAACCGAGGGCCTGGATCGGGCCATGGTGGCCCGGATGCTGGCGCTGCCTTCAACGGCCTGGCTCATTGAACTGACGGATGAAGCCGACGTGGCCGCTATTGACCAGGCCCGTCACCACGTTGAACGGGCCGTTGCCACGGCTTTGCGGGATGAGCTGTTGCAGGTACGCCATGACCACCACCCCGAAGAAGCCTATGCGTTTGAGCCCCGGCAGGTGGCGGCGCGCTCGCTGAGCAACAGCGCACTGGCGCTGCTTACCCGGATCGGGGACGAACAGGGGCGAAGCCAGGCGATGCGCCAGTTTGATCAGGCTACCAACATGACGGACCGCCTGGCGGCGCTGAAAGCGCTGGTTGATTCGCCCTTCGCCGAGGAAAGGGAGAGCGTGCTGGCGCGCTTTTACAATGATTGGCAACACGATCCCCAGGTGGTCGAGCAATGGTTTGCGGCCCAGTCCGGCAGTTCCTGGGTTGGGGATGTGACGCGCGTCACGGAATTGCTGGGGCATCCCGCCTTTGATTGGAAAAACCCCAACAAGGTTCGTATGGTTATCGGCGTCTTTGCGGGGCGGAACCTCAGGCATTTCCACAGTGGGGATGGGAGTGGTCACCGCTTTCTGGGCGAACAGATCCGAAAGCTGGATGCATTGAATCCACAGATCTCGGCACAGCTGGCCCAGCCGCTGACCCGGTGGCGGCGGTATGCCCCCCACCTGCGTGATTCCATGGCTGGTGTGCTGAGAGAACTCCGGGAACTTCCAGATCTTTCTCGGGATCTATACGAAGTGGTCACCAAGAGTCTGGACGAGTCCGGGTGATGGGCTGGTGAATGGACAAACTGGGGCAGTCGGCTACCCTTTCGGGGAGTCGTGTCTGCACGCAGGGCCATTGCCGCGGCCGGGAGTGCAACAACACAGGATCATGATGATGCGAAAACAACCACCACGTCTTCACAGCGCCTTTATTGCGGCCTTGACCGCGGGGGTCATGCTGGTTTCCGGCAACTCGTCCGCGGCGGTTTCCGCTGCCAAGGCAGCGCAGCTTGGCGGCGAGGAGCTGACCCGTTTCGGAGCGCCACGCAACGGCAGCGCGGATGGTGTGATTCCAGCCTACAAAGGCGGGTTGAGTGAGCCTCCGGATGATGTCAACTATGGTGGCTCGGGCGATTTCCATCCCAATCCCTTTCCGGATGATGAGATCCGTCATACCGTGACCGCGGAAAACATGGAGCAGTACAAGGAGTACCTGACCAAGGGAACCCAGGCGCTGCTCAAGACCTACCCCGACACCTATGAGATCAATGTTTATCCGTCCCGCCGGACAATGGCCTGGCCGGACTGGATTCTGGATAACATTGAAGACAATGCGACTGATGCGGAACTGGCCGATGGCGGGAACGGCATCAAAAACGCCTATGGGGGCATTCCATTCCCGATTCTGCATGGCAGTAATGAAGAGCAGGCCAAACAGGCGATGTGGAACCATCTGACCAGCTGGCGCGGTATCTTTCTGGAACGGCGTCAGGGCGAGGTTGCCGTTGAAACGGATGGTGATTACAGCCTGACGATGGCCAAGCACGAGCTCTTTTTCAACTTCTACAACCCGGAAGGCGACGAAAGCACGCTCGACAATACCCTGTTCTATTACCTGTCCCAAACAACCTCGCCGCCGCGTCTTGCCGGTGGGGCGGTGTTGATTCACGAGACCCTGAACCAGGTCAAGGAGCCGCGTCGGGCGTGGGGCTACAATGCCGGCCAGCGCCGGGTCCGGCGCGCGCCCAACCTGGCCTACGACTCACCCATTGCCGCAGCGGATGGCCTGCGTACGGCGGATGAAACCGATCTCTTCAACGGGGCACTGGACCGCTACAACTGGCGCCACCGTGGTGTTCAGCAGTTCTACATTCCCTATAACAATTATAAGATTGCGCAGGAGGGGCTGTCGTATGACAGGATCCTTGGCACCCACCACCTGAATCCGGATCTGCAACGCTGGGAGCGCCACCGGGTGCACGTTGTGGAAGCCAACCTGAAACCGGAAGAGCGCCATATCTTCTCGCGGCGGGTGTTCTATATCGACGCTGACAGCTGGAAGGTTGTCAGCGTTGACCAGTATGACGGGCGTGGTGAGCTCTGGCGGGTCAGCCAGGCTATGGAAAAGAGCTATTACGAGGTGCCGACCGTCTGGTCGGCGATGGATGTGTTCCACGACCTCCAATCCAAGCGATACCACGTGCAGGGCCTGGATACCGAGGAAGGCCAGACCATGGAGTTCTCCAGGCGGATTCCCAACAGGCGCTATTTTTCCCCGCAGGCGCTGCGGCGTCGTGGGCGGCGCTGATCACTCTTGGCGCAGGCCCGGTTTTGCCCGGGCCTGCGCAGTGGCGCCGCTAATCGTCAGTTCAGTTATAAAGGCAGTCTGAATGGTTACTCGATCAATGAAACGCCTCGTCGGCATGGGAATCGCAACGGTGTTGGGTTTCGCTGGCGCGGGTGCGGCTTATGGGGTCGGCGATGTGCTGGAGGTGCCGGCCATGGAAACGGACCTCGCTGCGGAATCCCTGTTGCTGGACGTGGAGCGTGCCGGGGAGCGGCTGGTTGCCGTGGGCGAGCGTGGCCATATCGTCTATTCCGATGACAGCGGGCAGAGCTGGGAGCAGGCCGATGTGCCCGTTTCCACCACCCTGACCGGCGTGGATTTTCCTGACGGTAATGCCGAACAGGGGTGGGCTGTGGGGCATAGCGGCGTGATTCTCCACAGCAGTGACGGCGGCGAAAGCTGGACCCACCAGTTTGATGGCCGTGAAGGCATCCCGCAGGTTATTGCCCACTATGAGCAACAGATCAAGGAGATGGAGGCCGAGATCGAGGCAGCCGATGATGAGGATCGCATCGCCGACCTCGAATGGGAGATGGAAGGCCTCGTTTTCACTCGTGATGTTCTGAAAGAGGACCTGGAGCGGTTTGGCCCCTGGGAGCCCCTGCTCGACGTCTGGTTTGAGAATGCCAGGCATGGGATTGCGGTAGGGGCCTACGGTCACATCTACCGCACCCAGGATGGCGGTGAAAGCTGGCAGACGGCTGTGGGTTCCATGGACAATCCGGATCGCTTTCACCTCAACGGCATCACCCAGGTAGAAGGAGGGGACCTCTACATTGCCGGCGAGTCTGGGCGGGTCTTCCGTTCCACCGACCGGGGCGAGAGCTGGGAGCTGGTTGAGCCAGGCTATCGCGGTTCCTTCTTCGGAGTAACTGGCACTGGTGACGGCGGAGTCCTGGCCTACGGACTCCGCGGCAACATCTATCGCTCCGAAAACGGCGACCAATGGCATTCGGTCGAAGCCTCCACCAATCGAACCCTCAACACGGCGCACGTGAATGGCAAGGGCGAAATCGCCCTCGTTGGCAATGATGGCGCTGTTGTGTACAGCGATGACGGCGGTCAGAGCTTTTCATCCCATATACGGCCATCCAGGCATTCGTATCTGGGCGTGCGCCTGATTCCCGAGGGGGGCCTGCTCCTTGTTGGGGAAAAGGGGGCAGTGCGCGCCGATCGCCAGGGTCGGGACCCGAAGCCATAGGCTTCGGCCCATGACCGGCCCATAACAATAACGTCCAGCAAAATGGTTTCTGAGGGTTTACTTGATGTCTGACTGGCAATCCGGCGGCGAACGGCGCTCACCCAAGGCGGGCGCCGAGCCCATCATCGAGCGTCTGATCTTTAACAACCGGGCAATCATACTGGTCCTTTTTCTGCTCCTGACCGGCTTTCTTGGCTACAACGCGGTCAAGATCCAGCCTGACGCCAGTTTTGAACGGTTGATACCGCTTGAGCACCCCTACATCGTGAACATGCTCAAGCATCGGGAGGATCTGGATAATCTCGGCAACTTCATCCGCATCGCGGTGGAGAACGAGAATGGCGATATCTTTGACAAGGAATACATGGCGACCCTGGAAAAGATTACCGACGAGGTATTTTACCTTAACGGGGTCGACCGGTCGGGGCTGAAGTCGCTCTGGACGCCCAATGTGCGCTGGCAGGAGGTGACCGAAAAAGGCTTCCAGGGGGGTACCGTCATTCCGGATGGCTATGACGGTTCGCCGGATTCCCTTGAACAGCTGCGCAATAATGTGCTGCGTTCCAGCGAGATCGGGTCCCTGGTGGCCGATGACTTTGGCTCGTCCATCATCTTCGCGCCGCTGCTCGATAAAAACCCGGAAACGGGTGAGCCCATTGATTATCGAAAATTTTCTCGCCAGCTCGAGGAGAAGATCCGTCAGCAGTTCGAAGAACAGAATCCGAACATTGATATCCACATTGTCGGTTTCGCCAAGCTGGTCGGTGACCTTATTGAAGGCATCGAGTCAGTTGCACTGTTCGCGCTGATCACCATTGTCTTAACCACGATCTTCCTGTTCTGGTACTCGCGCTGCATTGCGGGGACCATGGTCCCGGTGGTCGTCTCCATCATTGCCGTGGTCTGGCAGATGGGGATCCTGCGGTTGCTGGGCTATGGCCTGGACCCCTATTCCGTGCTGGTTCCTTTTCTCGTCTTTGCGATCGGGATCAGTCATGGCGTGCAGGTGGTCAATGCCATGGCGCTGGAGGCGGCCAAGGGCTTTGATCCACTCACCAGTGCGCGGCTGGCGTTCCGAGCTCTCTATATCCCGGGCATCGTGGCGCTGATAAGTGATGCCTTCGGTTTCCTGACGCTGCTGTTCATCGAGATTGACGTAATCCGGGATCTGGCAGTAGCCGCGGGCATTGGTGTGGCGGTGATCATCATCACCAACCTGGTCCTGCATCCGGTGATCATGTCCTACATCGGCATCACCAAGGGGGGCGTGAAGCATGTGCAGAACCATGAAGGTGGGGCGGACCGCAAATGGCGCGTCATGTCCTACTTTGCGCATCCCGGTGTGGCGCCCATTTCACTGTTGATTGCCGTGGTTGGGCTGGGAGTGGCCCTGTATTACAAGCAGGATCTCAAAGTGGGGGACCTGGATGATGGTGCGCCTGAACTGAGGCCGGAAAGTCGTTACAACCAGGATAACCGCTTCATCGTTGAGCATTACAGCCAGTCGGCGGATGTGCTGGTGGTCATGGTGGAAACGCCGCCAGAGACCTGCACTGAATATCCGGTGTTGCGCTCGCTCGACCGTCTCCAGTGGCGGCTTGCGAACACGGAAGGCGTGGATTCCACTGGGTCTTTGGCGGATGTCTCCAAGATCGTGACCCGGGCGCTCAACGAGGGCAACTGGAACTGGTATGAGATTTCCCGGAACCAGACAATCATTAATGCCTCCATACGGCGGGCGCCCAGTGGACTCATCAACACCGACTGCAGCCTGACGCCGCTGGTGGCTTACCTTGAGGATCACAAGGCGGAGACCTTGCGGCGGGTGACATCCGAGGTTGAAGACTTTGCGGCTGAGCACAACAGCGACAAACACCGCTTCCTGTTGGGAGCGGGGAACGCCGGTGTTGAAGCGGCTACCAACGAGGTGATTGCCAGTGCCAAGAACAAGATGCTGCTGGCGGTTTATGGTGTGGTCTCGCTGCTGTGCCTGATCAGCTTCCGTTCCGTGCGTGCCGTGCTCTGCGTCGTCCTGCCACTGGGGCTGACCTCCGTGATTGCCGAAGCGCTCATGGCCCAGGCTGGCATCGGCATCAAGGTGGCGACGCTGCCGGTCATCGCGCTGGGTGTTGGCATCGGTGTAGACTATGGCATCTATATGTTCAGCAAACTGGAGCGCTTCCTGAAGGAGGGCTACCCACTGCAGGAGGCCTATTTCGAGACACTCCGCAGTACCGGCAAGGCTGTCGCGTTTACCGGCATCACCCTGGCGTTGGGTGTGTTCACCTGGATGCTGTCACCCATCAAGTTCCAGGCGGATATGGGGCTTCTGCTCACCTTTATGTTCCTCTGGAACATGGTGGGGGCCATCTGGCTGATGCCGGCCCTGGCACGGTTCCTGTTGAAACCCGAGAAGATGGCCGCGAAGGCAGGAAACCGGCCGAAATAGAGCTGTCCTTTGCTCTATGGCCCACGTGCCACCGGATTCATGGCGAATCCGGATGGCCGTGAGGCATTTGCATTGTTAGAATCCGCCTTCCCCCGACATTCACGTGATCTTTCGTGGGGATCACCACTGACCAGGAGCCTTTGTATGCCTGAGATTACCCTGCCGGACGGCAGTCAGCGCACTTTTGATCATCCCGTCACTGTTGAGGAAGTTGCCCAGAGTATTGGGACCGGCCTGGCCAAGGCCGCGGTGGCCGGTAAGGTGGATGGTCGCCTTGTGGATACCGGTTATACGGTAGAGGATGATGCCGAAGTTGCGATCGTGACCGGCAAGGATCAAGAGGGCATCGAGGTTATCCGCCATTCCACGGCCCATCTGATGGCGCAGGCGGTGAAGGAACTCTTCCCGGACGCCCAGGTGACCATTGGGCCGGTAGTGGAAAACGGTTTCTATTACGACTTCAAGTATGACCGTCCCTTCACGCATGACGATCTTGAGAAGATCGAGAACCGGATGGCGGAGCTGGCCAGGGAGGATTATCCCATTGAGCGCTCCGTAATGGACCGTGAAAGCGCGAAGAAGCTCTTTGATCGAATGGGCGAGGCGTACAAGGTCCAGATTATTGATGACATCCCGGGTGAGGAAGAACTGTCGTTCTACAAGCAGGGCGATTTCATCGACCTGTGCCGTGGCCCGCATGTGCCCAGCACCGGGCGCCTTGGTGCCTTCAAGCTGACGCGCGTGGCCGGTGCCTATTGGCGGGGCGATACGGATAATGAGCAACTCCAGCGGGTTTACGGTACGGCCTGGCCGGATAAGAAACAGCTCAAGGCTTACCTGAAGCGGGTTGAGGAAGCCGAAAAACGCGATCACCGCAAGGTCGGCAAAAAGCTGTCGCTCTTCCACATGCAGGAAGAGGCCCCGGGCATGGTGTTCTGGCACCCCAAGGGTTGGACCGTCTACCAGCAGATTGAGCAGTACCTGCGGTCCAAGCTTCATAAGCATGGCTACGCTGAAATCCGGACCCCACAGGTGGTGTCGCGCACATTGTGGGAACAGTCCGGGCACTGGGAGAAATTCCAGGATGACATGTTTACAACCGAGTCGGAGAAGTACGACTACGCCATCAAGCCCATGAACTGCCCCTGCCATGTGCAGGTGTTCAACCAGGGGCTGAAGAGTTACAAGGATCTCCCCCTGAGGCTTTCCGAGTTTGGTTCCTGCCACCGGAATGAGGCCTCCGGGGCCTTGCACGGGCTGATGCGGGTCCGCGGCTTTACCCAGGATGATGCCCACATCTTCTGCGAGGAGTCCCAGATTCAGGGCGAAGTCTCGGCGTTTATCGACCTCCTGCATGAGGTCTATCAGGATTTCGGGTTCCAGGAGATCCAGTATAAGCTCTCCACTCGGCCGGAGTATCGGGTTGGGTCGGACGAGATCTGGGATAAGTCCGAAAAGGCGCTTGAAGACGCCCTGAACAACGAAGGGGTGGACTGGGAACTGCTGCCGGGCGAGGGCGCCTTCTATGGCCCCAAGATCGAGTTCTCACTGAAGGACTGCCTGGAGCGGGTGTGGCAATGCGGCACCATTCAGGTGGATTTTGCCATGCCGGGACGGCTGGGTGCTGAGTATGTGCCCAGGGACCAGGAGCAGGGCCGCCAGACACCGGTGATGCTGCACCGTGCTATCCTGGGGTCGTTCGAGCGCTTCATTGGTATCCTGATTGAAGAGTACGAGGGCGCATTCCCGCTGTGGCTGGCGCCCACGCAGGTGGCGGTTCTCAATATCACGGACAGCCAGGCTGATTATGCGCGGAATGTGGCTCATTCCCTTGAGGAAAAGGGCTTTCGCGCCCATGCTGACTTGAGAAACGAGAAGATCGGCTTTAAAATTCGCGAGCACACAATTGACAAGGTACCCTACCTGGTCGTGGTTGGCGATCAGGAAGTCGAAAAAGGCGAGGTGGCTGTCCGGACCCGCAGCGGCGAGGATCTGGGCACCATGACTCTGGAAGCATTCCAGGGCCGTCTGGAGACGGAAGCCAAACGTAAGGGCAGAGTCGAAACGGAGACCTAACTATCAAAAAATCGAACCCGCGTGGTGGCCGCAACCAGCGTCCACCGATCAACGAGAACATCGAAGCATCCGAAGTTCGCCTGATCGATTCAGAAGGCAATCAAGTGGGTATCGTGCCTCTGGAGGAGGCGCTGGAGAAAGCTGCGGAGGCGGAGCTGGACCTCGTCCAGATGGCGTCTGATGCGGATCCCGTGGTCTGCCGGATCATGGACTATGGCAAGAAGCTGTTCGAGGAGAAAAAAGCTCGGGCAGCCGCCAAGAAGAAGCAGAAACAGATCCAGATCAAGGAAGTTAAATTCCGGCCTGGAACTGAAGAAGGGGATTATCAGGTCAAACTGCGCAACCTGATACGTTTCCTTGAACAGGGGGATAAAGGCAAGGTCACCATCCGCTTCCGCGGACGTGAGATGGCGCACCAGGAAATCGGCATGCAACTCATGCAGCGGGTCGAAGCTGATATCGAGGAGCTGGCTCAGGTCGAGCAAAGGCCCAAGATGGAAGGTCGCCAGATGACGATGGTGGTTGCCCCCCGCAAAAAGAAATGACGGCCTCTCTGCGAGCCGTCATCCATTATATGATCTCGAATGCGGAGTAGTTGAAATGCCCAAGATGAAAACCAACAGCGGGGCGGCCAAGCGCTTCAAGAAGACGGCTAACGGCTTCAAGCGCAAACAGTCGCATACCAGTCATATCCTGACCAAGAAGACGCCGAAGCGTAAGCGCCAGCTGCGTGGCACGACTCAGGTGCATAAGAGCGACGAGGCTCATATCCGTCGCATGCTTCGTCAGTAACAGTATCAAGGTCAGTAGATAGAAGGATTGGATTATGCCTCGCGTTAAACGTGGTGTCGTGGCGCGTCGTCGTCACAAAAAGATTATGAAGCAGGCAAAGGGCTACTACGGTGCCCGGAGCCGCGTGTATCGTGTTGCGAAACAGGCGGTCATCAAGGCCAAGCAGTACGCCTACCGCGACCGTAAGCAGCGTAAGCGTCAGTTCCGCGCGCTGTGGATCGCCCGTATCAATGCCGGCGCCCGCGCCAATGGGCTGTCCTACAGCCGCCTGATCGCGGGCCTGAAGAAGGCGAACGTGGAAGTTGATCGCAAGGTCCTGGCGGATCTGGCGATGAACGAAAAGCAGGCGTTTTCGGCAGTGGTGGAAAAGGCCAAGTCCGCTCTGGCGGCCTGAGCTCTTCATCGTCCGCTGAAAACCGGCCCGTCAGGGCCCAACCTGGATCAGTAGGGGAAGAGCACGCTCTTCCCCTATTTTTTTGGAGTCCATTGCATGGAGAACCTGGAATCCCTTCTTGAGCAGGGGCTGAATGCGGTTGAGGCAAGCACAGACCTGAAGCAGCTTGAGCAGGTCCGCGTTGATTATCTGGGCAAAAAAGGCCACCTCACGGCCCTGCTCAAGACCTTGGGCCAGCTGAGTGCCGAAGAACGCCCCGCGGCGGGTCAGCGCATCAACCAGGCCAAAGAGCAGGTCCAGAACGCGATCGCCGAGAAAAAGGAGCATCTCGAAGCCGAGGCGATGGAGGCCCGGCTGGCATCTGAATCAATCGACGTAACCCTGCCGGGTCGCGGTCGTGAGGCGGGAGGGTTGCACCCAGTCACCCGGACATTGCGCCGGATCGAGGCGATTTTCGGTGGCGCGGGCTATGAGGTGGCGGAAGGCCCTGAAATCGAGGACGACCACCATAACTTCGAGGCCCTGAATATACCGCCTCATCACCCGGCCCGGGCCATGCACGACACCTTCTATTTCAATCCCGGAACGGTGCTGAGAACCCATACTTCCCCGGTACAGATCCGTACCATGGAAAACGGAGAGCCACCGTTCCGGATGATCTGCCCCGGGCGCGTTTACCGGTGTGACTCGGATCTGACGCACACGCCCATGTTCCATCAGGTGGAAGGCCTGCTGGTGGATCGCCACGCCAGTTTCGCGGATCTCAAGAGCACCATTGAGGCGTTTCTGAGAGCGTTCTTTGAGAAGGATCTGGCCGTGCGTTTCCGTCCCTCCTATTTCCCGTTCACGGAACCCTCCGCGGAGGTGGACATTGAGTGGGGTCGGGAAGCGGACGGCAGCACCAAGTGGCTGGAAGTAATGGGCTGTGGCGTGGTCCATCCGCGGGTGTTTGACAACTGTGGCGTGGACCCGGAGCAGTGGGCCGGCTTTGCCTTCGGCCTGGGCGTAGAGCGCCTGGCCATGTTGCGCTACGGCGTGACCGACCTGCGCCAGTTCTTTGAGAACGATCTGCGCTTCCTGCGCCAGTTCCGTTGAAGCCCGAGTGGAATAAACAGGATTCAGACCGATGAAGTTCAGCGAACAGTGGTTGCGGGCATGGGTTAATCCCCGCATGAGCAGCAACGAGCTGGTTGAGGCCATTACGATGGCCGGCCTGGAAGTGGATGAGGTTGAGCCGGTTGCTGGCGATTTCCAAGGCGTCGTCGTGGGGGAGGTTAAGGCGGTTGATCCCCACCCGGAAGCGGACAAGCTGAGCTTGTGCCAGGTATGGGACGGCGAGCAGACCCTGGATGTGGTCTGCGGCGCGCCCAATGTCCGGGTTGGGCTTAAGGCGCCCCTGGCGCGGCCTGGCGCGACACTGCCCGGGGGGATGGCCATCCAGCGTACCGAGGTGCGGGGGCAGACCTCGAACGGCATGCTGTGCGCCGAATCCGAGCTGGAGCTCTCAGACGCCGGTGACGGCTTGATGGAGCTTGAGAGCGGGGCAGAGCCCGGCGCGGATCTGCGGGAGTGGCTGCAACTCGATGACATGAGCCTGGATGTGGATCTGACTCCCAACCGGAGCGACTGCTTGTCGGTGCGTGGCGTGGCCCGTGATCTGGGCGCGTTGGCCGAGGAGCCCTTTGAGGATCTGGTGCCGGATCCGGTGCCGGCCGTCCATTCCGAGATCCCCTCAGTCAGGGTGGATGCCGCCGCCGGGTGCCCGCGTTACGTTGGCCGCATCATCCGCAATGTGAACGTAGCGGCGGAAACCCCCGTCTGGATGAAGGAGCGCCTGCGCCGTTCCGGTATCCGGAGCATTGACCCGGTGGTGGATGTCACCAACTACGTGATGCTGGAGCTCGGCCAGCCCATGCATGCGTTCGACCGGGCCAATGTCCAGGGGGGCATCGTCGTACGCATGGCCAGTGAGGGGGAGACCCTGACGCTACTGGATGGTCAACAGCTGACCCTGGCGAGTAATAACCTGGTGATTGCTGATCACGCCAAGCCCCTGGCCCTGGCCGGTATCATGGGCGGCGAAGGCTCTGGCGTCTCCGGCAAGACCCGGGACATTGTGTTGGAGAGTGCGTTCTTCGACCCCATAACCCTGGCCGGAAAGGCCCGGGAGCACGGGCTGCATACGGACTCCTCCCACCGCTTTGAGCGCGGCGTGGACTGGCAGCTGCAGCGGGCTGCTACGGAGCGGGCAACGTCGTTGCTGCTCGCCATTGTGGGCGGCGAGCCCGGGGAAGTGATTGAAGTGGTTAATGAGCAGCATCTGCCCAGGCAAACCACCGTTCATCTCCGGGAGGCGCGCGTCAGTTCGGTTCTGGGCATGACCATCGACCGGACAACCATCGAGGAAATCCTTGCGCGTCTCGGGTTGCGGGTGGTGCACCTGTACCGCGATGGCTGGGAGGTGGAGGTTCCGAGCTTCCGCTTCGATATTGCGCTGGAAGTTGACCTGATCGAGGAAATCGGGCGGATCTATGGGTATAACCGCATGCCCGTTACCGAGCCCGAAGGGCGGCTGCGGCTGCGGACCGAGCCGGAAGCGAACCGTCCACTGGACCGGGTTCGGGATCACATGGTGGCTCTGGGTTACCAGGAAGCCATCACATACAGTTTCGTGGCCCCTGAACGCCAGAAGCAGTTGATGCCCGGAGCGGAAAGCATTGAGCTGGCCAACCCCATTTCCGCGGACATGGCGGTGATGCGGACCAGTCTCTGGCCAGGTCTGCTCGACACGCTGTCGCACAACCAGAAGCGCCAGCAGCATCTGGTGCGCCTGTTCGAGACCGGTCTGAGGTTCGAGCGCAAGGGACAAGCCATCGAGCAGGAAAGCATGCTGAGTGTGGTGCTCAGCGGGCCGGTCGCCAGTGAAAACTGGGTGAATGGCAACCGTGAAGTGGACTTCTATGATGCCAAGGGGGATCTTGAGTCCCTGGCCACCATGCTTGGCCAGACCCTGCGTTTTGTGCAGGAACGCCATCCAGCCCTGCATCCCGGGCAATCCGCGCGAATCTACAGCGGGGATCAACCGGTGGGGTGGATCGGGACCCTGCATCCAGCGATTCAGAAATCCCTGGATCTGAATGGCAACGTCTGTCTTTATGAACTAAGCTTGGACACAGTTCTCAGCGGGCATGTGCCTCATTTTCAAGCTTTTTCAAAATTCCCTGAAGTTCGCCGTGATTTGGCTATGCTTGTGGATGAGGAAACGCAATGGGCAGCCGTTGAGGACGTGGCGCGGGGAGCGGCCGGTGAGCTGCTGACCGGGCTCAGGGTGTTTGACGTTTATCAGGGCGAGCACGTAAAGGAAGGCTGTAAGAGCCTGGCGCTGAGCCTGTTCTGGCAGCATCCGGAGCGTACCCTGGGTGACGAGGAAGTCCAGCAACTGATGGATGGTGTTACCAGCGCACTGAACACAAGGCTGGGAGCTGAGTTAAGGAGTTAGCGAATGGCAGCACTGACCAAGGCGGATATGGCGGAACGGCTCTATGAGGAGCTGGGCCTGAACAAACGGGAAGCCAAGGAGATGGTCGAGGCGTTTTTCGGTGAGATCAGCGAAGCGCTGGGCCAAAATGAGCAGGTAAAGCTCAGCGGCTTCGGCAACTTCGATCTGCGGGACAAGCGCCAGCGCCCGGGGCGCAACCCCAAGACGGGGGAGGAGATCCCGATCAGCGCACGGCGCGTGGTAACGTTCCGGCCCGGCCAGAAGCTCAAGCAGAAAGTAGAAGCCTATGCTGGAACCCAGCCACAATAACGAACTGCCAGCCATTCCGGGCAAACGCTACTTCACCATTGGTGAGGTAGCGGAGCTGTGCTATGTGAAGCCGCACGTGTTGCGCTACTGGGAGCAGGAATTCCCCCAGCTCAATCCAGTCAAACGGCGGGGGAACCGGCGCTACTACCAGCGTGCGGATGTTCTGCTCATACGCCAGATACGGAGCCTTTTGTACGATCAGGGCTTCACCATTGGCGGGGCCAAGCAAAGGCTCAGCAGCGAGCAGACCAAGGAAGAGGATACCCAGTACAAACAGCTCATCCGGCAGATGATCACCGAGCTTGAGGATGTGCTTGACGTCCTGAACACCTGAAGGGGTACCTTGAAACAGGACACCCTTTCCTCTAATATGATTCATTTGATTTGAATCAAAAAGGGTGTTCGTATGGAAAAGCTGCTTGTCATGGCCAACAGTGCGCTTGCGCTGAGTCTGATGATCATTGGTGCCTGCGTGCTCATGGCCTATCCCTTCGCTGATCACATCAGCATGGCGGGTCAGATCGCGGCTCACGTTACGATGCTGATCTTTGCTCTGGGAGTGAAGGTCTCCTACATCACCCGGCTGGTGGCGTTAAAGGAATTGGGTCGCGCGTTGCACTAACCCCTTTCATTTCCGGGCTCCATTCGTTATTATTTGCGCCGCTGTTCGCGCAGCACCCTTCGGTCGGGGCGTGGCGCAGTCTGGTAGCGCACCTGTATGGGGTGCAGGTGGTCGCAGGTTCAAATCCTGCCGCCCCGACCAATTCCTTTCGAGTTATTTCAGTGTCTTAACGCTGCCTCCTGTAGGTTCCAGCACACTCAGGCCCTACGGCCTTGGCAATCTCGCGCTGATCCCCCTGCTGATCGATCCACTTTGAGTCAGAAGTCACGGAATCTATACGCCCCTATCTTGCCCCCGATCAGTACCGGCTTTACACGGAGTACCAAGAACTTCACGAAGACAGGGTTTTCGCCCGTGTCGTTCCTCTATTCACTGATCCGACCACTGCGGTTCACGCTTCTCGATAAAAGCCTTGATGCCTTCTTCCGCATCATGCGTCATGAGATTATCGACCATGACTCTGGAAGTGTATTCATACGCCTCAGCGAGTGACATTTCCCGCTGCCGGTAAAATGCCTCTTTACCGGTTTTCAGGGTCATGCTGGATTTCGAGGCAATCGTCTGTGCAATCCCATGGCTGTAGTCACTGAGTTGTTCATCCGGAACGGCCCGGTTGATCAGGCCAATTGCCGCCGCCTGCTCCGCATCAATCATCTGCCCCGTCAGGAGCATTTCCATTGCTGCCTTGTTTCCAACATTCCGGGACAGCGCCACCATCGGGCTTGAACAGAACAGACCGATCGAGACACCCGGGGTTGCGAAGCGGGCGGAAGGGGAGGAATAGGCCAGGTCACAGCTGGCAACCAGCTGACAGCCGGCAGCCGTGGCAACCCCATTAACCTCGGCGATTACGGGTTTGGGATTGCTTACAATTCCCTGCATGAGACCACAGCATGCGGCCATCGTGTCCTCGAAGAAGGCCCGACCGCCATCCGGGGCCTGGTGTGCCTGTGTCATCTCACGGAGATCGTGGCCGGCACTGAATGCTCGACCGTTGGCAGCCAGAATGATGACCCGGACTGATGCATCCTCTGCTGCCTCATCCAGAGCCGTCCTCAGTTGTGTCAGCATATCCATGGAGAGGGCGTTGCGCCGCTCGGTGTCGTTCAGGGTCAGGCGCAGGACGCCTTCACTGCTGGTTTCCTGCAGGAGGATGGGGTCAGCCAGTTCAATCTTGGGACACCGGTCCATCACCACTTTCATGCCACCCTGTTCAGCAATGCGTTCAGCCTTTTCATCGTGGACACCGAGTTGTGCCCAGAATACGTTGGCGCCGATTTGCTGAGCGTCACGGACGATCCGCTCCAACTCACTGGATGGCCGGAAGACATCCACCATATCCACGGGCCGCTCGATGGATTGCAGTGATGGATAGACTCTTAGGCCGCAGATTTCAGTTACATCCGGCCGGGGATTGACCGGTATCACCTCGTACCCGGCTTCAGTCAGGAACTGCAGCACCTGATTGCTTGGCTTGGCCGGGTCAGCGCTGGCACCCACCATGGCAATGCGTCTGACTGATCCCAGAAGCTGCTGAACATACGCATTGGAATACTTGGCGCCGTATCGGGTATCCGTCATAGGTTTTCTTTCCTCACTCTTGTTGTGACCCTAAGCACATGCCAAGGATGCCACAAGGCCAACAGCCCTCACAGAAGCGGGGTTCCACTGGCTGTCTGCTCAAGGCACATCTGTTTCCGGTATGGGTGATGCTTCTCAGAGTTCTGACTTTAAGGAACCACCGGAGCGGACACGTCGTGTTGGTCCATACTGTCACCTGAGAATGGACGGAAACGCGAATGCCAATGGGGTTAACCAATGGGGTATCTGCACTACTTTGAGCAACGGCTCCGGAACCTGGAGAAGGCCAGAAGCAATATTCTGTCCCGCCTTCTGTGCGCTGAGGGTCAAGCCTACCTCAACGACCGGGCAAAGGTGCGGGACCTTGACTGCCGGATCGAGGCCGTCAAAACAGAATGGTATCTGGCAAATGATCTGCAGGCGCCACCCCAAGCTGCAACGGGGCGGAGCCTGGGAAGCTCTGGCCAACAGGCCCTGGAGGCCGACCCCGACACGCCAGACGATATCCTAAGGTGTCTTGATGAGGACGAGGGTGCTCCCCTTTCTCACACGACCTCTTCTGGAGAGTGTGACAAAAGCGTGCTTGTCAGTTCTGGGTAGGTGTCATGGCGTTCCACCCGGTCAAGCAAAGCGTCCAGCTGGTTGGCCAGGGGGTATTGCCAGTCCTGGGGGTGAATGGCGATGCGCAAGGGCTTGCGGCGCCGGACCGCCCACCAGGCTGTAACATGGTTAACCATTCGCATAAGGGCTGCTCGCCACCAGCGGTCCACTTCAAAACCGGTTACTGGCAAGTGGTACCAGCGACCGGTGTGGGTATCGTAGAGACCGCGCAGTGTTTCCACATAGCGGAAGGGGGTGGCTTTGAGGCTGTCACGGGTGACTGGCCCCAGAGCCCAGGCGGGCGGTATGTAAACATTGGCAGCTGTCAGTCCCACCTCCTGGAACCAGACGTGGCAATCGCGCATCAGCTGGGTAATGCCGGTAGTGCTGAGTGACAGATGTTCAGCAGCCCGGTTGGAAAGCAGTTGGCTGTGCAGCCGGTGTGTAAGCGTACGAGGCGGGGAACATTCATGGTGCCAGCCGTGCGCGATGAGGGGGTAGCCGCATTGGGAGAGGCTGTGCAGCCAGCTCAGGTCCGCGTGAGTCCAGTTTCGTCCGGGAACAACGAGGAGGGCGACAGCGGGGGGTGGAATGGTATTCAGGCGCTGCAATAGGCGTTCAACCTTTGGCCGTGTCTCGGGCATAACGTCGTGCACGGAAACCAGGGCGGAGAGTCCTGTTGCTTCGCGGGGAGAGTGGCTTGCCATCACGAGCGCCCATCCAGTCGCCTGAGCAAGGCCACGGTTCCTGAAGGGCGGCGGTGCGTTTTCGGTTGCCGCTTGGTCGCGGTTTGCCGCAGGACATCAAGCCATTGGTCTACGGCGCTGGTGTTGACCTGCACAGCAGCGTCCCGGGCCTTTAGCGCGAGTGCGTGGCGTTGACCAGCCGGTAGAGTTTCCATCCGCTGCAAAGCCTGACCAAGGGGTTCATCGTCTTGGGCTGAGAAAAGGCTCTCGCGTAACTCAGGCCACTGGTTGATGCCGCAATGGGGCGACGTCAGAACCAGGCGCTGCCTCGCCATGGCTTCGAGTGCCACGGTACCGAACGCTTCCACCGAGGAAGGAAGAATCAGGGCGTCTGTCCGGTCCAGCCAGTCGATAACAGCTGTCCGGGGCAACCAGCCCAGAAAGAGGAGGTTGTCGTGTGTGCGGGCTGCTTCCTCAACAAAGGCTCTCAGCGGCCCATCGCCTGCCAGAATGAACTCAAGATCCGGACGCTGGTGGGCCAGCTCGATGAAGGCCTCAATGTTCTTCTCGCCAGCGAGCCGGCCTACGTAGAGCACGGAGCGGACCTGCTCGGACGGACCGGATGGAGGCCGCTCCAGAAACGTTCGGGACACAGGGGTGCCAACCAGCTTAACGCCTCGGATGCCGGCGGCGCTTGCCTGCTCCTTCATGTGGTTACTGGGCGTGACCACTGCCTGCGCGCGGCGGAACATGATTCGGTTGAGCCAGTCCATCAGGCAGCCACCGAGGTAACCGGTGGTCCGGTTGAAGTAGATCCGGGCTAGTTGGCGGTAGTCGGTCTGGTACGTAACGCATACCGGAATACCCAGCTTGCCCGCCAACCAGTAACCAGCGAGGGAGTAGATGCCTGGACCAGGGACCACGACAACGTGGGGCTGTACGTCGAGGAAAATGCGGGTGAGGACCCGCATCCGGGGCACGAACAGTTTCTGCGTGGGGTCACCGGGAACAGGCAGTGCCAAACCCTGGTAGGGCTTGGGGTTCTCCATGCTGGGCGCAACCAGCTCGGCCCGTGCCACCTGCTGGTCCAGGTGGGCCACGAGGTCCTGGAAGTAGGTGCCTACCCCATTGCGCCCCTGGATGGCGTCAACCACGAAGAGGACTCTGAGCTCACTGTTTTTCATGGCAGCCAGTATCCGGGCTGGCTGTGAAAGCAGCGTGATAGTCCTCTGACATTTTGATGACGATTGCCGTTCTGGGCGCTAGTCTGCCCCCGCCACTGCCTCCCTCAAAAAACCGAGTTCCTGCTCAATAGTGGCTTCGTCCAGTCCGAGTTGCGCCAGTGAATAACGGTGCCTGCTCTGATAACCGCTCGCTGTCACCTGTTCACGACTCAGCAACGCTCTGTATTCGGTGCTGATAGGCCATCCGAGGCGGGCGTAAAGGCGTTCGGTTTGCGCCTTGGGGGCCGACGTCAGGTTTTCCATGGCAACGAGGGCGTATTGGTCCCGGCTCAGTTGCGGGAGTGTGGCCAGAAGATGGCGCCCATAAAAGCCCAGCATGCTGATCAGCTGCAGGCCAAGGGTGGCTTTCGGGTCCTTGTGATCGAAAAGGCGGGCCCCATCCTGAAGCGAGCTGACCAGGGAGGGGGCGGCAGCCTGGGGGTCACGGAAACAGGCGATGAACTGGGCGTCTGGGAAGGTGCGGGCCAGGGCCCGGATCATGGGGGTGAACGACGGGTTTTTGGACAGAAAGCGCCGGTCCGTGCCGTGGACGTAGAGGTGGCGCTGGATGAGGCCGTAATAGAAGGCCATGACCTGGCGCTGTTCGTCGCGATTCAGTTGCTCATCGAAATACGCCAGTCGCCAGACTCTCTCAAAGGGGAAGGGGAGAATGAGCAGAAAGCAGGCCCCGATCAAGGATAGCGCCAGGAAGTCTTCCTCGGCATCCTGTAGCCGGGTTGGGTGAACATCGCTAAACCAGCCAAAAGCGCTTTTTTCAGCCCCGGACAGTAGCCGGCCCCCTGGACGGCCCATGAGCCGGTCGACACGGCCCAGCATTCTCCAGATATAGCGTTGGGTGATGGAGGGGGCAACAATGAGCTCCCACAGTTTGGTTGTGCTAAAATGCGCGCTGTCTTGGGCGAGAAGACGGTGCAGAAAGGTTGTGCCGCTTCTGGGCATGCCAAGTACGAAAACCGGCTGCTTGACGGAGACGTTCCTGAAACCGGGGAACAGCACCCGGTCAAGCGCCAGACCTGTGGCGTTGATGGTCTGGATTATCGTATAGGCGGGAATAAACGCAAGCAGAACGGCCACGCGTTTCGGCGTTAGCCGTCCCTGACTTTTCGAGCCAGCGCGAATGCAATCGCCCAGTAGACGGAGGTGGTTTCTGAGTGCGAGCGCCAGCATGCGTCTCCTGTTGTTGTCCAAAACGGTGATGCTAGCCGGCTTAAATGACAATCGTTTGATGCTGCAGCCGCCTGGGAGGGCTCCGGACTTTTGCCACCTGTAACAACACGTTGTCTGTAATGCGCGGTACCAACGATTCAATGCAGCGAGGGAACAGCGGCTTTACGCTGATTGAGCTTGTGATGGTGATTGCCATTCTGGGCATTCTAAGTGCCTTTGCGCTCTCGCGTTTCGCGGCTCTCGACGCCGAGGCGAACCGAGCTAAAATACAGTCAGCGAAAGGGGCTATTGAGTCTGTTACCTCGCTTGCCCACTCGGTATGCCAAATAAAGTCTGATTGCGACCCACAGGCTGAGTCCGGGGAGTCGATAACCATGGAAGGCCAAACCATCACCATGGCCTATGGGTATCCAAATTCCACCAATGCCGGCATCTTGCGAGCAGCGCGTCTGCGGAATGATTACCACGTTGTGGCCACCACCGGTCGACGTCGGATCTACCCCGATCAATCGTTCACCCAGCCTGGTGTTGCAACAGATTGTCGTGTCGATTACATACGCCCTGATAACGTCAGCGACCCACCTTCCATCGAGTTATACACTTCGGACTGTTGAGCTCGGTTTATGACCGAGTCCCAGTATCAGTTCCAGTTCCACGGCCCGTTTTGTCCGATTGGTATCGCAACCTTCTGAAAGCCGCGCTCGCTCAGGGAAACTTGATCCCTATAACGCAGGTCTGAGCCTGCAATTGAGAAAATTGTGCCTGGCGGTTGATGAACGAGGAGTAATGAAACAGACCGTTTCGTATTGTTACGGAGGGCGTTACAAGGTTGAGTGGGAATAACAGGCTCCTTTATTGTCCTTCTTGTCGTTGCAACGACACGGATCAACAAGCAAAACGAAGCTAATTAAGGACAAGCCTTATGACACCGATGATTACCCAGAAGCGCCTCACTGCGGGGTGCGCCCTGAGCCTATTGTTTGCGTCCCAGGGCGTCATGGCCCACGGCTATGTTGAGGAGCCGGGCTCGCGCTCGTATCTATGCAGTGAGAAGCAAAACGGCTCTTGCGGCGCCATCGTCTGGGAGCCACAAAGCGTTGAAGGTCCAGCCCGGTTTCCGCAAGGCGGTCCGGCCGATGGCAAGCTTGCCAGCGCCGAAAACAGCCGCTTTTCCGAGCTCGATGAACAAACCGCGAGCCGTTGGACCAAAAACAGCATCGAGGCGGGCCAGACCACCTTTAAATGGCGTTATACCGCCAACCACGTCACGCGGGACTGGCGCTATTTCATCACCAAGCCAGGTTGGAACCCGAACGCCAAGCTGAGCCGTGATTCCTTTGATCTCGACCCCTTCTGCACCGTCTCCGGCAATTACGAGCAGCCGCCCACGACGACCAGTCACACCTGTAATGTCCCGGAGCGCAACGGCTATCACGTGATCATGGCGGTTTGGGATATTGGTGATACCGCCAACAGCTTCTATCAGGTGATCGACGTCAAATTTGATGGCGATAACGATAACGGTGGTGACACCTCACAGTGGGTCGACGTTGGCGACATCAACCCCGTTATGGATCTGGATCAAGGGGACGAGGTTAGCGCCCGGATCTTCACCCTGGAAGGCGAGGAACCGAGCCTGGAAACCTCGATGACCATTGGTTCCAAAGCGGACGGGCGTAAGAAGGTGTGGCCGCGCTTGCTGGCCGAGTCCATTAACAGCGAGCATACCAAGCTGAAGGCCGGAACCAAGAATGACGCCGGCACTATCGAGCCCGGCCTGGGGCGGAACGATGTGTTCGCGAAGCGCTCGAGCCAGATCCACCGCGCCGAGATCGATATCGAACAGCAGGATGACAACGGAGAGCAACCGGAAATCCACGTTAGCGGCGTGGAAGACAGCTACGCCATTGACGGTGGTAACGTGTCGGTGACGTTCCAGGTTGAAACCAATACGGCGTTCGACGTGGAAGCGTCCATCTACAACAGTGCCAATACCGTGGTTGGCGTTGCGAGCACTGGCGTTAATGACGCCACTCATGCTTTCGGCGTCAATGTGGATCCGGCCGAAGCCGGTGCGCACTCCTTGGTGGTGAAAGCTGAACCCGAGCAGGGCGAGCTGATCCAGAAGACCTTCGAGTTCCGTTTGAGTGAGCCCGATAATCCGGGCGGCGGTTCCGGTTACGATTACGTCTATCCGGAGGGGATGGACAGCTATGAAGGCGGCACCAGGGTGAAGGGGCCGGATGGCGGCATCTATGAGTGCAAGCCGTTCCCCTACAGTGGCTGGTGTGGCGTTGATGCCAATGCGTACAAGCCCGGCGTTGGTCGTGCTTGGAGCGACGCCTGGGAGCGCGTCGACGGCTGAAGCCAGAGCCTGCCAATACGCCAGGCGGTTGCCCCACCCGGGTCGCCGCCTGGGGTCAACAGGATCAGGCCGTTGGCGGTGTTATTCCATAGGGTCTTTTCCTGAGCCTGCAACGAACTGTAAGTGCACGGTCATAGTCGTTGGTTATCCACGATCATAGGCTGCAAGTAATCGCTTGGAGTCTTGGTCTGGCATTCTGAGTCATTTCGGATTCAGCCTCCATGCTGACGTCTCCTTTTGATTTGGGGTTCCCCGCCTCTGGCGCCTTTTCAAAAAAGATGGGGCTTGCCGTCTTGCTCCACGAAGGGATTATTGAACGACGAAGTTTCCTGCTGGAGGTCCGCTTCCGGGTGGCGTTCGGCCATGAGTTCCTTCATACGCTGCTCATCCTTTTGTTTCACGTCCACCATCACCAGGTGCTGGCCATTCTCAATGGCATCATGGAACCGCCGTATCCGGTAGTTTTCGGTGCCGATGCCGCCAAAGCCTGCAATAAAGGCGCCGGCTGCGGTCATGAAAAGGAAGAGGGCGATCCAGGCCACTGAGGGCATTGTGAAGGCCTGGGCCCATTGGGCCGTGGCAATAAAGGTGAGGCCAAAAAGGGCACCGGCAAGAGCGCCGCGCTCGGTGTAGCGGGCCAGATCGGTGCGGTCGAACAGGGTGGCGCTGTGCAGCCGCCGGGTGAACAGGCCCGCATCGTCCCGGCTCAGGATATGGAACCGCCAGTCCGTGATGCCTTCGTCGTGCAGATCCTCCGAAATGGCCTCGACGTTGTCCATTTGGTCGACAAGATAGAAAAGACGTTTCATACGGCACCTCCTGCGCTGAATCAGATGAACAGGCTCCGAGACCGCTGTGCTTCGGGGTCTGTTCCTTCAAGGTATGACCTGGTCAAAAAATGTTCAAGCGGAATCCGTTCAGGCTGTGCCAGAATGCGGTTATGAAGGTGACCGTACATTCCCCATGGCCGGTAGCCCCGGAGCGACGCCGAATCGCGGGCCATATGGTGATGCTGCTTGGCGGCTTGTTTGCCCTATGGTGGTTTATGCGTCTGGGCCGGGTGCTTGGCGATGTGTGGGTGGTCGCGGTGTGGGCCGGGGTAGCGTTGGTGATGGCCCGCGGCCTGTTCCGGCGGGCGCGGATCCGGCGCCGTGCCTGGCGCCATGCCTATCTTGATCCGGAGAGTCCCTGGAACCGGTGGTTGCGGGGTGGCCCCTTGCTATTTTTCAGCCAGCTGGTGAAGGCTGGTGCCTTATCGGCGGTTCTGCTGGCGAGCGTCGTACGCGTTGGGGGCGAGCCCGTGTTCTGGCGACTCATGCTGGTGGCTGTATTGCTGTTCGTATGGGGCCGCATGAAAACGGAGCAGGTGGTCTGGTGGGATGTGGCGCCGGGCTACCGGCCGGAACTGGTGGCACGGCTGGGGCAATGTTGGACGGCAGCCGTACTGGTCCCGTGCCTGGTGGCCTGGGCACTGGTGCAGCCCCAACCGGATTTCCGTGATGCAAGTCTTGAGCAGGCGCTCTGGCATGCTGCCGATCAGGAGGTGGCCGTAAGTGCTGTTGTTGAACGAGCAGCCCAGTGGCTTGCGCTCTGGCATGGCCTTGAACAGTGGGCGGCGCAGCAAGTCTCGGCGCTGGAGCTGTCACACTGGGTCCGGGGCGGGGTATGGTTGTCGGTACTGGTGCGCCAGAGCCTGTTCGTGATGTCGCTGCTTGTGGTGTTTAATGGTGTCCTGGCGGGGAGTCTCCATGATGGGCAGCGGTAACCGTATGAAAGAAGTCCTGAGTACGCTGTTAGCTTTTGCCCTGCTGGTCACTGGCTGGTACTGCTTTGGCACGTTTCAGCAGCGCCAGGCCCCCCGTGAGCCCCGGGTTCATCTGGAACTGGAGGGCTCTCACTACCGTGTGCCGGCTTCCCGGCTGCCTGAGCTCCATGCCCGTTCGGACATCTGGTTCCGCCAGGGTGCGGAGTTGGCACAGGCGGCACTTGGTCGGCATCTGGAGGAGAGGGTAGACGGGCTTTTCCACCCCGTGGAGGCCCGGGTTCCGGCATTCCTGGACTGGTATTACAGCCTGCGCGGCGAGTACACGCGTCTGGGAGGCTGGGCGCTGGCAACGTTGGGGCTTGAGACTCGCCAGCGCGTGGCGGCCAAGACGCAAGCGTTGTTGTTTGAAGCCACGAACTTCCGTCATCGCCTTGGCGTGCTTGAACGTAAGCTTGCGGTGGATGCTGGCCGGTGGGCGCGACGGACCCAGGGGGGATGGCGACGTATGATGCGGGTGGCACTGCGGGACTACGAAGTGCCACCCCCTTTGCGCCATCGTGACGAGGAGAACGAGCGGGTGCTCGACCAGGCGGCGTTGTCGCAGGTCGCCGTGGCGGGGGAAAGGCGCAGGCTTGGGAATCGCCTTGCGTTGAGCAGTATGGGTGGTGTGGCGACAGGGACGTTGGTATGGCGTGCGGCGACCCGGGCGGCGGTGGCGTCCGGTGGCCGTGTTGCGGCTGCCCGGGGAGCGGGCCGTTTGGCCTCAAGGGTGGGATCGGCTGCTCTGGCGGGAGCAGGTGTGTGCAGTGTCACTGGCCCGGTAGCAGTGGGGTGTGGTCTTGTGACCGGAACCGTTGCCTGGATCAGTATCGATTGGGCCATGATTGAGGCGGATGAGTGGGCCAACCGTGGCAAGCTGGAGCGGCGCCTAAGGGCTGGGCTGGATGACGTGCAACAGGACCTGAAACGTCAGCTGTCGCGGGCCTTGGTTGACCGACTGGTGGCGTTGAATGCTCGCCAGCGTGCTCGTATCCACAATACGCTGACGCCGCTGGATACCATCAAAAGGGCCGCCACAGAAGGTGGCGGCCCAGCAGAGCAAGGGTGAACGGGCGCTGGCTCAGAACCCAAGCTGGGCGGTGAACTGCAGCCTGTGCATCTCGCCGTTGCTGCCCCCTTCCATTTCCTTATCGCCCCAGCTTACTTCACCACCAAGGTCAAGGTTTGAAATGGGTGAGTAGATCAGGTTGACGTGGGCACTGCTGGCACTTTTCATAACGTTGCCCATCGCCTCGTCATTGTCGGAGCGCACATGGGAGACGGTCAGGTTGGAGCGCCATTGAGGGCTCCATACCTGGCGGTAGGAGACGTACCCACCCATTTGGTTGATCAGTTCAATGTCGCCATTGTTGTCTATATACCCGGGATCGAAGGCACCAATCGCGATGTAGCGGCCTAGGTTGCCAGCGTTGAGCTGGGCGCGGAGGTCACTGCCATCGTCACCAACCAGCATTTTGGCGGACAGCGAGACGCCATAGCCGTAGGCCTTCTCCCGTGAGTCCTGGTTGGTGCTGAAATCACCCTCGAAGGAGACTTCGCGTGCGAGCAGCGCTGCACTCGCATGGCCAGCCTCCATGGGGACATTATAGCGGGCAACCAGGTCCGGCATGCTGCCGTTGTCGAAGTTGGTGTCATTGCCGGTATAAAGATCGTCCTGAAGCGTGGATTCTGGATTCTCGATCGCGAAATCCCAGTTGCCCGGGCTATAACGGATCTGGGCCTGACGGTTAAAGATGGTGCCAACAGGGCCCACAAAGTCCAGGTTCTCGGGGAGAACACTTACGTCGTGAAACGTTGACCAGGTTTGCCCAATGGTGAGGTTTGGCAGTGTTATGAAGGCGTGGCGGAGGCGGGTGCCATAGCTGTTGGAAATGGTCTCGTTGCCGCCCGCTCCCCGGAAATCAACCTCAATATAGGTGCCTAAGTTTCCTATATCTGTGTCGGTTGTGGTTTCGAAGGCGATCCGGCTCTGTTTGGCATTGGTGTTGTAGTTGATGTTGCTGTTGTGGCTTCCGGTTGGGATGGCTGCGGGGACCAGGAACTCCTGGGATGCCGAGGAATCCCCGTCCGTCATTCGGGTGAAGTGTGAATCCAGCTTGATAAAGCCGCTCACGTCAAAGCTGGTATTCGCCAGCGGCGAGTTTTCCAGTGCGGTAATCCGCTCTTCTAGCCCCTGAGCCTGAACGCCGCTGCTGGCGGCGCCAATGGCAATTGCGAGGGCAGTCACTGAGCGTTTTTTGTTCATTATGATGTCTCCTTTGAGGCAGAGCGTTTGCACGGCTCGTTCCGGAACCACGGCTGCGGGTTCCGTTACAGGTGAGCCTGCGTCGCGTAAGGGATGGCCGCAATTAGACGTTGGTCGGAATCCGTTGATCCGGCGTTTTGTGGTGTTCGTAAGTCCGGGCATCAATCGTCTGCAATCAGGAAGCACCATGATCACTCTGCATCACCTCAATAACTCGAGATCCCAACGAATCCTCTGGATGCTGGAGGAGCTGGGTATGGATTACCGGATTGAGCATCACCAACGGGATCCCAAAACCAGTCTGGCTCCGGAGAGCCTTAAACGGGTTCATTCGCTGGGTAAGTCGCCGGTGATTGAAGATGATGGAAGGGTGATTGCGGAATCCGGGGCCATTGTTGATTACCTGGCCCGCAAGGATCCGCAGCGGCGTCTATTGGTGGAAGAAGGAAGCGCGGGCTTCCTGGACTGGACCTTCTGGATGCATTATGCGGAAGGCTCGCTCATGCCGCCACTGGTCATGCGGCTGGTGTTTGAAAAGGTGCGTACCGGGCCCATGCCGTTTTTCGCCCGGCCGGTGGCCAAACGCATTGCGGACAAAACCCACAGGATGTTCCTGGGCCCGTTGATTGCTTCGCACCTGGATTTCGTGGAGGATCATCTGGCGCGCCACGAGTGGTTTGTTGAGGAACGCCTGACCGCGGCAGACATCCAGATGAGCTTTCCGCTTGAGGCGATTGTGGCTTCCGGGTTGGCGGGCCGGCGCTACCCCAACATTGCCCGGCATGTGGCTCAGTACCAGCAGCGCCCCGCCTATCGCCGGGCGCTGGATGCGGGCGGCGAGTACGCTTACGCCTGTTGAACCGGGCTGCCGCCCTGTTTCAGGTCCTTGACCATGTACAGGGCCGCGATCACCCGGGCCTCGTTCATGTCTTCACGGGCAACGAGCTCGTCCAGACGGGACAGGTTCCAGGTGAACACTTCCAGTGGCTCCGGCTCATCGCCGGGGAGGCTGGACCCGGTAAGCCCTTCAGCCAGGATCACCCGGATGTGATGCCCCATGTAGCCTGGTGAAAGGGTCATGTCCTTGAGTCGGGCAAGGTGTTCCGCGCGATAGCCGGCTTCCTCCTGAAGCTCGCGGTTAGCGGTCTCACGCCAGTCCTCGGCATGTTCGCAGCCCCCTTTGGGCAGGGTGATGTGATATTCCTCCGTACCCGCGCCGTATTCGCGGATCAGCACCACGGTGTCGTCGTCCAGCAATGGCACGCACATCACGCCGGCGATGGGTGGGGTGCGCAGGCGTTCGAACTGGCATTCGGTGCCATTACTGAAACGCAGGTGGACTGCCTCAATCCCGAAAAGGCGGCTTCGAGCCACCAGCCGGGTATCCAGTATCTCGGGCTTGTTTTCCATGGTATCAAAGCCTGTTGTGTGCGATGGTGAGGACAACAGTCTGGCTGGAATGGCAGCAGGGCGCAAAACCTTGACCCACAATCGAGACATGCCCAGGTAGCACCTGCGTGGAGACCCGGTGACTTTGGGGGGGGGGGGCATGGCTTGCCCGGTGTGCGCTGGATTGGGAGTGGATTTTGCTGGAACGGATTGAGGCGGACGTCGCGAATTGGCGACAATACCCCGTGGTTGCGATTGCTTTCGGCCTCTCTCAACGTTTTGTGGAGCCCCTGACATGTATAGTGACGGCGCCAGCCACCACCAGCACGATCTTGAGCGCTGGCTGCGCCGTGCCCGGGTAGTGCCGATCCTGACTCTGGATGAGGAGACGGATGCGGAGCCGGTGGCGGATGCCCTTGTCAGTGGCGGCATCCGGTGCGTGGAAGTCACGTTGCGGACCGCCGCTGGCCTGCCGGCAATCCAGCGTTTGCGCCGCCGCTTCCCGGAGCTGGTTCTGGCCGCTGGCACGGTGCGCTCCATTGAGGACTACCACGGCGCTGTTGATGCCGGGGCCGACTTCGCCGTTTCCCCCGGCGCCTCGTCAACGCTCCTGCATTACGGTGTGACAGCCAGCATCCCGTTGTTGCCCGGCATTGCCACCCCCACGGAACTGTTGAATGGATTTGAGCTTGGCTACCGAGGGTTCAAGCTGTTTCCCGCGGTAGCTGGTGGGGGACTGCCCATGGTGCGCTCGCTTTTGGGCCCTTTTTCCGAGGCCTGGTTGGTGCCCACTGGCGGCATAAAGGGCGAGGAGGCGCCCGCCTGGCTCGCGGAGCCGAACGTGGCTGCCATCGGGGGCACCTGGCTGGTGCCGGAACAACGGATTGCGGCCCGGGACTGGCCCGGGCTTGAACAGCTTGCGATGGAGGCCATCAGGGCGCTGGATTGATCACCAGGTGCCCGTGTTCTCCATGGAGGCCCAGGGCTCCTGGGGGGCCAGTGCCTCGCCTTTCTGCAGCAGTTCAATGGAAATGCCGTCCGGCGAACGGACAAAGGCCATGCGGCCATCGCGTGGCGGGCGGTTGATGGTGACGCCGTTGTCCTGGAGGAACTGGCAAAGCTCGTAGATGTTCTCGACCCGGTAGGCCAGGTGCCCGAAGTTGCGTCCGCCGGTGTATTCCTCTGGGTCCCAGTTCCAGGTCAGCTCCAGCATGGGAGCCTGGTTGGCGTGCGCGGATTCCCGATCGCCCGGAGCGCACAGGAACACCAGGGTAAATCGGCCCCGTTCGCTGTCACGCCGGCTCACCTCCTCCAGGCCCAGCAGGTCGCAGTAGAAGTGCAGGGATTGGTCGAGGTCACTAACGCGGACCATGGTGTGCAGGTATTCCATGGGATGCCTCCTGTTGCAAGAGTGGTGGTGGGACTCAGTCGGAACCGTCCCCATTGGGGTTGGAATTGTGGATGTAATGCGCGGCGTCAACAATGCCGCCGCTTTTGAGGTATTCCTGCACGGTGGGAGAGCAGTTCAGGTAAAACAGAAGGAGTTCCCGTTGAATGTCCTGGTCCTGGACTCGGGAAGCGAAGTGGATCATGTCCCGGATGCTGTCGTCACTGTTCCAGGGGAACTGGCGTTGGTAGCGAAGCTGCAGCAGCTTACTCAGGCGTTCCAGGTGATAGTCGCCGGTGTAGGTCATATGGTCCCGCAACCGGAACCCTTGCTTCCCGGATTGCGGTCTGCTCCGTTGCCAGAGAGATTTGAGCAGCACGCTGTCTTGCCTCCCACTATTCGCCGGCTACCCCCAATGGTTAGCCGCCACTTTGCCTTTGCTGTCTGATCATCCAAGTGTTCCCGAAACCGCTGCTCACAAACTCTAGCCCATTTTGCTCAGGGGTGTGAGGGGGAGCCGGCAACCGATCCTGCGGACTGTGCGCTGAATCAAGGATCATCCGTGGTGATGTTCCAGATCTGTGGCTTCCGCATCAGAGTGCGCATCAGGGTAACGCCATTGCCTGCCACCACTTGCTCGCGCTGGGCCGGCATAAAGCCAAGGCGCTGGAACAGGGGCAGTGAGGCGTCACTGGCCCTTGTCGCCAGGGTTGCAACGCCCTGCCGGCGAGCGATTGTTTCCAGCTGGGTCACCAGTGTGGTACCGATTCCCCGTTTCTGCCAGCCGTCATCCACATACAGCATGTTCACCAGGTCCGCCGGGTAGAGTTGGGCAAAGCCCACGGCACTGCCATCCACCAGGGCCATTATGGTTAGTCCCCGGCGCAGCTGGGCATCCGCGCTCGCCGGGTCCGTTGCCCATTGCGCCCAGGCATGGCGCTGGCTGGGCGAGTACAGGCGATCATCCACCGAGGCGATGCTGCGCCGGTACAGGGCCAGCAACGAAGAGGTATTCATTTCCGGTCGCAGGCGCTGGTAACGGATGGCGTTATGGGGCATGGTCGGACGATTCTGTGTTTTACGCTCGCAGTGGCAGATAGAGGCGGAAGGTGGCCCCGCGGCCCGGAGTGCTGGCCAGATCAACGGTGCCACTATGGCGTTCGGCCACCGTGTGCACGAACGCCAGTCCCAGGCCTGCTCCATGAGTCCCAGCCAGCTCCTGGTCCTGTTGCCGGCGGAAGCGCTGGAACACCAGCGGCTGATCCTCCGGGTGGATGCCCGGTCCCTGGTCCGCCACGGCGACGATGCCATAACCACCAGCTTTTTCCACCGATACGGTGACTTCCGTGGCTTCGGGGCTGTATTGCAGAGCGTTGGTCAGCAGGTTGATCACCGCCCGCTCCAGCAGTTCCGCATTGCCCAACAGCCACAGGTCCTCTTCCCCATTCAGCCGGATGTGGATGTCGCGGCTCCTGGCCTGTTGCTGGACCGCGTCAACGGCATTTTCGGCAATCGTGAGCAGTTCGCATTCGTAGAAGCGTTTTGCCGTCAGGTCTTCGGCTCGTGCGAGTTGCACGAATTCCTCCGCCAGTTCGTAGCTGCGCCTGGCCAGCCGGGCAACCTGGACCAGGGTCTCCGGGTCAGCATGACGCTTTTCGCGCTGGAGCTGGTCAAGCAGCGCCAGCTGTGACACAAGCGGCGAACGCATGTCATGGGAAATGAAATCCACGGCTTCCCGGTACTGGCGCTGGCGCTCCCGCAGGTCCGTGATGTCGGAGAAGTTGGCAATCAGTCCCGGTTGGCGCCACCGGTTCTGCTGGAATGGCATGAGGTGTAGGAGCAGTGTGCGCCCGTTGAGGGAGAGTTCCGCCGTTAGCGGGCCGTTCCCGGTGAGTACCGACAGAATCCGGCTGCGCCAGCCTCCGCTTGCTGCAGGTGTATCCGGCTCGGGCGCTGAACCGGCGAGCAATCGGGCCAGGGGCATTCCGATCAGGCTTGCTCGGGGGGTATCAAACCAGTTGGCGATCCGGCCGTTGACGAACTCGATCACGCCAACGGCGTCGGTCACGATGACCCCATCGGGCATGCTCTCGAAGCCGGCCCCAATAAAACGGCGCACGCCAGCCAGATTCAGGGCCGCGGAATGGACACGCTGGATGCGGCGTGAGAGCCGTTCCCGGCTGGTCTTGATGGTGGGTCTGGCCAAGCCGGCATGCAGGGGAAGCCGGTCCAGATAGGCGCGCCGGGCATCGTCCACCCCGCTGGCAGGCCACAGGAAACCCAGTTCATGCCAGGCGCCATTGCGCTGGAACTGGATGCGGCTGGTACAGGCCTCATGCTGCCACTTGCCGGGCTGCTGCAGGTATGCCGTGTTGACGGACGGGTGGCCTCGCACACACTGGCCCTCGGTGATCAGCCACCCCTCGCGGGCATCAAGCAGCTCCTGGAGGTGCTCCAGAAGGCGGGCGGGGGCCTTATCCGCCAGCTCGCTGGTGGGTACGCTGCGTTCATAAGGGCCGAGGGCGTCCAGTTGGCGGTTGAGGAAGTGGTTCATCAACGCCAGGCGTTCTGTGGTCCAGAGAGGGAAGGCGAGTGCGGCTACCAGTGCCGGTGTGGCAGGTGGTAGCCAGGTTTGGAGCCAGCGCATTGCCAGGGCGCTGAGCAGCATTGGCAACACAGTCAGGGTCGCGCCCAGAAACAGGGTGCGTGCCGGGCGCATGCGTGGGAAAGCCAGCGTGATCACCAGGATGAGCCCAATGCTGATCGTGGGGGCCAGCCACTGGCCTGCCGGGTGGATGAGCCGATCCCGTGCAATGGCTGCATAGGCATTGGCATGGAATTCCACTCCCGTGAGCGGATTACCTCCGCCGGAGATGGGGGAAGGCAGTACATCCCCGAAGCCGGCCGCCGTGTGGCCAACAAAAAGGGTTCGGCCAGTGAGCTTGTGATCCGGTATGCGCCCTTCGAGCACATCAATATAGGAAAAGCGGGGAATGGCACCTGGCTGCGTAAACGGGATATGCACACGATGACTGCGCACGTTCACATAGGGAGCGGCCTGTTCCGTGCCCTGTGGTGCCTTGGGCTGGATTCCGGCCTGGGTGGCCACGGCATCCGCCAGGCTGGACCATTTGGCCTCGCCCAGGCCCTGGCGACGGAACAGGGTTCTGGCGATGCCGTCGTTGTCCAGCTCCGCATGCACGTGACCGAGTCCCGCTGCCGCCTGTGTTAGCCGGGCGGTGGGAAGAAATTCTCTCAAGGGTCTCTGGTTGTCCCCCGGGTAGATGTGCAGGGGGAGAATGACGTTGCCGTGATGGCTCATGGCTTCGGCCAGTCGACGGTCGTCGTGGCCGTTGCTTGAGGGTTCGGTGAACAGGATGTCCAGGGCGATCGGGCCGGCCCCCGCGCTATCCAACCGCTCGATAAGGGTGGCATGACGGTGGCGTGGCCAGGGCCAGCGGCCGAGTGCTTCCAGGCTCTTCTCGTCGATGGCGATGATGGCCAGCTCATCCGGAGGCGTTACGGGCATCCGTTGGATGAAGGCATCGTGGAGCCACAAATCAAGTCGTTGGCTGGCGCTGGTGCTGAGCAACAGGAGCAGCACAACGAATAGCGGCAGAGCCAGGTGCCAGCGGGCAAGGCGTTGGGAGGGCAGCAGCTGGGCGGATTCCATACTAACGGAAGTCCCTTACGGTTCGGGGTTCATTCCACGGCGATCTCGCGAACCTCTCCCCAGTTACTGCGCATGGGTTCCGGAGCCAGGCCCTTGACCCGCACATAATAGCGTTCTCCCGGGGTCAGGCGCATCTGGATTTGGGTATCGCTGAGCTGGCGGTCCTGAACAACCCGCTCGAAGTGACTGTCCTCAGCGAGCTGGAGCCGGTAGCCCTCGGCCTGTTCCACGCTTTGCCAATAGAGGGTGACGCGGTCATCAATGGTGTTGGCGCTGATGACCCGCGTTGCGTCCAGCTCGCCAGCGCGCTGGAAGCAGCTGACGGCGCTGGTGGCCGTACTGTCACCACCGGCCCGGGTAACCACGCGCCAGCAGTAACGCCCGGGCGCCAGTGGCTCGCTCAGGCGGGCGCTTTCGCTTGTTTCCCAGCTGCTGGCGGCAACGGTTTCCTCAAATTTGGGGGAAGGGGCGACTTCCACACGGGCCTGCTCGGAGTCGCCCTGCAGCGTCCACTCGAAGCGGGCCTGGTCCTGTTCCACAGTCGCCTCGTGGGCTGGCTTTCGAAGCAGTGCTGGTCGTGCCTGCAGACCCACCTCAAATTCGAGCGTGTCGGTGCCGCCCTTGCGGCCATTGCTCAGGCTGGCAAGACGGAGCTGGTAATCGCCATTGTCCAGTCCGGACAGCGCTTGGCTGTTTCCGGTAACGGTCTCACTTTTGACCCAGTCGCCGTTGCGGCTGTAAAGATCAAGGCGGAAGCGTTCCACTTTTGCTGGTGCTTCCCAGGCAACGTTCATGGGCAACTGATGGACTGACTCCGTGGCCGAGGTGATCCGTGGCGCTGGCGGGAGTGGCTTGATGATGGGGGCCGAGCCGGAGCCGGGCGAAAGGCGTGCGGAGTAGCCTTCGCGGATCGGTTCGGCCTGCTGGGGCGTGCCGAACCAGACCTCTCCCTCACGCACTTCCAGCAGTGTGCCATCCTCCCCGCTTCCCAGGCCGAAGCGGGTGCCGCGGACGGCGGCTACGGCAGAGGGGGTATGGATCTCAAAGCGTGAGCCGTTGTCCTCCATGGCAGGGACTCGGGTTTCAATGCGGCCTTCTTTCAGATTCATGCGGGTATCGGCCATGGCGCCGCGGCCGTACTGGGTAAGCCGGTTAAACCGCAGCCGTGAGTCCGGCTCAACGGACAGGAGGGCGCCATTGGCCAGTTCAATGCGTGCAAACCCATTGCCGGCAGTGCGTACGCCATCGCCAACGTTCAGCCTGTCGCCCTTGGCCAGCCGGCTTCTCGTCCCTTCCGGGTGGTTGGTTCGCCAGGCGGTACCACGCACGGCGATGGCCTCGGCTGGCCGGGGCCGCTTGTCCAGCCACTGCACCGGTACCTGAAGCGTTTCCCCGGGTTCCAGGGAGGCGTCCCTGGGCCGACCGTTGTAGTTCATCAGCTCGCTGGCGCCATGGCGTTGAGAGAGGATGCGCTTGGCAATGGACGCAGGGGTATCATCCGGGCTGATCGTGTAGGTCCAGTCGCCATCGGACTCGGCAGGGGCCGGGGCCAGGCTGAGTTCAGCGCTTTCCGAGCCTCGTGCCACATCGGCATTAACCGGCATCACGTACCCAATCAGCGCTGCTATGAGCAATGCACTCAGGCGCCGCTCTGTGCGATGTGCTGGTATGATGGATTCCGTCCGGTTTACCATGAATTCCGACCCGCCTTCAGGCGCTTTCAGCCTCCTGGTTGACCGCTTCCAGGCGATAACCGCGCTGGTAGATCGTCTTGATGCGGTAACCATTTTCAGGCTTGATGCCCAGCCGCCGTCGCAGGCGGCTCATGTGTGTGTCCACGGTCCGTGTGTTGATATCACTGGATACGCCCCAGACACGCTCCAGGAGCATTTCCCGCGTCAGCAGCCGGCCCTGGTTCTGGAACAGGAACAGGGTCAGGTCGAAATCCTTGTCCGTCAGCTCGATCAGCTCACCATGGCAGTGGATGGAGCGTTTGGTGGTGTCGATGACAAAGGGCCCAAAGACCAGCTCCTCTTTCTCCACTTCCGGATGCACCCGGCGCAGCAGTGCCCGCACGCGGGCCATGAGCTCACCCGGGCGCAGCGGTTTGGCAAGATAGTCGTCCGCACCGGCGTCCAGTGCCTGGATGATGTCCTGCTCACTGTCCCGTTGTGTGACAAACAGTACCGGAATGGGCCAGTCCAGATTGAGCCGGACCTGCCGGAGGACTTCAATCCCGTCGATGTCGGGAATCTGCCAGTCAAGAATCAGCAGGTCATAACTCTTGTGGTTGACGGCGCTGAGAAACGCTTGCCCGGTGGCGAAGCAGTCACACTGTTTCTCATCTTCCGCGAGCAGTTCCGCGATGCTTTCCGCCTGTTCCTGTTCATCCTCCAGCAATGCAATACGCATTGGGGCCTCCGGCTCTTTCAGTGATCCAGACGCTGCTGCAGCCCCGTTGCAAGGTCGGTTACTGAACAGCGTTCCACAGGTCAACCCCGTGGTGCAGTTGTTGAAATGTTGTAAAGGGTAACATGGAACAACCTGTCTGCTGTCTCAAGGCGGTAGCGTGATTTTCTGAAACCGTGTTAAACAGCCTTGGTGTTGGGGGCGCCGTTATTGTCCGGCACTGTGGTGCGGCACCCCGGATAGCGGCTGCAGCCCCAGAAAGGCCCCTTGGGCCCGTTTCGGCGCACCAGCGGCGCGTAACAGTGGGGGCAGGGAACCGGGGGCTGGTCCATGCCATCGTCGCTCGGTTCTGGTGGGGTTTCCGGCTCCTCCGCAATACGCCGGGTGCCCTTGCACTGGGGGAAACGCGAACAGGACCAGAACTCGCCATAAGGGCCGCTGCGCCGGCGCATTGGGGCACGGCAACGGGGGCAGTGGATCCCGGTCTGTTCCGGCTCAGGGAGTACGAAGGCGCTGCGGGCCGGCTCGATCAGGCTGCGGATGTCTTCCGTGAGCTGGGCCAGGAAGTCTTCCGTCTGCCCCTCGCCCTGGCGGATCGCTTCCAGCCTGGATTCCCATACGGCCGTCCGGTCCGGGGTCGTTGCGTCTGCCGGCAGGCCATCAATCAGGGCGCGTCCCTTGGTCGTGGCGTGGATGGATCGCCCCTCGCGGTGGAGGAAGTCCCGGTTGAACAGTGTCTGGATGATCGCCGCCCGGGTGGCTTCCGTGCCCAGGCCGTCGGTCTCGCGCAGGGTCCGGCGCAGTGCCTCGTCCTGAACGAACCGAGCAATGCCGGTCATGGCCGAGAGCAGGGACGCATCCGTGAATGGCATCGGGGCACGGGTGGTTTTCTCCAGGCACCGTGCTTCATGGCAGTGGACCGGGGTGCCGGGATCCAGTCTGGGTAGCGGTGCCTTGGGTTTGTCTTGCTCCTCGCGGCGGCGTACCGGTTCCAGGCGTTTCCAGCCGGCATGCAGCAGGCCTGTTTCCCGCGCCCGGAAATGCTCTCCCGCAATGCGCGCGTTCAGGTGGCCTTCGCGGTGAACGGCGTCGTCTTCAAATTGCATCAGGTAGAAGCGTGCCACCAGGTCATAGACAGCCCGCTCGTTGGTGCCCAGTTTTTTCAGGTCCATTGCCCGGCGGGTTGGAATGATGGCGTGGTGGGCGCCTACACGGCGGTCATCCCAGGCGCGGCCACGGCGGCTTGGATCTTCCGGAACGCCGGCGGGGGCCAGGTCTGGCAGGTTGCGCTTGATCGCTTCGAGCAGTTCATGCCGGTCTTCCCAGTGCGCCTCGGGCAGGTAACGGCAGTCCGAGCGCGGGTAAGTGATCAGCCGGTGTTGCTCGTAGAGCGACTGGGCCGCCGCCAGCACCTGTTCAGCGCCCAGTCCGTGGCGTTTGGCAGCCGTGATCTGAAGCGCTGATAGCGACAGCGGCAATGGGGGTGTTTCATGGCGTTCGCTGAAGCGGGCGTCCGTAATCTCGCCGTCCTGGCCCGTGATTCGGGCTTTTACCTCCTCAGCGGGCCGGCGTTTCAGGAGTCGGCCTTCTTCGTCGATATCGGCGGAATGCGCCTCCCCGGGCTGCCAGCGTGCCCGGAAGAGGGCGTCCGTGTTGCCCGGTGGGGCCAGGGCTGCGTCCAGCTGGAACCAGGGCGTGGGCTCAAAGTTTTCGATCGCCCGGTCTCTGGCGACGACCAGTCCCAGGACTGGCGTCTGCACCCGCCCGACGGAAAACACGCCTTCCTTGCCCTGCTGCTGATGGTGGAGGGTGTAGGCCCGACTCAGGTTGATGCCGTAGAGCCAGTCCGCGCGCTGGCGCGCTTCGGCCGAGGCCTTGAGCGGGGCAAAACGCCGGTTACTGGTTTCCGCCTCCAGGGCCTGGCGTACGGCTGGCGGGTTGAGGTCGTTGATCAGGACCCGCCGCACCGGCACGCAGATGTTGCACCATTCCAGCACTTCATCCACGAGCAATTGGCCCTCCCGGTCCGGGTCGCCGGCGTGGATGATCTCGTGCGCTTCAGCACTGAGCCTTTCAAGGACCGTCAACTGGTCACGCACGTCTTCCTTGGGGCGGCGCTGCCATTGCTCCGGAATCAATGGCAGCAGCTCCATGCGCCAACGTCGCCATTCCGGTCGGTAATCGCCGGGCTCAATGGGCTCCAGTAGGTGGCCGATACACCAGCTCACGCGCACGCTACCGCCACAGTCCAGATAGCCCTGCCGACGCTGGGGGCTGTTAGTGAAGGCTGTGGCAATGGCGCGGGCAAGCGATGGCTTCTCCGCAATATAGAGACGCATTCGGGCTCCTGCCGGACGCTGTGCTAGACTCGATTCACCATTGTAACGAATATGCGGACGCCGGAGGTGGCATGTCGCTGCATTCCCAGATCGAATCCCTTCTCCAGGAGCATTTCAGTCCGGAAGTGCTGTCGGTGGAGAACGAAAGTCACCAGCATGCGGTGCCACGCAATGCTGAGACGCACTTCAAGGTGGTGATGGTGGCGGACGCGTTTGAGGGTAAGCGTCGCGTGGGCCGTCATCAGGCGGTCTACAGTGCGCTGGATGAACCGTTGAAACAGGGGGTGCACGCGCTCACGCTGCACCTGTACACGCCGGACGAATGGCAGGCCCGCGAGAGCGGGGCGCCGCAATCCCCGCCCTGTATGGGCGGATCCAAGGCCGGATGAGGAGGCGGATATGAGCCAGTTCTTCCAGATCCACCCGGAGACCCCGCAGCCCCGGCTGGTGCGCCAGGCGGTGGAGATCCTGAAGCAGGGCGGTGTCATCGCCTATCCCACGGATTCCGCCTATGCGCTGGGGTGTGCACTGGACCAGAAGAAAGCGGCCGAGCGCATCAAGTGGCTGCGGAATCTGGATGACAAGCACAACTTCACGCTGGTGTGTAAGGATCTTTCCGATATCGGCCCTTACGCCAAGGTGGACAATGTTCAGTTCCGCCTTCTCAAGTCCCATACACCGGGGCCCTATACCTGGATTATGGACGCCACCAGCGAGGTGCCACGGCGCCTGCTGCATCCCAAACGCCGTCAGATCGGCATCCGGGTGCCGGATAACCGCATCGTGGAAGCGCTGGTGGCGGAAATGGGCGAACCCATCATGAGTTCCACTCTTCTGATGCCAGACGATGAATGGCCGATGAGCGACGCGGAAGAGATCCGCGAGCGCCTGGAGCACCATGTGGATCTGGTGATCGAGGGCGGCTACTGTGGCCGGGAGCCTACCACTGTGGTGGATCTGTGTGGGGAAGTGCCTCAGCTGCTGCGCGAGGGCAAGGGCGACCCGACTCCGTTCCAGCAGGAATGAGCTGGGTCAGCCCGGCTGGTTGAAGCGGATTTCAAAACCTGAAGCGGGATCCTGACCGGCATTGGCCTCATCGCTCATCACCTGCTTGCGCAGCTCCTGGTAGCGGTGGGCAATGTCCTGCAGCCGATTGTTTTCCGGGGTTTCGCTGACAAGGCTCTCCAGCATGGAATTGCCTTCCCCGTAAGCCTGGGAGATGCGGGAGACGTTCTCCAGGTATTCCACCGTGGGCTGGTTCGTGCTCAGTCGGTTGAAGGCGGCCTTGAAGGCGCGGTTCTGGTTGAGGTCATTTTCGATGCGCTCACGGGTTTCCGGGGGGATTTGGGCGTCCATCTCAATATCGCCCAGGTTATTGCGCCGCACTGCCATGCGGGTCCCCAGATCCACCTGCAGTTCCTGCAGCTTGGTGCCGATGGTTTCCTTCACGAACCCACTGTCCCGCGCCACAGCGTTCTTGAACTCCTGCATGGGCAGGTCCGCCAGGCTGACGCTGCTGCCGCCCTGTTTTTCCAGGGTTACGCGCTCGTCGGCAATGGAGGTAGCCGTCTTACGGGCAGCAGGCTCATTCCCGGGGGGCTGCTGGGTGGCCTTATCCCGCGAGCCGTTGGTCTCCGTGCCCTGAATGGCACGGGCACCGAAGTTCAGCGCCGCATCCAGAATACCCATGATCGGTTCACTCCTGGCAGAGGTTTGCCGGTTTTCCGTCGTTCAGGGGGAGGGATGCAGGATTCGGGCCATGATCAAGGTAACCCAGCCCTAGGCGCGGGCGGGAGCAGCCCCGGCGGCGTTGCGGCTTACGCTTCCCGGGGCCAGAGCTGATGGAAGTGGTGCACGGGGCCGTGACCATGGCCGACGTCCAGTGTGTCCGAGGCCGCCAGCGCCTGTGAGAGGTAGTGCTTGGCGCGAGCGGTGGCGTCGGGCACTGACAGGCTCGGCAGCAGTGCGGCAATCGCCGAGGATAATGTGCAGCCTGTGCCATGATCATTGTGCGTATCAACACGCGGCGCGGCCAGGCGCTGTGGCGCTTCATGGCCGCCGTAGAGGAAGTCCACGCTGTCGGCGCCGGCCATATGCCCGCCCTTGAGAAGCACCCAGGAAGGGCCCAGCGCATGCAGTTCAACAGCCCGCTCGGCCATCTGTTCATGCGTGCCCGCGGGCGTGCAATCAAGCAGCAGGTCGGCCTCTGGCAGGTTGGGCGTGATGATGGTTGCGCGTGGGACCAGTTCGTTCCTTACGGCATTGATCGCATCCGCAGCCAGCAGTGTATCGCCACTCTTGGCGGCCATTACCGGGTCCAGAACAACGTTGCGGATTGAGTAGCGGTCGATGCGCTCGGCCAGGGCCCGGATGATGCCGGCATTGGCCACCATCCCGATCTTGACGGCATCCACCCGCACATCGTCCATTACCGCATCCAGCTGCTGGCCCACGAAATCCGGGTCCAGTGGCTGGAACCCCCGCACGCCCTGGGTGTTCTGCGCCACAACGGCGGTGACAACGCCCATACCGTAAGTACCGAGGGCGGAGAAGGTCTTTATATCCGCTTGCAGGCCAGCCCCGCCCGAGGGGTCGGTTCCGGCAATGCTGAGGACGTTGGCGACCATGGTTGGTTATTCTCCTTCCGTTGTGGCCGAGAGTTGAGTTGCACGGCGCGCGACATCCGCGACGCCGAAGCTGGTGGCCAGTGCGGCTGCGTCGAGCTCGGCGAGGTCGAACCAGCGTGCTTCCAGCGCGTCGCCACCCGCGGCCAGGGTCCCATTAGCGTCATGGCATAAGACAGCAATCAAGACGAAATGACGGCGCAGCGCCCCCTGTTCATCATGATCAAACACGTCGACGGCCGAAAAAACCTGGCCTGCGCGTGCGCTCAAGCCAGTCTCCTCGCGCAGTTCCCGTACTGCGGCGTCATGGATGCTTTCTCCCGGCTCGATTTTGCCCCCAGGGAAGCCCCAGCGCCCTGCGTCCGGGGGATTGGCTCGACGCACCAGCAGGCATGCGTTGCCGTCAACCAGTGCGGAAATGGTTGCAGGCACTGGCGCTGTGGAAGTCATATCCATCTTGTCACTCGCTTTGCTGGGGCAGGGCTCTGATTATGCAGTCAGTCCGGTCTGCTCCAGCACAAAAGAATGTCATCTCAACGGATGCTACCTCAAAGATTGAAGCGACTGCCACTCTCTTTGCGTCTGATGGCCGGCAACGGATGAACCGCGTAGGCGAGCCCCGAGGCGGTTGAGTCGTTGGGTTGTTGTGAGCCTTCCTGGAAGTCGTTACGCTGCCCTGACCGTTCCGGCTGTTACATAGCGCCGGGCGCATGGGAGTCTAGACTAGGGAGGATCCGCGATCGTGCGGAGCTGTCTGGTCCCTGATGCGCGACAACCTTTCTGGGCAATAAGGCGGGCCGGTCAGAAAAACGGGTTCTGGTGTTTTCTGTCGTGCCATAAGAGGGCTCAAGGCACTGATTAGATGGTGCCCCCGGCTGGATTCGAACCAGCGACCTTCCGCTTAGGAGGCGGATGCTCTATCCGACTGAGCTACAGGGGCGGAGAAGGGCGTATGGTAGCGGGCTCTGCCGCCGGCATCAAATCCGGTTGTTGTTCCAGACCGCTGGGCCTGCTTAGACTGCTGGTCTTTCCTGGGTACTGGGGGTGTGGTTGCGGCTTTCCATCATCATACCGGTGTTGAACGAAGCGGCAGGCATTACAGCAACGCTGGAAGCTTTGCAGCCATTGCGTCGCGCCGGGTGCGACGTGGTCCTGGCAGACGGGGGCAGTTCGGATGGTACCCGGCAAGCGGCTGGTGCGCTGTACGACCAGTGGCTTGATGCCCCAGCGGGGCGGGCAAACCAGATGAATGCCGGCGCGGCGGCGGCAGCCGGCGATCTGCTGCTTTTCCTGCATGCGGATACCCGGCTGCCTGGCGAGGCGCTGCCATGGCTTGAGCGGTTTGCGGCCAGTGAGCGGCTTTGGGGATGGTTCGGTGTGCGTCTGTCCGGGCAACGGCCTCTCTTCCGGGTGATTGGCTGGTTCATGAACCGCCGTTCCAGGCTTACTGGTGTGGCCACGGGGGATCAGGCCCTTTTTGTGCGCCGCAGCCTCTTTGAGCAGGTGGGCGGGTATGCGCCTATTCCGCTGATGGAGGATGTGGCGCTGTGCAAGAGCCTGCGGCGTCATGGCCGACCCTTTTGCATACCGGCGCCGGTCGTTCCTGACAGCCGGCGTTGGGAGGTGAATGGGGCCTGGCGGACGATCGTTCTGATGTGGCGGCTGCGCTGGGCCTACTGGCGGGGGGAATCTCCGGCAGTGCTGGCGCGGCATTACCGCCGTTGATATCTGGAACAGGACAGGGAATGACAGTAATGCAGTATCCGCCCGCGTTGATTCAGTTTGCCAAATGGCCCCGTAAAGGGCAGGTCAAAACACGGCTTGCTGCTGAGCTGGGCGAACATAAGGCACTGGAGGCCCATCTAGTGCTGACTGATACTGTGCTCCGGAACCTGATGGATAGCGGTTATCCGTTGACGTTCTGGTGGGACAGGGAGATGACGGAAACACCCATTGAGGCCGAGGGCATCCTGTTGCGCCTGCGCAAAGGCGGAATCCCGCAACGGGTTCAGCAAGGCGCCGATCTGGGCGAACGCATGACCCATGCTCTGGACGAAGCCATTACGACCGTGGGCGCAGGCCTGGTGGTGGGCAGTGATTGCCCAGCGGTAACGCCGGATTACGTTCACAGGGCGGCACAGGCATTGGAGACAGCCGATGTGGTGCTCGGTCCCTCTGATGATGGCGGTTTTGTCCTCATTGGTGCCCGGCGGACGGTCCCGGGCATGCTGGACGGGCCTGCCTGGGGCAGTGAGCAGGCGTTGGAGCAGTCCCTTGAGGCCCTTAACCAAAAAGGCCTCCAGGTGGTGTGCCTGGAGGCGTTGTGGGATGTTGACGAACCCGAGGACTGGACCCGCTTTCAGCGCCTGCGCTGAAAGTAAAGGCTCAGCCCCTGGCCCACCAGGCTCTGGGCCCCCGTGCCGAAGGCCTGGGCCTGGAGTTGTTTGACCACGGGGGCAGTGGCCAGGTTGGCGCCGTCCGTATCGCGGGCGCGCAACAGCTTCCAGTCCACCTCGCTGCTCAGGTTGTCCATCAGCGCATCCAGCTGGCTGATGTCTTCCGGGAAGAACCAGCGCTTGCGGCAGCCGGCGGTGGCGTAGAAATCCGGCTCGTTGAGGAGCGCCTGATACGCTTGATGTTTCGGGTTGTTCAGGATCATCCGGCGAAGGCGGCGCAACGTTTCCGTTGTCGGTTGCAGCTTATGCCGTTCCATCATGCGCCGCAGGGCCACGTCCACGCGGCTGGCACCGTGTTCGCCGGTATGGATGTGCAACAGCCCGCCGCTGTCCAGCGCTTGTTGGGCGAGTGTCTTGATCGGTGTGCCTTCGTGGGTTTCCGAGGGCAGCTGGCGGATCTCCACCATCTGAACCTGATTGCCGTCCTGGATGAAGCGGGTGGCTAGTGAGTAGGGCCAGAAGACAATGTTCTGCAGGTCTTTCTCCCGCGCAAGGCGGTTGCCGTGAGCCAATCCGGCCAGGTTCTCGTCCACCGCAACCACTTCCACGTCCGTGAAGTAGTGCGCCAGCTCCATGGCATGCTGGCCCGAACCGGCGCCAATCACCAGGATGCGTACGGTCTCCGGCCAGGTACTGGTATCGATGCCAAGGCTCTGTGCCAGTTCCTGCTTGAGCGGCTGGGCATGGTGAAGACGCAGGTTATGCCAGCAGGGCCAGGCATGAGGCAGGTCTTCGCGGGCCAGCGCCAGCTCGTCCTGTTTCTCCTGGAACTGCTGCTTGTAGGCTTCTTCTTCCGCCTTGTGGTAGTAGCTTTCCGCCATCAGGGGCTGCATGCCCTGGGGCCAGTCCTCCAGCGTGAACCGGCCGATGTGCTGGGCGTAAGGCTGATGGAAAAGCGCGCCGTAGAGGCTGCGCAGGATCAGCCCGGCAGCGACCTCTTCCGGCTGGAACGGGTCACGGAGTTCCACCTTGAGATTGGCATCCAGCTCTCGTAAAAAAGCCTCTTCTTCCTCCGTGACCATCTGCGCAAAGCCGGTACGGTTGGCGTAACGGCTCAGCGCCATGGCCAGGCGCTGGCGCGATTCGTAGAGCTCGCCGGTGTCCCGCACCTCCATCAGAAGGGCGTGGCGGGCGCGGGTAATCAGTTTTTCCAGGTCCGGGTCCACCAGCAGGGTGGTTTCCAGCGCCAGCAGCAGAAGCTCATCCGTGCAGATGGTATCCAGCAACCAGTCTCCGGCTTCTATATCCGCCGCATATTGCTGGCGTAACAGGCGGGTGACGAAACGGCTCAGCTCCTGGTGGGGCAGTCCCGGATGGGAAAGGAGGCGGATGGCGTCGTGTGCCAGGGCTGAATCGGCCCTCTGGATATCCAGGTGACGGGCGCATTCAAGCATGCCGGCGTAGACCGAGTCCCAGTTGCGGTTGCAATCCAGCAGGCAGCGATAGTGAAGGTAGGCCTGGTCAAACCGTTGCTGCTGACGCAGAGCGTGGGCCTTGCCAGCGAAGGCGGGGGCGGACTGGCGGTCCTGGGTGAGCGCTTTATCGAACAGCGCCTCGGCGTGCTCAGGCTCTTCCCGAAGCAGGGCCAGATACCCGAGGTTGGCCAACACCTGGCCCGAGGCTGGCGCCGCAACGCGGGCGCGCTCCAGCAACTCAGCCGCCTGGGCGAGCTGGCCCTCATCCATGGCAACGCGACCCAACAGGTTCAACGCCTCAGGGTGTTCTGGTTGCGCAGTCAGAACGACATCGAGTGCCTCACGTACCTGCTGGCGGGCGTGCCCGCGCATGCCTGGCTCCGTATCCGGGCTGTTGGCGAAGCGGTAGAGCTCGTTCGCCTGCAGCAGGCGTCGAGCCAGGGCCGCTTCCTGTTCGCGGGTTACCTCTTCCAGTTGGGTCTGCGCCTGCATGTTGCCCCCTTATTGGTTCAGTCGTTGTTCGGTTAACCCTGGAGCAGCTGCAGCACCTGCTGCGGCCGCTGGTTGGCCTGGCTCAGCACCGAGATGCCAGCCTGCTGGAGCGTCTGGGTTCGGGACAGTTCGGCGCTCTGTTTGGCGAAGTCCGCGTCCCGGATCCGGGAATTGGCGGCAGTCAGGTTTTCGTTGGCCACCTGCTGGTTTTCGATGGTTGATTCGAAACGGTTCTGAACCGCGCCGAAATTGGCGCGTTGGCGGTTGACCTGGTCAAGGGCGTTATCAATGGCGGTGATTGCTTTGTTGGCACCTTCCACCGTTGAAATGTCCACATCCCGGAGAAGCTGCCCGGATTCATTGGAACCGTAGTTGCCGACTTCAAACCCCACTGAATCGTTATTGCCGGTCAGGGTGCCAATCTCGATCTGCCCTGCGGATTCAAGTGACACCGATGCACGTTGCGTAACGCTGCCGCCGAAGCCAAGATTGCCGGAGCTACCGGTGTTAAAGGTAAAGTTATCTACTCGAATGTTCCGACCGTCTTCGGCCACCAGCCGGAAGGTGTCGTTGCCGGAATCGTCGGTGAACGCCTCCGCCTTGACGCCGGTCTGGCCGGATTTGGCGTTGATGGCATCGACAACCGTTGTTTGACGCTCCGAGGTGTCCGCTCCCGAGGGGATGCTCACCGAAACCTGAGCGCCGTTAACGTCAAAGGTTGCATCCACGTTATCGGAGATCGCCCCCCCGGTGTAGAGTGTTTGGTTGGCGCTGGCCGTTACCCCGGTGGCTTCCGAGGAGTCGTTGATGGCGGCAGCCTTGGCAATGGCACTGGAGGCCGGATTAGTGGAGTTTGGCGAGGCCGTATCTGTTGAATCAACGCTCTTGCCAATCGGCACGCCGTTGATGGTGATATCACCACTGGCCATGGCGTTTGAGCCCACGATCTGGCCTGCCGCGCCGCTGTTGGTGCCACTGAAACTGCCAACCTGAAAGCCCGCCCGGCTGATATCGCCATCACTGGTCAGATCGATGTCGCTTCCGTCCTCGGAAATCAGGGTATAGGTGCCTGTGTAGGTGTCAGCGCTCGCGAGTCCATAGTTGGACGGGGCGGCACCGTCGTTTTCCAGTTGAATGTTCCGTCCGTCCTCGGCGGTGAGCTCGATGCCGACGGATGGATCACCGTTGAAACTCGCCTTGACCCCTGTTTGCCCCGAATTTTCATTGATCTTGCTCGTAACCGAGTTCAGGAAGCCTTCTTCATCACCGCTGGTGCCTGGAGGGAGAGTGATATCAACACCGTTAAGTGTGATATCCCCTGAACTTGCTGGCACAGTCCCCCCGATGTCCGTTCCCGTGACGGACGTTTCATTGACGACTGCCTTGACGCCCGTTTTGTCCGTGCGTTCATTGACGGCGGCAGCTTTGGCGATGGCGCTGGCGCTGTTGCTATCTGACGATGTGTTATCGCTTCCAGCTTCCGATGCGGGGATGGAAAACCCATTGATGACCAGGTCTCCACCTTGCATTGCGCTGTTTGAAGGGGAGGACGTTATGCCATCGGTCTTGGCGGCACCGAGTTCGTCAGGCGTGGCACCGGAGACGTTGACGGATACGGTCTCTCCTCGGTTGGCCCCGATCTGGAAGCTGGCGCCCTCAAAAGAACCATCCAGGAGCGTGGTGCCGTTGAAGTTGGTCTGTCTTGAAACCCGGTCGATTTCGGCTTTCAACTCCTGCACTTCCTGGTTCAGCGATTCCCGGTCCTGAGTGCTGTTGGTCGCATTGGCCGACTGCAGGGACAGCTCCCGGATGCGCTGCAGGTTCTCGGTCATTGAGCCGAGAGCCCCCTCAGCGGTCTGGGCCAGTGAGATACCGTCATTGGCATTACGGATCCCCACTTGCAGCCCCTGAGTCTGGGACTCAAACCGGGTTGAAATGGCCAGCCCCGCTGCGTCGTCCGCCGCGCTGTTAATCCGAAGGCCGGAGGAAAGACGCTCCAGGGCTGTGTCACCCTGTTCCTGACTCCGGTCCAGGTTCCTTTGCGCGTTGAGGGACGCGATATTGGTGTTGATGATCTGAGGCATGGCTTTTTCCTCCGTCCTCGTTCCGCCGGCCGGGGGTTGCCGGGTCCGGTCCTGTTTCGATCAAAGATTGTTCGTCTGAGCTGGGTTAAGCGAAGGGTATGCCAATTCTTGCAGTACAGTTGCAGGCATCTGTTTAGAAAGGGTTAAGCGATTAATCTGAGCGGTCTGGATCAGGACAGGCGCCATCAATGTGGCGAACCGATGGCAGTTTTTTGCCGCTCTTGCAGGGTGGCCCTGTGAGGCGTTTATGCGCTAGGCTTCAAGCAACTAACCGGGGGAGGATGGACAAGGATTCTGTTTTGACGAGCCAGCCTGTTCAGGTCGCGCCGGATCTTTTGGAGGTGGGCCGCCCGCTGCTGTGGCCGCTGTACAGCGCCACTCGCACGCTGCTGGCGCCGCAGGGCCATGTGATCCAGACAGAAGGCGAGTGTGAGCGGCTCCGGTCGCAGGGCTATTACCATCCGCCCGAGCGCCTGGAGGAGCACTTCATCGCCGAGGCGGCGGCGTTGGATTCACTCAGCCCGATTGATCCGTTCGCTGAATACGGCTTCCTGCTGGTCCAGCTGGAGCGGGCACTGGATGCGCTGGCGCGGGGGGAGAAGGAGGCGCGGGCGCGGTTGATGGATCTGGTCCAGCGGGTGCGGCTGGCCTGCATGAGTTACCCGGAAGCCTGTCTGGCGTTGGTCCACGTGTACGCTGCTCGCCCCAGTGTGCATGAGCAGGCGCTGTTCTATGCGCTGCTGTGCTGGTTTGTGGGCACGGAACTGGGATACGGGGAGGAAGCGCTGCAACAGCTCATTGCGGCGGCCCTGAGTGCCAACATTGCGCTCATGCCGTTTCAGGAGCGCCTGAACGCCTCGCGGTCCGGCCTCACCGAACAGCAGCGCGCCATCATAAGTCGGCACCCACGCCGTGGCGCCGAAGTGGTGGCGGCTGCTGGCGTTACAGACGAGCCGATTATCAATGCCATCCGCCAGCACCATGAGGAGTGGGACGGCAGTGGCTACCCGGATGGACTACAGAACCGGGATATCAGCCGGAACGCGCGGGTGCTGGCCCTGGTGGAGCGGTATGTGGCTCTGATTACGCGCCGCGCCTACCGTGAGCGCTACCGAACGGAGGATGCCCTTCGTCATCTGCTGGACCTTGCACGTCGTGACCCCGATAAAGCCCATTACCGAGCCCTTTACAATACGCTCACCATCCGTCCGCCAGGCACCCTGGTGCAGCTCAGGAATGGTGAAATCGCGGTGATTGCGAAGCGCGCGATCGGGGAGCGGCCACTGGCGTTGATCTGTGTCGCTAATCCCCAGGGGCATGCCTATCTTGACCCATTCAAGCGGTGGGATGATGGCAGCCAGAGTCTGATTGAACAGGCGGTGGTGCCTGAGCCCAGGCCGTCGCTGGACCTGAGGCGGTTGCTGGGGTGAGCGTGCGGGCGCTACTGTGCCGCCAGCGATTCGCCGTTTTCCACACCAAACAGTGCTGCAAACCGCTTACCGCTGAACACGCCCTCCCCGGGTACCGCCAGGATCGTAACCGGTGCCATGCCATCACCGCAGCACACCCAGAGGGCGTCACTGGGGCGCAGCTCGCCCGGTGAATACCCCGAGGGTAAAGGCGCAGATTCGTCACCCACTTCATGGATTGCGATTACATCCCCCCTGAATACCGCCTGGGCGGGATGGTAAGGGGTGCAGGCACGCACCTGATTGCGGACTGAGTCCGTGGGTTCGCGGCAATCAATCCAGAGATCCGCTTCCCGAAGGGGCGGGTAGGTGGTGCCGGGGCGCTGGGGCTCGCCTTGCGGCATGGCGCCGCTTGCCAGAAGGCCGTTTAGAGCGTGCATTACCTTGGGGGCGAGCGCATTCAGTCGCCGGGTGAGGGTGCCCTGGGTCTCCGCCGGGTGCAGGCGGAAGGGGAAGCGCAGCACGACCGGGCCCTGGTCCATCGCTGGGGTGAGGTGGTGAATGCACACCTCCGACTGCGTCAGCCCCAGCCGCAGGGGCCAGTACCAGACCGCCGCCGTTCTTACGGCAGGTAGTGGCGCAGGGTGGACGTTGAGCGCAGCAATGCGCGCCTGTTGCGTGATGGATTCCGGAAGCCGGTGATTGAAGATGATGGACAGAACCAGATCCGGCTTAAACGCAATCAGCGCCTCCTGTAATGCCGGAGCTGCGATGGTTTCAAACCAGTGAATCGGCAGATCAAGCGCTGTGAGCCCGTAATGGGCCAGAAACGCCTCGTCCTCTCCCAGGCAGAACAGCTCAATCCGGTGCCCCAGTTGTTGCAGGGCCTGGAGGCAGTGGCGGGTGAAATGGGAGTAGCCGAAAAGGGCGATGCGCATAGGGCAGGGCGACTTATCTATTTTCCGCAGGCGAGGACACGAACCGGGTACTGCATGATGGTCCGGTCAGCTGTGACGAGGGTGAGGCCTTCGATCTGGGCCTGGGCGATGAGCATGCGGTCAAAAGGGTCTTTGTGAATGGGGGGCAACTGCGGAGCCCATTCCGCATGGTGATTGTCGATCACCAGTTTCTCGAAGCCTTCGTCCTCGACGATGGCGTCCATATCCTCAGGGGCGGTGAGCTTGCCCAGCGACTTCTTGATGCCAATTTCCCACAGACTGGCGGCACTGACCCAGACAGGGTTGTTGGCGTCCACGATCGAAGCCCGAGCTTTCCCGCCAAGCAGGGGATCGTCAGTAAGCCACCAGAGCAGCGCCTGGGTGTCGAGCAGTAACCGCTTCACGAATCGCCCTCAAACATCGCCCTGATGGACTCGTCCGCCTCATCGAAGTTGCTGTGCATATGGATCTGGCCCCGGTATCGGCCCGGGTTGCGCGGTTCACTGCTCTGGTTATGGGGTACGAGGTCCATGCAGGGCTTACCCGCACGGGCAATCACGATCCGTTCACCTTTCAGCACCCGCTCCGCAAGCCTGGACAGCTGGGTTTTGGCTTCATGAATGTTCAGTTGCATCCCAAGTCTCCAAGTCAACCAGACTAAGTCTAGTTTAATGTTGCACGCAACGCTAGAGAATCGTTCTTAGTTTTTGACTCCGGCTCAGTTATTGAAGCCATGACGCTCCGCCTCCGAGGCCATGGTGCGTTCCAGATCGTTCAATAGACCATGGTAGTGGCTCTGGATATTGGCCAATATAGCGTTCGCGGTTTCCTCGTTATAGGCGTGTGAAGTCAGGTTCCCGTCCTTAAACCGGGCAAGGGCTTTACGGAAGTTGTTCAGGCGCTGCAGCCAGCGCACGTCCGTCTGCTCGTCCCTCATCCGTCCGTCCCATGTGTTGTCAGATACTGTGTTGGTCGCATTGGCAGCCTTGCGCTGTCGCCCTTGACGATCGCGCAAACCACTACGCGCCTCAGGCTGTATGGGGTGATTATCTGACAGCGCAACGGCGCTGTCGATGAAGTCAGTAAAAGGGCCGTGAACGGGGCGCAAAGACTGTAACGGCTATTGACTCCCAGCAAGGCCACTCGGCCTCCCGGTCATCGCTAATGGTTCGGCTCCGAGCAAGATTCTGCGATCCCTAATTGCACCTGTAACACTCGTTTACAAACTCTCCATAAAATCCCCTAAAGGTTCCGGCGCCATCGCCGTTAAGCAACCCAGAAGGCAAGAGTACCGGGCCCTACCGGTGCCTGAGCCTCTGACCACAACCAAACCGGTAACAGGCAGGAGAAACGGTTATGGCACTCGGTATTAACACCAACGTTGCGTCCCTCAGCGCGCAGAATGAGCTGAACAGTTCCAAAGCCACCAAGAATGAGGCGCTGGAGCGGCTGTCATCCGGCCTGCGGATCAACTCCGCCTCGGATGACGCTGCCGGCCTCGCCATCTCGACCCGCTTTGAGGCCCAGATCAGTGGTCTGGACCAGGCAACCCGTAACGCCAACGACGGCATCTCGCTGGCCCAGACGGCCGAAGGGGCGCTAGAGGAAACCACCAACTCGCTCCAGCGGGTGCGGGAACTCGCCGTACAGGCCGCCAACGGCACCAACACCGATTCCGACCGGGCATCGCTGCAGAATGAGGTGAGCGAGCTGACCTCTGAAATCCAGCGGGTTGCGGACACCACCCAGTTCAATGGCCAGAATATTCTGGACGGTAACTTCGATGGCAAGCAGTTCCAGGTGGGGGCTAACGAAGGCCAGACCATTGATGTCTCTATTTCGGACGCCAGTGCGGATAGTTTGGGGGCACAAGCAACAGCGAAAACGAATAGCACTCAACTTTCGGACGGGCAGGCTACTGGTTCTCTAACCACCGACGCTTCTACGATCGACGTTACGATCAATGGGACGCAAGTCACAGGCGATGACTTTGAGTCTGATGGAGTCTCAGCTACGGACAGCACAGCGTCCGCCATTTCTGCGGCTAACGCCATTAACGATGCAGGACCAGAAGGCGTAACGGCAGAAGCCACTGAAAACAAGGTAGATTTGGGGCAGGTTAGCTCTACCGCTGATGCTTTAACGGCTTCTGGTGGTGAATTAAGTCTTAATGGGGTGAACCTTGATACCGATGGTGCTCAGATTGAGGCTAATGATTCTAATGGCGCACTGCGGCAGGCAATCAACGACGTCAGCAATCAGACTGGTGTAACTGCGGAGCTGGATTCAAACAACAATCTGGAACTCACCGCTGAAGATGGGCGAAACATTTCACTGGACAGTAGTGGAGCGGCAACAACTAGCGATATTTTTGCTGGTAGTACTAATTTTTCTACAGATGATACGGCTTCTACTGCTGTCGTTACCAGTCAGGTAAAGTTGACAAGTGACGACACGATCAGTGTTGGCATCACTAATTCGGGAAGCGCGGCAAGTGGTCAGGATTTCACGAATATTGAGGGATCAAATAAGGTTAGCACAGACAGCTCTGTAAAAAATATTGATGTCTCAACCGTCGGTGGCGCTAACGAGGCCATCAACCAGGTCGACCGGGCCCTGGATCAGGTGAACAACATCCGTTCGGAACTGGGTGCGACCCAGAACCGGTTTGATTCCACCATCTCGAATTTGGAAACCACGTCCGAGAATCTGTCCGCTGCCAACAGCCGGATCCGTGATGCCGACTTCGCGGCCGAATCCGCCAAGCTCCAGAAGGCGAACGTGCTGCAGCAGGCCGGCATCTCGGTTCTGGCCCAGGCGAACCAGGCACCGCAGCAGGCCCTGTCCCTCCTGCAGTAAGCGGGGCGTTAAGGCGGCCGCCATCCTCCGGGATGGCGGCTTAGCCGCGTAACCGGACAGGCGAGGTGTGATATGGGTGACGTCAATCTGAACAGCTCAGACCCGGCCCAACGCTCCGCTGGGGAGCAGGGACCGGGTCGGGCGTCCTCGTCATCAAAACCAGCCCAGAACCGCAGCGCCAGTGAGGGCCCCGGTAACGTAGCCCCTTTTGCCACCGAGGAGGGCTGGCAATCGCGTGCTGAAACGTCTGAAAAGCGGAGTGAGGCGATGCGGGAGGAATTGAATCAGGCGGTCTCCCGCCTCAATGACTTTGTACAGTCGGTGCAGCGGGATCTGCAGTTTGATGTGAACGACGAGACCGGCCAGACGGTGGTGCGCGTGATTGATCAGCAGACGGATGAGGTGGTTCGCCAGATTCCTGACGACCTGGCGTTGAAGCTGGCGGAGAACCTGCAGCAGGAGGAGCCTCTGTCGCTTTTGAACATCACGGTGTAAGGGGCAGACTGTGAGGAGGTTGCAAGAGGGCCGTCACTCCACCAGGGGTGGCGGTTTTTTTGTGGCATGCGGTGTGCATTGACTTGCCAGCAAGCGGCAAAAATGGGGCCTGATTACACTCAGTAACAGGAATCCCGTCTGTTAAGGCAAAGTTTTGCCGCTTGCTGCCGTTAAATAACACAGATGCACGAATCAGCCTTCATGGGGTGGCAATCATGGGTGGTATATCGTCGCTGGGTGTGGGCTCCGGCGTCCTGAATTCAGACCTGGTGGATAAGCTGGTCAATGCGGAGCGCAAACCAGCCGAGACCCGATTGAATCAGGAAAAGAAAGAAACCGAGGCGAAGATTTCGGCGTTCGGCAAAGTGCGCAGTGCCGTGACCGACCTGCGTCAGCCCATGAGTGAGCTTGGGTCACCGGATGCCACGCGTGCCTTCTCCGCCGATACCAGCGGCAGCAGCGTTTCTGTTTCAGTGGATAGTGCCAATGCCAGCTCGGGAAGTTACAGCCTGGACGTGCAGCAGCTGGCTCAGAGCCAGTCCCTGGCATCTGGAACCTTTTCGGACACCGACTCAACAAGCGTTGGCCAGGGCAGTCTGACGATCCAGACCGGTGACCAGAGCACCACCATTGATGTGGACGGCAGCAACGACACGCTCCAGGGGCTTGCGAACAGCATCAACGAGTCCGATGCGGGTGTCTCTGCCGGTATCGTGGATACCGGCAGTGGCTACCGGCTCACGCTGTCCGCCAATCAGAGCGGCACGGCGAATGGCGCCACGGTCTCGGTGTCCGATGCCGATGGCAACAATACGGACAATGCCGGTCTGTCCCAGTTTGCGTTTAATGACAATGCCAAGAATCTGGACGAAACGGTTGCCGCTCAGGATGCCAGGTTATCGGTCAATGGTATTGATGTAACCCGTTCCTCGAACAGTGTTGAAGGCGTGGTGGATGGGCTGACCTTCCAGCTGCAGGATACGGGTACCACCTCCGTGGATGTGTCCCAGGATACAGGGGCGGTGGCGGACAAGGTCCAGGCCTTCGTGGATAAGTTCAATGCCTTTAAAAGCACTGTGAACGATCTCACCGCTTACAGTCAGGAGGATGGCGGCAGCCTGCTGACGGGCGATGCCACGATCCGCAATATCGAGAATCAGATCAAGAACGAGCTGAATCAGGTTGTGCCAGGGCTGGAAAACGCCAGTGTTCGCAGCCTGTCTGATGTGGGCATATCCACGAATTTTGAGAATGGGAAACTGGAATTTGATGCCCAGAAGTTCAAGGAGCAGCTCAAGGCCAATCCGGATGATGTGACGGCCCTGTTTGCGGAGCAGGGTCGCACGACGGACTCCCAGGTATCGTTTGTGCGCAGTGGTTCCGACACTGAACCGGGCGATTATGCCATTAACGTGACTCAGGCAGCCCAGCAGGGGCAGTTGGTGTCGAGTTCCCAGACGCCCTCAAACGTGACCGTGGACGCCGACAATAACAACCTGACCTTCGAAGTGGATGGGGATACGTCGGCCAGCATTGAATTGACGACCGGGGATTACACCCGCCAGGAGCTGGCTACCGAGATCCAGACCCAGCTGGACGCCAATGATGCGCTTGACTCGGCTGACAAGCAGGTGAACGTGGGGGTTGATGGCAGCGGTAGTCTCACCTTTACCTCCAGCCGCTATGGCAGTGATTCCAACGTGGCCATTACCAGCGTTGACACCAATACTGCGTCCGAGCTGGGGCTGACGACAGAGACCGGAACCGCCGGGCAGGACGTTCAGGGCACGATCAACGGGGCCACGGCGGAAGGCGATGGTCAGGTTCTGTTTCTGGCAAACAGCGACAACCCCGCCAATGGCCTTCAAGTCGAGGTTAATGGCAGTGAGACGGGGGATCGCGGTAGTGTCAACTTTATCCAGGGTGTTAGCGAGCGCCTGACCGATCGGGTTTCGAATATTGTTGGTTCAAACGGGGCTCTGGGGTCGACAACTGAAGCGCTGAACAACGAACTGGATGATATAGCCGACCAGCGGCAAGACCTGAACGACCGCATCCAGTCCTACCGGGAGCGGCTTACCAGCCGGTTTACCGCAGCCGATTCGCGCATTGCCCAGTTCAACAGCACCCAGCAGTTCCTCAGCCAGCAGCTCGGTGGTTCAAGTGGCGGTGGCCTTGGTGGTTAACCGTTAACGTTTGATGGCGAACAATCAAAAAACGCAACAGGGGTAGAATCATGAACGCACTGCAGGCTTACCAGCAGGTGAACACCCAGACCAGTATTACCGATGCGGACCCGCACAAGCTGATCCAGCTGTTGCTGGACGGTGCGCTTGAGCGGATCAATATGGCCAAGAACCGGATTGAGGCGAAGGATTACGCTGGCAAGGGAAACCTGATCAGTAAAGCCATGGAGATCATTGGTGGCCTGCGGGGGGCCCTGGACTTTGAGCAGGGCGGTGAGCTGGCCGCTAATCTGGAAGCCCTCTACGACTATATGGAACGTGGGCTGCTGGAAGCGAGCGTGCGCAATGACGTGGAAAAGCTTGAGGAGATTGCCGGCCTTCTGCGCACCGTCAAGGAGGGCTGGGAAGGCATCCGCGAAGAAGCACTGGAGTTCCTGCGCCAGCGCGACGCGGGGTAAAGGGGCTGACGGCTTTCGGCTCCTGTGCTTTACTTAAGGATAAGACTGAGGATGGGAGCCCTCCATGCTGCGTGCTCTGTTGTACGGTTTTTTCCTGAGCTTGGTCGTGGTTGTGGCGACTGTTCAACAGGTCCACGCCAATCCACTGGAACCGGTTACTTTCAGCCTGGCCGCCATTGACCCCTTGGCCGAGCGTACAGAGGAAGGAAAGAAGCAAGGGCTGCTGGTCAAGCTGGTGGAGGAACTGCGTAAGCGAACGGAAATCCCCATTGAATACCAGATCCGCCCCCATAGTCGCGCTGTTCTGGAAATGGAAGAAGGTCACACGGATTTTGTGCCGACCTTTGAGACACCAGGCATCAATGAGATTGGCAAGCCTGTGGCCGACCTTCTGGAAGTCGAGGTGTTCGTTCTGGGACGTGCGGGCGAAGAGCCCGTTGACTCGCTGAGTGACCTCAACGGTGAAAACATAGGCTATCTCAGCGGGACCTGGTACGGCCAGGCTTTTGCTGCCAATGAGGCACTCCAAAAGGTACCGGTCAACAATGTTGCGCATGGACTTGAGCTCCTGCAGCGTCACCGGCTGAAAGCGGTGGTGGCGTCAGAGGTCGCTATTCCGGCGGGCTATGATCCACAACAAACCGATGCGCGCGTGCGTGTGCTGCTTCCCCTGGCCACCCTCAAGGGCAAGCTCTATATGTCGAACAAGTCAGGCCGGGATGAAGCTGCCAAGGCCATTGCGGCCGCCGTCGAGGCCATGCATGAGGACGGCACAATGGAGCGGCTGTTCAGTAATCGCTACGAAGGAGATCGTGCTCGGGACTGATCAGCTCCCGGCTGTCAGCAGCCCCCGGATGTGCGCCTCCACCCCTTGGGTCAGGGACTGGAGGTGGTACCCCCCTTCCAGCATGGAGACGACCCGCCCCCGGCAAAGCTGGCCGGCAAGGCGGGTGATCTCTCCGGTGAGCCAGGCGTAGTCATCGGTTTTCAGGCACACTTCCGCAAGCGGGTCGAGGCGGTGGGCATCAAAGCCGGCCGAGACCAGGATGAGCTGGGGCTGGAAGGCGGCGAGTTCGTCGAACCAGCCATCACTGACTGCCTGACGGAAGGTGGCACTGTCCGTGCCTGGATCCAGCGGCACGTTGAGGATGTGCCCCGGCATGCCGTGGCTGTGTTTGAAGGGGTAGAAGGGATGCTGGAAGCTTGAGCACAGAAGCACCCGCGGGTCGTGGCAGAAGATGTCCACGGTGCCATTACCCTGGTGCACGTCGAAATCGAGGATGGCGACCCGCTCCAGGTGGTGGAAGCTGAGGGCGTGCAGCGCGGCAATCGCGATGTTGTTGAAAAAGCTGAACCCCATGGTCCGGTTGCGCTCGGCATGGTGGCCGGGGGGGCGGATGGCGCAGAAGGCGTTTCGGGCCTGGTTGGTGAGTACCTGGTTAACCGCCTGGATGCCGGAGCCTGCCGCCAGTTTGGCGGAACGGAAGGTGTGGCGGTTCATGGCGGTGTCCGGATCGGCCATGATGCGCCCCTGATCCGGCGTCATCTGTTCCAGCTGGTTGATGTAATTGTCTGGGTGGGCCCGGCGCAGTTCATCGTGCGAGGCTTCTTCCGCTTCATTGAGGCTCAGCTGCTCCCAGAGGCCGGTCTCCTGCAGGTGTTCCCGGATGGCGGTGAGACGCCGGGGGCTCTCCGGATGGTCGTCGCCCATGTCATGCTTTTCGCAATCCGGATGATGAAAGTACGCTGTTGCCATCGTCGCGCCTCGCCATGCGGGTTAAACTTGAATCTGGGATTGTGGGCCGCGCGGGCGTGCGTGGCAAGGCAGGCAGGGTTCTGATCGGATCGGTAAGAGGGGCTTTATGTCCACCCGGCATCTTAATGCGTTGTTCAATCCAAGCTCCATCGCGGTCATAGGGGCGTCTGAAAGGGCGACCAGCCTTGGCGGTATGGTGCTGCGCAACCTCATGGGTGGGGATTACCCGGGGCAGCTGCTGGTGGTAAACCGTCATGGCTACGACAAGGTTCACGGCATCCGCTGTGAGCGCCGCGTCAAGCACATGCCCTGGGTGCCGGATCTGGCGATCATCTGTACACCACCGGAGACGGTTCCCAAGCTCGTCCGCCAGCTGGGTGAACGCGGGGTGCGCACCGCCATGGTCATGACCGGTGGTATGTCCCGCTCGTACAGCCGCAACGGGGAGCCGTTGATGTACGCCGTGCGTGATGCGGCTAAAAAGGCCGGCATCCGGGTGCTGGGTCCGAACACCATCGGCATCATGTCCCCGGATACGCAACTGAACGCAACCTACGCCCACATGGGCGTATTGCCGGGCAAGATCGGGTTTGTGGGTCAGTCCGGGACCGTGGCCAGTGCGGTGATCGACTGGGCATTCGCCCGGGGCGTTGGCTTTTCGCGACTGCTGACCCTGGGTGATGGCATGGACATTGCCCATGATGATCTCATCGACTATCTGGCCGAAGACCCTAAAACCGGGGCGATACTGCTGCACATCGAGCACATCCCGAACCCGCGCCGTTTCATTTCGTCCGTGCGCGCGGCGTCACGCTCGAAGCCGGTGATCGCGGTGAAGAGTGGCCGTTATCCGGAATCCGAATATCTGCCGCATTCGCTGCCCGACGGCATTACCCAGACCGATCCCATCTATGATGCGGCCCTGCAGCGTGCTGGTGTGCTGAGGGTTAATGGCCTGGATGAGATGTTCGATGGTCTGGAAAGCCTCTCGCGGATGCGGCGTGTGCGGCGAGAGGAGCTGGTGGTGCTGTGTAACGGTGTGGGCCCCGGGGTGCTGGCCGTTGACAGGTTGATCTACCAGGGCGGGGAGCTGGCGCAGTTCTCCGAGGAGACAGAGGCCAAGCTGGAGCAGCGGCTACCGGGCTATCTGAGCGTGCGTAACCCACTTGACCTTGGGTTTGACGCCTCCCCCCAACTCTACGCCGATGTGCTCAGGATCCTGGGTCAGGATCCGGGCATTGCCAATGTGCTGGTGATGTACACGCCAACCCTTCTGGAGGATACCCTCCACATCGCGGATTCGGTGATGCAGGTGGCCCGGGGCCAGCGACTGAACGTGTTCACCTGCTGGCTGGGCCAGAGTACGGTGCTGGACGCCCGGGATGCGTTTTACGAGTCGGGCGTGCCCACCTTCTTTTCCCCCGAAAAAGCCATCCGCGCCTTCATGCACTTTGTGAAGCATCAGCGTGGCCAGCGGTTGCTGGCGGAGACGCCGGAATCCTGGCCCGAGCCGGAGGTGGACCGGCAGCAGGCCCGTGAGATGGTGCAGAAGGTCATCCGCAGCCGCCGCAACCACCTGACCAACCGCGAGGCCCGGCAACTGGTGGGTGCCTATGGCATCCAGACGCTGGACACCGCGTACTGCGACGATGAGGAAGAGGCCGTGGAGGCGTTTCGTGAGTGGGGTGGTCCCGTCAATATCACGCTTTTGCACGAGCGGGCCTGTCATCCCTTTATGGAGGAGACCTCCGGCCGGGGCCGTTACCGGCACACGATCCGCCGGCTCAATGACGAGGCGGCTGTTGCCAATGCCTGCCGGACCCTGCTGGAGCAGTACCGCAAGCATTTCCCGAAGAGCGGTTTTCTGGGCTTCGCCATGCATCAGACGGATGCCGGGCTGGGGGGCATCGGCTTCAGCCTCGGGATCACCCGTGACGCTGTCTTCGGCCCCCTGATCGTCTGCGGCTCCGCCGGCGCCCGGGTCAACATCATGACCGACCGTCGGGTGGCCTTGCCGCCGTTGAACATGAACCTGGCGCACGAGCTTCTGGCCCGCAGTTATGCGTACCGGCTCCTGCGTGAATACAGCACCCAGCCGGAAGAAGACACCCGAACCCTGTGCCAGACGTTGGTGACGCTGTCGCAGATTAACAGTGATGTCCCGGAGATCCGGGGCCTGGAGATCCTGCCATTACTGTTCGGCCCGGATGGTGGTGTGGCCTGTGATGTGGCCATTGATCTGGGCGAACCGGTGAAGCCGGTGATCAAGCCCTATCCCAGAGAGCTGGAAGAATGGGTCACGCTGAATTCCGGCCGTCGCGTTCTGGTCCGGCCCATCCGCGCCGAGGATGAGCCAGGGCATCTTGAATTCCATGAGAGCCAGTCGCCTGAAACCATCCGGTACCGGTTTTTCCAGTACCGCAGTCGCTTTACCCATAACGACATCGCCCGGATGGTGCAGATCGACTATGACCGGGAGATGGTGTTCATTGCCACGGAGTGGCTGCAGGACGGCACCGAGCGGACACTGGGGACGGTGCGTGTGTGGACGGATGCGGACAACATCCAGTGTGAGTTCGCCGTCATGGTCCGGGATGACCTTCGCGGTGAGGGCCTGGGCCGGATCCTGATGGAGAAGATGATCCGTTATTGCAAATCCCGTGGCACCCTGGAGATGGTGGGCCATGTGCTGCCCGGCAACGAGGCCATGGCCGGCCTGGCCAGGTCGCTCGGGTTCTCGGTGAGCTACGATCGGGAGGAGGATGTGGTCGCGCTCAAGCTGCCGCTGAACAAGCCCACGGAGGATTGGCACCTGGACCGGCTGGACGGGGAGATGCCGCCCATCTGACCTTCTCCCCGCCGGGCTGCCTGATGGGTCAGCCGCGTGTGAACACCCAGTTATCGCCGCTGGACAGTTCCTCGTTGAACGCGTAGCCGTCCGTATCGAAGTTCTTCACCTGCTCGGGGTTGGTCAGGCGGTTGCGGATGATGTAGGCGGCCATCATGCCGCGCGCCTTCTTGGCGTAGAAGCTGATCATCTTGTACTGGCCGTTCTTCCAGTCCTTGAACTGGGGCGTGATGATGCGCGCGCCCAGCTGTTTGTGATCCACGGCCTTGAAGTACTCGTTGGAAGCAAGGTTGATCAGCACGCCATCATCCTGTTCCAGTTCCTGCTTCAGGTAATCGGTGATGGGCTGCTTCCAGAAGGCATACAGGTCCTTGCCCCGGGCGTTTGGGAACTTTGTCCCCATTTCCAGCCGGTAGGGCTGCATCAGGTCGAGGGGCCGCAGCACGCCGTAGAGCCCTGACAGGATCCGCAGGTGGTGCTGGGCGAAGTCGAAGTCGTTCTCGGTGAATCTGTCCGGTGCCATGCCTTCGTAGACGTCGCCCTTGAAGGCGAGCACGGCGGGGCGTGCGTTGTCAGGCGTGAAAGGGGTGTGCCATTGCTGGTAGCGCTGGGCGTTGAGTTCGCCGAGCTGTTGGCTGATGCTCATGAGGTTGCTGACCTGATGGGGTTCGAGCTCTTTGAGGTCGTCGATCAGTTCCCGGCTGTGTTCGAGGAACTGGGGTTGGGAGTGGCTGCTGGTGGGCAGTTTGCTGTCGTAATCGAGTTTCTTGGCGGGTGAGACGACCATTAACATTTTCTATCCTCCCGTGAGCTGGCTTAGTTTTATTCTAACATGGTTGCCGGGTAGAGAGTGGGGGAAGCTTTCCTCAGTGGTTCCCCAGGAACGCGATCACATCCTCCGCTGTAAACGGCCAATCCAGTTCCTTGCCTTCGGGTTCCATGCGCAGCACGGGAATGCGCTCGCCGTACTTCTGGACCAGCTCTTCGGACTCACTGATGTCGACGACGTCAACCGGCATGGGCGTGTCGAGTGGGGTGTGGACCAGGATCTGCTCGGCCTGTTCGCAGAGTTCGCAGTTGTCGGTAACGTAGAAATAGAGGCTGGTGCCTGTGGACATGGTATTGGGTTCCCCCGGATAATCCCGGCCTTGTTTGGTCAATGCCGGGGATCTGGTTCATGTGGTTTCGTAACGCGCGTCTTTATCGTATCACCAAAGCCTTTGAGTGGTCCGCCGAGGCCCTGGAGGAGGCGCTGGCGAAGCGTGCTTTCCAGCCCTGTGGTCCCCAGGATACGGAGCGGATGGGGTGGGTGTCGCCCCTTGGCCGCGATGGCGATGAGCTGGTGTTTACGTCCGGGGAGTGTCATCTGGTTTGCCTGCGGCGGGAGGAGAAGGTGCTGCCGCCGGCGGTGGTCCGCGAGGAGGTGGATGAGCGCGTGGCGGCAGCCGAGCAGGAGCGTGGTGAGCCCCTGAGGCGCAAGGAGAAAACGGAGATCAAGGAACAGGTGACGCTGGAGCTCCTGCCCCGGGCGTTCACCAAGTCCCGGTTCATCCATGCCTACATCGCGCCTTCCCAGGAGCTGGTCGTGGTGGATTCGGCTGCCAGTAGCGCGGCGGAGACTCTGCTTTCCGAGTTGCGCGAGACGCTGGGATCCATGCCGGTTCGTCCGCCAGCGGTGCATCAGTCCCCGGCCTATACGATGACGCAGTGGCTGCGAGGCGAGGCGCATCCGCCCGCGGGGCTGGTGCCGGCGGATGAGTGCGAGCTCCGGGATGATGAGGAGCAGGGGGGCGTCGTCCGCATCAAGGGTGTGGATCTGGGTGGCGATGACGTACGCAGCCATCTGGACAACGGCATGAGCGTGACCCGGCTGGCGCTTGATTGGGAGGATCAGCTCTCACTGGTGCTGGATGATGAGCTTACGCTGCGGCGGTTGCGTTTTGGGGATGATCTGAAGGAGAAGCTGGACGACGAGGCTGGCGATGACCGCGTCGCCCGTTTTGATGCCGCCTTCAGCCTGATGGCCCTGGAGCTGGAACGGCTGGTGCCGGCGCTCCTGGAGGCTTTTGGTGGCGAGGATCGCTCTGCGCTCAGCGCTTGATCTGGGCATCGAATTGTTGCCCGGTCACGCCTTTTGAGTCCGGGCCCATCAGGTAGAGGTAGGCGTCCATGATGGCGTCCGGTTCGGGGTTGCTGCCGGGGTCTTCCGCCGGGTAGGCAAGGTGGCGCATGTGCGTGCGTGTGGCGCCGGGGTTGAGGCTGTTCACGCGCACGGCGGTGCGTGCGTCGTCCAGCTCGTCAGCCAGGGTTTCCATCAGGCCTTCGGTGGCGAACTTGGAGATGGCGTAGGCGCCCCAGTTGGCTCGCCCCTTTCGGCCCACGCTGGATGAAGTGACAATCACCGACGCATCCGGGGCAGCGCGCAGCAGCGGGATCATGGCCTGGCTGAGCAGGAAAGTGCCGGTGACGTTGGTACGCATGACCCGCTCCCACTCGTCCGGATTGTAATATTCCAGTGGCGTGCGGTCGCCCAGGCGACTGGCGTTATGCAGCAGGCCGTCCAGTCGTCCAAAGTCTTCCTGAAGTCGGGTTACCACCTGTTCGTAGTCTTCGGCCCTGGCGCCTTCGATATCCAGGGGCAGGATCAGCGGTGCCGGATGGCCGGCCGCTTCAATCTCGTCGTAGACCTTTTCCAGTTTCTTGATGGTGCGCCCGACCAGTATAACCGTGGCGCCATGGGCGGCGTAGGTTTTGGCGGCGGCGCGGCCAATGCCGTCGCCGGCGCCGGTGACCATGATGATGCGGTCGTTCAGGAGCTCGGGTGAGGGCTGATAGTTCTCGACGGTCTGTGCGCTCATGCGGGATCCGTTTCGGGTTTGTGGGTGTCGATAATGGAAAAAAGCTCGCGGCCATGGTCGATGATGTGGTCGGCGCGCCAGTCCGTCACCGTTTCGTCCGCGCCCAGGTAGCCGTAACGCGCGGCCACGGTGGTCATACCGGCGGCCTGGCCGGATTCGATGTCGCGCCGATGGTCGCCGGCGTAGAGGCAGTGCTCAGGCATCACGCCAATCTGTTGCGCGGCCAATTGGACCGGCTCGGGATCCGGCTTGGTGTGGGTAACGTGATCGGGACAGACGACGCTGGCGCAGCGTTGCAGCAGGTCCATTGCCGCAAGCAGTTTCAGCGTGTATTGACTGGCCTTGTTGGTGACCACGCCCCAGGGAACGCCTTGGGCGTCCAGGTGGGCAAGCACCTCGGCAAGCCCCGGAAAGAGCCGGGTGTGGACGGCTATGTGGTCGGTGTAGAGTGCCAGCAGTTCCGTATGGTGTTGATCGTAGCCCTCATCCTCCGGACGCAGTCCAAAGCCGAGCTGAACGAGCCCGCGGGCGCCGTTGGAAACCACTCGCCGTATGCTGTGCTCGTCCATTGGCTGGAGGTTGTGGCGGGCACGCTGGGTGTTGAGGCACCAGATGAAATCCGGCGCGGTATCCAGAAGGGTGCCGTCCAGGTCGAACAGGATGGCGCTGAAACGGCTCACTCGCTGGCCTCCGGTTTGACGCCGTGGATGAAGTAGTTGACGTCAATGTCCTGTCCCAGCCGGTAATGGCCGGTGACCGGGTTGTAGGTCAGACCCGTGGTGTCCCGGGTTTCAATGCCGGCGTGGCGGAAATGGCGGTCCATTTCCGAGGGCCGTATGAAGCGCTTCCATTCGTGCGTTCCCCGGGGCAGCAGGTTGAGCACGTATTCGGCTCCCACTTTGGCAAAGAGCCAGGATTTAGCGTTGCGGTTGATGGTTGAGACGACCAGGCTGCCACCGGGGCGCAGCAGCCGCGCGCAGGCGGCGACGGTGGCGGTCGGGTCCGGCACGTGTTCCAGGACCTCCAGGCAGGTCACGGTGTCATAGTGGCCGGGTTCCTGCTGGGCGAGGACTTCAACATCCTCAACACGGTAGTCCACGGTGACTTCGGCCTCCAGTGCGTGCAGGTCCGCCACACCCACTGCTTCCCGGCTCAGGTCGATACCGGTAACGGTGGCGCCACGCCGGGCCATGGCTTCGCTGAGCAGGCCGCCACCGCACCCCACGTCCAGAACCGTCTGCCCGTTGAGGTTGCCGGTGTGCTGCTCGATGTAGCCCAGCCGCAAGGGGTTGATCTCGTGCAGTGGCTTGCATTCGCCTTCCGGGTCCCACCAGCGCTGGGCCATGGCGTCGAATTTGGCGATTTCTTTCTGGTCAACGTTCGGGGTCATGGCAGCTTCCTCAGTGTTTATCGGCTTCGGCGATGTGGTGTTGCCACTGCTTGACCCGCTCGCGCAGGCCATGGAGGTCCATGCGCTGGAGCTCGCCGTCAACCAGCCGTGGCTCGCCGGCGACCCAGGTGTGGGTGACCTGGCGACCGTTGGTGTTGTAGACAAGGTGCGGCAGTGGGTCATAGACCGGCTGGGCGAGGATGTCGCCCAGATCCACGGCGATCATGTCCGCTTGCTTGCCCGGCTCGAGCGTGCCCACGCGGTTGTCTATGCCAAGGGCGCGGGCCCCGTTGATGGTGGCCATGCGCAGGACGCTGTAGGCGTCCGTGGCACCGGCCTCCAGGGTGTTGAGTTTGCCCAGGAGGGCGGCGGTCTGCATCTCGCCGAACATGTCCAGGTTGTTGTTGCTGGCGGCCCCATCGGTCCCCAGGGCCACATTCACACCGGCGTCCAGCAGGCGTTGGACGGGGCAGGCGCCGCTGGCGAGTTTCATGTTGGCTTCCGGACAGTGGAGCACATGAGCGCTGCTTTGTTGGAGCAGTTTCAGGTCGTGCTCATCGACCTGGGTCATGTGCACGCACTGGGTGCGGGGCGAGATCAGGCCGAGGTCCGCCAGCCGGCGGGTGGGGCGGAGGCCATGGGTCTGGATGCTGTCGTCGACTTCCCCCGCCGTTTCGTGCAGGTGGATCTGGATGGGGAGATCCACTTCCTCGGCCAGGGTGGCGATGCGCTTGAGCGGCTCGTCCGAGATGGTGTAGGGCGCGTGTGGGCCGAAGGCGATGGTGGCCAGGTTGCTGTTGCGCACACGGTCGTGGAGGGCGAGCCCTTTCTGGATGTATTCTTCCGGGCCGCTGCCCCACTGGGTGGGAAAGTCCAGGATCGGGAACGCGGACTGGACGCGCATGCCATGCTGCTGGGCGGTTTCCACAATGGTCTCGGGGAAGAAGTACATGTCCGAGAAGCAGGTGGTGCCGGTTCGCAGCATTTCGGCGATGGCGAGCTGGGTACCATCGGCTACGAAGGCTTCATCCACGAAGCGGCCTTCGGCGGGCCAGATATGGTCCTGGAGCCATTCCCTGAGGGGCAGGTCGTTGCCGAGGCCGCGCAGCAGGGTCATGGGCGCGTGGCCGTGGGCGTTGATGAGTCCGGGCATCAGTAGCTGCTCGCCCAGGTTCCGGTGTTCGCTGGGGTGGTACCGTTCCAGGGCAGTGTCCGTGGGGCAGATGTCGTGGATGCGGTTGCCCTGGATGGCGATGCTGTGGTGTTCGAGGACCTGCCGGTCGGTCATGGGCAGGAGCCAGCGGGCGCTGATGAGTTGGTCGATTGGTTGCATCTGGCTCATGGAGTGCTCGGCTGCTGGTTTCGGGTCTAGGCTTTCAGGGACTTGTGAGTGGTGCCCTGTGGCTTCAGACTCGGAAGTATAACGGATGGTGGCTCTGGGGCCCATGGCTTTGCCAGGTCTCCAGACTGTTGGCTTGTTGCTGGCGGCCATGGGGTACGGCTCTCCGGGAATCGCTGTGAATACATCCCTGTACGCTGCTCTTCCGCCATCCATGGCTCCAGAGCTTCCCGGAGAGCCGTACCCCATACCCGCCTTCTGAACGCCTTGGTTGCGTTGGCATGCGCAGGCTCAGATTTGTCGTGTTGATTAAGGATCGTTTTGGATGACACAGAATCAAGTAACACCCTTCAGGTGGCAGGGCGAGGTTCTGGAGGTTTTGGATCAGCGGTTGCTGCCGGCCGAGGAGGTCTGGCGGTCGTATTCCGATGCCGAGGGGGTGTACCAGGCGATTCATGAGATGCAGGTGCGCGGGGCCCCGGCGATCGGGATTGCGGCGGCCTATGGGGTGGTGCTGGCGGCGCGGGGCTGTACGCAGGCCTCGGATTGGTATTCGCGGCTGGGGAGCACCATTGACTGGCTGGCCCAGGCCCGGCCCACGGCGGTGAATCTGGTCTGGGCGCTGGAGCGCATGCGGGGCTGTCTGGAACAGGTGGCGGATTCGCCGGAACTGGTCCGCGTCATGGAGACGGAGGCGTTGCGCATTCATGAGGAGGATGCGGACGCGAACCGTGCCATGGGCAAGCTTGGGGCGGATCGGATCCTGGCCGGAGGCGAGGCGCCCGTGCGGATTCTGACGCATTGTAACACCGGGGCCTTGGCTACCGGAGGCCAGGGTACGGCTTTGGGTGTTGTTCGGGAGCTGTTTAACCGGGATGCCCTGGGGTGCGTGCACATGGATGAGACCCGTCCCTGGCTGCAGGGGGCGCGGTTGACGGCCTGGGAGTGTGAGCGCGAGGGCATGCCCTGTTCGTTGAACGTGGATGGTGCGGCTGCAACGCTGATGGCCCAGGGCGAGGTGGATTGGGTTGTGGTCGGCTCGGACCGGATTACGGCCAACGGGGATGTGGCGAACAAGATCGGTACCCTGCCGCTGGCGATACTGGCCCGGCATTATGGCGTGGGGATGATGGTGGTGGCGCCGTCGTCAACGCTTGATTCGGGGACCAGCAGTGGCGACCGCATTGAGATTGAGGAGCGCGATGGCACGGAATTGCGGCGCTCGGGAAGGCGTTGGTTGGCGCCGAATTCAGTTGCGGTCTTCAATCCGGTGTTTGATGTAACGCCGGCATCGCTGGTGGATGTGATCGTGACGGAGAACGGCGTCTGTGAGGCGCCGGGGAACCAACGGGCGCCACTGGAGTCACTGGCCTGATGCGTCGTTACTGTTTGGTTGCTGGCTGTTTTGGCCGCGCTCGGCATCCAGGTTATTCAGTGCTTCGTTGAGGCGCTCTTCTTCTTCGGCCACGAAGTGCAGTGACATCTCGAAGGATTTGCGGGTGAATTCCAGAACCCGCTTGAATCCTTCGTCCGATAGCTCCCGTGCTTCGTCATGTCCCCGGTAGATGTTGATGAACTCGCGCTCGCGCTCAAAATGCAGGGGTAGGCGGCCCACGCCCCAATCGTTGAGTACCCGCCATGTTTCAGGGCTGTAGGCGCGTGTGTACTTGAGGATGAATGGAACCGGGTCATTGCGCGCGAGCACGGCCGCCAGGCGCAGGATCAGTTCAAAGGGCAGGGCGGCGGTTCCATCCTCGACCGCTTCCAGAAGGCTCTTGTCCTTGAGGTTGAGGGATTGGGCCAGGTCGTTGACCGTGAGACCGGCTACCTCGCGCAGATCGCGAAGGGATTCACCGGCAGACAGCATCATGCGCAGCTGGTCCTGGTTGCCCATGAGCTTTTTGCCGACCTTGAGCGAGGTGCCAGTGGTGCGCCGGGCAATCCGGTACGCGGAGCCGGTATAATCGGCCAGGCGGTCCAGGAGGTTGGGTTCGTCCCCGTTGGCGGCGCCCCTTTGATCCGTGCCGGCGTCCTTCCCCTCGTCCTCCCCTTGCATGGCGGTTTGGGAGCTGGATTCACCCTGGTCTTCGTCTTCCAGCTCCTGAACCTTTTCCAGTGACTCCAAAGCGTGCAGCGAGTCCTTCAGGAAGGTTTCCAGTGCTTCCGATTTCTCGTCATCGCTGGCCATGGCGCTATTGCTCCGTCCTATTCGCCCGCTACTGCGCCCTTTTCAGGGGTTTCGTGGTAGATGCTGGCGTAGTGCTCGCTCTGGGCCAGCAGGTCGGTAAGAATGGCACCGGCTTCGCGCACCACGAAATCCGGCCCCTCTTCCGCCAGCTCGCTGCGCCTGGCCATGGCAGGCCGGGATTCCGCGTCTTCTTCGTAGGCCTGCCAGGAGTCAAAGGGCTCCTTGTCCTCGAGCTTGCGCCGCTGGTTTACGATGCTGAGCTGTTTTTCCCGGAAGGTTTTCTGGTCTTTCTTACGCTGCTCGGCGTTGAGGCTGACCCAGGTGCGGTCCCGGCGTTCGTTGAGCAGCTCCAGCTCACGCTTACGCAGCTTGTACTCGGGAACCTGGGAGAATCGGGCTTCGTGCTGCTTGGTGATCGTCTCCAGGATGTCGTCGAACGTGAAGTAGCGCTGGTAGTCGAGTGTATCGATTTCGTCCCAGGACAGGGCCCCGTCCAGAGCGGCCTCGGCGACATTGTCCCGCTCAATCCGGTCTTTGATCCGGATATCCGGAACCACACCACGGTTCTGGGTACTGGCCCCTGAAACCCGGTAGAACTTGGACTGGGTGATCTTGAGCTGGCCATGGTTCAGCGGCCTTATGGCCTGCACGGTGCCCTTGCCAAAGGTCTGGGAGCCGACAATCAGTCCCCGGCCATAGTCCTGCATGGCGCCAGCGAAGATCTCGGAGGCCGAGGCGCTCAGGTTGTTGACCAGTACCACCACGGGCCCATCCCATGCGACGTTGTTGTCGTCATCCTTGAAAACCTGCACAGAACCGTCAGGTCCGCGTACCTGGACCGTGGGGCCCTTTTCGATGAACAGGCCCACCAGTTTATTGGCTTCAGAAAGCGCTCCGCCACCGTTGCCGCGCAGGTCAATCACGAGGCCGTCCATGCCGTTGCCCTTGAGCTCATTGATCAGGCCACGTACGTCCCGGGTGGTGCTGCGGTAGTTTTCGTCGCCCTGGCGCGCCGCCTTGAGGTCCGCGTAGAACGTGGGGATGTCGATGACGCCCAGCTTCCAGGGTTTGCCCCTGTTCTCCATCTCCAGCATGTCGCTCTGGGCGGATTGTTCCTCCAGCTCAACCTCATCCCGGACGATGGTGATCTCGTGGGTGTTCATGTCGTTCTGGGTACCGGCGGGGATCACCTCCAGGCGGACCTTGGAGCCCTTCGGGCCGCGGATCAGGTCAACCACCTCGCTCAGGCGCCATCCGATGACGTTCTCCATGGGATCATCCCCCTGTGCCACGCCGACGATCCGGTCCGCCGCGCCCAGCGAGCCCTCCTCGGCCGCGGGGCCGCCCGGCACAATGCGGGAAACCTTGGTGTAGCCGTCTTTCGACTGCAGAACGGCACCAATGCCTTCGAGGGACAGGCTCATATTGATGTCGAAGTTTTCAGAAGTGCGTGGCGACAGATATTGGGTGTGGGGATCCCAGAGCCCGGCAAAGGCATTCATCCACTGCTGGAACGCGTCCTCGCTGCGGGCGTCATAGGCCCGGTCGAGCTGGCTTTCATAGCGCCGGGTCAATGTTTCCTTGATGGCTTCGTCCGGCTGCCCGTCCAGGCGCATGCTGAGTACGGCGTTGCGGATGCGATCGCGCCAGAGCTTGTCGAGCTCGCTGGTATCCTGCGCCCAGTCCGCCTCGCTGCGATCAAGCCGATAGCGGTCATCGCCGCTGAAGTCGAAGCTGCTGATGCCTTCGTCGAGAAGGGAGAGGGCGTATTCCAGCCTCCGGATGCGGCGTTGCTGGAAGTGGTTGTAAATGCGGAAGGCGGGCTCGAGGTCACCGCCGGTCAGGGCACGCTTCATCGAGTCGCGATAGGCATTGAAGTTGCTGACGTCGCCCTGGGTGAAATACAGACGCTGACTGTCAAGCTGGTCGAGATAAGCGTCCAGCGTTTCCGACGCCAGCGCGTCATCAATGTCCTTTTCCTTGAAGTGGCCAAACTGGAGCTGGCGCGCTATCAGGATATTGGCGCGGGCCTGGTCGGCCGTGGGTTCCACCGGCTGGTAGTCGCGTCCTGTTTCAAGGTTGGCCTGTGCGGCACTTGTAAACACAAGCGCGAGTGCCAGGAACAGAGTGGGAAAGATTTGGGTACGCAAGGTTGCCTTTGCTCCTGATCAGGTAGTCTGAGTCACCATACTATGCCTCAACCTTTAAGTGTAGGGGACGGAATCAAGGCCGGCCAGCCGGGACTGGCCGGTGTGAGGTCTATTCGAACAACTGCTGTTTCGTTGCGTGCTCGCGCAGCAGTTCCGGTGGCCGGTATCGTTCGCCGAAGCGGCTCGCCAGCTCGTCCGCACGCTCGGTGAACGCCTGCACCCCGTACTGGTTGATGTACTGCAGCGCACCGCCGCTCCAGGCGGCAAAACCGATTCCGAAGATGGAGCCGATGTTGGCGTCGCGCACCTCCATCAGCACGTTTTCCTCCAGGCAGCGCACTGTCTCGATGGCCTGGATGAACAGGAGCCGCTCCTTGAGCAGGGTCAGTTCCGCGTTGCGGGCCTTGTCCTGGTCCACGTAGAGGTTTTCCAGCTCCGGCCAGAGGTATTTCTTCCCGTTGTCCGGGTACTCGTAGAAGCCGGCGCCAGCGGCCTTGCCCTTGCGGCCGTGCTGGTCGACCATGGCGTCGATCACGGCCTCGGCCGGGTGCGGATCCCAGGTTCCGCCCGCCGCTTCGGTATCCTTCTTTGACTGGTCCCGGATGTGCTGGGTCAGTGTCAGGCTCACCTCGTCACAGATGGCCAGCGGTCCCACGGGCATGCCGGCAAGCAGCGCGGCATTCTCGACGGATGCGGGGTGGAAGCCTTCCGACAGCAGGGTGATGCCCTCGTTGACGAAGGTGCCGAACACCCGCGAGGTGAAGAAGCCACGGCTGTCGTTGACCACAATCGGCGTCTTGTTGATCTGCATGACGTAGTCGAACGCCTTGGCAAGGGTCTCGTCGTCGGTTTGCTCGCCCTTGATGATCTCAACCAGGGGCATCTTGTCCACGGGGGAGAAGAAGTGCAGACCGATGAATTTCACCGGATTGGCAGAGGCTTTCGCCAGCTGGGTGATCGGGATGGTGGAGGTGTTGGAGGCGAAGATGCCGTTATCGGCTAGGTGCGGCTCCGCTTCCTGGGTGACCTTGGCCTTGAGGTCGCTGTCCTCAAATACCGCTTCGATGATGAGGTCGCAGCCGGCCAGCTCGTCCACGCTGGCAGTGGCATTGATGCGATCCAGAACCTTCTGCTTGCCGGTGTCATCCAGCTGGCCCCGCGAGACCTTCTTGGCGAGGAGCTTGTCCGAATAGGCCTTGCCTTTTTCGGCGTTTTCGTCGGAGGTGTCTTTCAGCACCACGTCGATGCCGCGGTTAGCACTGACGTAGGCGATGCCGGCGCCCATCATGCCGGCGCCCAGGACACCGACCTTCTTCACCTTGGACTTTGCCGGTGCCTGGGGGCGGCTGCCGCCCGCCTTGATGGCGTTCAGGCCGAACCAGAAGGTGTTGATCATGTTCTTGGCGATCTGGCTGCAGGTGATCTCGGTGAAGTAGCGGGCCTCGATGCGGTCGGCCGTATCCACATCCACGCTGGCGCCCTCCACGGCCGCTGCCATGATCCGCTCGGGCGCTGGGTAGCAGCCCTTGGTTTTCTCCTTGAGCATGGCCGGGGCAATGGCCAGGCGTTGCGCCATAGTCGGGTGATTGGGGCCGCCGCCTGGGATCTTGAAGCCTTTCTGATCCCAGGGCTGCCGACTCTCCGGGTTGGCCTTGATCCACTCGCGCGCCTTGTGCAGCAGCTCTTGTTGAGAGGAGGCCAGCTCATCAACCATGCCTTCTTTCAGGGCGGTCTGCGGGTCGATCTGTCTGCCTTCCATCAGATAGGGGAAGGCCTTTTCCAGGCCCAGAACCCGTGGCAGGCGCACACAGGCACCGCCGCCGGGCAGCAGCCCGAGTGTGACTTCCGGCAGGCCGATCTTGATGCTGGCGTCGTCCAGCACAATACGCCGGTGGCTGGCGAGGCAGAGTTCGTAGCCGCCGCCCAGAGCAGTGCCGTTCATGGCCGCGACCACCGGTTTGCCCAGGGTCTCCAGCTTCCGCATCTGGGCCTTGAGCGACAGGATGGTGTTAAAGAACTCCTCAGAGTTGTTGTTGGTGACCTGGATCAGTTCGTTGAGGTCGCCGCCGGCAAAAAAGGTGTCCTTGGCGGAGGTGATGACGATGCCGCTGATCGTTTCCGCGCCACCTTCAACCTTCTGGACGGTCTCGGTGAGTGCCTCACGGAAGGCGGCGTTCATGGTGTTGGCGGACTGCCCCGGCATGTCGATGGTCAGGGTCAGGATGCCGTCGTTGTCGATCTGGTATTGAATTGCCGTCATGGTGTTCGTCCTGCCCTTTAAACCCGTTCAATGATGGTGGCGATGCCCATGCCGCCGCCGACGCAGAGCGTGGCGAGGCCGAAGCGCTGATCCCGGCGCTCGAGTTCGTCAAGCAGGGTGCCCAGGATCATGGCACCAGTGGCGCCCAGCGGATGACCCATGGCGATGGCCCCACCGTTCACGTTCACTTTCTCGTCGGGGACGTTGAGCTCGCGCTGGAAGCGCATCACCACGGCGGCGAAGGCCTCGTTCACCTCGAACAGGTCAATCTGATCCGGTGTCATGCCCGCTTTGTCCAGCGCTTTGCGCGAGGCCGGCGCCGGCCCGGTGAGCATGATGGTGGGGTCGGTGCTGGTCACCGCCGTGGCCACGATCCGGGCACGTGGGGTTAAGCCGAGCTTTTTGCCCATGGCATCGCCGCCGATCAGCATGGCAGTGGCGCCGTCCACGATGCCGGAAGAGTTACCCGGGGTGTGGACATGGTTGATCGCCTCCACGTAGTGGTACTTCTCACGCGCCACGCCATCGAAGCCCATTTCGCCCATCTGTTGGAACGAAGGCTTGAGCTGGCCCAGGGCCTCGGCGGTGGTGCCGGGGCGAACGTGCTGGTCCTGATCCAGAATCACCAGCCCGTTCTGATCCGTCACTGGCACGACGGACTTGCTGAAGTAGCCCTGCGCCCAGGCCTCTGCGGCCTTTCGCTGGGATTCAGCTGCGAAATGGTCCACATCCTGGCGCGAAAAGCCTTCGATAGTGGCAATCAGGTCAGCGCCAATACCCTGCGGCATAAAGCCGGTGTGCAGGTTGGTCTCTGGATCCGTGGCCCAGGCCCCGCCATCTGATCCCATGGGCACGCGCGACATGGATTCCACGCCGCCGGCAACAACCAGATCCTCAAACCCGGAGCGTACTTTCATAGCGGCCAGGTTTACCGCCTCCAGCCCGGAGGCGCAGAAGCGGTTGAGCTGGACGCCAGCAACGCATTCATCCCAGTCCACCGCCAGGGCAGCGGTCTTGGCAATGTCGGCCCCTTGGTCGCCAACAGGCGTAACACAGCCCATGACGATGTCATCCACCAGGCTGGTGTCCAGGTTGGTTCTTTGCTGGAGTGCTGTCAGGGTCTGGCCGAGCAGGGTCACCGGCTTCACCTCGTGCAGGGCGCCGTCGGCCTTGCCCCGGCCGCGGGGTGTCCTGACCGCGTCGTAGATGTACGCCTCTTCCGTCATTTCAGAGTCTCTGTGCTGTTGGGGGTTGATTCAGCTTTAAAGCTGGAGGGTGAGAGGTGGGGAGTGCCTGGAGGGAAGCTCCCCACCTCTCCACCCAGCAATCCACTCTCATGCTTGTGTCATAGTCCAAGGGCACGATAGCGGCGCACCCTTCCGGGGTTAATGGCACCACCTGTCAAAACCATTGGCGGATGCGCTCAGGCCTCCTGCGTGGCCTCGTCACCGCCACTGCGCAGGAACCAGTGCTTCAGGGCCTCGCGCAGGCGCTGGTAGTGTTCCGGGGTGAGGCCGTCCTCAGGATCCAGCTCACACCAGCTCGACAGAAGACTGTCCAGTTCATCCTCCTGGGATTCCAGACTCTGCTCGCTTTTCATCCCCTCGTTGAGCCGGCTCACCTGCAGCGCCATACGCTGCGCCTGGTCTTCCGGTGGGGTAGCGGCGCCAGCAACGATCTCCACACGGATACACAGTGCCCGGGCCTGGCTGGGCGTATCGGTCTCCTGGGTCGCCTGTTCCAGCGGCATGGGCGGGTGGCGGAAGCTTTCAGGGCCGGGCGTTTCACCTGATTGATGCTGATCCAGGGCCGCGAGCCACTGCTGGTAACGCTGGGCCCGGAGGGCGCTCATTTGTTGCTCCTGAATGCCATCCATGGTCTTGTTGAAGCGGTCCGACAGGGCACTGGCCCGGTCCCGTGGAAGCTCCAGAGCCTGGAACGCCGTGCGGAATTGTTCCAGTTCGCTGGCACTGACCTCTGTCGGATTGACGTCCTGAAGCTGGTGAATCAGGTCTTCTGCTTGCTGGGCGGCGGCGCTGAAAGCCTGTTCGCGGGCTTCGCGCTGCTCGCTCAAGCGCCCAAAGATCCGATCGCAGGCGTCGCGGAAGGCTTTCCAGAGCCGGCGGTCTTCCTGTTGGTGGGTGATCCCGATGGCTTCCCATTCTTTCTGGAGTGCCTTGGCGCCTTCCGTTGCCTCGCGTAATGGCTCGTGGTCAACCAGGGCTTCTGCGCGCTCGACAATGTCGCGCTTGAGGGCGTCATTGCGTTCACGTTCTTCCTCAAGACTGGCGTTCAAGGTCTTGATCAGTCGGTCGAACTGCTTCTGGAGAGGGCGGTTGGCGCGGTAGTCCACCGGCTTGGCATCACTCCACTCACGCCTTGCAGTGCGCTGGATGCGGTCGACAGCCTTGTAGTCGCAGCTGGACCAGTCGAGGTTATCCACGAACTCCTGCAACTGTTCAACGATGTATTCACGCTTCTCCAGATTAGCGCTCTTGAGGCGCTTCTTTTCGGAAAAATACTGGTGGCAGGGTTCGTAGGCTCTGTCCGTGGCCTCCTTAAAACGTTGCCAGAGTTGCTGGTCCGGCGTGCCACCCAGGTTATACCATTCCTGCTGGAGTTCGTGGATGTGTTCGGCCTTGGCTTCGGGCTCCATGGGCTGATCGGCCAGGTACTCCATCTGTTCGCACAGGGCTTCCAGTTTGGGTCTGGCGGCGAATCCCAACCAGTCACGTAACTCCTGAAGCTGGCGCCCGAGCCGGGTGATCCGCGCCTGGTATTGGCGAGCCTCTTTGTCGGGGAGCTTGTCCTGGAGTTTCTGAGCTTTGCGGAAGTATTCCCGTGAGGGCTTAAGGTGGTGTTGATCCAGGCTCTGCTCCAGGGCATCCAGTGTGCGGGCAAGCTCGCCGGTATCCTCGGCCTGGGGCCCGTGGGGCGGTTCCGCCTGGGTGTTTGTTCGGTCATTGAGTTGTTTGCGCGCCCTGAGCAGCGTTGGCGGGGCCGCGAAGCCGTCTGGCCAATCGAGGGCCGCCAGGGTGGCGGTGATGGCTTCCGTATCCTCGCTGTTCAGGGCCTGTTCGAGCTGTGCTTCATACTGTTGCCAGGTACTGAGCGCTTGGCGGTAGGCCTCGAGTTGTTCCATCAATCGTTTGAAACGGGCCTTCAGTTCCGCATGGGGCGCCTGATCAGTGGTGGCCTGTTCCCAGCGGTTGTTCTGGGTCGTCATGATGGCATCCAGTGAGGAGAGGCTGGCGCCTTCCTCGGGCCAGGCCGAGGCGAGCTGTTCAACGGTTGCGGCCAGGGTTTCCACTGCCCCTTGCTGTTCGTCCGCCTTTTCCCGTTCAGCGCGGATCCGTGCTTCCTCTTCGGCAATGGTGTCAGCCCGTTCGCGACAGCGTGCCAGACTGGTATCGTAGCGCTCTTTCTGGGCACTGTCGGCATGGTTGCTGATGCTGTTCCAGCGGCTGATGATGGCATCAAGCCGGGCTTGGTAGAGCTTGGTGTCCTGGGTGGCGGCAAGCACCTCAATGTCTTCCAGAATACGCTTAATCTCTGCCTGGCGGGCCTGTTCCGCTTCGGCTTGCTCGCGGTGTTCGCGCAGCTTGCGTCTGGCCGCCTGGAACGCGCCCTTGTCACGGCCCTTAAGGGCTCGGCTGGCCCGCTCAAGGGCATCAACGTCCTCCAGGCGCTGGATTGCCTCCCGGCGGATGGCAGCCGTTTCGCCCTGGGTGGCGAGCGCTTCCAGTTCCGCGGTAGTGGTTGCGTTGGCGACCGCATTCGGGTCGGGAGCAGGGCGTTGCGGTTTGGCAGGCTTGGCCTCTGGCGCCGGGGGTTCAGTGCTGCTTGCGGGTTGCCTGGGTTTGAAGAATTGTTTCAGAAAGCCGGCCATGATGGTTGTCCTTTGTGCCGAAGAACCTTACCCGCTGTTCCGGGTAGGTGAATGGAATCAGGTCATTAAAATTAGCACACAGGAATGGCGTCAGCCTATTGGCGGGTGGGGGTAGAGATGAGTGATGACAGGCGATCGGTAAAGGACCGGGCCCTGAAACTTCTGGCCCGGCGTGAGCACAGCCGGTTCGAGCTCGGGCGCAAGCTGGACAGGTCCGGCGGGAACACGGAGCTGGTGGAGGAGGTGTTGGACGAGCTGGTTGCCGAAGGCTGGCAGAGTGACGAACGGTTTGCGGAGTCGTTCAGCCGTCAGCGGATCGAAGCGGGTTACGGACCATTACGGATTCGTTCGGAGCTCGAGCAGCGGGGTGTCAAGGGCCACAGTCAGGCGCTGACGGCTTTGGCGGAGGATGACTGGGTGAGTATGGCCAGGGCACAGCGCCAACGCCGTTTTGGGGAGGAAGCGCCGGCTGATCGTAAGGAGCGTGGGCGTCAGGGGCGCTTCCTGGCCCAGCGGGGGTTCAGCCGCTCACAGGTTGAAAAAGCGCTGTCTGTGGCCCCTGATGAGGATGTTTCCGGGGGGTGATCGATTAAAACAGGGGCGACGCCGGACGCAATGACTGGCGTTGTTCGGCGGAGGAGGCATCAAGCGTGCTCCGGGGTTTGGATGATTGTCCTTCGGTATCTTCGAGGGGGGATTCAATCCCGTTTTCCGTGAAGGCCATGGCCGCGTCCTCCTCGGGAAACATCCACTTCAGGACGTCGTAATAGCGACGGATGTTCTGCGTGTAGAGGACCGGCTCATAGCCACGGGCATATCCATACCGGGTTTGGGTGTAGTATTGGCGCTGAGCCAGTAGCGGTAGGTATTCCTTGACGTCCAGCCAGCGGTCCGGATCCTGGTTGTCCTGGCGGGCCAGTCGGCGGGCGTCCTGGAGGTGACCATAGCCGACGTTGTAGGCCGCCAGGGCGAACCAGGTCCGGTCTGGCTCTGTGATGCTGTCCGGGATCCGGTCGTGGAGGCGTCGGAAGAAGCGGGCGCCGCCCCAGATGGAGGCATCCGGATCCACCCGGTTTGTGACACCGACATGGGCCGCTGTGTCCTGGGTAAGCATCATCAGTCCCCGTACCCCTGTTGGCGAGACAGCGTGGGGCTCCCAGTGGGATTCCTGATACCCAATGGCTGCCAGCAGGCGCCAGTCGAGCTCATGGGCGTGGGCGGCGGCAATGAAGGTATCACGGTATTGTGGAAGTCGGTTTTTCAGGTGGCGGGTGAAGGTTTGGGCGCCCACGTAGTCCAGGTGTTCCAGGTGGCCAAAAAAGCGCTCCTGCAGCTGCGCCAGGGTGTCGTCACTCCGCGCGGACCGGAAATAGTCCCGTGCTGCCTGCATGAGTGAGCCGTCGCCAGAGGGCGGGAAAAGCCAGCCCACAGGGCGCGGGTTGCTCAGTGCAAAACCTTCGCGGATATTGGCGAAGAAAACCCTGTTATTGTCCAGTTCGCGGCTGTCGACCACGGTGGCGTCCAGCTCTCCTTTGTCTACCCGGTGCAGAAGCTCGGTCGGGTCCTGGCGGTTTTTCGCCGTCCAGCTTAGTTCCGGCAGGGTTTCCTGGATTCGTTCCAGCTGCTGTTCGGCGGCGCTGCCGGCGCGCACCGCAAGGTCAAGTTTGGTGAGAGCCGCCGGTTCCCGCGGGCGCTCAACGCTGGCGTTGTAGACAACAACCGGGCGGCTCCGGTCGTACACCGGGCCGTGGCGGTACCGGCGGCGGAGCGCTGGTGTTAATGGCAGACCTGCGGCAGCAATATGGGTGTGGTGTTCGTCCAGGCGCTGGTAAAGCTCCGGGAGATTATCCACCACTTCCACGCGCAGCTCCACGCCGAGCGAGTCGGCAAAACGCTGTACCAGCTCGTATTCGAACCCCGAGGGCTCCCCCTTTTCCTCATAGTAGACCGTTGAGGCGGGCGGCATCACCACATGGAGCACCCCTTCCTGATTGATGCGGTCCAGCGTAGTGGGCTGAGAGCAGGCTGTAAGGAGCAGTACCAGGATAACCGGCACCGCCAGGGAAGCTGCCAGGCCAGGGTGTATCCCGGGGCACTTGGTTTGACTGCTGTGCATTATCCCGTCCGGCAGAGGTGGCAATATGACCTATTCTACGTTAAAAAAACGGATATGGTCTGATGGTCGTGTCACAGGCGATCTTCCGTCAGTTTCCCCTGTATCCCGTCCGCCGAATTGAGTATCATGCGCTCTCCGCAAAACCTACCCGAATCCCGGCCCATCAACGAGGCTTATAGACCCATGCTGGAACTTCGTGGCGCTCCGGCCCTTTCCGCTTTTCGAAGAGAGCGGTTGATGCAGCGGATACAGGCGACATGTCCCGCCATCGAGTCGCTTTACGCTGAATTCATGCATTTTGTTGACCTGGAAGGTGAACTCGATAGCAATAGCCTTGATGTACTGAACCGTCTGCTGACCTATGGCCCAAGGGGCCAGGCTGAGTCTATGGACGGTGTGTTGTTCCTGGTGGTTCCACGACCGGGGACCATTTCGCCCTGGTCCAGCAAGGCAACGGATATTGTACATAACTGCGGTCTGACAAAAGTCCGGCGGGTGGAGCGTGGCATTGCGTATTACCTGCGTTCTGGTCGCAAGCTTGAGCTGGCCGAGCGCGAGGCGCTGGCCGCGCTGCTGCACGACCGGATGACTGAGCGCGTTTTCCATGAAATGGCAGGCGCGGAACTCCTGTTCAATGAGGAGGCTCCCCAGCCACTTGAGGTGGTGCCGGTCCAGGCTCAGGGCCGTGCGGCGCTGGCGGAAGCCAACGGGCGGCTGGGCCTGGCCCTGGCGGAAGACGAGATTGATTACCTGGCGGATGCCTTTGCCGGTCTCGAGCGCGATCCCACGGATGTGGAGCTGATGATGTTCGCGCAGGCGAACTCGGAGCATTGCCGCCACAAGATCTTTAATGCGTCCTGGTCCATTGACGGAGCAGAGCAGGATCATTCGCTGTTTGACATGATCCGCAACACCCATGAGCTCGGTGGCCAGGGCGTGCTCTCTGCCTACCGTGACAACGCGGCGGTCATCGAGGGCGCACGTGGCCAACGGTTCTATCCCGACCCCTCCTCACAGCGATACCGTTATCACAGTGAGCGCATCCATATCCTCGCCAAGGTGGAAACCCATAATCATCCCACGGCCATTTCGCCACATCCAGGGGCCGCCACGGGCTCCGGGGGCGAAATCCGGGACGAGGGAGCAACCGGTCTGGGCGGCAAACCGAAAGCAGGGCTGACCGGCTTCACGACCTCGAATCTGCGTATCCCAGGCTTTGAGCAACCCTGGGAGGATACCCCTGGAGCGCCGGCACGCATGGCATCGCCGCTTTCGATCATGCTTGATGGCCCCATCGGCGGCGCGGCGTTCAACAACGAATTCGGGCGGCCCAACCTGACCGGTTACTTCCGGACCTTCGAGCAGAAGGTGCCGGGTGTGAACGGCGTGGAGTACCGTGGTTATCACAAGCCGATCATGATTGCGGGGGGCATGGGCAACATCCGCAAGGATCATGTCCATAAGGGGGGCATTGAAGCCGGCTCCCACCTGATCGTCATGGGTGGGCCCTCGATGCTGATCGGTCTGGGAGGCGGGGCGGCCTCCTCCATGGACTCCGGCGCCAGCGCGGAGGATCTGGACTTTGCATCCGTCCAGCGGGACAACCCGGAAATGCAGCGCCGCTGCCAGGAAGTGATCGATCGCTGCTGGCAGATGGGGGAAGGCAATCCCATCGCCTTTATCCATGATGTAGGTGCGGGCGGGCTCTCCAATGCCCTGCCGGAGCTGGTGAAGGACGGCGGCTGCGGTGGGCGTTTTGATCTGCGGGAAGTGCCAAACGCCGAGCCTGGCATGTCGCCGCTGGCCATCTGGTGCAATGAGGCCCAGGAGCGGTATGTGCTGGCCGTGGCAGCGGCGGATCTGGACCGCTTTGATGCCATCTGTCGCCGCGAGCGTTGCCCCTATGCGGTGGTCGGGGATGCCGTCGAGGAGCCCCACCTGGCCGTGCATGATGCCTACTTCGATAACCATGCCGTGGATCTTCCGATGCAGGTCCTTTTCGGTAAGCCTCCGCGCCTGCATCGGGAGGTTCGGCGGGCCAGCTTCACCAAGCAGGTGTTCAACAGCGAGGCCCTGAATCCGGATGAAGCGATTGACCGGGTGCTGCGGATTCCGTCGGTGGCGTCCAAGAGTTTCCTGATCACCATCGGTGACCGTTCCATTACCGGTCAGGTGGCCCGCGATCAAATGGTCGGGCCCTGGCAGGTTCCGGTGGCGGATGTGGCGGTGACCGCAAGCAGCTTTGAGGGATATACCGGCGAGGCTATGGCCATGGGCGAACGGCCACCGGTGGCCTGTATCAATGCGCCAGCATCCGGGCGCCTGGCGGTGGGGGAGACGCTCACCAATCTCGCGGCCGCCCCCATTGGGGACATTACCCGGATCAGCCTGTCCGCCAACTGGATGGCGGCAGCCGGGCATCCCGGCGAGGATGAGAACCTTTACGAGACCGTAAGGGCCGTGGGGATGGATCTTTGCCCGAAGCTGGGCATCACGATTCCGGTTGGCAAGGATTCGCTTTCCATGAAGACGGTCTGGTCCCAGGAAGGGGAATCGTGCAGTGTGACGTCCCCGCTATCGCTGGTAACCACCGGCTTTGCCCCTGTGGACGATGTCCGCCGGACGTTGACGCCGGAGCTTCGCACGGATCAAGGGCCTACTGAGTTGATTCTGATCGATCTGGGTGAGGGCCGGAACCGCCTGGGCGGTTCGGCGCTGGCCCAGGCCTATGGTGCCGCGGGTGCTATAGCACCGGATGTCGACAAGCCAGAACAGCTCAGGAGCTTTTTCGAAACCATCCAGACCCTGAACCGTCGGGGGCTGCTGTTGGCCTATCATGACCGTTCTGATGGCGGGCTGTTCACAACCCTCTGCGAGATGGCTTTTGCAGGACGGACTGGTCTTAGGGTCTCGTTGGACTCACTGCTTGAAGACAGCAGCCACCTGGTACGCGAGCTGTTCAACGAGGAGCTCGGTGCTGTGATTCAGGTAGCACGGGATAAGGTCAATCCGGTGCTCGATGTCATTGAGGAAGGCGGACTGTCTGGGCATGTGGCGATGATCGGGGAGCCTGGGGATGACCAGCGCCTGCGCTTCAGTTTCAATAATGAGGTGCTCATTGATCGGGGGCGTGCGGAGCTGCATCAGAAGTGGGCTGAAACCAGCTATCGCATGCAGGCCATGCGCGACAACAGTGATTGTGCCGAGGAAGAGTTCGGGGCATTGGCCGATGACGCTGATCCGGGGCTGCATGCCCGGCTGAGCTTCGACCCTGGCGAGGATATTACCGCGCCACTGGTGAACACGGGAGCGCGGCCATCAGTAGCGGTGCTGCGTGAGCAGGGGGTTAACGGCCAGGTTGAGATGGCTGCGGCCTTTGATCGGGCTGGCTTTGACACAGTGGACGTGCACATGAGTGACATCCTGTCGGGTCGGATGACCCTGGATGAGTTCCATGTGATGGTCGCCTGTGGCGGTTTTTCCTTCGGGGATGTGCTGGGTGCTGGCGGGGGATGGGCGAAATCCATCCTCTTCAATCAGCGCGCTCGCGCCCAGTTCCAGGCATTCTTTGAGCGTCAGGACACCCTGTCACTGGGCGTGTGCAATGGGTGCCAGATGCTTGCGGAACTGCGTGAGCTGATTCCGGGTACCGATCACTGGCCCCGTTTTGTCCGTAACCGCTCCGAGCAGTTCGAGGCGCGCACAGTGATGGTGGAAGTGCCGGAATCCCAGTCCGCCTTTTTCCATGGCATGGCGGGCTCGCGTGTCCCCATTGCGGTGGCACATGGTGAAGGTATGGCCGAGTTCCGTAATGGGACCGACCTGCAACGCCTTCAGCAGGGCAGCCAGGTGGCGCTGAGGTATGTGGACCATTACGGTCAGGTTGCGGAAAACTATCCGCATAACCCCAATGGTTCGCCGGAGGGGGTCACCGGCCTGTGCTCCGAAGACGGTCGTACCACCATCATGATGCCGCATCCCGAGCGGGTTTTCCGAAGCGTTCAATGCAGTTGGTCCCCGGATGATTGGGGCGAGGACGGCGCCTGGCTCAGATTGTTCCGTAATGCCCGAAAATGGGTCGGCTGAGGTCTTGACATGAAGTTTTTGTTCACATTGGCTGATCGAGACAGGGCGTTTTCGCTCGGAAACTGAACAAAAGCGTTGAACATTTGTTCAACGTCGGTAAATATCTGATTTTAAAGAGATTCGTTGTTTCGTTGAAAATCTCATCAATGAGAGGGTAATCCCGTCACTGAGCGGGTTCAGAGCCTGTTCCCATAAATTGTTCACAGAGTTTTCCACAGATTCTGTGGTTAATTTTGAAAGCTCTCGGGAGGCACTTATGTACAAGATCTGCGTCTTTGTTCCGGAGGATTATCTGGAGCAAACCAAGACGGCTATATTCGCAGCTGGTGGAGGCCATATCGGCAATTACGACAGCTGCTGCTGGCAGACGAAGGGGCAGGGCCAGTTCCGGCCAATGGACGGCAGTCAGCCGTTCATTGGCCAGCAGGGGCAGGTGGAAACGGTTCCGGAGTATCGCGTGGAGCTGGTCTGCGAGGATGATCTGGTCCGGGCCGTGATCCGGGCGCTCAAGGCAGGCCACCCGTACGAGGAGCCGGCCTATGAGGTCTATCGGATGGAGGACTTTTGAGCGCTTAGCGGTTCCGGCCCAGGCGTTGGCGGATGTCGTCCACGACGACCTCATACCGGGGCTGTCCAGTGTTGCGGTCGCGGAAGTAGCGCTCCAGTGTCTCGGTAACCGTGGGGAAGGCGAGTTCTCCCCACGGAATCTCGTTTTCCCGGAACAAGGCTGTTTCGAGTGATTCCGGGCCAGCGCCGTATTGACCGTCTGTCAGCCGGGCCCGGAAATACATGTGGACCTGGTCGATGTGTGGCACGTTGAAGACGGCATAGAGGCCATCAAGCGCCACCCGTGCTTCCGCTTCCTCCAGCGTTTCCCGGAGCGCGGCTTCTGTCGTGGTTTCCCCGTTCTCCATAAATCCCGCAGGTAGTGTCCAGAATCCATGGCGGGGTTCGATCGCTCGCCGACACAGCAGGACACGGTCTTCCCACACCGGTATGGTGCCCGCCACGATGCGGGGGTTGATGTAGTGAATGGTGCCGCAGTCCTGGCACACGTGGCGCTTGCGGTCATCGCCCTCCGGTATCCGGAGTTCCACGCCTGCTCCGCAGCTACTGCAATACTGCATGACCTGTCTCCTGTGGATCCTGTTTGCGCTGCTGTACGGCTGGCCGTCGCCGCTGGTTGACTCGGCGGCCATTGCTGCCATCTGTATTATTTCATAATCTCGAATACGAACGGGGACGCGGGGTCACACCTTTGAGAAAGGATCTGCTGCAACGATTCAGCCAGTACCAGCCCAGGGAAGTACCGCTGGCCTATCCGCGTGCCAGCGTGCTGGTCCCGATTACGCATGCGCGGGAGCCGGAAATTGTGCTGACGCGCCGTGCCGCTCGCAATGGTCCCCATAGCGGTCAAGTGGCTTTTCCTGGCGGCATGGCCAGCCAGGCGGATGCGGGGCCTGAAGCCACTGCCCTGCGAGAAACCCATGAAGAAGTCGGACTCCCCCCGCAGCGGGTCGAGCTACTGGGGGAGTTGAGCCAGGTGGTATCCCGTCATGGCATCCTGGTGACGCCCTATGTTGGGCTTGTTCCCCAGACTTATCCCTATCGAGCTGAGCCCGGGGAAGTGGAAACGGTTTTCCAGGTGCCGGTGCGTTGGTTGCTGGACGATCAGCGGAGCCGGACCGACGAGATCCATTTCCATGATTGGCGTTTTTACGTGCCGTGTTACCGCTGGCAGGAGCACGACATCTGGGGCTTGTCCGCGATCATATTGGTGGAGTGCCTGAACATGGCCTTTGATGCCGCCATTGACTTAACAAAACCACCTCACAAGGGAGGAGCATGATCTACGAACTGGAAGACCGTCGGCCCGAGTTCCGGGGAGAAGGCCACTTCATTGCCGATAACGCCACCATTATTGGCTCTGTGGTATTGGAGGCGAGCAGCAGCGTCTGGTTCAACGCGGTCATCCGCGGCGATAACGACCTGATGACGATTGGTGAGGGCAGCAATATTCAGGATGGGGCCGTGCTGCATACCGATCCTGGGTTACAGCTGACGCTGGGGCGTGGGGTGACCGTCGGGCACCAGGCCATGCTGCATGGTTGTGAGGTGGGCGATTACAGCCTGATCGGCATCAATTCAGTGGTGCTGAACGGTGCCCGTATCGGGAGACATTGCCTGATCGGGGCCAATGCACTGGTGCCGGAAGGTATGGAGATCCCGGACGGCTCTCTGGTTGTGGGGGCTCCTGCCACCATCAAGCGCACTCTCGATGACCGGCAGCAGTCCAGGCTCAGGGAAGGGGCGGAGCACTATGTGGCGAATGCCGAACGTTACCGCAATACGCTGAAGGCGGCGTTTGGAGCCAGCGACCATGGGTGAGGCGGCCTGATTGTAAGGGAAAACCGAAGAATTGTGTCTGTCCGTTATGGACCCTGTTGACGCCATGCGCTGAGGGTGTATTATGCGCATCTCTTTCGGGGCAAAGGGGTCCGGCGGCGGCGACAAGCTGCGGCGGTCCCGCTTGGTGAGCCCCGGCGGAGTCGCAAGGAAGCGGGGGTGCGTTAACGGCGGAAACGGGTTTGAAATCACTTGTTGACGCCATCGGCTGAGGCTGTAGAATACGCATCTCTTTCGGGGCAACCGGGCCGCGAGGCGGCGCTGACAGGCGCTGGGGCGGCAAAGAGAGGTTGCTTCGGGGATTGACAAGAAACTGAAATGCTTTAGAATTTTGGTTTCTCGATCAGGGGCTTAACGCCTTCTGAGGTTCTTTAACAAGTGGGTCAGATTATTTGTGTGGGCGCTGGCTGTGGTGGTCGGTGACGATTATCAAAGTCAGTGCTCGTTGATTCGAGTGCGGTCTTTGAGCTTGTATAAGATGCCATTGGCATCGGATGATTTAAACTGAAGAGTTTGATCATGGCTCAGATTGAACGCTGGCGGCAGGCCTAACACATGCAAGTCGAGCGGCAGCAGGCCCTCCGGGGTGCTGGCGAGCGGCGGACGGGTGAGTAATGCATGGGAACTTACCCAGTAGTGGGGGATAGCCCGGGGAAACCCGGATTAATACCGCATACGCCCTGAGGGGGAAAGCGGGCTCCGGCTCGCGCTATTGGATGGGCCCATGTCGGATTAGTTTGTTGGTGAGGTAACGGCTTACCAAGGCGACGATCCGTAGCTGGTCTGAGAGGATGATCAGCCACACCGGGACTGAGACACGGCCCGGACTCCTACGGGAGGCAGCAGTGGGGAATATTGGACAATGGGGGCAACCCTGATCCAGCCATGCCGCGTGTGTGAAGAAGGCCTTTGGGTTGTAAAGCACTTTCAGCAGGGAGGAAAAGCTGGTCGCTAATACCGGCCAGTGTTGACGTTACCTGCAGAAGAAGCACCGGCTAACTCCGTGCCAGCAGCCGCGGTAATACGGAGGGTGCAAGCGTTAATCGGAATTACTGGGCGTAAAGGGCGCGTAGGCGGTTTGATAAGCGGGTTGTGAAAGCCCCGGGCTCAACCTGGGAATTGCAATCCGAACTATCAGGCTAGAGTGCAGCAGAGGGCAGTGGAATTCCCGGTGTAGCGGTGAAATGCGTAGATATCGGGAGGAACACCAGTGGCGAAGGCGACTGCCTGGGCTGACACTGACGCTGAGGTGCGAAAGCGTGGGTAGCAAACAGGATTAGATACCCTGGTAGTCCACGCTGTAAACGTTGAGAACTAGTCGTTGGGGCTATTAGAGCCTTAGTGACGCAGCTAACGCGATAAGTTCTCCGCCTGGGGAGTACGGCCGCAAGGTTAAAACTCAAATGAATTGACGGGGGCCCGCACAAGCGGTGGAGCATGTGGTTTAATTCGACGCAACGCGAAGAACCTTACCTGGTCTTGACATCCTGCGAACTTGCTAGAGATAGCTTGGTGCCTTCGGGAGCGCAGTGACAGGTGCTGCATGGCCGTCGTCAGCTCGTGTCGTGAGATGTTGGGTTAAGTCCCGTAACGAGCGCAACCCTTGTCCTCAGTTACCAGCACTTCGGGTGGGCACTCTGGGGAGACTGCCGGTGACAAACCGGAGGAAGGTGGGGATGACGTCAGGTCATCATGGCCCTTACGGCCAGGGCTACACACGTGCTACAATGGGGCGTACAGAGGGCAGCAAGTGCGCGAGCGCAAGCGAATCCCTTAAAGCGTCTCTCAGTCCGGATCGGAGTCTGCAACTCGACTCCGTGAAGTCGGAATCGCTAGTAATCGCAGATCAGAATGCTGCGGTGAATACGTTCCCGGGCCTTGTACACACCGCCCGTCACACCATGGGAGTGGACTGCACCAGAAGCGGTTAGTCTAACCTTCGGGAGGACGATCGCCACGGTGTGGTTCACGACTGGGGTGAAGTCGTAACAAGGTAGCCGTAGGGGAACCTGCGGCTGGATCACCTCCTTATCGACACACCGGCGCCACGCCAGTGTCCACAACAAATAATCTGACCCGTTGTAAAGAGCATGAAGTTCTGGGCTGGGCCCGGAGAAGGGGTAAAGCCCTTGCGGTGTTTGGGTCTGTAGCTCAGTTGGTCAGAGCGCACCCCTGATAAGGGTGAGGTCGGTGGTTCAAGTCCACCCAGACCCACCAGAATCGCCCACCAGTGGGCGGTCTGAGACCATCAAGCGGGGGCCGTAGCTCAGTTGGGAGAGCGCCTGCCTTGCACGCAGGAGGTCAGGAGTTCGATTCTCCTCGGCTCCACCAGTTTCGCGCCAGATGGCGTGCGACGGGGTCAAAGATGAGTTTTTTCACCGAGAAAACTGATCTGTGATTCCGCATCACAATGCTCTTTAACAAAGTGGCTAGCAATTGAATAAGTCTGATGTTCATCGATGGCGATGACCGTTTGATGACACCACAGCGATTCCGTTGGAATCGTGGCGGTGTGGTTGAGCGTCAATCGCGATCATGGCACTGACTCAAGCGTTGAATCCGGCGTAATGGCAGTAGCCTGCGCGCACCTCGAGCGTGCGCTGCGGGTTATATAGTCAAGCGAATAAGCGCAAACGGTGGATGCCTTGGCAGTCAGAGGCGATGAAGGACGTGGCAGCCTGCGAAAAGCGTCGGGGAGCTGGCAAACAAGCTTCGATCCGGCGATCTCCGAATGGGGAAACCCACCTGGCTTCGGTCAGGTATCGGGTGCTCAATACATAGGCACTCGAGGCGAACCCGGGGAACTGAAATATCTAAGTACCCGGAGGAAAAGAAATCAACCGAGATTCCCTAAGTAGTGACGAGCGAACGGGGATTAGCCCTTAAGCTGGTTGGTGGGTAGTGGAAGTGTCTGGAAAGTCACACCATAGAGAGTGATAGTCTCGTACACGAAACGCGCCTTCCAGTGAAATCGAGTAGGACGGGGACCGCGAAAACCTGTCTGAATACGGGGGGACCATCCTCCAAGGCTAAATACTCCTGACTGACCGATAGTGAACCAGTACCGTGAGGGAAAGGCGAAAAGAACCCCTGTGAGGGGAGTGAAATAGACCCTGAAACCGTTTGCGTACAAGCAGTGGGAGCACCCTCCGGGGTGTGACCGCGTACCTTTTGTATAATGGGTCAGCGACTTACTTTCAGTGGCAAGGTTAACCGTCTAGGGGAGCCGCAGGGAAACCGAGTCTTAAATGGGCGAACACAGTCGCTGGGAGTAGACCCGAAACCGGGCGATCTATCCATGGCCAGGGTGAAGGTCGGGTAACACCGACTGGAGGCCCGAACCCACCTATGTTGAAAAATGGGGGGATGAGCTGTGGATCGGAGTGAAAGGCTAATCAAGCCCGGAGATAGCTGGTTCTCCTCGAAAGCTATTTTGGTAGTGCCTCGTGTATCACTGGCGGGGGTAGAGCACTGTTTGGGCTCGGGGGCCATCTCGGCTTACCAACCCCTTGCAAACTCCGAATACCGCCAAGTGCCATCACGGGAGACAGAGCATGGGTGCTAACGTCCGTGCTCAAGAGGGAAACAACCCAGACCGCCAGCTAAGGTCCCCAAGTACCGGTTCAGTGGGAAACGGAGTGGGAAGGCACAGACAGCTAGGAGGTTGGCTTAGAAGCAGCCATCCTTTAAAGAAAGCGTAATAGCTCACTAGTCGAGTCGGCCTGCACGGAAGATGTAACGGGGCTAAACCGGTCACCGAAGCTGCGGACGCCTTCTAGGCGTGGTAGAGGAGCGTTGTGTAGGCCTGCGAAGGTCCATCGAGAGGTGGGCTGGAGGTATCACAAGTGCGAATGCTGACATGAGTAACGATTAAGGAGGTGAAAACCCTCCTCGCCGGATGACCAAGGTTTCCTGCGCAACGCCAATCGGCGCAGGGTGAGTCGGCCCCTAAGACGAGACCGAAAGGTGTAGTCGATGGGAAACGGGTTAATATTCCCGTACCTCGCGTGAGTGCGATGGGGGGACGGAGAAGGCTAGGTGGAGCCGGGCGAGCGGTTGTCCCGGTTCAAGCGAGTAGGCCGCGGTGGCAGGCAAATCCACCACCGCAAGCCGAGACGCGACGACGAGCGCCCAAGGGCGCGAAGCCACTGATGCCATGCTTCCAGGAAAAGCCTCTAAGCTTCAGCTCGCGTGAGACCGTACCCCAAACCAACACAGGTGGTCAGGGTGAGAATCCCAAGGCGCTTGAGAGAACTCGGGTAAAGGAACTAGGCAAAATGGTGCCGTAACTTCGGGAGAAGGCACGCCGCGTTAGCGTGATGTCCCTTGCGGGCGGAGCGCGAGGCGGTCGAAGATACCAGGCCCCTACGACTGTTTACTAAAAACACAGCACTGTGCTAACTCGAAAGAGGATGTATACGGTGTGACGCCTGCCCGGTGCCGGAAGGTTAATTGATGGGGTTAGCTCCGGCGAAGCCCTTGATCGAAGCCCCGGTAAACGGCGGCCGTAACTATAACGGTCCTAAGGTAGCGAAATTCCTTGTCGGGTAAGTTCCGACCTGCACGAATGGCGCAACGATGGGGGCGCTGTCTCTACCCGAGACTCAGTGAAATTGAAATCGCTGTTAAGATGCAGTGTATCCGCGGCCAGACGGAAAGACCCCGTGAACCTTTACTATAGCTTCACAGTGGACTTTGAGCATGCTTGTGTAGGATAGCTGGGAGGCTTCGAAACGGTGACGCCAGTCATCGTGGAGCCAACCTTGAAATACCAGCCTGGCATGTTTGAGGTTCTAACTCAGTCCCGTTACCCGGGACGAGGACACTGTGTGGTGGGTAGTTTGACTGGGGCGGTCTCCTCCCAAAGCGTAACGGAGGAGCACAAAGGTGGGCTAAGCACGGTCGGACATCGTGCGCTTCGTGTAAAGGCACAAGCCCGCTTGACTGCGAGACCTACACGTCGAGCAGGTGCGAAAGCAGGTCTTAGTGATCCGGTGGTTCTGTATGGAAGGGCCATCGCTCAACGGATAAAAGGTACTCCGGGGATAACAGGCTGATACCGCCCAAGAGTTCACATCGACGGCGGTGTTTGGCACCTCGATGTCGGCTCATCACATCCTGGGGCTGAAGCCGGTCCCAAGGGTATGGCTGTTCGCCATTTAAAGTGGTACGCGAGCTGGGTTTAGAACGTCGTGAGACAGTTCGGTCCCTATCTGCCGTGGACGTTGGAGATTTGAGGAAAGCTGCTCCTAGTACGAGAGGACCGGAGTGGACGAACCTCTGGTGTTCCGGTTGTCACGCCAGTGGCACTGCCGGGTAGCTAAGTTCGGACAGGATAACCGCTGAAGGCATCTAAGCGGGAAGCCCCTTCCAAGATGAAATCTCCCCGGGCCCTCGAGGCCCCTCAAGAGCCGTTCAAGACCAGGACGTGGATAGGCCGGGTGTGGAAGCGCTGCAAGGCGTTAAGCTAACCGGTACTAATGGCTCGTGAGGCTTGACTATATAACACCCCAGCGCATGCTCCGGATCAACCCTTGAGCCAGTGCCCGCAACATCAGACCAATTGCTCGCCACCGCCTTTTCGCCTGACGACCACAGCGAGTGGGAACCACCTGATCCCATGCCGAACTCAGAAGTGAAACCACTCAGCGCCGATGGTAGTGTGGGTCTCCCATGCGAGAGTAGGTCATCGTCAGGCTCCTACACCCAAGCCCCGTCACTCCGCGTGTCGGGGCTTTTTTTATGGATACCCACAATACCGTGACCCGTATCACAGCTCGACAACTGGGTTTGCGGGGTGATTCCGTCGCATGATCAGGGTCACAGTACAGCGTTGAGTGAAGGTCTAGATTGGCGACATGACAATCGCCATGCACCATTCAGCCAAGAGGCCTCCAATGCGGACCAGAAAAAGCGTTATCGGTTTGCTGTTGTTGGCCGCGCTTCCGGTTGCTCATGCCGAGATGAAAGCGATGAGTGACCAGGAGATGGGAGAGGTGACCGGTCAATCCATGCTTGGACTGGATGTCGCTCAGACCTCCGAGGCGGATTTCACCCGTTATACAGTTGGCATGGAAGCGGACTTCCAGATGAATATGGAAGAGCTTGCAGTGGGAGAAACCGATAACGGCGCTGATGTGGCGGTAGACCATCTTTCCTTTGGCCACATTGCTCGCCAGGATGGCCAGCAATTTGACGGCAATGACTATTCCGAGGATGACATTGTTCCTTTCATCGGTCGTGACCCCTACCTGGAACTGGCCGAAAACGATGGCGATGTCGTTGGGTTCCGTTTTGGCTTCACCGAAGCCAGGGGAACGCTGTCCGGGGATATCAGCACCTTGACTGGGCGTCTCGGCATTGAGCTGGAGGACGACAGTGGTAATGTACAACAGGGACAACTGCTGCACTCGGATGGTACCGCCAACAACCAGCGGGCGACTCATTACGGTTTGGCGGATTCCGCGGACTGCAGTAGTGGCGGCGAGGACTGTGCGGCGCTGAGTGCGTTCGAGACCCTCGAGATTGGTGATCGCAATGCCAACGGTAATGCTGATTTCACCAATAATTTCTTCATTTCCTTTCAGGATAAGCCACTCGAATGGCAAACGCCCGACGCGAATGGCTCGGTTCAGGCCGACGCGGGGGTGTTCATGAATGTGCCAACCGCGATGCGGGTCAAGCTCCAGAAGCTTACGCAAGACGTCGTGTCTTCCCGTAAGCGCACCGAATACATTGATCGGGGTGAGGGACTGTTCTGAGTCCGCCATTCGGCTCCTGAATGCTACGGTGTTATCCTGACCGGCTGCCGCGCTGAGCAGGAGAAACCGGTTTGCAATCCTTTTTCTGGCATGACTACGAGACTTTTGGTGCGGATCCAGTACATGACCGCCCCGCGCAGTTCGCGGGCGTTCGCACGGATCCGGACCTGAATATTATTGGGGAGCCCGTCACCCTGTACGCACGCCCGGCGGAAGACTATGTGCCGGATCCCGTGGCAACCATGGTGACCGGAATAACACCCCAGGACTGCCTGAATGACGGCCTTCCGGAAGCGGAATTCATCCAGCGGATCAATGATCTATTCCTGGAACCCGGGACCTGTGCCGTTGGCTACAATAGTCTACGCTTCGATGATGAAGTAACCCGGCACACCCTGTACCGCAACCTCCGCGACCCCTATGCCCGTGAATGGAAGAACGGTAACTCGCGCTGGGACATTATTGATATGGTGCGGCTTGCCCATGCGGTCCGGCCCGAGGGGATTGAGTGGCCCACGCATGAGGACGGTCGGCCTTCGTTCCGGCTGGAGGATCTGACCGCCGCCAACGGTATTGAGCATGGTGCGGCCCACGATGCCATGGCGGATGTTTACGCAACCATTGAGGTGGCCCGCCTGATCCGCGACCGCCAGCCCAAGCTCTTTGACTATGTGTTACGGCATCGGGATAAACGGTCTGTGCTGTCGATGCTGGACACCGGCAACATCAAGCCCGTGCTGCATATATCCGCCATGTATCCTTCCGAGCAGGGCTGCTGCGCATTGGTGGCGCCGGTGGCGGCGCATCCGGTTAACCGCAACTCGGTGATTGTATTCGATCTGCGCCAGGATCCGCGTATGCTGGAGGGGGTATCGGCGGATGCGCTCCGGGAACGGCTGTTCAAGCCTTCGGACCAACGGTCGGAAGGAGACGAACCCAGACCCGCGCTGAAGGAGATTCGCGCTAACACCTGCCCGGTGGTGGCGCCGGCCGCTATGCTCAAGGAATTGCCCCAGGAACGGCTTGAGCGTTTCGGGCTTGATCGTGAGAAACTCCGGGCGAACCTTGATGCACTGAGGCGAATGGAAGGGTTGGCGGAGCGGCTCCAACGGGTCTATGGAGAAAGCCCGGAAGGGGGCGTTCGGGATCCGGATGAGGCGCTGTATTCGGGCGGGTTCATCGGTGATTCGGATCGCCGGCGTCTACAGGAGGTTCTGGATACACCGCCTGGGCTGTTGGGGGAACTGGAGCCGCCGGATTTTGAGGATCCACGCTTGCCGGAGTTGTTTTTCCGGTACCGTGCGCGTAACTACCCGCAGAGTCTCAGCGCTGACGAACAGGAGCGCTGGGAGCGCTTCCGGCACCAGCGGCTCATGGAGCCGGGCAATGGTTGGCGTAGTCTTCCGGGATTCTTTGAGGACCTGCAGCAGCGCATGGCCGACCCCTCCCTGAGCCGGCGGGACCAGCTGCTGTTGCAGGATCTCCAGTTCTATGGCGAGTCGCTTATTCCGTCTCTGTAAGCGTACTCGGGAACCGGCTTTCGAATGCGGGCTCCTGGAGTGATTCAGCGTCTCTGGGAACATCCTGACGAGCGTTGATCACCAGGGACCTGGGCTGGTTCAACACCGCTTCACGGAAGGTTGCCATCAGCGCCTGGTGATCAATGGCGCTCACGGCTTCGATAAGCTGTTCGCGTTGATCGAAGTCGTGATTGCGGCGGTCAATTTCCTGCCAGTAGCGATCAGCGACTTCGCTCAGACGGGTATCGTCCTGCTCCAGACGGCTTATGACGGCCTGTTTTTGACGTTCCAGCGTTTCTGCCTCCAGATCGGCAAGCCGCTTCTCCTGCTTCTTCAGGAAGGTGGTGACGCTTTTATTAATGCTCTCAAAGCTGTTCTTTGGTGATTGAACAATGAACCCGATGCCTGGTGTGTCCATCACCGGGTAGTAAGTTCCCTTGACGATATAGCCCATCTGTTGGTTCGTACGCAGCCTTTCGTAGAATGGGGCGGACAGCAGTTGGGCGAGGAGCCGGAACTGCGCCCGGGTCGCATAGTCCTTGCTGTTCCCCTGGATGTAGCGTAGATAGCCTTGGTCGGAGTGGCGCACACTGACGTCCATTGTCTGTTCGTCCCGAGCCAGGCGGTGAACCTGCGGCCTGGGGACCTCGACGGATGCCACGTCATTCATGATGAGGCTTGAGACGCGCGAACGGATATTGAGTGCCGCGGCCCTTGTCATGTTGCCGTGCACCAGCATTACGGGGTCGAGAGCCTGATAGAACGTGTCGGTGTGGGCTTGCAGGTCTTTCGGCGTGAGCGATTGGGCGGCCTCAAGCCGGCTGGCGTGGGGGTATACGTTGTCCAGAAGCGCCTCCTGGATCCGGCTTGACGCGATCTCATAGGGGCGGCGTTCCGCTGCATTGGCAAGGTCATCACGGAGCTGCTGTAGCCGGGTGCGGACGTGTTCCGTTTTCAGGTCGGGGTGGCGCAGCTGTTCCAGTACATCGCCCATGAGGCGCGGCAGCTTGTCGCTGTAACCGCTGATCCTGACGGTAATGCCCCGGAGATGGCTATAGACGCGATAATTAAGGCCCGCCACCTTGGCCGGGTAGGTCAGGGCGTTAAGTTCGTCCTTGACGGTTTCCGCTAGAAGGCGGGTTAGCACAACGTTGCGTGGCGAGCCGGTTGCCGCAGGTGAACGCAGAGACAGGTAGACGTTGGCGCGTGGCGCCTCGAACCGGGTGTCGCGTGCATACCAGAGCTCGAGAGTGTCGTTGCCCATGGCCCTGGGTTGGGGCATGTCTTCGCCAGCCACCAGGGATAGATCTTCGGGGATGAAGGGGTTCGGCGTTGGCAGTTCCAGGCGCTTGGTCTGCTTGCTGTTGCCGATGAGTCCTTCCGCATGAAGCTCGGTTAGCCGGTAGGGGGTCTCGTAATAGGGCGTTGTCGGCAAGCTGTCTGTTTCATCCATCGGCGCCTGTACCGAAACCAGGACGTTATCCGGCTGAAGGTGCGTCAACAGCTCGCGGTAAACCGATGGTTCATAGGTTTCATAGAGCCAGGGGGCGATTACCGCGTCCTCCGGGTCCACCCGGTGCAGGCGACTGGCGAGTGTGCTCGCCTCACGGATCGGCTTTCCCCGTTCGCGGAAGCGCAACGCGATGTCGTTGAGCTGCTGCTGTTCCTGAAAGTACACTTCACGGATGCCGTGGTTACGGATCAGGTCCAGGTAGTCAAAACTCAGGCGCACCACGTCCCGCCAGTGCTCACGCCCTTCTGGCGTTAGCGACATGCTGATGTTCATCATGGCCTGATCGCCAGTGTCCATGCTCTGGCCCGCGGAAAGCTTGTCGACAAGCCCGGCGTCTTTCAGTACCGCGTGCAGGCTGCCTGATCCTTCATGGCCAATGAGGTGGGCCAAGTAGGAAAGTGGCTTATTCCGGTAGTCATCTTCCGTTGAGGGTATGGGGAACGTCAGCTGCAGGCGGCGTGTGTCCCGGATCGCGTCCACCTCCAACAGTCGCGGCAGCTGATCGCTGTCCAGAAATGGCTGGGTATAGCGCGGTGCGTTGTGGCCACGGTTTGCCACGGGAGAGAAACGCGGTTCCACAAGCGATTGCAGTTTATCCAGCGGTTGCGGGCCAATGACCACCAGTTCCATCAGGTTGGCGGAATAGTGCTGTTCGTAGAAGGCGACGGTGTCATCGCGCAGCTTGCCCTTGTCATTGGAGAGCGTGTCCAGGTTGCCCACGGTGAATCGGCCCAAGGGATGGCCCTTGGGGAACGTCTGCTTGAGGGCTGACCAGAAGCGGCGCCCGTCGCTGCGCTGGTGCGCGGAAAACTCAGAGCTGACGGCGTTGCGTTCACGGTCGATCAATTCCGCGGCAAAGGTTGGCACTCGGAACTGCTCTGAGAAACGGTCCAGTGCCGGTTCCAGGAACTCCGGTTCAACATTGAAGAAGTAGTTGGTATCGAGGGCGCTGGTGTAGGCGTTGTGTGAGCCGCCGTGACTGTTGATGAAGGACTTGTATTCGCCAGGGTCTGGATAGGTTTCAGTGCCGAGAAACAGCATGTGCTCGGTGAAATGCGCCAGCCCCGGCCGATCTTCGGGGTCGGCCCCGGCTCCCACGTGGACATCCAGCGCAGCGGCGGCCTTGTCGGCGCGCGGGTCGGACACAAGCAGTGCCCCAAGGCCGTTGTCCAGCGTCAGGTAACGGTATTGGGCTGAGGCGTCGGGCCCGGTCTGTGGCGTCAGTTGCTGGGCAACGTCGGCATTGGCGCACAACACTGTGAGGCTCAGCGTGGCGCCGAGGGCTAAGCGTGCCAGCAGGGAGGCCGGTCGCAGGTTGGGGCGAGTGGTCATATCGGGGCTCCGTGTCAGTGCAGGGGATCATCCTGATCGCGTTCGCTACTGTCCGCAACGGCGGCGTCTGCCAGTTCGATCATCTGCTGGGCGTTAAGGTTGCCGCTGGCGATACGCTGGATAACGTTGCGGTAATCACGCAGTTGCTGTTGGTAGGGCTCAAGCTGTGCCTGGAAGGCATCGTCGATGGCCTGATAGACCATCTGGATCTGTTCGGCGCGGTCACGCCCGTCGTCGGCTGCCTGGTTGATGGCTTTGAGGCAGGCTCGGGCAATGGCAATGTAGGCATCATTCTGCTGATCTTGCATGGTCGTTTACGGTCGCGTGTTTTTCGGGAAGACAGGGTGACGGGTTCGACATTAATGGCATTCCGGCCCATTTTCAAAGGAAACAGGCTATTCTGGGGCCAAGTGGGTCACGTTATTGGAGGCAAGGTGGGATGGCAGCACTTGAAGCAATCGTCAGTCAGGTGGAATCACTGGTAGCAGCCCAGGATTGGGCGTCACTGGCAGAGATTGATGACGAGGTTCGCCGGTGTGTGAGTGAGGCAGTGGCGGAAGCGGACCAGCTCGGTCAGGAACGGGTCAGGGAGGCGATCCAGCGTCTTGAGGCGCTTTACGATCAGGCCCGTCAGGGGTCCGAGGAAGAGCGCGACGAAGCGGCCGAAGCGCTGCGTTCAACCAATCGAACGCAGAAGGCGGCCAGGGCCTATCTGGACAATCAGTAACCATTTGGGAGCGGGTTTGATAAAAACACCGTCATTAAATTGACTCAAGCGGCCTCAGCGTCTTAAATACGTGACAATCCCATGACGACACGTTCATGGAGCTGTTATTAACGCCTGAACCCCCGAGGCTGCTGATTCGATGTCCGAGACTGCCGTTGTATTTCTCGTCGTGGACGATGAACAGCGTCGACACGACCTCCGCATGATCCTGGAATTCATCGGGGAGGAGGTCTACGCCGCCGACCCCGACCAGTGGGTTGATCCCCTGGAGCAGACGGATCATCTGGGTGCGGTGATTGTGGATGGTGAGAGCGAGGCGGCGGTGGCGCATCTCAATGAGATGGCGCAACGTCAGGAGGGGGTGCCCTTTCTGCAGATTGGCGAGCACGGTCTGGAAGGGCTCAGCGATGAGGCCGAATCCCGGGTGATCGCGCGTATCGCGTGGCCGCCGAACTACACCAAGTTCGTGGATTCGCTCTATCGGGCCCAGGTGTACCGGGAGCAGTATGCCCGCAACGGCCAGCGGGCGCAGCAGCGGGAGGTACAGCTTTTCCGCAGTCTGGTTGGCACGAGCCGCCGGATCCAGCATGTGCGCCAGCTCATGTCCCAGGTCGCGGATAAGGAAGTCAGTGTCTTGATTACGGGGGAGTCTGGCACTGGCAAGGAGGTGGTGGCGCGCAACCTTCACTACCATTCACCACGCCGGGACAAGCCCTTTGTTCCCGTCAATTGCGGTGCCATTCCCGGTGAACTGCTGGAGAGTGAGCTTTTCGGTCACGAGAAAGGCGCCTTTACAGGCGCAATCAGTTCCCGCGCCGGGCGCTTCGAGCTTGCCGAGGGGGGCACCCTGTTTCTCGATGAGATTGGGGACATGCCGTTGAGCATGCAGGTGAAGATCCTGCGCGTGCTTCAGGAGCGCACCTACGAGCGGGTGGGCGGCAACCGCACCATAAGCACCGACGTGCGCGTGATTGCCGCCACCCATAAGAATCTTGAAACCATGATCGACAACGGCGAGTTCCGTGAAGATCTCTACTACCGGCTCAATGTCTTCCCGCTGGAGATGCCCTCGTTGCGTGAACGCGTGGAGGACATTCCGTTGCTGATCAATGAACTCATCTCGCGGATGGAAAAGGAGAAGCGCGGCTCCATCCGGCTCAACTCCGCGGCCATCATGAGCCTGTGCCGTCATGATTGGCCTGGCAATGTCCGGGAATTGGCGAACCTGGTGGAGCGGTTGGCGATCATGCATCCCTACGGTGTGGTTGGGGTGCAGGAGCTGCCCCGCAAGTTCCGCTATGTCGATGACTTCGATGAATCCCGTGAAACCGAGGATTCGGGTATGCCTTCAGGCATTGAAGGGTTGACCAACCTGGATGCTCCGGCGCTGTTGCCGGTCAACGGTCTGGACCTGAAGGATTATCTCTCGAACCTGGAGAAGACCCTGATCGAGCAGGCGCTGAACGAGACAGACGGGGTGGTCGCCCGGGCGGCCGAAAAGCTCCGGATCCGCCGCACCACGCTGGTCGAGAAAGTTCGCAAGTACGGGCTCAGAGAGGATTCCGAGTCCTGAAGCCGTGACAAAAAATTGGCTTCCGTGTGACCGGATGTCTTTTATGTTCCTGTTTATAAAGAAAAAATTAACGGTGGCATGAAATCTGCAGAAGTCTCCCTGAACTGAACGGGGAGCCGCGCATGGGGCGCGGCGTCGGTACGGGAGACTCCCATGAGCCAGCAGACATCCGAGCGCAACGAGGCCGCGGCCGCTGACAATGCGGCCGCGGACGCCAACGACAAGGTGACCTCCCTTTTCGGTGGCCGCCAGGAGCCCGAGACCGGTCCGGTGGACGAGGCGCTTGACCTGTTCAATCAGATGTCACGCCAGATCACGGATTCCTACCGGACTCTGGAGGAACGGGTCAATGAACTGGCGGGACGCCTCAGCAGCGAAGAGCGGCGTCGTCGTGATGAGCTGGAAGAGCGTGAGAAGGTCGCCAACAGGCTTTCGACCCTGCTGGATGTGTTGCCCGCTGGTGTCGTGGTTCTGGACAGCCAGGGCGTCATCAGCCAGTGCAACCCGGCCGCCGTGGAGCTGCTGGATGAGCCCCTCGAAGGCGAGCGCTGGGTGGATGTTATCCAGAGGGCTTTTGCGCCGCGGCGTGATGATGGCCATGAGGTCTCCCTTAACGACGGTCGCCGGGTGAACATCGAGATCCGTTCCATGGACAACGAGCCCGGCCAGCTCATCCTGCTCACCGACCTCACTGAAACCCGTGAACTGCAGTCGCGCCTGGCACGTTCCGAACGCCTTTCCTCCATGGGCCGCATGGTCGCCTCTCTCGCCCACCAGATCCGGACGCCGCTTTCGGCGGCCATGCTCTATGCAGGCCATCTCTACGAAGAGGATCTGGACGCGGCGATGCGTGAGCGATGCGCCGGCAAGCTGATGGCACGCCTGCAGCATCTGGAGCAGCAGGTTCGGGACATGCTGATTTTTGCCCGGGGGGATATCCGGCTGGCAGAGCAGCTGCGTATTGGTGAGTGGGTGGAGGCGGTCGTCCAGAATGCGGAAACGTCGCTCCAGACGCGTCGCGCTACGCTGACCGTGCCTGAGCAGCTGCCCGAAGGCGTCATCGCCTGCAATCGGGAGGCGCTGGTTGGCGCCTGCCTGAACCTGATCAACAACAGCCTTGAAGCGGGCGCGGACGAACTGGCGCTGAGCGTTTTCGAGCAGGGCGGAGAAGTCCGTTTCTGTCTTAAGGACAACGGGCCGGGTCTGTCTGCCGAAGAAGCTGAGCGCGTAACGGAGGCGTTTGTCACCACCAAATCCCATGGCACTGGCCTGGGGCTGGCGGTGGTCAATGCGGTAGCCCAGGCCCACAAGGGACGGTTTGAGCTGGCATCCGACGGGCAGAACGGCACGAGCGCCATCATGACGCTGCCGTTGGCCGGGCCACACAATGAGTGATCCCGCGGTTTCATCGGAGAGGTAGTCATGGCGAAACAGAAGATATTGATTGTTGAAGACGACGGGGAGCTGCGAGAGGCACTGGTGACCACGCTGGAGGTTAAGCGCTATCGCGTAAGCGAGGCGGCCACTGGCGAGGAGGCTCTGGAAAAACTGGCGGCTGGCCCCGTGGATCTGGTGATCAGTGACGTGCAGATGCCCGGCATGGACGGGATCACCCTTCTGGCGGAGATCCAGCGTCATCATCCGGGCATCCCTGTGTTGCTGATGACTGCCTACGGCCGGATTGAACAAGCGGTCTCTGCCATGCAGGCCGGGGCGGTGGACTATCTGGCCAAACCCTTTGAGCCACAGGTTCTGACGGACATCGTAGCGCGGATTCTGGGCGGTGCCACGGCCGGCAATACCAGCAAGGCGATTGCCGAGGATGCGGCCAGTCGGCGAATGTTTCAGCTTGCCCGGAAGGTCGCGGGCACGGAGTCCACTGTGCTCATCTGTGGCGAAAGTGGTACCGGCAAGGAAGTGCTCGCCCGTTACATTCATGATGAGTCCAGCCGGGCTTCCCAGCCTTTTGTGGCCATCAATTGTGCGGCGATTCCCGAGAACATGCTGGAGGCGATCCTTTTCGGCCATGAGAAGGGTGCCTTTACCGGGGCCCACCAGGCCTCTCCGGGCAAGTTTGAGCAGGCCAACGGCGGAACGCTGCTGCTGGATGAAATTTCGGAGATGGAGGTCGGTCTTCAGGCCAAGCTCCTCCGGGTACTGCAGGAGCGGGAAGTGGAACGCGTGGGCGGCCGGCGCAGCATCCAGTTGGATGTGCGTGTGATCGCCACCACCAACCGGGATCTGCAGGAGGACGTTGCCGCGGGCCGCTTCCGGGAAGATCTCTACTACCGTCTGGGCGTGTTCCCGTTGCAGTGGCTACCGCTGCGTGAGCGCCGGGATGACATCCTGCCGCTGGCCGAGCACCTGCTGGAAAAGCATGCACGCCAGATGCATTTGACCGGGGTCACGCTGGACCCGAGTGCGCGCCGCGTTATTCATGAATACGATTGGCCCGGTAATGTGCGGGAGCTGGATAACGCCATCCAGCGTGCCCTGATTCTGCAGCAGGGACAGGTCATCACTGACCGCGACCTGAGCCTGGATCAAAGCATCACCGGGGCCGCCCAGCCGCCCCGGTCATCCATGCCGCAGCCCGGAGATTCTGAGCCTGATGAGGGGGGGGTGGCGTCTGTGGTTTCAGCGCCGGAATCTTCAACGGAAGACGAAGGGGATGCTCAGGATGGGTCCCTTGGGGATGATCTGCGCCAGCGCGAGTTCCGGATCATCCTGCAGACGCTGCGCGATGAACGGGGACGGCGCAAGCAGGCGGCCGAGCGGCTTGGCATCAGCCCCCGGACCCTGAGGTACAAGCTGGCCCAGATGCGTGATTACGGGATCAACCCTGAGGAGGAGCTGGCGCTCATCTGACTCCCCTTCCTCCTGCCTGCCCGGACTCCGGTCCGGGCTTTTTTGTGTCAAAATCACGTCGAGCCATGCGGGGTGTTGCGCTCATTGGGCTGGCCGTTTCCAGTTCCGGATTCCAAGGCTTTGTCATTAAAGGGGAAAATGAATCTGGCCCGGTAATTGCTTCTGGTGCCTTAAGACGAAACCGTCCATGGCGTATGCCAGAGCACCGGGAGAAGGCCAATGGTGGAACGAGCTGATGTGAACTCCGTGCTGTCCGATATCCGCGCGCTGCGTGAACAGATGCAGCAGCGCCAGCAGGCACAGCAGCCCGAGCAACTTCGGCCGGAGCAGATGCAGCCGAGCCAGAAGGTTGGCGAAGCGCAACAGGGCGAAGGGACAAGCTTCATGGAAACCCTTCAGGGCGCGGTCAACCACGTGAACGAGCTTCAGCAGACATCATCGGATCTTAAAACCCGTTACACACAGGGCGATCCGGATGTTGACATCACCCGCGTGATGGTGGAAAGCGAAAAGGCGTCGGTGGCCTTCGACGCGACTGTTCAGGTGCGCAACCGTGTTGTGAAGGCCTATGAAGACATCATGAATATGCCGATCTGATTCGGTTCAACGGGATCCGCCCCGCGGCGGTGTGCGGTAACAGGAGCGCACAATGGCGAACGTACCGGCTGAAACGGAACAGACCAACCCGCCGGCCAGCAGTGGTGAGGGAGACACCGAAGGCGGTACTGGCGGCACCAACACCTTCCGGCTGAGTGCTAGCAGCGTCGGGCTGCTGCGTCAGGTGGGGTTGATTGTTGGCCTGGCTGCCAGTGTGGCCCTGGCCGTGACGCTTGTACTCTGGGCGCAGGGGGAGGATTACCAGCCGCTTGTGGGGGATATGAGTGATTACAACCCCAAGGAGCTGACGAACGTACTGGACAGTGCCGGGGTGGATTATCGCATCGAACACCGCAGCGGGGCCCTGCTGGTTGCCAAGAGTGATATCCATGACGCCCGCTTGGCGCTGGCTCGCGAGGGGGTGGCCAAAGACCAGGGCATGGGCTTTGAGATCATCATGCAGGACCAGGGGCTGGGCACATCCCAGTTCATGGAAAAGGCCCGCTTCCACCGCAGCCTTGAAGGTGAGCTGGCGCGCACGATCAAAGCCATGGATTCGGTACGTAGCTCGCGTGTTCACCTGGCCATTCCCGAGGATTCCGTCTTTGTTAATGACAACCGCAACCCGACGGCATCGGTCATGGTGAACCTGGGTGGCGGTCGCCGCATGAGCGAAGTGCAGGTTCGTTCGGTCATCAACCTGGTGGCTGGCAGTGTGCCCCAGATGAGTCGCGAGGATGTCACGGTCGTGGATCAGAAAGGGCACCATCTCTCTGCGAATGCCACCAACGAGAATGCCCAACAGATGGCGCAGAAGCTGCAGATGCAGCGGCGTGTTGAAGAGCGGCTCAAGGAACGGGTGGCAGGTATTCTGGCGCCGATCATGGGGCGTGCCCGGTTCAATGCGGAAGTCTCGGTGGATATGGACTTCAAGGCGGTTGAGCAGGCTGAAGAGGTCTTCAACCCGGAACAACAGGCGCTGCGCAGTGAAAAAACCGTAGAAGAAGTGAATGCCCAGGGTGAGACAGGCGGCATTCCCGGCGCACTCTCCAATCAGCCCCCAGGCGAAGCCGAAGCCCCAGAGCAGGCTGGCGGGCAGGGTGAGAATGAAGGCGGTGGTGGCACCCGCAGCTCCCGGAGTTCTGCCACCCGTAATTATGAAGTGGACCGGCTGCTGAGCTTTACACGCAAGGAACCTGGCTCGCTGAACCGTTTGAGCGTGGCAGTGGCGGTGGACGACCTGAAGCGCACCGATCCGGAAACGGGCGAAGTAAGCCAGGTTGAGTGGCCCAAGGCCGAGCTGGAACGCCTCACACGGCTCATCCGGGATGCTGTGGGCTTTTCCGCGGCCCGCGGTGACAGCGTGACCGTTGTCAACACTGGGTTTGCGGAGCAGGAAGAGCCCGAGATAGAGCCTCCTCCCTTCTACAAGCAGCCCTGGTTCCAGGAAAGCATCCGGCCGGTGATCGCGGGCTTGGTGATTATTGCGCTCGCCCTTCTGCTGGTACGGCCCACCCTCAAGACCCTCGCAGCTGGTGGCAAGGGGGGTGGCGAGGGTGGCGAAGCCGGTGAGTCCGACCTTGAAGGACTGGGTGGCCTGGAGGATATTGAGGGCAGTGAATCAATTCGTTCAGCAATGGGCAGTGGCGACGATCGGCTTTTGCCGGATACCGGTGAAGGCTATGATAGGGAGTTGAACGCCGTGAAAGGGTTGATCGCGGAAGACCCCGCCAGGGTGGCCCAGGTAGTCCGTCAGTGGGTGAACGCGGATGAGTGATGAACAGAACTCAGGCGGTCGTGCCCAGCCCTCGCGCCAGCTGGGGCGGGTCGAACAGGCCGCGATACTGCTTATGACACTGGGCGAGGAGGACGCTGCCCAGATCCTCAAGCACATGGGGCCAAAGGAGGTCCAGCGGGTGGGGATGGCCATGTCCCAGCTTCAGGATGTCCCCAAGAACGACGTGGAGTACGTTGTGGGCGAGTTTTTCGAAGCGGTTGGGGGGCAGACTGGTCTGGGCGTGGGCGCCGACGACTACATCCGCTCGGTGCTCACCAATGCCCTGGGCGAGGAAAAGGCCGGCAGCCTGATTGACCGCATCCTGATCGGCGGTAACACCACCGGGCTGGACACCCTCAAGTGGATGGAGCCCCGAGCGGTGGCGGACATCATCCGCTACGAACACCCGCAAATCCAGGCGATCGTGGTGTCCTACCTGGATCCGGACCAGTCCGCCGAAATCCTGGGATCGCTGGACGACAAAGTCCGGCTCGACGTGATGATGCGCGTGGCGTCGCTGGAATCCATACAGCCACAGGCGCTTCAGGAACTCAACACCATTCTGGAGAAACAGTTCTCGGGCGGCGCTGGTGGTCAGGCCAGCCGTATCGGCGGGATCCAGCGTGCAGCGGACATCATGAACTACATGGACCGCAGCATTGAAGGCCAGCTGATGGATTCCGTGAAGGACATGGATCCGGATCTTGGTAGTGAGATTGAGGATCTGATGTTCGTTTTCGACAACCTCAAGGACGTGGACGACCGGGGCATCCAGTCGCTGCTCCGGGAGGTCTCCTCCGACGTTCTGGTGGTGGCGCTCAAGGGTGCGGAGGACGAAGTGAAGGAGAAGATCTTCAAGAACATGTCCAAGCGCGCCGGCGAGCTCCTGAAAGACGACCTGGAGGCAAAGGGGCCGGTCAAGGTTTCCGAGGTGGAGGCCGCGCAGAAGGAAATCATCACCATTGCCCGGCGCATGGCCGAAAGCGGCGACATTGTGCTGGGTGGTTCCGGCGAGGAAATGCTCTAAATGACCCGCTACTCGCACCGCGACCGGATACCGTCCGAGGACCTTACCGCCTATGAACGCTGGGAAATGCCGCTGCTTGATGAAAACGGCCAGCGGCGGGCGGCGGTGGAAGAGGTTGAGGAAGAGGCGGTTCAGCCGCTGACGGCCGAGCAGCTGGAGGCCATCCATAATGAGGCGCGCGAGGAGGGCTACAACGCCGGCTTTGAATCCGGCAAGACCGAAGGCATGGACCAGGGCGCTCGAGAAGGCTACCGGGTGGGCTATGACGAGGGCCATGCCGCGGGTCGGGAGGCGGGTGAGCAGCAGGGCCTGGAGGAAGGCCGTGAGCAGGTGCGTCAGCAAGAGCAACGGCTGCAGCAGATCATGGACACCCTGGTTCATCCCATCCGTCAGGAAGAGGAGGCAACCGAGGCGGCCCTTCTGAATCTGGTCATGGCCCTGAGCCGGTCCGTGATCCATCGGGAACTCCAGCTCGATAGCGCCCAGATTGGCAGTATCGTGCGCCGCGCCATCCACAGCCTGCCGGATAGCGACAGTGACATGCGTATCCGGGTGCATCCCGATGACGCGGAAATGGTCCGCCAGGCCATCGAAGGGGTCGCGAGTCACGCCACAGTGGCACCGGACGATCAGATCCTTCCCGGCGGATGTAGCGTGGAGAACAATCGCAGCCTGGTGGACTACACTGTGGAGAAGCGGTTCCAGAAGCAGGTCCAGCGTATGCTCGAAGCCGAACTCAGCGACACTGAAGACACCGGGCACGGGGAGTTGGATGCGGTTATGGGCGAGATGAGCGACTATCACCGGGATGTGCTGGAGTCAGGCGAGGAGCCTGAAGCCGGAAACGGTGACAGCGATGACTCTGTCTGAACGGCTGGACCGGTTCGCAGAAGCACTTCCTGATGCCTGTGGCCCGGAGCTGAGCGGACGGCTCACGCGGATGGTCGGGCTGACTCTGGAATGTGTGGGCTGCCCCATGGAGGTGGGGGACCGCTGCCTGATCGAAGCCGAGGATGGCAAGGAAGTGGAAGCCGAGGTGGTTGGCTTTGAAAACGACCGCCTCTACCTCATGCCGCTGACCGTTGTCAGCGGTCTGCGCCCGGGAGCGCTTGTCACTCCGGTGGAGAGCGCGAGCCGGGTACCGGTAGGTGAAGGGCTGCTGGGCCGGGTCGTGGATGGATCCGGGGAGCCACTTGACGGTCGTGGTCCGCTTGAGGCTACCCACTACGTGCCCTTTACCGGAACCGTGATCAACCCTCTCAATCGCACTCCCATACGTCGCCGCATGGATGTCGGCATCCGCGCCATCAATGGCCTTCTGACTGTGGGGGAAGGCCAGCGCCTGGGCCTGTTTGCCGGCAGTGGCGTGGGCAAGTCCGTGCTCCTGGGCATGATGACCCGTTTTACTGAAGCGGACATTATCGTGGTGGGGCTCATCGGCGAACGGGGCCGGGAGGTCAAGGAATTCATTGAAGAGATCCTTGGCCAGGAGGGCATCGCCCGTTCCGTGGTCGTGGCCGCGCCCGCGGACGATTCCCCGCTGATGCGGCTGCGCGCGGCCATGCTGACCACCCGTATCGCCGAACATTTCCGGGATCGGGGCCACAAGGTACTTCTGCTGATGGATTCGCTCACCCGCTATGCCCAGGCGCAGCGTGAAATCGCGCTGGCCGTGGGTGAGCCTCCGGCCACCAAGGGCTATCCGCCATCGGTGTTCGCCCGCATTCCCCAACTGGTGGAACGTGCCGGCAACGGAGAACAGGAGGGGGGCTCCATCACCGCTTTCTACACCGTCCTGACGGAGGGCGACGATCAGCAGGACCCGATTGCGGACGCCGCACGTGCCATTCTTGATGGCCATATGGTGCTTTCCCGCCAGCTGGCGGATGAAGGTCACTACCCGGCCATTGATGTGGAAAGCTCCGTTAGCCGGGTCATGCCGCATGTGGTGTCGGACGCGCACGTGCGTCAGGCGCAACGGTTCAAGCAGCTTTACTCCCGCTATCAGCAGTCACGGGATCTCATCAGTGTCGGCGCCTATCAGAAGGGGACGGATCCGGAGACGGATCTGGCTATCGACAAAATGCCGGAAATGCGTCAATTTCTTCAGCAGGGCCTTAATGAAAGCGCCAGCTTTGAGGCGTCCGCGCAGGCCCTTGAGGCTATCGTCGGCGTTAAAGACAACAACGCCCGCAACAACGGGGACAGTGCTGATACCGGATCAGCGACTACGTAGTGGGTGACTCATGAAGCGGCGTTCGCAGCGGTTACAGGTGGTCCTCGACATGGAGGACCGCAAGGAACAGGCAGCCCGGGAGCGGTTCCAGGCGGCCCAGCAGGAGCTGGCGCAACAGCAGCAGCGCCTGGATGAGCTGGAGAGCTACCATGAGGAATACCAGAATCAGATCCGTTCCGAGGCCTCTGGTACCACCACAGCGGCCAGGCTCCAGGCGGGGCAGCAGTTCATAAGCCAGCTGGTCGCGGCAATCGCCCAGCAGCAACAGCAGGTGGACCGCCACAAGGAGACGGTGGAGCAGGCCCGGCAGCAGTGGCAGCAGGCGCGTGAACGGCGCGAGGGGATGAAGCGCTACATTGAGACCTGCCGCCAGCGTGAAGCGCGCGAGGATGAACGCCAGGAGCAGAAAGCCCTGGATGAAGCCGCTAACCAGCGTTTTGCACGCTCAATGCAGCGTGAGGGGTAGCGCCACCTCGTTCGCGTGACATTACGCCATGTTGGTCTATGCTCTGATTGAGGATGACGTGGTCATGCACGACAGGGGGGATAATGTCGATTACCACTGAGCGTTCCGAGGATGGTGCCGAGCTCACCATTCGTATTGAAGGGCGGTTTGATTTCAGCTCACATCAGGCATTCCGTCATGCGTACGAGGCTGAAGGGCAGGGTACGGGCCGGTACGTGATCGATATGCGGGATACCACCTATCTGGACAGCTCGGCTCTGGGTATGCTTTTGCTGTTGCGGGATTATGCCGGTGGTGAGAATGCCGATGTCCGTATCGTGAACTGCAACGAGGATGTGCGCCGTATTCTGACCGTTTCCAACTTTGAGCAGCTGTTCCAGATTGACGACTGACATCAGCACCGCCAACCCGCTCAGGATACTGATTGCGGACGACAACCAGAGCGACCGCATGATCCTCAACGCCATCCTGACGCGTCAGGGGCATGAGGTCATTACAGCGGCGGATGGTGCCGAGGCCGTTGAGGCATTTGAACAGCAGCGCCCGCAAATGGTGCTGCTCGACGTGCTTATGCCCAACATGGACGGCCTGGAGGCGGCCAAGCGGATCAAGAGCGCGGTCGGTGAGGACCTCATACCCGTCATTTTCCTGACGTCACTCAGTGACGCCGAATCGCTGGCCTCCTGCCTTGAGGTGGGCGGCGACGATTTCCTGTCCAAGCCCTACAACCGCGTGATTCTCCGGGCCAAGATCAATGCGTTCCAGCGCATGCGGGACCTGCACCAGAGTCTGCAGCAGGAGCGTGACCGTACCGACCAGCGTAATCGTCAGATGGTTCATGAGCAGGCGCTGGCTCGCCGGGTCTTCGACAACATCGCCGATCGTGGTTGCCTCAGCGCGGACAATATCCGGTTTGAAGCATCGCCAATGTCCATTTTCAATGGGGATGTGCTGTTTGCCTCGCCCAAGCCCTCCGGCGGCATGCACCTGTTCGTGGGGGATTTTACGGGGCATGGGTTGCCCGCAGCCATTGGCGCGCTACCACTGTCCGAAATCTTCTACGGCATGACGATCAAGGGCTTTGCCATCAGCGATATCCTGCGGGAAATGAACCGTAAGCTTCAGGGTATCCTCCCCACGGGGTTTTTCTGCTGTGCAGCCATGGTGGATCTGAATTTGCGTTCCGGCCATGCGGAAGTATGGAACGGGGGATTGCCCACAGCTTGGATATTACGCCACGACGGCACCCAGGACGAACTGCCCTCGCGCCACCTGCCACTGGGAATCCTGCCAGTGGAGCGGTTCTCGGCAGCCTGTGAGCGCCACAGCCTGGAGCTGGGCGAACACATGCTGCTGGCAACGGATGGTGTGATTGAGAGCTCGAATACCGAAGGCGAGATGTTTGGGGAAGGGCGAGCGGTTGCCGCTATCGAGCAGCGCTCCTTGCCCAGTGACGGCTTTGATTGCCTCCGGCAGGCGGTTCATAGCTTCGGTGAGGGCGTGGTCAGCGATGACGATATTACCATTCTGGATGTGGCACTGGTTTCGGAGTCGGCGCTTTGGGAGTTGGAGCAGGAGGTGGTGCCGGATACCGGTGCCGGACCGGAGCAGTGGCGGCTCCAGTATGAGCTCGAAGACCGCACACTGGCGAAGTTCAATCCGGTGCCGCTACTACTCCACGTGTGCATGGAAGTACCGGGCCTGCGCCTGGTCAGTGGCGACGTCTATACCATCATTGCCGAGCTTTTCAACAACGCCCTGGAGCATGGCGTACTCCGCCTTCCCTCTGGCCTCAAGGATTCGCCCAGTGGCTTCTCGCATTACTATAGCGAACGCGAACGGCTTCTGCGTGAGCTTGATAGGGGGTGGGTGTCCATCACCCTGGACCACCGTGCCCATGACGATGGAGCTGGCGGTGACCTCTTTGTGACCGTTGCCGATAGCGGGCCGGGGTTTGAGCGCCAGGAGGGGGTGTCGTCACTGGGGCATGAACAGCTTTCCGGTCGTGGCATCGCGCTTGTACAGGCGTTGTGCCGTAATCTAGGCTGGAATGAAGCAGGTAACTGCGTGCAGGCCGAGTACGTGTGGCGTACGGGATAGAGCTGATACGGTAGTCTTGAATGAGTGACCATCAACACATTGATCATGATGCCCTGGCGGAGCTGCGCGATGTCATGGGGGAAGATTTTCTCATACTGGTGAACACCTTTCTCCAGGATGCGGGGGACCGTTTTGAACAGTTGCGCGACAGTGCGGCCTCAGGAAATCCGGAAGAGGTCAGAAAGGCGGCGCACAGTTTCAAGGGGAGTTGCATCAATATCGGTGCTCCGGAGCTGGCTGATCGTTGCCGGGTTGCGGAGCAGCGTGGTCGTGACGAGGACCTATCCGACATAGAGGCCTGTATCAGGTCCATAGACGAGGAGCTGAGCGCGGTCCGGGAAGCGCTGGAGCAGTTCCAAACCAGCTGATGATGGCCCTTCCACCCATTCTGGCCCTCAAATTGCTTGCATGGCGTTAAGTCTTGATCTGATCCATTCAGGAGGCAAGGTTCTGCCATGCAAACGCCCGATATTCTCTCCGATCTCGCTTCCGTTTCCGGTCGCTCCGGTAATGGTGCTGATGGTAAGGGGGCCGATGGCTCCGCCTTCGGCGAACTTCACCGGAATCTGATGGATAGCGGTGCCGGTCGTGGTGGATTGGCTCCCGGGGATGTGGTGCGTAATGCGGAAGGCAACGCCGTGGGGCGCATTGTTAAAGGTGAAGGCGGCGAGCTGCGCCTCGCCCTTGAAGGGCATGAAGGCCCGGGGATTCCTCTCAAAGAGTTATCGAGCCTGCTTGAGGAACAGGGTGGAAACGGCCTGGAAACCCTTCAGGCCCTGTTCTCGGGCGAATTCGAGCCGGAAGCGGGAGAGCAGGCGAACTGGCTCCAGCAACTGCAAGACCTGACCAGTGGGGAACAGCAGGGCGTTCTGGCTGCGCTCACTGGTCTCAGTGGGACTCAGGGCAGTAACGGGAATCTGGCGCTGGGGAATCAAGGAGGCAACGGCTTGCCGCTGGCGGAGCTCCTGGGCCAGGGTGGTCCTGATGGCGGCATCCGTAATAGCACTCGTAACTTTCTTCAGAACCTGCTCTCCGGTATGGCCTCGGAATCCCAGGTCAACAACAGTGAGTCCGGCAATACAGAGCTCCGCTTTGAGGGCCTGCGTTTGGTAGCCTTGGAAAACAGTAGTGGCCAGGATAAGGGGAGCCAGAGTACTGACCCATCAGGATTGCTCCAGCAGACCTTCACGCGTGGCGAAGCAGCCCGGGATGCCACACTGCGCCAGTACACGACGACCGTGGACACACCAGTACAGCAGCAGAAGCAGTGGAGTGAGCAGGTGGCGGGCAAGATCGCCTGGCTAGCCGGCCGCAATATCCAGTCCGCGGATATTCAGCTGAATCCGCCGGACATGGGCCCGATTGACGTGCGGGTTCAGGTGCACAATGACCAGGCGCAGGTGGCGGTTAATGCCCAGAACTCCCAGGTGCGCGAAATGCTGGAGCTGAACAGCAGTCGGCTGCGGGACATGCTGGAGCAGGAAGGGCTGAATCTGGCTGGTTTTGATGTTTCCGGTGAGGCCGCTGATGGTGATGACGGCGGCGCTGATAACAGTGACCCTGGTGAGGGTGAAGGACCCACGGCCGTTAGCCGTGAAGGTGACTCCGTCACCACTGGTGAGACCACCATTACCCTGAATGAAGGCATCGATCTCTATGCGTGAGGTCGGGGGTGGTCCTTCCCCGTGCCGGTCATCTATATTGATGGCATACGAATTGCTGCCTTGGGGCGGCTTTAACCGAGCAACGGGAAGACAGCATGGCCGAAGACAACGGCAATAAAGGTGGTAAGCTCAAGACCATCATCATTGTAACGGTGGCGCTGATTCTGGCGATCGGTCTATCGGTGGCTGGCACCCTTTGGTTTCTGGGTGGGTCCGGCGATAGCGGTGGCGATGGCGCGGAGACCGCGGACGGCCAGGCCGAAAAGGCGGAAACGCACACGCCAGCCAGTTACTTCAGGCTTGAAGATGCGCTGGTTGTCGCCGTGGACAGCAGGAAGCAGCGCTATCTGCAGGTGAATCTGGCGTTCGTGATGCGCGAACATGATGTGTCCTCGGCGCTTGAGCGCCACCTGCCCACGGTGCGCAGCCGTCTCAGGACGCTGCTCCAGAAGCAGTCCTACAAGGAACTGCGCACGACTCAGGGTAAGAAACAGCTCCAGAAGGATATGCTCAAGGTCGTGAATAAGGTGTTGAAATCGGAACACGAAAAACCGATCGAAAGGGTACTGTTCACTAACTTTGTCATGCAGTGACCCGGTAGAAACAATCCGGGCTGGGGAAGAATCATGCAGGATCTGCTGTCGCAGGATGAAATCGACGCGCTGCTTCATGGTGTTGATGATGGCGACGTGGACACCGAGGACGAAGAGGATACGGGTGAGGCCAAGACCTTTGATCTGGCGACCCAGGACCGCATCGTCCGCGGTCGCATGCCGACGCTGGAGATGATCAACGAGCGATTCGCGCGCTATACCCGGATCAGCCTGTTCAACCTCCTGCGTCGCAATGCGGATGTGGCGGCCGCCGGCATCCAGATCATGAAATTCGGGGAATACATCCATACCCTGTTCGTGCCCACCAGTCTCAATCTGGTTAAGATGCGGCCACTGCGGGGGACAGCACTCTACATACTGGATGCCAAGCTGGTGTTCAAGCTGGTGGATAATTTCTTTGGCGGCGAGGGCCGCCATGCCAAGATTGAAGGCCGGGAGTTCACACCAACCGAGACCCGGATTGTTCAGATGGTACTTGAACAGGTCTTCCAGGATATGAAGGAGGCCTGGAGCGCGGTGTTCAAGGTGGATTTCGAGTATCTGTCCTCCGAGGTCAACCCGTCGATGGCCAACATCGTCAGCCCCAGCGAGGTGGTGATCGTCAGCACCTTCCAGATTGAGCTGGATGGAGGCGGTGGCGAGATGGATATCGCCATCCCGTATTCGATGGTCGAACCCATCCGCGAACTCCTGGATGCGGGCGTGCAGAGTGATGTGGATGAAGTGGACGAACGCTGGGTCAATGCCCTGCAGGAGGACATCAAGGAGATCGATGTCCCCGTGAATGTAACCGTGGCTGAGCGCCAGATCTCCCTGCGGGAGGTGGCTCAGTTCGAGGCGGGGGATGTCATTCCCATCGACATGCCTGATGATGCCACCATGACGGCCAATGGTATCCCCATCTATAAGGGGCAACTCGGAACACGTGACGGCAATATGGCATTGCGGGTTACGGAAAAGATCAAGCGGCCTGAGACCAACAACAAGCTGAAGGTTGAAAACAATGGCTGAAGACGAGAACAACGGCAATGGCGAGGAAATGACAGAGGAGGAAAAGCTCGCCGCTGAATGGGAGCAGGCCATGGGTGAGGCCGGTCAGGGAGAGGACGACGAGGCGGGCAGTGGTGAGGGGGAACGCACTGACGAGTGGGCCGCTGCCATGGCGGAAGCGAGTGGTGGCAATGGCGCCAGCGACAAGGGCGGTGGTGAGAATGTGCGCCAAGCACCGATGCAGGATTTCAGTCATGAGCCGGAGCCGGGTGGGGAGCAGCATCCGGATCTGGATGTCATCCTGGACATCCCGGTGACCATTTCCATGGAGGTCGGCAATACCAGCATCCCGATCCGCAACCTGCTCCAGCTTAATCAGGGCTCGGTGATCGAATTGGACCGGCTGGCCGGCGAGCCTCTGGATGTGCTGGTTAACGGCATGCTGATCGCGCATGGCGAAGTGGTGATGGTGAATGAGAAATTCGGGATCCGTCTTACGGACGTGATCAGTCCCTCCGAACGTATCCGCAAGCTCTCCAAATGATCCGGCTGGCGTTGTTCAGACAGTCTGTTCTGGCTCTGGCGGGCCTGCTGCCGTTGCTGGTTCAGGCTCAGGAAGCCCAGCAAGCAAGCGGTGGTGAGGGCATTGGTGCCGGCGCACCGGACACCATGACAACCGCCCTCACGCTGGGTGCGGGACTATTGGTCGTGCTTGCCTTCATTCTGTTCAGTGGCTGGATCGCCCGCCGCGTTCAGGGTCTGGGTGGCGTCAATACTCAGGCGCTCAAGGTGGTTGCGGTACTGTCTGTAGGCCAGAAAGAGCGTGTGGCACTGGTGGAAGTCGGTGGTAAACAGATACTTATCGGCGTAACGCCACAATCGGTACGAACCCTGCATGTCTTTGAGGAACCCGTTGTCACGGGCTCGCAATCCGCGGGCACCAGTGACTTTGCCCGCAAGCTCCAGCAGGTGATGGGGCGGAGCACAACGGGAGGTTCCAATGACGTGTAGGGGGATCATCCATGACATCGAGGTGCGCTTGGATTACGGGGGCACTGCTGCTCGCCGCGCCCCTGTTGGCTCAGGCGGCGCCTGAGGGCATTCCGGCGCTATCGCTTACCACGACCGAGGATGGTGAGCAGCAGTACTCCGTGACCCTGCAGATCGTGGCGCTGATGACGGCGCTGAGCTTTCTGCCGGCGGCGCTGATGATGATGACGTCGTTCACCCGCATCATCGTTACCTTCGCCATCCTGCGCCAGGCCATTGGCCTGCAGCAAACGCCTTCCAACCAGATTCTTATCGGGCTCGCGCTTTTTCTGTCCATCTTCATCATGTCGCCGGTCCTGGAGCGGGCGAACGAGCAGGCGCTTCAGCCTTACCTCAATGAGGAGATCGGGGCCCAGGAAGCGGTCAAAGCCGGGAGCCAGCCCTTCCGCGAGTTTATGATTGGCCAGACGCGCAAGACCGACCTGAACATGTTCGTCCGGATCGCCGACAAGGAGGGCAGCTATGAAAACCCGGAGGAGGTTTCGTTCTGGATCCTGATGCCGGCCTTTGTGACCAGTGAGCTCAAAACGGCGTTCCAGATCGGGTTCATGCTCTTTATTCCCTTCCTGATCATCGACATGGTGGTGGCAAGCGTGCTCATGGCCATGGGCATGATGATGCTGTCCCCGATCATTATTTCTCTGCCGTTCAAGATCATGCTCTTCGTGCTGGTCGATGGCTGGGCCATGGTCATGGGTACGCTGGCGGCCAGCTATGGGATATAGACAGGGGGTGAGGCAATGACTCCAGAAGTGGTCATAGATCTGATGCGCGATGCGTTATGGCTGATCGTCACCATGGCCCTGGCAATCATCGGGCCTGGGCTGATGGTCGGGCTGGTGGTTTCCACTTTCCAGGCGGCAACCCAGATCAACGAGCAGACCCTGAGCTTTCTGCCACGGCTGATCGTGACGCTGCTGGTGTTGATCGTCTGGGGCCCCTGGTTGCTGACCCTGCTCCTGGATCACACCAATGAGCTGATCAAAAACATTCCGAACCTGATCGGGTAGCGCCATGCCGATTGAGCTGGGACCGGATGCAATCGGGCAGTGGCTTGGCCAGTTCCTGTGGCCGCTGTTCCGCATTGGCAGTTTCCTGATGGTGATCCCCATATTCGGGACCCAGCTGGTCACCATGCGCATCCGCATGGGGCTGGCATTGGCGCTGACGGTGATGATCATGCCCATGATGGGGGATGTGCCGGTTCTGGATTCGATTTCGCCTGAAATGGGCCTGATCGCTATACAGCAGGTACTGATCGGCAGTGCCATGGGGTTTGCGGTCTACATGCTCTTCCAGTTGTTTGTTGTAGCCGGCCAGATGATCGCCATGCAGATGGGGTTGGGGTTTGCCTCCATGGTGGATCCGGCCAACGGGGTCAATGTGCCGGTGCTGTCCCAGTTCTACCTTAACGGCATTACCCTGCTGTTCCTGGCCATGAATGGGCACCTGGTGCTGTTTGATGTCCTGATCGAGAGTTTCAATACAGTGCCCGTTGCCACTGATGGTCTCGCCATCGAATCCTTTCGTGAGCTTGCCCACCGGATGACCTGGCTGTTCGCCAGTGCGATGCTGCTCGCGTTGCCGGCCATGGCGGCGGTTCTGATTGTTTACATCTCCTTTGGTGTTATGACCCGGGCGGCGCCCCAGATGAACATCTTTGCCATTGGTTTCCCCATTGCGCTGTTGTTCGGGCTCTTTGCCAATTGGGTGCTGGTGCGGGATTTGGCGCCGCATTTCCAGGAGTTCAGCCGGGAGACATTCACCTTCCTGCGCGAGATGCAGCGGACCTGATCCGGAGGGGCTTTCATGGCCGAGGGTGGTGACGACAGTCAGGAAAAAACGGAGGATCCGACCCCCAGACGGCTGGAGAAGGCCCGGGAGGAGGGGCAGGTTCCCCAGTCCAAGGATCTTGGTACCGCCCTGGTGCTGATGGCGGGGGCCAGCGGGCTTTTGTTGTTCGGTGGCGCCATCGGCAATGCCCTCAAGAATATGTTCGAGTTCAACTTTGCCCTGGAGCGGGGTCAGATTTTTGACACGTCCCAGATGCTCCAGCACCTGGGGCAGTCCGCCACGACGGCTGCTTATGCCCTGACACCGCTTCTGGCCGTGTTGGCGGTAGCGGCTTTTCTGGGGCCGGTCATGCTTGGGGGCTGGTTGATATCCGGCAAGGCCGTGGCGCCACAGCTCAGCCGTATGAGCCCGATCAAGGGACTGGGGCGGATGTTCGGCCTGCGTTCCCTGGTGGAACTGGGGAAGAGCGTGGCCAAGGTCTCGCTCGTTCTGGTCATCGCCGTGGCGATCCTCAATATCCGCACGGAAGACTTGCTGGCCATCTCCAGTGAATCGCCCAACAGTGCCACCGAGCACACGCTCTGGACGCTTGGTTGGAGTTTCTTCCTGCTCTCATGCTCAACCATCATTATAGCGGTGATCGATGTTCCCTTTCAGATCTACGATCACCAGAAAAAAATGCGCATGACCAAGCAGGAGGTGAAGGACGAAAACAAGGAGACCGAAGGCAAGCCCGAGGTCAAGCAGAAGGTGCGCCAGCTGCAGCAGGAGATGACCCAGCGGCGCATGATGGAAGAGGTGCCCAGCGCGGATGTGGTCATTACCAACCCGGAGCACTACGCCGTGGCCCTGAAGTATGACGGCAATAGCATGGCGGCACCGGTGGTGGTTGCCAAGGGTGCCGATGAGATTGCTACCAAGATCATGGAGATCGCGCGTGAGAGCCGGGTGGATGTGCTGCGCACCCCGCCGCTGGCGCGGGCTGCCTATCACAGTACGGAGATAGGCGAGACCATCCCCGAGGGGCTCTATATGGCAGTGGCCCAGGTCCTGGCCTATCTGTTCCAGCTTCGCCAATACCGGCGCAATGGCGGTAAGAAGCCTGTCATGCCCAGGTTGCCCATCCCTGATGATCTCAAGCGCGATGAGTAACGGAGCTGGTACGGCGCTTGCAACCCCAAACTGAGAACCTGGAATGGCGCCGGAAAAATGGCGCCTGAATCAGTCACTCAGCCGTAGGGGGTACCGGGCGGGTCATGGATCGGGCGGTAGCAATCGACCAGCTCAGGGGCTTGAAGGCCATCATGAGCGGGAATGTGGCGATACCGTTCATGCTCATGGTGCTGTTGGGCATGATGACGCTGCCCATTCCGGTTTTTCTGCTGGACGTGGCTTTCACCTTCAATATCGCCCTGTCCCTGGTGATCATTCTGGTCGCCATCTATGCCATGCGGCCCATGGACTTCGCCGCCTTCCCGACGGTTCTGCTTGTGGCCACCCTGTTGCGGCTGGCGCTGAACGTAGCCTCCACCCGGGTGGTGCTTTTGAACGGCCACGAGGGGGGCGCGGCCGCCGGTAAGGTGATCGAATCCTTCGGCGAGGTGTTGATCGGCGGTAACTATGCCGTGGGCCTGGTGGTCTTCGCCATCCTGATGATCATCAACTTCATTGTGGTGACCAAGGGCGCGGGCCGGGTATCCGAGGTCAGTGCGCGCTTCACTCTGGACGCAATGCCCGGCAAACAGATGGCCATCGACGCGGACCTGAACGCGGGGCTGATCAATCAGGATGAAGCCCGTGAGCGCCGTGCCGAGGTTGCCGGAGAGGCGGATTTCTACGGCTCCATGGATGGTGCCTCCAAGTTCGTGCGCGGTGATGCCATTGCCGGTCTGCTGATCCTGTTCATCAACATTGTCGGTGGGGTCGCCATTGGCATGTTCCAGCATGGGCTGGCCTTTGGTCAGGCAGTGGAGAACTATGCGCTGCTGACCATTGGTGACGGCCTGGTCGCGCAGATCCCTTCGCTGCTTCTGTCCGCCTCCGCCGCCATTATCGTGACCCGGGTGGGCAAGTCCCAGGAAATGACTGCCCAGGTGGTGGAGCAGATGTTTTCCTCCCCGCACGCCATTGGCATTGCGGGAGGCATCCTGATTGGCCTTGGCCTGATTCCGGGGATGCCCACCGTGGCTTTCATGGGCTTGGGTGGCATGGCTGCCGGGGTAGCCTGGCTGATCTGGAAGCGGAGCCAGCAGGTGGTGGAAGAAGGCGCCGCGCCGGTGGCGCGCCAGGCAGCCGGTGGCGAGGGTGGCGGCGAGCAGCGCACCCTCAGCGAGGATCAGCAGCAGGCCCTGCCCGGTGGTGGCACCGGTGAGACCAAGGAGCTGGGCTGGGAAGATGTGGTCAGCGTGGATATTGTGGGGCTCGAAGTGGGCTACCGCTTGATCCCGCTGGTGGACAAGAACCAGGGAGGGCAGCTGCTGGCCCGGATCAAAGGGGTGCGCAAGAAGCTGTCCCAGGATCTGGGCTTTCTCATGCCGTCCGTGCATATCCGGGACAACCTGGACCTGATGCCCAATGTGTACCGCATCACGCTGATGGGCGTGACCCTGGCGGAGGCCGAAATTCACCCGGACCGGGAGCTGGCGATCAACCCCGGTCAGGTGTTCGGCAAGGTCGAGGGAATCGCGGGCAAGGATCCGGCCTTTGGTCTGGAGGCAACCTGGATCGAAACGTCCCAGCGTGACCAGGCCCAGACGCTGGGCTATACGGTTGTGGATGCCTCCACCGTGGTGGCCACCCACCTGAACCAGGTGCTCCAGGAACATGCCCACGAGCTTCTCGGTCACGAGGAGGTGCAGAAGTGGTTGGATCAGCTGGAAAAGGCATCGCCCAAGCTGGCCGAGGAGCTGGTGCCGAATACCGTTTCCATCAGCCTGTTGCTCAAGGTCCTCCAGAACCTGCTGTTGGAGGAAGTGCCGATCCGCGATATGCGCAGCATTGCAGAGGCCATTGTCAATGTTCAGCCACGCAGCCAGGACCCCAGTGTGCTGACCACGGCGGCCCGCAAGGCGCTCAAGCGCATGATCGTCCAGAAGCTGTGCGGCAACGAGACAGAGATTCCGGTGATCACTCTGGATCCTCAGCTGGAACAGATGTTGCTTAAGTCTGTGCAGCAGGGTCAACAATCCGGCACTGCCGACGACATCGGCATGATCCTGGAGCCGAACATGGTCGAAAAGCTCCAGCGCTCACTCTCGGATGCGGCCCAGAAACAGGAGGCGGTCGGCAAGCCCGCCATCCTGCTGGTATCGGCTCCCCTGCGGCCGGTGCTGGCAAGGTTTGTCCGGTATGGGGTGGAACGGCTGCACGTTCTTTCCTATCAGGAGATTCCGGAGAACAAGCAGGTCACGATTGTGTCGTCCATAGGGCAATAAACTGACGGCGGCGGAGGTTCCCTGCCATGCAAGTCAAACGCTTCTTTGCTCCCACCATGCCCGAGGCGCTGCGGATGGTCCGCAGCGAAATGGGTGATGACGCGGTCATCCTGTCCAGCAAGCGGGTGGACAACGGCGTCGAAATCGTGACGGCCCTGGATTACGATGAAGGTGAGGTCCGCAGCCAGCTGGGCGTGGCGGACGAGGAAAAGGCCAATGCCTCTCAGCTGGCCGAACTGCAGGCGGAAAAGCATCGTAAGCTGGAAGAGGCCAAGGCGAAATCAAGGGCCCATATCAACGAGGTTCAACAGCGTTCACGCCACAGCCAGGAGCCGGTGGAGCCGGCCACGGTGGGCTCCGGAGAGCAGGAAGCGGGTGTCAGTACTGCCAGCGAAGCGGCTCCTGAGTCCGACGATGCCATGAGTTCCATGCGGGCCGAGATCCATTCATTGCGTGACATGCTCCAGCAGATGAATGGCCAGCACAACGCCGCCAAACCGGGCGAGAAAACCCAGGGAGTGGTTGAGCAGCGCCTGTCGGACCGGCTGCAGGACCTGGGCTTGCCGCGCGATCAGGCCCGGGAGCTGGGAGCAGAGCACGGCCAGGGGCGTCTGGACGCAGGGTGGAAAAGTGCCCTCAAGGCGCTGGCGGCGAGGCTGGATACAATACGGACGGATCCATTGGAGCGCGGCGGTGTCCATGCGCTGCTCGGCCCCACTGGTTCCGGCAAGACGACCACCATCGGCAAGATGGCCGCTCAGTTTGTTTTGCGTCATGGCGCGGAACAGCTGGCATTGGTGACCACAGACCGCTATCGTGTGGCGGCCCATGAGCAGCTGTTCGTATTCGGGCGGATTCTGAATGTGCCGGTAAGGGTCGTGGATGAGGCTAACAGCCTGGATGCCATTCTCGATGACCTGTCGGACCGCAAGCTGATCCTGGTGGATACCGCAGGTTTGACGGCGGCGGATCGTGGCTGGGAGGAGCAGATTGATGAACTGGTTAATAGCCGTCATCCGGTACAGCCCTACCTGCTGATTTCAGCCACCAGTCAGCCGCGCATTATGCAATCCACGTGGCATTGCTATAATGCGGTTGGGCTGGCGGGTTGCATTCTGACCAAGACCGATGAAGCCCTGACCCTGGGTGAGGTGGTAGGATTTGCAGCCCAAAGCCGGCTGCCGGTTGCATTCTATACCAATGGCCAGAAAATCCCGGATGACTTGCATCGCGCGGGGGCGGCGGATCTGGTCAAACAGGCAGTGCGTCGACATCAGGCGCTCAATCGCGGCGAAAGCGCCATGGTCGAAGGCGCCTGATCGGGAATCGGGCGTCTCCTTAACAACGGTCAAGCAATCAGGACGGGAGAGCCCATTCCGCATGAGTAATCCGGTACAGGTGGTCGCGGTCACCGGTGGCAAGGGCGGCGTTGGCAAGAGCAACGTGGCGGTGAATCTGGGCATTGCCCTCTGTGAGATGGGGCAGCGGGTCGTGGTCCTTGATGCCGACCTGGGTCTGGCCAACATCGATGTGCTGCTGGGGATCAGCGCCAGTTACAATATTTCCGATGTGCTCGCCGGGGAGTGTTCGCTCACGGATATTCTTGTGGATGGTCCTGGCGGCATCCGGATCGTGCCTGCGTCGTCCGGCACTCAGCGGATGACCAATCTCAGCCATATGGAGCATGCGGGTCTGATTTCCGCCTTCAGTGAGCTGGGCGACGACATTGACGTGCTCATTGTGGATACAGCGGCAGGGATCTCGGAGTCCGTGGTCAGTTTTCTCAGGGCCTCCCAGGAGCTGATGCTGGTGGTCAACGATGAGCCTACCTCGATAACCGACACCTACGCTCTCATAAAACTGATGAACCGGGACTACGATACCCACCGGTTCCGCGTATTGGCGAACATGGTTCGCACCGAGCAGGATGGTAAGGCGCTTTACGATAAACTTTACCGGGTCACTGAGCGCTTCCTGGATGTTGCGTTACAATATGTGGGAGCAATCCCTCTTGATGATGCGGTCAAGAAAGCGGTACGGCGCCAGAAGGCGGTAATGGAGCTTTACCCGAATGCCAAGGCGTCCGGAGCGTTCCGGGAGCTGGCGAAGAAGGTTGACCAATGGCCGCTGCCGTCGTCGCCACGGGGTCACCTGGAGTTCTTCGTGGAACGGCTTGTACAGGACTGACTTGGGGGTTCATTCTTGAGCAGGGGGTTACGGGGGTGGCCAAACCATGACGCAGTCCGGGCCGCTTGAGCTCTATACACAGACCCACCGGGCCGATGTGGACGCACTTGTCGAGACCCACATGCCTCTGGTCAAGAAGATTGCGCTGCACTTGATGGCGCGGCTGCCCGACCATATACAGCTGGAAGACCTGATGCAGGCGGGGATGGTTGGGCTGCTGGAGGCGGCCCGTAAGTATGAGTCCGGTCAGGGAGCGAGCTTCGAGACCTACGCGGGGATCCGCATCCGCGGGGCCATTGTCGATGAGATCCGTCGTGGCGACTGGGTGCCGCGCTCAGTGCACCGCAACGCCCGCCGTATTTCGGAAGCAATACGGACCATTGAAGCGCGGGAAGGCCGTGACGCCAGGGATGCGGAGGTCGCCCAGGAGCTTGGGTTGTCACTGGCCGATTACCACAGCCGCGCCAGTGACGCGACCACCGGTCGACTGTTCAGCCTGGATGAGCTCACCGACAGGAATGAGCACATCAATGATCAGGCCCCCAGTGAGGGGCCCGAAGGTGAGCTTCAGGAAGCGGATTTTCGAAGCGCTCTGGCCACGGAGATCGACCAGCTGCCCGAACGGGAACGGCTGGTGCTCTCGCTGTATTATCAGGACGAGCTCAACCTCAAGGAGATTGGTGCGGTTCTGGAGGTCAGCGAATCCCGTGTGAGCCAGATCCATGGCCAGGCAGCGGCCCGGCTCAGGGCGCGCATGCGTGAGCGTCTGGGCGGCTGACTGGTGAGATTGGCACAAACGTCTAGACTGTTTGAATAAGCGTTGTAGCACGCGCCGCTCAGGCCAACGTTACAACACCGACGTGTTTGGAGGCTGTTTTGGACAAGAACATGAAGATTCTTGTTGTGGATGATTTCTCCACGATGAGACGGATCGTGAGGAACCTGCTGCGCGACCTCGGTTTTAACAACATCGAAGAGGCGGACGATGGCAATAGCGCTCTTCCGATGTTGCGTAACGGCAAATTCGACTTTCTGATAACGGACTGGAACATGCCGGGAATGAGCGGCATGGAGCTGCTCCAGGCGATTCGGGCCGACGAGAATCTGAAGAGTCTCCCCATTCTGATGGTGACCGCGGAGGCCAAGCGGGATCAGATCGTGGCTGCGGCCCAAGCGGGAGTGAACGGCTATGTGGTCAAACCGTTCACTGCCGCCGTACTCAAAGACAAAATCGAGAAGATTTTTGAACGTATCGAGTGAACCGGGTGCCGATCGCATGAGTGAGCTCAACCGGGAAGACATTACCGAGGAAGTGGCAGCGGAGCTCAAAGAGCATGCTACTGCCCTGAAAGACGCCCTGGATCAGGGGAATATCAGTGATGCAATGCAACGCATTGCCGAGTTGGGGGAGGTCCGTGACCGCAGCCTGTATCGGGAGGTGGGCCGTTTGACCCGCAGCCTGCATGAGGCACTGCGCAATTTTGAGATCAAGGCTGAGAACCGCGAGCAGCAGGAAGAACTGTCCAAGATGGCGGATGCCTCGGACCGTTTGGACTATGTGGTGCACCTGACCGGCCGCTCGGCGAATAAAACGATGGATTTGGTCGAAGAAACCATGCCCATTGCCTCGAACCTGCGTGAGGAAGCCAACGCCATCCGCGATGACTGGGGACGGCTGCGGCGCCGGGAAATGAAGCCCTCTGAATTCCGCGAACTCTATCGCCGCATTGACTCTTTCCTGGATCGCATCACTTCGGATTCAGACCGGCTGCACGGCAATCTCTCCGAGATCCTGCTCGCACAGGACTTTCAGGACCTCACCGGCCAGGTCATCCAGCGGGTGACCTCTCTAGTGAAGGAGGTTGAGGATCATCTGGTGAACCTGATGGTTATGGCCAGCGATGTGGACAAAATCGCGGGTGTGGTCCATGACTATGGAGAAAGTAGCCAGGAAGGCGAGGTGGGCAGCAAAGGCGAAGGGCCCCAGATTGATGAGTCGCAGCAGGATGTTGTTTCCGGACAGGACGAGGTTGACGACCTGCTGTCCAGTCTCGGCTTTTAAGGAGACGTTGCATGGCGTTGGATGCGGACGAAGAGATCCTTCAGGACTTCCTGGTTGAGTCCGGTGAAATACTGGAGCAGCTCTCCGAACAACTGGTTCAGTTGGAGAACAACCCCGGGGATACGGACCTGCTCAATGCCATCTTTCGGGGCTTTCATACCGTCAAGGGCGGTGCCGGCTTTATGCAGCTCGATGCGCTGGTCGATTGCTGCCACAAGGCCGAAAATGTGTTCGATACGCTTCGCAACGGCGGACGGACGGTCGACTCCAACCTGATGGACGTGGTTCTGAGAGCCCTTGATGTTGTCAATTCCCAATTTGACGAGGTCCGCAGCCGCGAAGCGCCGACGCCCGCCGACCCCCAGCTTCTGGAGCAACTCGCCCGGCTTGCCAAGCCGGAAAGCGAGGACAGCACGCCCGCCGCGGCTGAACAGCCGGCCCAGACCGAGGAAAAAGCGCCGCAGGGGGGTGGCGAGGAAGGCGATATTACCGACGATGAATTTGAGCAGCTTCTGGATGCCATCGAACCCGAGGCGCAGAGTGAGTCTGGAGAGGTAGCGTCCAGCAGTGGGGGACAGGCGTCCGAATCCCAGGCTTCCGGTGATGACGATGAAATCTCCGAGGACGAGTTCGAGGCCCTGCTGGATCAACTCCATGGTGAAGGCAAGCATGCTGGGGCGCCGCCCGCGTCCGAAGCGGTAGGCGGTGACGGTCAAGCCGGCTCCGGCGAAACCCAGGGCAACGCATCTGAGGGCAGCGGTGAAGCCCAGTCCGGCGATGATGATGAAATCTCTGAGGATGAGTTTGAGTCCCTGCTTGATGAGCTTCACGGACCAGGGCAATTCGTACCGGATACAGCGGAGACCTCGGGAGTTGGCGGTAACGGGGAACCCGCGGCTGCGCCACAAACACCATCCAGTAGCGCTGCTGAGGCGCCTGAACCGGCCGTCCCCGCTGCCGCTCAGGCTGACAACAGCAGCGAGCCAGCTGAACCGGAGGCGACCGCCCCCCAAAAGAGCGCCTCCCAATCAGCGCCGGCGTCCAAGCAACCCCAGTCGGGTGGTGGTGGCGCTGGCGGCGGCCAGACAGGGGATGATGCAAAATCCGCCGGCGGTGGCGGTGGTGGCGGCGGCGGCAAAGACCAGGCGGCCGCCGCTGCTGAATCCACCGTGAGAGTGGATACACGGCGTCTTGATGACATCATGAACATGGTGGGTGAGCTGGTGCTCATCCGGAACCGGCTCAAGCGCCTGAGTGATGAACTGGACGATGGGCGCGTGCAGAAGACAGTCTCCAACCTGGATGTGGTGACCGGAGATCTGCAGTCTTCCGTGATGCAGACCCGGATGCAGCCGATCAAGAAAGTGTTTGGCCGCTTCCCCCGGGTGGTTCGGGATCTGGCGCGGAGCCTGGAGAAGGAAGTGAACCTGAGCATGAGCGGTGAGGAAACCGACCTGGACAAGAACCTGGTCGAGGCACTATCCGATCCGCTGGTGCATCTGGTCCGCAATGCCGTGGATCACGGCATCGAGATGCCGGATGAGCGCGAACGTAATGGCAAGCCGCGTGTCGGGCGCGTTGCCCTTTCTGCTGAGCAGGAGGGGGATCACATCCAGCTCATGATCGAGGACGACGGTGGTGGCATGGACCCGGAGGCTCTGCGCCGTAAAGCGGTGGAGAAAGGGGTCTACGAGCAGGAGGCCGCTGATCGTCTTTCTGAGGATGAGTGCTATCAGCTCATCTTCGCGCCGGGCTTTTCCACCAATACCGAGATCTCTGATGTTTCAGGGCGCGGCGTTGGCATGGACGTGGTCAAAACCAAGATCAATCAGCTTAACGGCTCGGTTAATATTGACTCCGAGCTCGGGCGTGGCTCGCGCATCGTGATCAAGGTACCGCTGACCCTGGCGATCATGCCGACGCTGATGGTCAAGCTGGAGGAGCAGCCGTTTGCTCTGCCGCTGGTGAACGTGGTGGAGATTTTCCACCTGGACCTGAGCAAGAAAAACATTGTGGATGGGCGCGAATGCATTGTGGTCCGGGACCACGTGTATCCGCTGTTTTACATCAAGAAGTGGCTGGTTGAAGGCGCCAGCATAGACACTGAGGACACGGATGCCCATGTCGTGGTGGTAGCCGTTGGCACCAAGCGGGTAGGGTTCGTGGTGGACCAGCTGATTGGCCAGGAGGAAGTAGTCATCAAGCCTCTGGGCAAGATGTTACAGGGGACACCTGGTATGGCGGGCGCTACGATCACCGGGGACGGCACCATTGCGCTGATCCTCGACGTGCCCAGCCTTCTCCAGCATTACGCTTGATAACCGGTCCGTGTCATCGGAGCAGCTGCACCGCGGGCCGGACCCCAGTGATTGGAGTCTTGGATGACGGTTTCCGTCCTTGTTGTTGATGATTCCGGGTTTTTCCGCAAGCGTCTGACGGAAATTCTCTCTGCTACCGGTGAACTGGAGGTCGTGGCGGCCGCCAGCAATGGGAAGGAAGCGCTGAGCCTGGTCGAGAAGCACCGGCCTGACGTGATTACCATGGACTACGAAATGCCGGTCATGGATGGCATCAGCGCGGTCCGCAAGATCATGGAGAGCCGCCCGACGCCGGTGCTGATGTTTTCCTCGCTGACCTATGAGGGCGCGCGCGTAACACTGGACGCCCTTGATGCGGGGGCCGTGGACTTCCTGCCCAAGAATTTTGAGGAAATTGCGCGCTCCTCCAGCCGGCTTCAGGAGATTCTGCGCAAGCGCTTGCTCGAGGTGGCGCGGAGCCATCCCGGACGGGGGGGCTCCGGAGGGAGTGCCGGCAGACAGGCGCCCGCATCGGGAGGCGGGGCATCGGCGCCCTCCACCCCGGAACGGCGGCAGGATTCCTCGCGCCCGGCCACTGCGGAGCGCAGGCAGCAGCCCGAGCCGCGCCGCTCCGGCGCGCCGGCCGAGCGCCCTGACAGCTCTGCGGGCGGTCGCGGTGATACGTCCCGGCGTTCGGCCTCGCGGCATTACGATGTGGTGGCCATCGGTACCTCCACCGGCGGCCCCATCGCACTGCAGAAAGTGCTGGCTGAACTGCCCGCCAACTTCCCGGCCCCCATCATCCTCGTCCAGCACATGCCGGCGAGTTTCACGCTCGCCTTTGCGGATCGGCTCGACAAACTCTGCCGCATCCGGGTTCGGCAGGCCGAAGATGGCGATGTGCTGGAACCCGGGGTTGCGTTGCTGGCGCCCGGAGGGCAGCAGATGCTGGTGGAGAAGAAGGGCGGGACCGGTCGCATCCGGGTTATTCCCGACGACGGTCGACTCAATTACAGGCCCTGCGTGGACGTCACTTTTGGCTCCATTGCCCGCAATTTTCCCGGAAAGACCCTGGCCCTGATCCTCACCGGCATGGGCGCGGACGGCAAGGAGGGGTGCCGGCTGATGAAACAGTCGGGCTCCGTTGTCTGGTCCCAGGATGAGAAAACCTCGGTGATCTACGGTATGCCCATGGCCGTGGCCAAGGCGGGACTGACTGACGAGGTGCTGGCGTTGGATCGGATCGGGAGCCGGTTGACCGAAGGTGTGACCTGATGGATCCACTGAGTCTGCTGGGGGTCATACTGGCGTTTGCGGCGCTGCTCGGTGGTACTGTTCTCGAAGGGGGCACCCTCGGCTCGCTGCTCAACCTGCCCGCTGTTGTGATCGTCATTGGCGGGACGCTCGCCGCCATCACCCTGCAGACGCCGAGTTCGGTATTGCGCCGCGCTATGGTGCTGTTGCGCTGGGTGTTCTCGCCTCCGGACATCAGCATGGGGGATGGTGTTGAGAAGGTGGTAGGTTGGAGCATGAAATCCCGCAAAGACGGGATCCTGGGGCTGGAGTCGGTGGCCGAACAGGAAACCGAACCCTTCGCCCGCAAGGGGTTACAGCTGTTGGTGGACGGCGTTGAGCCGGAGACCATCCGCACCATGCTCGAAACGGATCTTGAATCACGCGAAAAAGGGGATCTTGAAGCCGCCCGTGTGTTTGAGTCCATGGGGGGGTATGCTCCCACCATCGGCATTATCGGGGCGGTTATGGGGCTGATCCAGGTGATGACACACCTTGAGGACCCGGCTCAGGTGGGCACAGGGATTGCCACTGCGTTTGTGGCCACCATTTACGGCATCGCGTTGGCAAACCTGTTGTGTTTTCCGGTGGCCAGCAAGCTCCGGAGTCTTGTCCATTATCGCAGCCGCTATCAGGAGATGATGATCGACGGGGTTCTGGGCGTACTGGAAGGCGAGAACCCCAATACCATTGAGCTGCGGCTGCAGGGGTTCATGCACCGCTGAGGATCCAAGCATGAGACGCCGCCGCACCGACGATGAGGAAGGCCCCAGCAACGACCGTTGGCTGGTGTCCTATGCGGATTTCGTCACGGTTCTGTTCGGTTTTTTCGTCTTCCTTTACGCGCTTTCCAATGCGGAACACGCTGAGGTTCAGCGTTTGTCCGAGGCCGTTCAGGGTGTTTTCTCGGGAAAACCGCGCACCATCAATCCCATCCCCATCGGGGAACCGATTACGGCTCCGGACGAGAGCTCGGGGACGGGCGCGCCCCGCTTTTCGGAGCCTGAACTCCGGGACGCGCTGGGAAACGCCCTGGACGGCGTGGCAGAGGGAGAACGGATCCGTTTCCGGGAAGGCAAGCGTTGGTTGGAGGTGACCCTGCCGGGGGATCTGGTGTTCAGCAGTGGCGGGGTCCGTCCCGGTAAGGCGGCGAAGGCCGCCATTGTGCGCATCGCGGAGGTATTGGCCTCGAATGATAATGCCATTGTGGTGGAGGGGTATACGGACAACCTTCCGATCAGCACCAGCCGTTTCCCTTCCAACTGGGAGCTTTCCGCAGCCCGCGCGGGCGCGGTGGTACGCTTGCTGGAAGCCAATGGGATTGAGCCCGAACGCCTTGCCGCCCTGGGTTATGGGGATAACCACCCGGTGGCCCGTAATGACACTGAGCGTGGGCGGGCTCGCAACCGCCGGGTAACGCTGGTGATTGGGGCGGAGGGGAGCCCGCCGGCCGCACCAGGTCAGCGCTGAAAGTGGCATGGAAACTGCTTCGTGGCTGGTAGCCGTCAAAAGGGCGGCGGTGGCGTTGGGAGAGAGACGAGCGCCGTCGGCACAGCATCGCCGCCAGTGGTTGTTGGCGGCAAGAGTTGGCCGGGGCAGGCCCATCAACATCAGGGGAGTCAAGCGTGCGGATCTGGACAGTGGCGAATCAGAAAGGGGGCGTCGGCAAGACGACCACCGTCGTGGCGCTGGGTGGCTTGCTCGCGGATGCCGGCCATCGGGTGCTGATGGTGGATTTGGATCCCCACGGCTCAGTAACGACCTATTTTGGCCATGACCCTGATGGCATTGAGCATTCAGTATACGACCTGTTTCAACACGAGGGTAAGGTACCGCCGGGGCTTCCGGCGCAGTTGATCACCGAGACCAGTCACTCTGGGCTTCACCTGATGCCCGCTTCAAGCGCACTGGCCACGCTTGAGCGTCACAGCGTCGGTGTTGCAGGGATGGGGCTCGTCATCTCGCGGTCGCTTGCCACGCTTTGGGATGACTACGATTACGTTCTTATGGACAATTCGCCGTCCCTTGGAGTGCTGATGATCAATGCCCTGGCTGCGGCGCAGCACCTGGTGATGCCGGTACAAACCGAGTTCCTGGCCCTCAAGGGGCTGGAGCGGATGCTGCATACCCTTCAGATGGTGATGAAGAGCCAGAAAAACGACCTCGGCTATACCATCGTTCCGACCATGTACGACCGGCGGACGCAGGCCTCGGTTCAAAGCCTGAATCAATTGCGCCGGGATTACGGAGATGAACTCTGGCGCTTCGCCATTCCGGTAGACACACGACTCCGGGATGCCAGCCAGAAGGGGGTGGTGCCGACGGCGATCAGCTCGGATTCCCAGGGAATACGGGCCTATCGTCGTCTGCTCTCGGATCTGCAGATCAAACTGGGTGACGACGGGCGCCCCCGGCAGGGCGCGCAGGCGCGATAGGCCCGCAGAGGAGACTGGACAGTGGCAGGGCGTGGCAGTAATAAGCCTGATTCGATCCTCGGGGATTATTTTGATGAGCTTCTGTCGTCAGGTGATGAAAGCCCCTGGGCAGAGGACGATGAGCCTGCCAGCGATGAAAGCGCTCGTCGTTCCGGTGCCCCTTTGACGCGGAGACAGGCGCACGCGCGCCAGGAGCGGGCCGCGTCCCGTCCTGTTGCGGAAGCGGAAAAATCAACGCTGAGGCCGGGGATGTTGAGCCCGGCGATTCGCAGTCTGGAGCAGGTCACCCCGACTGAGCCGGAGGCCGAAGCCGAGTCCGAGTCGGAAGACCCGGTTGACGCGGTCCCAGAAACACAGACTGTTCCTGAGCCTGAGCCTGAGCCTGAGCCTGAGCCTGAGCCTGAGCCTGAGCCTGAGCCTGAGCCTGAGCCTGAGCCTGAGCCTGAGCCTGAGCCTGAGCCTGAGCCTGAGCCTGAGCCTGAGCCTGAGCCTGAGCCTGAGCCTGAGCCTGAGCCTGAGCCTGAGCCTGAGCCTGAGCCGGTTCCTGCTGTTGGGCGTGAGCCAGAGCTTGAACCCGGAATGCAAAAGGGGAGCTGGCGCAACGGGCGTCCACCCTGGGCCCAGGAGGGGTTTGAGTGCCTCATTTTCCGGGTGGCTGGATTGCAGCTGGCGGTACCATTGGTGCTGCTGGGGCAGGTGCACCGTCTGGAGCACGAGCTGACGCCGCTGGTTGGGCGACCGGACTGGTTCCTTGGGTTGCTGCGGGTTGGTGACCAAACGATAAGGGTGGCTGACACCGCGCGCTGGGTAATGCCGGAGCGTTACCGGGATGATTTCCGCCAGGGGTACCGGTTTGTGATTCAGCTTGGGGACAGTGCCTGGGGGCTGGCCTGCGATGAAGTGGCCCAGTCTTTCCTTGTTCAGCCGGATGAGGTGAAATGGCGTAGTGAGGGTGGCCGCCGGCAGTGGCTGGCAGGCACAATCAAGAAAGAGATGTGTGCGTTGCTGGATGTGTCACAGTTGGCGGCTCTGCTGCAGAAGGCGGAAACCGAAAGGAACCCGGATCTGGACCGATAGTGAGGCGGGGAGTGGCACACTTTGTGCTCTGTTCTATAGTGCAGGGTACGCAGCGATGAAATATTGACAGTTGCCCGGATAGAGAGGCGGATATGGCGACCCAAAGCATTCAGAACGCGGCCCAGCAGAGCAGTGATGACCCGGTGCTGCAATATGTGACGTTCCGGCTCGCGGAGGAGACCTATGGTCTCAACGTGATGCAGATTCAGGAAGTGCTGCGTTACACGGAAATCGCGCCGGTTCCGGGGGCGCCTGATTATGTGCTCGGCATCATCAATCTGCGAGGCAATGTGGTGACGGTGATCGATACGCGGCGCCGTTTCGGCTTACCGGATGGCGAGATTACGGATTCAACCCGCATTGTCGTACTGGAGGCCGAGGAGCAGGTTATCGGCATCATGGTGGATGCGGTGGCCGAGGTTATCTATATCCGTCAGAGCGAAATCGAGAGCGCCCCCAACGTGGGCAACGAGGAGAGCGCTCGCTTCATTCACGGGGTGTGTAACCGCGAAGGCGAGCTTGTAATCCTGGTGGCATTCGAAAAGATGCTGACCGATGAAGAGTGGGCGGAGATTGAATCCCTCTAGGTGGTTGGCAACAGGAGGCTGGCATGGCGATGATTGATACACTCCTTCCCTGGGGCATCACGGCCCTGGCCATTGCCATCGTGGCGGCTCAGGGTGTTGCTAATCGGCTTCGGATCAATCGGATGGAGGCCCACTGGCGAAAGCGCTGCGACGATCTGGGGCGCGAACTTCATGCCGTAAGCAGCGGAAGCATGGGCGTTGGGCGGCGCCTGGTGGCGTGCGAGCAGTCCCTGCACCGGTTGAATGGGGCACTGGAGGAGATGCGGCTGAATGATCCGCTGCGTGTCCCCTATGACGAAGCTTCCAAGCTGGTTGAGCTGGGCGCGGATACCGAAGACCTGATGAACTCCTGCGGCATCTCCCGGCCGGAGGCGGAACTGGTATCTGCGTTGCGCCAGGGGCAGGCACGCAGCAGTGAGCAGCCCCAGACTGATGAGGTGGTTTAGGACCTGCTGCCCCCCTCCTGGAAATCTTCCGGGGTGAATCCCTGAAGGTAGAAGCTGTAGGCGAGCACTTCCGCTATAACCCGGTACAGTGTCTCTGGAATGGCTTCGCCAAGGTCCAGCCTGCTGAGCAGTGCTGCCAGATCCGGGTCCTCATAGAGCGGCACGCCGTTGGCCTCTGCCAGGCGAATCATTTCCCGCGCCAGTTCGTCCTGACCAGTGGCTGAGACAGAGGGCGCGTTTTCGCCGTCGTAGGTCAGCGCAATGGCTGCCTCATGGTCGTTGTTTTCAGGCATGTTCATCCACCAGTTGCTGGGTAAGCCGGGTGACGCGCGCGTTAGGCTGGCCCTCCATGCACTCGATCGGTGCTACCTCCAGATCCAGTTGCGTTAGCGCTGTTTCAAGCCGCTCCCGGGTGTTTTCAATCAGGCTTACAGTGGCCGGCCTTTCGGCCCAAACCTGGGTCCGGAGTTTGCGTCCGCGAAGGTTGATCTCAAAGTAGACGGGGCCCGTGGCCTCAAATGACAGGGCCAGCGTCAGTTGCCACTCCCGTTCGAACGACCGTTCCCCCGAGTCATCATCCGGCTCGGTATCCCGGGGGCCGTACTCCTCCACCCGCCCCTGCAGTATCCGTACCTCCTGGCTGTTGTTCACCCAGGGCAGTTCCAGAATCCAGGTCTGGTTGGGCGCATTGGCGTCAGCGCCCGCGCTGGCGATCTGGGAGTGGAGCTGGTTGACCGTCAGCCGGTTGATCATGCCCGACAGTAGTCGCAGCATCTCGCCAGCCCCCATGGAGCTGCTGCTGCCCGCCGAGCCGGAACCACTGGTGTTGGCACTGGCGGTTGATGGTGGCGTTGGGAAACGCAGGGCCTCGGTGTTGTCCGAAGCGGTATTGGTGACAGGATGAAGGCGGCTGATCAGGTTCTGGAGGCTCGCACCGCTGTCTCCCGCGGCCTGGTTCGTCACCCGTGGCAGAAGCTGGGCGGCAAGCTGAATGAGCTGGGTCTTGAGGTCGGCGCGTGGCTGGGTGGGGCTATTGGTGCCAGATGCCGGCGGTGGCTGGCGCATCGAGGCTTCCCGGAAAAGACCGCTCTGGCTGATCCATTCCCGCACCTGGGTGGCGTTCATCTTGTTCAGGGATGGGCCGGTTACCAGGGACTGACTGCCACCAGAACCGGAGGTGGATTGTACGCCCGCTCTGGCCAGACTCAGTGAGGCACTGGTCTGGGAACCGGCGTTAGTGGCTGAGGCGGATGGCGCGTTCGGCATGAGCCGGGTGAGCTGAGCCAATCCCTGTCGGATCTGTTGGGGCAGGGTGGGGTCGTTGGCCTGGCCGACCAGGCGGTTGAGGCCCTGCCCAAGGTCCTGCTGGAAAGGAATGCGATTGGCCAATGACTGGCTCAGGGTGCTGCGTGCGGGCTGCTGGATGCTTTCCAGAAGGCGCAGCTCGTTGCCGGCGCGCATCACCTTCACCATGGTGCCGGTGTCCAGTGTTTGGTTACTGCGAACAGGCAGGCGCTGGTTGCCTACTTCCAGCAGCAGGCGGCTACCGGGGCTGGCCCGTGTCCCATCGCCAGCCGCGCGCCCGCCTCCCTCAGCGGTCAATAGCCGGGCCAACCGGGGTTCGCCCTCCCGCAGCCCGGCGCGTTCAAGCTGTGCCGCCAGCCGCGAGGGATCACTGCCAGGGGATTGGCTGCCGTTGGCATGTGTCAGCAGAGAAAGGACAGGCACTTTCAAGACAGTATTCCCCGTGGCCGTTGATGGCGGCAAACGCCGACCGTTTTCTATATAATAGGCGCGCGCCGGGGGCAGACCCAACCCACAGACCCCGCCGGCCGGATGGACCATGACCAGTACCCTGCTTGAAGCGCGGCAAATCCACTGTGAACGCGATGATCGTCCCCTGTTCAGCGGCCTTGATCTCACGGTCAGCAGCGGTGAGCTGTGGCGGATAGCCGGACCCAATGGCGCGGGCAAGACGACGTTGTTGCGGATACTGGCAGGCCTTAACCCTGGCTTCGAGGGGGAACTTCTATGGCAGGGGGAGCCCGTTCACCGGATCCGGAACCAGTATCAGGCGAACCTGCTGTTCCTGGGTCATAGTGCTGGGGTTTCGCCGTCGCTGAGCGCCTTTGAGAACCTGGCCGGGTGGCAGGCCATGCGGGCGCCGGTGGTTGCGGAACAGGTGCGGCAGGCCCTCGTGGATGTGGGTCTGGCTGGCTATCAGGATCTTCCAGCGGCACAGCTTTCGGCAGGGCAGCAGCGGCGGGTGGCGCTGGCGCGGCTGTACCTCTCCAGCGCGCCACTCTGGATCCTGGATGAGGCATTCACCGCCGTGGACCGCGAGGCGGTGGCGCAGCTTGAGGCATTGCTCACCAACCGCGTGCGCTCCGGCGGCGCCGTGATACTGACGACGCATCACCGTTTGGGTCTGGACGAGGTGCGGACGCTGACCCTTGGGGAGGTAGCTGATGCGGTCTGAACCCCGGGTTGCAGTCCGTTTTGAAGCGCGGGAAGGCGGTTGGCTGCGCGCCGCCGTGCAAACCGTTCGCCGGGAATGGCTGATTGCGTTCCGCAACCGTCAGGATCTGATCAATCCGCTGGTTTTCTTTGTGCTGATCGTGTCCCTGTTTCCTCTGGGAGTCAGCCCTGAGCCGGAGTTCCTGCGCCAGGCGGGCCCGGGCATTGTCTGGGTGGCGGCGCTTCTGTCCATCCTGTTGTCTTTGAACTTGTTGTTCCGCAATGACTACGCGGACGGTCATCTGGAACAATGGGTACTGTCACCCCAGCCGCTGGCGCTGCTGGCGCTGGCCCGGGTTGCCGCGGTGTGGGTTACGACGGTTCTGCCGCTGATCCTGCTGGTGCCGGTTCTGGGCGTCATGCTGCATCTGACGGTTGCGACTGGGGCGGCTCTGGTGCTGACCCTGCTTGTGGGCACGCCCATCCTGGTGCTGGTCGGGGCGATCGGTGCTGCTTTGACCGTGAGCTTGCGCGGCGGCGGTGTCCTGCTGGTGTTGATCATGACCCCGTTTTATGTGCCGGTATTGATTTTTGGCTCCGGGGCGGTGACGGCTGCTTCGCAGGGCGCCTCGATCACGGGGCATCTGGCACTGCTTGGGGCCTTGTTGTCGTTGGCGGTGGTGCTGGCACCGCTGGCCATCGCCGGAGCGCTGCGCATCAGCGTTTCCAATGGCTGAAATGAACTGAGGATCGCCACATGTGGCAATGGTTTCACAAGTTGGGCTCCCCAAAGTGGTTCTTCGGCATCGCCGGTCGGCTGATGCCCTGGCTGGGGTGGTCGGCACTGGTTGTCCTGACGGTGGGCGTGGTCTGGGGGCTGCTGTTCGCGCCCGCCGACTACCAGCAGGGGGACAGTTACCGCATCATCTTCATCCATGTGCCCTCGGCCTATCTCGGCCAGTCACTCTATGTGGCCATGGCCGTCGCCGGCGTGGTGGGGCTTGTGTGGCGAATGAAAATGGCGGACACCTTCATCGCCTCCGCCACCGCCGTGGGGGCCGGGATGACGTTTCTGGCGCTGCTGACGGGCGCCGTCTGGGGCAAGCCCACCTGGGGCACATGGTGGGTCTGGGATGCGCGCCTGACCTCCATGCTGCTGTTGTTGTTCCTGTACCTGGGCGTAATGGCTCTGCGCGGCGCCATGGAGGATCCGGACATCCGCGCGCGTGCCAGCGCCATCCTGGTGATTGTGGGGGTGGTGAACATCCCCATCATCAAGTATTCCGTGGAGTGGTGGAATACCCTGCACCAGCCGGCCACCATCAAGGTAACGGAGGCGCCGTCGATGCCCGCGAGCATGTGGCTGCCGCTGTTGGTCTGTCTGCTGGGTTTTCATCTGTTGGTGGCCTGGCTGATTCTCTGGCGCATGCGTAATGACATTCTGTTAAGGGAGCGGCGTGCACGCTGGGTTCGGGACTGGGTTCTGGCACAATAGGGCGCCGCGGAGGTGATATGCAGTTTGATTCATTCCAGGCACTGATAGCGATGGGCGGTCACGGCGTGTACGTCTGGTTCAGCTATGGTGCTTTCATTCTGGTGGTCCTTGCCCTGATCCTGGCCACCATGATCCAGCGTCGCCAGGTCATCGCCCATCATCGTCGCCTCATGCGCAGTGAGGCACAACGCCAAGACAGTGGAGAAAGAGCCCCTGATGCATCCGGTCCGTAAACGTCGAATTACCATCATCCTCGCGCTGTTGTCGGGCTTCGCCGTGGCTGTGGCGCTGGCGCTGGTGGCGTTGCAGGAGAACATGAACCTGTTTTACAGCCCCGCCGAGATCGCCAGCGGCAAGGCGCCCCTTCAGCAACGGATCCGGGCCGGTGGCCTGGTGGCGGAAGGCAGTCTTGAGCGTGATCCGGACTCGTTGACGGTGCGTTTCGTGATTACTGATAACCAGGGGCGGGTTCCGGTGGCCTATGACGGTATCCTGCCGGACCTTTTCCGGGAAGGGCAGGGCGTGGTTGCCCTGGGAAAACTGAACAAGGATGGATTGCTCAAGGCGGACCAGGTGCTGGCGAAGCACGACGAGGATTACATGCCTCCGGAGGTGAAGAAGGCTCTGGAGGAATCCGGTCGCCTGAAGGAAGGAGGCGAGTACCCGAAGGACGGCATTGATCACGGTAACAACAGCGGCACCTGAGGTGCCGGTGGCAGCGACTCTGACGCAGGAGAAACGATGGTTCCTGAACTCGGCAATTTCGCGCTGATCCTGGCGCTGCTTCTGGCAGTGGCGCTGGTGGTGGTGCCCATGACGGGAGCGACGATCCGCCACCCGGGGCTGATGGCCTTTGACCGGCCACTGGTGGCGGGCATGTTTGTGATGCTGGTGCTCAGCTATGCCTGCCTCACCTGGTCCTTCATGGTGGACGACTTCTCAGTGGGGTATGTGGCCAACAACAGCAACAGCATGCTGCCCTGGTACTACAAGTTCAGCGCCGTCTGGGGCGGCCATGAGGGCTCGATGCTGTTGTGGGTATTGATCCTGGGGGCATGGACCCTGGCAGTGTCGATGTTCAGCCGTAACCTGCCGGATGAAATGCGGGCGCGGGTGCTGTCCATCATGGGATTGATCGGGGTCGGCTTCATGCTGTTTACACTGCTTACGTCGAACCCATTTGATCGCATGCTGCCGAACGTGCCGCAGGACGGTGCCGACCTGAACCCACTGCTGCAGGATTTCGGTCTGATTGTTCATCCGCCGATGCTTTACATGGGCTATGTAGGCTTCTCGGTGGTCTTTGCCTTTGCCATCGCCTCATTGCTTGGCGGTCGTCTGGATGCTGTCTGGGCCCGCTGGTCGCGGCCCTGGACGACCGTGGCATGGGCCTTTCTCACTCTGGGGATCGCTCTGGGCAGCTGGTGGGCCTATTACGAGCTGGGCTGGGGCGGCTGGTGGTTCTGGGACCCGGTTGAAAACGCGTCCTTTATGCCCTGGCTGGTGGGCACGGCCCTGATTCATTCACTGGCCGTGACCGAGAAGCGGGGCGTCTTCAAGAGCTGGACGGTGTTGCTGGCCATCATGACCTTCGCGCTCAGCATCCTGGGTACGTTCCTTGTGCGTTCCGGTGTGCTGACCTCGGTGCATGCGTTTGCCACGGACCCTGAACGTGGCTTCTTCATCCTGATGATGCTGGCAGTGACGGTACTCGGCTCCCTGGCGCTCTATGCCATCCGTGCCCCCGCCGTTCAGGGGCGGACCGGGTTTACCCTGTTTTCCAGGGAGGCGCTGTTGCTGATGAACAACGTCTTCCTTGTGGTGGCAACATCCGTGGTACTGCTCGGCACCATTTTCCCGCTGATCCTGGATTACATGGGCGGCGGTTCGCTGTCGGTGGGCGAGCCCTATTTCAACATCACCTTTGTCCCGATTGCTCTGATGACAGGCGTGATCCTGGGCTTTGGTGTGGTGACACGCTGGAAACGCACCCCCGTGGACCTGGTCCTGCGCAAGCTGATGGTTCCGGCGGTTCTGAGTGTGATCGTTGCTCTGGTGACGCCATTGCTGATGGTGGGGGAGATCAATGCCCTCAGTGTCATTGGTCTGATGGTCGCCGCCTGGGTGGCGTTTGCCACGCTCAGGGACGTCTGGGATAAAACCGCCACCCGCCAGGGACGCTGGCACGGCCTGCGCCGGCTCTCGCGCAGCTATAACGGTATGATTCTGGGCCATCTTGGCCTGGCCATGTCGATTGCCGGGGCCACTATGGTCTCCATCCACGGGGTGGAGCAGGATCGGCGGATGGCCCCCGGCGATCGTCTTGAGATCGCCGGGTATGAATGGCATTTCGCGGATCTCAAACAGCGGGAGGGGCCCAACTTCACGGCCCAGCAGGCCAAGTTCGACGTTTATCGCCATGGCGAACGGGTGACCACCCTGTTTCCCGAGAAACGACGTTATCCGGTGCGCAGCAATGTTATGACTGATGCTGGTATCAGCCCGGGCATCCTCAGGGACTTATTCGTGGCACTGGGCGAGAACGTGGAGGGCCAAACAGCCTGGAGTGTGCGCATCCAGTACAAGCCCATGGTGCGCTGGATCTGGGGCGGCGCGCTGGTGATGGCGCTTGGCGGTGCCTTTGCAGTCAGTGATCGGCGCTACCGGGTTCGCCAGCGCCAAACCGTGACCGTTGCCGAAAAACCCCGGGCCGCTGATGCCGCGGCCGGGAGTGCCGCCACATGAACCGGATCTGGCTTTTTCTGCCGTTGGTTCTGGCGCTGACTCTGGGGGTGGTGCTCTACTGGGGACTGGGCGAGGATCCCAGTGAACTGGAATCCGCCCTTCTGGGGAATGAGGTACCTGCCTTTGAACTTCCCATGCTGAGGGATGCCGAGGCCTCTGCCGGGCCCGGCATCCTGAAGGGGAAGGTCCAGTTGCTCAACGTCTGGGCAACCTGGTGCGCAGCGTGCCGGGTGGAGCACTCGCAGCTCAAACGGTTGGCGGAACAGGGAGTCCCCATCGTCGGGCTCAATTACAAGGACGAACGAGGGGCAGCCCTGGAGTGGCTGAAGGAGCGTGGCGATCCCTATACCCGGGTGATCTATGATGCGGAAGGCAGCCTGGGTTTTGATCTTGGTGTCTATGGGGCGCCGGAGACCTATCTCATTGATGCCGATGGCATCGTTCGCCACCGTCATGTGGGCGTGGTGGACCAAGACGTCTGGGAGTCCGAAATTGAGCCGCTTTATGAACGCTACCGTGAAGACGGCTGAAACCGTTGTGTTGCTGCTGGTGCTGGCTGTTGCCATACCGGCTATAGCCGAAGAGCGCTTTGAGGATCCGCAGATGCGGGAACGCTACAGCGAGCTGACCCGCGAGCTCCGATGCCCCAAGTGTCAGAATGAGTCCATTGCGGAATCCGGTGCGCCCATCTCCGAAGACATGCGCGAGCGCGTGCGCCGTATGATGGAGGAAGGCGCCTCCGACGAGGCGATCCGCCAGGCCATGGTGGAGCGTTTCGGAAGTTTTGTGAGCTACCGGCCTGAGTTTTCGCCACGCACCTGGGCTCTCTGGCTTGGTCCTTTTGTCCTGCTTGTGATTGGCGTCGGTGTGGTTCTGTTGCTGGTGGCCCGCAACCGCGCGCGCCAGCAGCTGGATGAGGCCGAGTTGTCCGACGAACAGCGCCGCCGCGCGGAACAGTGGCTGCGCGATGAATGAATCCAACCCAAGTGAGCATCCATGCCTCTCAATTTCTGGCTTGCCACAGCCCTTCTGATCGTCCTTGCACTGGTCTTCGTTCTTTATCCGCTGCTGTTTGCCCGAGGTACAAAACCAGTGGTTCGGTACCGGGATCAAAACCTCGCTGCCTACCGTGCGCGTCTGAAGGAGCTGGAACGCGAACGGGATGAGGGGATCCTGGATGAATCCGGGTTTGAGTCCATGAAGGACGAGCTGGAGATGCGCCTGCTTCGGGACGTTGAGGCCGAAGAGGAAGACACCGGCAACAGTGGTCGTGGTGCGCGCCGCGGTATCCTGGCGACGACCCTGGCGCTGGTCCTGCTTGTGCCGGCTGGTGCTTTCCTGCTCTATAACGAGCTGGGTGCCAGCGATGCAGTGGCCCAGTTCCAGAAACGCCAGCAGATGATGCAGGATGGCATGGATGCCTCTGACGTGGACGCTATGGTCCAGAGTCTTAAAGAACGGCTGGAGAATGACCCGGATAACCCGGAAGGCTGGGCCATGCTGGGGCGCAGCTATATGCAGCTTGAGCGCTTCCAGAAGGCGGCTGACGCCTACGGGGAGTTGGCCAATGCCATTGAGCGTTCCGGCGATGGCAGTCCCGCGGCCGCTATCGGGCTGCGGGCCCAGGCGCTTTTCATGGCCAACCAGGGCCAAATGACGCCGGAGGTCCAAAGCGCCATTAGCCGGGCTCGCGAGAATAACCCGGATGAAATTAACAGCTTGGGTCTCCTGGGCGTGGAAGCCTTCCGTAATGGGGATTACCGTAAGGCTCTGGAATATTGGGAACGCATCCTGGAAATCGCGCCTGACCATCCCCAGGCAGACAGCATTCGGCAGGGGGTCGCGGCCGCCTATTCCAAGCTGGGCGAGCCGGTGCCGGAACGGCTGCGCCAGGAATCCGCCAACAAGGACGGGAAAGCCGGCGGCTAGGAGCCGTTGCGGGGGCGGCCAGCGAGCCGTCTCAGCACCCCTACCAGTTCATCCCCATCCCAGAGCTCGCGCTCGTCCGGCTTGGCAAAGAGGTGGCGTTCCAGTGCCTGGAGTTCCCGGGTCAGCTGGGGATCATTGAGGTAGGCCGTCACATCACCCACTGTGCGCAGCCCTGGGCGATTGAAATGCATGGCGGCCCACTGGGGAAGCAGCGTCAGGGTGTCCGCTTCGCCCCGTTGCGCATGCTCACAGAGAGCCCGGAAACGTTCCCGGTTGGCTTTTTCCTCCGCGCTCAGTGCGGCTTTGTTGCCGTTGCTGCGGCGGTTACGCCACCAGGCGATGCCCGTGATCAGCCACCCGGAGGCCAGTACGACGGCCAGCCAAAGCCACAGTGGAGGCAGGGTGTTGCCTGGGCGGGAAAGATTCATTTTGGAGAGGGAGTCCTTGACGTTTTCCTCCCCTTCGTCCTTGGTTTCGGCGCCAGTGGCGGGCTCAACCTTCATCTCATGGCCTTCGATCACAGCCTCGCGTTGCTGGTCCGCCTCAACATCCCACCACGGAATGCGTATGACCGGCAGCGTGATCCGCCCCGGCTCAATGGGTACCAGGCTTGAGCGCTTGCGCAGCCGTCCTTCAATGCTGTCACCGGTCAAGCGGGATTTCGACTTCCAGGGGCTGGGGTATTCGCGGACGCTTTCCGGGTATTCGATGGTCAGCCGTGGCAGGGCCTCGGGGGCGACGCCCACGGCCCGGATGTGGATATCACGGCGAATGCTGTCCCCGGCTCGCACGGACTCCGGCGATGTCGACCATTCCTCGCTTAGCTCCAGGTTCTTGGCAGGCAGCCAGACGTTACCGCTGAATGACTCCGGTGGTGGATTGACGGGGATGCGCCGGACGGGCGCGGTCGCGATTACCGGCACCAGGTCGCCGCTCTGGGTCTGTTTGCGGGCCTCGAAGCGCTGTTCAGGAATGATCATGGTCCCCGCGGATTGGGGCACAATCACAAAGCGCCGTTGCGCGACCTGCCACTCCCGACCGTCCCTTTCAGCCCTGTATTCGCGCTGTTCGCCCAGAGGTTTGACCATGGCACCCGGGATGGTGGGCGTGGAGAGGTTTGCGTTCACAAGGGGCGGTTCGTAGTAGATCCTCTGGGTCAGGATGATCTGCTGCTGAACATAGACTTCGTCCTCGCTCAGGCTGATGTCCAGCCTCGCATCCGGCTCTGCGCGGTCCGCTGGCGCCACCCCCGGCCTGACGGTCACGTCGATGGGCTCACTTTGCATGTCCTGGAACCGCAGGGCCGGAATTGTGACGTCTCCTGAGTGTTTCGGGGCCAACAGGAAGGTCCAGGTCACTTTGCCCTCGTTGACACCGTTCTCGGACTGGATCGCCATTCGCTGGTGGCGGTCCAGGATCCGGAAATCAGTGGTCAGCGGTGTGGTGTCCGGATGGGGGATTTCCATCTCCGTGGGATTGAGCAGCGACCCCAGGCTGAAATCCAGCTCAGTCTCGGTCTCCAGTGTCAGGGTGACCAGCTCATTGCTGTAGAGGCGCTTCGGGTTGGCGGAGGCGCTAAGCTGCGCTTGCTCGGCGGTGGCGCCGCTGGTCAGCATCGCCATTAGAGCAAAGGGGTACAGGGTCATCCGAAAGATCCGCATCACGACGCAGCTGCTCCTGGTCCGGGTGGGCAATCCGTGTCACATCCTCGCGCACCCGGACGCGCGGCTCAAGCGCCGAAAAGGGCATCAGCGTCGGATGCGGCGGGTTATGTCCAAATCGTAATTCAATGGGCTCGGCATAAGGAGTTACCGCAAAAGCGTGGGCCAGAAGACGAGGTTTTGACTATGCTGAGGACACGCAGAACCAAGGCCACAGGGTACCAGCATGAATGACGTAACGTTCTCCACGATGGCGGAGTTCCAGCAGAAACTTGATGAAACGCTGCGGGAGCGGCTGCCAGCGGACCAGGCAGACGGGATCAGCGATTTCGCGCAGCGATATTTCGAACATATGCCCTTCGACGAGTTGGTGCAGCAGCGCTTCATGGATGCCTACGGGGCGGTGCTGTCAGCCTGGGAATTCATCCAGAAGGGAGCCGGTGAAGCCGCGAGGGTATGGGTGTTCAATCCGGACCTGGAGAAGGACGGCTGGGAATCAAGCCACACCGTGATGTTTGTGCTGCACCCAAACATCCCCTTCCTGATCGATTCCATGCGGATGGAGGTTAACGCCCGGGAACTGAACATCCACACCATTCATTACACCATCCTCAATCCCGAACGCGACGACAACGGGGCGTTGATCCGGCTCAACGAAGCGGTCAAAAAACCCCTGGTCCCGGGTGAGGAAGCGTTGATCGTGATGGAGGTGGACCGCCACTCGGACAGCGCCGCGCTAAGCGCGCTGCGTGCTGATGTGGAGCAGGTCCTGAGTGAAGTACGGATTGCGGTGTCGGATTTTCCGCATATGCGGGACAAGGCCACGGCGATCCTGGAGGAGCTGGCGGATCCGCCGCAGACCCTGTCACCCGAGGAGGTCAGCGAGGCCAGGGCATTCCTGGAGTGGCTGGTGGACGATCGCTTCACCTTCTTGGGATATGACGAGTATGACTTTGTGCGCGAGAACCGACGCACGGAAATCCGCCAGGTGGCTGACTCCGAGCTGGGGATTCTGCGGACCTATAACGAGCGCCCCAGCAGCATCCGCATGAAGGATATGCCACGCCAGACCCGCCAGGCCATGACGGACAGCAGCAGTCTGTTCATCTTTGGCAAATCCGCCCAGCGTTCCCGCATCCACAGGCCGGCGTATCCTGACTACATCGCCATCAAGAAGCTGGACGCCGAGGGGCGTGTTGTCGGTGAGCGGCGTTTCCTGGGTCTCTATACGTCCCGCGTTTACCACGAGCGTCCGGACCAGATTCCGCTGCTGCGGCGCAAGATCGAGTACGTTCTTGACCAGTCCGGCTTTCCGCGCGAGGACTATGCGGGCAAGGAACTGGATCAGATCCTCACCGTCTATCCCAGGGACCAGTTGTTCCAGATTGAAGGCGATGAGCTGCTGAATGTGGCCAAGTCGATCCTGTACATCCAGGAGCGGCGCAAGATCCGGCTGTTCATGCGGGAGGATGTTTATGGCCAGTTCGTGACCTGCCTGGTCTTTGTGCCACGCGAGCTGTACTCAACCCAGCTCCGGGTCAGCATGCAGGACATCATTGTGCAGGCGCTGGATGCGGAAGGCATCGATTTCACGACGTATTTCTCGGAATCCGTTCTGGCGCGGACGCAGTTCACAGTGCGGGTGCAGCCCCAGGAAAACCGGGTGCTGCCCGTTGAGGAGCTGCAGCAGAAACTGGTGGAGCTGGCGCGCTCCTGGCGTAATACCCTCCATGAGGCGCTGGTTGAGCATCACGGCGAGGAAATTGGAACACGGCTTTCCGCGTGTTACGAGAACGCTTTCCCTGCGGGCTACAGGGACATGTTTTCGGCTCGGCGGGCGGCCATTGATGTGGATTATCTGGACCGTATCCGCGAAAACGGTCAGATGGCCATGAGCTTCTACCGGGAACCCGAGGAGATGGCCAGTACGCTGCATTTCAAGCTGTTTCACCCGAGGGAACAGCTGCCGCTGTCCGATGTGATTCCGGTGTTCGAGAACATTGGGTTCCGGGTTATTGGTGAGCATCCGTTCGAGATCTCGGATCGCTGCGGCAATACCCAGTGGATCCATGACTTCGCGCTGCAATCGCGCTCCGGCAAGCCCATCGATATTGAACGCATCAAGCCCATTTTTGAATCGCTGTTTACGCGGGTCTGGAAAGGCGAGACGGAAAACGATGAGTTCAACCGTTTGGCCCTGGCCAATTACCTGGACTGGCGTTCCATTGGACTGCTTCGGGCCTATGCTCGTTACATGCAGCAGATCCGCATCAGCAACAGCCAGAACTTTATCGCCGGCACACTGGCCCGCCATGGCAATCTGGTGTCGCTGCTGCTTCAGTTCTTTGATGTCCGCTTCAATCCCGAACGCTACCAGACCGAACGCCAGTGTGCGGCGGCCCAGAAAAAGGTCGCCATCGAGTTCGGCAGTAGCCTGGACGATGTTCCGAATCTCAGCGAAGACCGCGTGCTGCGGCTGTTCCTGGAACTGATGCAGGCCACAACCCGCACCAATTTCTACCAGCGCGGCGATGAGGACGATAAGGGCTGCATCAGTCTGAAGTTTGATCCCTCGCAGCTGGCTGACCTGCCGCGCCCGAGGCCGGTGTATGAGATATTCGTGTATTCGACGCAGGTCGAAGGTGTGCACCTGCGTGGTGGCAAGGTGGCACGGGGCGGGCTGCGGTGGTCGGACCGGTTCGAGGATTACCGCACCGAGATCCTGGGTCTGGCTAAAGCCCAACAGGTCAAGAACGCAGTGATTGTGCCCGTGGGCGCCAAGGGTGGCTTCGTGGCCAAGCAGATCCCACGGGAGGCCGACCGAGAGGAGGTTCAGGCCGCTGGTCGGGCCGCCTACAGCTGCTTCATCCGGGGGCTTCTGGATGTGACGGATAACTTCATCGACGGCGAGGTGGTTCCGCCCCCCAACGTCATCCGCCATGATGACGATGATTACTATCTGGTCGTGGCACCGGACAAAGGCACAGCCACCTTTTCCGATCTCGCCAATGAGATCTCGAATGAATACGGCTTCTGGATGGAGGACGGCTTCGCCTCCGGAGGCAGCTATGGCTATGATCACAAGAAGATGGCGATCACCGCCAAGGGCGCCTGGGTGTCGGTGGAGCGCCATTTCCGCGAGCTGGGCCTGAACACGGACACCGACGCGTTCAGCGTCGTCGGGGTGGGTGACATGGCTGGCGATGTGTTTGGTAATGGCATGCTGCTGTCCCGCAGGATCCGGCTGGTGGCGGCATTCAATCATCAGCACATCTTTCTGGATCCGGATCCGGATGCTGAGGCCAGCTTCCGCGAACGGGAACGGCTGTTCGCGCTGCCTGGCTCCTCCTGGGAGGATTACGATACGTCTCTGATTTCTGAAGGAGGGGGGGTCTTCAGCCGTGCGGCCAAGTCGATCCCGCTGAGCAAGACCGTGAAGGAGCTGCTGGGCACCCGCTCGGATCACATGCCACCGAACATGCTGATTTCCCACCTGTTGCGGATGCAGCACGACCTGCTGTGGCTGGGCGGTATCGGGACCTTTGTGAAGAGCCGCCAGGAGTCCCACGGCGATGTTGGCGACAAGGCCAATGATGGCCTGCGCGTGGACGGGGCTGAACTGGGCTGCCGGGTTGTGGGCGAAGGCGGCAACCTGGGGATGTCCCAGGCCGGACGGGTGGAATACGCGCTGAACGGAGGCCGCTGCAACACCGACTTCATCGACAACTCGGGCGGGGTGGACTGCTCCGACCGCGAAGTCAACATGAAGATCCTGCTCAACCGTCTGGTGGCGCAGGGGGATCTGACCTTCAAGCAACGCAACGATTTCCTCACCAGCATGACCGAGGATGTGTCGCGCCTGGTGCTGGCCAACAACTACCGTCAGGCCCAGGCCATTTCCATCGCGAACTCGGAAGGCGCTGACAGGCTTGAGGAGTACCGGCGTCTGATGGCTCGCTATGAAAGCCGGGGGCTCCTTGATCGAGCATTTGAGAATTTGCCGGATGAAGAGGTTCTGGGCGAGCGCCAGGTCTCGGGCCAGGGACTGACACGTCCGGAGCTGTCCGTGCTGATTGCGGTGGTCAAGGCGGATCTCAAGCAGGTGCTTGTTGACAGTGATCTGCCGGACGATGCCGGCATCAAGCCAGTGATCCGGGACATGTTCCCATCACAACTGGTGGAGCGTTTTGGCGGCGAGCTTGAGCGCCATCAGTTGCGGCGTGAGATCATTGCCACGCGTGTTGCCAATGACCTGGTTAACCACATGGGCATGACCTTTGTGGAGCGCCTGCAGCAGTCCACCGGTGCCGCGCTGCCGTCCATTGCGCGCGCCTATCTGACGGCCAAGACCATTTTCCGGCTGGATTATTGGTGGGAGCAGGTGGAGGCGTTGGACTATCACCTCCCCAGCAGCCTGCAGATTGAACTACAGAGCGAGCTGATGCGTCTGGTACGCCGGGCGACACGCTGGCTGCTGCGCAACCGCCGGAGCGAGATCGACATGCCGACCCAGGTCGAGCGCTTTCAGCAAAGACTGGATGTCATGGTGGAGGATCTGCCGTCCTATATCGGAGAACGCGCCCAGGGCGGATGGCAGCAGGAAAGGGATCGTCTGGTGGACCAGGGCGTGCCGGAGGCGTTGGCGGGCGTGGTAGCCGGCAGCGGGCACCTGCTTTCCGGTCTTGGCATCATTGATGCCCGTGAAGAGACCGGCCTCGACCTGAGGGAGGTGGCGCACCTGTACTTTGCGGTTGGGGACGAACTGGAGCTCGACTGGTTCGCCGGCGCCATATCCGCTCTTGTGCCGCACAGCCACTGGGAGGCATTGGCCCGGGAAAGCTTCCGCGAGGACCTCAACTGGCAGCAGCGGGCCCTGACCACCGGTATCCTGCGTTCCCGGACCTCGGGCGTGGATCTGGAAACCACTCTCCAGACGTGGATGAATGAGCATGCGGGATTGATTGAACGCTGGCATAGCATTCTGGGGGAGCTGCGCAGTCACAATGCTCCCGAGTACGCTATGTTCTCCGTGGCCCTGCGGGAACTGCTGGACCTGGCGCAGAGTACCGTCTATCTGGGGGTCAGCTGCTGAGGGGCTGTTCAGTCCCGGCGAGTGCGATCTGGTTGCGGCCATTGGTCTTGGCCGCATAAAGCGCGTGGTCGGCCTGAGACAGCCACTGCTGGTGGTCGGCCATGGCATCGGTGACCTGGGCAACGCCCAGGCTGATGGTGCACTCAAGCACCCCTGCCTCGGTGGTCACCTCCATCTGGCTGATTGACTTCCGGAGCCGCTCTCCCAGGATCTGGCCGCCTGTGATGTCCGTTTCCGGCAGTATGACGGCGAATTCTTCACCGCCATAACGCCCGGCAATATCCGTCTGCCTCAGATTCTCCATGATCACGCCAGCGATCGCCCGAATCACGTCATCCCCGGGCTGATGGCCCCATGTATCGTTGATGTGCTTGAAGTGATCAATATCAAACATCAGCAGCGTCCCGACACTCTGGTAGCGCCGGAACCGTTCGAATTCGCTGGTCAACAGCGACTCCCATGCGCTGCGGTTGAGAAGACCGGTGAGCCCATCGGTCTGGCTGCGCTGTTCCAGCTGGGCGTTGGTGCGCTCCATCCGCAGTCGGGAGGTGGCAGAATCCGTTACGTCGTAGACAAGCAGGCACACATGGTCCACCTCCCCTGAGGCACTGGTAAGGGGGCTGAACGTGATGTTCTGGTACATGTAGGGTTCCGTGCCCGTGATCGGGCGCGCGTTGCGGAAGGGGAACGGGTTGGGGCGCTGTTCCCAGGTCGTGAAGGTCCTCGTATTCAGCGTCAGAACCGTTTCAACCTTGCGGCGGATCCAGTTCTCAGGGATCGAGGGAAAAATCTCGAACAGGGAGTGGCCATGGACGCGGGTGGCACTGAGGCCACTATGGTTTTCCATGAACCCATTCCAGAGCCGGATGGTGCATTCTCGGTCCAGGACCACAAGTCCAACCTCAATGGTCTGGAGCATGTCCATGAGCCAGTGGAACTCATGCATGTCATTCTGTGATTCGGTCATGCCGTCACCTCGGCGCCTTGATCGGAAAGCCAGCTGAGAGCCTCGCGCAATGGTGTCACGGATTCCTCGCTGAACAGCAGGAGCAGGTCACAATTGATGTCATGGGACTCAATGGCGTAGTTGAGCTCAATCGTCAGTATGTGTTGCCAGGAGGATTGGCCGGGCTCCAACAACTCGCTGATGTCAACATGAGTGCCCAATACAACCGGATGGCTGAGTCCGAACTTCCGGTCCATCTGCTCACCGAAGCCCCGGAGAAAGGCGCCCACCATAATGCTGGACATATCCATAAGCGCCTCCAGCTCGCGGTTCGCATCCGCTTCTTCCGGATGCCCAAGTAACCGGGACATGGTATCCAGCCGGGCATCATTGAACAGCAGCAGCGCCTCCCCAGCGATCCCGGAACCAATGAATCCCTGGCAGACCCCCGACCAGCTGGAGCCGGATTCGGTGATATTGAGCGCCATTCTCAGCTCGGAGGCGGCGAGCATGTTAACGCGGGGAACGGGCAGCTTGATAAAGACATCCAGAAGCCGGGCGAGCAGGTCCCCCGCCTGGCCCATGGCGACGTTGGCAATCTCCTGTAGGGCATCCTGCCAGGGAACCTCGCTGGTGGAGGGCGGGGCAGCAGTGGTTGTTGCCGGCGCCGCTTCTTCTGCGGTGGCTGAGGGGCTATACAGGCCGTAATCGGCGAGCGTCTGCGTCAGGACGTCCGGGTCGAGAGGCTTGCGGATGAAGTTGAGGGCACCCAGCCGCATAACCCGTTCATGGGCTTCCGGCTGAACGTCGCCGGAAACCACCAGTACCAGGGCGGGCAGCTCTTCGCGGTGCACGCGCTCCAGAACGGCGTAGCCATCGGTTCCCGGCATGTTCAGGTCCAGGAACACAACGGAACCCTTGCCCTCACGAATGGCCTCCAGGCAGGCGTCACCATTATCAACGAAGGTCAGAGTGGTGTCCCAGTCCTCGGGCAGGGCGCGGGCCATCTGTTTGCGTGCCATGGCGGAGTCGTCGCAGATGATCACTCCTGTGGACATCAGAGGCTCCTGAAAGTCTGGTTGGGCCGTGCACCGGATGGCCCTGAAACACGGCGTCAGTAATCCTGTAAACAGGGCTTTTCCAGCTCCTGATCTGTCATAGTAGCAGCTGGCGTTGGTTTTTCACTCTACTATGGGCGCGCGGGGAAGTCAGTGTGCGGATCTTCATGTTAATATGGGGGTACCTAACTGCGCGGGAGAACCGCAAATGGCTGATGCAGGCTGGTGTTCTCTGCTCCGTGAAAAGCTGACCCTTGCCGGGCAGCTGGTGCGGATTGAGCAGGAGCAAGGCCATGGAGCCCCTTCAGTGATGAAGAGAGAAGCGCTGACGCAGGGGGCTGTGGCCCTGCTTGCAGAGGCGAGACGCATTCTGTTGCGGTTAGTGGCAGAAAGTGCCTGTGGCGAGGTGGGTGACGTCGACTCCCTGGCGACCCTGCGAGCCAGGGTCGGTGATCAGCCTGGTGAGGTTCAGGTGCTGTCAGCTGCTGCCGCGGACGGCAACAGCTGGTGGACGAGGCTGGACGCGTTGCTGGGGCGTCAACAGGAGCCCGGCAGGCGTCCAACGCAGCCACGCCAGGAAGAACTGATTGCCGTGGCACCGGCAGGGCCGGATGCGTCTCCCGAGGCACTTCAATCACTGATCAGTGAGTTCAGGGATTATTTTGAGGCGTTCATTGAACGTCACGACCAATGGTAAAAGGCGTTGTCTATGCCCACATCCTTTCTGGAAATCATTCAGCTCCCGACCGGCGAGTACGCGCTGCGCCGGGCGGATGACGAAAGTACCCCCCTGGTGCGGATCCGTTTCTCGGATGAGGCCAAGGAAATGCTTCAGGACAATGACCTGAATGTCGCCAAGGCGATGATTACCGCAGGCCTGGAGGCAGCGGGTTCAACCACTGATGACATCGGTGACATGGACGTGGAAGAGGAAGACACCATGCCTCCCGCCTACAACCAGACGGTTCACTGACGGCAGGGTTGTCTCTGCCGCAGTATGACCCCGTGGCTATGGCCGCGAACCGAGGCTGTCTCAAGGCGGTTGTAGCCGGGGCGGCCAAGGCCGGATGTCCAGAGCACCACGGCATGGCAGGTCCCGGCTGACAGGGCCTTGTCAGCCAGATCCTCGGCACTGTGCTGGGCCGAAGAGCGCAGGATCAGCAGCTGATGCTGGACAATGCCATGATGCTGTTGCCATTTGCTAACCAGGCCAGCTGGCGGGTCGATCCAGGCAAGCCAGCGCTCTTCCTGATTGAGCTGGGTCAGCATTGGCAGCAGCAGCTGGAAATTTTCCACCTGCTCCTCCGGCAGGATGATCTCCGTGACGTTGGCTTCAGCAGTGGCGCTGTCGACGGCTTCTTCGCTGCTGTCGGAGCTTGTGCGGCCAGTTGTGTTTTCCTGTTTCTTCGGGATAAGGTCCCATTGTTCCATGATAGGCCTCCTGTCACCTCTGTGGGCCCGGATCAGTGCAGTTCACCGCGGCGGATGACGCCCACGCCCAACCCTTCGATAGCCAGTGATGTTTCGGCAAGATCCACCTGAATGGGGTCGAACTCATCGTTCTCGGCAATGAGCCAGGCCGTGCTGCCCTCCTTCCGGAAGCGCTTGACGGTGACCTCGTCCTCCAGTCGGGCCACCACGATCTGGCCGTTCTGGACATCGGTGGTGCGATGAACCGCCAGCAGGTCTCCGTCGAGGATGCCGACATTTTCCATGCTGGTGCCGCGCACCCGCAGGAAGTAGTCAGCCGCGGGCGTGAAGAATCCCGGCTCCAGGGTGCAGTGGTCCTCGATGTTTTCTTCGGCGAGGATGGGGTTGCCGGCTGCTACCTGGCCGACGATGGGGATACCAGGGCTTTCTTCAGCTTCCGGGAGGCGGATGCCACGACTGGCCCCCTTGACCATCTCGATAGCACCTTTGCGGGCGAGAGCCCGCAGGTGTTCCTCGGCGGCATTGGCGGACTTGAATCCCAGGGTTGTGGCGATTTCAGCACGCGTTGGGGGGTAGCCCGTGGAGTGCACGTGCTCCCGGATGAGGTCCAGAATCTGTCGTTGTCTTGGGGTCAGGTTCATACTTAGGGCCACTGTTTTTCCGTACAGGTACTGTCAATGTATACAGTTTGCGTGGCCCTGTAAAGGGTCAGCCGGTGGTGAATCCGGCTGGGGCTTCCGCGCTGCTCGGTTGACTGTCAACACGGCTGACGGAGGCCGCGGGCGGGCCTTCATGGAGCCAGTCAACAAGCTGGTTGACGGCGGACGCATCGCCGCAGGCCAGCACTTCCACGCTGCCATCCGGGCGGTTGCGGGCGTAGCCGGTCACGCCCAGCTGCTGCGCCTTCAGGCGGGTGCTGTCACGGAAGCTCACGCCCTGGACACGACCCTCGACCCGGGCGAGAACACAGGTTTCTGCCATTGCTGTCCTCCTGTTTCACCAGCGGGCCTTATCCCACATTTCGGGGTTGGCCCAGTTTTGCGGATTGTTCCATTCCCGCACGTAATTGTAGGTGTCCAGATCATAGGCGAACAGGGTGGCGTTCACCGGCTCCACGTAGTGGTACAGGCGTGTGAATCCCATGCCGATGAAGTCCTGGAATCGCCAGGGGCTATCATCCTGGACGAGGACGGCGATGCGGGTGGCGCCCATGTTGCGCAGCTGGCCCAGAAGCTGTTGGCCGCGGGATTGCGGCAGTTGCTCCAGGGTATCCGTGATCAGCGCCAGGTCGAAAAGATGGGGAAGCGGGAAAGCGCTGTCAGGCGCTTCCGGGGGCAGACGCAGGCACTGGGCCTGATCGGGGCGCTGGGGCCAGTGCTGTAGGCACTGCTCGGCAAGTCCGGCGCTGTGGACCACGGATGCCGGTTGGTAGTGCTCAAGAATGAGGGCCAGGTCGCTGGCGGGGTTATAGCCGTTGGCGTCAGTCTGCATGGAGGCCTCGTGGGCTGATATTACCGGAAGTCTCGGCTGCTGATGCTGAGCCTGTCAATGAGGTGGCTGAGGTCGGTCAGTCGGCCGGCGATCACGTGGATGACGCCCTCGTGGCGCTCCAGGGTGCCCCGAACCTGCAGCAGCCGCGCGTTGAGCAGGGGGCGGCGCTGGCAGCGGGCGGTGTCGGGCCAGACCACCACGTTGATGTTGCCGGTTTCATCCTCAAGCGTCACGAAGGTGACGCCGGCGGCGGAACCAGGGCGCTGGCGCCCGGTTACCAGCCCCGAAACGGCCAGGGGGCGGCCGCTTTCAGCGGTTTCAAGATCCGCGGCCCGCAGGCAGTGGCGGAGCTGGCCCGCTGTCCGCAGCTGGGCCAGCGGGTGGCGTTCCAGCGAGAGCCCGAGGCTGGCGTAGTCTTCGTGGGTTCGCTGAGCTTCATCGGGTGCCGGCATGCGGGATCGGGACTCCGGTAGCGTCGGCGTCCCGTTTCCGGCCAGTGGCAGGGACTGATCGGGTTCCAGTAGATCCCAGCGTGCCTGGTGGCGGTTGCCGCTGAGCGATGCCAGGGCGCCGCTGGTGGCCAGGGTTTCCAGCTCGGCCTGGCCCAGCCCCGTGCACCGGCGCAGTTCCGCCAGGCTGGTGTAGCCGTTGGCGGGGCGGCATTCGGTAACGCGCAGGGCTGTTTCCCGGGCGAGGCCGTCGATCAGGCGCAGGCCCAGCCGCACGGCGGGGGCACTGCCGTCGTCTTCCAGCTGATGGGCTTCGTGGCTTTGGTTGATGTCCACCGGCCGGACCTCAACACCTGCGCGCTGGGCGTTCTGGACCAGCTGTGAGGGTGAGTAGAACCCCATGGGCTGGCTGTTGAGTAGCGCGCACAGAAAGGCGGCCGGGTGGTGGCACTTGAGCCAGGCGCTGACGTAGACCAGAAGGGCAAAGCTGGCAGCATGGGACTCCGGGAAGCCGTAACCGCCAAACCCCTTCATCTGACGGTACAGGTTTTCAGCGAATTCAGTGCTGTAGCCGTTATGGTTCATGCCATCAATGAGCTTGTCGCGGAAACGGGAGAGATCCCCGTGGCGCTTCCAGGCGGCCATGGCCCGGCGCAGCTGGTCGGCCTCGCCGGCGCTGAACCCGGCTGCCACCATGGCCAGCCGGATGACCTGTTCCTGGAAGATGGGCACGCCCAGGGTGGGCCCGAGTACCTCGCGGATGCGCTCGTCCGCGTAGGGCACATCCTCCGGCGCCTTCCGGCGCTGCAGGTAGGGATGAACCATATTGCCCTGTATCGGGCCGGGGCGCACGATGGCCACCTCGACCACCAGGTCGTAATAGCATTGCGGCTGGAGCCTCGGCAGCATGCTCATCTGGGCCCGGGATTCCACCTGGAACACGCCCATGCTGTGTCCCTTCTGGAGCATCCGGTAAACCTCCGGGCATTCCGGCGGCACCTCAGCCAGGCGGGCGGGACCACCCCGTTCGCCCACCAGTGCCAGGGCCTTGCGGATGGCCGTAAGCATGCCCAGTGACAGCACGTCCACCTTGAGCAAGCCCAGGGCTTCCAGGTCGTCCTTGTCCCACTGAATAACAGTGCGGTCAGCCATGGCGGCGTTCTCCACCGGGACCAGGTCGGCGACCCGCTCCGAGGCAATAACGAACCCGCCGACGTGCTGGGACAGATGGCGGGGGAAGCCGATGAGGTCGCGCGCCAGCGGCACCAGGTGACGGGCCGGGCCCTGGTCGTCCAGCAGGCCCTTGCGGTGCAGTTGCTGTTCCCAGTCATCCTCGCCGTCGCGCCAGTCGATGCCCTGGACCAGTTGCTCGATGTGCGCGGGGTCCAGCCCAAGGGCCTTGCCGGCGTCACGCAGGGCGCTGCGCGGGCGGTAGCAGATGACGGTGGCGGCCAGGGCGGCACGCTCGCGGCCGTACTTGCGGTAGATGTACTGGATAACCTCTTCGCGGCGCTCATGCTCGAAGTCCACGTCAATGTCCGGTGGCTCATCCCGCTCTTTCGAAATGAAGCGTTCCAGCAGCAGATTGACCCGCCTGGGATCCACCTCGGTAATGCCCAGGCAATAGCAGACCACGGAGTTGGCGGCTGATCCACGCCCCTGGCAGAGGATGCCCCGCTGGCGCGCGAACCGGACCATGTCATGGATGGTCAGGAAGAAGGGTTCGTAAGCCAGGGACTCGATCAGCTCAAGCTCGTGCTCCAGCTGTCGGCTAATGACATCCGGTACACCATCCGGAAAACGCCAGTGCCGGCCCTGGGCCACCTGTTCCCGCAGCCAGCTGATGGGGGTGTGGCCCTCGGGGACCAGTTCCCCGGGGTATTCGTAGCGCAATTCATCGAGCCCGAAATCGCATTGCTGGAGTACATTCAGGGTCTCTTCGACCCAGGCGGCCGGAAAAAGGCGCTGCAGACGCTCAAGTGGGCGGAGGTAGGCCTCGGCGTTGCTATGGAGGTGATCAGCGGCTTCCGGCAGGGAACGTCCCAGGCGGATGGCGGTGACCAGATCCTGCAGGGGCTTGCGCCGGCGCTGATGCATCAGGACGTTGCCTGTGGCCACGACTGCGGAACCCAGCCGGCCCGAAAGCTGTTGCAGCCAGCGCAGGCGCTGACGGTCATCCTGGGCCAGGGGCCTTTCGGCCATGAGCCGCAGGCCGGGGAACAGCTTCAGGAGCTGAAAGCCGTTGTCCGCATCGGTGTGGTTGAATCCAGGACGCCACAAGGCCAGACAGCGGTCACGGCACAGTTCCAGATCTTCGAACCAGAGCTGGTAATGGCCTTTGTCACCGCGCCGCCGTCCCCGGGTGATGAGCTGGCTGAGCGCGGCGTAGCCCTGGCGGTCCGGGGCGATCAGAACCAGGGTGCCGGGCAGGTCCTGCAGCCTGAATTCGCTGCCGATCAGCAGGGTCAAAGCCAGTGACCGGGCCCTGGCATGGGCCCGGACAACGCCAGCCAGCGAGCATTCATCCGTCAGCGCCAGGGCCTGGTAGCCCAGCCGTTCGGCTTCCTCGACCAGCTCCTCCGGATGTGAGGCGCCGCGCAGGAAGCTGAAGTTGCTCATGCAATGGAGTTCAGCGTAATCGATTGTCATCCGAACCAGCCGTGAATGAACCACTGATTCCGTTGGTCGCGGAACAACCAGGCACGCTGGCCGCTGTCCAGCAGGGCGATGTAGTAGTCGCGGCGTACGTAGTCGCCGTCCCACCAGCCGCCCTGGATGCGCTCAGGTCCATTGAGCCAGCGCACGGGGGGACGCTTCAGCTGTTGCGGCGGTTGCTGCAGCCACAGGGGGCGTGCCGGTCCGGAGTGCGGAGCCTCGGTGCGGCTCTGACCTTGCACGGGCTGCCAGTGGGCGCAGCGCTCCGGGCGTGGATCCGGGCGCTTGGCGGGGCACTGGATGCTGTTCCGTCCCAGTCGCGCATTCAGGCGGTGCAGCAGGGACTGGCGGGCCTGCTGCCGGGTCTCGCCGTTGTCGAAGAGGTCGTCGCTGGCGGTCACGTCATTGGCGACGGTGCGGTTGGTTGCAAGAGACAGGGCCCGCACATCGTCGGGCAGGTTGCATGATGCCAGGCGCAGCAGGGCCAGCTCCAGGAAGGCTTCTGGGCGCCATTCGCCCTGGCGGGTTTCCAGTACCAGCGGTGTTGGGGGGTGATCGGGATGGTGGAGCGTGAGTTCAAGCCGGTCACAGAGCTGCTGGTATTGGCGCAGAAAGGCTTCCAGGGCTGCCAGAAGGTGTTCCAGCGGCCCCCGCAGTTGATTGGTGTCGCGGGTCTCCTGGTTCAGGGTCAAGCTCTGGTGGAACCCCGCTTGGGGATGGAACTCCTGGACGGGATCACCGGCTTGCCCCAGGGTCCGCTGAAGGTCGTTGTACAGCTCCGGCCCCAGGCGGCTGGTCAGCTCCGCAGGGCAGCACGCGATCAGGTCCTCCAGGCGCTGGAGCCCCATACGGACCAGCCTCTGGCGAACCGTTCGGGGCCAGTCCATGGCCGTAACCGGTAGCTGGCGCAGGGCCTGGTGCATGGTTCCCGGCTCACGGGTGCATACCTGGGTGCCGTGGCGCGCCAGCAGCCGGGCCATGCGCGGGGTGGTGCCCGTGGCCATGAGACTGTTCAGGCCATGCTGGGCCAGGTGCTGTTCCAGCCTGGAGGCCAGGTCCGTCGGTTCCGGGTACAGGTGGGTCAGCCGATCGGCCCGGATTACCAGCCCATCCGGCGGCCACAACACCAGCGGGGAAGCCAGCCGGTAGAGTTGCTCCGCCAGCTGCTCCAGACGTTCTGACTGTTGGCTTTCGCTGTAAGGAACGAGGGCCAGTTCCGGGCACAGGGCACGGGCCGTGGCCATGGACTGGCCCGCCTGGACACCCGTCTGTTGGGCCTGTTCGCCTGGCTGCCGGATAACCGGTGGTGTCCCCGTGGTCAGCGCCATGGGCGTGGCGTTGTGGTGATGCTGGTCCAGCAGCAGCGAGGGCAGGTGCAGGTACAGCCACAGCATTGGGGTTACACCGGCTGATGATGGGTAATGGCAGGCAGCTGAAGGGTCCGGGTGCCTGCCTGTCCGCCCCGTTGGCGCTGTAGTGTGACCTGCAGCCGGTTTTCCCCGGGCACCGGTTCAACGCTCAGGCGCAGCGGGGCGGGTGAAGCCTGGCCGGCCCCTGCCTCCGGGATGAGCATTACGCCCAGGACCTGGCTGTCTTCCAGCGCCAGCTGGAGCCTGCGGAGTGCTGCCGGATCACGCCGGCGGCTCCAGCCCATGACCATGCCAGAAGCACTGCTGCCCAGAAGCTGTTCCAGGGTCCACAGGTGGTCCGCACGGCTTGCGGTGCGGACCATGAAGCAGTGCGCCAGCGCCAGACCCAGTCCTTCCAGTCCCGGCGGATAGGGGGCGTGAGGCGGGTCCACCCAGAACAGTGCCGCGCCGTTATCGGTGCACTGACGCATGGCATGGGCAAACAGCTGCAGCTCGCCGATGCCGTTAAAGGGGCAGTGGCACTCGATCAGGGCCCCCAGGGGCCAGCCACTGCTTGCCAGCAACTGATCCAGGGCCTCAAAGCCACTGGGTACGCCCCGGGAATGGGCAGCCTTGTGCTGGCTGGCACGCCACAGGCGGGGGTCCTGTTCAAGCTGTGTGGGGGTATGGAGAGCCATTGCCACCTCGATACTGTCTTTATATACAGTATAAGGACTTTGGCGGTGGCCGGCAATGCAGAGAGTACTTCAGCCGGGAACCAGGGATGATGGTTCCATGAGAATTGTCATGGAACCATCATCCCTGGTTGCGGTATAAAGTGCACACTGCCCACAATCATTACGAGCGCCTTTCATGAGGGTGAATGACGGGGTTATGATTCAATCGTGGCCCATTCCGTAACCCGGAACCGGGATCCATGACCAGTCTCACAAAATAGCCTTAAATGTCTGAAATATAGGACTGTTTTGTGTTTCCTGTACTGTTGCGTGAAGGCCTCTTCTTGATTTTTCCGGCCTGGAGCCGGAACCGAATCCATTCAGGCGGTATTGTTGGAGCATTCTATGAGGGAATGGATCGCCAACCTGGTTTTCCGGATGATGGCGCTGGTGGGCCTGAGAACCTTCAACGCCCAGTTTCTTGTATCCTTTATCCTGATTTTCGTGCTGTTGGCCGGGCTTGCCGTGAGCCTTTGGCGTAACCTCGAACCAACCCCCGAGGCTGTTGGCGTTGTGGCCACCGCCTCGCAACAACTCAGGGCTATCAATGAGCGTGTGCTCAAGGGCGACGCCGGCGCTGAGCGTAAGCTGGCGGAACTGGAGCGTACGCTGGAACCGTTGCTGGCTGATAATGCGTTCAGCGCGCTCAATGCCCCATGGCGCGAGTACCAGCGCATGGTTGGGGGAACCGGAGACAAACCGCAACCGGCTGAGGTTATGCGCAGCGCCGCAGCGTTGCGCGAGGCCCTGGCCACCGGGGCCGAAACCGTCCTTCGCACCGATACCCAGAGCCGGCAGCAGGCAGCCATGGCGGGCATGGTCCTGCTGGTGATGATGGTCGGCATGCTGGTGGTTGGCCGGATCTACGGCAATTTCCATTTCATGGAGCAGATGGAGCGATTGCGCTGGAACCTGCGCCAGGTGGCCGATGGAGATTTCTCAGAGACCCTTTCCATCGAGATCCGCGAGAACGAAGTGGGTGAAATGCTGGAGGCGTACAATCTGATGGTGGCCCATGTGGGCGATCTGCTGCGCCAGATAGATGCCGCCACGGCCTCGGCGGAAACCAGTGTGCAGCAGGTGCTGGATGTGACCGCCAAGACCCATGAGGGCGCGGACCGCCAGAGCCGGGAGGTGAGCGAGGCCGCCACAGCCGTGAACCAGATGGCCTCCTCCATTCAGGATGTATCCGGGAATGCCCAGAGTGCTGCCAGCCATGCCCATGAAGCGGCGGAGTCAGCGCGGGAGGGGGACAGCGTGGCACGGGATGCCCGTGACCGCATCGGCCACCTTGATACCCGCTTTGCGGAAACCGCCCGGACCATGGAAAGCCTGCAGCAGGATGCCGAGGATGTGAGCAAGGTGCTCAGCATGATCCGGGAGATTGCCGACCAGACCAACCTGCTGGCGCTGAACGCTGCCATTGAGGCTGCACGTGCTGGTGAATCCGGTCGCGGCTTTGCCGTGGTGGCGGATGAGGTTCGCAACCTGGCCCAGCGCACCCAGGATTCCACCAATCAGGTTCAGGAGACGATTGAGCGTCTCCAGCAACAGGTCCAGACCCTGGTCACTGAAAGTGAGGCCAGTGCCACGGCCAGCCGGGAAAGCGTGGATTCGGTGAGCCAGACCTCTGAGGCCATTCGTCGCGTGATGGAAGCCATTGGCCAGATCCAGGGGATGAACGACCAGATTGCGGCGGCCGTGGAACAGCAGAGCCAGGTGTCGGATGATATCAGCCAGCGGATGGGGGCTGTGTCGGAAGTGGCCGAACAGACGGATAAGGACGCTGGCCAGACGGTGGATTCGGCACGGGCCATACAGCAGCAGCTGGATCAGCTGCGCACAACCATGGGCCGCTTCCGGATTCAGTGACCGCGGATGCGCTTGCGCAGACGGCGCCAGCGGGTGATCAGCCAGTCCATCACCGTGGGGCGGTCATCAATGGCCTCGGTCTCATCATGATGGGGCCGGGTGGGGTCGGATTCATCCGCGTCGGTTTCCACTTCCACGCCATAACGCTCACTGGCGTGCTCCCACTCTTCCCAGTCGTGCGGGGTACCGGCATTCGGTTGATGGAGACGCACCGCACGTTCCCAGGCATTCTCCTGAAGGGAGTGCTCCCTTTCCTCGTCTGAGGAATCCAGGCCGTATTTTCTCAGGAACTCGTCAGGCTTCAATGGCGCCTCCGGCTACCGTTCACCGTAACCACCAGTGTAACGGTAACCATCGGCGCTGCCATCATTATTGTTCCACGAAAGCGCGCTCGATCACGAAATGGCCCTGGTGGCCCTGCTTGGCTTCCTGGAAGCCCCGTTCTGTGAGGATCGACACCATGTCCTTGAGCAGTCCGGGACTGCCACAGACCATGAAACGGTCTTCTTCGAGGCTCAGATCGGGCATGCCCAGGTTGCGCGTCAGGTCCCCGCTTTCGATCAGGTCGGTCACGCGCCCCTGGTTGTGGAAGTCCTCACGGGTGACCGTCGGGTAGTAGGTGAGCTGGTCCCGGATCATGTCACCCAGGTATTCGTGCCGCGGCAACTCACTGGTGATGGCCTCATGGTAGGCCAGCTCATCCACGTAACGTACGCCGTGGACCAGGATGACGTTCTGGAACTGCTCGTAGACCTCCGGATCCTTGATGATGCTCAGGAAGGGAGCCAGTCCGGTCCCCGTGCCAACCAGGTAAAGATTGCGCCCGGGGAGCAGGTTGCCCGCGATCAGCGTGCCCGTGGGCTTCTGCCCCACCAGGATCTCGTCGCCCACCTCCAGGTGCTGGAGGCGTGAGGTGAGCGGGCCGTCCTGGACCTTGATGCTGAAGAACTCCAGCGTGTCCTCGTGGTTGGCACTCGCCATGCTGTAGGCGCGCATGAGCGGCTTGCCCTCCTCCAGCTGCAACCCGATCATGGTGAACTGGCCGTTCTTGAACCGGAATGACGGATCCCGTGTGGTGCGGAAGCTGAACAGGTCGTCTGTCCAGTGGTGTACGTCCAGTACTTTTTCCACATTGTATTTGCCCATGAAATCTACCTCACTGGTGGCTTACCGGGTGAATGGGCGCAGGCCGTTGCCTGGTTGGAACCCAGTGTTTAATGTATTGGTTCAATGAATGAGTCAATTGATTTTTATCGGAACAATCGATTATGAAATACACGTTGCGCCAGCTGGAGGTGTTCCTGGCCACCGCCCGTAACGAGAACATCACCCGTGCGGCTGATGAGCTGGCCATGTCCCAGTCCGCGGCAAGCGGTGCGCTGCGCGATCTTGAGAATCAGTTCAGCGTTCAGCTCTTTGACCGCATGGGCAAACGCCTGCAGCTCAATGAGCTTGGCCGGCTGGTGCGCCCAAGGGTCGCCGCACTTCTGGATGAGGCCCGCGAGCTGGAGCATGCGCTGGCGCGTCATGCCGAGGTGGGGCACGTCAAGGTAGGTGCCACGCTGACCATCGGCAACTATATGGCGGTCCCGATTATGGCACGTTTCATGAGTGAAAACGAGGGTGCCAATGTGTCGCTGGAGATTGCCAATACCCGGACAATAGGGCGCAAGGTGGCGGATTTTGAGCTGGATGTGGGGTTGATTGAAGGTGAAATCCACTCGCCGGATCTGGAGGTGATTCCCTGGCGCGGTGACCGGTTGATGGTATTCTGTGCACCGGACCACCCGCTGGCGGGGCGTGAGGCACTGACCGATGAGGATCTGCTGGCAGCCACCTGGATCCTGCGTGAAGGCGGCTCGGGGACGCGGCAGACGTTTGACCGTGCCATGCACGGCCTGCTGCCGGATCTCACGGTGCTGCTGGAGCTCCAGCACACCGAAGCGATCAAGCGGGCCGTGGGGGCCGGTATGGGGGTGGGGTGCCTGTCTGAAGTGGCCCTGCGGGAGGCTTTTGACCGTGGGGACCTGGTTCCGCTGCCGGTGTTGCACCGGGATCTGGCGCGCTCGTTCTATTTCATCCTGCATCGCCAGAAATACCGCAGCGCCGGCGTGGACCAGTGGTTGAAGCTGTGTCGACAAACCACGGAGGCGAGCGATGACGCATGAGCTGGCCCAACGGGACATCCGGTTGGCATGGCTGGGATTCATTACCGCTTTACTGCCCCTGGTAACCTTCCATACCACCTATCTGGTCTCTGCCTGGAACGGGTACGTGGACTGGTGCATCCCGTACTGGGATGCGTGCACCTCCATCAGCGCCACCGGCCGTAACGGCCTTGCCTATTTCATCTTCAAGGGTGCCATGATCCCGGCGATCACGCTTCAGGTCCTGTTCTGGGCGGTCAACCACCGCTGGCTGCAGGCGCTGGGCTACCCCCGTGGCAAGTGCGTTGGGTGGCTCGGGGCACTGGCGGCGGCGTTTCTGCTGCCCTATGTGCTCAGTCTCGGCCACGCCGGCGACGCCTTCGCGCTGGCGCGGCGTATTGGTACGGCTGGCTATGTGGGCGTGACCGGTATCGTTCAGATCCTTCTGGGTGGCGTCCTGTGGCGGGCACGCTACCCCTTGCTGCGCCGCGCCGGTGCCCGGCTCCTGATGCTGAGTGCAGTGACATTGGGGATCGCGATTGTCACGCTGATCCTCCAGTCAATTCCGGCGGTGGATTACGACAGCATCAAGTACGCCTTTGACTGGATCCTGATCACCCTGCTCAACGTCCACGGTATTGGCGTGGCCGTGCTCTGGTGGCGGGCCGATCTGGCGGTTACACTGCCGCGCACCCTTAACCTGGAGTAGTGGCGGATGCATGTGGCGGTCCTCGGTGCTGGCGTGATCGGCACCACCACAGCCTGGTACCTGCGGGAAGCCGGGCATGATGTGACCGTAGTCGAGCGCCGGGGCGGGCCGGCCCAGGAGACGAGCTTTGCCAACGGCGGCCAGATCTCCGTGTCCCACGCCGAGCCCTGGGCCAGCCCCGGAGCGCCCGCCCAGCTGCTGCGCTGGCTGTTCCGCCCCTCTGCGCCGCTGCGCTTCAGGCCGCGCCTGGATCCCCACCAATGGGCCTGGGGCGCGCGGTTTCTCAGGGAGTGCCGCAGCCGCCGCTATGCCCGTAACCTTGAGACGGTTGTACGGCTGGGGTTGTACAGCCGGGCCTGCCTGGCGGCACTGCGTGAACGAACCGGTATTGAGTACCATCAACGCCGTGAGGGCATCCTCCATTTCTACACCGATCCGGATGTGTACGCCGGCGCCCATGAACCCGCGGCCCGTATGCGCGCGCTCGGCTGTGAGCGGGAAGTGATTGACGTGGCGGACGCAGTCGCGAGGGAGCCCGCGCTTAGCCGCATCCAGCCCCGGTTGCAGGGCGCTACCTGGACTCCGGGCGATGAATCCGGCGATGCGCGGGTTTTCACCGCCCAGCTGGCGGAGCTGGCAGCGGCGCAAGGGGTGCGTTTCCTGTTCGATACCCAGGTGATGGGGCTTGAAACCCAGGGCAGGGCGGTCAGCGGTGTCCGGATGAACCAGTCCGGGGCATTCACCAGCCTGGAGGCGGATGCGGTGGTCGTGGCACTGGGCAGCTTCTCGGCGCCTCTTTTGCGGCCATTGGGCCTCCATCTGCCGGTCTATCCGGCGCGCGGCTATTCCGTGACGGTGCCGGTGCGCGACCCTGACAGTGCCTACACCGTCAGCCTGATCGACGATGAGTTCAAGCTTGTCTATTCGCGCCTGGGCGATGAGCTGCGGGTGGCGGGTATGGCGGAAATTGACGGCTGGCGGCAGGACATTGATGCGGCACGCTGCCAACAGATCCTGGAGCGCGCGGCGCACTGCTTCCCCGGGGCCGGGCACTGGGACCAGGCCCGTTTCTGGGCAGGCCTGCGGCCCACCACGCCCTCCAGTGTACCCTTCGTGGGCGCTACCGCCCGGCCCGGGCTCTACCTCAACACCGGCCACGGAACCCTGGGGTGGACCAATGCCTGTGGCTCGGCGGCGCTGCTGAGAGACCGTATTGCCGGGAAGCCCGGCGCCCTGAGACTGGATGACCATGGCCGCTGACCGACCGCGACTGCTGTGCCTGTCCGCTTACGAAGCCGCCAGCCATCGCCAGTGGCGGGAGCGCCTGGCCGGCGCCCTTACCGAATTCGACTGGCGGACCCTGACGCTGCCGGCACGCCACTTCCGCTGGCGCATCCGGGGCAATCCCCTGAGCTGGTATGACGCGCCGGAACTGCAGGAACCCCCGGATCTCGTGCTGGCAACCAGCATGGTGGATCTGGCAGTGGTCCGGGGCCTGAATCGGGGGCTGGCCGCGGCCCCTACCGTGGTCTATTTCCACGAGAACCAGTTTGCCTACCCGGAGCAGCGGGAGCGGGTTGCCAGCAACGAACCCCGTGTTGTGAACCTGTATACAGCGCTGGCCGCGGACCGGGTGCTGTTCAACAGCGAATGGAACCGACGGAGCTTTCTGGAGGGCGCCAGGGCGCTGCTGAAGCGTATGCCCGACCGTAAGCCCAAAACCGCCCTGGCGACCATCGAGGCCCGCTCACAGGTGGTTCCCGTTCCGGTGCCGGACGCCGCGTTTACGGCGCGCTCGCAGGACTGGCCGGAGGTGCCCCATCTGGTCTGGAACCACCGGTGGGAGTACGACAAAGGGCCTGAGCGGTTGCTGGCCCTTCTGAGGGGCTTGCGCCAACAGGGGCAGGCATTCCGTCTGAGCCTGGTGGGAGAGGGGTTCCAGAATGCGCCCGAGGCCTTTGCCCGGATTAAGGAAGAATTCGCTGGCCAGCTCGTGAACCTGGGCTACATGACGAGCCGTGAGGCCTATGACGAGCTGCTTCGCGGCGCGGATATGGTGCTGTCCACGGCGCTTCACGACTTCCAGGGGCTGGCGGTCCAGGAAGCCATGGCGGCCGGCTGCGTGCCCATTGTGCCGGACCGGTTGGCCTATCCCGAGTATGTGGCGCCGGAGTGGCGTTACGCCTCCCACGAGGCGGACCTGGAGCAGGAAGGGCATGCCGCGGCGGAGCGGGTCAGGGCCGTCCTGGCGCGCCCGCGCCCCGGGCCAGAGGCGCTGATGCCGGAGCGCTACCGCCTGAGCCGGGTGATTCCGGAGTATCGGCATCTGCTGGCATCATGGCTTGGGCAATGAGCTACAATCCAAAATGGAACCGTATAAACCCGGTGATGGCAGGAACGTGCGCCATCTTCCAGAAATGGACCCCGGATACCAGTAACCTATTGGCGCGATCATTCTTCCCGCGCTACTCTGACTGGACGGTGACTAAAGTCCGCCGGGGCGGTAGCGTGGCCAACAAAGCCTTCAATCTCTTTCCAGCTAATGGCTAACGGGCTGCGAGTGCCTTATCGGTTGAACCGAACCGCTCATCGGAGCCGCTCAAGCAGCTGAAGGTTGATGCGGACTGTTGATGGATCAAGACGGCTCTGCGCCTAAAACTGTCTAAATATACAGTATTATTGAAAGCGTAAAATCAAGACGTCAAACGATTACACGTCATGGCCTCTGATGCTGAGCTATGTTGTTGTTCTGTATAAGGTTTGTGCCGAACCGTCTGTGCGGGCCAAGCGGCGCTATACAGACGTCACGAATATCAATATCGCTGAATTCCAGTGATTACCTGTTGTGCGACGAAAAGCGCACCTCATTGATTCGGTGCAAGCGGGTGGTATGATAATGTCATACATCTGACTTATTAGGGGCACCAGCTATGAGCTTGCACCGGAAAACCATCACGCTGACTGAACAACAAGACGAATGGGTGAAAGGCCAGATTGAAAGCGGTCAATTCGGCAATGATAGTGAGTATATCCGCCATCTCATCCGGCGAGACCAGCAGGCGCAGGAACGTCTTGCCACGCTGAGGCAGGCCCTTGCTGAGGGTGAGTCAAGCGGGGAACCGAAACCATTGGATATATCGGCTATCAAGGCGGCTGGGCGTAAGCGGATCAAGGCGGCTGATTAGTGCTTAAACTGAGCGTCACGCCGAAGGCGGAATCAGACCTCATCGGAATTTGGGTGTATACCTGCGACGAATGGGGTGTTGATCAGGCGGATAATTACCTGGATCAGCTTGATGCAGGCATGAAACAGCTGATTGATCATCCATCACTTGGCGCGAACTACGACCATGTTCTTTCTGGGTATCGCAGATTACAGGTCGAGCATCACGCTGTTTTTTATCAATTGCTTGAATCGGAAGTGCTTGTTGTTCGTGTGCTGCACGAGGACATGGATGCACCGGCAAGGCTTCTGGAGTAGTGGGAGCTATGTTTTCGGCGCAGCTTCAAGACTTCCATCCAGGCCCCGTGCCGTTGTCGCCCAACAAGTAGCTGCACTCGGAAAAATTACTCGCTGCGCTCCTAATTTTCCGGTGAGCAAGGCGTTATGTAGAGGGGGATAAGTGTGCTGACTGTCGCGTTAGACGCTAGCGCTGAAAACAAAAGAGGTCGGTTGAGGGCGATTAAATCCCCTCGATTTAGAAGCATGCTGATCGGGATATCTATCATATTACTAGCTTTAGCTTCGGTATCGATTTTCAGCGTGGACGATACCTTGTTTCAAAAGGTCCGCAACCTATTAATGGTTACTCTCGCAATACCTTTTGTTGTTTGGTTTTTTGGTTCTCATAGGTACTACGGATTCATAAATGGTACCCCGCAGGATATTGGGCACCAGGTCAGTGGTAAAAAAGTAACTTTTGAATACGAGGTTTCCTCTACGGGAATCGTGGAATACTCTGAAGGAAATGAAACGACCTTTCCTTATAACCAGTATCTGCGATACGAAGAAAGAACAGAGGCGCTTTGGTTGGTTTTTTATTGGAATGTCATCTACATACCAAAAAGATGTGTAGAAGCTGGCTCGGTCAGCGAGTTTATTGAGGAATTTAAAAGAGCACATAACAATGCAATCCACGCGACGAGCGCGTGATTGCTGGCGTTATGCCCACGGGGGAAATATGGAGCGAGATTACAAAAGCTTTTCATCTGCTGCAAAGTCAAGATTTCGAAAAATGGCAGAAGAGTTGGGGTACGAACAAATAACTGGTATCACCTATACGAAAAAAAGAGATGGTTGGTATGAAACCTTCAATCTCCAATCTTCTTCATACGGCAATCCATTTTTCTATTTTAATTATGGGGTAATAGTTCCGGAAGAATTCCCTGCAACGAGAGAAGAGCTAAGAGATTCTGGCTGGCTTTTGGGTGGACGCTTAAGCTACAAAGGCGAAGGTGCATTTCCTTGCGCAACAAAAGCAGAAATAGAATCAAGCGCAGAATATGCGCTAGAAAAATATAAGAAGCAGGTGGTGCCTTGGTTAGAAGGTTTGACTTTGGACAAGATCTTGAAACAAACAGAGCATAACCAATGAATTAAGCCGACCAAATTTCCGCTGCCGCTCCAAATTGGCGGCTTATTCAAGGCGTTATATGGAGTTAAGGGATGACCATGGCTTCTGAAGTAGATAGCTTAGAGAAAGAACTGAAAAACCTGATTCGGCGGGGGGAGCTTCTCTATTACGCCATGGCTGATGCTCACGGAAAACTCCCAGAGGATTTCAAATCTAAGCTTGCGGAACATGGCGTTGAGCTTCCGGTGTTTGATGAGGAGTATGACTCTTGGTATTCGGAAGCACTGAGGGTCGTTAAACAGATAATCCCGGACCGATATGACGATTTCATTAAGCAGTACAAGGATGAAAAGAGGAAAGAAATATCTTTCCTGACCTATGGCATATATGACTACCTTCTTGGTCTTCGAACAACACGGGCTGGACACGAAGTAGTTGCAGATCAAACAGCTGCAATTCCCAAGATGAAGAATCAAAAGACCATCCTCGCGTCAGCCCAGAGAAAGTTCAAGAGCTCACTATTTGATATTAAAGAAGTGCTGCAGGCAGATATTTACGATAGCGAGCTTGACGCAGCTCGTGACCTCGCGAAGAAGGGATTTGCCAGAGGCGGGGGTGCGGTAGCTGGAGTCGTCCTCGAAAAGCATCTTGGTCATGTCTGTTCCTCCCATAACTTAAAAAGCAAGAAGAAGAACCCAGCAATCGCTGATTTTTATCAGCTACTAAAGGAAGCGGAAGTGATCGATACAGCGCAATGGCGCTTCATCCAGCACCTCGGTGACCTACGGAACCTTTGCGACCACCCCAAGGATAGAGAACCGAAAAAGGAAGATGTTATGGAATTGGTCGAGGGTGTCGAAAAGATAATTAAGACGGTGTTTTAAACACCATATAACCAAGGGCTGCAGCGGACCGCTTTTCCGGCGCGGTGCGCCTCCAAATCGGCCGCTGAGCCCAGGCGTTAAATGGAGTGAGGCAATGTATGACGACATTGGTGATGGCTTTATCTCCACTTTTGAGTCACTAGCAAAAACATTCATAGTTGCCGCCGTGCTTTGGTGGCTTTTTCTTATAGTCGCTTGGCCTTTCATCAGCGTTGCCCGAGTGGTGTTGTTTATTATTTCTTTTGGCCATATCAGGCCGAGTTACAGGCAATCACTAGAGCATCAGGGTGTAGTTGGGGTGGCTTTGCTGATCTTTCTGCCCACCATATTCTATATCCATCTCGTTTATGGGGCACATTGGTATGGCAATCAGTCTTAGGCACCCATTTAACAAGTCAATTAAGTTCGTTCCCGGCCTTGCGGCCGTCCACCGGACGCCCCTGTCGGGGCGCCGCTTATTTCTGCGTTAAATCTTCAAGGAAGTATTTTGGCACTCGCAATAATTTTAAGAAATCAACTGCCTGTAAATCGGTTCAGAGACTTATTGATAGGGTCTATAAAAACAGGGGCCGGCGACAATGCCTTGTTGTGTTCTGGTTTTTTTCAGGAGAACTTCAAAGGGTCTGCGTATCAAGCTTCCCTAGAAGCCAATTTTGCCACCGAGGTCGCTAGATCAAAAATAGAGCTGAACACAGTTGGCATTCACAACGGCTCCTGGAAGCAGTCCTATAGAAATTTTAGAGACAATATGCGATCTAAAGGTTCCAAGATAAAGTGCTACTACAAGAATGGGCTCCGGTGGCATGCCAAAGTTTTTATTCTTTCCGAAGGCAATGAGCCACGGTTTGGTATTATCGGCAGCAGCAATATTACGAGGACAGCGTTTGGTAGCGTGAGTAATTTTAATTACGAATGCGACGTCATGCTATGGCCCGACGACTGCAAGTCGATTGATGAATGGTTTGATGAGCAACTAGCGGGTAACAATTTCCCTTATGAAGTTATAAGGGCACCGTATGTTCCGGATATGAATAATGGAATAACCGTACAAGACAGGCTTAACTCACTGAAGAATGAAATACTCGGCTCCGGACTCACTGAGCTGAACTGATTTAACCAGTGAATGAAGCCGACCATTTTGCGCTGCCGCTCCAAACGGCGGCTTATTCTGTCGTTATGAGCAAATTGAACTGCGATACTATTCTGAGAACAATTAGAAGGGAGCTGTAAATGAGCACGACGTTAACAATTTACTCAAAGCTGTTCAGAAATCCAGCAGCGGTGATTTTTGCTATCCTGTTTTTCCTTGCATATACTTTTGCACTCTATATTTTTACTTCGGGTATACAAGTTAACATTCTTGAAGTTATAAAAGCAGCGCCGTTTGCTTTCTCTGCTATTGTTCTAGGTATATTCTCCATAATATTTTGGGCGCTAAACTACATCGGCAAACAGCAAAAGATAGATTTGTCTATAAAAGAATCACGGGAGCTATTTTTGATTAGAAAAAAACTAATAGATGAAATATTTGATGAATCAGATCCAGAAAAATCATTAGAGCTTTCTACAATTAAGGCTCACTTTCTTTTCTCTGCCAGTGAAATCAACTCTGAACCAGAAACACCATCAGAAAAGTTGGGTTTTGAATATGGGGATGCGGTTAAAGCACTTTTGCGCCGTTCATAACAAGTCGCTCGTTCGGACGCAAACTACGCTTCGCTCGTGTGTCATGACGAAAGACTCCGGTCTTTCTTGCTGTACTCAAGATGAGGGAAGGCCCCTCGGTCTCGGTGACCAGACATCGGGATCAAACCGCCCTGTGCGGCTCGCATTAAGAGTGCGGGTCGTGAGCGACATGGGAAAAGGCCGCCCAGAGCGGTCAGGTAAGTGCCCAAGGAGATGAACGCAAGTGAATCGCCGATGAGGGGTCGAAATGGAGACCGATGCTGTCAGAACCGGGGACCGAGCGATTCCCCGGGACGAGTTGCGACGTGAGCTGGCACAACGGACGCAACGGCAGCCGGCCTAGAGGCGGCATGACCTGGGTACAGGCTTGAGTACGGAACATGAGAACCTGTCGTCCTGATGTTAAGGGAGAAGCACAAGTGGCAACCCCACGAGGCGAGAGTACCGATGCAGGACACAGGGACGGATTGCCCCGTAGTAGTGTTGAAGCCCCTGTAATGGGGGTGGAGCGAAGGGGGCAAGTTATCCCGTCGGGTTCAGGAGGCCAACCGGAATTCGGGAGGAGCCACCGGAACCCGACAAAACCATTTACCATCCCGAAGGGCCTGGTGTACCAGGCCTACAAACGGGTTCGAGCCAACAAAGGTAGCGCGGGGGTGGATCGTCAGAGTTTGGAAAACTTTGATGCTGAGCTCAGCAACAACCTCTACAAGCTTTGGAACCGTTTGTCCTCGGGCAGCTATCATCCACCACCGGTCATGCGCGTGGAAATCGACAAAGCGGACGGGGGCACCCGCCGCCTTGGCATTCCGACGGTTGCCGACCGTATTGCGCAGATGGTGGTTAAGCTGCTGATTGAACCGGAACTGGAACAACACTTCCATCCAGACTCTTACGGCTATCGACCAGGGAAGTCGGCGCACGAAGCGCTGAAGCAAACCCAGGCCCGGTGCTGGAAGAAAGCCTGGGTGCTGGATATGGACATTCAGGGCTTTTTCGACAACATCGACCATGGCCTGTTAATGAAGGCGGTGGATCGGCATGTGACCGAAGACTGGCAGAAGCTGTACATCCAGCGCTGGCTAAGCGCTCCGGTTCAGTTGGCGGATGGTTCCGTAGAGGAACGCGACCGGGGCGCCCCGCAAGGCGGTGTGATCAGTCCCTTACTGGCGAACCTGTTCCTGCATTACGTCTTTGATCGCTGGGTGGCCAAGCGCTGGGGCGGCATTCAGTTCGAACGCTACGCGGACGACATCGTGTGCCACTGCGCCAGCGAGCGGGAAGCACAAGCGCTGAAATCGGTCCTTGAGGCCCGGTTCACAGCCTGTGGCTTGACGCTCCATCCCCGCAAGACAAAGATTGTCTATTGTAAGGGCGGCCCCAACCAGCAGGACTACCCGGTAATCGCGTTTGATTTTCTGAGCTACACCTTCCGGCCGCGACTGGGTCGCAACCGGCAGGGGCAAAAGAAAGTCTACTTTACGGCAGCCATCAGCCAAAGTGCAGCGAAAGAGATCCGTAAGCAGATCAACGAGTGGCCCTGGAAATGGTGGCGACAGAAGGAACTCGGGCAGTTTGCCCGATTCTGTCAGTCCCGGCTCCGAGGCTGGATGCAGTACTACAGCCTGTTTGGCCGCAGCTCTATTCGGAATGTGCTGTTTCATTTTGATTTGCGGTTGAGCCGGTGGGCCGTAGGGAAGTATCGAAAACTCAGGGGTCTGCTCCAGGCTGCCCGGAGGGTGAATGGACTGCGGCGGCGACAACCGACGCTGTTTGCTCACTGGGCAGGATCAAGGGGAATGGTTGGATAACAAGAGCCGTATGAATCGAGAGGTTCACGTACGGTTCTGTGAGAGGCTCAAGGGGAGGTTCCTTGGGCCTACTCGACCGTTTGCGCCGCACAGCTTCAACGTTAGACATGCGATTGAAGTGAAGGAGGAAGTATGAAGAAACGCTATGTCGACCCATTTACTCCCGATGTGCCAATTGATGATCCAGCAAGGTTTGCGGGCAGGAATTCCGAGGTCGATAACATTACCGATTCGCTTTTCCAGTTGGCACACGAAAACCCTAAGCATACCATTATTACTGGTGACCGTGGAATTGGGAAGAGTTCATTACTCCTGCAAGTTAATAATTTAGCTAACGGTGATACTACGCTTCCGGAAAGGTTGGGTATAGACACTGGAGTTGAGTCTTTCGATTTTATATGTGCATGGCATGATTGTGCTGCTGATCAAGGCCCAATTGAGTTGGCGCAGGGGATTATTTCGCAGCTGCAGAGCTCGCTAAAGAATGCGCTTGGAAAGATAAATATTGAGTTTAACCTTAATGGATTTGTCAATATTTCAAAGAAAGAAGGTGATTCGAACAGTATCGTCGAAGTTGTAAATTTGTTCTGCAGCGAACTGGAAAAAGCAAGCAATAAGGCAAAAGAAAAAGAAAGCATGGGCCTGGTCTTATTCTTCGACGAGCTGGATAGAGTCAGTGTAACATCAGGAATTGCAACATTTTTCAAGCTGACCGCAGAGCGGCTTGCACGCTCTAAAGTAACTAACGTCGCGATTTTTGCAGCGGGGATTACCGGTGCCATCCAGGGGCTTGAGGAAGAGCATGGTTCAATTTATCGAACGTTTAAGGATGTTCCGCTTCCTAGGCTTGAGGAAGGCGAAGTAGAGGAAATTCTTTCCGAGGGGTTTCAGAAGGTGTCGCATGGATATGACCATGACGTCTGCAAGAGAGTTTCTCATGCATCAGCCGGGTATCCAGAGCCCGTGCATCTTTTGGGTAGTCAGCTCTTGAGCGTCGATAGCGATAATTATCTTGATGGGGAGGACTTTGAGAATGCGATGACTCGCACAGTTGAGTCTCTGCGAAGGAATAAGCTCGCTAATACGCTCAAGGCCGCAGGGTCTGGAAAATATCAAAAAATACTTCAATCAATGGCTAACTATGATGGGCAAAATGTACCGCTTACCCATATAAGTGAGCACATTGGGTACGAACAGAACCAATATAGTACCAATATGGCGAACCTGGTTGAGAGGGGAATAATCAAGCAAGTCGATCGCGGTGTATACAGTTTCGTTGAGCCCTTGCTAGAGCAATATATCTCTAGGTTTGGAGTCATTAATACCGAAGAAGATGTCTAACAAAGCGCTCCAGCGCGACAGCAAAAGGCGCCGCTCCTTCGTCGCTCTGCTTTTTGCTGCCGCTGAGCGCTGCCGTTAGCTATCTATGAATCCAGATCGGGCGTTTACTATTCAAACAATTCAGCTCATAGCTGATACCGAAGCGCAGAAACGTTATGAGATAGACGTACCAATAGCGGACGTACCGTCTGAGTTGGTTTGTCAGTGGTTCGACGATGTATATAAACCTGAGAATGGAAGCTATCGAGAGGCTTTTACTTCACACGAGCTGGAAATTTTTGCGGATTTTAACGCATTTTATGATTCCTTGGTGGATCATCTGCCTGAAACATTAGAGGAAATGCATCGGTGTTACGCGTGGAAGCAAATAGCAGGAAAAGCAGAGTGGGTGCTAGCAGTGCTCAATTGGGAGGGGCTGAATGCAGTACCCTCATATAGCTAATATTGGCGTTAGCATCGGTACAGGATTCGTGGTATGCAGTGGAGCAAACTGAAAAAACGTCACACAGATCTTCTAGCGGAGTCACTTAGAGGAAGATTGGATATTCACGTAACGGAAATTAGAAAAGTTCCAGTGGATTTAGGGCTTGCTTGGATTACGTTCAAAGGAGAAAAAATTGTCTCCGTCACAATACCAACTTTCTATGATCGCAATTTTGATTTTTCGACTGACACGGCAGATTTCGGTCGTGCAATTGGTTTCATCGTGGAGAATGATATTGAGCAGCTAAAGAATTCAAATGATCCAGTTGTTCGAGGTTTAATTTTTCTCGATAGGCGGGTTGGAAAGAGATATCTCCAGCAAGTTGAATCGTCTAGCCTGCATCCATTCACAAGGGTTTTATTTCAGCTAAGGTGCCGTGCTGATGGCCTTGAGTGCTAACCAGGCGGTCAACGGGACCGCTTTTCCGCGCCGCCTTTGGCTCTGCTCCAAAGCGGCCCGTTACCTCAGCGTTATGTTTTGGTGCTCTAACATGAAACCGATTTTATGAAGGATCTTGGGAGCCGAATCGAGAAGATTGAAGCGCTGCTTGAAGATGGTACGGTTAGCACTCTGACTTACGCTGCGCTTGAATCCCGATTCACCATTGAGCTTATCTGTTACGAGCGACTGATGATGACTGCGTATGGCTACACGTCCTATGCCGATCTTCAAAAATGGCAACCAAAGGATGTTGTGCAGCAAGTGGTTCAGGAAACTAATGAGTTAGCAGCGACGTCTCTCACGTTTTCAGTGTCCGCGACACCTGTAGCTCCCACCAAACCGCCGCAACCACCTGCCGACTACGAAAGCTTCGAGTATGTCGAAGTTGGCACTCAGATAGGCTTCGATGTAGGCCCCTTGCTCTAGTCAGTAAATGTGGTGCATAGTCCTCAGTATCTAAGGGTAGCATGAGATGGTCTGTTCCAAGTGTGTTTTTGCGCAACTAGATATAGGTGCTGCAGGAATACTTTGATGAATTCTTTTTGGGTATTGAGGAAAGGATATTTTAAATGCGACTGCATGAGCTTTATATTAATAACTTTAGGAAACTAAAAGATTGTCGAATTAAGTTCAGGGATACAACTTTCCTTATAGGTCCCAATAATTCTGGAAAGTCAAGTGTTTTTGCCGCATTAAATAGCTTGCATCAGAACACGGGTCTTGACCGAGAAGACTTTTCGAAAAGCTACGACGAGAATGAAGAAGATTATGTTTTTGCAAATGAAGTCGAGGTTATTGCTGAGTATCATAATTTGCCAGATGAAGCTCATAGCTGGATAGGTTTTAAAGGAAGGGTTGTGGCTCCCCGGGAACGGCAGGAGGGAGAAACGAATAACTCAATTATATATAAAAAAGTTTGGTCTTTAAATCAGAGCAAGCCAAAAGTATATATGAAGGAATACCCTCGTTCTTGGGGGCAAGATTATGCAAATTGTAGCAAAGTATCCGATCTTGTCGGGAACGATTATAGTGAGGAATTTCTAAAAGAGCATTTTGGAGAATCCAATTTTCAAAAAGGTTTGTCCACAAGCAACGTAAAGTCTAAGTTGCTCGATTTACCTGCATGTTGGGACTTTCGGACAGACCAAGAGGCGCAATGGGTGGAAAATCCAGGAGGGATTCCAGGCAACGTATTATCTAAACTGCCGCGTATTGTTGTAATCCCTGCTGAGTCCTGTATTTCTGAGCTAACTAGTTCTAACGGTGCATTGTTTTCCTTGTTGGGTGATCTTTTTGAGCAAGTACGAAGCACTTCTCAAAACTATCAACAAGCCCAGGTTTTTCTTAATAATCTTGCATCTGAATTAGATCCAAATGACGAGAATACGGATTTTGGTCAACTAGTTGGTGATCTCAACAATATGGTTGATACTCTATTCCCTGAGTCCGCTGTACACGTTAACGCAAGTCTTGATGTCCCAGATAAGTCAATTAAGCCACAGTTTAATGTGGAAATGGAAAGTAACGTTAAAACGGCCGTTACGTACCAAGGCCATGGCATGATTCGAGCAACAGCGTTCCAGCTTCTTAGGTTTGTTCAAGACTTTGTTAACGGAAATGCTGAACACCCTCGGGCAACAATATTCTGTTTCGAAGAACCTGAGATTTACCTTCATCCTTCAGCCGCTAATCAGATGAGAGACTCATTGTATGATTTGGCCGGTCCTGGCTGTCAGATAGTGGCGACCACCCATTCTCCTTATATGGTCAATCTTGGTACGGAGAAAGGGATGAGTCTGACTAAATTTAACTTTGATGAAAGTGCGTTTGCGCAGACACACTCGTTTAATTTGGATCGTGCGTTTTTGGATTTGCAAGATAATGAAAAGCAAAATCTTAAAATGCTTCTGAAGCTTGATGATTATATTTCTAGAATGTTCTTTTCGAAGAAATGTATCTTTGTGGAAGGTGATACAGAAGAGTTGGTAGTTAAAGAAACCATAAAAAGGCTTTCAGATGAAGATAAATCTAGAGTTATAGGTAACTGTGAATTTCTCCGAGCTAGAGGGAAGGCGGTATTGATATCAATAGCTAAGTACCTGAATGCTTTGGGCGTTAATTATGTATTTATGCATGATCGTGATGCTGGGACCCCAAGAGCTGAAGCGATGAATGACCCTATATTAGAACAAACTGGGCAGGGAAGAAGGTTAATGATCGAAGAGTGTATTGAAGATTTGCTCGGGTATGAATCACCTGCTAATGAAAAACCGTACAAAGCTTATCGTCATATCCAAGCTAACTGGGGAGATACTTTTAACGATCTTCCGGAGAATTGGAAAGATACTTTTATTAGGCTATGCAGTCCACACCTTGATCATCTCCGTATAGCTGGTTGATCATCGGTCATGAATTGAGGCCTTTTCATTGAGTTTTATAAGGGGTGAGGATGCTGCGGCTCTCTCTTAAGTAAGTTTTTGGCGGATATTCAAATTCATGTCATTCAAAACTGAATAGTTTTTTGCTAAGCGATCCGGTTTTTTTAGCGATCTGGGTTGACGCTAATAAGCGTTCCACTGGTCAACTACGCGGGTAGAGATAGCTTATCCCCTGCCGCTACACTCTGACAGTAACTGAATCAGGTGTTGAGTTCGGCCGGCGCCAAACATCGTTTCCCTGTGATGGATGCGGCGAGACTTTAGCCATTCCTGCCAAGCTAGCTGAAGGACTCAAGATAGATCAGCTCCTGACCGCTGAGTGTGGGGAATGCGGCGAAAAGGCAGAGATAAGACTTCGACCGTGTAAGGTCTTACGCAGCAAGAAAACATAACCAACCGCGCCACGCGGACGGCCTTTTCTCCGCGCTGCTCCAAAAAGGCCGCCGGTGCGCTTCACTTTATATGGACTGAAGTATGGATATTCTGCAGAAGGCATTTGATGACGCAGTGCAAGAGCTTGCTCAATCCGCTACATCTGAGGAAGAGCTTGACGCGATATCCGATGCTCTTCCGGATCAACTTGAAGAGTTACTTGGACACTTGCCGGATCAGATTCTCTCGACAATCCAGGAGAAGGCACGCGATGGCCTGGAAGAGCGGAGGGCTAATCATGCTGCGTTTGTCAGTCGTAATATCACCCGATGGCAGAAGGGGTTCGATCAGCTAGAATTGTTAATTGAAATTGCGGTAGAAGCCGGAGGGTCGTTCAACGAAAGGCTTCGGCCTGATGCGGCAGAGCGAAAGGGCATCTTGTTCGATGTCATTGTCAGGCTCCACGCAAAGGGCTGTCTTATAGGGAAAGAGATCCTTGCTTTGCTTAAGAACGGTTTTGCGGATGGAGCGCATGCGAGATGGCGTGCTCTTCATGAGATATCTGTTACTGCAATGTTCCTAGCCAAACACGGGGAGGGGGCAGCGCTCAGCTACTCTGACTTCGAATTTGTCGACGCGTATAAAGGCGCATCGCAGCTCAATCATTACGAATCTCGTATCAATGCCTCCGGCTTCAGTGATGAGGAGATTAGTGAGTTCAGGTCACAATATGATGCTGTCCTCGCCAAGCATGGCACAAACTTTAAGAAGCCTTACGGGTGGGCTGCTGAGTTTTTGTCAAAGGGAAGGCCAACCTTCTTCGCGCTTGAGGAGGACGTGGGGTTAGATCATTGGCGCCCGTACTACAAATGGGCAAGCCAGAATATTCACGCAAACATCAAGTCACTTCGGAACTCGCTCGGTCGATCCGAGACTACTGAAGATATTCTAGAAGTAGGACCGAGCAACTCCGGCATGACTGATCCCGCGCATTCAACAGCCATATCGTTACTCCAACTGACCTGTACAACTCTCTTTCTGTCGCCGAATTTGGACGACCTAGTTACGGCAAAGGTGCTCACGACATTGTCCGATCAAGTAGGGGAGTCGTTCCTTGACTGCGATCGATAGCCGACCATATAACAAGTCATTCCAGTTCGTTCCGCCCCTGCTGGGCCTCCACCGGACGGCCTTTACTTCGCTGCGCTACGCAAAGGCCGCCGCTGAATATTGGCGTTATAACAAATGCAGAACCAAATGAGTAAACCTAGAATTGCTTTAATAGTTGGGAACGGACTCTCAATAAGCTTTGGTCACTACAGTGGTTTAGTCAGCGAGTGGAATAGTCAAGAACCCCTTTCTTGGTCAATTCAATGTCCGTCACAAAATCATGATTTTTTGGATAGTCTGCATCGACTAAAATTGCTTCATGAGAACCATGCTGGTGTTCCAGATTTTGATGTCTTTGCTAAAGCCTTGGATGGTGCTCTTTGTGAAAGTTATGGATTAGACCCATTTATAACTCCTTTGGAAGCTCGGCATTTTCTAACTATTGCTTTTTCTCATTATTCTAATGAGCAAATTACGAAATTAGGCACTCGCAAAGATTGGTCATGGTATAGGTGGATAAAGTTTCATAAAGATCATGTCGCATGTGCTTTTTCTCTAAATTATGACCTTTTGCTTGAATCCATATTTGATGAACTCTCCCTACAGTATTACTCGTTACAGGTTAATCACCATGGTTTTGGAATACCACTGGTTAAACCCCATGGATCTGTAGATTTCGAAATCCACCCACACTCAATATCCTATAATCCCACATACCCCCTTACCAATTTCGTTGATTTGAACAACACCCCAATTATTAGGCTTGAGTCAGATAATCTGATTTATCCCAGGTCTCAGCCACTTTGTATAGTGCCAAATGAATCAAATAAGTACTCAGAATACCAGTGGGTTGAACCAGCAAATCAATGGTTTGGTGCAGAGATTGAAGAATGTACTCATTGTATATTTGTCGGGATATCATACTTCGAATGCGATCGCCCGGAGATCGACGCTATCCTGAGTTCAATTCCTGTTAACGCTGAGATTGTAGTTGCCAATCCAAATCCCCCACCTGAGTTTATGGAAAAATTGCGAGGACGGCCGTTGATGGTCTGGGATTCCTATGATGGACCGATTGATTCGGATGGAAATATCTTTCACTTGAAAGATGCCAAAACAGGAAATGCACTTCGAAAATGTATTTGCAGAAGTGGGCTAAGCTATCGATATTGCTGTGGAGCGAAATTGTTATAACAAGTCAAAGCACTCGGACGTCGCTACGCTCCGCCGGTGTTTGAGACGTTGAGACTGTAGAAAAACCCCTGATTTGGTAGGCTGGCACCGAGCAACAAGGAGCCGTTCGCATGCCCCGATTCAAGCCTTACAACTACGACCAGGATGCGATGGTGGTGATCAAATACCGCCACCAGCTCCAGCCCGGGACCTTCGAATACGCCGTCCATTACCTGATCGAGCACAGGCTGGACCTGTCGGTGTTCTATCCCAAGTACCGCAATGAAGCGACTGGCCGGCGGGCCTACGACCCGGCGATTCTTCTGAAAATCATCCTGTTCGCCTACTCCAAGGGCATCACCTCCAGCCGCCAGCCGCGAGATGCAGTGGTGCTGCGAGACCAACATCCTGTTCAAGTCGCTGGCCTGCGACATGGTGCCACACTTCACCACCCTGGCGGCGTTTGTGAGCAACCACGGTGAAGAGATCGAAGCACTGTTCGAGCAGGTGTCGTGTGCCAGGAGCAGCGGCTGCTGGGCAATGTGGATAAAAAACACCAGGTCATCATCGACGCCCAGGCGTTCGGCGAAGGCCAGGAGCACCATACCCTGAAACCGGTTCTTGAGCGGATTGAACAACGCTACCGACGACTGGGCATCAACAGCGATATCTATGGAACTGGGACCATCGTCACCGCCGACACCGGCTTCGCTAACGAAGCCAATGCCCGCTACCTCCATCAGCGCTAGATCAACGGTTACATTCCGGCCAGCGAATTCCACTTTGATCCGGTCAGCCTCACTTGCGATTGCCCAGCGGACAACTAGGCTGACAGAGAGGGGATATTTCAACTCCCTTTGGTTGAGGCGTTTGGGTTAGTTACAGAGTTACTGTTAGTAAAAACTTAAGATTTGAGTTTAGTGGGTTATTCTCATGAAAAAAAATACTTTTTTAACTTTTGTTTTTTGTTTGAGTCTGTATGCAGAAGGTGTTTCCTCAAAACCTATTGAGGTTGCTTTCCTGAATCCCGGCGGCGACCACTGGTTTTGGGAAATGACTATCGAATTCATGCAGGCCGCTGCTGAAGATCTGGATATTAAGGTTGAGGTTATTACTTCAGATAGGGGGCATCTTCTAACTGTTCGTCAAGCTGCCGAAGTTGTAAATCGTGAAAATCCACCTGATTATATTGTTACCGGAAATGAAAAGAGTAATGCAGGAGAAGTTATAAGGATCGCCAATCAGGCCGGAGTAAATGTTTTACTTATTAATAATGGGTTTGTTGATCCACAACAGATTGAAGAATTTGGGGATCCGGGAGAGCGTTATGGCTATTGGATTGGTGAAATTATCCCTGACAACTTTTCAGCGGGCTATAAGATTGGTGAAAAGCTGATATCCCGGGCCTTGGAACTTGGCCTTAAAGGTGACAATGGAAAAGTAAATATAGCAGCAATAGCTGGAACAAAAAAGACGCATTCCTCAGTAGAAAGAGTAAGAGGATTAAGGAAAGCAGTCGAGGAGCATTCAGGCAAGGCCAATCTGTTGCAAGTTTTTCCCGGCGATTGGACTGCTGAGAGAGCGAAAAGCATTGGTAGAGGCCTGTTTCGACGTTATGAGGAAACTGATGTTGTCTGGGGTGTTAATGATTCATCTGCTCTAGGCGCTATGGATGCTGCTGTATCGTTAGGGATTAAACCTGGCGAAGATGTTCTGTTCGGGGGGTGTGGATGGTATTTGCCGGCAATTCAAAAAGTAAAAGAGGGAGTGTTGAGTACTACTGTTGGCGGTCATTTCATGGAGGCCGGATGGGCCATGGTCATGATATATGATTTTCATCACGGTAAGAGTCTTGAGCCTGACCAGATTAAGACAGAGATGTTATCGATTGATAGAAATAACGTGGAGAAACTACCCGAGGAATTTTTTAATCAGGAGTGGGGTGAAGTTGATTTTAAAAAATTTTCCAAGGTTTACAATCCGGATATAAAAAAATATGACTTCAATGTGAAATCCGTTCTTCAACAATTGTAGCCTTGTTATAGAAGGTCTTAGTTCATCCTGATACGGGAATGGTATGAAACGCGGCTGCAAACTACGCATAGGCTCTGAAGTGAGGTTTACAACGACTCGTTTTGTTTTATTCTTGTGGTCCAATCCGTTACTTCAGCCCCACCGCTTCGGCAACGGAGGTGAAGTCCTCGTCCGGCGTTGCTTGGATCTCAATGGGATGACCCGTTACCGGGTGTTCAAATGACATTCTGACCGCACAGAGCATCAGGCGGTTGAGGCCGTATTGCTCGCGGAAGAAACGGTTGTGGATGCCCTTGCCGTAGTTGACATCCCCGATCAGGGGGTGATTCCGGCTCTTGAGGTGGCGCCGCAGCTGGTGGCGGCGGCCTGTTACCGGGCGTAGGCGGACCAGACTGTAGCGGGTGTGGGTATAGCGCCCGTCCACGGAAATCGGGATGGAGGTACAGGCCAGGCGGTGATACAGGGTCATGGCCGACTGGGGGGCCTTACGGCGTTTGCGCTTGCGGCTGTCCGGGTCCCGTGGGGCCAGGGGCTGGTCAATGATGCCGCCCAGCGGCGGCCAGCCGCGGACCACGGCCAGGTAGTCCTTGCGCACCTGGTGCGCCTGGAAGGCGTTGGCCAGATGCCGGGCGGTATCGGGATCCAGCGCGAAGATCAGGACCCCGGAGGTTGGCTTGTCGAGCCGGTGTACCGGGTAGAGGTGCTGGCCGATCTGGTCACGCAGCAGGGGCAGGGCGATGCGCTGCTCGTGGCGGTCCACCTTGGTGGGGTGCACGAGCATGCCTGAGGGCTTGTACATCGCCACCAGGTGATCGTCCTGGTAGAGGATGCTGGCTGATTCGCTCTCCTGAGAGTCACCGGTTATCATCATTACCATGGAAGAAGGCTCCCGGAACATCGTTGAGGTCAACCTGGCCACGCCGCGGCCCAAAAGGCGTGCAGAGGATAGCACAGGCGCCCTGTGTGGCTGGACCCCGGGAAGCGAATCCCTCTCCGGGTCCCACTTCGGGCCCAGCTGCTGAGACGGTGGTGCCATGGCAAACCGGATGTCCACGCCCCGCCGGCTCTGGTGGCTTGTTCTCGGGTTCAGCCTTGCCCTGCACCTGCTGCTGGTCAGCTTTATGCCGCCGATTCTGCCGCGCTCGCCGGAGGTGGCGCCCATGCAGCGGGATGTGCGCGTTTCCCTGCCACCACCGGAGCCTGAGCCCGAGCCGGAACCAGAAGCTCAGGAGGAACCGAAACCGGAGCCTGAACCCAAACCCGAACCCGAACCCGAACCAGAGCCTGAGCCGGATGAGCAACACATGCCCCGGGATACGGACGAGGTGACGGACCTCAAGGGCACGAGCCAGGATGCCCCCGAGACCGAACAAGCACCTGCTGCGGCGCCGGAGGATCCCCAGGCCTCGGGCGAGGCGCCCAGCCCCGAAGCAGCCAAGGAACCCAGCCAGCCTGAACCCAGTGAGGAGAGCCGGGAGGGGGCGGATGAACGCCCTGAACCAGAAACGGGCAGCATGAGCCCGGACGCGGCCACCGAGGGCGACAAGCAGCGCAAGCCTGATCCCACCAGTGCGAGTATGTCACTCGGTGAGGAAAGGGAAGAACCGGCGAAGGCGCCTGAGTCCAGCCCTGGACCGGAGATCGGAGGTGACACCGGCATGGAAGCGCTGGATGAAGGCGAGATGGACGCGATCCGGGGCGAGTCCATGGTGAGCAAGATTGAAGAACGGCGCATCCGCATGGCGAATAAGTATCTCGCCCGCATGAAGCGCCAGATCATGACCCGCTGGGAGCAGCCGGCTGGCGCTGATGAACGCCACCGTGGTGAAATCCGGTTTTCCGTTGATACCCGAGGCTATCTCCAGAGCTCCTATGTCCATCTGCCCAGTGGCCACAGTGCCCTGGATGAGAGTGCGCTGCGGGCGGTGCGCTCCGTGGAGCGGTTCAAGGTCCCGGATTCGCCGTCCATTGTGCGCCGCTATTACCAGAACCTGCGATTCACCTATTCAGGAGAACCACTGACCCATGACAACTGATGCCAGCCCGGCGCTTACCCTTCTGGAACGGTCTCTGGGGCGGCTGGGCGAGCGCGTCTGCCTAGCGGGCCATGATGGGCCCATGCCCCATTGGCCAGGCCGGCAACTGCATGCACTCACCACCCACTATGGCGTCTGGGAACAGGCGGGAGGCACTGCCGGGGGATGGCTTTTTGGCTATGACGACCCGGCAACACCAGCGGCGTTCGATACGATTGTGGTTTTCATGCCCAAGGCCCGCTCCGAATTGGCAATGCGCCTGGCCTGGGCAGCGCCGAAGCTGGCGCCAGGGGGAGAGCTGTGGTTGGTGGGGGCCAAACGCGAGGGGATTGGCCGCGGTAGCCGTCAGCTCCAGGAGCGTTTTCCCGGCGCCTACAAGATGGATAATGCACGCCACTGCCAGCTCTGGTGTGCGGCACCGGAAACCGCGGGCCCGCCGTTCCGTGTTGAGGAGTGGCTGGAGCCTGTGCAGGTGGCGGCGTCGGGAGCCGTGCTTGAGCTCTACAGCCTTCCCGGCGTGTTCAGTGAAGGCCGCCTGGATGAGGGAACCCGCCAGCTCCTTGAAACAGTGACGGATAAGCCGGCGGAACCCGTGCTGGACCTGGCCTGTGGCAATGGGGTGATTGGGGCCTGGTTGCGCCATCACTGGCCCGGAATGGCCGTGACACTGGTAGATGTGCACTGGCAGGCCCTGCGCTGCAGCCAGGCTGCCCTGGCGGGAGAAGAGGGGATGAGCATCCTGCCGTCGGACGGTCTGACCCATGTGACAGGCCGCTACGCCAGCATTATCACGAACCCGCCTTTCCATCAGGGGCAGGGCAAGGACCTGGATCCGGTCAACCGGTGGTTCGGTCAGCTGCCGGGGTACCTGAAACCCGGTTCTGAGATCAGGCTGGTTGCCAACGCCTTTCTGCCGTACCAGAGCCCTTTGGCGCGTTTCATTGGACCGGTCCATACGTTATCCGGTGACGGGCGTTATCGGGTTTACTCGGCGAGATTCCGCATTCACCGAAAAAATGCTGGGAATTGATTGCATTGATTTTAATTATAGAGTGGATCTCGATAGAATACCTCCGGACTCGAGGCACGACTCCCTGGAAGGGGAGCCGCCGACCGATCGTGTTGTTCCACTCCTGCAAGCATAGGTGAACCATGTCGAACTACATGAAGGACATTGAAGAAGCGGCGTCTCTGCGCAAATCGCAGGGCGGCACCTGGGATCACATTACGCCTGAGTATGTGGCCCGCATGCGCGCCCAGAACCGGTTCCGTACCGGCCTGGACATCGCGCGTTACACTGCGAAGATCATGCGCGAAGACATGGCCGAGTACGACAAGGACCACAGCAAGTACACCCAGTCCCTGGGTTGCTGGCATGGGTTCGTCGGCCAACAGAAGATGATGGCCGTTAAGCGCCACCACGGCACCACCAAGCGCAGCTACCTGTACCTGTCCGGCTGGATGGTCGCGGCCATGCGTTCCGAGTTCGGTCCGCTGCCTGACCAGTCCATGCACGAGAAGACGGCCGTGCCCTCGCTCATCGAGGAACTCTATACCTTCCTCAAGCAGGCGGACGCGCGTGAACTCAACCATCTCTTCCGTGAGCTGGACGAAGCCCGTGAGGCGGGTGACGAGAAGAAGGCTCAGGAGCTGATCGACAAGATCGACAACTTCGAGACCCACGTTGTGCCGATCATCGCCGACATTGACGCAGGCTTCGGTAACGAAGAAGCGACCTACCTGCTGTCCAAGAAGATGATCGAAGCAGGCGCCTGCGCGATCCAGATCGAGAACCAGGTGTCCGACGCCAAGCAGTGCGGCCACCAGGCTGGCAAGGTGACCTGCCCGCACGAGGACTTCATCGCCAAGATCAACGCGGTTCGCTATGCGTTCCTCGAGCTGGGTGTTGAAGACGGCGTCATCGTTGCGCGTACTGACTCCCTGGGCGCTGGCCTGACCCACAAGATTCCGGTCTCCCAGGAGCCGGGCGACCTGGCGGCGCAGTACACCAGCTACCTGAAGACCGAGCCGGTCAAGTCCGCCGAGGACGTTCAGGAAGGCGACATGGTCATCAAGAAGCAGGGCGAGCTGCACAAGCCGGTCCGTCTGCCGAATGGCCTGTACGAGTTCCAGGAAAACACAGGCGAGGATCGCGTGGTTCTGGACTGCATCACCAGCCTGAAAAACGGTGCGGACCTGCTGTGGATCGAAACCGAGAAGCCGCACGTCGGCCAGATCGCGGGCATGGTCAACCGCATCAAGGAAGAGGTGCCGGACGCCAAGCTGGTCTACAACAACAGCCCGTCCTTCAACTGGACGCTGAACTTCCGTCAGCAGGTTTATGATGCGTGGAAGGAAGAAGGCAAGGACGTGTCACAGTATGACCGTTCGGACCTGATGAACAGCAAGTACGACGATTCCGAGCTGGCTGCGGAAGCCGACCGCTGGACCCAGAACTTCCAGAAGGATGGTTCCCAGTACGCCGGTATCTTCCACCACCTCATCACGCTGCCGACGTACCACACCGCGGCCCTGTCCACGGACAACCTGGCCAAGGGCTACTTCGGTGAAGAAGGCATGCTGGCTTACGTGCGCGACGTACAGCGCCAGGAGATCCGTAAGGGTCTGGCCTGCGTCAAGCACCAGGATATGGCCGGCTCCAACATCGGTGACGACCACAAGGAATACTTCGCGGGCGAAGCAGCCCTGAAGGCCGGTGGCAAAGACAACACCATGAATCAGTTCTAAGACCGGTTCCGGTGTTGCGGCCTTCGGGTCGCGCCGATACAACCCCCTGTCGGATGCCGGCAGGGGGTTTTTTGTGGGCATCTGTCCGTTATTCTGGAGGATGGTTACGGAATTGGGGAGATTGGTCTATGTGGAGCCTTTTCAACAGCGACAAGATGCAGATGGTTGCACCTGAGCAAGCGCCGGCGGGGCGTGCAACCGAGATGCCCGTCACCAACCATCATGCGGTTCTGGGGGCGCCACTGCTGCCACCCTTTCCCGAGCACTGCCGGGAGCTGATTGTGGGGATGGGCTGCTTCTGGGGGGCAGAGCAGTGTTTCTGGCAGCGGGATGGCGTGTATACGACGGCAGTGGGCTATGCCGGAGGCTATACGCCCAATCCGACCTACGAGGAAGTGTGTGGGGGGCGTACCGGGCATACCGAAGCGGTCCGGATTATTTATGATCCGGAGGTGATTGCGCTGGAATCCCTCCTGGGTGTGTTCTGGGAGTCCCATGATCCAACCCAGGCAATGCGCCAGGGTAATGATGTGGGCACCCAGTACCGTTCCGCCCTCTATGTGCCGGATGCCGACAGCCTTGCCGTGGCCCAGGCCTCCATGACGACCTATCAGCAGGCATTGGATCAGGCTGGTCAGGGTCGGATTACGACCGAGCTGGCGCAGGGCGTGACCTTCTATTACGCCGAGGACTGGCATCAGCAGTATCTGCACAAGAACCCCGGGGGGTATTGTGGGCTGGCGGGTACGGGCGTCTGCTACGCTTAAAAAACCCCGTGCCAGAGGACACGGGGAAGAGGGGGTAGGCCTGGATAACCAGGAAAGGGTTTAGCGGTGCGTGTCAGTGTCCTCTGAAGCGGCTGCCTGGAAACGCTCGCGCATGCTGCGCAGCTGTTTCATCAGGGCTTCGAGGCGTTCACCGGCCTGCTGGCGGTAGTTGGCCACCATTGGCTTGAGATCGTTGGTGTAGGACGCTTCCACCCGGTTCATGATGTAGGCGGACGTCATGTGTGCGTTCCATGACAGGCGCTTGCGCGCGTCATAGGTGGCGGCGTCCAGGCTGAGCATGAGTTCACGGAAAGAGGGGTTCTTTTTCCGGATGTCCCGGATCATTTCCGGGAACGACTCATTTTCCGCATCCTGGGCGCCGAGTTCCCTGAGCACACGCTGCAGTTCCTCATTCGCCTTATGCCATTGCTGGCTGGTCTGTTGCTGAAGCTTGCGCGTCAGATCGCTCATGGTTGCACTCTGCCTGTCTGCGGACTTCTCAGCCATGGGGTACCTCCATCGCTGCCCTTGCGTTACATACCCAGAATAGGGTGAAAATCTAGAATAATCACCCTAATCCGAGTAAAAACTCTAGTCCCGGTAGGCTTCCGGGCTGGGGCAGCTGCAGATCAGGTGCCGATCCCCGTAGACGTTGTCCACGCGGTTGACGGTTGGCCAGAACTTGCCATCCCGAACCGACTCGCAGGGGAAGACCGCCAGATCCCGGCTGTAGGGGCGATTCCACTCGTCCACCAGGTCGCTCTGGGTGTGCGGTGCATGCACCAGCGGGTTGTTGTCCGCCGGCCAGTCGCCGTTGGCCACCCGGTCGATCTCCTGCCGGATGCCCTTCATGGCTTCAATGAACCGATCGAGCTCTTCCTGGGATTCGGATTCGGTGGGTTCGATCATGAGGGTTCCGGGAACCGGGAACGACATGGTTGGGGCATGGAAACCGTAGTCCATCAGGCGCTTGGCCACGTCTTCCTCGGTCACACCGGACCATTCCTTGAGCGGGCGCAGGTCCAGGATGCACTCATGCGCCACCCGGTTGTCGCGCCCCTTGTACAGCACGTTGTAGTCGTTCATGAGGCCACTGGCGATGTAATTGGCACTCAGGATGGCGACTTCCGTGCTGTGGCGCAGGCCATCGCGGCCGAGCAGGCGGTTGTACATCCAGGTGATGGGCAGGATGCCCGCGGAGCCGAAGGGAGTGGCCGCAACCGCGCCCCCACCGGCTTCGTCCTCATTGTGACCGGGCAGGTAGGGGGCCAGATGGCCGCGAACACCGATCGGTCCCATCCCGGGGCCACCGCCGCCGTGCGGGATGGCAAAGGTCTTGTGCAGGTTGAGGTGGGATACGTCGGAGCCCACCAGGGTCGGCTGAACCAATCCGACCTGCGCATTGAGGTTGGCGCCGTCCATGTAAACCTGGCCGCCATGCTCGTGCACGATGCGGCAGATTTCCGGAGCCCCTTCCTCGTAAACCCCGTGCGTTGAGGGGTAGGTGATCATGCACGCGGAAAGGTTGTTGCCGGCCTCTTCCGCCTTGGCGCGCAGATCCGCCAGGTCAACGTTGCCTTCGTCATCACAGTCAACGATCACCACCTTCATACCCATCATGGCCGCCGAGGCCGGGTTGGTACCGTGCGCCGAGGCCGGGATCAGGCAGACATTGCGGTGATCTTCACCCTGGGCCTGCTGGTAGCGCCGGATTGCCAGGAGCCCGGCATATTCGCCCTGAGCACCCGAGTTGGGTTGCAGGGAGAACGCGTCATAGCCGGTGATCTCGCGCAGTTGCTGGTCCAGTTCCTCAAGCAGCTGCTGATAGCCCTGGGTCTGTTCCCTGGGAGCGAATGGGTGGATCTCAGCGAACTCAGGCCAGGTCACTGGCTCCATCTGGGCGGCGGCGTTGAGCTTCATCGTGCAGGAACCCAGAGGGATCATGCCGTGCACCAGGGAGAAGTCCCGGTTCTCAAGGCGCCGGATGTAGCGCAGGAGCTGGGTCTCGCTGTGGTACTGGTTGAATACCGGATGGGTCAGCACGGCGTCACGGCGGCGCATGGCATCCGTGATGCCAATATCACTCCCGTTGGCGACACGCTCATCCAGCGTGGCCACGGATTGGCCGTGCTCGGCGCCCAGAACGATGCGCAGCAGGCGCTCAACGTCCTGTTCCGTTGTGGTTTCGTCCAGGCTGATGCCTGTTCGGCCATCGCTGAAGGCCCGCAGGTTGCAGCCTTCGGCGCGGGCGCGTTCGTGCACGCCGTCATCGGCGTTGAAGCTCAGGGTGTCAAAGTAGCGCGGCTGCGGTTCGATACCGCCAGCACGCAGCCCTTCGGCCAGGATGGCCGTCAGCCGGTGTACACGCTCGGCCTGGTTCCTGAGCCCTTCCGGGCCGTGGTAAACGGCATAGAAGGCGGCCAGGTTGGCCAGCAGTGCCTGAGCGGTACAGATGTTGGATGTGGCCTTTTCCCGGCGTATGTGCTGTTCGCGGGTCTGCATGGCCATGCGGAAGGCCGGCTGTCCGCGGTTGTCCTTCGATACGCCGATGATGCGCCCGGGGACCTGGCGCTTGAGGTTGTCACGGGTGGCGAAGAACGCTGCGTGAGGACCGCCGTAGCCCATGGGAACCCCAAAACGCTGGGCTGATCCCAGAACGATGTCAGCGCCCAGCTCACCGGGAGAGCGCAGCAGCATCAGGGCCAACAGGTCCGACGCTACGGCGGTCATGGCGCCCTGGGCGTTGGCCGTTTTGACCAGCTCTTCAAGATCCGGAATGCTGCCGTCGGTGGCCGGGTATTGGAAGGCGGCCCCGAAGGGTTCGTAGTCGCTGATGGAGGCCGCGGGAGCAACCACCAGTTCAATGCCCATGTAGTCCGCCCGGGTCCGCAACACGTCAAGGGTCTGCGGGTGCAGCTCCGCCGCTGCAAAGAACTGGTTGCTCTTGGACTTGCGGTTGGCGCGCTTGCAAAGGGACATGGCTTCGGCCGCCGCCGTGGCCTCATCAAGAAGCGAGGCGTTGGCGAGATCCAGGCCGGTGAGGTCCATCACCATCTGCTGGAAGTTGACCAGCGATTCCATGCGGCCTTGCGAGATTTCCGGCTGATAGGGCGTGTAGGCGGTGTACCAGGCCGGGTTCTCGAGGACGTTGCGCTTGATGACCGGGGGAATGCGAGTCGGGTAATAGCCCTGGCCAATATAGGAGCGGAAAACCTGGTTCCGCTGGGCCATGCCACGCAGCTCGGCCAATGCCTCGTGCTCCGCCCGACCGGGCTCCATGGCCAGTTCCTCGGGCATACGGATTGAACCCGGAATGATCTGGTCCACCAGTTCATTCACGGATGACAGCCCCAGAGTGGCCAGCATGGCCGACTGATCATCGGCGTCGGGGCCGATGTGCCGGTCGCTGAAGGGCCGGTCGTTCAGCTGGGCCAGTGTTGCGTTGGCCAGGGAAGACTTCGCATTCATGGGCTACCTCCTGGGTCAGGCTTCGTCGGCGACCAGCTCCTGATAGCGGTCGGCCGAGAGGAGTTCGGAGAGTTCGTCCGGGTTATCCAGCTTGATGCGGACCATCCAGCCGTCCCCGTAGCAGTGTTCGTTCACTGTTTCGGGCGCGTCCTCGAGCGCTTCGTTCACGCTCTCGACGGTGCCGCTGATGGGGGCATAGATGTCGGAAGCGGACTTGACGGACTCCACGACCGCCAGCTCATCGCCCTTGGCGAAGCTCTGGTCGGCTTCAGGGAGCTCCACGAAGACAACATCGCCGAGCTGATCCTGTGCGTGGTCGGTGATGCCCATGGTTACGGTGCCGTCACCGTTGTCACGGATCCATTCGTGGCTTGGCGTATAGAGAAGTTCCTCGGGCGTTGCTGTCATCGCTCCGTCCTCTTGCATGATGATGTGGTTGTGAAGCTGTGTGTGTTAGATTAACAACGGATTTTCCCACAAACAACGTAAATTTCCTATAGGAAACACGCGAATCATGGCCGAGGACAGCGAGAACATGCGTGAGCCGCTGCATGAGACCCTCCAGGTTCAGCGCGGCGAAACCGAAGCCACACTGCAGCCCTTGCGGCTGGGCGAGCGGGTCCGGTCCCTGCGGCTGGGCCAGGGCCTGACGCTTGAGGAGGCCAGCAAGTTGACGGGGCTTGCGCGTTCAACGCTGTCCAAGATTGAGAATGAGCAGATTTCGCCTACGTTCTCGGTCGTGAACAAGCTGGTGACCGGGCTGGGCATTGATCTGCCCCAGCTGTTCACCGAGCCCAGCAACAGTGCCCAGCCGTCTGGCCGGCGTGATGTTACGCGCCGGGGTGAGGGCAGGCCCCATCCGACCGTTACCTATGAGCATGAGCTACTGGCTACGGATCTCAGCCACAAGAAGATGGTGCCTTTCACGACACGGGTGCGCGCGCGGGCTTTCTCGGATTTTCCGGAATGGATTCGCCACGATGGCGAGGAATTCCTTTATGTGCTCACGGGCGCGATCCTGTTCTATACGGAGTTTTACGAGCCAGTACGTCTGGATGCAGGCGACAGTGCCTATTACGACTGCACCATGGGCCATATGCTGGTTTCCGTGAGTGACGATGACGCGGAAGTGCTCTGGGTGACCGCCTGACGGGAAACTTTGTTTCCGATTGGAAATGCGGCATTATGGGGCAACCCATTATCAGCCGGACTGGAGCCGCGAGTGGCACCGGCTCTGTAACAGCAACAGGAGAAACAGGCTCATGGCGAACGATCAGGCAATGCGGACAACGCCGCTGACGGCTCTTCACGAGGAACTGGGTGCCCGTATGGTGCCCTTCGCGGGCTACAACATGCCGGTGCAGTATCCCGCTGGCATCAAGCAGGAACACCTTCATACGCGCCAGGCGGCGGGCCTTTTTGATGTCTCCCACATGGGGCAGGTCTGGCTCAGCGGCGAGGGTATTGCGGAAGCCCTGGAAGCCATGATTCCGGCGGATCTGGTCGGGCTGGGTGTGAATCGCCAGCGTTATGGCCTGTTCACGAACGAGGATGGCGGGGTTCTGGATGATCTGATGATCAGCCGCCACGAAGAGGGCTTCTACCTGGTGGTGAACGCGGCCTGCAGGTCCGAGGACATTGCCCATCTCCGTGCTGGTCTGCCGAGCGGAGTGAGCCTGACCGAGATGACCGACAGGGCCCTGATCGCCCTTCAGGGCCCGAAAGCCGAGGAGGCTCTGGCGAAACTCCAGCCCGAGGTTCGGGATATGAAGTTCATGGACAACAGGCCCATGACGCTGCTCGACAGCCCAGCCATTATTTCGCGCAGCGGTTACACCGGAGAGGATGGCTATGAGATCTCGGTGCCCGCCGATGTGGCGGAAACCCTGGCACGGCGTCTGTTGGAAGACGACAGCGTTGAGCCAGTAGGGCTCGGGGCCCGGGACTCACTGCGCCTTGAAGCCGGGCTCTGTCTTTATGGCCACGATATTACCACGAAAACGACGCCGGTGGAGGCCTCGCTGGGATGGGCCATCGGCAAGCCTCGCCGGATTGGTGGCGAGCGCGAGGGTGGCTTCCCGGGGGCGCAACGAATTCTCCAGCAGATGCGCGATGGGGCTATCGAGCGCAAGCGCGTTGGGCTGTTGGCCGAAGGCAAGGCCCCGGTGCGTGAAGGCGCTGTGCTTTACGCTGAAGGTGGTGATGAGCCCATTGGCGAAGTCACCAGCGGCAACTTTGCCGCCAGCGTGGGCGCGCCCATCGCCATGGGATACGTGCGTACGGATCTGGCGGCGAAAGGCACCGCTGTAGAAGCGGATGTGCGGGGCAAGCGCCGGACCATGACGGTGACCGCCATGCCCTTCCTGCAGCCCGGGTATCAGCGCTAGAAGGGGTGGAGCACGGGGTCAATTGGCCCCGTGCGGTACCAGGTCCAGGCGTTTGAGGGTATCGATGATGGTCTGGGTCTGGTGGTCGATCTCGATATTGACGGGATCGCCATTGCCCAGTGTATGGAAGCGTGTGGCCCTGAGTGTCTCCGGGATCAGGTAGACGGCAAAGCCATCGCCGGTCAGCTCCGCAATGGTCAGGCTGGCTCCATCAACCGCAACATAGCCCTTGTTGATAAGGTAGGGCCGCCATTCCTGCGGTACAGTGAAGGCAATGCGCCGATTGTTCTCCGGGGATTCAATCCGGGCCACAGTTGCCATGCAGTGGACATGGCCGGAAAGCAGGTGCCCGCCAATCTCATCGCCGATACGGGCGGCGCGTTCGACGTTGACCGGATCGCCTTCCTGCAGCTCTCCCAGGGTCGTGACCCTGAGTGTTTCCATCATGACGTCGAATGTGGCCTGGTCGCTTTCCGGCCAGGCCTCGACGACCGTCAGGCAGGCGCCGTTGACCGACACCGAGGCGCCGATCCCGATACCGCCAATAAAACCTTCCGGGCAATCCAGGCGGATCCGGTGCAGGCCAGCGAGGCGCTCTACGGTTCCCACCCGGGCAATGCCCTGAACAATTCCCGTAAACATGCTGGTATCCCGCTTAGGTGTGTCCGTGGCTGCTGTTGCGTACACGGCTCAGCGCCCGCAGGACATCCCCCCGGGTAATGACCCCAATGACCCGGTTGTCTTCGACCACTGGGTAGATCTTGGGCTTGGCGCCAGTCATCTCTTCGGCCAGGTGGGTCACATCCGCGTCCGGGTTGATGGAAACGGTCCGCCGGGACATGACGTCGCTCACCAGCTGGTGTTCCTGAGCGTAATAGGAGTCGTTGAGCATTTCCTTAATGCAGTCCTGCTCGGTGACAAAGCCGATGAGCCGCTTGTGCTCGTCCAGAACCGGGGCGCCCAGCTCCTCCTGTTTCACGAGTGTTGCCGCCACTTTTTCGATCGGGTCGGACGGCGCGAACCAGAGTGACAGCGAGCGCATGTAATCGCGAACCAGTATCTTCGGGGCGGTTGTCATGGGGCATGCCTCTGTAACAGTTTGTTCGATAGCTTCAGGATGAAACAGAATACGCTACGCTGCAAAGACATACTAGCGAAAGGCACTGCAAACTCAAGAGCCGGCGGCAACAGCCGTTAACCCGTAATGGGATATAAACGCGGAGAGTGGCATGGCGCAGCAGCCCGAACCGCCGGAGGAGCCCCGGGTTCACCCCGGCGGTCGACTGGAGCCGGTCCCCGAGCCGGAATCTCCGGACGGGCCAACGCCCGACGCTTCGGAAAGTCCGGGCCAGGGCGCCGCCGGGGAGGCGGGGAGCGGTGATGAAGAAACCGCGGATGCGGAAGCGGCCCAGCAGGCGGCGCTTGAGGCTGTGCGTTATCGTCAGCAGCGCCGGCGCAAGCTGCTCCATGATTGCGAGCGGTTATTGCTGCTTGATTTCGATACCCTGGCCATGCCTGGTTGGCCGGACCACCATCAGCTGAATCTGGCGCGCCGGCGGCGCGACAGCTGGCTTCTGCTTCTGAGTGTTCTGGCGTCAGTGGTGCTGGCGGGCACCGGGAACCTGGTGCCCGCACTGATCGGGGGCGGGGCTTTTGGGGCGCTGGCGCTGGTGGCGCTCTGGGGGCTGCCAGGAGTGCGCCATGTGTTTACCCAAAGGCCCTCCTACATGGATCTGTTGTTGAAACGGCGGCGCTTGTTGCAGCGCGCGCGCAAGCATGTGGAAAACCTGGAGGGGCCTATTGGCCTGGCCGCGGCGTGCCGGCCCCTTGCTGAGTACAATCCGGCGCTGCGCCGCACCCGTTTTACCAGCCTCTATAGTCTTTCCGAGAAGGGTCAGCTGGTGGACAGTATCCGTAACCGGGCGCAGGCTCAACTGTACCTTATCTTTGCGCTGGAAGCGGAAAAGGCCTATAACCGTCTGCGGGACGATTATCTGCGTACCTATGAGCAAATGCTGGATGAAGGGGGCGCGGAACCATTGGATGCGACCGCTGAGGCGACCGATTCCAGTCTGGTTCCGGTACCAGAGCCGGATTACGGAACTGACACACAAGAGGCCGACCATGCTCAGGCCGGCAGTGGCGGGGGGAGCATCTCCAGAGTGGCTCCGCAGCATGAGGCGCCGACCCCGCCTGAGGGTTCATCTTGACAGGGTTGAGACTCAAACGTATGTTTCAAACAATTGTTTGGTCGGATGTTTGAGCGGGATCCCATGGCGCAGTCGGATACAGTGGACAGAATTCTGGATGCAGCGGAGGAGCTGTTTGCCGAGAGAGGCTTCTCTGAAACCTCTCTCCGCATGATCACGGGTAAGGCCGGGGTCAACCTGGCCGCGGTCAACTACCATTTCGGCTCCAAGAAGTCGCTGATCCAGGCGGTGTTCGCGCGCTTTCTGACACCGTTCTGCATTGCGCTGGAGGAGGCCTTTGATCGCCTGGAGGCGGAGGCGGCCCCGGAGCCGCCGGATCTGGAATCGGTGCTGCGCGTGCTGACCCGTACCCTTGTCGAGATGCCGCGTCAGCATGACCGCAGCATCGCCATCTATATGCGCCTGCAGGGGCTGGCCTACACCCAGTCCCAGGGGCACCTCCGCCGTTTCCTTGAATCGGAATACAGTCATACCTTTGGGCGTTTCATGCGCCTTCTGAAGAATGCCACGCCGGAGCTTACGGCGGTGGAGCGCTATTGGCGCAACCAGTTCATTCTGGGGGCGACGGCGTTTACGCTTTCCAGTAGCGATGCGCTCACCGAGATCCTGTGGAACAAGCTGGGCGTGGAAACGCCAACAGAGGAGATTGTGGACCAGCTTGTTCCCTTCCTGGCGGCGGGGATGCAGGCGCACAGTGTGAATGGTAGCAATATGGGGGATCCCGACAGGAGCGCCTGACTATGACGCGTGCCATTGACCGGATTGAGGTGGCGCTGGCCCATCAGCTCATGACGCTTCACACCAGGGATGGTCCCTGGTTGTGTTACCGCGTTTCCACGGCCAGTGCTGGAGCCGCCCAACAGGATGGTTCCGGGGGGACGCCCCTGGGGCGCCACCGCGTCCGGGCCTGTATCGGTGGCGGCCAGCCGAGGGGGGCGGTTTTCAGGGGGCGGCGCCCCACGGGCGAGGTCTGGACCCCCGAGCTTCACGGCCAGTATCCGGGGCGGGACTGGATACTGACCCGGATTCTCTGGCTTTGTGGTAATGAGCCCGGGTATAACCGCGGGGGCTCTGTTGATACCATGCGCCGATTCATCTACATCCATGGCACACCGGATACGGAACCCATGGGGCAGCCCTTGTCCCATGGTTGTATCCGGATGCGCAATGATGACATTCTTCAGCTCTGGGAATGGATACGCCCGGGCACGCCCGTTATTGTTCACTGAGGCCTGCCCGGGCCGTTCTTGTGCCGTTAGGGAGGCCCAGTGAGCGGACCATTGATGATCGATCTCGAGGGGCCCCGGCTGAGCGCCCCCGAGCGCGAACGACTTGCCCATGAAGCGGTGGGCGGCGTTATTCTGTTTGCCCGGAATTACGAGTCACCGGCCCAGTTGCGGGGGCTGGTGCAGTCCATCCGTCAGATCCGTCCGCGCATCCTGATCGGTGTGGATCAGGAGGGTGGGCGTGTGCAGCGTTTCGAATCCGGGCTGACCCGGTTGCCGCCCATGCGCAGCTTTGGCCAGGCCTGGGAGCAGGATGCCGCAGGCGGGCGCGCCGTTGCTTACGCCGCTGGCTGGCTGATGGCATCCGAACTGCGGGATATGGATGTGGACTTCAGCTTCGCGCCGGTACTGGACCTGGATTATGGCGTTTCCAGCGTTATCGGGGACCGCAGCTTTCATGCCGATCCCCAGGTAGTGGCGGAGCTTGCTGGTGCCTGGATCGACGGGATGCATGAGGGGGGCATGGCGGCCGTGGGTAAGCACTTCCCCGGGCATGGCGCCATTGCGGCGGATTCCCATCATGAACAGCCCAGCGATGAGCGTAGCCTGGAACAGATCCTGGAGCAGGACGCGGTTCCTTTCCGCGAGCTGGCGGATAAGCTGGATGCGGTTATGCCGGCCCATGTGGTCTATCCCGAGGTGGATGATCAGCCTGCCGGCTTTTCATCGTTCTGGCTGAAGAACGTGTTGTCCCGTGAGGTCGGTTTCCGCGGCGTGGTGATCAGTGACGATCTCACCATGGCCGGAGCGGCTGTTGCGGGGGAACCACCCGACAGGGCCCAGGCGGCGCTTGATGCCGGCTGTGATCTGCTGCTGGTCTGTAATGACCCTGATGCCGCCGATGCCGTCGCCGCACGGCTCAGGGAGGCAGGCACCCGTGCGTCGGCGGGTCTGGTCTCGCTCCGTGGCAAACCTTTGCCCGGGCCCCGCGGGGCCTTTCGCAGTACCGCCCGGTATCGCGATACCCGTGCTGCGTTGCTGCGCATGCTTGATGAGGGGCCCGCTTGAGTTTTTCGGTCCTTCAGGAATGGCTGGCAGGTTTCGGCTTTGCTCCGAAACTCCAGGGGTTGCTCTGGGTGGCGGCGATTCTGTTGGCTACCTATGTGGTGGCGTACGTTGTCTGGTGGCTGATCCGCGCGATCGAGGGAAAGCTGCGGAAAAGCCGGAACCTCTGGGATGACATTCTGATCCACGCCGCACGGCGCCCGCTGTACTGGTACATGTGGCTGCTTGGGCTCTATTCCGCCTCGGAGGCCGGGGCCCGCTTCTACGCGCTCGACCTGCTCAATCTCAACCGGCTGGGACTGAAGTTTGGTTTTATCGTGCTCCTGGTCTGGGCACTGCTCCGGTTTATTCAGGGGACCGAGGAGTTGCTGGTGTCCAATCGGGTCTCTGAGCCCATGGATTACACCACGGTCTCGGCGGTGGGCAAGCTGGCCCGTATGTCTGTCTTCATTGTGGCTGGACTGGTTATTATCCAGAACCTGGGTTACAGCATTTCCGGGGTTCTGGCCTTTGGAGGGGTGGGTGGTATTGCGGTGGGGTTCGCGGCCAAGGATATGCTGGCCAACTTCTTTGGTGGCGCCGTGGTTTACATGGATAAGCCCTTCAAGGTGGGTGAATGGGTGCGCTCGCCGGATGCCAGTATCGAGGGAGTGGTGGAGCATATCGGCTGGCGTGTGACCCGGATCAGGACCTTTGAGCTGCGCCCGCTCTATGTGCCCAACTCCATTTTTACAACCATTTGCGTGGAGAATCCCTCCCGGATGATGAACCGGCGCATCTACGAGATGGTCGGTGTGCGCTATGACGATGTGGACGTGGTCGACGCGATCGTGACCGATATCCGAGCCATGCTGGAAGGTCATGAAGGGATCGATGCCCATCAGTTCCTGATCGTCAATTTCACGGCCTTCAATGCCTCCTCGCTGGACATCATGATCTACGCCTTCACCCATACCCGCGAGTGGGCGCAGTACCAGAAGGTGAAGCAGGATGTCATGCTACGGATCAGCGGTATCATTCGGGAGCACGGGGCGGAGGTCGCCTTCCCCACGCGCACCCTCCACATTGCCGGCGAGGGGCCTCAGGCACTGGTCGGCGAGGGGGTCGTGACGGAAGGTGGAGAACAACGCCCAATGAATGCAGGTGGATCAGCAAATGGATGACAGAGAAACGCTCTGGGGCGTCATCGGCGGCACCGGTCTGACGGCGATTGAGGCTCTGGACGTTGATGAAACCTGGATGCCGGAAACGCCCTGGGGTGAGCCCTCCGCCCCGCTTCGGCTGGGGCGCCTGGGAGGGCAGCGTGTGGCTTTCCTGGCCCGTCACGGTGACCCGCACCGGATTCCACCCCACCGGGTGAACTACAGGGCCAATATTGATGCCCTGAGGCAGGCGGGTGTTGACCGGGTCATCGCGGTTAACGCGGTGGGGGCGATTCACCCGGCCATGACGCCTGCCAGCCTGGTACTGCCGGACCAGCTCATTGATTATACCTGGGGGCGGGCGCCCAGCTTCTACGAGGACAATCTGGCGCACCCGGTCCATGTGGATTTCACCTGGCCCTACTCGGAGCCGGTACGCAAGGCCCTTCAGGTGGCGGCCGCGGCCAGGGGGGTGGTGCTTCACGAGGAGGGGGTCTATGCCTGCACCCAGGGGCCGAGGCTGGAGACAGCGGCGGAGATCCGGCGCCTGGAGCGTGATGGGGCCGATATCGTGGGGATGACGGCCATGCCGGAAGCCCTGCTGGCCCGCGAGGCGGAGCTGGATTATGCCTGTCTCGCCCTGGTGGTGAACTGGGCGGCGGGTAAAACCAGCGACGTGATCACCATGGATGACATACGCGCCAACCTGGACGCGGGCATCGATCAGGTGCTCCAGGTGCTGGAGGCCTGCCTCAGCCCGGCGTAACCTCCGGTTGGTCAGGCGGGGGCTACACGTCAGCTGCTGGCTTCTTCCTCGTCCTGCTGCTCTTTCTGCTTGTCCTTCTCCTTCGTGTCTTTGTTGGTGACCGGGTCGAAATAGACCACCAAACCGAAGGTGGGGGCATCAAGGTAGTGCACTTCCTCGCTGCGCATGCGCCGGTTTTCCCGCAGCAGGGTTATTGTTTCGCTGAATGCCGGGCTTTCAGGGGGCAGGTAGCGCGGCAGCGGCAGAATCAACCCTGAGGCGATTGGCCTCCTTGGTATCGGGGCCACGTCCAGCGCTGGTTCCCGCCGCTGGGTGTCGTGGAGTGCGGCCTTCACATGCAGGTAGCGCTGGCGTTCGATCCTGAGGGTTCCCTGAATCCGCTCTCCGTTGTCCTTGGCCGAGGCCAGGTCCACGAGCAGCGGTGGCCCTTTGTAGCCGTCCGGGAAGGCATCCTTCCAGCCGGTCAGCGCCAGCAGGCGATAGTTGGCGTCGTTCTCGAGGGCCCAGGCGATATTGCCCAGCCGCAGTGCGTTCCGTGGCAGGGACTGGATCTGACGAACTTGAGGAATCAGTTGCGCCGCCCCGCTGGCCTCCCCCAGGGTCGCTCCTTTCGGAAGTGTTGAATGGTGGGGGGAGTCATCACTCACCCAAAGCGGGACGCCATTGTCCGGCAGGGGCGCGGGCTTATGGGGATCAGGCAGTTGTTCAGGGTGGCCGTTCAGGCGTTCGAACAGCAGCAGTTCCACCCGGTACAGGTCCGCGCTGACCGCCGGCATGGCGACCGCGCACAGGACTAGGATGCTGACCAGGATGTGACAGGTTCCGCGACTTGGCACGGCAGATCTCCTCATTGGCTTTCCTGGCTGGTGGTGGCGCGCTCTTCCAGGTGGGTCAGGAAACGGTCCAGCTCATTGAGTCTATCATCCGCGGTCTCGCCGTTCAGCCGGAACTTCAGCTGGTTGCCGCTCTCCAGAGCGTAATCGGAGGGGGCGCTCTGGACCAGCTCCACCAGTACCAGCGGGTCCACACGGGTATCCGCGTTGAACGCCATGGTAGCCCAGGGGCCACCGGCGTCCACCTTGCTGATGCCCAGAGCCTCGGCCCGGATGCGCAGCCCGGTCTGGCGCACCAGGTTCTTCAGCGGTTCCGGCAGCAGTCCAAAGCGGTCGATGATTTCCACCTGGAGTTCCTTCAGTTGCTCCTGGCTCTGGGTGCTGGCCAGACGCTTGTAGAGAATCAGGCGTTGGTGGACATCCGGTAGATAGTCTTCCGGGATCAGCGCGGGAATCCGAAGGTTGATTTCGGTGCCGTGGCGGATGGGCAGGTCCGCATTGGGGGTACGCCCCTCACGGATGGCCTTCACGGCCTCGTCCAGCAGCTCCATGTAGAGCGTCAGGCCAACGCCCTGGATCTGGCCACTCTGGTCGTCACCCAGCAGCTCGCCAGCGCCACGGATCTCAAGGTCGTGGGTGGCGAGCATGAAGCCGGCCCCCAGGTCCTGGGCCGCGGCAATGGCATCCAGGCGTTTCTCCGCATCCCCGGTGATCTTCTTGCCCTCGGGCGTAAGCAGGTAGGCGTAGGCCTGGTGATGGGATCGCCCGACCCGGCCCCGGAGCTGGTGGAGCTGTGCCAGCCCAAAGCGGTCGGCGCGCTCAATGAGAATGGTGTTCGCGCTGGGGATGTCGATTCCCGTTTCGATGATGGTGGTGCACACCAGCACGTTGAAGCGCTTATGGTAGAAGTCGGACATGATCTGCTCGAGCTCGCGCTCGCGCATCTGCCCGTGCGCCACGCCCACGCGCGCCTCCGGCACCAGCTTGCGGACGTCCTCGGCCAGGCGTTCGATGGACTCCACATCATTATGCAGGTAGTAGACCTGACCGCCACGCAGGATTTCCCGCAGTATGGCCTCCTTGACCAGGGCGTCCTCGCGCCGCCGCACGAAGGTCTTGACCGAGAGCCGACGCGCCGGCGGCGTGGCAATGATGGACAGGTCCCGCAGGTTGCCCATGGCCATGTTCAGGGTGCGTGGAATGGGGGTGGCGGTCAGTGTGAGCACATCCACCTGGGCACGCAGCTGCTTGAGCTTTTCCTTCTGGTTGACCCCGAAGCGGTGTTCCTCGTCAATGATCGCAAGGCCCAGGCTGGGCAGGTTGAGCTCGCCTTTGAGCAGTTTGTGGGTGCCGATAATGATGTCGGCTTCCCCTTCGGCGGCACGCGCCATGGTTGCCTGTTGCTGCTTCTGGCTGCGGAAGCGGCTCAGCAGTTCCACGCGTACCCCGGTCTCGGCGAACCGGTCTCGGAAGGAATCGTAGTGCTGCTGGGCCAGAAGGGTGGTTGGAACCAGTACCACGACCTGTTTACCGGAATGAGTGGCCAGGAAAGCCGCGCGCATGGCGACTTCCGTCTTGCCGAAGCCGACGTCGCCGCAGATCAAGCGGTCCATGGGGCGTTTACTGGCCATGTCCTGTTCCACGGCTTCAATGGCGGCCATCTGGTCCGGGGTTTCCTCGAACGGGAACTCAGCGCAGAAGGAGCGGTAGGCTTCGTCCGGTTGCGGGAAAGCGTAGCCCTGGCTGGCCTCCCGTCGCGCGTAGACGTCCAGAAGCTCGGCGGCCGTGTCCCGGACCTTTTCCAGCGCCTTCTGCTTGGCCTGGTTCCATTTTTCCGATCCCAGCTTGTGCAGCGGGGCGGTGGCGTCGTCCACGCCACTATAGCGGGAAATCAGGTGCAGATTGGAGACGGGGACGTAGAGGTTGGCGCCGTTCGCATATTCCAGTGTGAGGAATTCGGTGGGCTGGCCGTCCACGTCGATGGTCTGGAGGCCCTGGTAGCGACCGATACCATGGTCGATATGCACCACGGGCGCGCCGATGCGCAGCTCGGACAGGTCCCTTATGCTGCCCGCGGCGTCCGAGTCCGTGGCACGCTGGCGGCGCCGGCGCTGCATAACACGCTGGCCGTAGAGTTCCGCCTCGGCAATGATGCACAGGCCGGCCTCTTGCAGCCAGGCGCCATGTTCCAGGGGGCCGGTGCACAACCCAACGGATTCATCCTCGGCGCGGAACTGTTGCCAGCTGGCCACCTCCTGGGGCTGCCACCCATACTGGCGGAGCTGTTCCAGCAGCGCTTCGCGGCGGCCGGCGGAGTCGGCGGCAAACAGGACCCGGGGGCCCCACTGGTCCATGACGTTACGCAGTTTGGCCGGCGGGTCTTCGGCGCGGGCGTCCAATGCGATGTCCGGCAGTGGTGAGCATGGCATGTTGGAGACACCCGCCGCTTCCGGCTGCTGTTCCGCAAACCAGGTGATACGCGGAAGCTGGCGAATGTGATGGAAGCACTCCTCGGTCCGCAGGAATACCTGCTTGGGGGGCAGAATGGGACGGTACCGGTCGTAGCGGCGTTCCTCGTAGCGTTCATCCACCTCCGCCTGGAAATGCTCCAGCGCGCTATGGAGCTCCGGATCCGTCAGTACCAGGGAATGGTCCGGCAGGTAGTCGAACAGGGTGGCGGTTTCTTCAAAAAATAACGGCAGGAAATACTCGATCCCCGGAGGCCGGATGCCGGCTGCTACGTCCTGATAGACGGGCGCCTCGCGCGGTGCCTCCGGAAACGCCTCGTTCCAGCGGTTGCGGAAGCGCTGACGGGAGCGCTCGTCCCAGGGGAATTCATGGGCCGGTAGCAGTTCGATGCGCTCGACCTGGTCGATGGAACGCTGGGTTTCCGGGTCAAAGGTCCGGAGGGTCTCGACTTCCTCATCGAAGAGTTCAATGCGGTAGGGGAGGTCGGCTCCCATGGGGTAGATGTCCAGAATCGAGCCGCGAACCGCGTATTCGCCGTGCTCCTGGACGTTGTCCGCGTGCCGGTAACCAACGGCTTCCAGACGCTGGCGCCAGTCATCAATGGGCAGCGGGTCGCCGGTGGCGAGCAACAGGGTATTGCCCTCGGTGAACGACGGCGGCGGCAGGCGGTGCATGAGCGTGCGTGCCGGCAAAACCAGCAGCCCCCGCTGAATGCTGGGAAGCTGGTGCAGGGTCCGTATCCGCTGGGAGATGATCGCCTCGTGGGGCGAGAACATGTCGTAAGGCAGCGTCTCCCAGTCTGGCAGCGAGAGCAGGGCATCATCCTGTTGCTCGTCGTGATAGAACGCCAGCTCCTGGGCCAGCGTCTGGGCCTCGTCGGAACTGCCAGTGATCACCAGGGTCAGGCCGGCGAACTGCCGGCTGGCCTCCAGGATGGCCAGGGAACGGGCGCTGCCGGGGAGTGATCCCCAGTGGCGGTGGTCACCTCCGCGAGTGGGCGGAGCGGCGGGCAGAAGCAGGGGCTGCTCGGTATCGGTCTGGTTCATCAGCGCTGCATCGTCAGTGTGCGGAGGCGTCATTCTAAGGCCGAGGCGCCAGGCCTGCCACCCCGGCGTGGTGGCGTTGATTGCGCCCGGGCGCCTTAAGCTGGATAATACGCCCGCCCGCATAAGGGCAGAGGCCATGACCCGACATACACCCTGTTTCAGAGGACCCTGATCGTGAGCCAGGAGCAACTCAACCGCTATTTTTCCGACTGGACCGAGCGTGAAGCCATCGCCGAATCCATGATTCCGCTGATCGGCCGCCTGTATCGCCGGAATAACGTGGTGACGTCCATCTATGGGCGCGCGCTGATCAATCAGTCGGTCATCAACATCCTGAAGGCACACCGATTCGTGCGCCAGATCGAGGCGGAAGAGCTGGATGTTCACGATACCTATCCGATTCTCGAGACGCTGGATCGCCTGAACCTTGGGCAGGCGCACATCGACATCGGGAAGCTGGCGAACCAGTACAACCGGGTTCGTGATGAACAGAGCCTGGAAGACTTCCTGCGCGACGCCGTTGGGCCGGTGGTCGATCGTTACGATGAAGAAGCCCGGCAGGCAAGTGAAAGCGAAACCAAGGACATCGTCCTCTATGGCTTTGGCCGGATCGGCCGCTATCTGGCACGGATCCTGGTCGAAAAGGCGGGGGGCGGCAACAACCTGCGCCTGCGTGCCATTGTCGTGCGCAAGGGCGGCGCCGAGAACGATCTGGAAAAACGGGCCAGCCTGCTGCGCCGTGATTCCGTGCACGGTTCCTTCCGCGGCACCATCACCGTGGATGAAGAGAATTCGGCCATTATCGCCAATGGCAACTACATCAAGGTGATCTATTCCGATGGGCCGGATCAGGTGGATTACACCCAGTACGGCATCGACAACGCCATTGTCATCGACAACACCGGTAAGTGGCGTGACGACAAAGGCCTGGGGCTGCATCTGGAGTCCAGGGGCGTGAGCCGCGTGGTTCTGACGGCGCCCGGCAAGGGCAACATCAAGAACATTGTCCCGGGCATCAATAACGAGCTCTACACCGAGGAGGACCGGGTCCTGTCCGTGGCCTCCTGTACCACCAATGCCATCACCCCGGTCCTCAAGGCGATCAACGACCAGTTCGGTATCGTTGAGGGACACATGGAAACCGTTCATGCCTATACCAACGACCAGAACCTGATCGACAATTACCACAAGGCTGAGCGCCGCGGGCGCAGCGCACCACTGAATATGGTGCTGACGGAAACCGGGGCGGCGAAGGCGGTTGCCAAGGCTCTGCCGGATCTGGACGGCAAGCTGACCGGTAATGCCATCAGGGTGCCCACGCCGAACGTTTCCATGGCCATCCTGAACCTGAACCTGGATCAGGCTGCGAGCCGCGAGGAGGTCAACGAATACCTGCGGGATGTGGCGCTACATTCCGATCTGCAGAAGCAGGTGGACTATGTGAGCTCCCCTGAAGTGGTGTCCTCGGATTTCGTGGGATCCCGCCATGCAGGTGTGGTGGACGGCCAGGCAACAATCGCCAGCGGCAATCGGGTGGTCCTCTATGTCTGGTATGATAACGAAGCGGGCTACAGTGCCCAGGTCATCCGGCTGGTGAGCGAAATGGCCGGAATGTCCTTCCCCATCTTCCCGGAGCGCGGGACCGCCGCGGATCACTGATCAACTCCGCTGCACAGCCGGCCCGCGAGCGTCTCCTACCTAAGGGGTAGGCGCTGCGGGCCGGTTCTGTGTGGAATCCTGGGCCCGGTATCTCTATAATTGGGCCGGTTTTTCACTCCATCCAGTTCTGATTGGGCAAAGCGAATGATCAAGATCAAGAAAGGCCTCGATCTTCCGATGACTGGCGCGCCCGAGCCGACCATTGAGCAAGGGCGGCCTGTGCGTCATGTTGCCCTTAGCGGTTTTGACTATAACGGCATGAAGCCGACCCTCAAGGTAAGGGAAGGGGATCAGGTCAAGCGCGGGCAGCTCATCTTCACTGACAAGAAAAATGAAGGTGTTGTCTACACAGCTCCGGCCGGGGGTACCGTCCGGGAAATCAACCGCGGCGAACGGCGCGTGTTCCAGTCCCTGGTCATCGAGGTGGATGACAACGAAGAGGCTGAGACTTTCACCCGCTACAGCGCTTCCGAGATAGAGGGACTTGCCCGTCAGGACGTGGTGGACAATCTCGTCAACTCCGGGATGTGGACGGTGCTGCGGACCCGCCCCTACAGCAAGGTACCGGCCATCGATGCGCCGGAGCCCCACTCGATCTTTGTATCGGTGATGGATACCCATCCTCTGTCGCCGGATCCCCAGACCATCATCAACGAGGATCCGGAGGCCTTCGAGAACGGCCTGCGTGTACTGTCACGGCTGACAGGCGGTGCCGTGCATCTGTGCGGGGGAGCCACGACCCGTGTTCCGGTGCCAGAGGGCAACCAGTTCCAGCAGCACGCCTTTGATGGCCCCCACCCGGCAGGTAACGTAGGGACCCATATCCACTTCATCGACCCCGTAGGGGGTGAGAAAGTGGTCTGGACAGTCGGCTATCAGAATGTCATGGACATTGGCCGGCTGTTTACCACGGGAATGCTTCCGACCGAACAGATCGTGGCCATTTCCGGGCCTTGCGCGGCCAGGCCCCGACTGCTGCGTACCCGTATTGGTGCCAACCTGGAAGAGCTCCTGGAAGGCGAGCTTGAGCAGGGGGACATGGACATCCGGCTGGTGAACGGCTCCGTGCTCGGGGGGCGGGCAGCGCGAGGCCCCGTCAACTACCTGGCACGCACGGCAACCCAGATCACCGCCCTTGAAGAGGGATATCGCCGTTACTTCATGGGGTGGCTGTCACCCGGTCCGAATCGGTTCTCCCGCCTCAATATCTATCTGTCGAAACTGATGCCGGGCAAGCGGTTCAATCTGACGACCACCACCAATGGCTCCGAGCGGGCCATGGTGCCCATCGGCGTCTACGAGGAGGTGATGCCTCTCGATATTCTGCCGACCCAGCTGCTGCGCTCGTTGATCGTTCAGGACACCGAGCAGGCTCAGCAGCTCGGGGCGCTGGAGCTCGACGAGGAAGACCTGGCGTTGTGCACCTTTGTGTGCCCCGGCAAGTATGAGTACGGGCCGATTCTCCGGCAGAACCTGACGCGCATCGAGATCGAGGGCTGAATCATGGGGCTGAGACAGTTTTTTGACCGGATTGAGCCGCACTTCGAGAAGGGCGGACGCTTCGAGCGCTGGTATGCGCTTTACGAAGCGGTGGATACCATTTTCTACACACCACCGTCAGTGACACGCACAAATGCCCATGTGAGAGACGGCATTGATCTCAAGCGGATCATGATCACCGTCTGGTTCTGTGTGTTCCCGGCCATGTTCTTCGGTATGTGGAATGCTGGCTTTCAGGCCAACAGCTACCTTGCCGAGCAGGGCATGGCGATGGCGGACGAGGGACTGCGAGCCGCTTTCATCTCGGCGCTTGCGGGGAATGACCCCGGCAGCATCTGGGACAACATCATTTTCGGGGCGGCCTATTTTGTTCCCATCTATTTCGTGACCTTCGTGGTTGGCGGTTTCTGGGAAGTGCTGTTCGCAACGGTACGTAAGCATGAGGTCAACGAGGGCTTCTTTGTAACCTCCATACTGTTCGCGCTGATCCTGCCGCCCACCATTCCGCTGTGGCAGGTGGCGCTGGGGATCACCTTCGGCGTGGTGGTGGCCAAGGAGATCTTTGGGGGTACCGGCAAGAACTTCCTGAATCCGGCGCTGACCGGCCGGGCCTTCCTGTATTTTGCGTATCCCGCCCAGATTTCGGGGAACGAGGTCTGGACCGCGGTGGATGGCTTCAGCGGTGCCACGGCGCTCAGCGTAGCCGCTTCCGATGGTATGGAGGGGCTGCGTGATCACCTGACCTGGTTTGATGCCTTCTGGGGCGTCATGCAGGGCTCCATTGGTGAAACCTCAACGTTCATGGTGTTAATTGGCGGTGCCGTTCTGCTGTTGATGAAGATCGCGAGCTATCGCATTGTGTTTGGTACCCTGATCGGGCTTATTGGCACCTCGCTGCTGTTCAATGCGGTGGGCTCCGACACCAATCCCATGTTCGAGGTCCCGCCACACTGGCACTTTGTACTGGGCGGTTTCGCCTTTGCCATGATGTTCATGGCGACGGATCCGGTGTCAGCATCCATGACCAATACTGGGCGCTGGGTGTTTGGCATCTTCATCGGCGTGATGACGGTACTGATCCGGGTCGTGAATCCGGCGTTCCCGGAGGGCGTGATGCTCGCGATCCTGTTCGCGAACCTGTTCGCGCCCTTTATCGACCACCTAGTCATTCAGGCGAACATCAAGCGGAGGCAGGCCCGTGTCGCAGTCTAACGATACCGTCAGCAAGATCCTGATCGTTGCCGTAACGCTCAGCATTGTCTTCTCAGTCATCGTTTCGGGCGCAGCGGTCACGCTGCGTCCGGCGCAGGAACGCAATGAGGCGCTGAGCACCCGTTCCAACATGCTCGCCGCCGCCGGTCTGGTGGAGGCCGATGCTTCCAATCAGCGGGTCGCGGAAGCCTTTGACCGGTTCGAGGTGCTCCTCGTGGAAATGGGAACTGGGGAGCTTGTATCCCCGGAAAAGGTTGACGCGGAATCCGCTGCCTCCTATGACATGCGTAGGGCCTCCCGGAATCCGGATATTTCCGAAGGGTTGAAGAAAGACCCCGCCGGGATCAATCGCCAGGCCACCTATCGCAAGGCCTTTGTGCTTAAAGACAATGGGACGGTGAAGCGGGTGGTGCTGCCGATTCATGGTTACGGGCTCTGGTCAACAATGTACGGTTTTCTCGCCCTGGAAGGCGATGCGAACACGGTTGCCGGTCTGCGCTTCTATGAGCATGGCGAGACGCCCGGTCTGGGCGCCAAGATCCAGAGTCCCGACTGGGTGGCCAAGTGGAAGGGCAAAAAGATCTATGAACCAGGCAACTGGGAGAACCCCAACTTTCGTTTGATCAAGGGCGGTGTAGGCGAGAATGCCGACGGCCGTGAACACAAGGTCGATGCGCTTTCCGGGGCGACGCTGACGTCCCGGGGCGTTGAGAGCACGATCAATTTCTGGCTTGGCGAACGGGCCTATGCGCCTTTTCTTGCCAAGGTGCGCAACGGGGAGATCTGATCCATGGCGGAACTGAAAACCAAAGACGTCCTTTTTGGACCCATACTCCACAACAACCCGATTGCACTCCAGATCCTGGGGATCTGTTCGGCGCTGGCGGTAACCTCCAGCGTGACCGTCAGCCTGGTGATGTGTGCATCCGTGATTGTGGTCACCTGTGCTTCCAACGTTGCGGTCTCTCTGATCCGTACCCAGATCCCGAGCAGTATCCGCATCATTGTCCAGATGACCATCATTGCCTCCCTCGTTATCGTGGTGGACCAGTTTCTCAAGGCCTTTGCCTATGAGATCAGCAAGCAGCTTTCAGTCTTCGTGGGACTGATCATCACCAACTGCATCATCCTCGGCCGCGCCGAGGGCTTTGCCATGCAGAACGGGCCCTGGCTGAGCTTCGTGGATGGCCTCGGTAACGGACTGGGTTACAGCGTCATCCTGATCGTGGTGGCCACCTTCCGGGAAATCCTGGGTGCGGGAACCTGGATGGGCTTTACGGTGCTGCCGCTCGCGAGTGAAGGTGGTTTTTATGTTCCGAACGGCCTGATGTTGCTGCCGCCCAGTGCCTTCTTCCTGATCGGATTCTTCATCTGGGCCGTGCGGACCTGGGACCCGGATCAGGTCGAGGAGGAAGAGTTCGAGATGCAGCCCCATAAAGTACGGGAGGCGTTCTGATGGAACACTATATCAGTCTCATTCTCCAGGCCGTCTTTGTTGAGAACCTGGCGCTGGCTTTCTTCCTGGGGATGTGCACGTTTCTTGCCATCTCAAAGAAGGTGGAAGCAGCCCTGGGGCTGGGCATCGCCGTCGTGGTGGTGCTGACGATTTCAGTGCCTGTGAACAACCTGATCTACAACTATGTGTTGCGTGATGGGGCGCTGTCCTGGGCGGGCCTGCCCAACATGAACCTGAGTTTCCTGGGACTGCTCACCTATATCGGGGTGATCGCCGCGCTGGTGCAGATTCTGGAAATGTTCCTGGATCGGTATGTGCCGGCACTCTACAGTGCACTCGGGGTATTCCTGCCGCTGATCACGGTGAACTGCGCGATTCTAGGCGCGTCCCTGTTCATGGTTGAGCGGGACTATGCGTTTGGTGAAAGCCTGGCCTACGGCTTTGGTGCCGGTGTGGGCTGGGCGCTGGCGATTGTCGCTCTGGCCGGGATCCGGGAGAAACTCAAATACAGTGATGTTCCGGCCGGACTTCGTGGTCTGGGTATCACATTCATTACCGTGGGACTGATGTCACTCGGTTTCATGTCCTTCTCGGGCATCTCGCTGTAAAGCGGCGTATTCGGATTCAAGGCAGAAGGCGGAGTCATGGTTACAGAAATCCTACTGGGCGTGGTGATGTTCACCGTGATCGTCCTGTCGCTGGTCGCGATCATCCTTGGTGCGCGCGCGCGACTGGTCAGTTCCGGTGACATCGAAATCGAGGTCAATGGCGACCCTGAGCACAGCTTTCAGGCACAGGCCGGTGGCAAGCTGCTGGGTAAACTGGCGGAACAGGGCATATTCCTGTCCTCCGCCTGTGGCGGCGGCGGCAGTTGCGGCCAGTGCGTGTGCAAGGTTCATGAAGGCGGTGGCGCCGTGCTGCCGACGGAAAAGAACCATTTCACGCCGCGGGAGCAGCGTGAGGGATGGCGCCTGTCGTGTCAGGTGCCTGTCAAACAGGATATGAAGGTTGAGGTTCCGGAGGAGTTCTTCGGCGTGCGTAAGTGGGAGTGCACGGTGCGCTCCAACCATAACGTGGCAACCTTTATCAAAGAGACCATCCTGGATCTGCCTGAAGGCGAAAACGTTGAGTTCCGGGCGGGTGGTTACGTGCAGTTTGAAGCACCGCCGCACGAAGTCCACTTCAAGGACTTTGACGTTGAGGAAGAGTACCATGAGGACTGGGACAAGCATGGGCTCTGGGACATCAAGTCGGTTGTGAAAGAGGACATTGTCCGGGCCTACTCGATGGCGAACTATCCGGAGGAGAAGGGCGAGCTGCGCTTCAATATCCGGATTGCCACGCCGCCGCCCGGCACCAATCATCCGCCGGGACAGATGTCGTCCTATGTGTTCGCCCTGAAGCCGGGCGACAAGATGACGGTGATGGGGCCCTTTGGCGAATTCTTTGCCAAGGATACGAATGCGGAAATGTGCTTTATTGGTGGCGGTGCCGGCATGGCTCCGATGCGGGCGCACATTTTTGACCAGCTGAAGCGCCTCAACACCAACCGGAAGATTACTTTCTGGTATGGCGCGCGAAGCAGGCGCGAGATGTTCTATGTGGATGACTTCAACCAGCTCGAACAGGAGTACGATAACTTCTCATGGCATGTCGCGCTGTCTGATCCGCTTCCCGAGGATGAGTGGGAAGGGGATGTCGGGTTCATTCATAACGTCCTGTACGAGAATTATCTCAAGGATCATGAGGCGCCCGAGGACATTGAGTATTACATGTGTGGCCCCCCTATCATGAACGCGGTGACCATCAAGATGCTCAAGGATATGGGCGTTGAGGATGAGAACATCGCACTGGACGATTTCGGGGGATGACCCCGCGAACACCCGGCTTCGGCCGGGTGTTTTTGGTTGCAGTCTTGGTCTGGCCGGCGTCACCATGGCGGCGGGTGGAAGCGTCTTTGGAGGTGATTATGTTGGGTACATTGGCTTTGGCCATCGTGCTGGTAATGGTACTGATTGCCGGCATGTCGGTAGGCGTGATGTTTGGACGCAAACCGATCAGTGGTTCCTGTGGTGGCGTTGGCAATCAGTTGGGAGGCGGTTCCGGGTGTTCGGTTTGCGGCCGTGAATCGGGAGACTGTTCCGACGATGATGAAGAGCCGGATGCCGCTGAATTGCAGAAAATGACCTACGAGGCAGGTAGTGACTGGCGGGCCTAACCCAGCACTGATGACGAATACAGGCGGATACAGGAGTGATTGAGCGGATGTCGGATCAGCATTTTGATGTTGTGGTGATTGGTGCTGGACCCGCTGGGGAAGGGTCAGCTATGAACGCAGCGAAGAACGGTCGTCGGGTTGCGATTGTGGATGATAAGCAGACCGTGGGTGGCAACTGCACGCATTGGGCGACCATTCCATCCAAGGCGCTGCGTTATTCGGTTAAGCAGATCATCAATTTCAACACCAATCCGATGTTCCGTGATATCGGCGAGCCGCGCTGGTTTTCATTCCCGAGGGTGTTGCAGAATGCCGAGCGGGTGCGCAACAAACAGGTAAAACTGCGCACCTCGTTCTACGCCCGTAACCGGGTTCAGCGATTCCACAGTAAAGCCCGTTTCCTGGACCAGAACCAGCTGGAACTGGATGACGAGGAGAACAGTGGTCAGCGCATCTCGGCGGACACGTTTGTCATAGCCACCGGCTCCTCGCCCTATCTGCCCCCCGACGTGGACTTCAACCACGAGCGGATCTATAACAGTGATTCCATTCTGACTCTGTCGCACACGCCGCGCACGATTACCATCTACGGCGCTGGCGTAATCGGCTGTGAATACGCCTCTATCTTCTGTGGCCTGGGTGTGAAGGTTGACCTCATCAATCCCGGGAGCCGTCTGCTGTCTTTCCTCGATGATGAGATTTCAGACGCCCTCAGCTACCACTTGCGTAACAATGGTGTTCTGGTCCGTCACAACGAAAAGTATGAATCGGTTGAAGGGGATGATCACGGTGTGGTCCTGAACCTGGAGTCCGGGAAGAAGGTCCGTTCGGATGCCTTCCTGTGGTGCAATGGGCGCAGCGGTAATACGGCCTCGCTTGGATTGGAAAATGTGGGGCTTGAGACCAATTACCGGGGCCAGCTTGCCGTGGATGATCATTACCGGACACAGGTCCCGAACATCTACGCCGTGGGCGACGTGATTGGCTGGCCCGGGCTGGCCAGTGCCGCCTATGACCAGGGGCGCTCTGCCTCCTCCGATATCATGGCGGACAAGTATTTCCGTTATGTGGACGATGTGCCCACCGGCATCTACACCATCCCCGAGATCAGTTCGGTCGGCAAGACGGAGCGCGAGCTTACGGAGGCCAAGGTTCCCTATGACGTGGGGCAGGCCTTCTTCAAGGATCTGGCACGGGCGCAGATTTCAGGGGACCCGGTGGGGATGCTTAAGATCCTTTTCCATCGTGAGACAAAGGAGCTTCTGGGCATTCACTGTTTCGGGGACCAAGCCGCGGAGATCGTCCATATCGGGCAGGCCATCATGAACCAGCCTGGTGATGCCAATACGCTTGATTACTTCATTAACACCACTTTCAATTACCCCACGATGGCGGAAGCCTATCGGGTGGCGGCACTGAACGGTCTCAACCGGATTTTCTGAAAGGCCCATTCATCCGGTCGTGGAAGACGACGCCTCTGGTGAGGGAGCAGGGTCTGTGGCGGTTTTCTGTCCGCGCAGTCCCTCGCTCCAGTGAGCGAGCCGGCGCCTGTTCTCGAAGTAGATCAGGGCACTGGTCGGGTAATCGGTGATGACGGATGCCACGCCCATTTTTTCCAGCTCCAGCATGTCGTGGATCCGGTTGACCGTCCAGGTGGCGACCTGGATGCCCTTGGCGTGGGCTTCATTCACCATTCTGGTGTTGCAGATGTGGTAGTTACAGCACAGGTAGTCGCAGTCCAGGCCTTGAGCCTGGCGTACGGGTGAGGGGAAGCGCCGTTCCGCCACATAGCCAAGGCTGACCCGCCGGTCGAGCCGTCGCGCCGAGCGCAGGAAGCCGGTATTGCTCGAGGTGAGGGTGATGCGACCGTAGAGGTTGTCGCGCTGTATCCATTCGATAAGGCGATTGCACAGGCGGTTCAGCCGGTCCCGTTCGTCGGATTTGACTTCCAGTTGAAGGTGTTCGTAGTCAGGGCATGCCTGAATCACGTCATGCAGGCTTGGTACGCCCGTGGCGTGGTGCCAGCGGGCTGTGTTCTGGCGGGCGTCGAGAGTGCTCATTTCCCGGGCGGACACCGAGCTCACGCTCCGGTCGCTGCCGGTGGTCCGCAACAGGGAGCGGTCATGGATCACCACCGGGATACCGTCCTGGGACAGGAGAATGTCCATTTCAAAGCGACGGATGCCGTGGCGGTAGGCATGGCGGAATCCGGCCAGTGTGTTTTCGGGGGCTTCCCCCTTGGCGCCACGGTGGCCGTAGATCAGCATGGACGCGGATGGCTCCTTTACCGGTTGTCGTTGTACAGGGCGCGCCGTTTGCGGTACGTGTCGTGACACAGTTCGATGTCCTTCAGGAAGCGGGGCAGGTCACCGGGTAACAGTGCCTGGGGACCGTCCACCAGCGCTTTTTCGGGGTTCGGGTGGACATCCGCCAGGACCATATTGGCGCCGGCGATGACACCCTGGGCCGCCGCATGGACAATGTCGGAAATGCCATCCGGCGCCTGGTCCCGAATGCCGACCGAATGCGAGGGATCAACGCATACTGGCATGCGCGTGAGGCGCTTGACCACCGGGATGTGGGCAAAGTCCACCAGGTTCCGGTGAGGGTTGCCAGCCTCGGTCTTCATTCCGCGCAGGCAGAAGACAACGTTGGCGTTGCCTTCGGTGGCGAGGTACTCGGCTGCGTTCAGGGACTCATTCAGGGTGATGCCGAAGCCCCGTTTCAGCAATACGGGAAAGTCGGTCTGGCGGCCCAGCGCCTTGAGCAGCTCGAAGTTCTGGGTATTCCGGGTTCCAACCTGGAGCATGACGCCTGTCGGGTGACCGGTCTGCTCCAGCGCCTGCCTGATTTCATGGACATGGTTTTCGTGGGTCACCTCCATCGCAATCACCCGGATGTCGTAACGTCCTGCCAGCTCGAAGACCCAGGGAAGGCAGTCCGCTCCATGGCCCTGGAAGGAGTAAGGGTTGGTTCTGGGTTTGTAGGCGCCCATCCGGGTGCATTGCTGGCCGTTGTCCTTGAGGGCTCTCAGTGTCTCCTCGACATGGGTGGGGGTGTCCACGGCGCACAGACCGGCAAAGACATTGATATTGTCCTGGTCAAAGTTGATGCCGTTGTACTCAAACCCTGTCTGGCGCTCGGCATCACGATGGCGACCGAGAATCCGGAAGTCATCGGATATGCGGATGACGCGTTCCACGGCGGGCAGGGCCTCGATGGCTTCGCCATCCAGCGCCTTGGTATCGCCAATCAGGTAGATTTCGGTCAGGGTCTGCTGGTTGCCGAGCACGTCATGGACACGGACCTCGACATTACTGAGCTGGTCGAGGAAGTTCATGGTTTCCCGGTAGGCGTTGCCGTCGCGATCCGTGTCCGGGTGAAGGATCAGTAGCATAGGCCCTCCGTGTCCTGTGTGGCGTTCAGGCGGCCTGGATCCAGGCCGCGAGCGTTTCTTCAAGCTGACGCTGGTCGGCGGCAAAGCGCCGGATGCCGTCCGCGAGTTTCTCGGTGGCCATGGCATCTTCGTTGAGGTGCCACCGGAAACCGGTTTCCTCCAGTGATGGATGGGATTCCGGCTGGCGATTGCCACCGGGCGCCAGTCGGCGCGTGAGGGGCCCGGTATCCTGTGAGAGTGATTCCAGCAGCTGCGGGCTGATGGTCAGCCGGTCGCATCCGGCCAGGTACTCGATCTCGCCCTGGTTGCGGAAGCTGGCTCCCATGACAATGGTCTTGTAATCATGGCCCTTGTAGTAGTCGTAGATCCGCTGAACGGATTGCACACCCGGGTCCTCGCTTGGTGGCACCGACTGGAGACCGGTCTGGGCCAGGTGCCAGTCCAGAATGCGCCCGACGAATGGTGAAATCAGCGTGACGCCGGCATCGGCACAGGCCATCGCCTGCGTGAATGAAAACAATAGCGTGAGGTTGCATGCAATGCCCTCACGTTCCAGTACCCGTGCTGCCTGGATCCCTTCCCAGGTGGCGGCGATCTTGATCATGACCCTGTCGGAGTCCACCCCGAGCTGGTGGTAGAGGCTGTGCAGTTCACGGGCGCGGGCAATGGTGGCATCACGATCGAATGACAGCCGTGCGTCGACTTCGGTTGAGACCATGCCGGGCACGTTTTCCAGGATTTTTTGGCCGGCCAGTACGGCAAGGCAGTCGCCGGCCACTATCGGGTCCGGCGTCGAGGTTCTTTCCCGTTGCTGCGCCCACGCCAAGGCCTCTTCAACAAGATGGCGATAACCGTCCGAGGACACCGCTTTGAGCAGCAGCGAGGGATTGGTGGTGGCATCCCTTGGCTGCCACTGGCGGATGGCATCCAGGTCGCCGGTGTCGGCGACCACAGTTGTCATACGGTGGAGCTGGTCAAGTTTGGAAGTCATCGGCTGATTGCGTCCATTGTGAAACGGGTGGCTTTTAAGCCCTATCCTAACCCGAATCACGATAGCGCGCTGGCGCTGGCGTCACAAGCGCGTCCTGCTGCCGTCAGGCGGCGTCGACTCTTTCCTGGACCAGGGAGAGGGCGTCCCTGAGGACCTGGGTGCCGGCGCCCGGGCGGTGGGCGTTTTCGCTAAGGTGGCGGCGGAACTGGCGCCCGCCCGAGCAGCCGTGGAACAGGTTCATGATGTGGCGGGTCATCGCCTGCAACGGGACGCCTTCGTAAAGGCGCTGTTCCAGGTAGGGGATAAAGGCCTCGATGACCTGGGTACGTGTGGTGCAGGGGGGCGCCACCCCGTGAATCTCCGGATCGACACGGCTCAGGAGCCAGGGTTGCTGGTAGGCCGCGCGCCCCACCATGATCCCGTCCACATGGTTCAGCTGCTCACGCATGGCGTCCATTTGCCAGAAGCCACCATTGATGATGATCGCCAGTGCCGGAAAACGCTGGCGTAGCGCGTGGACCCAGTCGTACTTGAGCGGCGGCACGTCCCGGTTTTCCTTCGGGCTGAGCCCCTGCAGGATGGCAATCCGGGCATGGACAATGAAAGTGTTGCAGCCGGCTTCCGCTACCCGCTCAACAAAATGCACCAGGTCCTCCCATTGCTCATGGCCATCAATCCCGATCCGGTGTTTGACGGTTACGGGCAGGGAGGTGCTCGTCTTCATGGCGGCCACTGCGTGGGCCACCGTGTCTGGTTCCGCCATCAGGCAGGCGCCCATACGGTTGTTCTGGACCCGGTCGCTGGGGCAGCCCACGTTAAGGTTGACTTCGTCATAGCCCCATGACTCGGCCATGGCCGCGCATTCCGCCAATTCGGCGGGGTCCGCGCCTCCGAGCTGGAGTGCCACGGGGTGCTCCAGCGCGTCGTAGTCCAGAAAACGGGCACGGTCACCATGGATAAGGGCACCGGTGGTGACCATTTCCGTATAAAGCAGGGCGTGACGCGTCAGCCCGCGAACGAACCGGCGGTAGTCCCGGGTGGTGTGATCCATCATCGGAGCAATGCTGAAGCGGCGATCTGGTTCCGGGTGCTGCATGCCGGTGCTACTCCTGTTCGGACGATTCGGGGCGACAACGGCTGACGGCGTCCGCAAGGGATTCCAGGAAATCGGTATAGCCGCCCATCTTGATACGGATGTCGCCACCCAGTGGATCCCAGCGGCTGATGGTGGCCGATTGCGGCATATCCAATCCACGCCACCAGTCTCCTCCCATCTGGGTTTCCGCCATGATACAAGGGGAGGGGGCCGCTTCAAGGGCCTTCTGCAGCCTGGCAATATGTTTGGCGCTCGGGCTGCTTTCCGGGTTGCGGGTCATCGTCCCGGCGATGGTGAGCCCGAAATGGTCCGCGTAATAGTGGAACGCATCGTGGTAGGTGAACAGGGCAACGTTGGACAGGCGCGCGAATTGCGCGTCGATACGGGCTTCGGTATCGGCCAGTCGTTGCCGGAACTGCTCGTGGTTACGGTCAATACGCTGTTGATCGATTCCCTCAAGACTGCTGAGTGCTTCCTTGATCGATTGGGCCATTGCGAGCACCTGTTCCGGGTCCAGCCAGACGTGAGGATCCTGGCCGCTGCCGTGATGGTGGCCGTGATCCGCGCCCGCGTTTTTTTCTTCCGGGGCTTCAGCCAGCGCGTATGTCTTGGCGACCAGGGTATGGTCACTCATGGTGCCCTCCAGGAAGGGTTCCAGCCTGGGGCCTAACCAGAAGATGCGGTCCGCCTCCGCCAGGCGACGGCGTTCCGACGGCCGCATGCTGTAATGGTGGGGGCTGACCTCGGATGGGATCAGGGCCTGGACGTCGGCTTCTTCCCCGGCAATCTCTTTCACGATCAGGGCCAGGGGGTGGACGCTTGTGGCGATAAGGGGGCGTTCCGCCCATGCAGGGGCGGCCAGGTTCAGGAGCAAAACCAGCAGCAGGCACCGTTTTATCATAGAGCTGTTATAACATAACAAAGGATGGAGGTTGGCATTCTAGCCAATCATGAAGGGCCCGGCCATAGGGGAGGATACGGAAGGACGACCCATGCCCCTGGAAGCGTTATAATGGACGGCTTGATCCGACTCGATGCCGATCTATTTCAGGAGCCAGGAAACCGACATGACCGTCAGAACCCGAATCGCCCCATCACCGACCGGCGACCCGCATGTGGGCACGGCCTATATCGCGCTCTTCAACCAGTGTTTTGCCCGCCAGCACGGCGGCCAGTTCATCCTGCGCGTTGAGGATACCGACCAGCTTCGCAGCACGGCCGAGTCCGAGCAGGCCATTCTGGATTCCCTGCGCTGGCTGGGGTTGGAGTGGGATGAGGGACCGGATGTTGGCGGTGAGTACGGCCCCTACCGCCAGTCAGAGCGGCGTGACGAGTACCGTGCCTATGCCGAGGCGTTGGTGGAGAAAGGCCATGCGTTCTACTGCTTCCGGACACCGGAGGAGCTGGACGCTATCCGCGAAGCCCGGAAAGAGCGAGGTCTCAATCCCGGCATCAAGGGGGACCTGGAGCTGCCGGAGAAAGAACTCAACCGCCGGATGGAGGCGGGCGAGCCCTATGTGATCCGGATGAAAGTGCCGGATGAGGGGGTGTGTGAGATTGATGACATGCTCAGGGGAACAGTGACTATCGACTGGGCCCAGATTGACTGTCAGGTCCTGCTCAAGTCCGATGGCATGCCCACCTATCACCTGGCGAACGTGGTGGACGATTACCGCATGGGGATTACGCACGTGATCCGGGGCGAGGAGTGGATCAACTCAGCGCCGAAACACATGCTGCTGTACCAGTACTTCGGCTGGGAGATGCCGCAGCTGTGCCATATGCCACTTCTGCGCAATGAGGATGGCACCAAGCTCAGCAAGCGCAAGAACCCCACGAGCATCAGCCTTTACGAGCGGCTCGGGTTCATGCCGGAAGCCGTGCTGAACTTTCTCGGGCGCATGGGCTGGTCCATGCCGGACGAGCGGGAGCGGTTCACGCTGGAGGAGATGCAGGCGGCGTTTGATATCCATCGAGTCTCCCTCGGGGGGCCTGTTTTTGATCAGGCCAAGCTGCGTTGGCTCAACGGTCTCTGGATCCGGGAGACACTGAGTGATGAAGCCTTTATGGATCGGGTTGGTGACTGGTGGTTCAACCGCGAACAGTTGGCGCCTCTGGTGCCCCACCTGAAGTCTCGCATCGAGACCTTTTCGGATATCGCCCCCATGGCAGGCTTCATGTTCTCCGGAATGATGGATGTACAGCCCGGGGATTTCGAGCACCGCAAGCTGGATGAGGAAACAGTGCGCCGGATTCTGCAGTTCGCGCTGTGGCGGCTTGAGGCCGAGCGTCACTGGAGCCGGGACAGGGTGTTTGCGGACCTGAAGTCGCTCGCGGCAGCCATGGAACTGAAAGTGGGGGATTTCATGTTCCCGATTTTTGTGGCCGTGGCGGGTACGCCCCACTCATGGTCAGTCGTGGATTCCATGGCGCTTCTGGGCCCGGATGTGAGTCGTGCACGGCTGCGCCATGCCCTGAATGTGCTGGGTGGTTTCTCGAAGAAACAGATGAAGAAAGTTGAGAAGGAATACGCGGCACTGGAGACAGCGGAATAAAAAAATAGAATCAGGGGTTGACCTGCCCCTCCGCCATCTCTAATATACGCACTCGTTGGAAGCAGTGGGGCCATAGCTCAGCTGGGAGAGCGCGGCGCTGGCAGCGCCGAGGTCGGGAGTTCGAGCCTCCCTGGCTCCACCACTTTTTTCGTCCCGTTCGTCTAGAGGCCTAGGACACCGCCCTTTCACGGCGGTAACAGGGGTTCGAGTCCCCTACGGGACGCCAGATTCAAAAAAGCCGGCCACTTGGCCGGCTTTTTTATGCGCAACGCTTGGGCTCAATGCTCAACCTTCCGCGATGGCGCCCTTGTTCACGCCCTCAAAGGCCCTTACATCAATGCGGTTTGCCGGTTCCAGCTTCTGGGTCTGGTCGCGCAGATGGCACGCGATCCATTCCACAGTGGTGTCTGGTGCCATGATCTCTGTCCGGGCCGCGGGTAGGGCAATCTCGAAATGGCCCTGGTCCGAGTCGTAGCTGAACCGGTGATAGGTCGTATTGTTGTCCTCAAAGGTCTCAACACGGTCCTCGGCGGTCGCGAGGTAGATATCACGCCACCGTTCAGCCCAATAATGTTCCAGGTCAGGGGCTTGCTGGCCATTGCGTAGAATCCGGATGCGCGAGCGGTGGCCGTGGGCAATGCGCTGGCAGTTGCCTTCGTGTTTCTTGAGCCCGTGTGCGTAGTGGTACCAGGCCCCGTCGATGGCTTCCAGGCGCAGGTTGATGCGAACTTCCTGAACGTTGGCTGGCAGGATCTTCTGAAGACTGTCTGAAAGCAGCGAGGCGATGGCCTCGCGCTCAATGGTCGTGCCGGGTACGACGGTAATGGCTTGAGCAGGGGCGCGGTGTTCGATCCAGGTGCCATCCTCAAGCTGCCAGCGGAGGTGGCCGGGGTATTGGGGATCCAGCCATTGCAGGCCGGGATAATCCGCTGGAATGAGAAGCCGGTGATCCACCTGTTCGTCAATGTGAGCCTTGATGGTGCTTTTAACGTGGCCGAAATCGAAGACCATGCCGGCTTCGTTCAGGTCCCCAGCCAGCTCGATGTCCACGAGCCAGCTTTCCCCTACCAGTCCTCTGAAACGGTCGAGGTAGGCGAAGTCAATGACGGTCAGGTTATCAACGAATAGACGGTTCATAGTGCGGTGGCTGCCTGCGGAGTGAAACCCCGCAATGGTAGCAGATCACCGCATGCGCCGGCAGGCGGATCAGCCGATCAGGCCGCCCACCCAGGCGATTCCCAGGCTGAAGATGCCCAGGCTGACGGCCAGCGCCACGGTATAGAGCCGTGCCGCTGTGGTCTTCTGCTCCCGGCGGTAAAGGTCCAGCGTGCGCTGCGCCACTTCCTCGGAGGTTTCGCGTGCGATGTCGTGGGCCTGTTGGACTGCTTCGGATTGCAGGGACTGCCAGAAATCCGCATCCACGGTCTGGGTGGCGGTGAGGTGGTCCTTGAGACTATTAAGGTCGCTTTCAGTCAGCCCCTGTTGGGTCTGCTCCCGGATTTCCCGGCGCAACTCGCTGAGTTCATTACCCAGGTTCAGCGTGACTTCCGCTGCTACTTCGTTTTTCAGGGATTCCAGCCGATTCTCAACCAGCTCGCGGAAATCCGCGGACTGCTTTTCGATGGCCTCTTCCCGCCGCCGTTCACTGTCCTCGATGAGACGGCGTACATGGTCATGCTGTTCGTCAAAGAGACTGGAAAGGAGTTCGTGCAACCGGTTGTGGATGTGGGTCTTGACCGCTGAACGGGCGATCTGCTCGATCAGCTCGTTGGTCAGCGGGACAGTGGCCTGACCGTCGCTTCCAGACCCCTGGTCGCTTTCCGCCACTTGAACCTGGGCTTCGGTTTCCAGGCGTTCGGGCTCGTCATCGGCCTCCGCGACGTCTTCGGGGGCCGGTGGTTCGGGCAGCGTCCCCTGAGCAAGGTCCTCGGCAAGGGCTGTAAGGATGCTGTCGAGTCCGTCCGCCTGCGGCGGTTTGGTGAGGATGTTATAGACGCCGTAGCTCTGGGCCTCTCGAATGAAATCATCCGATTTCTTAGAGGTGCACATGACCACCGGGATACTGGCGGTTGCCGGGTTGCGCTTGATGGCCTTGGTCGCTTCGACGCCGTTCATGCCCGGCATCAGGTGATCCATGAAAATGACGTCCGGCTGGCGTTCGCCATTGAGCAGATCCAGTGCCTCTTCCGCGGACCCGGCCATATTCACATTCACGCTCCGGCTTTCAAGGAGCTTGCTCAGCGCAAAGCGAGCGACCTTGGAGTCGTCCACCAGCAGGGCGGTATTGATGGCCATCTGAGTTCCTCTTGCGTACTGCTTTGTTATTGGGTCGGCTGACATAAGTCACCATGCCTCCATGGATGGACACTGGGTTGCCCGGTAACTGCCTTCACGATAGCACACGCCCGGTTCCGAGGTCCGCGCCGTAAAGACCTCGCCTTCGGGGGTCGTCATGCGTACCTCGCCGTAAGGCTCACCTTCCTTAAAGGTACTTTCTATACGTGCCCCGCTTGGGTGCCGGATTACTCCGTGGCCGTGGAAACGGCCTTTAACGAACTCGCCCTCGTATTGGCGCCCGCTGCTGAAGGTACGGATGCCTTCGCCGTGGAACTGGTTGTTGGCGAACTCACCCCGGTAATAGCTGCCATCGGGGTACGTCAGGCGGCCTTCGCCATGGAGCTCGCCGTCCTTGAAATCGCCGACGTACATCAGCCCCTTGGCTGTCGTGAGTGTGCCGTGGCCATTGAGTTCGCCATCTTCCCAGTTGCCGGTGAAGGTATCACCATTGCTTGCGGTCAGGGTGCCACGCCCGTGGTACTCACCGTCCCGGAACTGGCCTTCGTAGACATCGCCATTGGGCCGCTGCAGGCTGCCTTCGCCGTGCATGGTGCCGTCCTGCCACTCGCCTTCATAGATCCGTCCGTCCGGGAAATGGGCCGTGCCCTCACCGTGGAACTCGCCGTTGCGGAACTCGCCTTCATAGGTGAGGCCGTCGCTGTCGCGGTAGGAGCCTTCCCCGGTTTTGACGCCATGCTTCCAGGTTCCGTTGCGGTAACGCACGGTGGTGTAGCGTTCAAGGCGAGCCATCAGGGTGGGGGAGTCCCCGGCTTCGAGATGGAGTTGTTCACGCCAGGTGTTGTGCTTGGGCTTGCTGATTTCGACGGTATAGGTGCCGGGCTCCAGCTCCAGGCTCATGGCAGTGGAGCCTTTGGGGTCGCCGTTGATCCGCACCTGGTCGTCATAAACGTTGGAGCGCAGCGTCAGTTTTGCCTTGGACGGTTCCTGCTGTTTCGCAGGCTCGGCAGTAGATGCTGTCCTATCCTGATCCGGCTCCGCTTCCTGAGTGTTCCGATCCGCGGCCCGCGTTGGTTGTTCAGAGCCGCTGTTACCGCTTTGGGGAGCGGTTACGGTCGGAATCACTCGCGGTATGGTTCTGTCACCGGTGCTGGGGGTGTCGTCCTGGGTGCCGTCATTGTGCTCACCACTCTCCGCTTCAGGGGCGGAAACCGTCGGAATGCGTGATCCCACCAGTTCCGGGGAGCGCTGGATAGTGGCGAAGCCGCCCGTCACCAGCAGCATGATTGCGAGGAAATTCGCAAAAAGCAGTGGTTTATAGTCGATCATCGCATGCCACTCCATTCTCGTTCCGACACACCGGGATGATGCGACAGCCTAGCGTGGGCCCAGCCTGTCACTCTGGACTCATATTAGCGGAGAACGTGGCGTGGCTGCGTGAAGTGACGCACTTTTCGCGCGTTTTTCACGCGTTGGCGGCGCGCTGCTGCTGGAGTTCCTCCCAGGCACGCATGTGGACGTCCGCCTCGTATTCATAGGGAGACCTGAACGGCGTGAGAACGAGGTCAAAGACCGCGAAAAGGAGACCCACGGAGAGCCATGACAGCACCATGGTTTCCACGGTGGTGGCCTGGGCCTCGGCGGTGGCATTCACAAAGCGCTCCAGGTGGGGCAGGGCATTATCCACCATGGCAACAGGGTTGAAGCGGGCGAAAACCAGTGGAATCCAGAACCCCAGAAAGACAGGGAAAAAACCGAAGGACCACAGGATGCGGCGGATGAGGTAAACCGCCAGGGCGTTGACGTAACGCCGGCGCAGTTCCGGAATGCCCCGGATCTCCTCCAGATAGCGCTTGCGTTCCACCCAGTAGGCCTCAACCCGTGGACGGGAACCGGACCTTTCAGTGTGCTCGTTTTGACTGGTCAATGATTGCCCATTTGGTCGGTGCCTTTGCCCTCTCACTATAAACAAGATCGGAGAGGTTGCCAGAGTGCGCTATATTGAGCTGTGGGAACACAGCCTTGCAACCGCTAGAATGGCGGCACATTTTCCAAACAGGACGAGGGCATGCTGGATCAGGCGGAATCGCAGGTTCACCCGGCTTTCGAGTGGGTGCGCACTCACCGGATTGAAACGCTTCACCTGGACGTGGAGGAATACCGGCATTGTGCAACGGGGGCGCGCCACCTGCATCTTGCTTCAGACAATGACGAGAACGTCTTCCTGGTGGCGCTGCGGACCTTCCCCATGGATTCCACCGGGGTTGCTCACATCCTGGAGCATACCGCTTTGTGCGGCAGTGAGCATTACCCCACACGGGATCCGTTTTTCATGATGATCCAGCGTTCCCTGAATACTTTCATGAACGCGTTGACCAGTAGCGACTGGACCGCGTATCCCTTTGCCAGCCGTAACCGCAAGGATTTTGACAACCTGCTGTCGGTCTATCTGGATTCAGTGTTCTTCTCCAATCTGGATCCCCTGGACTTTGCCCAGGAAGGCCACCGGCTTGAGTTTGAGACGCCGGATGACCCCAGTACGCCGCTGGTGCATCGCGGGGTTGTCTACAATGAGATGAAGGGCGCCATGAGCTCGCCGGTGTCGCAACTATGGCAGACGCTGTCGAAGCACCTGTTCCCGACCACCACCTATCACTACAACAGTGGCGGCGAGCCGGACCACATTGTGGATCTGAGCTACGATCAGTTGCTTCAATTTTATCGGCGCCATTACCACCCGAGTAACGCGATATTCGCCACTTTCGGTGACATTCCCGCCCATGAGCACCAGCAGCGGTTGGAATCACAGGCGCTTGGTCGCTTTTCCGCGGCGGACATTGATCTGCCGGTGCACAACGAGAAACGCTACTATGCCCCTGTAAGGGTTCAGGAACATTACGGCGTGGACCCGGATGAGGGTACTGAAAACCGCACCCATGTGGTTATGGGCTGGCTTCTTGGTGAAAGCTTCGATCTTGAGAAGAACCTGGAAGCTGAACTGCTTACGGCGGTATTGCTGGAAAACAGTGCGTCGCCGCTGTTGCAGGCGCTGGAAACCACGCAACTGGGACAGGCGCCCTCGCCGCTGTGCGGACTTGAGGACTCCAACCGCGAAATGACCTTCGTCTGTGGCATTGAGGGCACAGAGCCGGAGCAGGCGGGTGAGGTGGAAGCTCTGATCCTTGAGACCCTTGAGCGTGTCGCTCGCGAAGGGGTACCGCATGACAAGCTGGAAGCCATTGTGCACCAGTTGGAGCTGCAGCAGCGCGAGATTTCCGGTGATGGCTTCCCCTATGGTCTGCAGCTGATCATGCAGGCGCTGTCGCCCATGGTGCACGGCGGGGATCCGGTGGAGCTGCTGGACCTGGAGCCGGTGCTGGAGCGCCTGCGTGAACGCATCCGGGATCCGGAGTACGTACCAGGGTTGGTCCGCCGCCTGCTTCTGGACAACCCGCACCGCGTCCGTCTGGCACTGGCGCCGGATACCGGCCTGAATGATCGTCGGGAACAGGCGGTTCGCGAGGCGTTGGACCAGCGCAAGGAGGCACTTACCGAAGACGAGCAGCGTGAACTGGTTGAACAGGCCCAGGCGCTTCAGGCCCGTCAGAACGAGGAAGCGGACGACAGCATGCTGCCTCGTGTGGGTATTGAGGATGTGCCGGCCTCGCTGAAAATCCCGGAAGGGGAGATGGACGATTCCGGCCGCATCACGCGCTATCACATGGGAACCAATGGCCTGGTGTACCAGCAGCTGGTGGTGCCGCTCCCGGATCTGGCGCCGGAGCATCGCCAGCTGCTGCCCATCTATTCCAGTATGCTGAGTGAGGTCGGCGCGGGCGACGATGACTACCTGCGTATGCAGGACCGGATTTCCGCCGGCAGCGGGGGCTTGAGCGCGGCGGCGACGATCAAGGGGGACGTGGACGACGTCCAATCCGTGCGTGGCTACTTCACGCTTGGTGGCAAGGCTCTGTCCGACAACAGCGATGATCTGGCCGGGCTCTTGCACGACGTTGCTACCGCCGCCCGCTTTGACGAGAAGGAGCGGGTCCGCGAGCTGGTGTCACAGATGCGCGCCAGGCGTGAGCATTCGATCACCGGTAGTGGCCATGCATTGGCCATGGGCGCGGCGTCCCATGGAGCGAGTCCTGGAGCTCGCCTGGCTTACGAGCTGGGCGGTCTTGAGGGCATCCGTCAGCTGGTGGCGCTTGACGACCGACTGGGGGACAGTGGCGAGCTGGACCGCTTTTGCCAGAAACTGGCGGAGCTCCATGAGCGCATCCATTCAGGGGGGCCGGACTTCCTGTTGATTGGTGAGAGCACTGGGCTTGAAGGCTCGGAGACAGCCATGCGCGAACGCTGGTCCATGGCGCAGGATAGAGCGGTCGGCGGTTTCCAGTTGGACCCTGTGAATGAGCAGGTTAATGAGGGGTGGCTGACCGCGACCCAGGTCAATTTCTGCGCCCGGGCCTTCCCCACGGTGCCGGTAGACCATCCGGATGCCGCGCCGCTGAGCGTATTGGGCGTGCTGCTGCGCAATGAGCACCTGCACCGCAGCATCCGGGAGCAGGGCGGTGCCTACGGCAGTGGTGCCGGACAGGACAGCGCCAACGGTGTCTTCCGCTTCTTCTCCTATCGGGACCCGCGTCTTGAGGAAACGCTGGCGGACTTCGACCGGTCACTGGACTGGCTGCATCAAGGGGGACAGAGTGGCGCCTCGGTCGAAGAAGCCATTCTGGGCGTGATCTCCCAGTTGGATCGCCCGCGCTCACCCGCTGGCGAAGCCCGTTTCGCGTATCAGAGCCGGCTTTTCGGACGTACTCCCGAGCAGCAGCAGCGTTTCCGGGAGCAGGTACTGGCGGTCGACCTGGCGGCCATGCAGCGGGCCGCCGAGCGCTGGCTCACCCCCGAGCGCGCCAGCACGGCGGTGCTTACCGGCCACGGGAACCGTCAGCGAGTGTCGGACCTGGGCATGACGATCCTGGAGATCTGATCAGCGTGCCCGGCGCTCGATCCCGGTCTGGACAAGGAGGCGGGTGGAGATTTCCTCCACCGAATAGTCCGTGGTGTTCAGATTCGGGATCCGCTCCTGGCGGTAGATGCTCTCCGCCTCGTTGACCTCCAGCATGCACTGGCGCAGGGACGCATAGCCGGAATTGGGGCGACGCTCATTGCGGATGGCGGACAACCGGTTGGGGTCAATGGTGAGCCCGAACAGCTTCTTGCGGTGCGGTTGCAGGGCGGAAGGGATCCGCTGTTCTTCCATATCCTCCTCCGTGAGCGGGTAATTCGCCGCCTTGATACCGTATTGCAGCGCCAGATACAGGCAGGTGGGCGTCTTGCCACTGCGGGAGGGGCCGATCAGGATGACATCGGCGTCGTCGTAGTAACGGGTGCGCGCGCCGTCGTCGTTCTCCAGTGCGTAGTTGACCGCCTTGATCCGCTCTTCATAGCCACCGTCACGGGAAATCGAGTGGGAACGGCCAACGGTGTACGAGGAGCTGGCGTGAAGCTCGTTTTCCAGCGGTGACAGGAAGGTGCCGAAAATGTCCACCATGAACGCATCCGCCCTGGAAAGCTCGCCCCGGATCTCACTGTCGACAATGGTGTCGAAGGTCAGCGGTCGTGCACCGTCCAGTTGGCCTGCCTTGTTGATTTGTTCAACCGCTTCCTGCGCTTTGCGGATGGAGTCGATGTAGGGAAGGGTGATCTTTTCGAACTGGATGTTGTCGAATTGCGCGAGAAGGCTGTTGCCAAGGGCTTCGGCAGTGATGCCGGTGCCATCTGATATGAAGAAAGCGGTACGTTTCATGGGGCCTGAGCCTCCCTCGGGGGTTTCCAGTATCCTAGGTTGGCACGCCAGCGCTGTGAACCCGGGGCGCGCAATGCTGGAGATCACCCCATCGCTTACAGTATGATACGCGGGCTCTACAGGGCGCGTGGCGCTCCGGGTGACAGGCAATAACGAGGGAGATTGGCTTTGAACGATTTTATTATCGGTTTCGAGCAACTCGGCATGAACGATGTCGAGCGTGTGGGCGGCAAGAATGCCTCCCTCGGGGAGATGATCAGTAACCTCGCCAATGCCGGTGTGACGATTCCCGGCGGGTTCGCCACCACAGCGCAGGCCTATCGTGAGTTCCTGGAAAAGGACGGGCTGCGTGAGCGCATTGATGAGACCCTGGCCAGCCTCGACATTAATGATGTGAATGAGCTGGCCCGTGTGGGTGCGATGATCCGTCAGTGGATCATCGATACGCCCTTCCCGCCGGCGCTGGAAGAGGTCATTGCCGAACGTTTTGCGGCCATGCAGGGCGACAATGACCGCATGGCGGTGGCGGTGCGCTCCTCCGCGACGGCTGAGGATCTGCCGGACGCGTCGTTCGCGGGCCAGCAGGAGACCTTTCTTAATATTGTTGGGCTCGACAACGTCAAGCTGGCCATCAAGGAGGTTTTCGCTTCCCTGTTCAATGACCGGGCCATTTCCTACCGCGTGCATCACGGTTTTGACCACAACAAGGTGGCGCTCTCCGCCGGCATTCAGCGGATGGTGCGCAGTGAGACAGGAAGTAGTGGCGTCATGTTCACCCTGGATACGGAATCCGGGTTCCAGGACGTGGTATTCATAACCGCCTCCTATGGACTGGGCGAGACCGTGGTACAGGGAGCGGTGAATCCGGATGAATTCTATGTGCACAAGCCCACGTTCGAGGCGGGTCGCCCTGCGGTGCTGCGGCGCAACCTGGGCAGCAAGGCCATCAAGATGGTCTATGCCGGCGATGGTGAAATGGGTAAGTCGGTCGAGACCGTCAAGGTGGACGCTGAGGACCGCAACCGGTTCTGTGTTTCCGACGAGGATGTCGCCGAGCTGACCCGTCAGGCACTGACCATCGAGAAGCACTATGGTCGGCCCATGGACATTGAATGGGCGAAGGACGGTGATACCGGGCAGCTGTTCATCGTGCAGGCGCGCCCAGAGACCGTGCGCAGCCGTAAGGGGCTGCACACCATGGAGCGGTATCTGCTCAAGGAAAAGGGCTCGGTGCTGGTTGAAGGTCGTAGTATTGGCCACCGCATCGGGGCCGGCCCCGCCCGGATCGTCACCAGCATCAACGAGATGGATCGCGTCGAGGAAGGTGACGTACTGGTTACGGACATGACAGACCCTGACTGGGAACCGGTCATGAAACGCTCCGCTGCCATCATCACCGATCGCGGTGGCCGTACCTGTCACGCTGCCATTATCGCCCGGGAGCTGGGTATTCCGGCCGTGGTGGGCTGTGGCAATGCGTCCGAGCTGATCCAGGAAGGGCAGGAGCTGACGGTCTCGTGTGCGGAAGGGGACACTGGCCTGGTTTACGAGGGGCGACTGGACTTCGAGCTGAGGGAGAACTCCGTCGAATCCATGCCCACGTTGCCGTTCCGTATCATGATGAACGTTGGTAACCCGGACCGGGCTTTCGATTTCCAGGCCATGCCCAATGAAGGCGTAGGGCTGGCACGCCTGGAGTTCATCATCAACCGCATGATCGGGGTGCATCCCAAGGCACTGCTGAACTTTGAGTCGTTGCCAGGTGATATTAAGCAGACCGTGGAAAAACGCATTGCGGGCTACGACTCGCCGGTGGATTTCTATGTTGATAAGCTGGTTGAGGGCATCTCGACCCTGGCTGCGGCTTTCTACCCCAAGCCCGTGATCGTGCGGCTATCGGACTTCAAGTCCAATGAATACGCCAACCTGATCGGGGGGACGCTGTACGAGCCGGGTGAGGAGAACCCAATGCTCGGGTTCCGTGGGGCATCCCGCTACATCTCGGATTCTTTCCGGGATTGCTTTGAGCTTGAGTGCCGGGCGCTGACGCGGGTCCGGGATGAGATGGGCCTGAATAACGTCGAGGTGATGGTGCCGTTCGTGCGCACGCCCGGCGAAGGGCGCCAGGTGGTGGAGCTTCTGGCGGACAATGGTCTTGAGCGGGGTCGCGAGGACCTGCGCGTAATCATGATGTGTGAGCTGCCCGCCAATGCCCTCCAGGCGGATGAGTTCCTGGAGCATTTTGACGGCTTCTCCATCGGCTCCAATGACCTGACGCAGCTGACGTTGGGGCTGGACCGGGATTCCGGGATCGTTGCGCACCTGTTTGATGAACGCAATGAGGCGGTCAAGTCGCTTCTGGGCAACGCCATCGCAGCCTGCCGCAGGGCCAACAAGTACGTTGGCATTTGCGGCCAGGGACCGTCGGATCATCCCGAGCTGGCCAAGTGGCTGATGGAACAGGGTATCAACAGTGTCTCCCTGAATCCGGATTCGGTTCTGGACACCTGGTTTTTCCTGGCGGAAGGAAAGCAGCAGTCCTGAGTGGTCCAGCGTAAGCCCAAACAAGACTGAGGAAAGCGGGTATGCAGAGCAGCAGCCGACTGTTTCCGGTGACCCTGACGGCCACCGACATGGCCGCTGACCTCTTTGAGGATGTGTACCTGCTGAACCCGGGCGTAAGTCCGGATCCCAGTGTGCGGATTGCCGTGACACGCGTTCGGGACCCGGCATGGGAGGGGGCCCGCTTCCCGGTGGTGCTGCTCCACCGGGAGTTCCAGAATAAGCGCCAGTGGCTATCGCCCGGCGGGCAGGGTCTTGCCGCGCTGCTTGCCCGTTACGGTTTTGACGTATGGTTGGCTGAGATGCGTGGGCATGGCATGTCGCCACGCAACCGTGACTGGGCTCTGGGCCATATCGCGTTGCTCGCGGAAGAAGATCTGCCACCGGTCCAGCGCTTCGTGGAAGAACAGAGCGGTACGCCACCGGCGTGGCTCGGCGAGGGCGTTGGGGCGCGCCTTCTGGCTCATGCCATGATCCACAATGTTGCCTTCATGCGCCGGGTGCCTGCCGTTGTTTTCGTTGATCCCGGGCGGGCGGATTCCCACTGGACCGAATCCCGGAGGCCGCTGGGCGACAGGCTAGGGCTACGGCGGCGCCAACGTTTTCTTGGCGGCCTGCATCGTTGGGGACCGGAGGATGAGCCCAGCGTCCTGTTCCAGGACCTGTATCGCAGCCAGAAACGTTACCGGAAAGGCAAGGGGCATCCCACCCACGAAGGGCTCCGGATCATTCGATGCCCGGGGCTTGTGGTGGGCGTTGAGGATGATGAGGAGACCGTGTACAGCTTTGCCCGGAATCTGGGGGGCCAGGTTCGTCACACCTTGGGGCCGCGGGATGGGGGCAGACGGCCCGCCACCACCCCTGACAGTCTGGGGACCGCACTCCAGGATGATATTCGCGCTTGGTTGAGCGAACAGACCTGTGATTGGGGCGCGGAGCGTATCGACTGAAATGCCAACTGGATCAGGAGGAAATCGTGTCGGAACCGACAATTGTTACACCAGACCTTGTGGATGAGCATCCGGAAGTCGCTGTGGTGGAGCCCATGTTCGTCAACCTGGGCGGGCGTAGTGCTTTCGGTGGTGAAATCGTAACCGTTAAGTGTTTTGAGGATAACTCCGTCGTCAAGGAACAGGTCGGTCAGGAGGGCCATGGCAAGGTTCTGGTGGTGGATGGTGGTGGTTCTCTGCGGATCGCCTTGCTGGGTGACATGCTGGCGGAAAAAGCGTCGAAAAATGGCTGGCAGGGCGTAATCGTTTACGGCTGTATCCGGGATGTGGACGTGATCGGTGAGACCGACATTGGCGTCCAGGCCCTCGCCACCCATCCGCGCAAGAGTGAGAAGCGCGGTCTGGGAGATTTGAATGTGCCCGTGAGCTTTGGCGGTGTTACGTTTGAACCCGGCCATTACGTCTATGCGGACAATAACGGCATCATCGTTTCCGCCGAGCCCCTGCCTGAAGCGGCTGAATAACCGGCTTCGCTCGGGAGCTGATCCTGTTAGTTCAGCTCCCGTCGCTTCTTATGCGATCTCATTCTTTGACGCCTGCTGCTCCCTCCCGGTATAACGTATCTGAATCCGTACAAATAATAACCCTGAGACAGGATCAGTTCATGACTGGGGACTCAATGCGGGATACTCCCGAAAAGCGTGACTTCATCCGTATGAACATCGATACAGGGATTGACCTGTTTCTGGATGGTAGTGACCAGAGGATTGAAGGCCGTTGTGTGGACTTGAGCGCCACTGGAATGGCGGTTGAGCTGGAAGAGGCGTTGCCTGAAGGGCAACAGCTTCACGCCTCATTGCCTTCCCATAACCCTGACTTTCCGCCATTCGATACCGTGGCCACCGTTCTCAGGAGTGAACCGCTTGAGGATGGCCGTTGGCGCGTAGGGTTGCGGATTGAGGAAGTTAAGCGCTGAACCTGATTCCGTGAATCAGGCCCAGCTGTCGGTTTTGCGGCTGGGTTTGAGCAGCGGGAAAATCACGGCGATCAAGATGCCGGCAATCACCAGGCCGCCACCAGTCAGCAGATAGCTGGATTCCCGGCTGTCTTCGAGGCGCTGCTTTTCGTTGGCAAGCAGTTCCACCTTCTTGCGGAGCTCCTGGCGTTCCTGGCGCAGTTCCTGGTTGCGTTTCTCGAGGTTGATGGCATCCTCGGAAATGGAGCGGATGCGTTGCAGTTCGTCGCTTGTTTCCTGAAGCTGGGTTTTAAGGGTCTGTTTTGTCTCTCGCAGCTGTTCGAGCTTGGTTTGCGCTTGTTTGAGCTCTGATTGGGTTTCGGAAAGCTCCTCACGGGTGCTGTCGAGTTCCTTCTGGGCATCTTTGAGGCGTTCTTCCGCAATGCGCTGGGAGCTCAGGTAGCGGGCCGCGATGTAACCCTCCTCGCCCTCACCAAAGCGTACCCGTACATAGTCGGAGTTTTCGGCTTCTTCCAGCACCTCCACGGGAGTGCCGCTGCGAAGGGCAGATTCAATAATGCGGTATTCATTGCCCGGACCGGAACGCACCGGAACATAGATCACGTCGTCGACATAGCGCGTTTCCGCCTGCGTCACGGACGTGAGCAGAACAAGCACCAAGGGCACAATGAAACGCAGTGATCTGTTCATGCCTTTCTTTGGGGTCATGATGTTATTCCCTGTTAAACGGATCCGGAATTCTGCCACAGGCCAGGAAGGTTGCCCAGTGAGGCTCAGGGGAGCACCGGCTTGAATGGCTTGACTGTAACCTTTTCGTAAACCCCAGCATCAACATAGGGGTCCGCATCCGCCCAACTCTGGGCTGCGGCGAGGGATTCAAACTCGGCCACCACGATGCTGCCGGTGAACCCGGCCTCGCTCGGCTCGGTGGTGTCCTCGGCAGGCAAGGGCCCGGCCATGAGCAGGCGGCCTTCGCTCTTCAACGATTCAAGACGTTCGAGGTGGGCGCTGCGGGCCTGCTTGCGTCGTTCGAGGCTGTCGGTGACATCCTCTGCCATGATGGCATAGTACATAGCGATCTCCTGCCTGGAAACGCGGGTGTGTATGAGTGGCAACAGGGGCCTATGATAAGCTGCGCCCGGCTCCGAGCCAATCCCGGTTCGTGGCGCAATACCCGGAGCATTATGCGTATTGAAGAAAACAGCCAGGTGTTTGTAGACCTGCACTGCCACAGCACGGCTTCTGATGGGGGTCTGTCGCCGGAGGCCGTGGTGACCCGTGCGGCAGCTCAAGGGGTGGGCGTGCTAGCACTCACGGATCACGACACCATTGCGGGCGTTGGCGAGGCCAATGAGGCGGCGGTAGCACAGGGTGTGCACCTTGTCGCTGGCGTAGAGCTGTCCTGTTTGTGGCGAGGCCAGACGATTCATGTGGTGGCCCTGGATTTCGAGCCGGAGGACCCCGGATTCCGGCAGGCCCTGGAAGGGCAGGCTGGCGTGCGGTATGAACGGGCGGGAACCATTGACGAACGGTTGCGCCGACAAGGGCTGCCTTCAGTACTTGAGCAGGCCCGGGCATTGGCGGCGGGTGTTCCCGGGCGGCCGCATTTTGCCCAGGCACTGGTGGAGGCTGGCGTGGTACCGGGGACCCGGCAGGCGTTCCAGCGCTATCTGGGAACCGGCAAGGCCGGCGATGTTGCGAGCTGCTGGCCGGAGCTGGCAACCGTGGTGGGTTGGATCCGACAGGCTGGGGGCATTGCCGTGCTGGCGCACCCCCGTCGTTACGGGCTGACGAACAATAAGCTCAGAAAGCTTGTCCAGGCCTTCCACGAATCCGGCGGGCAGGCGCTGGAAGTCCTCAGTGCCGGACACTCGCCCCAGGACAGTGGTTACCTTACGCGCCTTTGCATGGAGGGTGGGCTTTGTGCCTCCGGCGGCAGTGATTTCCACTGGCCGGGGCGGCCCTGGTCAGAGCTTGGCAAGCTCCCGGACCTGCCAGCCGGCCCCGAGCCGGTCTGGTGGCATTTCCGGGAAATAACGCAGAGGCGCATTCAGGGCGAGTGATAGTGCAGGTAGAGATCCGTCAGGAGTTCCGGGATGGCGTCGGCGTAATCCGTAAGGCGCTTGGGATCCTTCCGTGCCTGCTGGAAGGCTTCATCGTCGAACAGATTTGACAGCGTCAGGATGGGCGTCATCAGCTGCCCAACCGTTTCTTCATCCTCTCCGACCCATTGGTCCTCATCCAGCAGGAAGGTGTCGGTAAAGCCTGCACACCAGTTCTCGAGCGCCTCTTCAGCGGTTTCGTCATCCTCGGGCTCGGGCAGCTCCAGTGTCTGACCCTGTTCAAGCTCCTGCTGGATGGTCCTGGCCAGGCGTGATACCAGTGACTGGAATTCGGCAGGCACCGCTTCCTCGCTGCCTTCTGGTTGAGCAGTGGCTATCGCGTGAATGCGTTCCACGGACAGTGGCACCGGCCCCACGACCGAGGCCGTTACCACTCCGTGAAGGCCAAAGACGTCCAGTGCTTCTTCGCTCTGGCCGGGCGCAAACAGGATTGATTCCAGCGTTTCCACGTCCTGATCAGTCAGCATATCCCCGGCCTCACTCCTGTTCGTTGGTCTTTGCCTGGTTGCGTGCTTTGCGGAATGCCTCCTGTCGGCGGCGGATCTCCCGTGGATCGTTATAGGCGCGGCCCTTGATGGGCTCCAGGTGAATCTCGTCTTCGCCCGGGCTGTTGTCAGGCTCATCGGTCCCGGTCGCGTCAGGGGTCGCCTTTTCGACAGACGCCTTGGCCTGCTTTTCAGGCTGGGAGGCCACTTCAGCCTGAGCTTCGGCTTCCTTCTTGGGTTCTGTCTCTACCGGCGCTTCGCGGGAGCTGGTATCAGCTGAGCTTGTTGCTTCCGTTGCCTGAGCCTGCACCTGCTCGGCCTCCCCGGTCTCCGGTGCCGTACCGCCGTTGCTCCCGGGCGCCTCACTGTTGGCCGCATTGGCCTTGGCCTCAACAGGCTGCTGCGGCTCCTGGTCAGTGTCTGCCTGCACAGGACTCGACTGTGACACGTCGGGCTTGGCTGTCGCTCCGGTCGGGGTTTTTTCCCCCTCTGCGGCGTCCTTCCGTTGTTTTTCTGCTGCTGTTTTTTCCTCAGAGGCGTTCAGGCCCTCTGTTGAGCCCTGGTCGGCTGGTTTGCCGTTTTTCTGCCGGGGCCGGCGAGGGCGTTGGAACTCAGGGTTTGGTGTATCCTCTTCACCGGCTTCCTGCTGGTTCTGGCTCTTATTGCCGGAGTCACCACGGGATTGGCCTTTTTTCCGGTTGTCAGAGCGGTTCCGTTTCTCGCCAGGGGTCTCCTGGTCCTTTTGCTTCTCGTTTCCGGATTGCTTGCCCTTGGCGTCGTCCTTCTGGCCTTCACTTCGGTCAGCATCACGGTTACGGCGGTTTCCATCCCCCTTTTTCTGGGAGCTCCCGTCATTCTTGCCGCTGCCCGACTTCTGGTCGTTGTCGCTCTTCTGCTCGGCGCCGGACTTCTGGTCCGTGTTGGGCTTCTGGTTGCCGCCGGATTTCTGGCCGCCACTCCGCTTGTTGCTGCCCCCTTTACTGGATGAGCGGGACTGGCCGCCGCCGTCCTTATTCCCATCCTTGTTCCCTTGGCTGGCATTGTCCTGTTTACCGCCGGATTTTTGCTGGCCGTCTGAATCCTGCTGACTCCGGTTACGGTTCTGGCCACCACGGCGCCGCCGGTTCTGGCCACTGCGCTGGCTCTGGTTGCCGCTTTCCTGGCGGTTGCCCTGTTGTTGCTGGTTGCCACCCTGACGCTGGCTGCTATCGCGGTTCTGGCCCTGACTGGTGTCGGACGGGGCGGCACTCTGGCGTTGCGTTGTCTCTTCCTGGCGGGGCGCAGACTCGGATTCCGACGGCGGGGCAAACATGGTCTGAAGCTTGCGACCCACCCGTTGCCAGAAGTTGAGCGTCTCGCCTGCAGCTGGCGTTTCGGTGCTTGATGCCGGAGCCGGAGTACGGTTGGCAGGGGTGACCGCTTTCACAGCCGCTTCTTCGCGCTCGCCGGTACTTTGTCCAACGGACCAAGCGTCTTCAGTGTCATCCTCATACTGCGCTGCAATCTCGAAGCTGGCTTCACCGACCGTCACGGCGGTGTCATCGGTGCGTAGCCGCTGGACTTCGAAGTGCGGCGTCTCCAGGTTCTGGGAGGGGATGACCCGAACCCGTACGTTTTCCCGCCGCTCAATGGCATTGATTTCGTCCCGCTTCTCGTTGAGCAGGAACGCGGCCACCGTAACCGGTACCAGGGCGCGGACCTCGGCGGTCTTATCCTTGGAGGACTCTTCGTACATCAGGCGCATGATGCTCAGCGCCTGGGATTCCATACTGCGGATCGATCCCTGGCCGTTACAGCGGGGGCAGACTTCGCTGCGGGTCTCACCCAGTGATGGACGAAGCCGCTGGCGCGACATTTCGAGCAGCCCGAAACGCGATATCCGCCCGAGCTGGACGCGGGCGCGATCCAGTTCCAGCGCTTCGCGCATGCGCTGTTCCACCTCGCGCTGGTGGCGGTTGGGTGACATGTCGATGAAATCAATCACAATCAGGCCACCGATATCCCGAAGGCGCAGCTGCCGGGCGATCTCATCCGCTGCTTCCAGGTTGGTCTGGAAGGCGGTTTCCTCAATGTCGCCACCGCGGGTGGCGCGGGAGGAGTTGATGTCGATGGACACCAGTGCTTCGGTGGGGTCGATGACCAGTGAGCCGCCGGAAGGCAGTGATACTTCACGCTGGAAAGCGGTCTCGATCTGGGCCTCGATCTGGTACCGGCTGAGCAGTGGAATGTCGTCCGTATAGAGTTTGATCCGGTTCTCGAAAGAGGGCATCACCGCACGTACGAAGTTGAGCACGTCCTCGTAAACGCTGGGTGAATCAATCATCACCTCACTGATGTCCTGGCGCAGGTAGTCACGTACAGCGCGGATGATGACGTTGCTTTCCTGATAGATCAGGAAGGGGGACTGGCGCGCTTGCGCTGCCTGGGTGATGGCGTCCCAGAACTGCAGCAGGTAGTCCAGATCCCATTGCAGCTCCTCCGTCTCCCGGCCAATCCCGGCGGTACGCACGATCACGCCCATGGACTTGGGCACCTTGAGCCCGGACATGGCTTCCTTGAGCTGACTGCGTTCATCCCCCTGGATGCGGCGGGAGATGCCCCCGGCACGCGGGTTGTTGGGCATCAGCACCAGGTAGCGTCCGGCAAGGGTGATGAAGGTGGTCAGAGCGGCGCCCTTGTTGCCGCGCTCTTCCTTGTCGACCTGGACAATCAGCTCCTGGCCTTCACTGAGTACATCCTTGATGTTGATTTTGCCATCAATTTCAGACGGGGCCTTGCTGAAATAGTCGCGCGCGATTTCCTTCAGGGGCAGGAAACCGTGACGCTCGGAACCGTAATCAATGAAGGCCGCTTCCAGGCTGGGCTCAATGCGAGTGATGCGGCCTTTGTAGATATTGGATTTTTTCTGCTCGCGGGTGCTGGACTCGATATCAAGATCGACCAGTCGCTGGCCGTCGACCAGAGCAACACGCAACTCCTCTTCGTGAGTTGCATTGATCAGCATTCTTTTCATTTTAGAACAAACTTCCATCGTTCAAAGACGGAAGCGGTGCGGGACGCAATGGCGAGACAGCGGGCTTGCTTCAGCCCGCTCCAGTAAAGCCGCATGGTGCTGTGAATGAATCAGCCCCATGCTTGAGGAGCGCGGTTCAACGGACCGCACCCCTAAGGAAGTCTGTCCCGTACCGGTTACGAGGTCTTATGTCATATTCATGAGCAGGACAGCCCGAACCGGTGCTTCTGTATTCTCAAACCGTTGCGATGACCCTGCCGCGCGCTTCCGCCCGGATTGACATCAGTTCCTCCGACCGTGATTCCAGCCGGGCGGAACACCCATCACGACGCGCGTTGTTATCAGCTTCCGTGATCGTCCGCTGGGGGAGCCTCAGTGGCTCCGGCCTGCGGGTGAAAGGACTCAGCCGCGCGCCCGCGTGATTGCTGTTGGCTCTCGCTGTTTTCCAGTGCTGGTGGTTTTAGTGGTGCGTCCGCTGCTCGTTTCGTACTGGGCCCGAAGGCTCTATAATTGCGAACTCATTCACTGACCTTAGTCCAACCAGGCCATCCCGGCCAGGAACGTCCATCGACCGGGGTGGGAAAACGACGCCAATATAGCAGTAATCCCCTGCCTCATCAACGAGCTGCAGAATGGTTCCGCTTAGCCAGGAGAATGACTTATATGCCAGGGCATCCGGGCAGCCGAGACAGTACTGAATCAACCCCCAGGGTCCAATGGCTGGAGGTGGCACCGGAGTGGGCTGGTCAGCGTCTTGATAATTTCCTTATGGGGTGCTTCCGGGGCGTACCGAAAAGCGTCATCTACCGGGTGATCCGGAAGGGGGCGGTGCGGGCCAATCGTAAGCGGGTTAAGCCCGATTACCGGATCGCTCCTGGAGACTCGATCCGGGTTCCGCCGCTCCATGAGCCTGCGCAAAAGCCGGATCGGGCCCAGCCAGGGCAGCGGGTGCAGCGGCGGATGCAGGCAGCGGTACTGCATGAGGCACCGGATTTTCTGGTGGTGGACAAGCCGGCGGGGATCGCGGTGCATGGCGGCAGCGGGGTGGATTTCGGGCTGATCGAAACGCTGCGTGCGGCTCGGGAGGATCGTTACCTGGAGTTGGTACACCGGCTGGACCGGGATACCTCCGGGCTCATCCTTGTCGCTCGCCGGCGCTCCGCGCTCAAGTTGCTGCAGGATCAGTTTCGCCGTAAAAGCGCGCACAAGGTTTATCGGTTGCTTGTGGTGGGTGAATGGCCCCAGCAGGCGCACCGTGTGGAAGCGCCGTTGCAGCGGGTCACTGGCGGTTCGGGAGAGCGGCTGGTGCGGATCAGCGCGGATCAGGGTAAGCCTGCCCGTACGGACTTCCGGGTTCTTGGGCGTTTTGCCGGGTATACCCTTCTGGAGGCGGTTCCCTTGACGGGGCGCACGCACCAGATCCGCGTCCATGCAGCTGCCCAGGGCTGCCCGGTGGCGGGCGATGTGAAATATCTGGATGGTGCCTCGCTGTCGGCCTGGCAGCGGGGCGGGGGAGACCGGCTGATGCTGCATGCGCATCAGTTGACGTTCGAAACCTCCCAGGAGGAAAGAGTGACCTTTGAAGCGCCGGAGCCTGATGATTTTCAGGCACAGATTCAGCGACTGGGGCAGTATCAATGAGCTTCGATGCAGTGATCTTTGATTGGGATGGCACCCTGATTGATTCCGTCGACCATATAGCGGACAGCCTTGAACGGGCTGCGCAGGATCTGGGATACCCGGCCCGTGAACGCGAGGCGCTGCGTCACATAGTGGGGCTGGGGATGGAAGAGGCGCTGGACCAGCTCTGGCCGGGAATCACCCGGGAAGAGATGACCCGGTTGCGGGAGGTCTACGCCCACCACTTTTTTCAGTGCGATACAACGCCCGATGATCTGTTTGAGGGCGTGAGCGATCTTCTGGCTGGCCTGCATGGGGGGCCTACCCTGGCAGTGGCTACGGGCAAGAGCCGGCCAGGCTTGGATCGGGCATTGAGTTCCAGTGGATTGAGTCACTATTTCCCGCTGACACGCTGCGCGAATGAAACGGCGTCCAAGCCGGACCCGTTAATGTTGCGCCAGATCGTGGCCGAGACCGCTATCCCTGTGGAGCGGATGGTGATGGTTGGTGATACCATCTACGACATGGAAATGGCGCGCCGGATCGGAATGCCGGCGATTGGCGTGACCTGGGGCGTTCACTCGCATGAGCAGCTGGCTGGGCACAGCCCAATGGCCATTGCCTCTGACATCTCGATGCTCCGGAAGCTGATGACTTCCGGTAACAGCGATCATTAACAGCAAGGAGACATTATGTCCGACTGGGATTCGGAAAACGCGGAGTGGGGTGTGACACGGGACGCGTCGGGGCAGGGCTCGACCGGTCGCGGACAGGAGGTCAGGGAGGACTCCAAGGAATGGCGCCTGATCGAAAAGACCATGATGGCGATGCAAGCCGAGCAGCGCCGTAGCCGGCGCTGGGGGATCCTGTTCAAGGCGCTGGTCCTGGTGTATCTGTTTGCCATGCTGTTCGCGTTCCAGATGCCATTCAGTTCGGGGGAGCTGACCCCGGGCGCTAGCGGGCCGCATACGGCGCTTGTGGACCTGGAAGGGGTGATCGCCCAGGGCGAGGACGCCAGCGCTGATAACCTCGTGACCGCGTTGGAAAACGCATTTTCCGCGGAGCAGTCCCAGGGGGTTGTCCTGCGCATCAACAGTCCAGGGGGCAGCCCCGTGCAGGCGGATTACGTGTACCAGGCGATCGAGCGCCTGAAAGAGGAGTATCCCGAGAAAAAGCTGCACGCAGTGATTTCCGATATCGGCGCCTCGGGTGCCTATTACATTGCGGCGGCCGCGGATCGGATTCATGCCAACCCGTCCAGTCTGGTGGGCTCCATTGGTGTGCGAGGCGGTGGTTTTGGTTTTACCGGCCTGATGGATAAGCTGGGGGTCGAGCGTCGCCTGTACACCGCCGGCGAAAACAAAGCATTCCTGGACCCTTTTCTGCCTGAGGACCCGGAGCAGGTTGAGTTCTGGGAGGGCGTACTGGAGCGTACCCATTCCCAGTTCATCGAGCGTGTACGCCAGGGGCGTGGCGACAAGCTGAAGGAGTCCAGGGCGGACCTGTTCTCGGGGCTGATCTGGACTGGCCAGAAAGCACGGGAATTGGGCCTGGTTGACGATTTCAATTCCGCGGGCCAGGTCGCGCGGAATGTGATAGGTGCGGAAGACGTTGTGGATTACAGCTACAAGCCATCGCCGTTCCAGAGGATTATGCGGGATCTGGGCAGCTCGGTCGGCCAGGGGGTCACAGAGACGCTCATTAACAGCGGCCCGGTTCTGCGTTGAGTTTTGACATTCACCAGTGGGAACCCTAGAATCGCGGCCTTATGTCGAACCCGGAGATACCCCTGTCGGTCGATGCGCTGAAATCGTTCGATCAGGGGGCTGTTAAAGAGGGCCATCTGGCCCTTGCCGGAATGAACCGGCTGGCGCCGCTGCTTCTGGAGACGGAAGGCGAGGCGGCTGCCAGGTTGGCGTTCTATTTTGATGACGAGCGGCGTCGCGTCATCGAAGGCTGGGTGCGGGCGGAACTGGTTGTACAGTGCCAGCGGTGCCTCGAGGCCATGCATCTTCCCGTGGAGTCGCACTTCCGGGTGGGGGTGGTTGATACCGAGGCAATGGCGGAGCAGCTGCCGGCCAGCCTGGAGCCCATGGTGGCAGGAAAGCGGGAGCTGCCGATCCGTGAGCTTCTGGAGGATGAACTTATTATGTGCCTGCCGGACGATCCGGCCCATGATGAGGCAGCCTGTAGCGCGTCCGCCACGCTGGAACGCATCAACCGGGATGCCGACGACGCCGTTGCGCAGGCGCGCGAGCATGATACACACAACCCGTTCCACGTTCTGGCCGGCCTTGGTAGTGGGGGGCAGGATCAGGGTGGAACGGACTCGTAACTCAAGAGCAAGGCAAGACTCCAGGAGTAATCTGCTATGGCCGTTCAACAGAACCGCAAGACCCGTTCAAAGCGCGGTATGCGTCGCTCTCACGACGGGCTCCGCAAGCCCGCGCTTTCGATGGATCCGACAACCGGGGAAGTTCATCGCCGGCATCATGTGTCGCCTGATGGCTTCTATCGGGGCAAGAAGGTGATTGAAACGCCGGAAGACTGAGTGACCGGTGGCGGCCGAGACCACCATCGCCGTTGATGCCATGAGTGGCGACCGCGGCTGTGAGCCAGTGGTCCGGGCCGCGGAAATCGCGGTTTCCAACAGCAAGGCCTTGAGAATCGTGCTTCTGGGCAGGCGCGCGGATCTCGAGGCCTTTCTGTGTGCAGACCGCGAACGCATCGAGGTCCGTGATGCGCCGGATGTGGTGGCCATGGAGGAACGACCTTCCCACGCACTGCGCCACCGTCAGCAGTCCTCCATGGCGCAGGCCCTGTCACTGGTTCGCAGTGGCGAGGCTGACGCCTGTGTTAGTGCCGGTAATACAGGGGCCCTCATGGCCCTTGGCCGTAACACGCTCCAGACCTGGCCGGGCATTGAACGACCGGCGATTATCAAGCAGATTCCCTTCCATAATGGCCACTGCTACGTTCTGGACCTGGGAGCGAACGTTGATGCCAGCGCTGAGCATCTTGTGCAGTTCGCGCTCATGGGGCGGCTTACGGTGCAGGCTGTCGATAGTATCCAGAATCCCCGCGTGGCACTGCTCAACGTGGGGCAGGAAGCCGTCAAGGGTAATGAGCAGGTCCGTCTCGCCGGCCATATGCTGCAGGCTCGGGAGGATTCCGGCTATATTGGCTATATTGAGGGCAATGACCTCTTTCGGGGGGTGGCGGATGTGGTGGTGTGTGATGGCTTTGTGGGCAATGTGGCCTTGAAGACGGGTGAAGGCGTGGCGGAATTGATTGGCGACCTGATAAGGCGCGCATTTCGCCACAACTGGTATTCACGGCTGGTGGCGATGCTCGCCGCACCGGTGTTACACAGGATCAAGCGGCGCCTGGATCCCGCGCGGCATAATGGCGCGAGTTTCATCGGCCTGCAGGGGGTGGTGATCAAAAGCCATGGCAATGCGGACGTCACCGGGCTGGTTGCAGCTATTGAACAGGCGGCCCGGGAAGTTGAGCATGAGCTGCCGCGCAGGCTTGGCGAATTGCTGGACCAGGTTGAATTCTAGAGAACACAACAGGAAAGACAGATGACGACAGCATTGGTGTTTCCCGGTCAGGGATCCCAGTCCGTTGGGATGCTGGATGAAGCGGCTGCCGAGTGGTCGCTGGTCGGGCAGACCTTTGAACAAGCGTCCGAGGTGCTGGGGTATGACCTGGCTGAACTCTGCCGGCAGGGGCCCGAGGAACAACTGAATCGTACCGATGTAACCCAACCCGCGCTGCTTACAGCCAGCATTGCGATGTGGCATGTGTGGCGGGATCTGGGCGGCCCTTCGCCGGATTATGTTGCAGGCCACAGCCTTGGAGAGTATTCCGCGTTGGTTGTGGCGGGATGCTTGAGCTTTACCGACGCGGTGGATCTGGTGCGCATCCGTGGTGATGCCATGCGTCATGCCGTACCGCAAGGGAAAGGCCGTATGGCCGCCATAATCGGGCTGGATGATGAGGCGGTGATCAGCCTCTGCCAGGAGCATGTCGCCCACGGGGTGGTTGAGGCGGTGAATTTCAATGCGCCGGGCCAGGTGGTCATCGCGGGCTCAGTGAATGCGGTGGACCAGGTTATCGAGCGTGCGCGTGAGGAAGGCGCCAAGAAGGTCATGCCATTGGAGGTGAGTGTACCCTCCCATTGTGCGTTGATGCAGCCAGCGGCCGACCGCATGGCGGGGGCCCTGGCGGGTGTCAGCGTGCAGGACGCGGCTATTCCGGTGGTCCAGAACGTGACCGCGGGCGCTGTGACCGACGCCGCCACCATCCGCGAAAACCTGTACTGGCAGCTGATATCACCGGTGCGCTGGACGGAATCAGTGCGCTATATGGCGGAGCAGGGTGTTGGTGTTATGGCCGAGTGTGGCCCCGGTCGCGTTCTTTCCGGGCTGGTACGCCGCATTGATCGGAGCCTGGGATGTCATCCCACGGAAACGCCTGAACAGATGACCAAGGCGCTGGACGCGGTTCGCGAAGGCGCCTGACAGTGACACGTAACGGGAGATAAGGATGCTGGAAGGGCAAGTGGTTCTGGTGACCGGCGCCAGCCGTGGTATTGGCAGCGCGATTCTGGAGCGCTTTGCGCAGGCTGGCGCAACGGTGATCGGCACGGCCACCTCGGAATCCGGCGCCTCTGCTATTGCCGAGCGCATCAGTGAGCAGGGTTGGCAGGGTGACGGAATGGTCATGAACGTGACGGATTCGGAGAGTGTCACGGCGGGCATCAAGGAAATCAGCAATGGTTTCGGGCCACCCACGGTGCTGGTCAACAACGCCGGCGTTACCCGTGATGGCCTTGCCATGCGCATGAAACCGGAAGACTGGGATGAGGTGATCAATACCAACCTTTCAGCGGTGTACCGCACCAGTCAGGCGGTGCTCAAGGGCATGATGAAGGCCCGGACAGGGCGCATCATCAACCTGAGCTCGGTGGTCGCCCGCATGGGCAATGCCGGGCAGATGAACTATGCCGCCAGCAAGGCCGGCATTGAGGGCATGACTCGTTCCCTGGCGCGTGAAGTGGCAAGCCGTGGTATCACGGTCAATGCCATTGCGCCGGGGTTCATCGAAACCGACATGACGCGGGAGCTTGACGAAAGCCAGCGTGATGCCATGCTTTCAGCCATTCCGGCGGGCCGGCTCGGGCAGGCAAGGGAAGTGGCCGAAGTGGCTGTGTTTCTTGCTTCGGAAGGGGCGGCCTACGTCAATGGCGAGACCATTCATGTCAATGGTGGCATGTACATGAACTGAAGGAGGACGCCCTCGCTGTCATGGCGGGGCGGCTTCCGGTCAGCCCCTCCCGGGTTGCTTGTTCGGCCCGGGGGATTCAACTAAACTGGCACGCCAGCACTGCTGGTGACGTACACAATGAGGACATTATGAGTACAGTTGAAGAACGCGTTAAGAAGATTGTCTGTGAACAGCTGGGGGTCAAGGAATCCGAGGTACAGAGCACTTCTTCGTTTGTAGAGGATCTGGGTGCCGACTCGCTGGATACGGTTGAGCTGGTGATGGCGCTGGAAGAAGAGTTCGAGACCGAAATCCCGGACGAGGAAGCCGAGAAGCTGACCACGGTCAAGGACGCGGTGGATTACATCGAGTCCCACAGCTGAACGGACGAACGCGGTTCGAACGGTACCAAAGCCGCCCTGCACTGGGGCGGCTTTTTTGATGGTTACTGGTGCAGGCAGTGGGAGAGGCATTGATGCCTGAATGGATCTGGCCTGGAGACAGTCCCTCGATTCCCGTCGACGACCGGGGGCTGGCTTATGCTCAGGGGGTATTTGAAACCCTGAGGGTGGGCCCGTCTGGGCCTGTGCTTCTGGAGGCCCATCGTGAGCGGCTGCTGGCCGGCTGCAGGGCGTTGGGCATTCCGTTTGACACTGTAGCCTTCGACACCTGGACGCGGCAGGCAGCAGAGCAGGGGCTGCTCGAGCCGGAGGCACCGGCGGTTCTCAAAATCATGGTCACGGCTGGCTCCGGAGGTCGAGGGTATCGGCCACCGGAGGTGGTTCAACCCAGGGTGATCACCACGGTGGCACCGGTTCCGGCGGTACCCAGGGAGGGCGTCAGTATCCGTCTCTGCCAGCACCCCCTGCCTTCCAGGGTGGCGGCCCGGGGCTGCAAGACGCTCGGGCGGCTGGAGCAGGTGCTTGCCAGTGCAGAACTCGCAGGCAGTGACTTTGAAGGGCTTATGGGGCTCGAGGGGGAGTCGGGCTGGGTCGAAGGGACCCGCACCTGTCTGTTCTCGGTAATGAACGGGACGCTGGTAACCCCGTCACGGGAGCGCTTGGTGGTTGCTGGAACACTGAGGGACTGGCTTGTCCGGAATGCGCCTCGCCTGGGCCTTGAGGTGACGGAAAGGAATCTGATGATGGCTGATTTTCAGGAGCACGGACTCGTTCTGGGCAATAGTGTTATGGGGCTGGTCCCCGTCAGTGACTGCAATGGGGAACGGGTGCCCGTGAGCAGCGGCGCCGGCGCATTGATTCAAGGCGTTAACCAAGAGCTGGGCTTCGCGTAATGGCATCCGGTAAACGCCTTGCAGGTTTGCTGGTTGGGCTGGTTCTGGTGGCAGGCATGGCGGGGTGGGGCTTTGTGCAGTGGCAGTTTCAGCGCATGGAGCAGCCCGTGGCGCTCGAGGACCCCCTCACCATGGAGATAGAGCCGGGGACGACCCTGCAGGGGCTTGCGCACGATCTTGAGGATCGGGGGTATCTATCGAGCGCCTTCTGGCTGCGCGTGAGGGCGAAGCTGGAGCCCAGCCTGGCCCGTCTCCAGTCCGGTGTCTATCGATGGGACGATGGTATGTCGCCGGTGGCGTTTGTGCGCCGAGTGGCGGCAGGGGATACGCACACCTGGACGGTGCGCATTCCGGAAGGCTGGACTTTTAAGCGTGTCCGTGAACACCTGGCTGACGAACAGCCACTGGTGAATGAGCTGGAAGGGGTAAGTGGCAAAGCCTTGATGGAGCGCCTCGGGCAGCCTGGCATGGATCCCGAGGGCTGGTTCTTCCCGGCTGTGTACCAGTATCAGCACGGCGATTCGGATCTGGATGTACTGGCCCGTGCCCACAGCCGCATGCAGGAGCTGTTGTCCAGCGTTTGGCAAAAGCGCCGCAAAAACCTGCCGTTGGACGAGCCTTACGAGGCGTTGATCCTCGCTTCAATCGTGGAGCGTGAGACCCCCCTGGCCGAGGAGAAACCCCGGGTCGCTGGCGTGTTCATACGGCGGCTTGAAAAGGGCATGCGCCTGCAGACGGATCCCACGGTGATCTATGGCATGGGCGCGGACTACCAGGGGCAGCTCGGCCACGCCGACCTGAGGGAATACACCCCCTACAACACCTACCGGATCGATGGTCTGCCGCCTACCCCCATTGCCATGCCGGGCGAAGCCTCCCTGCGCGCGAGCGTGGATCCCGCGCAAGGAGAGGCGCTCTATTTCGTGGCCAAGGGCGATGGCTCCCATCATTTTTCCGCCACCCTGGAGGCCCACAATAAAGCGGTTCGCCGTTATCAACTGAACCGCAGTGAGGACTACCGTTCCTATCCGGAGCCCGAGGAGGGCAAAAACTGATGATGCGTGGACGCTTCATTACCTTTGAGGGGACCGAGGGAGTTGGAAAATCCACGGCCATTCGCAGTGCCAGTGACTGGCTCACGGAGCAGGGTGTTGCGCACTGCCTAACCCGGGAGCCCGGAGGCACGCCCATGGCGGAGGAGATCCGGCAGTTGCTGTTGCAATCCCGTGATGAAGCCGTCGATCCCACCTGTGAGCTGCTGCTGATATTTGCGGCACGCGCCCAGCATCTGGCCCGGGTGATCCGGCCGACTCTGGAGGCTGGCGAATGGGTGCTCTGTGATCGGTTCACGGATGCCACCTACGCCTATCAGGGCGGTGGGCGCGAACTGGATGCCACGGTGGTGGCACAGCTCGAAGGCCTGGTCCAGGGGGAGACGCTGCGCCCTGACGCCGTGCTTTGGCTGGATGCCCCCGTAGCCACGGGGATGGCCCGGATCGCCGGGCGTGGTGGAGGGCCTGATCGGTTTGAAAACGAAAGGGTCCGATTCTTTGAGCGGGTACGCGAGGTCTATGAGGCACGCGCTGGGGATCCAGCCAACCATTACTGGCGGATTGATGCGGCGGTGACAGCAGAAGAGGTCGCGGAGTCCGTTCGACTGACAATGGACAAACTTCACAGAGAGTGGCTCTGCCTGCAATGAGTTGTGCAGGTTTTCACAACCTCTGCTTTAATTGAATGGATAAATTCATGCGCCAGAGGTGCCAAGCCCAGGATGACTGAGAGGCTGAACGCTATGTTTGATGCCAGCCGGGTGCTCGACCCGTCTTTTCCCCGAGATGATACCCAGTTCCTCTGGCAGGGGATTGTTGATACCCACTATGCCGACGAATCGGCCTATCTTGAGTCACTGTTGGCCCTGGCGGAACCGGATGGCCGCGAGCGCCAGGCCATTGCGGATCGCGCCACCGGCTTGATCCGGAAAGTGCGGGAACAGGATGACTCGGTGCACATGGTGGACGCCCTGTTGCAGGAATACAGCCTGGACACCGAGGAAGGCATATTGCTGATGTGTCTGGCTGAAGCGCTCATCCGGATTCCGGATGCCCATACCGCGGATGAGTTGATCCGCGACAAGATGGGTGATGCCGACTGGCGCAAACATCTGGGTCGCAGCGAGTCCGTTATGGTCAACGCCTCAACCTGGGGCATGCTGTTGACCGGCCGGGTGGTGAAGATGGATCCCGGCTTGGACGGCCATCCCAAGTCGATCTGGCACAAGCTGGTGAACCGTTGCGGTGAGCCGGTCATCCGTAAGGCCATGTACCAGGCCATGGCAATTATGGGGCGCCAGTTCGTGCTTGGGCGGGATATCGATGAAGCCCTTCAGGAAGGCCGTCAGTACCGGGATCAGGGCTATACCTACTCCTTTGATATGCTGGGAGAGGCAGCGCTGAATGAGTCTGATTCATCGCGCTATTTCAATGATTACTGGACGGCGATTGAGGCTGTAGGCAACGACCGTTACCCGCGCGGTGAGCGTCCCGTGCCTTCGGTTTCGATCAAGCTGTCCGCGCTGTATCCGCGTTATGAGCGTGCCCAGGAGGAACGGGCAAAGACGGAGCTGGTACGGCGACTGAGCCGCCTTGTCACCTTTGCCCGTGAGAAGCAGGTGCCGCTGACGGTGGACGCGGAAGAAATGGACCGGCTTGAGCTGTCACTGGAGATCTTCCGCAGTGTCTATGAGTCCGAGGCGGCCAAAGGATGGGGGGAGCTGGGCCTCGCGGTTCAGGCTTACTCCAAGCCGGCTTTGCCGGTGTTGTGCTGGGTGGCGGCATTGGCCCGCCAGCAGGGTGACCGCATCCCGGTGCGTTTGGTGAAGGGGGCTTACTGGGATACTGAAATCAAGCATGCCCAGATGCTGGGCGTTGATACCTATCCGGTGTACACGCGTAAGGAGGGCACGGATGTCTGCTATCTGGCCTGTGCCCGGTTCCTGCTCAGCGACTACGCCCAAGGCTATATCTTCCCGCAGTTCGCCAGCCACAATGCCCACACGGTGGCGTCGGTATTGAACATGGCCGAGGCGAACGGCGCTGCGTATGAGTTCCAGCGACTCCATGGCATGGGCGATGCCCTTTATTCCGTGGTAATGGGCGAAGTACCGCAGGTACCAGTCCGCATCTACGCGCCCGTGGGCGCCCACAAGGACCTGCTGCCGTACCTGGTGCGGCGGCTGCTGGAAAATGGCGCCAACTCCTCCTTTGTGCACCGGCTGGTGGATGCGGCGACGCCCATTGAGGATCTCATCGGCCATCCGGCGGACGCACTGCGGGCACACAGCACTTTGCCGGACTCCCGGATCCCGCGTCCGCCGGAGATCTATGGGGCGGAGCGGCGCAATTCACATGGCCACAACCTGGCGGTTCTGTCCGATCTCAGGCCCTTCCAGCAGGGGCTGGAGCGGTGGGCAGAGCATTACTGGCAAGGCATGCCCATTGTTAACGGTGAGCGTTGCGGCGCCGAGTCGACCTCCCGCGTCACCAATCCCCATGACCGGACCCGGGTCGCGGGGGAGATTGCCTGGAGCCGCTCGGACATTGTCGAGAAAGCGCTGAGCACCGCGCACGAGGCATTCGAGCAGTGGAACCAGACACCGGCTGAGGAGCGGGCTAAATGCCTTGAGGCCTTCTCCGATCTGCTGGAAGCCAATGAACATGAGTTGATTGCGCTGTGCAGCCGTGAGGCGGGCAAATCCTTGCCGGATGGCGTTGCTGAAGTCCGTGAGGCCGTGGATTTCTGCCGTTATTACGCGATGCAGGCGCGTCGCCAGTTTGCCGAACCCACTGTCATGCCAGGCCCAACGGGTGAGTCCAATGAGTACTACCTAGAGGGTCGGGGCGTCTTTCTCTGCATCAGTCCCTGGAACTTCCCGATTGCCATCTTCACGGGCCAGATCATGGCGGCGCTTGCCGCCGGCAATACGGTTCTGGCCAAGCCGGCCGAGCAGACCAGCCTGATTGGTTTCCGCGCCGCGGAACTGATGCTCGAGGCGGGCTTCCCGCCGGGCGTGATCCAGTACCTGCCTGGTGATGGGGCGGGTATCGGAAACCAGGTACTGTCCGATGCGCGCCTTGCCGGTGTGACCTTCACCGGCTCCACCGGCGTTGCGCATCACCTGAGCCGTACACTGGCCGCCCGGGAAGGACCAATCATCCCATTGATCGCTGAAACCGGTGGCCAGAATGCCATGATCGTCGACAGCAGTGCCCTGCCGGAGCAGGTGGTCAAGGATGTGGTCATGTCCGCCTTTGGCAGCGCCGGTCAGCGCTGCTCGGCCCTGCGCGTCCTGTATGTGCAGGAAGATGTGGCGGACGTGATTGAGGAAACCCTGGCCGGTGCCATGCGCGACCTGCGCCTGGGGGACCCGATCCGTGTGGAAACGGATGTGGGGCCCGTGATCGACCAGGAGGCCTACAATGATCTGATGGCGCATGTTGCCGAGCTGCGTGAGCGCAATCGCCTGGTAGGTGAGGCGCCGTTGCCCGATGATGCGGAAAAGGGCTACTTCGTGCCGCCCGTGGCGTATGAAATCAACGGCATGAAGGATCTGGACCGCGAATACTTCGGGCCCATCCTGCACGTCGTCCGTTACGACGCGCGCGAACTCGATGCCGTGATTGACGAGATCAACGGGTCCGGTTATGGCCTGACGCTCGGCATTCACAGCCGTAGTGAGTCCGCGGCCGCCTATATCGAGCGCCGGGTGAAGGTTGGTAATACCTACATCAACCGTAACCAGGTTGGCGCCGTGGTGGGCGTCCAGCCATTCGGAGGGCATGGCCTCTCCGGGACCGGTCCCAAGGCCGGTGGCCCGAACTACCTGCCACGTTTTGCCACGGAACGTGTCAGGACCAATAACACCACGGCGGCAGGCGGTAATGCGAGCCTCCTGTCGCTGGGTGTGGAAGAAATAGGTTGAACAACAACAAGCATGGATTTCCCAATGGAGCCTGATAATGGTTGAAAACACAGTTGCGATAACCTGGACCTTTGTCATCTATCTAGCGATGATGCTGGCCCTGGGTGTTATTGCCTACATGCGGACCCAGAATCTGTCAGATTACATTCTTGGTGGGCGCAATCTGGGCCCGATCCCCTCGGCCCTGAGTGCCGGGGCTTCAGATATGAGTGGATGGCTCCTGATGGGCCTGCCGGGCGCGGCCTTCGCCAACGGGGTCGGAGCGAGCTGGATTGCGATCGGGCTCCTGATCGGAACCTACCTGAACTGGTTGATGGTGGCGAGAAGGCTGCGCAACTACTCACAGGCCGCTAAGGACTCGCTCACGATTCCGTCCTTTCTGGAGAACCGGTTCCGGGATAACACCCGGGCACTGCGGGTTATCGCCGCATTCTTCATACTGCTGTTTTTCCTGTTCTACACCAGTTCAGGGCTGGTGGCCGGTGGTAAGCTGTTCGAGACTGTCTTCGGCCTGGACTACCAGTGGGCCGTCATAGTCGGCACTCTGGCCGTGGTTTCCTACACGCTGTTCGGCGGCTTCCTGGCCGTATCCTGGACGGACGTGGTTCAGGGCCTGCTGATGCTGGCTGCTCTCATGCTGGTTCCTGTACTCGCGATTAACAGCGGTGAGGTTGGCGGCTGGTCTGGTCTGGAAGGGGCCCTTCTGGAGAAGGGCCAGGGAACGCTATCCCTGTTCTCGGATGCTGGCGGCGAGTCGCTGGGCGTTATCGCGATCATCTCCTCACTTGCCTGGGGGCTTGGCTATTTCGGCCAACCCCACGTCCTGGCCCGCTTCAAGGCGATCAGCGATGAGTCATTGGTTCCTTACGCGCGGCGTGTAGCCGTTTCCTGGACCGCCATTACCCTGGTTGGCTCCGTTCTGGTGGGGCTCGCTGCCGTAGGCTATTTCGGGCCGGAAGGCCTGGAGGATCGGGAGAAAGCCTTCATGATGCTGGTGGACGCCCTCTTCCATCCCGTGATCGCAGGTATCCTGCTGGCGGCTATCCTGGCGGCGGTGATGAGTACCGCGGACTCCCAGCTGCTGGTGTCCTCCTCCGCATTGGCCGAGGATTTCTATAAGGGCTTTTTCCGCCCGGAGGCTGACGCGGCTGAACTGGTGCGTGTGGGCCGGGTTGCCGTGATTGTCATCGCGGTGGTGGCTGGCGTGATCGCTCTGGACGACAGCTCCATGGTTCTGGATCTGGTTTCCTATGCCTGGGCTGGCTTTGGCGCGGCGTTCGGGCCGGTTATCCTGCTCTCGCTGTACTGGTCGCGCATGAACCGCACGGGCGCTTTGGCGGGCGTTGTTGTGGGGGGTCTCACAGTCGTGGTCTGGAAGCAACTCGAAGGCGGGCTCTTTGACATGTATGAGATCGTCCCTGGATTCGTGTTCGCGGCCATTGCCATTGCCATTGGTTCCCTGGCTACTGGTGAGCCTGAACAGGAAATCGCGGACGAGTTTGCCAAGGTCAACGGCTGACGCCCGAGCCTCCCCTGGGGGCGGCTTGCACCCCTGATCAGCCTGGGTCTATTCTTGGCGCTTTTTGATGGAGCGCTGCCATGGCCCAGGTTGACCTTTCCCCGATTCACGACTTCCTTCCCTGCGCCACGCCCCAGGCCTGGATTGACGCCGCACTGGCAAACCAGGAACTGCTTCTGATTGATCATGCCCATTGCGAGAAAAAGGCCGCCTCCACGGCGCTTGGCCTGATGTATCGCTACATGGATGATCCGGACCTGCTGCACCGCATGTCGCGGCTTGCCCGGGAGGAGCTGCGCCACTTCGAGCAGGTGTTGTCGATACTGCAGAAACGGGGGATCGCGTATCGTCACCTGACACCAGCGCGCTATGCTCAGGGCCTGCATCAACAGGCCCGCAAGGAAGAGCCGGGACGGCTCGTGGACACCCTGATCATCGGCGGCATCATTGAAGCCCGCTCGTGTGAGCGGTTTTCGGTCGTGGCGCCACTCCTGGACAAGGAACTGGCGGAGTTCTACGAGTCACTGCTCAAGTCGGAGGCCCGCCATTACGAGGATTATCTGAGGCTGGCGGAGAAGGCGGCCGGTGGTCCGGTGAGCGATCGGGTGGCGGAGTTGCTGGCGGTGGAAGCGGACCTCATCCAGGGACCGGATGACAGCTTCCGCTTCCACAGTGGCGTACCGGATTGGCAGTGATCAGCCTGTCAGGCTGTTGAAGGGAACGCTCAGAAGCTCGGGGTCGGCGCCCTCCCGGGCCTCGATGTACCAGGCCTTTTCATGCCAGTCTCCGGTCACATAGCGGCTCGCTGGCTGGCCACCGGCATTGAGCTCGTGTACTGCCGGCCTGTGGGTATGACCGTGGATCAGGCGCTGCACCCCATGGCGCTCCATCTCTTGAACCACCTCCTCCGGGGTCACGTCCATGATGGTCTGTTCCTTGCCCTGGTTCTTGGCCTGGCTGATTTCGCGCATCTGGCGTGCAACGGTCTGGCGTTCCGCCAGTGAGCGCTGCAGGAATGCCTGCTGCCATTTTGGGTCGCGCATGTTGGCGCGGAACGTCTGGTACTCTTCGTCAGCGGTGCAGAGGCTGTCACCGTGCATCAGCAGGGTGGGTTCCCCGTAGAGGCTGATCACGGTGGGATCAGCCAGCAGCTCGGCGCCCACGCGCTCACAGAAGTCGTGGCCGATCAGGAAGTCGCGGTTGCCATGCATCAGGTACAGGCGGGTACCGGTGGCGGTGACTGCCTGCAGGGCCTCGGCCACGGTTTCCTGCAGCGGGGTCCGTTCATCGTCCCCGATCCAGGCTTCAAAAAAGTCCCCCAGAATGTAGAGAGCGTCAATGCCATGGGCATAGGTGGGCAGGAACCCCAGGAACGCCTCGGTGATATCGGGGCGCTCCTCTTCAAGATGGAGGTCGGCGATGAAACGGGTTGTCATGCGGTTGCCTCCTCGTCAGTACGGTAGGCCCTGTGGATGATGACGTCCTCAACCGGGACGTCACGATGCCCCGCTCGGGCCGTCGTGGGCTTGTCACGGATCCGGTCCACGACATCCATGCCTTCAGCCACGGTAGCGAATACGCAATAACCCCAGCCTTCCTGGGTTTTGGCGGTGTGATCCAGAAAGCCATTGTCGTTGACGTTGATGAAGAACTGCGAGGATGCTGTGTGTGGGCTCATGGTCCGGGCCATGGCGACGGTCCCGCGCTTGTTGCTCAAGCCGTTATCCGCTTCATTGCGGATCGGCTCGCCGGGCTTACGGGGCTCCATATCCGGCCCGAAACCGCCGGTCTGGATCATGAAGTTGCTGATGACCCTGTGGAAAATCAGGCCGTCAAAGAACCCCGAATCGACGTAGGAGAGGAAGTTGCCGGTGGTGCCGGGTGCATTCTCCGCGTCGGTGGCCAGCAGAATGCGGCCTTCGCTGGTTTCCAGAACGACCATGACATTATATCCTCTTGCGTCCAAATGGCCGTATTGTAAGGCATCCGCCCCCACCATGCATGAGATCGCGGCGGTGAGCAGGTACAATGGCGGTTTTCACATTCAACCCGGTGGTGTAACAGCATCCATGAGTTCCGAATCAGCTCCGGCCAGCAACTTCATCCGCACCATTATCCAGGACGACCTCGCTGAAGGCCGTCATGACCACATCGTTACCCGGTTTCCTCCTGAGCCCAACGGCTATCTCCATATCGGCCATGCCAAGTCGATCGTGGTGAATTTTGGCATGGCGGAGCAATTCGGTGGTGACTGCACGCTGCGTTTTGACGACACCAACCCGGAGAAGGAAAGCCAGGAATACATTGAGGCCATCAAGCGCGATGTGGAATGGCTGGGCTATGAATGGAAGGGACCGGTCCGCTACGCATCGGATTACTTCGAGCGTCTCTATAACTACGCCGAGGAACTGATCCGGGGAGGCTATGCCTATGTCTGCAGCCTGGATCCGGAGACCGCGGCCCAGTACCGCGGCACGCTGACCGAGGCGGGCACCAACAGTCCCTACCGGGAGCGGTCCGTGGCCGAAAACCTGGACCTGTTCCGGCGTATGCGCTCGGGTGAGTTCGCGGAGGGAGAGCATGTCCTGAGGGCGAAGATCGACATGGCCTCGCCCAACATGAACCTGCGCGACCCCATTCTTTATCGTATCCGCTACCTGACGCACCACCAGGCCGGTGACCAGTGGTGCATCTACCCGATGTACGATTTCACGCACCCTCTGTCGGATGCGGAAGAGGGTGTGACCCATTCCCTGTGCACACTGGAATTCGAGGATCACCGGCCGCTCTACGACTGGGTCCTGGAACATGTGACGCCGCCGTGCCGCCCGCGCCAGATCGAATTTGCGCGCCTGAACGTGAACTACACCATCACCAGCAAACGCAAACTGATGCGCCTGGTCGACGAAGGCTATGTGGATGGCTGGAACGACCCGCGCATGCCGACGCTCTCGGGCATGCGCCGCCGTGGTTTTACGCCGGCCTCGCTACGCCAGTTCTGCGACATGGTGGGCGTGAACAAGACCGGTGGGACCGTGGATCTGGGCATGCTGGAGCATGCCATCCGAGATGACCTCAACCGCAACGCGCCGCGCGCGATGTGTGTGTTGAGGCCGGTGAAGCTGATCCTGACCAATTACCCAGAGGGCCAGTCCGAGGTGCTGACCACGGCTGTCCACCCCCAGGATGAGTCCATGGGGACGCGGGAGGTAACCTGGACGCGCGAGATGTACATTGATGCGGAGGACTTTGTGGAAGTGCCTCCCAACAAGAAATGGAAACGGCTCTCGGTGGGCAACGCGGTGCGCCTGCGTGGTGGCTACGTGATCACATGCCATGACTTTGTCACCGATGGCGACGGCAACGTTACCGAGATCCACGCCGAATACGATCCTGCCACCCTGGGCGAGAACCCCGAGGGCTACAAGCCCAAGGGCGTGATTCACTGGGTTTCCGCGGCAACGGCGGTGGATCTGGAGCTGCGTCTGTATGACCGGCTTTTCGCGGTGGAAAATCCAGGCACGGATAAGGAGCGGGATTTTGTGGAAGACATCAACCCCGACAACCTGGTGGTGATGACCGGCTGTAAGGGGGAAGCCAATCTGGCCTCGCCACGCACCGATATCCCCTACCAGTTCGAGCGTGAGGGGTATTTCTTCTACGACCCGGAAGCCAGCAGCGAGGACCGGATCGTGATGAACCGTACCGTCACACTGCGTGACTCCTGGGCCAAGATCAGCGGCCAGTAACCCGAGACCGGAAAGGATGGAGACCCCGTGATCCAGCTCTACAGCACCCTCAGTCGACGCAAGGAAGTATTCCAGCCCATGGAAGCCGGTAAGGTGGGCATCTACGTCTGTGGCATGACCGTCTATGACTACTGCCACCTGGGGCATGCGCGGGTTCTGGTGGCGTTTGATGTGATTACGCGCTACCTCCGCCACCGCGGCTACGACGTCCATTACGTGCGTAACATCACCGATATTGATGACAAGATCCTGGATCGGGCACGGGATAATGGCGAGGACTTCCGGGCGCTGACCGAGCGTATGATCGCGGCCATGCACGAGGACGAGGACGCGCTGGCTGTGCTGCGGCCCACCGAGGAGCCACGCGCCACCGAGACCATCGATGAGATGATCCGCATGATCGAGTCCCTGGTTGATAAGGGATATGCCTACCAGGGTGATAACGGTGATGTCTATTTTGCAGTTTCCGCCTTCCAGGATTACGGCAAGCTCAGTCGCAAAAAGCTGGAGGATCTGGTTGCCGGTGCCCGGGTGGAGGTCGCTGACGCCAAGGCCAGCCCGGCGGATTTCGTGCTCTGGAAGGCGGCCAAGGCTGGTGAAGTGGCCTGGCCGTCGCCCTGGGGCGAGGGCCGTCCGGGCTGGCATATTGAGTGCTCTGCCATGTCCCGTTCCCACCTCGGGCGGACCTTTGACATCCATGGCGGCGGTCCGGATCTGATGTTCCCGCACCATGAGAACGAGATTGCCCAGTCCGAGTGTGCCCACGACCAGCCGTTCGTGAACTACTGGATGCACGCTGGGGCCGTCCGTGTGAACCACGAGAAGATGTCAAAATCGCTGGGTAACTTCTTCACCATCCGCGATATTCTCCAGAACCATGACCCAGAGGTGGTGCGCTACTTCCTGATCGCCAGCCACTACCGCAGCCAGATTGACTACACCCCCGATAGCCTGGCCGAGGCGAAGGGCGCGCTGATGAAGTTCTATCAGGCGCTGGATGGCGTAGAGCCGGAGGTGGAGCCACCGGAAACCGAGCACGACCGGCGATTCACCGAGGCCATGGATGATGATTTCAACACGGTGGAGGCGACCGCCGAGCTGCATGCGGTTGCGTCTGAACTCAACCGTGCCCGCCGCAATAGCGAAGGCGCAGAGGCTGCTCGCTTGGCAGGGGTGCTGCGTCGCCTCGGGTCCGTTCTGGGCGTTCTGGAGCGCCAGCCTGCGGACTTTCTGCGCCGTGGTACGGGCGACCTGACACCGGAACAGGTCGACGCATTGATCGAGGCGCGTGCCCAGGCCAAGAAGGCGAGGGATTTTGCCGAGGCCGACCGGATCCGGGACGAGCTCCGCGAGCAGGGGATTGTGCTGGAAGACAGCCGGGAAGGCACCACCTGGCGCCGGGAGTAAGGCGTCTGTCCTTGGGCGGTGGGTTTGACTTAGAATACGCCCACGCTGAATTCGTGAGCGCCGGCTCAGATCTTGGGTTCGGCCGGTTATCGATGACTAAAAAGTAAATCAAAACAGCAATCTGAGGCGAAAAGATGACAGAACGCGTTAATGCTGGTGGCCTGCAGGTCGCCCGACTCTTGTACGACTTTGTTAATAACGAAGCCATCCCGGGAACGGGCGTGGATGCCGAGCAGTTCTGGAACGAGTTTGGTCGCATCGTGGCGGATATGGCGCCGCGCAACCGCGAGCTGCTCCAGGTCCGGGATGAACTCCAGGAAAAACTGGACAGCTGGTACCGCGAGCACAAGGGCCAGTCCATTGACCTGGATGCGTACAAAAGCTTCCTGAAGGACATCGGCTACCTCAAGCCGGAAGGCGCGGATTTCACCGCGACCACCGAGAATGTGGACAAAGAGATCGCCCAGGTTGCGGGGCCTCAGCTGGTAGTGCCCATCTCCAACGCCCGTTTCGCGCTGAACGCGGCCAACGCGCGCTGGGGGAGCCTGTACGATGCGGTCTACGGGTCCGATATCATCTCCGAGGAAGGCGGCGCCACCAAGGGGCCGGGTTACAACCCGGTCCGCGGTGAGAAGGTGATCGCCTATGCCCGTGGCGTGCTCGACGAGTCGGCACCGCTTGAAAACGGCAGCCACGCCGATGCCACGGCGTACCGGGTCGAAGGCGGTCAGTTGAAGGTCAGCCTGAGCAGCGGCGGCGAGAGCGGGCTCAAGGACCCCTCCCAGTTCGTGGGCTACAAGGGCAGCGAAGGCGAGCCGGATGGTGTGCTGCTGGTGCGTAACGGGGTTCACATGGAGATCCAGATCGACGCCAGCCACCCGATCGGCAAGGATGACGCGGCGCACGTGAAGGACGTGGCCATGGAATCCGCGCTGACCACCATCATGGATTGTGAGGATTCCGTTGCCGCGGTGGATGCGGAAGACAAGACGGGCGTCTACCGCAACTGGCTTGGCCTGATGCAGGGCAACCTGGAAGAGAGCTTCGAGAAGGGCGGTCAAACCGTAACCCGGAGCATGGCCGCTGACCGGGCGTATCGGGATGCCCAGGGCAAGCCGCTGAGCCTGCACGGCCGCAGTCTGATGCTGGTGCGAAACGTCGGCCACCTGATGACCAACGACGCCATACTGGACGCGGACGGCAACGAAGTGCCCGAGGGCATCATGGACGGCATGATCACCTCCCTGATCGCCATTCATGACATCAAGGGCAATACCCGCCTGGGTAACAGCCGTACCGGCAGTGTCTACATCGTGAAGCCCAAGATGCACGGCCCGGACGAGGTGGCGTTCACCAACGAACTGTTCGGGCGTGTCGAGGACGCGCTCGGGATGACGCGCAACACCCTCAAGGTGGGCGTGATGGACGAGGAGCGACGGACCACGGTCAACCTCAAGGAGTGCATCCGCCAGGCGAAAGACCGCATCATCTTCATCAACACTGGCTTCCTGGACCGGACGGGCGACGAGATCCACACCAGTATGGAAGCCGGCCCCATGATCCGTAAGGGCGAGATGAAGCAGGCGCCTTGGATGACCACCTACGAGGACTGGAACGTGGACGTTGGCCTGGAAACCGGCCTCAAGGGTCGTGCCCAGATTGGTAAGGGCATGTGGCCCATGCCGGATAAACTGGCGGCCATGATGGAAGCCAAGGTGAGCCATCCCAAGGCTGGCGCCAATACGGCCTGGGTTCCGTCACCGACCGCGGCGACCCTGCATGCCATTCACTATCAGCAGGTCAACGTAATGGCCGTTCAGGATCAGCTGAGCCAGCGCGAGCGTGCCAGTCTGGACAACATCCTGACAGTGCCGCTGATGAAGGACCCATCCGAGCTCAGTGATGCTGAGATCAAGCAGGAGCTGGACAACAACGCCCAGGGGATTCTCGGGTACGTGGTGCGCTGGATCGAGCAGGGCGTGGGCTGCTCCAAGGTCCCGGACATCAATGATGTGGGGCTGATGGAAGACCGGGCAACGCTGCGGATCGCCTCGCAGCTGCTGAGCAACTGGCTCTATCACGGTGTCTGTACCGAAGAGCAGGTGATGGAGACGCTCAAGCGCATGGCCAAGGTTGTGGACCGCCAGAACGAGGGGGATCCAAACTATATTCCCATGGCGGACGATTTTGAGGGCAACGTGGCCTTCCAGGCAGCGTGTGACCTGATCTTCAAGGGGCGCGAACAGCCCAGTGGCTATACCGAGCCGCTGCTGCACGCGTACCGTCGCAAGGCGAAGGCCAAGTACGGTCAGTGAAACGGGCGTTGAACTGACTGGACTAAAACCCCGCTTCGGCGGGGTTTTTTGGGGTGGCGGGAGAGAAGGGGACGGGAACCCCTTCTCCTCGAGCGCCTCGGAAAACGCAGGTGGAGTCAGCCGTGGCGCTCGGCGGCTTCCAGGGTGTTCTGCAGCAGCATGGCAATGGTCATGGGCCCCACACCGCCGGGCACGGGGGTGATCCAGGCGGCGCGTTCCGCGGCCGGAGCGAATTCCACGTCGCCGATCAGCTTGCCTTCCTCGGTGCGGTTGATGCCCACGTCAATGACCGTTGCCCCCTCCTTGATCCAATCGCCGTGGACCAGGCCCGGTTTACCGGCAGCGGCAATCAGCAGGTCCGCGTCGGCCACGAAACGCGGCAGATCGCCCGTGAACCGGTGAGTCACAGTGACCGTCGCGCCCTTAAGCAGCAGTTCCATTGAAAGAGGGCGGCCAACGATATTGGAGGCGCCCACGATGACCGCGTGCTGGCCCTTGTAGGGGGTGCCGATGTGGTCGAGAAGGTGAATGATGCCGGCAGGTGTGCAGGGGCGCAGCTCCGGGCTGCGCTGGGTCAGGCGCCCGACGTTGTACGGATGGAAGCCGTCCACGTCCTTGTCCGGGCGGATCCGCAGCAGGATTTCATCCGGGTCCATGTGGGCCGGCAGGGGGAGCTGAACCAGGATGCCATCAATGTCCGGGTTTTCATTCATCCGGTCCACCAGCTGGTTGAGTTCTTCCTGAGTGGTCTCCGCTGGCAGGTGGTGGTCCTCGGTATGAAGCCCGGCTGCCGCGCAGGCTTCGCGCTTACGCTTGACATAAAGGTTGGAGGCCGGATCACTGCCAACCAGTACAACACCCAGACCAGGCGCTCGCTGCCCCGCGCTGACCCGTTGGCTGATGCGTTCCGCTACCGAGTGGCGGAGATCGAGGGCGATAGCCTTGCCGTCAATGGTCTGCGCTGTCATACAGGGGCCTTGTTAAGGGTGGTTACCGGAAAAGCGGCTATTGTCGCAGTTTTCCTTTCGGTCGCCAATCGTATTGACGCGCTTAATAGCCCTCGGTATGATTCGCCTCGACTTCGCTGAGAGCCGGCGTGGGTGAGTTTTCGGGGTATAGCGCAGTCTGGTAGCGCGCCTGCTTTGGGAGCAGGATGTCGGGAGTTCAAATCTCTCTACCCCGACCAGTTTTTGATACTCATCGGGCGGGCCGTTGTGGGCGGATAGATGTGCGCCCGTAGCTCAGCTGGATAGAGCAACGGCCTTCTAAGCCGTAGGTCGCAGGTTCAAGTCCTGCCGGGCGCGCCAACCTTCTGGTGCAGGCGGTGTTTGGTGAAGTGCTTCAGGTGCGTTAGAATGTCGCACTTTCAGTGGTGGACGTAGCTCAGTTGGTAGAGCTCAGGATTGTGACTCCTGCGGTCGAGGGTTCGATCCCCTTCGTCCACCCCATTTTCTTATTTCCAGCCATCAGGCGCTGATCTTTTCAATGGGCGAAAGTGGCGGAACTGGTAGACGCGCTGGATTTAGGTTCCAGTGGGGCAACCCGTGAGAGTTCGAGTCTCTCCTTTCGCACCACTTCTCTTTTCTATCCCGGATTTTCCCCTCGGAGTGCGCGGTCAGATCATGATAGAATCAGCGCCCCGAATGCTGCGGCCTTGCCAAGTCGCTTTCACATTTCTATGATCCCCGGCTTTACATTGAATCGGAACGGCAATAACTGAGGATATTCCATGCAAGTCTCTCTTGAATCGACCTCCAACATCGAGCGTCGCATGACGATTGGCGTGCCCGCGGAGGAAGTTGAGCAGCAGGTGGATCAACGCCTGCGCGAAGCCGCGAAACAGGTACGTCTCAACGGTTTCCGCCCGGGCAAGGTCCCGATGAAGGTGGTGCGCCAGCGTTTTGGTCCGAGCGTGCGCCAGGAAGTCCTCGGCGAGGTGATGCGCAACGCCTGGATGGAGGCGATCCAGGAACAGGATGTGCAGCCGGCGGGCCAGCCACGCCTTGAGCCCAAGACGGTTGAGGAAGGCAAGGATTTTGAATTTGTTGCCGTTTTTGAGGTTATGCCGGAGGTCGAGGTTGGCGACCTGAGCCAGATCAGCGTTGAGAAGCCCTGGTCCGAGGTTCAGGACAAGGACATCAACAAGATGATCGACAACCTGCGCCGCCAGCAGGCAACCTTCAAGGAGGTCAAGCGCAAGGCCAAGAAGAAGGACCTGATGACCATCGATTTCACCGGCACGATCGACGGTGAAGAGTTTGAGGGTGGTAGTGGCGAAGACCAGCAGCTGACCCTGGGCGAGGAACAGATGATCCCCGGTTTCGAGGACCAGCTGATTGGCGCCAAGACCGGTGAGGAACACACCCTTGAGGTGACTTTCCCCGAGGACTATCAGAACGAGGAACTGGCGGGTAAGCAGGCGCAGTTCCAGGTTACCATTAAGAAGGTCGAAGAGCCCCAGCTTCCGGCACTGGAAAAGGAGTTCTTCGAGCAGTTCGGTGTGGAAGCCGAAACCGAAGAGGAATTCCGCGAGGAAGTCCGCAAGAACATGGAGCGTGAGCTCAAGAACGGCATCCAGAACCGGATCAAGCAGCAGGTCATCGACGGCATGCTGGAGGTGACCGAGCTTGAAGTGCCGCAAAGCATGGTGGATCAGGAAATTGAGCGCATGAAGCAGGAAGCGGTCCAGCAGTTCGGCGGTCAGATGGATCCGTCACAGCTGCCTTCCGAGCTCTTCCAGGACCAGGCCCAGCGTCGTATCAAGACTGGCCTGATCTTCCAGCAGGTGGTTCAGGATGCCGGTCTTGAGGTGGACAGCGAACGGGTCGACGAGAAGATCCGCGAGATTGCTTCCACGTACCAGGATCCGGACGAAGTGGTTGAGTACTACAACAACAATCCTCAGGAAAAGCAGCAGATTGAATCCTCTGTGCTTGAGGACCAGGTTGTGGACCATGTCCTTGAAAACGCCAAGGTCAAGCAGAAGAAATACAAGTATGAGGATGCTGTGAAGCCGCCAGAGCAGGGCGCGTGAGGCTCCGGGGGTGAAAAACCGGCCAGCTCATCTACAATTGGGGTTCTGAAACCCGCCAAACAGGCAACAACCGGGAGACGACAATACCCATGACACAGCAGATTTCCGACGGCGCGAGCGACGTCACCAACTCCGGCCTGATTCCGATGGTGATCGAGCAGACCGCCCGGGGTGAACGGTCCTTTGACATCTTCTCCCGGCTGCTCAAGGAGCGCGTGATTTTCCTGGTTGGTCCGGTGGATGACCACACGGCCAACCTGATTGTGGCGCAGCTGCTGTTCCTGGAATCCGAGAATCCGGATAAGGACATCCATTTTTACATCAATTCTCCGGGTGGGGCGGTGACAGCTGGCATGGCGATCTATGACACCATGCAGTTCATCAAGTCTGATGTGTCCACGCTCTGCGTGGGTCAGGCGGCCTCCATGGGCGCTCTGTTGCTGGCTGCGGGCGCGGAGGGCAAGCGCTATTGCCTGCCCAATTCCAAGGTGATGATCCACCAGCCGCTCGGTGGCTTCCAGGGCCAGGCCTCGGACATTGAGATCCATACCCGCGAGATTCTCAAGACCAAGGAGAAGGTGAACAGCATCCTGGCAGAGCATACCGGGCAGACCTACGAGCAGATCGCCCAGGACACGGACCGGGACAATTTCATGGACGCCAGGGAGTCCGCGGAGTACGGACTCGTGGATGCCGTACTTGATAAACGCCCGGGGAATACATAATACTGGTACCAATCCCCATTTCTGTCGCTCGACCGCAGTAGGCGGTCATAGCAAGGCGGCCGGAACCAGAACAGAGGTAATTCAATGGCAGAGAAAGGTAGCGGCAGGGGCGACGATAACGGCAAGCTGCTGTACTGTTCCTTCTGCGGCAAGAGCCAGCATGAGGTCCGCAAGCTGATCGCGGGCCCCTCGGTGTTCATCTGTGATGAATGCGTGGACCTGTGTAATGACATCATTCGCGAGGAAATCCAGGAGACCACAGAGGAAGAGCCCAGCGACCGTCTGCCCTCTCCGCACGAAATCAAGGAGACGCTGGACGAGTACGTGATCGGCCAGGATCGTGCCAAGGTGGTGCTGTCGGTAGCGGTGTACAACCACTATAAGCGGTTGCGCTTCGGCGAGAAGCGCCCGGAAGTGGAGCTCGGCAAGAGCAACATCCTGCTGATCGGGCCTACCGGCAGTGGTAAGACGTTGCTGGCGGAGACGCTGGCGCGCATGCTGAATGTGCCGTTTACCATCGCCGACGCCACCACGCTGACTGAAGCCGGTTACGTGGGCGAGGATGTTGAGAACATCATCCAGAAGCTGCTCCAGAAGTGCGACTACGATGTCGATAAGGCCCAGCGTGGCATTGTCTACATTGACGAGATCGACAAGGTATCGCGCAAGTCGGATAACCCCTCGATCACCCGTGATGTATCGGGGGAAGGGGTTCAGCAGGCGCTGCTCAAGCTGATCGAGGGCACCGTGGCCTCGGTTCCGCCCCAGGGTGGCCGCAAGCATCCTCAGCAGGAATTCCTGCAGGTGGATACCGCTGGCATGCTCTTCATCTGCGGGGGGGCCTTTTCGGGGCTGGACAAGGTCATCCGTGACCGTTCCGAAAAGACCAGTATTGGCTTTGCGGCCCAGGTGGTCAGCCAGTCCGATGGCAAGAGTTCCTCGGAAATCCTCAAGATGATTGAGACCGAGGACCTGGTGAACTATGGGCTGATCCCGGAATTCGTGGGACGTCTTCCGGTTGTCGCGACACTGACCGAGCTGGATGAGGATGCCCTGATTGAGATCCTGACCCAGCCGAAGAACGCGCTGACCAAGCAGTACCAGCAGTTGTTCGAGATCGAGGATGTGGAGCTCGACTTCCGTGAAGATGCCCTGCGTGCCGTGGCGCGCAAAGCCATGGAGCGCAATACGGGCGCCCGCGGACTGAGGTCCATTCTGGAAGGCATATTGCTGGATACCATGTATCAGATCCCGTCCGAGCCGGATGTGAGCAAGGTTGTGATTGACGAAGGTGTGGTGAACGGGGAGTCCGACCCGATCCGGATCTACGCCAACAACGAGACCGCGCGCGCGGTTCCGGAGGACTGATTCCAGCAGTTCCACCTCGGCCCGTCGGCCAGCATCCTGCTGGCGGCGGGTTGAAGGTTCCCATCTTAACCCCCATCCTTAATCCAGTTACCCGCGAAACGGGACTGTGCCCGCTTGCAGGATCCCGCGTTTTCGTTCATATCCCCAGTTCAGAGGTCAGATCATGACAGAGCAGCCCCAGGGCCATTCGCCGTTTGAACTCCCCATGTTGCCGTTGCGTGATGTGGTGGTGTTCCCGCATATGGTGGTTCCGCTCTTCGTCGGGCGTGACAAGTCCATCAAAGCCCTTGAAGCCGCCATGGAGAACGACAAGCAGATCCTGCTTGTTGCCCAAAGGGATGCGGAGACCGACGATCCCGGTCGCACGGATCTTTATGGCATCGGTACCATCGCGACCGTCCTGCAGATGCTGAGGTTGCCCGACGGCACCGTTAAGGTGCTGGTTGAAGGCCACGCCAGGGCGTCCGTGGATGAACTTGGTGGGGACGATCAGTACGTGACCGCCAGCGGTCGTGAGCTTCCGGAGACGGGGGTGGACGCGCGCGAGGAAGAAGTCTTCGTGCGGACTCTGATGGAAGAGTTCGAAAAGTTCGCGCGTATGTCCAAGAAAGTGCCCAACGAAGTCCAGAACACGCTGCAGGGCATTGAGGAGCTGGACCGCCTCGCGGATACCATGGCGTCCCATCTTGAGCTGAAAGTAGCCGAGAAGCAGGAGCTGCTCGAGACCCTTGATCTGCGCCAGCGTATTGAACAGCTGCTGGGCAAGCTGGATAGCGAAATCGACCTGATTGAGGTGGAGAAGCGCATCCGGGGCCGCGTCAAGAAGCAGATGGAGCGCAGCCAGCGCGAGTACTATCTGAACGAACAGATGAAGGCCATCCAGAAGGAGATGGGCCAGCTCGGCGATGGCAGTGGCCAGGATTTCGAGGAGCTGGAGCAGAAGATCGAGTCCGCGGGCATGCCCAAGGAGGCCCGTGAGAAGACCGAGCAGGAGCTCAATAAGCTCAAGATGATGTCGCCCATGTCCGCGGAAGCCACGGTGGTCCGCGGGTTCATCGACTGGATGCTGTCCATTCCGTGGAAGAAGCGCAGCCGTGTTCGTCATGATATCGATCGCGCGCGGCGCATCCTGGATGAGGACCATTACGGGCTTGAAGAGGTCAAGGAGCGGATCCTGGAATACCTGGCGGTTCAGAGCCGTGTGCGCAAGGTGAAGGGACCGGTGCTTTGCCTCGTGGGGCCGCCTGGCGTGGGCAAGACTTCGCTGGGGCAGTCCATAGCGCGGGCAACGAACCGCAAGTACACGCGTATGGCGCTGGGCGGTGTTCGGGACGAAGCCGAGATCCGTGGCCACCGTCGCACCTACATCGGGGCCCTGCCCGGTAAGATTATCCAGCGCTTGTCCAAGGTCGGCGTCAAGAATCCGCTGTTCCTGCTGGACGAGGTGGACAAGATGGGCATGGACCATCGGGGTGATCCGTCATCGGCGCTGTTGGAAGTCCTGGACCCTGAGCAGAACCATACGTTCAGTGACCATTATCTGGAGCTTGAGTACGACCTTTCGGACATCATGTTCGTGTGCACCTCGAACTCGATGAACATTCCGGACGCGCTCCTGGACCGGATGGAAATCATCCGTATCCCCGGGTACACGGAAGATGAGAAGGTCAACATTGCCCGGCGCTACTTGCTGCCCAAGCAACTCAAGTCCAATGGGCTCAAAGAGTCGGAGCTGAGCCTGCCAGAGGAGACCCTGCTGGCCATCATCCGGTATTACACCCGTGAGGCCGGTGTGCGGAATCTCGAGCGCGAAATCGCCAAGATCTGCCGCAAGGTGGTCCGTGAGCACGTGGAAGCGGGCGAGCGTCATGCGGTCGAGGTGACGCCGGAAACGCTGGAGCACTACGCCGGGGTTCGCCGTCACAAGTACGGTCTTGCGGAGGCTGAAAACCAGATCGGGCAGGTTACCGGTTTGGCCTGGACCCAGGTGGGGGGTGAGCTCCTGACACTGGAGTGCGCGGTCACGCCCGGCAACGGCAAGGTGGTTAAGACCGGTTCGCTGGGTGACGTCATGCAGGAGTCCATCCAGGCGGCACTGACGGTGGTACGCAGTCGTGCTCCCGGGCTGGGCCTGGCATCGGGTTTCCAGGAGAAGCATGATCTGCACATCCATGTTCCGGAAGGCGCTACGCCTAAGGATGGCCCCAGCGCGGGCATCGGTATGTGCACGTCGCTGATCTCCGCACTCACGCGTATCCCGGTTCGTGCCGATGTGGCGATGACCGGCGAGATCACGCTCCGAGGGCGGGTGCTGATGATCGGTGGGCTCAAGGAGAAACTGCTGGCAGCCCATCGCGGCGGGATCAAGACAGTGGTTATTCCGGAGGAAAACGTACGCGATCTGAAGGAAATTCCGGATAACATCAAGGAATCATTGGATATCCGTCCGGTGGAATGGATCGACCAGGTACTTGATATAGCCCTGACTGAGCAGCCGGAGCCGTTGCCCGCTGATGCGCCAGCGCATCCTGGAGGCCGTGATGACGAGGCTGAAGCTGGCGAGCGGGTGAACACCCACTGAGAACGCGTCATTGACACCGTTTAAAGGCCGTTGGTATAACGTACTCCGCCTCGCAGCGGAGCCATGGGCCACCCTGTCAGGGCTCGCAGGGTGAGGGGTTTCCCGGCCTGCGGCCATGGAATTCTCCGATGGCGTATGCCATAGTCACTGGCGCCGAAGAAAAACATAACGTCTAAACATGGAACCAGATAGAGAAAGGGGTTTAGTGTGAACAAGTCCGAACTGATCGACGCTATCGCAGATTCTGCCGATATTTCCAAGGCCGCAGCGGGTCGTGCACTGGACGCGATGGTTGACTCCATCACCGGTTCACTGAAAAATGGCGATCCGGTTACACTGGTTGGCTTCGGGACCTTCTCCGTGAAGGAGCGTGCCGCGCGCACCGGTCGCAATCCGCAGACCGGCGAGGAAATCCGGATTGCTGCTTCCAAGGTTCCCAGCTTCAAGGCAGGCAAAGCCCTTAAAGACGCCGTCCAGTAACGGTCCATCCCGCCATACGGTTTTGTAGGAGCGGTAGTTCAGCTGGTTAGAATGCCGGCCTGTCACGCCGGAGGTCGCGGGTTCGAGTCCCGTCCGCTCCGCCAGTCTGTGGGCGCATGCCGCAAGGGATGCGCCCTTTTACGTTAAACACAGGTCACCCGTGGAAGTGCGGGCACAGGGGAGCGAGGAATGCTTCAGAACATCCGGGAGAACGCCCAGGGAACGATCGCCAAGACCATCATCGTGGTCCTGATCCTGTCCCTGTCCATCTGGGGTTTGGACTCCATTGTGGGTGGCAGCGGAGAGAACGAGATCGCCTCGGTCAACGGCGAGCCCATCACGGAACGGGAGTTTGAGCGTGCCGTTCAACTTCGGCGCCAGAGAAAGCTGCAGCAGATGGAGAATCCGGACTCTTCCCAAATCGACATGGACCGTCTCAACGAACAGGTTATGGAGTCGCTGATCCGGGATGAGCTGATCAATCAGGATATTCGCTCCAGAGGCTTGCAGCTTTCCGAGCGCGACCTTGATCAGATGATTACCCAGGCGGAACAGTTCAAGGTCGATGGCGAGTTCAGTCAGGAGCGCTTCATCCAGGCGGTGCGAAACCAGGGCATGACGGTGAAGCAGTTCCGCAACATGCTTGAACAGGATCAGCTGAGCCGGGTTGTTCAGGGCGTGATCCAGGGCAGTGCCTTCAGCGCGCCTTCGGAGACCAAACGGGTGGCGAAGCTGTTGGCCCAGACCCGGGATTTGTCGGTGCTTGAGGTGTCGGTTGAAGAGAGGGCCAAAGGGAAGGCCGTGTCCGAATCGGAACTCAAGAGCTTCTATGAGAACAATCAGGACCGGTTTGTTCAGCCCGAGTCCGTGGATGCGGCCTGGATCACCCTGGATCAGACCAATCTGGTGAAACCGGATGACATCAAGGAGAGCGAGGTCCGGAAGCGTTATCGTGAACGCCTTGAGACCATGAAGGGAAATCAGAAGCGCAATGCTGCTCACATTCTGATCAGCGGGGAAGGCGAAGAGGCCGAGGCCGCCGTTGAAGCGGTCCAGAAGGGGCTGGAAAATGGTCGCTCCTTTGCCAAATTGGCCAAGAAGTATTCGGATGACAGTGCCACTGCGGACGATGGTGGCCGGCTCGGCTTCTCGTCGCGTGAGGACTTCGACGAATCGTTCGCCGAGGCGCTCTTTGGCATCGAGGAAACCGGCAGGGTGGTTGGTCCTGTCAAAACATCCTTCGGCCAGCATTTTATTAAGCTGCTGGAGGTTCGTAAGGAGGACCCTCCGAGCTTTGAAAGCATGGAGGCCTCATTGCGTAAGACGATCGCGAAGGAGCGGGCCGAACGCCGGTATGTGGAGCTCAGCCAGAAACTGGCTGATATGGCGTACTCCGAGTACGATCTTGAGGCTCCCGCGGAGCTGATTGGTGCCTCCATCCAGACCCGCCAGGGAGTCCGTCCGGGGCAGGGGGAGCCGCCCTTTGACCATGAGGGCCTGCGTGAGCAGTTGTTCAGCACGGACGTGCGTGAAGAAGGCTTTAACACCGAGGTGGTCGAGGTTAAGGATGGCGTCTCGGTTGTGGCTCGGGTCCGGGAGTACCACCCGCGCGAACAGCAATCCTTCGAGGCTGTGCGTGATGAGGTCGCTCAACTGGTACGCCAGAAGAAAGCGCGTAAGGCGATAACGCAATCGCTTAAAGACATGGCTTCGACCCTCTCGGCTGGTGGCTCCCTGCCAGAGCCAGCGTTCTCGGACGGTGTGCAATGGCAGTCCGTTGAGGACGTCAACCGGCGCTCCCGGAAGGTGGCTGCGCCGATCCGTGAGGCTGCTTTCACAATGCCGGCACCACAAGGTGATGAAGCCAGAACGCGTATTGTGTCGCTTTCTGATGCCGTGGCCCTGGTTCGTTTGGAGGCGGTCCATTCGGCGGACTCCGAAACGGTGGACACGATGGCTTCCAGGCTCCGCTCCTCACTGGGGCGGCGCCATGGACAGTTTGCATTCCAGGCCTACATCGAGTCCCTGCGCTCGAAGGCGGATATCACACGTAACTGATCCCCCTCCGGAGCCGGGCCGTCAAACCCGGCTCCATCGCCTTTCCACCTGTGTCACAAAATGAATCCCTTCCCGGGAATGGTCCGAATTCCAACGGCTTATGAGGCCGAGAATTGAGGACCAGTTATCTTTCCGTTTGCCGCAAATTCGCTATGGTTTCCGCCGGTACCGTCTACCGTCGGGTTTATAGGGGACAGGCGTTTCATGCTTTTCGTACTGGCCGGATCACTGCTGACTTTCTCCATGACGCAGGAAGTCGTTGAGGTGGAGCCCCATCCGAAAGGGACCTTCATCTATGAGCAGCACTATAATGAGAGTCCGGATTCGCTCCTGCACCGCTATCAGGCGGAGCCGCTCAAGGCACAGAAGTTCCGTAACGTGGTGCGCCAACAGTATGACTACAGTTGTGGCGCGGCGTCGCTGACCACGATCCTGCGCCATTACGTAGGGCAGAACCTCAATGAGCGCAAGGTGATGGAGGGGCTGCTTCAGTTTGGCGAGAGCGAGCGCATTGTCGAGCGTCGCGCTTTTTCGCTGCTGGACATGAAGCGCCTCGTCACCGAGCTGGGCTTTCCGTCCGGCGGTTTTCGCGCTGAGATTTCCGATCTGGCGGAGCTGGATCATCCTGCGATTGTTCCCATCAATCATGCCGGTTTCGAACATTTTGTAGTGGTGCGAGACATCCGGGAGGGGCGTGTTTTCGTCGCGGATCCGGCCGCCGGGAACCTTTCGTTTACTCTGCATGAGTTCAAGAAAAAGTGGGCCAAAAACGTTCTTTTCATCGTTTTTCCGGGGGAAGAGCCGCCGCTGAATAACCTGGTGCTCAAGGAAGAAGATATGCGGTTCATTGATGACCAGACGCTGACATTGCAGGCGCGCCAGACGTTCCCGGCATTCCATGAATCGCTCATGTGGGATATCCAGAACGAACTTGAGCGGCTCAAGAACAATCCGGACGGTAGCGTGGAGAACACGCGCAAACAACTCTATTTCCGTGACCGCTGAGGGTCATGGACGAAAGAGTCAGGCAATTGGTGGTTTTATGCTTCGAACTGGATACTGGGGATCCGTTATGACGCGCTCTGTGCTTTGGCATCTCGCGGGAGTTGTGTGCTTTTGTACCCTGGCAGTGCCAGTGGCCGCCCAGCAGAACAGCGATGGCAATGGGGCCAGCGTGGATGATGCCCGGGAGGCGCTTGCCCAGCAGGAAGGGGATGAGGATTCCACCGAACAGCTGGAGGAAGTGTTCGAGGCTGCTGAAAAGAACTATTCGCTGTTGGGTCAGGGGAAGCAGTCGCTGAACTATTCCTTCAACTACTCCTACTCGGGGAGCCAGAACCTGGATATGGAGGTCGTCAACAGCCAGGTCCGCAATCTGGATGTTACCCCTGAAGCAACCCACAATTTTACCAACTCCTTCTCCTATGATTATGGGTTCTACGACAATCTGACACTGGGCACGCGGATCCCCTTGTCGACCAAGTTTGATACCCAGGAGGATCTGAACGTCAACGATGTGGGTGATATTTCATTCACCGCGCGCTGGCAACCCAACCCCCATGTGCCTGGCACCATGTCGACCACGCTGTTCGGTACCTTCAACACCAAGACCGGGGTAAGTCCCTACCAGATCGACACCAATCGTCAGCTGTCGACGGGCAGTGGGTACTACTCGCTGGGCGGGGGTGCGAGTGTCTCCAAGGTACTGGATCCGGTTGTGCTGTTTGGCTCGGGGAGTCTCCGCTATAACCATCAGGAAAAGGACCTGAAGCAGGTGCGGGGTGGGCGCCTGCTGCGCGAACTGGATCCCGGTTTCACACTGTCGGGGTCTGGTGGTTTCTCCTATTCCCTGTCCTACGACATTTCCCTGAGCATGTCCGTCCAGCTCACTTACAACGATGAGACCGTCCTCAAGTTCAATGATGGGAGCGAGGCCACAGCCAGTTCCCAGATGGCCGGTATCATCAACATGTCATTGGGAACGCGGATCAGCGATAAGACGATCGTCAACACCAGCGTGGGCTTTGGGATGACCCGTGGGGCGCCGGACTTCACGATTGGCGTGTCCATGCCCATCAATATTTCCGGTCTGTCTGAATCATCCTGATGCGGTGGATCAAGGGCGATAAGGAGCTGGGATTCATGCGAGCGAATGGTGCCGTTAAACGCGTTTTCGGCGCATTGGCACTGGCGACTGTATCCGCTGGGGTACAGGCTCAGTTCAGCCACCAACTTCTGGTGCACCCCAAGGCCGCTGCCCTGGGGAACGCGGTTACGGCTGATCCCCCGGGGGTCATGGCCATCCGTCGCAATCCGGCAGGGTTGAGCCGGCTTGAGGGCCGCCAGTGGGAGCTGGGTGGGGCTATGCTGAGTACCGTTTTTGAGGCGGAATTTACAGTGCCGGAAGAGGGGTGTGATGTCTTCGGTATCGAATGCGCCGAAAACGATCCGGTAGCGAACACCAAAAGCCGTACCGATGTTGGCGCTAACTTCATACCCGGTATCGGCTTGATGGAAAGCGTTGGCCCGGCGGCGCCCTTCAATGCAGGTTTCAGTATTCAGCCGCCTGGTTCCAAACTGACCTTTGGCAACGCGGCCTTTATCGAAAACTCAGGCGGTTTTTCCCGGGAGGAAGATGACCCGGGGCGCTATCAGCCCACACAGGCGGCTATCCAGCGCGTGACCTACCTTTCGCCAACCGTATCCTACGAGGTTAATGACAACTGGACAGTCGGGGCGGGCATCCACTTCTCCCATCAGGGGCTCGAGGTCAATCAGTTGACGCGGGCTCCCAACATGCTTGTGGGCGTAGGGGCGACCCTTCAGGATGCGTTCGGTTGCGATGAAGAGGCCCAGGAGCCGCTTGCCCCCTGGTTGGCCCTGTGTGGGGGGAAGATTGGTCCTTTTCAGGATATTGGCAACATGAATTTCCGTGCGGAGGAGAGTCTTTCAACGAGCTATAAGATGGGCGTGCTCTGGGAACCCAGGGACTGGTTCACCTGGGGGGCCCAATACAGCTCCGGCGATGATATGAGCCTGAAAGGGGACTTTCAGCTGGATTACACAGAGGACTGGTCAGGCTTCTGGCAGAGCGTGAACAGTTCGGTTCTGGGCGCCATTGGTGCGGCAATCCTGAGCCTTCCTTCCGGGGTTCCCAAGGAAGAAGGCCATGTCAGCATTGATGAGAGCTATCCACAGCATTTCTCCACTGGGGTTAGCATGCGTGTTATGCCGTTTCTCACTTTCAACGCTGATATGGATTATGTTGATCTGTCATCGCAGAAATACCTGAAGCTTAAATTTGACCGCGAACTTGAGTTCCTGAACGCGGCCCGGATCCTGTCGCCGGAGAAAGCAACGCCCAAGACCCTGAAAATCGCCCGCGAGTTTACGGACGTGTGGAACCTTGGCTATGGTGCCACCCTGCATGTGAATGATCGCCTGGATCTCAGGATGGGCGCCCAGCATCGCAGCACCGCCATTCCCGACGGCGCGGAGAGCCTTTTCTCGCCGATCGGCGAAGGAACAATGTACGGCGTTGGGTTTGGTTACCAGTGGTCCAAGCACACGCATATTGACATGAGCCTGAGCCGGTTCTCGAGCACCCAGAACATTCCGGCGGACTCAAGTTGCAACGTCAATTGCACGGACATTACGAATATCGTCTACAACCCCTACGCAGGCCTGGATGTTAAGACCGAGACGACGCTCACTTTTGCCAACCTCACTATCCGGAGCCGGTTCTGACAAACGCCGTCTGGCGTTGCTGCTTCTTGTGGTTCTGGGGGGTAGCGGCTGTGCGGGGGGAGGCTCCGGGGAGTCCACGGCTGGCATGCGTACCTGGGTGGATGAAAGGGGCCAGGTCCGGTTTTCCGCCAGTAGTCAGGATGGGTCCGGGACCGCTTCCAGCGGTGCGCAAGATGCGGGTAATGGCGATGGGGAGTCATCCCGCCAACAGGATAAAACCTCCCATCCGGAATTCAATCTTCAGCAGTACCCCGATGCCGGGGAGAAAAGGCGCCAAGGGAAATCGGAAGAGCTGTTTTACAGCTGGCGGAACGCCCGGGGTCGCGTCTTCAACACGCCCTACCTTTATGAAGAAGAGAGCATGGGGCGCGTCATGCGCGAGTCGGCGCCCAAGCAGGCTTCCGAGGCCCGTGTTACGACCGCTGCAAGCGTAGCCGCGCCTGGGTTCCGGCAGGATTCCGAAGCGGCGGCCGTTATGGGGCTGGATGAAGAGGGATCCAATCGACTGGATGCATTTTCGCAACAGTGTTGTCGGGACCTGCCACGCCTTTCTTACAAGCTACTGGAACCAGAACGCTCGCTTGCGGTCAGTCTTGGCGAAGAAGCGGACGTTCACCGGTTTGCCACAGGCAAAAGCCGTTTCGTGCTGGTACGCTTGCCTCGGGAGCCGAAGCAATCGCTGCTGCGTATTCGCAGTTTCATCCGTAACGGTGGTTTCCTGGTTCCGAATGCGGTGTTCCTGGATGACGGGTTCCAGCCGGTGCGGATGGTGACCGACATCGTCATGGCCCACAGCCCGGAGACCTGGCGTCGCTATGGTCACATGGAGGCGCGGGTGGCATTGCGGCCGGAATCCGATGAACGCTGGTTGGTCGTTTTCACGCGTTCCGCGGATCTGGAATCCAGTACCGAAGTTGGCGTTGAGGGCCAGCGGTACAGGCTGACCCACGAACCGTCAGGCAGCCTGTCGCTGCATCTGGTCGATTAGGCGTCAGCCTTCCGGTGCTTGCGGGTTGAACCATGGCTGTGAAAGCCAGTAGAAGCGACCCTCGCCCGCAGGGTAAGTGCAATTGTAGCGTGAACGGCGCGCTTCAATAGGGTTGTTGGCCTGAACGCGGATTTGCAGCCCCTTCGCCACCTCTTGCGCATCCACCTGCATACGCCCTTCGCCTGAGGCGAAGCAGTTCAGGCGGGCACTGTCCCAGCCTTGCGGCAGAGTCATCTCCAGAAGGGGAGTGGTGTTGGCGTTGATGACCGGGTTGGGCAGCTCCGTCCTGGGAACCGGGAAATTGCGTGCTTTCAGCTTGTTCCTGAGCGTGTCGATACCGCCATACGCATCCGCGACCGCGAATCGGGGCATGGCGCCGGAATGGGCGTTTTCACCGATCACGCCTGAATGCTGCGCGAAGCCGTACCAACCACGTTCTTCGAGCGCATCCAGCACCGGTTGCGAGAATTCCCCGTAGGGATGGGCGAAAAGCTCGGTTTCAACACTAATGGCCTCCGCAATGCGCTGGGCGCCCTTGTCCAGCTCTTTGGCGATCCGCTCGCCATGGGCTTCGGCGCTCTCCTCTGGCCGCCTGAGCATGCTGCCATGGTTCAGGGTGTGGTTGCCGATGGTCACCAGCTCATGTTCCGCCATTTCTCCCAGCTGCTCCCAGTTCATATAGCCTCGGTCGCCCACGGAGCCGCTCAGCACAAATACCGTCAGGGGAATGCCCTTTTCCTTGAGAATCGGCCATGCCTTGGTGTAGACACTTTCATAGGCATCATCGAAAGTCAGGGCTACGCCCATGGTTTCTGCGTCCTTGCCGTCCAGAGTGGCCTGGATGCGCTCGGGCGTGATTGAGACCGGCTCCATATCGAGTTTCTCGATCAGTGCCAGCTGGTCCCGGAACAGTTGTGGGGACGTCGTGGTAGAAGGCGGTGTCTCGGTGGACACATGATGGTATACGAGGGTGGCGACTCCGGCATGGGCACCGGCGGCCAGGCCCAGCGTCAGGGCCGTGGTGGCTGCAAAACGGACTAGTGGCGTGTGCGTCATGGCTGTCCTCGGAAATGATGTCTGACGGTCGCCATGGCCCGGTTCAGGGCCTGGAGCTGTTCATTGGAGCCTCCCCGGTCCGGGTGATGGCGCATGGCCAGGCGCCGGAATGCCTTGCGTGCGGTCCCCAGGTCAGGCGGTGGATGATCAATGGCAAGCGTGTGGCAGGCCTGCGCGAGCTCATCATCCGCCGGGCGCGAGATGCCCTGCCAGAAGTCGTCCAGCATCCGGTTGATGGTACCCTCGGCCAGATCATGATTGGCCAGGTCGCGGTAGAATGCGTGCAGCGCATCATACTGGCCTGCGTGTTGGTGTTCCGCGCTGTGTGTTGGCCGTATGCGGATGTTGAGGGCATTGATGTCGATGGTTTCCGAGTGCTCCGCCGCCAGGCGTTCCCGTTGCCGGTACAGGCTGTGGAACAGGAGAAAGTGGGCCGGGTAGAGGGCCGTCGGAGAGCTGAAATCGATGTTGTCGAACAGCCGCCAGGGCTCGTCCTGGAGCGCGCGCAGCATTGCCAGTTCGCTCATGCCGTTGGGATGGGTGCGCAGCAACGCCTCCGAGGCATCCATGATGCGCTCGACCAGCGCTTGCAGTGCGTCGTCTTCGGTCCCGTTCAGTGGCGCTGTTGAATCCATCATGCCCAAACTATGCGTTGCCAGCGCGAGCAATGCAAATCGCGGTTGGTTGCAGCCGGTGACTCTCCGGTATAATCCGCAGCCAAATCGTATGACCAGGGCCAACCATCATGGACAAGACTTCCACCAATCCACGCGACGAGTGCAAGCGCCTTCAGAAGAAACTGCAGCGTGAGACGGGGCGGGCGATCGCGGATTTCGACATGATTGAGGAAGGCGACCGGATCCTGGTCTGTCTCAGCGGTGGCAAGGATTCCTACACCATGCTCGATATGCTGATGATCCTGCGCCATCGCGCACCGGTGAACTTCGAGCTTCTTGCGGTGAACCTGGACCAGAAACAGCCGGGCTTTCCGGAGCATGTGCTGCCGGATTACATGGCGCAGCTGGAGGTTCCCTTCCAGGTGCTGGAGAAGGACACCTACAGCATCGTGAAAGAAAAGATTCCCGAGGGCAAAACAGCCTGCGGGCTGTGCTCCCGTCTGCGGCGGGGCATCCTCTACAATTTCGCGGAGGAGAATGGCTGCACCAAGATCGCGTTGGGCCATCACCGGGATGACATCCTGGAGACCATGATGCTGAACATGTTCCATGGAGGCACGCTTAAAGCCATGCCGCCGAAACTGTTCAGCGATGACGGCCGCAATACCGTGATCCGGCCATTGGCCTATTGCCGTGAGAAAGACATCAGCCGGTTCGCGGAGCTGCGTGACTTCCCGATTATTCCCTGTAACCTCTGTGGTTCCCAGGAGAACCTGCAGCGCGAGATGGTCAAGGACATGCTCAACGACTGGGACCATCGGTTCCCGGGGCGTATTGAAAACATGTTCCGGGCCCTGCAGAACGTTGCACCGTCCCACCTGGCGGATCCGCAGCTTTACGACTTTTCGGGGAACGGCGACGGGCAGGGGCCGGTACCCGAAGCGCCCCAGCGCGCCGAGCCCGGAACCGACTATGGAACGGTTGAGGTGCTCAACCTCTGATGGCCGGAGTCAGATGATCCGCGAATAGCGTCCGCTCTGTGCCTGCTGCGCGTGGGCGTCGAATAGTTGGCAGATGGCACGGATCAGCAGGCGCCCCGGGGTGCGCACCGTCAGGTGCCCCGCGTCCTCTTCAATCAGTCCATCCGTCTGCATGGTCTGTCGGGCGGGCAGTGTATCCGCGAACATCTGGTCGAAGGCGATGCCCCAACGAGCGGCAAACGCCTGCTTGTCGAGGCTGAAGTGGCAGATCAGCTCCATGATAACGGCGCGGCGTAGGCGGTCGTCGTCACTCAGCTGGTAGCCCTTTTTCAGGGGCGTGCGCCCGAAGTCGAGCTCCAGATTCCACGCGCTTTCGTCATGGTGGTTCTGGAAGTAGCTGCCCGCTGCCTGGCTTATGGCGGATACGCCCATGCCGATGAGGTCGCATTCCCCGTGTGTGGTGTAGCCCTGGAAGTTGCGGTGCAGTTCCCCGTTGCGCTGGGCCTTGGCCAGCGTGTCGTCAGGACGCGCGAAGTGATCCATGCCGATGTAGACGTAGCCGGCCTCAAGCAGCCGGTTAATGGTGTCCTCCAGAATGCCGAGCTTGTCCTCCGGTGAGGGGAGATCTTCCTCGCGGATTCGCTGTTGCGGCATGAAGCGGTCCGGCAGGTGCGCGTAGTTGAACACCGAGAGCCGGTCCGGTTCGAGTTCCAGTACCCTGTCGAGGGTTTCCTGAAAAGTCTCCCGGGTTTGGTGAGGAAGACCGTAGATCAGGTCCATGCTGATGGACCCAAAACCCAGCTCCCTTGCGGTGTGGATCCGGTTGGCCACCATGTCGTAGGGCTGCACGCGGTTGACCGCCTTTTGAACCGTGGGGTTGAAGTCCTGAACGCCCAGGCTGATGCGGTTGAAACCGATCGACCGCAGCACCTCAAGGGTATCGGGACCGCACTCGCGCGGATCAATCTCAATCGAATGGTCGCCACTGTCGTCATCCGCCAGATTGAAATGCTGGCGCAGGACGCCCATCAGCTCGCGCATTTGCTCGTGGCTGATGAAGGTGGGGGTACCACCGCCCCAGTGAAGCTGGGTGGCCGGGCGGTCCTGGCCACCGAATTGTTCGGAACGCAGCGCGATCTCACGGTGCAGCCGCTCCAGATAGGGACCTGCACGCTCGCGTTTGCGGGTAACGATCTTGTTGCAGGCGCAGTAATAGCACAGGTGTGCACAGAACGGGATGTGCAGGTAGAGGGACAGTGGTGCGCCAGAGGCCCGGCTTCGCTGAAGGGTTTGGGCAAACGCGTCGCCGTTAAAGTCCTCGTTGAAGACAAGGGCGGTGGGGTAAGAGGTGTAGCGGGGTCCGGAGAGATCGTAGCGTTCAATCAGCTCTGGATCCCAGAGAAGGTTGATGCGTTCTGAGTCCATGATGCCCTCCGCCACTGTGCTGAATTAGGATCAGCGTAACGCAGCGGCGGGATTGGGCTGTTGATATCGGTCAAAGCCTCTTCAGTGGGGCAGGATCAGGTGTCGGATCCAGGGAATGGTCCAAAGGCCGAAAAGGATCAGGGCCAGGCCAGTGACACGGCGAACGGTGGTGGATTGGCGGAGGTGGGTGATGCGTTTGGCCAGCAGTCCGGTGGCGACCATGGCCGGCACTGTCCCCAGTCCAAAGCAGAACATGAGCAGCCCCGAAAGGAGCGCGTCACCCTGGGTGAGGGCCCAGGCGAGGGTACTGTAAACGAGACCACAGGGCAGCCAGCCCCAGAGCAGCCCCAGAGGCAGCGCACGGCTTAGGCGATCAACCGGCATAAAGCGCTGGGTCAGTGGCGCCAGGCGCTGCCATAATGGGGCTCCTATACGCTCAAGGCCCATGATCCCCTGCCACCATTGGCCAACGGCCAGCCCCAGCAGAATGAGTACAATGCCGGCGAGAGTGCGCAGGACCATGCCGGCGCCAGGCACCCCTTCGGTCAGCCAGGCGCCAGGCAGGCCGGCAATGAGGCCGATCAGGCTGTAGCTCAGGATCCGTCCGAGGTTGTAGCCCGCCAGCAATGACAGCTGGCGGCGCCGGTAGCCCGGCCCTACGGGCAGCGCCAGGCTGAGTGAGCTGGCAATGCCGCCGCACATGCCGAGACAGTGGGTGCTACCGAGGAACCCGATCAGGAAGGCTGAGCCAAGAGTGGTGATGAGCGCCTCATTCATTCCGGCTTCTGCGCCTCGTCCCGGTCATGATCCTGCTCCGAATGCTGGCGGGCTTCCGGGGGAATTCGCTCCTCGTCATCATCGAACAGGATCTGGTGGGCGGGCCCTTCCAGATCATCAAACTGATCATTGCGCACTGCCCAGATGAGCACTCTGACGGCGATCGCCAACAGAATCAGTGACAGCGGAATCAGTATGTAGAGTATTGCCATGGGGGTTCATTCCTCCCAAACGCAGCGCATTCATGACGACCACCACCGAGCTGGCGGACATCCCGGCTGCCGCGATCCATGGGATCACCAGGCCTGCCATGGCCAGGGGCAGGATGGCGGCATTGTACAGCAGGGATACGGCCAGGTTCTGGCGGATGATCCGGCGGGTCAGCGGGGCGACCCTCAGGGCTTCCAGAAGCGGGGCCAGCCGCTCCCCGAGCACCACGGCGTCCGCTCGCAGCCGGGCAATGTCACTGCTGCCGGCCATGGCCACGGACAGCCGTGCCCCCGCCAGCCCGGGCAGGTCATTGAGCCCGTCGCCCACCATCATGACCTTGTGGCCCTTCGCCTCCAGAGCCTGGATGCGTGCCAGTTTATCCTCGGGGGACAGCCGGCCTTCCTTGTGTTCGATACCGAGGGTCTCGGCAACCCGTGCCACCTGGCCGGAATGGTCGCCACTCAGAAGCACGCAGTGCCAGCCCTGGGTGCGCAGGTGCTCCACTACCGTCGCGGCGTCTTCCCGCAGGGTATCATCCAGGGTGATCCGTCCGAGCCAGCCTGAATCGCTGGCCAGATGGATGGTGAGGGCGGCGTCGCTCTCCGCATCTGTTGGAGGTGCCAGGCCGAGTTCAGAGGCCACGAAGTCGGCCCGGCCCAGGGCGATCCGTTGGCCGTCACAAACACCGGTTACCCCGCCGCCGGGATGGGTCTCCCTCTGGGTAATGTCCGCCGTTGGCTCGTCCTGGAAAGCCCTGGCGATCGGGTGCTCCGATCCCTGTTCCAGCCCCGCGGCAAGCGCCCGGCAATGGGTGCCGGAAACACCGGGGCAGGGGTGGACACCGGCAATGCTGAGCTGGCCGCGTGTGAGCGTACCCGTCTTGTCGAAGACCAGGGTATCCACCGTGTTCAGGGTTTCCAGGGTGGTTCCACGGGTGGGAACGAATCCGGCACGGCGCAGCCGGTTGGTCGCCACGGTCAGGGCGGTTGGCGTTGCCAGTGACAGCGCACAGGGGCAGGTTGCCACGAGAACAGCAAGGGTAACCGGGAAGGCCCGGGCTGGATCCAGGAACCACCAGCCCAGGCAGGTAGCACCGGCCACCACCAGAACGGCGGAGACGAAAACACCCGCGATACGGTCGGCCAGCTGCTGGGTCCGGGGCTTATCCGCCTGGGCCCGGTCCAGAAGTCGTGTAATCGCGGAAAGCCGGGTGTTGTCGCCAGCCTGATCAACAACCAGCTCCAACGGATTCTCGGTGTTGACGGTGCCTGCCGAGACGGGATCGCCCGGCCCCCGACTGACCGGCAGGGATTCCCCGGTGAGCATGGATTCATCCAGCGCCGACTGGCCTTCAACAATGCGGCCGTCAGCGGCCAGGGTATCGCCCGGCCGGACCCGGATGCGGTCGCCCGGGGCCAGGTCCCGGGCGCGCACTACGGTCTCGGTACCGTTGTGGAGGCGGCGGGCTGTGCCGGGCATGGCATTGATGAGAGAAAGGTTTTCCAAGCCTGCCCGGTAGCGGGCGCGCCCTTCAAGGAAGCGCCCGATGCCGAGGAAGAAGGTGAACATGCAGATTGACTCGAAATAGACGTGCTCACCCCCCAGCAGCGTAACCCGGGCGCTGGCCAGATACCCGGCAAGGATGGCGATGGATACCGGAACATCCATCCCCGGATGCCGGTGCCTGATATCGCGCGCCGCGGCCCGGAAAAACGGAACGGCGCTGTAGAGCACTACCGGGGTGGCAATAACGAAACTGGCCCAACGGAAAAGCTGAACCATGGCCGGATTGGAGTCGGTATTGAGCCCAAACTGGAGCGGATAGGCCAGCATCATCGTCTGCAGGGCGGCAATACCCGCGATCCCGATCCGGATCATGGCCTGTTTCTGTTGGGCCCGGATCTGTTGTTCCCATTCACCGGGCCGGAAAGGTGAGGCCTGGAAGCCCAGTTCACGGATCCCCAGCAGCAGGTTGCCCAGTCCGGTGGCGTTGGGATTCCAGACCAGATGGGCGCGTTGGGTGCTGTGGTTGATGTTGATGGATTCGAGACCATCAAAGCGGGCCAGGTGATGTTCGATGAGCCAGATGCAGGCGGCGCAGCTAAGGCCCTCGATCATCAGCCAGGTCTCATGGAGGCCGTCTTCTCTTGGATGGACAACGTCATCCAGAAGCTGCTGGTCGTTGTAGTGCAGGCATTCGTCGCGCACCCGTTCATCGACCGGGTCCGGGGTGGTAATGGGGCCTTCGCGCTGTTGGTAGAAACGGTCCAGCCCTTCATTGCGGATAATGCGGGAAACCGCGCGGCATCCTTCGCAGCAGAATGCGTGCGTACGCCCATCGAGTTCGTCAGTGACGGGGGGCGTCTCAGGCAGCGGTTCCTGGCAGTGAAAGCAGGCCCCGGATGCCGCTGTCATTGCTGGTGGGCTTCCCGAACCGGTTTCAGGGTCAGCGGTTCGTCAAGTGGGGTTTTGAGGACACCGCGCAGGCGCCAGTCATTGCCTGGATTGCGGATATCGATGTACCAGCGTGCGTCGGTCAAGGGCTCAATGCGGGCACGATAACGGCCTTTGCCCACCCGGCTGGCCGTCACGGTCTGGTCATGGCCCCCGAGCGTGGCATGGGAGAGTCCCACCTGGAGGCTCTCCCAGTTCCGGCGTTTGGGGGATTCCAGCACAACATTCAGCCGTTGTTCGTCGGTAAAGGTGACACGGGCACTCAAACCGAGGTCGGCGGCCTTGATATCGCGGGACAGCTCCCGGTTAATGCCCATCCCCTTGTCGTAATAGTCGTCCTCGACCATCGACACATGCTGTTCAAAGGAGAACAGGATGAGGAAGACGCTCCAGAGGATGGTGACGCCGGGAATCGCGATGAGAACCCAGGGCCAGGGTTCCCGGTACCAGGGGCGGTTGGTGTCGTTATCGGTCATGGTGCATCCGGTCGTTTCAGGATCTTGGGCCTATGAAGGCGGTCTGGGCACTGTTGGAGGCTTCCGACCCTTGGGCAGTGACTTCAAAGCGCACAGGGGTGCTCATTCCTTCGAGCTCATTGCGCGGAATTCGGACTACCGCTGGCAGTTCACGCGAATCCAGCGGGGCCAGTTCCAGCTCGATGGGCTCAAGCAGGTAGGTGCCCTCAGGTCCGGCAACCTGCACGCTGAGATCCCGCTTTTCATTGGTGCGGTTGGAAAGCTTCAGTGTGTACGAATTCTCAATGGTGGCATTGGGGCCGGTCTGGTAAAGGCCGCCCCGGCCGCGCGTGACTTCGATGCTCAGGGTATCGCGTTGCATCAGCAGGGTTGCCATGGTGCCGAGCAGCAGTGCCATGGCGATGCCGTACCCCAGGGTTCTCGGTTGAAAACGGCGTTTGGGCGTGCCTTCAAGTTCCCGCTCCGTGGTATAGCGGATGAGTCCGCGCTCGTAGCCCATCTTGTCCATAACCTGGTTGCAGGCATCCACGCAGAGTCCGCAGTCAAGGCACTCGTATTGCATCCCGTTGCGGATGTCGATACCGGTCGGGCACACCTGGACGCAGATGTTGCAGTCAATGCAATCACCCAGGCCAGCCTCGGCGGGGTCGGTGTTCTTGCGCCTTGGCCCCCGTGGCTCGCCCCGATTGGCGTCATAGGTCACGGTGCGGGTATCCGGCGAGAACATCACGCTCTGGAAGCGCGCATAGGGGCAGACGTAAAGACAGACCTTTTCGCGCATCCAGCCGGCATTGAGGTAGGTGGCTACCGAGAAGAAACCAATCCAGAACGGGGCCCAGCCGGTGCTGACGTCAAAGGTGGCAAGATCCGGCACCAGTTCCCGGATGGGGTAGAAGTAGCCGACAAAGGTCACGCCTGTCCAGAAGGCAACACCCAGCCAGAGAGTGTGCTTGATGACCTTGCGCGGTAGCCACTGGCTGAGCGTTCCTTTGCTGTCCAGCTTCATCCGCTTGTTGCGGCTGCCTTCCACCTTTTCCTCCAGCCACATGAAGATAAAGGTCCAGGCGGTCTGGGGGCAGGTGTAACCACACCACACCCGTCCAAACAGAGTGGTGACGAAAAAAAGCCCGAAGGCCGCAATAATCAGCAGCAGGGTGAGAATGAAGAAGTCCTGAGGCCAGAAGGTGGCCCCCAGGAGATGGAACTGGCGTTCCGGCAGGTCGAAATGGACCAGGGGCCGTCCATTGGCATGGATCCAGCCGACGGCGAAGTACAGCCCCATGAGGGTCCAGAGCGTAACCGTCCGCAGTTTCTGGTAGAAGCCTGTCGTGCTGCGGACGTAGATCCGGTCCGGGTTAGGACCGGCGTCAACCTGGCGAACAGGGATATCGTTCATTCTGCATCTTCATCACGGTGCTGACCCGAGATCCGGAAGACATACGCGGCCAGCAGATGGATTTGGTCTTCCGTGAGCTGCGTTTGAGCCGGCATGTGGCCCTGGCGACCATACTGGAGTGTCTCCATGATGGTATCGCGGTCGCCACCGTAGAGCCAGATGTCGTTGGTCAGGTTGGGGGCCCCCATACTCTGGTTGCCTTTGGCATTCTGGCCGTGGCAGGTGGTACAGGCCTGGGCGAACAGCGGCTTGCCGCGTTTCGCCGCTTCCGAGTCCACGTCGTCCCGGTCGTTGAGCGACAGCACGTATTCCGTGATGTCTGCCAGCTGCTCATTGCTCAGGTTCGGATTGATGCCACGCGCCGGCATGTTGGCCTCCCGGCCATTGGTCAGCGTGTGCTTGATGGCATCCACGCTACCGCCCCAGATCCAGTTGCCGTCGGTGAGGTTGGGGAAACCGTAGCCGCCCCGTCCTGCCGAGCCGTGGCAGTTGGCGCAGTTGTTGGAGAACAACCGTTGTGCCGCCTGCATGGCCTCCCGGTTGTGGGCAAGCTCCGGTACCTTGGTTTCAGCATACTTGGCGAACAGTGGGCCGTATTTCTCCTGAGCCTCCTGCATTTGCTGTTCCCAGGCCTGGGTCTGGCTCCAGCCCAGAGCCCCCTGGTAGTTGCCCAGACCGGGATAGAGCACCAGGTACAGCAGGGAAAACAGGATGAGGCCGACAAACATCCAGCACCACCACTTGGGAAGTGGGTTGTCCAGCTCCTCGATGCCGTCCACTTCATGTCCGACGCTTCGGTTCTCGACCTTGTCGGTAGGCTGACTGCGCCGCACGATCCAGAGGAGCCACCAGCACCCAAGGACCACGATGAGGATCAGTGCACTGATCCATAGGCTCCAGAAACTACTCATTGTGGTTGTCTCTCCGTTGCTGTTCGATGGTGCGCGCTTCCATGTCCTCGTCTTCGAAAACCAGGTGCGCGGCCTGTTCGTTTTCCCGGCGCCGGGAAGGGCTGAATGCCCAGATGCAGATCGCCGCGAAAATGGCGATCATCAGAAGTTGGTGAACTCCCTTGAAGTGACTGAGCAGTGTCTCCCAAGCCATGGTGTCACCTCTGTTCCGGAATCGCGGTACCCAGCTGTTGCAGGTACGCGATCAGAGCCTGGATTTCGAATGTACCCCGTACGTTTTCCTCGGCGTTAGCAATCTGTTCATCCGTGTAGGGGACGCCCAGTGTGCGCAGGGCGCGCATCTTGGTGGCCGTCTGGGTGGGGTCCACCTTCTGCTCGAACAGCCAGGGGTAAGCCGGCATGTTGGATTCCGGCACCACCATCCGCGGATCGTAGAGGTGGAGGCGATGCCAGGCGTCGGAATAGCGACCGCCCACGCGGGCCAGGTCCGGTCCGGTACGCTTGGAGCCCCACATGAAGGGGTGGTCGTAGACGTGCTCGCCCGCCACGGAATAGTGGCCATAGCGCTCGGTTTCCGAACGGAAGGGGCGCACCTTCTGCGTATGGCAGACGTGGCAGCCCTCGCGAATGTAGATGTCACGGCCTTCCAGTTCCACCGCGCTCAGCGGTTCAAGACCTTCTACCGGCTCGTTGACTTCCGCGTCGAAGAACAGGGGGACAATTTCGGCGAGCCCCCCGAGGCTGACCACCAGAATGATCAGCCCCACCATGAGTCCCAGATGTTTCTCAACCTTTTCGTGGTTCATGCCTTCGCTCCCTGGACTGCGTCAGTGGAATTGTCGAGGGCGCCGGTTTCACTCTGGCCCACGGTCCGCCACACGTTGTAGGCCATAACCAGCACCCCGGCCAGGAAGAAGCCGCCACCGATGAAGCGCACCACATAGCCGGGGTAACTGGCCTCAAGCGCTTCCACGAACGTGTATGTGAGAGTGCCGTCCTCGTTCACGGCGCGCCACATCAGCCCCTGCAGCAGACCGTTGATCCACATGGAGACGGTGTAGAGCACCACGCCGATGGTGGCGAGCCAGAAGTGCAGGTTGATCAGCGGGATGCTGAACATGGACTTGAGACCGTAAAGGCGCGGGAACAGGTGATAGAGCGCGCCAAAGCTGATCATGGCCACCCAGCCCAGAGCACCGGAGTGCACGTGGCCGACGGTCCAGTCCGTGCTGTGGGACAGGGCGTTGACGGTCCGGATGGACATCAGGGGGCCTTCAAAGGTTGCCATGCCATAGAAGGACACGGCGACGATCAGGAAGCGCAGGATGGGGTCCGTACGCAGCTTATACCAGGCGCCGGACAGGGTCATGATGCCGTTGATCATACCGCCCCAGCTTGGCGCCAGCAGGATCAGTGACATGATCATGGACGCGGTCTGGGCCCATTCCGGCAGTGGGCTGTAGTGCAGGTGGTGGCCGCCGGCCCAGACATAGGTGGCGATCAGCGCCCAGAAGTGCACGATCGACAGCCGGTAGGAGTAGATGGGCCGGTTAGCCTGCTTGGGCACAAAGTAGTACATCATGCCCAGGAAGCCTGCGGTCAGGAAGAAGCCAACGGCGTTATGGCCATACCACCACTGGACCATCGCATCCACGGTGCCGGGGAAGATCGAGTAGGACTCAAGCCATCCCACCGGAATGGCAAGGTTGTTCACCACGTGCAGGATGGCGATGGTGATGATGAAGGCGCCATAGAACCAGTTGGCCACATAGATGTGCTTGACCCGGCGCCGGACGATGGTGCCGAAGAAGACGTATGCATAGGTCAACCAGACGATGGCAATCAGGATGTTGATCGGCCACTCGGGTTCGGCGTACTCCTTCGTGGTGGTGTAGCCCAGCGGCAGCGTGATGGCCACCAGCACGATCACGGCCTGCCAGCCCCAGAATGTGAAGGCGGCGGCTTCGTCTGAGATGACCCGGGCCTGGGAAGTGCGCTGCACCACGTAGTAGGAGGTGGCAAACAGGGCACTGCCCGCGAAGGCGAAAATAACCGCATTGGTATGTAGCGGTCGTAGACGCCCGAAGCTTGTCCAGGGCAGGTCAAAGTTCAATTGGGGAAGGAACATCTGGGCGGCTATGAAGACGCCCAGACCCATACCAATGATCCCCCATACCACAGCGGCTATGGCAAACTGCCTGACCACTCGGTAGTTGTAGGTTTCCGCGGCTGTCTGTGTTTCCATGTTCGGCTCTTCCGGGACTTGTTTGGAGGGTAGGCGCAGGTTAGGCAAACCGGCGCTTGCGCTCAATGATATATATCAAAATATTAATGCGGTAGACCCATTGACTATATTATATGACGGCGAGCAGGGGCCGGTGCTGGTTCTGGCCCATGGATCCGGGGCGCCCATGGACTCGGGGCCCATGGCGCGTCTGGCGCAGGCGCTTGCGTTTGCTGGCTTCCGTGTAAGGCGGTTTGAACTTCCGTTCATGAAAGAGCGTCGTACCACGGGCAAGCGCCGGCCTCCGGATCGGCCACCGGTGCTTTTACAGGCCTGGCTGGATGCGATTGAGCAGGTCCGTTCTGAAGAGCCGGAAGCCGGGCCGGTCTGGATCGGGGGACGGTCGCTGGGTGGGCGGATGGCCTCCATGCTGTTGAGTGCTGAGCATCAACCCGACGCGGCAGCCGGCGCCCTGGTTTTCGGCTACCCGTTTCATCCGCCACGGAAACCACAGCAGTGGCGGACCGATCATTTTCCAGCGCTGCGGCGGCCTCTGTGGATCGCCCAGGGCGAGCGGGATCCGTTTGGCCGGCGGAATGAGGTGACGGCACAGATGCCGTTCCCGGGACCGGTGCATGTTGAGTGGGTTGCTGATGGCGACCATGAACTTCTCCCCACGCGGCGTAGCGGGCTGGATCCGGACCAGCTTCTCGCCACGGTTGCGGATCAGGCGAGGCGCTTTGTGCAAGCAGTGGAGACAGGTGAGCGATGACGGATACGGGCGTGATCTGGGCGCTTTGTCGCCCGGGCTTTGAGGCGGACGCTGGGCAGGAGCTGGTGGCACGGGCTGCTGAAAGCGGAGGTTATGGTTTCTTCGTGCCGGAGGCGGCTGGGTGGGTTCGTTTTGAGCTGCCCGGGCAGGCGGCGGAAGACGTTATGCGCTCGCTGGCGCTGGCCGATCTGGTCTTTGTCCGGGACTGGTATATCGGTATTGGAACCATCGACCCGTTACCCGGGGAAGACCGCGTGGGTGCGGTTCTTGAACGGCTGCGCGATCTCGGTGAGGCTGGCCCCTTTGCCCGTGTCGACGTACATGTTCCGCTGGCGGAAACGCCAGACGCATTGCCGCGTTTTGCCCGTAAGTGGACCAACCCTTTGGCCAGGGCGCTGCGCGGCGCCGGCATCCTGCATGAAAGCCCCGAAACGGATCCCGCCGCCCCAGGACTTGAGGTCCTGCTTCCCGATTTCAGCCGTGCCCTGCTGGCCTGGCGCGATCCGGCGCTGTCATCCGACTTTCATGAGGGGGTTCCCCGGCTGCGGATGCCGGGCACTGCGCCCAGCCGTTCAACCCTGAAGCTGGAGGAAGCCCTACACCGGTTTTTCAGTGCCAATGAACGCGAGCGCCTGCTGCGCCACGGTATGACCGCCGTGGATCTGGGCGCCGCGCCGGGAGGCTGGACCTGGCAGCTGGTGCAGCGGGGGCTGGCCGTGACGGCGGTGGACAATGGGCCCATGGATGAGGCATTGATGGCCTCGGCGCTGGTGACCCACAGGGCTGAGGATGCGTTTGGTTGGCAACCCCCCCATCCCGTGGACTGGTTGGTCTGCGATATTGTGGATCAGCCTGCCCGGGTTGTGTCGCTAATGGGGGAGTGGCTTGAGAATGGCTGGTGCCGGATGGCCATCTTCAACCTCAAGCTGCCCATGAAGCAGCGCTGGGCCAGCTGGCAGGATTATCGGTCCCGCCTGGCGGAATGCATTGAGGCCAGTGGCGCGGACCTGACCATCAGGGCCGCTCACCTGTATCATGACCGGGAAGAAATCACCTGTTGTGTGGTGCCTGTCAGACGTTCCCGGTAGGGACTGTGTATTCCAGTACGGTGACGCGCTCATCGTCCTCAAGCAGCGGCCGGATCTGGTTGATCTTCTCCCGCCGCTCTTCTGAGCCATACCAGCGGTACCAGTCCGCTGCGGAGCGCCAGCTTGACAGGATGACCCGGTGCCGGGGATTGTGATCATCCTTGAGCGATTCGCCGGAAATGAACCCGGGAACGTCGATGGCGTTGCGCAGTGTCTGACGGGCCAGTTCGTCATAGGTGGTTTCCATCGATTCGGCGATGTGGCGTTCGATGATGACACGGATCATGGCTCGGATCTCCCGTAAGTATCCCTCTCTTTCATGCGGTTACCTCTGAATGTGGTATCCTATCTCCCATTCTGGCAGAAAATTCTGCAAGCGCGTGTAGGGAGGTTCCGCCATTGACCCGGGAATACGATGCAACGCTTGATGCGACTGGTCTGGTCTGTCCCGAGCCGGTCATGATGCTTCACAACCGGATTGCGGATGTGCCGGTCAGTGGGGTGCTGCGCGTCATTGCCACGGATCCCTCGACCCAGCGCGACATCCCGCGCTTCTGCCAATTCCTGGGCCACCACCTCCTCGAGGAGGTGGTGGATCAGGCGCATTACATCTACTGGATCGAGCGCACGGTCTGAGCCCTGGTCAGCGGCGCATGTTCAGAAGCCCCGCCCCCACAATAAAGACGCACCCAATGGCCTGGTTGAGGGTGAACGGCTCCGACCAGATCAACCAGCCCAGAAGCGCGGCGAAAACTACCGAGGAATAGGTGAACTGGCCGATCCGGCCCGCTGGCGCGATGCGGTAGGCGGTGGTGATCAGCATCTGCGCCGCCGTGGCGCACGAGGCAATGGACAGCAGCCCCAGGCACTGCCAGAGGGTTGGCCACTGCCAGTTGAGCACGGCGGCCGGTGCTGACACGGTTGTGGCCACAATGGCGAAATAGACCACGATGCGCGCGCTGGGCTCGCGGGTGCCCATCCGCCGGATTGTGACCTTGGCCGTGGCGCCAAGTACTGCCCCGGATACCCCTGCCGCCACAAAGAGCACGTCTTCCAGGCCCGCCTGGCCGGGCTGCAATAGAACCACGACGCCGCAGAAGCCCAGTGCAATGGTCATCAGGGCCCAGGGCGAGGTGCGTTCATCCAGCCAGAACAGGGCGATGAGCGGGATAAAGAAAGGCCCCGTCAGCTTGAGCAGCACAGCATCGGTCAACGCCAGCCCGCCCAGGCTGAAGAAATAGCAATACATGGCTGATACGCCAACCACACCCCGGACCAAATGAAAGCGTAGATTGGTGGTGCGCAAGCAGTCCGGTCCCTGGCGCCAGAGCATGATTGGCAGGATGATGGCCAGGCCCAGCGCGTTGCGACCAAACACCAGCATGGCACTGCTCAGTTCCGGGGCCAGCGCCTTGACCTGGGCTCCCATCAGCGCAAGCAGGAGTTCACCAGCGAGAACACAGGCGGCACCGCGGTGCAGGTTGGAGCGCAGAGCGGAACCAGCCACGTCAGCTGTCGAGTTGCCGACGGACCCGATCAAGATGCTCAAGGAAGGCGTCCTGGTCCATTTCACCCAGGATGCGTGCCTGCTTGAGTTCTTGTCCGTCACTGTTGAAGAACAGCAGTGTGGGCGGGCCGAAGAGGTTGAAACGCTCCAGCAGCGCCTGGTCGGCCGCGGTATTATCGGTTACGTCCACCTGGAGGCGTTCAAAGCCACTCATGGCCTCAAGGACCGGGCGGGTGTCGAAGACCCGCCGTTCCATGACCTTGCAGCTGATGCACCAATCCGCGTAGAAATCAAGAATCACAGGATTGCCTGCCTCAGCAGCCTGCTCAAGGCGGGTTTGAACGCGCCGGGCATCATCAAGACGCTCAAACGGCTCGGCAGGAAGATCGGAAGCTGTACGTCCGGCTTGGGCCTGGAATGGCGACAGCGGGCGTAATGGGTCGCTGGCTCCGGCCATGGCCCCGGCCAGGAGCATGGCGGCCATCAATACCAGCACCAGGCCAAAGCCCTTGCGGGTGCGTGGCCAGCCCTCGCCGAGCGGTTCGAAAGCGCCAAGCTGGACCCCGGTAACCGCCAACAGCACAGCCCAGAGGGCCAGGACCACCGGCCCCGGAATCACCCGCTCCAGAAGCCAGATGGCCACCGCCAGCATCAGGATGCCAAAGGCTGCCTTGATGCGGTTCATCCAGGGGCCCGGGTGGGGCATGAAGCGCCGCCCGCCCGTTCCCACAATGACCAGCGGTGTTCCCATGCCAAGCGCCAGGGCAAACAGCGCCAGACCGCCCTGGATGGCGTCCTGGGTGGCGCTAAGGTACACCAGTGCCCCGGCAAGGGGCGCGGTGACACAGGGGGAGACAATCAAAGCGGACAGGGCGCCAATGCTGGCAACGCCCGCTACATTACCACCGCTGAGGCGCTCGCTCTGGCGTGTGAGCCGGTTGGTGAGCTTCTCCGGCAGGCGGATCTCGAAGAGACCGAACATGGCCAGGGCAAGCAGTACAAACAGCGCGGCAAAAAGCGCAAGGACCCAGGGGGCCTGCAGGTGCGCTTGTAGATTGAAGGAGGCGCCGAGCAGACCCACGAGTACGCCGGCAGCTGTGTAGGTGATGGCCATGCCGAGTACATAGGTCACGGACAGGTAGAATGCCTGGAGCGTTCCCAGCTGGCGCTGGCCTGAGACAATCGCTGAAATGATGGGAATCATGGGCAGCACACAGGGGGTAAAGGTCAGTCCGAGGCCCAGACCGTAGAAAACCAGTGTGGTCCAAATCAGCGAATCGCTGTTCAGCAGTGTTGTCAGGCTGTCGCCACGCCAGCGGTCTTCATCGCCGGTTGAGCCGGACTCACCACTGGTGTCCGCTTCCGCTGAGGTTGTGTCAGGCGTGTCAGCTGATTTATCCGTGGGGGCCGGGTACATGACACTGCCGTCAGCCGGCTTGTAGCGCAGGGTCTCGGTCTGGGGGGTGTAGCACAGCCCGGCCTCGGCGCACCCCTGCCATTCCACGGTAACCCGGATGGCGCCACCGTCATAATCGTTGGCAGGGGCCAGCGTCGCACTCACGTCTTCGTAGAAAACCGGCGTTTTACCGAAATAGGGATCATCCTTGATGGTACTGTCGATGCTGAACCGGGGAGGGAGAGACAGAGCATTCGCCGGTTCGGTCTGGATACTGATGCGGTTCTCGTAAAGGTAGAATTCGGGGGTCACCTTCCAGTCCAGAACAAGCTCCCCGTCATCCACCCAGGCACTGAAAGGGAAAGCCTCCTCGACGGGCGGGAAATCACCGCCGTTGCCGTCCGAGAACGGCGACTGGGCGGCAGCAGGGCCGGCAAGAGCGAACAGCAGGATCAGAAGACGTGTCAGGATGATGATAACTCCTATGGATCCGGAATGGGCTGATGGCACTATTATAACGAACGCTTGAAGGTTGCGGCACAATCCCTAGACTGGCGCCATGATAACAGCTCAACCTCAACCGGATGCCTACGCGGACGTCGTACGGCTGTTCAACGGCCTTTTCCAACCCACTCATGCCACCATACTGGTGCCCGGTGGTGATGAGCCTGAGTATCTGCCGGCTGATGGCGAGTGCCGGTGGAATCGGATAGTATTCGCCCATGGCTTCTATGCCAGTGCCTTGCATGAAGTCAGTCACTGGTGCATCGCTGGCCAACGTCGGCGCCAGCTCTACGATTACGGCTACTGGTATGAGCCTGATGGCCGGGATGCGGACCGCCAGCACCAGTTCGAGCGGGTTGAGGCCAGGCCCCAGGCGCTGGAGTGGTTGTTTAGCGTGGCTGCCGGGCGCCGGTTCCACGTGAGTATGGACAACCTGGCGGGCGAAGTGCCCGGACAGCGGGAACGCTTTGCCGAACACGTTCATGCCGAGGTGAGGCGTTGCCTGAGCGGGGCCATGCCGCCGAGAGCCGCCCGGTTCCTTGAGGCATTGCGGGCGTGGTATGGCACCGAACGCCATTTTCAGGAGTACGCTTTCACGCGGGCCCAACTGACCGGATCAGAGGAGGTGCAATGAACGATCAGGCTGACACACCGGCGCACGCAGAGCCAGAGGCGTCAGGTCAGGAAGCGGAACCCCCAGAGCAGCCCAGGTTCCGGGATTTCAGTCTGGACCAGCGGCTCCAGAGTGCCATTGATGAACTTGGCTTTGAGCACTGCACCGGGATCCAGGGTGAGGCACTGCCGAAGACCCTGAAAGGACTGGATCTCATTGGTCAGGCCCAGACCGGGACCGGTAAGACCGCTGCCTTTCTGATCAGTGCGATCCAGCGTCTGCTGGAAAATCCGATTCCCTTCGAGCAACGTTACGCCAGTGAGCCCAGGGTCCTGGCGCTGGCACCCACGCGCGAGCTGGCAATGCAGATCGCCCGGGATGCGGAAGGACTGACACGCCACAGTGGCCATAACGTGGTGACGACTGTCGGAGGGATGAATTACGAGCGCCAGCGCAAACAGGTGCGTAATGAAGCCATTGATATCCTGGTGGCCACGCCCGGTCGGCTTCTGGATTTCCTCGGCAGCAAGGACCTGTTCCTGGACCAGGTTGAGGTGCTGATTCTGGATGAGGCCGACCGGATGCTTGATATGGGCTTCATCCCGGATGTGAAGAAGATCATCCGGCACTGTACGCCGAAATCCCAGCGCCAGACCGTTCTGTTCAGCGCAACCTTCAACCAGGATGTCCTCAATCTTGCGGCCATGTGGAGTGAGGGTGCCGAATTCATCGAGATCGAACCGGAAACCAAGGCCGCCGAACGTGTTGAACAACTGTTCTTCACAGTGAGTGATTCGGACAAGGAGATGGTGCTGGTCAACTACCTCAAGCGTGACGAAGTCAGCCGGGCCATTGTGTTCGCCAACCGGCGTGACCAGACGCGGGAGCTGGAGGACAAGCTGCGCCGTTATGGTGTGCGCTCGGCGCTGCTGTCCGGGGAGATCCCGCAGAACAAGCGCATCAGCACGCTCAACCGGTTCAAGGAAGGCGATATCCAGGTACTGGTGGCGACCGATGTCGCGGCACGTGGTATCCATGTGGAAGATGTTTCCCACGTGTTCAACTACAACCTGCCGGACAATCCGGAGGATTACGTCCACCGGATCGGGCGCACGGGCAGGGCCGGCGCCTTCGGCACTTCAGTGACCCTGGCCGGGGAAGATGACAGCTTCGTGCTCCCGGATCTGGAGAGCTACCTGGGCCAGTCCCTGACGTTCGTGCGCCCACCGGACCCATTGATGGTGGCTTTGCCGGAACCGGAAGGCACAGACAGCAGTAGTAAGGGCGCTTCTGGTGAAGGGCAGGGCGGAAACCGGAGAAACCGCAAGAGCAACCAGTCACGGAAAGAAGACACGGCCGGATGACCCGCCTGCGCATTGTTGCGGACGAGAATATTCCCGCGCTGACGCGTTGCTTTGGTGATTTCGGGGACGTCCGGACTCTGGCTGGGCGGGCTATCCGCCAATCGGATCTCCTGGAGGCGGATATCCTTCTCGTGCGGTCCGTCACCCGTGTTGACCAGAGCCTGTTGGCTGGAACACCGGTGCGCTGGGTGGGGACGGCAACCATTGGCACGGACCACCTGGATACCGAATGGCTGGAACGTGCAGGGATTGGCTGGTCTTCGGCGCCGGGGTGCAATGCCGAGGCCGTGGCGGATTATGTGCTGGCGGTCTTGGCGCTGGCCGCGCGCGAGCAGGAGCGGTGCCTGCTGGATGGCTCCGTGGGCATTGTTGGTTTCGGAAACGTGGGCAGCCGGGTTCACCGGCGCCTGCGGGCGCTTGGCGTAGACACCCGCGTCACTGATCCGCCGCTGGCGGACAAGGGCGTCGCGGGATTGGCCTCTATCGACGAGGTGCTGGCGTGTGATCGCATTGCCCTGCACGCGCCACTGGTGCGAACCGGACGCTGGCCCACCGAGCACCTGCTTGATGCCTCGGCGATCCAGGCGTTGAGTGGTGATCAGGTGCTGGTCAGCGCCGGCCGTGGCGCGGTCGTGGATAACGCTGCTCTGCTCACAAGGCTTGAAGCCAGTGACGGGGGCCCTTGGACGGCGCTGGATGTATGGGAAGGGGAACCCCTCATTGACCCCCGCCTTGCGGCTAGGGCGCGCATTGCCACGCCGCATATTGCTGGCTATAGCCTGGAAGGCAAGCTCAGGGGCAGTGTCATGCTGGCCCGGGCCCTGTGCGAGTGGTTGGGGGTTGGGGCAGCACCGTCGCTTGAGTCTCTGGTGCCCGAGGCGACCAAGCTGGCGCCTCTTGAGACGGATCTGGAAGCGACGTTGTTGAGCGCTTATGACCCACGCCGGGACGCCCGGCAGTTGCAGGCGGAATTGGCCGGTGCTCCAGCCGAGAGAGCCAGTGCGTTTGACCGTCTGAGAAAAGAGTACCCCGTCCGGCGGGAGTTCGCGTTCCACCATCTGAGCTCGGGAGGGGATCCCGCGCGGGGCCGGCAGCTCGAGGCTGCCGGCTTTACGGTCGCTTACTGATGGGTGCGGTTGCGCAACGCCTCAATGCGCTCGTCCAGAGGTGGATGGCTGGCAAACAGCTTCTGCAGCCCGGAGCGCATGCCACTGGTGATGCCGAAGGCCTGCATGCTGTCCGGCATTTCATCAGGCAGCTCGGTCTCGCGCTTGAGCCGCTGAAGGGCCGAAATCATTGCCTCGTTGCTGCCCCAACGGGCACCGGCGGCATCCGCGCGGAACTCGCGGCGGCGTGAGAACCAGAACACGATGGTGCTGGCCAGGATGCCCAGGATAATCTCGGCGGCAATGGTAACCAGAATAAACCCGATGCCGTGCCCCCCTTCGTTCCTGAACACCGCGCGGTCCACGAAGGAGCCCACGACGCGGGCGAGAAAGATCACAAACGTATTCACCACCCCCTGGATCAGGGTGAGGGTCACCATATCACCGTTAGCCACGTGGCCCATCTCATGGGCCAGAACCGCGCGGATCTCATCCTTGTTGAAGCGTTGCAGCATGCCCTCGCTAACGGCCACCAGGGCTGCGTTCCGGTTCCAGCCGGTGGCAAAGGCATTGGACTGCTGAGCTGGAAAGATGGCGATTTCCGGGGTCTCGACCCCGGCTTCCCGGGCAATCTGTTGGACGGTCTCAACCAGCCATTGTTCCGCCGGGTTGGAAGGGTGCTCGATGATGCGCGCCCGGGTCGACTTCTTGGCGAGCCATTTTGAAAGGAACAGCGATACGAATGAGCCGCCGAAGCCAATGACCGCCGCGAAAATGAGCAGTGCGGTGAAGTTCAGCCCCTGTTGCTCGAAATAGCTGTCGAACCCCAGCAGGCGCAGTGTCACGCTGGCCAGGATGACGACCGCCAGGTTGGTGGCAAGCAGAAGCAGTATTCTCATGAGGTTTCTCCCGGATCAGCATGCGGTTATGCAGCCCTCTATATGGAGGTTTCCGCGGCCGTATTCAAGCGGGAATGCCGCGATCCGGATGACCTTTCAGGCCTGGTTGGGGGGATTGAAGAGAAAACGGTGCACAGTTTCAGACAGTTCCGTTGAGGTGCCGTTTTTCATGCATTCACGGATCCGGTTCACGGCCAGGGCCGCCTCCCGGATCAGGCCGCTGCCGCCAGCCGCCTCGCCTTCCGGATACTGGGTGGCGAGCCGGTTGAATCCCTCAGCCGTGAGCACGGCCTGGTCGACGGCATCCTGGCTGATCACGGACTCATAGCGCAGCAATCCTTCCTCCGCCAACCATAGCATGGTGCCGAAACAGGCCATGTGGCGCCTGCTGTGCAGGCCGAACTCATCAGGCTCGTCCTCGCCGGCGATGTCCTCCACGAAGACCGCCCCCTTGCGCGGGAACCGGTTGTAGAGGTGAATGAGGATCGCCGCTGTGTCGCGGTAGAAATCCTCAATGTGGAGATCCGCCATGGACGTACCTCCGTCAGTCCTGCCGGTAGTGCTCGAGGAAACGGCCAAGGCGGCCGATGGCATCCTCCAGCATATCCACCCTTGGCAGGAACACCACACGGAAGTGCTGCGTATCCTGAAGGTTGAAGGCCGAGCCGTGCACCAGCAGCATCTGTTCCTGCCGGAGCAGGTCGTACACCATCTTTTCGTCGTCCTTGATGGGATAGACATCCGGATCCAGGCGCGGGAACAGATACAGCGCCCCCGAAGGCTTGACGCAGCTGACGCCCGGGATGTCGTTCAGCATCTTCCAGGCCAGGTCCCGCTGCTCGCAGAGGCGGCCGCCAGAGACCACCAGGTCATCAATGGACTGGTAGCCGCCCAGAGAGGTCTGGATCGCCGTCTGGCCCGGCACATTGGAGCACAGTCGCATCGAGGTCAGCATCTTGATGCCCTCGATCAGGCCTTCGGCCCGGTGCTTGGCGCCGCTGATGATCATCCATCCGGCCCGGTAGCCGGCGGCGCGGTAGTTCTTGGACAACCCGCCGTAGGTAAAGAACAGGATGTCGTCCGCCAGTGAGGCGGCGGGGATGTGGCGGTTGCCGTCGTACAGAATCTTGTCGTAGATCTCATCGGCGAGCACGACCAGATCGTGCTCGCGTGCCAGCCGGATGACCTGTTCCAGCAGATCCGCTGAATAGACCGCACCGGTGGGATTGTTGGGGTTGATCAGCACGATCGCCCGGGTGCGGGAAGTGATCTTGGACCGGATGTCGTCGATGTCGGGATACCAGTCCTGCTGCTCGTCGCAGCGGTAGTGGACAGGGCGGCCACTGGACAGGGTTGTGGCTGCCGTCCACAGCGGGTAATCCGGGGCCGGGATCAGCACCTCATCGCCGGTGTTGAGCAGCGCCTGCATGGACATGACGATGAGCTCGCTCACTCCGTTGCCGATGAAGATGTCATCAATGTCCACATCCGGAATGCCCAGCTGCTGGCTGTATTGCATCACCGCCTTGCGGGCGGAGAACAGCCCTTTGGAATCACAGTAGCCCTGGGCGGAGGGCAGGTTGTGCACCACGTCCTGCTGGATCTCCTCGGGAATATCCAGACCGAACGCGCCGGGGTTGCCGATGTTGAGCTTGAGGATGCGGTGACCTTCTTCCTCGAGGCGGTGGGCTTCCTGCTGCACGGGACCACGAATGTCGTAGCAGACGTTCTCAAGCTTGGCGGATTTTTCAAATTGCTGCATTCTATTGTAAACCCCTGAGTTGGCGCACACGGCATTGTAGCGGAGGGTTACGATATGACGAAAGTAAACCGGTCGGAACAGGAATGGCTTGAGCGCCTTTCCCCGGAAAGTTACCGCGTTACCCGCGAGGGGGGCACGGAACGGCCATTCAGTGGCGAGTACAACGACTGCAAGGAGGACGGCGTCTACTGCTGCATCTGCTGTGGCGAACCACTGTTTGATGCCCGCAATAAGTTTGATTCCGGCTCCGGGTGGCCCAGTTACTGGCAGCCCGTGAATCAGGAAGCCGTCACCGAAAGGAGCGACCGTTCGCTTGGCATGGTCCGGACTGAGGCCCTGTGCGCGGGGTGCGACGCCCATCTGGGTCACGTTTTCCCGGATGGACCGGAGCCTACCGGACTGCGCTACTGCATCAATTCAGCGGCATTGAGCCTTCAGTCGCGGGAGGATTGAGCCTCCCCGCTCGCCCCCCAGCGCTCCAGCACTTCGCGCATGGCGTCGATGCTGTAGGGCTTGGTGAGGTAGTCATTCATACCTGCGTTCAGGCACTGTTCCCGGTCACCTTCCATGGCATTGGCGGTGACCGCGATGATCGGCAGGGTTTCCAGGCCTGCCATACCGCGTAGTTGCCGGGTGGCTTCAAAGCCGTCCATGACCGGCATCTGGCAGTCCATCAGTACCACGTCACAGCTGTATTGCTGCAGGTAGTCGAGCGCCTGTTCACCGTTTTCGCGGATGGTGACCTCATGGCCAAGCTTACGCAGCATGCCGCTGGCCACCATCTGGTTGACCTGGTTGTCCTCAACCAAAAGCACGTCCAGCGGCTGGGAACTGTCGGGCGCGTCACTGTGTGACCCGGTTGTTGCCGCGGTCAGGCCGATGCAGATCCTCAGGGTCTTGACCAGCTGCCGGCGCACCAATGGCAGCTGGATGACCTCGGAGCGATCCACGGCCGCGCCATTCGTGCCCAGGTGCACCAGGGGCGGGCTGCGCTGCGACTGGTCAGTCAGCGGCTGCCACCCGGGGTTGCGGCTGTCCAGGATGATCAGGTCCTGATTCTCCAGGTCCAGGCCGGAGGTGTCGTCCGGTACGGAGTCCTCACGATGCAACTGGATACCCCAGTACCGCAGGTACTCCTGCAGGGCAGGCACATGGGGGTTGTCGTGGCCGGTGAGCAGTAGCACCCGCATGCCTTCAAAGTCGCCCTCGCCAATGCGTTCCGGTCCCTCCGGGTCGGTGTCCAGCGGCAGGCGAACCGTGATCCGGGTGCCTTCCTGTTCCTTTGAGCGAACTTCGATGGTTCCGCCCATACGGTCCACCAGCTGCCGGCACAGGGTCAGGCCAAGCCCGGTGCCGCCAAAGCGTCGCGTGGTATCCGCCTGCCCCTGGGAGAAGGGTGAAAAGATTGTCTTTTGGGCTTCTTCGGACATGCCAATACCGGTATCCGCCACCCTCAGCTCAATACCGTCAGAGGACGGTTCAAGGCCAAGGGTGATCTGCCCATGGGAGGTGAACTTGATGGCATTCCCCATCAGGTTGTTGATGATCTGGCGTAACCGGGTGGGATCACCTAGATAGGCGGAGGCAATGTCCGGGGCAATATGGGTGACGATTTCAACATCCGCACTGCGGGTGCTCTGTTGCGCAAACAGTGATGCGCATTCCTCTGCCAGCGCGCCGGCATCCACGCTGATCTGCTCAAGGGTGAGCTTGCCGGCCTCCACCTTCGACATGTCCAGGATGTCGTTAACCAGGGCAATCAGGTTTTCGCCAGCGTTGAGGGCCAGTTCCATGCGCTCGCGCTGGGTGGCGGAGAGCCGGCTTTCAAGGGTCAGGCGCAGCATGCCCAGCAGTCCATTCAGCGGGGTGCGGATCTCGTGGCTCATGCTGGCAAGGAAGTCAGCTCGTGCACGCGCTGTTTCCAGCGCTTCCTCGCGGGCATCGATCAGGGCCCGGTTGGAGCGTTGCAGGGCTTCGTTCTTGTCACGGATCTCGGAGGTGCGTTCCTCGACAATCTGGGCCAGTTTCTCGTTGTACTCCTTGAGACGGCCTTCTGCTTCACGTTGCTTCTGGAGGCTGTTGTCGATGGTGTCCAGGTGCTCATTGGTGATGTGAACCAACAGCCCGATCTCGTCGTTCTCATGACGCCTGGGTGTGGGCAGGCGCGCCTTCTCGGCTTTCTCGGAGTCAACATCCTGAAGGCCGCTGACCACCCGCAACAGGGGTTTGGTGATCATCATGTAAAAGATCACCAGCAACAGGCCCGCCAGGGCAAGGCTCATGATGAAGCCGCTGAGCAGCGTGTAGCCAGCGCGCCGGAGGAAGGTGCTCCCAAAGGGGTAGGTGTCGATGATCACGCGGAGGTGACCGAGTTCCATGTCGGACAGCTGGGCGACATGCAGTTGTTGCCTGTATTCCCGGCGGGGCTGGAAGAGCGTATCGCTCAGCCAACGGTAAGGGCCTTCGGAGGCGCGGCGTTTGCGTTCCGCCAGGATACGGCCCTCGGGCGTCTCGATGCGGGCATTCACGATAGCGGGATGACGCAGAAGCCCGTCCAGAAGCTCCTCGGCGAGGCGGGTATCAATGTTATAAGCGATCTGCGACGCCGGGCTGTGGCTGATTTCCATCAGGGCCCGGATTTCGCTGTTCATGTTGGAGCGGGCGCTGAAATAGTCCAGCGTCACGACACCGAGGTTCAGCACAACCCCGAGTGTCAGCGCCGACAGCACGACGTTGCGGGTCAGGCGAAACGATAGGCGCCGTGAGAACCTTGAATCCACACCTTGTCATCCCTTTGCCAGTGATTGCGGACGATGGCGTCAGTCATCGTAATCCGCTTTCTTCTTCCAGGATTCTTCCTCCTGGATGAATTCTTCCCATTCGCGGTTCACGCTGTCCGGCATGACCGCATCACGCCGATCCGCCTCCGGATCTTCCCCTTCGGCAAGACGGTTGAGTTCCTTGATGCGTTCGCGGTATTTCGTGACCAGTTCTGCTGCATCCGGATGTTTCTTGGATTTCTCCAGCTCGCTTGCCGCCTGGTGATAACAGTGAATCGCCTTGCGGTAGCGTTGGGCCTGTTCGTGGTCCTGCGCTTGATAGACCATCAGGTCCGCGTAGACGCGATGCACCAGAAATAGGATGTTCTGAAGATGCTGATTGGCGGCGTCACCGGAGATTCGACCTGCCTTTTTCTGGCGCTCAACAAAACGGAACAGCATCTGGAGCAGATTCCGGATTTCCTTGACCCGCTGCTGGTCATTCATCGGGAATTCACCCGGACCCTGAATCTGCCCGGATTCCAGGGCGGTCAGGGCCGCCTGGTCCGTTTCTTCCAGGGCTTGGGGGTTCCCCGGCGCATTCAGCTGGCGGAGCTGGCTCGCCAGCTCCAGGGCCCGTTGCAGGATAAGGCGGCGCAGTCCCGTATCCAGAAAGGAGTTGGGGAGTTCGTCCACAAAGCGACGAAGCAGGCTGTGGCCATCCTCCAGCGTTTTGACGCGGCGCATGTGCTCCACCCGAGCCTTTTCCCGCATTTGGCTGACAACGATCAGTACAATGCCGATGATCAGCAAAAGCGCCAGAACACCAATGATGGCGATAGTGGTCATAGTCAACACACGCTGTGTTATCCAGAATAACTCCATTATATACCAGAAGCTCGATAACTGCATGAATGAGCGCATAAAGCGGCCTATCAGGCTGGTAGGGCCCGCTGTGGTCAGGGCATAATGGCCGCGGAGCTGAATGGGGAGAGGCCATGGATCTATCCCGGATTGATCTCAACCTGCTGGTGTATCTGGATGTGCTGCTGCGTGAGAAGAGTGTGACGCGCGCGGCGAGTTACCTGGGCTTGACCCAGCCGGCCATGAGCAATGGATTGCGCCGGCTCCGGGAGCTGTTCGATGACCCACTGCTGGTGCGTACCAGTGAGGGCATGAGTCCCACGGAGCGGGCGCTGGGGCTGCAGCCACGGGTCCGCGAGATCCTGGGGCAGGTGGAGCAGACGGTCCAGAAGACCGGCTCTTTCAATGCCGGGGCCAGCGAGCGGGTTTTCCGCATCATGGCCAGCGACTACGCGGAATCAACCCTCATGCCCCGGGTTCTACGCCTGATCCGCAAGCTTGCCCCGCACGTGACGTTGGACGTGTTGACGCCGTCGGACGTGAGCTTCCTGGATGTGGAGCAGGGGCGGGTGGATATGGCCATCAACCGGTTTGACACCATCCCACAGTCCTTCCACCAGCGCACCCTCTGGACGGACTGGTTTGCTTGCCTGATGAGCAACAAGAACCCGGTGCTTACAGAACCCTTTACGCTGGACACCTACCTGGAAGCCAACCACATCTGGGTCAGCAAAACCGGCTTTGGGGTAGGGGTGGGGGTTAACCCCCGGGATGTGCAGCGCCTGGGATGGGTCGATGAAGCCCTGGGTAAGCTGGGGCGCAAGCGCCGTATATCGGTGTTCACGCGGCATTACCAGGTGGCGACCCTGCTGGCTGAGCAGCATGACGTGATGGCGACCCTGCCGTGTCGGGCGGCCTGGTTGCAGAAGGATAACCCCGCACTGGTGGTGAAGGCGCCTCCTTTTCCGATTCCGCCGATTGAACTGAAAATGGCCTGGAGCCCCCTGCTGCAGCACAATCCGGATCACCAATGGTTGCGCCAGCGGATCGTGGAGGGGGCCGAGGAACTCAATCAGGCATTCGAACCGTTTGCGGCGGATTTTGTCCCCACCGGGCCGGAGCCGGCCCACCCCTCGGAGCGCTGAAACTCACAGCGGCAGGTCGCGGAGCTCCACCGAACTGCGTCCGTGTTCCCAGGCGCGCTCGAACTCCTCGGCGAAGGGCCGCACCCGCCGGGGGGCCGAGGCGTTGGCAAAACCTTCCGCAGTGTCAAAGTCGTGGCGGCTGATAACGCCGCTGTCGTCGACAAGGATCACGGGACGGTCACCATGAGGGTAGCTGGTATTGACCAGCCGTAACGCGATACGACTGGGCAGACGGCGCATCAGCTGCACCAGGCCGTGCCGGCGCTTGACCAGAGGGGTGTCGTCATGGATCAGAAAGCGGATGTCGCTGTGGCGGCTGCGCCGGGCCAGATGGGAGACTGCCTGCTCCAGTACGCTGTCGTCGTAGAGGGCGTGACTGAGTAGGTTGTCGTAAATCCAGAGCCGGCGGGTGGCCTGCTCCGTCATGGCGAGCAGCGCTTCCAGCTGGTCGCCGTTAACGCTGAGCTGCCAGCTGGTGGTGTCCGAGGCCAGCATGAAGGGGCACCGGGTCTCCGCCTGCTGACGGGTAACCAACGAGGGGGCGGTGCAGTTCATGCGTCGGTGGGGGATACCGGCGTCCATGTATCGTTCCGAGACCACGTAGAATCCCAGCCGGCGATAGAAATCCACGGCGGCCTCCTGGGCGCTGAGCGTAAAGCGGTTCCAGTTGGCAAGGCCGTCCTGCAGCATGCGATTCAGCAGGTGGGTCCCAACGTCCTGGCCACGGGCAGCGGCGGATACCGCCATCCGGCCTATGCCCGCCCAGCCGTCGGCGGCTTCGTACAGGCGTGCCGTGGCGATGGGCTCGCCGCTGTCATCGTGGACCATGTAGTGCACGGCTTCTGCATCGGTCTCGTCCCACTCCAGCTCCTCGGGGACCTGCTGTTCACGGGTGAACACCTGGCGGCGCAAGGCAATGGCAGCTTCAGGCAGCTCGCCAGCTGGGTGCGCTTCGATTCTCATGCTCCGTCACTCTCCTCGTCGTCGCCCTCGGGATAAAGGCTTCCCTGGTTGACCAGTGAAGCCACCAGCTCTGCAAGTGCGGTGTCCTGCAGCAAACGGTTAAGTGCATCGACATCCGGGTGACGGCTGGCGCAGAGTACGTCGGCAATGCCGGTGGCCTGGCCGGTCAGACGGAAGCGCTGGCCGTCCACAAACAGCAGCCGGCCTCCCTCATCGGGCAGGTCATGGAAGCTGAAGCGGCTGCCTTCATTCCAGATAAGCGGGGTTCCATCGCTCACCAGTGCCTGTAGTGTTGCGGCATCCATCGGGGCCTCCGGAGGCTCGACAATGCCCGCGTGCTTGGGCTCGGTCATGGCCTGCCCGAACCAGCTTGCAATGGCGTCGGGATCCTGGAGTGCGTTTTCAAGAATGGATCGTAACTCGTTGATCTGGCGATCACTGATGCGGCCTGGATTATCCTGACTCGCTGGCGCGGGGTCTGTCAGCTGGCGGTCCAGCTCCGGGCTGTCCGCCACAAAGTCCGCAACGCCGGTGACCACATCCGCGTGGCTGGGCGTGCGGAAGCCGACGGATAGCGTCATGCAGTCGTTTTCAGCAATGCCCCAATGCGCCACACCAGGAGGCAGGTAAAGCATGTCGCCCGGGTTCAGGACCGCTTCTTCCTGGGTTTCAAAATCCGCGAGGATGTGCAGTGGTGAGCCCTCGACCCGGGGTGAGCTGTTGTCGTGCACACCGCCAAGCTTCCAGCGGCGCTGGCCGATGGTCTGGAGGAGGAAGACGTCATAGCGGTCGAAGTGGGGGCCAACGCTGCCGCCAACAGGGGCAAAGCTGGCCATAATGTCGTCCAGCCGCCAATTGGGGATAAAGCGGAAATGGTCGAGCAGGTCGGCTGCCTCGGGAACCCAGTGGTCCAGGCCCTGGACGAGAAGCGTCCAGTCCTTTTCCGGCAGTGACTGCAGGTAGGAGGCTTCAAAGGGCCCACTGTGAAGCTGCCAGGGTTTGCCGTTTTCTTCCTCGAACACAAGGCGGGATTCGACGGCCTCCTCGCAGGCCAGTCCAGCGAGTTCGTCCACGGATACCGGGGACTGGATGCCGGGAAAGGCGTTGCGGATGATCAGCGGCTTCTTCTGCCAGTAGTCCTGGAGGAAGGTCTCGATGCTGGTTTCGCCGAGTACGGACATAGGGGGTTCAGGTCGCTGTTTTCAAGTGTCAGTTTGGGGAGCGCTCGCGGATCGCGTGCGCCTGTTCAGCCGCATTACCGGTGTAGCGTGTCGGGGTCAGGCTGCGCAGCTGCTCCCGGGCAGCCTCGGGAATAGCCAGACCGTCAATGAACTCATGGATGACCTCCGGCGTCATGGCCTTACCACGGGTGAGCTCCTTGAGCTTCTCGTAGGGGTTTTCGACCTTGTAGCGACGCATCAGGGTCTGGATCGGTTCGGCCAGGATCTCCCAGGCCTGCTGGAGGTCCTCGTCCAGGCGCTGGGGGTTCACCTCAAGCTTGGCGAGTCCTTTCAGGCTGGCCTGCCAGGCAAGCAGGCTGTGCGCCAGGCCCACCCCCAGGTTGCGCATGACCGTGGAATCGGTCAGGTCCCGCTGCCAGCGGGAGATGGGCAGCTTGGCCGCCAGGTGATCAAGGATGGCGTTGGCCAGTCCCAGGTTGCCCTCGGAGTTCTCGAAGTCGATGGGATTAACCTTGTGGGGCATGGTGGAGGAGCCCACTTCACCGGCAACAGTACGCTGCTTGAAGTAACCAAGCGAGATGTAGCCCCAGAGGTCCCGGTCCAGGTCCGTCAACGCCGTATTGAACCGGCTGAGGGCGTTGAAGAGCTCAGCCACGCAGTCATGGGGCTCGATCTGGGTGGTGTAGGGGTTCCAGCTCAGGCCCAGGTCTTCCACGAAACGCCGGCTCACGGCTTCCCAGTCCACTTCAGGGTAGGCGCACAGGTGGGCGTTGTAGTTGCCTACGGCACCGTTCATCTTGCCCATGAGCTCGGTGTTGCGCAGCTGCTCGCGCTGGCGGGCCAAGCGGTAAGCGCTGTTGGCCAGTTCCTTACCAACGGTGGTGGGCGAGGCGGTCTGGCCATGGGTTCGTGCCAGCATGGGCTGTTCGGCCAGATCCTGTGCCATGCCCTGGAGGTGTTCCAGCAGCTCATCCATGGCCGGCAGCATCTGCGTGTCCATGGCCTCGCGCAGCATCAGGGCATGGGAGAGGTTGTTGATGTCCTCGGACGTGCAGCCAAAGTGGACAAATTCGGAAACGTCGGTCAGCTCGGGCAGGGTGTCACGAACCGAGGCAATGCGTTCCTTGATGAAGTATTCCACGGCTTTCACGTCATGGTTGGTCGTGCGCTCCGTGGCCTTGATGGTTTCAGCTTCGGCCAGGCTGAAATCGGAGACTACCCCGTCCAGGAAGCGTGTTGCAGCTTGGGAGAAAGCGGGAACTTCCGGGATATCCGGCTGCGCGGCCAGGTGCTGGAGCCACCGGATCTCCACGGTGACACGGGCGCGGATGAGTCCGTACTCGCTGACAATGTCCCGAAGCGGCGCCACTTTGCTGCCATAACGACCGTCGACGGGTGAAATCGCCGTCAGGGCGTTCAGATCCATGGGGATGAGCCTCTCGTGCAATGGGTAAAGGCGTATTATACACGAGCGGTGCGGGTGGAGGCAGGCGCTCAGCCCAGGTCGTGCAGGATGCCGTCGGCAATGGCGACATAACGCTTACGGCGGACAATCAACTGCCAGCGCCGCCCGCCGAGTTGGCGCCACAGCACGGCGGAGCGGATTCCGGCCAGAAGGCAGGCACGGATTCGGGCGGCATTTTCTTCAATTTCAAGGTATTGGCGGTTACCGTTAACGTTGATTTTGACCCGGAAGGTGCTCAGTGTGTCCTGGTAGATGCTGGCCAGGTTGCGCAGCACATTCGGGTGGGTGGCACCAAAGTGCTCAACGCTTCGCTGCGCCTGTTCGATGCGCTCACCAATGGTGTCCATCATGTCCTTCTGCTTGTTCAGGCGGGCTTCAAGCTGGACCAGGCTCAGGCTGTAGCGCAGGATCTGGGCGTCCTGGCCGGCGGGCTGCTCACCCATGCACCGGCTGAGTGTCTTAAGGCCCTCGCGCAGACCGTAAAGGTCGCCGTAGACGTCGAGGGTGTTGCCGGGGTCCGTCTGGAACAGCGACTGGATGGTGGTTTCCAGCGGATCCTGAAGGCACTGGCCTTTGGTGGCGGTCTGGTGCACAAGGCTGGAGGCCTGGAAAATGCCGGCCAGCGCCAGGGTCTGATCACGGAGACTGGCGCTCACGCGGACTGCCCCTGAACCGGAATGGACTCTCCGGGGGAACCGGCTTCATCCATGAAGGTGCGCTCAATAACCCCGCCTCCGAGGCAGACATCGCCCTGATAGAAGACGACGGACTGGCCGGGGGTTACCGCCCGCTGGGGTTCATCGAACAGGACACGGTACCCATCACCGCTCGCTTCCAGGGTGCAGCTCTGGTCCGGCTGGCGATAGCGGTTCTTGGCGACGCACCGCAACGGCAATTCCGGCTCACCGGTAACCCAGTCGATGTGCCAGGTGTACAGCCCCTGGCGGTAGAGCAGGGGGTGCTGGCCGCCCTGAACAGCAATCAGTACATTGCGCTCCAGGTTCTTGTCCGCCACGTACCAGGGGTCGGTGCTGTAACCGGAAAGCCCTCCGATGCCAAGGCCCTGGCGCTGGCCAATGGTGTGGTACATCAGGCCCTGATGGCGCCCGATCACATCACCATCCGGGGTTTCAATATTGCCTGGTTGTGCCGGCAGATAGGTTTTCAGGAAGTCGCTGAAACGGCGTTCGCCGATGAAGCAGATGCCGGTACTGTCTTTCTTGTCATGGGTAACCAGGCCGGCGTCCTCCGCGATGCGGCGAACCTCGGTCTTGTCCATGTCCCCAAGCGGAAAGAGGGTGCGGGCCAGCCGTTCACCGGCCACCGCATGCAGGAAATAGCTCTGGTCCTTGTTGGCATCAAGCCCCCGCAGGAGCTGGGCCTGGCTGCCGTCGCCGATGACCCGCCGGCGTGCGTAGTGGCCGGTGGCGATGTAATCGGCCCCGAGTGTTACCGCATGATCCAGAAAGGCCCGGAACTTGATCTCCTTGTTACACAGGATGTCCGGGTTGGGCGTACGGCCCGCGCTGTATTCAGCCAGGAAGTGCTCGAACACGCGGTCCCAGTACTCGCCGGAAAAGCTGACGGTGTACAGTGGCATGCCGATACGTCCGGCAACCGCCTGGGCATCCGCCAGGTCTTCCATGATGGTGCAGTGTTCCGTGCCGTCCGCTTCGTCCCAGTTTTTCATGAACAGCCCTTCCACGTGGTAGCCCTGCTGTTTGAGCAGCAGGGCAGCCACCGAGGAGTCAACACCGCCGGACATGCCGACGATGACGTGGGGTGCGGTCTCGTTGCCGGTATTCTGCGTTTCAGTCATAGGGCGCCCATTGTAGGGGATTGGCGCGGGCGCGTCACTGTGGCGGAATTTCCCGGATCAGATCCAGTGGGAACCGGCGACCGTTGAGATAGTCATGGATGCAGGTGGTGACCAGTGGGCTGCGCAGCTGGTCCTGTTGCGCCCGCAGCTCATCCGCTGTGAGCCAGTGCGCGGCGATGATGCCGTCGTCCAGGGAATGGGTTTCCCGCGGGCCGGCCTCGCCAATGAAGGCGTAGCGGTGATAGGTGATCCCGTTGTGGGGGGAGCGGAACACGTAAAGGCCGAGAAAACCTGTGAGGTTTACCGGGTAGCCGGTTTCCTCAAGCGCTTCGCGCCGTGCTGCATCGAAGATGGACTCATCTTCCTCAATGTGGCCCGCAGGCTGGTTGATGACCACGGCCCCGTCGCTGTGCTCTTCCACTACGAGGAAACGGTCGCCGTCCGGCACCACAACGGCAACGGTGGCATTGGGCTTCCATTGCATCGCGCAATCTCCGGTCTGACACTTCGGGGACAGACTCTAGGGTTTTGGGCGACGAAAGGGAAGTGTTGCCACCGCCCGCCATTGCGGATACCGGCCCCGGAGCACCTGTACCCCGGGGCGGTTCGGGGTTGGCCCCGATCAGGCCGTTTCCTGTCGCGAGCGGTCATGCTGGGAGCTGTCGCTGCCAGTGGTTTCGTGTTGCGAATTCTGGCTGTCCTGGCTCTCTTTCCGTCGTGGTGGTGTTTCGTGGGGGATGATGTTGACAGCATGGATGCCCTTGGCGCTGGGCTGCTTCTCGAACTCCACGCGCTGTCCCGCCTTCAGGGTCTTGTAGCCTTCCATCTGAATGGAGGAGAAGTGGACGAACAGGTCTTCGCTTTCCCCTTCCTCAATGATGAAGCCATAGCCCTTGGCGTTGTTGAACCACTTGACCTTGCCCTGATGCATTGCCTCCTCCTTGCTTTCAGAGATTCCCTGACTGCCGACTGCCCGGTTGGCGTCAGGAGCCGGTTTGTGGAATGGCTCCTGGTCACAGCGGGTGTTTGGATGTAACGCTTTGTAAATTCGCTACAAAAACTCTTGACCAAAAAACCACCAGAGTCAAGGGGCGCAGGCTGGTTTTGAGGACTGATCGGTGGTCATGCGAGCGGGTGTCGCGTGGGATGAACGTGATAAAATCAGGACAGATGATGAGAGAGCATGGGTTGTAATCCGTACATGGCGACACATTATGATTGAAGACAGGTTCGTAAAGATGGATCAGGCTCTACTAGTATGGAATCAGGACGGTGGCGAGGAAGATCCGGGCCAGGACGACGGCACGGCCGTTGAAACGGAGAAACCGGAGGTTAAGCGCCCCTCCTTGTACAAGGTGGTGCTGATGAACGATGACTACACGCCGATGGATTTCGTCGTGGAGGTTCTGATGACTTTCTTCGCCATGCCGGAGGAAAAGGCGACACAGATCATGCTGGCAGTGCATACGCAGGGCAAAGCGGTCTGTGGCGTCTATACTCGGGATATAGCGGAAACGAAAGCGGCCCAGGTGAATCAATATGCTTCCGAGCACGATCATCCGCTGCTGTGTGAGATTGAACGAGCTGACTGATATCGGGGTGGCCCATGCTCAGTAAAGACCTCGAACTGACCCTCAACGAGGCATTCCGTAACGCGCGTGACAAGCGTCATGAATTCATGACCGTGGAGCACCTGCTGCTGGCACTGCTCGACAATGAATCCGCCGTGCGGGTGCTCAAAGCCTGCGGGGCCGACCTGCCGCGACTGCGCGAGGAGCTCAACGACTTCGTGGATTCCACGACGCCGCTGATCCCCTCCAATGACAGTGAGCGCGAGACCCAGCCAACACTCGGGTTCCAGCGTGTGCTGCAGCGGGCCGTGTTTCATGTGCAGTCTTCCGGCAAGAAGGAGGTGACCGGTGCGAATGTGCTGGTAGCCATCTTCAGCGAACAGGAGAGCCAGGCGGTGTTCGTGCTCAAGAAACAGAACATCGCGCGCATTGACGTGGTCAATTTCATCTCCCATGGCATTTCCAAGGTGTCTGGGCCGGACGAGAAAGAGAGCGGTTCGGAGTCGGATTCAATGCAGCAGGATGAAAGCGCGGAAGAGGGCACCAGTTCCAACCCGCTGGAAGCTTACGCCCAGAACCTGAACGAACGCGCGAGCCAGGGCCATATTGATCCGTTGATTGGCCGTGAGCATGAAGTTGAACGGACCGTTCAGACGCTTGTGCGCCGGCGCAAGAACAATCCGCTGCTGGTTGGCGAGGCCGGTGTGGGCAAGACTGCCATTGCCGAGGGCCTGGCCAAGAAGATCGTGGACGGCGACGTGCCCGAGGTGATCCGCAACGCCGAGGTGTTCTCACTGGATCTGGGCGCGCTTCTGGCCGGCACCAAGTACCGGGGGGATTTCGAGAAGCGCCTCAAGGCGTTGCTTGCGGAACTCAAGAAGCGTGAACACGCGATCCTGTTCATTGATGAGATCCACACCATCATCGGGGCCGGCTCGGCTTCGGGTGGCGTAATGGATGCGTCGAACCTGCTCAAGCCCATGCTTGGCTCCGGAGAGATGCGCTGCATCGGTTCCACGACCTTCTCCGAGTTCCGTGGCATCTTTGAGAAGGACAGTGCGCTCGCCCGGCGCTTCCAGAAGATTGATGTGAACGAGCCGAGTGTTGAGGACAGCTATCGGATCCTCAAGGGCCTCAAGAGCCACTTTGAGAAGCATCACGAGCTCAAGTACACGGACAAGGCGCTGCGCAGTGCCGCGGAGTTGGCAGGGCGCTATATTACCGACCGCCATCTGCCGGACAAGGCCATTGATGTCATTGATGAAGCAGGCGCGCGTCAGCAGCTTCTGCCGGTTTCGAAACGCCGCAAGGTCATCAATGAGACCGTGATTGAGGATATCGTCGCCTCGATTGCGCGCATTCCGCCGAAGAACGTCTCCAGTTCGGACAAGGATGTGTTGCGCAACATCGAGCGCGACCTGAAGATGACGGTCTTTGGCCAGGACGAGGCGATCGAATCCCTGTCCACGGCCATCAAGCTGGCGCGTGCCGGCCTGAAGGCCCCGGAGAAGCCCGAGGGCGCCTTCATGTTTGCCGGCCCCACTGGTGTGGGCAAGACCGAAGTCACGCGTCAGATGGCCAACCTGCTGGGCATTGAGCTGGTGCGCTTTGACATGTCCGAGTACATGGAGCGTCATACGGTCTCACGCCTGATCGGGGCGCCGCCTGGCTATGTGGGCTACGACCAGGGGGGGCTGCTCACCGAGAACGTGAACAAGCATCCGCACTGCGTTCTGCTGCTCGATGAGATCGAGAAGGCGCACCCGGAAGTGTTCAATCTGTTGCTGCAGGTGATGGACCACGGGACGCTGACTGACAATAACGGCCGCAAGGCGGATTTCCGCCACGTCATTCTGGTGATGACCACGAACGCGGGCGCCGAGGTGCTCACCAAGCGCTCCATTGGCTTTGCCAATCAGGATCACAGCAGCGATGGCATGGAGATCATCAACAAGACCTTCACGCCTGAGTTCCGGAACCGTCTTGATGGCATCATTCAGTTCCGCTCGCTGAGCCCGGAAATCATTTCGCACGTGGTGGACAAGTTCCTGACGGAGCTCCAGGCCCAGCTCGACGAGAAGCAGGTTGTACTGCACGTGGACGACGAGGCCAAGCTCTGGCTGGCGCAGCACGGCTATGATGAGAATATGGGGGCTCGGCCCATGGGTCGCCTGATCCAGGACAAGATCAAGAAGGGACTGGCAGAGGAGATCCTGTTCGGGCGCCTCTCGAATGGCGGCGGCGAGGTTTCCATCCATGTGAAGGATGACGACCTGGCGTTCGAGTTCGAGACGGAAGAGCCGACCGAGGCCGTTGAGTGACAACGGGTCCGTAATGGAAAACCCCGGTATCCGATGGATGCCGGGGTTTTTTCATGTTAGGCCATCGAGCGCATCAAGCGTTTGCCCGGAGCAGGTCGCGCTTTAACGGTAGCGATAGGTGATCCGGCCCTTACTCAGGTCGTAGGGCGTGAGCTCGACCTTGACCTTGTCGCCGGTCAGGATGCGGATGTAGTTCTTGCGCATCTTGCCGGAGATGTGGGCCGTGACGGTATGCCCATTCTCCAGCTCTACTCGGAACATGGTGTTGGGAAGGGTGTCGACAATGACGCCTTCCATTTCAACGGCATCGGACTTTGCCATTCAGTTGCTACTCCGTACTTTGATGAAATGCTGGTATGCGCCCGGCCGATATTAACAACCAATGCGTACGCCGGGGCAGAGGGGCGCAATTCTGCCTTAAATTGCGTTCATTGCCAAATCAGGTCTGTGAATGATGCAGTATGCCGTCGCTGGTGACCAGCTCGGTCCAGCGCCCGCTGATCAGCTGCTCCAGCGGACGGAATCGGGTCTTGTAATTCATCTTGCGGCACTGGCGGATCCAATAGCCGAGGTAGAGGTGCGGCAAGCCGCGCCTGTGGGCCTCCTGGATCTGCCACAGGATGGCGAAAGTGCCCAGGCTGCGCTTCTCCTCGCCAGGTTCAAAGAACGTATAGATGGCCGAAAAACCGGTATCCAGCACGTCCACCACCGCCACCGCGATCAGCCGCCCTTCACGTCGCATTTCGAGGAAGAAGCCGTCGATACTGCCCTCGATCAGGAAGGAAGTGAACTGTTCCCGGCTTGGCGGATACATATCGCCGTCGTGATGGCGTTCAACGATGTAGCGTTCATAGAGGTCGTAGATTTCCTCGTCAAAGCGCACCGGCGTCTGGATCAGGGTCAGGTCCCGGTTATTACGCCGGACGCGGCGCTGGGAGCGGTCGGGCTGGAAGCGGGCCACTGGTATGCGCACGGGAATGCAGGCATTGCAGCCCCGGCAGTGGGGGCGATAATAATGGGAGCCGCTGCGCCGGAATCCCAGCTCCGTGAGTTGCGTGTAGAGGTTGCGGTCGACCTCGGCTCTGGGGTCAACGAACATGGTCGTTGCCTGACGGTCCGTCAGGTAGCTGCAGGGGTGTTCAGGGGTTGCAAAGAAAATCAGGGTCTTGAGACTGCTCATGCATTGGACTCCTGGCCCCAGAACCAGTCCATCCGCCAGTCGTGGCCGGCGGGTTGATCCACATTCTCCCTGAGTATAGTCAAAAAGCGCCGACGTGAAATCCGTTCCGCGCCCAGACTCATCAGGTGATCGTTCTCAACCTGGCAGTCCATCAGTGCATAGCCCCAGCGTTCAAGCTGGCGGGCAACGTGGACGAACACCACCTTGGAGGCATCACGTTCCCGGCTGAACATGGATTCCCCGAAGAAGCAGCGGCCGATGGCGATGCCGTAGAGCCCCCCGACAAGTTCGCCGTCCACGTTCCAGGCCTCGAAGGAATGGGCATGGCCCAGGTCATGGAGGTGGCAGTAGGCGGCTTCCATGTCGCTCGTTATCCAGGTGCCTTCCTCGCGCAGGGCGCCACAGTCACGGATGACGTCGTCAAAGGCGCAGTCCACCGTGATGCGCAGGCTCCCCTGGTTCAGTCGGCGACGCAGGCTGCGGGCGATGTGCACGCGGGAAGGGAAAAGGACGCAGCGCGGGTTGGGGGACCACCAGAGGATCGGCTGGTCGTCGGAGAACCAGGGGAAGATCCCCTGGCTGTAGGCCTGGATAAGGCGCTCCGGGTGCAGGTCGCCGCCGATAGCCAGAAGCCCGTCCGGTTCATCCAGGGCGGTTTCAGGGTCCGGGAACCAGTGCGACCTTGTGTCCAGCCAGGGGAGCGCGGACATGGGGGCGGATCAGGCGAGGCCGTCCAGGTATTTCTCGGCGTCCAGCGCTGCCATGCAGCCAAAGCCGGCCGAGGTTACCGCCTGACGGTAAACGTGGTCAGCCACATCGCCGGCGGCGAAGACGCCGGGGACGCTGGTCTCGGTTGCCATGCCCTCCAGGCCGCTGCGGATGCGGATATAGCCGCCGCTCATGTCCAGCTGACCTTCGAAGAGGTCGGTGTTGGGCTTGTGCCCAATGGCAATGAAGACACCGGCGACATCCAGGTCCTGTGTTTCACCGGAGTGCTTGTTCTTGAGGCGCGCGCCGGTAACGCCAGTGGCATCACCCAGTACTTCGTCCAGGGTGTGATCCCAGATGACGCTGATATTGTCCCGTGAGAAGAGCTTGTCCTGCAGGATCTTTTCCGCGCGCAGCTGGTCGCGGCGGTGGACCAGGGTGACGTTGTTGGCGATGTTGGAGAGGTAGAGCGCCTCCTCCACAGCGGTATTGCCGCCACCAACCACGGCGACGTCCTGGTTGCGGTAGAAGAAACCGTCGCAGGTGGCGCAGGCACTAACACCCTGGCCCATGAACGTTTCCTCGGACTCCAGGCCCAGGTACATGGCGCTGGCGCCCGTTGCGATGATCAGCGCGTCACAGGTGTAGTTGCCCGAATCGCCGGTCAGGGTAAACGGGCGCTGGCTGAGGTCGGCGCCATTGATGTGGTCGTAGATCAGCTGGGTGTTGAAGCGCTCGGCGTGTGTCTTCATGCGCTCCATCAGGTCCGGGCCCTGGAGTCCATCCACATCACCAGGCCAGTTTTCCACGTCGGTAGTCGTGGTGAGCTGGCCGCCCACTTCAATGCCGGTGATCAGTGTGGGGTCAAGGTTGGCGCGCGAGGCGTAGACGGCGGCGGTGTAGCCCGCCGGGCCGGAGCCGAGAATGATCAGGCGATGATGGTTGCTGTCGCTCATGCTGTTCCTCTATCGGGAAAACGGTGTCAATCAATGGTGGTCATGGTAACGCCGGGGCAGGGGGCGGCGCTACACAATCACGGGCACGTCACGCAGGATCTGTTGTGAGAGCATTTCCTGGCGGTTGTGGTGGTCATCCACGAGCCGGTGCTCAACCACGTTGGGGAGCACGGCCTGGACGTCGTCCGGGAGGACGTGGCCACGGCCCTCCAGCAGTGCCCAGGCGCGGGCGGCCCGCAGCAGGCCCAGGCCCGCCCTTGGCGACAGGCCATAAAGGACGCCCGGAATGTCCCGGCTGTAAGCCAATAGGCGCTGGACGTAATCAAGAAGGGCGTCGGAAACACGGATCTGGGGCAGCAGGCTCTGCATGCGCTGGAGCGAGTCCGGTGACAGCAGGGAGGCCAGCTCGGAAGTCATGTGGCGACGGTCCTGGCCCAGAAGCAGCTCGCGTTCGGCGCGTTCGTCCGGATACCCCAGCGTCAGTCGCATCAGGAAGCGGTCCAGCTGGCTCTCCGGAAGCGGGAATGTGCCGCGCTGGTCGAGCGGGTTCTGGGTGGCAATGACAAAAAAGGGCTCGGGCAGCGCCCGGGTTTCCCCTTCAATGGAAACCTGCCGTTCTTCCATGGCCTCGAGAAGGGCACTCTGGGTTCGGGGTGAGGCGCGGTTGATCTCGTCCGCGAGAATGACCTGAGCGAAGATCGGGCCAGGGTGAAAAACCAGGTCGCCTGCTTCCTTGTCGTACATGGAGAAGCCGAGAAGGTCCGCTGGCATCAGGTCGCTGGTGAACTGAACCCGGTTGTAGCTGAGTCCAAGGGTTGCCGAGAGTGCATGGGAAAGGGTCGTCTTGCCCATCCCCGGAATGTCCTCGATCAGCAGATGCCCCTGGGCCAGTACGCAGCACAGGGCCAGCCGCACCTGGTTCTGCTTGCCCAGAAGAACGCGGTTGAGCTGGTCGGCGGTTTGCTGGAGCAGGTCGGCGGTGCGCATCAGTCCCTCACGCGATGGGTCAGTTGGTCGTAGGCATCCACACGGCGATCCCGCAGGTAAGGCCAGATACGGCGCAGGGCATCAGTGCGATCAGGGTCGAGAGTTGCCAGAATGATCTCATCGCCTTCGGCATCGGCGCGCGCCAGCCATTCGCCCTGCCCGCCGCAGATGAAGCTGTTGCCCCAGAACTGGATACCCTCGCCGGAGCCATCCGGAGCCGCCTCGAATCCATGCCGGTTGGGGGCGATCAGAGGCAGGTTATTGGCAATGGCATGGCCACGCTGGACGGTTATCCAGGCATCCAGCTGGCGTTCCTGTTCTTCCGTCTCATCCGCCGGATCCCAGCCGATTGCTGTGGGATAGATCAGCACTTCGGCGCCTGCCAGTGCCATCAGACGGGCAGCTTCCGGGTACCATTGATCCCAGCACACCATGACGCCCAGCCGGCCCAGTGAGGTCCGGATGGGCCGGAAGGCATCGGGATAGGCGTCCCCCGGGGTGAAATAGAACTTTTCGTAAAAGCCGGGATCGTCCGGGATGTGCATCTTGCGGTAACGACCCGCCAGACTGCCGTCACGGTCCAGTACCACGGCGGTATTGTGGTGGACGCCCACCATGCGCTTCTCAAACACCGAACCCACAATCACTACACCCAGCTCGGCGGCCAGTTCGCCCAGAAACCGGGTGGTTGGACCGGGGATGGACTCGGCTTGGTCGAAGACGTCCGTGGCCTCCTCCTGACAGAAGTAGGGGCCGGTATGGAGCTCCTGAAGGACGACCAGGTCCGCTCCGCGCTGGGCGGCATCCTCGATCAGGTGCGCGGAATGTGCCAGGTTGGCCTCGCGGTCCGGGCCACAGCTCTGCTGAACGGCGGCGGCGGTGAATGCGCGTTGATTACCCATGGGGCCTGGCTCCTGGTGGCAGCTGCATGGTCAGGCAATGGAGGCTTCCGCCCTGATGGAGCAGAGGGCGGCACAGGATGCCTTGAACCCGGCGTTCGGGGAAACAGTCTGCCAGGATTCGGCATGCTTCATCGTCCTGGGGGACGTCATAACATGGCACGAGCACGGCATGATTGGTGATCAGGAAGTTCGCGTATGTGGCCGGCATCCGCTCGCCCGCCTGGTCGTGGACCGGATCCGGCCAGGGAAGGGCGGTGAGCTGGTAGGGGTGGCCACCGGCGTCCCTGAGTTGCGACAGCTCCCGGGCCATTGCCTGGAGCTCCGTGTAGTGCGTGTCATCAGGCTGCTCACAGCCCTGATAGACAATATGATCAGCTGCCGTAAACCGGGCCAGGGTATCAATGTGGCCATCGGTATCATCGCCCTGAAGATGGCCGTGGTCCAGCCAGTGGATGCGCTCCGCACCCAGCCGCTGGCGGAACCATTGCGCCAATCGCTTGTCGGTGGGCTGCGGGTTGCCACGGTTCGGGTTGAGAACGCAGTGACGGTTCACCAGCAGCGTGCCCAGACCGTCCGTTTCAAGCGCGCCGCCCTCGACCACCATTGAGTCGGTTTCCATGGGCAGCTTGCCCAGGGCGCCCCGCGCATGGAGTGTACCGTTGACCGCATTGTCCTGCTCGGCCGGGAACTTGTTGCCCCAGCCATTGAAGGTCGCGTCCAGTAATCGTGTTTCTGTGCCATCGCTGAGGGTCAGGGGGCCAAAGTCCCGGGCCCAGGTATCATTGATGCCAACGAACTGGATGTGGAGTTGACCCTGACCCGTTGGAGAGCAGATCTTTTCCCGTATTTCAGGGGCTTGTTCAGGACTGTTAACGCAGAGAATCAGGTCCTGATCGGCCAGGATCGCTCGTGCGATGGCGGCGAAGGCGGGCTCGGCCTGTTCCGCCAGGGCGGCCCAGTCGGAAAGCTGCGGTGGCCATGCCATCAGAACAGCGCCCTGGGCCGCCCATTCGGCGACAAGACGGAAACGGCTCACGGTTCCGGGGACCTCCGGTTATGCACTCTGAGCACGAGACAATATCGGGGTCACTGGACGCTGTCAGGCTCGACAACGCTATCAATAACCCATTCATTCTCGAAGACGACGACAAAATCCGGGTAGTGCCAGCGCGTGATCGGCGGCTCCCCCACTGGGCCCTGGCGGGATTGAGGGGCACCGAAGCGGCTCTGGACGGAGTCCATGTGCTCACCGCGGCGAGGTGTCCGTACCCCTTCTTCCTGCTGGATCTTGAGGCTTAGGGGTTGGGTGGTGCGTTGGGTCTTTTGTTGCTCCTGAGCGCGCGCATTGTCCGCGTCGGAATCAGGGGCGGCCATTGACTCAGCGGCGACCGTGGACGCCACCAGCGGTAGCATTGTGATCGGGGCCAGCCAGCGATAAACCTTCCAAGTTTTGAGTGTGCGCATGATTATGGTTCCGGTCAGACTCGGTAATCCTTGAGTGTTTTTCCCACTATAGCGTACCAGCAGGCTGCGTCGAGTCAGGGCGTCTCCCCGCCGATTTCCCGGCGTTGACGTGCTTGTTGGCGTTCCCGGGCCTGGATCCTGAGCACATGGCGGGCAATCTGCTGGCGTTCGGTATCCTCCATGTTATGGAACCGTAGATGCAAGCGTGTTCCCTCCTCGGTTGTATCCGTAGAGACCACGCGGGCATAGGCGGCTACCTGGCTCAGCTCGGGCATCAGCGTCAGCCGCAACGCCATCAGCGATTCAGCTTCTGGAACCGGTTCCGTGGTGATGAAAGACAGCCCGCCTTCAGAGAGGGTTACGTTAACCCAGTCACTGTCTTGCAACGGATTATGGTGAAAGGTCATAATCCGCGCCATCGTGTCGAGCTTATCGTTCAGGGCACGGGCAAGTTGGGAGAGAACCCGATCGCTTTCCGAAAGCAGGCCGATCTGGTGCCGGATCTCCGCATCGTGCCGGCGTAATTCCTCCTCCAGTGGCAAGGTTTCACCGCCCTCGAAGAGGGTTTCCGGGGGAGCCGTCGGTTCGCCCTCGAGTTGACGGCATTCGAGGCCCACGCGGTCTTCGATGCGATAGAACTGGCGACGCTCGGGATCGTGCTCTTTTGGCATAACGTTTCTCCTGGATCCCATCTTTCTGAGTGTAACAGTGATTCATCACAGTGCAGGTGCGGCCGACCTGCCCCAAGGATTCCGGTAGTCATTTATGTTCAAACCCCTTTCCGTTTTCATCGGCCTTCGTTACACCGCCGCCAAGCGCCGCAACCATTTCATTTCGTTCATTTCGCTGGTGTCCATGCTGGGCCTGATCCTGGGGGTCATGGTGCTGATTACGGTGCTCTCGGTGATGAACGGGTTTGACCGGGAGTTGCGCGAACGGATCCTGGGCATGGTGCCCCACGCGGTGATTCAGAGCACCGAGGGTATGGCGGATTGGCGCGACGTGGCCAGTGTGGTTGAAGCCAACCCTCATGTGACGGGGGTAGCCCCGTACTCACAGGCGCAGGGCATGCTGACCGGCAGGGGAGAGGTTCACGGGGCCATGATCAATGGCGTTGATCCGGAGCATGAGCCCGACGTATCGATTATCGAGCAGCACATGACCCACGGCAGCCTGTCGGACCTACAGCCCAACGAGTTCGGCATCATTCTTGGCGAGGCGCTGGCAAGGCGTCTGGGCATCCGCCTGGGGGACCGGGTTACCGTGGTGCTGCCCGAAGCGTCGGTTTCTCCTGCCGGGGTGCTGCCCCGGCTCAAGCGTTTCACCCTGGTAGGTACTTTCAGTGTTGGGGCGGAACTGGACAGCCGGTATACGCTGATCCACTACAAGGACGCTGGCAAGCTGCTGCGTCTCGGGGATCGTGCCCAGGGGTTACGGATTCAGGTGGATAAGCTGTTTCAGGCTCCCATGGTGGCCAACCGTATTGCTCGCTCGCTGCCCGGTTCGTATCGCACCATGAACTGGACCCAGACTCACGGCAACCTGTTCCAGGCCATCCAGATGGAAAAGACGATGATTGGGCTGTTGTTGATGTTCATCGTGGCTGTCGCCGCGTTCAACATCGTGTCAGCACTGGTCATGGTCGTAACGGATAAAACCGCGGACATCGCCATTCTCCGGACCATGGGAATGACCCCGCGCGGCATCATGGCCGTGTTCATCATTCAGGGCGGGGTGATTGGCGTGGGGGGCACCCTGATCGGTACCGGCCTGGGCGTGCTGCTGGCGCTCAATATCAGCAGTGTCATCGGATGGATTGAGAGTGTATTGAGCATGCAGTTCCTGAGCGCGGATGTTTATTTCATCAGTTATCTGCCGTCCGAGCTCCAGCTCAATGACGTGTTGATCGTGGGCGGTGCGGGCCTGGCCATGAGCCTGCTTGCCACTATATACCCGGCGTGGCGCGCCTCCCGGGTCCAGCCAGCGGAGGCCCTGCGTTATGAGTGAGACACCGATCATCCAGTGCAGCAACCTGGCCAAGACCTACCAGGAAGGTCGCGATACGCTTCGCGTGTTCTCGGACGTGACCCTGAGCGTGGCGCCGGGGGAGACGCTGGCGATTGTGGGCAGCTCCGGTTCCGGCAAGACGACGCTGCTTAACATGCTTGGTGGCCTGGATCGGCCCAGCGAGGGCGAGGTCTGGATTGACGGTGAGGACATCCATCGCATGCGCGAGCGCGAGCGTTGCCGGTTCCGCAACCGGACCCTTGGGTTTGTGTACCAGTTCCATCATTTGCTGGCGGAATTCAGCGCGCTGGACAATGTCGCTCTGCCAGCGGCCTTGGGCAACTTCAATCCCCGCCAGGCCAGGGCAAAGGCCCAGGACCTGCTGGAGCGGGTTGGTCTTGGTGAAAGGCTGAGGCATAAGCCCTCGGAGCTGTCCGGTGGGGAGCGCCAGCGGGTAGCCATCGCCCGCGCGCTGGTCAATGAGCCACGCTGCGTCCTGATGGATGAGCCCACCGGTAATCTGGACGATGACACGGGTGAACGCATTCAGGCACTGATGCGCGAGCTCAATGAGCAGCTGGACTCAGCCTTCGTGGTGGTAAGCCATGATCCTGAATTGGCCCAGGGGATGGGGCGTGTGATGCGCCTGGATCATGGTGGACTCAGTGCGGCCCGTTCCTGACTTCGCGTTCTCGTTTGCGCTGTCGCCAGCGTTGCCGCACCCGCCGGCGCCATAACTGCTGGATGACGAGATAGGCACTCAGGGAGAAGATAAGGCCCAGAATCAGCGAGCCCATGTAAAGGGGAATACCGACCTCGATCACGCGAGCGCTGAACCATTCCCAGCTGAACTGGAACCGGTCGGCTTCTTCTGGGCGACCGAGTACCAGAACCCCCATCGCATAGCCGGCATAGAGCATCGGGCCCATGGTCAAAGGATTGCTGATCCAAACAGTGACCAGGGTTAATGGCAGGTTGGCATTGAGCCAGATGGCCGTCATCGCGGCCGGAATGCTCTGGAAGGGCATAGGCACCATGCACCAGAAAATCCCGAGCAGAAGCGCCCTGGAGACCGAGTGCCGGTTGATGTGCCACAGGTTGGGCTCATGCAGGATCTCGCCGAGAAAATGCAAGGCACGTATACGGCGAACCTGATCCGGATGAGGGATGAGGCGCTTGAAAAAACGTCTGTCCATGAATGAAGCTTACCTCATCCGAGTGAAAATGCCGTGTGACAGGGAAGGGTGTAATGCGCACAGGGATGCTGGCGCTGATATTGGTGCTTATCTTAATGGAATGGCTGGGGGGGCAGCCACCCTCCAGCCTGAAAGCGGGCTCGGAAGCTGTTGAGATTTCAGGTTATGTCTGTGAGCCCGCACAGGCAACGGGTGGCGGACGGCTGGCCTTTGTTCTCTGCACGGTTGGGAGCGAGGACTCATTGCCCCACCGGATCAGGCTCACGCTGGCTGGGGAGGCCTCTCGCCACCGGATTACTGGGGGGCTGCGGGTGGAAGCCCGCCTGCGAGCGCCGCGTGCACCGCTGAATGCGGGGGGCGGTGGTTATGAACGTTGGCTGTGGCGTGAGCGCATCGGCGCTGTCGCCAGCGTCCGGCACCTTGAGTCGGCCCCGGCGTTATGCGGGGTGGTCTGCCATTACCACAGTGCTCGTATCGCGCTGATCCAGCGCCTGGAAAACCACTTGGCGGGCTTACGTCACCCAGAACTGGTGGAGGCCCTGCTGCTGGGCAGCAGGGCGGGCCTGCGGACAGAGCACTGGCGCCGGCTTGAGGCCACGGGGACCCAGCATCTGGTGGCCATTTCCGGGCTGCATGTGGGGCTGGTGGCGGCGATTGCCGGGCTGGCCCTGGGGGTGCCCGCTACCCGAATGGCTCACCGCCGCCCCGCGCTGGGGCGTCTGTCAGCGTTGCTGCTGGTGGGTCTTGCGGCCGGCAGCTACGCCCTCCTGGCTGGTTTTACCGTACCTACCCAGCGGGCGCTGGTCATGGTGGTAGTGGCGGGCTGGATGCTGGCCTCTGGCCGCCAGTGGCGGCTCTGGGATGGTTGGCTCCTGGCGTTGGCGGTGGTTGTGGCACTGGAACCCAGGGCCTTGTGGAGCCCCGGCCTGTGGCTGTCCTTTGGGGCGGTCGCCTGCCTTATACTGGGGGTGGGTGCCCGCTTGCGGGCGCCCGGTGTGGCCCGCGGACTGGTTATGGCTCAGGCTGCTGTCGTGGCCGGCCTGGCTCCGCTGCTGCTTTGGCGTGGTATGGCCCCTGCGGGTGTTGCGTTTGCGGTGAACCTGGTCGCCATTCCCTGGGTATCCATGGTTGTAATGCCGGTTCTTCTGGTGGCCGCCCCCTTCGCGTTGTGTCACCCGGTATCCGCCAGCTGGGTTGCTCCAGGAGTGGATCTGGCGATGACCGTTCTATGGTCCTTTCTTGGATGGGCCCAGCTGGGGGCCTTTGACTTGCCGGTGCCTTCCTTTGGCATTGCGGTGCTGGGCGCCGCGCTGGTGTTGTGTACGTTGCTGCCACTTGGGTGGCCCTATCGTTTGCTGGCGGCGTGCGTTCTGGCTCTGGCCTCCCTGATGCCGCATGACATGGCGGAGCCGGAAGCTGATGGGCCTGAGCTCCGGATACCAGACGGTATGGGCGGGGCTGTCGTGCTGATCCGCGACGGCGGGCACACCGTGCTTTTCGATGGACGGCAAGCGGGTTCTTTAACCCGCGAGGTTACCCGTGACCGGATCGGACCATGGCTGGATGCACTGTCTTACGGGCCGATTGACTATCTGATCCTGGGGGACCCCGGGATGGATGTGGCGCGGCATTGGCGTTCTCCCCGGTTGCCGGCGATCCAGAACGTCATTGAGGCGAGCGCATGCGCATCTGCCGTCAATCTGCCATTGGATCGTGTGTCGCTGCGTGGCCTGCCCACGCAAGGCCGTTGCAGCCTGCGGCTGACCAGTGGAGCCCGGACGGCATTGCTGACGGGGCCGGTGGATCGCCATGGCGAGCGCCGCCTCCTGCAACAACTGGCGGGCGCCCAGAAAGCCGACATCCTGACGGCGCCGCGCGCGGGGCGGGGGCGTTCCTCGCAGCTTGGTTTCATTGAGGCGGTGTCGCCGGAGTTTTCGGTGATGGTGCCAGCGGATTGGTATCAGGGGGAGACCGGAGCGCCCGCGCTCCAACGTTACAGGCAAGCGGATACAGCGGTACTGTTCACGCCCCATACAGGGGAGCTTCGCTTACTGCCCGAAAGCTCTGGTTGGCGTATTGAGAGTGCGCGGGATTGTGGCCAGAAGGCGCGCCTGTGCTAGAGTATTGGCGCTTGTTCAACAGCATGGAGAAGGCGTGTGCTCGAGCTTCTGAGGCCTGGCGGATTCATCATGATTCCGCTGTTGATCTGTTCCATACTGGCGCTGGCCATCATTATTGAGCGGTTCTACGCATTGCGTGTCAGCCGTGTGGCCCCAGCGTCGACCACCAACGAACTCTGGCGGCTGATCAAGAAAAAGGAACTGAATTCGCGCCGCCTCAAGGCGATTCAGGAGTCGTCGCCGCTCGGGCGGATCATGGCTGTGGGGCTCAATAATGCCAAGCATGGCCGCGACATCATGAAAGAAAGCATTGAGCATGAGGCGGCCCAGGTGGTCCATGACCTTGAGCGCTTCCTGAATCCGTTGGGGACGATCGCGGTCATAACGCCGCTTCTGGGCCTTCTGGGCACCGTTATTGGCATGATCAAGGTCTTCTCCCAGATCCAGCTGGCGGGTGTGGGCGACCCCGGCGTCCTCGCCGGTGGTATTTCCGAGGCCCTGATTACCACAGCCGCAGGCCTGAGCGTGGCCATTCCGGCCCTGATCTTTCATCGCTTTTTCATCCGCCGTGTGGATGAAATGGTGGTGAACATGGAGCAGGAAGCAATGAAGCTGGTCGAAGTGGTGCACGGGGATCGTGACATCGTCGTTGACGAGGGCAGTGAGTCGTGAAATTCCGGCGTCAGGCGCAACAGGAGGTTTCCGTTAACCTCACGCCGCTGATCGATGTGGTCTTCCTGCTGCTGATCTTTTTCATGGTATCGACCACCTTCACACGTGAGACGGAGCTCCAGATCGACCTTCCCGAAGCCGAGGGTACCGAGGCTCAGGAGCAACCGGAGCGGGTCGAGGTTGAAGTCAGCGCGGATGGGGTCTTCTCGGTCAACGGGGAACGCCTCAATGACGTTGCGCGCCAATCCCTGAAAGAACGGGTGCAGGCGGTGGCCAACGGTAACACCGACCTTCCGTTTATTATCACCGCCGATGCCGACGCTCGCCACGAACTGGTTGTACGTGCCATGGACGTGGCGGGCAGCCTCGGCTTCACCGGCCTGAGTATCAGCACCCAGAGCAGTCCCGACGCCAATGGCGGATGACGCCGGTATCACAGACCTGACCAACTGGCAGGTGTACAGACGACTCCTGCGGTACGCGATTCCGTTCTGGGTGGCCTTTGCCGTGGCCACCCTGGGTAACGCCGTCTATGCTGGAGCCTCCACGGCCATGGCCTGGTCCATGGAATTCGTGATCGAGGCACTGCAGAATCCCACTCCGGAGAATCGCCGATTCCTGCCATTGCTCATAATCGGTGTGTTCACCATCCGGGGCATCGGGTTCTTCTTCAGCAAGTACTACATGAACTATGTGGGCCGGAATATCGTCAATGTCATGCGGGTGCAGGTGTTCGACCACCTGATGCGCGTACCTTCAAGGTTCTTTGACCAGACGTCCTCCGGCCACCTGGTCTCGAAGATCACCTTCAACATCGAGCAGGTCACGGATGCCGCGACACAGGCCCTGACCATAATCCTGCGGGAGGGGCTGACGGTGGTTGGGCTGCTCGGTTTCATGTTCTATACGAACTGGAAACTGACGTTGCTGTTTCTGGCAGTGGGCCCGCTCATCGGCTGGATCATCAGTTATGTGAGCCGCCGCTTCCGCCGCATCAGCCGCCGCATCCAGTATTCCATGGGCGATGTGACCCATGTTTCCTCGGAAGCCATCACGGGCTATCGGGTAGTGCGTACCTTCGGGGGGGCCGGGCGGGAGTCAGACCGTTTCCGCCGGGTGAGCCGGGATAATCTGCGCCAGAGCCTGAAAATGGCCAAGACCCAGGCCATCAGCACACCGGTGGTCCAGGTGCTTGTCTCGCTGGCAATCGGGTGCCTGATCTGGGTGGCGCTGTCTCCTGAGTTCCAGGGAGCCATGACCACGGGCCAGTTCGTGGCGTTTATTACCGCTGCCTCAACCATGGCCAAGCCGGTCCGTCAGTTGACGTCGGTCCATGCCAAGATCCAGAAGGGCATCGCGGCCTCCCAGAGTATTTTTGAGAGCATTGATTATCCGGCAGAAGCGGATACCGGCACCTGGGATCCGGGACGGGTTGATGGCCGGATCGATTTCGAGAACCTCTGGTTCCATTACCAAGCCCAGAGCGAGTACGTGCTTCAGGGGGTTGATCTGAACGTGGCGCCGGGTGAGACCCTGGCCCTTGTGGGGCGCTCGGGCAGCGGCAAGTCCACCCTGGTGAGCTTGATCCCCCGCTTTTACGAGCTGACCCATGGTGATATCCGGATTGATCATGTGTCGGTCGGCGATTTTACGCTTGAGGCATTGAGGCGCCAGATCGCGTTGGTTACCCAGAATGTGGTGCTGTTCAACGATACCGTTGCCAACAACATCGCCTATGGCGAGATGAGCGGAGCCAGCCGGGAATCCATCCGGGAAGCGGCGCGCAAGGCCCATGCGTTGTCGTTCATTGAAAACCTGCCGGATGGCTTCGACACCATGGTGGGAGATAACGGCGTGTTGCTTTCGGGAGGGCAGCGTCAGCGCCTGGCGATCGCACGGGCGCTGATCAAGGACGCGCCCATCCTGATCCTGGACGAAGCCACATCCGCGCTGGATACGGAATCCGAGCGCCATATCCAGGAAGCGCTGGAGGAGGTCATGGCAGGGCGCACCACACTGGTGATCGCCCATCGGCTTTCCACCATCGAGTCCGCGGACCGTATCGCTGTCATGGACGGTGGGCGCTTGGTGGAAATCGGCAGTCACCAGCAATTGTTGGCACAAGGTGGCGCCTATGCGGCACTGCATCGCCTGCAATTTTCCGAAGACGCCTGAGCACCGGACCGGGGGTATGGGGGAGACACTGCAACGCCTCTGGTATAGCGACAGGCGCCCGCTGGCCTGGCTTAAACCCCTGGCATGGTTGTACGGCCGGCTGGTCAAACAGCGTTGGCAGGCCTACCGGAACGGCCACCGCCACGTCCATCATTCCCCGTTGCCGGTGTTGGTTGTGGGTAACATCACCGTCGGTGGTACCGGCAAGTCCCCCTTTACCGCCTGGCTGGTGGCGCACCTGGCAGCAGCCGGCTGGCGCCCGGTTATTCTCAGTCGGGGCTACGGTGCCAAACCGGAGCACTGTCCCTGCCTCGTCGGTCCGGATTCCGATCCTGAAACCTGCGGGGATGAACCGGTGATGCTGGCCCAGCAGACCGGCGTTCCTGTGCTCGTAGACCCCGAGCGGGCACGGGCAGCGGTTTATGCAGAACAGCAACAGCTGGGGGATGTGCTGGTCTGTGACGACGGCCTCCAGCACTATGCCCTGGGCAGGACGCTGGAGTTCTGTATCTTTGATGGTGCCCGAGGCATTGGCAATGGCTCCCTGTTACCGGTCGGGCCGCTGCGGGAACCGCTGCAACGTCTGGACGCCGTGGACTTCTGTCTGGTGACCGGTGAACCGGAGCATGCGTCTTTTCGGGATGGGCTCCCAGTTGCTCATCCCTTGCACAGGGTAACGCTGGTGCCCCAGGGGCTGCGCAATCTCAAAAGTGGTGAGAGCCGGAGCCTGACGTGGCTGCAGGGGCGTGTAGTGAATGGGGTGGCCGGCATAGGGAACCCGGCGCGGTTCTTTGATACGCTGGATGGACTCGGGGCCAGCGTGATTCCCCACCCATTTGACGATCATCACCGTTTTCGCGCGGGCGAACTGGCGTTTTCCCATGGACCGGTCGTGATGACGGCCAAGGATGGCGTAAAATGCCGCGCAATTGCCAGTGAGGACGTCTGGGTTCTGGACGTGATCGCCCGACCGGACGACGCACTGGTTGCCGCACTGGACCAACAGCTTGAACAGCCTGGGAAGGATAGACCCCATGGATAAACGTCAGATCGCATTGCTTGCCTGCCCCGTGTGCCACGGTAAGCTCATTTACGACGCCGAGGCGCAGGAACTCATTTGCCGCAATGACGCCATGGCATTTCCCATCCGCGAGGGCATACCGGTTATGCTGCCCGAGCAGGCCCGCACCCTCACCACTGACGAACGGCTTACGCCGGTACGCTGAACGGAGCTCGCCATGGCCTTTACCGTCGTTATCCCGGCACGCTATGCCTCCAGCCGCCTGCCCGGGAAACCGCTGGCGGACATTGGTGGCCACCCCATGATCCGCCACGTCTGGGATCGAGCGGCAGAGAGCGACGCAGAGCGGGTGATCATCGCAACGGACTCCCAAGAGATTGCGGACGTGGTCCATGGCTTTGGCGGCGAGGCCGTTATGACGCGGGGGGATCATCCCTCGGGCACGGATCGCCTTCAGGAGGTTGCCTCAAGCCTGGCGCTGGACGGCGAAGCCATTATGGTCAATGTTCAGGGTGATGAACCGTTGCTGCCCGCCGGGCTGATCAACCAGGTGGCCGGGTTGCTCGAGGGCGCCCCTGAGGCTGCTATTGCCACGCTCAGCGAACCCATTACCGACCCGGATGAGCTGTTCAACCCGAACACCGTGAAGGTCGTTATGGATGCGCAAGGGCGGGCGCTCTATTTCTCCCGCGCGTCTATCCCCTGGGACCGGGCAACGTTCGAAGGGGTGCGCCGCCCTGAACAGGTGCCGGCATCGGCTGGCTGGTACCGCCATATTGGCCTTTATGCCTACCGGGTCAGCCTGCTGCACCAGTTTGTGGGGTGGCAGCCGGCCCCTCTGGAACAGGCAGAGTCGCTGGAGCAGCTGCGTGCCCTGTGGCACGGCGCCAGGATCCAGGTCGGCATTGCGGAACAGACCCCGCCGGCGGGTGTGGATACAGAAGCGGATCTGGAGCGGGTCCGCGCGTGCCTCGCCGGCCCCCCTCTACATCAGGAGTGACGCACTATGACGCAACCGGTTTCCATTCTGTTTGTGTGTCTGGGCAACATCTGCCGCTCGCCCACGGCTCAGGGCGTGTTTGCGAAGCAACTTGAAGAGCTCGGGCTACAGGACCGTATCCAGCTCGACTCCGCGGGCACCGGGCATTGGCATGTTGGCAAGTCCCCGGATCCGCGGGCCACCGAGGCCGCCCGCCAGCGCGGCATTGATCTTACCCATCAAAGGGCACGCCAGGTGGGGCTGGAGGACTTTTACACGTTTCATTACATTCTGGCGATGGATCACGCTAACCTGACGGATCTGCGTGCCATGGCGCCACCCAACGCGGAAGCGCCGGTGGAACTGCTTCTCAGCTATGCGCGCCACGCGGATACCGAGGAGGTGCCGGACCCCTACTACGGCGGTGAATCCGGCTTCGCCAGGGTTCTGGATCTGATCACGGATGCCAGCGAGGGTCTGCTTGCCGACTTGCGGTCGCGGCACGGCCTATGAACCAGGGGCTGGTTGAACAGGCAGTCGACCTGCAACCACGTAACACCCTCCGGTTGCCCGGCCGCGCCACATGGTATGCCCGCGTTGTGGACCCGGAAGCGCTGCCCGGGCTGCTGGAGTGGGCAGAGGCACAGCAGCTGCCGGTTCAGGTGCTTGGTGGGGGCAGCAACGTGGTGCTGCGCTCGGATATTGAGGGGCTGGTGCTGGGGATGGCCATCCAGGAACGGCACTGGCAGGTACTGGATGAAGACCAGGCAGTGCTCACACTGGGAGCAGGTGAGGACTGGGATGCCGTGGTCCGTTACACGGCCGCCACCGGTTATCGAGGGTTGGAAAACCTGGCGCTGATTCCGGGAACCGTGGGCGCGGCGCCCATCCAGAACATCGGCGCCTATGGCCGGGCGTTGAGCGATGTGTTTGAGAGCCTGGATGCCTGGGATCGGCGGGAGGGATGTTTCCGCACCCTGGGACCGGAAGTCTGTGATTTCGGCTATCGCGACAGTCTGTTCAAGCGGGATCCCGAACGTTTCATCATTGTTCGCGTGCGTGTGCGTCTTTCCCGCACGGCGGCGTTCCGGCTGGATTACGGTGAGCTGGCGCGGGAAGCTGGCACCTATGAACAACCGCAGCAGGAGCTGACTCCGGATGCTGTTGCTACCCTGGTCAGCCGGATTCGTCGCGCCAAGCTTCCCGATCCAGCGGTGTTGCCTAACGCCGGTAGCTTCTTCAAGAACCCGGTGGTGGACCAGGCAACAGGGGAATCGCTCAGGAGCCACTTTCCCGGGCTCATCGCCTATCCGGATCCGGGAGGGCTCAAGCTGGCGGCCGGGTGGATGATCGAGCAGTGTGGCTGGAAAGGGCACAGGGAGGCCCACGTTGGGGTCCATTCCAAACAGGCATTGGTGCTGATCCATCACGGCAACGGGACGGGGAAGGAACTGCTGGGACTGGCAGAGCGCATCCGCGGCGACGTATGGGCCCGTTTCGGGGTGGCGCTGGAGGTCGAACCCAGGTTGATTGGAAACAGTGGGTGATTGACAGCTGTGCGCTGAGTCTCGACTATTCCATGTTGACACCGTTCTGAAAACAGATCCAAGACAGCAGGTGCTTTGATGACAGATTCCCGCTCTCCCGGCAAACGTTTCCGCGACGCCCTCAGTAACCAGCCGCTCCAGATTGTCGGCGCGATCAATGCGTATACCGCCATCATGGCTGAAAAGAGCGGCCACAGCGCGATCTACCTCTCCGGCGGCGGGGTGGCCAACGCCTCTTTCGGCCTCCCGGACCTGGGAATGACCACCATGAACGATGTGCTCGAGGATGCGCGCCGGATTACCGCTGCCTCGAGCCTGCCGTTGCTGGTGGACATTGATACAGGGTGGGGCGGGGCGCTCAACATCGCCCGCACCATCCGTGAGATGGAACGCGCAGGCGTTGCCGCCATTCATCTGGAGGACCAGGTTGCCCAGAAGCGCTGCGGCCATCGCCCCAACAAGGAAATCGTTTCCAAGGCCGAGATGGTGGACCGCATCAAGGCAGCGGCGGACGCCCGCCAGGATCCGGATTTCTTCATCATTGCCCGGACCGATGCCTTCGCTCAGGAAGGCCGTGATGCCGCGATCGACCGCGCCCAGGCCTGTGTGCAGGCGGGAGCGGATGCTATTTTTGCGGAAGCGGTAGCGGATCTTGAAGACTACCGGGCCTTTGTCGAGGCTCTGGATGTGCCTGTTCTGGCCAATATCACCGAATTCGGAAAAACGCCCCTGTTCAACCGGCAGGAACTGGCCGAGGTGGGCGTAGGCATGGTGCTCTACCCGCTCAGCGCCTTCCGCGCCATGAACAAGGCGGCGTTGAATGTTTACCAGCACATCCTGGATGACGGCGACCAGAAGGCCGTTGTGGATCAGATGCAGACCCGGGATGAGCTCTACGATTTCCTCGATTACCACGAGTTCGAGGCGAAGCTCGATGACCTATTTGAGCAGAACAAATAGGAACCACAGTCAGTACGACAGGTGAGAGGACAGAACCATGAGCGATCAATCACTCGGCGGCAGCGGCCTGCGTGGCCAGGTTGCGGGCGAAACCGCGCTGTGTACCGTGGGCAAGAGCGGTACCGGCCTTAACTACCGCGGCTATGACATCACGGATCTGGCGAACAATGCCCAGTTTGAGGAAGTAGCGCACCTGCTGGTTCACGGCCATCTGCCCAACCGGCAAGAGCTGGAGGCCTACACCAAGCGCCTGGCCGGTAAGCGCCACCTGCCGGAGACGCTGAAGGAAGTGCTGGAGCGCATTCCGGCTGACGCGCATCCGATGGACGTGATGCGGACGGGCTGCTCCATGCTGGGTAACCTCGAGACCGAGACGAGCTATGACGAGCAGGATGAGCACATCGATCGCATGTTGGCGGCGCTGCCGGCGGTGATCTGTTACTGGTACCGGTACAGCCACTTCGGCGAACGCATTGAGACCGACCTGGATGACAACACCATCGGCTCCCACTTCCTGCATATGCTCCACGGCCGTAAGCCCAGCCAGTTGCACGCGGATGTAATGAACGTCTCGCTCATCCTATACGCCGAGCATGAGTTCAATGCGTCCACCTTCACGGCCCGGGTGTGCGCCTCCACGCTCTCGGATATCCACTCATGCGTGACCGGCGCCATCGGCAGTCTGCGTGGTCCACTGCATGGGGGCGCCAACGAGGCGGCGATGGAGATGATCGAACGCTTCAACGATCCCGACGATGCCGAGCAAAAGCTCATGGGCATGCTGGAGCGCAAGGACAAAATCATGGGCTTCGGCCACGCTGTCTACCGCGACGCCGACCCGCGCAATGCCATCATCAAGAAATGGTCCCGTACCCTGGCGGAGGATTACGGCGATACCAGCCTCTTTGATATCTCCGAACGCTGCGAGGAAGTCATGTGGCGCGAGAAGAAACTCTTCCCCAATGCCGACTTCTTCCACGCCTCCGCCTACTCCTTCATGGGCATCCCGACCAAGCTGTTTACGCCCATCTTCCTGATGTCCCGAGTCGCCGGCTGGACGGCTCATGTGAAGGAACAACGCGCCAACAACCGCATCATCCGCCCGAGCGCCGACTACACCGGCCCGGAACACCAGGAGTGGCTGCCGATCGACGAGCGGTAGTTTCCTTCCGTACTGACACGCCTGGACGAATCAGGCGTGAGGGACTGCTGACCGGGACGCTCGGTCGCCCCTCTCGTCTGATTCCTGCAACTCTGATTCAACAATCCAGACAGGAAACATAGAGGCAAACTCATGAGCGCCAACGTAGAATCCAACGTCCGCCCGGACTACGACGACATCATCCAGAAAACCGCCGATTACGTCCTCAACTACCGGATCGAGAGCCAGGAAGCCCTGGATACCGCCCGCAACTGCCTGATGGACACCATTGGCTGCGGCCTTCTGGCCCTGCGTTTTCCTGAATGCACCAAGCACCTGGGGCCCCTTGTTGAAGGCACCCAGGTCCCCAACGGCGCGCGCGTCCCCGGCACTCCCTTCCGCCTGGATCCGGTCAAAGCCGCCTGGGACATTGGCTGCATCATCCGCTGGCTGGACTACAACGACACCTGGCTCGCCGCCGAATGGGGCCACCCCTCGGACAACCTCGGGGGCATCCTCGCCATCGCCGATCACCTCTCGCAGAAGCGTGTCGCCGAAGGCAAAGACCCGCTGACCATGCGCGACGTGATTGAGGGCATGATCATGGCCCACGAAATCCAGGGCGTGCTGGCGCTGGAGAACTCCTTCAACCGGGTTGGCCTGGACCATGTGGTCCTCGTGAAGGTGGCCTCAACCGCTGTGACTGCCAAGCTCATGGGCTGCAACCGTGAAGAGATCATGGCCGCGCTCTCCCACGCCTGGGTTGACGGCCAGTCCCTGCGTACCTACCGTCATGCGCCCAACGCCGGTTCCCGCAAGTCCTGGGCCGCGGGCGACGCCACCTCCCGTGCCGTACGCCTGGCCGACATCGCCAAGCGCGGGGAAATGGGCATCCCGGGCGCACTGAGCGCGCCGCAGTGGGGTTTCTACGACGTGCTGTTCAGCAAGACCAACCGTGACCAGCAGATCAAGCCCGAAGGCGAGCGCCAGTTCAAGCTGCCCCAGGAATTCGGCAGTTACGTGATGGAAAACGTCCTGTTCAAGATCTCCTTCCCGGCCGAATTCCACGCCCAGACCGCCGCTGAAGCCGCTGTCACCCTGCATCCGCAGGTCAAGGACCGGCTGGATGAGATCGATCGGGTCGTGATCACCACCCACGAATCGGCCATCCGCATCATCTCCAAGGAGGGCAACCTCGCCAACGCGGCGGACCGTGACCACTGCCTGCAGTACATGACCGCCGTGCCGCTGATCTTCGGTAACCTGACGGCCGAGCACTATGAGGATGACTTCCACGCCAACAACCCGATCATTGACGAGATCCGGGGCAAGATGGAAGTCCAGGAAGACGAACGCTACAGCCGCGAGTATCTGGAAGAGGACAAGCGCTCAATCGCGAACGCGGTCCAGGTGTTCTTCAAGGATGGCTCCAGCACCGAGAATGTGGCGGTGGAATACCCCATTGGCCATCGCCGCCGTCGTAAGGACGGCATTCCGCTGCTGGAGCAGAAATTCCGCAACAACCTGGCAACCCGCTTCACCCAGAAGCGCTCCGAGCAGATCTTCAACCTCTGTACGGACCAGAAGACGCTCGACAATACACCGGTCAACGAGTTCATGGACCTGTTTGAAGGGTGTTGAGTGAGCAATCCCCAAGGGTGAGCGTGCTGCTGGTCACCGCCAACCGCTCTGAGTGGCTGGAGCCGGTGCTCCGTAGCCTTCAGGCCCAGACCCTGACGGACTGGGAGTTGATCGCCGTGGACTGTGATTCCACGGACGATACTCTGGAACGACTATCGTCCTGGGCCCAGTCCAGTGAACGGGTGCGGGTCCTGTCGGTGGAGGCAACGGATCGTGCTGTAGGCCGGCGGCAGGCGCTCCAGAAGGTACGCGGTGACTATGTGGCCTGGGCGGACCCTCAGACGGGTTGGCCCAATGATTTTCTTGAGAACCTGTTGGCATGCTCAAGAGAGGCAGGGGAGTCCCGCAGCGTGATCTATGCGCCCACCCAAATCCTGGACGGGGAGGGCGGCACCGTGCGAACCCTGCCGGGCACCCTTCAGCATGCCACAATGGTGCGGAATCTGTTCGAGGAACCCAGGTTTCCTCTGTCGGCACTGCTGATCCCGCGCCGCGTTATGCGCTCCCTGGAAAAGACCGGCATGCGTTTTGTCCTGAGCAATGACCACGCGTTGCTGTTGTGGTTGGCCCATCAGGCCGCTTTCGAGCCCGCCGCAGGTAGTCTTGACCCGGTCTGCGTCTATCCCGCTGAAGGGACGCTGCCGATGAGCCTGGATCCTGTTGCTGAATCACGGGGCGAGGCGATGACGTACGCGCTCGAAAACTTCCGGGGGGCGGTTCCCGCCCGCTTTGCGCGCCGCTGCCTCGCCACTTTCCATTGCCGGCGCTCCCGGGCCAGTGAGGATTCGGGCGAGGCGCTGGCCTCGGCTTCCCGGGCTCTCATGTATCGCCCCTTATGGCCCCGTGCCTGGAAACAGCTCCTTTCTGTGGTCCTGAGATAGTGGCGGTTCGCTGGCCAGGCGTGTGGTACACGGCACTCTCGGCCGGATGTCTCACGAGAAAGGGGGCAACAGACACCTATTGGCATTGTCACCTTTCCCGCGCTAGTCTGGCTAAACGGTGACTCATGTCGGCCGGGGCGGTAGCGTGGCCAATAGCGGCCTCAGCCCAGAGGGCTGGAAACGCCGGCGAAGACCCTGCGAAGCAAATAACCACTGCCAGACGAAAGACGTTCCCGCATTCGGATATTTGCGACTGAGCGCAAAGGGTAGCGTAACGGGAAACGCATAGTGACCCTCTTGCCGTTTCCATTGCTCGTGGATCGAATGGATTCGCGACTGGCGCATTCCCCGGAGCGTTTCGGGCAAAAGTGTTGTCCGATCCTTACCGCCCTTCCCGTCGCGGACGGTAATCACCGAGGTTTCAAAATCAATGTCTTTGACACGAAGACGTACTGCCTCGGAAATGCGTAACCCCGCTCCGTAGAGAAGACTCACGACTTCCTACCGCAACGTTCCGGTGAACCGCAAGCCAGGTCAGGAAGTCCCGCACCTCACTGGCTCCCATGTCGCTGGGATGGCGCATCTGATGGAACCGAATGAAGTAGCGGATCCAGTACCAGTGGTACAACCGGATACCAATCACCTGGAGCGGGCGCTGCACCCCATGCCCATGGGCAAAAAGAACTGGCTGTTCTGCTGGAGGGAACTCGGCGCCGAACACCTGGGCATCATCCAGAGCCTGATCAGCACCTGCAAGCTGCATGACGTTAACCCGTACACCTATCTGGTGGACGTGCTGCAACGCATCAGCCAGCACCCGGCCAGAGAGGTGGGCGATCTGACGCCCCGTCTCTGGAAAGTCCAGTTCGCAGAGACCCCATTACGCTAGTTGATCGATCCGCGTCACCCGCACAGGCAACCGGCGCCGGATGAGCGGAGGTGTTCACGTCCGGTTCTGTGAGCACCGCAGGGGGTGGTTCCCCGAGGGGTGACTCGACGCCAGATCTATGTGGGCAGTCGCCGGGCGGGTTAGCGTGTCATGGTGAGTCTGACGCGCTTTATCGAGAACTCACTGAGGCTCACAATGAATACCCGAAAGAGCGCGGTGGATCGGCCCTGGAAACGCAGTTTCCTGGGCTTCACCCTCAGCCGGAACGGGCAAAGACTGAAGGTGGCCGACAAGGCCATCGACAAACTAAAAGCCCATATCCGGATACTGAGCCGTCGTACACGGGGCCACTCTCTGGCCCAGGTGATCGCAGATCTGAAAGAAACCCTGCTTGGTTGGAAAGCGTACTTCGACGCAGCCGAAGTGCTGAGCCCGCTGCGGGACCTGGACAAGTGGCTACGGCGGAGACTGAGAAGTTACGTGTGGAAGCAATGGGACCGAAGAGGGTATCGTGAGCTGAGAAAGCGTGGTGTCTCGGTCAAGCTGGCCTGGAACACCGCGAAATCGGCCCACGGTCCGTGGCGGCTGAGTCATTCGCCGGCCCTGCGGCAAGCCCTACCGGCCCGGTTGTTCCGGAGCTATGGACTGCCCGAATTGGCAGCACGGTAACGGGTTGAATCAAGTCACTGAATCGCCGTGGTACGTGATCCGTATGCCCGGTGATGTGGGAGGAGGGGCACCGTGAGGTGCCTCCCTATCCCGATTGTGTGGAATAAAACCGTGAATTTTGAGATTAGTCGTGACCAAGATTTCTTGGTGGAGCATTGCTACTCATGTGCGGTCCCCGGGTACCTGATCGTGACGCCAGTCCCCGAAGCACAGTCGTTGGATGAGTTGCCCTTGGAAACCGCCGAACGACTTGGACCGGTTCTGGCAAGCGCTGCCACTTCTGTGAAGGCAGTGTGCGAGCCTATCCGTATTTACTGCGCTCAGTTCGGCGAAGAGCAGTCGCAGCTTCATTTTCACGTGTTCCCAAGGAGTCAGGCACTGACAGATGATTATCTCGTAGCTTTCCCCGAGCATGCTTCTCAGATCAGAGGGCCCGTTATGTTGGACTGGGCGAGGGGTAGGTATCGTTGCAGTCCTGAAGAGACGTTTGCCGCTGTATCGGAGACGATCACCCGGCTACGAAGATCCTGGACCACACAACAAGGCGCTCCAGCCGACGCAGACAGGCTGCGCGGCTGAGCTTAACCGTTAAAAGGAGATGTATGGATACCGTGCACGATCGAGTTGAGGTGGGAAGTGAGGCTATCTGTTCACTGGGATGGCCTGAACTCGGTGTAGTTCATGCGTGTAAGAGTCCTTGTCACCAGCGGGCGGTTGGCTACGGTGGGAGTCTGCCCAAGGATCATCCGAACTACCTCTCGCTTCGCCAAGGTAATGATCTGTATTTGAACATGATTGATCCGCAGGCTCCCCTGTTCCCAGATGATCTTTTTCAAGCTTTTTTACCGTTTGCCAGAGAAGTATGGGATTCAGGTGGCACATTGAGGATTCACTGCAATCAAGGGGAGTCTCGTGCGCCTTCACTGGCTATGATATTTCTAGCTAAGCATGTCGGGATAGTTTCAAATGAAAGTGCTGAACACGCACGGACAGATTTCCTCCAACTTTTTCCACGCTACAGGCCTGGTGGGGGTATCCAAAAGTACCTTTCGGCAAACTGGAGCAAGCTTGATGCCTTTTAACCAGTCGCTCGAGTACGCTCCGGCCCTGGTCAGGCCTGCGCCGGACGGGCTTTCCGCTCCGCTCCAAGTCCGCCGCTCAGCTTTGCGTTGAGGCTGTAGAAAAACCCCCGATTTGCTAGGCTGGTACTGAGCAACAAGGAGCCGTTGGCATGCCCCGATTCATCCCCTATAACATCGACCAGCACGCGATGGTGGTGATCAACTTCCGCCACCAGCTCCAGCCCGGGACCTTCGAATACGCCGTCCATTACCTGATCGAGCACAAGCTGGACCTGTCGGTGTTCTATCCCAAGTACCGCAATGAAGCGACTGGCCGGCGGGCCTACGACCCGGCCATCCTGCTCAAGGTTATCCTGTTCGCCTATTCCAAGGGCATCACCTCCAGCCGGGAGATGCAGTGGTGCTGCGAGACCAACATCCTGTTCAAGGCGCTGGCCTGCGACACGGTGCCGCACTTCACCACGCTCGCCGCGTTTGTGAGCAACCACGCTGAAGAGATCGAAGCACTGTTCGAGCAGGTGCTTCTCGTGTGCCAGGAGCAGGGGCTGCTGGGCAACGAACTGTTCGCCATCGATGGCTGCAAGATGAGCTCGGATGCGAGCAAGGAATGGTCCGGCACCTTCAAAGAGCTGGGGGAAAAGCGGGATAAGCTGCGTCGGCTGATCCGCCATCGACTCCAAGAGCACCACCAGCACGATGAGGCCGCCACCGAGGCCGAACTGGACCAGCAGATCCGGGAAGCGAACACCATCCAGTCGTTGGATGAAGCCAAAACCAAGATCGAGCGCTTCCTGGAGACGCAGAGCCCACGCAAGGGCCAGGGCAAGCGGGGCAAGGAAGTCAAAAGCAACATCACGGACAATGAAAGCGCCAAGATGACCACCGGCAAGGGCACGATCCAGGGCTACAACGGCGTGGCCACCGTGGATAAAAAACACCAGGTCATCATCGACGCCCAGGCCTTCGGCGAAGGCCAGGAACACCATACCCTCAAGCCGGTTCTGGAGCGGGTTGAACAGCGCTACCGACGACTGGGCATCCACAGCGACATCTATGGAACTGGGACCGTCGTCACCGCCGACACCGGCTTCGCCAACGAAGCCAACGCCCGCTACCTCCACCAGAGACAGATCAACGGTTATATCCCGGACCACCAGTTCCGCCAACGCGACCCGGCCTTCGCCGAGCAGAAGGCCAAGTACGGCAAGCGTCACCAACACACCCAAAAGCCGGACCACAAGCAGATCATCCCGGCCAGCGAATTCCACTTTGATCCGGTCAACATCACTTGCGATTGCCCAGCGGGCAATCGGCTCAGTTACCGGGGCACTCGAAAGGACAACAACGGCACGAGCAGGGCCTATTTCGAAGGCCGCTTGCTGCAGTGCCGCCACTGCCCGAAAAAACACCAGTGCATGCAAATGCCCAGTGCCGCCGATCACCGCCATGGCAAGGGCCGGCAGGTAAGCTTCGCCCTGGACCACAAGCGTGCGCCCAACTACACCGACTGGATGAAGCACCGGGTAGACAGCGCCGAAGGCAAGCGGATCTACAGCCACCGGATGTCGGTGGTGGAGCCGGTGTTCGGCAACATCGGCACGACCAAACGGTTGAATCGGTTCAGCCTGAGAGGCAAACGCAAGGTCCAGGGCCAATGGCAGCTCTACTGCCTGGTGACAACATCGAGAAACTGGCCAATTACGGGCAGTTGGCCGCATGAAGAGGCGCGTCCGAAATGTAGCCGGTAGAAGCCGGCGATGATGGGCCTCCAAGGACGCGGCAGTAGTCCGGAAAGACCCGATATCGGAACCGGGAAGAAATCGAGCCAGCGACTACGCTGGTGAAATGAACAAGCAGGAAGACTGTGGAGTGGGCCCGGAATCGGGTTTTCCTACAGTCTCGCTAGTCATATGGAAGCAACTCTGCGAATCCCACAGAAAACCGATTATGAGGCTATTTCTTCCTGGGTAGTCGATGAAAAGGCTTGTGCTCGCTGGGCTGGCCCCTTAGTGCCATTTCCTTTTTCGCCGGAGAGATTACCTGAATTACTCGAGATGGATGGATGCTCTAGCTACTGCTTGTCCGATAACAACAACAAGTGTATTGGTTTCGGTCAGTTTTGGGTGGCGGATTACGGTGCGGTGCACATTGGCAGAATAATTATTTCACCCGAAGCTCGTGGAATAGGTGCTGGTCGTCTGCTGTGCGAGAAACTCATCGATAAGGCGGTTCGATCAACTGGCGCCACGAACGTCACTCTTCGTGTATATCGGGATAACCATGTTGCGCGCTCCTTATACTCGAGCCTTGGCTTCTTTGTCGTCGAGTCAGAATCTACGGGGGACCTGTTATTTATGCGTGCAGTGACTAATCGGGTAGCCGGGGGTATCTAACCCCCAGCCCCCACAACACCCTGCATGCGGCTCCGCACAGGGCGTTTCACCGGCAATGGTGAAGCTTGATCCAGCCATCGCGCAGCGAAACCAGTCCCTCGGCTTTCAGAAAGTCATTCGATAATGCCTGCTGAATCCCTGGGGTTTTGGAGCTGCGCCATGGCCCTTTGCTGGTGATGCCACACGCAACGGCGGCCTGTACATGAACGCCCAGCTTCATCAGATTCCTGACTTTGGTGCGCGGCTTACGCCACTGTCGCCAGTAGGCCATCCGGACGCGGCGACGGATCCAATGATCCAGGTCACAGCAGCGCTGGTAGCCGGTGGCGATGCCAAAGTAGTTGATCCAGCCCCGAAGGTACTGGGTGACCTTGAACAGCTGGTAATGCATGGACACTTGGGGATTAGCTGAATTATGAGACAACAATCGCAGTCTAAACCAGATATTGCGTCCGAGGATCGAGTGGTCCTATTCGACGGGGTGTGCCGTTTGTGCTCCGCGTGGGCACGGTTCCTCATTAGATTTGATAGAAAACGTCGGTTCAAGCTGGCTACTGTTCAATCACCTGAAGGCCAGGCCATTCTGGAATCGCATGGTTTCCCCACGGATTACTACGAGACAATGCTGCTCGCTGAAGGGCCTAACATCTACATCAAGTCTTCTGCGTTCTTTAGGGTGATGCATCGCTTACCTTGGCCGTGGCCATTCGCCTGTATTGGCTGGGTTGTTCCCTCGGCCATTCGGGACTGGCTTTACGACCGTATCGCGTTAAATCGTTATAAGCTGTTCGGCCGCTATGAGGTTTGTATGATTCCGGATAAAGATCATGATTCAAGGTTCCTGGGTGAGTAGTCCATCTTTTAGCTATGCAGTCTGCCGCGGCGGGATCGCCTTTATTTGGTCCTGTCATGGCTTGATTCCGAAACTCCTTTATCCCATTCCGGCCAACGGCTTGATGGGCTGTTGCCAGTCGTAATGAGTCAGGGCTATGAATAATCTTTTATCCGATTTGCCGGGCGACCTTGAGGCGGAAGTGTTTGAGTCGATCCTTGAATCCCAGCATGTCCGCATCGAGCGCATTGTATCGCAAGGGCAGACGTCGCCGGAGCAGGGCTGGTACGACCAGGACGAGCATGAATGGGTGGTCGTGCTGGAAGGTGAGGGAACCGTGCTGTTTGAGCAGGGGCCGGAATTCCGTCTTCAAAAGGGCGATCACCTGACCATTCCGGCCGGCTCAAGGCACCGTGTCAGCTGGACTGATCCAGCGCGCGTGACGGTCTGGCTGGCGGTGTTCTATCGCTGAAGCCGCCAGGTTGGATTGGCGGACGGCAGGCAATGGCCTGCCGCTGCTGCTCAGCCTTCCAGCTCAACCTCCAGGTTCTTACCCACGCGCTGTATGAAGTTGCCGGAGGCCACCACAAACGTGAGCTCCGCGATGGCCTGGTTCGAGAAATGGGTCTTCAGGTCCGCCATGGCTTCGTCCGAGGCTTTCACATCACGGGTGGTCTCGTAGGCAAAGCGGATAACCGCTCTCTCGGGTTCCGAGAAAAGACCACTGTCAAAACCCTCTTCGTCCAGTTCCTCGATCTGCGCCTCCAGTAGTCCGGCTTCTTTACCCGCTGGTACGTGGTGCCCCTGGCAGTAATCACAGCCGTTGAGCCGTGACACCGTCAGGTAGGCGATTTCCCGCAGACGGTTACTGATGGAGAGCTGGCCAAAATAGAGATCCAGCAAGGTGCCAATGCCCTGTGTTGCAGGGCCGGAATGGCCGAGGAGTTTGACCACATTGGGCACCACGCCCATGGCCTGCTCCATCTGTTGATAGACTGGTGTGGCGGTCTCCGCTTCCTGGCCTTTTTCTGCATAGGGGATTCGTGCCATTGGTGTTTACCTCGTTGTTGGAGTGAATGGTGTGGGGCAGAAGACGCCTGATCATGCCTTTCAAGTCAAGCAGGTCTGGCACCGGGGCTTGGGGGTTCCCTGTACAGGGCCCGGCCCAGACTTGCGAAATAGGCGCTGAAGGCGTCGTTGATGCGCTGGCGCTGTGGATGCTGCGGATACAATCCGGCGCGTGCCTCTTCGGACTGGCGTGTGCCGCTGACCAGGAAAGGGCTGTGTCCTGGCGCATCCTGTACAAAGGCCTCGAAGGCCCGGGCAGCCATTTCTTCAGGGCGGCTGTAGTAGTGAACACCCAGCGTGCGGTCCATGCGCGCTGAGGCACTGAAAAGCGCGCTGGGCTCGTCCCCGTCATCGCTCACCAGGATCACCCGGAAACACTGGAACAGCAGCCGGTTGAGCGGGTGCGCTACGGGGGCAAGTTCCCTGAGCCAGGCGGCACTGGCGAAACAGTCCCCTGGCGCTTCCCTGAAGGCATGGGCTGCAAGGTAATGGTCAAGCGCATGGAACCACTCATGCGCCAGGCTTCCGGCGCCCGCGTTCTTGGCCAGTGACAGGCTGCGCTTGGCTGGCGTGTAGTGCGCGGACACACCACGTTGTCCGCCGATGCCGTATTCCAGCGAAAGGTGGCCGCGCAGTGAGACCAGTGCCTCAGGCCCGCCCAGAATGGCCTTGAGATCATCCAGTGCCGCGGCAAACCGGTGCGCGGCCCGCTCCTGTTCTTCGGATTTAACCCAGTTACCGATGCCAATGCTACGGAACCCGTACTGGCGCCGGATTGCTGCAAAGCCGCTGATGCCCATAACGGTACTTTAAAGGCTCGGGACGGCTCATAGAAGACGTTGCTGGCTTTTGAGCGTTACCCGTCGTTGCGCGTCTCGTAGAAATCCCGCGTCTGCGCATGGACAGGATGCAGGTCCAGGACCTGAACGCCGGTCTTCGCGGAATGCACACGGAATGGGTAATGTGTCCCGGGTGGGGCGGCCTGCTCCCAGAAAGCGTCCAGGTTACGGCCCCTGAAATCCAGTGTGGGAGCTCGTGGGTGCTCAAAAACCGCTGTTTCAACCGCTCGGTAGCTGAGCTCTTCAGGTTGCGGTGCGCTCACCAGGGCGTGGCGCATCAACCCCGGGTAGGTGGCGGCCAGGGCAGCGGCCACGACCATTACGGCAACGCCCACACGTTCCGCCACGGGCGCACCCCGCCCGAGCGCCATGGCCAGCGCTGCCGCAGCAACACCACTGGCCACAAAGGGCAGTACCGGAACCGCCCCCACCATCCAGTACTGCGTCAGCAACAGGAAGTCCACGAGCGCATAACCGCCCAATAGGCCCAGAAGTACCAGCTGGGTCACCATGCCGCCGTGATGGAGCAGGTTATAGTTGGCGCCAGCGGGCAGTTCCACGGATTGTGGGTCTTCAGCGTCGGCCGCTACCTCCAGCTGCTCACCGGCGCGCTCGCGCACGGCCTGTACCAAGGGCGCGTTATTAACGAGCGTCTCCAGGTGCAGTGCCGGTTTGCGCAGCATCTCCCGGAACCCCATGCGATGGTCCGGCCCTTCCAGCGCCACATAGTGATAGGGCTGAAGGCGGTATTCGCCGTCGTCGGTCTTGATGACAAGTCTTGCCCCGGCAAGGCCGTTGGCAAGGTTCTGGGCACGAGCCGGGCATTCCGTCCGGAAGGAGCGGACCTGCTCCCAGCTCAGGCTGTGGCTGCCCGTGGTCAATCCCACCAGACCGGCACCGCTGGCCCGTGGCATATAGAGCTGGAGGCCGTGATCGTCCAGGCTGACGCGCCCCTGCTTAACGAGCAGAAGTACGGCAAAAACCACTGGGAGAAGGGTGATCAGAGCCGCAAATTCCCAGTCGATGCCACCGTCTTCTGTGTACAGAAGGGCGTCAAGTAACGCGGCGTCATTGCTGGCAGCACTTGTTGCCAGGACAACGCTGATGGCGACGAAGACCAGGATCGGTCCGCCCACCAGAATCCAGTTATAGGCCGTTCTCAGGGCCGTGGGGGAATAGGCAAAACGTTCTGTGGTCATGGTCATCCGTGAAAATCATTGAATTGTGGTAAGGAGATTAGCAGGATGAAGGCCTTCTGAGCCACTGGAAACGCTGGAGCTGCCATTCCATGACATTCTCCCTCCTCGCCGTTGGTGATTTGCACCTGGGCGCTCGCCCCAGCCGACTGCCGGATGAGCTGACCGGACGCTCGGCCGAGCTGGGCACCGCTGGCGCCTGGCGCCGTATTGTGGACCAGGCCCTTGAAGCGGCTGTTGATGCGGTGGTGCTGGTGGGCGATGTGGTGGAGGATGAGGATGATTTCTTTGAGGCCTACCGGGAACTGGCCACCGGTGTTGAGCGCCTGCTGGCGGCCAATATCCGCATTCTTGGCGTTGTGGGGAACCACGACTACCGGGTGTTGCCCAGGCTGGCGGATCAGCTTCCGGGGTTCGAGCTTCTGGGGCGTGGTGGTGAATGGGAGTCACTCACTCTGGCCCCGGAGGGCACACCCCTGACCCTGCACGGCTGGTCCTTCCCGGCGGCCCGGTACCGCGAGAGCCCCCTGGCGGGCGTGAGTCTGGCACGCGGACCCGGCATTAACCTTGGCATTCTCCACGCGGACCGGGATCAGCCAGCCAGCCCCTATGCGCCGGTGAGTTCGGCGGATTTGACCGGTGCCGGCCTCGATGGTTGGCTGCTGGGCCACATCCATAAGCCGGATGCGTTGACGGCGGCTTCCCCCAACGGGTATCTGGGGTCTGCCACAGGGCTGGATCCCGGTGAGGCGGGGCCGCGCGGCCCCTGGTTGTTCGAGCTGGATGGCTGCGGCGTGCAGCGGGTGACCCAGTGGTGCCTTGCACCCCTGCACTGGGACCGGCTCAGCGTCGACCTGACTGGAATAACAGCGCCGGAGGACGCCCGGGAGCATCTCCAGTCCGCGGTCCACGCGCTTGATGACGCCCTCATGGATCACCGGATGCCGCCGGAGGCGGTGGCCTTACGGGTGGTCTTCAGTGGCCGGACGGACATGGGGACCGGGGTTAGCCAGCTGATGGAACAGGAATCGCTGGATGCCTTGCACGCTGGCGGTGGCCGCATCCATTACTTTGTCGAGACGTTGCGCTACAGCGTCCAGCCAACCATTGATCTGGCGGAACTGGCCCGCAGGGGGGATCCGGTGGGCCTGCTTGCCCAGCGGCTGCTTCTGCTTGACCGGGACAAGGACGATCCAGAGCGCCAGGCCCTGATCCAGGAAGCCCAGCAACATCTCCGCCAGCAGGCGGAGCGCTCCCAGTGGCAGGCATTGCCCAGCCAGGCCATTTCCGAGGCCGATGCGGTTGATTGGCTCAGACGTGGCGGCATGGCGGCTCTGGAAGGCTTGCTGGCGCAGGGGAGGGCTGCCTGATGCAACTGGACAAACTGGTCATTACCCAGCTTCCGGGCTTCGGTGATCGCCTCAGTATTGAAGGCTTCGATGCAGGCTTTACCCTGGTAACCGGCCCCAATGCCTCGGGCAAGAGCAGTCTTGTTCGCGCCCTGCGTCTCCTGGTAGCGCCTGGCTCGGACAGCCCCAATGGCGCCGTGACACTGGAAGCCCGATTCCGCCGTGATGACAACGTGCTTACCGTGAGCCGCAGTGGTGAGCAGGTGGTCTGGCAGCACAACGGCCAGCCCGTGGAGGCGCCCCCGCTGCCCGCCGGTGACTTCCTGCGCTGCTATTGGCTCTCGATGAACGACCTGCTGCAGGCTGGGGAGACCGAAAGCACCATACGGGCCCAGCTCCAGCGCGAACTTGCTGGCGGCTTTGATCTGGAAGCACTGCGGCGCGATCCCTCGTTCGAGGTCCGTCCCCGCCGTGGGCAGCCCGAGGCCAAGGCCCTCCGTGATAAGGAGCAGGCCCTGGCCAGGTGCCAGCGCGCCTATTCGGAGCTTGACCAGCAGCGACACCGGCTTGCTGAGCTTGATCAGCGGATTGCAACCGCCCGCGCGGCGCGGACCGGCGTGAGCCGGACCGAGCAGGCGCTGGAGTGGCTGCAGGCACGCCAGAGGCGCCGGGCCGCGGAGCAGTCGCTGGCTGAACTGCCGGAGGTGATCAGCCGCCTGAACGGAGGTGAGCTGGATCGGCTGGCGCAGCTGGAGACCCAACGCGACCGGCTGGCCCAGCAGCTCCGGGATAACCGTCGCCAACAGGAAGAAGCGCGCCAGAAGCGTCAGGGCGCTGGGCTGGAAGGCGCCGCCCCCGGCGCTCCGGAACTGGATGCCTGCCGCCAGCACCTGGAAGAGGCGGACCGAAAGAGGGCGGAGCGGGATGGCATCCAGGAACGTCTGGATGAAGCCCGGGCGCGCGAATCCCAGGCCGCCGCAACGTTACAGCCACCTGAGGGGCGGGCCCCGGAGCCCACGCCGGAGGCTGTGAACCAGGCAGCCGAGATGGCGGACTCATTGAAACGTGTGCACCTCCGGCTTCAGGAACTGGAGGCGCGCCTGGAGCAGACCGGATCGGAACACCAGGACCCGGAGCTTCTACGCAACCGTATCCGCCAGCTGCGCCACTGGCTGCGTCAACTGGAACCAGCCCGTCGGCGTGGTTTGGTGGGTGGCACCCTGGTGGCAATGGTGGCGGCGGCTATCGCCGCTGCCATGGGCCTTTTTCAGGGTGCTTCCCTGAGCTGGGCGCCGGCGCTGGTGGCACTGGCGGCGGCGGGCTGGTCCGCACAGCAGTGCATTGGCCTCGTGGTCACGGCGCGCGACGCCAGGCGCCGGGCGGAAGAGGCCGGCGTAACACTGGACGAATGGCAGCCAGACAATGTCTCCGCGCACCTGGAGCAGCTGGAAGATGAACTGACTACGGCGGTTGACCAGCAGGAGCTGGCCCAGAAGGCACGCGCCCACGCCTCGGAAATTGAGACCCTTGAAAAGCAGCAATCCCAGCTGGAGGGCAACAAGCAGGCCCTGGCCGAAGCGGTTGGCTTTGATCCCTCTCTGGCCGGTGAAAGCGCCGCCCGCTTTCTCAAGCTGGCGGCGGACCTGGATCAGGCCCGCACGGAGCGCGCCCAGCTGGAACAAAGGCTTAACAGCCTGAATGACGCCATTGAGGCTGAGCTGGCGCCTGTCCATCGTCTCCTCGAGCAACAGAAGCTTGCCCCCGGGGATGAAACCCTCGCCGGTTTGAGGGCGGCGGTGGATGACCTGACGCAGCGCGTTGATACCGTGGAAGAGGCGGAACAGACACTTTCCCGCCTCCAGACCCACCATGAGGAGCTGGCGGCGGAGCACAGCGAACAGGTGGCGGCCATTGCCGCGCTCTACCATGGACTGGGTCTGGCCGAGGGCGATCGCCCCGCGCTGGAATCGCTGTGCGGTCAACTTGAGCGCTATCGAGAGGTTACGGCATCACTGGCGGCAGCGCGTTGGGCCGAAACGGAACAGGCAGGGACGCTCGAGGACGATCCGGAGCTGGTTGCCCTGGTGGAAGCCAATGACCAGGCGGGCCTGGAGCAACGCCTGGCGGCGTTCCAGGAAGAGGCCGGCCAATACGAGCAACTGCTCGAGGAACGCAGCGAACTGGCCACCCGCCTGGACCAGGCTGGACGGGACAGGACACTGGAACAGGCCCGCTTTGAGCGGGACCGCGCCAGGGATGCGCTGCAGGATGCGTTTGATGGGACCATGGTGGCCGCAGCGGGGCAATTCCTTCTGGGGCAGGTGGACGCAGCCCACCGGAGCGAACACGAACCTGCCGTCCTGGCAGCCGCAAGGGAGCGGTTCGCCCGCTTTACGCATCACCGTTATGACCTCCGGATGGACGAAGAGGGCCATTTCCGGATCCGGGACCGGATTCAGGAACGGGACCAGACCCTGTCGGAACTGTCCACCGGGACCCACATGCAGCTGTTGATGGCCCTGCGCCTGGCCTGGGTCCGGGCCCTTGAGCAGGAGAGCGAGCCATTGCCCATCTTCCTTGATGAGGTGCTGACGACGTCGGACCCTGAACGTTTCCGGGCGATTGCGGTCAGCCTCCAGACATTGGTTGAGGATGAAGGCCGGCAGGTGATCTATCTCTCCGCCGAGCCCAATGACCGGACGCTGTGGGAACAGGCTCTGGGAACCCCTGTTACCCACATTGACCTCCAGGCGCTGCGGCAGGGCAGGGAAGTGCCGGCGCCGGGGACCTATGAGTTGCCTGCTCGCGAAACCCTGCCATCGCCAGAAGGTGTTACACCGAGGGATTGGGCTGCGAAAGTCGGTGTTCCTGAGATCCATCCCGCGCGAGGAGCTGGCGCCATCCCAGTTTTCCATCTCCTGCGGGACGACCTGGCTCTTGCTCACCACCTGATCCAGGACTGGCGCGTGGATCGTCTCGGGCGCCTGGAAGCACTGCTGTCCCAACCCGCGGGCGCCAGTGCCGTTGAGGATCCGGCGTACCGGCAGTCACTGAATGCCCGCTGCCGCGTAGCCCGTGTCTGGGTGGAGGTCTGGCAGCGGGGGCGTGGTTCGCCGGTGGACCGGAATGTGCTGGAAGCCTCGGGGGCTGTCACCCCCAAGTTCATCGATCCGGTGTCGGAATTGGCGGAGAGTCTCGGGGGCGATCCGAATGCGCTTCTGGCATCTCTAGAGAGTGGCGGTGTAGCCCGTTTCCAGACGAACAAACTGCGGGAACTGGCAGCCTATCTGGAGAACGAGGGCTACCTGGATAACCGCGAGCCGTTGGATTCCACGGAGCGGGAACGTACCGTGTTGCTGGAAGCTGGCCAGGAGGCGGACGCCGCCGCCATCCGCGAGTGGGTCGCCTGGCTGGAAGCGGGGCTGGGCTGAACCGGCAATCCCCTTGCAATCGGCGGGCGTACCCCTCTAGGTTTAATCACCCCTTTCAACGCGTGAGCTGTATCGTCCATGAGCCGAAACCAGAACGTGATCCGCGTCCGCGGCGCCCGCCAGAACAACCTGCGCAACTTTGACGTCGACCTGCCCGTTGGGGAGCTGACCGTCGTCACGGGCCCCAGTGGCTCGGGTAAGTCCTCGCTGGCCTTCGATACCGTCTACGCCGAGGGCCAGCGCCGTTACGTGGAAACCTTCTCGCCCTACGCTCGCCAGTTCCTGGATCGCATGGACAAGCCCGCGGTGGACGCCATCGAGGGCATCCCGCCTTCCATCGCCATTGACCAGACCAACCCGGTGCGCAACTCGCGCTCCACGGTCGGCACCATGACCGAGCTCAACGATCACCTGAAGCTCCTGTTCGCCCGCGCGGCGCGGCTCTACTGCGGCGGCTGCGGGCGCGAGGTGCGGCGGGACAGCGAGGACAGCATCGTCGCCGACCTTCTGGAACGGGGCGCGGGGCGGCGGGCCGTGATCGCCTTCGATATGCCACTGAGCGGGGATGTGGCCGAGGATCGGGTGCGCACCGAGCTGGAACGCCAGGGCTATACACGGGTTGAGACTCTGGACGACGGCTCGCTGAGGGTGACCCAGGACCGTGTACGGCTTTCCGAAGACCGCCGGGATCGTCTCACCGAGGCAGTAGAAGGGGCGTTACGGGCCGGTCAGGGCCGGCTCATCGCGCAGCCGCTCGACGATAACCGGGAACCCGAGGCGGAGTGGCTCTATTCACGGGGCCTGCACTGCCCGGACTGCGACCAGGACTACACTGACCCCATCCCCAACAGTTTCTCGTTCAATTCCCCCATGGGGGCCTGTGAGGAGTGCCGGGGCTTCGGGCGTGTCATGGGCATCGATTACCGCCTGGTGATCCCGGATGATTCGAAATCAATTGAAGAGGGCGCCATAAAGCCCTGGCAGACCGAGAGTTACTCCGAATGCCAGCAGGATCTTCTGAAGAAATGCCGCATGGAAGGCGTGGCCACTGACATCCCGTGGCGGGATCTGCCCGAGGCTGATCGCCAATGGGTGGTCGATGGCGACAGGGACTGGCGCTGGAACGTCAGTCGGGGTGGCTGGTACGGGGTGCGGCGTTTCTTCGACTATCTGGAGAGCAAGTCCTACAAGATGCACATCCGGGTGCTGCTCTCCCGTTACCGCTCCTACGACCGTTGCCCGGCCTGTCACGGGGCGCGGCTCAAGACCGAATCCCTGCTCTGGCGCCTGGGCTCGAAGGCGGATGCGGATACGGTTGTCGAGCCGAGCGAGCGCTTCCGGCCCGTGGGCGTGACCCTGCCGCAGGAGACACTGGAGCAGCAGCCGGGCCTGAACCTGGCGGACCTGATGAACCTGCCCCTGGGGCGGGTGGCCGCGCTGTTTGACCGGATCGAACTGCCCGCGCCCCTGGATGAGGCGGCGGACCTGCTGCTGGACGCCATCCGCGCCCGTATTGGCTACCTGGTGGCCGTGGGGCTGGACTACCTGACCCTGGACCGCCAGTCCCGCACCCTCTCCGGCGGCGAGGTCCAGCGCATCAACCTGACCACGGCCCTGGGCACCTCGCTGGTGAACACGCTGTTCGTGCTGGACGAGCCCAGCATTGGCCTGCACCCGCGGGACATGGACCGCATCATCGGCGTCATGCACCGCCTGCGCGATGCCGGCAACTCCCTGCTGGTGGTCGAGCACGATCCCCAAGTGATGCAGGCGGCCGACCGCATCATCGACATGGGGCCGGGCCCGGGCGAGCAGGGCGGGCGCATTGTGTTCGAGGGCGACCCGGACACTCTGATGCGGGAAGGGCAGTCTCTTACTGCGGACTACCTGACCGGGCGGCGGCAGGTGAACACCATTGAGCACGGCGCCCAGGGGGCGAGCGTAGACGCTGATAATGCCATCCGCATTCGTGGCGCTAGGGAACACAATCTGAAGGACCTGGATGTGGCTCTCCCCCTGAACGCCCTGGTCGTCCTCACCGGCGTCAGCGGCTCCGGCAAGTCCACCCTGATGGAAAGCGTCCTCTACCGCGCTGTCTCTGAACTCAAGGGCCATCCCGGGGAAGTACCTGGCGCCCATGAGGTCATTGAGGGCCATGAGCGAATCGACGACGCCGTCCTCATCGATCAGTCGCCCATCGGGCGCACCACGCGCTCCACACCGGCGAGCTACGTGGGCGCCTTTGACGCGATCCGCAAGGTCTTCGTGGGCCTTCCGGAAGCGAAGGAGCGGGGCTACACCCTGGGTACCTTCAGCTTCAACGCCGGCAATGGCCGCTGCCCCACCTGTGGCGGCAACGGCTTTGAGCATGTGGAGATGCAGTTCCTGAGCGACGTCTACCTGCGCTGCCCGGACTGCGACGGTCGGCGTTTCCGGCCGGAGATCCTGGAGGTGACCCTGCCGCCGTCCACGGAGAGCCCGGTGCCGCCGCAGTCCATCGCGGGTGTGCTGGAGATGTCCGTGAACCAGGCGGTGAGCTTCTTCGCGGACTACCCGAAGGTACTTCAGGGCCTGGAGCCGCTGCAGGCGGTGGGCCTGGGCTACATGAGCCTGGGCCAGCCGGTACCGACCCTCTCAGGAGGCGAGGCCCAGCGCCTCAAGCTGGCCGGGCACCTGGCCAAGGCCGCCGGGCGCAAGGGAGCGAGCGACCACCTGCTGTTCCTGTTCGACGAGCCCACCACCGGCCTGCACATGGACGATGTGGCCACGCTGCTGGGCGCCTTCCGGCGGCTGCTGGCGGAGGGCCACTCACTGGCCGTGATCGAGCACAACCAGGACCTGATGGCGGCCGCCGACTGGCTCATCGACCTGGGGCCGGAAGGCGGCGACCGGGGTGGGGAACTGATTGCCAGTGGCACACCGGAGCAGGTCATGGCGGTGCCCGGAAGCCACACCGGGAAAGCGCTCCGGGACTACCTGGGGCAGAGCACCGAGGCTGACAGCCAGCCCATGGTGGCCGAAGCACCGGCACCCTACAGCGGTGATCCGGATGCCATCACCATCCACCAGGCCCGCGAGCACAACCTCAAGAACGTGGATATCCGGATTCCGCGCAACCAGATGACCGTGCTCACAGGCCTCTCTGGCTCCGGCAAGAGCACCGTGGCCTTCGATATTGTCTTCAACGAGGGCCAGCGGCGGTATCTGGAATCCCTCAACGCCTACGCCCGCCAGTTCGTCCAGCCCGCCTCCCGACCGGACGTGGACGCGGTGTTCGGCATCCCGCCCACGGTGGCCATCGAGCAACGCACCAGCCGTGGCGGGCGCAAGAGCACCGTGGCCACCATGACCGAGCTCTACCACTTCCTGCGGCTGCTGTTCGTCAAACTGGGCACCCAATACTGCCCGGCGTGCGTGCTGCCCATTGATGAGCAGACGCCGGAGGCGATCCGTGCCCGCATCCTCCGCGACGCTCGGGGGCAGGAGGCCACGCTGCTGGCGCCCATGGTGGTGGCGCGCAAGGGCTACTACACGGATCTGGCCACCTGGGCCGGTAAGAAGGGCTTTGACCATCTGCGCGTGGACGGCGAATACCAGCCCACCGCCAACTGGCCGCGATTGGCCCGGCATCAGGAGCACGACATTGACCTGCCCATGGGCACGCTCACCGTCACGCCCGGCAATGAGGCGACGCTGGATCGCCTGATCGGCGAGGCGCTGGCCTACGGGGACGGCACCATGAAACTGCTGACGGAGGCGGGCGAGACCATCTTCTCCACCGAGCGTGCCTGCCCCGGTTGCGGGCGCAGCTTCCCGGAGCTGGATCCGCGCCTGTTCTCCTACAACTCCAAGCACGGCTGGTGCCCGTCCTGCTACGGCACAGGCCTGGCCCTGAGTGGTTTCGATGAGGACCAGACGGGAGAAGAGGCCGTGTGGCTGGAGGAAGATGACGATCAGGAAACAGGTGTCTGCCGCGCCTGTGCCGGGCGTCGCCTCAAGCCAGAGGCGCTGTCGGTCTACTTCCGGGAACGCAACATCGCCGAGTACACGGCGCTGTCCGTGAAGGAGGCGGCGGACCGTTTCGAAGCCCTGGCGCTGACCGGGCGCGATGCGGAGGTCGCCCAGGACATCATGCCGGAGATTCGCGCACGACTGGACTTCCTGCAGCAGGTGGGGCTGGCCTACCTGAACCTGGACCGGGCCGCGCCCACGCTCTCCGGCGGCGAGGCCCAGCGCATCCGCATCGCGGCCCAGCTGGGCTCCAACCTCCAGGGCGTGTGCTACATCCTGGATGAGCCTACCATCGGCCTGCACCCGCGCGACAACCGCATGCTTCTGGACACCCTCGGCCGTTTGGAAGGCAAGGGCAACACCATTTTGGTGGTGGAGCACGATGAGGACACCATACGCCGCGCCGAGCACGTGATTGATCTCGGACCGGGTGCCGGCGTCAACGGCGGGCGCGTGGTCGCCGAGGGCACGGTTGCAGAACTCGAAGCCAATCCGGAGTCCACCACCGGGCGCTGTCTGGCCGACCCCATCCGGCACCCGCTGATCGCCGAAGACCGCCGACCCACCGAGGCGGAAAACTGGCTCTATGTGAGTGGGGCCAGCCTGCATAACCTGCGTGGCGTGGACGTGCGCCTGCCGCTGGAACGGCTGGTGTGCGTGACCGGCGTGTCCGGCTCGGGTAAGAGTTCACTCGTGCGCGGCATTCTGCACGATAATCTGCGCGTGCTGAACGGCGCAGGGCGTGACAGGAAACCCACCTCTCGGGGCTGCCGGCGTATTGAGGGCTGGCAGGCGCTGGATCGCGTGTTCGAGGTGGACCAGACGCCCATCGGCAAGACGCCCCGCTCCTGCCCGGCGACTTACGTGGGCATCTGGGACAACATCCGCAAGCTCTTTGCCGGTACCGAGGAAGCGCGCCTGCGTGGCTATAACGCCGGCCGTTTCTCCTTCAACACGAAGGAAGGACGCTGCCCGGGCTGTGACGGCCAGGGACTCAAGAAGGTGGAAATGAACTTCCTGCCGGACGTATCCGTGCCCTGTGAGGTCTGCGGCGGCGACCGCTTTACGCCCGAGACGCTGGCTGTGACCTATGGCGGCAAGCACATCGGCGAGGTGCTGCGCATGAGCGTGGACGAGGGCGTTGAGTTCTTCCGCGCCCACTCGAAGATCCACCATGCACTGGAGCTGATGCAGGCGGTCGGGCTGGGCTACCTGAGCCTGGGCCAGCCGAGCCCGACGCTGTCCGGCGGCGAGGCCCAGCGCCTGAAACTGGTGACCGAACTGGCCCGGGCAAGGCCGGACGTGCGCCGCCAGAATCAGCCCCACACCCTCTACATCCTGGATGAACCCACGGTTGGATTGCACATGGCGGATGTCGAGCGACTCATCCATGTGCTGCACCGGCTGGTGGACGCGGGCAACAGCGTGATGCTGATCGAGCACAACCTGGACCTGATCGCGGAAGCGGACTGGGTGCTGGACATGGGCCCGGACGGCGGCGACGGCGGTGGTCGGGTGGTCGCTGAGGGCGCCCCTGAAGCGCTGGTGGCGAAGAGCCGCGAGAGTGAAACCGCCCGGGTTCTCAGCGATTTCCTGGCCGAAAGGTCTCGCCGTGACTGAGGATCCGGAAATCCGTCGGTGACAGGCCGGCGGCTTCCCGTGCCTGTCTGAGCCGCTCAGGCGGTTCGTCCAGCGGCTCGTCCGTCAGGCCCTCAAAGGTGCCCCAGTGGATGGCCATGGCCTGGCGGGCTCCAACGTCCTTCATGGCCTGCACGGACTCCTCCGGGTTCACGTGGTTGCTCTTCATGAACCAGCGCGGCTCGTAGGCGCCGATGGGCAGGGCGGCCAGGTCAAAGCCGTCTGTCCGTTCTCCAATGTCCCTCAGGTCCTTTGAGTACCCGAAGTCGCCGCCGAACAGAAAATCAAAATCCGGATGCGTCACCGCCCAGGCGCCCCAGAGCATTTCGTTTTCGTCCCAGGGCGTACGGGAACTCCAGTGCTGGACGGGCAGGAAACGGATGGTTGCGCCCCGGAAGTCGCGCGTCTGCCACCAATCCATGGGGTCCAGGTGGGTGTTGTCACCGTCGGTGACATGGTCCCGGAACCACTGGCCCATACCTAAGGGAATGAAGAATCGGGGCGGGCCACCCGCCTGCTGGTAGAGTGCGGTGACGGACGCCAGGTCCAGGTGATCGTAGTGGGCGTGGGAGATGACGACCGCGTCAATGTGGGGCAGATCCTCAAGCGCCACGCCTGGTGGCTGGTGCCGGGGCGGACCGGCGAACGACACCGGTGAGGCACGGTCCGAGAACTGGGGATCGGTAAGGATATTCAGGCCACCGACCTGCAACAGCACGGTGGCATGGCCGATCCAGGTCAGGGCTACATCGTCCTCGTTGTTCTGTATGAACCCGAGGTCCGGCGCAATCCCTTCGATGGGTTCGGCCGGTGGTTTGGGGAGGCCGTTCCACCAGCGGTTCCATTGCCAGCGAAGGAAGTCGCCACCGCCTGGTTTATCCGCGTTGTAGTTATTGGTGAAGCCGGATTCGGTGTGGTGGACTTTATCCGGGTCGTAGTGCGGATTCACGTTGCTGCATCCCATGCTCAGGGCCATCAGCCCGATCAGTGCCAGTGAGATCTGTCGCAGCATGCCGCCGCAGATTTTCTGAATCAATGGCTTCCAGACACGACCGCACACCCGTAACGGTGGCAATAGCGCCGCTGCGCCCAGCGGTTGTAGGCCGCTTCGGCCAGTGTCCGGAGGCCGGGAATCAGCAGCGGCCGGAACAGGAACCCGAAAGGCGTATGACACCAGGTCTGGACCGTGGCGCGGAGCCCGGTGCGGTAGATGCCCCAGTCGTCGAGCAGGTGCAGCCGCTGCAGAAGGTGCTCGCGTGACACGCCGGGCCAGACGGCCGGGTCCTGAAGGCTGTGTACGTCAATCAATCGAAGATCCTCATCCCCGATGCGCTGGAGAAGACGGACTTCCTTGATGCAAAGCGGGCACTGGCCGTCGTAGAACAGTGTATCCATGGATCATTCCCCTAGAGGCTGTCACTTCGCTGAGTTATACGACCAATTGAAGGTTATGGACCAGTAGCTGGGGTCACGTCGGCCAGTGCTCAGCGACAGGAGACAAGGCCCGGGCAGACCATGAATCCCGGACCCTGACGCCAGCTTCAGGCCACCCTTACCAGCTGACTCGCTCCCGATCTCCTGTGAGGGTCTGGGGCGCGAGGTCAAGCGCTTCAGCGGCGCGCACGATGGAGCCTTCACGGGCAACCATCCAGAAGTGGTGAAGATGACGGTCATTGAGCCCTCGGCTCACGGCGGGACCTCCTTAAGCTTGGCATGGCTCAAAGCCCCTTATACAGTTAGATGGGCCTGAGATGAAAGGAGCGCCCGCTTTTGGTCCCTATTGTGCACCACCCCTGCTACAGTTTTCCGTTTCCGGGGTCCCATCGTTTCCCGATGAGCAAGTTCGGGCTGCTCATGGAACACCTCCAGCAAGCCGGGATTGCGACAGCGGCTAACCGGTTCCGGCCCGGACGTTGTCGGGACGACTGGCTGCACGCGGTACACTGTCCGGACTATGTTCAACGCTTCCGGACCAATCGCCTGACGCATCGTGAATTGAAGCGGGTTAACCTGCCCTGGAGCGAGGGACTGGTCCGGCGCACGCTGACATCCCCGGCGGGAACCGTGCTGACAGCCCAGCTGGCTCTGCATTACGGCATTGCCTGCCACCAGGCCGGCGGCACCCACCACGCCCAGTATGACGTTGCGGCAGGGTTCTGCATCATCAACGACCTGGCAGTGGCTTCTCATGTGTTGCTTGAATGCAATGGACTGGATCGTATCCTGATCTTTGACTGCGACGTGCACCAGGGCGACGGAACCGCCCGCCTGCTGGCGGGTGACCCCCGCGCCGTCACCTGTTCCATTCACTGCGGCAGGAACTTTCCTTTCACCAAGGCCCTGAGTGACGTGGACCTGGCCCTGCCGGACGGACTTGGCGACGCGGATTACCTGAATGAGGTCGCCAACTGCCTCCATGCCCAGCTGGACCGATGGCAACCCGACATGGTCCTGTACGCGGCAGGTGTGGACATTTACGCGGATGACCCCCTGGGCCGGCTGGGTGTCAGTTGTGAGGGGATAAGACGGCGTGAGGCGCTGGTTCTCGAAACCCTTAAACAGCGCCGGATCCCGGTAGCCACGGTGATCGCTGGCGGGTATGACGACGACCGGGCGGCGCTGGCACGTCGGCATGCCATGGTGACCGAGGAGGCCGCGCGCCTTTATGCCTCCTGAACGGTCTCAGGTTCCAGCAGCCAGGACTTCAGATTGGCCAGAATCCGGTCCGCGATCCGGTGGGCCCTGTCGGCGCCGGGCCCCTCGAAAAGCTCGGTCACCGTGGCGTGGAAGTGCATCCCCCAGCGCTCGAAGTGCTCCATGGTAAGGGGGTGCCTGGCGTGTACTGCTTCATGCCGGGCCACCATGTTCCGGGTATAGCCCCCGCGCTCGCCAAGCAGCATCTTGCGCCAGTAGGCCTCGATCGTCGGAAGGTGGTGATCCAGGTTGACCCCGGCGGATTCCAGAAAGACCGGGGCCATGACCGGGTCATCCAGCAGACGGCCATAGAACGACTGAACCAGCTGGTGAACGGCTTCCGGGGTGTCGAGGTCGGCTTGTGGTTGATTCTGATACATCAACGCCAACGCTCTCACCCGATTTCCACTCAGCGCAATCGTCAGACACTATGAAGGCGATACGCGCTGGTTACCGCCTGGTCCGGTCAGTCCACTTCCTCCACCCGCCGGGTCGGGGCGCCTTCGCGCTGCTGGGCCTGCCAGCTCGGGGCAAAATAGGCCTCCGCTTCGGAAGGGGGTAGAGGTTCCCTGCCCAGTATATGGTCGGCGGCCTTTTCCCCGATCATGATGGTGGGCGCGTTGATGTTGCCGTTGGTGACGGTGGGCATGATGGACGAATCCACCACGCGCAGGTTCGCGACCCCACGCACCCGGCACTCCGGATCCACCACGGCCCCGTCATCCTCGCCCATGCGACAGGTGCCACAGGGGTGATAGGCGGTTTCCGCACTCCGGGCCACCCAGTCGTCAATTTCGTCATCGCTCTGGACGTCCCTGCCAGGCGAGACTTCCTCGCCACGATAGGGGTCGAAGGCGGGCTGAGCGAACAGTTCCCGCGTCAGCCGAACCCCATCGCGGTAAGCCTGTTTGTCCGCTTCCGCGGCCAGGTAGTTGAACCGCATCCGGGGCGGGTCGGCGGGATCCGCCGAGCGCAGCCAGACGCGGCCACGACTGTAGGGCTTGTTGGCCCCCAGATGCACCTGGAAACCATGGCCCTTGACCGCGCTGGAGCCGTCATAGGCAATAGCGCCGGCGAGGAAATGGTATTGCAGGTCCGGATACTGGCGTCCGGCCCGGCTGCGGATATAGCCATTGGATTCGAACTGGTTGCTGGCACCCAGTCCGGTCTTGGTCAACAACCAGCGTGCGCCGATCCAGCCCTGGGCCAGGGGGTTGAGCCAACCGTTGAGGGTAATTTTCTGGGTGCAGCGACGCTGGACCCATACTTCCAGATGATCCTGCAGGTTGTCTCCCACACCGGGCAGATCCCGAACCACCTCAATACCATGTTCACGTAAATGGTCAGCCGGACCAATGCCCGAGAGCATCAGCAACTTGGGCGAGTTGAACGCACTGGCAGAGAGGATGACTTCCTGGCGGGCGCGAACCCGGACAACCTGGTCATGCTTCTTGTATTCCACGCCAACCGCTTTCTGGCCATCCATGATCACGCGCTGGGTGAGCGCATGCATTTCCAGTTGCAGGTTGTGGCGTTTGAGGGCGGGCTTGAGGTAGGCGTTGGCCGTGGATGCGCGCACGCCATCCCGTACGGTCATGTCCATACGGCAAAAGCCTTCCTGGCGGTAGCCGTTGTAGTCACTGGTTCGGCCATAGCCGGCCTGCTCGCCCGCCTCGATAAAGGCCCGGTAGAGCGGATTACGCATATTGTTGCCATTGCACACGCCCAGGGGGCCGCCGGTGCCGCGATACTCGTCCGTCCCATAGAGGCAGTCCTCGGCACGCCGGAAGTAGGGCAGGACATCAGCATAATCCCACCCCCGGGCGCCGCGTTCCTGCCACTCGGCGAAGTCGCCGGCCGAGCCTCGAACATAGGCCATGCCGTTAATCGAGGAGGAGCCACCGATCACCTTGCCCCGGGCCTGATGGATCGAGCGGTTGTTCAGGCCTGGTTCGGGTTCGGTGTGCAGGCCCCAATCAAAACGGGGCTTATTCAGGGGAATGGAGAAGGCGGTTGGCATCTGGATGAACACGGAGTTGTCCTTACCGCCAAACTCCAGCACCAGGACCTGGTGATTACCATCCGCGCTCAACCGGTCCGCCAGTACGGAACCGGCAGAGCCGGCACCGACGATGACGTAATCCGCTTCACGGTCAAACGTTTGCTCGCTCATGATTGACTCCCGTGTTCAAGCTCGCCGGTGCACTTGCTAATCCATCCGAGTGTTCACCTATTCCCCATTGCGGCCATGCTGGCCCGGCATGGAAACATCACCGGGCGCTTCATGGCGCCGCCGCAGGTACACCATGTGGCGTTCGTACTGGTCGAGAATGTCCTCGATGATCTGGGACTGGGTATAATCCATCAGATCATAGCCCTGGCCCCCTTCCTCCAGGTGCACCTCAAGCTGGTAATAGGTGTTGTGTTCCGCGTGCGGCCTGATGGCGAACGCGGGCATGGTCGCGCGGCGGGGCCAGACCTGATAGGTGAACAGCCCGTCGTCCCCCAGATCCACATTCAGTTCCAGGTGCCGGGACTCGTCGTCCCAACCGTCAATCCTGGCATCCACGCCGCGTTCCTTGAGTTCGTGCTCGATTTCGGCCATGGCCGGCTTGACGGTTTGTTCAAGGAAGCGCATGGCCTGGTCATAGTCCGGGAAACGCATGGCCCGGGTCAGCCGGTGGCGCCAGGTGGGGGCCTCCACATCCGTGCCGGCAAAAGCACCGGCTGGCGCGGGGCGTGGCCTGTGGCGCTTGAGCGATTCCGTTTTGAGGGCCTTGTAGAGGCCAACCATGATGAAGAACAGCACCACCGAGAAGGGCAGCCCCATGACGACCACGGTACTCTGCAGGGCATGAAGGCCGCCCGCCATCAACAGGGCCAGGGTGAGCAAGCCGATGATGGCGGCCCAGAGAACCCGCATCCATACCGGGGCGTCATGATTCACGTCCCTGAGGATGGAGGTAAAGTTCGACAGCACCAGGGCGCCAGAATCCCCTGAGGTCACGAAGAACACAATAGCAAGAATCGACACCACGATGGTGGTTATGCCCGCCAGGGGCAGGCTTTCCATGAACATGTAGATCGAGGAGGCGGGATGGTTCATGGCCTGTTCGCCGAACGATTCCGCTCCGTTCATGATCATGTCAATGGCGCTGTTCCCCATGATGGACATCCATACCATCATGAAAGCCATGGGCAGGATGAGTGTGCCAACGGTGAACTCACGGATGGTGCGGCCACGCGAGATACGGGCCAGGAAGAGGCCCACGAACGGCCCCCAGGCGATCCACCACGCCCAGAAGAAGATGGTCCAGGCATTGAGCCAGTCCGTGGGCTGCTCAAAAGCGTAGGTGTTGAATGACATGCCGATGAAGCCGGTGATGTAATCACCGATGTTCATCACCAGGGCGTTCAGCAGAAACACGGTAGGCCCAGCGATCAGGACAAAGATCACCAGCAGGGCAGCCAGCAGCATATTGAATTCGGAAAGCCGGCGAATGCCTTTCTCCACCCCACTTACCGCCGAAAGGGTGGCGAAGACAACGATCAGCAGCACGAGAACGGCTTGCACCCAGGTGTTCTCGGGGAGATCAAACAGAGTGCTGAGCCCATAGTTCAGCTGGATGACGCCGATGCCCAGGCTGGTTGCAATGCCAAAGACTGTTCCCAGCACCGCTGCGATATCCACCACGTGACCGATGGGGCCGTAGATGCGCTTGCCGAAGATGGGATACAGAGCCGAGCGGATCGTAAGCGGCAGCTGGTGGCGGTAACTGAAATAGGCCAGGGACATGCCTACCAGGGTATAGATCCCCCAGCCGGATACACCCCAGTGCAGGAAGGTCAGTTCCATGGCATGGCGGGCCGCCTCAACGGTGCCGCCTTCGCCCTGTGGCGGCGCCAGGAACTGGGATACCGGCTCGGCAATGCAGAAGAACAGCAGGTCAATGCCGATACCGGCGGCGAAAAGCATCGCGGCCCAGGACACCACATTGAATTCAGGCTGGGAGTGATCGGGCCCGAGCTTGATATGTCCGAAGCGTGAGCCAGCAATGCAGATGACGAAAAGGAGATAGGCAACCACAGTCAGAAAGTAATACCAGCCAAATGTGGTGGATACCCATCCCAGCATGGTGTTGATCATGTTCTCCGCAGCGCCCGTGAAGAACATGGTCCAGAGGGCAAAGACGACAATCAGGATGGATGAGCCGAAGAACACGACTGGGTTGAGCCGGTCCTGGTTTGAATCCTTTGACAGCTGTTGTTGCATGAGTGGATTCCCCTCGTGAATGGTGGGTGTTGCTCCGCTCAGGGATGCGATCCCGCTTGCAACCGTGACCCTGCGTCATCAGGGAGCCGTGATGGTTTTTTGTCGTGGCAGTATGTAACGGACAATCTACCGTTATGGGTAACCATAGATCATTGACTTTTCAGGTCAACCAGGTATCTGTGCGATTTCTGGTGCAGAAGTAACAGAAGAACCGGACAGCTCGCGTTGCTGCGGCAGCATCCTCTGGGCAGGGGAGAAAAAAAGATAGATGGCGGAGAGGGAGGGATTCGAACCCTCGGACCGCTTGCACGGTCGCCGGTTTTCGAGACCGGTGCATTCGTCCACTCTGCCACCTCTCCGCAGCGGACAGCGCGCATTTTAACGGCTCCAGCCTCTGTGGGAAAGCCGTTGTGGGGCACCACTGACGGCCACCCTGATGCTGACCTGGCAGCAACAGGATGGCGTTCGGTGGAGGGCTGCCCCGGAAGATGTTAAAAATAGATCCTTCCCATTCTGGACCTAGGAGTGTCTGAACCATGTCAAAACAGATCCCGATCGTTGACCCCGAAGGGCTTCTGGAGTATTCCGTCGTGTTCAACGACCGTTCCCTGAACCATATGAGTCAAGAGTTTCAGGGGGTTATGAATGACATTTCAGGTACTCTGAAAAGCGTCTACAACGCCGCTGCCACAATCGTGGTGCCAGGCGGCGGCAGTTACGGCATGGAGGCTGTAGCACGCCAGTTTGCCAATGACACCGCCTGCCTGATCGTCCGCAATGGCTGGTTCAGCTACCGTTGGAGTCAGATCCTGGATGCGGGGCGTATTGCCTCGGAAACGACGGTGCACAAGGCCCGTCAGGTAGAGTCCGGAAGTCAGGCGCCTTTCCGGCCGGCCCCCGTGGAGGAGGTTGTTGCCTCCATCCGGGAGAACAGGCCCGGTGTTGTGTTCGCACCGCATGTGGAAACAGCAGCGGGCATGCGACTGCCGGATGAGTACCTGACACAGCTGGCGAGCGCCGCCCATGAAGTGGGAGCGATCTTCGTGCTCGACTGTGTGGCCTCGGGAGCGCTCTGGGTGGATATGGCCGCGATTGGCGTGGACGTTCTCATCAGCGCGCCCCAGAAGGGGTGGAGCGCATCCCCCTGCGCAGCCCTGGTGATGCTGAGTGACCGGGGACTGGAACGCCTGGAAGCCACCACCAGCAGCAGTTTTGCCGGTGATCTCAAGAAATGGCACCAGATCATGCAGGCCTATGAAGGCGGTGGCCATGCCTACCACGCGACCATGCCAACCGATTCGCTCAAGGACTTCCGGGATGCCATGCAGGAAACCGTCAATGACGGTCTGGATGCGACCCGGGAACGCCAGGAAGAGCTTGGCCGCCGGGTGCGGGCGCTATTCGCCGAGCGAGGCTTTGTAAGCGTCGCGGCTGAAGGATTCGAAGCGCCAGGCGTCGTCGTGCTTTACACCCGGCGTGACGATCTGCACAAGGGCAGTGGCTTCATTGAGCAGGGCCTCCAGACGGCAGCGGGTGTACCATTGGCCTGTGATGAGCCAGAGGATTACAAGACCTTCCGTGTGGGTCTTTTCGGGCTGGACAAGTTGCGCAACATCGACCGCACGGTGGACTGGCTTGCAGCAGCCCTGGACGGCCTCGGGGTCTGACCCGACGCCGTGCTGGCGTGGTTTGTGCCACCAGCTCTGGACCCGCTGACGGCGGGTCTGCTGCTGGCCGCCTCCCTGATGACCTCCATGATCACCGCCGCCCTGGGAGCGGGCGGTGGCGTGCTGTTGCTGGGCCTTATGGCCCTATGGCTGCCACCAGTGGCCATTGTCCCCGTCCATGGTCTGATCCAGCTTGGTTCCAATGGCGGCCGCCTTGCCATGACCTGGCGCCGTGTGGACTGGGGCACGCTGGCCGCGTTTGCGCCTGGGGTGGTGCTCGGCATGGGGGCGGGCGCGGTGGTTCTGGTGCGGTTGCCGGAGCAGCTCTGGCAGGCAACCATAGCCGCGTTTATTCTTTTCCTGTGTTGGGGCCCTTCATTACCCCGTGCCGCACTGGGGCGTTCCGGCATCCTGCTGGCGTCAACGGCGACCAGTTTCCTGACGCTTTTCGTTGGTGCCACTGGCCCACTTGTAGCCGCTTTTATCAAGCAGCTTCATGAAAACCGCTTCCGCACCATTGCAACGTTCTCCGGCGCCATGACCCTGCAGCATCTGCCAAAGGCGCTGGTGTTCGGCGCTGCCGGTTTCCAGTTCCCCCAATGGGTTCCCTGGATCGGTGCCATGATCGGGTGTGGGCTGGTGGGGACAAGGGTAGGGTTGCACCTGGTCAATCGGATGCATGACCAGTTGTTCCAGCGCCTTTTCACAACGGTTCTGACATTGTTGGCGCTGCGCCTGCTATGGCAGGCGCAGGCCGGCTGATCATTCCCAGATTTCTTTTTCCACCCGGTCTTCGAGCTCCGGGTAATCACTGAGCCGGAAGTGGGGGATCTGGCCCTGGCGCCGCTGAGCCAGATAGTCCCTGGTCAGCTTAACCACGGTGCCGGAAAGGAAGACGATCGCGATCAGGTTCACGGTCGCCATCAGGCCCATGGACGCATCGGCAGTGTTGAAAACGGTAATAACCGCCTGATAGCCGCCCCAGATCACCATGGCAATGGCCCCGGCACGGAGTGCGTAGATCCAGCCTCTGGAACGCGCGCCCAGATAGACCAGGGCGTTTTCCGCATAGGTGTAGTTGGCCACAATCGAGGTGAACGCGAAGAACATGATGGCGACAGCGATGAATTCACCGCCAAGGTCCCCGAGGTGGGCTTCCATGGCGAGCTGGGTCAACTCCGCGCCGGTCACGTCCGTGCCGCCTTCCATGACCCCCGAGAGCAGGATCATCACGGCCGTAGCGGTACAGATGACAATGGTGTCGATGAACACTGCAAAGGCTTGTACCAGACCCTGGGACGAGGGGTGATGCGGAACCGGCGAGGCTGTGGCCGCAATGTTGGGTGCCGAGCCCATGCCCGCCTCATTGGAGAACAGACCCCGCTTGATGCCATTGAGCATGGCCGCGGTAATGGAGCCGGCGGCCCCGCCAGCGGCTTCGCCAACCCCGAACGCATTGCCGACGATGTGCGCCAGGATGCCGGGTACTTCGCTGATGTTGATCACCATGATGCCGATGGCAATCAGCACATAGAGACCGGCCATGATCGGGACAATCAGCTCGGCAAAGCGCGCGATGGAGCGAAGTCCCCCGAAAATAACCAGGCCAGCAACAACGGCCACAATGATACCGACAAACCCTTGGTTCACCCCAAAGGCGCCCTCAACGGCCGTGGCGATGGCATTGGACTGGACCGCGTTGAACACAAGCCCGAAGGACAGGATCAGGCAGAGCGCGAAGATGACGCCGGCCCAGGGCGCGTTCAACCCGCGCGCCATGTAGAACGCCGGGCCACCCCGGTATTGCCCCTGGTTATCCCGTATCTTGTAGAGCTGGGCCAGGGTGCTTTCGGCGTAGCCTGTGGCCATCCCCACCAGTGCCACCATCCACATCCAGAAGATGGCCCCGGCTCCACCCAGATAGAGGGCAACGGCGACGCCGGCGAGGTTACCGGTACCCACACGCGAGGCAAGGCTGGTACAGACGGCCTGGAACGGGGAAATACCGGATTTGTCGCTCTGGCGTGATCCACGGATCGCGCGGACCATTTCGCCAAAATTAACGAACTGCAGGAAGCCGAGGCGGATTGTGAAGAACAAACCGACGCCCAGCAGCCCGTAGACAAGAATGTAATTCCAGAAGATGGTATTCAGAAAACCGACGATGGATTCCAACAAAATACAGACTCTTGCAGGTGACTTGTCAGGTGATATGTTGAGCGTTGCGCCACAACTATAGCAGCGAGAATGCCAGAGATGAACGATAAGAATAAAGAAACGGCGATTCCAACGCTGGACCGCCAGCGTGAAATCTACATTAATGGTTTGAGTGGTGACCGACCGACGGTGCCCGTGGATTATGACGAGCTCCAGGTCCGGGCCGAGCGCGCGCTCACGCCGGAAGCCTATGCCTACATTGCCGGTGGCGCGGGCCATGAGGACACCGTGGCCAATAACCGCGAGGCATTCCGCCAGCGGCGGATCCTGCCACGCATGCTCAACGATGTCTCGGACAGGGATACCAGCGTTACATTATTGGGCCGGCGGCTCCCCAGCCCCTTGCTGCTCAGCCCCATTGGCGTACTGGAGATGGTGGCGCCCGATGGCGATGAGCAGGTTGGGCGGGCAGCGGCCGCGGAAGCGATTCCCATGGTCTTCTCCAACCAGGCGTCTCAGCCCATGGAAAGCGTGGCCGCGGCCATGGGGGAGGGACCATGCTGGTTCCAGCTCTATTGGAGTCAATCCGACGACCTGGTCAAAAGCCTGGTGAGTCGCGCGGAGAACGCTGGTTGCGATGCCATTGTGGTGACGCTGGATACAACGATGCTGGGATGGCGTACCCGGGATCTGGACCTGGGTTACCTGCCGTTTCTGCGCGGCAAAGGTATTGCCCAGTACACCAGTGACCCAGTGTTTCTGAGCCACCTGGAGCACCTGATTCAGGAGGGCGGTGATGAATCCCCCAAACCCCGGTTGAGCCTGGAAACGCTGAAAGTTCTGCGCGAGCTGGCGAGCAACTGGCCGGGCAACAGCCTGGAAGGGCTGCGCTCCGGCAAAGCCAGGGCGGCCGTTCAGGCGTTCATCAACACCTATTCGCGGCCTTCATTGACCTGGTCCGATCTGGCCATGCTGCGCGAACACACCCGGCTGCCCATTCTGCTCAAGGGCATCCTGCACCCGGACGATGCGCGCATGGCCGTGGAATACGGCATGGACGGCGTGATTGTGTCGAACCATGGCGGCCGCCAGGTGGATGGCGCAGTAGCCAGTTTCCAGATGCTGCCGCAGGTGGTGGAAGCGGTGCAGGGTCAGGTTCCAGTTATTCTGGATAGCGGAATCCGCGGTGGTGCGGATGTCTTCAAGGCGCTGGCACTGGGTGCAACAGCCGTTGGGGTGGGGCGCCCCTGGGTGTATGGGCTGGCGCTCAATGGTCAGGACGGCGTACGTGAGGTGCTGCGGAACCTGAAAACGGACTTTGAGCTCACTATGGGCCTGGCCGGTTGCGCCACCACGGATGACATCACCCCGGCGTGCCTGACCTGAATCCCGGGAACCTGGGTGCTGTTTTCCGACTGTTGGGCCATTAATCCGGACGTCAGCTGTTGCCGTCGTCCCGTTTAGGTTTCACAATCCAATCGTATAGGGGATCCGTGGAGGGAGAAGCGCATGGTTGTCAGGCTTTTAAGCGCTTGGTTCGCAATGGCGCTGGAACCACACAGTCAGGTTGACGGTCGGAACAGCGTAATAATGGCGGCCAACGCGCCCGAAACGGATAATGAGGCAGTCCGACCCTACCGTGACCGGATCCGTCGGGCTATGGACGACTGAATCCAGCCGGCTGGGAGGTAGCAGCGTGATCCGGATTCTGGTTGTGGATGATCATGAACTCGTGCGTACTGGCATCACACGGATGCTGGCGGATGATGATGAGATCGAGATCATGGGCGAGGCCGAATCGGGTGAGGCGGCCGTCGAGCAGGTGCGCCGCGAGCCACCGGATGTGGTGCTCATGGATTTACGGATGCCCGGCATCGGTGGGCTCGAAGCCATGCGGCGGATCCACCGGATTAATGATGACGTTCGCGTCATTGCCGTGACCGCCTGCGCCGACGACCCTTACCCGACCCGGGTTATGCAGGGCGGAGCGCACGCCTACATCACCAAGGGTGCGGACCTGCAGGAAATGCTGCAGGCGGTACGCCGTGCCTCGCTCGGCCAGCGCTACATCAGTCCAGAGATCGCCCAGAAAATGGCGCTGGGCAAGGTCAACGGGGGATCGGAAGAGTTCAGCGCCTTTGATGAGCTGTCGGAGCGTGAACTCCAGATTGCCACCATGATTGTCCAGGGGCAGAAGGTGCACGTCATCTCGGACAAGCTCTGTGTCAGTCCCAAGACCGTGAACACCTACCGTTACCGCATTTTCGAGAAACTGGGTATCGACAGCGATGTGGAGCTGACCCTGAAGGCGGTGAAGTACGGTCTGTTGGATGCCGATGAAGTCTGAAACAGCTGAATCCTTTGATGCCACGGCCTTTGTCAAGCAGGTAACCGAGAAGCCGGGCGTGTACCAGATGTACGACGCCAACGGCGACATCCTCTACGTGGGCAAGGCCGCCAACCTGCGCAAGCGCCTCGCCAGCTATTTCCGCAAACAGGGGCAGGCGGTTAAAACCCAGTCGCTGGTCAGCCGCATCGCCGATATCCAGGTGACGGTGACCGCCAGTGAAACCGAGGCGCTGCTGCTGGAGCAGAACCTCATCAAGTCCCAGCGCCCGCCCTACAACATCCTCCTGCGGGACGATAAATCCTATCCTTACATCTACCTGTCCAATCACAGTGACTATCCGTCACTGACGTTCCGGCGCGGTAAGAGCAAACGCGACAAGGGCACTTTTTTCGGGCCCTTCCCCTCCCGGGGCGCGGTACGCGAAAGCCTCAACATTCTTCAGAAGGTCTTCCGCATCCGCAACTGCAGCGAAAGCTATTTCCGAAACCGTACGCGGCCCTGCCTGCAATACCAGATCAACCGGTGCACCGCGCCCTGTGTGGGCATGATCTCGCCGGAGGACTACCAGCAGGATGTCCGCCGTGCACGACTCTTTCTGCAGGGCAAGAACCCGGAGATCATCCAGGAGCTGATGGATGCCATGGAGCAAGCCTCCGCGGATCTGGAGTTCGAGCGTGCGGCCCAGTTCCGGGACCAGATCAATTACCTGCGCCACGTCCAGGAACAGCAGGCAATCGAGGGCGGCAGTGCAGAGCTGGATGTTATTGGTCTGAGCCAGGAGGCCGGTGTGCTCTGTGTAGTGGTGCTGTCCGTAAGGGGCGGGCGCATCGTGGGCACCCAGCATTTCTTTCCCAGGCTGTCCATGGATCAATCGGAAAGCGAACTGCTCACGGCCTTCATCGGCCAGTTCTATCTGGGCGAGGACAATCCACGGGAAATTCCCCGGGAAATCGTTGTGGCTGACGAGATTCCAGATCGTGAGGTGCTGGAACAGGCGCTTTCCAACCAGGCCGGTCGGGATACCCGGGTCCGCCACCGGGTACGTGATGAGCGTCGGCGATGGCTCCAGATGGCCCGGACCAATGCCGAGGAAACGCTGCGCAGCCATCTTTCGAACAGGGAAACGGTCTATCGGCGGCTGCTGGCGCTGAGGGAACTCCTGGAGATGGAGGAAGTGCCGGCACGCATGGAGTGCTTCGACATCAGCCATAGCCAGGGCGAGAACACGGTCGCATCCTGTGTGGTTTTTGATGAGAATGGTCCGCTGAAAAGCGACTACCGGCTCTATAATATCGAAGGCGAGACAGCCGGTGATGACTATGCCGCCATGGGCCAGGTGCTGCGCCGTCGTTACCGTCGGGTGAAAGCAGGGGATGGCAAGCGGCCGGACCTGGTATTCATCGACGGCGGCCTTGGCCAGCTCAATGTGGCACGCAGTGCGTTCGAGGAGCTTAGGATTGACGATATCACGTTGATCGGGGTTGCCAAGGGCGAGGCGCGCAAAGCGGGCATGGAAGAGTTGATCGAGGCGGTGACCGAAAGCCGCTTCCGGGTTCCGCCGGATTCGCCGGCGCTGCACCTGATCCAGCACATCCGGGACGAGGCCCACCGGTTCGCGATCACCGGTCACCGCCAACGCCGGGACAAGAAGCGCAGCAGTTCCACTCTGGAAGGAATCCCGGGTGTGGGGCCGCGCCGGCGCAAGGACCTGATAAACTACTTCGGTGGCCTGCAGGAACTGCGCAAGGCCAGCGTTGGCGAGATTGCCAAGGTGCGGGGCATCAGTGACTCCCTGGCTGAATCCATTCACGCAGCACTGCATAATGAGTAGCGCATGAATTTACCGAACATCCTTACCTTCTCCCGGATCGCCATGATTCCTCTGTTCCTGCTGGTTTTCTTCATGCCGTTCCAGTGGGTGTACATGGCGAGCGCCATCATCTTCGCCGTAGCGGCGGCAACCGACTGGCTGGATGGTTTTCTGGCACGGCGCTGGAATCAGTCAACCCCGCTGGGCGCCTTTCTGGATCCGGTAGCGGATAAGCTCATGGTAGCCGGGGCACTGGCCGTCCTGATTCACGATTACGGGTCGCTGTTCCTGACCATTCCGGCTATTGTCATCATTGGTCGTGAGATTGTGATCTCGGCATTGCGTGAATGGATGGCGGAGATGGGCAAGCGTGCCAGCGTCGCTGTGTCACTCATTGGTAAGATCAAGACCGGCTTCCAGATGGTGGCGATCGTGATGCTGCTGGCCTATCCGCCCGGAGAGCCTGTGGCCATGGCTGGGCTTGTGATGCTGGCAGTTGCGGCTGCACTGACCCTCTGGTCCATGTGCGTTTATCTGAAGGCGGCCTGGGAGGAGATCAACGCCACCTGATTACGGCCGGAATGCTTGGCGTGGTAAAGGATGTTGTCGGCGCGCTTTATGAGCGTTCTCAGACCTTCCCGCGTGTCGTATTCCGTAACGCCGATGCTGACCGTGATCGGAATGTCCCCGACCCGGATGCAGGAAGCGGTGGTCTGACGAAGCGTCTCTGCCACCTGGCGGGCGCCGTCCTGATCGGTAGCGGGCAGGATCACGAAGAACTCCTCTCCGCCCCAGCGGCCCATGGTGTCGGTTTCACGCAGACGCTCGGTGAGCGTGATTCCCAGCTGTATCAGAACCTGGTCACCGGTGTCGTGCCCATGATGGTCATTGACCCATTTGAAGTAGTCCAGATCCAGGGTCAGCAGTGACAGGGGCTCTCCCGTCCGGTAGACGCGGTTGATCTCCTCTTCCAGGATCACCTCCGTGCGCCGGCGGTTGGGCAGTCCGGTCAGCTGATCCTCATGGGCCATTCGTTCCAGCTTTTGCTGCAGGTGACGGGTTTCCGTTATGTCACGGGAAAAGCCGATGAACCCGGTAAAGCCACCTTCCTCGTTGCGCAGCGGAACGTTCTGGGTTTCATAGATGCGCAGGTTACCGTTCTGATCGGGCAGCTCTTCCTCGGCGGACTGGGGCTGGTGGGTGTTAAGAAGCCGCTCATCCAGAATCCGGCAGTTTTCAGCCGAGGTCGGTGGCAGGATCTCTTCGTCCCGTCGCCCCAGGATGTTTTCCGGCTTCTGACCGTAAAGACAGGCCGTGTGTTGGTTCAGGTAGACATAGCGCCTGTCAGTGTCCTTCAGGTAAATGCAGGCGGGCGCATGATCGAGAACGGTTCCCAGAAGCTTCTGTTTCTCCCGGAGGGCCTTCTCAAGCCGGATTTTTTCCGTAATATCCGTGGAGACACCTGCCATGCCGCGAATGGTGCCGTCGTCGTTGTAGAGTGGACGCTTGATCGTCCAGTACCACCGCTCCTCGCCGGTCTCAGCAATGACGTTGTATTCCTGGGTTTCAATGGTCCGCCCCTGAATCAGAACCTGGTAGTCGTTCTCCTTCAGGTCCCTGGAATCCGCCAGGGAGAAAAAGGCACTGTCGTCCTTGCCGATAATGGCATCCATCGAGCAGCCAAAAAGGGCCTGGACCCGCTGGTTGACGTAGGTGTAACGGCCCTCCCGATCTTTCATGAAAACGAAAGAGCCGATGCTGTCCACCGTTGTTCGCAGGTCCTCCAGCTGTTGCCGGGTATCCATGGTTGCTGCCGATTTCGAGCTTTCCATGACACCGCCCATTCCGCTGGTTAGATATTAATCAATAAGTTTAGCCCAGATGGGTTAATGACGCAAAAAACCGGGGAAACCGCCAAGCCATCCACTATGGTCCCTATGGGCGCATGGGCTATCCTTCCCGTCGCCCCCTAAAAGCGCGACTGTCGCCAGGAGCAACCGGATGATCCATACCTTTCCCGGCAACCAGCTGGAGCACCTTGTTGGCCCCCTTGCGAGGTTGCTGGCCGTGCCGGTAGCGAATCCGCTACAGCCGGATGTCATCATGGTGCAGCACCCGGGCATGGCGCACTGGCTCAACATGGAACTGGCCAGTGAATCCGGTCGGCGTGTGGCCATGAACCTGATGTACCCGTTGCCGGTACGCTACTTCTGGACCCTGATCCGCCACATACTGGGCCCGGAGCGGATGCCGGAGGTATCTCCCTATCAGCGCGAGATCCTGGTCTGGCGCCTGTATTCGCTCCTGGGCTCGGAAGCCATCACGGCTGACCCCACCTTCGCGGAACCAACCCGCTACTGGCGGCAACAGACACCCCGCCAGCAGCCACTGCGGCGCTTCCAGCTCGCCGGGGAGCTGGCGGATCTGTATGAACAATACCTGATGTACCGTCCGGACTGGATCCGGGACTGGGACGCGGGGCAGGGCGAGCACTGGCAGGCTCGGCTCTGGCAACACCTGACCGGCGACAGGCCGGATCACCCGCTCAGGCTCATGGATGAGGCGCGGCAGCAGTTGAGCAACCCGGCAGAGCCCTTGCCGGAACGCCTGTTCGTGTTCGGCATCAACAGCCTGGCACCACTGTGGCTGGAGTTCATCAGCGAGGTGTCCCGCTTGGGGGGGGTGGATTTCCATATCCTTTACCTCAATCCCTCGGATGAGTACTGGGGCGACACCGTTAGCGACAAGCAGGCAGCCCGCCAGCGTGCCCGGTGGTTGGACGAACACGATGATGAGAGCGGGCTGGTCCTGGATATCGGTAATCCGTTGCTGACCGGTCTGGGTCACCAGGGTCAGCAGTTCGTCCGTCTGCTGAGCGAGATTGCAGACCAGGAGATGCCCCTTTTCACGGAACCTGCCTCCAACCACCTGTTGGCGCGGGTTCAGAGTGATGTCCTGCACCTGCGTGACGGACGTGAATGCCCCGGCGAGCACGACGACAACAGCATCCGCGTGGTGAGTGCGCACAGCCCGCTGCGTGAGGTCCAGGCGCTGCACGACTGGCTGTTGCACCGCTTTAACGAGGACCCGGACCTGGCGCCTCGGGACGTGGTGGTGATGTGCCCGAACGTGGAGCAGTATGCGCCTTTCGTGGAAGCGGTTTTTGCGGGTCGTGGTGAAGCCCTGTCCGAACGGGTTCCGCCGCTGCCCAGCTCCATTGCTGATCGCAACCCGGGCGATGCGGACCCCGCGGTGGCGGCTTTCATCGAGTTGCTATCCCTCCCGGACGCCCGTTTCGAGGTCAGCCGGATCATCAGTTGGCTCCAGGTCCCGGCCATCCAGCAGCGCTTTGGCTTCGATGCGGAGCAGGTCACCCAGCTTAACCAGTGGCTCCATGCTGCGGCCATTCACTGGGGCCTGGATGCCGAGCACAAGCACCAGTGGCTCGGGAACGGCGCCAGCAGCCACTACAGCTGGGACCAGGGGCTGGAACGGCTGCTGGTTGGGTTTGCCTGGGGCGATGAGGAAGTGATCCTGAGGGATCGCCTGCTCCTGCCCCAGGTGGAAGGGGGAGACGCCGTAATCCTGGGGCGCCTGATCGCCTTCCTGCGGGCCCTCAAGGCCCTGCGCCATGACATGGCGCGGTCACGCACGGTCAGTGATTGGCAGAGCTTCCTTCATGAACGCTTGCGCCAGGCACTGTTCAGCACGGAACAGACCCATGAGTGGATCCATGAACAGCTGCGTGAAGCAATCCGTGAACTGGGCCAGTACGCCAGTCATGCCGCGTTCACCGAGGCAGTGCCGTTAACGGTGATCCGCCATGCCCTGGAGCAGAACCTGCGGAGCCCGGCGCGTACAGGCCGCCAGTTCATGACCGGCCAGATCACCGTCTGCTCCATGGTGCCCATGCGCTCCATTCCGTTCCGGGTGGTGGCCATCCTCGGGCTGAACGACGGTGAGTTTCCGCGCCAGCGCCCACCCCTGGGGTTTGACCTGATGGCTAACGATCGCCCCCGGCCCGGGGATCGTTCACGGCGCGGGGATGACCGCTACCTCTTTCTGGAAGCCATTCTGTCAGCCCGTGAGCACCTGTACCTGAGTTACCAGGGCCGGGATCTCAACACCAACGCGGAACGCCAGCCATCACTGGTCCTGACGGAGCTGATGCATTATCTGGAAGACGCGACGGGATGGCACCGCGACGCCATCCAGAACCTGTCATTACAGCCCTTCAGCCCGGCCAACTTTCAAGGGCCGGAGCCGAGTTTTGACCCGGGCTGGCTTCGGCTGACCCGGCCAGGAGACGAACCGGACAAAACCCCGCGCCTGCCAGCGCCAGAAGTGGCGCCCGAAGAACTCCCGCTGGAACAGTTGGTCCGGGCGCTGGAAAACCCGGCCCGCTACCATGCCCAGCAACGCCTGGGTCTCTACCTGGAGGAGGCCGACATACCCGAGGTGGCGGACGTGGAACCCTTCTCGGCCAGTCATCTCAGCCGGTACAAGCTTCAGCAGGCCGTGATCGAGTGCCATCTTGAAGGGATGGATGAAACCCCTGTGCTCGAACGCGCGCGCCTGTCCGGCGAGCTACCGGATCATGCCCCTATGGCCTCGGACCTGGCCCAGTGGCAGGAGCAGGCCAGGGCGTTTGCGGGAGCGCTGGACGAGGCCGGGGCGGCCGGAATCCAGCATCACGCGGTGGCGTGGTGTGTTGAAGGACTCACGCTCACCGCGGAGCTGCCGTTGGCGCGGAATGGCCGCGTGACCCTTTGGCGGATGGCCAATCCCAAGGGAAAGGATGTGTTGCGGCTATGGTGTCACCACCTGATCGCCAACCTGGAACGCCACCGGACCTCGGTCAGTTTTCACCGGGGTAAGGACGGCGCATTACGGGTGCTACGGTGTGACCCCATGGACTCCGGCGAAGCCCGGGCGCAGCTCGCAGCACTGGTGAGACAATGGCGCGAGAGCCTGTGCCAGCCGTCGCGCCTGCATGGTGACCTGCTGCGCGCCGTGCTGGAGAAAGGGGCAGAAGCCGAAGAGGCCAAGCGCCTCGCGGCACTGCGGAACAGCTGGCAAGGGGACAGCTACAATGGCTTTCCGGGGGTCAAGGACGATGACTACATGGGCTGGTTCTTTGACGGGAACACGGATACAGAGTCCCTGTTGAGCGAACTGGATCAGGTCTATGGCGCCGTGATGGCAGGACTCACGATCACCGACACAACGGAGGCCGCCTGATGCGGGAGCTGGACGTTGCCCACCTGCCACTGGAAGGCATCCACCTGATCGAGGCCAGTGCCGGTACCGGCAAGACCTTCAACATCACCCGCCTGTACCTGCGACTGTTGCTGGAGCGCAACCTGGATGTCCAGCAACTACTGGTGATGACCTTCACCCGTGCGGCGACCGCTGAACTCAAGGCACGCCTTGCCAGCGAGATCCAGCGGGCCCATGACCACTGGACGCAACTGGACGAGCCATTCTATGTGGCGCTCCGGCAGCGCTTGCCGGACACGGACAGGGTCAGGGCACGCCTGCGGAACGCGGCCCTGCACATGGACGAGGCGGCCATTTACACCATCCACAGCTTCTGTCGGCGTGCCTTGACCCAGGAGGCCTTCACCAGCGGCATCAGCTTCCAGGCGGCCATGGAGGTGGACAGCAGTGCCCTCGTGCGTGAAGCGCTGGAAGACTGGTACCGGCAGGAGGCACAGGGCCCGGATTTTCAGCAACTCTACGAGTACCAGCCAACCCCGGAGGCATTCGCCAGGGCCTGGGAGAACACCATCAAGGGCACGGAGACGCTCCCCGAGCCCAAGGTACCGGATCTGGCCAGTGCCTGGCAGGCGTTCCGTCACCACTGGCCGCAGGAGCGCGACGCCTTCACGACGCTTAACATCCAGGCCCGGAAAAAACCGGAAAACCGCGCGTATTGGGAATCCATCCAGCAAGAGCTGGATCGGCTCAGCCAACTGCCCTGGGACGGGGATATTCCGGAGGTGTTTGAAGGGTCCTTTCTCAGGGACGCCTTCAGCAGTGACAAGAAAAAGCAGGCCATGCCGGTGCTCCATGAACTGGCCAGCAGCATGGCTGATTGCCGCCGTGCCAGGGACGCCTGGTGGGCCTGGAAGGGCGTGACCTTTGCGCGCGACCACCTGGCCGCCAGCAAGGACCGTCTGGACCAGCTGGATTTCAGCGACCTGATCCGTCGTCTGCATGAACAGCTGACCTCGCCGGAGCGTGGCCCCGAGCTGGCGCAGAGCCTTGGGGCGCAGTTCCCGGTGGCACTGGTGGACGAATTCCAGGATACGGATCCGGACCAGTACGCCATTCTCCAGCGCCTCTATGGCCAGGCGGCAGAGCAGGGCCGGATGCTGTGCATGATCGGTGATCCCAAGCAGGCCATCTATGGCTTCCGTGGCGGCGACGTCTTCGCGTATCTCACCGCACGCGACGACGCCGATTACCAGTGGGTGATGGGGGCCAACTACCGTTCGGCGCCAGCGGTCATCCAGGGCTACAACCGGCTCTTCCACAGCGCGCCCGTTCCGGAGGACCCGCGTGAGGCCACTCCCCATGACGGGGTCTTTGGCTACGGCATCCAGTACCCGCCGGTCAGCGCCGGTCAACCGGACCGTGAGCCGGTGAAGGGCCCGCCAGGGCGGGGCGCATTCCAGTGGGGACTGCTGCCGGTTGACTCCCGCATGGAAGGCCTCAACAGCAAGGGAACCGGCTACACAAGGGAAGGCCAGAGGCCACTGGCCCGGTGGACGGCGCGGGAGATCCTGCGGTTGTTGGGGCAGGCCACGGTGGCGGATAAGGCCGTAGCCCCCGGGGACATGGCCATCCTCGTGCGCGACCGCAACGAGGCAGCCATTATGCAGGAGGCCCTGACGGCCCAGGGGCTGGACTCGGTCTACCTCAGTGCCCGGGATAATGTACTGGAAAGTCCGGAATCCCTGGAACTGTTGCGTGTGCTCCGCGGCATTCTGAACCTGGAAGACGACCGTCAGCTGATGGCCGCGTTGGCCACTTCCCTGTTTGGCTACAGTCCCAGGGCCCTGTTTGATCTGCGCAGCAGTGAGCGTGAGTGGGCCAGGCTGCTGGATGAGGTGACCAGCCTGCGTGAACGCTGGTACCGCAAAGGAGTGATGAGCATGGCGCTGCAGCTGCTTCAGCGCTGGGCCCAGCCGGAACCGGACCGCCACGAGCGCAGCCTCACCAACCTCATCCACCTGATGGAGCTGTTACAGCAAGCCAGCCAGCAGCACCGCCAGCCCGAGGCGCTCCTGCATTGGTTTGAACAGGCGCGCACGGACAGTAGTGTGCAGAATACCGAACTGCGCCTGGAAAACGATGGTCACCTGGTGCGCGTGGTCACCATGCACGGCGCCAAGGGACTGGAATACCCCATCGTGTTCCTGCCGTTCGTCAGCTACGGCAAGCAGAGCCGGCGCGGTCGGGACCTGCTTGTGCGCTACCATGACCCCCGGGACCATAGTGCCCGGCTCGTCCTGAATCCCTCCGAGGAACAGACCAGGCTGGCCCAGCAAGAGGAAGCGGCCGAAGCAATCCGACTGCTGTACGTGGCCGCAACCCGTGGCGAGCGCCGGGTCTACATGCTCGCAGCCGCGTTTGACCAGCTGGCCCAGTCACCACTGGCACGCTGCCTCCAGGTCAGCAGTTTTGAAGAACTGCATAACGCCGTGCATAAGCAGCAGGAGGACAGCGCCTGTGAGGTGCTGAGCCTGAGCAGCGTGGATGAGCCGATCAGTGGCGTTCCAGAGCCGGAAAACGGCGAAGGACTGGCGGCGGCGACATTCAGCGGGCGGATTGAGCGGGATTGGTGGCTGTCGTCCTTCTCGGCGCTCACCCGTGATGCACGCCATGGCGGCACCAGCGCCCGCGACCGGGACCAGGCGGAACCGGAAATGGCGGCGCCCCACGGGGAAGCGGACGACATCCGTTTCTCCCTCCAGAAAGGCGCCGAGACCGGCAACCTGCTTCATGACGTGCTGGAATGGCTGGATTTCAGTCATCCGGACCTGGATGGGGTTCTGGATCAGGCTGAGAGACGGTATCCAGGGCTCCTGCACCCCAGTGATTCCATGCGTGGCCCGCTCAAGTCCTGGCTCGAGGCTATTCTGGCCGTGGCGTTGCCCAGCGGGGCTTGCCTGGGGGACCTTCCAGCAGACAAGACCCTGAGAGAATGTGAATTCTATTTCCCGATGAATGCCAACCAGAACCCACCGCTGGGACGGATACTGGCGAAGCACCGGGGCAGTGAGCCGCTCACGTTGCCGGCGCCGGCCAGCCTCAAGGGCATGCTCCAGGGCTTCATCGACCTGGTTTATGAATGGCGGGGTCGGTATTACATCGTTGACTATAAATCCAACCACCTGGGTGACGGCTTTGGTCACTACCATCCAGAGGCTTTGACGGCCAACATGCGCCAGAGCTTCTACGACCTCCAATACCTGCTGTACACGCTGGCGCTGCATCGTTTTCTCCAGATCCGTATCCCGGATTACGACCCACGACAGCATCTCGGGGGTGTGCATTATCTTTATCTCAGGGGCATGGCACCGGGGCGTGACACCGGGATTTACGCGCGGGAAACGGATCTTGAGGCCCTGTTCGCCCTGGATGCGCTCTTTGAAGGGCAGGAGGTGAGGGCATGAGTGCGGTACTCAATCCAGCACGGGAAGGTGAGGCCCCGGAAGCCATTGATCAGGCGCTGGCGGATGCGCTGGGCGAATGGATCGGCTGCCAGGACGATTGGTTCCGGCATACGCTGATGGCCGTCAGCGAGGCCCTGCAGGCAGGCCATACCTGCCTGAACCTGGCGTACTGGGCGGGCCAGACGCGCTGGCAGAGTGACACGTTGCCCGGCATCTGTTTTCCGGCACTGAGCGATTGGCGGCATAAGCTCCAGGCACTGGCCATAGCACCGGACGATGGGGCGCCCGTGGTGTTTGAGTGGGACCGTCTCTACCTGCGGCGCTACTGGCGTTTCGAGACGGAGGTGGCGGGCGCCATCAGGCAGCGCCTGGCGCTCACCTGCGACGTGGATCCAGACCGGGCCCGCAGCATCCTGGAGCGGCTGTTTCCCAACTCCCCAGGACAAACAGGGCCGGACTGGCAGAAAGTTGCGGCGGCCAATGCGCTGTTCCAGCCCTTCAGTGTGATCGCCGGCGGGCCCGGCACCGGCAAGACCCATACAGTCACCCGGCTGCTGGCCCTGCTCATCGAGTCCATGGGCTCCAGTAACCGCGACACCCCCAAAGTGCGCCTCGCTGCCCCCACCGGCAAGGCGGCGCAGCGTCTTGCTGAATCCGTGGCCCGGGCACGCTCAGGCATGGCCTCCATTGTGGACGCCCCGGTGCTTGAGGCGATCCCCTCGGAAGCCACGACCCTGCACCGTATTCTTGGGGTTATCCCGAACAGCTACCGCTTCCGCCACCATGAGAGCAATCCGCTGGATCTGGACGTACTGGTGGTGGATGAGATCTCCATGGTGGACCTGCCCCTGATGGCGCGCCTGTTCCGGGCATTGCCGGCGGCATGCCGGGTCATTCTGCTGGGCGACGCGGACCAGCTGCCGTCAGTGGCCGCGGGCTCGGTGCTGGCGGATCTGGCTCCCCGGGATGTGACCGGCTACAGCCCGCACCGCTGCAAGCAGCTGGCCAACCTGGGCATTGAACTGACTCCAGCTGGCGACACCCCGGCATACGCTGACTACCTGAGCTTCCTGAGAATAAGCCAGCGTTTTGAAGGCGCCAGCGGGATTGGCCAGCTTGCCAGCGCCACCATCAGGGGAGAGGCACACAACACACTGGCCATCATGGAGGGCAACCACCAGGACCTTGACTGGCAGTCCGCTGAGGCGCTGGACCATCAACTGCGAGCCTGGACGGAACAACACTACCGGCCCATTCGGGAAGCCCGGAATCTTGAGGACGCTTTCGAGCAACTGCAGCAGTTCCGCATTCTGTGCCCCGCCCGGATCGGGCCCAACGGCGTCCATGCCATCAATGACCGCATCGTCGGCATGCTCAACCCCAAGCGCCAGCGCTTCTTCCCGGGTCAGCCCATCATGATCACCCGCAATCACTACGGACTGGGCCTCTACAACGGCGACATCGGTCTGGTCTGGCCCGATGAGCCGGAACAGGGCGACGAGACCGCGCCGCTTCTGGCCTGGTTCCCGGATGCTGACGGGTTCAGGCCCATGGCGCCGGGTCGCCTGCCGGATCACGAGACGGTCTACGCCATGACCATCCACAAGACCCAGGGCTCGGAGTTCGAATCGGTGGCGCTGGTACTGCCTGAACGACCCACCGCCGTACTCAGCCGGGAGCTCATCTACACCGGGGTAACCCGTGCCCGGACCCGGCTCACAATCGTCGGGAGCGAACGGGTCTGGCGTGCCGGCGTGGGCCAGGCCGTGGAGCGCCATTCGGGGCTTGGTGCAAGGCTCAGGGCTGACAACGCAGCAGACAACCAGGCATAAGGAGGGCTGTTACCCAATGATCATTTCGTCGACCCTGGATTACCGGGAAGCCGCGCGCCGCCGTCTGCCTCCCTTCCTTTTCCATTACATCGACGGTGCTGCCTACGATGAATACACCCTGCGGCGCAACATCGAGGACCTGCGTGAGCTGTCCCTGCGCCAGCGGGTGCTGCAGGAAGTGGGTGACATCGATCTCTCAACCCGACTGTTCGGCGAGGACCTGAGCCTGCCGGTCGCTCTGGCGCCAGTGGGGCTGACAGGGATGTACGCGAGGCGCGGCGAAGTCCAGGCCGCCCGGGCTTCCGCGGCCAAGGGCGTTCCCACCACGCTGTCCACCGTGTCGGTATGCTCGATTGAGGAGGTGCAGCAGGCCTCGCAACGCCCGCTCTGGTTCCAGCTCTACGTACTCCGGGACCGGGGCTTCATGAAGAACGTACTGGAAAGGGCCTGGGAAGCCGGCGTCCGGACCCTGGTGTTCACCGTGGATATGCCGGTACCGGGCGCCCGCTATCGCGACGCTCATTCCGGTATGTCCGGCCCCTATTCGGGCGCCCGCCGGATGCTCCAGGCTGCCAGCCACCCCTCCTGGGCCTGGCACGTTGGCGTGCGCGGCCGCCCCCATGATCTGGGCAATGTCTCCGCCTATCTCGGGGAGACGATCAGCCTGGAGGATTATGTGGGCTGGCTCGGCAGGAACTTCGACCCGTCCATCGGCTGGAAGGATCTTGAGTGGATCCGCGAGTTCTGGGAGGGCTCAATGGTGATCAAGGGCATTCTGGATCCCGAGGACGCCCGGGATGCCGTGCGCTTCGGCGCCGATGGCATCGTCGTCTCCAACCACGGCGGCCGCCAGCTGGACGGCGCCCTTTCCAGTGCCCGGGCCCTGCCTTCCATCGCGGAGGCGGTGAAGGGTGACCTGACACTACTGGCGGATTCCGGCATCCGTTCCGGCCTCGACGTGGTCCGCATGCTCGCTCAGGGGGCTGACGGTGTGCTGCTCGGTCGCGCCTTCGTCTACGCGCTGGCCACAGCTGGTGAAAAGGGTGTCACGCACCTTCTGGATCTCATTGAGAGCGAGATGCGTGTGGCCATGACGCTTACCGGAGCCCCGTCCATCAGCGCTATCTCACGGGAAAGTCTGGTTTCCCCGGTGTAGCAAGGGCATCCCGCTGGTCCTCAGGGGACCATGACGCCCGCAATCGCTCAAGGTATCATATAGCGCGTTTTCAACACTGTGAATCCAGGACCCGCGATGACCACCAAGTTCCTGCTCGACGAAAGCCGTATTCCCACCCACTGGTACAACCTCCAGGCCGATCTACCACAGCCATTGCCGGCGGTGCTCAACCCGAGAACCCATGAGCCGGTGACGCCTTCGGATCTGGAGCCGCTGTTTCCCCATTCGTTGATTGAGCAGGAGGTTACCACCGAGCGCGACGTGCCCATCCCGGAACCGGTACGCGATGTCTATCGCCAGTGGCGGCCCGCCCCACTGTATCGGGCGCACGCGCTGGAAAAGGCCCTGGGCACGCCGGCGCGAATCTACTACAAGTACGAAGGGGTGAGCCCGGCAGGCAGCCACAAGCCCAACAGCGCCATCCCCCAGGTCTTTTTCAACCACGAGGCCGGGACCCGCCGCCTGACCACCGAAACCGGCGCAGGGCAGTGGGGAACCTCACTTGCCTATGCAGGAGCACTGATGGAGATGGACGTCCAGGTGTTCCAGGTGCGCGTTTCCTACAACCAGAAGCCCTATCGCCGGGCGGTTATGGAGACCTATGGCGCCCAGTGTTTCGCCTCGCCTTCCAATGAAACGGCCTTTGGCCGGAGCGTGCTGGCCGAGAATCCGGAGCATACCGGCAGCCTTGGCATCGCCATTTCAGAGGCGGTTGAGCTTGCTGCACAGGACACCGGCACCAAGTACGCGCTGGGCTCAGTGCTGAACCATGTACTCCTGCATCAAACCGTCATCGGCCAGGAAACCATGGAGCAGATGGCCATGGCCGAGGATTCACCGGATGTGATTGTGGGCTGCACCGGCGGCGGTTCCAATTTCGCGGGTTTCGCGTTCCCCTTCATCGGGCAGTCGCTGCGTGGGGGCGAGAGCCCGCGCGTGGTGGCTGTGGAGCCATCGTCCTGCCCAACGCTGACCCGTGGTCAGTACGTTTACGACTACGGTGACACGGCCAGGATGACGCCGCTTACCCGGATGCACACCCTGGGATCGGGCTTTACGCCACCTGGTTTCCACGCGGGTGGGTTGCGCTATCACGGCATGGCGCCGCTGGTTTCACATGCCAAGCAGCTGGGGCTTTTCGAGGCGGTGGCCTATCCCCAGAAGGCCTGTTTCGAGGCCGGTATCCTGTTTGCGCGTAACGAAGGCATCGTGCCCGCGCCAGAGGCCAACCACGCAGTCCGTGGCGCCATCGACGAGGCCATTCGCTGTCGCGAGGAGGGAAGTGCCGAGACCATCCTGTTCAATCTGTGCGGTCATGGGCACTTCGATATGGCAGCCTATACCTCCTACTTCGCCGGTGAGCTCAGTGATCACGAGTACAGTGATGAGGAGCTGGCCATGGCGCTGTCGGGGCTGCCGTCGGTTTGAACCGACGGCGGAGCCCGGCTCGCGCTTTCTCCGTTATCCGTTGAGGGTCATCAGAACTCGGTGGTCAGTGTGGCCCACAACATCCGCCCCGGCTCGTTGATGGGCTGGGCGCTGGCACCGAGGTCCGCGGAGCCCTGTTGGATGTGCTCGGCGTAACGCCGATCAAACAGGTTATCAATCCCCAGGCTCAGCCGGCTCTGATGAAGCACCGGTAGACCCGCGTGCAGGGAGAGGGTGCCAAATCCCGGCGTTTCCTGTGTATCCAGACTGTAGATGGTGCCGCTGCCCGGATCGATACGATCCTGCCGGGCCACGCCCCGCCAGAGCAGGCCAGCGGAATAGCCGGCCTTCTGGTAATCCAGTGACAGCGTTCCTTCCAGCGGGGGCATCTGGGCCAGCGGCGTGTTCTCCGAGTCGTTGGTGCCACGGGTGTAGGCCAGGCTGGCATTCAGGGTCAGCAATGGGGACAGTGTATAGGACAGGTCGGCTTCCATGCCTTTTGTGATCGCGGTGATGTTGCGGGCCCTGTCACCGCCATCAGTAATCAGGATGTAGTCGTCATACCAGCCATGGAAGGCCGCGACTGTTGCCTCAACTCTCGGACTGTCCCAGGTCAGTCCCGCATCCAACTGGGTCAGTGTTTCATTGCCGATGCTGAAGTCACGGTTGCGTTCCCAGAAATCGGGGGCCCGCTCGGAGCGGCCCAAGCCCGCATAGAGATGGAGTGGGTGTTCTGCCATGGCCTTTTCGAAGCGCGCGAACCCACTCCACTGGGAGCGGTGATCGGTGTTACCCCGGGAAGCGGTGCTGAAACGATCCGCCAGCACTTCGGCTTCATGATAGTCACCGCGCAGCCCCAGGGTAACCAGGCTCTGTGTACCCAGAGTGTGTTCCATATCGGCGAAAACGCCGACGTTGGTGAATTCAGCCGTATCAGGTGCCTTCAGGTCCTGTATATTGGGTGTCGGCGCTGGGCTCTGCGCGCCCCGGACCGGACCGCTGTCGCCGTGCTCACTGCGGGAAAAGTCCACCCCGGCATGAAACTCCGTTCCGGTGACCGGGGCCAGGTCAGCCGCCAGCCGGCCCCCCAGGGTGCGACGTGCCACAAGACGAACCATCGTCATGCCGGAAGGGGTCCTCAAGCGGAAATTGTCCATCACGTGATCAATACGGTTATAGTAAAAACTGGCTTCAATGCCGGGTAGCCAGGAAGCCAGATTGTCGCGGCTTGCGCCGAGGCGGTAACTGGTACGATCAAACTCGGTGCCATCCATCATCCGGTCGTCATAGGCCGCTTGCCCGTTGCTGCGATCATAGGCCAGCTCAACCTCTGTGTCGTTTCCCGGTGTCCAACCCGCGATGGCGCTCGAGCTCCAGCGTTCATACTCGGAGTGAACAGGTTCGCCGTCGCCATCATCGTAATCATCCTGAGCGGAGAGGGTGCCGATAAAGCGGGCATAACCCTGACGGTTGCCAGAGGTTACTTCCGTGACCAGATCATTGCGGGCATGACTGCCTGCGGTGAAACTGGTAAAACCATTGGTTCCTGGTGTCTGGAAGGTCGGCGATTCCCTCTCAAACCGCACACTGCCGGCGGATGCCGGGCCATGACGGACGCTTTGCGGCCCCTTGGTAATCTCGATCCGGTCGTAGGATTGCGGGAAGATGTAGGCCGTTGGCGGGTCCATACGACTCGGGCACCCCCCTGGTATGGCCCCACCATCAGCGCCGATATTGAGCCTCGAGCCTCCCAGCCCTCTCAGTACCGGTTCACCACTGGTGCCCCCCTTGCGGCTGACATTGAATCCGGTGGTCGATTCCAGCCAGGCGCCCCCATCGGTGGCGGGGAGTGTGATTTGGGGGCGTCTGGGATCCGAGGTGATTTCGTGCGGGGTGTCCATGGCCGAGGTTGTGACAACCAGTGGCTCCATCGTCATGGTTGCCGCGCTCGCGGCTGCTGGAAGGACCAGGGCACCGGCCAGCAACGCCGTGCGCCCTGAGGGATGGTTCTGTATCATCGAATACTCCCTAATGAGCCGTGGGTTCGGCCCTGGCCGAGCAAGATATACGCCAGAGTTAACCACTCAGCGAATGTTTTACAGGCTATTGATACACAAGGGGTTTTCTTGATTTTTGGCGGCTCTTTGAGTGGCGGTTCCCCCGGGGTGTGTGAAATGCCACAGCGAGGCGGTGATTTCACGCAGTGGCCATCGCCGGGAGCACTCTAGAATGTGGACGGACTGGGTGACGGCCTTTGTGCTCGGACTCGTGAGCAGTACCCATTGCGTGGGCATGTGCGGCGGCATTGTGGGGGCACTCACTTACAGCCTCAGTCCGGAGGTTCGAAACCGGCGAGGGCGTTTTGTGCTGTTCAGCCTGCATTACCATTTCGGGCGGATCAGCAGCTACATGCTGGCGGGGGCGCTTGTCGCAGGTGGCGCAGGCGTTTTCCAGGAGCTGGGAGGCGCGGGCAGTGCCTTGGTCATGCGCGTGGTGGGAGCCGGCTTTGTCATCCTGCTTGGCTGTTACATCGCTGGATGGTTTCCACGCTTCGCGTGGGTGGAATCCATGGGCCGTCCCCTTTGGCAACAGCTTGAACCACTGGGGCGGAAACTTCTTCCGGTACAATCATTGCCCCAGGCATTGGCCTTTGGGCTCGTCTGGGGATGGCTCCCTTGTGGCCTTGTGTATTCCGCACTGGTTTTCAGTCTCAGCACCGGTTCCTGGTGGCAGGGAATGGGCGTGATGGGCTTTTTCGGGCTTGGTACCATTCCCGCGCTGTTACTGGTGGGCATGATGGCGGAACGGGTCAGCCGGGTGATGCGTGACCCGATGTTCCGCAGGGTGGCGGGCGTATTGATCATGCTTCTGGCCGTCGTACCGTTGATGATCGCGGGGAAGAGTCATGGTTGAAGGGACTGTTATGGGCAACGGTAACCGTTTTCCGTTACAAGGGCGTTCGCCCGAGCTTCAGGCGCTCTTGCGGTCCGCCTCACTGGTGGCGGCTACCGAGGCCACGGTTCTGATAACTGGCGAGAGTGGCACGGGCAAGGAACTGCTTGCCCGTGGTGTGCATCAGACCAGTAGCCGTTGCGACAGTCCCTGGGTCCCCGTTAACTGTGGCGCATTGCCCTCCGAATTGATGGAGGCGGAGCTCTTCGGTTACTGGAAGGGTGCTTTCACCGGTGCGGATCGTGATACCCCTGGTTTTGTGCACCAGGCGGAGGGGGGAACCCTTTTCCTGGACGAAATCGCTGAACTGCCTCTGGCTGGCCAGACCAAGCTGCTGCGGTTCCTTGAGGAAGGGGAGTGTCAGCGTCTGGGCTCAGGGGCGCCGGAAAAACTGAATGTCCGCGTTCTGGCGGCAACCCACCAGGACCTGGCGCGTCTCGTGGGCCAGGGGCAGTTCCGCTCGGATCTATACTACCGGCTTAATGTCATCCCGCTCCGTTTGCCGCCGCTGAGAGAACGCAGTGGCGATATCAGCTTGCTTCTGGAGCATTTCATCGCTGAGTTGGCCGCTCGGCATTGCGCCCAGGTTCCGGTCTTCTCGTGCCAGGCCCGTAAAAGGCTGGAGCGTTATGCGTGGCCCGGTAATGTGCGGGAATTGAGAAACCTGGTTGAGCGCTGTGTGATCCTGATGCCCGGACAAACAGTTGGGAGCCGGCATCTGGATGCATGGCTGGTGGACAGTGATACCCCTGAACACTCACTGGGTATCCAGCTACCCGCTGAAGGCCTGAACCTTCAGGAGGTGGAGGTGGGATTGATGCGTCAGGCGCTCAGATATTCCGGAGGCAACCGGACCCGGGCGGCCTCATTGCTGGGGATAACCCGGGATACGTTCCTGTACCGGTTGCGGAAATACCAGCTGGACGACGAATGAGAGGTGGCTCGGTCCGGTGTCTGGTTTCTCTACCGGACCCGCCTGGCGCCCCGGGTTATTCGCCCAGAAAGCTGCTGTACATCCAGGCTGTTTTCTCCTGCTGCGTGATGTAGTCGCTCATCAGCGCGTTGGTCCCCTCATCGCTGGCCTCATCGGATGCCTCCAGAATCCTGCGTTCCAGCTTGATCAGGGTTGAGAGCCCATCAAGGATTTCCTGCACGCACTGGCGCCCGTCGGTGACGTTGGTCCGTTCCGGAATGTGCGAGAGTTTGACGTATTCCGAGTAGGCGTGAACCGGGCGATAGCCTAGTGTCAGGATACGCTCGGCGATCTCGTCAACCTTCAGGAGCAGGTCGGTGTAGAGCTCCTCGAACTTGGTGTGGAGCTCAAAGAACTTGTCGCCCTTGATGTTCCAGTGATACCCACGAACGTTCATGTAGAAGATCTGGTAATGGGCCAGCAGTTCGTTGAGCTGGTCCGCTAATGATTGTGCCTTGTTTTCTTCAATGCCAATGAGGTTGGTCGACATACATGACTCCTTAGGTCCGCGTGGAAGGATGGATCCAGTCTCTACTAGACATGGTGACTGGGACGGAGCGCTTCAACCTCCTGAACACCCCAATTGGATAGGTTCGCTCAATCAATGCCATGGCTTGACGTGAGGGCGACGGGAAGGCTTTCCGGACTGCGCATGGCCTGCGCTGTTGTTTCAATATCCCCGGACAGAGCCCTGTCCGAGGTGAGAGCAGGGGAGCGGGCGCGAACCCATGCCATCATCTGCTCGGTTGCTTCGGAGCGAAGCTGGGGTTCCGCGCGCAGTTCCAGCGCCTGGACCGCCATCAGGGCATCAATGGCAAGCAGCCGGTACAGCAGCGCCAGAAGGTGATGCGTCCGGCGGGCGCCAATGGTACCCATGGTGACCACGTCCTGATTGTCGCCGTTGGTAGGGATGGACTGGATCGAGGCAGGGGTTGCCTGCGTGCGCATTTCCGCCAGCAAGGCACTGGCCGTCACCTGTGCCCCCATGAACCCGCTTTGAAGCCCGGTGTCCACGCCCTGAAGGAAAGCGGGAAGGCCTTCATTAAGCCGTGGCGTGGCAATACGGGCAATGCGCCTCTCCGCATGCACGCCCAGTGTGATGACCGCATTGGCCAGTGCATCCGAAGCCAGGGCGACGTGTTGACCGTAGAAGTTGCCGCCATGCAGCGCCTGGTCCGGGGTATCCGGCAGTATGGGGTTATCAGTGACACTGTTGAGTTCCGTGGTCACCGTTGCGGAATGCCAATCCAGCTGGTCGCAAACAGCGCCCAGTAACTGCGGTGCGCAACGCAGGCTGTAAGGATCCTGTATGGGAGACTCAAGTTGCTGCAGCGCGTCCTGGCCGACCCGCTCTTCGTCAGTCATGGCATCAGGAGACGCACCATCGAGGACGGCGAGCCAACGGTGCAGTTTCTGTTGGCCGGGGTGTGGCCGGAGCTCGCCAAAGGCACTGTGCCATGCTTCCCGCCGCCCCCTCAGGGCCTGGGCATGAGCAACCGTGGTCAGGGCACTCCAGCGCAGAGCGCGTTCCGTAAGACAATCGTTGAGCGCTGCAATGCCTGTCATGGTGGACGTGCCATTGACCAGGGCCAGGGCGTCCTTGCCTCCGGGTTCCAGTGGCGCCAGTCCCAGGCGTTCCAGCACGTTCTTGGCCGGTTCCGCTTCCCGACCGTTGTGGCAAATCCAGCCCTCACCCATGAGCGCACCGGCAATGTGGGCCAGTGGGGTCAGATCGCCACTGGCCCCAACCGTCCCCATGGAGGGAACAACCGGGAGGGCATCCGCATTCAGACAGGTCAGCAGGTGATTGAGTGCTTCAGGCGCAATGCCCGAAGCCCCGAGGCTGAGGGCACTGATCCGCGCAGCCATGGTTGCGCGCGTCTGTTCAGCCGTGAGTGGCTCTCCCACGCCAGCACTCAGGTGGGCCACCAGGTTCCGCTGGAGTGCTTCACTGTGATCACTGCCAACAAGCGTATTCGCCAGGGGGCCATAGCCCGTCGTGACGCCGTAGATCTGACGGTTTTCGGACCGGAAACGGGCGAGCTGCTCATGGCTTTTGAGGACACGGCTCCAGACCGCCTCCTCAAGACGCAGGGGCGTGCCCAGTGCCACCCGTTCCAGCGCTTCCGTGGTGGCATCGCCACCCTGCCAGTCGACACCTCGTTTACCAGTCACACAGTTTCCCCAGCTCGTTGCGAGGCAATGCCATCCCAAAATCAAAGCGAACAGGGCGCTCAGGTGTGGTGAGGTGGTGGTTCACCCACTGGCGCAGATCCTGTTCCAGCACCGCTTCATCAGCCTCCGCCCCGGGAACAATGAAGGCCTTGAGCCGGGTCCCATTGGGGGCCTCAAAGGGACGAACCGTACAGTCCGCCACACCCTCCTGGTCCTTGATTGCTTCGGCTATGGCGGCGGGGTCTACATTGGTTCCGGCCACCTGCAGGGTCCCATCCCGCCGACCTGCTGGCGTGATCCGTCGTTCATCATGCCAGTTGAGCCTGTCAGGGACGGCCACGGTTGTATCAAGAGGGCGCAGATAGAGAGTGTCCTCCTCCACGCCACCAACACGCTCCCAATGGGCAAGGAGCGAGAAGGGAGCTTCTGGATCGTCGCGCCAACCGATGGCACCCGTCTCGGATGAACCATAGACTTCCGTCATGGACGCAAGCCCCTGATCCTTGAGTGCGCGGATGACAGATGCCGGGCAGGGGGCCGTGGAGGTAACACCAGCGACGTTCTGGGCGAACGGCGTCCGACGGCCACTGCGGTAACGCCACCATTCCGGGAAGGCAACAACCAGGTCTCCGGGGTGCGGGTCCAGACCCTGCTGGTGTGCGTCATCCCCATGGAGATAGGGTACTCCGAGTCTGTCGGCCAGCAATGGCCCCCATAGGAAGCCGTAGATGTGATGGGGTGGCGCTATCCCGATGATTCGGCGTTGATGGGGAAAGTGACTGGCGATCAGGTCCGCTTCCGAGGCCAGGTGGGGGCGGGAACAACGGTTGAGCCGTGGCTCCCCCGTTGAACCGCCGGAACGGAACCCGATGTGCGTGGCGCCTTCCGCCATCCCCTGCTGGATGAGCGCCACCCAGTCCTCAACGTGTTCCCGACGCAGCAGCCACTCATCCACGCCACTGGCTTCCAGTTCAAAAAACTCATTCACGACCCGCGCCAGCGACAACTGCTCTATGGAATCCACTGCCAGCGGGCCGTCCCTCAGCGAGCCGCCAGCGGCTGCCATGGTGACCAGATCACCTGTTCGCAAGCCACGCTCACCAGCCAGCTCGCTTCCAATAAGGTGACTGAGCACCGCCAATAATGTGTTATCGCCCAGCACCATCAGACGCGCTTGACGAACACCCAGTAGCTGTCATCGTTCAATGACTTTTTCATATGCACCTTCACCTTGGTCGGCTTCATCTGATAGTCAAAGGTGTACTCAAACATGGTGCTCAGGTCACCGCTCCTCACGCCCTCCTTGAACTTACCGAAAAAGTCATCGGTCTTGGTACAGGGCGCGACTTCCGTGAAAAAGTTCTTGCCAATGACCTCCTGGGGATTGCGCCCCGTGATCTCGCCCTCCGCCTTGTTGTAACTGAGAATCTTGCCGTTCTGGTCGAGGTTGATCGCGCCAAAGGCCAGATTATCAATGTCTTTGTCGCTCATTTCCGCCAGCTTGTTGCCAATATCGTCAGAACCGAAGTTTACGCGTTCCATGAGATCCTCCTGCCTTTTTGCCATGATTGCAAGAAAGGTTACGCCGCCCCTGTTAATGGGGGATCAAGATATGACGTAACGAAATGTAACCAGCTCAATCAGGATGGCAGATCGGGGAACGGTGCCGCATAAGAACCTATGTCACAAATCGCCACTGCGTGAAGCGCGGGACGAGTCCATAATAGGCGCCATGGTTGACGACAAACCACCTGGGAGCTGTGACGACACGAATCATGCGAGCTCACCAGTTCGGGCCAGGGAGGTCGTTTATGTAGGATCATGACAGGTAAACTGTTTGTTGGCATTTGAGCATTTTTTTGTTCTGGGTGAAGAACCTTCGAATCTGGTTATCGGTCAATACAACCTGCCTTTGGTTGCGCTCTCCGTAGCGATTGCCGTGGGGGCCTCCTATATGGCCCTGGCGTTGGCCGGGGCGGCAAGGATCAGTACCAGCACGATGATGCAACGGCTGCATCTGGCCAGTGGTTCTGCTTCGCTGGGGTTCGGCATCTGGTCCATGCACTTTATTGGCATGCTGGCATTTGAACTGCCAACCAGCGTGCATTATCACCCCGGGCTAACGGCATTATCCGCGTTACCGAGCCTTATTGCCTCCTGGGTCACGCTCAACCTACTGACTCGGCACGAGTTAACAGGTATCCGGCTCGTCAGCGGCGGCTGCGTTGTCGGTTTCGGTATTGGTGCCATGCACTATCTGGGCATGGCGGCCATGCAAATGACACCGGCGCTTCGATACGATCCCTGGCTGTTCGCGCTCTCTCTGGTTGTCGCGGTTTTGCTGGGAACGCTGGCACTTTGGATCAGCTTTGGCCTGCAGCGCAGGGCCATCCTTCGGGGGACCAGACGGCGACTCTTGGCTGGGGTCGTCATGGGACTTGCCATCGCGGGGATGCATTACACAGCCATGGGAGCAGCACGTTTTATCGGTGAGCCTGACCCAGCGTTCATCCCCGGCAACCAGAACCATGTGGCCCTCGCGCTGACCATTGCAGCCATAACAGTGTTATTCAGTCTGAGCGCCGCCAGTGTCAATGCACTCGCCCGCTATCGGGCATTGCTTCGACGTAGCCGGGAGACGGCCAGCGAACTTCAGACCACGCTTGATGCAGCCGTGGACGGGATCATCAAGATCACCGAAGGGGGCATTGTACTGTCCTTTAACGAATCGGCCGAACGCATCTTCGGCTACAGCGCCGAAGAGGTCGTTGGCAACAACATCAGCATGCTCATGCCCAGCCCCCATCGGGAAGCCCATGACAGCTATCTGCAGCGCTATCTACGCACCGGTGAACACCGGATCATTGGTACAGCCCGGGAGGTCTGGGCCTTGCACCGGGAAGGCCATACATTTCCGGTGCGCCTGGCCATTGGCGAGTCACGGCTTGGCGGGGTTAGCACCTTTGTCGGTTTTGTCGCCGACATTACCGAGCGCCATCGCATGGAAAATGAATTGCGCCAGGCCAAAGAGGAGGCGGAGCAGGCCGCGGAAGCCAAGAGTGCTTTCCTTGCCAACATGAGCCACGAAATTCGCACCCCCATGAACGCGATTATAGGCTTTACCGATCTGGTGCTGGACACGCCCCTAACGGATGCACAACAGAAACACCTGGGCATTGTGAAAAATTCGGCCCGTTCACTACTGGCCTTGCTCAACGACATCCTGGATACCGCCAAGCTGGACGGTGGGCATACCCAGCTGGAAGAAAGGGACTTCAATCTGCGGTCCCTTTGTGAGCAGATTGTGGCTACTCAGTCGCTCCACGCTTCCGGCAAGGGGCTTTATATGGAACTGGATTACCAGGCGGAAGCGTTCTTTAAGGGAGATCCATTGCGAATCCAGCAAATCATGCTGAATCTGGTCACCAATGCGGTAAAGTTCACTCAATCGGGAGGCGTGACACTGAGGGTTCAGCAACCGGGGGACGGTGGTGTTGTGCTCCAGGTAGAGGATACCGGCATCGGTATCGAGCCGGAGCGGATCGATCAAATCTTCGATCCCTTTACGCAGGCGGACGCCAGCATGACGCGACGCTTTGGGGGCACAGGACTGGGGACCACAATCGCACGCCAGCTTACGGAACTGATGGGTGGCGACATCTCAATAGACAGCGAGGTAGGCGAGGGGACCACACTCCACGTCAGGTTGCCGTTGGCCCGCGGTGAAGCCGTATCCGAGGAGGCTCCCCGGAGCCGGGAAACGGTATTACCCCCCTTAAAGATGCTGGTAGCGGATGACGCACCGCAAAACCTGGAGCTGTTGAACACGCTGTTCAGTCAACGCGGCCACGACGTAGTGGCGGTAACGGATGGCAAACAAGCGGTAGAGGAATTCCGTTCGGCCTATTTTGATGTCGTCCTGATGGATGTGCAGATGCCGATCATGAACGGCCATGAAGCCACGCGTAATGTGCGTCAACTGGAATCAGAGCAGCATCGGGAGCGCACGCCGGTGCTCGCGCTCACCGCAAGCGTCCTGCAGGAACACCGTCAGCAAGCTGACAGTGCCGACATGGATGGATTTGCCAGTAAACCCATCAGTGTTCCGGAGCTGACAACCGAAATAGCTCAGGTTCTGGGACTTCAAACCGATGCGCTCCGCCACCCCAAAGAGGCAATTGGGACTGAAGCGGTGCTGGACACCGAAAAACGGGATCAACTCTGGCATGACTCCGAACAACACTGGAAAGCCGCGTGGCGGTTCCTTCGGGGGGAGGACAATCAGCCGGAGCGGCTGATCTCGGAGTCCGATCCTGAAACAGCGGCCACACTGGCTCATCGACTCAAAGGGGTCGCCGCCAACCTTGGCTTTACGAAGCTTGTACAGGCGCTTGGGGATATTGAAGCCTGTCTGGGCAACAAGCAGGCCATCACGGAGCACCAGTGGCAACGGCTACGATATCAGTTCCAAATCGCCGATGATTGGTTGACCTATAACGCGCCCCCTCAGCAAGAGGCGCTGGTGACGGTAGCACCCCGATCCGCCTTTGATGATGAGCATTTAGGGGCTCTGATTGAAAGACTGCAACAGGGGGAAATCCCGGAGCAGGCCTTTGCGGCGATGGAAGCCAGCTTGCCGGATGAGTGCGCGCGCTCAGTCCGCCAGGCGCTTGACCGTTTTGAGCCTGAGAAGGCAGCCGAACGCCTGGTACAGTTCCGCAACACGCTTGAGGATGACGATGCTGAGTGACACCAAGACCCTCCTTCTGGTGGATGACGAACCCTCAAACCTACAGATCCTGCGCAACATTCTTGCCGAGGACTATCGGTTGTTGTTCGCCAAGGATGGGGAGCGGGCGCTGGAACTGGCGCATTCGGAACGCCCGGATATGATCCTTCTGGATGTGATGATGCCGGGGCTTTCCGGGCACGAGGTGTGTGCCACGCTTAAGGCGGATCCGCGAACGGATGCAATCCCAGTGATCTTCGTGACCTCCCTTTCGGACGTCTGCGATGAAGCCAAGGGCTTTGAGCTGGGCGCAGTAGACTACATCACCAAGCCGGTTTCTGCGCCCATCGTCCGCGCCCGGGTCCAGAACCATTTGTCGCTCGTGCGGGTGGACGAACTGGTTGCAACACGACTCGCGGTTGTGCAGCGTCTGGGTCGGGCAGCCGAGTACAAGGATAACGAAACCGGTCTTCACGTGATCCGCATGAGCCACTACTCAAAACTGATCGCGCGTGAAGCCGGCATGGGGGAAACCTGGTCCGAGACCCTGCTTAACGCCGCCGCCATGCACGATGTGGGCAAGATCGGCATCCCGGATGCTATCCTCCAGAAGCCCGGCAAGCTGGATGCCGAGGAGTGGGCTACCATGCAGCGCCACGCTGAAATCGGCGCTGAGATCATTGGCGAGGACGGATCCGAATTGCTGGCCATGGCACGGGAGGTGGCCCTGTGCCATCATGAGAAATGGGACGGTTCGGGCTACCCGCGAGGGTTGAAAGGTGACGAGATTCCTTTCGCCGCCCGTATAGCCGCACTGGCTGATGTGTTCGATGCACTGACCAGCGAGCGCCCCTACAAGCAGGCATGGACGGTCGAGGAGGCGAATGACCTGATCCGGGAGCAAAGCGGCAAGCACTTTGATCCCGAGCTGGTGGATGCGTTTTTCCGTTGCCAGGATCAGGTTCTCAGGGTACGTGAGCAGTGCCAGGACAAACCCGCTGCCTGAAGGGCATTTCAGTCCTGTGAGCGCTTCGGCCGTAAGACCTATTGACGTCGCTCAGTGCATCAGTACAATACGCATCTGTCGTTGAGGACGGCATAACCGCCTTTCAAAAGAGAGCGGGAATAGCTCAGCTGGTAGAGCACCACCTTGCCAAGGTGGATGTCGCGAGTTCGAATCTCGTTTCCCGCTCCAATTTCTATTCTTTTTGCTGGCGCGATGGCAGAGTGGTCATGCGGCGGACTGCAACTCCGCTTACGTCGGTTCGATTCCGGCTCGCGCCTCCAGTTGTCCCGTCAAAGCGGCAACGGATGGCGCTCCAAGGCTAGCCATTTTACCCCGCAACTGAGTTAGTGGCCCGCTCCCAATTCGGAATTGTTGTTTTTTCCCTGATCGGGAGCCGACGCACTGGGGCTCGGTTGACTTTGTATGAGAGCCGTAAACTCCGAAGCATACATTGGCTTTGCCAAATAAAACCCCTGACCACGTTCACACCGCTTTTTATTGAGATACGCCAATTGCTCCTCCGTTTCAATACCTTCCGCAATAACTTCCAGACCCATGGCTTTTGCCAGAGCGATAACCGACCGAGCCAATACCGGTTCGGCGAGCTCCTGCGTCCCCCCTCCACTGACAAAACTTCGGTCAATTTTTAGTGCGTCCAGCGGAAAGTGCTTGAGATACCGCATGGACGAATAGCCTGTTCCGAAATCATCAATTGCAATCGCCATTCCCATAGCTTTGAGTTGAACCAAGACGTCTTTGGTCTCAGGGTCGGTGTCGGCAAAGAGAGCTTCTGTGATTTCGATTTCGATGCGCCTAGGATCCACTCCGGTTCGTTTCAGAATATTCTGAATATTAGTAATGAATTGAGTTGATTTAAGTTGTTTGGGTGATACATTGATCGCAATACTGAGGCTATCCAACCCCTCATTTGACCATTGCTTCAATTGACGACAAGCCAGATCGAATACCCATTCGCCAAGTGAAATAATCAACCCCGTACGTTCAGCCACGGGGATAAACTCCCCGGGCAAGAGCAAGGATCCGTCGGGTTGACGCCATCGGACCAGTGCCTCAGCACCGGTAATCGCCTGGTCCTTGAGTCGCCATTGAGGCTGCAAACACAATTCAAATTCGCCCGTTTCAAGGGCGCGGCGCAACCCTTTTTCAATTTGAGCGTTGCGCTTTAACTGGGTCTCGAGGTTCCGGGTGAAAAACTGATAATTGCCTCCGCCATTCTTCTTGGCCTCGTAAAGGGCAATATCCGCGTTCTGCATCAATTGAGTGGGCGTTTCTCCCCCGGCGGGGTAAAGCGCAATCCCCACACTCGCGGAGACCATCAGCGACGCCTCGTCGGTAGGAACCAGCTTGGCCAAGCCATCGATGATTTTATCGGCCACCATCGCGGCGTCTTCCGGTCTCTTGATCGTGTCCAGCAGCAGCGTGAACTCGTCCCCGCCAATGCGGGCCAACACATCCTCCTCCCGGACCATGGCGTGAATCCGCTCTGCCACCTTGTTAAGAAGTTGGTCGCCCACATGGTGACCAAAGAGGTCATTGACTTCCTTGAAGCGGTTGAGATCGAGAAACATCACAGCGAGCAGACAGTGATTTCGCTTAGCGCGCGCCAGACTCCGTTCCAGATATTCCTCAAAAAGGTTCCGGTTTCCCAATCCGGTCAACGGATCCTGCTTGATCAGGGCCTGCAAGCGGCGCTCGACCTTTTTGCGCTCCAAAGCATGACGAATGGTGCGCTCCAGCAGTCGCGAAGAGAGCTCGTCCTTGGGCAGGAAATCGGATGCCCCGTTTTCCATGACCACATCATCAAGCTCCGAATTGTCGGCGCCCGTCAACACAATAAGAGGGCTATCAATGTGCGCCTGGCGCGCTTCTCTCAGCAAATCCAGGCCACTTTCCACCCCCAAATAATAGTCAACCAGGTAAGCATCATAACGATCCTCCAAAAGCGCATCGCGAGCCTGTTTAAAGCCTGTAACGTGGGCCAGCTGAAAGCTGAGCCCACGGGTCTGTGACAAAGCCTCTTGAATCAGGATGAAATCGGCCTCGTCATCATCGACAACGAGCACATGCAGGAGGTCATTCTTCATGGGGAAGCTCCACGATCGAAAACCAGTACCTTCCGAGTCCGCTCATGATGGTCACCAACTGATTGAAATCGACAGGTTTGGTAATAAAGGAGTTGGCACCCAGTTCATAACTGCGGAGCACTTCTTCATCCTGCCGGGACGTGGTCAGGATAATGACAGGAAGGTGCTTAAGCTCCGGATCCGCCTTGATTTCACGCAGACAGGTCCGGCCATCCTTGCGAGGCATATTTAGATCAAGCAGGATAACTCTGGGTAACGGGTAAACCTGTGGATCGTCAAAAGGCGACTCCCGATGCAGATAACGCATCAGCTGTTCGCCATCCTCCACGCAATACAGAGGGTTCATAAGGCGCGCTTCCGCCAGCGCTTCCCTGGCGAGCAGGCGGTCCTCGGGATCGTCTTCCGCCATCAGGATGGGGACAATTTGGGGTTCCATACGGATTCTCCGCCCGGTTGCTCGTACGGCAGCACGATCTCAAAACGTGCTCCCACTCCCGACTCACCTGTTGCCCAAATGGTGCCCCGGTGGCGCTCCAGGATCTTGCGGCAGATCGCAAGTCCCATGCCAGTACCTTCATACTCGTGCCGGGCATGCAGGCGCTGGAACACCTGAAAGATCTGCTCACTGTATTGGGGATCAAATCCTATGCCGTTGTCGGTGAAGGTGAGCCGGCAACGCCCATCCGGCTGGGTCTGCGCCGAAATGTGCATGACAGGCGCGCGTTCCGGGGATTGGTATTTGAGGCTGTTGGCGATGAGGTTCTGGAAGAGCTGTCGCATCTGGACCGGATCAGCCTCTACTGTGGCCAGATCCTGCCAGTCCACGCTGGCGCCACTTTCTTCCAGGGTAATCTGAAGGTCAGCCGTAACCACCTCGGCCACTTTATTCAGGTCAACCATTTCAAACGGCAACGCTTTTGACGTTACACGACTGTAGGACAACAAGCTGTCGAGCAGTTGTTGCATCCGTTCAGCTGCGTCCATCATGTAGCCGATGAACTCGTCACCCTTGGCGTTGAACGAGCCATAACGCCCGGATGCCAGAAGCTTGCCGAAGGAAAGCACCTTACGTAACGGTTCACGCAGGTCGTGGGAGGCGATGAAAGCGAATTGCTCCAGCTCCTGGTTGGAGCGTGTCAGAGCCTCATTCTGACGCTGGATTTGGTGCTCGAACTGCTTGCGTTCCGTGTTGTCCACGATCGACGCAATCACTTCGGTCCGGTCACCCTCCTGAATCGGGCTCAAACCAATCTCCAACGAGACGCTGCTGCCGTCCTTGCGCACACCATACAAGTCCCTGCCTTGTCCCATGGCCCGTGCCTGGGGAGCAATCATGTAACTGTCTCGGTATTGGCCATGGTGGGCCCGAACCTCATCCGGTACCAGCGCTTCGACCGCCATACCTTTCAGCTCGTCCGGCTCATAGCCGAAAATAGCACCACTTTGTTGGTTGGCTAAGACGATTTGGCCATCGCCATCCACGAGAACCAAGCCATTAGGCGTGGTTTCAAACAGGCGACGGAAGCGGTTTTCGGCACGGCGCCGATCCAGAACTTCGCTTTCCAGCTCGGCATTGGCTTGTTCCAGTTCCCGCGTCCTCTCCGCTACACGCTGCTCCAGTTGCTCACTCGCTTCCCGCAGGGACTGTTCCGCCGCCTGGCGTTGCTCAATCTCATGCAAAAGGTGTTCGTTCGCAGCCTGCAGAACACTCGGACTGGGCAGCTGGAGCGCCTTGGGGAGTAGTGGCCAGACGGCAATGGCGGTTGCCACAGAAACCACCGCCGTAACCGCCTTCATGCCCCCCTCCACATAGTAATGGTCATTCCAGATATTCCAGGCGTCCAGAAGGTGAGTGGCACCACAGGCAAAGATGAAGAGGGCGAACATGATGAAAATCCAGTTGAACGCCAGATCCGTTCTGCGTTTGACAAAAAGCCACAGTGCAACTGGAATCGAAAAGTAGGCGAGGGCGATCAGTAGGTCCGACCCCACGTGCAGAAGCAGCAGATCGTAACGCCACAGAAAACAGTGTCCGTGTGGCATCAGATCAGTGCCAAGCCAGGAAACGAGATCATCCCACATAGCCACCCCCCTCCGGGACAAGGCCTCACGTTATTGAAGTCAGCGCCTTACGCCATGGCGTACCCTTTCACGTGGAATCAGGTTATCTTCGGTTGACTGTAGCAGTTTTTCCGCTGGTTGTAGCCGTTGCCCCACCCCTACGGCCGAACCAGAGAGCCTGTCAAAACATGACTGAAACCAGCCTAAAGCTGGTGATCCGCCAACTGGAAGTCCACCATCCGCAACCGCCGTGAGAGGGACATTGCCAGTGCACGGATCACCCTGGCCGCGATTTTTGGGTGGGCCTCCACCATCTTATCGAGAGAGTCCTTGGAAAGGGTGAGCAGGGTACAGGGGGTCTCCGCCACACAGCTGGCCGAGCGGCGCTCGCCATCAATGACCGCCATTTCCCCAAATATCTTGCCCCGCTGGAGCATGGCCACCCGGACCGGTTGATTGTCGGAATCGGCCTTGAGCACGGCCACCTTGCCCTCGTGAACCACTCCCATGAAGGTACCAGCATCGCCCTCCCGGAAAACCTCGCCTCCCTGGGGGATGTTTTCCAAGTGAAAATAGGGCGCGGCGTATTGCAGTTCCTGGGGCGCGAAACGGTCAAACAATGGACATACCACCAGCATGTCGATGACGGCGTCCTGATAACGGCTTTGGTCGGGCATGGCGAACCTCGGGGCGTCGCAAGGCTTTTATGGCAGCTTAGCAGCAGGAGGCGGCATGTTCCTGAAAAGGCATTAGAGGATTTCAAGAAGATCCCTCCCTTCCAGCTCAGTCCACACTTTTTTATTGACTGAACGTTCAAAAAAAGACAGTATCCGCCTAACGTTTAGCATGTAAGCATTTTTACGTATTGATCATTAAGGAGTGGGCATCCCATGAGCCGGATTACCCGACGTGACTTCATTCGTGGCAGCGCCTATGCAATGGGTGCATTCGCCGTTTCCTCAGGGCTTCAGGGTTGCCTGAGCAGTAGCGACCAGAGCCCGGCGCGTTTTGATCAGGGCGTTGCCAGTGGTGACCCGCTCCAGGATCGCGTGATCATCTGGACCCGGGCCCTGCCGCAGTCCTCCTCAACTGGGAACGAAGTCAACGTTAACTGGGAAGTCGCTGAAGACGAAGGGTTTGCGTCTGTCATCCGCAATGGTCGGAAAACCGTCAGCTCTGACCACGACTACACCCTGAAAGTGGATGTCCAGGGATTGCAGCCGGGCAAGACGTACTACTACCGGTTCAACGCTGGTGGCAACACATCGGTAACCGGCAGAACCCGCACCCTCCCGGAGGGGGCCGTTGATCAGGTCCGGCTTGCAGTCGTTTCCTGTGCCAATTACCCGGCTGGTTACTTTCATGCCTATGGGGAAATTGCAAAAGAGCCCAATCTGGATGCATTTGTCCATCTGGGCGACTATCTGTATGAGTATGGCGCGGGCGAATACGCCACTGAAGATGCCGAAGCCCTGGGCCGGGTACCAGACCCATCCGGTGAGATCATAACGCTGGCGGACTACCGCAAGCGCTACGCCCAATACCACTCGGATTCCAACTTGAAAACCCTGCACCAAACGCTGCCCATGATTGCCGTCTGGGACGACCACGAGGTCGCCAACGACGCATGGCGCGAGGGGGCCGAAAATCACGAGGCAAACGAAGGGGAGGGCGATTACGCTGACCGCAAGCGCGATGCCCTGCAGGCGTATTTTGAGTGGATGCCGATACGCCCTGTTCAGCCGGACGACCAGGCTATTTATCGCCGCTTTGACTTTGGCAACCTGGTAAGCCTGCACATGCTGGATACCCGCATCATAGGCCGTGATGAGCCATTCGCGCTTGAGGACTTTGTCACTGAACAGGGCGGTTTTGAGCAGGAGCGGTTCGTAGCGGATGTCGGTGATGCCAACCGGACCCTGTTGGGCGCGGAACAGGCAAACTGGCTCCGGAACCAGGTGGGGGCTCGACCTCAACCTGGCAGGTTCTGGGGCAGCAGGTCCTGATGGGGCGCATGGAATGGCCCGCGGAACTGCTGACACAAGGCCCGGACGCTGAAACCCTCCAGGAACTGGCCCGGATCAAGCAGCGTATCCGCCAGGGGGACACAACGATAACCGAGGCGGAGCGGGCACGCGTTGAAACCACTATCCCCTATAACCTGGATGCCTGGGACGGCTACATGGCCGAGCGCGAACGGGTGCTGGGAGCGGCCCAAGCGTCCGGCAAGAATCTGGTTGTACTCGCCGGGGATACACACAATGCCTGGGCCAACAACCTGACGATGCGTGATGGCACTGCCGTGGGCGCCGAATTCGCAACGTCATCGATCAGCTCTCCGGGGCTGGAAAGCTACCTGGGACTTCCACAGGATCAAATCGGAGAGGTCGAAGGTGCCTTTCAGCTGCTGATCGATGACTTGCAATACACAAACCTGAACCAGCGCGGCTACATGGTGGTAACGTTCACCGAGGCCAATGCCCGGGCGGACTGGCGCTTCGTGAGCACCATCAAATCCGCAAGCTATGAACTGGACCAGGATCGCGCCCGATCGCTTCAGATCCGCTCCGGAAAGAAGCAGATCGAAGAGATTTACTCTATAACCGCCTTCGTGTTAAACGCCCCAGCCGGGCGAGGGCGGCATCCACACGGTCCGCGTCGGCAACGCCACAGTTGATCCTGAGGTAGCGCTGGAAGCGCTCCGCCGAGGAGAACAGGGGGCCGGGGGCAATGCTGATGCCTTCCTCCAGGGCCTGCTGCTGCAGCTTGAGAGCGTTCGCGGGCTCCGGCAATTCCACCCAGAGCACGAACCCGCCACGCGGCCGGCTGACCCGGGTCCCGCGTGGAAAATGCTCCTGGATGCCACGAGCCACCCGGTTGACCTGGCGTTGATAGATTCGGCGTATGCGCCTCAGATAGCGATCATAACCACTCTGGTCCAGGAAACGCGCCAGGGCGAGCGTCTGAAGGGTTGGGGCAGCCTGGTTGGTGGCATACTTGAGATAGGTTAGTTGGTCCCGGTAGCGCCCTGGAACCGCCCAGCCAATCCGCATGCCGGAGCCCAGTGTCTTGGAAAAGGAACTGCAGTACATGACGCCCCCGTCCGTATCCCAGGCCTTGGCCGCCCAGGGCCGGTCACCCGTGAAGCCCAGTTCTCCATAGACGTCATCCTCAATCAACGGAATCCCCTGGTCCGCGAGCAGGTTAACGGTGGCCTCCTTGCGGGCATTGGAGGCCAGGTGGCCCAGTGGGTTGCCATAGTTGGGCATGGCCACGCACGCCTGTATGGGCCAGCGCTGAATGGCGCTTTCCAGGGTTTCCGGGTGGATACCGCCGCCGGGCTCGGTGGGCAGCTCCAGCGCCCGCATGCCCTGGGATTCAATGGCCTGGAGGATGCCATAGAAGGTTGGGGATTCGATGGCAATCACATCCCCAGGACTGGCCACGGCCCTTAGGCTCAACGAAATCGATTCCTGGCACCCCCCCGTGATCACCACGTCGTCCGGGCTGATGTGGCAACCGGCGTCCGCCATGCGCCGGGCAATCTGGACTCGCAGGGATTCATCCCCGGGAGGGAAGTCATAAGCCGCCACACGGTTACGGTGCACACGGCGGGCGTGACCGATACAGCGATCCAGCGCCGTCAGCGGCAGCAGGTCCGGATCCGGCACCGCCGTTCCCAGCGGCAGTATCGAGGGATCACCGTGATGGCGGATCAACTCCAGAACCCGGGCCTGGCCGGTCACCAGGGTCGGGCCGTCCTCGGTGCTCTCCGGTTTGCGCCATTCCACCGGGGCCGCATCAGGCTCCTGGACATAGAACCCTGAGCGGGGCCGGGCGCGGATGATGCCCCGGTCTTCCAGAAGCTGGCAGGCCTCCACCGCCGTGGCCAGGCTCACTCCAAATTGCTGGGAGAGCTTTCTCACGCCCGGCAAGCGGTCTCCCGGGCTGTAGACACTGTCCTCGATCTGTTGGGCGATCTGGCCGGCCACGTCCTCATAGAGCCATTTCGTCATGTCTACTCCTGGTTCTGGACAAGGTTCTCGAAAGCGCTTCCATAGGGGGAAACCGAAAACTGTTATGGTACCTTTTTTACGTTTCTGAATCTGTACCGTCAAAATTAATGGGCGTAGAGTTCGCCTTGGTCGTGGTCGGACGCCGGCATCAAACCCGCCCGGCGTTCCCGTTCCCATCGCTGGCCAGCCTGGTCCTTCAGGCGGTGGTGCCAACCACCTACCGATGGGGAAGCGGTATGCAACACCTGCATACGGAAACCACGGCAGGACTCCCTGAATGATCAAAGCGGATGTTCCTGCGGACCAATTTCAAGGAGAAGTGAACCATGACAGCTGTAGAAAATGCGAATGCCGGCGAGCAGTACGAACAGTATACCCCCAGTTTTGCCGAGTACTGGGATGATCTCGTTGGCTGGGATGATCGCCTGGAACGTGATGGACCCTTTTACGAACGGCTGCTCAGGGCCCACGGCGCTAAAGATGTCGCTGACGTTGCCACTGGTACCGGCGTTAACGGCGTGGCCCTCGCGTTGGCGGGCTTCAACGTAACCGCCACTGACGGTTCAGAAAATATGCTCGAAAAGGCGCGGGAGAACGCCAAAGCGCGTGGCGCAACCTTCGCTGATTCCCGCGTTGCTGACTGGCTGACCCTGGACGACACCCTGGGCAAGGAAAAGTACGACGCCATCGTGTGCCTCGGCAACTCCTTTACTCACCTGTTCGACCACGAACAGCGCCGCGATGCTCTGCACGCGATGTTCCGGACCCTGCGCCCGGGTGGCATGCTGATCATCGACCACCGCAACTACGACACCATGCTGGACGAAGGCTACAGCTCCAAGCATGCCTACAACTATTGCGGTGACGGCGTGGATGTGGGCCCGGCCCAGCTGCATCGCCGTCTGGCCCAGTTCCATTACACCTTCAAGGACGGCCGGACCTTCCAGCTGAACATGTACCCGCTGCGTCAGGACTATGTGACCTACCTTCTTGAGGATGCGGGCTTCGTCAATGTTGAGCGCTATGGCGACATGCAGCGTCCGTACATCCTGAACCAGGTGGATTTCATTCAGCAGGTTGCCTTCCGCCCGCAGGAAACATAAGAACCACTGGATGGCTCAGTTGGAAACCCTGCGGCTCCGGTCGCGGGGTTTTCTTTTTTGGGGGCTGTGATTGCGTTCCCTTTCGGGGGTTTATACAATCCCGACGCCTTTCCTTTTGCGGCTGTGGTGGAATGGGTAGACACTGGGGACTTAAAATCCCCTGCCTTCGGGCGTGCCGGTTCAAGTCCGGCCAGCCGCACCACCTCTCCCTGTTCCTATGTCGACATGCCACGTCCGTTCAGGACTGGTACCGAAGCTCGCGATAATAGCGGAAGATCGTCTCCAGCCGGCGTTCCGGTTCAAACTGGAAGCGTTGGGCGAATTGGCGCCCATCAATAATGACCGGGTACTTGAAGAAATCCATAAGATACGACGGGAAGCGCCTCATGTTAAGCGCGCGCAGCATCGTGCGGGGCAGCACAGGCGGTATGGAGGGAACCGGAACGGGCTGGCAACCACAGGCCTCCAGTGCGTCACGATACTCCACCCAGTCCTCAGGTGCTACGTTGAAGATGCCCGTGTGCGGCTGACGATAGGCCGTTTCAATGGCCCGCGCCATGTCCTCACTGTGAATGAACTGCATCATGGGCGAAAAACCCGCCATCACAGGTGCATAGCGTGAGGCCAGCAGGTTGCTGATGGTATTGCGCACACCCGGCCCCACAATGTTGCAGGGGCGCAGTATGGTGATGTTGAGGTTGGGGTTGCGCCAGAGATAGATCGTGGCCAGGTTCTCCAGCTCTACGGAATCCACCAGGTCCATACTCAGTCCCGCGCTTTTCAGCGGATAGGATTCGTCAATCAGTGCCGGGTTGAAGGCGTTGGCGCCGTAGACATGGTAGGTGGAAAGGATGATGACCCGACGCACTCCATACTGGTCGCTGAGTGACAGCAACCGGTCCGTGCCCAGCACATTGGCGTTGTAGCGGCTGAGCCGCGTGCCCTGGCTGGACATGATACGCCCCAGGTGGATCACCCCATCAAAGCGGTACCGCCGGAAAAGGTCCTCGAAGCCCCGCTTCTGGAAATCCACACGGTAGCTGGCCACATCGGGGCCGAGCCAGACCTCCGCGCGGAAATCCACGGCCACAATCCGGTATTCATTGCGCAGGTGCTGGATCACCTGCTGAGCCAGGGCGCCGCCGGCACCGGTCACCAGCAGTGTTGGCCTGTTATCCATGGCGCCGCTCAAAATACCCGCTCCCGTTCGCTCAGCCCCTGGTCGATCAGGTCGCTGATGGCTTTGCGGACCCTGTCCACCTGTTGGGCCAGGACCTCCTCGGTCATCTCCAGATCCGGTTCGAAGTGCATGGGCTCACCAAAGCGCAACAGGACCCGGCTTGGTAGCACCACCGGGGCGGCCACTGGCACATAAGGCACGCCCAACCAGCGTGCCAGGGGGCGGATATTGCCAAACGCTGGCATGGTTTCCTCACAGCCAACAACACCGACGGGAACAACGGTGGCGTTGTGTTCCATGGCAAGCCGCATGAAACCACTGCCAAAGCGCTTAAGCTGGTAGCGTTCGCGGTAGGGTTTACCGGACCCCCGGATTCCCTCGGGAAAGACGATGATCGCCTCGTTGTTCTCAAGCATTCGGGCACAGTTGGCGGGGTCGCCCAGTACCGCGCCCATCCGGTTCAGCAGGTTGCCCAGCCACGGCACGGTCGGGAAAAAGCGTTCGATCATGGCACGCGGTAAGCGCGGTGCCTGGGCCCTGTTGGCGAGGGTATAACCGATCATGACCCCATCCAGCGGCAGCTGACCACTGTGGTTGGCCACCAGCAGGACCGGCCCTTCGGCCGGCACCTTGTCCTCACCGCGGCTGTCAACACGCAACCAGTAGTCATGCAGCGGCCGCACCAGCGTCATGCCGATCTTGGCGGTATCCTCCTGGAAGCCCCAGGGGTCATGGCCAAGACTCCCTGTGGTCTTGCGCATCCGGTCCACCTGGCGATCAATCGCCTGGGGCACTATCCGTTGCTTCAGATACTGTCTCAGTTTCATGCGATGCCCTGGGTTCAGGTATAATGGGATTCTTACAGAAAGCATGCGCCGGAGTCCAAACCCATGGTGGGAAAGAAAGACGACGAAGAATCCAGCACCGAAACAACCCATGAACAGCAGCAACTGGCAGAGCGCATCAAGGATTCCGCGCGCCAGATCTGGCTGGCTGGACTGGGAGCTTACACCAAGGCGGAAGAGGACACCGGCCGTTTTTTCGAGCGGTTGGTCAAGGAAGGTGAGGACATCGAAAACCGCACCCGGGGCGCCGTGAATCGTCAGGTCAGGGCGGTGGAAGACAGTGTGGGCGAGGTCCGCGAGCGCGCTTCCGGAACCTGGAACCGGCTCGAGTCCGTATTCGACCAACGGGTTTCAAGGGCTCTGGAGCGGCTGGGCATACCGACCCCGGGGCGAATGCGCGAACTGGAACAGCAGGTACAGACGCTCCAGGAAGAGGTGGAAAAACTGCGCACTGAACTCGACCAGCGCAATGGCTAACGCTGCCTACAGATAATCCTGGCTCATTGCCTCCAGTGCTTCACGCTCTGCGGCACGGAGATAGGGAGCAACCAGGACCATCACCTGGTAGACGCCCCGGCTCAAATCCACCGCGTCCTTTTCATTAAGGTGGGAGAGCATTTCGAAGCTGAGCCAGTAATTCAGCGTCAGCACGATCTGGTGGCAGAGCGCCTCGACCTCCCGGTCCGTGGCCGAGAGAATGCCCTGTTCCCGGAAGCTGGCGCAGATCCGGCGCGTGGCCTGGTATTTCTGCTTAACAATGCGCTGGAAGCGGGGCTGGAGAACCGGGTAACGGGAGAGGACATTAACCAGGTCCTGGTACAGGAACCGGTAACGGGCAATGGTCTCAAAGACCAGGTGAAGGAAGAGCCACTGGTCGTCCACCGAGATCTCAACCTCGGGGACCGCGAGAAGATCCTCGATCTCCTGTTCATAGCGGTCGTAAAGCTCGGTAACGATCTCGCCCTTGCTCTTGAAGTGGTAATACAGGTTGCCCGGACTGATATCGATCTCATCCGCAATCTGCAACGTGGTTACGTTGGATTCCCCATCCGCGTTGAAAAGCGCCAGGCTGGCATCGAGAATCCGGTCACGGGTCTTGCGCTTCATGAGGCCGCACCATCCCAGTGCAGTGTTTACCGGCGAAAGTCAGCCCATACCGGACAATGGTCCGAGGGCTTGGTCATACTCCGGATCCTGTAGGAAATCCCTCCATCTGTCACGCGCTCGGCGAGGGCTTCCGTCGCCAGGATCAGGTCAATCCTGAGACCGCGCCTGGGGTCGCGCTCAAATCCCCGGCTGCGATAGTCGAACCAGCTGAAATCATCATCGGTCTCCGGGTAGAGGCGCCGGTAGACGTCGCTCAGCCCCCAGTTCTTCACCTGATCCAGCCACTCCCGTTCCTCCGGCAGGAAAGAGCATTTGCCCTCGCGGAGCCAGCGCTTACGGTTGTTCTCGCCAATTCCAACATCAAGATCGGTCGAGGAGATATTAAGATCCCCCATGACCATCAGCGGGTGCTCCGGCGAATAGTGCTCCTGGAGCAGCCGCTGGAGGTCCTGGTAAAAGCGTTCCTTGGCCGGAAACTTGGTGGGGTGATCCCGGCTCTCGCCCTGGGGGAAATAGCCATTGATAACGGTAACGGTTTCGTTGCCCACGGGGATGTCGGCGGTAATCAGGCGCCGTTGGGCCTCATCGTCGTCCCATGGGTAACCGCGCTGCACCCGCACCGGCTCGTTCCGGCTCAGCAGCGCCACGCCATAATGGCCCTTCTGGCCGAACCAGTTCACGTGATAGCCCAGCTGCTCCACCTCGGCAGCGGGAAACTGTTCATCCGCTACCTTGGTCTCCTGGAGGCCAATCACGTCCGGCTCATACTCGTGCACGAGCTGTTCCAGCTGGTGCATCCGCGCGCGGATGCCATTCACGTTAAAGGTGGTGAAACGCATGATATCGGGGTCTTTATGCATATGGGTAATGTAGGGGGTCAACGGCGCTATACCCTACCACAGCTGCAGCGGCGGTGCAGGTTATCAGCGGCACTCGGGTGTGCGCTGGTACTCATAGCGGATATGAGCCTTATGGTTTTCCTCGGGGGTTCGCAGGATATTGGTAAGGCCGTAAAAATCCGTGAGCTGGCGCTGGTCGTTAAACGCAAGGTGGATGGGGTCCACAAACCAGCTGGACACCCAGCCGGCCACGCTGATCCGGAACACATGCTCGCCTTCCAGCGCTGCCAGTTCTGCCGGTTCCGCCCTGAAGGTGTAAAAACGGCCCCGGGTGGGGGCCAGGAATTCGATCCTGACGGCGTTCCCGTCTGTCACAAGCGCCTCCCAGTTCTGGCGCACCATGACCTCGAATCCGGCATCAATCACGCCATTCTCTGGAACCGCTACCTGGTAGGAGGACTGCTCGCCGCTCGGGGAACGGTAACGGACCTGGATTCGCTCATCCGCCGGCCTGGTCACCTCCACCCGCTCACCAAAGCGCTGGTCCGCCAGCACAAAACCCGGCTGGGCCGGTGCCTCACCATAGTCGACCGTTTTCTCCGCAATGAGATCGCCCTCGGGCGTTCGATAGGTTACCTTGTCCTTGATCGGCGCCCAGAAGCCATTGCGACATTCGCCAGTCTGGCGATGATGCTCAGTGTAAACCCTGTCACCGCTATCCAGTGAGGCCGCTACCCCCCTAAACCTCACCACCTGCTCGGCGCCAGCACTGGCCCCCAAAACCGCCATGAGCAGGCCCGCCAGAAGGCACTTACCAGCGTTGTTCACCAAGAGAGCCCTCCTCAATGGATTCCAGCCACTGGCTGATGCGCACCAACACCGGATAGATCACGCCCCAGCCAATGCCGATGGCCACCACGCCCCAGAGTCCGTAACCAATTTCGATCGTGCCTGCCTGCTCAGCCGCTGCGTAGGCGAGGGCCCCCGCAAAGGGCGGCATCCCGAACAGAATCACCCGGTAGTGGCGCATCCAGTACAGGCAATGGTTAACGGCCGTGGCGAACACGGCCCAGAGCATGATCAGCCAGGCAGGGATCATGCCGCTGGCAAAGGCGCCCTCATAACCAGGGAAGCTGAGCACCCCCATGTTCTGGTGGAACACATCCAACACGCTGCCAAGCACCGTTGCCATCAGGATGAAACGGAACTCGCGTTGGGCAAAGCCGCTGATGAACACCAGGTGGGCTGCCACGATGGCAAGGCCCGCCAGGGCGGCCTGCTCGCCCGGGTAGAGTACGGCCACGAACCATCCGATCTGGAAGAGGATGAAGTTCGCAAGGCTGCGCATGATCAGGTTCCCCCGTCGGTCAGGTCGCCAGCGGCGACAATACAGGCGCGGCGGTTTTGAGGCTTGCCCAGCAGCAGCTGTAGGTTACCGATGCGTCGCTCCGCAAACCCAGCTTCGCAGTAGGCGAAATAGTACCGCCACAAACGGATAAAGGCGTTAGAGTACCCGAGGTCATGGATGGCGTCACGGTTGGCCTCGAAACGCTCGCGCCAGCAGGCCAGGGTGCGGGCGTAATGCAGCCCGATGTCCTCGGCATGGCTGAAGATCAGGTCTGAACGGTCCCGAACTGCCCCCATGATGGCGCCCAGAGACGGAATGAAGCTGCCCGGGAAAATATAGCGCTGAATGAAGTCCACGTTCTTCAGGGCGCGTTCGTAGCGTTGTTCAGGCAGGGTGATGGCCTGGATCAGCGCCAGGCCATCCGGCTTGAGAAGGGCACTGAGTTGCTCCATGTACTCGCCCAGGAACTGGGGGCCGACTGCCTCGATCATCTCGATGGACACCAGCTTGTCGTAGGTGCCTTCCAGGTTCCGGTAATCCTCGCAGAGCAGGGTTATGCACTCCTCCAGCCCTGCGTTCGCGATCGATTCGCGTGCCCATTCGTACTGTTCCGCGGAGATGGTCGTGGTGGTTACATGGCAGCCGTAATGGCGTGCGGCATGCAGCGCAAAGCCTCCCCAGCCCGTACCAATTTCCACGACCTGATCGCCTGGGCGCAGATCCAGTTTCTGGCAGATCCGGTCCAGCTTGTACCTGGATGCCGCCTCCAGGGTAGTGTCCGCCTCGGGGAAGATGGCGGCCGAGTACATCATCGTCGGGTCCAGGAAGCGGGCGAAAAGCTCATTTCCCAGATCGTAGTGGGCCTCAATGTTCTTACGTGCGCCGGTGCGCGTATTGCGGTTAAGCCAGTGCAGGGAACGCCGGGCCGGCTTGGCCACCCAGGAGACCCGGTCCTCAAAGCCGTTCATGCGATCGTTATTGCGCGCGAAAAAACGCAGCAGCTTCACGAGGTCAGGGGAGTCCCAGTCACCAGCCACGTAGGCCTCAGCGGCTCCGATGCTGCCGCCAGACACCATGTCCCGCCAGGCGGAGGCGTCGTGCACGGTCAGCTGCACCGGCTGATGCAGCCCGTCATCATGGCCGAACCAGGTTTCATGATCCCCCTCCACCACGCGGAGCTGGCCTTGCTCCAGGTTGTGAAGCGTCGCGGCCACGAGGGCCCGGGCCCAATGGTCGAGGGGTGCCAGTGCTGAGACAGTCGTGGTCTTCACGTTTTCCATGATGTAACGCTTCCAAACAATTGCGATGAGGTCATTTCAGGTTCTTCCAGCCTGGGCTCAAGGGTGCCAGCGGATTCTCCCTCCCACTGGGGGTGATCGTGGAAAACCGCACCCTTGCGCCAGAGCCGGAAGGCGTTGAGATGGATGCCCAGACTGGCTTTGATGGTTTCGGCCGGGAAACGCTTCAACGCGTACCGCAGGGTGTCACGCGTGAGGCATTGACGCTTAGTGGCCAGGGTGGCATCAAAGACCTTGCCCTCGGCGCCACGCACGTTCATGTGGACATGCAGCCTCTCGGGATGGAAGCTGAAAAGCCACTCGTAGTCCTGTTCCATGGGATTGAACGGCGACACATGGAACTGCTTGGCGAAACGGTAACGCCGCGAGCGCCAGCCCGAGCCCGTCTCCGTAATAGCCCCGCCCGACAGGACATAGGTGTGGCGCTGGTGCCAGGGCGTATTGGTGATCTGAGCCAGAATCGCATCCGGCACCGGGTTGGCCGCCTGGTGCGGGTTCTCCGGGTAGCAGAAATAGAAGCTCACGGGGTTGAAAAGCCAGCCCCAGTAACGGGGATGCGTGACCAGCTCAATGGGGCCATGGGGCCGCTCGCCGGTGGCCAGCTCCACATGGCGCCGTACCGCGCCATCAAGAGACCCGTTGCCCGGCTGGAAGTAATCACGCCGGCGGAACCACACCCGGTTCAGGCGGCGGGTGGATACAGCACTGTGCAGGGCAGGGAGGTCATCCCACTCGGCCAGATGGATGGCGTACAGGCCAATGGGGTAACTGAAGTCATGCCGCACCGGGGTAACGCGCCGGTGGCGGATGCTGCCTTCCAGGAACTGGCTGGCCAGTGGCGTGGCGCTCATTCCAGCATGTCTCCCAGTGACTCACACACACGCAGGGCACTACGCACCCCATCCTCGTGGAACCCATTGGACCAATAGGCACCACAGTAATGGGTACGATGGCGGCCACCGATGCGTTCATACTGGTTCTGCGCATCAACGCCTTCCAGCGTGAAACGCGGGTGCGAATACTGGAAGCGCTTGATGATGCGCGACGGATCAATCGCATGGGTGCGATTCAGCGTCACACAGAACGTCTCGGGCGCCCGGTGGAAGTTCTGGAGGATGTTCATATTGTAGGTTACGGACACCGGCTCATCCGGGGATTCCGGCAGATGGTAGTTCCAGGCGGCCCAGGCACGCCGGCTGCGCGGGAGCACCGAGGTATCCGTGTGCAGCACCACATCGTTGGGCTGGTAGGGGAGCGCTCCCAGGATCCTGCGCTCCTCATCCGTTGCATCCGTTAGTACGTTCAGGGCCTGGTCCGCATGGGTGGCCATGATGACCTGGTCAAAACGCTCATCGCCGCGCCTTGAGGTCAGCGTTACGCCATCCGCATCCCGGGCCACCGCCTTAACGGGCGTGTGGGTGTAGATGCGTTCCCCCAGGGGTTTGGTCAAACCCGGGATATAGGCTTCAGAGCCGCCCTGGATGACGCGCCAGGTCGGCCGGTCCGAGACCGACAGCATGCCATGATTGCGGAAAAACCGCAGGAAAAAGCACACCGGAAAGTGGTCGATGTCACGCTCGGACGCGGACCAGATCGCGGCCCCCATCGGGAGGATGTAATGCTGACGGAAGTAACGTGAAAAGCGGTGGCGTTCCAGGTAATCGCTCAGGGTTTCCCGCGCCCCGATGCGGTCATTGGCCAGGTCGTCGCGAGTAAGGCGATTGAACCGCAGAATCTCGCGCACCATGTTCAGGAATCGCGGATTAACCAGGTTGCGCCGCTGGGCGAAGAGGGCGTCCAGGCTGGTGCCATTGTACTCAAGCCCAGCGTCACCCCCGTGTACGCTGAAGCTCATGCTGGAGGTCTCGGAGGCAACGCCCAGTTGCTCCATAATCCGGATGAAGTTGGGATAGGTCCAGTCATTGTAGACGATGAACCCGGTGTTGACGGGCCACTCCTGGCCACCGGCGCGCACATACTCGGTGTTGGTATGGCCGCCCAGATCGGCTTCGGCCTCATAGAGATGAACCTCGTGCCGACGGCTGAGCAGCCAGCTGCAGACGAGACCAGAGATACCACTGCCAATGACGGCGATACGTTGTGGGTTGGTCATGATGGGGTCAGCCGGTTTGCTGGGCGTTGCTGCGGGCCATGTTCGCCGCCATCCGGTCACGCAGTGGGCGTGGCAGGCATGCCATCACCTTGAGCATCCACGTGAAACGCTTGGGGAAGTGGCTCTCCGCCTTGTGGCGGGTCAGGTCCCGCACCATGATCCGGGCGGCATCCTCCGCTTCCATCAGGAACGGCATCGAGAAATCGTTCTGGTCCGTCAGGGGGGTGCGCACGAACCCTGGCGAAACCAGCGACACATCAATCCCTTCTCCCGCCAGATCGGCTCGCAGGGAATCGGCCAGGTACGCGAGACCCGCCTTGGAGGCCCCATAGGCCTCCGCCCGGGTAAAGGGGAACCACCAGGCGGACGAACCGACAACGGCAAGCAGTGGCGTCACACCCTGGCTGCGCCGGCTTCGCAGGGCGGGCAGAACGGCTTCAATGGCACGGGCGGTGCCCACAATGTTCGTATTGATCACACGCGACACCAACTCAGCGTCGAACGCCGAAACGTCCATGTATTCGCAGGTGCCCGCGTTGAGTATGGCCCAATCAATCGGCGCAAGCGCTTGAAGTTGCGTCTGGAAATACCGGCAATCCTCCGGGCTGGTCACGTCTCCGGGCAGGGGAATCACCGAATCGCCGTATTCGGAAACGAGCCCCTCCAGCTTCTCCCGGCTGCGCCCGGTTGCAATAACCCGATGCCCGCTGTGCACCAGCTCGGCGAGGACCGCCAATCCGATACCGGAACTTGCGCCCGTCAACCAGACGGTCAGGTCGTTGTTGCCGTATCCAGAATTCATGCTGCCCTGCTCCTGATCCAGTGAATGAGGCGGCCGATTAACGGGATGTTTTCATAGAGAAGCTGCCCCGCATCGTAGTAGTCCCGATGAAAAATGATCTGGTCATCCTGCCCCTGAAGAAGGCTGACGCCCTCAACGATAAAGGCCCGGCCACGCGCCAACCTGGGATGCTCCAGGGTCATGCTCCAGGGCAGGCAAACGCTGTGGGCGTTCTGGGCTGGCTCTCCGAAGTCGAACTCACAACGCGTCACATTCACGTAGGCGCAGCGCAGGTAGTCCGCCAGCGGCTCTGTCCCCCGCCGCTCCACCAGCGGATCCCGGAAGAGGATCCGCTGGTGGTAACACTCATCCATCAACCGATCGATATCCGGTGGCGACTCGTTGAAAAGGTCCTGAAAGCGTGTCAGCTGTTCACTGCTCAGCGTCGTGGCCATATCTCTGGCGATCCCGCTCAAGTGTTTCCTTATAAACTGCTTTAGGTATTGGCTTCAGATTACTGATAATACCTATTTTTTCCAGAGTCCAAAGCAAATAGAAGGTGATATCCACTTCCCACCACCGGAACCCCTGGCGTGCCGAAGTGGGCCAGCGGTGATGGTTGTTGTGCCACCCCTCTCCCAGGGTCAGCAGCGCCAGCCAGAAGTTATTACGGCTGTCATCTGACGTCTGAAATCGGCGATGGCCCCAAACGTGGGCAAGTGAATTGATGGACACCGTTCCGTGAAAGACCGCCACTGTGGAGATGAAGAAGCCCCAGATGGTCAGTTGAGCACCACTGGTCCCCAGGGATGGAGCCCAGACCGCCAGCGCCTCGCCCAGAGCGTAAATGCCCACCAGGCAGGTCAGGGGCACGATGGCATCAAACCGGTTGAGAAACTTCAGCTCGGGATACCGCGCCCAGTCGCCGACACGCCGATAGTCGGTCAGGAAGGCGGCATCACAGGTGAACCAGCCAACGTGGGACCACCAGAAGCCCTGCTTTTCGGGCGAATGCAGGTCCTGGTCCGTATCCGAATGCTGGTGATGGTACCGGTGGTGGGCAGCCCACCAGAGCGGCCCGCGCTGAACGGCACTGGCACCGATCACCGCGAACACGAATTGCCAGAAGCGATTGGTGCTGAAGGTCTTGTGGGCAAAATAGCGATGGTAGAAACCGGTGATGGCAAACATCCGCAACACGAAAAAGCCCAGCGCGAACCAGACTGCAAACGGGCTGACGCCAACCCAGATAACCCCCAGGCAGCCCAGGTGCAAGCCAATAAACGGCATAATCCGGATCCAGTTCAACCGGGTACTGGTGCTGTCAATACGATCCGCGCCGGCCTCGGCGTCGAACCACCTGAGAATGCTGTAAAGAAGATCACTCGCTCTTGCCATAATGCCTGTTGCCTGCCTGGAGGGATGGAGCCCTGGTACGCTGTCTGTTGTGAGAGTTTACGCCAGAACAGAGTCACCGGATTAGCTGAAAAAACGGAAGGTTATTGATAGATGTGATTGGCAAAACCAATCACGCCCTTAGTGGCTCGGGCAGGCGATAGAAATGGACGATGGTACTGTCCGCGAATTTCTGGAAGAACGTGGACATATCGGTGATCCGTTCCAGGCGGCGTTTGCCGGTCACGGCATCCCGAGCAAGCACCTGGATGCCGTCAAAGTGATCACGGATGTGCGAAAAACGGGCATGCATGGTGCAGGAGACGATCTCTTGCACCGGCGCGCCGAGCGCATCCGATAGGTAGTTGCGATGGGCCTCGATGCCTTCCGCATCCAGCCCTTCCCGGGTATCCACGTGGTTCAGCCGGATCCGGTCCACCACGCAACGCGAGCAACTGGCCGGGTTGGCGCGGGCCTTACGGCGGAACGCCTCCCAGAAGAAGGTGTCCGTGACCTCGGCAAAGTTGCGTATATCCCCCAGGCAATCGTCCACCCAGTCCAGTACATCCCGGTCTTCGAGAACCTCATTGATGGCTTCGCGCAGCAGCCAGTCAAAGCCCAGCGCCGTCTTGTGGGCGTACACCTTGCGGTACATCTGGTAGCGGGAGTAGACAAAGTCCTCAAGCGCCCCGAGCCCCTTCTGGGTGACAGCCAGCCCCAGCCAGGGTGAGTCCAGGCTCCACCCGAAGCGCAGATTGTTCAGCAGATGATCCAGATTGAAGCCACCAATGGTCACGGACGAATGGAAGCCATCCCGCAGCATGTAGTCCGCCCGGTCCGCATCAATCTCCCCGGAAACCACCGAGGACAGCAGGTCCATCACCAGCCGCGGAATGGCCGTGGTTTCCAGGGCGCCGGCATGGGCGTCTGGCCCCGCAATAAAGGCCCAGAATGTCTGGGCATGGTGCTGAAAGCGTTGACTTGGCGTTGGCTCGGTGGTCTCCATAACCCCGAGAACGTCCTGGATCTCCACCCCAAAGCGTCCCGGCAGGTCCCTATCGGTGAGGATCTCCCATGCAATGCGAACCGAATAGTGCTCGTGCTCCAGCACCTCGGGCCGTTCCGGATAGAAGGTGCTGACGTCCACGCCGTCCCAGAGCTGTTCAAAACGACCTGGCGCCTGCATCAACCGCTGGATCCGGTCCGCCTGGTTGAACTGGTGGGAGAAGCTGGAATGGCCGCTGTCATGGAGCAGGCAGGCCAGCCGGATGATCTTCGCCATGTAGTCAATGGCATCCAGCTGCTCAAACGTCAGCTCTGGCTGGCGGCTGAGCTGGCGCTCCCTCAGGTAGGCGTCCATCATGGCCCGGAACATTCTGTCGCCCACATGCATCACACCAATACTGTGCAGAAAGCGCGAGTGGGTGGCCCCCGGAAAGACCAGGCTGAGGATGTCGTTCTGGCAGATGTTGCGCAACCGCTGGAAGAGGCGGTGGTCGATCACCTCGACTTCATGGCGGTGAAGACGGATACCGCCATGAACCGGGTCCATGATCAGCTTGTCGTAAGCTCCGAGCAGATCATCCAGGGCGCTTCGCATAAAGAGGGCTTCCCCGCTTGCCTAAGTGGCACAACAAGGCCAGACTCTAGCACATCAGCCACGCCCGCGTACCGCCGCACCGGGCCGGATACTTGCTGTCGCTGGGAGCGGAGCCCATGGCCACCCGCACGGAACAAATCTTGATCATTGACCCGGATGCTGCCACCCGGAAGGAATTATGCCGCCACCTTCAGGGCCAAGGCTATTATGTAACCGCCTGTGAAGACCTGACGCAAGGCCTGGAAAGCCTGAAGGCTGCGCTTCCAGACGCCATCTTTGCTGATCTTCAACCCGAATGCATTGGCCAGCTGACATACGATGCGGCGGCCGGTGATATGGCAGTGCCCATTATTGCGCTGACCGCCACGGAAATGGCCTCAACGGTTGTGGCCGCCATGCGCGCTGGCGCCTCCGAAGTGGTGCTCAAACCGCTTGAGGACAAAAGGGCGGTCGACGAAGCGCTGCGTAAGCTCTTCGAGCGCATGCGTCTGGCACGCCTTAACGAGGTTTATCGCGAGGAACTGGAGTACAAAAACCTGAACCTGCGTGAGGGCATCTCCGAGCTGCGGGCGGACCAGAGTGCCGGGCGCAAGGTCCAGATGAAGATGCTGCCTGAGCCGGACCAGGCCATGGCGGGCGCGCGCATCACGCACCTGATTCAGCCATCGCTGTATCTTAGCGGGGATTTCCTGGACTACATGAAGTTGGATGAGCATCTGAGCCTGGTCTACATTGCGGATGTTTCCGGCCACGGGGCCAGTTCCGCGTTTGTGACCGTTCTCCTGAAAAACCTCACCAACCGCCTTCAGCGCAACCTGCGGCGAGGGTCCAGTGACGACATCCTGGACCCGGAGCGCTTCCTGCAACGGGTGAATCATGAGCTGCTGGAAACCGGTCTTGGCAAGCATGTAACGCTCTTCGTGGGTCTTGTGGATACGCAGGCCGGTGAGCTGCGCTATTCGGTGGGCGGGCATTTCCCCATGCCGATACTGCTCGATGACCAGGGGGCGCGTTTCCTGGAAGGTCGCGGCCTGCCCGTGGGGCTTTTCAGTGAACCGAACTGGGATCATTACAGCCAACCGCTGGCCCCGGGATTCCAGCTCATCCTGTTCTCCGACGGCATTCTGGAAGTGATTGACGCCCCAAGCCTGGATCAGAAGGAAAAACGGTTACTTGAACTCGTGCAATCTGGGCGTCACACTGTCGCAAGACTCAGTGAGTCGCTACAGATCGAGGCAATGAATGAACTTCCCGATGACATTGCCATAGTGACGGTGACCGACGGGCGTTCTGCCGATGAGTGATTGCAAGATTCTGCAGGCTCAAGAGCGGGGTATCTACGTACTCAAGTTCATCGGAGAAGTGCGTCTCAATCTCTGCTCCACGCTGGACCAGATCATCGAAGAAATGTTCAGCAATCCCGAGTTCCGGACCGTGGTTGTGGACCTTACCGAGACAGAGGTGATCGACAGTACCACGCTTGGCCTTCTGGCCAAGATCGCCATGGCCTCTGAAGAGCGCAGTCACTTCCTGCCCACGCTGATCACCACGAATCCGGACGTCACCCGTATCATCCACTCCATGGGGTTTGACCGCATATTCCTGATTGTACGCGAACCGGCACGGGACCCCGAGGAACTTGAGGAGATCCCTTTGATGCGGGCCAGCGAACAGGATGTGCGCGACAAGGTTCTGGATGCACACCGGACTCTGATGAGCCTGAACCATCACAATCAGGAAGAGTTCCAGAACCTGGTACGCGCTCTGGAATGCGAAGCCCCCTGAACCCATCCACATGACCGAATAAGTCCGCTTCATGGAGAACGCGATCCAGACCACCGTATTGGGCGGTGGCAGCTTCGGTACCACCATGGCCCAGGTACTGGCCGAAAACGGCCATCCCGTCCGCCTCTGGATGCGCAGCGTCGAGCAGGCGGAAGCCATCCGCCAGACCCGCATCAACCACCAGTACTTCCCTGATCTTGAACTGCATCCGCTGATCGAGCCCACCACTGACATGGGGAGCGCGATCGAACAAGCGGACCTCGTCTTTGTGGCACTGCCCAGCAAGGTCTTCCGTGAGGTGATCCGGGGAGCGGCTGGCCACTTTCACGAACACCAGATGGTGGTGAGCCTCACCAAGGGCATTGAGCGTGAGGGCTTCCAGCTGATGAGCGAAGTGCTCAAGGAAGAGCTGCCCGGGGCACGCGTCGGCGTTCTCAGCGGCCCCAACCTTGCCGGCGAGCTGGTTCGCCATGAGATCACGGCTTCCGTGATCGCCTCCGAGGACCGGGAGCTGAGGGAGAGGGTCCAGCAAGCCCTTGGGAATGCGTACTTCCGGATCTACGCCAACCTGGACGTCTACGGGGTGGAGCTTGGGGGCGCCCTCAAGAACATCTATGCGGTGATCTCCGGCCTGGCCGATGCCCGTGGCATGGGCGAGAACACCAAATCCATGCTGATCACCCGCAGCCTGGCGGAGATGAGCCGTTTTGCCGTCAGCATGGGGGCCAACCCGATGACTTTTCTGGGCCTGGCCGGGGTCGGCGACCTGATCGTAACCTGCAGCTCCATCCTGAGCCGGAATTACCGTGTAGGCTATGCGGTTGGCCAGGGCAGCACACTGGATGAGGCGGTTACGGAACTGGGGCAGGTTGCCGAAGGGGTCCGGACTCTGGAGCTCGTACACGAGAAGGCCATAGAGCTGGATGTCTATATGCCGCTGGTGCGCGGGCTCTACGAAATCCTCTATCGGGGCGCCTCCATCAAGGATGTGGTCAGCGCCCTCATGAACGCCGCCCAGAACAGCGACGTGGAGTTCATTCTGCCGCGCCAGGGTGCCGGCTCCGCCCTCTGAGATCACGCACCGCGCAGCAGGCTCTCCAGGGCGTCCAGAGCCTGCTCCAGCGCCGCGTAAGGCGTGTAGAAGTGCGGCGAAAACCGCACATCACCGCCGCGGCTGGCGCAGATTACCTGCTGCTCAGCCAGCTTCTGGCACAGGTGCTGGCTTTTGTGGCCGGGGACCTGCACCGTCAGGATCCCCAGCCGGCGCTGACTTTCGCGGGGCGTCACCGGTGTGAGCCCTGCAACCTGATCCAGGCCCGAGACCAGATGATTGATGCGCTGATCAATCCGTTCCCGGACCTGTTCCAGTCCCACTTCCAGCAATAGACCGGTACTGGCTTCGAGCGCGTGGGCTGCCAGCATGTTGGGGCTGCCGCACTCAAAACGCCGGGCATCCGGCGCCGGCTCCCAGTCCTTGCGCTCAAAGTTGCCGCGATCGGCGATCATGTGCCAGCCGAATTCATAGAGGGTGAGCCTGTCCCGCCACTGGGGAGCCACGTAGAAAAACGCCAACCCCTCCGGGCCCAGCAGCCACTTGTGGCCGTCCGCCATGGCAAAATGGGCCCCGGTAGCCTGTACATCCAGCGGCTCCGCTCCGGCACTCTGGATGGCGTCCAGGCAGAACAGGATCCCGTGGCTTTCACAGAGCGCGCCCAGATGGTGGGCATCCAGGCGCAGGCCCGTGCCGTACTGGACCGAGCTGACGGACAGCAGCCGGGTTCTGTCGCTGATCAGGTCCTCAATGGCGCCTTCTGGCGTGACATCCTGCCGGTCAATGTCCGCGACCCGTACCCTCACTCCCTGATCAACCAATGATTCCCATACGATCCGGTTGGACGGGAACTCCTGGCTGGTGATGATCACCTCATCCCCCTCCTGCCAGTCGAGGCCAGCAGCAACCATGGACAACGCTTCCGAGGTGTTCTTGCACAGGGCAATGTCCTGGGCCGAGGGCGCGTTGATCAGGCGCGCAAGATTGTGCCGCAGCCGTTCTTCAACGCTCAGCCACTGCGGGTAGCGGGCAGCGCCCAGGCGGCTGTTTTCCGTCGCGAAGCGGGCAACGGCATCACTCGCACGCTGCGGCCAGGGCGCCACGGCAGCATGATTGAGGTAGGCAAGCCCCGCATCCAGAGGAAATTCCTTCTGCAGCTGCGTTGCCGAAAAACGCTCTGTCATGTCCATCTCCGTCATGTCCGTCATTGAAGGGGCAGGCTCGCACCGATAGTATCAGTGCTTGTCCAACACACCGATTGCACCGGAGGGCTGCAGATGGGAGAACCCGATTCCCAGGCGGAACTGGCCCGACAATTCGAACACGTGGCCCAGTACGATACAACCGGACAGGGGCCGCCCCTGGAGCAGTGGGACCCGCCGTTCACGGACGACCTGGAACTGTTCATCAACCGCAACGGGCGATGGTTCTACCAGGGCCGCGCCATTGACCGAGCCGGCCTGCGCAAACTGTTTGCCTCTATTATGCGTCGAGAATCAGATGGTTACTACTATCTTCTTACGCCGCATGAGAAATACCGTATCCAGGTTGAGGATGTACCCTTCCTTGCCCACAGCGTTGAACAGGAAGGGGAGGGGGACTCACGGGTTCTATGGCTCCAGACGGACGTGGAAGACCGGTTTCCGATCGGGGATTCCCACCCACTCATTGTCCGCACGGATGAGCAAAACGGCGAACCCCAACCCTACGTCGTGGTACGCCGTGGCCTTCAGGCCCGGATCGAGCGCAACGCGTTCTACCACCTGACCGAACTGGCCGAAGAGAGAACGATCAACGGGGCCACCCATGTGGGGGTTGTCAGCCAGGGGAACTTCTTTTCACTGGGGCGCATCAGCTGACCCGGTTTTCAAAACCGCTTTTATTTTCTATCATGGAGTCTGGGTGCCTGTACTGAGGGGCACCCTTGCGTTGCGGATCGTCGTAAGTCCCTCTGTACAGGCCGCTGTTCAGCAACACTTTCGATCCACCGCACTTGATTACGACGTTTCTGTCCCACACGCAAGGAGTCAACATGACCGAATCCCGTGTCGTCACCATCCATTACACCCTCAAGAATGACGAGGGTGAAGTTCTGGATTCTTCCCGTGAACGTGAGCCGCTGAGCTATTTGGAAGGTGCCGAGAACATTATCAGTGGCCTGGAAGAAGCACTGACCGACAAGGGCCAGGGTGACGAAACCCAGGTATCACTGGATCCGGAGAACGCTTACGGCGAAGTTCGCGAAGAACTGGTGCAACCGGTGCCGAGTTCCGCCTTTGAAGGCGTAGAGAAGGTTGAGCCCGGCATGCAGTTCCAGGCAGAGACGCCCGGAGGCCCGCAGATCGTGCGCGTGGTATCCGTCGAAGATGACACGGTGACCATCGATGCCAACCATCCGCTCGCCGGCCAGCGCCTGCATTTCGATGTAGAAGTGGTTGGTACCCGCGAGCCGTCCGACGAAGAGAAAGAGCACGGCCACGTGCACTAAGACTCTTCGCTCAGCACTGGCTAACCATTTGTTCAGTGCATTGGCATAAAAAAAGGCGACCTGCGGGTCGCCTTTTTTTGTTCCAGCCTCTTACATATTGGGGTAGTTGGGGCCACCCCCACCTTCCGGTACCACCCACTGGATGTTCTGGGCCGGGTCCTTGATGTCGCAGGTTTTGCAGTGAATGCAGTTCTGTGCGTTGATCTGGAACTTCTTGCCACTGCCGTCCTCAGCATCAACCACTTCATAAACCCCTACCGGGCAGTACCGCTGTGCCGGCTCGTCGTAAACCGGCAGGTTGTCGCGGATCGGCACTTCTGGATCCTTCAGCTGAAGGTGGCAGGGTTGATCCTCTTCATGGTTGGTGTTCGACATGAACGCCGACGACAGCCGGTCGAAAGTCAGGGTGTTATCCGGCTTGGGATACTCGATCTTCTTGCACTCGGCGGCGGGCTTAAGCGCCGCGTAGTCCGGTGTCGTGTCATGGAAGGTGATCGGCAAGGGCCGGCGCAGGATATTCTGCTCCAGGAAGGCAATGCCACCGCCGATCACGGTACCAAACTTGTGCATGGCCGGGCTGAAGTTGCGCTCCTGGAACAGCTCCTTGCACAGCCAGCTGTTGTCGAACTTCTCGCCAAAGCTGGTCAGGTCCTCACCCCCTTCGGAGCCCTTCTGGATCGCCTCGAACACCGCTTCCGCGCCCAGCATGCCGGATTTCATGGCGGTGTGTGAGCCCTTGATCTTGGACGAGTTCAGCGTGCCGGCGTCACAGCCCAGCAGCAGCCCGCCCGGGAAGCTCATCTTGGGCAGGCTGTTGTAGCCGCCCTTGGTGATGGCGCGCCCGCCGTAGGCAACCCGTTTGCCGCCTTCCAGGTGCTGCTTGATCGTCGGGTGCGTCTTCATCCGCTGGAATTCCTCGAACGGCGAGACGTAGGGGTTTGAGTAGGAGAGGTCAGTGATCAGCCCCACATAGACCTGGCCGTTTTCAAGGTGATACAGGAAGCCGCCGCCAGTGGTGCCACTCTCGGACAGAGGCCAGCCAGCGGTATGCACCACCAGCCCCGGCTCGTGCTTCGCCGGATCAATGTCCCACAGCTCCTTGATGCCGAGACCGTAGTGCTGCGGGTCCTTGCCTTCGTCCAGGTTGAACTGGCGCAACAGCTCCTTGCCCAGATGGCCGCGGCACCCCTCGCTGAACAGGGTGTAGCGCGCCCGCAGCTCCATGCCCGGCATGTAGCCGTCCTTTGGGTTGCCGTCGGCATCAACACCGAAATCCCCCGTGATAATGCCCTTGACGACACCGTCCTCATAGAGCACCTCAGCGGCGGGGAAGCCAGGGTAGACCTCAACCCCGAGCTGCTCCGCCTGCTCGCCGAGCCAGCGGCACAGATTGGCCAGGCTGATGATGTAGTTGCCGTGGTTGTGCATGTTCCTGGGCACCAGCGCATCGGGCGCCTTGGTGGCATTGTCAGCCCCGCGCAGGTAATAGATGTCGTCCCGGGTGACAGGGGTATTCAGGGGGGCGCCGCGTTCTTTCCAATCCGGGAAGAGTTCGTTCAGGCTCGTTGGCTCGAACACCGTTCCGGCGATGATGTGGGCACCAACCTCGGAACTCTTTTCGACAACGCAGACGGTCAACTCCTGCTCCGCCTCGTTCGCCAGTTGCTGGATGCGGCAGGCAGCCGAAAGCCCCGCCGGGCCCGCCCCCACGATCAGGACGTCAAACTCCATCGATTCGCGTTCCACGATAGTCTCCTCAGGGTTTCCAATGGGCAATCTGTGGCTTTACGTTGCCATAGGATATATCATCATGGAAATCAAACAAACGTTTGTTTGAATAACATTGAACGATGGCACCCTGGCGCTGACGCTATTGACCCCCTGTGGTTTTGGCGTCAATATTAGGGCGCTTTTGCCGGGGACGCCCGCCGCATCAACATTTCAAACCCATGGCAGGAAACGAGGAATCTATGAAGGTTCTGGTCGCTGTAAAACGAGTGATTGACTACAACGTCAAGGTTCGCGTCAAGCCGGACAACACCGGTGTGGACCTGTCCAACGTCAAGATGGCAATGAACCCCTTCTGCGAAATCGGCGTTGAAGAAGCCGTTAGGCTCAAGGAAAAAGGCATTGCCACCGAGATTGTCGCCGTCACCATCGGCCCCAAGGTCAGCCAGGAGCAGCTTCGCACAGCACTGGCTCTGGGCGCGGACCGCGCTATTCAGGTAGAAACGGATGAAGATGTCCAGTCCCTGGATGCGGCCAAGATGCTCAAGGCGGTTGTGGACAAGGAAGCACCGAAACTGGTGATCATGGGCAAGCAGTCCATTGATACCGACAACAACCAGACCGGCCAGATGCTGGCCCAGCTGGCGGGCATGCCCCAGGGCACCTTCGCCTCCGAGGTTGATGTGGAAGGTGAGAAGGTCAAGGTGACCCGTGAGATCGACGGCGGCCTGATGACCGTTTCGCTGAACCTGCCGGCCGTGGTTACCACGGATCTTCGCCTGAACGAACCGCGCTATGCTTCGCTCCCCAACATCATGAAGGCCAAGAAGAAGCCGCTTGAGACCGTCAGTCCAGCCGATCTGGGCGTCGATATCGCGCCACGGCTCAAGACCCTCAAGGTCGAAGAACCGCAGCCGCGTCAGCCTGGCGTGAAGGTTGAGAGCGTTGAGGAGCTGGTCGACAAACTGAAGAACGAAGCGAAGGTGGTTTAAATGAGTACACTGGTTTTAGCGGATCACAACAAGGGTGAGCTGGCCGGTTCCACGCTGAGCGTCATCGCGGCAGCCCAGGCCATTGGCGGCGACATCGACGTTCTGGTCGCCGGCAAGGACATCGGCGGTGTTGCTGAGCAGGCCGCCAAGGTGGCTGGTGTTAACAAGGTACTCACCGCGGACAACGATGCCTATGCGCACAGCCTGGCCGAGAACCTGAGCCTGTTGGTCGCGGAAGTGGGCAAGGGTTATAGCCACCTGCTGGCGTCCGCCGGCACCGTTGGCAAGGACACCATGCCGCGCGTTGCCGCGAGCCTGGACGTTGCCCAGGTTTCCGACATCATCGGCGTTCAGTCCGAGGACACCTTCGTTCGCCCGATCTACGCGGGTAATGCTGTCGCCACTGTCCAGTCAGAGGACAGCGTCAAGGTCGTGACCGTGCGCACCACCACCTTTGACCCGGCTGCGGCCGAAGGCGGCTCCGCTTCCATCGAATCCGTGGATGCGGCCCACGATGCAGGCATCTCCGAGTTCGTCAGCGAAGACATCCAGGAATCCGACCGCCCGGACCTGGCCTCCGCGGATGTGGTTATTTCCGGCGGCCGCGGCATGCAGAATGGCGATAACTTCAAGATGCTGGAATCTGTGGCTGACGTCATGGGCGCCGCCATCGGTGCTTCCCGTGCCGCTGTTGATGCCGGCTTCGTGCCCAACGACATGCAGGTTGGCCAAACCGGCAAGATCGTGGCGCCGAACCTCTACATCGCCGTTGGTATCTCCGGCGCCATCCAGCACTTGGCGGGCATGGGTGATTCCAAGGTCATTGTTGCCATCAACAAGGACGAGGACGCTCCCATCTTCCAGGTGGCGGACTACGGGCTTGTGGCGGACCTGTTCGAGGCGGTACCTCAGCTTGAGGAAGAGCTCAAGAAAGTGGTTTAACGCTTCGGGTAACCCCCAAAAAGCCGCGCCTCCGGGCGCGGCTTTTTTGTGTCCGGGCACCCGATGGGCCACTATGTGCGGCATCGTTGGATGGAGGTTTCAAGCATATGGCAGGCAGGCGATGAGCGGACTCCTTCTGGTAATACCTGCAACGGCACTGGCAGTGATCGGATCAACGATTCTTCACTACGGCGCGGCATCGATTCTCGCCAAACGACTGCACCGGATTGCCCTTGCGCCCGCGAGCGGGATGATTCTGTTGGTGCTTTCACTCTTTGTGGTCCACATGCTCGAAATCGGTTTGTTTGGCATACTGGCGTGGTCCCTGGTGAATCATGGCCAGGCTGGCGCCCTGGAAGGGATGGTGCCAGTAGCCAGCCCGGGCGATTTTCTCTACTTTTCCGTCATCAGTTATACAACACTTGGGTACGGAGAAATCTATCCCACTGGCGCCATACGGTTTCTTTACGGTGCCGAGGCCCTGATGGGCTTTCTGTTGATCACCTGGTCAGCCTCATTCAGCTTTCTTCATATGCAGCGTCTCTGGCGTTGAAACCATGAACATGAGGGATTACACGTGATTGAGGTCGTTTCCCTGTCCTTTGCATTTGTCTTTGGCCTTCTGGTCAGGCGCGTCGGACTACCACCGTTGGTGGGCTTCCTGATTGCCGGGTTTGCATTGAACCGTTACGGCGCCCAGCTGGGCCTGCCACCAAACGCGGGCGCGGTGCTTGAACACGTGTCTCACCTGGGCGTCCTGCTGCTTCTTTTCACGGTGGGCCTCAAGCTCAAGCTCAAGCAGCTCATCGAACCGGCCGTCCTGGGAACGGCATTGCTCCATTTTTCCGTCACGGTCCTTCTCCTGGCTCTGGGGATCCATCTCATTGGGGGCCTGGCCGCTGAACAGACCCTTCTGCTCGCCATTGCACTGTCGTTTTCGAGCACGGTGCTCGCCGCCAAGACGCTGGAAGCCAAGCGCGAGTTGCGCGCCTTCCACGGCCGCATTGCCATCGGGATCCTGATCATACAGGACCTGATCGCTTTGGCCGTGCTGGCTTTTGGGGCGGACCATTCACCCAATGCCTATGCGTTGCTGCTGGTGTTTCTGCCGCTGCTCAGGCCAGTACTTCATTGGCTGATGGATGTGGCCGGCCACGAGGAGCTGCTGGTGCTCATGGGCGTGGTGCTGGCCGTTGGGGCAGGGGGTTACGGGTTTGAACTGATGGGCGTAAGCCCTGAGCTGGGAGCGCTCGCGATGGGGTTCCTGTTGTCCGGCCACCCCCGGGCCCAGGAACTCAGTGGCTCGCTGTGGGGTTTGAAGGAAATCCTGTTGATCGGCTTTTTCCTTCAGATCGGTATGTCCGGCTTTCCGGATTACGAGGCTCTGGTGCTGGCCCTGATCATGGGAGCCGTGCTCCCGCTGAAAGGCTTCCTGTTCTTCCTGCTTCTGACCCGGTTCCGCCTCCGTGCCCGTAATGCCTTCCTGGGCGCATTGAGCCTGAGCTGTTACAGCGAGTTCGGCCTGATCGTGGCCGCCAATGTACTTCCGGGCTGGTTGGCGCCGCTTGCGGTTACTGTTGCCACGTCATTCGTGATTGCCGCACCGCTGAACCGGATGGCACATGGCCTTTATGACCGGTTTGAGACGCGCCTTCTGCCATTTGAACGGCGTACCCCTCACCCCGACGAACAGCCGGTTTCGCTGGGCGATGCGGAGATTCTGGTCATCGGGGTAGGGCGTACCGGCATCTCGGCGATGAAGGCCCTGAAAGAACGGGGGCGCAAAGTGGTAGCCGTTGATGCCGACCCGGACAAGGTACGGCGACTGAAAGCCAAGGGATTCAACGTGGTCTATGCGGACGCCGAGGATGTCGGCTTCTGGCATGGCGTTTCGATCGGGAACCTGCGGGCCGCGATCCTCACCATGCCCCACCTCGAGGGCAAGCTGATGGCGGCCCGGCAGTTGCGTCACCTGGGCTTCGAAGGCTCGATCATCGCCAATACGTTCCACACCGATGAAGTGGAGCCACTGCAACGCGCTGGCGTGAACGAGACCTACCAGGCCATGGCCAGCGCCGGCATTGGGGTGGCGGACAAGACCATGGAAGCAGTCTGAATCATTGCGCCAGTTCCTCCCGGTTCGCGAAATGGGCCAGTGCATCCGGGTTGGCCAGGGCTTCCCGGTTGTGCACCGTTTCGCCATGGATGACCTGGCGCACGGCCAACTCCACGAGCTTGCCGCTGAGGGTCCGCGGTATATCCGGCACCTGGAGGATACGCGCCGGCACATGCCGAGGCGTGGTGTTGTTGTGAAGCGTGCTGCGGATACGCTCGCATAACGCCTCTGACAGCTCCTCTCCCTCGCGCAGGCGCACGAACAGCACCACCCGTTGGTCATTCCCCCATTGCTGGCCCACGGCGATGGACTCCACCACCTCATCGAGCGTCTCGACCTGGCGGTAGATTTCCGCGGTTCCGATGCGCACGCCGCCGGGATTGAGCACCGCATCGGCGCGGCCATGGATGATCATTGCCTGCTGGGCGGGTGTTGAGTCCGTGGCCGGGTGCACCCGGATCTCCCCGAAGTCGCCGTGCGCCCAGACGCCATCAAAGCGACTGAAATAGGCCTTGTGAAAGCGGTCTCCGTCCGGATCGTTCCAGAACCCGATCGGCATGGCGGGGAAGGGCGCACGACACACCAGTTCGCCTTTCTCCTCTGTTACTGGCTCGCCTGCATCGTTGTAGATGGCCACGTCCATTCCCAGGCCGAGGCACTGCAACTCACCCCGGTAGACCGGCAGGGTAGGGTTGCCCAGGGCAAAACAGGAGACAATGTCGGTACCACCGGAAATGGAGGACAGACAGACATCCGGCTTAATGTCCCGGTAAATGTAATCAAAGCTCTCATGGGCGAGCGGGCTGCCGGTTGAGAGAACCGCTTTCAGCGGATCCAGGCCGTGGGTCTCACGGGGTTTGAGGCCGTTTTTCTCACAGGCGGCGTAGTATTTAGCGCTGGCGCCGAAGACGGTGATGCCGTGTTCCTCAGCGAGGTTCCAGAGTACCTCCGGCGTGGGCGCCATGGGCGAGCCGTCGTACAGCACCGCGGTGGCTCCCAGCGCCAGAGTGCTGACCAGCCAGTTCCACATCATCCATCCGGTGGTGGTGTAGTAGAACACCACGTCATCCTGACCCACGTCGGTGTGCAGCCCCAGTTCCTTGAGGTGCTGGAGCAGGGTGCCGCCGACGCTGTGGACGATGCACTTGGGGGCACCGGTGGTGCCCGAGGAATAGAGAATGTAGAGCGGGTCGGCGAAGGCAACCGGGGTGAAGCCAGCGGCGGGCTCGCTCTGGAGAGCGTCGGCCCAATCCATGGCGGATCCCCCAGTTTCCCAGGGATACTCCGGCTGGTTGTTGATGCGTACCTGCAGGACCAGCTCGGGCAAAGCCCCGGCAAGCTGTTGCACGCGCTCACGGGTGTCGATGGTCTTGCCGTTGTACTGGTAGCCATTAACGGCGATCAGAGCCTTGGGCTGGATCTGGCCGAAACGTTCAAGCACGCCTTCATAGCCGAAATCCGGAGAGCAGGAGGACCAGACGGCGCCCAGCCGGGCAGTGGCGAGCATGCCGATGACGGCTTCCAGCCCATTGGTGATGAAGGCGGCAACGCGGTCGCCCTGGGTAACGCCATGCTCCTGAAGGGTACCGGCGAGGCGGGCGCTGGTTTCACGCAGTTCGCCGTAGGTCAGCTGGCGGCCACGGCCGTCCTCCCGCTGCTCGATGAGGGCGACGCGATCGGGCTCGCCGCGCAGCAGGTTTTCCGCGACATTCAGCCGTGCGCCACCGAACCAGGTCGCGCCCGGCATCCGCTGTCCGTTCTCCAGAACGCGACGCGCCTGATACTGGCCACGTACGTCAAAATACTGCCAGATGGATTCCCAGAATGCCGCCGGGTGCTGGATGCTCCATTGGTGGAGGCTTTGCCAGGCATCGCCAGGAGCGTGCCCCTGGGTCTTGAGCCAGTTCTGGTAATGCGTAAGGCGGGCGTTCTGGATGCGGTCCTTTGTCGGGGTCCAGATCGGTTGCTCTGTCATTTTGGATGGATCCCTGTTTGGGTTCGGAGTTCTGGTGAGCAGTTTAACATTCCATCCCTTGTCCCACGCCTACCAAACCAGCCCCTCAGTCAGCCGGGAGGCTGAGCATGCGATCACGGAGACGGCGCCACTGCTCGAGTTCATCGGCACTGCCAATGCGCCGGTCCCTTCGCTCGTCGCGGCTCAGCCAGAGGTCCGTGCCATTGAAGCTGTACACGGGCTTGAGGTCGGTACGCTGGGAAGCAGGCTGAATGTGATTGACCAGGTTATCCAGCACCAGGGGCTCGGCGCCGGGTTCCGGGTACCAGGCCAGGACCATGTGCGCCTGGTCCAGATGGACCGCATCCACATAGGTCACGCGCAGGCGTTTTTCGGGCACCCCCATGGCGCGCAGGGTCATATACTTGGCATTGGCGAACTCTTCACAGTCCCCCGCATCCGTGGCCAGGAATTCAACCGGCGTGGCCCAGTAATCCTCATGCCCCCAGTGCTGTTGGTCGCTGACAAAGGCCCTCTGGTTGAAAAAACGGTTCACGACCTGAACCTGGCTGGCTTCCGGCATATCCCTGTGCTCGGCGACCAGCTCTTCCCAGTCCGTCAACCGCTGGCGTGCTCCGCTGCCGAACTCCTCTTGCACGTATTCAAGCAGGTCGCTTCCCAGGTTGATGGCATGGGCCATGCCTGCAGCCAGCCCCACCAGCAATAACGGCCAGCACCAGCAAAGGCGGCTGCTGCGGTCAGTTGCTGAGCCGGTCACGGAGCTCATTAAGCCGGCTCTGCATATCATCGCTGGAGCCCCCGGCAGAGCTGGCGGGTTCTGTGGCAGCCTGATCCGCTGCATCAGTACGCCGGTTCCCCGAGGCAGCGCCGCGCTTGCCACGCAGCGCCATCCGGCTGCCCTCATCCTCTTCCGGGAAAGTCAGGGTTTCCAGAGCGCCACGGCGCTCGATAACGACCCGCCGGCGCCGGACTTCACGCAGATTGGCATTGCCGGGCAGGGCATCCCCCACGCGGTAGACCTTCGTCTCGCCGTCAGGTCCCTCCACCAGCGCGCTGTCGTGTTTTTCAGTGTCCCCCGCCATCACCCCACGGAGCACAAGCTGCAGGTTGGTTTCCGGCAGGGTTTCCGCACGCTCAACCGGCTCATCCGCCTGCTCGCCCGGCTTCCCGAAAAAGGCGAGTTCCCTGAGTTCGGGCGGCTGCCCCTCATTCGCTCCGCCGCTGTTAGCCGGGGCATTCTGCCTTGTAACGGCCTCCGGGGTATCCGCCCCATGCTGGCTCATACGGAGCCCCTGCCAGCCAATCAACGCCAGAATTGCCACAGCGAGCATTACTGCTGTGATCACAGGCATGGCATTAAAGCGTTTTTCCATGGACAATCAGCCCTTTCCAATAGCCGGGAATGACGTTTGCCTTCATTATCCCGGGATAATAACGTAACCACAAACCAACACCGCACGGTTTGCGACATGGGCGAAACCCTGAACGAGACCCGCACCACGGAAGCCAGACTGCCCTTCAGTTTTGCCCGACGCAATGGCGTTGTGCTCACGCACGATGATCACGGCGAGCTGGAGCTGCTGGTACGCCCCGGCGCACCAGCCCAGGCCATTGCCGAGGCCACCCGGATCAGCCGGGGCCGCGCCCGTCTGCGGGAAATGGAGGCGGAGGCGTTTGACGAGGCGCTGACCCGCGCCTACCAGAACGATTCCGAGGAAGCCATGCAGATGGTGGAGGGCATTGGCGAAGATATGGATCTCGCCAGTCTCGCGGACTCGGTTCCCGAAACGGAGGACCTGATGGAGCAGGAGGATGACGCGCCGGTCATCCGCCTGATCAACGCCATACTCACCGAGGCCATCAAAACCGGGGCCTCGGATGTGCATATCGAGACCTATGAGAAACGGCTGGTGGTGCGCTTCCGGGTGGACGGCGTTCTGCGGGAAGTGGTCCAGCCCAAACGGGCACTGGCGCCGCTGCTGGTATCGCGCATCAAGGTCATGGCCCGGCTGGACATCGCCGAGAAGCGGGTGCCCCAGGATGGACGCATCTCGCTGCGCGTAGCCGGGCGTGAGGTGGATATCCGGGTTTCAACCATGCCGTCGTCGAACGGCGAGCGCGTGGTACTGCGCCTGCTGGACAAAGAGGCCGGACTGCTGGAGCTCGACTCCATTGGCATGGCCGAGCGTGACCTGAACCTGGTGAAAGACCTGGTGAGCCGGCCCTATGGCATCCTTCTCGTCACCGGGCCTACCGGCTCCGGTAAGACCACAACCCTCTACGGCGCCCTGACCGAGATCAACGACCGGTCGCGCAACATCCTGACGGTTGAGGATCCCATCGAGTACAACCTCCCGGGCATCGGGCAGACCCAGGTCAACCCCAAGGTGGAGATGACCTTTGCCCGGGGGCTGAGGGCCATCCTGCGCCAGGACCCGGACGTGGTCATGATCGGCGAGATCCGGGACCTGGAAACCGCCGAGATCGCGGTCCAGGCCAGTTTGACCGGGCACCTGGTGCTGTCGACCCTGCATACCAACACGGCCACCGGCGCCATAACACGCCTGATCGACATGGGCGTGGAACCGTTCCTGATTTCATCAAGCCTGATCGGCATTGCCGCCCAGCGGTTGGTGAGGGTGCTGTGCCCGGAATGCTGCGAACCCTACACCCCGGATGCCACGGAATGCCGGTTTCTGGGCTCCGACCCGGACAATCCGCCCACCATTTACCGTCATGGCGGGTGTGAAGCCTGTAACCAGCTTGGCTACCGGGGGCGTATGGGGATTTACGAGGTCATCGGTGTTGATGAAGGGCTGCGAACCCTGATCCACGACCGGGCTGGCGAGCAGGCCCTGGAGCAGGCCGCGCGCGAGCGTGGCCCAAGCATCCACGCCGACGGTGTCGCCAAGATCCTGGATGGCACCACGACTGTGGAGGAAGTACTGCGGGTGACACACCGGGGATGATCAATGGCCGCATTTGAATTCAAAGCACTGGACGCGCGCGGCAAGCAGAAGAAAGGGGTTCTGGAGGCCGACAGCTCACGTGCTGTACGCCAGCAGCTGCGTGAACGCGGCTGGGCACCGCTGGAGGTCTCACCCACGCGCGAGCGCCAGCAGGATACCGGCTTCAGCGTCGGTCGCGGACTGTCAACCTCGGACCTGGCGCTTGTTACCCGCCAGCTGGCCACCCTGATCCAGTCCGGCATCCCGGTCGAACAGGCGCTATCCGCGATTGCCAACCAGTCGGAGAAACCCCGCATCAAGAGCATGATGCTGGCCGTTCGCGCCAAGGTCCTGGAAGGCCATACGCTGGCGGGGAGCCTGGCGGAGTTCCCCTCGGCATTCCCGCACCTGTACCGGGCGACCGTGGCCGCGGGCGAACACGCTGGCCACATGGACCTGGTACTCAACCGTCTCGCGGATTACACCGAAGCCCGCCAGCAGTCCCGACAGAAGGTCCAGCTGGCGGCGATCTATCCGGTGATCCTGATATTCGTGGCCATTGCCATCGTCATCTTTCTTCTGACCTATGTCGTGCCGGATATCATTGATGTCTTTAAGCGTAGTGGCCAGGAACTGCCAGCGTTGACCAAGGGTCTGCTGGTGGTGAGCAATTTCCTGGTTGAATGGGGTTGGCTGTTGCTGCTCCTGTTCATTGTGGCGGGTATCAGCTTCCGCTTGGCGCTGCGATCGCCTTCCTTCAGGCTCAAGGTCCACCGCCAGCTCCTGCACATTCCCTTCATCTGCCGGATGACCCGTGGCATGAACGCAGCACGCTTTGCCAGCACGGTGAGCATCCTCTCCAGCAGCGGCGTTCCACTGGTGGAAGCCATGCGCATTGCAGGAGAGGTGTTGTCGAATGAGTACCTCAAGCAGAGAATCCGGGAGGCAACCCAGTCCGTGAGCGAGGGTGGTTCGTTGAAGAACGCCCTTGAGAACACGGGCTACTTCCCGCCGATGATGATCCACATGATCGGCAGTGGCGAAGCCAGTGGTGAACTGGACCAGATGCTGGAACGCACCGCCACGCATCAGGAGAACGACCTGCAGAGCAAGATTGCCGCGCTCGTCGGGCTTTTTGAGCCCCTGATGCTGCTGGTGATGGGAGGGGTGGTACTGATCATCGTACTGGGGATCATGCTGCCCATTATGAACATGAACCAACTGGTAGGTTAATGACAATGAAGCAGACAAATCGAAGCCGTGGTTTCACCCTGATCGAGATCATGGTGGTAATGGTGATCCTGGGGCTTCTCATCGCACTGGTGGCGCCAAACATTATCGGCCGGGGGGATGATGCAAAAGTAACGACAGCCAAGGCGCAGTTGCGCAACATCAGCAGTGCACTGGACCTCTACCGGCTGGATAATGGCCATTACCCCTCTTCTGAACAGGGCCTGGATGCTCTGGTCAACAAACCCACCGGTTCGCCCGAGCCCACCAACTGGAATCCGGAGGGCTACATGAACGCCATTCCTGAAGATCCCTGGGGGAATGAGTACCAGTACGTTCAGCCCGGCTCCGAAGGACCCTATGACCTCTATTCCTATGGCGCTGATGGCGATGAAGGCGGTGAGGGGCTGGATGCGGATATCAGCGTCTGGGACGTGGAAGAGTAAGAGCGGTATGACGCGGCGCCACCAGTCGGCGGGCTTTACCCTCATCGAGCTGATGGTGGTGCTCGTTATTGTCGGCCTTCTGCTCAGCCTGATTGGACTTAATATCGGTGGCGGGGGTGAACGGCGTGAACTGAGGGAGGTTGCCCGCAGCCTCTATCTCAGGATGCAGGCGGCTTCGGAAGAAGCGGTCATGACGAACCGGGAGATCGGGATTCGCTTTCAGAAAGACGGCTATGAGTTCCTTCAGCTGGACCGTGAGCAGGCCCAGTGGGCGCCGGTTCCCCGGGGCGGCCTTTCAGGGGCAAGCCTGCCCGCCTGGGTGGAGCTGGAACTGATGACGGACGGCGGTGAAGCGGATGCCCTGGAGACCGGTGATGACGACAAGCAACAGCCGGAACCGGACCTGGTGTTCTTCTCCTCCGGAGAATCCACCGCGTTCGACCTGTATCTCTGGTGGGAGAAGACGGACGGCAACAAGGCCCAGCTTCTGACCAGTGACGGCGCTACCGGCGTTGAATGGCTTCAGCCCGGCGATGAGGATTATAAGGAGCGCCTCTGATGGCAATGGCTCGGGCTCGTGGTTTTACGCTGATGGAGGTCATGATCGCATTCATGATCTTCGGACTCCTTGCAGCCATGCTGCAGCAGGTTGCTTCCGGCTACATTAACAATTACCGCCGTATTGAAAGCCAGACCATGGCATCCTGGATCGCGCAGAACCGCCTGACAGAAATGCGCCTGCAGGAACAGATGCCCGAAACAGGCGAATCGGACGACGAGGTCGCTTTCGGTGGCCGCGACTGGGAAATGGAAACCGTGGTCAGCAATACCGAGGATCCGGCAATAAGACGGGTGGAGATCACGCTGTACCAGCTGCGCGGCAACCAGGGCGATCCCGTTCAACAACTGGTTTTCACAGGCTTTCTTGGAAAGCGCAACCCATGAGAAACGGGAAACGGCCTAATAGCGGTTTCACTTTGCTTGAAGTCCTGATAGCTGTGTTCATGACCAGCCTCATCTCGCTGGGGGTATGGCAGGTCATGAATACACTGATGGCCTCCCGCGATGGCATCGAGCGGGCCTCCGGGGCCTTCCGCGATGTCCAGAAAACCGTTTCCCTGCTTGAGAGGGATCTCCTGCAGGCCGTCAAGCGACCGGTTAAGGATGCCTACGGGGAACGCCTCCCCGCCCTGACCAGCCGCATCAATGACGCGGAACTGGAACTGACGCGTCAGGGATGGCGCAACCCCCTGGGTGATAAACGCAGTGAACTCCAGCGTGTGGCCTGGGAATACGATGACATTGATGAACGTCTGATCCGGCGATACTGGCCGGTTCTGGACCGCGCCCCGAATACCCAGAGCCGGGAGCAGGAGCTGCTGGAGAACGTGACCTCGGTGAAGGTGCGGTTCCGGAACGCCAATGGCCAATGGGTCAGCCAGTGGCCCGCCGATAACGGCAACGGTAACAGCCCGGCAGACGCCGATGGCCTCGATGTCCTGAGAATGCCCATGCCCAGGGCAGTGGAGGTAGTGCTCGAACACCAGCGTTTCGGAACCCTGCGCCGGGTAGTCGCGCTGGGCCAGGGTGTGGCTTCCCAACCCGGGGGGCCGGGCGGCGGGACTAATAATGAGGAAGAAGACGACGCCGAGGAGGGCAGATGAACGCCGGTCGTTTCCCCCGTCAGCATGGCGTGGCGCTGATCATCGTTCTGATGGCGTTCGCGCTGGGCTCCATTCTGGCCTCAGGCATGCTGACCCGCCAGAGCATCATGATCCGGGGAGCGACCACCTACCTGGGCCAGAGCGACGCCCGCAGTCTGGCGCTTGGGGCAGAAGCCTTCGCGCGTCAGTTCCTTGCCCGGGATATCAAGGGCCAGCTCAACATCCCCGGTAGCGAGAACGAACAGGAGGAAGGGAGCACGAACCAGAAGGTGGATCACGCCAAGGAAGGCTGGGCACGAGCCGCACTGACCCTGCCCGTGGAGCAGGGGGTCATCCAGACCCAGATCAATGACCTCCGGGGGCGGCTGAACCTCAATGCGCTGACGGCCATTGACGGCACGGTCAACCAGCTCCAGCGAAACCGGCTGGCGCGATTGCTGCGCGCACTGGAAATCCGCAACGTTACAGTCGAAACCTTCATCGACTGGGTGGATGCGGATAATAAACGTACCGGTGGCGCTGGGGCCGAGGACAGTGACTACATGCTGCTGGATCCAGGCTACCGGGCTGGTGATCAACCCTTTGTGAGCATAACGGAGGTCAGGCTTCTTGACGGGATGACCAAGGCGGCATACCAACGGCTGCGCCCGCACATTGCGGCGCTTCCCAACCGGGACGCCACTCTGAACGTCAACTTCGCCTCCACCCCCGTGATACGTTCCCTGCACGATCGCATCAGCCAGGGACAGGCGGAAAGCGTCCACAAGCGCCTTCAGGAGTCGCCTGTCGAGAAGGTTGAGGCGTTCCTGGCGCTCCCCGAATTTGCCGGTCTGGGACTCGAAGCGGACGGCCTGGGGGTGAGCACGGACTTCTTTGAGATCGCCGCAAAAGTCAGCGTCAGTGGTACAGTGTACAGGCTGGTGTCGAAGGCGCAGCGGACACGCAATGGCGAGGTGAGGATCCTTTCCCGGGACACGGGCAGGACCCAGCTGATCACGAAGGAACAGATTCAGGCGTCCGAATAGGTGCCTGGCACTGGGCAAAAAAGACGGATGGTATGAGCTATCAACTCTACATAAGAGCGGGAGCCGAAGCCGGGGAAGGTGCCGATACCGACGGTTTTGAATGGGTGCTCCTGAATGCTTCAGGCAATATCGAAGAGCAAGGGCAGGGGGACACCCTCGAGCACCTGCAAGCGCGACTTCAAGCTCTGGGCGTGGAGTCGGCCGAGGTCACTGGCGTCATCCCGGCACTGGACGTTACCCCCTGCTCGGCCCGCATCCCGGGCCGCCAGAAACGCATGATCCGCCAGGCACTGCCTTTCGCTGTGGAGGAACAGCTGGCGCAGGACATTGACTCGGTCCATCTGGCCCTGGGTTCCCAGAAGCAGAACCAATGGCAGGTCGCGGCAATGGACCGAGGCCGGATGGACGCCTACATGGCCTGGTTTCAGGCCTTCGGCTATCCGGTCAGGGCGATCTACACCGATGCCATGCTCCTGCCCATGGGCAACCATCAGTGGACCATCCTGGTTGAAGGCGACCAGGCGCTGCTCCGCCAGCGCGAGGGGGGCTGGTACGAAGTCCCAGTCGACAGTCTCAGTGTGTTCATGGACTCACTGATTGAGAGCGACGGCAGCGAGACGCCACCGGGCGCCCAGGTACTGGCGACCGCCCAGGCAGCCGAGCAGCACCGCATGGCACTGGCGTCGCTCGAGCAGCATCCGGATGCGCTCATCCAGACCCAAACACTGGAACAATTCCCCTTGACCCTGATGGTCAGCAGCCTTAACGCTGGTGATGCCGAGGTCATTAACCTATGCCAGGGTGACTACGCCACCCACTCAGGCGCCGGCTCATCATTGCGGCGTTGGCGGCCCGTGGCGATTGTGGCCATCCTCGGCATTGTGGCCCAACTGGGGTTCATGTTCGCTGAAGGAATCTACTACCGGAATCAGGCCCAACGCTTCAATGACCAGGCAATAGCGATCTACAAGGACTATTTCCCGGATGAAAGCCGCACCGACGTCAGCAATCTTCGGCGTGTGGTCAAGGGAAAAATCAGGGCCGCGAGCGACGGCAGCAGCGGAGGGGATTTCCTGGCGATGCTGAAGGCCACCGGCCAGCAATACCAGAGCCTGGAGAAACCAGACAGCCTGCACTTTGATAGCATCCAGTTCAGCCGGAGCCGGGGAGAGCTGCGGATTGAACTGCGCGGTCAGAGCTTTGCCCAGCTCGACACCATGCGGGATGGTCTCAGCAGTTCCGGCTTCAAAGCCCGCATCGGTTCCGTTGTCAACAGTGACAGTGGCACCGAAGCGCGGCTCACGGTCAGGCAGGGAGGTTGAAGACAATGCTTGAGGCGATCCGGAAAACCCCGGCGGTGCGTAGCGCCATCACCCAGTACGAGCAGCTGAGTCAACGCGACAGGCGTGCCTTGCAGATCATGATTGGGGCGCTGGCGCTGGCATTCCTCTATCTGGCCGTCTGGCGACCCATTGTTGATTATCGCAACGAGGGCTATGAACGCATGCAGCAGGCGCGTGAGCGGGTAGCGTGGATCAGCGCCCGGGAACAGGATCTTGAACGCATTGCCCAGGTGGGTAACGCCAAACAGCAGGGGTCACTGGGCGATGCGGACCTGCTCAAAACCGTTACAGAGTCAGCCAAGCGCTCGGAGTTGCCCCTACAGCGTTTTGAGCCCAGTGGCGACAAGGCCATGCGGCTCTGGCTTGAAGCGGTGCCGTTTACGGAACTGACCCAGTGGCTTGCTCACCTGCAAAGCAAGTATGGATTGGCCGTGGATCAAGCCTCTCTGGACAGGACCGACAAACCCGGCCTGGTCGATGCCCGCCTGACTCTAGCACCCTGACGTGGAGGTTAAGAATGTCCCACAGCCCTGATTACGATCTTGTTGTCATCGGCGCCGGATCCGGTGGTGTCCGTCTGGCCCGCATGGCTTCCCAGGCCGGAGCCCGGGTAGCCATTATCGAAGCCGGGGCCCTCGGAGGAACCTGTGTCAATGTGGGTTGTGTGCCCAAGAAACTGTTCGTCTACGGCGCCCATGTCCACGAAGAGATTGAGGATGCGAGGGGATACGGTTTTGATGTGGCGCAGGAGGCGATCCGGTTTGACTGGGCCACGCTCAGAGACAACAAAACCAGTGAAATCCAGCGTCTTAACGGCATCTACCGCCGGCTGATCGACAACGCCGGCGTCTCACTCATCGAGGGCAAAGCCCGCATCGAGGCGCCAGGGAAGGTCAGTGTTGATGGTACTACTGTCCTGACAGCTGAACGGATTGCCATCGCCACAGGCAGCGAACCAGTGGTTCCGTCCATTCCCGGCAGCGAGCATGCGCTGGTTTCCGACCATATGTTCTATCTGGATGAGTTACCAGCATCGGCGACCGTCTGGGGCGGAGGTTATATTGCGGTCGAGTTTGCGGGCATCCTGGCCGGGCTCGGCGTTAAGACCACACTGATTTACCGGGGGGAACGTTTCCTGCGTGGATTCGATGATGACATCCGGGACCATGTGGCACAGGAAATGGGTCGCAAGGGCATCGACCTGCGTTTCAATACCAATATTGAGACCATCACGCCTGTCTCCGGGGGCTATGAGCTGCTCCTGTCAGACGGCAGCACTCACCAAACCGGGCTTGTACTGGCCGCCACCGGGCGCGTCCCACGCACCGCTGGCCTGGGTCTGGAGTCCGCTGGAGTGGAAACGGACGACAACGGCGCCATCATTACTGATAACCAGTTCCAGACCAGTGCGACAGGAGTGCATGCACTGGGGGATGTGATCGGCACGCCACAGCTGACGCCGGTTGCCATTGAGCAGGCCATGGTAATGGTGGACCAGTTGTACGGCTCCGGGCTCAAGCGTATGGACTATACCAATATCCCCACCGCCGTGTTCTGTCAGCCACCGATCGGAACCGTGGGCCTGACCGAGCAGGAAGCTCAGGATGCAGGGCATTCCATTACCCTCTACCGCACCTCGTTCCGTCCCATGAAACACACGCTTTCGGGCCGTGAAGAGAAGGCGCTGATGAAACTGGTCGTGGACTCGGTTACGGACCAGGTACTGGGCGTTCACATGGTCGGTCCCGAAGCGGGGGAGATGATGCAGGGCATGGCCGTGGCGCTCAAAGCCGGCGCCACCAAGGCGGTTTTTGATGCCACTGTCGGCATCCACCCAACCTCCGCGGAAGAGTTCGTAACCATGCGCGAGCCCGTCAGCGACTGATCTCGCTGGTTACAATGGCATAAATTGATTCAGGGTGTCCTGGAGACTGTTCCGCCGGACTGGTTTGGGCAGATATGCATCCATGCCAGCTTCAAGACAGGACTGTTCGGTTCCCTCCAGGACATCCGCGGTCATGGCAATGATGGGCGTGCGTTGTCCTGGCCGACCCTGGCGTTCACAGACGCGTATGCGTCGTGTCGCCTCCCAACCATCCATGCCCGGCATCTGGCAGTCCATCAGAATCACATCGTAATGCTGGGCGCCTTCGCAAATGGCGTCCACGGCGGCTGTGCCGCTCGAAGCGCACCGGACATGGAAGCCGAGATTCTCCAGCTGGCGGGCAGCAACCCGCTGATTAACCACATTATCCTCAACAACAAGCGCCTCGCGGACGCCAGCGTCCTGAACGGGTCCCCCGGCCTTGGCTTCGGCCTCATCATCGGGGCCCGCACCCGCATCAGGCAGCTCTCGGCACACCTTCATTGGAATAACAAACCGGAACCAGCTGCCGGACCCCGGCTCGGAGTCTACCGCAATATGGCCCCCCATCAGCTCCACCAGCCGCTGTACCAGTGGCAAACCAAGACCCGTACCGCCACTGCGCCGGGTTGTTGAGGTATCCAGCTGTTCAAAGCTGGCAAACATATCCCCGAGCCTTTCAGTAGGGATCCCCAAACCACTGTCCGTTACCTCACAGACCAACGTGCCCTCGGTTTCGCTGTCCAGCCGCCAGGTTGCGGAAACCGTCACCTGGCCCTCGGGTGTAAACTTGATGGCATTGCCAATCAAGTGGGCCAGGACCTGCCGCAGGCGTCCCGGATCGCCGTACGCTGAAGGCGCTGCCTCCCAGTCCCCGTGAAGCGTTAGATGGTAGGTGAGGTTATTGGACTCGGCGTCATGACGAAAGGAGGCAAAACAGTTCTCGATGACGCTGCGAGGGTCAAACAGGGTGTCTTCAAGCTCCAGCCGGCCCCGCTCAATGCGGGAGAAATCGAGCAGGTCATTGATGATAACAAGGAGGTCCTCGGTGGAACGGCGCGCCGTGACGATGTAATCCTGCTGCTGATTGGATGGAAGTTTTTCCGTTTCAAGAAGCTGCAGCATACCGATCACGCCATGGAGCGGCGTGCGCAACTCATGGCTTATGATGGCTAGAAAGTCAGACTTGGCACTGTTCGCTTTTTCGGCTTTATCCCGCGCCTGGGCCAGTTCCCGGAAGCTGGTGGTTTGTTCCGCTTCTGCTCGGCGCAGGCGCTGGGTCATGGAAGCCACCGCATCCTGGAGGTACTGCAGCTCACGAGCTGCCAGGGGAGCTCCTGTGGCAATATCCGGGTCTTCGTCCGGCAGTTGATGCAGGGTGTGTCCCAAGCGTTCAATAGGCCGGCTCAATCGTTGGGCAAGACGCCGTGAAAACAGGAAGGTAGCGGTAAGAAGGACCAGCCCTATGCCTGCCAGGGCCCAAAGCATGGCCCATTGTTCCCGAGCGAGCTCGGCTTCCGAGACCGCTATGTGAACCTTACCAATGCGGCGACCCCGGTTGCTTTCCCAGCTCCCAGATCCCATGAGGCCGAATTCATCCCCTCTACCAGACGTGCCCCCTAGTTCAATCGGCGCCTGGCGAATCACACTGGTGAAATGGTGCACCGTTGCATCCGCGGGCAGCTGGTCTGAGACGGAAGCCACTACGTCACCGTTGCGGCCCCATACTTCAATCCGGTGTGCAGCGGAACGCGCCAGTGTCTTGCTGAGAATCCCCTTCAGTTCCGCCTGATTGCCAGCAATCAGAGCAAACTCCACGGCAGGAGCAAGGTTGTCAGCGGTCAGCTGAGCATTGCTTAACAGGTTTTCACGGGCATCCTCCAGCCGTACCTGAGCAAAGAAAAGCACCATTAACACAAATAGGGTCACAGCCGGCAGCATCCCGAGCAATAGCAGACGGTGGTACAGGCTCCAGCGACCCGGGCTCATGAGCCATCCTCCTGGCGAATGAGTTGCTTCTTCAGTTCCTTTTCCTTGGGCACAGGAAGCTCCAGGGAACGGGCCACCTGCTCATTGACGGTAACGTCAAACCGGCTCGGATAGCGGGCGCTGCCCAACGCCCCTTGATCCAGCCAGGACCGGATCATATCGCCTGCTTCCAGAATCTGGGCCCGGGCACTGGTATAGGTGGATGCCACCGCCCCGGCATTTACAAAGGCGCGAGTGGGGCCAATCACCAGCCGGTTGCTGCGATAACTGGTAAGCAATAATGGCTTGAGGGTCTGACGATTAAAGATGGCCGGATCCGGTGTGCCAAGCAGGAAGTCGCCATAGCTCAGCGCCCGGGCCAGATGGCGGATGAGTTGATCCCGTGAAGGCACCACAAAGACCCTTGAGGCCAATCCGAGCTCATCGTTGAGGCGAGTCCGGAGATCAGTGTACTGGCCGGCCTCCTGGGGAGAAGCGAGTATTGCCACAGTCCCGGCTTGCGGCATTAGAAGCTGCCCCAAACGGGCCTGGCGAAACAATGGCGGGTCTCCATAGAGGGCCGAGAAGTCCTCCCGGTTCTGAACGATGGACTGAACCGCCTGCGATAGGACAAAGAGAGCCAAAACCGGTTGGTCCGGCCTGTTGGCCCGGATTTCGGAAAGCGTGGCCTGGTTCAGAGTAATCACCAGCGCTTTAGAGCTGGCACTGGAAGACCAGGCCCGAAACCGCACGCCATCCAGCTTTTCCGATAGCACCCTCTGGACCTGTTTGTATCGCGGATGATCCGGGGGTGCCACATAGACCGTTTCCGATAACGGCTCAGCGACGGCGACAAGGGGGACCAACAGCACCACAAACGTCAGGCACTGCCAGCCGCTGGCAGCCGCCTTATATCGCCACATCCGCAGCGACACCACTAGACGTTTTCCTGCCTGCCAAAGCCGATTACCCATAGCCCGCCCCCCTCAGAGATGGAGACTCGATTCCACGGGCAGAAACGTCTGAACTGCCCAGCTGGTATCCCGCCATTGAGTCGGGTCCTCCGGCAGGTCCTGGCAGTCGATACCACTCATTGTCGCCATGGGGATGCCCAGGTGCCAGTGTTAGCCAAGGCGCATGTCAAAGGGGAGCCTCCTCTGCAAGCGGATCCCGGAGCTGAGCAACCTCGATACCCGCCGATCTCAGCAGGGCATTGGCGTAGACACCAAGGAACCACGGATGTTGCTCTGGGGGAATATCCCGCAGCCGGTTATCCAGCCATTCATGGGCCTGCTTCAATTGAGCCCGCGAAGGCTGGTCCGCGCGCTCGGGCAGGGGACCCGCCTGATTGCGGGTGGCCAGCTTTTCGGCCGCGGCGTGATTCACGGGAAAGAATCGCAGAAGGGAAAGAATCTGGTCGTCCACCCCGTTAGCTGCAGCCTGAGCGTTTTCAAATGTTTCCGATAGGGGAGTGCCAAACGCTACATGGACCCGCCCCTTATGACCAGTGATGCCGCGTACGATGCTCTCCATGTCCTCTCCCGGGCGCTTGCTGTAGCTGCCGAGACGATAGTGGGATTCAAGCTCCCTGGCCTTGTCACGATCACAGGGGTCATATTCGTAGGAAATGGCCACGGGCACAATGTTCAGGGCCTTTATGGCCTCGGAAATGCTCGTGCCGTCACGTTTGTGGCTCATGTGCAGCATCTTGATAATGGCGGGATCCGTTAGGTCGATGCTGTCCTTGGCGCGACCCTCGCGCTGGGCCATCCATATTGAGTGGCCGTCGTCGAGAGACTCACGGATGTAGTGGGAAAGCGTCAGAAATGCATTGCGCATTTCCCGCGGATTCGAGAGGTTGCGCCGCACGATGAAACTCTTGTTGAGCCGCATCATGTCCGCAACCATGGGCTTTTCCACGAGATTGTCGCCGATGGCAATACGGGTTGTGCTGTAACCGCTTTTGTAGAGCACAAAGTTGACCAGCGCTGGATCCAGCACGATATCCCGATGACTGGACAGGAACAGGCAGGGGCGCTCCGAATCCAGTTGGTCGAGACCGGACCAGGTTATGGCATCCGTGGTTTTCCGAAGCCCGCGCTCAATCATTGGCACGAGCCGGTGTTGCAGCGTTTCCACAGAATGGATGTCGCGCAGACGCCGGCCCAATTGCCAGCGAACCCACAACCTCACCGCCCCGGGCAGAACGCGGTGAAGCCATTCCATGCGGAAGCGCCCGATCAGGTCCTGGAATTCAGGGCGACTGAGCAGACGGTCGATAACAGGCTGAACCTCATCATCCGAAAAGGGCCGGATATCGTCTGAGTGGGTCATTGCCGCTCCGTTTGCCAAATTTCAGAACGGCAGGATAGCCATCTTTTAGCCCAGAGTCATGTCCCCAGCGGCAGCAGTTCACGGACATCGCAGTCCAGCGCCTCCGCAAGCCGGTAGACCTTCTCGAGTGTGATATTCACCTGACCACGTTCAATGCGCCCCATGTAACTGCGGTCAATGCCTGCCCGCAAGGCCAGCTGGTCCTGGGAAATGGCCCGGGCTCTACGGATTTCACGGACGTTGGTTCCAAAGTTCTGTGCGTCGTATTTCATGGCTCGCCTCTCATGAGGCCGAAACTATCCCGATTCTTTTTGTGCTGTGCTACAGTCTATAATCCTCTGACTGTCCAACGATTTTTCAGCATTTTATATCTTTTTGTTTTCACTCCCTAATCGGTTTCATCCTTACATAAACGGCTGGATCAGGGAAGCTGACGGCGGCCCCCGTGTTCGGCGCGTGTGACGGCGTCCAAGCTTCTTGTTTTCAGGCGCTGAAGCCTGCAACGAAATTGCGCATAATGTATATTATGTTAAATACCATCCGTAAAGGGACACACGCCAGGATTTGCTCAACAACATTACGATTTCCTGCATTGCCGGTTGCGCTCTGCTATAAAAGATAGTGTTGCGATGCATGAAGGCAGTCGTTCGCAGCGCTTACCCATGGGTTTTACCAATCGGTCATCACAAGGTTTGATCAGGGATGCGGCGGCTTACTCTTACGCTGGTTTGGATGGTTGCTCTGTCGGCGGCACCGACCACCCACGCAACACTGGAATCATCAGCTCTCTCCGGCGCCACGGCGACACCGGTTATGGCGCCCAAGCAAGGCGCTACAACGCGCAAGGAACAGAGGCAACGTTTTCTCAAGGCGGAAGCGGCTCTTGAAAGCCAGGACATGGAGGCCTATGAAACGCTCAGCGCCAAGCTCGAAAACTACCCCCTGCACCCGTACCTGGAACTGAAACGTCTCAGCAAACGGCTTTTCGTGGCCACACCAGCTGAAATCGAATCCATGATGGCCGACTATGGCACTATCCCGCGGGCCGGAACACTGCGAAGGCAATGGCTTATCCATCTCGGGCGCAGTGGCCAGTGGGCAACACTCCGCCAAGTGCACGATGGCACCAGTGGCGGTGACCGGCTGCAATGCCTGTCTTTGCGCGCCCATCTCAAAGGGGGCCGGCGCGAACTGGTAATGGACCAAATGCCCGAGCTGTGGCAAAGCGGCTACTCGCTACCCAAGGCCTGCAACCCGCTTCTTGATTACTGGCGCGACAATGGTGGATTGACCCGGAAACTCGCCTGGACCCGATTCCAGCTCGCGGTGACCAACGGTAAAATCCGCCTGGCGCGCTACCTGCGCCGTTACCTTGACCAGGACGACCGCCCGCTGTCACGCCTTTTGTTGAGGGTTCACAACCATCCCGAACGCCTCCAGAAGGCCCGTGAGTTTGATCGGAATAACAAGCGCCTGGGCAGAGTTGTCGCTTACGGCATGCGACGGTTGGTGAACCAGGCGCCGGAACGTGCTGCAACGATCTGGCCACTTTACCGGGGACGGTTTTCCTATCCATCAGGCACTGTGGCGCGGATCGACAAACGCCTGGCGCTGCTGCTGGCCACCCGTTTCCACCCAGACGCCGCTACCTGGCTCGCTCGAGCGCTGTCTCACGGCGACGATGAAGCCCTGCGCGAATGGCAGGTTCGGGTGGCACTGAGGGCCGGCAACTGGCCGAAAGTACTGGAACGCATACGTGCCATGGGCCGCGAGCTCCGCGACAAGCCCCGATGGCAGTACTGGCAGGCTCGTGCCCTGGACCAGTTGGAAAAACCAGCGCAGGCCCAGGCGCTTTACGAGGAACTTTCCGGGCGCCGGACCTTCTACGGGTTCATGGCCGCGGACCAGCTCGGCAAGCCCTATTCGTTGAATCACAAAGGCGTGACCGTGAACCGTGACGCGATTGAGCGTGTCATGGCTGTTCCGGGGATTCAACGGGCTCTGGAACTGTATCGCCTGGATCGTCTGCACGCCGCCAGAGCGGAATGGCGTCAGGCGATGGATAAGCTGGCTGACAGTGACATACTGGTTGCGTCCCGCATCGCCCAGGGCTGGGGGTGGCACGAGCAGGGCGTACACGGGGCCATAGCCACCCGGGCCTGGGATCATCTTGGCATGCGGTTTCCCCTCGCCCACCGCCAGAATTTTCACGGGGCGGCAAGAACTTATAATCTGGACGTGAACTGGGTCTACGCCCTGGCGCGCCAGGAAAGCGCGTTCCAGCGCGATGCCCGCTCCCATCGCGGCGCCTTCGGCCTTCTTCAGCTTCTGCCTTCAACCGCGCGCGAGACGGCGCAACAGGCGGGAATCAGCTTCAATGGCGTCACTACCCTGCTGAATCCCAAGGCCAACATCCGGCTTGGCAGTGCCCATCTGAGCAGTCTACTGGAGCGGTTCGACAACAACCGCATCCTCGCCACAGCCGCTTACAACGCAGGTGCGCATCGGGTCAACCAGTGGATTGATGAAGAAACCCGGGAGCTGGATTCCGATATCTGGGTGGAAACCATGCCGTACCACGAAACAAGGCAATACGTGCGCAACGTGATGGCCTATACAGTGATCTATGGCTATCGGCGGGGCGAGCCGCCGGGACACCTGCTCACAGAGCGCGAGCTCGCTTGCATGTGTCTCGACGACGCACAGCAGTGATCACGCACAATACGCTCAGGCGGGGCGAACCTGGTAGTTGGCCTGTGCTCTGGCCACGACCTCACCGTTGGTATCCTTAAGGTCCAGTTCAATCACCAGCTCGGCCTTACCATTTGTGGCAACATCCGCCTCAATACGCGCCTTACGGGCAGCGTCCAGGGTCAGCTCCACCTCCAGATCCGTACGCGCAGGCTGCTCATAGAAAATATGAAGATCCCGGAGAACAGGCACCAGCCGCCCCTCGAATTCCACCAGAGCCATGGCACCAAACGGGATCTCGGCGAGCAGGAACTGAGCCCCAGCGTAGACCGTCCCCAAATGGTTACGGTTGCCCTTACGACTCAACCGGGCACGCATGTAGCCCTCACGCAGCTCCACGACCCTGAAGCCATTGCGGCGGGTGAATGGCACGCTGGCAGCGATCAAACGATTGATCACCCCGTAACCCAACGTCTTCTCAAATCGGGCCAGCCCGGGAACGGGCCGGCCGGCTTCCTCGAGTTGCCCAAAATAGCCCCGCACACGTGGGGCGACGGTATTGAACACTTTCATGACGTTTCCTCTGTCAAACCCTGAAACGCGCTACCTTATCATGAAGGGTGCTTCCAACCTCACTGATTTCACTGCTCAAACGGTCGTTTTCCGAGGCAGCTTCCGCAGCGTCCTTACTCTGGTCCGCAATGCGCGTAATGGAGCTGTTGAGCTCATCCACGGCCGAGGTCTGCTCCTCGGAAGCGGTAGCGATCTGGCTGGTGCGGTCACTGATCTCCGAGATCGCCTGGCTGATCCGTTCCAGCGCCTCCATAGCATCCCGTGCCTTTTCCATGCTCATATTGCTCACTGCCTGGGATTCCTGCATCACGCTTACAGCCCGATCCGCCCCCTCCTTGAGACGGGTGATCATTGTATTCACCTGCTCGGTGCTGTCCTGGGTCCGTTTGGCGAGCGCCCTGACCTCATCCGCAACCACGGCGAAGCCGCGTCCGGCCTCACCGGCGCGTGCCGCCTCAATCGCGGCGTTCAGAGCCAACAGGTTGGTCTGTTCGGCAATGCCTTCAATCACCTCCAGAACCCCGGTAATCTCTCCAACATCGTTACCCAGCTTGTTGATGACCTCGGCCGCCTCGCCGATTTCCCGCCCAAGGCGTTCAACCGCCTCGTTAGAGGACTGGACTGTCTGCAAGGACTCATTGCTGTCGCTGTCCGCATTGCCCGCTGAATCCGCTGTACTCTGGGCGTTCTGTGCAATCTCGTTCACCGCCGCGGACATCTCGTTGATGGCCGTGGCAACCTGATCAATCTCGTTCTGCTGCTGGCTGACGCTGTCACGACTGGTGGCACTGGCATTGCGCAGCGAGCCTACGTGCTGCTGCAACTCGCTGGCACTCTCCTGGGCTTCCGCCACGACGCCACGAACATCCTCAACGAAACCATTGAACGCTTGTGCCAGTTGCCCGAACTCATCCTGACTCTCTACCTCCAGGCGCTGGGTCAGATCCCCGCCCCCGGAGGCGATTTCATTCATGGCCTTGAGAAGCCGTCGCGCTGGCCTAAGCAGGATGTTGATGCTGACGTAGATCAGGCCGAGCGTGATAAGAAGAGCCACGATCGTGCTCGCGAGAGCATTCCAGCGGCCCTGGATCACCGGTGCCCAGGCCTTGCTTTCATTGACCATGAGCCCGACATACCAGTCCACGCCCTCAGCCTTGGAAATCCGGTGGAAACTGGCAAGATACTGCTCACCATCCACCTCAACCGAGCGCTGGGACCCATCAAGAGGCATATCACCCCCCAGGACTTTGGATAGGGAACTGTTAATGTTGCTTGATTCCGGATGGTAAAGCACCGTTCCATCACCACTGACCAGCATGGCATAGCCAGTATCCGCCATGGTGATAGGGGCCAGTATATCGTGGATCGCGCTCATACTGATGTCAGCGCCGGCCACCCCTTCATACTCCCCGGCATTCACGGGCGCGGTGGCAGTAATGATCATGCCGTTACTCGCCGCGTCCATGTAGGGTTGGGTAAAACCAGCGCCATCGGATCGTGCCTTGCGGAACCAGGGACGTTCCGAGGGATCAAAATCGCTTGGCAACGAATTTTCCGCGGACCGGCTCTGCATCAGCATGGTCCCGTCCCCGGTTCCCACATAGAAATTCTTGAGGTCCAGGCTATCCACGGCTGTTCCCGCAAGCGCCCGTATGCCATCGTCGCTGGAGACCGATTCCGCAGCTTGCGCAAAACTCTGCGTCGTCTCAAGGCGGGTATTGAGCCACTGGGCAATGGTAGCCGTACTCTGATCCACCACCTGCTCTTTCAAGGCGTTGAGGTTACGTTCTGTGTGCCCACTAAGGCGGCTATCGTTCAGTACCGCGCTGGCCAGCATCGCCAGTACCAGCAAGGTACCGAAAACGATCAGCAACTTCTGGTTAAAGGATAGTGTTTTCATCAGGACACTCCATTGGGAGACTCATGGACAGCATAGTTGCTAACAGCCAACATCGCCCGTCATCGAACATGGGTTATCATTGGCCCGGTGCAAGTTGTCGACCAACCGAGTAAGGAGAGAAAGCTTGATGGCCCACGACGAACTCCACCTCCAGACGCGCAACCTGGAGCTGCGTGACTACCCGCAGCTGCGCGAACTGATGGATCTGGTCTATAACGACATCGGTGGTGCCTGGCCGCGGGACACCATCAAGCACATGATCGAGAAGTTTCCGGATGGCCAGATCTGCATCGAAGACAACGGCCGCCTGGTAGCAGTGGCGCTGACGGCCCGCGTGGATTACCAGCGTTTCTCCAACCCGCATACCTACGATGACCTGGTCATGAAGAATGACCGCATCCTTTACAACCCCGAGGGCGATACCCTGTACGGCCTGGATGTGTTCATCCACCCGGATTACCGCGGCTACCGCCTCGGGCGCCGACTCTACGACGCCCGCAAGGAACTGTGCCGCAGCCTCAACATGCGCGCGATCCTCGCCGGCGGCCGCATCCCGGGTTACGAGCAATACGCGGATGAGCTCTCCCCCGCTGAGTACATCAAGCAGGTCCATCGCAAGGAAATCTACGATCCCATCCTCTCCTTTCAGCTTTCAAACGACTTCCAGGTCAAGCGGCTGCTGCACAAGTACATTCCGGAAGACGAGAAATCAAGAGGTTACGCGACACTTCTTGAGTGGAACAACATCATGTTTGAGCCGCCATCCTCGGTGCTCGCAAGTCGCCGGAGCCAGATCCGGCTCGGCGCCGTGCAATGGCAGATGCGTGAGTTCAACTCAGTGGACGAAGTGCTGCGCCAGGTGGAGTACTTCGTGGACGCACTCTCGGACTACAAGAGTGACTTCGCCGTCTTCCCGGAATTCTTCAATGCCTCGCTCATGGGCCTCACGGACCAGACGGACCAGACCAAGGCCATCCGTTTCCTGGCCGCCTTCACCGAGAAATTCCGGGACGAAATGTCCCAGATGGCGGTGAGCTACAACATCAACATCGTGGCCGGCTCCATGCCGCTGTTCGAGGATGACCGGATCTACAACGTATCCTACCTGTGCCACAGGGATGGCCGGATCGACGAACAGCGAAAGCTCCACATCACGCCCCACGAACGCCGCGACTGGGTAATCGAGGGCGGCAATGAACTGGGTGTTTTCGAGACCGATGCCGGCCGGGTCATGATCCAGATCTGCTATGACGTTGAGTTCCCCGAACTCACACGCATTGCCGCGACCCAGGACCAGGGCGTGGATGTGGTATTCGTCCCCTTCTGGACGGACACCAAGAACAGCTATCTGAGGGTGCGCAACTGTGCCCAGGCCCGAGCCGTGGAAAACGAATGCTATGTGGTGATCACCGGGAGTGTAGGCAACCTCCCCCGAGTGGAAAGCCTGGACGTCCAGTACGCCCAATCCTCGGTCTTTTCTCCCAGTGACTTCGCCTTTCCCCACGACGCGGTCATGTCCGAATCAACACCCAACACGGAAATGATCATGTTCTCGGATCTTGATCTGGACAAATTGAAAGTCATCCGCGCCGAGGGCTCTGTCACCAATCTGAAGGATCGCCGACCGGACCTTTACGAGCTCAAATGGCGGGGGTGACCCAAGCTGGTGAAATGTTAGACTGGAATCGCGTTATGGGCTCGGAATCACAGGCATATTCAGGGAGAACAATCGATGGGTAAGAAAAAGAAACTGGGCATCAGCTCGCTGATCGAACGCGTGGAGCAGTTGGTCGGCGATGCCCTCAAACAGATCGACACACTACAGAGCCAGGTCAATGACCTGCGTGAACAGGTGATGGAACGGGTAGGCCTCGGCGACAAACCAACTGATGCCCCCCAAACGGGTACGTCGAGTGGCGGTCAACCCGCCACACAATCGAAGCCAGCCGCTCAGGCCGCTCCGAAAACGACCCAGTCCCCGGGCAAGAGCGGCACCAACACGGGCAAGACCGCCGGTAAGAAGACTGACTCTGGCAAGGATGACCTCACCAGGATCAAGGGCATCGGGCCGGCCACGGCTGAAAAGATGCAGGCCAAGGGCATCACCTCCATCAACCAACTGGCTAACCCTTCGGAAGAGGACCAGAAAAAGCTTGAGGCGTTCCGTAAACTGAAAAACTTCGCCAGCTGGCAGGAAGAAGCCAAAAAACTGGTTTAATGCCTTTCCAGTCGATTTCCGGGGGCACTGCTTTTGCCCCCGGCCCCTCCCGCAATTACAAACTGAAAAGCAGCTTTACAAGCGCAAACACGTAAAATCTTCGTTTATCTCAAGCCATTTGTGACGCAATTCCCTATTATTTGAAGGATGTTGTCTAGTGTGGATGTTGAAACATCCTCACAAGGAAATAATAAAAGGATGGCGCTCATGGCACTGGAATCCTTTCCAGCCTGGCTGACCCTCACTGTGACGGCCACAGCCGGCATCACCGTGCTGGGCCTGATCGCGACCACAGTCATTCTGAGCCTCCGGCTCGCCGAGTCGCGCAGGCAGCAGAATGAGCGTGAGTCAACGTTGACCAAATTTTCCAGCGCCGTCATGAACAGTGGCGCCATGATCCTCATAACGGATTCGAGCGGATGCATCGAATTCGTTAACGACCGCTTCTGCCAGCTCACGGGGTTTGCCCGCGATGACGTGCTCGGCCATTCCGTCGCCACGCTCAGTGCGACCATGAACCTCAGAGGCACCGAAACCGGCGTGCTAACCAATTTCCTCGATTGCCTGCAACCCCACTGGAAGGGCGAATTGTTATGCCGCACCAAGGGCAGCACCCCCTTATGGACCGCCGTAACCACCTCCTCGGTGCTCGACGCCGACGGCAGCCCAGTGAGTTACATCGTGTCCGCGGTGGATATGACCGAACTCAAGCTCGCCCACGAGCGTATGGAGCAGCTGGCACTTTTTGACAGTCTCACCAACCTTGCCAACCGGCGCCTCTTCCAGGACCGGCTGGAACAGGCCCTGCAGAGCGTCAGCCGCCAGCAGAACCGGATTGCCCTGCTCTTTCTGGACCTGGACCAGTTCAAACAGGTCAATGACAGCCTGGGCCATGATGCCGGCGATATACTGCTGCTCACCGTTGCCGACCGCCTGAAGTCCTGTGTCCGCGCCCAGGATACAGTCGCCCGTCTGGGTGGCGACGAGTTCACCATCCTCCTGCACGATGTGTCGGACACGAAAGATCTGACCATGATCGCCGAGAATATCCTGTCCGGCCTCAAGGCACCGATACGGCTCAAGGGGCAGGAAGTGTTGATCTCAACCAGCATCGGCATCACCACGGCACCGGCTGATGGCGACTCGCCCGATGGATTGATGAAAAACGCAGACCTCGCGCTGTACCGGGCCAAGGACAAAGGCCGGGACCAGTACGACTTCTATACCGAAAGCCTGAACGAGCGCGCTGAACAGCTGATGACGCTGGAGCGTGAGCTCCGTCATGGTCTGCGCCGGGAAGAATTCTTCCTTCTGTTCCAGCCCCAGGTGGACCTCAATACCGGCGAAATCACCGCCATGGAGGCACTGGTGCGCTGGCAGCACCCACAACGGGGCGAGTTGTCCCCGGAGACGTTCATCCCTGTAGCCGAAGACACGGGGCTTATCATGCCGCTGGGCAATTGGGTCCTGCAGCAGGCCTGCATGCAGATCAAGCTGCTGCACCAGTTGCTGGGGCGTGGGGTGCGCGTGGCGGTCAACCTATCGGCCCGCCAATTCCGGGATCCGGGGCTTGAAAACGTCATTGACTTCGCGCTGAGCACATCCGGGCTGGACGCCCATTATCTGGAGATCGACATCCACGAAGACATGCTGTCGCAAGAGCCTGAGACAGCCCGTGCCCAGCTCAAGCGTATCCACGCCACAGGCGTAACCACGACCCTCGATGACTTTGGAACCGGCTACAGCAGCCTGCAGCAATTGCGCTCTTTACCAGTGGACCGGTTCAAGATCGGCCAGACGTTCGTGCAACAGATCCCAGAGCACGGGCCCAACACGGACGTCGCCACCACCATCATCAACATGGCGCACCAGATGGAAAAGGACGTGGTCGCGGAAGGCGTGGAAACCGAGCAGCAGGAATACTTCCTGCTCATGCACGGTTGTGCGCTGGTACAGGGCTACCGTTACGCCCCGCCAATGAGCTTTGACGAACTCTATCGCTATTTCAGCGAGGACAACACAAGTGAGCTCAAAGCCTGACTGAGCGGCTGATTCACTGGACCTTGTCGGTCAGCTCCTGGTGACGGGTCAGGATGCCTTCAATACGCTGCAGTGATTCTGAAACCCCCTGAGAACATTCCGGATCAAATTCCAACCCGAAAAAGTAGCCGTGTTCGTCCGTCTGGGCGTGGCGCACCGTGGCTGCCACCTGATCCACCGTGATGGCACCAACCTCCGTATTCAGCCGCAGACTCACCTGCACGCGGCTTTCCGGCCTGAGAATCTCATCGGAAGCAATAACCCCAATCCCCAGGCGGTTGTAATCCACCACATCCACATCAACCCAGCTTGAGCCGATGAGCCCTTTACGAACCTTGACCCGGGCATCCATGGACACCCACGGCAGGCGCTGTTCTCGACGCCGCTCATTCATCCCCGAAAGTCTCCTGATCGGTACCTCTGTTTATTGTGGTTGAGGGTGATCAGGGGGTAAAGCCCCGCGGTTCCATTTGAATCACGAACTGGCTCCCCAGAGTGCCTCAAGCCGCGCATCACGTCCGCAGCTGTTGCGGTAGAACCAGTACCGGATGGGATTTTTCTCGTAATAATTCTGGTGGTAATCCTCTGCCGGGTAGAACGCCTCCAGCTTGCGCACCGGCGTGACGATCGGCTGATCAAAACGGCCGGACGCCTCCAGCGCCTGCTTTGACGCTTCCGCCGCTTCCCGCTGCGCCTGCGACTGGGTGAAGATGGCCGTGGTGTACTGCTGGCCCCGGTCGCAGAACTGCCCGCCGTCGTCCAGGGGATCAACATTCCGCCAGTAGACTTCCAGAAGCTTCTCATAGGCCACTTTCTCCGGGTTGTAGCGCACCCGGACGACTTCCAGGTGATCGGTTTCGCCCGAACTCACCTTTTCATAGGAAGGATCTTCGAGCTTCCCGCCCGCATAGCCACTGGTGGTATCCGTAACCCCTTCCAGTTTGTCGTAGGGAGGTTCCATGCACCAGAAGCAGCCACCGGCGAAGACCGCGGTTTCAGTGCCCTCGCGGGCATGGCCCGACACAGCGGTCAGGACAAGCAACAACGCAATCCCAAAGCGCATTCTGGTTACCCTCTCAACGCCGGAAGCACTTCCCCTTCCGGCACAAATTTAAGCGCCAGCCCGTTATTGCACCAACGTTTTCCCGTTGGCTCCGGGCCATCATCAAAGATATGCCCCTGGTGGCCACCACAGCGCGTGCAATGGTATTCAGTGCGGGGGAAGAATGCCTTGTAATCCGTCTTGGTCTCAACGTGCTTGTCATAGGCTGCCCAGAAGCTCGGCCAACCAGTCCCGGACTCGTACTTGGTATGGGAACTGAACAGCGCCAGATGGCAGGCGGCACAGATGAAGGTGCCGTTGCGGTCTTCGTCGTTGAGCGGGCTGGAGCCGGCCGGCTCCGTTTCTTCCCGGAACAGGATCCGCCAGGCATCCTCGGCGATCCGTTCACGCCACCATTGCGCCTCACGATCCAGCGACTCAAGCTCCCCGCCGGGAACAGCCACGTCATGGAAATAGCGTATATCGCCATCCCTTTGCGCCCAGGCCGCTGGAAAACGGGCCAACACCCCGCTTGCGATCAGCCCTGCAAGCAAACGCCTGCGCTGCATCATAGGTCTCCTTCACCCGAGCGTTATACCCTGCTGTACGAACCAGGGACAGCATGGGATTGCTGCAACCTTCTAATACGCAACACCAGCGCCTCACTCATGGGCCCGCCTTCTCCGAGCACAGCTCAGGGTATTGCGCACAGGCTTGTTCAGCCCCCTTCTTATCCTGGGAAATTTGCCACTGTGCATGCACTATGAGCACGCCCACCGCCAAGATCAATGCGACCAATGCGCTCCCTCCCGCGAAAAGCCCGGATAAGAACCGTGGTGCCGGACCCAATACGAGGCCGCTGATAAAAAAAACAAAGACAACAAGAGCCCCCATTTCCAGATACAGAATCCAGACACCTATACAGCCAACCCATCCACAATCAAATAGAAACCAACCTCTTGATAATGCCAGCGTCAAAAAACCAGCGACGGCCAAAGCCAAGCCAACAACGACGTATTTAAATCGCATGTCAATCCCCTATGTCTTGGGTTACCAGATCCACATACGAGCAAGCAACCAAATCCTTCGGCCCAACGCCCAACTCCGACATTAACCGGTCCGCGACCACCTGCCCCTCTGTCTCGCTTTGCTCTGGTCTGAGCACGATTTCAAGCTCAACGAACCAACCAAGCCCAATCACCTCATCCAGGTGAATTCGTGCCTGACCTGCCACAAACAGCATCCGCCTTTTTTTGACCACCGCACGAACTCCAAGCGCAGTCCCCAACACTGTTTTGAGGGAATGCGGTTCGCTTGTTACGTAACGGGAGTAGGTTGATTGCTTTGGCCCAAACGAATCTGACCGGTCATACTCGATCAACTCACCCGTACCGTCACCGAGTTCCCGTAGCTTTAGCCTCCCCCATGTTACATAAAAAAATGTATCCTCCTGTTCCACCAACTCCGCCGGACGATCCGCGAGTCTGGCAGCAATGTACTTCTGAAACTCAACATCGTTGGAGCGAGCTTTTATTTCAATATTACGCGCCATTGCTTTAAACCGGTAGGTTTTCCATTTCTAATTTCTCTAAATCTCAACTTCGCCGTTGATCCATGTGAAAGTGTCGTCACCCCCATAATCGTTATTTCGCCCATAGATCTCTATCGCTCGATCGAGTTGTTAGTGGCCAATTAAAATGACCCACTACTGGCCATTAATTTTGACCCACCTCCGGGTGGCCGTCAGGCCACAGAACCAGCTACTGTCCTCCGCTTTTGTTAATGGCCGAGGGCATGTCAGTGAAGGAGTGGGTTGTGATACACAAGATCAAGGCATTGCACGACAACGGCCAGGGCCTGTCGATCCGCGCCATCAGCCAGGAGCTGGGCGTATCCCGCAACACCGTTCGCAAGTACCTGCGCATGGACGAGAGCGCGATCGGTCACCAACTGGACGATCCCGCCCGTACCAAGCGACTGGATGATTACCGGGATTATCTCGTTTATTTATTGGGCGAGTTTCCCAAGCTCAGTGCCGTCAAGATTGCCCGTAAGCTTCGGGCCAAGGTCGGCGACCTGCCGGTCTCGGATCGCTCCATACGCCGCTACGTGCACACACTCAAGGACGAAGTGGCTGTGGCCCAGCTGCGCTACTATGAGCCCATCGTGGACGATGTGGCGGGGGTTCAGTGCCAGGTGGATCCCGGTGAGTTGCGCGGGGTGGTGATCGGTGGGGAACAGCGCACGCTGCACTTTGTGGTGTTCGTGCTGTCCTACTCGCGGTTGATGTACGTGGGCCTGGCCTTTCGCCCGCTGGATACGCAGACCTTTATCCAGCTCCACGATGAGGCTCTGCGTTACTTCGGCGGCCTTCCCGAGGAGTGCGTTTACGATCAGACCAAGCTGGTGGTGATCAACGAACAGTACCGCGAGCTCACCCTCAACCAGCGCTTCCACGAGTACGCCACTGCGGCCGGGTACCGGATCCATGCCTGTGAAGGCTATGACCCGGAGAGCAAGGGCAAGGTGGAGTCCGGCGTGAACTACGTCAAGCAGGATTGTCTCTACGGGGAAGTCTTCCGGGATCAGGCGCATGTGCGCGAGCACGTGCAGGACTGGCTTGAGAGCGTGGCCAATGTGCGGATCCACGGCACCACCGGGGAAGCGCCCCGGGAGCGCTTTGAGCGCGACGAACGCCAGCACCTGAAGGCCTATCTCGCACCGGCTTGCGTGCAGTCGGTGGCCCGCGAGACCCGCCGCGCCGACAAGACAGGCCTGATCGCGTGGAAGGCCAATAAGTACTCGGTGCCCATGGCCTGGCAACAGGCGCGGGTGGGCGTTGTGGCCTCCGACGACGGCCAGCTCCACATCAGCGATCTGAGTACGGGCGACGTTATTGCCAGTCACACCCTGTCCGCCGACAAAGGGCGGATCATCAAGAACAACCACCACTATCGGGATCATGAGCAACGTCTGGATAAGCTGGAAGCCGACATCCGTGAACAGGTCGGCCAAGAGACAGGGCAGAGATTGTGCCAGCAACTCAAACGCTCCGGGCCCCGGATTTACAAGGATCAGCTGGTGGCGGCCAGGGAGCTGCTCAGCCACCACGCCCCTGTGGATCCACAGTTGATCATGACGGTGGCCGATCGCCCCGGCATGACCGCCACGCGTTTGAGACGCTATCTGGAGGCGGCCGAGGCGGCCACCCAGCGCCAGCGAGAGCCGGAACCGGTTCCGGGGGCCGGTCAGGCACTGGATCTGAGCGCTTACCAGCAGCTTGGCCACTCCAGCGGCCAGGAGGTGACCCATGAGCCAGCTTGAACAGACCGTGGCCCGTTACCGCAGCCTGCGCCTGAGCGCGGCGGCGGACGAACTGACAAACCTGTTGGCGCAAGCGGAGGCTAACGAGATGTCGTATCTGAGCTTCGCCGACCGGCTTGCCGAACACGAGCTGATCCAGCGACAGGACAAGCGGATCCGGCGCAACCGCAAGATGGCGGCCTTCCCCGCCGAGAAGCACCTGGAGGGGTTCGATTACCGCTACCAGACCACCATCACCAAGCGCCAGGTCAACGCCCTGCTGGACTTCCAGTTCATCGATGAGCGCAACAACCTGGTGTTCATCGGCCCGCCCGGCGTGGGCAAGACCCACCTGGCCATCGGCATCGGCCACAAGGCCGTGGAGGCCGGCTACCGAGTCCTGTTCCGCAACGCCCTGGATCTGGTCGAAGAGCTGGAGCTGGCCGAGATGAAGGGCGAGCTCAAAAAGCGGGTCAGCCAGCTGGCCAAGTACGACCTGTTGATCATCGATGAGCTGGGCTATCTGCCGATGACCCGCCAGGCAAGGTACAACCTGTTCCAGCTGATCAACAGCCTGTACGAGTACCGCTCGATCATCCTGACCACCAACAAGGACTTCACCAGCTGGGGCGAGTTCTTCCACGACGACAACGTGGCGGTACCGGTCATCGACCGGGTCATCCACCATTCACACATCTTTATGCTGGGAGGAGAAAGCTATCGGCTGAAGCAGAAAACCAAGACCTAGACTATGAAGGGTGGGTCAATTTTATTGGCCAAAGGTGGGTCAAAATAGATGGCCATTGACACGAGTGTTGCCGGATCTCGTTCATCCACCTCTTGGGGCGCTGCTTAATGCCTGAATTCAGGGCTCCCAGGATCTTGACCTCCGCCCCTTCTATGGACTCCACCTCAATGCCATCAACTTAAGACATTTTCCCCAAAATATCATATAATTAGGGCTCACCAACCGGAACGGGAGACACGGTTTTGAGCCAACAATACGACCCAGCAGTTGACATCAGCCCCCAAACCTTGACTAAAAATTGTACAAAAAGTAACCAGTCTGCTTGATTGCCCTGACTTTATTGCTGCCCACCGGCGAAAAGCGACCGATTTCACGCGACAACGCTGCCTGAGCTTCCGCAACCTGATTCTTTTCCTGCTCAACCAGCCCAACAGCGCCCTTCAGACCGAGCTGGATCAGTTCTTTCAAACGCTTCACCAATCGCCGCTCGAAAGCCAGAGCGTCACCGCGCAGGCGTTCAGCAAGGCCCGGAACAAGCTCAACCCCTCAGCGCTGGTGGCTCTGAATGACGTGCTCCAGCGCCAGCTCGACCAACAGCGGCTGCGCCGACGCTGGCAGGGCCTGCGCCTGCTCGGTGTGGATGGCTCGATGGTTCACCTGCCACTGGCGTCACACCAGGCCCAACATTTTGGCAGCCACAGCGGCTTGCCCGTGGCGCGTCTTTCGACACTGTACGATCTATGCGACAACCAGACCCTGCACGGGCTGCTGGTGCCCACGGACGTGGATGAGCGCGGATGCGCTGCGCTGCATCTTGACCACGCCCCGGACAACAGCCTGATCGTTTTTGACCGCGGCTATCCGGCCCATTGGCTGTTTGGCGATCTGCGCCGGCGCAACCAGCATTTTCTGATGCGCCTGAGCACCGGCTACAACCAACAGGTGAACGACTTTGTCGCCTCCGGCGAGCCCGAGGCAACACACCAGTTCAGCTGCACCAATTGGTTGTCACGAAAGGTCTGTGAACAATCCGGTGTGGACCCGGACACCGTCGTCGCCATGCGGTTGATCCGGGTGACGCTGGCAAGCGGCGAAGTGGAAGTGCTGGCCACCTCGCTGCTCGACACCGAGGCGTTCCCGGCTGATGCGTTCCAGCAACGCTACCACCGGCGCTGGGGCATCGAGACCGACTATCGGCGCCTCAAACAGACCCTGAAGCTGGAGAATGTCAGCGGGCGCTCGGTCACGGCCGTACTTCAGGACTTTCACGCCCAACTGCTGCTGAAAAACCTCGCCATTCTGATGCAGCTGTCGCAGCAGCCGCGCATCGAGCGTCAGAACCAGCACCGCCAGTGGCGCTGATGCGAAAAAGTCTGACGTGCGAACGTCCGGGCCGATGCTACCCACGCCATCGTCGACGACCGGCCACCCAGGGCTGTGAGGGTTACAAACGAACTCGCTGAGCTAGGCAACACCGTTCAACGCCACCGCCGACGCCTTCGTTCAGACTGTGCCTGACACGGGTCAGCTCCCGCTCGTTCGCAAGATCGATCTGTGGGCGGATCAAGCCATACAGCCCCTTCAGATTGCCCGTCATAGTCGCGAGTCCACGACTTATCGGTGCCTGGCCGCTGTCACACCGGGTACGCTGAGCGCGGATATAGCTTGCCGGTGGGGGTGGTTTTGCTTAAGTTGATGGTATTGGACACCGGAGAGCCCTAGCCAGGACTTTGGCGCGGTCTACACCAAGTCGTACGCGACCATTCTCGATGGCAGAAATGGTGGATTGAGGTATGCCGGTAGCGGTCGCCAGGCCATTCTGACTCCTCTCCTGCAATTCACGCAGGATGCGGACTGACTCACCAACAGAAACCTCAAGTCGTTTCTTGGCTTTACGATATTCGCTCACTTCATTTCCTCCCGTAATCGTGGGGAGTTACTTTCTCAACTTCTACTAGCACCTGATCCTTCTGTACCCGGTAGATGACGCGGTACTGGATATTGAGTCGCGAGGAACGGAATCCTTTCCACTTACCTGATAAGGCCTCGTCGTTAAAACCCCGAATATGGCGCAGCCCCTGAGGCCCAGAGATGGCGACAATGTCTTTCCATTTCTCGTACCGCTTCTGGACCTCGACGGGCGCTGCCGCCCAGACGCGCAGCGGCTGGGCGGTCTGCTGAAGCGCTTTGTTGGACTCATGCCCTGCGATCATTCGCGCACGGCTAGTACTGCGGCAACAATTGAATCTTACAAACTCTACGAAAGCCGCCTTGGTCCCATTGAAATACACCTCTTGCCGTTTCACCATCCGCAGACCGACCATGCGCCAAGATATAGTGAGAATCGCCTCTCTCGAATACCCTCACCCTGTCCCAGGGCTCCCCAGCCGTGTCGCTTATGTTGTACATGTTCTCTTTTAATGCAGCAGAAAGTTGCGTGTCCGCAAGGATTCCCCGATCAGGCTCTAGTTCGACAATCGTCTGCCAATCATTTCCGCATCCTGCCGTGCTGGCGTAATTTAGCCAGGCGATAGTCTCCATCGCACCGTCGCCATCCAAATCGAGTTGTTTGCCGGCTGCGAGGGGTGAGGCAGCTCGCTTCCTAAGTGCGTCCCTATCTACGTTGACATTCTTCGATGGCTTAACCTCCGTCGCGTTTCCGTTGAGGATGTCACCGCACACACCGGCGTCGCTACCACCTGAATATGTTATTTTGGTCTCGGTGGGGGCATCGAAACGGCAAACGTTCCTGCGACCATCCGTGGATACCATATCCACTCTTCTAGGTACTGGTGGTTCCTCATGGAACGCACCTGTTACCGCATAGAGTGCTCCGCTTACGCGAATGAAGTGGTCGTCGGTTCCCCAGAAATCCCACCGCGTGTCATCATTCACCAGATGACTCAAAGGGTAAGCTATCTCTCTCTCCTCTCTAGTTGCATTGTGGATCACCGTGTTCAGAGCCGCCTCGCTAGTGTAAAACGTTCCTGAGCAGCTGCCCCGGCCACGCAACGCAACCAGACGCTCTGAGTTTCCGTCGCCGTTAACATCGATTTCGTATATGGCCCCCGGACTCCTTGCAAGCCGCATTGCCGGGTTGTAAGTCCCGACGGGTTCGCCAAGTTCTATAAGGCTCTCTCTCAGTTCTCCCCGTTCGGCAAGCGCTTTGACTTGCCCACATACAGCGTCTTCAATGGCTCCTACGACCGTTGGGACCGACAATCCCGTGACGACCAGTACTCCGAATACGAATCTCATTGCTTGTCCTTGTGTCCAACGAGACTGTAGGAAAACCCGCTTCCGGGTTCACCCGCAGCCTTCCTCCTAGTTCATTTCACCAGCGTAGTCGCTGGCTCGATTTCTTCCCGGTTCCGGTTTCCGGTTCTGTCCGGATTACTTCCACGTCCTTAAAGACCCATCATGGCCGGCTTCTACCGGCTACATTCCGGACGTGGCTCCTCATGCCGCCAACTGCCCGTAGTTGGCCAGCTTCTCGATGTTGTGCACGAGGCAGTAGAGCTGCCATTGGCCCTGGACCTTGCGTTTGCCTCTCAGGCTGAACCGATTCAACCGTTTGGTCGTGCCGATGTTGCCGAACACCGGCTCCACCACCGACATTCGGTGGCTGTAGATGCGCTTGCCTTCGGCGCTGTCCACCCGGTGCTTCATCCAGTCGGTGTAGTTGGGCGGGCGCTTGTGCTCCAGGGGGAAGCTTACCTGTCGGCCTGCCCCGTGGCGGTGGTCGGCACTACTGGGGTTGTGCATGCAGCGGTGTTTCTTCGGGCAATGCCGGCACTGCAGTAGGCGGCCTTCGAAATAGGCTTTTGGGGTGGCGTTTTCGTCCTCCCGGCTGCCCCGGTAACTGAGCCGATTGCCCGCTGGGCAATCGCAAGTAAGGTTGACTGGATCAAAGTGGAATTCGCTGGCCGGGATGATCTGCTTTTGATCCGGCTTTTGGGTGTGTTGGTGACGCTTGCCGTACTCATCTTCGCGCTTTCATGTCCGTGATGTTGCTTTTGACTTCCTTGCCCCGCTTGCCCTGGCCCTTGCGTGGGCTCTGCGTCTCCAGGAAGCGCTCGATCTTGGTCTTGGCTTCATCCAACGACTGGATGGTGTTCGCTTCCCGGATCTGCTGGTCCAGTTCGGCCTCGGTGGCGGCCTCATCGTGCTGGTGGTGCTCTTGGAGTCGATGGCGGATCAGCCGACGCAGCTTGTCCCGCTTTTCCCCCAGCTCTTTGAAGGTGCCGGACCATTCCTTGCTCGCATCCGAGCTCATCTTGCAGCCATCGATGGCGAACAGTTCATTGCCCAGCAGCCCCTGCTCCTGGCACACCAGAAGGACCTGTTCGAACAGCGCTTCGATCTCTTCAGCGTGGTTGCTCACAAACGCGGCGAGCGTGGTGAAGTGCGGCACCGTGTCGCAGGCCAGCGCCTTGAACAGGATGTTGGTCTCGCAGCACCACTGCATCTCCCGGCTGGAGGTGATGCCCTTGGAATAGGCGAACAGGATAACCTTGAGCAGGATGGCCGGGTCGTAGGCCCGCCGGCCGGTGTTGTCATTGCTGTAGCGCGGATAGAACACCGACAGATCCAACTTGTGCTCGATCAGGTAATGGACGGCGTATTCGAAGGTCCCGGGCTGGAGCTGGCGGCGGAAGTTGATCACCACCATCGTGTCCTGGTCGATGTTGTAGGGGATGAATCGGGGCATGCGAACGGCTCCTTGTTGCTCAGTGCCAGCCTACCAAATCGGGGGTTTTTCTACAGCCTCAACGCCTTGCTCACCGGAAAATTGGGAGCGCCAGCGAGTAATTTTTCCGAGTGCAGCAACTTGTGTACGCCCAGCATGGGCATGAACTAATGGGGTGAAAGTCCCCTGTGGGAAGATCACCGTTCATCGGGTTTTCCCCCGATTGAACGCTAACCACTAGCGAATGGCAAGGGCCAATCCGCGAGGAGCGGTCTGGAGGAAGCCGCTAGCAAAGCTGCGAGCTGATGAACAAGAACATCATACGAGGCGTAGGCCGGAGGCGAGTTGGCACAAGACAACGAAGCCGCGTGATCTAACGGCCACCGTAAATGATGCAGTTGTGCAGCGACAGTGCATGTCCTTACCTGGGGAGATCTGCTCAACGAGCGATCGGTCAATGAACCAGTCAGGCCACTGGTCGATCAAGCCTCGGCGCAGCCGTTGCCATCGGCGGTTGCGAGCGAACCAGATGGCCACCGATAGCGCCGGCGGAGGTAACTCTGGCGGTGATTGAGCAGAAGTCAGCAACGGCCATAGTGAGCTTGGCATCCCGACGGTGATTGACCGGGTGATTCAGCAAGCCATGGCCCAGATCCTGATGCCCATCTTCGACCCGGGGTTCTCAACGGACAGCTACGGCTTCCGCCCGGGCCGCAACGCGCACCAGGCGGTGCTACGGGTGCAGAGCATCCTCAAGGAAGGGAGACGCTTTGCGGTGGATGTGGACCTGTCAACGTTCTTCGACCGGGTGAATCACGACCTGCTAATGACGCACCTGGGCTACAAAGTCCGGGACAAGCGCCTGTTGGGTCTGATCGCACGGTACCTGCGAGCTGGGATGATCAATAACCAGCTCTATCTCGAGAGTCGGGAAGGTGTGCCACAGGGCGGCCCACTGTCGCCTCTGCTGGCCAACATCATGCTCGATCCACTGGATAAAGAACTGGAACGGCGGGGCCATCGGTTCGCCCGTTATGCGGATGACTTTACCATCCTGGTAAACAGCCGCCGAGCTGGCGACCGGGTACTGGCCAGTATCAGCCACTTCCTGGCGCACCGCCTGAAACTGACGGTCAACACGACCAAAAGCCGTGTGGTCACAACCAATGAGAGCAAGTTCCTGGGCTTCACCTTCAAGGGAACCCAGATCCATTGGCATCCGGACTCGTTGCGCAAGTTCAAGCAGCGCATCCGGACACTGACCAACCGGAACTGGGGCGTGTCCATGCACTACCAGCTCTTCAAAATCAGCCAGTATATCCGCGGCTGGATTCACTACTTCGGTATCGCCACCGGCTACCAGCGCTGCTGTGACCTGGATCATTGGATCCGTCGCCGCGTTCGGATGGCCTACTGGCGACAGTGGCGTAAGCCGCGCACCAAAGTCAGGAATCTGATGAAGCTGGGCGTTCATGTACAGGCCGCAGTGGCGTGTGGCATCACCAGCAAAGGACCATGGCGCAGCTCCAAAACCCCTGGGATTCAGCAGGCATTATCGAATGACTTTCTGAAAGCCGAGGGCCTGGTCTCGCTGCGTGATGGCTGGATCAAGCTTCACCATTGCCGGTGAAACGCCCTGTGCGGAGCCGCATGCAGGGTGTTGTGGGGGCTGGGGGTTAGATACCCTCGGCTACCCGATTAATTGGCGGTTGTACTCATCAGTGTCAGGACAACTCCCGCGCGGCCCAAAATCCAAATGATGCCGCCTATTGCGAGCAACCTGATCACCCACTTACTACCGAGGTCTTCAGCGCGCTCGGCTTGCCTTAATTTGTCAGAGTTCCCTTGCCAAACCTTATGGCTCGAGTCGTTGAGGGAGCGCTTTTCCTGTTGAACTGATAGTTTGGATTGGGCCATCAGTGACTCCATCCTCGCAACGTGCATCTCGCCCCATTTTGCCAATATCCCTGACGCTCCCGCAGATAGCAGGAGAAGCCATGCCAGAACCTCGATTAACGCGAAAACAACGTGGACATCATCATTTGGCCTGAACGACGATACGGCCACACCAGTTAAAGCAAATGGCAGAGACAGTAGATAATAGGTAAATCGAGCTTTTCGGTCCCAAAATCGCTCACTGGCTTCAACCCACCTCTGTCTTATGTATTCTTCATTATCTTCCATGCTAAATCCGGAGCTGGATTGTCGACTTGCCGCAAATTAACAGGTAATCGCTGGAATTCAGCGATATTGATATTCGTGACGTCTGTATAGCGCCGCTTGGCCCGTAGAACCGCGTCCACACAAACCCTTAATAAATAATAGCTTAACTCAACGCCAGGGGCCATGCGGTGTAATCGTTTGACGTCTCGATTTTGCTCTTTCAATAATACTGTATAATTATACAGTTATCAGAGAATCACTTTATATCACCAACAGCAGGCGTCAACCTGCGCCTGCGTGATCACAGCCTAAGGATGATTCGGCTCAACCGGTACAGCATTCGCACCGGGAAGTCATGCAGGTACTGGGTCCGTTGCCACGATGGTCGCTATCCGTAAGTGGTGGGCTATAAAGGGAGCTTAGAGCTGCTGCCCCCGGTGACCCACGCTACCGCCCCGGCGGACTTGAGTCACCGTCCAGTCAGCGTAACGCAGGAAAGAGGCCCGCGCGATCCGGTTACGGGTACCGGGTCTATTCGGAGAATGGAGAAGCTTCCGCCCATCACCCGGTCACCAATACCGTAACCTCATCCCTTCACACAACCCAAGGCAGGAATAATGTTGAGCAGTGCCACAACCGTCCGCTTCTGAGGGGTGCGCTGGCTTGATGGCCCGGGGTGCTGCTCTTTCCAATCTTTGGCCAGGATTGTCCTGGTGTGGCCATTGATCATCGCCATTCGCTTTGGCAACGCATTCATGCGACCTGCGAACAGGACAGCAATCTCAATACCTTGCTAGACTAATTGTCGATGGCATCCAGCGTGACCTCCGGTCTCGATAAGCCGTTTCAGGCAGTACGCCCGCACATTGAAACCTGAACGCCCCAATAGGGGCTCCCCGGTAAGGGTGCGGTGAACAGGGAATCAGGATTCAGGACTTCATTCGATGAAACGTATTCTGCTCGTTACCACTGTGGTGGCCGTTGTCGCCGTTTTTGTCGCGAACTACATGATTAAGAATGAAATTCGGTCTGAACTGGATCGCGTCCAAGCGGCGGCTTCAGCATTCGGAACCCTGACTTACGACGATGTCTCGGTGACGCCTTCCGGCAATGCCTGGGTGGAGCGCATCCGTTTTTCGCCGCGTGGCAGCGATGAAGCGTTCCGGGTCGACTGGATTGGCCTGAAAACGGACAGTCTATGGACGCTCTACGCCATAACCCATGAACTGCAGGGCGGTGAGGCCCCCAACCATCTTGAGCTGGCCATGCTTGGTATTCAGCTGGATCTTGAGAGTCAGCTCATGCGGGCACTCGCGAAAGGCATGGAGAATCAGTCCGACCAGATGGGCTCTTTCTCTGCAGCGGGCTGTGGCGATCACAGCCGGATGACCTTCACGGACATGGTCGCCATGGGGTACGGGGCCACGGTCTCGGATCTGTCCATGTCCTACACGCTTGCTGAAAACCGGAACCGCGTTTCGATTGATACCACTCTCAGTACCGAGGGGATGTACTCGATCACGTTCTCGAATGAACTGGAATTTGACCCTGAGTCACTGCAACAACAAACCAAGGGGAACGTGCCGCCCCAGATGGCGGCTGCGAAGGCGGCGAATGCTTTACGCTTCCGCTCCGCTCGCCTGTCATTAGAGGACCACGGCTACACCTCTCGCCTCATTGAATACTGTGCTGACGAAATGGATATGGAACCCGCGACCTATCGCGAGCACCATCTCAACGCCTGGCGCTCCCACTGGGAGAAACTGTCTGTTGAGCCGGGGGACGAGGTTGTGGCCGCCTACAGGACGTATCTGGCCTCGCCCGGCACGCTGTCCGTTGTCATTGATCCGGACCAACCCATCAGGTTCTCCGAGTACATGGGCCAGCTCGGGACCAGCAACTGGTTCGACCGTCTTGACCCGCAGGTTGCGGTCAATGGCGGTGAGCCGAAGCCGCTGAGTTTCTCGCTCGTGGGCGGTACCAGCCTGGCGGACCTGCGCGACCGCATTGGGAGTGCAACCGCCATGACGAAACTGGAGTCCGATAGGCCAGAGCCTTCAACATCAATCGACCAACAGGCTCAGACCTCGTCCGACCCCGATGAGAACCAGGGTGACAGGGGCGGCTCAACCAACGATGAACCCGGGGCCGGCGAGCCGGTGACGCTCAGTATCAGGGACCTTCCAGAGCACCGGAATGAAAAGCTCACGATTCAGCTTCAAAATGGACGCACGCTCGTGGGCGAAGTCCAGACGATCGAGGAGGATCGGCTCAAGGTGCGGCGTGAGGTGCACGGGGGTGTGATGGTTCAGCCCGTGGATTTTGATGATATTGCACGTATAACCAAGCGCTGACCGCTGGTCAGTGCCTAATGAGCCGTTTTCGGTCAAAAAAATAGTGGTCGGCGTGGCAGGATTCGAACCTGCGACCCCTTCCTCCCGAAGGAAGTGCGCTACCAAACTGCGCCACACGCCGAAACAGGGCTGGGATGCGGCCTTGCCGCAACGGGAGCGAATTATCCGGATTCCAGCCCCCTTCTGTCAAGAAGGGCTCACCAATAAGTCCAATCGCGAATGCAAAACGTAGTCCCAGGCAACTAGAATGGACAATGTGTTTAACTGCCCGAGGATTGCATGCCGCTTCCCCCTTTTCCGTTTGATAACAGCTATGCCCGGCTGCCCGAGCACTTCTACCAACCGGCTCAGCCAGCGCAGGCCCCTGATCCGGAACTCATCCGCTTCAACAGCCCACTGGCCGAAGAACTCGGCATCGACGTCAACGAATCCGATGAACACGAGCTTGCCTCGGTCTTTTCCGGCAATGCGCTTCCCGACAACGCCGAGCCCATTGCCCTGGCCTATGCGGGCCACCAGTTCGGCAATTTTGTGCCCCAGCTGGGCGATGGGCGTGCCATTCTCATCGGTGAAGTGATCGATCAGTGCCAGAAGCGCCACGACATCCAGCTCAAGGGGGCTGGCCGCACCGACTTCTCCCGTGGCGGTGACGGGCGTGCGCCCATAGGGCCTGTTATCCGCGAATACATCGTCAGCGAAGCCATGCACGCACTGGGCGTCCCCACAACCCGCGCTCTGGCAGCAGTGACCACCGGCGACCGGGTTATGCGGGAGCTGCCGGAACCCGGCGCCATCCTGACCCGGGTAGCGGCCAGCCATATCCGCGTGGGCACCTTTGAATACTTCGCCTACCGCCAGGACACGGACGCCATCCGTACACTGGCGGATTACGCCATTGCCCGCCACTACGCCTCGGTCATGTTCGAGGACCAGCCCTACCAGGGCCTGCTGCGCGCCGTAGCCCAGCGTCAGGCGGAACTGATTGCGGACTGGATGAGCATTGGCTTTATCCATGGCGTGATGAACACCGACAACATGGCGATTGGTGGCGAGACCATCGATTACGGTCCCTGCGCCTTCATGGATCATTACCATCCCAATACCGTCTTCAGTTCCATAGATGCCCGCGGGCGTTATGCCTACAGTAACCAGCCAGAGATCGGTTACTGGAACCTGGCCCGCTTCACCGAATGCCTGTTGCCCCTTTTTGACGGGAGCAAGGAACAGGCCGTTGATACAGCGAAAGCCATACTGGGTGAGTACCGTGAACACTATAACAGTGCCTGGCGTGAACGATTCGGCCGCAAACTTGGCATCAGCAGCCTGACCGAGGCGCACGAAGGATTGGTGGACGAGCTCCTGTCGCTGATGCAACGCAATAACAGCGATTTCACGGCAACCTTCCGGGCGCTGAGCCAGCACGCCAATCTGGGAAACCCAGAGGAAGTGGCCACTGCCCTGTTTGGAGACACCGCCGAGGCGCGGGATTGGGCGACGCGCTGGGCGGAACGGCTCAACGCCCCCGAGCTCATGTGGCAGGCCAACCCCGCGATCATTCCCCGCAACCACCAGGTTGAGGCCGCGATCAAGTCCGCTCAGCAAGGGGATCTGCGTCCTTTCCATGATCTCATGGCCGCCCTTGAGGCCCCCTTCTCCACCGAGGCCGATAGCTCTGAGTACCGGCATCCACCCGCCCCGGAAGAACGCGTCGCCAGAACCTTCTGTGGCACCTGAGAGGCATGGTTCACATCCTTGACTGGCCGTTGTCATCCAAACGGCCACTCCTTTTCCATTTACGGACACTCCGGTTGGCAGCCCAACCTGCCTCTGTATAGTGCGGGGACCCGAAGCTGGTCAACGATTCGTCAATTTGACATCTGTTAACGGATCGGTAGCCAATGCCGCCGTTTTGACCAATAATTAAAGTGAATGGAAAGACGGAATCCGGAGGGATCCAAGCATGGATGTGCCCGCTCGCTCAGTCCAGGCTACCCAGGCCTACGACGTGCCCATACTGCCGGCGCGGTATATGACGCACTTCCTGCGGTTTATGGAGCAATACGGCGTTCGCCCCCCCGCACTCCTGGAAGGTACTGGCCTTGATGTTTCCGACCTGGAAGCCAATGAGCAGGGCCTGTCTATGAATGAACTGCTCGTCCTGCTGCGCCACGCCCATGAGCTGGCCGGGGATGAGCGCCTCCCTTTCGAGTTCGGCAAACAGCTGGATATCAACGCCCACGGGCTCATTGGCGCGGCAATCCTTTGGCAGAATGACTATTTCCGGCTCGTTGAGATGATCATCGAGTACGAGCGTGTTTGCCTGCCGATCTATGACCTCCGCCTGACCCTGAAGGACGAAACGGTCCTCATCCGGCTGGAGGACCTATGGGACCTGGGCGAGCTGCGATCGTTCATACTCCGCATCTATATGGGCAGCATCTACGAACTCGCCCGCCACATCTGCAACGGTATGGTTCTGGAGTTCGATACACCGACGGCCCTTTCCGTTGAACAGTGGCAGCAGGCCGCTCCGCAAGCCGTGCTTCGCTTCAATGCGGACAGGGCCCTCGCTACCCTTTACCCCATCCAGCACTCCTCCGCCAGCATGGGCGAGGAGTTGGCTTCATTCCTGGCCCGCCACCGGTCCCGCCAGGAATTCAAGGTGCCCGAAACCGGCTCCAGTATCATGGAACGGGTACGCCGCCAGATCATGGACGATCCTGGCCTCAACTGCACATTGGAGCGCGTGGCCCAGAACCTGCAGATGACGCCGCGTTCGCTGAGGCGCCACCTCCAGGCCGAAGACTGCTCCTTCCGGGATCTGCGCAATGAAATCCGGTGCCACTACGCGGAGCGTTACCTTGCGGACACCCGGATGCCGCTGAGTACGATTGCGCAGAAACTGGGCTTCAGTGACCAGGCCAGTTTCACCCGTGCCTACCGTTCCTGGACCGGGCAGACGCCAGGCCAAGTGCGCCGCCATACCTGAACGGCGTCCACCCCTTGATTTCTCTTGCCGGGTTCACGGTTGTTGGTTGACGTTCGTCACGAATTCGGCAATTCCCTCCCCCGATAACCGTTTTTGACAATCCTGTTGCCTTTTTGAGCAATGACCACAGCCCGGCATGCGCGCGACTGTTGCAACTGCCGGGGCATTCAGGATGCGCCAATCAATCCCGGCCTGATGAATACAACTAGATAATGAGGATGACGTTAATGAACGCCATAACCGAAAAGCCGACAAGTAAGCCCGGGCGCCTGCTGCTCAGCAGTGCGGTATCCGCGCTGCTTGCAACGGGCGCTAGCGCCGTGAACGCGGAACAGGCCTCGTTGACGGTCGAGCACACCTGTCCGCTGCCCATCATTGGCGAGCAACCGCTGGTTTCCGATATCACCGCTGACCTGCCCAAGGAAATAAAAGCGGGTGAATCCACCGGCGAGCTGACCATCAACTCGGTCACCACGCTCAACAACCAGGCCCGCCAGGGACTCTATTTCGCGGGGGCTCGTACTCTGGAAGGCACCGCCATTGCGGATAACAACATCGCCCTTCCCGAGAAGGACCAGCCGCTGGAGGTAACCCTCGAGATCCCGCAGCAACCAGTTCCTGGCGAATCCGGCCCCTTCACCGTGGAATCAAGTGCCACTGTTGACCCGCTGACCTTCGAGAATCCGGGCCAAGGCACCATCACGGTTGGTGACCTGACGCTCAACCAGGTGGTCCGTGATGGGGATGGCAACAAGCTCGACGATCCGGTGGGTGAGTTTACGGCTGACTGCACCCTTGTGGGAAACCAGGAAGACATGGTGCTCCATACCTTCGAAGTGCTGCCGGACGAAACCGCTCCCGCCAATATCACGGTTGATCCGGAAAGCCTTGACCTGGGAACCGCGATGGCCGGCAGTCCACTCAACGGCTCCATCACCGTGGGTAACGACGGTGGCAAGCCACTGAACATCAACAGTGTCACCATTACCGGCGCAAACGGCGACCTGTTCACCCAGAGTAACGACTGCACCACTCTGGATCCTGGGCAAAGCTGCTCGGTGGACGTCAACTTCCAGGCAACCCAGGCGGGCACCTACAGTGCGGCTGTTGAGGTCGACTCCACCGATCCGGACAGCGCCGACTCGCCCAAGGTTGTCGACCTGAGCGCCGAGGCAACGGCACAGCCCGAGCCGGAACTTGAACTGGGCTCTCAGGACGTTGATTTCGGCACCGTCGATCTGGCCAATAGTGGCAATGCTCAGCAGACGCTCAGCCTGACCAACGTTGGTGACGGTGGCCTCAACATCAACGGCGTAAGCATCGCCAATAACGCCAACGGTGTCTTTACGCAGACCAATGATTGCCCGGCCTCGCTCAACCCGGACCAGTCCTGCTCCGTAACCCTGAACTTCCAGCCCACCCAGGTTGGTGACTACAGCGCGAACCTGCAGGTCGCGACCAACCTCGATAACTCACCCTCGGACGTTCCCCTCACTGGCTCCGCTGAGGATACCGGTGACGGTGACGACGGCGGTGATGGGGGCGACGGTGGTGACGGCGACAACACCGTGGACGTCACCTTTGACCTGGAAGGCGTGACCAATGTGGCCGCCAATGGCTCCGACGTGCCACTGAATGGCCAGATCATCAGCGAACTGAATCTGGGTAATGGTAACTTTACGGCGGATCTCGAACTCGAACCGACCCAGGCCGAGTTCCAGATTTCCCAGCTGTTCAAGACGATCAAGGGCCGCGCGGACATCAAGTTTGAACCAGTGGGTGAGACCACCGGTCAGCTCAACCTTGAGACCGGCAAGCTCAGCGCCGAAAGCGAACTGATGATCAAGATTCCGGAAGCACGGGTCTCCATCATCGGCTTCGGGTTCGGTTCCAACGGCATCCCGATTGGTGGTGGTCACTCCTGCCAGACCACCGAACCGGCAACCATCAGTCTTGAAAGCCCGGAAGGCGAAGAGTTTGATCCGCTTAAGGGCGGTACCGTTGAAGGTACCTACTACGCACCGGCGCTTGAGGACTGCGGCCTGCTGACCGGCCTCCTCAACGAGTTCTTCGAAGGCCCGGGCAACACCATTGAGCTTGAGCTGTCGCCCCGTTTGGAGGAGTAACGGGGAAACAGAGGGGGCGGTCCATCAAGGGGCGGGCCGCCCCAAAACAATAAAAGAGGAGAAATCACAATGACGACAATGAAAAAAAGCCTGTTGGCCCTATCAATCGCATCACTGCCGATGGCGGCCTCCGCTGACCTGCACCCCATGACGAACAAGGACATGGGCAATGTGACCGGTCAGCAGGGGGTGACCATGGAGCTATCAACCTCCGCCACCATCGATCAGGTGCAATACGACCAGGGTGAGAATACTGGCTCGGTTCTGGTCGACGGTATCCGGATTGGTGGCCATGACGCCGGTGAAACTCTGGACACCAGTATTAACGTTGACCTTGTCACTGAAAACGACGATTTGGGCAGTTCCCCTATTCATGGGAAGGGTCCCAATGGTCCAGATGCCGATGGCTCTGGTCCCGATCATTTGATTCAAGATGGGGACGCCTATATTTCGCTCCGTCCGAAAGGGAATCTAATCGGGATAGTTGACGCTGGCGTTGATATGGATCGGCTTGGCCTTGCCTCCAGTGATGGAAGTAACGAGGCAACCATGATTTCGGATTTCAAGGCTGACTTCTGGGTGAGCCAGATGGATATCACAGCGCGCGCCAACAACAAAGTTGAGAATGGCACTGCTGGCACCGGCTCAATCCGAATCCGGAACACCTTCCATGCGCAGATCAGTGCGGACTTTGATGTTGTAGCGGTCAGCCTGCCGACACTCCGAATGGCTGGTGAGGGACAACTGGAAGCGCTTAAGGGAGATGATCAAGATATTGATCGTATCAATAATGCCATCGCTGGTGTTTACGTAAGGGCTGAAGTAGGGGCTGGCCCGCCCATCTCCACTTCAGGCGGCAACACACCTGACGAAACCCTGCGCGTGGATCTCAACAAGATGACTGCGAGCATGTGGATGCCCAAGGTTCAGGTTGGCAGTGGCGACAAAAGCGGTGTTTCCAGCATCGGTCGTGTCGGCATCAAGAACCTCAGCGTTGCGGATACAAAAATGGCGATCTACGGTCGCGAATAAACGCGTTTCACGGGGCTGGCCTTCCGGCCCCGTTTTTCTTGCTGGCCCCACCACTACTCGTACCTCTGTTCGTCCCCCTCTTTAGCTTTCCGTGTTTGATGCAAGTGAGTGTTTGGTACCCCGGGCGAGGACCTAAACCACCGGTTCGCTACAGAACGAAAAAGCTGTAACCCCCTCCTCCCCGGATGCTATCTTTTTGCTGACAAAAGGCGCTTTTTGGAGGCATTCGAATGCAACGCCCTGCCCTTCTGGCCATCGGTCTCGTGCTTGCGATACCGGCACCAGCCGAAATCTACCGCTGCGACCAGGGCGGCGAGACGGTCTTCTCGGATTCACCCTGCGGGGACGACGCGGAAAAGCTGGAGGATGTGAGCGCCCCCAAGCCCGGCGGCGACATGGGGGCCGGGATCAATGAAGAACTCCAGCAGCAACGCAGCGCTGAGCGGGCACTCGAGTCCATTAACCGCAAGATTGATGACGCACGCGAAAAGCGCCAATCGATCAAGGCTGAAAGAGACGCTGAACTGGACAGGGTGCGTGCTCGCAAACGCCGGGCCAATAACAACCTTGCCGGTGCTACCCTGGAGAACTCGCTGGCCCAGGAGGAACGTAACATTCAGGAGCGGTACCAGAGCCGCCTGGACGCGATCAACGAAAAGCTTGACCGGCTCAAGGACCGTCGCCGGACCATCCGCGAGCGACAGGGTAAGGGCAAGAAATGAGGACGTTTACAACAAGCAGCACCCGAGGCCGTTCCGTCTCCGTAGAAGACTGGTAACTGGAACAGTTCCTTAAGATGGGCGCGTCCTTCATTCGCCTCTGGGGTGCTTACAAGGCTCCACGAAGGTTGCGGAATTTTTCACAACTGATTCGGGCATTGAACGCTGGAGGCGTGGGGGCTGAGCACTTAGGCCACATCCGCCTTGAGGCGCACTCCCAGTGCTTTCAGCACCCGGTTGATCGTGTCGAATCGAGGCTTCGCGCCGGGGGCCAGGGCCTTGTACAGGCTTTCGCGGCCAAGCCCGGCCGCGCTGGCAACCTCGCTCATGCCCTTGGCACGGGCAACATTCTTGAGCGCTTCAAGCAGCTCATCCATGTCGCCATCGGCCAGAACCTCGGACAGGTAGCATGCGATCACCTCATCGTTATCCAGGTACTCTGCGATATCGAAGGGGGTGATCCCGTATTGTTCATAAGCCTCTTGACTAATAGCCATGGCGGTTCTCTCCTATTTCTCAAGATCGGCGGCCATGCGCTTGGCCTTCTCAATATCTTTCTCCTGGCTGCCCTTGTCGCCACCGACCAGCAGCAGGTAAATCGAGTCTCCCTGCTGAGTGAAGTACACCCGGTAGCCAGGTCCGGATGGGATACGCATCTCCCAAACACCATCTTTCAGGTCTTTGCAGTCCCCGAAGTTGCCATGAGCCGCCCGATCAATCCGGCGGCCGATGCTGGCTTTTCCCATCGGGTCTTTCAGCTTCCTCAGCCAGTCCTTGAACGTCTGGGTTTGCCTGATTGGGTTCATGGCTTAATTGTATCTGTTTGGATACACCGCAACAAGCTTAGAAACAGGTATTTGCGCGCCTGCGCGAGGCCAATCCGCGACCGCTGGCTCCGGCGGTGATCATCTTCGAGCGCCACGCCTCCCGCGAGGTATTGCCCATTGACGTCACCAAGGAGGAAATGGAGGACCTTTTGTTCAACCGCCTGAGCGACGAATCGCTACCGCGAGCGCACCACTTGCGAAGTGGCAGGACTACAGGGAGGGACCTCGCAAGGCGATAAAGTCGACGAGATATCTACACCTGTATCTTATCCGAAAGATACAGGTTCTCAAAGGAAAACGAGCGAGGCGTATAACTTATTGAATAGTGGCGGTGGGCCAGGGATTCGAACCCCGGGAGGGCGTTAACCCTCGGCGGTTTTCAAGACCGCTGCAATCGACCACTCTGCCAGCCCACCGTTAAAAGAGCTGCCTGAACGGCAACGCCGGGAATATTACCTTAAATCGGCGTCATGTCAAAGTGTTGTAACCCTAAAACGGCACAGAAAGGCTTTGCACCGCCCCCTGCAGGCTTTATGATTGGGTGTACAGTCAAGAGTCCATCAAGGAGATTCCACACATGGCCGATAACCGTTTCCCCAATGCGGCCCAGAGCCGGGCCCAAAGCGGGGGCCGCGAAGGGCTGAGCACCGAGGTCACGACGGTACTGCGCAACACCTACATGCTTCTGGGGCTGACTCTCGCCTTTTCCGCGGTTACGGCGGGAATCAGCATGGCCCTGAACCTGCCCCATCCCGGGCTCATCCTGACCCTGGTTGGCTTCTACGGTTTGCTGTTTGCCACCCATAAGCTCCAGAACAGTGTCTGGGGACTGGTGACCACCTTTGCCCTGACCGGCTTTATGGGGCTGACACTGGGGCCCATCCTGAATGCCTTTGTCGCCAACGGAGCGGGCCACCTGGTTACCACCGCGCTTGGGCTGACGGCCACCATCTTCCTGGCCCTGTCCGCCTACACGCTGATTACCCGCAAGGACTTCAGCTTTCTGGGCGGGTTCATTTTCGCCGGCGCGCTGGTACTGATGGGGGGTATGGCGATTGCCATCCTGTTCAACCTCCCCAACCTGCATCTGGCAATCTCGGCAGGCTTCACGCTCTTTGCTTCCGCCTGTATCCTTTACCAGACCAGTGCCATCATTAACGGAGGTGAGCGCAATTACATCATGGCGGCCGTTGGCCTCTATGTCTCGCTTTACAACCTCTTTATCAGCCTTCTGAATCTGCTGATGGCCTTTGCCGGCGACGGCTGATCCGGCGTGCAAGCAGCCTTTCTGATCACGGCGGCGCCCCATGAGACACAGGTGGTTCACTCCGCCTGGCTCTGCGCCGCCGCGCTTCTTCAGGGGGGTCACACCGTTAACCGCATCTTCCTTCAGGGCGATGCGGTTTTCCTTGCTGAAAGCCCAACCACCCCCCTTCCCTCCGGTAACGACAACGCCACGCGCTGGGAAGAACTCATCACGGCCTGGTCGCTCCCGGCCAGCGTTTGCGCCGGTTCAGCCAATGAACGCGCCCTGGAGGAAGACCACCTGAGGGCAGGCTGGCATATTGGGGGGCTCGGGGATTGGGTTACGGCCTGCTCCGCCGCGGATCGGATCCTGCCATTCACGGGTGACGGTTGATGACGGAGCCAGCGCTAACTTCATTGCCGGACCAACTCTTTGTTCTGGATCGCGGGCATAACGCCCATGAGTTTCTGGATATGCTGCTGACGTTCTGCACTTTTGGGGGTAGCGCTGGCTTGCTTCTGGTCGGCCCGGGCGTCGAAGCACTGGCTTTGGCCCATCGGGGCATTCCCCTGCCGCAGTTTGGCACTATGGGGCTGCAAGGCCTGATGGTGGATTCCAAGGCGGCGGAGGAACGGGAGATTGCAGTCCCCGAATCAGCCACTGCCGTGGACGCGAGCCAGATCCGGACGCTTTATGAACAGGTGCCGAGGATTCTGCATCCATGACAGGGCGGGTTCATGTCCTCACCAAATCGCCAGAGCATCCCCGGCATGAGCGCTGCCTGGCCCTGCTTTCGCCAGAGGATACCCTGATACTGACGGCGGCCGCGATTGAGCGGCTGTCGCCCACTGAGCCGGTTCTCCCCGTCAACGCGGGCAGGGTTCTGGTCCTGGCGGAAACCCCTGAAGCACTGCCCATTCCCTTGGCTTGGGAGGCTCTGGATCACGCGGGCTTCGTGGAGCGTATCCTCAGGCACCATCAGCCCGTCTTCTGGTAGGTTAAAGACTGCTCAGAACCACAGGCACCAGGGCCGCAATCAGGCCACAGAGGCCACCTGCAAGCATCAGACGCCCCTCCTCGGCCGCGAATACAGGGCGGAGGATCGACTGGAACGCCTCCGGAGAAAGCCCCGCGATCCGCTCCTCGATGACCTCGGCAACAACGCGGGCCCGGTCCTGATTGAAAGCGTCATCCCGGAAGACCTCTTCTGAGGCGATCAGGGCCCGGTCGTTCATGCTTTTCTTGAGTTCGGTATAACCAGAGGCTCCCACAGCCATCTGGGTGCTGAGCCGCATCACGGTGGATTGATCCAATAGTGGCCGCAGATGCTTCTGGATAATGGCCCGGGTCCGTGATGCTTTCTCACCGTGCACGATGGCATGGGCTACCTTCTCGCAGGTGAGCAGCTCATGGGCAACCCGTTGCCCCCAGATCCGGCTGACTTCGGGCTGTTGGCGCATCAGCAGGCCCTGGACACGGAAGGGACCCAAACGTTTCGATTCCCGGGGCCGGAAGATCAGCGTGAGCGCGATCCAGTTGGTCAGCAGCCCAACAATGAAACCACCTCCCACCAGCAGCCACTGGGAGGGCCAAATGGTCCCCCCCAGGGTCAGGCCAACCCCCAGGAGCAACCCTATAACCCCCCCGCTACGGATCACGAACCGGAACGTTGATTCCCCGGCCTCCTGCAGCAGCGTGTTCATGAATTCCGGGTGATGCTGCAATTCCTCACTCATCAATGCCTTGAGGTCCACCAGGTCCCCGAGTTCTTCCCCGAAATCCGCCACCATGGCGTCCACCCGATCCGGCAGATTGTGTTCCACATAGCGATAGATGCGCTGCTTGAGGCGTCGTGGCAGGTTATCCCAGAGCACCGGGTGGTGCTCGTACATCACATCGTCCACGTACTCCTCAAGATAAGGCATGATGCGGCTCACCACTTCCCCTGTGATCAAGGCCGGATCAAGCCTCTGGTAGAGGCCAGTCAGGTCGCCGCTGTGCGCCAGGGTCCGGTCAATGCACTCATGGGCCATGGCCTCTGAGCGGCGCGGCACAACACCCTGCCAACCCAGCAAAGGCGGCTTGCCGACGGGCTCAACCGGATGGAACAGCATCCACACGGCAAGCCGGTTGGTTGCCCAGCCGACCAACGCCGTGAACAAAGGCAAAGCCCAGATGATGAGAGGTAGATCGGGTGCGGTCACGTGTGCATTCCCTGAGCGCGTATTCAGGGCGCCACTCTAGCGGAAACCGTCCGGTAACGGTATGCAACAGCGCCCGGGGGCGCTGCTGAGTCGATCAGTAGTAGGCGTTTTCGCGGTAGGAGTGGTCGGTTACGTCCTCAATGCCGGTAATCTCCGGCAGCTGCTCCTTGAGGGTGCGTTCAACACCCTGCTTGAGCGTAAGGCTGACCGCCGCACACCCCTGGCAGCCGCCGCCGAAACGCAGGACCGCAACGTTGTCATCGGTCAGTTCAACCAGCGAGACTTCACCGCCATGGGCGGCCAGGCTGGGATTAACCTCGGATTGGAGCACGTAATCCAGGCGCTCGGACAGCGGCGCGTCCGGACTGACCTGCGGCACCTTGGCATTGGGCGCTTTGATGGTGAGCTGCCCACCGGTTTGATCTTCCTGAAAGTCGACAACCGCTTCTTCCAGAAAGCTGATGCTGTTGTGGTCGATGTAAAGCGGGAACTCGCCCATGTCGAGCTGTTCGTCAGACGGCACCACTTCATGGGGCGGGCAGTACGCAAGACAGGTTTCGGCGTGACGGGTGCCTGGCTGGGTCACGAACAGCCGCACTCCCATCCCCTCAACGTCCTGCTTCTGGACGAGCTGGCCAAGATAACGGCGGGCTGATTCGGTGACGGTGACGGTATCCAATGCCGCTCCCCCTCTTGATGGTCGGTTGTGCTCTTATTGTAAGGAACCTGCCGCGTGAAAAAAAGACCAAGCGCCGCGGTCAGGTATAGCCAACCCTGGTTCTGGGGCTGAAACGCAATTGACGGTTGTACAACATCAAAAAAATTTGATGAACTATCAGGACTTTTACGGATTCTGTGTTAGGATGCTTTCACTTCAAGCGAAACCTGCTACCGGGACACGGACAGCATCCCCCTTCAGATAACGCTCAGGATGACGCTCTCCCTGCCACACAGGGTGACCGCCTGGCGCAAGATTTCCGTCTCTCGATTCGAACACTGACAATGAGGTAGTTGAATCAATGGCTGATCGACAAACTCGACTGGAGCAGCTGCGAACGGCACTGCAAGAACGCATCGTCATCCTGGATGGCGGCATGGGCACAGAGATCCAGAATCTTGAGCTCAGCGAGGCGCAATACCGTGGTGAGCGGTTCAAGGACTACGAATACGAGGTCAAGGGCAACAACGACCTGCTCTGCCTGACCCAGCCGGAAAAACTCTGGGACATCCACAAGCAGTACATGGATGCGGGCGCCGACATCATCGAAACCAATACCTTCAACTCCACGCGGGTCTCGCAATCCGATTACCACATGGAGGACCTGGTTCCGGAGCTGAACCAGAAGTCGGCCCAGCTGGCGCGCGAATGCGCTGACGCCAAGACGGCCGAGGATCCAAGCAAGCCGCGGTTTGTTGCCGGCGCTGTTGGTCCCACGTCGAAGACCGCCTCGATCTCGCCCGACGTGAACAACCCGGGCTACCGTAACACCAGCTTTGATGCGCTTTACGAGGACTATTACGAGGCCATCGAGAACCTTATCAAAGGTGGTGTGGACATCATCCTGCTGGAAACCATCTTTGACACGCTGAACGCCAAGGCGGCCATCTTCGCTGCCCAGCAGTACGAGATCGATTCCGGTGAAGAAGTGCCGCTCATGATCTCCGGCACCATCACCGATGCCTCCGGCCGTACCCTTTCCGGCCAGACCACCGAGGCCTTCCTGAACTCCGTTGAGCACGCCAATCCGCTGCTGATCGGCCTCAACTGTGCCCTGGGCGCCGATGCCATGCGGCCCTACGTGGAAGAACTGGCCAACAAGGCGCCCTTCTACGTGAGCACACACCCCAACGCGGGACTGCCCAACGAATTCGGCGAGTACGACCAGACGCCGGAGGAGATGGCGGACATCGTGGAGACCTTCGCGCGCGATGGCTTCCTCAACGTCATTGGCGGCTGCTGTGGTTCCACGCCGGAACACCTGCGTGCCATTGCCGAACGCGTGAGCCAGTATGCGCCACGTCAGGTGCCGGAACGCGAACCCAGGCTCCGCCTGTCCGGCCTGGAACCGTTCACCGATGACGACAATGTTGTGTTCATCAACGTGGGTGAGCGCACCAACGTCACCGGCTCCAAGAAATTCCTCCGCCTCATCAAGGAGGAGCAGTACGAGGAAGCACTGGAGGTCGCGAAGGACCAGGTTGAGAACGGTGCCCAGATCATCGACATCAACATGGACGAGGGCATGCTCGACGCCAAGGAGTGCATGACCACCTTCCTGAATCTGGTGGCCTCCGAGCCGGACATCTCCAAGGTGCCGATCATGGTGGACTCATCGCGCTTTGAGGCGATTGAGGCCAGCCTGAAGTGCATCCAGGGCAAGAGCATCGTCAACTCGATCAGTCTCAAGGAAGGCGAGCAGGATTTCCTGGAGAAGGCACGCAAGATTCGGCGTTACGGCGCCGCCGTGACCGTGATGGGCTTTGATGAGCAGGGCCAGGCGGACACCGCGGAGCGCAAGATCGAGATCTGTAAGCGCTCCTATGACCTGCTGGTCAACGATGGCTTCCCGCCCCAGGACATTGTGTTCGACCCGAACATCCTGGCGATCGGCACGGGCATCGAGGAGCACAACAATTACGGTGTGGACTTCATTGAAGCCACGCGCTGGATCCGCCAGAACCTGCCCTATGCCTCGGTCAGCGGTGGCGTGAGTAACCTGTCGTTCTCCTTCCGCGGTAACGACGCGGTACGCGAAGCCATGCACTCGGCATTCCTCTACCATGCCATCCAGGCCGGCATGAACATGGGCATCGTCAATCCCGCACAGCTCGTGGTCTACGATGACATTGACGAGGAGCTCAAGGAGCATGTTGAGGACGTCATCCTCAACCGTCGCGAGGACGCCACCGACCGCCTGCTGGACATCGCCGAGAAGTACAAGGGCCAGGGTGGCCAGGAGAAACAGGAAGACCTGGAATGGCGCGGCTGGCCCGTTGAAAAGCGACTTGAGCACGCACTGATCAAGGGCATCACCACCTATATCGACGAGGATACCGAAGAGGCGCGCCAGCGTGCCGAACACCCCATCGAGGTCATCGAAGGGCCGCTGATGGATGGCATGAACGTGGTCGGTGATCTCTTCGGCGAAGGCAAGATGTTCCTGCCGCAGGTCGTGAAAAGCGCCCGCGTCATGAAGCAGGCCGTGGCGATCCTTATCCCCTACATCGAGGCCCTGAAATCCGAAGGCCAGAAGGCCAAGGGCAAGATCCTGATGGCCACGGTCAAGGGCGACGTCCACGACATCGGCAAGAACATCGTCGGGGTTGTACTGCAGTGCAACAACTTCGAGGTGATCGATATGGGCGTGATGGTCCCCTGCGACCAGATCCTGCAGAAAGCCAAGGAAGAGGATGTGGATATGATCGGCCTCTCGGGCCTGATCACGCCCTCGCTGGACGAGATGGTGCATGTGGCCAAGGAAATGCAGCGGCTGGACTTCCACGTGCCGCTTCTGATTGGCGGCGCCACCACCTCCAAGGCCCACACCGCAGTCAAGATCGACCCTGAGTACCAGAACGACCAGGTCCTCTACGTGAACGACGCGTCGCGCAGTGTGGGTATTGCCGCCAAGCTGGTGAGCGAGACGGGCAAGCAGGAGCTGGTGGATAACACCAAGGCCGAGTACGACAAGGTCCGCGAACGGCGCAAGAACCAGGGCCGCAAGGCCAAGATCATCCCGCTCGAGAAGGCGCGTTCTCGTGCCCCCGATCTGGACTGGGAAAGCTACACGCCGACCAAGCCCAGCTTCCTGGGTCTCAAGACCTTCGAGGATTACAACCTGGGCGAGCTGCTGGACTACATTGACTGGGCCCCCTTCTTCCAGGGGTGGGACATGCCCGGCAAGTATCCGGACATTCTGGATCATCCCGAAAAAGGTGAAACCGCACGGAACCTCTTCGATGATGCCCAGAAGATGCTCCACTGGCTGATCGATGAGAAGAAGATCCAGGCCAAGGGTGTGATCGGCTTCTGGCCGGCCAACCGTGTGGGGGACGACATCGAGATCTACACCGATGAATCCCGTGAGAAGGTTCTGACCCGTGTCCATCACCTGCGCCAGCAGGACGAGAAGGCGCCGGACAAGCCCATGATGTGCCTGTCGGACTTCATTGCCTCCAAGGAATCCGGTATTCCGGACTACATTGGCGGCTTTGCCGTGACCGCGGGCCACAATGCGGACGAGTTGGCCAAGGAATACGAGGTGGCGAACGATGACTACAGCGCCATCATGATCAAGATCCTAGCCGACCGTTGCGCCGAGGCGCTGGCCGAGCGCATGCACGAACGCGTGCGCAAGGAGTTCTGGGGTTACCAGACGGACGAGCAGCTGTCCAATGAAGACCTGATCAAGGAACGTTACCAGGGCATCCGCCCGGCCGCCGGCTACCCGGCCTGCCCGGACCATACGGAAAAGCCGGAACTGTTCCGCTTGCTGGAAGCCGAAGATAACGCTGGCATGGAGCTCACCGACAGCTACGCCATGCTGCCGGCCGCGGCCGTGTCCGGCTGGTACTTTGCCCACCCCGAGTCGCAGTACTTCGCGGTTGGCAAGATCAGCGTGGATCAGGTGGAGGACTACGCCAAGCGCAAGGGCATGAAGAAGTCCGAAGTGGAGCGCTGGCTCATGTCCAACCTCGCCTACGACCCGGACGAGTAACCCGCTCTCCCGCCCTCTCCCGTAGAGGGCGCAAGGTTACTCCCCCAACGGGCACCAGGCCACCTGGTGCCCGTTTTTTATTGCTTTATAATAAGGAGCCCAGTCAGCCCACAGGAGGTTTTGTGAACGATACGGATGAGAAGAAACCCGGTTTCTGGCAGGTGGTGCTCAGCGTTCTGGCCGCCGCTCTGGGCGTGAATTCAGAGCGCAATCGCGAGCGCGATTTCAACGCATCGTCACCCTGGCCCTTCATTGTGGGCGGGATCATCTTTGGGGTGGCGTTCGTGGTGGGGGTCGCGCTTGTTGTGATGCTGGTTCTGGAGAGTACCGGGGCGGGCTGAGCGCCCCGGCATCAATCCCCGTGGTTATTGCGTGGCAACAAAGGTCGTCGCAAGTGCCACGAAGAGCAGGATCAGCCCCACAGCCGCAAACGCATCGGCACGCTCATCCTTCTCATTGGGTACCGCGTCGTTGCGGCTTTCTTCATTCTGGTTGCCGTAACTCATTGCTTTCTCCCATCAAACGCTTGTGGTGAATCGGCGACAGGGCCCATGATAACCCGCCTTGAGTCCCCTTGCCAGCTTGCTGCGGCCATCACTGGAAACGCCCTGCACGGATCCATTCCACCCCTTTCATGACTCCGGACTCTACGGCACTCGCCGCGCTCAGCCCCAGTTTCTCAGGCAGCGTTCGGCGGCGTTCATAGCGCACCAGCAGGACATCGCGCTGGTCACAGGCTTCGCTCATCACCTGATCGGAAGTCTTGAGTTCGTCCGCCAGATTCACATCCAATGCCTGGCGGCCGAACCAGACCTCGCCGGTGGCGACGCTGTCGATATCGACCGCTGGCCGGTGCTCGCTGACATAATCCTTGAACAGCTGGTGAGTCTGTTCCAGATCTTCTGTGAACTTCTGCCGCCCTTTTTCGGTGTTCTCACCGAACACCGTCATGGTGCGCTTGTACTCCCCCGCTGTCAGGACCTCGAAATCCACGTCATGGCGCTTGAGAAGCCGGTGCACATTGGGCAGCTGTGCCACGACCCCGATAGAGCCCAGCATCGCGAACGGTGAGGCGATGATCCGGTCCGCGACACACGCCATCATGTAGCCGCCACTGGCGGCGACCTTGTCCACGCATGCGGTCAGCGGCAGGCCGGCACGGCGGATCCGGTCCAGCTGGGCAGCGGCATAGCCGTAGGAGTGGACCATCCCGCCCGCACTTTCAAGACGGACCATGACCTCGTCATGCTCCGGTTCCGCCACACCAAGGATGGCCGTAATGCAGCGCCGGAGGCTACCCGTCTGACTGGCCTTCATATCGCCCTGGAAATCGACCACATAAAGCCGCCCACGGCGCTGTGAACCATCGTCGCTCCTTTTGCGAGCCGCCTTCTTCTCTTTCTTGCGGTTGCGCCTGAGATCCTTTAACCATCGTTTGCGTCCGGCGCCGTCATGAAGATGTGACTCAAGGGTCTCCCGGTTGTCCCGGAGCTGGTCGTTAACCCGGACCACCTGAAGCTCACCTTCATCCTCTTGACCGCGTGCGCTTTGGGCCGCGGACATGACCATGGCAACCACAATCAGTGCAGCCACCACAAAGGTCACGACCTTGGCCAGGAAAAGCCCGTATTCCGCCAGAATCTCCAACCAATCTCTCCTTTTCGCTCAGTAGATCGAATCGATCGACTGCATTCTACGCATTACGCCAGCTCAGGATAAGACGCAGCCGAGCCAGCCCGCTTAACGCCCTGCGTCACGAAGTTCAAACAAGCGTTCGATCAATCTTGACAGCCGTGACGCCCCTCCCTACAGTCAGCCGGAAGCCATGCCCATGGCGATACAACAACGGCAACCAAGGACTTCGAGCATGTCTGTACAATCCGTATTCGAAAAACTCGAGAAAAACTTCAACGCGGACGCTGCTGCCGGCCTGGACCTGGTATTCCAGTTCGATATTGAAGATGATGGCTCCCACCACCTGATCATCAAAGACGGCACCTGCGAGCTGAAAGACGGCAAGCACGACGATCCGTCCGTCACCCTGATCATGAACTCGGAGACCCTTCAGGGCATTGTCAGCGGCGAGACCGATGGCATGCAGGCATTCATGGCCGGTCAGCTGCGCGCTGAAGGTGACATGATGCTGGCAACCAAGCTCAGTGAGCTGTTCAACATCGGCTGATGCCACTTGTGGGGAGCGCCACCCACGTGGTTACGCTCCCCGACTCCACACCGTTACAGGCCCACATCCTGCAGGGAGCTGTCTGCCAGGCGCAGCAGTTCGGGATTCGGCAAGGCATTCACACCCAATTCCTCAATGTAATATTCCAGTGAGGTGATCGCGTCGGCAAGTGCCTCCAGAATCCGTGATTCGGGTGGCTGCTGGGTGTTCAGCAACTGGGATTCAATCGCATCCGTTACACGGGCCACTACCCGCTCTGCTTCATCATTTCTGAGAAGCCGCATTCCGCCTTCAATGCTGCGCAGCGTTGCTGGCACATTGGCCAGATGGAACTTGTCGAAATCGGATTCAAGGAAGGCGGTAATGGCCTGTTTTGCAAGGGTAAGCGCGGAACTGGCCTCATCACTGAGCACGATCAGCGCTTCCTGCACATAGACCGAGCTTTCTTCTTGCCGCACCTTGTTCGCAAGGCGGTCGGTCTCGGCCGTAATACCGTGACTGGCGAGGTTCTGGGCCGCTTCCTCGATGTTCAGAACGGCATCCGCGACGGCATAGAGTTCCGACTCCGAAGGCAGTGTGCCCTTTTCCTCCCAGTCCCTGAGCCGTCCGGCCTCCTGGCGTGCCAGTGAGCTCAGCTGGTGCAGATCCAGAATCAGCAGTGAATTGCCCACCCGTTCCAGGGCGGCAGCAATGGTGGCCAGTTCAGTGGTATCCGGATCAATCCCGCGCTCAACGATATCCAGGCGGTCCTTGAGTTCACTGAGCTCTTCGTTGATCGCATCCGCGAAGGAGCGCAGGACATCGGCACCGGGGCCGTAAAGATGGCGCTGGTGTTCAATGAGCTCCGCTTCGGTAATGTCGGGCTGCCCCAGCTCACACGCATCCAGAATGCCGAGCACCTCGGGGTTGGCAGACCCACTCCGATAAAGGATGTAGATCAGCTCCCGTACCAGCGCGTCTGTGGGGGATTGCTGGGCAACCGAGTTGCGATTGTAGATCAGCTCCCGCGCCTGCTTCTCGATGCGCATGAACAGCCGCTTGCGGTTACGCTCTATCGGCAGGCTCTGGTCCTGTAATACATCAGCGGTGATGCTTACCAGACACCAGAACGACCGCATTGGCCCGCTGCCACACAACCTTGCCAGGCCCTCCGCCGCGCGCGAAATCAGCCGGCGGCTTGTTCCCTGATCCTGATTGCGCAGCACCCCGAGCAACCCCACCTGATACATCAGACGGAAGCGCCGGGCGTGCACCTCATACTCGGACTCATCCGAGGTTTCCAGCGGTGTAATCGAGCGCTGGCTGCAGAAGTCCGGGAGCACCCCAAGATTGGCGCTGAAGAACCAGGAGTCCGGATAGGGGCTATCCCGGCGGGCCTCACGGATCTCGTTGACGACGGGTAGCAGAAGCTCGGGGCGATCCACCTGCTGGCGCTCGTAATATTCAATATACCGCCGCAGCGTAAAGAGCGCGTTGCTCAGCGCCGTCAGGAGGTTGTTCTTATCATCGGTGGCGCCCACAGGCACCTCGTTCGCCAGGACCACGGCCTCCTGGCAAAGCAGTGCGCCTCCCTTGAGTTCCACCAGAGCAAAGATACCGCGCAGCTGATTGAGGTAGTCCACGCAGTTCTGCAGATCTTCTTCACTTTCACGGTTTTCCTGGAATTGCTCAAGGCTCTGCTCCGCCTGGCCAATCGTTTCCTCGATTTCCTCGCGAACCAGCCCAAAGGACTGTGTTTTACTTGCCAGTGACGCCTGCACCATAAAAGGGGGTTCCACTATAGAGTCAGAGTTTCAATAACCTGTAGCAGGTTTCTCAGTTTTCTCAAGAAATTTCACGCTCGTGCCAGAGTACGCTTGTGTTTTCGGCCATGCCATCCAGAAAGGCCCGGTGCGCCTCCAGTTCTTGCCCATCCGCTTGCGGAACGGGCAGAGGCGAACGGTCCGGGTCCAGACGGCGGATCTCCGTGCCGGCCTCCTCCCCTTGCTCGGCTTCTCCCAGCGACAGCGCGGTCTGCCCGCCAGTCATCGCGAGATAAACCAGTGCTAGAATCTCCGCGTCCAGCAATGCGCCGTGCAGCTCCCGGTTACTGTTATCGATGCCGTAGCGCCGGCACAGGACATCCAGATTGTTCTTCTGCCCGGGATGCTTGTTGCGCGCCATCACCAGGGAGTCCTGGATCCCGCAAACGTCCGAGGTTCGCGGGTAGTCGCCTTCCAGCATGCCGAATTCGTGGTCCATGAAGCCCACGTCGAAGGGCGCATTATGGATGATCAGCTCAGCGCCGCGGATGAACGCCAGGAACTCATCCGCAATCTCCTGGAAGGTCGGCTTGTCCGCCAGGAATTCATTGGTGATGCCGTGCACCTCAATGGCGCTGTCTTCCACCTCGCGTTCGGGGTTGATGTAGACGTGGTAGTGGCGACCGGTCAATTCGCGGTCAGCTACCTCAACACAACCAATCTCGATAATGCGATGGCCCTGCTCGGGTTCCAGGCCCGTTGTTTCGGTGTCCAGGACAATCTGTCGCATAGTCAGTTTCCGCTTTCCATCACTTCGGCCGCGCCCCTGTTGGCGAGGGCGTCGGCCTGCTCGTTGCCGTCATTACCACTGTGCCCCCGGACCCAGTGCCAATTGATCCGATGGGATTGCACCAGCTCGTCCAGCCGTTGCCACAGTTCCGCGTTCTTGACCGGCTTGCGGGCCGAGGTCTGCCAGCCGTTCTTCTTCCAGTTGGCCATCCACTGGTTGATCCCGTTTTTCACGTACTGCGAATCGGTGTACAGATCCACATCACAACGCCGTTTGAGCGCGGCCAGCCCCTCAATCGCAGCCCTCAGCTCCATCCGGTTGTTGGTGGTTCCGGGTTCACCACCCCACAGGTGCTTCTCATGGTCGCCGTAACGCAACACTGCGCCCCAGCCGCCGGGGCCTGGATTGCCTTTGCAGGCCCCGTCCGTGTACAAGGTTACCTGGCTCACCCTTGATCTCCCCTACTACTGGCATCACGGGAATGCACCAATTTCAGACCGGCCCGTCTAAGCCCAGGGGATGCGCTCCGGTTTGCAACCGGCATGGCCACCACCTTGGGTTCAGGGATCGCCGGCTTGAAAGGAATCTTGGCGAGATCCCGTTTCTCAGCCACAAGACAATAGAACCCTCCCAAAGGCACCTGGAGCCCCCTTTCATAGAAAGGCTCGAGAAAAGCGAGTCGATCCAGCATGCGCCGGCCTCCCCATGGAGGACGGAAAAAGCCGTAACGCGGTGGTGCCACACAGCAGCCAAGCACCTGAGCCCAATCCTGCACGCGGCGTGCCAGCAGAAAGCGGCTGTTCCAGGGAATGCCACGCCGCGCTCTGAACAACCGGTGTAAGCCCCAAAGGCCCACCGGATTGAACCCGAGCACGATCACCTGCCCGCTGGAACGCACGACCCTGACTGCCTCCCGCAACGCCTGGCGGGGGTCCTCCGCCAGGTCCAGCGTATGGTGCAGGACCACGGAATCCATCCAATCATCGTGGAAAGGCAGCTCCTCCGGGCGTGCAATAACGGGCCCACGGTCAGTATCCCCCTTTACGCCGGGCACCACCAACGGCTGTTGCCCTTGCGGTAGACGTGGCGTTACCGCCACGTCGGTGCTCAGTCCTACCTCCAGGTGGCGGGTACCGAAAACGCGGGTCATCGCGGTCGCCACACAGGCCTGCTCCTGATTGAGCAACGCCGATCCCAGACCCGTCCCAAGCCAGTGTGCGAATGCCTCTGCGTTCATGGTGATTCCCCCTGTTTGTACCGCCAATTGTCGAGCCCAGCACAGCAACTGGCAAGTCCGCTCTCGTCACAACCGCAGCATTCCCTATAATGGGGGTCCGCAATCCCCAGCAACGGAGGTCGCCATGGGTTATCAGGTCGATGCCATCCCCGCACTCAATGACAACTACATCTGGTGCATCCACGATACACACAGCAATGGTGCCATGATCGTCGATCCCGGCGAAGCACAAGCCGCCAGTGACTTTCTTGAGCGTAACGGCCTAACGCTGGAAGCAGTGCTGCTGACCCATCACCACCCGGATCACTCCCATGGGGTGGGCAAGTTGATTGGCGATGGCGACATCCCGGTTCATGGGCCTGCGGACTCCCCGTACAAGGGCATCACACACCCTCTGAGCGAGGGCGATACACTGGCCTGGCGGGACCTGTCGTTCCACATCCTGGCGGTTCCCGGCCACACCCTTGATCACATCGCGTTCAACAGCGACAGCCCTCACCTGCCCCAGCCGGTGACATTCTGCGGTGACGCGCTTTTTGCCTGTGGCTGTGGCCGGATTTTCGAGGGAGAGCCCGCCCAGATGCGCGCCTCGCTGGCCAAGCTCCGTGAGTGGCCGGATAACACCCTGGTGTGCTGTGGCCATGAATACACCCGCGCCAACGTCGCCTTTACCCGGGCAGTGACCCCGGAGGATGGGGCGCTCGAAACCTACCAGAGGCAGGTTGAGCAGCTCCGGGACAGCGGGCAACCCACTGTGCCGACAACCCTGGGGCATGAACGCCGCTTCAACCCCTTCCTGCGTTGGGATGACCCCGACGTGAAAAGCGCGGCCGAGCGCAAGGCGGGCGAACAGGGCCTGAGTGCCGACCGGGTTTTTGGCGTGATCCGACAGTGGAAAGACGGGTTCCGCGGTTGAAGCCCGGCTACAACAGACACATTAAATCTTACGCGGTGTAATTGACGGTTCTCGGAGCCCTTCCTAGAATCTCGATACGCCGTGTGAACGCGGTTTGTCACGGGCCTCAACCAACCGGCTGTCTCTATGCATTACGTTCCGCTTTTCTGCCTGCTCTCAGTCATGAGTCTGCCGTTGCTGTCAGGCTGTGAAAGCCTCCACTCAAAGGGCACCAACCACGACAACAATCCACCGTCGATTGTGCGGGCTGCCAGGATGGATGCCAAGGTCGTGCGGCCACAGGGGGCCCTCCAACCGGACCCCTCTCGGGAAACCAGCACAGACAGCGACAGCCACGGCTACAGCAATGTCTGGCAACGCCTGCGGGACCAGTTCCAGTTTGAACATGACATCGACGACCCGCGAATAGACAGCCAGATGGCCTGGTTCAGCCGGAACCCATCCTACATGAAGCGAACCGCCAAAAGAGCGCGGCGCTACCTGCCCTACATCATTCGCGAGATCGAGAAGCGTGACATGCCCGGGGAACTGGCGCTGTTGCCCCTGGTTGAAAGCGCCTATGACCCTTTCGCCTACTCCCACGGGCGCGCTTCCGGGATCTGGCAGTTTATTCCGGCCACCGGCCGCGCTTTTGGTATGAAGCAGAACTGGTGGTACGACGGGCGGCGCGACATCATCAGCTCCACCCAGGGGGCGCTGGATTATCTGGAACAGCTGGCGGGCCGGTTCGATGGTGATTTCGAGCTCGCCCTCGCCTCCTACAACGCCGGTGCCGGCCGCGTGCTCCGGGCCATCCGGCGTAATGAGCGCCGGGGACAGCCCACGGACTACTGGAGCTTGGATCTGCCCTCGGAGACCCGGCATTACATACCCAAGCTGATCGCCCTGGCCCGGATCGTGGCAAACCCCGAAGCCCACGGCATTCAGCTCCCCTCCATCACCGATGCCCCCTATTTTGAAATTGTGGACATCGGGGGCCAGATTGATCTCGCCCAGGCTGCCAATATGGCCGGCGTTGGCGTGGATGAGATCTATCGTCTCAACCCCGGCTTCAACCGTTGGGCAACGGCCCCGGAAGGCCCTCACCGGTTACTCGTGCCCGCGGCGTCAGCGGAGCAATTCCGGGAAGCGCTCAACACCCTGCCCGATGATCAGCGGGTCAGCTGGCGCAATTACACCGTTCAGGGGGGCGACACGCTGATCAGCATCGCGCGCTCTTTCAATACCACGCCGGATGTCATCCGCCAGCATAACGACATCTCGGGGCACACCATCCGCAAGGGCGAGCGTCTGCTCATTCCGGCTGCCGGCAATGCCAGTAATACCTATGCCCTGAGTGAATCCAACCGCCGCGCAGCCCGCCAGGCCGCTGCCGGCAACAAGGGCCAGAGCCGCACCGACTACCGCGTTAGCCGTGGTGACACCCTCTGGGATATTGCCAGCGCCCATGATGTGTCCGTGAGCAAGCTGGCAAGCTGGAACAACCTGGCGCCCGGCGATACGCTTCAGCCCGGCGACACTCTGGCCATCTGGACGGATGAACAGCAACCACGCGACAAAAGGGGAGAGATGGTCCGGCGTGTGGGTTACACAGTGCGTTCTGGCGACTCACTCCGCCGTATCGCCAACCGGTTCAATGTCGGTGTTTCGGAAATCGCGCAGTGGAACAACATCAATACCAAGGACTATCTACAGCCCGGACAGCAACTTAAGCTGTACGTCGACATACGTAACACACACTGAGGTCAGCATGGGAATACTGGACGGAAAGAAAGCGCTGGTCGTGGGCATCGCCAGCAAGCACTCCATTGCCACGGGCATCGCCCAGGCGCTGCATGATCAGGGCGCGGAGCTTGCACTTACCTATCAGAATGACAAGCTCAAGTCCCGGGTGGAAGGGTTTGCCGAGAACTGGAACAGCAACCTTGTCCTGCCCTGCGATGTAACCGACGATCAGCAGATCGCCGAGCTGTTTGAGTCACTCAACGAGCACTGGGGAGGTCTCGACATTCTGGTGCATTCAGTTGGATTCGCGCCGGGCGAGGAGCTTGATGGCGATTTCACCGAAGTGACCAGTCGCGAAGGCTTTAAGAGTGCGCATGACATCAGCGCCTACAGTCTCACGGCACTTGCCCGTGAAGCCCGGCCGCTGATGGAAGGGCGCAATGGCTCGATCCTGACGATGACCTACCTCGGCTCACAGATGGTATTGCCCAATTACAACGTTATGGGTCTCGCCAAGGCCAGCCTGGAAGCCAGCGTGCGCTACCTGGCCGCTTCGCTGGGCCCCGAGGGCACCCGGGTCAACGCTATTTCAGCAGGCCCCATCAAGACGCTGGCCGCTTCGGGTATCAAGAGCTTCCGGCGCATGCTTTCTGAAAACGAGAAGCGCACGCCGCTGCAGCGCAATGTAACCACCGCGGAAGTAGGCAATACGGCGGCCTTCCTGACTTCCGACATGGCCAGTGGTATTACCGGAGAGGTTATCTACGTGGATGCCGGGTTCCGCAATATGGCCATGAATCCGATGGAGACCTGAGCCCTCGCCTCAGCAGTCATCCAGCAGGGTGGCGACAGCCTCCTTCCAGTCAGCCAGGCTGTTGTCACCCGCATCCAATACCGCCAGACCAACCCGCCAGAAGCCATCCGCCCATTCCCGGCATGACCGTACCTCTGCCAACAGGGCGTAAGTGGCGCCCTCATCGATGGTTACCCGCAGGTTCAGCAATGCGTTTGCCACCACTGGTTCGTCCGCCGTGAGACTGATGCCACTGGCGGAAATATCCCGAGTGCAGCAACGTAACCAGCGCGGTGGCTCGTCACCCACACCGTCTGCCACCTGCAGGTCCGCGACCACACGCCCAGCCAGCCGGTATTCATTGCGCTGCTCGTAGCTCTCCGGAATCCAGAAGTCACTCATGAGCGCCCTACCCGAAGCCGTCCCACAACCCGTGACAGCGTATCCGCAAACTCGGCGCCCTGGCTGAGAAGCTGGGCCTCCCCGTCGCGAACGCGGGCTGCCAGGTCCTCACGGAGGACTTCCTGGCGGTTGAGGCCATGCCGGTCCACGAACACGAGCTTCCCGGATGCTCTTATTCGCAATGCCAGCTTCAACCGCACAGCTTCATCGCTGCTGCCCAGCTGGATCCAGCTTCCGGCCTCCAGACAATCCACTTCCGCCAGAACGTTCTCCCAAAGCTCCGCCGCCTCACTAACCTGCCGTGCCTCGGCCTCATCCCGCGCCGCCTGGGCGGCCTCTTCACGCTCCCGGGCTTCACGTTGTTCACGCTCCTGCTCACGGCGACGCTCGTCTTCCAGAGCTTCTTCCTGGGCACGGCGCAAGGCTTCCGCTTCCCGACGCGCCTTGTCCCGAGCCTCTTCGCGCTGTTTCTTCTGGGATTCAAGCACACGCTGGAGGCTGTCAAGCGTATCGTTCAGCACGGCGGCAAAGGGATAGGCTTCCGGCAGCTGGGTCAGCTCCCCGGCCTCGTAGCGGGCCCGAACGGAACGGAAGGACTCAATGCTCAGCTTGGCGCCCCGCGCATTGGTCCACAACACCTCACCGGTCTCTTCCAGAAAACCAGTGAGGAACTGGCGGATTTGCTGACCATCTTCCTCGTACAGGTACCAGCTGCCCACCCACTCCCGGGCCTCGTCACCCTGGGCGGGATCCGGTTTCTCAAGCCACCGCGGGTCCGCTTCCGGCGTTTCCGCCGCCTCCTGGTCAACCGGTTCATCACGCAACCGCTGGGCAAGGAGCGTCTCCACCACCTGGAAACGCTGCGGATCGGGGTCCCGCCCATCCACCATGCTCACCACCTGCACGAGCTTGTCCGAAAGCTGCTCTCCAACGTGATAGAGCCGGTTCCGGTCCTGTCCACACAGACTTTCATCCCCGACCCAGACCAACCACTCCAAGAGACGCCACGCATGGCGCCAGCTTTCGGATTCCAGACCGTGATCCATGATTGCCCGCCGCATCAGGGCGCGCCAATCCGCCTCAATGAAAGCCTTAAGCCCAGACGGCAGATGGCGCCCCCGCAAAGTACGTGCAAGGGCGGCCCTGACGGCCTGTTCCGCCGCCCGTTGTCCAGCCGCCCCAACTTCCGTCTGCCACAGCCGGGATGCCACGCGCTCGGCCTGATCCGCCTGGCGCCGGATCTGATCCGTCCAATCACTGACGCAAACCTCAATAGGGTGCTCATCGCCACTCACCAGGGCTTGACCTACGGCCTGCTCCATCGCCTCGAGATGATTCTCCACGGGCCTGTCGGAGCGCCCCCCGGTCCGGCTCCAACCACGCAGCGCCTGGAGGCTGTCCAGCCACCGGCGCAGTGGACGCGTCTCCGCCACGGCCTGGTCACCGTTCGCTTCCAGGTCCCGAGCCAGCCAGAAACGCATACGGGCCACGCGATGAATCAGGTAGGGATGAAGCCCGGAACGCCGAAGAAACACATTCATAACCCGGTCCGCCAGGTAGGCGGCATTGACCTGGCGCATGCTCCAGACAGCGTCAACGCGCTGGAGGTGCGTCACAACCCGTTCGTCGCTGCCCGCGTTCCAGGCCTCGGACAGTGTCCGGTTCCAGAGCTGGGAGGCATCCGGCGCCGACTGCCCAACCGGATACGGCAGATCGGGCACACGCAGCTCGGAGATGATGGATTCGATCAGGCTCAAACGTTGCTCTACCCGGCCAAGAATGTCTGACTTACACCTTAAACCAGCCAGCGGGCTGCCGCCAGCATGACCGGCGGGCCGGATTGCATCCGCGAAGGAATTCACGCACTATGACGGCCCGTTTTCGTGCAAGGGCGATAAGAGGCAGTGATGGCAAGCAGCGACATCGAGAACGTCAATATTGAGGAACAACAGGTACTGACCACGCCGGCAGCGCTCAAGGAACAGCTGCCGCTAACCGATGCAGCCCGGCGAACCGTGCTGGAAGGCCGTCAGACCATTAATAACATCCTGGATGGCAAGGATCCGCGCCTGTTCCTGGTGGTAGGTCCCTGCTCAATCCACGACCCCGATGCCGCTCTGGACTACGCCCGCCGCCTGAAGGCACTGGCGGACGAAGTCAGTGATACGCTTTTCCTGGTCATGCGCGTCTATTTCGAGAAGCCCCGCACAACCACGGGCTGGAAAGGGCTGATCAATGACCCTCACCTGGACGACAGCTTCGATATCGAACGGGGCCTCTACGTTGGTCGCAAGCTGCTGCTGGACATTGCTGAGCTGGGGCTGCCCACGGCCACCGAAGCACTGGATCCCACCGCACCGCAGTATCTCCAGGATACCATCGCCTGGTCAGCGATCGGCGCCCGCACCACGGAATCCCAGACGCACCGCGAAATGAGCAGTGGTCTTTCCATGGCCGTTGGGTTCAAGAACGGGACTGACGGCAGCCTGGATGTGGCGATCAACGCCATGAACTCCACATCCAATCCGCACAGCTTCCTGGGGATTGACCAGAATGGGCAGGTGGCCATCACCCGCACCCGGGGCAACCCTTACAGCCATGTGGTTTTGCGCGGTGGCGGCGGCAAGCCGAATTACGACTCCGTGAATGTGGCGCTCTGCGAACGGGAGCTTCAGTCAGCTGGGGTACGCAACGCCATTATGGTGGACTGCAGCCACGCCAATTCCAATAAGGATCCGGCCGTGCAGCCTCTGGTCATGCAGGACGTCAGCCATCAGATCAAGGAAGGCAACCTGTCCATCATCGGCCTGATGGTTGAGAGCAACATCAATTGGGGCAAGCAGAAGCTGGCGGCGATGGATGAAATGGAATATGGCGTCTCCGTGACCGATGCCTGCATCGACTGGGAGACCACCGAGAAGGCCGTCCGCCAGATGCGTGACGACCTCCGGGACGTTATCCCCCACCGTCACCGGGGCTGAACGCCTCCGGCTCGGCTGGCACCTGTTCAAGCCAGCCGAGCTGACCTCTCAGATTCACTACATCGCCCACGATGATAATGGTCGGAGCCCTTACGCCGGCCTCTTCCACTGCCTCCACAATCGACGCCAGTGTCGCACTGACCACTGCCTGTTCCGGCATGGTTCCCTTTGAAACCAGGGCACAGGGGGTTTCCGGCGCCATGCCGTGGGCAATGAGCTCCCGAGCAATCACGGGCAAGCCCATGAGTCCCATGTAGAACACCAGCGTCTGCCGGTTCTGGACAAAGTCCTGCCAGGGCAGATCCGTGGTGTCGTTCTTGAGATGACCGGTGATGAAACGCACGGATTGCGCATGGTCACGATGCGTCAAGGGTATACCCGCGTAGCTGGAACATCCCTGGGCAGCGGTTATGCCAGGAATCACCTGGAAGGGGATGCCGTATTCCGCGAGGCGCTCAATCTCTTCGCCGCCACGGCCGAAAATGAACGGGTCTCCGCCCTTGAGCCGGACTACCCGTTTCCCTGCCCGAGCGTATTCCACCAGCATGTCATTGATCTGGTCCTGGGGAACGCTGTGATTGGAGCGCGCCTTGCCAACATGGATGATGGCCGCGTGCTCGTTAATCAGGTCCATAATGGGCTGTGAGACCAGTCGATCGTGCAGAACCACATCCGCCTCGCGCAGCAACCGCAGGGCCTTGACCGTGAGCAGGTCGGGATCACCCGGGCCAGCGCCTACCAGATAGACCTCGCCTTCGGCCCGCGGCTCCGCGGCGGTTGTCCTGCCAGGCAGCAGAAGGGTCTTCACGCGGTCCTTCACCCATTGCGTAACCATCGACTTCAGGCCCCCTCTGGTACAAGTTCGGTCAGTCCACCCATGTAGGACTGCAGCGCCGACGGGACACGAACCCGGCCATCCGCTTCCTGATAGTTCTCCAGTACCGCCACCAAGGCACGCCCCACAGCAAGACCGGAGCCGTTGAGTGTATGCACCAGCTCCGGTTTGCCAGTCTCCGGATTGCGCCAGCGTGCCTGCATCCGCCGGGCCTGGAAATCACGGGTATTACTGCAGGACGAAATCTCGCGATAGGCGGACTGGCCCGGCAGCCAGACTTCAATGTCGTAGGTCCGGGCGGCCGCAAAGCCCATGTCACCACCGCACAGTGTCACGACTCGGTATGGCAGTTCCAGACGCTGCAGGATGGTCTCAGCATGGCCGGTCAGAGCCTCCAGTGCCGCATCCGAGTCACCGGGGCGCACGATATGGATCAGCTCAACCTTCTCGAACTGGTGCTGGCGAATCATGCCTCTGGTGTCCTTACCATAGGCGCCGGCCTCGCTGCGGAAGCAGGGGGTATGACACACCATTCGCTTCGGCAGCTCCTCTGCTCCCAGAATACGGTCACGCACCATGTTGGTGGCAGGCACCTCGGCGGTTGGAATCAGGTAGAGATCCCGGTCACCATCAATCCGGAACAGGTCCTCTTCAAACTTGGGAAGCTGCCCGGTACCCGTAAGGCTGGCGCTGTTGACCATATAGGGCAGGTAGGTTTCCGTGTACCCGTGTTCGGCCGTATGCAGATCCAGCATGAACTGGGTCAGGGCCCGGTGCAGCCGCGCCACGCCGCCCTGCATCACCGCGAAACGGGCGCGGGCGATCGTGGCCGCGGCGGCAAAGTCCATACCGCCTACCCCCTCTCCCAGGGTTACATGGTCGGCCGGTTCAAAAGCCGGTTCTGTGGGCTCGCCCCAACGGCGGATCTCGACATTATCCTCGTCGGAATCGCCCTCGGGAACAGCGTCATCCGGGATATTCGGAATCCCCTCCAGGAACGCATTCAGGTCGGCCTGCAGTTCCCTGAGCTGGTGTTCGGCGTCTGCCTTCTGTTGTTTCAGCGATTCCACCTCATCCATCAGCGGCTGCGCGTCTTCGCCATTGCGCTTGGCTTCCCCTATGGCCTTGGAACGGCGCTTCTGTTCAGCCTGCAGTTCCTCGGTACGGCTCTGGAGCTCACGGCGACGGTTTTCGAGCTCGCGCACCCGTCCGGTGTCCAGTTCATAGCCTCGCCTTGCCAGTTGGGCGGCTGCAGCGTCGGGGTCGGTTCGCACCCATTTGGGATCCAGCATGATGGTCTCTTTCCAGTCGTCAGTTGTTGTTCCCGTCGGGATAGCGCTGCCGCTGGCTTTCGGCGTTCAGCCGGTCCAGATAGGCACGCTTCTCCGCGAATTTCTGTTCCAGCCCACGCGGTTCTGGCTGGTAGAAACGTGTGCCGTGCAGCGCTTGGGGCATATAGCTTTCGCCCGCCGCGAACGCTTCCGGTTCGTCATGGGCATAGCGATAATCCTCGCCATACCCCTGTTCCTTCATCAGCTTCGTGGGGGCATTGCGCAGATGCGCTGGAACCGGCCGATCCTGGTCCCGACGCACCTGGGCCATGCACTCATTAAAGGCCCTGTAAACACCGATACTCTTGGGTGCCATGGCCAGATAGGTCACCACCTGGGCCAGCGTCAGTTCCCCTTCAGGGCTGCCCAGACGCTCCTGGACCTGCCACCCTTCCATGCTCAGACTCAGCGCCCTGGGGTCGGCATTCCCGATGTCCTCACTGGCGATGCGCACAAGACGACGCGCAATATACAACGGGTCGCAGCCGCCATCCAACATCCGGCACATCCAGTACAGGGCCGCGTCCGGATCCGAGCCGCGCACAGACTTGTGCAACGCGGAGATCTGATCGTAGAAAACATCCCCGCCCTTGTCGAAGCGACGCAGCGATGTCTGGAGCACCTCCCCCAGAACGGATTCGTCGATGACCGGCTTCCCCCCCTCCTTCTCTTCACCAGCAAGATCCGAGCCCACCTCCAGTATGTTGAGCGCGCGCCGGGCATCACCATCGGCCGCCCGTGCCATCATGCCCAGAACGTCATCATCAACCTGGACACTCCCGTTGAGCCCCTCCTCCGCCTCGAGGGCCCGCCGCAGCAGCGCCACAAGGTCCCGCTCCTCCAGATCCCGCAGCACATAAACCCGGGTGCGGGACAGGAGCGCGCTGTTGAGCTCGAAGGAGGGGTTCTCCGTGGTGGCCCCGACGAAGATGACTGTGCCCTCCTCGATATGGGGCAGGAAGGCGTCCTGCTGGGACTTATTGAACCGATGGACCTCGTCCACGAACAGAAGGGTTTCCTGGCCGCTGGTCTCCAGGCGTTCCCGCGCTGCCGCGACAGCATTGCGTATATCCTTGACCCCAGCCGCCACAGCGGAGAGCGTCTCGAACCAGGCCGAGGTCTGTTCCGCGAGCAGGCGGGCAAAGGTGGTTTTGCCCACACCGGGCGGTCCCCACAGGATCATTGAGTGGAGCTGGTTCTCCTCGACCGCCCGGCGTAACGGCTTGGTCTCACCCACAAGGTGCTGCTGGCCCGCGTAGTCCGCCAGCCCGCGTGGGCGCATCCGGGCTGCAAGCGGTTGGTGGCGCGCTTGCTCGGTGCCAAAGAGCCCTTGCTGCATCAGCGGGCTCCGTTGGCCTCATTCCGGATCACGTCAACGTTATCCGGCACTTCCAGTTCGAAACGGGCATCGGGAACAGGCTCATTGAGTACGATTTCGTGGAATTGCAGCTTACTGCGCTGGTCCAGAGAGTCATGCAACTGCATGCCCCTGAGCACTCCGTCCCCATCAAAGCGCATGCTCAACTTCAGGAAAAGCGTGTCCTGATCCTTCGGCTCCAGAGTAAACCGCTCGCCATCACCGTTTACGCGGCGCTCTATCCGGAACGTCTCCGCCAGATTGCCCACCTTGCCGGAGAGCAGCAGTGCAGGCGTTGATGCAATACGATCCTCAAGCGGATAGACCGTGACCTGGCGCAGGTCCGGATCGTAGACGCGGACCTCGTCGCCAGCGGTGACGATCTTCTGCTCCATGGGGGGATCAACATGCCAGAAAAAGTCCCCGCCACGCCGGGCACTGAGCTCGCCGGTGGTCTTCTGAAGCCTTTCGCCGTCGGGGCTCTGTACCGTCTGTTCAAAGCTGGCCTGATAGCTGCGGTAACCCGAAAGCCGCTCGCTTAGCAATGCGGCCGCATCCCCGCTACTGCCGGATTGGGCCAATGCCGGCATAGCCGACAGGCACAGCACCATAAAAAGGGTCTGGATCGCTCGCATCATCATCTAGTCTCTTGGTGGCGGGGCAGCGAGCACCTCGCGGGCGCCATTGTGGCCGGCAGCGCTGACCACGCCTGCCGCCTCCATGGCTTCCACCAGATTCGCTGCCCGATTGTATCCAATCTTGAATTTACGCTGCACGGAGGAAATGGAAACCTTGCCACTGTCGGTGACAAAGGCCACGGCTTCATCAAAAAGCGCGTCCTGCTCGCTGTCTTCGTCGCCGCCCATGGCGGCAATGCCAGGCACGCTGTCACTATCGCCGCCGCTCAGAACATCCTCCACATAATCCGGCTCACCACGCTGTTTCCAGGCTTCAACAACGCGGTGGACCTCGTCGTCATCCACGAAGGCTCCATGCACCCGCTCGGGGTTGCTTGACCCCGGTGGCAGATAAAGCATGTCGCCGTTGCCCAGAAGCTGCTCAGCGCCACCCTGGTCCAATACCGTGCGCGAGTCCACTTTCGACTGCACGGAGAACGACATCCGGGTGGGGATGTTGGCCTTAATCAGGCCCGTGATCACGTCCACCGAAGGCCGCTGGGTTGCCAGGATCAGATGGATGCCTGCCGCCCTGGCCTTCTGAGCAATCCTGGCAATGAGTTCCTCCACCTTCTTGCCAACAATCATCATCATGTCGGCAAACTCATCCACCACCACAACGATGTAGGGTAATGGCTCGAGTTCCGGTCGCGCGTCCTCGCTGGGGTCCATAGCGTTCTCCGGGTTCCAAAGGGGGTCCTTTATGGGTTCCCCTCGGTCACGGGCCTCGCGAACTTTACGGTTGTAACCGGCCAGATTGCGCACCCCCTGTGAGGACATCAATTGATAGCGCCGCTCCATCTCCGCAACGCACCAGCGCAACGCATTGGCTGCCTCTTTCATGTCCGTCACCACTGGCGCCAGCAGATGCGGTATCCCCTCGTAGATGGACAGTTCCAGCATCTTGGGATCAATCATGATCAGGCGCACCTCCTCGGGCGAGGCATTGAGGAGCATGCTGAGGATCATGGCGTTCACCCCAACGGACTTGCCTGAGCCGGTAGTCCCGGCCACCAGAAGGTGGGGCATCTTGCCCAGGTCGGCAACCACTGGTTCACCACCGATGTCATTGCCCACCGCCAGGGTCAAGGCGGAACCGGATTTTGTATAGCTGGGCGAGGACAGGATCTCGGAGAGCTTGACCATCTCCCGTTCTTCGTTCGGGATTTCGATGCCAACCACTGACTTGCCCGGGATCACCTCAACCACGCGCACGCTGTACACCGCCAGCGCCCTCGCCAGGTCCTTGGCCAGGTTGGAAATACGGCTGACCTTCACGCCAGCGGCTGGCTTGATCTCAAAACGGGTGATCACGGGGCCCGGATTAACCTCCACAACCTCCACGGCCACGCCAAAGTCAGCCAGCTTCTCCTCTAGAAGGCGAGACATGTACTGCAATGAGTCCGTCGAGTATCCCTGCTTCTTGTGCGAGGCCGGCTCATCCAGAATACTCACCGGTGGCAGAGGCGTCTTTCCTTGATCAACCGGCTTGCCACTAGACCGGCGCCCGCGCTTCTTTTTCTTGCTCCCTTTATGATCATCGGCCTCCGGCTTGGCACTACCCGCTCCCCGTCCCTGGAAAGGCGTGATGTTCACCGCTTGCTGCTCCTCTTCCCCGGCAGAAGCATCAGCCTGCTCATCAACCGCATCCACGACCAAAGGCAGTGAGGGCTGCTCCGGCTCAGGTTCGTCACTGAAGACAGGCTCTTGCCGGCTGGGGGTGTTTTGCTGCCTCGCGGAGCGGCGACGCTTCAAGCGTTGTCCCAGGCGCTTGAGAATCCCTGGGGAGGGCTCATCAACACGGCGGTTTACCACTGGGGGTTCGGTTTTCCTGGGAGTCGCTAAACGCGCCCGGCGCCTCTCTGCCACCCTGCGCCGCAGGCTTGCCACAGACCCCGTCATGGCGCGGAGCACCCATGTCACGCTGCGAACCAGCACCAGTGCGCCCTGCCCAACCCGGTCAATCAGCGCAATCCAGGAAAGCCCGGTCACCAGCGTCAACCCGAAAAGAGCGATGGCGCCCAGAACCAGAGTAGTGGCGGGCCGGTTCAGCTGGGCCACAAATGTTGCGGCAATCTCACTGCCCAATACGCCACCGGAATCCGGGCCCAGCCCGAAAAACGAATACAGGCCGAAAAGTCCACAACTGGCGGCAAGGAACAGGACGAAACCACCGGTACGCAGGAAGAACAGGGGCCAGTGGAAGTCCGGATAGGTCCCCCGGTTCCGGTAGAGGGTGATGGCACACCAGCCAGCCAAAAGCGGGAAAAGCCAGGAAAGCTGGCCGAAGAAGGTCATTAGCAGACTGGACAGCCAGGCCCCGCTACGCCCTGCGTAGTTGCTGGCTTCCAGTTCATGACCAATGCTCGCCCAGCCGGGGTCGGCCGGATTGTGGGACACCAGAGCCATCACCAGGTAGACACAGAGCACGATCAGAGCAATCAGCGCCCCTTCACGCCCGCCCTGGGCAAGAAGCTCCCGGAAGCGCGTCCGCCCCCGATGCTCTGTCTCCTGCTGCGCCTGTCCCGATTTGACCTGTGCCATAGCGTTCACTTCATCCTTTGCCCCAAGTTAAACATGTAATGGCTTGATTCGCCAGAACATGTCCAACCGGAAACGGGGCGTTTACCCGCCGGAAAGCGCCCGCTCAAGATCCTCGATCAGATCCTCAACCGATTCCAGGCCAATGGACAGCCGCACCAGGTTCTCGGTTATCCCACCCCGCTCCTTCTCGTCATCGGACAGCCGACCATGGGTGGTCGTGGCCGGATGGGTCACCGTGCTCTTCGCATCCCCCAGGTTGGCCGTGATCGAGAACAGGTTCAGTTCATCAATCACCCGCCACGCCTGTTCCCGTCCCCCTGTCACCCGGAAGGAGACCACACCACTACCTCCGCTCTGCTGCCGCTTGGCCAGCTCATTCTGTGGATGGTCCGGGAGCCCCGCATAAAGCACCGTTTCAATCGACGGCTGTTCCCGCAACCACTGGGCAACCCGCAGGGCGTTCTCGGAGTGTGCCTTCATGCGCAGGGACAGCGTCTCGAGTCCCTTCAGAAAGACCCAGGCATTAAAGGGGCTCATCGTGGGGCCAGCTGAACGGATCACTCCGTGAACCTCCTCCATCAGCTGGTTGCTGCCCACAACGGCACCCCCAACACAGCGCCCCTGACCATCAAGGTATTTCGTGGCTGAATGGACCACGATATCCGCCCCGTGGCGGAAGGGTTGCTGCAGTACGGGCGTACACAGGCAATTATCCACCACCAGTAGCGCCTCGTTGCGGTGAGCCAGCGTTGCCAGTGCCTCCAGGTCAGCGATTTCACCCAAAGGATTGGAGGGCGTCTCCAGGAACAGGATCCGCGTCTCGGGGCGAATGGCTGACTCCCACTCAGCCCGGCTGGTCAGGTCCACAAAGGTGGTCTCAACACCGAAGCGGGCCATGTATTTCTGGAGCAGGACTGTTGTGGTGCCAAAAACGCCTCGGGAGCACACAATGTGATCCCCTTGCTGGAGCAATCCCATGAAGGTCGCCAGGATGGCGGCCATACCCGAGGCCGTGGCCACACCGCGCTCACCCCCCTCCAGCGCCGCAATACGGTCCTCAAAGGTGGCAACCGTGGGGTTGGTGAAGCGTGAGTAGATATTACCCGGCTCGTTCCCCGCGAATCGCGCTGCCGCCTGGGCGGCGCTGTTGTAGACAAAGCTGGAGGTCGGGTACAGGGCCTCGCTGTGCTCAAGTTCCGGGGTACGCCGCTGCCCCGCCCGAACCGCCCGGGTCTCAGCCCGGGTGCCCGACAGGTTGGCGTGTGGTACCTGCTCACTGGAATCGCTCATGGGTCACTCGTCGTTATGGATATCGATGACGTCACTATCCGCCGTCAGTTCCTTGTTCCGCTCGTTCTTTTTCGCTTCCGAGCGCTCCTGCTCCAGCCGTGTCAGGTAGTCAGCGGTCACATCGCCGGTGGGGTAATGGCCGTTGAAGACGGAGCAGTCAAACTCATCGATGGTCTCGTTGCCCTCACGGGCACATTCAACGAGGTCATCGAGGTCCTGATAGATCAGCCAGTCCGCACCAATGAGCTCTTCCACTTCCTTCTCGGTACGGCCATGGGCGATCAGCTCATTGGCTGCCGGCATGTCGATCCCATACACATTGGGGTAGCGCACCGGCGGCGCCGCCGAGGCGAAGTAGACTTTCTTGGCTCCCGCGTCACGCACCATCTGCACGATTTCCTGGCAGGTTGTGCCACGCACGATCGAATCGTCCACCAGAAGCACATTCTTGCCCTGGAATTCCAGTTCGATGGGATTCAGCTTCTGCCGCACGGAGCGCTTGCGCATGGTCTGCCCGGGCATGATGAACGTACGCCCGATGTAGCGATTCTTGATCAGCCCCTCACGGAACTTGACGCCCAGATCATACGCCAGCGGTAACGCCGACGTTCGGCTGGTATCCGGAATGGGAATCACCACGTCAATATCATGGTCGGGCATTTCGCGCTTGATCTTGCCAGCAAGCGCCTCGCCCATGCGCAACCGCGACTTATAGACGGAAATGTCATCGATGATGGAGTCAGGCCGCGCAAAGTAAACGTACTCAAAAAGGCAGGGGTTGAGTTTCGGTGACTCAGCACACTGCTTCGTATACAGGCTGCCGTCCGTTTCAATATAAACGGCTTCGCCCGGTGCAATATCCCGGACCAGCTCGAAGCCCAGCGAGGCCAGAGCGACACTTTCCGAGGCAATCATGTACTCCTTGCCTTCGGGCGTCTCACGAACACCAAAACACGCCGGGCGAATGCCATTGGGGTCGCGGAAACCAACGATGCCATAACCGGTGATCATGGCGATGGCGGCATAAGCGCCGCTGGCACGACGGTGAACCGTGCGCACCGCATCGAATACATCCTCGCTGGTCGGGTTCAGCTTGCCCTTCTTTTGCAGCTCATGGGCAAAGACATTGAGCAGAACCTCGGAATCCGAGTTGGTGTTGATGTGGCGCAGGTCCGAACGGAACACATCATTGGCGAGTTCCTCGGTATTCGTCAGGTTGCCGTTGTGCGCCAGCGTGATCCCATAGGGACTGTTCACGTAGAACGGTTGGGCCTCGGCAGAGCTGGAGGTGCCGGCCGTGGGATAACGCACATGGCCAATACCCACATGGCCAACCAGCCGGCGCATATGGCGGGTACGGAAGACATCCTTGACCAGACCGTTGTCCTTGCGCAGAAAAAAGCGCTCATCCTCAAAGGTCACGATGCCTGCGGCATCCTGGCCCCGGTGCTGAAGAACGGTCAGTGCGTCATAAAGCGACTGGTTGACGTTGGTCGTGCCAACGATGCCAACGATTCCACACATCGAGTTGTATTACTCCGCGGTTGCTGGGGATTGGGAACGCTCGTCCCTGGAGATTGTTTCCGGTGCACTGTCCTGCATGTCCATCAGGCGTTGTGCGCCTTCCTGCATGGCTTGTCCGGAAGCGTCACTGGCGGCTTCAGCATCCGGCAGAAGCGAATCAATTTCGTCACCGAGCACGTCCCTTGACCAGGCTTCAACTTTTGCCAGTTCCTGGACCGTGGTTGATTCACGCCACCAGGTGTCGCCGGTGACTGGCGTCATCCGCAGAAGCGCCAGGGCCACCAACACCAGTACAAGGCCACGCGCCAGCCCGAAGAACATGCCCAGGGTACGGTCCGTGGCACTGAGACCGGTGGCCTCCACCAGACGGCCTAGCGCGTTATTGACAACAGCGCCTACAATCAGGGTGACCACAAACAGGATGCCGAAAGCCGCAATAAGACGAACCGTGGCATGGCTGACCGTATCCGCCAGCAACACCTGCATGTTGGGGTGAAAGGTCCGGGCGATGACAAAGGCACCCACCCAGACCACAAGTGACATTGCCTCCCTGACGAAGCCCCGCTTCAGGCTGATCAGGGTTGAAACGGCGACAATGGCTATGATGACCCAGTCGATCCAGATCAGCGCATCCATCCGGAGGCCCCAGTGCTTACAGGAAGCGGCCATTCTAGCAGGAATCGAGAGACCGCCAAACCGGCGTCAGTCCTCTTCTCCTTCAATCACCATGGCCTTGAGATTGAACTCAGCCTCAAGCTGCTTGCGCGCGGACTGGGCTTGCTCCTTATCCACGAAGGGGCCTGCGAATACCCGCGTATAGGTACCGTTGTCGGTATCAACCGTTTGGCTGTGCGCGTCCATGCCGTGCTCACGCACCCGATCCCTCAGGCCGAGGGCGTTATTGCGTTTGCTGAAACTGCCGAGCCGAACCAGCCACGCTCCCCGAAGCGCGCCATCTTCTTCCTGTTGGACCTGGGGGACTGGCTCAGAATCATCCTGGGACGTGGCGGGGCCTTCATCCCGCTCTATCCGGCCATCATTCGCCATGGGGATCTCAGGGCCATCCCCGGAGTCCGGTGGCGTGTCCGGCTCCTGTGGCTGCTCAATCGTTACCGGCTCCATTTCCGGCTTCGCAGGTACCTCAAGCACCTGCTCCTTCCGGGCCTGGTGCGGCTCATCGAAAAGCATCGGCAGAAAGATCACCGCCAGGCAGACAATGATGAGGGCCCCGATAATCCGCTGTTTGAATCCGTCCAAATCCCTGCGCCTTGCTTGTAAATGGTTGTAAGGGAGTGTAATCGCTCGGGGTATGGCAGTACCAGTTACGATTCCAGAACGGCCAGAGCTTCAGACACCGTCAGAAAGGAACCGAATACCAGAACGCACCCGTTTTGCCCGGCGGCTTCCCGGGCTGAGGCCAGCGCCTCCCGGACCCCTGTTGTGGTCTGGAGCTGCCCCTCAGGAACCAGCCCCGCGAGCCGTTCAGCAACCTGCTCCGCGCTCAGCCCACGGGCGCCCGGCAAAGGCGCTAGGTGCCAGCCATCCGGGATGTCAGCCAAGGCGGCGGCCACCCCTTCAACGTCTTTATCGCCCATGGCGCCATAGACCGCGTGCACTGGGGTTTCCGGGACCTGCGTCAACCGGCTCCCCAGCCACCGGGCGGCCTGTGGGTTGTGCCCGACATCAAGGATGATCCGGGGCTCGCCCTCCAGCGTCTGGAACCTGCCGGGCAGGACTGTGGCGTTGTGCAGATGCGTAACGGTGTACTCATCCACCTGGAACCCCAGCATCCCGAAAGCAGCTAGAGCCGTTTGCTGGGAAGCGGATAACCCGCCGTCACCATCCGATCCGCCAAAATCACGCCCGCGGATTCGCAAGGGAATGCCTTGCGCCGCAGCCTGGTCAGTCACCGAGGCGGGAGGATCCGGCTCGCCAAAAAGGGCTGGCTGCCCTGCCCGCAGGATGCCAGCTTTTTCATAGCCGATCTGTTCGCGGTCAGTACCAAGCCACTGGGTGTGATCCAGGTCCACACCCGTGATGATCGACAGCGCCGGTTCTGCCACATTGACGGCGTCGAGACGCCCGCCGAGCCCCACTTCAAGAAGCGGGTACGCCACGCCAGCCTCCCGGAAAAGCCAGAACGCAGCCAGGGTGGTGAACTCAAAATAGGTCAACGGGATATTGCGCCGGGCCTGTTCCACGGCGGCCATGGCATCGCATATGGCGGCGTCCGTTACATCCACCCCATTGATGCGGATCCGTTCGTTGAAACGGCGTATATGGGGTGACGTATAGGCGCCGGTACTGTACCCCTCAGAGCTTAACAGGGACTCCAGGGCTGCCAGGGTGCTGCCCTTGCCATTCGTGCCCCCGACGATCACCACCTTGCCAGGCAGGCCCTGCGGCAAAAGCCGACGGTAGACAACCATCACCCGGTCAAGACCAAGCTCCATCTCACTCGCATGGAGGGATTCAAGATAGGCCAGCCAGTCTTGCAGGCTGGCATCACTCTGTGGCATCGGCCTCTCCGGTGCCCTCTTCTTCCGGCAGCTGTTCGGCGAGCGGCTCTGGCTCGTCCTCCGGCGGCTGCTCATGGTGTCCGAGCTTAGCGAGCACATGGGCCACCCGTTCCCGCATGTCGTGCCGGGCAACAATCATGTCAATCGCCCCGTGCTCAATCAGGAACTCGCTGCGCTGGAAGCCTTCCGGCAGCTTCTCGCGTACCGTTTGCTCAATCACCCGTGGCCCCGCAAAGCCCACCAGTGCATAGGGTTCGGCGATATTGAGGTCGCCCAGCATACCGAGACTGGCGGAAACGCCCCCGAATACCGGGTCGGTGAGCACGGATATGAACGGAATGCCCTGTTCACGCATGCGTTCAAGTGCCGCTGCCGTCTTCGCCATCTGCATCAATGACATGATGGCTTCCTGCATACGGGCGCCACCACTGGCCGCGAAACACACCAGGGGCACGTTTTCTTCCAGGCAGATGTTCACGGCGCGCACGAACTTCTCGCCGACCACCTGCCCCATGGAGCCGCCCAGGAACTGGAACTCGAACGCCACCGCAACCACGGGGACATCCTGTACGGTTCCCGCCATGGCCACCAGAGCGTCCTTTTCACCGGTGCTTTTCTGGGCCTGGCTCAGACGGTCCTTGTAGCGTTTGGTATCCTTGAACTTGAGCCGGTCCACGGGCTCCAGGTCGGCCGCAATCTCCCGGTTATCCTTCGCATCGAGAAAGATTTCCAGGCGACGCCGCGCGTTGATCCGGATGTGATGTTCGCACTTGGGGCAAACATTCAGGTTGCGGTCCAGCTCCGGGCGATAGAGAAAGCCGTTGCACTTGGGGCATTTCTTCCAGAGCCCTTCAGGAACCGTTGAACGCTGCTGCGCGTCCGAACGGATCATTCCGGGCATAATCTTGTCGAGCCAGCTGCTCATGAACTGTCCTCCGGCTCAGGGTGTATCCAGGCTGTCCCGCAGGGGCTTCACCAGGTCCTTCAGGGCCTGGTGCAATGATTCGCCGCCCTCGGGATGCCGGCCAATGCAGTCAACAATAACACTGCCCACGATAATAGCATCCGAAACGCGGCCTATGGCGCCCGCCGTTTCCGCGTCGCGAATGCCGAAGCCCACACCAACCGGAAGTTCTGTCAGGCTCCGGATATGGGCAACCCTTTGTTCCACGGCCCCCGAATCGATACTCGCGGAACCGGTAACGCCCTTCAATGAGACGTAATACAGGTAACCACTGCTGTATTCGCCCATGCGGCGGATCCGTTCATCCGACGTGGTGGGTGATACCAGGAAGATCAGATCCAGCCCCTGGGAGCGGAACGAAGACACCACGTCCCCGGCCTCCTCTGGCGGCAGATCCACCATAAGGACGCCATCCACGCCAGCCTCGGCTGCCCGTCTGGCAAAGGTATCATAGCCCATAGCCTCAACCGGATTCAGGTACCCCATGAGCACCACGGGGGTTTCGTCATCCGTTTCCCGGAACCGGCTCACCACAGACAGGACGTCGTGACTGGTGCAACCTTTTGCCAGCGCCCGTTCACAGGCACGCTGGATCACCGGCCCGTCGGCCATGGGATCCGAGAAGGGCATACCAAGCTCGATCAGATCCGCCCCGGACTCCACCAGACTGTGCATAATCCGGAGGGTTTCTCCGGTATCGGGATCACCGGCGGTAATATAGGGAATAAGCCCTTTGCGGCCCTGGTTACCCAGGGCATTGAGTCGCTGTTCGATTCGGCTCATGGGTTAGCGCCGCTCCACTTCGATGTTATCCATACGGGCGACAGTGTCGATGTCCTTGTCACCCCGGCCGGAAAGATTGATGACGATGGACTGGTCCGGGCGCATGGTGGGCGCCAGCTTGATTGCCCAGGCGATGGCATGGGCTGTTTCCAGGGCCGGCATAATGCCCTCCAGAGCCGTAAGGCGCCGGAAACCGTCCATCGCCTCGTCGTCGGTTACCGATACGTAGTTCACTCGGCCGGTATCCTTGAGCCAGGAGTGTTCAGGGCCTACCCCGGGATAGTCCAGCCCGGCGGAAACCGAATGGGTACCGGCGATCTGGCCGTAATCATCCTCCATCAGGTAGGTCCGGTTGCCATGCAGCACACCTGGCCTGCCGGCACTCAACGGCGCGGCGTGCTGGCCGGTTTCAACCCCATGGCCTCCCGCTTCAACACCGTACATTGTTACCGATTCGTCCCCCAGGAAGGGATGGAACAGCCCGATGGCGTTGGAGCCACCGCCAACACAGGCGACCAGGGCATCAGGCAGCGCACCGTTTTTTTCCAGGCTCTGCTGGCGCGTTTCGCGACCGATCACGGACTGGAGATCCCGCACCAGCATCGGATACGGGTGGGGGCCCGCAACAGTGCCGATGATGTAAAACGTATCGTCAACATTGGTCACCCAGTCCCGGAGCGCCTCGTTCATGGCGTCCTTGAGCGTGCGGGTTCCGCCCTCAACCGCCTCGACCTCGGCACCCAGAAGTTTCATGCGGTAGACGTTGATGGCCTGCCGACGAACATCCTCGGCCCCCATATAAATCTTGCACTTGAGCCCCAGTCGGGCCGCCACCGTCGCGGTGGCCACTCCATGCTGACCGGCTCCGGTTTCCGCAATGACGCGCGGTTTGCCCAGAAACTTCGCCAGAAGCGCCTGGCCAATGGTGTTGTTCACCTTGTGGGCGCCGGTGTGACACAGATCCTCCCGCTTAAGCCAGATGGAAGCCCCGCCCAGCTCACTGCTCAGTCGATCGGCGTGGTACAGCGGTGTGGGTCTGCCCACATAATCCGCCAGGTCCTTGTGGAACCGGGCCACAAACTCCGGGTCCTCCCGCAATCTGCGGTATTCACGCTCCAGGTGTTCCAGGGAATCGATCAGGGTCTCGGAGACAAAACGGCCACCATAGGCGCCAAAATGGCCCCGCGCGTCCGGACTATCCTTGATCTGTTGCTCAGTCAGTTTCATGGGTCAGGGTAACCTCCCGGACGAATTCATTGATGCGCTGAGGGCACTTGATGCCCGGCTCTGTTTCAACTCCGCCGCTGACATCCACAGCCCAGGGTTGTACGCGTTTTACGGCCTCGCCCACATTCGCTGCCGTGAGCCCCCCGGCCAGGATCAGTGGCAGGGAAGGGGTAGCGGGCAACCAATCCCAGTTGAACGTTTTCCCCGTACCACCGTAACGCTCGTGACTGTAGGCGTCGGCAAGCAGGCCGAACGCCTTATCATAGGTACTCTCAGCGGCCGTAACCACCCGGGAATCCCGAACCCTGACTGCGCGTATCCAAGGGTGTTGAAAACCGCTACAGAATGCCGCGGATTCATCACCGTGAAACTGGAGCAGGTCCAGTGGGACCTGCTCCAGGGCCGTCGCTACAAAATCCCTGGAGGCGTTCACAAACAGGCCCACCGTGGTAACGAACGGGGGTAATGCCCAGCGGATCCGCCGCGCCTGCTCAACCGAAACACAACGCGGGCTTTCCGGGTGGAATACCAGTCCGATAGCGTCCACACCCGCTTCAGCCGCCACCACGGCATCGTCCTCGCGGGTAATGCCGCAGACCTTGATTCGAGTACGGGGCAAGACCATCTCCTACGCCAAAAGGGAAAGAATAGCGCTCGCAGCGCTCCGTACCAAATCTCAGCCCTGGCTGGAAAGCCACCAGGGCCCAATTCGCGGCCTCGGGATGGGCACCGGGTCGGGGTACATTACGTCCACCAGGTAGAGCCCCTGGGGCGGCGCGGTGACTCCCGCATAACGGCGGTCCCGGTGACCAAGAACCTCCGCGACCCAATCCGGATGGCGCTCGCCCCGCCCAACGGCCATGAGTGTTCCCGCTATGTTGCGTACCATGTGGTGAAGAAAGGCGTTGGCGGTAACGTCCAGCACCAGGAATGGCCCTTCCCGGGAAACTGAAATCGCTTCAATACATCGCCACGGAGTATGGGCCTGGCATCCGGCAGCCCGGAAAGCAGAAAAATCCTGCTCCCCCAGGAGGTGTTCAGCAGCCTGCTGCATGGCGTCGCCCTCAAGGGGCATTCGCGTCCATGCAACCCGTTCGCGCAGCAGCGCCGGCGGCGTCGGCGAATCCAGCATCAGGTACCTGTACCGTCGGGAGCGGGCGCTGAAACGCGCGCTGAACTCCGGGGCAACGCCTCCGCCCCAGTGAACGCGGATATCAGAAGGCAGTGCGCTATTAATGCCCAGCACCCAGGAGCGGATTGCCCGCGAGACACTGGTGTCAAAGTGGACCACCTGATAGCAGGCGTGCACGCCGGCGTCCGTGCGCCCGGCACAGACCGGCTCAACCGGTTCATTGGCCACCCTGGAGACAGCAGTGGCAAGGGTTCCGCCTATGGTCCGCAGACTGCTCTTCTGATCCTGCCAGCCGTGAAAGCCACCGCCATCGTACTCAATCACCAGAGCGACCCGACCGGGCCCGGCCGTCACCGCTGTGGTCAGCTCAACCGGTTGTTGAAGCACAACAGATCAGAGTTCGCTGAGAAGCCGCTGGGCTTCCTGCTGTTGCTCGTCACTGCCTTCACGGGCCACTTCTTCGAGAATGTCCCGCGCACCGTCTGCATCGCCCATCTCGACATACGCTCTCGCCAGATCCAGCTTGGTGCCGGCTTCGTCGGTACCCTCCAGAAAATCAAACTCTTCATCGCTGGAGCTCGATGAGCTGGTTTCGTTCCCGGCGTCCATAGCGTCCGTTTCATCCTTCTGTTGCGCCCCGGGCGCCTGCTCTTGTTCCCCTTCCAGTGCGGCCAGCTCCTCATCGGACAGCTCGCCTTCGGCGCCTATATCCTCAAGCTCCGAGTCCATCAGACCTTCCTCAAGCTGATCCGCAGGCGCTTTCTCGGTCTGCTCGGCGGGCTGCTCTGGTTGTTCGGGCTCCTCGCCCACCCCTTCCTGGGCAACCTCCTCGGCGAGTTCCAGGTCCTCATCCGAGACGTCAAGACTCAGGTCATCCAGCTCATCGTCACTGGCGGCCGACTCTGCTGATTCTTCCGAGACTGCTGTTGTTGACTCAGCGGCTTCCTCGCTCTCGGATTCTTCTCCGGTAACCCGATCCAGCTCCGCATCCAGTTCTTCCAGAAAGGAGTCGTCAAAGTCCGAATCCGATGGTACCTCTGTAGAGGCCTGCTCTGGAGCTTCAGTTGATTCACTTGCGGGCTCCGCGCTGCCCACATCCATGTCGATGTCCAGGTCATCCAGCGTCAGGTCGGTATCCGCTTCCCCTTCCGCATCAGCTGTCTCCGTTGCAGACTCATCCCCGGTTTCCGCAGCAGCGCCTTCCGGTTCCTGTTCCGCGAGCTCGGCATCCAGTTCCGGCACCGCTTCGTCCCCTGACTCATCCAGCTCAAGATCGTCCACCGAAAAGCCAAGATCCGCTACATCCTCTTCCGTCTGCGTTGTCTCCGAGGCTTTCCCAGAGTCCGCCTCGGTGTGCTCCGCCTGTGAGGACTGCGAAGGTTTTTCATCCTCGCCCAGCTCAAAGTCAATGCTGTAATCATCAAGGTCGGGGCTTTGCTCCTCCCCGCTACCGGAACTGCCCTCGCCCGTTTCCAAATCACCGGATTCACTCAACAGGTCATCAGCGTCCTCAAGGGCGCTGAAATCAAAGGCCTCGTCTTCAAGCGAATCCACTTCGCTCGCCGACTCGCCTTCGTTGCCGGTTTCCATGGCACTGGTCTTCAGCTGCTCGGTCAGGTCCTCGATACTGACGTCCTGCTCACCGGCACTATCCAACTGGCCTCGCAACTCGTCAGCCTGCTGGATGGCCGCTTCATCACCGAGCTCGCTCAGCTCACGGTACTGTTTCTCGAAATGTTCGGACTCTCCCGTCTCCGCATAGATACCAAGCAGCTTCAGCCGCAGGTCCTTGCGTCCGGGCTCGGTGGCAATCGCCTGCTCCAGGTGGCGGGCTGCCTGCTCTTGGCGTCCATAGGCAAGATAGACGTCGGCTTCCGCCAGCGCGTCCTCACCATCCTCTTTCTCGGTGGGCGCTTCTTCATCCGGGGAAGAACCAAGATCAAGCACCTCCTCGCTGCTTTCGACGGGCGCCTCCGAGGTTTCCTGTACATCGCGCAGCTGCTCGTAGAAGGCCTGTTCCCGGGCCGCATTGCGCCGCGCCAGTCCCCACAAAAGGCCCAGCAAACCCAGACCCAGAACGCCGGCGCCAATCTGGTAACGGGGATCATTGATTACCCGTTGAAAAACCCCACTGAGGCTGGACGGGGCACCTTGCTCCTGTGTCGTCGGTTCAGGTGCCGGCTGCGCAGCACCATCACCCCCATCCGGCTCATTGCCGGACGCGGCGGCTGCTGCCGTTTCTGTTTCCTCATGATCGTCTTCACCAGACGCTTTGGTTGCGGACTTATCCGGTTTGGATTCGCCCTCAGCGGCTGCCTCCGGCTTGGACTCTTCAGATTTGGATTCAGCAGCTGTGCCAGCCGCATCCGTTACCTCTGACGCCTCCTGATCCTGAGCATTCTCCGAGCCTTGCTCAGTTGTGGGCGCATCGCCGTCACCACTATCGCCCTCATCCTTTCCCGCAGCCCCCGTATCACCGGACTGCTGGCTACCAGCCATGGTGACGTCACTGTCGCTGCTATCAGGCTCCTTGGTCTCTTCAGTGCTCGCCGTGTCACCGGAAGCTTGATCCTTTTCACGCGCCTCGGCGAGCTTCTGTTCCATCTCCGCCAGCTGATCGTCTTTCAGTTCGATCAGCTCTTTCATGGTTTTAAGCTGCTTTTCCAGGTCTTTCAACCGGCTCGAGAGTTCCTCCCGATCCCGTTCCGCCCGATCCAGCTCCTCCAGGGCAGCGGTCAGGCGCTCATCCCCTTCACCGTCGCCCATACCGGCCACGGTGCCGTCCCCGTTTTGCTGCTCTCCTTCTGCCGTCAGAATCCGCAGTTCATCCTCTCCTCCCCCTTCGCTGCCGGATTCAGGCCCGGACGATGCCTTCCTTTCAGACGACGACGATTGGGCCGCCGTTTCGTCCGACTCGCTGGCCGAAGGCGCGGAGGCCGCCTGCGCGCGACGCTGGCTGGCCTTCTGATGGCGCTGATTCTGGGCTTTAACCTGTTGATACGCCTCCTGCTTTGAGCGAGAACGCATCGCCTCCTCAGAGGGGATCCGTAAGACACGACCACGGCGCAACTGGTTAATGTTGTTGTTGGCAAAGGCGTCTGGGTTGGCCTCCTGAATAGCCAGCATCACCTGATGCCGACTCAGGTCACTGGACGAGCTGACTTCCCCGGCAATCCCCCAAAGGGTGTCTTCGGCGCCTGTGGGGCCGTATTCACGAGGCGCTGCGGTTTCTGAGCTCGCCGCTGAAGTCTGCTGCGTTTCCTCCCGCTCACGGGCACGCCCATCACCGGTGCCGGCGTCCGATGCGACCGTCTGCTGTCCCCCGTTGCGGGAGGGCGGATCCACCAGGAACGAGTATTCGCGCAGCAGACGTCCGTTCGGCCAGGTTACTTCCACCAGGAAGCTCAGAAACGGCTCCCGGATGGGCCCCTCAGAGGTGACGTTGATTCGGTAACCGCCATCGGTTTCGACCAGTTCAAACGTCAGGTCCCGAAGCACATCCATCCGCCGTAGTCCGGCTCGCTCAAAGTCCGACTCCGGCGCCAGCGACACCTGGATCTGGTCCGCGGAAAGATCGCCCGGCTCGCTAAGCTCAATCTGGGCCCGAAGCGGTTCGTTCAGGTTTGTCAGTATCCGGCCTTCGCCCATCCCGAGCGCCTGTGCCAGACCTGATCCAAGCCCGCCCGCCAGGGCGAGCGCCACCGCCAGTTTGCGTACTCTCATGCCGTATCCTTTCCCGTTCTCGTCAGGCAGCTCGCCGCGGTTCCCCGCGTCGATTAAGGAAATCCACCTGTAATTATGAAGTTAAGCGGAAGTATTGTTGATAAACGCGAATTACGCAATAAATGACCGGGCACAGGAAGCACCCGGTTGGCGGGAATACGCCCCGGCTCGCGCCAACCCGGGGCGCCGCAGCGTCCCGGAATCACCCATCACGTTCAAGCAGAATGGTCAGCATCCGGCGCAGTGGCTCGGCCGCGCCCCACAGCAGCTGATCGCCAACCGTGAAGGCGTTAAGGTATTCCCCGCCCATGGCCAGCTTGCGCAAACGGCCCACGGGCACGCTCAGCGATCCCGTTGCATAAGCGGGACTGAGCTTTTCCATGCTGGGCTGTTGCTCATTGGGGACGACCTCGCACCAAGGGCTGTGAGCCTGCAGCATGGCCTCGATTTCCGAAAGCGGAACGTCCTTGCGAAGCTTGATCGTCAGCGCCTGACTGTGACTGCGCATCGCTCCCACGCGCACGCAGGTCCCGTCAATCGGCACGGGGTTGTCCGAGCGCCCCAGGATCTTGTTGCTTTCGGCGCCCGCCTTCCATTCCTCCTTGCTCTGCCCCGACGGCATGGGCTTATCGAGCCAGGGGATCAGGCTTCCGGCCAAGGGCACGCCGAAGTTCTCCTTGGGGAACTCGCCACTGCGCATGGTTGTGGTCACCTGCCGGTCAATCTCCAGTATTGCGGAAGAGGGATCCGCAAGCAGGTCGGAAACCGCGCCGTTGAGCGCCCCCATCTGATCCAGAAGCTCACGCATGTGTTTTGCACCGGAGCCCGACGCGGCCTGGTAGGTCATGGGACTGACCCATTCCACCAGATCCTGCTCAAAGAGAGCCCCGATTCCCATCAGCATGAGGCTGACGGTGCAGTTACCACCAATGAAATCAAGCTGGCCGGCATCCAGGGCCCGATCAATCACCTGGCGATTCACGGGGTCCAGGACGATGACGGAATCGTCCTCCATCCGCAGGGCGGAAGCGGCATCAATCCAATAACCGTTCCAGCCGGCCTTGCGCAGCGGGCCATAGACCTCATTGGTGTAGTCGCCTCCCTGGCAGGTGACAATGACGTCCATGGCGCGCAGCTCATCAATATCCCGGGCATCCTTCAGCGGCGGCGCCTCCTTGCCAAAATCCGGCGCCGGCTGCCCAGCCTGGGATGTGGTGAAGAACACCGGCTCAATCCCGGCGAAATCATTCTCTTCCTGCATCCGCTGCATCAGCACGGACCCAACCATGCCACGCCAGCCAACCAGACCTACTCGCTTCATTGTGCCGCCTCTGTTTTCAATGTATTGGGTTTCTGCCCGGAGCCTACCCCGTGACGCCCGGTGCGTTGCTACAGGTATGTGTCCAGGGCTGCAAGAACCGCCTCGCCCATCGCACGGGTACCAACCAACCGTGTCCCCTCGAAATGGATATCCGGTGTTCGGAGCCCTTGTTCGAGCACATCCTGTACAGCCCTCTCAATCGCCGCTGCTGCCGCCTCCATGCCAAAGCTGTAACGCAGCATCATGGCACTGGAAAGGATGGTCGCCAGGGGATTGGCCTTATCCTCACCAGCAATATCAGGTGCCGACCCATGGCAGGGCTCGTACATCCCCTGTTTGCTTGCATTCAGCGCGGCCGACGGCAACATCCCGATGGAACCGGTTAACATGGCCGCCTCGTCTGACAGGATATCACCGAACATATTACCGGTGACAATCACATCGAACTGATTCGGGTCGCGAACCAGTTGCATGGCGGCGTTATCCACGTACATGTGGCTCAGTTCAACATCCGGGTACTCCGCTGCCAGCTCCTCCATAATGCGGCGCCACAGGACAGTCACTTCGAGCACATTCGCCTTGTCGATGGAGCACACCCGCTTATTGCGCTGGCGCGCCGATTCGAACGCCACTCTGGCGATACGGCGGATCTCCGACTCATTGTAGCGGTACGTATTAAACCCTTCGCGCTCACCGTTCTCAAGGGTCTCGGTGCCGCGGGGCTGGCCGAAATAGATACCGCCCGTGAGTTCACGCACAATCAGAATGTCCAGTCCACCCACGACCTCCGGCCGAAGGCTGGAGGCCTCCGCCAGCTGGGGATACAGAAAGGCGGGACGCAGGTTGGCGAACAGACCCAGACCGGAGCGCAACCCCAGGAGCCCTTTCTCGGGCCGCTGCGCCATGGCCAGGTTGTCCCATTTGGGGCCACCAACGGCCCCCAGCAGGATCCCGCCGGCCTCACGCGCCCTTTCCATGGTCTCATCCGGAAGGGGACTGCCGGTGGCATCTATGGCCGCCCCACCCAATGGTGCCTCATCAAAACTCAACCCCAGGGACAGGCGTTCATTAACGCGCGCAAGAACGGCACTGGCCTGTTCAATAATGTCAGGGCCAATACCATCACCCGGGAGAAAAAGTACGTTCTGTGTCATGACGTCGTATCCTGGCTATACAATCTTGGGTTGCCGGCTCAACCGGTCGGGAAAAGCCACGGCGCTTCCTGCCTGCGCCGCTGCTCGTAGGCCCTGATGGCGTGCGCATCCTCCAGCGTTACGCCAATATCATCAAGTCCGTTGAGCAGGCAGTGGCGGCGAAACTCATCCACCTCAAAGCTGTAGGTGGTGCCATCCGGCGTGGAAACGGTCTGGCTTTCCAGATCCACGGTCAACGCATAGCCCTCGTTTGCCTCCACGGCCTGGAACAAAGCGTCAACCTCTTCTTCTTTCAAAACAACCGGTAACAGCCCATTCTTGAAGCAGTTGTTGTAGAAGATGTCGGCAAAACTCGGCGCTATGATCGCCCGGAAACCAAAGTCCTCGAGGGCCCAGGGCGCATGCTCGCGGCTCGAGCCGCAACCGAAATTTGCCCGTGTCAGCAGCACACTCGCCCCCTGATAACGCGTTTGATTCAGGACAAAATCCGGATTCAGGGGCCGCTGGCTGTTGTCCTTACCCGGTTGCCCCTCGTCCAGATACCGCAACTCATCGAACAGGTTGGGGCCGAAGCCGGTACGCTTGATGGATTTGAGGAACTGCTTAGGAATGATCATGTCGGTGTCGACATTGGACCGATCCAGCGGCGCCACCACTCCAGTGTGTTTGGTGAATGATTTCATCGTCTCACCCTGCCCTGTCGTAATACTCGGAAATGTCCACGAAGTGGCCGTGAATGGCCGCGGCAGCCGCCATTGCGGGGCTTACCAGGTGCGTACGCCCACCAAAACCCTGCCGACCCTCGAAATTGCGGTTGGAGGTCGAGGCACAATGCTCGCCTTCTCCCAGCTGGTCCGGGTTCATACCAAGGCACATGGAACAGCCCGGTTCACGCCACTCAAAGCCGGCTTCGATGAAGATCCGGTCCAGCCCCTCTTTTTCGGCCTGGGCCTTCACCATGCCGGAGCCGGGCACAACCATCGCCTGCGTGAGCGTGGAGGCAACCGTCTGCCCCCTCACAATGGCAGCCGCCTCGCGCAGATCCTCGATCCGGGCATTGGTGCACGAGCCGATAAAGACCCGGTCAAGGGTGATCCCCGTCATCGGCGTATTCGGTTCAAGCCCCATATATTTCAGCGCACGCTCCATGCCCTCACGCTTGATGGGATCCGACTCATGCGCCGGGTCCGGAACCCGATCCCCGACATTGGTCACCATCTCCGGCGAGGTTCCCCAGCTCACCTGGGGTTCAATCTCGGCCGCATCCAGATAGACCACTTTATCGAATTCGGCGTCCTCGTCGCTCTTGAGCTCCCGCCAGGCGGTCACGGCCCGATCCCACATCTCACCCTTGGGCGCCATGGGGCGATCCTTCACGTACTCGATGGTTTTATCATCAACCGCCACCATGCCGGCACGCGCGCCTGCTTCAATGGACATGTTGCACATGGTCATGCGCGCCTCCATCGACAGGCTCCGGATTGCCGACCCCGCGTACTCAATGGCATACCCGGTCCCGCCTGCGGTGCCGATCTTACCGATGATCGCCAGCATCACGTCCTTACCGGTAATGCCCGGCTTCAGCTCACCATCCACCTGAACCAGCATATTCCGGGACTTCTGCTGCACCAGGCACTGGGTCGCCAGAACATGCTCCACCTCCGAGGTGCCGATACCGTGTGCCAGGGCCCCGAACGCGCCATGGGTCGAGGTGTGAGAGTCTCCGCACACCACTGTCATGCCCGGCAGGGTCGCGCCCTGTTCAGGCCCGATCACATGCACGATGCCCTGGCGCTGGTCGTTCATGCCGTACTCGACAATGCCGAACTCATTGCAGTTGTTATCCAGGGTCTGGACCTGCGTCCGCGAAACCGGGTCGGCTATGCCTTCAACACCGTTTTCACGCCCTTTGGTGGGTACGTTGTGGTCAACCGTTGCCAAGTTGGCATCAATCCGCCAGGGCTTGCGTCCAGCCAAACGCAGCCCCTCAAACGCCTGCGGTGATGTCACCTCATGCAGCATGTGGCGATCGATGTAGATCAGGCAGGAGCCGTCAGCACGCTCCTTGACCAGGTGGGCGTCCCACAGTTTGTCGTACAATGTCTTGCCACTCATGGTCGTTACTCCCCTTGCGAGCGGACATGGCCAGCCGAATACGGGCTGGTGATCGTTTGACCGATTTACCGATAATGGTACAGACTCCGTTCAGATCACTTCAATTCATGTTTTTCCTTTCGGGGATTCTTAATAAGAATTCGATAATGCGGCGCAATGACTGGTGCTCCCATCAGCGGGGCTTCTATATGGCCAATACACCGCGCCAGTCAACAAAGGTGTCCCGCGTAAGGAGTGACAGACTGGAGACCCTGTATGGACACCCAATCACTGGTCGCCTTCACCACCGTCATCGACACCGGCTCTTTCTCCGAAGCCGCCGACGCACTCCATCTCACCCAATCCGCGGTCAGTAAACGCATCGCCACACTCGAACACCAGAGTGGCCGCGCATTGATCGAACGTAACGGCCGGAGTCTGAGACTCACCGATGCGGGCAACGCTTTGCTGCCGCACGCCCGTAAAGTGCTGGATGAACTGCATAACGCACGGGAATCACTCCTCGAGCTCGACAAGCGCCTGCATGGCCCCTTGTCGCTGATCACCAGTCATCACATTGGCCTGCACCATCTCCCCGGCTGGCTGCGTTCCCTGCAACAGCGTCATCCCGAACTGACCTTCCATCTGCAGTTCCTGGAATCCGAGCAGGTTTTCCAGCAGCTCCACCAGCATGACGCGCCCCTGGCCTGGGTCACCCTGAACCCCCGGATCATGGAGCGCTTTCAGGTCTGGTTTGCTTGGGAAGACCCCATGAGTTTTGTCTGCGGGCGGGATCACCCTCTGGCGCGTCAAGAGCCGTCCGGGCTTGCGGAGATTGCGGACTACCAGGCCATCCTGCCGGCCAGCAATACCGAGACCTACCGCGTGGTCTCACACCGGTTCCTGGAGCAAGGGATGGCGCTTGATGCCCAGATGCCAACCAACTACCTGGAAACCATCAAGATGATGACCAGCGTGGGTCTGGGCTGGTCCGTACTGCCGAACACAATGCTCGACGATACACTGGTCACTCTGGATGTTTCCGAGCCGATCACACGCATGCTGGGCGCGATCGGCATCCGTGGCCGGGAACCGGGCAAGGCGGCCCGGACACTGATCCAAACCGTCCGGGATCATCCCCAGCAGGCGGCAGTTACTGGATAACCGAGATTCTGGCGCCGACAGGACGGGAACCGCTGTTCCGTGGGCACCGGAGTGGTTTATACTCCGTAACTTTATGCACGATACTATAGTCAGAGGATTGTATGGACAGCTCTGAAGTCGAAGCGGTATTCCAGAGTTATGGGCGCGTCTGCAGGGACGAACAGTTCTTTATTGATTTCTACGACTTCTTCATGAACAGCTCCCAGACCATCAAGGACCAGTTCCTTGAAACGGATATGAAGCAGCAGCGCCACCTGCTGCGGAACGGGATCATGCAATTGATTCTCTATGCGCGGGGCATGCCGGATACCAAGCTGCAACAGCTGGGCAGGAGCCACTCCAGGAACGGTTACGCCATTGCGCCCGAATGGTATTCAATATGGCTTGATGCCCTCATGCAGGCGGTCAAAAAGCACGATCCGGAGTACACCCCGGAGCTGGAGGCACAATGGCGCCGTGTCCTGAAGCCGGGGATTGACCTGATCTGCAACGCCTACTAATGCCGCTTCCGGCCCCGCCGGGAGCAAACGGTTCCGTCCGCTGCGCCCCCTGATCGCCGACACCGATGCGTGGCATACTGCCACCGCACCGTCAGCGTTCCACGCAACGCTGGCTCCAACAAGGCTGCAAAGGGTCCCGATCATGAGCGACAACGGCTATACACCACCCAGAGTCTGGAAATGGGAAGACGCCAACGGGGGGCGCTTCGCCAGCATCAACCGCCCGACTGCCGGCCCCACCCATGACAGGGAACTGCCTGTGGGCCAACATCCGATCCAGCTCTATTCGCTGGCCACGCCCAACGGCGTCAAGGTAACGGTCATGCTGGAAGAGCTGCTGGAAGCCGGGCACACCGGTGCGGATTACGATGCCTGGCCCATCAGCATCCTGGAAGGCGAGCAGTTCAGCAGCGGTTTCGTCGCCCTGAACCCCAACTCCAAGATCCCGGCCATGATGGATCATGACCAGGACCCGCCGCTGCGCGTGTTCGAATCCGGCAACATCCTTCTCTACCTGGCCGAAAAATTCGGCGCCTTTCTTCCAGGCGATGTCCATGGCCGAACGGAAACGCTGTCATGGCTGTTCTGGCAGATGGGCATGGCGCCCCTGCTTGGTGGTGGTTTCGGTCACTTCTATGCCTATGCGCCGGAATACTATGAATACCCGATCAACCGCTTCACCCTGGAAGTAAAGCGCCAGCTTGATGTCCTCAACAGGCAGCTGGCGGACAACCGCTACATCGCGGGTGATGCGTACACCATCGCGGACATGGCGATCTGGCCCTGGTACGGCGCGCTGGTGAAGAACAAGGTGTATGATGCCGCCGAATTCCTTGAGGCGCACAGCTACACCAATGTGGTCCGCTGGGCCGACGAGGTTGCGGAGCGACCAGCGGTGAAACGGGGTCGTATCGTTAACAAGACCTGGGGCGAAGACGACGCCAAGCTCCCCGAGCGCCACGACGCCAGCGATTTCGACAACCTCTGAAATGCCAAAGGCGGCCCCTGGTTACTGGCCGGCGTACGCCCGTTGCGGCGCTGGCCGCATCCACAGCCAGGCGGCCGCCAGCCCTATGAGCATGGCAATAGCGCCACCGTAAAAGGCGGTCACCGTGCTTTCCCACTCCACGAGCAGGCCGGAAAGCCAGGCGCCGGTGGCCCCTCCCGCACCGTACGTCAGTCCGCTGTAAAGGGCCTGGCCCTGCCCCTGGTGTCCTTCTCCGAACTGCAGCCGGATGTAGTGCACGGATGCGGCGTGCAGGGCGGCGTAGGAGGCCGCATGCAACAACTGGGCTCCGAGCAGGATCCAGAGGAACTGCGAGAATTCGGCGATCACCAGCCAGCGCAGGGCCGTCAGGGCCGCCGCACAGAGCATGATGGCCCGCATCGGGTAGGCGGCCAGCACCCGGTGCATCACCAGAAACAGCCCCACCTCCGCCAACACACCCAGTGCCCAGAGCGCCCCGGTGCTGATCTTGGCATAGCCCAGCTGTTCGAGATGGATGGAGAAAAAGGTGTAATAAGGACCGTGACTGGCCTGGAGCATGAAGTTCAGGATGAAGAAGGACCAGACCTCGGGCCGCTTCAGGATGGCCGTGATCGAGCCATGATGGGGACGCCTCCGGGCACTGGGCTCGTCATGCACCAGCAGTGAGGCCATGAAGAGCCCCGCAAAAAGCGGCACTACAAGCCAGGGCATAACACGGACCGGCATGTGATCCAGCGCCGCGCCAAAACCAGCGACCGACAGGATGAACCCCACCGACCCCCAGAGCCGGACCCGACCATAGCGCCGGGAGCTGGTGCCCAGATTGTGAAGGGTGATGACCTCGAACAGCGGCAATACCGCGTTCCAGAAGAAGCTGAAGGACAGCATCACCACCATCAGGCCCCAGAAGGCCGGCCGCAGCAGTGCAAAGCTGAAACACACCAGCGCCATCAGGGCACCGAAGCGGATCAGGCGCAATCGCCGGCCGGTTCGGTCCCCCAGCCATCCCCAGAGGTTGGGCGCAACGATCTTGGTGCCCTGCAGGGTCGCCATGAGCAGGGCGATCTCGATGTAGGCGAAGCCCTGATCTTCCAGGTACAGCGCCCAATAGGGCATGAAAACGCCCAGGGCCGCGAAGAACCAGAGGTAGAGGTTGGAAAGGCGCCAGTAAGCACCCGTCTCGGACGCCGCCATATCAGCCCCCCTGCTGACGGCGTACCTTCTCGATGTCCGGCGTATCCACCCGCACGTCCGCGTTCTGGCCCCGGTGACGCAGGTAGTGGTCCATGACCACGATGGCCATCATGGCTTCGGCAATGGGCGTAGCCCGGATGCCAACGCAGGGATCGTGGCGCCCGGTGGTCACGACCTCAACGGGATTGCCTTCCACATCAATCCCCTGCCCCGGCAACCGGAGGCTGGACGTGGGCTTGAGCGCCAGGCTCGCCACCAGGGGCTTCCCGGAGGAAATGCCGCCCAGCACGCCCCCCGCGTTGTTGGAAAGAAAGCCATCGGGCGTCATCTCATCCCGGTGCTCGGTCCCCTTCTGGCTGACACTGTCAAACCCAGCGCCAATCTCCACACCCTTAACGGCGTTGATGCTCATCAGCCCCTTGGCCAGATCCGCGTCCAGGCGATCGAACACCGGTTCGCCCAGCCCCGGGATAAGCCCTTCTGCTTCCACGCGGATCCGGGCCCCAACGGAATCCCCTTCCTTGCGGAGTTGATCCATATAGGCTTCCAGTTCCGGCACTTTTTCGGGCTCGGCACAGAAAAAGGCATTCTCATGCACTGCGGACCAGTCGCTCACGCCCAGTTGCATAGGGCCAAGCTGGGTCATGCAGCCCCGGATACGAATGCCCTTCTGCTCCAGAAAGGCACGGGCAATGGCGCCGGCCGCCACGCGCATGGCGGTCTCACGGGCCGAGGAACGGCCGCCGCCACGATAATCCCGAATGCCGTACTTGTGCCAGTAGCTGTAGTCCGCGTGGGCCGGGCGGAACTGGTCCTTGATCTGAGAGTAGTCCTTCGAGCGCTGATCCGTGTTCTCGATCAACAAGCCAATAGGAGCACCGGTGCTGACGCCCTCGAATACCCCGGACAACACCCGTACCTCATCCGGCTCACGCCGTTGGGTGGTATGGCGAGACGTACCAGGGCGCCGGCGGTCCAGATCCGCCTGGATCATCGCCGCGGACACCGGCACGCCTGGCGGGCAGCCGTCCACAATGCAGCCCAGGGCCGGCCCATGACTTTCGCCAAAGGTGGAAACGCTGAAGAGTGTTCCAAAGGAGTTGCCAGACATGGGAGCTATCCGTTCAGCAGGGGCGCCGCCTGCGCCAGTGTTTGCGCGTCGACCACGAAGACCCCGTGACCGCCGTTTTCCATCTCGATCCAGGTGAAGGGCAGACCCGGGAAAGCTGCCTCCAGGGCGGGTTGACTGTTGCCCACTTCGCCCACAAGAACCCCATCCTCCGAAAGGTACCCCGGTGCCTCGCGCAGGATCCGGCGCATCAGAGCCAGGCCGTCATCCCCGGCCGCCAGCCCCAGTTCCGGTTCGTGCCGGTATTCCGGCGGCAGCGAGGCCATATCGCCAGCATCCACGTATGGCGGATTCGCCAGGATCAGATCATAGGGGCCTTCGAGCCCTGCGAACAGATCCGAGGCAACAGCCTGCACCTGGTCCTCCAGGCCATAGCGCTTGATATTGCGTTCGGCTACTTCAATAGCGCCCGCTGAGACCTCGCCCAGCTCCACGCGCGCCCCCGGAAACACATGGGCGGCCGCAACGCCAATGCAACCACTGCCGGCACACAGGTCCAGAATGCGCTCAACAGGGCGGCCGGCCAGCCAGGGCTCACCTTCGGATGCCAGGAACTCGCCGATGGGCGAGCGCGGGATCAGGACCCGTTCATCCACATGGAAGGGCAAGCCCATGAAAAACGCTTCGCCGGTCAGATAAGGCACCGGCACCCGGTCGCGGACACGGCGCTCGATGCGTTCCAGCAGCCGCTCGCGTTCGGAGGTTGTCAGCCGCGCGTCCAGGAACTGGACATTATCAGTCATCGGCAGGTTCAGGGTCTGCATCAGCAGCTGGACCGAATCATCCCAATGGCTGTCGGTGCCGTGGCCACACCATACATCCGCCTCGGCGAACCGAGACACCGCATAGCGCAACCAGTCGCGCACGGTTTCCAGTTGTTCAATAGCCTCGGTGCTCACCCAATTCTCCCGGCGATTGGCCTGTTAAACGCGAGAGTATACCAGTTATTGGCGGCTGGATCCCGGGATCCGCGGCTCCCCCTTGCCCGCGTTGCGGTGATCCGCCAGGGCATCCTCCGCCAGCATGCGGCCCAACTGGATCAACTCAGGCGCACGGTGGTAATCAAACGAGCGGCACACGTGCTTGGGAAAGTTGATCAGGATATCCGGCGGGTAGCCGGCGATCTTGTAGCGGGTCAGCGAGTCCTGCATGGTCTCGATGGCCAGGTTCATCACATCAAACTTGCCGAGCCCCAGCTCCTGGAGGCTCACCGAGCGCGCATCATCATCGCCATTATCGGCATCCCCGGTTTGCTGGGCATGCCGCTTCTGGACCTCGGCCAGGGCCTGCTCCTCACTGCTGGCGCGACCACGCCGCCGTGGCCCGCCCTCCTGATTGTCCCAGTCAAACCAGCGAGCAGCCCGTTGCTTGAGTTTATCAAGCCACTCATCTGGTGAGGCCTCGGCCTCTTCCGCGGGATCCACGCCTGCTTCAGCCGCCACCTCTGCCGCGGCCTCGGCCGCCGCCTGCTCCTGCTCACGCTCACGGGCTCCCCATTCATCGACGGGCGGCAGATTGGCGTAGCGTTTATCATTGCCGCTGAGGTTCACCGCCATGACGAGATCCGCATTAACCGCCACGGTGGGGATAATCGGCAAGGGGTTGAGCAAACCGCCATCCACCAGCACACGTCCCTGCAGCATTACCGGCGTAATCACACTCGGGATCGCTGTGGATGCGCGCACGGCCTGATGCAAAGGGCCCTCCTGGAACCAGACCTCCTGGTGCGCCAAGAGGTCCGTGGTGACCGCGGTGTACGGAATGGGCAGATCCTCGATGCGGGTGTCGCCAAGCATCTCCTGGACCACACCAAAGACCTTCTCCCCACGGATCGCGCCGGGCGAGCCCAACGAAAAGTCCAGAAGGCGCAGCAGTTGAAGCTGATCCAGCCCCGTCACCCAGTCCTTGTACGCATGCAGCTTGCCAGCGGCGTACATACCGCCAATGAGCGCGCCCATGCTGGCGCCCGAGATGGCAACAATATTGTAGCCCTGCTCCCTCAGTACTTCGATCACACCGATGTGCGCGTACCCCCTGGCACCCCCACTTCCGAGCACCAGGGCCACAGTCTGTGATTCATTCATTGCCGGTTCCCCTCACCCATTCATCCATAAAGGGACAATGGATACGGTCAGCGTTCATTACAAGGGAAGCGACCTTGCAGCCACCCAAGGCACCGGCAGGCAAGCGCTTCCACATCGGCATCCAGATGGCAGTGGTGGCTTCCTTCCACATCCATCACATCCAGGTCACTGATCTTTGACAAACGCTGCTCTGTCCATTCCGGCTTGAAAGTCGCCATACCGTGACTGGCCCTGATCAACAGCGTGGGAGCCGCAATCGCTGCCAGATAGGCCTGAACCTCGTCCTCATCCAGACGGTGCATGGAGGGATAGCGCAAGCGTGCATCCGTATTCCACCGCCAACCCTCCTGATCCGGTTCCAAACCTCTGGGAACGATGCATTCAGCTGCTGCGCGCGAAAGCGGGAGGCGGCCTTTCATGCGGGCCTGAATCGCCTCATCAAGGCTTGCATAGCGGGGGGACTCGCCACGGCTGCCCTGGCGTACGCGTTCCACGGCCTTGTTGAGCTGAGCCGGGAAAGACGCCGCATCACCCGTGACCGGCCCCATACTGTCCACAAGGATCAGGGATCCGACCCGGTCCGGCACGGCTACCGCGAGAAGGCTGGCAACAATGCCGCCCAGCGAGTGACCCAGGAGGATCACGTCTTCTTCAGCCCCCACACCATCGAACAGCGGTGCCAGATCGCGCACATAGTCGAGCAGCTCATAACTGGCGCCGGGCGGCCTGTGGAAGGAGTGGCCATGACCAGGCAGATCCACGGCCAATACGCGGTAATCAGCCGCAAGGGCCGGGCCCAGCCGACTGAAGCTGGCAGCATTGTCCAGCCAGCCGTGAAAAGCGATGATCAATGGCGAGGACGGCTCCCCCCAGCCCAGCGCTCCCAGGGAGCCGGCAGGAACGTCCAGTGTCAGTGTCTCGGCTGCCTGTGTGGCCATTGATTACATGGTATGGGTCGGGCGGTCTGAATCCAGGGAACCAGCCAGGTAGGTTTCAATCTTGGTGCGCGCGGTCTCGTCGTCACCGTTGAACTGGACGCCCACACCAGCGGCGCGGTTGCCCTGCGCCCCCTTGGGAGTGACCCAGACGACCTTGCCGGCAACGGGAATCTTCTCGGGTTCATCCATGAGGTTAAGCAGCAGGAATACCTCATCGCCCATGCGATAGTTCTTCTGGGTCGGAATGAACAGGCCACCATTGCGAACAAAGGGCATATAGGCGGCATACAGCACCGCCTTATCCTTGATGGTCAGCGTCATGATACCGCTGCGTGCGCCGATTCCAGGACCCATGTTTCTCCCGTTAACTTGCCGGTTACGTTGTTTCGCCAGTCTAGCGGCTCATAGCGGATTTGGCATCCCCCGAGCGACGCATCAGCTGGCACCAGAGTTCCAGGACGCCAATCAGTTCCAGCTCGGGATTCACGTTGTAGTCCAGGCCACGGCGGACGTCCATGATGGCCTCATGGATGGCGGTCAGCTCCGACGGGTGCCGCCGCCCAGCCAGGAACCGGAGCATCGGCGCCGCCTCCCCATCGGCAACGGCCTCTGGATCCGCCCCGGCCCGCGCCAGGTCAAGCGCCCACCCCTGAAGCAGATCAAGCGCTTCCATCAGCGGCATGGCCAGGAAGGGTTTCACCGCCTCTGACAGCGTAATCTCGGCCTTGAGGGCTTGTTGCAGGGCCTTCAGACACTGGGCCCGCTGCTCGGGCCGGTTTGCCTCAAGAAGGCGCACTGCCTCCAGGGGGGCACCACCAGCCCAGCGCAGTGCCCGGTCCAGAGCCGGGGTATCGTCTGAGCGATGCTGTGCCAACCACTGCCTTGCTTCGGCGGTCGTTGGCGCCTCCACCCGAAGCACCTGGCAGCGGGAACGGATAGTGGGCAGCACCGGCTGCCCTTCGCGCTGCAGTACCAGGACAAAGGTATCGGCAGGTGGCTCCTCGAGCGTTTTGAGCAGCGCGTTCGCGGCATTCAGGTTCAACTGGTCCGCACGCTCAATCACCGCGACCTTACGGCGCGCCACCTGAGGGCTCTCCATGACGAAACGACCAAGTGCCCGAACCTGATGAATGCGGATGTAGCGCGACTGATCCGTGGGCAGCAGCCGACGCGCATCAAGATGGCCCTCGCCCGCCATGAGAAGGCATTGCTTGCACTCACCACAGGCCCTGGCGTATCCGCTGTGCGCCACCGGCGCTTCACACAAAAGCAGGGAAGCCAGTGACACCGTCAGCTGGCGCTTCCCCACGCCAGCAGGTCCCAACAGCATGAGCGCATGGGGGAATCGCCCCTCCTGGAAGCGCTGGGCCAGCTGGGCATAGGCATCCGATTGCCAGGGCCAGGGAGCAAAGGCATCACTCTGCAGCGGCAGTGTTTCCGGTTCGGCCATGGGGTTTCCGTTTTCGGATTGCGTTCATAAGACGGCGCGCCCGGATGAGATCCCGTTTCGCGAGCTGTTCCGGTGCGTAGAAAGCGCGTTGCAGTAATGCGCCCAGGGCCCGGATATCCGCTCCCCGCCCCGGGCAAGCCCGTTCCGCCGCTGTCACCTGCGCGGCCAGGGTCTGGTTCCGGCCCGCTCCCGCATTGCGGGATTCAAGCCAGCGACACCACCGATCATACAGCTGGTACCAGGGGTCGCGGAAGTGACGGCGGCGGGCGCGCAGCAGCGAGAACCCGACGCCCGCCATAATCAGAACGGCGACCAGTACGGCGGTTATCACGCCCAGCATTCGCCGGTCGATATCACCCGGCAGCTTTCCCAGAAGCGAGAGCTGCGTCTGCCCTTCATAGCCAACCACCCAGCGCTGCCAATAATAGCTGGCCGCATCCAGGCGCAGGCGCACCCAGTTGATCCAGTCCACATCCGCATAGCGGTTCATGGAAAAAGGATTTTCCGCCAGAAAGTCATCCTCGCCGCCCATGGCCTCACGCAGCCCGTTTTCGATCCGCTCGGGCGCAATCATGGCCGTGGGATCAAGGCGCACCCAGCCACGCCCTGGCAGCCAGGCCTGTACCCAGGCATGGGCATCATACTGGCGAACGATCAGGTATTCATTGTCAACGCCCGATTCGCCGCCGAGATAGCCGGTAACAATCCGTGCCGGAATGTCCGCTGTCCTGAGCATAAAGGCCAGAGCGCTGGCGTAATGCTCACAGAAGCCTTCCCGGGTCTCGAACATCAGCGCATCCACGGTGTCCGAGTCCCCCAGGTCCTCCGGCTGTAACGTATAATGGAATGGTTGCTGGTTGAAGTGCTGCATCAACCATCGAACCAGCTGCTCCCGGTCATCAGCCCTGCGGCGCTGTTGCAGGACCCATTGCCGCGTGCGTTCATTAGTGCTCCCGGGAAGCCGGGTGTAGAACTGGCGCTCGGATTTGGAGAGGGGTGGCGTCGGCTCTGCCCCATCGAGCCTCATGCGATAACGCCTGCGGGTATCCACGCTGCGCTGGAACCGGACCATGCCGTTCCGGTTCAGCGTGACGTTGGCGGACGCCGGCACCGAATCCGCCAGCGCAAATCCCCAACGCCGGCCATGGGGTTCCAGCATCACCTCATACGCATCCGCCCCCAGCTCACCGGCCGAGGCGTCCGCCGGCACCTTCGAAATGCCACGCTGCTGTTTCTTCTCGCGCCTGTCCCAGCGCTGACCATCAAACCTGTCAAGCACCAGCGCCTGCCAGTAGCGCTCACCCGGCGCCGGCGTTTCTCCCCCGAAGGTCACCCGGAACGCCGGGTCATCGTTCTGCACCAGACGGCTCATGCCACCGGGCTCGAGGCTGTCGCTCAAGCCGGTCATCCCCTGCTCCGAGACCAATGGCACGCTCCACAGGGGACCAATGCGGGGAAAGAAGATAAAGAGCACGACCACGACCGGAAGCATCTTCACGAAGACCAGGGCCGAACGCTTCATGGCCTCCCGGCCCAAGCCCTGGACACGACCGCCCAGCGCCATCTGCAGTCCGGTAAACAGCAGGAACAGGCTGGCCAGCAGGGCCCCGGCCCAAAGCATGGACTGATGGAAGAGCAGCGTCACCACGGCCAGATAGCACTGGGTGAAGAACAGAATGAACAGGTCCCGGCGGCGCCCCAGTTCCAGCCATTTCAGGGCCGCTGTGAGCACAAGAAAGGAGGCGGCGGTATCCACCGTGTACTGTCCCTGGTAATACAACCAGAATGCGGAGACGCTGGCCACCGCCAGAACGCCCAGCCAGAATGGGCGCGCCCCACGGTTACCGCGGCGCTGCAGGAGCCAGCCCGTAACAGCCGCCGCCAAGGCGCCCAGTGACAACCACAAGGGCAGTCGTTGCACCTGCGCCAACAGAATCAGGCCAAAAGCGGCCATCCATGGATCCAGGTGATGGCGTGTCATGCCTGAACCTCCTGATAGCCGAAGCCAGCCAGACGGTTCCGGCACGCCTGATCATGACGCTCCCCGGTATCCGGTTCGATTGTGCTCCCGGGTAACCTCAGACCATAAGGTTGCCCTTGCTCACTCAATCGCCCAACGTACCAGGCCAGATAGCTCAGCCGCAGTTCCCTGTCCGCCCCGGGGAACTGCTCCCAGTCCAGCCAGCGCGGATCCGCAGGGGGTGTATCCCAGTCCATTACCACCAGTTGGCCGCTGCGGGCGAAGCGCTTCCAGCTGATGCGCCTGAGTGAGTCCCCCTGGCGATAGGGTCTGAGCCAGATATCCGTATCGCCCTTGGCGGCATTCAAGGTGGTCTCACCTTCCGCCGCCTCGGCATCGCCAGAGGCCTCGAACGGTGGCGGAGTCACCGGTCGGGGGCTTGCCAGCCCCGGGGTTGCCGGGCGGAACCAGGTCCAGGCCCGGATCAGCCCGAAGGGAAAATCCGTCTCCACCCGGACGGAAGGCAGCTTCTGGGGGCCCCGCTGGTGCGTGCCAACGGGGAGCACCACCACACGCCCTTCCCCGGCTTCCAGGCTGACCGTGACCGGCTCCCCGCCATCAACCCGGAGCTGCAGTGCTGCCCTTCGGCGATGCTCTTGATCCGTAATGCGCACCGCCATGGGCAGGCTGTCCCCGGCCACGCATTCGCCAGCACGCACCAGGCTCAGGTGCAGCCCTTCCAGATTGCGATAGGTCTGGAAGATCGTGCCGTAGAGCAGCGCTCCCAGGATAAAAGTGAACAGATAGATCAGACTGTTCTGGTAATTAATGCCCGTCAGCAGGGCGATCCCCAGAACCCCAACGAACATCAGGCCCTCCCTTGTTGGGAGGACAAAAATGTTGCGCCGCCCGGGCCGATAGTCATCCGCGCGTGGGATGCGCCGGTTCACCCACCGGCGCCAGGGTATTGTTACAATCGAGCCGGCCATTTGACCCCTGTCACGCCTGTTTACGAAGGCTCACGCTTAGGCACTAATCACTATTGCAATACGCTGTCAAACATCAAATACTGTTTGGTGAATGATCAGCATACGACTTGGACATACGACCATGGCTACCAGACCGATTCTGACCCTGACCGCATTGGGCGCCAGCCTCATTGCTGGCAACGCACTTGGCGAAGGCGTCCAGAGCCTTTCACAGGATGAGATGGTGGACACCTATATTCAGGACTCCGCCATTGTGGTCTCTCCCAGCAGCAATAGCCAGACCCGGAACAGTGAACCGAATCGGACGAAAGCCGTCCGGGCACTGATACGCCCCGGCGAACCCATCCGGACGGAAGCGGATGAGACGCAGAAGGTCATGTCGTTCCAGCAGCACCGGTGGGAAAGTCTTGACGAAGCCCAGCGTTTCGCCGAACAGGCGTTCATTCGCCAGGCACTGGCTTCGCCCGCCAACCGCCTTGATACGCTGCACCCCCAGTTCGATACCGGGCTCCCCCAACCTTCCATTCCCGGTTATGGCGTACCGGAAATTCCAGAGGGGCCATTTACGCGCAGCTACCAGAATGGCCAGCTTGGTCTTGCCTTCGACGGGGAAACAGTGAACTTCTCCATGGGCAACAACCTGCCCGGTGTAGACACCATCGACCTGCCCAAAGGAATTGATGAGGGGCCGGTTAAGCTGACACCCAGGGCCGGAGGTGGGTTCGACCTGGCTATTGATGTGCCACAGCAATAGCATCTGAGCCAGGCTCGTCCCAGAGCGCCATTTTCAGGAGTTTTCAAAAGAAGGGGGCCACGATTGTGGCCCCCTTTTTGTTGCATGACTGCCGGCTGAATAGGCAGTCAGCGTCAGTCACGCGCCTCCACCAGGGTGACATCCCCGATAGTAACGTTCTGTCCGTCACGGCCCAGAAATTCAGCGAGCTGGTTCTGCATTTCGTTATGCACGGCTTCGCCACGGTAAACCGGGAACGTTGCCCCGTCTCCCTTGCGCGGGTCGCTGTCCTCGGTCACCGGCTTCAGCGGCGATGCGTGCGTCCCGAAACGGAAGCCAAGCGCCGCCTGGAGAACACCACCATTATGGTAGCCACCAGCCAGCGTCAGCGAGCCGGAACCAGGGTCATCAGCCACGGTGGGCGCCTTGTTCAGGCCAACCGCCTCCAGCAGCGGCGTGCTACCAGCCAGTGGACGCCCTTCAACGGACGGCGGGAGCACCAGGTCTGACGGCGTTTCGCCAGCACCGGTTGACCCATCGTTACCCAGAATCTGGGACAGGTAAACCGGGCGCATCCCGCCGTCAACGCCCTTACCGATGGCTGCCGCATGGTTCAATGGCTCGGCGCTGTCGATCACGGCCTGAACGGATGCAAAGAACCGATAGTAATCCTCCGTGCCCGGTTCAACACCACTGTCGGCGAGGCCAGCTCGAAGCTTGGGGCCTATGGTGGCACTGCCCTCAAGGGCCCGCATCAGCCCACCAACAGGGGTCAGCATGGATACCGATTCGATACCCGCATTCCAGGAAAGGAAGGGCGCGGCCACAACATTGCCCACCGAATGCCCGACAAAGTGCAGCTCATTGGTGTTGATCTTCGCCAACGCTGCGTTCTTGTCACAATCCGGACCGGCGAAGCCATCACTGAACAGCTTGGTACCACATTCCGACATATCCGCGTTGCGCAGATGATGGGCCAGTGCCACCAGATCCAGAGCGCCCTGGCGCAGGTTATCCCTTTGAGTCAGCGGCTGGGACGGGTTCAGGAAATGCGACCCGGAACCGTCGATCGCACCATCGCTCTGGTCGCTGCCATTGCCCACGAGATCCAGATACTGGGTCCGCTCATAAACCACGGGCAACGCGCCCCGCATCCCCTGGGCCCACTCGATCTCGCCGTCGCAGAAAATCCAGCAGGCGCTTGTAACTGCGGAATTGTACAGGCGGGCGTTGAAGTTGGGCGCGTAAAGGTCTGTCAGGTCGGGATTATCAATATTGCGCTCAACAAGGCCATGCAGAGGCATATCAATGCCGACCACAGCAAACCCTTCCTGGGCCAGACGATCCGCAACGGCCAGTGCATTGGAGCGATTCTGCTGGATTGCGTGCTGGAAAATCACGACCGGATAACCGTCCCCTGAAGGTTCCGGGACGCCACCGGCACTGGGATCCGGAACGGCCATCACCAATGGCGCGGTCTGGACCGTACGGATAATCGACTCACCTGAGGCGCTACCGCGGACCGCATCGGCATTACAGGGTCCGTCCCCGCATTCCCAGCTCTCGCTGAGCGCCGCATCATCCTCGGCAGGCGACGGTTCGAAATCATTGGCTGGCGAACCGGGCGAGAGGTCGGACGCCTCACCAATGCCATAGGGAAGCCGGATGCTGCCAGGCAGGATGTGTGCTTTTCCGCCTGGTGTGGACGGCGCTTCTTCGCCTGTTGCCTCGTCAAGATTCACCAGGCAGATCACCGAGGTGCACTCAGCTTCGGTTTCATTGAAAAGGGTTTTGAGGCCGTCGTTTTCGATGAACGTTGCCGCGGACGCGAAGGTGGCATCCACACGCTGGGTGGTGACGCCCCAAGCCAGCAGCATGTCAAAGCGGCTGACCTGATAATCCGGATCGTCCTCGATTGGCGCTATAGCACGATTGGTCACACACTGCAGAAGGGTCTGGCCTTCCTTGACCGGCTCGTCACACTGATCCAGCCGGTCCGTGTTCAACGCACCCAACCATGACACGGGGTAGCCCACTTTTTCACCATCCGTATCCTCGATGCCCGCCATCAGGGCCACCGTATAGGTGGTATTGTAGTCAAGCGGCTTCATCGGCCGGATCTGGAGGGCATTCTGCTGGTCATCGTAGTGAAGGGTGTAATCCTCGCCCTCAACCAGCTCTCTTTCCACATCGGTGGGTCGGGCACGCTCCGGGTATCCCTCACCCCCGCCGGCCATTTCAAATACGCGGACGGTCTCACCCCCAACCAGGGTTTCGGGCTTGATGTCGCCATCAAAACCCACCCGCCAGGAGGCCACGGTCGAGAAGCCATCCAGCTGGTTCAGCGCCAGGGGTACGCTGGCACTGCTGCTGTCAGGGTCCGCCACCGGCACATTAAGGGTCCCATCCAGATCGTCGGCAGACTCCACGCCTGCCTCAAACAGAATGTCATAGGGGAACGGAATCACCTGATTCCTGGGATCAAAAGCCACCTTGGTGTCTGCGGTAACATCCGAACCATGAGCACTGACGCTCACCAGCAGGGCAGCGGCCAGAATCGACAGTATCGAGATTCGACGCATCTTCATCACTCACTCCTGATTGCGGCGAAACAGGGTTTACAACCCGGTATATCCTGAAACAGCAAGGCCGCCCTCGGGCGGCCTTGCTGCGACTTACAGGACGCCTTTTGGCGTTATTCGCGCCCGTAGATTGCCATGGTCGTATCCGTCACCTTGAGATTACGGATACCGACCGAACCGATGCTGGCAAAGTCACCATTGCTGTCCGCATTGCCGATGCCGATTTCAGGCATCCAGATATCGGCCTGGAAGGTGTCCAGTTCGACCCGCAGCGCTTCGTCCACCTCGGAATTGACGGCGCCGCCCGGCCCAATATTCATGCTCACAAGCGCCGGATTGGCAGCAATGGAGCCAGTGCCCCTGTTGCCGTCCTTCTTGAGGTCACCAAGAGACCCTTCGCCTGCCATGCGCATACCCCGCAGGCTCACAGCCGCGACATCAAACTTGACATCCAGGTTATCGATACCGAACGCCACATCCACGCCCAGCGAGCCAGTGGTTCCGGTATTGCCATCGAGATCCTGAGTCCTGGCGATGATGTCCAGCTGGGAAAGGAACAGTGATGCGTTCAGGTCAGAAACCAGCGTTGCCGAATCGGCGCCATCGGAGCTTTGCAGCCCCATGGAGCCAATGGAGATGCCAGCGTCGACCGGTACGGTACCGTCATTTTCAATGTTCTTCAGAGAAATCAGGGCATCGCCGTCATTAAGTGGACCACGCTGAATGGCGCGAGGGCTAACACCGGATTTCACATCATCCGGTGTTTGACCATCCTTGACCAGATCCACGTTGATCGCGATATCCAGCGAATCCCCGAAGGCACCACCACCAATATTGATATCATTGACCAGCACCGAACCGGTGTTCTCACCCTGGCTATATGCGACCTGGTCAATACCAATCTTGGTCTCCAGTTCCATGGTGACGCCCGCCTGGCCGGTGGTGTTGCCCATGGCCTTATCGGACATGGGCTCCATCGCCTGGGAGGCGAAGGGGGCAGCGGCAATGGCCGCAGCGAGTGTGATTTTATTCAGGCCTTTCATAAGGTTGCTCCTCATATTTCTTTGTTATTGGGCAGTACAGAGCTGCGCTCGGATCAGGCACCAATTGTTCTTGTTGTGGCTGGCACCATGGTCATCATGATACTGACCACGTGAGGTTAAAAAATGGACTGTTTAGCAAAATGAACGAATGGCTCCCCTGACGGGAACAATGGCCATTTACGTCAAAATCATACCTAGGTCATTGATATTCAAGCTTTTATAAACAACCCGCAACATTAACCCGCTGTCATTATGTTTCAGAAATGAGGACTGACTCACAGAGGCTTGACTAAGGGGGTGGTGGACCACTGTTCACGCCAGCGCGTTCTCAGGTTAAACAGTGTTCAATGCAGAGGCGGATCTTACGCAGGATGATGTCGACCTGTTCCAGCTCCTCCTCCAGATGGGCTGCCAGCCCCTGGCCCGAGTGATACCCAGCGGACAGGACCCGTGCCCCAATACTGATTCGCAGAGCCGCCGTTTCCGAGCCTTTAAGGGGGACTGGTTGCCCAATGTGGCAGCATTGGCCGGCAACCTGCTGCCTTTCCCGGCTCAGCGGTTCCAGCGTATCCGTATCCAGCTCCTGATTCAGCAGCTCATATAGTTTGCGGGCCTGCCCCGGGTCAAGCCAGTCACCGTCGGCTGAGCCCCGAATCAGGAAGGGAAAGATGGTACGCCGGTTGGAGAGCTCTTCCCCATTGAAGTCGCTGCGGGCCCACCAAGGGCTGTCCGGCTCGAAGAGCGGCTCCACCAACGGATGGTCACGCAGGAGCCTCACAACCTGGTTGCTGAACCGGTTGAGCCCGTCGATCCGGAGCGATTCCGGAACCGCGTAGTAGCGTTCCATCTCCGCCAGCGCCGCGCGCCACCGCAGCAGCACGCCCGTCTGCACAACCGGCTTGGCACCGGGAACCAGGCTCTGCCAGCTGCCAAGCGCATCCGAGGGCAGATAGTCGGCAAATCCCTCGGGCAAGCGGGGCGCCCGTGGCAGCCGGGCACAGAGCTGGGCAGGGACAACCACGGCACCGCTGAATGGCGGCCCGGTAAAGAACTTGGAGCCGGTCAACAGCAGACTATCCCCTTTTTCGAGGTGACGCCGCAGATCGTCCCGATCCGTCCGCAGCTGGCAGGCATCAATCACAATCTGAAGCCGATCACCACAGCTCTGCCGGAGCCGCTCCATCACTTCCCGTGACGGACACCACCTGCCCAGCTTGGACTGCTCCATGGCATGCAGAATGACAGAGTGGCCCTCACTCACCAGCGCCTCGACACACGCCTCGGTTGCTGCATCCATCTCAGCAGGCGAACGCGGGCGACCGCTGTCATCATGGACCTCCACCGCCCTGTAACCGATGGGGGGCATGCCCGCCAGCCGCTCACCACGGCTCACACGCACCCCGAGGCAGGTGGTGTCGTCAAAATGCCGCCCGGTCACCGACTCCGGCGTTCCGGAACCCGTTTCATCGGCGCCGCAGACAACGCTCACCCAGGAGCCGACCGATTCAGTAGCCGTTACACCCACCGACAGCAGCTGGGCATCGGTCCCGGAGGGCAGGAGAACAACCCCCGGATCAAGATCGGCCAGACCCAGGATCCGGACCAGATCCTGTTCAAGACTGCGGAAATAATCCGGGACTACACCACCTGCCTCGCCCGCCACCAGATCATGCAACAACTGCTGGCGGTAATGGTCCGCCGCTTCATAGGCCTGGGGCGAAACGGAAGAAGCCGTCGAGGAGGCAAACGTGAAGGCGTGCTCGCGGGGTGCGGGCGAACAGCCGTAGCGATTGAGCCCAGTGACGGGATCAACAACGAGCCGTCCGTCGCCCCCCTGCATGAAATGCCAGTGCGTCGGGTTCAGCAGCGACGGGTAATGCGTATCCAGGCATTCGCCAATACGGCAGGTATGATGGAGCAGTTGCTCAAGGTGCTCCCACTCGGTCCGGTGGTTCACAATGGCCACGCGTATGGCCAGAGTGCCCTCCAGCGTGGTTGTGGAGGGTGCGGATACCCCCTGGAGCTGGAGTTGCGTCACCACGGCCCTGTTCAGGGCATTCAGGTAGTGCTCCGAATCCTCGGCTCGGTTGCCGCTGCGCACCGGCCGGTAACGCAGGCAGACAATATTGCTGCCGACCGGCGCCAGGCACTCCATATCCGCCGCGGCCTGGACAGCGGCCGCCAGCTGGCGCGCCAAATGGCAATGCTTCCTGACGCTGGCCGCTATGGTGTCCAGTCCGGCCCCCTGGAACGTGAACCAGACCTTCAGCGCCAGGAACCCGCGTGACAGTTCCGGGCCCAGGTCGCAGGGCCAGGGGGCCCCGGCTTCGAGACCCAATGGCTGGGTTTCAAGGTACTCGACCGGTTCGGAAAAGGTTCGCCGGTGCGTCTCCGCATCACGCACCAGCACCCCGCCAACGGCGTAGGGGACCTGAAACCACTTGTGGAAATCAAAACCCACTGAGTCCGCGCGACTGGCCCCCGCCAGCTCCCCCGCATATTCCTCCAGCAACGCCAGGGCGGCCCCAAACGCGGCGTCCACATGGAACCAGAGCTGTTCCCGCTCGCAGAGGTCAGCGATCGCCCACAAGTCGTCGATGGCGCCCGTATTCACGGTACAGACCGTCCCCACAACGGCGAAGGGTTTCAGGCCAGCCCGACGATCCTGCTCGATGCACGCCTGAAGGGCTTCGGTGTCCAGCGAGTGGTCATCACGGACCGGGATGCGCCGTAAGGCATCACTGCCCAGGCCCAGGAGCTGAAACGCCTTGACCAGGGCGCCATGCGTCTGGGTTGAACAGTAACCAACCAGGACCGGCCCTTTCCCCTGAACGCCCTGGCGCTTCACATCCTCGCCCAGCGCCCATTGCCGGGCAACGGCCAGGGCAATAACCGAGGCCATGGAGGTACCACTGACCAGCAGGCCGGAGCTCCCGGAAGGAAAATCAAAAAGGTCACGACTCCACTGGACCACCTGCCCTTCCACCGCGTGTGCAATGTGGTTCCTGCCACCCAGGTTGTTGTTCAGAAGCGCCGCGCAGAGTTCACCCAGCGCGCCATAGAGATTACCGCCACCGTGGACCCAGCCAAAAAAGCCCGGGTGGAGGTTGCCGTTGGTATACGGAACCAGGTAATCCCTGAAATGGTCCAGAAGTTGATCAACGGGCTGCCCATCACGGGGTGCGGGACCAGCAAACGCACGCCACGCCGTTTCCGGAGCGGGTTGCCAGACCGGCGCCTGCTCAAGCCCCTTGTAATGGTCCAGCCCCGCCTCCAGCGCCTCGTGGAAAAAGCGTGCCAGAGCTCCGAAATCGTCCGGATCAAGATTCGCCATGACGGCCCCGCACCAGCGCTTGCTCAGGCTTCCGCCATCACGGCGGTTGTTCCGGCCGGTTCACCGGCGGCTTCCAGGACCCGGATTCGTTGCGGCATTGTTCCGGTCCAATCCGCGACCGCCACCTGGTCGATAGAGGCTTCTTCCGGCCCCTTGGGATCGGACAGAAAATGCGCCAACGCCTTGTCACTGCCAGCCAGGACCGCTTCTACCCGGCCGTCGGACAGGTTCCGCAGCCATCCCTTCAGGTTATGCGTGTGCAGTTCATGCCGGAGCCACTCGCGGAAGCCATGCCCCTGAAGATCGCCACTGAAAAGCACATGCCGGGCAACGGGCGCTGCCGGATCGGCCTCAAAACCGTACTTCTGGGCCGGCCCCTCCAGGCCTTTCGGTGGGTTGAAATCCCACTCCGGCACACCGGCCCGGGCACAGAACATCCGGTGCGCCGCGAGGATAATCTCGCGAGCCGCCTCGTTCTCAGGCGTGTTCTGGTAAGTCTGGCGCAGGAAACTGCGCATGCTGGCATTGGCTTCGAAAACCACGATCCTGCCGTGATTCCCATCTTCCGTGCAGACGGCGAAATCGACCCCGAAATAATCCACATTCAGCGTCTGTAGCGCTGTTTCAAGGTCTTCCCAGATGCCAGCCTCAAAATGGGACGCTGGATCCTCGATGTAATCCTGCTCCATGTCATAGAGCCAGGGGAATTTGCGGAAGGCTTTCCGGGTTTCCTCCCAGTGCACGTTCCAATCGCCATCATGGCCCACCCGCAGGTGGGCGGGATAGAGTTTGCCATCAACCATGAAGGCCCGGTACTTGGGATGGAAACGGTGGCCCTCGGCGCGTGAATCGGTGAAGGTGACATCGTGGTACTGGAGGACATAGACCTCCGCTTCACTGGTGATCCTTACCGGGGTGGATTCGGGATCATCAATCCGGTACATGTGCTTGCCATTCTGGAAACCAGAGGGCCGGACGATGATGGGCGCCTTGAGATCGTTATCCCTAACGGCACGCTGAACCTCACCACTGATGTCGCCCTTGACGCGGCCCAGAGAGATGCTGCGGGGCATGAGCAGGCATTCATTCTGCCCAAGACGCTCCGCGTTTTCCGCGCGTGTGGTGCGCAGCACCTCGGAGGGCGCATTGATAACGGGCGCATTGAACTCAGCGCACACTTGCTCCGCCTTCCTGAGGCCTTCGTGGCACCGCCCCACATCCGTAATGCTGTTGTAAATGACGTCAACGCGCGGAATTTGGGCAAGAACCTCTGGCTGGTCATCAATCACATCAACGGTGAACGAATAGAGCGCAATCGCGCCCCGGTCCGTCATGTGCATGAGGTTATTGTGACCCTCGCTGACGCTGAGCTGACGGGATGAGGGATCGTATTGGTAGGGCACATTGTTCAGTGTTCCCAGAACCAGTATCCGGAGCTGTTGTTCATCGGTGGCTTCTGTGCTGTCCGTAGGCTCCTGATACGCCGCGTTCAGGGCCCAGTGGCAGCTCAGAGCCTCTTTACCCAGAATGCCGTAGAGGCCTGACAGAAGCCTCATGGCGGTCACAGAACGCGCCTTGTCAAGGCTCGCCCAGTGGCGCGCCGCGCTCAGGGCATCAAGATGGGCTTCCGCCTTCAGCGCCTGGTCAATGTAACGCCCCAACAGGGTCTCGTTGTCCGGGTCAATCCGCAGCGCCCTTGAGTAACTGAGCAGCGCGTCTTCGCTTTTGTTGCTGCTTGACTGCACCTGGGCCAATGAATGCCAGCCTTCCGGGGCCGCCGGATCAATACGCAGCAGCTGTTGGGCCGCGGTCGCAATGGCCTCTGCTCCTTCAGCTGCTTTCAGGTTCGCCTTCGCCTGTTCCAGCTGCGGAACCTCGTTCTCGGGAACCCGATGGCCGGGCATCCCTCTGGTCCCCCCGGATCCCCGCTTTCTGATACGTTTTGTTTGCTTTTTCTTGCCTGCCATTGGTTCCCCCACTACAGCCTTATCAGCAGATCAACAACAGGGAGCTGTTCCGGTCGCAGTCCCGGCTTCAACCCTTACCATAACGTCCCGACCGCCCCTGCTGATGCGGAAGGTTTCCCAAAACGGACATCCAGACATAAAAAAAGCCACCCCGAAGGGTGGCTTTCCGCGACTAGGCCGGTGCGTTATTCGCGGCCGTAGACGGCAATCTCTGTCTCAGAGATGTTCAGGTTGTCGATACCAACCCGGCCAATGCTCGCAACGTTGTTACCGTCGCCAGTACCAACGTTAACCTCCGGCATCCAGATGTCAGCCGTGAAGTTATCCAGGTTGATGTTCAGCGCCTGATCCACATCAGAGGCAACCGCGCCACCCTGGCCAATATCCATGCTCACGACCGCGTGGTTGATTGCTGTGGGATCGGCAGTGGAGCCGGGACCTGTGGACTTGAGCGCACCCAGCGAGTCAGCGCCTGCCATGCGCATGCCCTGGATATTCACGGACGCTACGTCGAACTGCGCATCCAGATTGTCAATGGCGAAGGCTGTCTCAATCTCGAGAGAGCCGGAGTCCGCGTCACCGCCGACCTTGTTGTCGGTCCGGGCAACAATGTCGAGCTGGGACATGAACACGTCCATGTTGATGTCGGAGATCAGGGTCGCCTGAGCATCGCCATCCGAATCCGCAAGCTGCATAGCCTTGCCGTCGTTGGACGCGTCGCCCAGCTCGCCAGTCGCATCGCCTTCACCGAGCTTGACGTTCATGTCGACGGCGCCACTACCCTTGAGGTTGCCCACGGAGATGAGGGCATCGCCATCGTTCAGGTCCAGATCATTGCCAGTACCAACACCAGGCGCAGCAATTTTTTGGTTGTAGTCACTCAGGCTTTCACCGTCTTTCGCCAGATCAACGTCCACGGTCACATCAAGGCCGTCACCAAAACCCGGACCGCCAACACCAGCAATGTCCAGGTTGTTCATCAGAACAGAGCCTGTATCTTTGCCCTGATCATACTGGATCTGGTCCATGCTCACCTGGGTATCCAATTCGATGGTGACGCCAGCCTGGCCAGTGGTGTTACCCATGGCCTGGTCGGACATGGCAGTGAGTTCCGCCTGGGCGGCGAACGGTGCTGCGGCAACGGCGGTTGCCAGTGCAACTTTATTCAGGCCTTTCATAATTGTTCTCCTTCGAGATGCTTTGTTTGCGTACTTTATTTTTGTTCCCGGCCGGCTCCGACCGGTGATTGTCATTCTAGGTAAGACAATCGGATCATTGAGTGAACGGGTTCACAGGTGACGAGGCCGAAAGCGGGGAGGGGGTGAACTGTGATTCTATTAACAGACGGCCATTTTTTGACAAAAACGGCCACCATGGGGTGGCCGAGTCCGTAATGCCGGCGCCACGGAGGGCGGGTTGGGTGATTACCCGTTACTCTTCTGCTGCTTGGCGGCCTTGCGCATGATCCGCTGCACCGTTGCCTGCAGCTCGGGATTGATCTGCTGGGAGATGGGACTCCCGAATACCCACTTGCCGTCGTCGTTCTGCCAGTACGGAACGGACATCAGGAGCCCGAGCCCACCCAGGTGCTGCAGCTCCACCATCAGGAAGCGCACATCCTCGATGCTCCTGTCCCCCTTGATGGAATCCGCCAGCTCCTGCTTGGCCTTTTCCTTAACCCCCTGCGGCATCTTCGAGGTCATGAACAGGCCACTCGCCGCCAGGTTGCCCCGGAGCGCATTGGTCACAATGGTTTTCTGAACCGCATGCGCGGCCACTTCTGCCCGCATTTGCTGTTCCGGATCAATGTGCAGGAACTGCCCCTCCCCTTTATGGTTGGAAACGTAGGCGTAGGGCACAAAGCTGCCGTTGTTGCGAATGCTTTCCTCCGCCTTCACCTTGCCTTCCTTGAAGAGCTTTTTGAGCATCGCCACTACCAGTTTCTGCTGCTTTTCGGACAGCTTCCCGAAAGCCATCTGCTTGGTGCTCTGCTGCTCAAGGCCATCAGCCCCCTCCTGGGCAACGCCCGTGGCCGGCACCAGCATCATCAGGATCAGGGCAGTCAGAACCAGTTTGCGGAACATCGTATTACCTCCAGGGATACGCCATACTTTGCGGTCCAATTATGCATCACAGCACTTTTGCAGCGTCGTTCACCGGGTCACATCCGGACCACTGAAAGGTTAAACTGTGACGCTTTTCACCGGAATCGCCATGGAATTGACGCAAACACTGTCCCAACTGAGCTGGTCGGATCTGGCGCTGGCCCTTGCAGATGAGCCCGGGTTCTGTCTGTTTGATGTGCCAGGCGCCACGCACGAGCCTGCGCCGATGCGCGCCATGACGGCTCTGCCACGCTTCAAGGAAACCTGTTACCAGTGCGCCGACCACACCGCCGGCCTCAGCCGGCGGGCAAGGCAGGCCCCCACGAACGGAGATGGCTGGCTGCCGCTCAAGCTCGGGTTCGTGAGCTATGGCGATGGCGAGATGGAGCTGCCGGGGCGCGGTCCCTCGCCTACCCCACTGATCCAGGTCAACGAATACGACTGGGTGATCCTGTATCACCCTGAAGGCGGGACAATTGAGCTGCACATCCATCCGGACTGTCCGCCAGAGCGTCAGCGTTACATCCATGCGCGCCTGCGCCGCCTTGCCTGCCCGGATGACAGCGCTGCCCCGGTGCCCTTTCGGCTCACGGACCGCTTTCAGCCCTGCCAGGAGCGCGCAACCTATCTGGAGCAGGTCCGGCGAATCCAGGACTACATCCACGCCGGTGACGTCTACCAGGTCAATTACGCCCAACCCTTCAAGGCACGCTACGAGGGCCACCCCATCCACGCCTTCCAGGCGCTCCACCGGGCCAACCCCGCGCCCTGCTCCGCTTACTTTGATACCGGCGCGAACCGCATTCTCAGCCTTTCCCCGGAACGTTTTCTGAAGGTCCACAAACACCAGGTCGAGACCCGGCCCATCAAGGGCACCCGGCGACGCGGCACCACGCCGGAAGAGGATCAACAATTGGCGCGGGAGCTGCTGGACAGCCCCAAGGATCGAGCCGAGAACCTCATGATCGTGGACCTGCTGCGCAATGACCTGGGCAAATGCTGCCGCACCGGATCGGTGAACGCCGATCCCCTCTTTGCCCTGGAAACCTTTGCCAATGTGCATCACCTGGTTTCCTGCGTGACCGGCGAACTGGACCCCGGGCTTTCACCACTGGAGCTGTTGCTGAGCGCCTTCCCTGGTGGCTCCATTACCGGTGCCCCCAAGCGCCGGGCCATGGAGATCATCCGCGAACTGGAAGAGACGCCCCGGGGGGTCTATTGCGGCAGCTTCTTCCACTGGACGCCCTGCAATGGCTTCGACAGCACCATTGCGATCCGGACCCTGGAATGCCATGACGGCCAGATCACCTGCTTTGGTGGCGGCGGCATCGTGTCGGATTCGGAACCCGAGGCGGAATACCAGGAATCGGTAACCAAGGTTAAGCTTCTGATGGAGGTATTGGAGGGGTTATAGCGACAGGGGCAGGCGTCCGCCCCAAAGCGGCGCCAGCCTCCTGATTGGCGGGATTCAGCGGTGGCCAGCCGTGCTGGCGTTCAGAAACGCCTGTTTCAGGCTGTCATAATCATGAACGGCCGGGAATTGCGGGAATTCGCTGATCACGTTATCCGGCGCATGGAACAGGATGCCGGCATCGGCCTGGGCCAGCATGTTGGTGTCGTTATAGGAGTCACCGGTGGCAATGCAGCGCATGTTCAGAAGCTGGAAGGCTCGCACCGCCTGGCGTTTGGGATCCGGCTGACGCAGATGATAATCCTTGATCGTGCCATCCTCCCCCACACTCAGGCGGTGGCACAGCAGCGTCGGGTAGCCGAGCTTTTCCATCAGCGGCATGGCGAATTCATAGAAGGTATCTGACAGGATCACCACCTGGAAGTGGCGACGCAGCCAATCCAGAAAATCCCGTCCGCCCTCAAGAGGCGCCAGCTCACTGACCACTTCCCGGATCTCGGGCAAGCCGTAGCCGTAGCGGTCCAACAGAGCCAGGCGTTGCTGCATCAGCTCATCGTAATCCGGAACATCCCGGGTTGTTGCCTTGAGTTCCGGAATACCGGTTTTCTCGGCAAACGCAATCCAGATTTCAGGGACCAGAACCCCTTCAAGATCAAGACAGGCCAGCTCCACGTCGCCTCCTTTACCCAATACCCTTGCCAGCGTTGTTTTTGCGGGGTCGCCATCATAAATAAACCCTGAACTGAATGCACGAGTAATAACGCAAACTGGATGTTAGAATTGTGAGCACTGAATCCACCCTCGATTGATGGAACCCCATTGATGGATATCGAAAGCCTGAACAGCGAGCTGGCGGATGCCTCCCCCCGCAAGATCCTCAAGACCGCTCTGGAGCAGGTCGATCGTATCGCGATTTCGTTCAGCGGCGCCGAGGACGTAGCCCTTATTGCCATGGCGCACAGCCTGAAGAAACCCTTCAGCGTTTTCACGCTGGACACGGGCCGCCTCCATCCGGAAACCTACCGGTTTGTGGAACGGGTGCGCCAATACTACGACCTGGATCTGGACGTCCTTTTTCCGGACGCGGAAGCGGTCCAGAACCTGGTCAACCAGAAAGGCCTGTTCAGCTTCTACGAGGATGGTCACGAGGAGTGCTGCGGCATTCGCAAGGTGGCGCCGTTGCGGCGCAAGCTGTCCGGCCTTGACGCCTGGATCACCGGCCAGCGGAAGGACCAGAGCCCGGACACCCGCAATGATGTGCCCGTGGTCCAGCAGGACACGGCATTCGAGGGGCGCAATGGCCCCCTGGTCAAGTTCAATCCCCTGGCCAACTGGTCATCCAGGGACGTGTGGGACTACATCCGGACCATGGAAGTCCCCTATAACGAACTGCATGACCGGGGCTTTGTGAGCATCGGCTGCGAGCCCTGCACACGCCCCGTCCTGCCCGGCCAGCACGAGCGCGAAGGGCGCTGGTGGTGGGAAGAGGCCACCAAGAAGGAATGTGGCCTGCATGCTGACAACCTGATCGCCAGCTCCAGCGTGGAGTGGGGGACTCAGTAGCTCGGCAGCACCATGTCCCCGAACAGCTCATCCAGCTCAGCCTGGGAGTTGCGCTGCGCCGCGGCCTCAATCAGATCGCGACTGAGGTGCGGCGCAAACCGCTGGATGAAGTCCACCATATAGGCCCGCAGGAAGGTCCCCTTGCGGAAGGCAATGCGGGTCGTACTCGGCTCAAAAAGGTGCTGGGCGTCCAGTGCCACCAGATCCGGATCCGCTTCCGGATCATGGGCCATGTGGGCCACGATCCCCACGCCCAGGCCGAGCCGGACATAGGTCTTGATCACGTCCGCATCCGATGCGGTAAACACCACCCGCGGTGTCAGCCCCTGGCTCTCAAACGCCTGATCCAGCCTTGAACGGCCTGTAAAACCCTGCACATAGGTCACGAGGGGGTATTGGGCCAGCTCCGCCAGGGTCAGTTTCTTCTTGCTGGCCAGCGGATGATCCTTCGGGACCACGGCACAACGGTTCCAGCGATAGCCGGGCATCATGATCAGGTCATGGAACTGGTCCAGCGCCTCGGTGCAGATGGCGAAATCCACCACGCCATTGGCCGCCATTTCAGAGATCTGCCAGGGCGTGCCCTGGTGCATGTGGAGCGTCACCTCCGGGTATTCCTCCATAAACGCCCGAATCAGCGGCGGCAGGGCATAGCGGGCCTGGGTATGCGTGGTGGCAATACGCAGCTCGCCCTTTCTCTGGTCACTGAATTCCTGGGCAATGCGCTTGATGCCATCCGAACGCCTGAGGATCTCCCCCGCTTCACGGATGATGCTCTCGCCCGCTGGCGTAATGCGCGTCAGGTGCTTACCCGAGCGCGCGAAGATCTCGACCCCCAACTCATCCTCCAGCATCCGGATCTGCTTGGAGATGCCCGGCTGTGAGGTGAACAGCTCGGCGGCGGTGGCGGATACATTCAGATCATGGTGGGCTACTTCCCAGATGTAACGCAGCTGTTGCAGCTTCATGCCTGGAGACTCCGGGGCTTTAACGTCGCTATAAGAATATAGCGTATTATTCCATTTTTTTCGCATCCTGTCCCAGCCCTCCTCCAGGGAAGCAGGCGTCACAGCACCTTGATCCTGTCACCGCCAGCCCCGACAATGCGAACCTGAGCACAGGAACGGGACCAGGGACTGCCGATGCTATTGGCCACCAAATTCATGCGCCCGGCCGCGGACCCACGCGCCATCGCCCGCCCCCGTCTCCTTGAACGGCTGCAGCCTGATGCCGCACGCCGGGTAACGACCATCACGGCGCCTGCCGGCTATGGCAAGACCACCCTGGTGAACCAGTGGTGCGCGAACCACGACGAGGCCGTGGGCTGGCTCTCCCTGGATGAACAGGATGACGAACCAAGGCGCTTCTGGTCGTACATCCTTGGTTCCCTGGAACATACCATTATCGGACATCAGGAAAGCATCCACCGTTATCTGGACAGCCCTGGCCAGGAGCACATCGAGGGCGCACTGACAGCGCTGATCAACGCCCTGACCGAGCTGTCCATTCCACACACCAACCTGATACTCGATGACTATCACCTGATCCAGGACGCCGATATCCAGCGCCAGATGACCTTCCTCGTGGACCATGCGCCACCGGCGCTGCACCTCGTTTTGCTCTCGCGCACGGAACCGCCACTACCGCTGTCCCGGTGGCGGGTTAAGGGCTGGATGGAAGGCCTTCATGCCAGTGACCTGGCCTTTTCCGAGACGGAATGCAGCGCTTTTTTCAATCATTACATGGGGCTGGCGCTGGATGCGGATAGGGTTCGCGCCATCTGGCAGCGAACCGAAGGCTGGGCGGCCGCCATGCAGCTGACCGCCCTGTCGGGAAAAAGCACGAGCACCAGCGACCTTACCCAGGCAGTGCTCAATGAAGGCGAGCACAGCCGCCAGATCAATGACTACATCCTGACCGAGATTCTGGATCAACAGACACCGGAAGTCCGGGACTTTCTCCTGCGGACCAGCGTCTGCAGGCGCCTGAGTGCCGAGCTGTGCAACAGTGTCCTCGAGCGTGACGACAGCCAGGCGGTTCTGGAGCAGCTGGTTCACGCCAACCTCTTCATTATTCCCCTGGACACCCGGGACCAGTGGTTCCGCTATCACGACCTTTTCCGCGAGGCATTGGCGCAACGCCTGAGCCAGACCGATCCCGAGGCTTACAGGGCCCTGCAGGCCCGGGCCATTCGCTGGCTCCTGGAGGAGGATCACCTCCAGGAAGCCATTGTGCAGCTGCTGCAGCTGGAAGACTGGGACTGGCTGGAGCAGGTGCTGGAGCAGTACGGGAACAACCTGATCCACACCGGCTTTCACGAACTGGTCCACAAATGGCTGCAGTATCTGCCGGATGAACGCACAACGCGCAACCCGCGCCTGATGATGCTCCAGATCTGGGCCCTGTTCTTTCTCAACCGTCTGAGCAATATTGAGCCATTACTGGAGCAGCTGGAAGACATTCTGGACATCCGTGTCGCCAACTCCGACGACAATGCCGATGTGGCACTGGCGCTCCATAACGAGATCGCGCTGATCCGCTCCTACATGGCGCGCACCCGTAGCGACCACTCCAGCGCCCAGCACCTTACCCAACAGGTCCTGCGCGATATTGACCACACCAATATTCCTTTGAAATCCGTAACCTACTACGGCATCGGCCTGGACTGCTACGCCAACGGGGACCTGGCCAGCGCCACCCATGCGCTGGAATCAGCAGTGGCCTACGGCCGCCGCGAGAAAAAGCACGCCACCACCCTCTCCAGCGGCGGCCTGCTCGCCTGGATCCTGTTCTACCAGGGGGAGATGGACCGGGCCCTGGACGTCGGCACCGGTGTCCGGGAATGGGTCAATTCCTACCATACCGATCCGCAACAGCCCCGGCTGGTCTCATGCTGGCAGAACAGCGCCATGGTCCAGATCCACCGGGAGAAGAATGACCTGACGCTGGCGGACGCTTACATGACGCCCCTGCTGCCCCACCTGGGGTCGGGCAGCGAACCCGGACAACACGTCGTCATCCAGTACACCCGTGCTCACCTCGCCTTTTCCCGGGGACAGTACCAGGCAGCCATGGAGTACCTGGAGGATGCGGAGCGCGTTCAGGACCAGAAACGGGACGCCATCCTGTTCGAACCGCCCTGCCTGGAAGCCCTTCATATCCGTTGCCACCTGGCACTCGGGGATGACCCAAGTGCCCAGGCCTGGAAAGAGCGGCTGGAAAACCACAACTACCGCAACCCCATCAACCGGGAACAGGCGCAGATTGGGCTGGCCCGGCTTCTGCTCGCGGAAGGCCAGGCTGAAGCGGCCATCAACCTCCTGGCCCCTCTCCGCTTGTCCACCGAGAAAGGGCGCCACATCAAACACCTGATCGAGTTACTGGCGGTGTACGCTCTATGCCTGGACCAACTGGGGCAAGGCGAACAAGCTGGAATCATGCTCCACCGAGCCCTTGAACTGGCTTCCCGGGAGCGTTTCCTGCGGCTGTTTGTTGAGGAAGGGCCCGCCCTGGCTGCCCTTTACCGACGCATTCCCCGCCATGGACTGCCAACGGCATTCCTGCGCGAGCTTGATTCCCTTTTGGCGGTGGAGCCGGAATCCGCAACAACGCCACCTTCAGCCTCCTATGACGGTACCGAAGAACTGGTAGAACCGTTGAGCCAGCGCGAGATCGAGGTTCTGGCGCTGATCCATGCCGGCCACGCCAACAAGGAAATCGCACGGCGTATGTCGGTGGCCCAGACCACGGTGAAGGCGCATATCCGCAACCTCTACGGCAAGCTGGGAGCCAGCAGCCGTACCGGTGCGCTTGCAAGAGCCCGCGAACTGGGTCTGGTGGATTAGTAGCAGGACTCAAAGTGTGACCTGGTTCACATTTTAGAACCATTACCCTCTTTTACTCCCCTTTTTACGCCCTTTGGACGATCCCTCTACGCCCCCTATCCCCCTAAATTGGGCACCGTAACAAGAGGCAACAGGAATTCGATTTCAGGCCTTTCGGATTTCTCCTCATCAAGCCCCTCTCTCAGCCACCAACGGTTTCCGCTGGTGGCTTTTTTTATGCTCTATTACCCAACAGCCATTGATTTCCTGTCATCAGCTGTCATCATCGCGCGCTTCACTCAACTGGCCCCGAGGCTCCCATGACGCCATCCGAACAACGTCCGGAAGCTGCTGCCCCCAACCAGCATCAGCGCCTTGGTGATCCCGTCGTTCTGGGACTCAGCGCTGGCTTCATCATTGTCTTCATCCTCCTGTCGCTCTACGACATCAAGATGGTCTCGGACAGCATCGGGGCCGGTTTTGCCGCCACGGCTGCGGCGTTGGGCTCGTATTTCCAGTTGCTGCTCATGGCAACCTTCTTCATTGCCCTGGGGGTTGCGGTCTCCCCCGCTGCCGGCGCTTTCGTTGGGAACCGTACCACACCGGAAATCAGCACCTTCCGCTGGCTGTCGATGATCATGTGCACCCTCCTCGCGGGTGGGGGCGTTTTCTTTGCTGCCGGCGAACCCGTGTACCATTTCGTGGTCACGCCGCCGGCCTTTGAAACCGAGGCGGGTACGGCCGAGGCCATTGCCGGCGCCCTGGCCCAATCGTTCATGCATTGGGGCTTCCTCGCCTGGGCCATCCTGGGTTCACTGACCGCCATTATCCTGGCTCACAACCACTATGACCTGGGCCATCCGCTGCGTCCCCGGACGCTGTTGTACCCGGTATTTGGCCAGCGCATCATGGGTGGCTGGATCGGAGGGGTTGTCGATGCCTGCTGCGTGATCGCTGTGGTCGCCGGCACCGTCGGCCCCATCGGGTTCCTCGCAACCCAGGTCAGCTACGGGCTGGAAGTTCTGTTCGGGATCCAGGACCAGTACTCGACCCAGCTGTTGATCGTGATTGCACTGGGCGCCATTTACGTCACCTCGGCGGTGACCGGCATCCACAGGGGCATCCAGTTCCTGAGTCGTTTCAATGTGATCCTGGCGCTGGCCATTGCAGCGGTGATCGTGCTCTTCGGGCCCACCCTCTTTCTCACCAATGCCTACACCCAGGGCTTCGGGCAGTACATCTCCTCGTTCTTCCGCATGGGGACCATGACCTCCGAAACCGCCCCGGCCTGGTGGATGAAGTGGTGGACCGTGTTCTTCTTTGCCTGGTTCATTGGCTATGGGCCGCTGATGGCGATCTTTGTGGCGCGCATATCCCGTGGCCGCACCATCCGCGAAATGATCCTCGCTGTTGCGGTTATGGCGCCTGTCGCTACAACGGTCTGGTTTACGCTTCTGGGCGGCGCCGGCATCTTCTACCAGATGGAAGGCGTCATTGACCTCGCGGAACCGCTCCAGAACTTCCAGTTCGACGTGGCCACGCTCACCGTTGCACAGGCCCTTCCTGGCGGTACGCTGATGGCACTGGCGGTGCTGGTGCTGACCACCATCTTCGTGGCCACCACGGGCGATTCCATGAGCTACGCCATCTCGGTGGTGGGAACAGGCCATGACGAGCCCAACCGGGCGGTCCGTGTCTTCTGGGGCATTGCCATGGCCATGATGGCGGCCATCCTCCTCTACATGGGGGAGGGCCAGATCAGCGCCCTGCAACAGTTCATCGTGATCACCGCCATTCCGGTATCCCTCATCCTGTTGCCCTCACTCTGGAACGGCCCCAAGGCCGCCTATGCCATGGCGCGGCAGCAGGGATTGATCAGCCCCGAACCGCATCCGGCAAAACGGGGGGAGTAATCCCCCTTCAGGCGGCAATCACCCGACGGAACGGCGGCAGGGCATCAAGGAGCATGCTGCCGTAACGCCGGGTGATGATGCGACGGTCCAGAATGGTAACGCGCCCGGTATCGGATTCACTTCTCAGCAACCGGCCCGCCGCCTGCACGAGCTTTATCGAAGCGTCCGGCACACTGATCTCCATGAAGGGGTTGCCGCCCCTTGCCTCGATCCATTCGGCAAGGCTGGCTTCAATGGGGTCATCCGGAACCGAGAACGGCAGGCGCGTGATCACCACGTGTTCCAGGTAGGTTCCGGGCAGGTCAATGCCCTCCGCAAAGCTGGCCACACCGAACAGGATCGATGTCTGACCAGCATCCACCCGCTGGCGGTGACGTTCCAGCACTTCCGCCCGTGTATGGTCGTCCTGGGTGATCACGCAGTCCCGCCAGATCTCCGGCAGCATATCCCGGACGCGCTGCATATCCCGGCGCGCGGTAAAAAGCACCAGTGCTGCGGTGTCATCCGCCAGCACCCCGGGCAGACGGTCCACCAGGCGTTCCGCATAGCTGGCCGGATCCCCTGGCTCCATGCTTGAGGCGGGCACCTCGACAGTCGCGTTTTCCTGGTAGCGGAAGTTCGAGGGAATCACCAGGCAGCGGCTGTCCGCCGGTAGGCCCGCGCGCATGCTGAGCCGGTCAAAGCGCCCCAGCGCTGTCAGCGTCGCGGAGGTGAGCACGGCCCCGAAGCACCGGCTCCACAGGCGCGTAAACAGAACATTGTCCGCCAGAACCGGGCTGCTGTAGAGGACGATGTCCGCGTTATCCCCGCCTCGACGATTCAACCACCGGGCTGGTGCGGGGGCCCGCGTACTGTCCTCGCCTTCTTCCGCCTCCGGTACGGGCTCGGACCAGGCCTGCCAAAGCCGCAGCTGATCCTCCGCCCTTGCATGGAACTGGCCAATCACCGGATACCAGGCCTCGGCGGTTTCCCGATCAATTTCCCCCTCCTTGCGCTCGTCCATGCCTTCGTCCAGGGCATCGGAAAGCTGGTCCAGACGCCGGGTCAGCTGGACCTGGTACTGGTTCAACGCCGTCACCTGCTCCATGAGGGCATCCGGCAGCCTCGCACCGGGAAAGCGGTACTGACTGTTGCCACCATCCTCCGCCCCTTCCCAGGGGGTATTCTCCTCCAGCCATTCATGCACGGCCGCCAGAAGGGGGTCCATTTCCCGTGCCAGGTCCGTCAGCTTCTGCACGGTTCGCGCCGACTCGGCATCAGCCGGCAGATGCGGCAACAGCTGCGCCAGTGCCTGGGTCATGGAGCGCAACCACTGCCGTGTGCCCTCCAGCCCCAGCGAAGCGGCAAAATGGTTCAGGGCCTTGTCCGGAAGGTGGTGGGCCTCATCCATGACATAGATGGTGTCCTCGGGCTTCGGTAGTATGGCACCCCCGCCCAGCGCCAGATCCGCCAGCACCAGGTCATGGTTGGCCACAATAACGTCCGCGTCCTCCAGCTCAGAACGCGCCGCAAAGAAGGGGCAGCTGTCGAAATAGCTGCAGCGGCGGTTGGTGCACTGGCGATGATCCGTGGTTACGCCCTGCCAGACCTCGTCCGGAATGTGATCCGGCCAGTGGTCCCGATCCCCATCCCATTCGCGCGCCGCATAGCTCGAGAAGAGTTTCTCGTGAAAGGCGCGGGTCTCCGCGGGTTCCCCGGTGTCGTCCTGGAGCATGAAAAGCGGAATGGTGTCGCTGTCCTGATTGCCATGGCCGTGCAGCCTCTGCTCTACCTTGGAAAGACACAGGTAACGCCCACGCCCCTTCGCCAGCGACCACCTGACATCCAGTCCCGAATGGGCTTTCAGGTCCGGAAGATCCTTGTTCACGATCTGGTCCTGAAGCGCAACAGTGGCGGTGGAAACCACCAGCTGCTTGCCCTGCTGCCGCGCCACCGGAATCGCGGCCAACAGGTAGGCGAGGGTCTTGCCAGTGCCTGTTCCGGCTTCCAGAACACAGGCCTTGTGGGCCGAGGTCCGCTGACCGTCGTTTTCCGTGATCTCGCCAAGGTAGCGGGCGATCTCAGCAATCATGAGCCGCTGGCCGTAACGTGCCCGCATGTCCTTGCCCGCCAGAACGGCGCGATAGGCTGCCTGGATCTCAGCCTTGGTATCCTCGTTGAGCATGCGCTCCAATCCACGGGTGGGGTAAGAAACCGACCATGATAGCGGGCGGACCCGGAAGCGTACAGGCTCAGCTCGCGATCACGTGCAGCTCGGCGCCCTTGCGGTTGTGTTGACGCAGGCGCCGGATACAGCTTTCCAGGGTCCGCGAAATCTTGGCATGGGTGCGGATCTGGGAGATCAGGGGCCAGGTGGCCCGCTCGCCCTCCAGCATCATCTCCCGCACGAATTCCGGTGAGGGGTTGGCCATCATCTGCCGGAAGTGGCGCAACCGGTAGCGTGGTGCCAGCGTCACATCGCCCTTATACTGCTGAGCCATGATGGTGTAAATCTGACCACAAGCCTGACGCGCGAATTCCGGGCGCATGCGCTGTCTCAGCACATCGAACAACCCCCTGCCATGGAACTGGAGCTCAGCCCTCAACATCGATAGCGGCAAGCGCGCCAGGCTTTCCCGCTGGTAGCCGTCATCCCGACGCAGAAAGGGCACAACATGCGGGTTCGTCTGGCTCACCACGGTAAAGTTAACGTCGTAAAGATGCATCAGGCGCTCCCGTGGGAGATCACTGACCACGGAGCCATCCACAAACCGAAGTCGGGGCATGTAGGGAACGGTCGCTCCCTGGTGATCCTTTTTCTGTAACTGTACTGGCGGGAACACGCCGGGCACGGCCGAGGACGCCAGGGCGGCGCTCCACACCAGCATATAGGGTGAGGTATAGCCACTGAGCAAGCGCGCTGCGTGCTGACCCTGATCCGAGGACACACTGATATTGATCGAACGCCCAGTGTGCTGGAAGGCCTCCTCGAACGTGAACTCACCAATGTTCTCGCGCAGGCACTGCTCAAGCACAGCCTGGTCCATGAAACCAGCGCCCCGGAGCCCATTGACCACCCCTTTCCAGCGCCAGGCCTTGAGGTTGTGCCGTTCAGGCTCCAATAACTGTTCCAGCTCTTCATCAGGCGTGGTGCCCACCATGGCCGCCATTACGGCGCCGGCACTGGAGCCTGATATCACCTGCGGCAGCAGGTCGCGCTCCCAGAGTGAACGGATAACCCCCAGGTGGAACAGCCCCAGTGTGGCACCCCCGCTGAGCAGCAGCGCCGGGCGACCGTAACTCAACAACGTGTCCTTGAAGAACCCCAGTTTTTCGCTCTCCGGAAGTTCCGGCATCGGGGTGTCGCACAGCAGGTTGATGGATTCGCACACCTGGTTCACGTATTCCTCGATCAGGTGTTTCGTCCCCACGTAGCTGTTGTGGTATAGGGCAGGGTTGGCCATGTTGCCAAGATCGTGGTGCAACCCCTCACGGATTGCGCGCTTGAGCCCGGCGTAATCCCCGGTCTGGTGATAGTGGCGCAATTCCCGCAGCCGATCATGGATCAGGTTGTAATTGTAAAGCTCGGAGGCGTATGCCTCTTTCCACTCCACATTGCCTTCCAGATAGTCCAGCTCCAGCGCCGCCGCCTTCCACTGTTCATAGGTGCGGGCCTGCTTGAGAAGCTTCCGGTAATGCGAGATCCTGCGGCTCATAAGGGGCTCCCCTGAGCACTGGTTGGTGATTCTTGACCTGAGTATAACCCGTGATCAGAAGTCTTCGAGCATCAGGTCGTCATCCTCCTGGGCAAAAGGATCGTGCTTCACCTTTCCATCATTAACCTTGTACGCACGCCGCTGCAAATAGGCGTTGCGCATGAACCTGTAGCGATCACCGGTGATCTGCTTTTCATAACGCAACAGCGACGCCCGGGTATCCAGCCCGTAGAGTGCGTAAAGGCCATAGCGCGGCCGAACTTCAATCGGGTCCATGAGATCCGGCACGCCATACTCAACGCCCATGCCCGCCGTATCCCTGACGGTGGACGGCCCCAGGATTGGCAGCATCAGAAACGGGCCCGTATCCATCCCCCAGTAGCCAAACGTCTGCCCAAAATCCTCGTCCTGTTCCGGAAGCTCCATGTGGCTGGCCACGTCCACTAAGCCGAGCAGCCCGAAGGTTGTATTGAAGATGAAACGGCCGGTACTGATGAGCGCGGCCTCACCTTTACCCTGAAGTAAACTGTTCAGGATGTTGCCCGGTTCAGCAATGTTGCTGAAGAAATTGGTAACCCCATCGTTAACCGGCTCCGGCGTAACCCGGTTGTAGCCGCGCGCTACCGGGCGTACCACGTTACTGTCCAACGCTTCATTGAAGGTAAAGATGCTGCGATTGAACGGCTCCCACGGATCCCTGTCATCGTAGGCCCCACTACGCGCCACTGTCTCTGGGTCAACATCGCCGGGCAGACCATTGCCTGCCTCACTTTCCGCCGCTTGGGCAATGGCACCAGCGGTCAGTCCAAATGCCATAAGCGCAATCAACGTACTTTGCCTCATCAAACCATCCTTGCTGTCGGTCAGGGGATTGAAATCATCTGCTTCGGCCCTAGAATCAACGCCATCCATAGAAGAGGAGTCATCATGTCCGAGAACACGCCCGAGGGCCGCCTGGTCCATGAGGAAACCTTCCCTGTGCGCTGGGGCGACCAGGACGCCTACGGCCACGTGAACAATACGGTTTATTTCCGCTTTTTTGAAGAGGCCCGTATACGGTGGTTCGACAGCCAGACGCTGACCACCGACGGTCAGGGCGAAGGTCCGGTTATCGTAACCACCGGCGCCACCTTTCACCAGGAACTGGTCTATCCCGCGACAATCCGGGTTGAAGTCCGCACGGGCAGGGCCGGCAACAGCAGCCTGGAAACCTTTTACCGGGTTCTGGACGCGGAAGCCGGAACCCTTTATGCCTCGGGCAGCGCCAAAGTGGTATGGATCAACCATGACACCGGCCGCCCCACCCCCCTGCCCGACCGCCTCCGGACATTGAGCGCGGACAGCGGCCTTTAGGCCGCCTCAGCGTTTGCGGACGACCACATTGCCAATGGAGTAGCCAGCCCCAAACGAACAGATGAGCCCGTAGTCCCCGCTGTTCAGATCGGACTGATACTGATCGAATGCGATAATCGAGCCTGCGGAGCTGGTGTTGGCGTATTCATCCAGGATCACGGGGGCCTCGCCAGGCGCCGGGTCATGACCAAGGACCCGCTTGGCGATCAGCTCGTTCATATTGAGATTGGCCTGGTGAAGCCAGAGCCGCCGCAGCTGATCGGTCGCCATCCCCAGCGCCTCCAGGTGGTTGCCAATGAGGTCCGCGACCAGCGGTGATACTTCCTTGAACACCTTGCGCCCTTCCTGGACGAACAGCTTGTCTGGCTGGTCGATACCGGACTCATCCGCCCGATTGAGGAAACCGAAATTGTTACGGATGTTGTTGGAAAAACGTGTCTTGAGCCGCGTCCCCAGGACATCGAAACCGAGACCGGCTGGAACGTCCTCCGGGTGTTGGACGATAACCGCCGTACAGGCGTCGCCGAAGATGAAATGGCTGTCCCGGTCACGGAAGTTGAGGTGGGCACTGCAGATTTCCGGATTCACCACCAGGACCGTGCGGGCGTGACCGTTATTGATCGCATCCACCGCGTTCTGGATACCAAAGGTGGCGGAGCTGCAGGCAACGTTCATATCGTAGGCAAAGCCATCAACACCCAGCGCGTCCTGAACCTCGACGGCCACCGCCGGATAGGGACGCTCAAGGTTGGAACAGGCGACGATCACCGCATCCAGGTCGTCTGCATGGATCCCGGCCCGCTCCAGGGCCTGGTGGGTGGCCTTGACCGACATCTCGCACTGGATGCCGTACTCGGAATTGGGCCGCTGCGGGATCGAGGGCTTCATCCGCTCGGGATCGAGGATGCCCTCCTTATCCATCACGTGCCGACGCTTGATGCCTGATGCTTTCTCGATAAAGTCCGTGGAGGAAGGTGCCAGTGCTTCCAGCTCACCACGCTCAATGGCGGCCGCGTTACGTTCATTGTAACGCGCCACATAGGTGTTGAAAGCTTCAACCAGTTCGTCATTGTCGATGACGCTGGGCGGCGAGAAGAGACCGGTGGCACTGATCACTGCTGTCGACACGGGTATGACTCCGGTTGTTGTGGGCTCAAGGACCTGTTAAATCATTCCTGATACCGGATATTAACACATGGAATTGGTGTGTCAGACGTAAGGATTTACCGTCGCACCTGCTGCCACTGACGCTCCAGCCGCTGAGGCGAGACCGTCACGGCCGTGCCCAGCTGCTGGGCGAAATACGACACCCGGTATTCCTCCAGCATCCAGCGGTAAGTGATCAGGGCCTCGTCCTCAATACCCTGGACCGCCAAGGCCTCACGGCGCTCTACATAACGATCCCAGAATGGCTGGAATTCCGTGAGAAAGGCCCTCTCCCGGCCCGCCTCCCGCGGCATCTTATCCAGCCGGATCAGCGCCGCCTCCATGTAGCGTGGAAAATGCACAAGCCACTCCGGGGGGGTGGCCGCCATGAACCCAGGGTAGATGAGCTGGTTCATCTGGAACTTAAGGTCCGCCATACTCTGGGCGACGTTCAAGGGAATCTTGCCCTTGAGACCCTTCATTACCTGGTGATAGCGCTCCATGATCCGGTACAGGAGCTGGCTGTTCGCTTCCAGCGCCGGTATGACAGTGCCTCTCCCCGCTTCCAGGCAGTGTTCGAGCGCCTGTTCACTGCGGGGCAGGTCCTGGTCGGCCAGGAAATGGGACTGGGCGGTGGCGATGAGCAGGTCATCCAGAAGCTCCGCCTTGCGCCCCACGGGCGCGAACAGCAATGACGCCTCATGGAAGCCGGGAAGCCGGCGATCCAGATCCCTTAGCGCATTACCCAGCCGGTTCACCAGAATCCGGGCAATGCCCTGGCGGTTCAGGTACCAGGCCCGCACCGGATCGAGCACCTGGCTCTGGCGCACACCATGGCCTTCGTCCGCCAGTACCGGGTAGACGCGCACCTGCATGCCACCCTGCTCGGTCTCCACGCTTTCCGGCAGGTCACCCCCCGGCCAGTCAGAGGCCAGAGTGTCCGCTTCCGTCTCGGGTTCCTCCGCCCCCTCCTGCATGGCACTCTCAAGTGCCTGATGCGCTTCGTCCTCGTGGCGCGCAATCAGGGCCTCAACATCCCGTCCCTGATCCAGGACATTCCCCTTTTCATCGATCACCTGAACGTTCATCCGGAGGTGGTCCGGAAGACTCTCCGGCGCCCAGGCCTCTTCGGGCACCCGTACGCCCGTCATCCGCTGGAGCTGCTCGCCCAGCTTCCGGGTCAAGGGCTCGTTGCAGGCGGTAAGGTTCGCCAGCGCCGCGTCCACAAAGTCCGGAACCGGCACGAAATTGCGGCGCAACGACTTGGGAAGGCTCTTGACCAGCGCAATGGCACGGTCCCGCAACAGCCCCGGCACCATCCAGCCAAGCCGTTCCACCGGCAGCTGTTTCAGGGCCATCAGCGGTACCCGGATGCTTACGCCATCCTCCGCACTGCCCGGCTCAAAGTGATACCGCAACTCAAACGCCAGGCCATGCCACTCAAGCGTGTCCGGGTATTGGCTGGCGGTATCGTCTTCCGGGTCGCGCTGGAAAACGTCGGATTCACTCAGGTAGAGGCGCTGCAGCGCCTCCTCGTCCAGCTGCTTCCACCAGCGTTCAAAGTGTTTGCCACTGACAATATCCGCGGGCAAGCGTTCGTTGTAGAACTGGAACAGGGTTTCCTCGTCGACCAGCAGGTCCCGCCGGCGCACCTTGTCCTCGAGCGAGGTCACCTCCTCGATCAATTCCTGGTTGGCCAGCACAAAAGGGGCTTTCGTGCGGTATTCGCCCTCAACAAGGGCACGCCTAATGAAAATCTCCCGTGACAGTTCCGGGTCAATGCTGGCATAGCCCACCCGGCGATTGGCCACCAGCGTCAGGCCATAGAGCGTGACCGACTCCATGGCCATGACCTGGGCTCGCTTCTGCTCCCAATGCGGCTCTGCATGATGGCGTTTGACCACATGTTCCGCCAGCGGCTCCACCCAATCGACTTCAATACCAGCCACCATGCGGGCGAATACCTGGCTGGTCTCCACGATTTCGGCAGCCACGATCCACTTGGGCGGCTTCTTTGCCAGGGCGGATCCGGGAAAGATACGGAACTTGCGGTTGCGGGTACCATGAAACCAGCCCTTTTCCTCTTTCACTGCGACATTGCCCAGCAGTCCCGCCAACAGCGCCCGATGAACACTCCCGTAATCCGCTGGCCGCTGGTTCACCCGCATGCCCTGCTCGCGCGCCAGAAGCAGGATCTGACGGTGGATATCCCGCCACTCACGCATCCGGAGGAAGGCAACGAAATGCTTGCGGCACCATTTCTGCAGCTGGTTGCCGGACAGTGACTGGCGCTGTTCCTCCCAAGCGTTCCATAGATTGAGCAGGCTGTTGAAATCCGAGTGCTTATCCCGGAACAGTGCATGGGCCTGGTCCGCCTGGGTCTGCTTGTCCCCCGGGCGCTCCCGGGGGTCCTGGATGCTCAACCCGGCCGCGATCACTGACACCTCGGCGAGGCTGCCCTCGCGCTCCGCCGCCAGCAGCATCCGCGCCAGCCTGGGATCCACTGGCAACCGCGCCATGCGCTGGCCCGCCTTGGTCACCTTCCGGTGCCGATCCACCGCGCCAAGCTCTTCCAGCAGCTTGTAACCATCATTGACCAGGCGCTTATCCGGCGGGTCAATGAAAGGGAAGCGTTTAACGTCGCCCAACCCCATGTTGGTCATCTGCAGGATCACCGAGGCCAGGTTGGTGCGCCGGATCTCCGGATCCGTGAATTCCGGCCGGTTCAGGAAATCCGCCTCATCATAGAGCCGGAAGCAGATGCCGGGCGCCACACGCCCGCAACGGCCTTTACGCTGCTCAGCACTGGCCTGGGCAATCGGCTCCACCGGCAGCCGCTGCATCTTGGACCGCACGCTGTAGCGGCTGAGCCGTGCCACGCCGGTATCAATCACGTAATGGATGCCCGGAACGGTCAGTGATGTTTCCGCCACATTCGTGGCCAACACGATCCGGCGCCCCTTATGCGGCTGGAACACCCGGTTCTGCTCCCGGTTCGACAGCCTCGCGTACAGAGGCAGCACCTCGGTGTGTTTCAGATCCGCATGCCGCAGCGCCTTGCTCACCTGCCGGATATCCCGCTCACCCGGCAGGAATACCAGTATATCGCCGGGCCCTTTGCGCTGTTCCTTCTCGTACGCCTCGATCTCGTGAACAATCGACTCAATGGACCCAGGCCACCCCGACTCCGGATCCTTGGAATCGGCCAGCGGCCGATAGCGTACCTCCACCGGATAGGTTCTCCCTGAGACCTCCAGTACCGGCGCATTATCAAAGTAGGCACTGAAGCGGTCCAGTTCGATGGTGGCCGAGGTGATGATCACCTTCAGGTCCGGGCGCTTGGGCAGGATCCGCTTGAGCGCTCCCAACAGGAAATCAATGTTAAGGCTGCGCTCGTGGGCCTCATCCACGATGATGGTGTCGTAACGGTCCAGGAACCGATCATGGGTAAGCTCATTCAGAAGGATGCCGTCGGTCATCACCTTGACCAGGGAATCCTCACTTGTCTGCTCGCTGAACCGCACCTGATAACCCACCGTCTCGCCAACCCGGGACGCCATTTCATCCGCCAAACGCTGCGCCACCGTGCGCGCCGCGATACGCCGCGGCTGGGTATGGCCGACCAGCCCCCTCCGGCCGCGCCCGGCCTCGAGCGCGATCTTGGGCAGCTGGGTGGTCTTGCCCGACCCTGTCTCACCCGCAACGATTACCACCTGGTGCTGCTCCAGCAACTCGCGGATATCGTCCACGCGCTCGGAAACCGGCAGCGACTCGGGGTACGAGATCGACGGAACGAGACTCCGGCGCCGCTCCAGCGCCGCCTGTCCCTCCTTCAGGAGGCCCTCAATACGTTCGCGCGTTTTCCCATCCGGTTGCCCACGACCCATCAGCCGCAGGATACGCGCAGCCTCCCACTGCCGGCACTCAGCCAGAGACTGTTTGATCTGTTCTCGCCAGTTGCTTTCCTGCTGACCCAACGTCAGGTTTACTCCAGTAACGGGATTGTTCAGGGCGTTTGAGACGAGTGTGGTGGGGAGGGCTCAGGACGCAAAAAACCCCGCCTGATCCAGACGGGGTTTCAAGCAGCCAGCCTTCAGGCAGCCTCAGCTGTCCCGAAGTTCCTTCCGCAGGATCTTGCCCACGTTACTCTTAGGCAGCTCGTCCCGGAATTCAACATGCTTCGGCACCTTGTACGCCGTCAGGTTATCACGGCAGTACTTGATGATCTCATCCTGGGTCACATCGTCCTCTTTAGCGACCACAAAGATTTTCACCGCCTCACCGCTCTTGTCGTCCTGAACGCCCACAGCGGCACACTCAAGCACCTTGGGACTGCCAATGACAACATCCTCGATCTCGTTCGGGTAGACGTTGAACCCGGACACCAGGATCATGTCCTTCTTGCGATCCACGATCTTCACAAAACCATCGTCCTGAATCCGGGCCACGTCGCCGGTCCTGAACCAGCCCTCATCATCAATGGACTTGCTGGTTTCCTCGGGACGCTGCCAGTAGCCCTTCATGACCTGTGGGCCATGGACGCAGAGTTCCCCTGCCTCACCGATCGGCAGGTCATTACCCTCATCATCGATGGTCTTGATCAGCGTACCCGGTACCGGGATACCAATGGTGCCGATCTGCGCGGCACCCAGCGGGTTCAGGCTGACCACCGGGGAGGTTTCCGTCAGGCCATAGCCCTCCGTGATCTCACAGCCGGTTACCTGCTTCCATTGGTCCGCCGTCGGCTTGGTCAGTGCCATGCCGCCTGCTGCGGTAATCTTGAGTGAACTGAAATCAAGGTTGCGGAATTCCTCGTTGTTCGCCAATGCCACAAAGAGCGTATTCAGCCCGAGGAAGGCGGTAAACCGCCACTTCTTCAGCTCCTTCACGAAGCCCTGGATATCCCGAGGGTTCGGGATCAGGATACTGTGGTTACCACTTTCAAGCATCACACCGCAGTTCATGGTGAACGAGTAGATGTGATAAAGCGGCAACGGCGCGATCACCACCTCCTGGCCTTCCTCCATCTTCGAGGCCAGCATCGGCTTGACCTGGAGCAGGTTGGAGACAAGGTTGGAGTGGGTCAGCATGGCGCCCTTGGCAACACCGGTGGTCCCCCCGGTGTACTGCAGCACCGCGATGTCCTCGCGCTGGACGCTGACGGGGCGGTACGTCAGACCCGCGCCGGCTTTGAGCACCTTCGGGAATGCATGGGCCTTCGGCAGACTGTAGGAAGGCACCATCTTCTTAACGTGCTTGACCACCGCGTTCATCATCGTGCGCTTGAGCGGCTTGTGCAGATCCGCAAGCTCGGTAACAATCACATGCTCAAGCCCGGTATTGGGAAGCACTTTTTCCACGTTGTTGGCCATGTTGGCCAGTACAATCAGCGCCCTGGCACCGGAATCGTTGAACTGGTGCTCCATCTCACGGGTGGTGTAGAGCGGATTGGTGTTCACGACCACCAGTCCCGCCCGCATGGCGCCGTAGATGGCAATGGGATACTGCGGGATATTGGGCATCTGGATAGCGATGCGGTCGCCCTGCTGGAGATCCGTCTCATTCTGCAGCCAGGCGGCGAAGGCACGGCTGTAATGGTCCAGATCGCGGTACGTCAGGGTGACGCCCACGCCACTGAATGCCGGCCGGTCTGCAAACCGCGCCACGGATTTCTCGAACACATCCAGCATGGTGGTGTACTGGTGCGTGTCCACTTCCCGGGGGAGCTCAGCCGGGTATTTCTCTTTGAAAAACTGCTCCATCTCCATGACGGATCTCCTGTGGGTAACCTGTCGTTTACTTAGTCTTTTTATGGATCCGGATCTTAAAGCCTTTTTAGGACTTCGTCATCATTGCGTAACGCATTCAGCGACTCAGGTAACGCATGGCTGACTCCAATCCTTCCAGCGTCATGGGATACATCTGATAGCCCACCAGCTTCTGGATCATCCCCAGTGATCCCCCCTGCCCCCAGTAGTCCTCGGGCAATGGATTCAACCAGACGACTTTGCTGAAATGGTCCGTGAGGCGCTGGAACCAGGTGGACCCTGCTTCTTCGTTCCAGTGTTCAATGGAGCCACCGGGGTGACTGACCTCATAGGGGGCCATGCTGGCATCCCCCACAAAGATTACCTTGTAATCCGACGGATAGGTGTTAATCACATCCCAGGTCGGCGTAATCTCCGTGGTGCGGCGACTGCTGTCTTTCCAGACCCCTTCATAGATGAAGTTGTGGAAGTAGTAGTACTCGAGGTGCTTGAACTCCTCGCGACAGGCTGAGAACAGCTCCTCACAGACCTGCACGTGCGGGTCCATGGAGCCGCCCACGTCAAAGAACAAAAGGACCTTCACCGCGTTGTGGCGCTCCGGAACCATCCTGAGATCCAGGTATCCACCATTGCGAGCCGTGTTACGGATGGTGTCGTCCATATCAAGGTGCTCGGGCGCCCCTTCCCTGGCGAACTTGCGCAGGCGTTTGAGCGCAACCTTGATATTGCGCGAGCTTATGGTGACGCTGTCATCCAGGTCACGGTATTCGCGCTTCTCCCAGACCTTGACGGCACGCCCGTGCCGGCCCTTTTCCTGCCCAATCCGATAGCCTTCCGGGTTGTAGCCATTGGCCCCGAACGGCGAGGTGCCACCGGTACCGATCCATTTGTTGCCACCCTCATGGCGATCCGTCTGCTCATCCATGCGTTGCTTGAACGTCTCGATCAGCTCCTCAAGCCCCCCAAGGGATTCGATCTGCTGCTTCTCTTCCTCACTGAGATGCTTCTCGAATTCCGAGCGCAGCCAGTCATCCGGTATCAGCGCCTCCAGCAGTTCGTCCAGATTCTCGATGCCCTTGAAGTAGGCATCGAAAGCCCGGTCAAACTTGTCGTAATGGCGTTCATCCTTGACCAGACAGAGCCGGCTCAGGAAATAGAAATCCTCCATGTCCGCAAACGCCAGGCGCTTCTGCAGCGCCTCCGTCAGGTCCAGAAATTCCCGCAGGCTGGCCGGCACACCGGCACGGCGCACTTCCAGGAAAAAGTCGATGAGCATAGGGCCCCCGCTATCAGTGGATCCGCATTCATGTCAGCCTATCAGCGACGCCGCCGGGCCATGAATGCCAGTTTCTGCAGCAGGTGCACATCCTGTTCATTCTTCACCAGGGCCCCATACAGCGGCGGCAACGCATTGGAGGTGTCGTTGTCCTGAATCACCTTCTGGGCCAGTTCATCCGCCATCAGCAGCTTGAGCCAGTCGATCAGTTCCGAGGTGGACGGCTTTTTCTTGAGACCCGGAACCCGGCGCACATCGAAGAAAATCTCCAGTGCATCCTGAACCAGTTGTTGCTGGATGCCCGGGAAGTGCACGTCCACGATGTCCTTCATGGTGTCGTGATCGGGGAAATCGATGTAGTGGAAGAAGCAGCGGCGCAGGAAAGCGTCCGGCAGTTCCTTCTCGTTATTGCTGGTGATGACCACGATGGGACGCTGCTTGGCCTCCACCTGCTGCTGGGTTTCATAGACATAGAACGACATGCGGTCGAGTTCCTGCAGCAGGTCGTTCGGAAACTCAATGTCGGCCTTGTCGATCTCATCGATCAGCAAAACGGCGCGCTGGTCCGCCTCGAAGGCTTCCCAGAGCTTACCCTTGACGATGTAGTTGCCAATGTCGTGAACCTTGTCGGACCCGAGCTGCGAATCGCGCAGCCGTGAAACCGCATCGTACTCGTAAAGCCCCTGCTGGGCCTTGGTAGTGGACTTGATGTGCCAGGTGATCAGCTCGGCGCCAACGCCGCGCGCCATCTCCTCGGCCAGCATGGTCTTGCCGGTACCGGGCTCGCCCTTGATCAGCAGCGGGCGCTCCAGTGTGATGGCTGCATTGACCGCCATCTGGAGCTCGTCAGTGGCAACGTAATTGTCGGTACCCTCGAATTTCATGTCAGCAACACCTCGATCAGGAAACTGGCGGCCGCGATACCCCTTGGGAGCGGGGCCGGCCTTCTGCAAGGGTCGGAGTATATAGGCAGGGGGTCGGGGCCAACAAGTCAGCGGAGCACAGCTGGCGGTCAGTGGCAATCAGCGATTGCCGTCATCCTCCTCGCTGTTCGGCTTTTCAGAGTCCGCTTGTTCTCCCTGGTCGGGCAGGTCATCGAATTCGGATATATCAAAGTCCTCCAGCGAGAACTCGTCGTCATCGGCGTTATCCTCGTTCGCCTGGTTTTCCTCAAGAATCTGATCAGCCAGGGCTCCAGGATCTTCAGGAACCTCCTGAGCGTCTTCATCACCGACGGTTGGGACAGCTTCATCGCTTTCCTCAGCCGCCTCCTCGTCGGCACCAGCCGCCACCTCCTCACCAAGGGCCTCATCACCCTCCGCTTGCGTAACGAGCTCGTCTTCTTCCTGTTCCTGAACAGGCTCTTCGGCGCCGCTTTCCTCAACCGTCGGGACGGCCTCTTCCGCCACCTCGGATTCATCCTGCCCCTCGGGCTCCAGTGCCTCGTCAGACGCTGAGGTGTCCTCCTCAGATCCAGGTTCCCCGGATTCCTCTGTCAACTCTGCCGCACTGGCTTCTTCCGCGTCGTCGGCGCCTCCCTGTTGTGCCTGATAGGCAGCGGCGGCTTCGGCGAGCGATGTGCCGTCATCCGGTCCTGGCTCCTGGGCCTGTTCTTCCTCCGGCTCCAGTTCCGCTTCCATGGCCGGCTCCTCGGTCTCGGCCTCCTTGACTTCGCTTTCCGGTGCCGGTGCGCTCTCCTTCTCCTTGGGCTTCTTCGGGGCGCCAGAGGCGCGTCGACGGCGCAGCCACCACCACAGCCCACCGGCTACCGCTCCCAGACCCACAAGGCCACCAGTGGCGCCCCCCCATAGCAACCAGTTGATGCCGGCTTCCGTCTGGGCCTTCTTATCCGGCTTCTCCACGGGTTGCGGGTTAAACAATGGCGCTTGTGACCCTGGCTCTGCTTCCGGCTCTGGCTCGGGAGCCGGTGCCGACACGGGTTGTTGTGGCTGGGAGGCAAGCGTCTGGTAGTCAGCCGTGTCGGCCGTGCGCGGGATTTGCGCCTCGAAGGCAGGTGTACTCAATGACACGGGACGCCCGTCCTGGGTTTCCGCCTGCATACTGAGGCGGACCTGGTACACCCCGTCGCCGTGCTCGCCTGTGAGCGTCATCACCCGGTTTTGCCCACCGGAACCCGGCTCCAGGACCCGGTTCCTGGTTTTTCCCTGCGGGTCAGTGACCCTGGCCTCAACCTGGATGCTGTCCGGGGCGAGCCCCGGATCCCGCGGCATAACACGGAACACCCAACGGCTGTCGCCTCCACTGCCCAGCCCCTGGATTTCCGTATCAAAGGGCGGCGCCAGCGTGACTTCCTGGCGCTGACTGCGCTGAAAGGTCTCTCCCTCACCAATAAGCCGAACCTCGTACCGGCCAGGCTTGGTCAGGGTTGCGATCTCGCCGCTGAAAACACCGTTGGCGGGTACCTGGCCCCCGGAAAGCTGGACGGTTCCCTGCCGATCGCCCTCCTCATTGCGGATTTCAGCCCGGACATCCATTACCCCCAGAAAGTCCTTATCCGTGAGCCTGTCTCCGTCCTCGTAGAAGGCTACCTCCAGATCCAGAACATCCGATGCAAAAAATCGCGCCGGAAGGTCGGCCATCGCCATGCGCAATTCGCTGACCACCTTGATGCGGCTGTCCGGCCCCACCATGGCATCCACCTCCCACCGCCCTGTTTCCGGCTCCGGGATGGTCACCAGGTCATAGGTGGCCGCACGGTGCCAGCGGGCCTCCTGTGGCAGGCTGTCACGGGTAACGCGTTCGCCGGAGGGGGCCACAAGCTCTGCCGATTCGCTCCCTTCGTCCCGGAAAATCAACGCGGTGAATTCATCCACGCTGTCATCCACAGAGAAGCCATTGTTCTCCAGGGGCACTTCTTCCGTGGGGGATGCGGCCCCAAAGGCCGACAGGAATGCCCTGATCAACTCCGAATCATTACGGGCGATGGCATGATGCCCCCCCGTCTCTGCCGCGAGCTGTTCCAGCAGAGGCCGGTCGGCTTCATCGGACAGGGCCAGTGTATGCAGGTGGGCGCCGTGCTCTTCAAAACGCGCAACCACTTCATCAAGAATCCGCTTGCGTTCCTTGCGGCTGGCCGCCTCCCCCTGAGGTACATCCACCATGCCGTCGGTCAGGAGGACGACATGGGTATTGCTGTAATCCCCACCAGGCCAGAAGTCTTCGGTTGCGGTTTGAAGGGCCCGGCCGATATGGGTGTACTGGCCAGGGGAGCCGATTTCAGAGCGGGCGTCGCGCATCTGCTGGCGCCACTGATCGTCCACCTCTTCCAGCGGCACCAGCATGTTCACATAGCGGCCAAAGGTCCAGAGGCCACTTTGGGCCCCTTCAGGCATGAGCTCCGCCAGCATGGGCACCGCTTCGCTGCGCAGGTTGCCTGGATCCGTTCGCTTCATGCTCCCGGAGACATCCATCACAAACCGTACATCGATGTTCGAGGGCAGTTCCGGGGCCTGGGTGTCTTCCTGCTGCGCCTGCGCGGTCACCAACACAGTGCCTGCAAGGATCATGATGAGCAGCAGGGCACGAACCGATCTGAGTACTGACTGTTCCATGGCGGCCCTATTTGATGGGATGTCTGGAAAGCACGAAAACCTGATGTTCATTCAACCTATAGCACGAATGCGGCAGAATGAAAGCAAGGCCCTGCAATCAGGTTCTGCGGCGCCGGTACCTGGCCCATGAGGCATCCAGGGCCAGCGCGACAAGCATCACGGTCGCGGCCAGGGAATAGACGAACAGCGTCCGGCTCATCACCTCCGGCTGGTCGAGAACGATGGCGTAGAAGAGATTCAGCCAAGCGGGAACCAGCCAGTCCGCCGCGCGCTCGGACGCCACGGGCGTCAGAAGCACCACCGCGAACACCCCCTTTATGAACTGCCTCAGGATCCGCCCCGGCAGCCACCACACAATGCGGCACCAGAAGCGATAGACCACGAGAAACCCCGCCAGATACACCGTCCAGGCAATATTGTACTCAGTCAGCAGCATTTCCATGGGCCTACTCCGTAACTCCCGGCTCTTTGGGCGGCATCTGCAGATAGAAGCCCTGGTCACGGATCGCCTGGATTACATCGGCCGCGCTGGCCCGTGCCAGCTTACGCTCGGGGGTCAACACCAGGTCCATGGCATGCACCGGCTGCCCGAAGTGCGTGATCAGCGTTGAGGGCAGCGTGGCCGGGTCGGTTTCCCGGGGAACGAACACATACATGCCTTCACGCTTGCTGCTGCGATAGATGCTGATTAGGTGCTTTTCACTCATTAAAACAGGCTTCCAGTTCCTCGTTGCGGGATGACAATATCGTACCGCGCCACCCTTCCACCAGCAGCCCGGGCAGTCGTCCTTCACGGAGACCCGTACGAACAGCCGGTTCGAGATACCGCCTTGATGCAATGAGTTCCGGCGGCAACCCCCAGGCCTCTGCCTGCTCCGCAAGTACCCGCTTCACACGGCGGTAACAGTGTTTCTCCTCCCGGGTCAGCGGCGATGGTATCGGTTCCAGCGCCTGTTCAGGCCCTTCGACCACTTCCGAAATCACCCCCAGAATAGCCTCACCTTCGCGCCTGACAACGCTCTTGGGCATGCCCTCGACGCCCGCCAGTTCCCCAGTGCTGCGCGGCAATGCCTGCGCCAGCTGGATCAGGAGGCGGTCTTCCACCACCCGCCCACGGGGCCGGTCCAGCTCACGACAACGACGTTCACGCCAGGCACACAGCGCCCGCAGGACGGCCTGGTTGCCGGGGCGCAGCCGCCAGGCGCCGCTCAACCGCAGATAGTAGCGCTCCGGCGGGTCCGCTACGCTCTGGCGTTCACACCAGGCCTCACTTTCCTCGGCCAGGGCCTGCCTGAAGCCTCTCTCTTCTACCTGCGCCATCAACTGTTCATGGAGAGGCGCCAGATAATGAACATCGGCGACAGCGTAATAGAGCTGACCGTGGGAGAGCGGGCGCGCCAGCCAATCGGAGCGTGTTTCGCCCTTGCCCAGCGACACGCCCAGACAGGACTCAACAAGCCGCGCATAGCCCACGGACATGCCATGGCCCGCGAATGCGGCCGCGAGCTGAAGATCCAGCGCGCTTCGAACCCGGATCCCGAGCCAGTCCCGGAACAGCTCGATGTCTTCACTCATGGCGTAGAGGTGCTTCACTCGCTCCGGGTCCTCGAGCAGGCGTTGCAGCACGCGCGAGCCCTCAACGGCCACAGGTTCAACCAATGCAATATGGCCCGCGACAGCCAGCTGGACCAGGCCGGGGATGGCGTAGAATGTGCTCACCCGCTCAAATTCGGAGTCAATGCCCACGGGCTGGTTGTCTGGGCAGTTGGCCAGCCAGTGATCCAACTGTTCCGGCGTTGCCAGCCAACTCGCTTGATCGGGATCGGGATGCGTCATCAGCCGCCCCGCTCCCCAGCCAGCGGGCGGCGACCACGCAGGGCATGGCTGAGGGTGCCGCCATCCACACCGCCTAGCTCACCGCCCACTGGCAGCCCCTGAGCCGGACGTGTGATGGACACGGTTGCCGGATCCACACGATCGGCGATGTAATGGGCGGTGGCATCACCTTCCACTGTCGCATTGGTGGCCATAATGAGTTCGGTAACCCCCCGCTCCTGGATCTGTGCCAACAGTCGATCCACGCCAATGTCCTCAGGACCAATGCCGTCAATGGGCGACAGGTGTCCGAGCAGCACAAAGTAATAGCCCCGGTAATCCCCGGACTGCTCAATGGCGGCAAGATCGGCAGGCGATTCCACCACGCACATCAGCGAACTGTCCCGGCGCTCGTCAGCGCAGACCGGACAGAGCCGATCTTCCGTAAAGGTCTGGCAGCGTTCACAGCGGCCAATGTTGGCGAGAGCATCCTCCAGCTGATGCGCCAGCGTGGCAGCCCCGTCCCGGTTGCGCTCAAGCAGCTGGAACGCCATGCGCTGGGCCGATTTGCGGCCTACGCCTGGCAGGCACTGCAACGCCTCAATCAGCGCTTCAAGACGTGGACTCAGATTCATGCCGCCTCCGCCCTCAGGATGGCATGTTGAAACCGGGCGGCATGCCCATACCCTGGGTCATATTGCCCATCTTTTCTTTCTGGTACTCTTCGACCCGGCGTACCGCATCGTTCACCGCCGCGGCCATCAGATCCTCCAGCACCTCCCGGTCCTCATCCATCAGCGATGGATCAATATCCACATTGCGCACATCATGGCGCCCGTTCATGGTGACCTTGACCATGCCGGCACCGGATTCTCCGGTCACCTCGGCTTTCGCGATCTCTTCCTGCGCCTGCTGCAGGTCTTCCTGCATCTTCTGCGCCTGCTTCATGATGTCGTTCATACCACCCTTCATCGTGCTACCTCTCTGCCGTCTGTCGCCCCCTGGCCTTGCGGGGGCTGTATACTGTCTTCCACCACGTAACCACCGAAGCGCTCAATAATCTGCTGCACCACCGGATCACCGTGAATGGCACTTACCGCCTTGGCCCGAGCCTCTTCCACCCTGGCCCGGCGAAACGCCTCCGGGGTCGCCTCGCCCGGGTCGCCTTCGCGGAATACAAGTGTAATACGACCACCAACTGCGGCCTCGACAGCCTCGCGGATGCGCTGCTGATGGCGCTCATGCAGGAGTTGGTAATGGCCGGACGCCAGGGTCAGCACCCAGACCCCTTCTTCCTCGTGACAGGCCGCATTGGCGGCGAGCGATGCCGGCATGCCCTGCAGCGCAAGTGCCTCAAAATCCCGGCACCATTCAAAACCGTCAGCTGTACCCTGCTCAGGCGCCGTGGCGTACTCGCCGGTGTCAGCTTCGGTGTCCACTGGAACGTCTGGCGCTGCTTGGGGTGCTGCCCGCCCCGCATTGCGGTCTGTCTCATCCTCCGGTATGGGAGGCTCGGCCGGCGGCTCTGGTTCCGGCTCTGGTTCCGGTTCCGGCTCGCGCTCAGAGACGGGATCAGGCTCCGGTTGGGGCTCTGATGCCGGCGCAGGCGCCTCAGGCGCCGAGTCCGCTTCCTCAGTACCGGACTGCAATACAGGCTGTCCTGCCCTGGGAGGCGTTTCAACGGGTTCCGGCCGGAAGGCCAGCATCCGCAGCAACGCCATTTCAAACCCCATACGGGCATCCGGCGTAATCGCCAGATCCCGCCGGGCCGTCAACGCTGTCTGATAAAAGAGTTGTGCATCCTCCGGGCTCAACTGTCGGGCCAGGCCCTGAATGCGCTCCTGGTCGCCCTGGCTGTTATCATTGCTTCCTGGAATTGCCTGTTCCAGCGAAATGCGATGGAACACATCCAGCATGTCCGCCAGAACAGCGCTGTAATCAGGCGCGAACTCGGCGATACGGTTCACCTCTTCAAGCAGGGTCCGGCCATCGCGCTCAACCAACGCATTCAGCATGCGGAAGATATCCGCCCGGTCCAGCGTGCCCAGCATCCGGCTGACGCTCTCGGACTCCAGCTGCCCCCCATTAAAGGCCACCGCCTGGTCGGTCAGGCTCAGCGCGTCACGCATGCTGCCATCTGCCGCACGCCCCAGCAGCCAGAGCGCACTGTTCTCATACGCGATGCCTTCCTGGGTCAGGATATGCTCAAGATGGGAAACGATCAGTTCCGGGCCCAGCCGCTTGAGGTTGAACTGCAGACACCGGGAAAGGATCGTGACCGGCAGCTTCTGGGGGTCGGTGGTCGCCAGGAGGAACTTGACGTGGTCCGGGGGCTCTTCCAGCGTTTTCAGCAGCGCATTGAAGCTGTGGCTGGACAGCATGTGAACCTCGTCGATGAGGTAAATCCGGAATCGCCCCCGGGTTGGCGAGTACTGGACATTGTCCAGCAACTCCCGCATGTCCTCGACCCGGGTCTGGGAGGCGGCGTCAATCTCGATCAGGTCAACGAACCGCCCCTCCATGATCTCCCGGCAGCTGTCGCACTCGCCACAGGGATTGGAACTGATGCCCTGTTCGCAGCTCAGGCAACGGGCAAGGATCCGGCCGATCGTGGTCTTGCCCACGCCCCGGGTTCCTGTAAACAGAAACGCCTGATGCAACCGATCCTGATCCAGCCCATGGACCAACGCCTTGAGCACATGCTCCTGGCCCACTAGATCCTGAAACCGGGAGGGACGCCATTTACGCGCCAGTACCTGATACGTCATGCCGGACCATCCATTATCTGATGGGATACCTTATCACGGCCTTGTCTTACGCTGGCAAGCAGAGGGATTGGCCGGGGATCAAAGATCGGGAAAGGAAAAACTGGGGGTGGCCTGCCAGCGACACTCCGGCACACGAATCCACCGCTACGGCTGCTCCCTTCCGGGCCTGACCGGGTTCACGGTTTATCGTTGCGAAGGCACCAGCAGGACCACCATCGCGCTCAGGCCGACGACAACCCGCCGTCGCTGAGAAAGCGAAGTCTATCACTTTGGTAACCACCGCTTCAACCAAGCCCCATCGTCAAAGAAAAGCGCAGCCTCTATACTCCCCCGTGTCTGAACGGACGCCACTTCATTGATGAGGACCCCTATGCCAGATGCGCTACGCATCCTGATTCTTTTCGCGGCGCTGGTAAGTGCCGGCTGCACCCACTTTACCGCCTCCAACGCCACAGAGCGGGAACTGAAGGTGCTCAAGACACAGATGGCGCAGCAACAGGACCAACTCGCGTCGCAACAGATTCTTATCAACACCATGCTGGGTGAACAACGCAGCGTGTCTGAGCAGCAACAGCGCGGTTTCGCTAACCTCCAGAGCCAGATGGAACGGTTGCGCAGTGCCACAAACCGCCACCTGGCGTCCAACAAAACCGCCGAGGATGGCGACACCTGCCCCATACTGACCTCCGCCCCTCGCGGCGGAAGCGAGCAGTGCTCCGGCCTTACAACCATCGGCTCGGTGGAAGGCGTGCGCCTGCTGCCACCGGATCATCTTTTTGAAGCCCGCGTTGATACCGGCGCCAACACGTCCTCGCTTGATGCAAGGGACATCGAATTCTTTGAGCGCGACGGCGATGATTACGTTCGCTTCACCATTGCCGGGGAGCATTTCGCCAACAGTGGCTCCGTGGAACTGGAGCGCCCGGTATCCCGCTTTGTCAGGATCATCCAGGCCTCGAACGAGGATCACGAAAGGCGCGCTGTTATTGAGTTGCAGTACCGTATCGGCCCCATTGAGCGCGTGGCCGAGTTCACCCTGGCCAACCGCAAGCGTCTGACCTACCCCGCCCTGATCGGACGCAATATCCTCAAGGACCTGTTCGCGGTCGATGTCTCCCGCCAGTACGTGCTCAGCGACCGGAAAGCGCTGAAACAGGCAGCCGGCGATGTTGAGGGTGAAGAATGAGTCAACGCTCGCTGTTTTTCATAGCGGTATCCGCCCTGATCCTGATCGGCAGTTCTCTGATGTGGTTGCGCCACGACCGGCTGGACCTCCCCCTGTTACCGGAAAATGATGTTCCTGTGTGGCTTGTGGAAGCGCGCATAGATTTCGTGGCTCTGGGCGAGGAAACGCTGGCAAGCCTAAGCCTGCCGGACGACCCGCCGGGCTACCACATCATTTCGGAACAGGCCGCCTCACCCGGATACGGATTCTCCCGGGTTTCCGAATCCAACGGCCGTCGCGGGGAATGGTCGAAACGTGAAGCAACCGGCCCGCAAACCCTGTACTACAAGGTCCAGTTCGCCCCGGCTGGGGATGGTTCCGCCCGGCGTAACGGCGAAGGGGCGGCGCCTTCCGACCCTCAGCCGATCATATGGGAGGAGCCCCAGGCAACGGCAGCCTCGGATCTTCTGGAAACCGCTATGCGGCGCTCCAGCACACCCGCAAGCCTGACCCGTGAACTGATCAAGGCCGTCCAGAACCCCAATGACCAGAATGCGACACTGCTTCTGGACCGGCATTCGCCCGAACAGCTGGTTGTCCGTCTGCTCAACCAGTCAGGCGTTCCCGCCCGTCTCGCCATGGGCCTGAAACTCGAGGATGCACGCCGCAACCAGAGCCTGCAGCCGCTGGTCGATGTCTACTTCGACCAGTCCTGGAACCTATACGATCTGGAGCGCGGCGGCCAGAAGGGCATCAGTGACAACACTCTGGTCTGGCACCGAACCAGCGGGCCGGTACTTGATGTCATGGGCGGCCAGAACTCCCAGGTACGTTTTTCCATGATGCGCCAGAGCATCCCGGCACTTGACCTGGCCCAGGACCAGACCTCCGCGGACCAGCCCATGGGCTACATCAGCCTCTATCAACTGCCCATCGAAGAGCAGGGCATGCTGAAGCTACTGCTGCTTCTTCCAGTGGGCGCCCTGGTTGTGGCGTTCATGCGTGTGGTTATCGGTATCCAGACGTCCGGCACTTTCATGCCGGTACTGATCGCACTGGCCTTTATCCAGACCACCCTGCTGCCCGGGCTGACCGCCTTCCTGACGATTGTTGGCCTGGGACTGCTCCTGAGGGGGTACCTTTCGCGCCTGAACCTCCTTCTGGTCGCCCGCATTGCCGCCATGATTGTTCTCGTCGTCCTTCTCACCGGACTTCTGAGTATTTTCGGGCATGAAATGGGGCTGGACCTGGGCATGACCATCACCTTCTTCCCAATGATCATCATTGCCTGGACCATTGAGCGGATGTCGGTCATCTGGGAGGAGCAGGGCCCCCGGGAAGTCTTCATCCAAGGGGGAGGCAGCCTGCTTGTGGCCATTCTGGCCTATAGCCTGATGCGCTGGTCCGTAATCCAGCACCTCACCTTCAACTTTCCGGAAATCCACCTCATCATTCTCGCCCTGATCCTGCTTGTGGGGCAGTACACGGGCTACAAGCTGTCTGAACTCTACCGATTCCGTTCCATGGCGGAGTACGACTGATGCTGGTATCGCCCGCGGCCCTCCACAAGCGCGGCATGCTGGGCATGAACCGTCGCAACCTGGCCTACATCGCGCGCTACAATGAACGCCGGCTCTACCCTCTGGTCGATGACAAGAAGCTCACCAAGGAGCGCGCCATGGCCCATGGCGTGGCAACCCCTACGCTGAGGGATGTCATCCATACCCAGCATGGCGTGCGCAACCTTGAGGAGCGACTTGACTCCCGGCAACAGTTCACCATCAAGCCTTCGCGGGGTGCTGGCGGCAAAGGCATCCTGGTCGTCCCCAGCCGGGATGGCGACCAATTCCTCAAAGCCTCTGGTCAATCCTTGTCACTGACGGATCTACAGCGTCACTGCTCCAACATACTCGCAGGTCTGCATTCGCTGGCCGGAGCCCCCGATACCGCAATCATTGAAGACCTGATTGAGGCGGACCCCTACTTCGAACCCCTGTCGGTGGAAGGCGTTCCCGACATCCGTGTCATCATCTTCCGCGGTATACCGGTGATGGCCATGCTACGGCTCTCCACACACGCCAGTGACGGTAAAGCCAACCTGCACCAGGGAGCGATCGGCGTAGGCCTGGATCTTGCCACTGGCCGCTGCATTCATGCGGTCCAGCACTCCAGCCGCGTGCACAGTCACCCGGATACCGGCTTTGATCTCAACCAGATCGCGATTCCGGACTGGCAGCACCTGCTCACCCTCTCAGCACGCTGCCATGACCTTACAGGGCTGGGTTATCTCGGTGCGGACATCGTGGTCGACCGTCACCGGGGCCCCCTGATGCTCGAACTCAATGCCCGGCCGGGGCTCGCCATACAGATCGCCAATGGTAAGGGCTTGCTGCCCCGCTTGAACTGGGTTGAGAAGATGGAGAAAGTGCCGGAACAAGCGGAGGCCCGGGCATCAATGGCCATGACGGCTTTCGGCAACGCCTAGGACGCTCGGGCTTCAGGCCATAAAAAAACCCGGCACAGGGCCGGGTTTTTGTATTGGCGGAGAGGGAGGGATTCGAACCCTCGGTACGCAGTACGTACACGCGCTTTCCAGGCGCGCTCCTTCGACCACTCGGACACCTCTCCTATGATCGGAACGGGGGCGCTGAACGCCGCCTCGTTTGATGGGCGCAGACTGTACGCAAAACATGGGGCGAACGCAACACTCATTTTGCCCGATAGATAATGCCAGGGCGGCACTGGACCATTTCGTAATACTCATTGAGCCCATTAAGGGACTCGGAAGCCCCCAGGATCAGGTAGCCGCCGCTCCTGAGCGCCCCATGGGTGCGCAACAGGATGTCCTGCTTGAGCTCGCTCGAAAAGTAGATCAGCACATTGCGGCAAAAGATGATGTCGAACTTCCCGAAGTTGAACCGCTCCAGCAGGTTGTGTTCCCGGAAGGTCACCATGTCCCGGATTTCTTTCTTGACCTGCCAGCTGCCGGACGCCAGCTGGGTGAAATACTGCTTCTGCCGGTCTGCCGATAGCCCCCTCCCCAGGGCCAGAAGCTCATAGGTCCCCTCCCTGGCCGCATCCACCACCGGCTTGGATACATCGGTGGCGAGAAGCTCCACGGGACGCCTCAACCGACCGGGGTTACGGCGGCGGTATTCACTGATCACCATGGCGATGGAATAAGGTTCCTGGCCCGTTGAACAGGCGGCTGACCAGATCCGCAACGGCTGGCTGGTGTTCTCCGCGGCCATTTCCGGTAGCAGCTGCTCCTCCAGGATCCGGAACGGATGGGTATCCCGGAACCAGAGCGTTTCGTTGGTGGTCATGGCATCGATAACAGTTTCACGCAGCTCACTGCGGGGATTCTGGCGTAAGCGCTGGACGAGCTCACCGAGACTGTTGAACTGCTTGTCCGCGATGATTTTACGCAGACGACTCTTCACCAGATACTGCTTGTTATCGCCCAGAAGGATGCCAGAAGCGTCCTGCAGAAACTCCTTGAAAGCGCGATAATCCTCCTGGCTGATTTCGGAACTCATCAGATTCTACCCCTCCATCTAGGACGGTATATGCTCTTGCTGGTCAATCACCGCCATGACCCGCTCGGCAAGCTCATTGGGGTTGAATTTTGCCATGAACGCATCAGCCCCCACTTTTTCGACCATTGACTGGTTGAAGACGCCACTGAGAGAGGTATGAAGCATAATATAAAGGGGTTCCAATGCCGGATTGTTCTTACAGCGCGTCACCAGCGTGTACCCATCCATCTCCGGCATCTCCACGTCGGAAATCATCAGCGCAAGATGATCATGGATCGAGCTGCCATCCGCAACCAGTGATTCAAGGTAATCCAGAGCCTGGCGACCATCGTTGCGGATCACGACTTCCAGCCCAACGGCTTCCATACAGCGTTTGATCTGGCCCCTGGCAACCGACGAATCATCCACCACCAGAACCCGCATGGCGCCGTCGCCACTGGTGTCCAGGGTAGACTCGAAAGACTCGCTCACGGTGTCATCAATGGGCGACACCTCAGCCAGGACTTTCTCAACGTCCAGAACCTCCACCAGTTTCTCCTCCAGCTCGGTTACCGCCGTCAGGTACTCGGCCATGGCCCGTTTGGGCGGCGGGTGCACATCCTCCCAGTTAAGATTTACGATGCGCTCCACGCGTCGGACCAGAAACCCCTGTGTCTTGCGATTATACTCGGAAACAATCACCAGCGATTCCGCCAGCTCTTCCTCGGTCATTGGCTGCTTGCCAATCGCCATCCCGGTGTCAATGATGGGAACCGTTTCCCCACGGACATAGGAGACCCCTCTTACAACGGGATGACGGTGCGGGATAGCGGACAGGGGCGGACAGGGAAGCACTTCCCGAACCTTGAACACATTGATGCCATAAAGCTGATTCCCCTTAAGCTGAAAAAGAAGCAACTCCAGCCGGTTCTGCCCCACCATCTGGGTACGCTGATTCACGTTGTCGAGAAGTCCCGCCATAGTCCTGCCCATCCTGATATACCGGCATGGTTGTTGCACTCTTTACCCAGAGCGCCAAAAAACTCCCGGTAGCTGCCGGTTTGGATTGCGCCGCACCGGATCCCTTGGTACGCGGCACTGGTACCCGAAAGGATAGGACATTTTTACGGCTATGCGCACCGACAATGCCAATCCAATGTCGACTTTCCGGATTCTTCTGCTCAGCGTCGTGCTGTTCCCCGGCATCGTCATTGCGTCCCAACCCTCGGGGAACACCGCGGAGCGTATCAACGAGGCAGCCAAACACTTCCTTGAGTCCTTTTCACAAAAACAGTCGGACAAGGAGCGTAGCGTTGAATTCGAAATCGGCAGCGTGGACAAACGCCTTTCCCTGAGCCAATGCCCGCAGCCGCTGGACGTTGAGTTCGCTGGCGATCCGGAACGCTCAACGCGTGCCACCCTCCTTGTGAGCTGTGAAGGCAATCGGCCCTGGCGTATTTTTCTGAACGCCACCGTTCGTATCCAGGTGGAGGGGTGGGTCGCCGACCGCCCCATTGGACGGGGGGAGCGCCTGACATCCGACATGCTGCGCTCGAGCCCGGTTGTCATCAATGAACAACGACGGGGCGGCTTCCGCGACCCGGAGCATATGATCGGTATGCAGGCCAAACGCACCATCCGCGCGGGAACGACCATTACGCCCCGCATGCTGGAACAACCACTGGCCGTGGAACGCGGGGATCGCGTCGTCATCTCGGCGGGCACCGAGGTCTTCTCAATAACGACGCGCGGCGAGGCACAACGCAGCGGCCATGTGGGCGAACAGATCCCCGTAACCAACGAGAACTCGGGGCGCCGCGTACACGGCCGGATCACGAAGCCCGGTCATGTGGCCATTGACTGAGCAAGGGCGGCAGCTTGCTGCCGGAAGGCGGCAGGGACCTGCCTGATGATGAAAAAATTTGCGCGCAAGGCTAAAGTCAGCGGCAATGCTGCCGTTAAAATTCAAAGAGAGACCAGATCCGGACGGGGTGAGCCATGGCAATTGACTTCAATGGGGCCAACAACAATGCCCTTAACACCCAGAAGCAAACCCTGCGTCAGCGGGATGACGCCCAGGGTAAGACAGCGCCACAGCAGCCGGCAGAAGGCGGCTCACAGACACACGACAGTACGCGCGTGGATCTGAGCCCCGATGCGCGCAATATCAAGGCAGCCGAACAGACGCTCCAGGAGCAGCCGGAGGTGGATGACGCCAAGGTGGCACGTATCCGCGAAGCACTGGAGGACGGGTCCTACTCGATTGACGCTGAAAAACTGGCCCAGAAAATGCAAGAGGTAGATGACAGCATTTTCGGGTAAAACGCCATGACGGACCACAAGACAACGTTCGATACGCTGGATCAGCTTCTGAGAAAAGATGAAGCCAACCTCAACCGGCTGGCAGAGGTGCTGGAACAGGAGCACCAGGCCCTGGCGGGCAACGAGATGGCGCAGCTGGAACAGGCGACCCGCGAGAAAAATGAACTGCTTGATGCGCTTAGAGACCGGGCAAAGCAGAAGATCCGAGTTCTCGCGCAGCTCGGGTATCGTCCCGACAGCGGTCAGGCAATAAGCGACTTCCTCCGCAACCAGGCCGGCGCGCAATCAACCCTGATGAAACGCTGGGAAGAGGCGCAGCAACAGCTCGGCGAATGCCAGCACCGCAATGAGGTGAACGGCCGTATTCTCGGGCATCTGCAGCGGCGCCTCTCACGCATCTCGGACATCATCCGCGGTGCCGATCAGCAACAGTCGCTTTACGGCAGCACTGGCGAAGCCCGAAGCCTTACCCACAGCCACGTCTTCGCCAGCGCTTGAGCGGATCAGCGGGTCCGGATCGTAAGGCTGGAGTCCGGGGCAAACCGGATGTTTGTCATGGTAAGATTGCCCATGGAGCGCGCGTCAGCGGCGCCATCCACCCGAACACGCTCCATCCGGATCTCCCGGATGCGCTCCGGCATGGGCAGGCTGACATCGCCATCGCCACTCACGCTAAACCCGGAGCCTTCCGGACCGAATTCCACGCCCGAGACAGTGACATCCGCATCCAGGAAGTTCATGGCCGGAACGAAGGTGCGAGCGGTGAATTCCAGTGCCTCAAGCGCCTGGTCTTGCGCGTCTTCCTCCGTCGCGGGTGTCTGGCCGAGGTCCATGGCGTTGCCAGGAAAGGCCTCCCGACCCTGAGCTACGACGCCCCCCATTTCACCCTCGTTCAAGGGCTGGATACCGCTTGAAGCGGATCGCAGCTGCTGACCGCTGGTCTGCACGGAGGCATTCGGCAGCGCCGGCGCGGGGGAGGCAAGCGCAGCCATTGGCTGCAATGGCGTAACAACAATCGCCGTCAGTGCGGCCGCATACCGGTACCGCTTCTGATGCTTGAGCGTACGCTCCAGCTCACGCTCCGTGATCCAGCCGGCTCGCACCAGCACCACACCCAATCGCTCACCGGAAACCCTTTGTTCCTCAAGCGCCTGTTGGAGCTGTGCATCGGTGATGTAGCCACGGTTGACCACTAGCCGACCAAGGCGGCTTTTCTCAAGTTGCTGGGAGCTGGGCGTTGCCATGGAGATCACCTTTCATTTTGCAATCCGTGTACTCAGAATTATAGTGGCTCGCACTGAAGGATTTGTACAGAAAGTAAACTTTGTGAAAGGTAACGGATCGTCAAATGACGCATTCTGATGCAATCCCTCCGTCACCGGGTGTGATCATCGTCGGTGCCGGGGTCGCTGGCAGCCTGACAGCACGACTGCTGGCAGAAGCGGGCATAAAAGTCGCCATAATGGACCCCACCCTACCTTCCCCGCTTAATCAGCAACGTCGGGGGGCGCTCTATATGAAGCCAGCGGTGGATTACAACCCGGAGACCCGTTTTGCCCACCAGGCTTTTGGGGCCGCCTCCAGGTTCTACAGTCGCCTTCAGGGTGAGCACCCGGACATCAACTTCTGGTTCCCAACAGGGACACTGGCCCTGGCCTGGAGCGAACGTGAACAAGAGCGACAGGACAAGCTTCTGGCCCGCAACCACTGGGACCCGGCTTTCCTGGAGCCTGTCACGGCCCGCGAGGCGTGCGAGATCTGCGGCCTTGACGTTACCGCTTCAGGCCTTTGGTTCCCGGGCGGGGGCCATATGCGGGTGGACGCCCTGCGCCAGGCCGCACTCACCCATCCCTTGATAAAGACACACCACCTGCAGGTTGAGCCGGACCGGATTCAGGCCTCCGCGCAGGGCTGGCAATTACCGCTTCCGGAGGGCGAGCGCCTGGAAGCCCAAACGCTGGTCATCGCAGCCGGGGCCGGGGCGCCCGCTTGGGCCCCTGAGCTGCCCCTGGGACGTATCCGCGGCCAGCTCACCACCTTTCCCTGCACCGGCCCTGGCCCAGCAGTGGCGGTCAGTGGTGCCGGCTACGCTTTGCCGCCTTATGAAGGCCGCGTTTGCGTTGGCGCAACCTTCGACCGGGATTCCGACAATGCCGGCCCTGACTCCAACAGCGACCGTGACAACCTCAACAACCTGGCCCGCTGGCTTCCCGCGTTGGCGCAACAGCTTGAGGGGGCGGAGAACGCCGGACACTGGGTCGGTTTCAGGAGCACCACACCAGACCACATGCCTGTGGCCGGTGCGCTCAAAGACCATTACATTGTCGCTGGCCTGGGCGGCAAGGGACTGATGTACGCGCCCCTGATCGCGGAACACCTGACGGCGATGATCCAGGCCAAGCCCTCGCCACTCGCGCCCGAGCTGTCGCAACGGCTCACACCTGAGCGCTTCCATAAAGGTTAACGCCATCTCCTTGAAAGTCGCGGGACGCTGCCGATAACCTTGGTAATGGATCAGTGGAGAGATGCTCATGGCCATTCATATTGCGGAACCCGGTCGCCCTGTTGGCACCCGGCTGCCCGAGGCACTGAGGGCCAGGCGCGTGGAACGAGCGGACGAAACCACTGCCATACGGCGAATGGCCTCCAACACAGAGCAGCCCGAGGAGCCTGCGCAATTCCAGGAAGGCACCCAGATCCGGAGAGCGTTACGCGAATATCAGGAGGAATCCGGTGGTGAGGGCGACGCCGAGTCCCCCTATCTGCCATCCAGCAAGCTGGCATCCCCTGCGCTGCATTCCATCAGTGCACAGGCAGCCGTTCACCAGGCGCTTGATGCCATGACCCAGCACCTGGTTCATCATCTGGTTGTGCTCACAGACGCTGGGGAAGTGGCGGGATTGATCAACGAAACCTGGCTGCTCCGGCTCATCCGGAGTGGCACCGAGGCGACCACGCCACTGTCTGGATGTGAGTTGCCGTCATTCATCACGGTAACCCCAGAGACCGACGCCCATCACCTTGCGCAGCAGATGCTCAGCCATGAGCTCAGTGCCGCATTGGTGATCAACCATGAGAACCGACCGGCGGGAATCATCACCAGTACCGACTTCCTGCGCCTGTATGCAGACGGCCATCATCTTGACACCACCATATGAGCCCAGCACTGCTTATTGCGTAAGCCGCTTGCCACGCTGGTCGTAGGGTCTCAGAACCTGCGCTCCCGAATCAGTTTCAAACACAACGAACAGCTTATCGTCCTTGAAAGGAGCCATATCGATCACCGAATTCGCTCCGTCAACGGACACCTGCCAGCGCTTGGTGATCCTAGTGTCATCATCGCTGTCCTGGTCATCGCTGTCATACCGTAAGCCCATCAGGTACACAGTGGCATCTTCCTGCTTCCCCGCGATAAAGACGTCGTCGCCAGACACACTCAGTGCCTGAATACTGCTAATGGATTCATTCCCCTCAGCCGACGGGAATGTTGCCCGCGCGGTACCTGCACTATCAACGGCTATCAGGAAGGGGGCATCATTGGCCCCTTCAGAGGGGTCAAAACCATCGGAGTCATTGATGCTGTAGGGGCCACTTTGATTCCCCGCCAACCAGAAACGACTACCGCCAGCTCCCGCTAAAGCAACTCTGTCGTCGCCCTCAGTACCGAACTGGACTCGCTCGTTCACGGATCCGTCACCTGTGTTGCGGGTGAACAAATAGAAATCCTGCCCCCCCACATTGGTTCCCGGGTCCACGGCTCCCCCGTCATCGCCAATGGTGGTAACGCCCCCTACGCCGGAGGTGAACAGACCGTTGAGGGAGGGAGTCGTCGCTTCAAGACTCTCAGACCAGGCCTGCTCCGCGACCGGGTTGCCGTCGCTGTCCTCCCCGGTATCGATGCTCGTCAGGCGCACTGAGCTATTACCCAATCCCCCTGCGTAAAGAGACCCTTCCTGGTCCACCGCCAGGGCGCGCTGCGCCCATTTTCCATCTGCCAGGGCCATCCCCCAGAGAGCGTCCCCCGTCTCTCCAGATCCAGAACGAACAATCACTCTGTTACCGTTATCATCATCTTGAGTGGCAACAGTCGACCCCAGAAGTTGCGCTCTGCCTTTCTCAGAAGTCACCGGATAGGCAAGGCCCAGGTAACGGGTCACCTGTGGCGCGCTCGCCGTCCCTGGGTTCTCGCCTGCGAACGCCAGCCTCACACGCCCTTCGCTGGCTAATGAAGGCCAATCTGCATTGCCATTGACCGCTCCAAGCGCCACCGCATCATCATCAGCTGTATCCATGGATCCAAGCCGGTTGATGCTATGGAGACCGATGGCGCTCGCGCCATCGGCGCCAGCCACATACACTTCGCCAAGCTCACCGGGCACCAGGCTCTGAACCGTAAAGCCAAGCGCACTCAGATCGGTATCGCTTGTCCATTCATTGATCGTGGCGTCCACGGTACTGTCAGTAGTGACAGCTGCCAATTCCCGACCGTACTGAAAGTCAGAGACAAACTGCAGCTTCCGCACCAGCTCTTCCCTGAGGGGCTCATCCGATTCCGTCTGGGCTTTCACATAGAAATCCGTTGCTTCGGCACCCTTGTCAAACGTCAGCGTCAATGAGGCGTTATTGTTATTCTCATCGACGGTCACGCAGTCGCTGCCACTGTCATCGGAACACAGTTCCGCCTGCCAGGCGGTATCATCGTCAACCTCTGCAACTTCAACCGCCGTATAAAGAGGCTTGCCTGTATCGTTGGGCCGGCTCAGTGTGGCGGTCACTTCCCGACGACTGCCCTCACTGAGCACCACCTGCTCGTGTTCGAAACTGGCCGTGGGTGTGTCATCCTCAATCGTCACGCTCCGGCTGGCTACCGCGCCGTTGTTCTCAACACTCGCAATGCCCTCCGTAACCCGCTCCAGCTCCACGTCGAAGAACTCGGAGTCCTCGGCCAGGTTATCGTCATGAACCCAGACCGGAATAAAACAGGTGGTCTGACCCGCTTCAAAATTGAGCAGGCCAGTGGCCGCGTTTTCGTCTTCGCTGATGTACTCAACATAGTCTGGAGGCTCCGGGAACCCCGACCCCTGGTGAGCGTTACCATCAAGGACAAGGTCCTCGCCATAGAGGGCCCGGCCCTGGTTACCCTCTTCATACTCACAGGGCAATTCCTCACCCTGCTCACACGCCTCCTGACCCTGGATCCGGAAGCGGACCGAGACCGGTTCTACCGATGGCTCTCCCAGATCCACCCGGATGAGGGCACGGCGACTGGTATAGGTTCGACTCGCTGACTCATAGGTCGCATCACGGCCCACCACCAGTTTCCGGTGTTCCACCGCAGCCTCTGGCGCCACATCCATAGCCGGGATATCGCACACTTGCTCTGAGTCCTTTTCAACATCGGGCTCGTACGCTTCACCTTCCGTAATGGTCGCGTCCGAGATTTCCAGTGGGTTGTGGCGTACCTCAACGCTGAACTCGCTGTCACCGATGAGTTTTCCGTCATTGGTGGTGATGCGGATATTGGCGTTTTCCCCCAGGTCATCCTCCCCTCTGCGGCCACCGGTGATGCCGGGGACCCCCCGTAAAACAATGCCCTTGCGGGCATTGTTGGTCGTGGCCTCCAGAGCCATCCAGGAGGGGTTGTTGACCAATGAGTAGTTGAGAAGGTTATCGCCACCTAAAGCGCCAAAGTTGTAACTGTAATCCACTCCGAGATAGGCAATATTAGGCGGAACCCCGATAATATCTGGATTCTCTGGGGATTGACTCGTATCACCGCAACCGGTCAGAAGCAGTGGCAAGACGATACAGAGCGCCTCAACGGCACGACGTGCTGGAACAGCGATAGCGCTAACACTCACGGATGACATTCTCCCGGGTCGGGACCGCTCCCGATCCTCTGCTGGTTCAGCGTCAAGGCCAGGGTTTGCAAACGTCACCCATGGTAGGGGATCCGCCATGGGGCGGATCCGTACTGGTTCTCAGAATCACGGGGCGGCAGACGATTCTGTGACACAGTCACGCTTCGCCGAGCCACTCCAGGAAGGTCGCTTCATCCAGGATGGAGATCCCCTGCTGGCGGGCTTTGCTGAGCTTGGAGCCGCCGCCCTCGCCCGCCACAACGTAGTCGGTATTGCTGGAGACACTGCCTGCCACCTTGGCACCGCGCGCTTCCAGCGCCGCGCGGGCCTGATCCCGGGAATAGTGATCCAGGGCTCCGGTCACCACCACAGTGGTGCCAGCGAACGGGGAACCCGAATCGGTTGCCTGCTCCGGGGCGCGGTAGGTTACGCCAGCGTCCCTCAGGCGCTGTATGATGTCACGGTTATGGGGCTCCGCGAAGAAACTGCGGATATGACCTGCCACCACCGGTCCCACATCCTCGATTTCCTGAAGCTGCTCCTCATCCGCTTCCATCAGCGCATCCAGGTCGCCGAAGTGCCGGGCAAGCGCCCGTGCCGTGGCCTCCCCCACCTCACGGATTCCCAGGGCGTAGATCAGCCTGTCAAGATCCGGTTCACGGCTCGCGGCAATGGCGTTCACCAGGTTGGAGGCTGACTTGTCGCCCATGCGTTCGAGCCGGGTCAGGTCTTTCACCCTCAGATGATAGAGGTCGGCGACTGTCTCGATCAGCCCCTCGTCCACCAGCACGTTCACCCACTGCTCACCCAGTCCCTCAATGTCCAGCGCGCGACGCGAGGCATAGTGGCGAATGGCTTCCTTGCGCTGAGCCGGACAGAACAAGCCGCCCGTGCAGCGGGCCACGGCTTCGTCCTCAGGCTGATCGATGGCGGACCCGCACTCAGGGCAGGCCTCCGGGAGTTGGATCGAACGCGTGTCCTCCGGGCGCCTCTCAGTGAGAACCCGGACAACCTGCGGAATCACATCGCCAGCCCGGCGGACCATCACCCAGTCCCCTTCGCGCAGCCCCAGACGCTCGATCTCATCCATGTTGTGAAGGGTGGTATTACTCACAGTAACCCCCCCAACAAACACAGGATCCAGCCGGGCTACGGGCGTGATGGCCCCGGTACGCCCCACCTGGAAGCCCACCTCGTGCACCCGGGTCATGACCTCATGAGCGGGAAACTTGGTTGCCACCGCCCAGCGTGGGGCCCGCGAAACGTAGCCGAGGCGTGCCTGCAGCGCCAGATCATTGACCTTGTAGACCACACCGTCGATCTCGTAGTTCAGCGACTCGCGCTTCTCCAGCATCCTGCGGTAATAGGCAATGCAGTCCTCAATCCCGGTCACAAGCCGGACTTCCGGATCAATCCGGAACCCCCAGTCCCGTAGCTTGAGCAACTGCTCGTAGTGGCGGGCCGGGAGGCCGGCCTCGTCGGGAACGGCAACGCTGTAGGCGCAGAAGGACAGCGGCCGGCGCGCCGGCACCCGCGGATCCTTATTCCGAAGGCTGCCGGCAGCGGCGTTACGCGGGTTCACAAAGGGTTTCTCCCCTTCCTCCGCCAATCCCTGGTTCAAGCGCTCAAACCCGTCCAGCGGCATATACGCCTCCCCGCGAACCTCAAAGGCCGCCGGATAGTCATCACCATAGAGCTGTAATGGAATGGCCCGGATGGTACGGATGTTGGCCGTGATATCTTCTCCGGTGTAGCCGTCACCCCGGGTAGCGGCGCGGTGAAGCACCCCATTGCGGTACAGAAGGCTCACCGCCAGCCCATCAAGCTTGGGTTCACAGGCATAGTCCACTGGCGCTTCCTGCCCCAGGCGCTCCCGGACCCGGCGGTCAAAATCCCGGAGCTCAGCCTCGTCGAAGGCGTTGTCCAGCGACAGCATGGGGGTTTCGTGGGGCGCCTCCTCGAACAGGGAGTCGGGGGCCACCCCAACACGCTGGGTCGGCGATTCCGGGGTTATCAGCTCCGGGTGCTGTGCCTCAAGCTCCTGCAGTTCCCTCAGAAGCCGGTCGTAATGCTCATCCGAGACCTCGGGATCATCCAGGGCATAATAACGGTAATTGTGGTGGTCAATGTCCCGACGCAGGGTCTCAATACGCTGTTCAGGGGTCTTTTCCCGACTCACAGGGGGGCAATCCTCTCAGGTTCTGGCCGGGGAACGGCGCTTGCGCTCGAACTCACGGATCCTCTGGCGACAGTGCTCAATCGTCTGGCTGGTCATCACACTGCGGTGCTCATCGCGCAGCTCCCCACCCAGGTTGCGCACGACGGTATTGGCCGTCTCCAGCATGAAATCAAAGGCCTGTACCGGCTGGCTGGGCCCGGGCAGGCTCATGAAAAAGCTCAGTCCCGGCGTCTCCAGGCTTTCAATTTCCTCCGGCTTAAGCGTGCCGGGTGATACGGCGCTGGCGACACTGAACTGGACCGGTGTGCGGGTATCCGACTCTTCATGGCGATGATAGATGCCGAGGTCCCCGTATTCCATGCCGCAGGCTTCCAGGATGCGGCGAATGGTGCTGCCGGTATAATGCTCGCCATCACGGCAGTGGGCATGGATCACGATCACTTCCTCGGCTTCCGGCCGGTTCGCCCCGGCCATCGGTGGTTGCTCCGGCGCTGCCTGGCCTGGGTCCGGGGTCTCCACCGCACCGCTACCACCCGTTTGGGCACCGGTGCTGGCCTCACCGTCCTCGCCACCAGCGCTATCGCGGATGCGATTCCATATCTCACGAGCCCCCGCACTGATCCGACTAGCCGCTTCGCCCGCTACCGCGCCGGCCTCAGCGGCCTTCTCGCCCGCCCCGGTGCTTTCATCGCGGGCGCGTGCCGGCCCCACGATCCCATCGTCATCCCCGGCTGAAAGCGGTTCATCATCGACTTCCGGTGCCGAAGCCGTGACGGTCGGTACCTCCTCGCTTTCGCCATTCGGGGGCGCTGCGTCAGCGCTTGGTCCCGGCTCCGGAGTCGGCCCCGCTTCAGCCACCGTATTCCGCCCGGCAGCCGCCCCCTGGTTCGCGTCGCGCCCGCCAGCACCACCAACGGGACGGGCACCACCAGTGGGCAACTCCGGATTATAGGGCTCGTCAACGGGACTCTGGCCAATGCCGTCGCCACCCATGGCGCGCTGCATTTCCAGCGACTCACGGCGGGCCCTGCGCATCCGGCGCAATCCGTCAACAACGATGCCGATAATCAGCAGCGCCCCGACAATGATCAGCCATTCTCTGAGACTCATGATCCTCTATCTGTCCTCAAGGGTTGCCCCGGACGCATCCCGGTGCGCCCGTTTGCCTGCCACTTTAGGCAATGACCCCGGTCAAGACAATGCCGGCGCATTGCGGCTTATTCATCAGCTGTCCGCCAGTACGGCAGCCTCTTCAACGTCCACGGATACCAGGCGCGATACCCCGGGTTCGTGCATGGTCACTCCCATGAGCTGATTGGAAAGCTCCATGGTGACCTTGTTATGCGTGATGTAGATGAACTGCACCTGTTCGCTCATCTCTTTCACCATCCTTGCATAGCGCCCGACATTGGCGTCATCCAGCGGCGCGTCCACTTCATCCAGCATACAGAAGGGGGCCGGATTGAGCTGGAAGATGGAAAACACCAGTGCAATGGCGGTCAGCGCCTTCTCACCGCCGGACAGCAGGTGAATGGTGGTGTTCTTCTTGCCTGGAGGCCGGGCCATGATGGCAACCCCGGTTTCCAGAAGGTCATCCCCTGTCATTTCCAGATGCGCGCTGCCACCACCAAAAACCCGGGGAAACAGATTCTGGAGCCCCTGGTTGATGGCATCGAACGTCTCACGGAAACGAGTGCGGGTTTCGCGATCAATCTTGCGGATGGCGGACTCCAGTGATTCCAGCGCCTCCTGCAGATCCCGATCCTGTTCGTCCAGATAGGTCTTGCGTTCATTCGCCACCCGGTACTCATCAATCGCCGCCAGGTTAATGGCTCCCAGGCGCTGAATGCGATTGCCAATGCGGGTCAGCTCCTGCTGCCAGGCCTCGGCCGTGGCCGTTTCCGGGAGCTCGGCCTGAACAGACTCCAGGCTGACTTCCAATTCCTCCAGCTGCTCCAGATACTGGCGAGCCTGAAGCTCAATGGCCTGGGTGTCCATGCGCAACTTCTCAAGTTTTTCACGCGCCTGCTGGACATCCTGCTCCACCTGGCTGCGGCGCTGTTCATGCTCGCGGACCTTTTCATCAATGGCGTCCAGCGCTTCCCGGGCCTCGTTGAGTGTCTCTTCCTCTGCCACGCGGCGCTCCAGGAGCCCTTCCAACTCCATTTCCAGGTCCTGGATGGGTGCCTCCGCGTTCTCCCGGGTCTCGCGCTGGATCTCGATGCGTTCGTCCAGCCGGCCCTGCTGGCTCTTCATGCGCTCCAGGGTCTGTTCAAGAGCCTCCTGGCGGTTTTTCAGGTCCTGCACCTGGAGTTGAAGCTGATGATGGTGGTCGCGGGCCTGGCGGGCCTGCTGGCGCTCATCGTCGAGCTTTGCCCTCAGATCGTCACGTTCGCTGAGCAGCGTTTCCTTCCAGTCCGCATTCTCGTTCATCCGGTCCATGGCTTCCTGCCAGCTGGCCCGGGCCTCTTCCAGGCGCTCGTTCTCGTCCGCTTCCTGGGCATCCAGATCCGCAAGATCGTCGCTGATCCGGCGGGCCCGTTCGCGGACCTGCTCCATGCGGGCACGAAACGCCTCAAGCCGGGACTCTGTACTGGCAAGCGATTCCCTTGCCTCGTTGAGCCCGGCTCGCGCCTCTTCCAGCGCACTCTCGGTTTCGTCGCGCGAGCCACGCAGCTCCTGAAGCCGCTCTTCCCCCTCCGTCACCTCATCCTGCAGGGCCCCGGATTCCTCCTCCAAAGCCTGGATGCGCTTCTGGCGCTCGATCACACCCGTCTCATCATCGCCTTCATCGGGCAGGCGCAACCACTCGCGGCCAACCCACACCCCTTCAGGAGTGACCAGTGATTCGCCATCCGCCAAGGCACCACGCCGCTCAAGGGCCTCCGCCCGATCCCCCGCACACCAGGCCTGGGCCAGCCAGCCAGCCACACTGCCGCCCTGCCCGACCTTCGACAACAGCGTTCCCGGCTCGGCATCCTCACCCGTGTCGCCTCGATGCACGATGCTCAGCCCTGACGGGGCCTCTGCCAGGGTAGCGCCGTCATAGTCGCCTGGTGCCAGGACCAGGGCCTGGGCGAGCGGGCCGAGCACGGCTTCTACCGCCTTTTCCCAGCCTTGCGCCACATCCAGATCCTGAGCCAGCCGCTGGACCTTGTCCCACCCCTGCTGACCAATCCATTCCCGGCGGCGTTCATCACTGTCGCCGAGCTGGCCTTCCAGCAGGGCCTGTTCAGACGCCAACCGGCCGTTCAACGTCTGAAGACGGCCACGCTTCTCGTTGAGTTCCGGCTCCAGATGCTCGATCGCCTCCCGGTCACGCTCCAGCTGTTCGCTCAGGGTCTCCACCCGTTCCCGTGCCTCTTCCACACGGGCATGCTGTTCCTCCCGCTCGCTCGCCAGGGTGGCTTCCTCGCCGGAGCGATCATCGTGATCCAGACTGGCCCGCTCTTCCTCCAGGCGCTGGCGGCGCTCACGGAGCTTGAGCAGCGCGTCCTCGCTGGCCTTGATCCGTTGCTGCCCTACTTCCGCCTGCTGGCGGTCGTCGGCCGAACGCTGGCTGAAGTCCTCCCATCGCTGCTGCCAGTCCTGCATCCGGCTCTCCGCCTCGGCAAGGCGTTCCCCGTATTCCTCTGCCTGGGAACTGGCGGTTTCCAGCTCGGGCTCAACACTGGCCAATTCCTCGGAGACCTTGTCCAGACGCTCCTGATCCTGTTCCAGCTCCCGGGCCACTTCCTTGCGACTGGCCAGGGCCTGCTCCAGGTCCTCGCCAGCCTGGCGCGCATTGCGCTTCTGGTTCTCCAGGTTCTGCTCAACGCGGGCAATCTCGGCTCCGGCCTCGTAGTAGCGGCCCTGGGCCTGATTGAAACGTTCACTGCGGTCACTATGGTCCTGTCGCAGGGATTCCAGTTCGGTTTCCAGTGAGGTGCGTTCCGTGACGAACTTCTCCAGTTCGGTTTCCGCCTCACTGATTGCCTGGCGGTGCCCCTGCAGTGACTGGTCCAGTTCCTGCCAGCGCAGGGCCGCCAGCTCGGCCTGCTTCTGGCGCTCCTCCTGTTTCAGGGCACGGTATTTCTCCGCAGCTTCTGCCTGCTTCTCCAGGTGCTGGAGCTGGCGGTCGAGCTCGTCCCTGAGATCAGTCAGCCGGTCGATGTTCTCCTGCGTGCGGCGCATCCGGTTCTCGGTCTCGCGACGGCGCTCCTTGTAGCGCGAGATCCCGGCCGCTTCCTCGATGTAATGCCGCAATTCCTCAGGTTTGGCCTCAATCAGGCGTGAGATCATCCCCTGTTCAATGATTGCGTAGCTGCGCGGCCCCAATCCGGTACCGAGGAACAGGTCCGTGATGTCGCGCCGGCGGCACTTGGCGCCATTCATGAAATAGTCGGATTGGCCTTCCCGGGTGACGCGGCGCTTGACGGATATCTCGTTGAAGCGGCCGTATTCGCCCGGCGCAGTGCCGTCGCTGTTGTCGAACACCAGCTCAATCGATGCCTGCCCCACAGGCTTGCGACTGGTGGAGCCATTGAAGATGACATCGCTCATGGCCTCGCCCCGCAGGTACTTGGCGGAGCTCTCCCCCATGACCCAGCGCACGGCATCGATGATGTTTGACTTACCGCAGCCGTTGGGCCCCACCACAGCCGTCATGTTGGAAGGGAAAGGCACCGTGGTGGGTTCAACAAAGGACTTGAAACCGGCGAGCTTGATGGACTTCAGACGCATGGGCGACCGGCTCAGGTGGCGGGTTCGACGGTAAGCGATTCATCCCGGGCCAGCGCCTGAAGCGCGACCTCTCGCTGATGTTCCCCGAAACGCCGGATGCTATCGGTCACACCCTGATGGTCATTCGCCTCAATACGCGCCACGATGCGCTCAAAGAAGGTCTTTGAGATCTGCATCTCCCCAGGATCGTTGGCCAGGACCAGATAATAGGTACGACTGATGGCGGGACGGAAATTTTCCAGGGTCTCCTCCAGATAGGGATTGGCCACCACGGGATAGCACTGGCGCATGGCCTCCATTCCCCCGTCGATCACTTCCGCCACACTCGCCTGATCACCTCCGAGACTCCGGCACAGCTGGCGGATCGCTTGCAACAGTGGTTGCTCATCCGCCTCGGTACGCCGGGCCATAAACCGGTCCGCCAGCATTTCGAGCAGGTTCAGATAGATGTCGTACAGGCTGTTCACGAGCTCAGGCGTCATGCCGGAGACCACTGCCCCCTTGCGCGGGTAGATGCGGATCAGGTGACGCCGCTCCAGAATCAACAGCGCTTCGCGCACCGAGCCGCGGCTGACATCCAGACTGCCGGCCACCTTGAGCTCCTGGATGCGCTCACCGGGGCGCAGTTCACCCGTGATGATCTGGCGCCCCAGATGCTGGGCGATCTGTTCGGAGAGACTCTCCGGCGCCTGGAATTGCATAGTGGGCCCTATCGTTCCCTGCCTGAAGCGCCGGATCATACCACAACAGCCTGACAATAGGACACGCGGTTCCCGCCCTGTCATTTTTTTGCCGCCCAGGCTTTGTCCCGGAAGGCACTTTTTTGCCGTACAAGCCTATCTCACTGGCATTAAAGGCTTCTTGAGCACCGGCACGGTTTTCGCTTGGCAACGCCTATCAGCAATTCCGAAACCGGAGTAAGGCATGAAAAAGGTAACCGGCAATGCCAACCCCATCGACCTGAAACAGGCCAGGGATGCCGCCGAGAACGTGCGGATCATTGATGAATGGAAGGATAACAACAACCGGCTTGCCGTTCTCTGCAGTCGCCTGCACCAGACGCTGGACCTTAATGCAATGCTGGATATCTTTGCCGAGGAACTGAACCAGGTTGTCCCCTTTTCGGCACTGGCTTACCGGCGTTCACGCAGTGGCGGGGACTTTGGCTACCTTCTGGGCTCCGGTGGCCCCCATCACTGCTGCTATAACCTGACCTTGCGCGGCCAGGAACTGGGCTCTCTCCGCCTGGACCGCCGTGAACGCTTCCGGGAAGATGAGCTGATGATCATTGAGCAGGCGATTGGTGTGCTCATCCAGCCCCTGCGTAACGCATGGCGCTATCAGGAAGCTCTGGAATCGGCCATGACCGACGGATTAACGGGCATGGGGAATCGCCGGGCCCTGGATGAAACCCTGGCCAATCACGTGGAACAGGCCCGCCGCTATGGCCAGCCTATGAGTGTCCTGTTGATGGACCTCGACCATTTCAAGCAGATCAACGATTCCCTGGGCCACGCGGCCGGCGACGCCATCCTGAAAGTGGTCAGCGAACGGATCCAGACCCAGATCCGCTCCTGTGACCACGGCTTCCGTTACGGGGGTGAAGAGTTTGCGGTTGTTCTTCCCCACACAGGCCAGGAGGCAGCCCAGCGGGTTGCGGAACGGTTGCGGCTCGCCTTCCGGGAAACACCACTGCAGTACGACGAACGGACTCTGTCGCTCACGGTCTCCATCGGGATTGGCGCCGTCAGCGAAGGTGAGGAAAGCATGGATGAGCTGCTGCAGGCAGCCGACACCGCCCTGTACGCCGCCAAGAACAGTGGCCGCGACAGGGTCCGTATTGCGGATGGTGCAACCGAGGGGGTTAGCAACGCGGTCAGCGTTTAGCGTTGCGCCTCTTGTCACGCCGGCCCTTCGTCCCTCCGCGGCCCTTTTCAGCGGGTTTGGAGGGCTTACTGTCCACTGCCTTGGACGGTCTCTTGCGCTTGAGTCGGCGCAGTCGATGCTTCTCCGGCGGGGTCGGCGGCTTCACGGGAACCGACTCCAGGCCCACGGATTCGCTGAGCGTATCCACATCGGCCTGCCCCAGTTCTTCCCACCGGCCCGTACTCAGGCGACTGGGCAGAAAAATAGGGCCATGACGTACACGCTTGAGACGTGACACCTGAACGCCCTGAGACTCCCACAGGCGCCGCACCTCACGGTTGCGCCCTTCCATGATGGCCACGTAGTACCAATGGTTATGACCTGACCCTCCCCAATAGATCAGGTCCGTAAACCGGGCCTCACCATCCTCAAGGGCAACGCCGGAGGTCAAACGCTCCGCCATGGCATCGTCCACTTCACCGAAAATACGCACCGCGTATTCCCGATCGACCTGCCAGGAGGGGTGCATCAGGCGATTGGCCAGTTCACCGTCTGTCGTGAACAGCAGGAGGCCACTGGTGGAAATATCAAGCCTTCCCACAGCAATCCAGCGCTCCCCAGTCAGCTGCGGCAACCGTTCAAAAACCGTTGGGCGTCCTTCCGGGTCATCCCGCGTTGTGACCTCGCCCTCAGGCTTGTTATAGATGATGACGCGCCGGGTAGGACTCGCCGCTGCGCCCAGATCCACGCTGCGTCCATCAACCCGGATATCATCCTGGGTCGTAGCACGGGCACCCAGCTGCGCTACCTCCCCATTAATCTGTATACGGCCGTCACTGATCCAGCCCTCAATGGCGCGCCTTGATCCAAGGCCGGCGCGCGCCAACAGTTTCTGGAGACGCTCGCCGGCCTCGCTCGGGTTTTGACCGGATTCACTCATTCATTCGTCTCCGTATCGTCATGGGTATTGCTCGTGGATTCATCCAGTGCCAGTTCTTCCTGCAGTCGATCCTCAACCTCGCGGCTGATGGTTTCAAGGTCGCGAACCTCCGCCAGGCTGGGCAGCTCCTCCAGCGATCGCAGGTTGAAATAGTCCAGGAACTGCCTGGTTGTAGCGTACATTGAGGGGCGCCCCGGCACATCCCGCTGGCCCACGACCCGGATCCATTCCCGGTCCAGAAGCGTCCGGATGATATTGGTGTTGACCGATACGCCCCGCACCTCCTCGATTTCGCCCCGGGTAACGGGCTGACGGTACGCAATCAGCGCCAGCGTCTCCAGCAGGGCGCGTGAATAACGCTGGGGTTTCTCGTCCCACAGCCGACCCACCCAGGGAGAGAGCGATTCACACACCTGAAAGCGCCAGCCGGAAGCCACCTTCTTCAACTCAAAGCCACGGCCCTCGCATGCCTCCTCAATGCGCGAAATCACATGGTCCATCACCGTGCGCGTCGGCCGCTCCTGCTCATCGAACAGCGACTGCAGCTGGTCCAGAGTCAGTGGTTTATTGGCTGCCATGAGGGCACCTTCCACAATGCGCTGAACCTGGTCGATGCTCTCCCCGTCCATCATGCGCTCCCTCTTGCCCGGATATGAAGCGGCGCCAGGGGCTCGGCCTGAACCACCTCCACGAGCTGCTCACGGATCAGCTCAAGGGTGGCGATAAAGGTCACGACGACACCCAATCGTCCTTCCTGAGGCGAAAACAGCGTCTCGAAGCGCACGAAATTCTCCCCGGATAACTGCTCCAGAACGCCGGACATCCGCTCCCGCGTGGAAAGCTGTTCACGCTCGACCTGATGGTGTTCGTACAGATCCGCGCGCTCCAGCACTTCCCGCAGGGCCAGCAGCATCTCCCGCAGGCTGACGTCCGGATGCTGCTGGCGTTCGGGCATGGCAGGCGGCTCAGCCCCGGCAAGATGGAAGTCCCTGTCACGCCGTGGCAGCGCATCAATTTCCTCAGCCGCCATCTTGTAGCGTTCGTATTCCTGAAGGCGCTGAATGAGTTCGGCCCTGGGGTCAGGCTCTTCTTCCGCTTCCTCGGCCTGGCGCGGCAGCAGCATGCGGGACTTGATCTCGGCCAGGGTTGCCGCCATTACCAGGTACTCCGCCGCCAGCTCAAAACGCATCGCCTCCATGAGCGCAATGTAGTCAATGTACTGGTCGGTAATGGCGCTGACATCCACATTCAGGATGTCCATGTTCTGCCTCCGGATCAGGTAAAGCAGCAGATCCAGGGGCCCCTCGAACGCATCGAGGAACACCTCCAGGGCATCCGGAGGGATGTACAGATCCTGGGGCAGATCGTGAACCGGCTCTCCAGCAACCAGGGCCAGCGCTTCGCGCTCGGGATCGGTCGCAGCTACGGAGGAGCCGGTTGCCGCTTCCGTGGTCATCGGCGGTATTCCAGCCCCATGACACGCCGAACCTCATGAAGCGTATCCCGGGCGGCATCACGTGCCTGCTCACGGCCTTCATCCAGAATCGAACGCACCAGGTCCGGATTGTTCTCGTATTCACGCCCCCGTTCCCGGAACGCTTTCTGTTCCTCGATCACCTTCTCTTCCAGCGGCTTCTTGCAGTCCAGGCAGCCAATACCGGCATTACGGCAACCGTTCCAGACCCATTCCTGGGTACTGTTATCCGAGTAGATCCGGTGCAGGTCCCAAACCGGGCATTTCTCGGGATCCCCGGCGTCGCTGCGCCGCACCCGCGCCGGGTCCGTCTGCATGGTACGGATCTTCTGGCTGACCGAGTCCGGCTCTTCCCGCATGAAGATGGTATTGCCATAGGACTTGGACATCTTCTGCCCGTCGGTTCCCGGCAGGCGCGCCTCGGGCGTCAGCAGTTCCTGGGGCTCAGGGAGGATCACCTTGCCGCCGCCCTCGATGTAGCCGTAAAGGCGCTCGCGGTCACCGATGGAAATGTTCTGCTGCTCCTTGAGAAGGGCCCGCGCCGTTTCCAGCGCCTCTTCATCCCCCTGCTCAAGGAAACGCCGGCGCAGGCTGCGATACAGCTTGGCGTTCTTCTTGCCCATCTTGGCGATGGCCGCTTCCGCCTGTTCCTCGAAACCGGGGTCGCGACCGTAAAGATGGTTGAAGCGCCTCGCCACCTCGCGGGTAATCTCGACGTGCGAGACCTGGTCGGCCCCGACTGGCACCAGACCGGCGCGATACATCAGGATATCCGCGCTCTGGAGCAACGGATACCCAAGGAAGCCGTAAGTGGCCAGATCCTTTTCTTTCAGCTTTTCCTGTTGGTCCTTGAAGCTGGGCACGCGTTCCAGCCACCCCAGCGGGGTGATCATGGACAGCAGCAGGTGCAGCTCCGCGTGCTCGGGTACATGGGACTGGATGAACAGGGTCGAAGAGCCGGGATTGACCCCCGCCGCCAGCCAGTCGATCACCATGTCCCAGATGCTCTCCTCAATAGAGAAAGGGTCTTCGTACATGGTGGTCAGCGCGTGCCAGTCCGCCACGAAGAAGAAACATTCGTACTCGTGCTGGAGCTGGGCCCAATTGGCCAGTACACCGTGATAGTGGCCCAGATGAAGCCGGCCTGTGGGCCGCATCCCTGAAAGGATGCGTTGCTGGGGTTCAACGGAAGTCAATCCGGTCTCCTCATTGGTTCAGGGTCTGGCCTGATTATACGCACGAAACAAGCATGGGTTAATCAACGAAAAAAGCCGACCCGAGGGTCGGCTTTCCGTTGAGGCATAATCCGGCGCTGTTACCAGCCTGTGGCCTCTTTGATGGCCTTGCCGATGTCGGCCAGGCTGCGCACCGTCTGCACGCCCGCATCCTGGAGCGCGCCGAACTTCTCGTCCGCCGTGCCCTTGCCACCGGCGATGATGGCGCCGGCATGACCCATCCGCTTGCCGGGCGGTGCCGTCACACCCGCGATGTAGGAAACCACCGGCTTACTCACGTTCTCCTTGATGTAAGCAGCAGCCTCTTCCTCGGCCGTACCACCGATCTCGCCGATCATGACAATGGCCTCGGTTTCCGGATCCTTCTCGAACAGCTCAAGCATATCGATGAAATTCGAGCCCGGAATGGGGTCGCCACCAATGCCCACACAGGTGGACTGGCCGAACCCATAGTCCGTGGTCTGCTTAACGGCTTCGTACGTCAACGTACCGGAGCGGGAAATGATACCGACCTTGCCGGGCTTGTGGATGTAGCCGGGCATGATGCCGATCTTGGACTGCTCGGGTGTGATCACGCCGGGGCAGTTCGGGCCGATCATGCGAACGCCCTTGCGGTCCACGTATTCCTTCACATAGAGCATATCCAGCGTCGGGATGCCCTCGGTTATGCAGACCACCAGCTCAATGCCGGCATCCGCCGCCTCAACCACCGCGTCCTTGCAGAAGGGTGCGGGCACGTAGATCACGGACGCGGTCGCGCCGGTCTCCTGGACCGCCTCGCGCACAGTGTTGAACACGGGAAGCCCCATGTGCTCAGTACCGCCCTTGCCCGGGCTGACACCGCCAACAAGGTTGGTACCGTATTCCAGCGCCTGCTCACTGTGGAAGGTCCCCTGGGCCCCGGTGAAGCCCTGGCAAATGACGCGTGTTTCCTTGTTCACCAGTACACTCATGCTTCACCTCCGGCTGCGGCGACAACTTTTTCAGCGGCCTGACTGAGGCTGCTGGCCGCAATGATGTTCAGGCCGCTGTCCGCCAGCTTCTGGCGGCCATTCTCGGCATTATTGCCTTCAAGACGGACGACAACGGGAACGGTCACACCCACTTCTTCGACGGCGCCCATGATGCCTTCAGCAATCATGTCGCACCGCACGATGCCACCAAAGATGTTGACCAGAACGGCCTTGACGGTGTCATCGGAGAGGATGATCTTGAACGCCTCGGCAACGCGCTCCTTGGTCGCGCCACCGCCAACATCCAGGAAGTTGGCCGGCTGGCCGCCATGGTGCTTGATGATGTCCATCGTACCCATGGCCAGACCAGCGCCATTGACCATGCAGCCGATGTTGCCGTCCAGCGCGACGTAGTTCAGGTCCCACTCGGCCGCGTGCGCCTCACGCTCATCTTCCTGGGAGAGGTCACGCATCTCCGCCAGCTGCTTCTGGCGGTACAGCGCGTTATCGTCCGCGCCCACCTTGGCATCCAGGCAGTGAAGATTCCCCTGGTCGGTGATCACCAACGGGTTGATCTCAATCAGTGCCAGGTCCTTGTCCTCAAAAAGCTTAGCCAGCCCCAGGAAAATCTTGGTGAACTGCTTGATCTGGTCGCCCTGAAGGCCCAGGCCGAACGCCAGTTCACGCGCCTGATAGGGTTGTGCCCCAACCAGCGGATCCACGGTGGCCTTGAGGATCTTTTCCGGCGTTTCCTCGGCAACCTTCTCAATCTCGACACCGCCTTCGGTGGAGGCCATGAAAACCACCCGACGGGAACCGCGATCCACGACCGCGCCCAGATAGAGTTCCTGATTGATGTCGGTCAGGGACTCAACAAGGATCCGGTTAACCGGCTGCCCCTTGTCATCCGTCTGGAAGGTGACCAGACGCTCACCCAGCCACTGATCGGCAAAGGCCCGGATCTCATCCTTCGATTTGGCCAGCTTCACGCCGCCAGCCTTACCCCGGCCACCAGCGTGCACCTGGGCCTTAACGACCCAGCCCTCGCCACCGATCTTGTCGGCAGCAGCCACCGCTTCATCCGCGGTGGCACAGGCCACGCCCTCGGAGACGGGCAGGCCGTACTCCCCAAAGAGCTGTTTGCTCTGATACTCGTGCAGATTCATAGATCATAACCTGTTGTGTTGGAGGTTGCGCCGGTTACTTCTTCCGGCGCCGGTTTGCCTTGTGAATCGCCATGCCGTCCACACCCAGTGCCGCCTCATGGACGGATTCGGACAGCGTCGGATGCGCAAAGCAGGTCAGGGCCAGGTCCTCGGCACTGGAGCCGAACTCCATTGCGATCACGCCCTGGGCGATGATCTCCGAGGCCTGCGGCCCCACAACGTGCATACCCAGTATCCGGTCGGTCTCCTCATGAGCGAGGATGCGAACCTGGCCTTCGGTTGCATTCGCGGCCATGGCCCGGCCATTCGCCGCAAACGGGAAGGCGCCGACTTTGTAGGGCTCACCCTCGGCCTTGAGCTCTTCCTCGGTCTTGCCGACCCAGGCGAGCTCAGGGTGGGTGTAGATCACGTTGGGAATGCAGTCATAATTGACCTCGGTGGCATAGCCGGCGATGCGGTCCACCACCATGATGCCCTCCTCCGAGGCCTTATGCGCGAGCATCGGCCCGCGCACAACATCACCAATGGCGTAGATACCGGGCACATTGGTCTGGCACTCGTCGTCAACGGCCACGAAACCACGCTCGTCCAGATCCACGCCCGAATCGGAGGAAAACAGCTTTTCCGTGTTCGGTGTCCGGCCCACGGCAACGATGAGCTTGTCGCACTGGATCTGGTCCTGATTGCCTTCACCGTCCTCATAGGTCACGTGAACCACGTCGTCCTTCACCTCGGTCTTGGTCACGCGGCACTTGAGACGGATATCCAGACCCTGTTTCTTGAAGCTCTTCTGGGCATCCTTGGCAATGGCCTGGTCCACGCCAGCCAGGAAGGTATCCTGAGCTTCCAGCATGGTGACCTCGGACCCGAGCCGATTCCACACGCTGCCCAGCTCAAGGCCAATCACGCCCGCACCGATCACGCCAACGCGCTTGGGCACCTCGTCAAACTCCAGAGCCCCTTCGCTATCGACAATCCTGTCTTCCTTCATCGGAGCCGGCGGGATCTCGATCGGGCGGGAACCGGTGGCGATGATGATGTTCTTGGCCCCGTAAGTGCTCTTGTTGCCCTCGGGGTCGGTTACCTCCACCTGTTTGCTGTTGAGCACCCGCCCCCAGCCGTGGATGGACGTAACCCCATTGGACTTGAACAGTCCCGCGATACCGCCGGTTAGATTACCGACGATCTCGTTCTTGTTCTTCATCATCTGCTCGATATCGACATCGATGTCCTTGACCTTGAGGCCCTGTTTCTCGAAGTCGTGTTTGGCCTCCTCAAACTTATGGGAGGTCTCGAGCAGTGACTTGGACGGAATACAGCCCACGTTAAGGCAGGTGCCGCCCAGCACCTGATCGCCCTTGTCGTCCTTCCAGCTTTCGACACAGGCGACGCTCATTCCCTGTTGCCCGGCGCGAATGGCGGCGACATAGCCGCCGGGGCCGGAGCCGATAACGATGACGTCATAGTCTTGGGACATAATGTTTCCTGCTTATCAGTGATTCGTTGTCAGACGTCCAGAAGAATCCGCGCCGGATCCTCGAGCAGTTCCTTGATTGTCACAAGGAACTGCACAGCTTCTTTGCCGTCAATCATACGATGGTCGTAGGACAGCGCCAGATACATCATCGGCAGCACCTTGACCTCGCCATTGACGGCCATGGGGCGTTCCTGGATCTTGTGCATGCCAAGGATCGCTGTCTGCGGCGGGTTCAGGATCGGCGTGGAGAGCAGGGAGCCGAAAATCCCGCCATTGGTGATGGAGAAGGTACCACCAGTCATCTCCTCCATGGTGAGCTTGCCATCCCGCGCTTTCTGGCCGAATTCGTTGATGCCCTGCTCCACGTCGGCCACGGACAGTGCATCCGCGTCACGCAGCACCGGCACCACCAGCCCCCTTTCAGTGGAAACGGCGATACCAACGTCCTGGAAGCCGTGATAGACGATCTCGTTGCCATCAATCGAGGCATTCACGGCCGGGAAACGCTTGAGCGCTTCCACCGCCGCTTTCACGAAGAAGCCCATGAAGCCGAGCTTCACGCCATGGCGCTTCTCAAAGGTATCCTTGTACTGCTGGCGAATGTCCATGATCGGCTGCATGTTCACCTCATTGAAGGTGGTGAGCATGGCGGTCGTCTGCTGGACCTCCACCAGCCGCTTGGCGATGCTGGAACGCATGCGCGTCATCGGCACCCGCTTCTGCGGACGCTCGCCTTCCGGCATGCTGCCGGCCGGGGCCTGGGGCGCTGCGGAACGGCTTTCGGAACCACCACTGGCTGGGCTTGAGGCGGGCTGCTCCGCTCCTTTCTGCTCCGCGGCGCGCTGAACGTCTTCCTTCAGGACACGACCGCCCTTGCCGGTGGCCTCAACCTTCGCCAGGTCGATCCCTTGCTCCTCGGCCAGCTTGCGCGCTGCCGGGCTCACCAACGGCTCCTCGCCACTGGCACCACCCTCTTCGGAGGGCGCGGGCTCCGAGGCCTTGGCGTCCGCACCGCCTTCCGAGCCCCCACTGTCTGCCTGGGCCTCTTCCTTCGCTTCACCACCGCCCGCGGCTCCGGCTTCGCCTTCAGCAAATCGACCGATGACTTCGCCGCTTTCAACGGTGTCACCCTCATCCTTGATGACTTCCTTGATGACGCCGTCACCCGGCGCCACGACCTCGAGCACCACTTTGTCGGTCTCGATATCGACGATCAGCTCATCCCGCTCACACTGGTCGCCGGGTTTCTTGTGCCAGGTTGCGATCGTGCCTTCCGCAACGGATTCGGGGAATACCGGAGCTTGGATATCTGTTGTCATTACCCTTCCTTTCTTGTCGGGACTCGCTTTCTTGTCGGGACTCGTCAGACGGTGAACGCGTCTTCCACGAGCTGTTTCTGTTCCTGAGCGTGAACACTGGGATAGCCGGAAGCCGGCGCCGCCGAGGCCTTACGGCCCGCGTATTCAAGCCGGGGCCTTTTGGGAACACGCTCCAGGGCCTGGCGCATATGATGCTGACTGCAGTACCACGCGCCCTGGTTCATGGGCTCTTCCTGACACCAGATCGCCTTCTCGATGTGAGTGTAAGGTGCCAACACCGCAGCAAGATCTTCGTGCGGGAAGGGATAGAGCTGTTCAATCCTCACGATCAGCGTGTCATCCCGTCCATCCGTCTTCTGTTTATCGAGCAGGTCGTAATAGACCTTGCCGCTGCACAGTATGAGCCGCTTAACCTTGCGGGGATCCGGCATTTCCTTGGGCGGCAACACCGTCCGGAAGGTGCCTTCGCAAAGATCATCCAGTGAGGAGACCGCTTCCTTGTGGCGCAGCAGGCTCTTGGGCGTCAACGCGATCAAGGGCTTGCGCAACGGCCGCTTCACCTGGCGGCGCAGCATATGGAAAACCTGAGACGGCGTGGTGGGCACACAGACCTGAATGTTGTGCTCGGCACACAGCTGCAGGAAACGTTCCAGCCGAGCCGATGAGTGCTCCGGACCCTGCCCCTCGTAACCGTGTGGCAGCAGCATCGTCAGCCCACACAGGCGCGCCCACTTGTGCTCACCACTGGTAATGAACTGGTCGATCACCACCTGCGCGCCGTTGACGAAGTCGCCAAACTGGGCTTCCCAGATGGTGAGGGTCGTCGGGGTGGTCGTGGCATAGCCGTACTCGAACGCCACTGCTGCCTCTTCCGAAAGGAGCGAATCGTAAATCTCGAAACGCGGCTGATCCTCCCGGATATGCTCCAGGGGCACGTACTCCGAACCATCCTTCTGGTTGTGCAGAACCGCGTGACGGTGCGAGAAGGTGCCCCGACGCGAATCCTGGCCCGTAAAACGGATGGGATGCCCTTCATGGATCAGCGATGCGTAGGCCATGGTTTCCGCATAACCCCAATTGAGAGGCAACGCCCCCTGGGTCATCTTGCCCCGATCCTCCATGATCTTCTTGACCTGACGCTGGATGGTAAAACCTTCCGGGATCGTCGAAATCTTGCGCCCCAGCTCCTGCAGCGTCTTCATGGGCACGCTTGTCTTACAGCGCGCCGTCCACTCATGACCGATGTAAGGCGTCCAGTCCACGTACAGATCCGTGTTGGGCTCCTTCACCAGAGCATCCACCACGTGGTCACCGTTATCGAGCTTGTCGCGGTATTCCTCAAACAGCTTTTTGGCATCCTGATCCTGAATAAAGCCTTCGCTGACAAGCTGCTTCACGTAGAGGTCACGGGTGGTGGGATGGTTGCGGATCTTTTCGTACATCCGCGGCTGGGTCGCGGAAGGCTCATCCGCTTCGTTGTGACCGCGCCGCCGGTAGCACACCAGATCGATCACCACGTCCTGACCGAACTCATTGCGATAATCCATCGCCAGCTGGGTAACATACAGAACGGCCTCGGGATCGTCCCCGTTCACATGCAGGATAGGCGCCTGCACCATCTTGGCCACATCCGTGCAGTATTCCGTTGATCGGGCGTCATAGCGGTGACTGGTGGTAAAGCCAATCTGGTTGTTCACCACGATATGCACCGTCCCGCCGATGCCATACCCCCGGGTCAGCGACATCTGAAGGCTTTCCATGACCACGCCCTGGCCGGCAAAGGCCGCGTCACCATGGATCGCAATCGGCACCACCTGGTTACCGTATTCATCCTCACGCCGCGCCTGACGCGCCCTTACGGAACCGCCCACAACAGGCGTCACGATCTCCAGGTGTGAGGGATTGAACGCCAGCGCCAGATGCACCTCGCCACCTGGCGTCATGACGTTGGAAGAGAAGCCCTGATGGTATTTCACGTCACCAGAGCCCTGGTCCATGGTCACCTTACCATCGAACTCATCGAACAATTCCTTGGGGTTCTTGCCCAGGGTGTTGACCAGAATATTGAGCCGACCCCGGTGGGCCATCCCAATCACAATCTCGCGGGCGCCGTAGGAACCGGCGCGCTGGATCAACTCACTGACACAGGGGGTCAGCGATTCCGCCCCTTCAAGACCAAAACGCTTGGTCCCCGGATACTTGGAACCCAGATACTTTTCCAGTCCTTCCGAGGCGTTGAGCCGCTCCAAAAGGTTCAGGCGCGTCTTGGCCTCGTAGTTGGGATGGGACTTGACGCTTTCCAGCCGTTGCTGGAACCAGCGCTTCACCGTGGTATCCACGATGTGCATGTACTCAGCGCCCACGGTGCTGCAATAGGTGCGCTCAAGTCCATCGATGATGTCACGCAACTTCATGCGCTCGGAGCCGAAGAACAGGGACCCGGTCTGGTATTCAACATCCAGGTCATCATCGTCCAGCTCATGGTACCGGTAATCGAGATCCTTGATCTTCGGCCTGTTCAACAGCCCAAGTGGATCCAGGTCCGCATTCTGATGGCCACGGAACCGATAGGCATTGATCAGCTGGAGAACGCGAACCTGCTTTTCTTCAGCCTTGGAGATGGAAGAGGGAGCGCCCTGGGCGGGAGAGTGACGGCGCTGGTTCTGGGAAATATATCGAAACTGCTCTCGGATATCTCGATGTGGGACATCGGGTCTGTGGTCGCCTGGTGTTCCCGGAATCTGGTCGAAATAACGCCGCCATTCCTCCGGAACGCCGTTGGGATCTTTCAGGTAGGTTTCAAACAGATCCTCAACGTAAGCCAGATTCCCACCCTGTAGGTGGGAGGTCCGCCACAGCTGCTCCATTACGCTTTCATGCATGGCACTCGCTCGCCTCTGACTGGACTTCACGCGGCCTTAGCCTTTTGGGCACCGGCCACGCTCCTCTGCGCGACATGGATTTGCCGTAACGCGCATCAAGCAAGGGCGGCCTGTAGGCCGCCCTGAGCGTCTTCTGGCGTGAACTGTGTCGCAATAATCAGGTTGTGCGCTGCATCAGCATAGTACGGATATGGCCGATTGCACGTGTCGGATTCAGTCCCTTGGGACAGACACTCACGCAGTTCATGATCCCGCGGCAGCGGAAAACGCTGAACGGGTCATCCAGATTATCAAGACGTTCCGCGGTCGCCGTGTCACGGCTATCCGCCAGAAAACGGTACGCCTGGAGCAGCCCCGCCGGCCCGACGAATTTGTCCGGATTCCACCAGAACGAGGGGCACGACGAGGAGCAACAGGCGCATAGAATGCACTCGTAGAGCCCGTCGAGCTTTTCCCGGTCCTCGGGGGACTGCAGGCGCTCAATGGCGGGCTCCGGATTGTCATTGATCAGGTACGGCTGGATCTTCTCGTATTGCTGATAGAAGATCGACATATCGACTACCAGGTCCCGGATAACGGGCAGCCCCGGCAGTGGACGCAGTACCAGCTTGTTCTTCTTGACCACTTCCGACACCGGCGTCACGCACGCCAGCCGGTTGGTCCCATTAATGTTCATGCCGTCGGAACCGCAGACCCCCTCACGGCACGAGCGCCGGAACGCAACGCTCGCATCCTGTTCCTTGATCATGTGCAGAACGTCAAGAACCATCAGGTCCTTACCTTCCGGAAGCTCAACCTCGACATCCTGCATGTACGGAACATTGTCCGTTTCAGGGTTGTACCGATAGAGACTCACCAGCATTAGACCACCTCTTATTTAGTACTTCCGGACTGTCGGCGGAAACGCATCCATCGAGCGCGGCGCGAAGTTGACCTCGCGCTGACCCAACCGCTTCTCAAGCGGGAAATAGATGGAATGCTTCAGCCAGTGTTCGTCATCGCGATCGGTATAGTCGTTCCGGGCATGAGCCCCACGGCTTTCGCGACGCTCAATGGCTGAAACCGCCGTTGCGTACGCCACTTCGTAGAGGTTTTCCAGTTCCAGCGCTTCAACACGGGCGGTATTGAAAGCGTTGCTGGTGTCCTCAAGCTTGGTATTGCGGATCTTTTCACCGAGCTCATCCAGGATCTTAAGACCTTTCTCCATGGGTTCGCCATCACGGAAAACCCCGAAGTAAAGCTGCATGGTATCCTGGAGTTCCTTCTTGACATCATAAACGCGCTCGGTTCCCTCGCCGCTATTGAGCCGGTCAAGGCGCGCCATGGCCTGTTGGATGTCACTCTCGCTGGCTTCCATGCTGTCGCCGCCTTCCCGCAGCTGTTTCTCGATCTGGAGACCAGCCGCCCGACCGAAAACCACCAGATCCAGAAGGGAGTTACCCCCAAGCCGGTTCGCCCCGTGCACCGACACCGAAGCCGCTTCGCCACAGGCGAACAACCCTTCAATGGGCTGGTCATCACCATTCGCGTCCTGAGTCATGACCTGACCACCAATGTCGGTGGGAAGGCCGCCCATCATGTAGTGACAGGTTGGTACCACGGGGATTGGCTCCTTCACCGGATCCGCGTGCGCGAAGGTCCGGGAGAGCTCCAGGATGCCAGGCAGACGCAGATTCAGCGTTTCCTCACCAAGATGGTCCAGCTTGAGGTAGACATGGTCCTTGTTGGGGCCACAGCCACGGCCTTCCAGAATCTCCAGCACCATGGCCCGCGCGACTACGTCGCGGCCAGCCAGGTCTTTCGCGTTCGGGGCATAGCGCTCCATGAAGCGTTCACCCTCGGAGTTCACCAGATAGCCGCCCTCACCCCGGCAGCCCTCGGTCACAAGGGTGCCGGCGCCATGGATGCCGGTGGGATGGAACTGCCACATTTCCATGTCCTGCACCGGAATACCGGCACGCAGGGCCATGCCAACGCCGTCACCGGTATTGATCAGGGCGTTCGTGGTGGAGGCATAGATGCGCCCCGCCCCACCGGTTGCCAGGACAGTGGCCTTGGATTTGATGTAGACCACTTCGCCACTTTCGATCTCAATGGCGATAACACCAACCACCTGGCCGTCCTGATTCTTGACCAGATCAACCGCATACCACTCATTCAGAAACGTAGTGCCGCCCTGAAGATTGGCTTGATAGAGCGTGTGGAGCAACGCATGGCCGGTACGGTCCGCAGCCGCACAGGTGCGCGCCGCCTGGCCACCCTTGCCGTACTCCTTGGACTGGCCACCAAACGGCCGCTGATAGATCCGGCCGTTTTCAAAACGGGAGAAAGGCAGCCCCATGTGCTCCAGCTCATAAACGGCTCGTGGGCCTACGGAACACATGTATTCAATGGCTTCCTGGTCACCAATGTAATCCGACCCCTTAACGGTGTCATACATGTGCCAGCGCCAGTCGTCATTCGGATCCGCGCTTGCAATGGCGCAGGTTATACCACCCTGGGCGGATACGGTATGCGACCGGGTGGGAAAGACCTTGGAGATACACGCCGTGTCGATGCCGGACTGGGTCAGCTGCTGTGCGGCCCGCAAACCGGAACCGCCTCCGCCGATCACGAGTGCATCAAACGACATGGTTCTAAGATTGGACATGATTCAGAGCCCCCAGAGAATCTCGACACCCCATACGAGGTAGACAAACATGATCAGCCCGCAGGCGGCCTGGATGAGAAATCGCAGCGCCGTGGGCTTGATGTAATCAGTGGTAACCGTCCACAGGCCGACCCACGAATGGATACCAAGTGAGATCAGCGCCAGAAGGCTGAAGATGCGCATCCACATCTGATCAAACAGGCCGGCCCATTGCGCGTAATCGAGATTGGACGAGCCCAGCACAAACCCCACCAGAAACAGGGTATACAGCGCCAGAACAACGGCTGACACGCGCTGCATCAGCCAGTCATAGGCACCGGTGCGCCCGAGGTTGGTGACACTCTTTACCATATCCAGACTCCCAGCAGAACAATCAATACAGCAGCAACCACGAAGGTGATCTTGGTGCTGAGGCGACCGCCTTCCAGCGTTTCGCCTACTCCCATATCCATGATCAGGTGCCGGATCCCGGCCACCAGGTGATAGGCAAGCGCTGACAGCGTTCCCCACACCACGAGTTTACTCAGTGGGTGTGCCATCAGCGCTGCCACGGACGCGAACCCGGCCTCGCTGGCCAGTGATCGATCGAGACCATAAAGAAGAAAAGCGATTCCCACGAACGCCACGATGCCGCTGATGCGGTGCAGAATCGACGCAATAGCGGGAATGGGAAAATGGATGGTGCTGATTTCAAGATTAACCGGTCGTTTGGTCGTCACGGCTCCTGACCCCTGTCTGGTGCGCCGGGCAGAGTCGGTTGGCTCCGACAGCCGGACACAGTGTGTTGGTGGATCCTAGCTTTGATCAGCGGGCGGGTATAAACCGCCGGCTCTGGCGGGCTCCCGTCTACGGGCTTCGAATTATAGAGGCTGCCCCTATTGATTACAAACCGGCAAGAAGCTCACCCCTTTCAATGACCAACACTCGATTGACAATTGGTAACACCGCCCTATATTTTCGCGGACCGCGAAGGCGTTACCTGGCGACCCGCCGACTGGCCCACCCGACTGTAGATTCGTGACGTCCGGGTCAATCTTCTGCGATACTTGGGTCCGCTGTGCGTCATCTCCAGCACTGGTTTGCTGAACTGACAGGAGAACACCATGTCCAACGAGAAAGCAACGCTTTCGGTCGGAGGCCGAACCCTGGAACTACCGGTCTATTCCGGTACACAGGGCCCTGATGTCATTGATGTGAGGAACCTGGTCCAGGAAGGCTGGTTCACTTTTGACCCGGGATTTGTGTCCACGGCCGCGTGCGAGTCGAAGATCACCTTCATCGACGGGGCGAACGGGGTTCTCCTGCATCGCGGCTACCCCATCGAGCAGCTTGCGCAGAACGCCGACTACCTTGAAGTCTGCTATCTGCTGCTTCACGGGGAACTGCCCACCCCGGAAGAGAATGAACGCTTCCGCCGCACCGTCAACAACCACACCATGATCCACGACCAGATGAGCCACCTTTTCAACGGGTTCCGTCGTGACGCGCACCCGATGGCGATCATGGTCGGCGTCGTGGGCGCCCTTTCGGCGTTCTATCACGACACAATGGATCTGACGGAAGAACACGAGCGCGAGGTGGCAGCCCATCGGCTCATCGCCAAGATGCCGACCATCGCCGCTATGTGCTATAAGTACTCAATCGGCCAGCCCTTCATGTACCCACGCAACGACCTAGGATACGCCGAGAACTTCCTGTATATGATGTTCGGTGTTCCTTGCGAGGAATATAAGGTCAATCCGGTATTGGCTAAGGCCATGGATAAGATCTTTATCCTGCACGCCGACCATGAGCAGAATGCCTCTACGTCCACGGTCCGCCTTGCCGGCTCCACTGGTGCCAACCCCTTCGCCGTGATCGCCTCTGGCATAGCAGCGCTCTGGGGCCCCGCGCACGGTGGCGCCAACGAGGCCGTACTCAACATGCTCAATGAGATCGGTGACGAGTCACGCGTTGAAGAATGCGTCGAGCGTGCCAAGGACAAGGACGACCCCTTCCGTCTCATGGGCTTCGGCCACCGGGTGTACAAGAACTTTGACCCGCGGGCGCGGGTAATGCGCGACACGGCCCATGAGGTCCTGCAGGAGCTCGGCCTGGAGAACGACCCGCTGCTGCGGATTGCCCAGCGTCTTGAACAGATTGCCCTGGAAGACGAGTACTTCATTGAGCGCAAGCTCTATCCCAACGTCGATTTCTACTCCGGGATCATTCTCAAGGCGATCGGCATCCCAACCTCCATGTTCACCGTGATCTTCGCACTCTCGCGCACCATCGGCTGGTTTTCGCACTGGAATGAGATGGCCAGCGGCAATTACCGTATCGGCCGGCCGCGCCAGCTCTATAGTGGCTATACCCAGCGCGACTATCCGAGCAAGTGACCGCCACCAGAGAAAACCCGCTTTAAGGCGGGTTTTCTCATTTCTGGGACAGCTAGGGAGGCAAACATGCAGATTGCGTTCATTGGTCTCGGGGTCATGGGCTTTCCCATGGCCGGTCATCTGGCCGGGGATGATGGTCTGTCCGTAAAGGTCTACAACCGCTCCCCCGACAAGGCACAGGCCTGGACCCGAGCGTATCCGGGAGAATCCAGGGAGCGTATTGCAGACGCCGTAACGGGAGCGGATGCCGTCATAACCTGCGTTGGGGCGGACCCGGACCTAAGGGAGCTTTACACCGGCGACAGCGGCATTATCGCCAACGCTCCCAAGGGCGCGCTTCTGATCGACCACACCACGGCGTCCGCCAGCGTCACCCGGGAACTGGCCCAAAAGGCCGCGGACTCGGACCAGAGCTGGGTCGACGCGCCGGTCTCCGGTGGCCAGCAAGGCGCGGAAAACGGCCAGCTGACGATCATGTGCGGCGGGGAGCGCAGCGCCTTTGACCGCGCCCTGCCCCTGCTGAATTGCTATGGCAAGGCGGTGCACTACATGGGGGAAGCAGGTCACGGCCAGCTGACCAAGATGGTCAACCAGATCACCGTCGCCGGGCTACTGCAAGGGCTCTCCGAGGGGCTCCACTTTGCGGAAACTGCTGGGCTGGATCCAGCTTCGGTTGTGCAGGCCATCAGTGGTGGAGCAGCACAGTCCTGGCAAATGGATAACCGGGGGCAGACCATGATCGAGGGTGAATACAATCATGGCTTCGCAGTGGATTGGATGCGCAAGGATCTCGGCATCTGCATGGCAGAAGCACGGAACAACGGCGCCAGCCTGCCCGTCACCGCATTGGTGGACCAGTTCTACTCCGATGTGCAGAACCTGGGCGGTGGGCGGTGGGACACCTCAGCGCTGCTGGAGCGTTTGCGGGCGAATTCCTGAGTCCCGATCACCCCCTGCAGGAGCGAGCCCCGCTCGCGATACGCCTGATCCGCTCCTGCAGGATGGTCAACTGGCCTTGCGTTTACCGCCCTGGCCCCCGGATTTCTTCTTCTCATGAGGCTCCCACCGTCCATTGCGGTAGTAAGCCTGCCAGCCGGTTGCCTTACCGTCCTTTTCCGACGCGACATACTGCTCTTTTGTCTTGCGGCTGTAGCGCACCGTGGTCGGGTTCCCCTCGGGGTCACGCTCGGGCGCATCCAGTATATAGGCGTACTTGGGATCCAGCTCGGCAGCATGAGGCTTGATCTCGCTCACCAGGGGCGGCCGTGTCTCCCGGTTCTTGGGAAACTGGCTGGCTGCAAGAAACAGGCCTGAGGCACCATCACGCAGCACATAGGTGTCATCCACCTTCTGGCACTGGAGTTCGGGCATCGGAATCGGGTCCATCTTGGGGGGTGCCGGCTCGCCGTTACGCAGCAGTTTCCGGGTGTTCTTGCACTCCGAGTTGGTGCAGTCGAAGTATTTGCCAAAGCGCCCGCTCTTGAGCTGCATCTCGCTGCCGCACTTGTCGCACTCCAGTGTGGGCCCTTCATAGCCCTTGATGCGGAAGCTGCCGTATTCAAGCTCCTGTCCGTCGCAGTCCGGACTGTTGCCACAGACATGCAGCTTACGGGTCTCATCTATCAGGTAGCTATCCATAGCGGTGCCGCATTTCGGGCACCGGTGCTTCTCCCGCAGCAGGCGCGATTCACCCTCGCCGTCATCGTCCTCGTCCGAGCTGACCGCCTCGTCTCCGGGTATCAGGTTGATGGTCTTCTTGCAGCGCTCCTTCGGCGGCAGGGAATAGCCCGAACACCCCAGGAAGACCCCTGTACTCGCAATCCGGATCTGCATCGGCCGCCCACAGTCCGGGCATTCAATGTCGGTATCAATCGGTGTGTTCGAACGCATCCCGTTCTCTGAAGATTCCGCTTGCCGCAACTGCTCCGAGAACCGCTCATAGAACTCATTGAGCACCTGCTTCCAGTCTTCATTACCCTCCGCGATTTCGTCGAGTTCTTCCTCCATGCGCGCCGTGAAGTCGTAATCCAGAAGGTTGGTAAACGACTCATGCAACCGGTCCGTGACAATGTCACCCAGTTTTTCGGCGTAGAAGCGCCGATTCTCAAGGCGCACATAACCGCGTTCCTGGATGGTCGAAATAATGGAGGCATAGGTTGACGGGCGACCGATACCGCGCTTTTCAAGCTCCTTGACCAGGGAGGCTTCCGTGTAACGGGGCGTCGGCTTGGTGAAGTGCTGGCTCGGCGTCAGCTCGCTCAGGCTCATGCGGTCGCCTTCCGATATATCCGGCAGTTCCACGTCCTGATCCTTATTGCCGGAGGGCTGCAGCACTTTCTGGAAACCATCAAACCGGATGATGCGGCCACGCGTCTTGAGCTGGTAATCCCCCGCCGTAACGATCACCGATGTACTCAGGAATTCCGCGTCTGTCATCTGGCAGGCCACGAACTGGCGCCAGACCAGATCGTAGAGGCGCTCCGCATCCTTCTCGAGGCCACTGATGTCCTGGGCGCGCTTTTTCACGTCCGAGGGCCGGATCGCCTCGTGCGCTTCCTGTGCGCCCTCACGGGACGTGTAATAGCGTGGCTTCTCAGGCAGGTAGTCTTCCCCAAAGCTGGCCTGGATATAGCCGCGCGCGGACTGGATGGCATCCTGGCTGAGGTTGGTCGAATCCGTCCGCATATAGGTAATGTAACCCGCCTCATACAGACGCTGGGCCAAAGTCATGGTTTTCTTGACGCTGAACCCGAGACGATTGCTTGCCGCCTGCTGCAGCGTGGAGGTGATAAACGGCGCTGAGGGCCGGGACCTGGTGGGCTTGTCCTCGCGCTTGGTGACGCGAAACGCCTGGTCGTCGTCCGCCAGCGCCCTCAGGCGTTCAACGTGCTCGCTACTTTGTTGCTCATTGGTCGGCCTATAGGGCTTGTCACCGTATTTCGCCACCCAGAACGGGATGCCAACGTTCTTATGCTGGGGAGGCGTGAGTAACGCGTCCAGCTCCCAGTATTCCTCGGGCACAAAGGCGCGGATCTCGCGCTCGCGCTCAACAATAAGACGAACCGCCACTGACTGCACCCGGCCTGCTGAAAGTCCACGGGCGATCTTGCTCCACAACAGTGGCGATACCATGTAACCCACCACCCGATCCAGGAACCGGCGCGCCTGCTGCGCCTTGACGCGATTGGTATCCACTTCCGTGGGCTCTGAAAATGCCTCCTGAATGGCACGCTTGGTGATTTCGTTGAACACCACACGACGGTATTTGTCGTCCTCGCCGCCAATGGCTTCCTTCAGATGCCAGGCAATCGCCTCCCCCTCCCGGTCAAGGTCCGTTGCCAGATAGACCGCGTCCGCGTTGTTGGCCAGGCGCTGCAGCTCACTGACCACCTTCTCCTTACCGGGAAGGATCTCATACTGGGCTTCCCAGTCATTTTCCGGGTCCACGCCCATACGCCGGATCAGTTGATCATGGGCCTTCTGCTTCTGATAGCGGGCCTTGGTTTCCGGATCCATCTTGCGGGTCTGGGCGGCTTGGCGGGCCCGCTCCTTGGGGTCCACTTTGGTGCCACCGGAGCCGCTCACCGGAAGGTCCCGGATGTGGCCCACGCTGGACTTCACGATGTAGTCATCACCAAGGTACTTGTTGATGGTTTTGGCCTTGGCGGGAGACTCCACGATTACCAGACTTTTACCCATAACGGCGAAAACATCCTCAGAACAGTGTAGTGACCATGGGGCCGACCATGGACGTGGCGACAATATATAGGGATTCGGTCATGGCGGGTCAAGTCACAGCAAACAAAAAGCCCGGCACGAGGCCGGGCTGATCGGGACTTGAAAACGGCTCAGAGCCGCTCGAAGACGGTGGCCGTCCCCTGCCCCAGGCCAACACACATGGTGGCTACACCCAGGGTTCCCTGATTCTGCTGCATGACGTTCAGCAACGTGGTGGCGATCCGGGAGCCGGAGCAGCCCAGTGGATGCCCCAGGGCAATTGCGCCCCCGTGGATGTTGACCTTGCTGTCCATCTCATCCAGAAGCTTCAGATCCTTCAGTACCGGCAGGGACTGCCCGGCAAAGGCTTCATTCAGCTCCCAGTAATCGATGTCCTCAACCTTGAGGCCGGCACGCTTGAGGGCCTTCTTGGTGGCCGGAACCGGACCATAGCCCATGATGGCGGGATCCACGCCCGCAACGGCGGTCGCACGGACTTTCGCCACCGGCTTGAGGCCCAGTGATTCGGCCTTCTCGGCGGACATCACAAGCATACTGGAGGCACCGTCGGTCAGCTGGGAGGAGGTACCAGCAGTGACCGTGCCATCCTTCGGATCAAAAGCCGGCTTGAGCTGGGACAGGCCTTCCACAGTCGTATCCGGGCGGATGGTCTCATCCTGCTCAATCAGCTTCCGGAAGCCGTTCTCGTCATGCCCTTCGACCGGCACGATCTCATTGTCAAAGTGGCCGTTGTCCCGCGCCTGTGCAGCACGATGGTGGGAACGCGCACCAAACTCATCCTGCTGCTGCCGTGTGATGCCGTGCATCTTCGCCAGCATTTCCGCCGTCATCCCCATCATGTTGGAGGCCTTGGCGGAGTACTTGGATGAGGCCGGGTTGTGGTCGAAGCCGGATTCCATGGGGATGTGGCCCATGTGCTCAACGCCACCGATCACAAAAACATCACCGTTGCCGGTCTGGATCCCCTGGGCCGCCGTCTGCAGGGCACTCATGGAGGAACCGCACAGGCGGTTCACCGTCTGCCCGCCCGACTCGTGTGGAATACGGGTCATCAACGACATCTGGCGGGCCACGTTCAGGCCCTGCTCGCCAAACTGGTTCACACAGCCCCAGATCACATCCTCAACCTCTTTGGGATCGATCTTGGGATTGCGATCAAACAGCGCTTCAACCAGCGCCGCGGACAGATCCTCGGCGCGCACATTGCGGAAACAGCCATTTTTGGCACGGCCCATCGGCGTCCGCACGCAATCGACTATGACAACGTCTCTCGGATTAAGGCTCATAGATCTTCTCCGTTCGGAAATCTCGTTCAACGATTAGCCATGGAACTTCTTGCCGGCCTTGGCCATCTCACGCATGCCCTCGGTCGGGTGATAGAGCGGCCCCAGGTCCTTGTACTTGTCTGCCATCTTGCAGAACTCATCCAGGCCAATGTCGTCGATATAGCGCAGCGCGCCACCGCGGAAGGGCGGGAAGCCGATGCCGTATACCAGCCCCATGTCCGCCTCGGCGGCCGTACCCACGATATTGTCTTCCAGGCACCGCACGGTCTCGATGCACAGCGGGATCATCATGCGCTCGATGATCTCGTCGTCGGTGAACTCCTGGTTGTTATGGACAACCGGCTTGAGCAGATCGTAAGTGGTCTCGTCCACCACCTTCTTCTGCTTGCCCTTCTTGTCCAGTTCATACTGGTAGAAGCCGATGTAGGACTTCTGACCCAGCCGATCCTTCTCGAACATCACATCAATGGCACTCTTGTGCTCGTCCTTCATGCGGTCCGGGAAGCCCTCGGCCATGACTTCGTTGGCGTGCTTCGCGGTGTCCATGCCCACAACGTCCAGCAGGTAAGCCGGGCCCATGGGCCAGCCGAACTTCTCCATGACCTTGTCGACTTTCTGGAAGTCGGCACCGTCACGAACCAGTCGCGCAAAGCCACCGAAGTACGGGAACAGGATCCGGTTGACCAGGAAGCCGGGGCAGTCGTTGACCACGATCGGGCTCTTGCCCATGGCGCGGGCGTAGGCCACGGTCGTCGCAACGGCCTTGTCACTGGTCTTCTCACCGCGGATCACCTCAACCAGCGGCATCATGTGTACCGGGTTGAAAAAGTGCATGCCGCAGAAATTCTCCGGACGCTTGAGGTTCTCCGCCAGGCGATTGATGGAAATGGTGGAGGTGTTGGTGGTGAGGATCTTGTCCTCGCCAATCACGTCCTCGGTTTCCCGAAGAACCGAGTCTTTCACCTTCGGATTCTCGACAACCGCCTCAACCACCAGGTCCACGTCGCCGAAGTCGCCGTAGTTCAGGGTCGGATGGATGTTGTTGAGCACGTCGCCCATCTGGTCCGCGCTCATCTTGCCCTTGTCGACGCGCTTGCTCAGCTGCTTCTTGGCCTCGTCCAGGCCCAGCTGAATGCCATCGCGGTTGATGTCCTTCATCATGATGGGCGTGCCCTTGAGCGCGCTCTGATAGGCGATACCACCGCCCATGATGCCGGCGCCCAGTACAGCGGCCATCTGCACCTGGTTAGCCTGCTTCTCGTAATCTTTCCCCTTCTTCTTAAGGTCCTGGTCGTTCAGGAAGATCTGGACCAGCGAAGAAGCAGTGCCGGTCTTGGCCATCTTGGCGAAACCGTTGGCTTCCACCTCGATCGCCTTGTCGCGGGTCATCCCGGCATGCTTCTGCATGACCTTAACCGCTTCCACCGGCGACGGGTAATTCGGGCCGGATTGACCGGCAACATAGCCCTTAGACGTCTCGAACACCATCATGCTTTCCATGGAGTTGAGCTTGAGCTTACCGGTCTTCTCCTCACGGCGCGCCTTGTAGTCAAGCTTGCCGTTGTTGGCTTCCTTGAGCATGTCGATGGCGGCGTCAACCAGCTGGTCGGACTTGACCACTGCGTCCACCGCATGGGCCTTCAGCGCCTTGTCAGCCTTGTGCTCACTGCCCATGCAGATCCATTCAATGGCGTTGTCAGCGCCGATCAGGCGGCTCAGGCGCACAGTGCCACCAAAGCCGGGGAAGATGCCCAGCTTGACTTCCGGCAGTCCAACCTTGGCCTTGTCGTCCATGACCCGGAAGTCAGTGGACAGGCACATCTCGAAACCACCGCCCAGAGCCTGGCCGTTGATGGCTGTGACCGTCGGGAACGGGAGGTCTTCAATGCTGTTGAAGATCCGGTTCGCCTTCAGGTTGTTGTTGACGAGTTCCTCTTCGGGGCCGGCAAACAGGTCCGTGAACTCTGTAATGTCGGCGCCCACAATGAAGGTATCCTTGGAGCTGGTAACCACCAGCCCCTTGAGCTGCGTCTGTTTTTCAAGGGCCTCGGCCGCTTCGCCGAGTTCTCCGATGGTGAGCTGGTTGAATTTATTGACAGACTCACCCTTCAGATCGAAGTCGAGCTGTGCAAAACTGCCTTCGATCTCTTTAACCGTGATGGCTTTACCTTCGTAAATCATCAACTGTTCTCCAGGTTGTGATTGGTACGTCGCTGGCCGTAACGCGATCCAAATTCATACAGTCGTTTGAATGCGACGCTAACGATGAAAAAAAACCGAGCGTTTGTCAATTTGTTTATTCGCCAAGACCCGGTGTGACAGGCTAACATCCCTGCTCCGTCGGCATTCGAAGGAATGCCCAAGCTTGCTACACTGTACAGGATGACCCTATCAGTGCCAGAACTGGCCAGCACACAGTAAATCCGACAACCGGTGGAGACGATTCCCCATGACGCGACAGAATTTCCGCACCCCTTTCAGCATTGGAGCGGCCCTACTGCTCGCCCTTTCCCTGCTTACTCCGGCGATCGCCCAGGAAAGCTCCAAGGGAAAGGGGGCTCCTGGCACGGGCTTTGGCCCCGAAAGCGCTGAACAGGAGACCCCCGCTGGCGACCAGGCTGCAACGGAGACCCAGCTGGATCCCATGGCCGAAAAGCTGCTGGACAGCGTTCACCGGTTCCGGCTGCGCAACTTCATGGCCCTGAACAACTATTACAACTACACGGCGGACCCGGACCAGGAGCTGGCCTCCCGAATCACCGACAACATGGATCAGTCCCGTCAACTGCTCGGCAAGATCGAGAGCCAGTCCGGCGAGTCGTTGAGTGATTCCCAGCTCAACGAGCTTAAGAAAACCTACGAGAACTTCGCCAAGCAGATGGATACCAACATCGAGGACGTGCGCAGCTCCGGCTATCCAGACCTGCGACTGCTGTCGGACATGGCCAACCAGGCCCAGACCCTGAGCAAGCTCTCCGGCAAGATCTACAGAAAGGTGGCCGGGCAGGAAAGCACCCCAACCCAGACCAACCTGGAGCTGGCCCGTGAGGCCGCCATCACCATGGCCGTGATGGTCACCCGCTATTCCGCACGCTCCTCCTCTTCCGTAGCCCAGGTGTTCCAGGGTGCTGACATGGAAAAATCGCTGGACGAACTTTCGAAGGACTTCGAGAACAATCTTGAAAAGCTCCGTGCCCGGCTCGGCAACGATCAGCAGATTGCCACCACGCTGTCGGACGTGAACAACAAATGGCGCTTCATTCGCGGCTCCTACATCAACTATGATGAGGAGAATGTGGCGTTCGTGATCAACCGTTATTCCAACAGCATCATTCAGGGCCTGGAAAAGACCATTGAGCGCCTCAAATCAGCTTGAAGGGCCACGGAGGAACCCCCCATGAGTGACTATCAACGCATCCTGGTTGCCATTGACCTCACCGAGGAGGCGCCAGACGTACTGCTCAAGGCCAGACATCTGGCGGAAAGCAACGGCGCAACACTGGAGCTGCTGCATGTGGTGGAGCCCGTGGGCTACGCCTACGGTGGTGATCTGCCACTGGATCTCAGTGACCTTCAGCAACAGCTGGAGGATAATGCGCGCAACAAGCTGGCCGACTATGGCAACCAGCACGGCATCGATTCCAACAACCAGTACCTGATCGTAGGCCGACCCGGATCAGAGATCCGCAAGCAGGCAGAAGAGCGCGGTGCCGACCTCATCGTGATCGGCAGCCACGGTCGCCACGGCATCCAGCTGTTGCTGGGTTCCACCGCCAATGCCGTCCTGCATGGCGCGCCCTGCGATGTGCTGGCGGTTCGGATTGGCGGCTGATCAGCCGCTGGCCATTTCCTCGAGCTCCATCCAACGCTCCATGGCGGACTCAAGCTCGGATTCCCGGGCTGAGAGTTCGCCCAGCGTTTTCTCTACGGTCTCATTGGCCTGCTGATAGAAGGCGGGGTCCGATACCTGCTCGTGCAACCCGGCGATTTCGGCTTCCAAATCCCGGATACGCTGGGGCAATTGCTCGAGTTCCAGCTTGTACTTGTAGCTCAGCTTGTTGCCCGAGCCATTGCCGGAAGACGGAGCGCTCTGGTTGCCGGGTGAGCGGGCCCTTCCCGTCTCCGAACCGCTCCGCCGACCACTACCGCCGCCGGAAGCCGCTTTCTCCGCAGGAAACTGGCCCCCTTCACGACGCCAGTCACTGAAACCACCGATGGTCTCGTGGACACCCCCCTCACCATCCAGAAACAGCACGCTGCCGGCCACATGATCCAGGAACTCCCGGTCGTGGCTGATCACGATCACGGTTCCCGTGAACTCGACAAGCTGCGCCTCCAGAAGTTCCAGCGTATCCACATCCAGATCATTGGTCGGCTCGTCGAGCACGAGGATATTGGCGGGCTGGCTGAACAGCTTGGCCAGGAGTAGGCGCGCCCGCTCGCCGCCGGACAGCATTCGCACCTGGGTCCGCGCCCTTTCGGGGGTAAACAGAAAGTCCTGAAGATACCCCATCACATGCCGGCTGCGGCCGTTCACCTCGATGGTTTCCCGTCCTTCACTGAGGTTTTCGAATGCCGTCCTTTCCGGGTCCAGCTTGCCCCGCAGCTGATCAAAATAAGCCACTTCCTGCCGGGTGCCGCGCCTTATCTGCCCCTGTGTGGGTTCCAGGTCCCCCAGAAGGAGTTTCAGCAGGGTTGTCTTCCCCGAACCGTTCTCACCCACCACCCCGATCTTGTCGCCACGCAGCAGCATGAAATCAAGATCCTGAATCAGCGGCTGATTGGGTTCCCAGGCAAAACCTGCTTCCTGCGCCTCCGCAATCAGCTTGCCGGACCGCCCGGCGTCCTCCACTTCAATCTTCGCCTTGCCGGAGCGTTCACGACGCTGCCGGCGTTCGGCGCGCATGGCCTCCAGGTTTTTCACGCGTCCCTGGTTACGGGTTCGCCGCGCTTTCACTCCCTGCCGGACCCAGCGCTCCTCCTGGGCCAACTTGCGATCAAACTCTGCCCGCTGGCGTTCCTCATCCGCCAGAGCCTTCTCCTTGGCCTCCAGGTACTGTTCGTAATTGCCGGGCCAGGACGTCAGAGCACCGCGATCGAGTTCAATGATCCGTGTGGCCATGGCCCGGATAAAGGCCCGGTCGTGACTCACGAACAGCACTGCCCCGGAAAATTGCGCCAACGCCTCCTCGAGCCACCGGATCGCGGGCACATCCAGATGGTTCGTGGGCTCGTCCAGTAACAGGAGGTCGGGGTCAGTCACCATCGCCTTCGCCAACAGCACCCGTCGCTGCCAGCCACCTGAAAGGGTATCCAGGCGCGCGTCCGGATTGATTCGATACTGCTCAAGAACCGTCCTGATACGCTGGTCGTAAAGCCAGCCATCCAGCGCCTCCAGACGCTCCTGAACCTGCTGCATCTGCCGGAGATCGTCCTCGTCACTGGCCGTCATGGAGAGTTCATTGAACCGCTCCAGCAGGCGCCCCGTTTCCGGAAACGCCTGCGCCACCACCTGATAGGCCGTCAGATCCCGCCTCTCGGGGAGTTCCTGGGGTAGCTCGGCTACCCGCATACCGTCCGGAACGGCGACTTCCCCAGCATCCGGCTCAATAGCACCGGTAACCAGACGCAACAATGTGGATTTCCCTTCGCCATTACGGCCAAGCAACGCCACGCGTTCGCCGCGCTCAATGCGCAGGCTGGCGCCGTCCAGAAGGGGATGCATACCAAAAGCAAGCTGGATCGAGTCCAGAGTCAGAACCGTACTCATGAATCGCTGTCAGACACCCTGCGCAGATAGTTCTGGACAAGCTCCGCCAATTCGTCCGGACGGAACTTGGATAGAAAGTCGTCACAGCCGACGCGCTCCACCATGGCCTGATTGAAGTCCCCGCTCAAGGAGGTATGCAGTGCCACGTACAAATGCTTCAGCTGTGGATTCTCACGGATCTCGGTGGTCAGGCGATAACCGTCCATTTCGGGCATTTCGGCATCGGTGATGACCATCAGCAACTCGTCCAGCTCACCGTTCGCCGCCATGCTTTTGAGCTTTTCAAGCCCCGCCGCGCCATTATTGGCGGTGATCACTTCGAGACCCAGTTGCTCGATGGTATCACGGGCCTGGTTCAGCGCCACCGGAGAATCATCCACCACCAGAATCCGCTTGCCCTGAACCGCAGCCACAACGTTCTCATCAATCAGCCCTTCTGGAAGAGAGGTGGTATAGGGGACGATTTCAGCCAGCACCTTCTCCACATCAATGATTTCAACCAGCTGTTGCTCATGACGGGTAATTGCGGTCAGGTAATGCCCTCTGCCAGTGGTCTTCGGCGGCGACTCAATCTCTTCCCAGTTCATATTGAGGATGCGCTCAACTCCCCCAATCAGGAATGCCTGCATGGTCCGGTTGTACTCGGTAATGATCAGGCTGGCATCCTCCGTCACCTCCTGGGGCTTCATACCAATGGCCTGACTCAGGTTGATCACCGGCACCGTCATGCCCCGGATATGGGTCACACCCACCACCACCGGGTGGCGCTTGGGAATGGCCGTGAGTTTCGGCATGGGCATAACCTCACGCACCTTGAACACGTTGATCGCAAACAGTTGCCGGCCATGCAGCCGGAACAGGAGAAGCTCCAGCCGGTTACGCCCGACCAGACGTGTGCGCTGATCCACGTTATCAAGCAGTCCCGCCATGGGGTGGCCTCCAGAAAGGCATGGTTGTTAGCACAGTGTAGCTGAGTAACACCGTTAAGGGGCAGGAAAACAAAAGCCCGGCTCGAGGCCGGGCTTTTGTTTGAAATCTGGAGCGGGAAACGAGATTCGAACTCGCGACATCCACCTTGGCAAGGTGGTGCTCTACCAGCTGAGCTATTCCCGCTTTTTTGTGATGGGACTGGCTTTGCCCTCATCGACAGGTGCGTATTTTACTGATCAGCTGAGCGTCGTCAACCATCAGATTGCACTCTGGCCTAACCGTCTCATGAGTCAGGTCACCACGGGGAACTGCAACACCCTCTACTGACCAAAAGTGACTCCCTCTTCTTCCAGAAAGGCGGCCTCCGCGCTCGTCGTGTGGCGGCCCAAAGTCCGGTTCCGGTGAGGAAAGCGACCGAAACGTTCGATGATCGCGGCATGATCGCGCGCACTGCGATGAAACTGACTCAGCACATCCCGAAGGCGCCCTTCCGCAGTCCGTTCAAGCTGCTCGTAGAGTGCCACGCCCTCACGCTGGATCTGGCGATTCTCGGCATGCTGAAAGGGCATGTAGAAAAATGCTCTCTGGATCGCGGGCAGTGTCACGTCACGCCCTTGGTCCACGCCTTCACGTGCCAGACGCTGGGCCAACGGATCATTACGGAACGCCATGGCGGTACGCCGGTAGATGTTGCGGGAAAACTGATCCAGCAGCAGGATCTCGGCCAGGGCCCCTCCGGGTTTGCGGCGCCAGTCTTCCAGCCCCTCTTCCGAGGCCAGCAGGACCATGGAGGAAAAGCGTCGACGCATGGCGCGATCAAAACGGCGACTCTCGGTGAACCACTGCTCACGATACGATTTTCCGGGAACCCCGTCGTCATCCAGGGGGCCAAACCAGAAATCCAGAATGTAGGGCCATTCGAACATAAGGGTAGAATATCAGGGCACTGCAGGCGCAGCCATCCGGGATCCGTGAACGGTTTCCTGGCCGGCCCCCCCGCCTCATGCCACTATGGGCCATGATCCGGTCCGGATTGAACCGCTACGGGAGCCTTTATGAGCCAGCATATCTTGATCACAGGCGGCACCGGTTTTATTGGCCAACTCCTGTGTCACCAGTTCCAGAGCGAAGGCCGCAGCCTGACCGTGCTGAGTCGCCGCAGTGAAGCCAAGGTCCATAGCCTTTGTGGCCGCGTACGTGTCATCCACGATTTGAAAGAGGTCCCCGGGCTTCCCGCCATCGACGCGGTCATCAATCTTGCCGGGGAAGGCATCGCCGAGAAACGCTGGACACAACGCCGGAAGCAAGAGCTGTGGGACAGCCGTATAACCTTTACGGAGGAACTCGTCAGCCAGCTCAAAAGCCGCGAAACCCTCCCCGACGTAATGGTCTCTGGATCCGCCGTGGGCTACTACGGGGATCAGGGCAAGCGGGACGTGACCGAAGCCACGGAACCGCATGATGAGTTTACGCACCGCCTGTGTGCCGCCTGGGAAGCCTCGGCCAACCGTCTTGCTGATCAAACCCGTGTCTGCCTCTCACGTACCGGGCTTGTTATCGGTCGGGACGGCGGATTCCTGCAGCAAATGCTGCCACTCTTCAGGCTTGGGCTGGGCGGGCGCCTGGGCAATGGCGAACAATACATGCCGTGGATTCATCGCCACGACATGGTCCAGGGCCTGATCCATCTTCTGGACTCCCCCGAACTCAGTGGTCCGTTCAACCTCACGGCTCCTGAACCGGTGACCAATGCGGAATTCACCAGGGCACTGGCCCAGGCCCTCGGCCGCCCCGCCTGGCTGCCGGTGCCGCCATTGGCCCTGAAGCTGACACTTGGCGAAATGGCTCGACTCCTTCTTACGGGCCAGAAGGCACGCCCAGAGCGGCTGCTGGCCTCCGGCTTCAGCTTCCAGTATCCGAGAGTAGAACAGGCACTGGACGAGGCCGTGGGATGACCCGCTGCCGTACGCTTGCAGTGCTGGGGGCAATCCCCTTGCTGGCAATGGCGGCGGCCACGCACGCCACAAGCAACGACAAGGCTTTCAAGGGAGCCAGCTATCAGGCCTGCGGACTGATCGCCAGTCAGTACCTGACGTCCGTCCAGCTGATGCAGCAGGGCCTTTCCCCGGCCATACTGCAGGATACACTCCCTGGGTTGAGCGAAGCCGGCGCGCAACGTATCGACCAGCTCCACAGAGCACTCGAGGAAAGCGGCGCGACCGCGACCTACTCCCATATCCACGCCCGCTTTGCCCGTTGCGCGCAAAGCGTCCATGACCAGAACGGTGAGCCCGACCCCGGAACACGGGAGTACCTGTTCTACCGCTGCGCTGGCGAGAACAAGATTCGTTACGAGATTGCTCTCGCCGCGTTTGCCGGCGGTGAGCTTGATGAGGTGCAAGGACAGCTGTCACCCCGCCACAAACCGATTGCGGAAGCCCTGTTCCAGCGCTACCAGAAAACAGGCGCGGCCACGGTATTACGTGAGATCGGCACAACCTTTAAAGCCTGCCTCAGGGAACCGGCGGAGCCCTCAGGCAAAGAAAATGGTTGACATCCGGCGGGCGCTCCCCTAAAGTGCGCAATCTCTAACGCAAGGCGTCGCGTCCCGTTCGTCTAGTGGTTTAGGACACCGCCCTTTCACGGCGGTAACAGGGGTTCGAATCCCCTACGGGACGCCATTTTCCTTCCCGAAGTTCTCCTTGTGTGATCTCAGCCGCCCATTAAGCTGTCATGTGAACGACAGACTCATGCGACGAGCCAGGTCCTTGCTGCTATAGTATGACGGATCTGTAATCCAACCCCGACGACACTGGACTTGAGTCGCCGCCTAATGGGTAACCCGCTGTTCTGGTCACGCAGTTCCATCATCCGTTCGCCTTTGTCTCTGCGGTTACTGGGCTTGATCGTGCTGTGCAGTTCGATCTTTACCCTCGTCACCGCGGCAACCCAGGTCTGGGTAACCTACCGCTCGGATGTTGCCAGCATCGAGAAACGGCTCACCGTCATCGAAGCCGGCTACCGCCAGAGCCTGACCAACAGCGCCTGGGCCATCGACCGTGACCTTATCCAGGCACAGCTGGAAGGCATCACCAGCCTTCCCGACATCGCCCATGCCCAGCTCGAGATCGAGCCCACAGGCGGCATCCGCGCCGGCGCCCTGCCTCAGGATGCCCGCACTGCCACTCATGATTTCAACCTCAACCACGACGGCGAAACGCTGGGCCATGTAACCGTGACAGCAAGCCTGAGAGGAGCCTGGGACAACCTCAAGCGCAACATCCGCGTCATCCTGACCACCCAGGCACTACGCACTTTCTTCCTGTCGCTTCTCTTGTTGTGGATTTTCCACTATTTCGTGGCCCGCCACCTCACGTCCATGGCCAACTACGCGCGCCGCTTCTCATTGCGCAACCTGGATGAGCCCCTGACGCTCGATCGTCGCTCCCATCCGCTCCGGCGCCAGGACGAACTGGACCAGGTGTCCGATGCCATCAATAACATGCGCCAACGCCTGCGACAGGATCTGGAACGCCAGAAAGCGGATGAAGCGGAAATCCGTAAACTGTCCCTCGCACTGGAGCAAAGCCCCTCGTCAGTGCTCATCTGTGACCCCAGCTGGCGCATCGAATACGCCAACAACAAGTTCCTGCAGCTCACCGGTTACCACCGCGAGGAGGTGGTGGGTCATCACCCTGCCTTCCTTACCGCCGACACCTTAAGCGAGGAGGAGAACCGTGAGCTGTGGAACAACGTCCGGCTCCAGGTTCAGCGTGTCGGCGTCTGGCAAGGGGAAATGCAACGCACACGGGACAACGGCGAACGGTTCTGGGAGCAGGTGGTCGTCACCCCCATCCGCAACGAGAACGAACACCCCTCCCATTACTTGATCCTGGGAGAGGACATCAGCATCCGCAAACGCTACGAACAACAGCTTTTGCGCCAGGCCAACTACGACATCCTGACCGGCCTGCCCAACCGAATGCTCGCCCTCGACCGGCTCAAGCTCGCTCTTGCACAGGCCCGCCGGGATCAGACCATGGTCGGGGTCATGTTTCTGGACCTGGACAACTTCAAGCATGTGAACGACACCATGGGTCACGACGCTGGCGACAACATGCTGATCGAGGCCTCGCGCCGGGTCTCCGCCTGCCTGCGGGGCACCAGCACCGTTGCCCGCCTTGGTGGCGATGAATTTCTGGTTATCCTGCCTTCGCTGACCTCCCCAGAGGCAACAGAACAGGTCGCCGACCGCATCCTCCAGACATTCATACCACCGTTTCACCTGGCTGGGCAGGAAGTGTTCGTGAGCACCAGTATCGGTATCGCCATCTATCCCGGCGACGGCGAGAACAGCACCAACCTGCTGCAGAACTCCGATGCCGCTATGTACGAAGCCAAGAACCGGGGCAAGCGCGCCTTCCAGCGCTTCTCACCGGAGATGAAGCAGGCCTCCCGGGAGCGACTCCAGACGGAAAGCCTGCTCCGGCGCGCCCTTGAGATGCAGGAGTTCGAGCTGCGCTTCCAGCCCATACTGCGGCTGGGCGACAGTCGCGTCATGGGAGCAGAAGCGCTTCTTCGCTGGCACAACCCGACCCTGGGCATGGTGCCTCCGGAACGATTCATTCCACTGGCGGAGGAAACCGGCCTCATCATCCCTATCGGTCGCTGGGTGATTCGCGAGGCCTGCCAGACGGTCAGCCGCTGGCAGAAGCAAACGGGTGACCCCGTGGTCATGGCGGTCAATGTCTCCCCCCGACAGTTCAGGGATCCACATTTTGTTGAAACCGTCAGCGCAGCGCTCGACGAAACCGGTCTGGAAGGCCAATACCTGGAACTGGAGATTACCGAAAGCCTGATTCTGGACAATAATGTCGAAACGGACCGGGTTCTGCGCGAACTTGACGCCATTGGCGTGCGCCTGTCCGTGGACGACTTTGGCACCGGCTACTCCGCGCTGGGCTATCTCAAGAACTATCCCTTCGACACGCTCAAGATCGACAAGTCCTTCGTGGGCGATCTGAATCGCGACTCTGACGACACCGCCCTGGTGCGCGCCATCATCCACATGGCGCACAGCCTGGGGCTTCAGGTCGTGGCAGAAGGAGTGGAACACCAGGACCAGATTGAGTTTCTCAATGCAGAGCGCTGCGACCAGGCGCAGGGGTTCCTTTTCACCCACCCACTCAATGAACACGAATTCCTGCTCTGGTGCAGTGACCACACGCACGGTTAGGATGCCGTTATGGATCAACAGCACGTACTCATCATCAACGCCGGCAGTTCCTCGCTCAAGCTCACGCTGGCGGCACTGCCCGATTACCAGGTTCTTGCCGCCTTTCTGGCCGAGCAGCTGGAAACCGATACCCCGAAACTGCACCAGAAGGCACCACAGAGCACCAGCACATCGCTGACAAGCGCAAGCACGCATCAACAGGCTCTTGAGGCCTGCCTAGCCCGCTTGAACGAGCAGGGGCTGCTCACACGCGAACCGGACGCCGTGGGTCACCGAGTCGTCCATGGCGGCGAAGCGTTTGCGGACTCGGCCCGAATCGACGAACGGGTTACAGCCGCCATTGACGCCTGCAGCCCACTGGCGCCCCTGCATAACCCGGCCAACCTTGCAGGCATCCGGGCCATACAGAGCCTCTACCCGGAATGTCCCCAGGTGGCGGTATTTGACACGGCTTTCCACCAGTCACTGCCTGAAGCAGCCTATCATTACGCCATTCCTCACAGCCTTTACGAGGAACACGGCGTGCGCCGCTACGGTTTCCATGGCACGAGCCACCGCTGGATCCTGCAACAGGCCGCCCATTGGCTGGATCGCGAACCCGGGCAAACCAGTATCATCTCCGCGCACCTGGGCAACGGCTGCAGCGTCACGGCCGTGCGCGACGGACGCAGCGTGGACACCAGCATGGGCCTGACCCCCCTGGAGGGGCTGGTCATGGGAACCCGCAGCGGCGACGTTGACCCGGGGCTGTTCGATTTCCTGCTGCGCCGCGGCTACAGCGCCGAAACCATCCATACCATGCTCAACCGCGAAAGTGGGCTTCTGGGGCTCTCGGGCATCAGCCATGACATGCGGACCCTCACTGAAGCCGCCGAAGACGGCCATCAGCAGGCGGATCTTGCCATAAACGTGTTCTGCTTCCGGCTCGCACGCTACATTGGGGCCATGATGGCATCGCTTGACCAGCTGGACGCACTCGTATTCACCGGTGGAATTGGCGAGAACAGCCCCCTGGTCCGGCAGCGGACTCTGGCCCATCTGGGAATTTTCGGCCTGGCGCTGGATGAAACGGCCAACAGCAAGGCGGGAGGGGAGGCAACGACCGCCCTCCAGAAGCAGGGAACGCCGCCCGTACTGGTCATCCCCACGGATGAGGAACAGATGATTGCGCTGGATACACAACGCCTGACCAACGCCGGGAGCACCACCTGATGGCCCAGAACCTGTTCATTGCCCCGACTGACCTCCATTCCGGGCTCACCTCTGTCTGTCTGGGCCTGGTTCGGGCGCTCGATCGCCTCGGACTGCGTGTGGGCTTCTTCAAGCCGGTGGCTCAGAGTGCCATGGACGACGAATCCGACGCTTCCATCCATTTCATTCGCGCCCGCACAAACCTGGAACCCGCTGCGCCATTGGCCCTGCGCGAGGCCCAGCAACGGGTCAACGAAGGGCGTTCCGGCGACCTTATGGAAGAGATTGTAAGCCGTTACCACGAGACCTGTGAGGACTGTGACGTTGTCATCGTCGAAGGCTTGGTGCCGGACAGCCAGGAAAGCTACACCCAGAGACTGAATGTGGAGATGGCCCGGAATCTGGACGCTCAGGTCATCCTCGTGAGCGCTCCCGGCGAGCGTACCCCCACCGAACTGGGCGAGCGCTTGACCTTCACCAGCCGGATTTTCTCCGAATCCGGCGAAACCCCCGTGATTGGCGCCATACTCAACCGCCTTGGCGAACCAACAGGGCACACCCTGCCGCTGGCGGCCGATGATACCGAACCGGACCCGACGCCCGACTGGACCAGCGAATGCCCCCCGTTGCAGGACGACACCCTGAAGCTGATTGGCGCCATTCCATGGCGCCCGGAGCTGGTTGAGCCAAGGGTTAGTGACATCGCCCGGGAGCTGGACGCGGAACGCCTCCACAGCGGCGACATGGACAGCCGCCGCGTGCGGCGCTTCAGCATCGCTTCCCGCACCATACCCAACATGGTGGCAACCCTCAGGCCGGGCACGCTGGTCGTTACGCCCGGGGACCGTGAAGACATCATCGTCGCCTCCGCGCTGGCAGTGCTTTCAGGCATTCCCCTGGCCGGGCTCGTACTCACTGGCGGGCTCAGACCCAGCGAGCAGACCCTCAACTTCTGCCGTTCAGCGCTGGAGACCGGGTTGCCGATCATGACCTCCACCATGGACACCTACCACACCACCCACTGCCTGGCCTCCATGGCCATTGCCGTGCCGGTTGACGACACGGAACGCATCGAGAAAGTCATGGAAACCACCGCCGAAGCCATCGACGCTGAATGGCTGCGCGACCAGCTGGCCGTGGACCGCGAGCCCAGGCTCTCGCCGCCGGCTTTCCGGTACCTTCTCACACGCCGTGCGCGCGAGGCCGGCAAACGCATTATCCTGCCGGAGGGCGATGAGCCGAGAACGCTGCAGGCAGCCGCCCGCTGCCAGGAAAAAGGCATCGCCGACTGCGTACTGGTGGGCCAGCCCGAGCAAATCCACTCAGTCGCCCATTCGCGGGACATCTTCCTGCCTGAGAACCTCCAGATCATTGACCCGGAGACCGTACGGGACAGCTACGTGGACAGCATGGTTGAACTGCGCCGGCACAAGGGCATGAAGCCGGATATGGCCCGCGCGCTGCTGGAAGACAACGTTATGCTGGCGACACTCATGGTTGCCCTGGACGAAATGGATGGTCTGGTCTCCGGTGCCGTCCACACAACCGCCAACACCATTCGGCCCGCGCTGCAGCTGATCAAGACCCATCAGGCCGCGCGGATTGTCTCCTCGATCTTCTTCATGTGCCTTCCGGACCAGGTGCGCGTCTACGGTGACTGCGCCGTCAACCCGGATCCGGATGCCGAGGAACTGGCGGATATTGCCATCCAGAGCGCGGACTCAGCCGAAACCTTTGGAATCACCCCAAGGGTGGCCATGATCAGCTACAGCACGGGGAGTTCCGGCAGCGGCGAAGAAGTGGAAAAGGTGCGCAGAGCCACCGCCATCGCCTGCGAGCGTCGCCCCGACCTGTTGATCGACGGGCCACTCCAGTACGATGCCGCCGCCATTGAAAGCGTGGCCCAAAGCAAGGCACCGGACAGCCCCATTGCCGGACGGGCCACCGTCTTTGTGTTCCCGGACCTCAACACCGGCAACACCACTTACAAGGCCGTCCAGCGCAGCGCCAACGTGGTCAGCATCGGCCCCATGCTGCAGGGCCTGCGCAAGCCGGTGAACGATCTTTCAAGGGGCGCCCTGGTGGAAGATATCATCTTCACCATTGGGCTGACGGCCATCCAGGCGAAGCAGGTGGCGGATCAGGGGCTGGCCTGAAACGCCTCAGGCGCGCTTCTTGCGGCGGCGCTTGGTCTGCTTTTCCTTTTTCTTGACGTGCTCCATCAGGCGCGCCTTTTTCTGTTTCTGGCGCTTGTTGAGGGTGTTCTTGCGCCCCTCAAAAGGATTCTCCGGGGAACGGAACTCGAACCGGATCGGCGTTGCTTCAACCTTAAGGACCCGACGGTAGGTGTTCTCCAGATAACGCTGGTAATCCTTGGGGACGGCATCCGCCTGGGTACCATGGACCACGATTCGCGGGGGGCAGGACCCGCCCTGGTGCGCATAACGCAGCTTGATGCGGTGCCCCCGCACAATGGGCGGCGGGTGCTGGGTCACCGCGTCCTGCAGGATGCGGGTCAGGTGATTGGTTGACCACTTGGCCATGGCCGAGTCGTAACCCGCATCAATGGCCTCATAAAGATCGCCCACACCAGTGCCATGAAGGGCCGAAATAAAGTACATACGGGCGTAATCAAGAAACCCCAGCCGCCACTTCAGGTGTTCTTTCAGCCACCGGCGATCTTCAGGGTCCATACCGTCCCATTTGTTGACCGCCACCACCACGGCACGCCCTGCGTCCAGGGCGAAGCCGATCAGATGCATATCCTGGTCGACAAGCCCCTCACGGGCGTCAATCATGACCAGCACCACATGGGCGTGTTCAATGGACTGGAGCGTCTTGACCACCGAGAACTTCTCGACCTTCTCCTTCACCTGGCGCCGCCGGCGCACACCAGCGGTATCAATCAGGGTATAGTCGCGATCCCGGCGACTGAAGGGGATCCGTATGCTGTCACGGGTGGTTCCGGGCTCATCATAGACCACTACCCGCTCCTCGCCGAGGATACGGTTAACCAGCGTTGATTTGCCCACATTCGGCCGGCCTATAATGCCCACCTGAATGCGCCCTTGCTCTTCCTCCTCCGGTTCTTCTTCCGGCAAATCCTCGTCGCCGAGCACGGCATCCAGCAACTGCCGGAGCCCCCGGTTATGGGCAGCGGAGACACAATGAAGGGGATCAAAGCCGAGGCCATAGAACTCGGCAGCAGCCTGGTCCTCGTCCTGGCCGTCCGTTTTGTTCACCACCAGATGGGCGGCAACACCCTGGTGGCGGAGTTGGTCCATAATATCCTGATCACCAGGTGTAAGGCCGACACGGCCATCGACCACAAAGAGCACCGCATCGGCCTCTTCAATGGCAGCCTCAGCCTGGTCTGCCATTAACTGGTCAACGCCGTCCTCGTTACTGGCAAGACCACCGGTATCAATAGCGATGAAGCGACGACCATGGTGTCGACCCTCACCATACTGGCGATCACGGGTTAGCCCCGAAAAATCAGCAACCAGGGCATCCCGGCTGCGTGTAAGCTGATTGAACAGGGTGGACTTGCCCACATTGGGGCGGCCGACAACGGCGATAACGGGTATCATGGCGTTCAGTGCTCACTTTCCCGTATGTGATAGGAAGCCAGCCAGCCTCCGTTACCAAAGACAATCACACGATCACGGAAACGGACAGGATTCGAGCGCAAGCCTTCGTCATCGACCCGCACACGCCCGTCAATGCTCCCGTCCCCGGTATTTACGGCGTACAGATACCCTTCGAAATCGCCCACCATTGCGTAATGACCCAATGCCACCGGGGCCGTTGGCTGACGCCAGGCCAGCTTACGGTGGCGCCACACCTCACTGCGCGAGCCACGGTCAAAACCCACCAGCGTCCCGTCCGCGCCAGCGGCAATCACTTGCCCGCCAAAGACAGCGGGTGCCTTGAGACTGGACAGTTCCCGGCTCCAGAGCTCTTCCCCGGAACGCAACGACAAGGCTGAAAGCGTCCCTTGATAAGCCCCCACGTAAACGGTGTCGTCCACCACATGAGGTGAGGCGTCCACGTCCACGAGTCGCTCCAACTCCGTTCTCCCCGCCGGCTTCGCCAGTCGTTGCTGCCACTGGACAGCGCCGCTGCTTGCATCCAGTGCCACAACACGACCATTGTCAAAACCAGCAATCACACGACTGCCATCCAGCCAGGGCGTGGCATTACCGCGGAAGCTCAGCACCGGCATGTTGCTGTCGTACTGCCAGCGCCGAGCACCACTGGCCTGATCAAACGCCAGAAGCTCTCCGTCAATGGTCTGCACGACCACATAGCGCCCATTGCTCTGGGGCGGCACCAGGGATTCGTTGGGCAACGAGGTGCGCCACTGTTCCTCCCCTTCACGGGATAGAGCAATCAGCTCACCATTGCGGCTCACCACATAGAGGTGGTCCTTGTCCACACCGACACCGGCGACAAGGTTTTCATCCAGTTTTTCCCACCAATCCCGACGCCCGTTGCGTGCATTATAAGCGGTGAGATAACCGTTCTCGGTAGCCGCGTAGACGGTGCCGTCATGGACTCCAGGCGAGAGAAAGAGATACTCGCCATCCATGCCATCGGCAACACGCCGGCTCCAGATTTCCTGAACCGCCACATCACCCGACGCCTCCGGCTCCGGTGCTGGCTGCTCACGCGTGTCGGAACTGCTGCATCCGGCAACCAGGAACCCAGCCAGCACACAGAAAACGACGCAGCGCCAGGCCGCGGTAGGTGTCCGCATCAACCCTCCTCCACTACGGCAAGGTCGTTCAGCTTGAATTCGAGCAAGCGGTCATTCACGTCATCCCCCTGAGCCTCACGCGCTGCCTGATAGGCTTGAACGGCAGCCTTGTCATTACCCAACGCGTGATGCGCATCTCCCTTGAGCTCGTGAACCAGCGGTGCAAACTCGCCCGCCTCTTCAATGCCTTCAAGCGTTGAAAGTGCGCCTTCACGATCGTCGCTGGCCAGCTGGGCGCGAGCCAGACGCAGACGGATCACGCGGGGCAGGGGGTCGCCTTGTGCCTGCTCCAGGGCCCAGGACAGCTCGTCCACCGCTTCCCCGGGACGAGACTCCTGCATGTAGATACTGGCCGCCACCATCGCGGAAAACACCGCGTAAGGACTGTCCGGCTGACTGTCCTTGAGGTTGTCCAGTGCGTACTCCATGGAGGAAAGCCGCTTGTCGGTTTCTTTCTCGGACTGAAGCGCACTGATCACGCTGTCAAATCCCTGGCGAGCTTCCGCACGGGCCGCCGCCTCGCGGGCTTCCCAGTACTTCCAGCCGGCGAAACCCAGAACGACGATGGCGATGCCCATCACAACGCTGGACCCATTCTGCTTCCACCAACGCTTGAACGCTTCCCACTGTTCGTCTTCTTCGGCCACTGTCTATGCTCCCTGTTCGTCCGTTCTCTGACCGAGGCGCGCCTCGCAGGCCGCCACCAGTTCGGATTGCATGAATCGCTGCTGTTCCGTGTTCGCAAGGTCCTTGACACTGACCTCGCCAGCCGCGGCTTCTTCCGCCCCCAGGATCACCGCCAACCTGGCACCGGAGGCATCCGCCTTCTTCATGCGGCTCTTGAAGCCGCCACCACCGCAGTGGGTGACCACCCGGCGGGATGGCAACGCATCCCTCAGCCGCTCTGCCAGGCTGAACGCCTGACCGGACAGACTGTCGTCCATGCCCAATACATAGATGTCGGCCTCCCCATTGACCCAGTCCGGGATCAGCTCCTGGGTCTCAAGAAGCAGGATCAATCGTTCCAGGCCCATGGCGAAACCGATAGCGGGGGTGGCGCGTCCGCCCAGCTGTTCAACGAGGCCATCGTACCGGCCACCGGCACAGACCGTGCCCTGGGCGCCGAGCGCATCGGTGGTCCACTCGAACACGGTTTTCCCGTAATAGTCCAGCCCTCGAACCAGCCCCGTGTTGATGCTGTAGGTAATACCGGCCGCATCCAGACGCTCGCACAGTCCCTGGAAATGATCGCGGCTTTCCGTCCCGATGTAATCGGCCAGGGCCGGCGCTTGCTCCAGAATACGCTGGGTCTCGGGGACCTTCGAATCCAGGATCCGCAAGGGATTGGTGGTAATGCGACGCTGGCTGTCCTCGTCCAGCTGCTCCCGATAATTCTCGAGATAGGCTGTGAGCGCTTCGCGATAGCGCTGGCGATCCTCGGCCGTGCCCAGCGAATTGATCTCCAGGTGGACCCGGTCGGCAAGCCCGAGGGCCCGCCAAAACCGCGCTGTCATCAACAGCAGCTCGGCATCAATGTCGGGGCCCTCCATACCAAACGCTTCCACGCCAATCTGGTGAAACTGGCGATAGCGCCCTTTCTGGGGGCGTTCATGGCGGAACATGGGGCCGATGTACCAGAGGCGTTGCTGCTGGTTGAACAACAACCCGTGTTGCTCCGCGGCCCGTACGCAGCCAGCAGTGCCTTCCGGCCTGAGAGTCAGACTGTCGCCGTTCCGGTCCTCAAAGGTGTACATCTCCTTTTCGACGATGTCGGTGACCTCACCGATGGACCGACTGAACAGCTCGGTTTTCTCCACAATGGGCATCCGGATCTCGCGATACCCGTAACCATTGAGCACATTCTCCAGGATGCGCTCCACGTACTGCCAGATCGGCGATTGATCCGGCAGTATGTCGTTCATTCCACGAATTGCCTGTATTCTGGCCAAGGTTCTCCCCTGTTCGGTCGCGTGGTTGCCCGCCCGCGATCAGCCCTTGGCGATGATGGCGTCTTCTTGCGCTTTCTTGCGTTCCACCCGTTCCCGGATTTCACGCTCCAGGTCATCGACCAGATTCCCTTTGTCGATCTTGCGATCCTTGTCCCCGTCCTGATACATCAGGTGCTGGGGGGTACCGCCGGTGATGCCGATGTCCGCTTCTTTCGCCTCACCAGGCCCATTCACGACGCAGCCGATCACGGCCACATCCATGGAGGTATTCACGTCCTCCAGCCGGGATTCCAGCTCGTTCATGGTGCCGATCACATCAAAGTTCTGGCGCGAGCAACTCGGGCAGGCGATGAAGTTGATCCCGCGCGTGCGCAGGCGCAGACTCTTGAGGATGTCAAAGCCGACCTTGATCTCCTCAACCGGGTCCGCAGCCAGCGAAATGCGGATGGTATCACCAATCCCTTCCGCCAGCAGCATCCCAAGCCCAACGGAAGACTTCACCGCCCCGGAACGCAGGCCACCGGCTTCGGTGATGCCCAGGTGCAGGGGCTGTTCAATCTTATCCGCGATCAACCGGTAGGCCTGAACGGCCATGATGACATCGGAGGCCTTCAGACTGACTTTAAAGTCCTTGAAGTCATACCGTTCCAGAATCTCGATATGGCGCATGGCCGACTCCACCATCGCCTCAGAGGTGGGCTCGCCGTATTTGCGCTGCAGATCCTTCTCCAGCGAGCCGGCATTGACACCAATACGGATCGGGATACCGTGGTCCTTGGCCGCATTGATCACCGCACTCACGCGTTCTTCCTTGCCGATATTGCCGGGATTGATCCGCAAACAGTCAACTCCCAGCTCTGCCACCCGCAGCGCGATCTTGTAGTCAAAATGAATATCCGCCACCAGCGGCACATTCACTGCAGCGCGGATCTTGGCAAAGGCTTCCGCCGACTCCATGTCCGGGACCGAGACCCGTACAATATCAGCACCGACTTCCTCCAGGCCCTGGATCTGCGCCACTGTACCCTCGACGTCGAGCGTATCCGTATTCGTCATGCTCTGAACGGCAATGGGCGCATCCCCTCCTACCGGAACCGACCCCACATGGATCTGGCGGGATGGCCTGCGCTTGATGGGAGACTCTTCGTTCTTAAGCATCGTTGTGATCCTGCCACTCTCTGCGGCTGCCCCGGCAGGGCTCAGCCATTGGCTGTTTCAAGTACAAACTGGGTACGCCCCCCGCTGACGGGGTACTGGTCAAGATCCACCGGATCCCCCCTGAAACGGACCCCGGCAACCGCATCCACGTTCCCCAGCAGTACCTCGAACGGCTCAGGGCCCTCATAATCCACTCTGTCGCCTTTCTGGGCAAGCGTGACCACGACCCGTTCGCCGTTACCATCGACCACCTCAACCCAGCAGGCGCCATCGAAGGTAATGAGCAGTGATGCCTCACCGTTATTGGGGGCAGGCGTTGTATCCGATCGGCTCTCAGTCACGCCTGCCTCTGTGGCCGGTGTGTCCACCGTTTCAATCGGCCCGGAAAGCCCTGGCTGCGCCTCCGTAGCGGTCCCGGCAGTTGCTTCCTGGTCAGCGGCCACCCCATCTGTTCCAGCCTGCTCAGCTGACGCCGTATCGGGTTCGGAAGTCGACTCGGCCCCCAGTTCATCACTGCTTTCTGTTGCCGTTGATGTCTCTCCTGCTTCCGAGGTCGTATCCACAACGTCGCCGGCTGAATCAAAAACCCAGGGCCCATACTGATAGACCAGCCATCCCAGGACGAGCACCATGATCGTCGTAATGAGCGCAACACCTATACGACGCCTGCGCACTTTCCGCTGATGTATGATTTCCGTGGGACTGAGCTCCTTATGCTCCTCGCGCTGACGATAGGGCTCAAGCTCGCTGTCCAGCCGTGCGACCAGGTCGTCACCATCCTGATCCGTCAGCCGCGCATAGGAACGAACATACCCTTTGAGGAAAAGATCCACGGGCATGTCTTCGTAGTCGCTTTCCTCAATGGCCTGAATGATTGATGGCCTCAGATGCAGCTGATCCGCCACATCCTGCCGCTCCATTCCATGCCGTTCACGGGCGGCCCGCAGCTGTTCGCCCACTGGCTGGGGGGTCGTTTCACCGTTGTGCGCACTGCCCTCTTCAGTCATCTGTGACCATGGTCCTGTATTGCTGGTGTGCCTCGGAATCCGGGAAACGCTCACGCAGCTGGCGCGCAAACTCGGATGCTTTGTCGTCATCTCCAGCCTCGCGCGCCAGTCGAATCCCGGCAAGCAACGATTCCGGAGTATGCGAGACCCCATTGGAGCGTTCAATACGCATGGTCAGCCGGCGGTACAGCGAACGGGCTTGCGAATAGTGCCCGGCTTCAATCAGGGATGTCACCGCGCCAATGTGGGCTGTGACATTGCCACGCTGCAGCTGCATGGCCCGTTGGTAGGCGTCGGCCGCTTCCTCATGCCGATCGAGTTGGCTCGCGGTACGCGCAAGATTGGTGAAAATCCCGGCCCGACCATCGAACTCGGTATCCTTGGATGCTTTCCGAAACTGCTTCAGCGCTTCTTGATATCGCTTCTGGTTATACAGAAAAACTCCGTAGTGGCTCCGGCCTCGAGTGTAATCAGGGTCCAGCTCAAGTGCCCGCTGGAAGCGTTCCTCCGCCAGCTCCAGTTCGCCCTGCTCCTGGCTGATCAGGCCCTTGGCGGCAATGGCGGGAGCACTCTCACTGTTGATCTCAAGCGCGCGATCCAGGTGGTGGCGGGCACGGCCAAAGTCCTCATTCTGGATGTAGGCGAGGCCCAGCCGGACATAGTCCCGCTCCGCCTCCTCCGGATCCCCGGAGGCAAACGCGCCCTGGCGCTGCGAGACACAGCCCGCTACGACCATGCACAGAATCAGCACTGCGGAAACTCGCATCGCGTCTGCTATGAATCGCCCTGGCATGGAGTCAGTCATCCTCCCGTTGTTCCTGTTCAGCTCACCTCCTGGTGAACCGGAATATAGCGCTCGCTGCGGCGTGTACGATCCTCAAACTGGCCGACAAGCTGACCACAGGCGGCGTCGATATCATCGCCACGCGTCGTCCGCACGGTTGTAATATAGCCTGCCTGGTTCATGATGTCCTGAAACCGCTTAACCGCATTGCCGCTGGGGCGCCGGTAATCACTTTCGGGAAACGGATTGAACGGGATCAGGTTGATCTTGCAGGGCACATCCACCAGAAGCTCAGCCAGCTGCTGGGCGTGCTCAGGCTGATCATTGACTCCTTCTATGAGGGTGTACTCAATCGTCGCCCGACGCCTGTCCCCAAGCCCGGACAGGTACTGTTTGGTCGCCGACAGAAGCCGTTCAATCGGGTACTTGCGGTTCAGCGGCACAAGCTCGTTCCGCAGCTCATCATTGGGGGCATGGAGTGAAATGGCAAGTGACACGTCGGAAACCTCGCCCAGTTTCTCCAGAGCCGGAATCACCCCGGAGGTACTCACGGTGACCCTGCGCTTGGAGATGCCATAGGCCCAGTCATCCATCATCAGGTCCATGGCATCAACAACGTTGTCAAAATTCAGCAACGGTTCGCCCATGCCCATCATCACCACATTGGTAATGGGCCGTTCCTTGGTTCGATCAAACGGCATGAAGGTGCGCAGCGCCGCCCACACCTGGCCGATAATCTCGGCCGACGACAGGTTGCGGTTGAACCCGCGCTTGCCGGTGGAGCAGAAGCTGCAGTCCAGGCTGCATCCAACCTGGGAGGACACGCACAGGGTGCCACGCTCGCCGTCCGGGATAAGCACCGCCTCGATGCTGTTACCCTCGGCCATGCGCATGACCCACTTGCGCGTGCCATCACTGGAGGTTTCATCCAGCAGCACCTCTGGCCCCCGGATCTCAGCGATCTCGGCAAGCCGGGCACGCAGTGTCTTACTGACGTTGGTCATGGACTCAAAGTCGTCCACCCCATAATGGTGGATCCACTTCATCACCTGGCCGGCACGGAACTTCTTTTCGCCGATATCGACGAAGAACTGTTCCATTTTGTGCCGTGGCAGGCCAAGTAGATTGACCTTCTCGGCTGAGCTGGGATCGCCTGTGTTGCTCATGGTCGGGTACCTTCTTTGCCCCCGCGCCGATCTTAAAGGGTGCGCGGACAGATCTCGCTGTCGTTAAAGAAATAGGCAATCTCGCGCTCGGCGGATGCCTGGGAGTCGGATCCGTGCACCGCGTTGGCGTCGATGGAATCCGCATAGTCGGCACGAATGGTGCCTGGTTCAGCTTCCTTGGGGTTGGTCGCGCCCATCAGTTCCCGGTTGCGATCAATCGCATTCTCACCTTCCAGAACCTGGACGATCACCGGACCGGAGGTCATGAAGCCGACCAGGTCCGGAAAGAAGGAGCGCTCACGGTGTTCCGCGTAGAACCCTTCCGCCTGCTCCTGGGTCATATGGATCATCCGGGCAGCCACGATCCGCAGTCCCGCATTCTCAAAGCGGCTTTCAATCTCGCCGATCAGATTGCGGGATACAGCATCCGGCTTGATGATCGACAGGGTGCGCTCAGTAGCCATGTCATGAAACTCCTGTTATGGGTAATCGGTGGAATCCGGGCGGAATTATACGCACCTCAGGCGCAAAGTCACACCGTCGTGCGACGCGCGGCGCCCCGCTCGCGAAGCCGAACCACGGCCTCCGTAATACGTTCGGCAGCTGTATCAATCTGGGACTCAGTGCTGAACCGGCCCAGGGAAAACCGCAGGGACGCCTGGGCCATCTCTGGAGAAAGCCCTATGCCCTGAAGCACATAGGAGGGCTCGGTGGTTGCGGATGCACAGGCAGAGCCGGATGACACGGCAATGCCCCGCAACGCCAACAACAGGGACTCGCCATCCACGCCCTCAAAGGCAATGTTGATGATACCGGGAACACGCGCCTGATCCGGACCGTGAACATGGACACCCTCCAGCCCGTCAAGCGCGCTCACAAAACGGCTACGCAGCCCCTCCAACCAGGCCGCTTCGCTTTCGCCCTCCTCCAACGCCAGCCCAAAGGCATGCCCCATGGCCGCAATCTGGTGCGTTGGCAGGGTGCCGGAGCGCAAGCCGCGCTCATGGCCGCCACCATGCATCTGGGCCTCGATCACCACCTTAGGAGAGCGGCGCACATACAAGGCACCAACCCCTTTGGGTCCATAGACCTTATGGGCCGAAAGCGCCATCAGGTCCACCGGCATCCGGCTTACATCCAGCACCATCTTGCCCGCTGCCTGAGCTGCATCCACATGGAACAACACCCCACGCTCGCGCAGCAGGGAACCAATACTGGCAATAGGGTTGATACTGCCCAGCTCATTGTTCACCGCCATCAGCGAGACGAGAACCGTGTCTTCCCGAAGCGCCGCCTCGACCTGTTCCGCGGCAATACAGCCGGTAACGTCCGGCTCCAGCCATGTAACCTCGAACCCACGCTCTTCCAGCCACTGGAAGCAATCCACCACCGCCTTATGCTCAATAGACGAGGTTATGACATGCCTGCCCAAGGCCTGGTTGGCCATGGCCGCACCCTTGATGGCCAGGTTGTCGGATTCCGTAGCCCCTGAGGTCCAGACCAGCTCCCGACTGTCCGCGCCGATGAGCTCGGCCACCCTGGCTCGGGCCTGCTCCACCGCCGCCTCGGCCTGCCACCCTATGGCATGGGACCGGGACGCGGGATTGCCGAAAATGCCGTCCGGTGTCAGGTATTGCTGAAGGGTTTCCGCCACACGCGGATCAACGGGCGTGGTGGCAGCGTAGTCAAGATAGATGGTCTGTGTCATGGGATCGTTTCGCTGTTGAGGACCGTCCGAGCGGAAACCGCTCAGACCCCGGCTGGACGGGCATCGCCCGCGATCACGGCGGTTTCGCGCTGGCGTTCGTCCTGACGCTGGGCCACCGCCTGGATTTCCGGTTTGTCACGGAGCTCGGCAAGACTGATACTGCTGAGAAAACGATGGATCTCATCCCCGAGATCCGCCCACAGGTAATGCGTCAGGCACATCTCGCCATTCTGGCAGTCAGCAGCCCGATTGCATCGTGTGGTATCCAGCGACTCGTTTACCGCATCCACAACATCCGCCACGAATATCGCGTCTTCCGGGGCCATCAGACGGTAGCCGCCGCCCGGGCCCCGCACGCTCGTGACGAGGTTGCTCCTGCGCAACCGGGAGAAAAGCTGCTCCAGATAGGACAGCGATATGCCCTGGCGCTGAGAGATGTCCGCAAGGGAAACAGGCCCATTCCCAGCATGGAGCGCCAGATCCAGCATCGCGGTAACAGCGTAGCGTCCCTTGGTGGTCAGCTTCATGATCGGAGTCCGGTTGCGCTGACTGTTTGGTCTTGATTATCAATTACCCAAGTAAAACAGTCAAGTATTTGACCGGGAGCTCTCCCCGTCCGCCGCCTGGTCACGCCCTTCCGAGGGCACATCGCCACAATCGAAATCCAGCGGCAATGGTGGCATCTCGGTGGAGCCACGATAACTGTCCATCTGCTTCAGAGCCTGGCACATGGATTCAATGCGCTCATCCACCACATGCATATGATCCAGCATGCTGCGAATGGAGCGTGCGATGGGATCCGGCATGTCCTCGCTCAGGCCGTAGGCATCGAACCCAATCTTCTGCTCCATGGCCTTGCGCCGCCCGTCCTCGGGCTCCTCCTTGCGCGTCACGATGCGGCCCGGAATGCCAACCACAGTAGCACCGTCCGGCACCTCCTTGGTCACCACGGCATTGGAGCCGACCTTGGCCTCATCGCCAATCATGAAGGGGCCCAGAATTTTGGCGCCTGCCCCAACCACAACCCCGTCGCCCAGTGTTGGATGGCGCTTGCCATGGTTCCAGCTGGTACCGCCCAGCGTGACCCCCTGGTACAGCGTCACGTCGTCGCCGATCACGGTTGTTTCACCAATGACCACGCCCATGCCATGGTCAATGAAAAACCGTCGCCCAATGGTCGCACCGGGATGGATTTCCACCCCTGTCAGCCAGCGAGCAAAGGTGGAGAGGGTGCGTGCGAGCCACTTGAAGCCCCACTGCCACAGCCGGTGATTCATTCGATGGAAAAGCAGCGCGTGCAGCCCCGGATAGTTGGTCAGAACCTCAAACGCATTACGCGCCGCCGGATCGCGGTGAAAGACGCTCTGGATATCCTCGCGCAGACGATCAAACATGATTGCCCCTATCTTGGGACCGGGCCAGCTTATCAACGCTGGTCAGGATTCCCCTGAGTATGTTCATTTCCATGCGGTCCGGGTGAGCTCTCTGAAACAACCGACGCATCCTTACCATCAATTGTCGCGGACGCTCCGGATCATGAAAACCGGTGGTCGTCAGCGTCTGCTCCAGATGCCCCATCAGCCGTTCCATGTCCTCGGCTGTCGCGGGCAGCTCATCCCAGCCGGCATCCGCTGGTGATTCGGTGCTCTGCCAGTGGGGGTCGGTAGCGCCGGGTGCATCGAACAGGCTCTGCATCCGCACTTCGTAAAGCATAACCTGCACCGCCATCGCCAGATTCAGGGAGCTGAACTGCGGATCCGCTGGAATCTGAACGTTGTAGTGGCAGCGCCACAACTCCTCGTTCGACAGCCCGTTATCTTCACGCCCAAACACCAGAGCAACCGGCCCCGCACGCCCTTGCGACAGGACCCGGGCACCGCAGTCCCTGGGATTAAGAATGGGCCAGGTCAGGCTGCGCGAGCGGGCACTGGTGCCGATCACCTCCACACAGTCAGCGATGGCTTCCCCCAGCCCTTCAACGACCCGTGCACGCTCAAGGACGTCGTCAGCGCCGGAAGCACGAACCCGAGCCTCTTCATCAGGAAAGGAAGCTGGTGACACCAACACCAGCTCCGCCACCCCCATGTTCTTCATGGCCCGGGCTACAGCACCGATATTACCGGGGTGTGAGGGCTCAACGAGCACAACCCTGAGGCCTTCAATAACCGGATACTCCGACATGTCACCTTCCACCCGCCCGGGTATGCATTGCCAAATGAGGGACGCATCCTAGCATGAGCACTCCCTCGGCGGCAGATGGCTCACGGGTTTCCCTGACGTTCGCCGATGCCGATCAATCGTCTTAAATGGCGTTTTCTGGTATAGTCCACCGCCCATCTCAAATCGGACCCGACTGGTAACCTGATGCAGCCAGCAATCAAAATGGCCTTGCGTGCGGCAAGGCAAAACAGCGATTTTCTCAAGGATCAACAAGCCCGCCTGGATGCCGATAGCAAGGCTCCAGAGGCAGTGGTTCGCACGGTGCATGCCATCGAACACCGCGTTCATGAACGCACTGATGACCTGCTGAAACGCTCCTACAAGGACCACTGGATCGCCCCCGCCGGCGAGGTGGAGGCGGGTGAATGGTCCCAAAGCTGGCACGTTTTCCCCATCCTGGGGGAGCGCAACTTTGCCCGCGGTCTCCCGGAGTTCGCGACGGCTCTGTTGCAGAAGATCAATGACCGGCCGGAAAACCTGGTTGTCCTCTGCCCCCTCACGGGCGAAGAATACGCTTTCAGCCGTGGCTACGGGGCGGTACTGAACAGCCAGCGCATCCGAGCCCGGAGCAGCCAGCACCTGACCGATACCCTGATCAGTTGCAACCTGTTCAATCGCGGGAGCAAAGGCGAGGACAGCGGAGTGTGGATGGATGTGGCCGGCTCATTGGTGAGTGAAGGTGCGGACCTGCAGTACAACGGCTGCAGTGTGCTGGATATAGCAAGAGTTGCGGGTGGTTACCTGGACGCAACCGTTCTGGCGACCGACCAGCGGCATGAGCAGGTGATGGCGAGTCTGATCAGCCAGGAAGCCGGAGCCGTGGGGGGCGACCTCAAAGGCAACCCCCTCGGACGTAAAGCCGGGGAACTGGTGGTGGCCAACAACATGCTGTTCCGCGAAATCCTGCAGCAGAGCAAGGCTTACCGGCAACGCATGGGGAGCGCCTGAAGGCGCCCCATCCTCACTCCATGCGCTTGAGCCACTCGGGCGGCTCTTCTTCTTCCGGCTGACTGCCCTCCGCTCCCTCTTTCTTCGGCACATAAAGATCATCCCGGTTGACCTTCAGGGCCACCAGCAGGTTTGCGGCCACATAGATCGAGGAATAGGTCCCCACCAGAACGCCTATGAACAGCGCCAGCGCGAAGTTGCGGATCATTTCCCCGCCAAAGATCAACAGTGATACCAGCACCACCAGAGTGGTCCCGGATGTCACCAGCGTGCGCAGCAGCACCTGATTCAGCGACACATTGATGATCTCCTCCGACTCCCCCTTGAGGATCCGGCGGAAATTCTCGCGGATCCGGTCCGATACGATGATGGTATCGTTAAGCGAGTAGCCAATCACGGCCAGGAGAGCTGCCAGGACCGTCAGATCAAAGGTGAGCTGGAAGACCGAGAAGATCCCGAGAACGACCACCACATCGTGTACAAGCGGAACCACGGAAGCGAGACCGAACTTCAACTGGAACCGCATCGCCACATAGATGAGTACTACGAAAAACGCCAAAAGCAACGCAATACCGCCCTTCTCGCGGAGTTCCTTGCCCACTTGACCACCCACATACTCGGAACGCTCAAGCGTGATCCCGGCATTGCCGTTAAGCGCGGAAACCACCTCTTCGCCGACCGATTCATCAAAGGCCGCAGGCAGCCGGATCAGCACCGAGGTGTCCGAGCCAAAGTTCTGAACCATGGCGTTTTCATACCCTGCAGACGCCAGCTGGCCACGCACCTCTGGCAACGCCGGCGCCTCAGCGTACTCCAGCTCCACCAGGCTGCCGCCAGTAAAGTCCAGCCCCAGAGCCAGCCCCTTCACACCAAGGCTTACCGCAGCGCCCAGAACAAGAATGATCGAGAGCGCGGCGGCAACCCGCCGGAAGCCCATGAAATCGATACGGATCTTTTTATCTTCACTCATTCGATCACCCTCAGATGGATAGAGCCTTGAGGTCGCTGCGTCCGCCAATGCTCGCATTGACGATGGCGCGGCTGACCATGAGGGCCGTGAACATGGACGTCAGTATGCCGATCAGCAACGTGACGGCGAAACCTTTCACCGGACCGGTTCCCACGGCAAAGAGAATGCCGGCGACGAGAAATGTAGTGACGTTCGCATCAAAGATGGACACGAAAGCCCTGTTAAAGCCCGCATTGATCGCGGACTGGATCGGGAGGCCTTCACGCAACTCTTCCTTGATGCGCTCGAAGATCAGCACATTGGCGTCCACCGCCATGCCAACCGTCAGCACAATCCCCGCGATTCCGGGCAGTGTGAGAGTTGCACCCAGCATTGACATAGCAGCCACCAGCAGCGTCAGGTTAACGACCAGCGCGATGTTGGCGAGCAGACCAAAGGCCTTATAGATCGCCAGCATCATCAGCGCCACCAGCACGAAGCCGAGAATCACCGAATTGATGCCCGATTCAATATTCTGCTGGCCGAGGCTCGGCCCGATGGTGCGTTCCTCCACAAAGTACATCGGTGCGGCCAGCGACCCCGCGCGCAGCAGCAACGCCAGTTCGGATGCTTCCGCCACACTTTCCAGGCCGGTGACCCGGAAGTTACTCCCCAGCGTGCTGCGGATCGTGGCCAGGCTGATGATGCTGCGATCGGTCTCACGCACGCGCTCGGTAACGGTCTTTCCGTCCACCTGGCGCTCGACCTCCTCACTGCTGTGCTCGATGAACAGGACCCCGAGCTGACGCCCGACCGCATCCCGGGTCACATCCTGCATCCTGGCGCCACCGGGTCCATCCAGGGTGATGTTGACCTGGGGCTGGCCGTTCTGGTCAAAGGACTGATTTGCGTCCGCAACGTTGTCACCCGTGATGATGACCTCGCGCTCCAGCTCCGCCGTGCGGTTCGGGTTATTCCGGAAGGAAAAGGTTTTGGTACGCGCGGTCGAAGCGTCGGAACGGGCTTCAAGACGGAACTCCAGGTTCGCGGTGGAGCCCAGAACCCGTTTGGCTTCGGCGGTGTCCTGCACACCGGGAAGCTGAACCACAATCCGGTCGCTTCCCTGCTGCTGTATCAGCGGCTCCGCAACACCCAGCTCATTCACCCGGTTGCGCAGAGTGGTCAGGTTCTGATCAAGCGCATGTTTGCGGATTTCGCTGGCCGACTGCTGATTCAGCGTCAGTTCCAGCAGAAAATCGTCGCCCTCAGTCCGGTAACTCTCGCGGAACTGCTCGTACTCGGAGCTGACCAGGGACGCCGCCTCCTCCCGCGCCGATTCACGCGGAAAAACGAGCCGAAGCTGCCCCTCCTTGGCCTCACCGCCACGATACCGCACGCCCTTCTCCCGAAGCTTACGCTTGATCTCGCTGGCAAAGACATCCAGACGGCGATCCACGGCCGCTTCCATGTCCACTTCCATCAGGAAGTGGACACCACCACGCAGGTCCAGCCCCAGGTTCATGGGCGTTGCCCCAATGGCCCGCAGCCAGTCAGGCGTCGTCGCGGCGAGACTCAACGCAGCCACATAATCGGAGCCCAGCGTTTCCTGAAGTACCGAGCGTCCACGCAGCTGAGCGTCACTGGAGTCAAAGCGCAGCATGGCCGAGCCATCATCCACAACCGGATCCCGGTATTCGACTTCCGCCTCCTTCAGGGCCTGCTCAGCCCTATCCATCAATGCGTCATCAACACTAACGGAGGCGCTGGAACCACTGATCTGAACAGCGTAATCGTCGGGAAACAGATTGGGGAGCGCGTAAATGATTCCAAGAAGAACCACCACCGAGACCAGGAGGTTCTTCCAGAGGGGGTATCTATTAAGCATCGGTGATCCTTGTGCGGAACCGGGAGATCAGATGTCCTTGAGCGTTCCCTTCGGAAGGGCCTGGGTCACGGCCTGGCGCTGTACTTTGAGCTCAACACCATCGGCAACCTCCAGAACAAGGTAATCGTCGGTCATTCGTGCAATACGACCGGCAATACCGCCGCCCGCCACGACTTCGTCTCCCTTGTCGAGACCTTCAACCAGCGCCTTGTGTTCCTTGGCACGCTTGGATTGCGGACGCCAGATCAGGAAATAGAAAATCAGGATGAAGCCGCCGAAAAGCACGACCTGGGAAATCACGCCTGGCCCACCCTGGGGCGCGGCAACGGCAACCGCCGGCATCAAAGCCAGCAGAAGAACCATGAGCGAACGAACGCTGAACATCATCGGGCTACTCCGCGTAACTGATAGAACCTGTCAATGAAGGTCGCCAATGTACCTGCTTGGATAGCCTCACGCAATCCAGCCATCAGCGCCTGGTAGTAATGCAGGTTGTGAATGGAGGCGAGCTGCGCCCCCAGCATCTCGCCGCAGCGGTCAAGATGGTGCAGGTAGCCGCGGGAAAAATGGCGGCAGGTGGTGCAGTCGCACATCGGATCAAGCGGGCCGGTATCATGCCGGTGACGCGCGTTGCGGATGCGGACCACCCCCTCATGGGTAAACAGGTGGCCATTGCGCGCATTGCGGGTCGGCATCACGCAATCGAACATATCCACGCCGCGGCTGACCGCCTCCACAATGTCCTCCGGGCGCCCCACCCCCATCAGGTAGCGCGGGGCATCCGCCGGCATCTCCGGTTCCAGAGCCTCAAGAATCCGGTGCATCTCCTCGCGTGGCTCGCCCACGGAGAGCCCGCCAATGGCATAGCCTTCAAAACCAATGGCCTTGAGCCCTGCCAGCGACTCCCGCCTCAGGGTTTCGTACATGCCCCCCTGAACAATACCGAAAAGTGCGGAGCGGCTATCCCCATGGGCTTCCCGGCTGCGCTGGGCCCACCGCAGGGACAGGTTCATGGAGCGCCGGGCCTCCTCTTCCGTGGCAGGGTAAGGCGTGCATTCGTCGAAGATCATGACGATGTCCGAGCCCAACGCTCGCTGGACCTGCATGGACTTCTCGGGGGTAAGCTCCACCTTCGAGCCATCAATCGGGGATTTGAAGGTGACACCGGCTTCGGTGGTCTTCGTCATTTCGGAGAGACTGAATACCTGAAAGCCGCCGGAATCGGTGAGCATCGGACGCTGCCAGCCGGCAAAATCGTGCAGGTCGCCATGCGCTTCGATCACCTCCGTGCCCGGGCGCAGCATCAGGTGAAAGGTGTTGCCCAGTATGATCTCCGCGCCGGTCGCCTCCAGGTCCCGCGGCAGCATGCCCTTGACGGTACCGTAGGTCCCCACGGGCATAAAGGCCGGGGTTTCGACGGTGCCGCGGGGAAAGCTCAGCTGGCCACGCCGTGCTGCCCCGTCATTGGCCAGGTGCTCAAAATCCATGAAAGAACGGCCAGTCATTCGCACGCCTCCGCCGTAACCGCATCGGGATGAGGAAATACCAGCATGGCATCGCCATAGCTGAAGAAGCGGTAGCGTTCCCTGATCGCCGCCTGATAGGCATCCAGGACCTGCTTGCGCCCGGCAAAGGCGCTCACCAGCATAATGAGCGTGGATTCGGGAAGGTGGAAATTGGTCACCATGGCATCAACGCTCTGGAACCGGTATCCCGGGTAGATGAAGATCCGGGTTTCGCCTGCAAACGGCTCAATGTGGCCTTCATGGGACGCGGATTCCAGTGCCCGGACGGCCGTTGTGCCCACGGCCACCACGCGACCACCGCGCTCGCGCGTGCGCCTCACGGCATCCACTGTGTCCTGGTCCACGGCCAGCCATTCCTGGTGCATCGAATGGTCACGGATATCCTCACTGCGCACCGGCTGGAAAGTGCCCGCGCCCACGTGGAGGGTTACGAAGGTGCGCTCGATCCCCCGCCTGGCCAGCGCTTCCATGATCCCGTCGGTGAAGTGCAGGCCCGCTGTCGGCGCCGCTACCGCGCCGGGTTTCTCGCCGAAGACCGTCTGGTAACGCGCCTCATCCGTCATCTCATCGGGCCGGTCAATGTAGGGGGGCAGGGGCATATGGCCGACCGTCTCCAGCACCGTCATCACGGCCTCGTCCACAAAGCGCACCCGGAACAGCCCCTCTGGTGTGTGCTCGTCCACCACCAGGCAATAGCCCCCTTCAAGGGTGATCCCGGTTCCGGGCCCCGGCGTCCGCGAGACTTTCAGGTGCACCAGTGCCTCATGGGACGCCAGCACCCTTTCAACCAGCATCTCCACCTTGCCACCCGAGGCTTTCTGGCCGTAAACCCGTGCCGGAATCACCCGTGTGTCATTGAAAACCAACAGATCGCCGGGCGCCAGTAGCTCGGGCAACTCCCGGAACCCATGGTGGGATACCGCCTCCTGCGACCCATCAAGCCGCAGCAGACGGCTGGCTTCCCGTTCGGGCAACGGGTAGCGCGCAATCAGTTCATCAGGAAGGTCAAAGTGGAAATCGGAGCGCTTCATCAAACGGGCTATCCATCAGGCGATGTCTGAGCGCGAAATGGTACCGGAGGCGATAGCGCCGGGGAAGCATTGACGGGGTTGCACCGGCAACCTGCGCGCGCCGGCAGCGGATCCCCGCATGGCCTTTCCTGGCCAGTGCTTGCCCTGGGGAAACGTACGCGCATTCCCGCACGCACCCGCTTCCCTGGAATGCTACCATGCAGCGTTCAGCCAACCGTCAATGGAGGCCACCTCACTTTGCATCAACTGCGCCGGATGGCCCTTTTCATCGTCTCCGCAACCGCGATCATCGCACTGCTTGCATTCGCGACCCTGCAGCAGGAGCTCGCGCGCACGGTGTTCAAAGGCTTACAGGACTGGTTCTCCCACAACACCGGCTGGCTGCTGATCTTCATCATGAACGCCGCGCTCCTGTTCGCCATCTATCTGGTGTTCAGCCCCCTGGCGCACATCCGTCTCGGTGGCAAGGATGCCAGGCCCGAGTTCAGCCGCCTGGACTGGTTCGGCATGCTCTTCGCCGCGGGCATGGGCATTGGCCTGCTGTTCTACAGCGTTTCCGAACCCCTCCAGCACTATGAAACCTTCAGGCCCTTTGTTGGCAACAACGCCGACACCGCCCAGCTCGCCATGGAAACCACGTTCCTGCACTGGGGGCTGCATCCCTGGGCCATCTATGCCCTGGTTGGGCTGACTCTGGCTTATTTCCACTTTAACGCCAATCACGCCCTGAGCTTTGACGCCCCACTCAAGGAGCTGTTCAGCCGCAAGCGGGCCCAGCGCATTGGAGCCGTGGCAAACTTCGCAGCCGTTACCGGCACGGTTTTCGGTGTCTGTACCTCGCTGGGGCTGGGTACCAGCCAGGCCTCCGCCGGTATTGCTCACATCACTGGCTATGAATCCGGCCTCTGGCTGCAGATGCTGCTCATTGCCATTGTCTGTGGCGTGGCCCTGGTGTCGGTACTCACCGGGCTCAGCAGCGGAGTCCGCCGACTGAGTAAACTCAACCTCCTGCTGGCCGGCGGCCTGATGCTGTTCGTGCTTATTGCCGGTGAAACGGTGTTCGTTCTCAAGGCACTGGGGCAGCATATCGGAGGCTATTTCAACGACCTGCTGACACTATCCACCTGGAATGAAACCTACGAAGGCACCGACTGGCAGTCGTCATGGACGGTTTTCTACTGGAGCTGGTGGATCTCCTGGTCGCCCTTTGTGGGCATGTTCATTGCCCGTGTATCGCGGGGGCGCACCATCCGTGAATACCTTCTGGGTGTCCTGCTGGTGCCCTCGTTCTTCAACTTTGTATGGATGACCGTTTTCGGCGCCAATGCGCTGCATCTGGAGCTTTTCCAGAACGCCGACTTTGTCAATACGGTGACAAACGCCCCTAATGCCAGCCTGTATAACTTCCTGGACTTTATGCCGTTAAGCACCGCAACTACCGGCATCGCGATCCTGGTGGTCCTGGTATTCTTTGTCACCTCCGCCGATTCCGGGTCCCTGGTGGTGGCAACGCTGACGTCCAACGGTCGCGACCCAAGCTGGCAACAACGGCTTTTCTGGATGACGACCATTGGGCTGGTAACAGCAGTACTGCTGCGAGCAGGCGGCCTGAATGCCCTGCAATCCGCCACAATTGCCAGCGGCCTGCCGTTCGGGCTCCTCCTGCTGACGTTCATTCCGGCGCTTCTCATTGCCCTGAGAAAACCCTATGTGGACCAGCGAACCCACGTCCGCATTCCCCGGGACCAAGCGGGCCCTGACCAGTCCTGAAACAGCGCAGACACGGGAGGCGCCTCTACGATGCCCGCGCCTCCCGTTTCTCGGCCCCAAACCTCAAAACTGATGAGCATGATCAATACAGCGACCGGGCATAAGAAGGCACACTGTCGTGTTACGTTGCCGATAAGTGTCACTACAGGAGAACCGGACAATGGAAATCAAAACCTTTGAGGACCTCATAGACTGGACCCGTAACCTCCATGGCCACCTGGCGCGCTGCCTCGCCGAAAGCGCCCCCGAACATGAAGAGACACGCGCCCGCTCCCTGCTGGACTACCTCGCCACCCATGAGGCGGAACTGGAAAAAATCGTGGAAGGTTTCGAGTCGAACGGCGACCGTAAGGCACTCCAAACCTACGTCTATGACCTGTTGGGCAATCACCCTATCCAGACCCACCGAACTTGCGATCGCCCCTATACGAAGCTGGATTTTGATGGCATCAGTCGTGAAATCTTCGATTTTCACGACCAGGTGATCAGCCTCTACCAGTACCTGGAAGAGAAAGCCGAAATCCCGGAAACACGGGAACTGGTGAACAACCTGCTGAACCTGGAGCGCCACGAAGCCATGCGGATTGCCCGTGAGGTAGGACGCATGCAGGACGTTTAGCAACAGGGCGGGCTCAGGGCCCCGCCGTAATCAGCTCCACGCGCAGCGAAATGCGGTCACTACGGCCCAGGTCATCCACAACGCGCAACTCGAAATGCCCCGGTCGCGGCCGCCAGAACAGCGGCTCGTCCGGTTCCGAACGTCCCAGGAACTGGTCGCCGACAAACCAGAATAAGGCGCGCGCATCCGCATCCGCGCTGGCTTGCAGCGGAATCTTTTCCTGGCCCAGGCGGTCAGGGCGCAGCGCGTAGGTGACCGTTGATTGAGGCGTCAAGATGCTGGGCTTGTCGCCGATTGCGGCCGTGTCAGTAAGCGAGCATTCCTCCTGGAACGGGGGCGGTGTGCGCCGGGGCAGGCCCGCCTGACGAAAAAGCGTCAGCAGGTTGGAGGGCCAGAACTCGTAGACCCGTTTTTCCAGATCGTCGCTGTGCTGGCCCGGACAGGCCCGGCGACCGGTATCCGGATCAATGCGCACTTCGCGGTAGACATTGGACACGCGAATGGGCGAGACGCCCGGAATGAACCAGGCCCGGGTGGTTTGCGGGCAGTGTTGTCCGGGCAGATCCCCGGTGGGTTCGCATACCGGTACACGACGGACATTCAGCCCCTCGGGCGACGGCGGCGTGGTGCCCACACCCCGTGCTCGCAACGCATCCACGAGACGGAAAAACAGCGGCGCCGCCGCCTTGCGGCCAACCAGGGACGGATTGCCCGCGCCGTCGAAATGCCCGACCCAGACGGCCACCACATAGGGGCCCACCAGCCCCACGGACCAGGCATCACGGAAGGCGTAGGAGGTGCCGGTTTTCCAGGGAATGCCGGTCCTGTTGTCGCGACCGGGCCATTCCCTGCGGCCGGGACGCGGGTTGTCGGCGAGCATCGCACGGGTGATAAAGGCCGCCTCACCGCTGAACAGTCGCTGTCCGGGCCGGAGTTTGGCGTTGTCCTGGAGCAAGGCCAGCTCGTGCTGGCGGCCCCGATTGGCCAGGGCCGCATAAAGGCGAACAACCTCCTCCATCGTGACTTCAATGCCGCCAAGCGCAATGGCCAGACCATAGAAGCCGCGGGGCTTCATGTTGCCGATGCCCGCCTGTTTAAGAAAGCGGTAGAAATCCGGCTCTTGCAGCTTCGACGCCAGATGCAGGGCGGGCACATTGCGGCTGTAGATCAGGGCGTCCCGGGCGAGCACCGGACCGGTGAAACCACGGTCAAAATTTTCCGGTGTATAGGCCCCATAGCGGACCGGTGCATCCTCCATCAGGGTCATGGGATGAATCAGCCCCTGATCCAGCGCCAGCGCATAGATGAAAGGCTTCAGCGCCGACCCTGGCGACCGCCGCGCCGCCGTGCCGTTCACCTGGCCGGCAATGGTGTCGTTGAACCAGTCCGCCGAGCCCACCAGGGCGCGCACCGAGACGTCCCGGGAGTCCACCACCATGACGGCGGCATTGTTGAGTCCCTCGTCCCGGTTCGCGGCCAGATGGTCGTCGACGGCATTTTCCGTGCGTTTCTGCAGCGCCGGATCCAGGGTGGTTCTCAGGCGTCCTTCCGATTCGTGCTGTTCCAGCAACCGATCCACGAAGTGCGGCGCCCGGAAAGGCAGCTCATCCCGCTCCCGCGCCGGCAGGGACGTGGCCACCCGCGAGGCCAGATTGGCGTCGTCCGGATGCGCGTCCACCCAGCGCTCGAACAGGCGCTGCCGCGCCTGCACCAGGGCCCCGGGATCGCCACCGGAACGCGGCTTGCGCTGGACGGGGTTCTGGGGAATCACGGCCAGGGTCAGCGCTTGCAGGCGGGTCAACTCATCGGCCGCCTTGTCGTAATAGATCCGGCTGGCGGTACCCAGTCCCTCCACATTGCCGCCATAGGGCGCGAGATTGAGATAGGCTTCGAGAATGTCATTCTTGTCGTAATGACGCTCGAGCTGAAGCGCCCTCAGGATCTGCACCAGCTTGCCCGGCAGCGAAGAGGAGTCGATGCCGAAGCGCAGGCGAGCCAGCTGCATGCTCAGCGTGGAGGCCCCCATGACCCGGTCACCGGCAACATAGGTGGTCCAGGCGGCGCGTACCAGCTGCACTGGATTGACCCCGGGGTGATGGTAGAACCATTCATCCTCGTAGAGCAGCGTGGCTTCCACGGCGGCCGGTGCCATGTCATCCAGGGAGGTGCGCAGGCGGTAGCGCTCGTCCTTCGCCAGGGTCAGCCGCAACAGCTCGTCTTTGCGGTCGAACACGGCCGTGGAGAAACCCGTGTCTCCATACAGCGATGGCCGGGGACAGAACCACCAGATGCTGGCCGCCAGAACCGCGCCGGCCAGCAGTACCGCCGTAATGCCGCGACACCGGATCCCCATGATCAGGGTTTATGGACGCGGAATTCGCCGGCGGCCGAGCGGCCCTGAAGGTCCGGATGATACATGGATTCCGCGAACGCCGGCGGAACCTTGAAGGTACCGGTCCCCGTGGCCTTGACCTGATATTCGAAGGTCCGGACATCACTGTCCAGGCTGCCGTAAAGCACCAGCCGGTCCTCGCGGATATCCACATAATCCGTGGACCAGCCCGCCTCGCGGCGCACGGAGTCGCGCTCCACCTGGAAGCCGCCCGGCAACAGATCCACGACGGCAATATTGTCGTGTTGGCGGTTGTCCAGGGCCCGCATGCGCAGTCGAACCGTCAGCTCCGCGCCCTGCTCCACCTCGGTGACGGTTTCACCGTCCTCGTTGAGAAACGCCCGGGTAATCTCCAGCCCCTGCTTCACGGCCTCGTCGGGAAGGTCGCGGTCGTAACCGGACTGCACGGCCGTATGGAAGAGCCGGCCGTCGCCGCTGAACAACAAGCGGGACACGGACACCGGCACATCGCTCCGGGCCACCGGCGGCGACTCTTCCGCCAGGGTCTGGGTCTCACCGTCCGTTTCGCCCTGGATCCTCTGGCTTCCCTCGGCCGCTTCCGCTGCCTCCTGCCCCCAGGAACCCAATGCCAGAACGGTATAGGACGCGGACAGGGTATTGAACTGCTGTTCGCTGATCGGCTTGATCAGTTTGTGGATCCGCTCCTCGCTCAGTTCTTCCAGGCGTTGCGGGAAATGCCGCGACAACAGATAGACATACTGCGCGTTACGAGCCAGAGCCGAGTCCATGTCCCGCTCAAAATCACTGCCCGGTCGGGCAAAGGTATGGTCCTCAATGAGTTGCTCGGCCTGGTCACTCACCTTGAGCAGGCGATAGGCCGCGGCCATATAGGCCGCCGTCAAGCTGCTCCGCCAGTCGTCGTCCGCCTCATCGCGCATGGTTTCCTGCAGCCGGGTCAGATAATTCGTGGTTACCCGGCCGTCCCGGGTCAGAAGGTAGATGGCATAGGCCTGCTCATAGGCGTGCCGTCCGCCTTGCGGCTCCCGGGTTGCGATCTGGCGCAGATAATCGAGACCGGTCTGGCGCATCTTTTCGGGTACGGGCACGCCCTCTTCTTCCGCATCCAGCAGGAAATGCATGGCATAGATGCTGGTGAACCGATCCACGCGGGACGAGCCGGGCCAGAACCCGAAGCCCCCGTTGGCCTGCTGGCGGGCCCGAAGTGCGTCGACCGCCCGGCGGTAGAAGTTCATGACGCGATCCCGCTCCAGGTCCAGCACGGAATCATTGGTCAGCCCCAGCACTGGAAAGACCCGGCTGATCAATTGTTCGGAACAACCGTGGGGATAGTTGGCCAGGAATTGGTGGAGCCCGCCGACCAGGATCAGCGGACTATGCCCCAGGGTCGCGTTCTGTTCGGCCAGTTCCGGGCGCAGCGTCCGGGCCAGCCGGGTTTCGCCCTCACTGTCACTGATACCGGCATTCAACGTCGTTCGGTGGGGAACCGCCGGACGGACACTCAGGGTGGCGGTGCGCGTCATCTCGTGTCCGTCCGTGGTCGCCCGGAATACCAGTTCCGCATTCCCGGGTTTGTCGGCCGCCCGCACACGGAAGCTGGCCCGGTCTTCCCGGCCGGCGCCCAGGGTCATCCCGCGTTCGGCCTCACCAATGATCGTCAGATGCTCATTGGTCTCCAGGCTCACCTGCACATTGCTCTCGCCGGTCGCTTCGGGCAGCGCATTGGTGACGCCCACACTGACCCGGAACTCGTCGCCGGGCGCGGCGGTGGTGATGGCGTTGGGCTGCAGCACGAAGGGGCCTCGCACCACCACGTCATCCTGTGCCGATCCGGCCGCTTCCGGTGCGCTGGCCACCGCCATCAAACGCAGGCGCCCATCAAAGGAATCGGGGACCTGGAAACTCAGGGACTGCTGCTCGTCGCTGGCATCCACCAGACCGGACCAGAAGGCGACCGGCTCCTTGAGCCCCCGCTGGAAAGGATTCAGATTGGCCCCCAGTGCCGCCTTGGCATTCTGCTCGCCGCCACCAACCGCCGAGGTTTCTTTCAAAAGACGGAACTCTGGCAGAAGCAGATCGGCCATCTGGAAGGTGCTCACTTCCAGCGCCCGTTTGCGCAGGAAGCTGTCCAGGGGATCAGGCGTTTCATAATCTGCCACCTGGAGTATGCCCTCATCTACGGCAAAGAGGGCCAAACGTGCGTCCCGGTCCGTGCGATAGTCGATCGTCAGATCGGAGCCCGGCTTCACCTTGGCAGGCGCCTCCAAGCCGATGTCCACGGTGCGCGCTGCCCGATCCACCTGAAAAGGCGCCACTGCATGACTCAGGGGTTGGGTAAAGACCTCAGATGAATCCAGCGACCGCACAAAGGTTACGTTCACATACCCATTGCCTTCGAGTTCTTCCGGCACACGGATGGTCTGCACTGAACGGGTAGTGTCCGTCCGGAACCACTTGTGCGCCATCACATCATCTCGCTCAATGGTGATCAGGCCGGCGCCGGTATAAGGCGCCTTGATCTGCATCTCGATCTGTTCGCCAGGCTGGTAATCATGCTGCTCCAGTTCGATATCCAGCTGGGTTTCCTTGTCGCTTGCGCCGGTCAGGTTCCGGCTGCCCGCCACACTGTATTCGACTTCAGCCAGCAGCTTACCGGCCTCATCGCGCAGCCGGGCGATGTAATCGCCGGGCTCACCGGTGGGCACTGCCCAGTCGCTGCCATCAGCGCCAATGGTGAAATCATTGTCGGACACCACTTCTTCCTTGGTAACCGTCTGGTAGGCCAGCGTGCCGTCATCCTGGCGCACCAGGGTGGAAATCTTGCGGTTTTCGGCAACTCTGAGGGTCAGGTCCTTTACGGCCGTGGCCTCGAGATCCGGCGTCACCGCCACGAACCGGATCCGGTGGTCGCTGTCGCGTTTGAGATAATCCAGGTTGCCGTCCGCCTTCCAGCCCACCAGGCGTTTCGCCGGGGACAGGCGCACACTGCTGCGGGCTGACACACTACGGCCGCCATCCGGCTCATACCCCTGGGCCTTGAACGCCAGACGGAAGAGACCACTGCCGTATTCGGACAGATCCAGGTCAAAGGACGCCCGGCCCTTGTCATCGCTGGTCGCCTCCTCCAGTTGACGGCTGACGGACCGGTCCAGTCTGTCTTCCCGGTTCCGGAAGGGGTCTTCAAACACGAACCCTTGGTACTGCTCAAAACGGAAACGCGCGGGCGACAGCGTGTACTCGGCTTCCACCCGGCGTTTCTGTGCCGGCACGCCAAACAGGTTTTCCAGCTCCACACGGCCCTGCTGCTCCAGAGAGGTACGCCACCCCTTGACCGCATCACCAGCGAAGCGGGTATGGATGCGCATCGTGTCCGGCTGGAATGCTTCCACGCTTACCGTGGTATGGCCAAGCAGGCGCCTGCGCCGATCGTGATCCTCATCCAGGAGGTGAATATTCAGCCGGTAGTCACCCGTGGGATCCGTCCGGTCGAACGACAATGCCTGTTCAATGAACCCGTCCGCAGGCAGGGCGCGGCGCTCACTCAGCACCTGGTTGCCCTTGGGGTTCTTCAGGGAAATGGCCACCGGTACGCCCTCGACGGACTGCCAGTCGGTACGCTTGACCATGATGCCTGCATGCCCGCTTTCACCGGGGCGATAGATACCACGATCCGAAAACACCGAGGCGCGCAGCTTCTCATCCGCGTCCCGGCCGCTCGTACGGACACCACCAGTGTCGAAACGGGAAAAATTCAGTTGCCGATCATTGCGTGAATAAGGCAGGAACGCCAGATCCCCCCCTTTTTCCACCAGCCAGACGGTCGCTTCCTTTTCATCATCAAAGTCACTGGCATCGGGAAAACTGGCGTGGCCGGACGCATCGGTGGTGCGTTGCAGTACCGGCTGGCCGTTGCGCCCTAACAGACTGACCCGGGCATCGGTCACTGGCGCTTGATCACCAAGCGAGTGCACGAACACTTCATGGGCATCATCGGCTTCGCGCTTGGCAATGACACTCAGATCCGAAACCAGGATCAGGCGGCGGTCATCCACTCCATGAACGGGCCGATCTTTTCCCGGATGCCACCCCTGCACCCGTGCAACGAATATTCCACGCCCCGCATCGCTAAGGTAAGGCGCCAGATCCACGGAGGCATAGGTGGCCTCCGAGGGGTGGGCCGAGGCCAACGAGATCACCTCCTGGTGGCGTTCGGCAAGGTTGTCTTCGTCAAAGGAATAGTTGCGGAAGTCAGCCTCGGCCAGGTCGCCGCGGGTCTGGCTGACCAGGTGATTCACCTGCTCATCCAGAAGCCTGAACAGCTCCACTCTCAGGCCCGGCAGCCCACGGGCCTGCAGGGTGAGCTTGCGCTCGCCACTGAGCGCCAGCAGCGATCCGTCGCCCACTACATTGGCTTCTTCCGGATATTGCGGTGCGCGCAGCAGCTTGGTATGCGGCACCGTCATGTCAAAGCCACCCTGGGAGGTCAGCCCCGATGGCAGCTCCACCAGCAGCTGACGCCCCTCGGGCGCGTCAAAGCGAAAGCTCTGCAGCTTGCTGTACGCATGTTCCGTGGGATTGCCCTCCAGCTCCAACCGTTCAGCACGCTGTTTCAGAGCCGCATCGATGTCATCCCGCCGCCAATAGCGATGGTCCGGCAGCACCCAGGCACGGATGTTGTTGGTCACCACTTTCGTTTTGACCCCATCGGTGAATGCCATGACCAGGGTCTGTTCCGGATCATTCTCTTCGTTGCGCACAATCCTGGTCCGGGTCTCATCAACCCGGAAAAACGTACTTACCGACGGAATCCGTACTGTTTCCTCTATGGAGGTGTCCGTGGTGGAAGGGCCCAGCTCCGCCTCAACCCCGGAGGCGAGCGCCAGCTCCATGAAGTTGTCCCGGGGCGGCAATTCCAGCGGCTCGGTCTTTATATAGGCTTCGCGGCCGCTCTTGCCCAACGCCAGCTCAAAGGGGTATTCATCCGGCGTCTGCGACACCGTGGCCTCGGACGGGCGCATGCTCAGCGTCAGGTGCTCACGGAGGCTGGCCTTGTCCACCCCAGGGGTGAACCCCAGCGTGGCGACCACCCGGTGTTCACTGGGCTTTTTCGGGTTCTGGTAGAACTCGTTTTTTTCAGATCGGGCTCAATCTCTGGCGTGGCAAATGTCGGCTGGTCATCTTCCAGATGCACACCCTCGGCCAGGGCGGCCTCTGTGATCGTGAGGGTATAATCCTGGCCCGCAGGCCAGTCCTCGTCCGGTTTGAAACGCAGGGTATCGTCATCGGTCCAGCGCCATGTCCCCGCATGGTCCGGTTCAAGGGAAACACCCACGCTCAGGGGCTTGCCGATCAACGCCAGCGGCGCCCCGCCCCGGGGTCCTTCCTCACGGGCGTCCTCATACTGGCTGGTGAAGTGCAGACGGAGACTGTCAGGATAGCGTTCCCCTTCCTCATCCACCCGGGTAACGCCAGGCGCCTCAATGCGTACGGTCGTCTCCACCGGCCTGGGTACCAACTCCCAGAGCCGGAGGCCCGCCAGGTAAAGCAATGGCAAAAGCACCACAAGGGCCACCATGCTCCAGAACCGACGCGGATGCTGCTGGCGCAGGCGATTCAGCGAACACAACCAGGGCGGCGCGCTCCAGCTCAGTTCCCCCACGAGTTGCTGCGAGCCGCGGCGGATGGCGGCACGTAATCCCTTCATGACTGTTCCCTTCCCTTGCTATCCGACTCAGGAGCCTAACGGTAGCAAACTTTGACTCTATCCGGGGGATGTTTCTGGAACACTCACCTCACTCATGATTCCGCTGACAACCGCACAACTCTGAGTCTCAAAGCGTTGGCGATCACGCTGACCGATGACAGGGACATGGCGGCTGCCGCAAAGATGGGAGACAGCAGTATCCCGGCGAACGGATAGAGAACACCGGCCGCGATCGGCACACCCGCCGAGTTGTAGACAAAGGCAAAGAACAGATTCTGACGGATATTGCGCATGGTCGCGCGTGAGAGCCGCCTGGCCTCAACAATGCCCATCAGATCCCCGCGCAGCAGGGTTACCCCGGCACTTTCAATAGCAACGTCCGTCCCGGAATCCATGGCCACGCCCACATCGGCAGTTGCCAGTGCTGGCGCGTCGTTCACACCATCGCCCGCCATGACGACGATCCGTCCTTCATCCTGCAGTCGTTTCACCACTCGGCCCTTATCCTCCGGCAGCACCTCGGCTTCAACCTCATCGATATTCAACCGCCTTGCCACTGCTTCGGCCGATGTCTGGTTATCACCCGTGAGCATCACGACCCGGATACCCTCCCGCTGCAATGCCTGGATAGCGGCTTCCGTCGTTTCCTTAACCGGATCTGAAATCGCCACCAGCCCACGGATGCGCCCGTCGACGGCAGCGAAAATGACCGTCGCGCCATCCCGGCGAAGCTGGTCCGCCTCGCCCTCGAACGCCTCCAGGGCAACGCCTTCGGCCTCCATCAACAACCGGTTTCCGAGCAGCACCCGTTGACCATCAATCTGGCCGGTAACCCCCTTGCCGTTGGGCGAATCAAACTCCGCTACTTCCGGCAGCCCCAGTTCCATGGACTGCGCCTTCTCCAGGATGGCGCGAGCCAGGGGGTGTTCGCTGCCTTTTTCCAGACCGGCCGCGAACCGCATCAGGGTTTCCTCGGTATCGCCTTCAGCGGGCACCAGCTGCGTCACCTGGGGCCTTCCCTCCGTCAGGGTGCCGGTCTTGTCGACTACAACAGTATCGACTTTTTCCATGCGTTCCAGGGACTCCGCATCCCGGATCAGGACCCCGCCCTGGGCGCCCCGGCCAACCCCCACCATGATGGACATGGGGGTGGCCAGGCCAAGCGCGCAGGGACAGGCGATAATCAATACACTGACCCCCGCGATCAACCCGAACGCCATGGGGGATTGTGGCCCGACAATCGACCAGGTGATAAAGGCAATGACAGCAATCAGAATCACGGCCGGAACGAACCAGGCTGCAACCCGATCGGCCAGCCCCTGGATGGGTGCCCGGCTGCGCTGGGCACTCGCCACCATCTGGACCACCTGGGAGAGCATGGTGTCCTGGCCGACGCGGTCGGCGCGCATGATGAAACTGCCCTGTTCGTTGATGCTGCCGCCAATCACCGAGTCACCGGATTCCTTGCTGACAGCCAACGGCTCGCCGGTGACCATGGATTCATCCACACTGGAGCCGCCCTCCAGGACCTCGCCATCAAGAGGCACCTTGTCGCCCGGTTTCACCCGCAGACGATCACCGACCTGCACCTGATCCAGCGAGACTTCGGTTTCATTCCCCTCATCATCCAGCCGGCGGGCGGTTGCCGGCGCCAGTTCCAGCAGTGCCTTGATCGCACCGGAGGTCTTCTCCCGGGCCCGCAGCTCCAGCACCTGCCCGAGCAGCACCAGTACCACGATCACGGCAGCAGCTTCGAAATAGACGGCAACCGAACCGCCGGGCTGACGGAAGGCGTCCGGGAACACCGAGGGCGCCAGCGTTGCGACAATGCTGTAGGCCCAGGCTACGCCCGTGCCGATGGAAATGAGCGTGAACATGTTCAGGCTGCGATTGACGATCGATTTCCAGCCCCGCTGGAAAAACGGCAAGCCACACCAGAGCACGACTGGCGTCGCCAGAACCAGCTGGATCCAGTTCGAGGTCTGGGGAGCAATCATCTCCTTGAGGCCAATCAGATGGCCGCCCATCTCCAGAAGGAACACCGGAAGCGCCAGCACCGCACCGATCCAGAACCGGCGGGTCATGTCCGTGAGTTCTTCCGAGGGCCCTGTATCCGCAGTCACCTGCTCGGGTTCCAGGGCCATACCACAGATCGGGCAGTTACCCGGCCCTTCCTGGCGGATCTCCGGGTGCATCGGGCAGGTGTACATGGTCCCGGGCGGAACCGGTTCAGTAGCCTGCTCCTCGCCCGACAGGTAATGGTCCGGATCACTCTCGAATCTGGACTTGCAGTGTTCCGAACAGAAATACCAGGTTCGGCCCGCGTGCTGGCTGCGGTGTTCGGCCGTGTGCGGATCCACGGTCATGCCGCAGACCGGATCCTTCGTACCCGCCCCATGTTCCTGCTCATGATCATGAGCACACTCGCGTGAGGTCATCACTCTCTCCTGGGTTTGCAGACGTTCATCGACCCGGGCTGACATGGATGGCACTGGCCAACTCACCAACGGGGTTCGTTTGACTCCGGCCACCGGGAAAAGGCCAGAAAATAGATAAACGCCAGGTTCACCAGCGGAATCAGTATCAGCAGGGCCAGCGGCCCGGGATAACCGGCACGAGTGGCCAGTTTCCAGAACGGAATAACGAGGATGATGCCCACCACGAGCATCCAGATCATTCCACCTGTGTGCATACCGCCAGTCATTGTGTGCATACCGCCAGACATCATTTAAGTGTTCCTTCTAAAGGTAAAATCAATCTTGGCGCGAGAGCGAGGCCGTTCTCGCTCTCGCGCGCTGAAACCATGATCACATGGTTCTCATTCACTTGCTCTCTACCCTATTCAAGCACGATAAGCTGAACCGCACCTGAATTGGTGCGCCAGCTTATCGTGCACGCAGGATTCGAGGTCACTGCGTGCTCTGTTTCTCATTCCCGAAGAGAACGCTTCTTCCAAAGAAAGTAGACCACCGGCAGCACCAATAGCGTGAGCACGACTGCGCTGATCATGCCGCCAACCATGGGGGCTGCTATACGACTCATTGTTGCGGACCCTGTCCCCGTCCCATAAAGAATGGGCAGCAGGCCGCCGATAACAGCTGCAGCCGTCATCATCACAGGCCGCACGCGGAGCCCGGCGCCATGAAGCACGGCGTGGCGCAGCGTCTCTTCTCGAGGGGCGACATTGTGATCGCGGCATTGTTCAAGCATGCGTTCATGAGCCTGATTCAGGTAGGTGAGCATGATCACGCCAATTTCCACGGCCACGCCGGCCAGGGCAATGACGCCGACGCCCACGGCTACCGAGAAGTTATAGCCCAGAAGGAACAGTAGCCAGAAGCTGCCCACCATCGCCAGAGGCAGCGTCACCATGATAATGGCCACCTCCTGAAGGCGCTGAAAACTCAGGTATAGCAGCAGCATAATGAGCACGAGAGTCAGGGGTACGACATAGGCGAGCTTGGCCTTGGCTCTCTGCATATACTCGTATTGACCGGACCAACTGATGGAATAGCCAGCAGGCAGGTCCAGTTCCTCGCGGACTTCCTGTTGCGCGCGATTCACATAGGTGCCCACGTCCACGTCGGCAATATCAACGTACACCCACCCGTTCAGGCGCGCATTCTCGGTCTTGATGACCGGCGGGCCATCCTCGACACGCACGTCGGCCACGGCCCCGAGGGCGATACGCTCACCGGCAGGTGTGACAATCGGCAGTTTCGCCAACTGCTCCGGCGAGTTCCTGTAGTCCTGCGGGTAGCGCAGATTGATCGGGTAACGCTGCCGACCCTCCACGGTCTCACCGATGTTACGGCCGCCAACGGCCGTGGCCACGACCTGCTGGATGTCGTCGATATTGAGCCCGTAACGGGACGCATCATCACGGCGGATGTCAGCGGTGATATAGCGTCCGCCGGCGACCCGTTCCGCATAGACCGATTCTGTCCCTGAGACGTCCTCCAGGATGGTCTCCAGATCAGAGCCAATGGCCTGGATCTGCGACAGTTCCGGGCCCGAGACCTTAATCCCCACCGGTGTCTTGATGCCCGTCGCGAGCATATCAATCCGTGTCTTTATCGGCATAACCCAGGCGTTGGTCACACCCGGAATCTGAACACGATTGTCCAGCGCCTCCTTGAGTTTCTCTTTCGTCATTCCAGGCCGCCACTCTGAGCGGGGCTTGAGGCTGATAGAGGTCTCAATCATGGTCAGGGGTGCGGGATCGGTTGCCGTATCCGCTCGGCCCACCTTACCGAAGACGGTATCGACTTCGGGTACAGTTCGGATGAGCTTGTTCGTTTGCTGCAACAGCTCCCGTGCCTTGCCGATCGAAATGCCCGGGTGGGTGGTGGGCATGTACATGAAATCACCCTCGTCCAGCGGTGGCATAAACTCGCTGCCAATCTGGCTGACCGGCCAGAAGCCAACAGCCGTTACCACCAGTGTGGCCAACACGGTGCTCTTGGGGTAACGCAATACGCCTTTCAGCAAAGGCATATAACCGGCGACCAGGAGCCGATTCACCGGGTTACGGTGCTCGGGCATAACCTTACCGCGAATGAAATAGCCCATGAGAACCGGCACCAGCGTAACCGCCAGAGCAGCGGAGGCAGCCATGGCGTAGGTCTTGGTGAAAGCCAGGGGCGCGAACATACGCCCCTCCTGGGCCTCCAGGGTGAATACCGGCATGAAGCTCACGGTGATGATCAGCAGGCTGAAGAACAGCGCCGGGCCTACTTCGCTGGCCGCGTCGGCAACGATCCGCCATCGGTTTTCCCGGGTGAGCGGCGTTCGCTCCATGTGCTTGTGCATGTTCTCAATCATCACAATGGCGCCATCAATCATGGCCCCAATGGCAATCGCAATGCCGCCCAGCGACATGATGTTTGCGTTGATGCCCTGGAAATACATGACGATGAACGCGGTAAGGATGCCCACTGGCAGGCTGATAATTGCGACCAGTGACGAGCGCACATGGAACAGGAAGACCATGCAGACCAGCGCGACGACGAGGAACTCCTCGCCAAGTTTATGCCAGAGCGTGTTGACGGCACGCTCGATCAACCCCGAGCGGTCGTAGACCGGCACTACCTCAACGCCCTCGGGCAATCCCTTTTCCAGCTGATTGAGCTTCGTCTTGACGCCGTCTATGGTCTTCTGGGCATTTTCCCCATAGCGCATGACCACAATGCCGCCCACCGTCTCGCCATTGCCATTCAACTCGGCCACCCCACGCCGCATCTGCGGGCCCTCGTGAATATCGGCAACATCCTTCAGGCGGACCGGCGTTCCATTTTTGTTCATGCCCAGTGGCACGCTGGCCAGATTGGACACACTCTGGATATAGCCTGTGGCGCGAACCATGTACTCGGCTTCCGCCATTTCAACCACGGACGCGCCGATTTCCTGGTTGCCCTGCTGAATGGCGTTCTGTACGTGTTGCAACGGTATGTCGTACGCACGCAGTTTGTCCGGATCCACGTCGACCTGGTATTGCTTGACCATGCCTCCAACTGTGGCCACCTCCGAAACCCCGGAGACGGTCTGCAGTTCATACTTGAGGAACCAGTCCTGAAGCGAGCGCAAATCACTGAGGTCGTGCTGGCCACTGCGATCGACCAAAGCGTACATGTAGACCCAGCCTACACCGGTGGCATCCGGGCCCAACTGCGGCTTGGCGGCATCCGGCAGTTCCGGGGCCACCTGGCTCAGGTACTCCAGCACCCTGGAGCGGGCCCAGTACATCTCCGTATCGTCGTCAAAAATCACGTAGACGTACGAGTCCCCGAAGAATGAATAGCCACGCACGGTCTTGGCGCCGGGTACGGAGAGCATCGCCGTAGTCAGGGGGTAAGTGACCTGGTCCTCGACAACCTGCGGTGCCTGGCCCGCATAATTGGTCTTGATGATGACCTGGACATCGGACAGATCCGGCAGGGCATCCACCGGGGTGTTTTTCAGGGAGAACAGCCCGCCGCCGACCAGCAGGAGCGTCGCCAGCAGGACCAAAAAACGGTTATAGACGGACCATCGGATAATCGACTCGATCATATCAGCCTCCCTGATCCGAGTGGTCCATGGACTTCATCGCGCCGTCGCCCTTCCCCTGGTCGGGTGTGGCCTTCTCGCCGTGATGCATGCGCTGGAAGTCCGAGGTCTTGCTGGACTCGGAATCCAGCAGGAACTGGGCAGACGTCGCAATGCGGTCGCCCGCCTTCAGCCCGTCCAGGATCTCCACTTTGTGAGTGCCGACTCGCCCCACCTCAACTTCAACAGACTTAAATCGTCCCTCTCCCAAGGCAAGGACTGCGCGGTTCTGATGGCCAGTGCGGATCAGGGCCTCCCGGGGGATCAAGAGCGTCTGTTCCGCGCTCTGATGATGGATTGCCAGTTGCGCGAACATATTGACTTTCAGGCGTTGCCCCGGGTTATCAATCCGGGTACGAAACCGCAGGGTGTTGGTGGTCTCGTCCAGGCTCGGATAGATGTAGTCGACGCGCCCCTCCCAGCTTTCGCCGGGCAGGTAGTTGGAGGTCATGGTGACCGGATCGCCCACCTCGATGCGGGCCGCATCGCTTTGGAATACCTCGCCCACGGCCCACACCTCGTCGAGGACGCCGATGGACATGACGGTTCTGGATGGCTGGATGAAGAAACCCTCACGCACATTCAGGTTATCAACCACGCCGGATTGTGGCGCATTGATGGTGATGGTCTGGAACACCCTGCGCTTGCTGCGGATGGTCTCGATCGTTTCTTCCGGCACGTTCAGCGCGCGCAGGCGCCGGGCAGAAGCTCGAACCATATTGTCGTTCCCCCGCTTCAACGCCAACAGGAATTCCTCCTGGGCATTGACCAGGGTGGGCGAGTAAATCTCGTACAGGGGTTCACCCCGGGTTACCGGGTCGCCTTCAGCCTTGACCATCAGCCGCTCGATCCAGCCCTCAACCCTGGAATGGATATGCACGGCCTGGTCTTCATCGTACTGGACATAACCCACCGTATTGATTTCGCTACGGAAGCGGCCTTTTTCCGCCTTGCCGGTCCGCACCCCGAGGTTATTGACGATGTCCGGAGAGATTGTAACGGTCCCTGGGCTCGCCTCTGAGCCTCCCCCCTCCTCGTAGACCGGCACCAGGTCCATGCCCATGGGGGATTTGCCCGGTTTATCGCGCTTGTAGTTGGCGTCCATGGGCGCTACCCAGTACAGGGGCTCACCCTTGTCCCCATTCTGTGCGCCGCCATCGCTCGCCGGCCCCGCCCCGAACCAGGCATAACCACCGGCGCCAAGAACGCCACCAAGGACGAGCAGTGCAATAATTGAAAGTACTTTATTCATGGTGACCTCCCTGCGCCACTCGTGATGCTTCGGCACCGCTTAGCAGATAGTTGATTTGGGCCCTGATTTTTCCCCGTGCCACATCGATAGCCAGGGCTTCGATCTTGGCGTTGAGCTCGTCGATGCGGGCGCGAACCGCTTCGGCGAAATCGCCATCGTCATTGTTATAGGCGGTGAGGGCCGCTTCGGCCTGCTCCTGCATCTGCGGTAGTAAACGTTGGTCGTAGAGTTCGACGCGGTCGTTGAGTTGGGCAAGTTCGGCACTGGCCGTTTCGAGCCTGGCTTTCAATGACCGTAGCTGGAGTGCCTTGTCGGTTTTCACCGCCCCCTTGCGGGCAATGGCGGCGTTCAGTTGGGAGTCCTGACGTTTGCCGGTGAAAATGGGGAGATCGAAGGTCACGCCCACCGAGAAGAGGTCGGCGCGGTCCGGGCCGCCAGGGGCACGATCGCGGTAACCGTAACTGGCGGTTACGCCCCATTCCGGCCAGTATTTCTGGCGAGCCAGATCCGCTTTATTGGAGGCCACAGAAACGCGCTTGTCCAATACACGTACTTTGGGGTGATTTAGCAGGGTATCGGTTAGAGTCCGATTGGATGCATTCGATAGAACCACTTGAGGACCCGGATATACCGCTGCAGATTGCGGTAGCGCACCAATCAGGCTGCGTTCGGCGGCCTGGTGTCCAATCCACTCGCCTAATCGGCGCCGCGCGGCTGCCTCACGACGACGGAGGCTACTTAACCGGTCTTCCAGCCGGGTCAACTCCAGCTGCGCCCGTACCACGTCCTGTTGTCTGGCCTGGCGCAGGGCCGAGCCATAGTTGGATTCGGCAACATCCACCAGTTGTTCGAAAAGATTCCGGTCATGTTCAATCAATTCGATACTGTTCTGCGCCTCGTAGGCGGTCAGCCATAGTCTGCTTATAATCAGCCTGACCCGCGCGCGGCGTTCACTGCGCTGTATCGCCTGTTCATCAGCCTGCAGTTTTTTTCCATGGCGCTTGAGCTCGAGCGTATCGCCCCGCGGGAACATCTGCGTGACACCGACACTGAACTGCGTCATGGCCTCCTGATTGAAATCGAAGGTATCCACCGGCAGATTGCGGCCGGTTACGGAGACTCGCGGATCAGGCAGGGTTCCGGCCGATATGCTTTCAGCCTGATAGGCTCTTTCACGGTCTCGACTGGCGTCGAGCCAGGGATCACCTTCCTGGGCCTTTTGGATCGCTTCCTTCAAGGGCAGGCCTTCGTCCGCGGCCGCAAGGGAAGCCAACGAAACCAGGACGAGGAAGGTTATCGTTAGTGCCTGGAATAATCGAACTTTCATGGTTGGTGTCGCTCCTCTAGGCGCCAGCCCTGACGCTGTGTCAGGCCTGACGGCAAACGATGTCTGCCTTGCGCACGAAAAACGCGCGCGCAATGGCGCTACCGATTAAGAGAAGCGTGTTCTGGGGGGCTGGAGTTCAGATTCGAGGTCAACCTGGGGCCGATTGAAAGCATGGCCTTCAATCGCGAAGGAGACGGGTTCAAGGTGAACAGGGAGGGTCATTGATAAGGCACAGGCCACACAGCTTGCACAGCATTCACCCGAGACTTCGATATCAGAGCAGTCGACCTGACTGAGAGCGCTACCGTGAAACGCATCCTGCGTCGCTGCGCCACCACAGTCCATCTGCTGGTGCAGATCGGACTGCATGGCCCCCTTCGAGATAATTCCCATCGTCGCTGCCCCGGCAAACACCGGTGACAGCGCAATGAGGATTCCCAGAAAGATGCATATGCAGTGACTGTTTGGTTTCATGGACGAAGGCTACCACCCTTTCAAAAGGGTCAACAAACACTTTTGCATATCATGAACCCTTGCCGCCGACCTAGACGCCCGTTATCGCACCTACTCGAACTCGATATCCCCATGCATCCCGGACTGGTAATGGCCAGGCACGTTGCATGCAAACTCAATCTCACCTTCCTGCGAGAACGTCCATAGCACTGTCTCGCTCTCCCCCGGCTCAAGTAACACACTGTTGGGATCATCGTGTTTCATGTCGCCCATCATGCCCTTATTAAGCTCACCTCCCTGGATGACGCCTTTCTTGACCATCTTCGTCATTTCTTTCTGGTGGGCCTCATGCATCGCGGGCGTTCCAATATTGAACTCATGAACCAATGCCCCCTTGTTATCAATCTCAAAGCGCACGGTTTCTCCCTGCTTAACCTTGACTCGTTCGGGGACATAATTGTTGTCGTGCATTTGCACGGAAACCGTGCGATCAACGTCTGAACCCGAGCCAGGTTCGCCCACTGTCACCCCATGGGAAGAACCTGCACTATGAGAGCCGCCGGCTGTTGCAGTCACTGAAACAAACAACAGAGATGCAGCAATAGCGGATTGTCTCCTGACCTTCATAGGATACTCCTGAGTTACCAAATTCCTTTCCAGGCCCCGAAGGACCCGTTCCATAACAGCGCTCACTCGGTGGTGACCGCATCCCGTTTCATCACTTGCCCCACCCTGCGCATTTGACGCTCACGCCTCCTTACTCTTCCAGCGACTCGCGCTCCATCATCTGTTGCATCATCTCCCGCATCATCCGCATATGCTGCTCCATACGCTCCACGCGCTTTTCCATGGGCATGTCCGAGGGGGCTGTTGCCTGCTCTTCTGTGTCGCTTTTGTCACTCCGGCCGGCCCCCATGCGCTGCATGGTGCCGTGCATGGTTTCCATGTGCTCGCGCATGAGTTCACGGCGTTCCTCGGGATCGCTTGTTTGCCGGGCCTGATCCATGGTCTGGCGCATCCTCTGCATGCGGTCATGCATGTGCTCACCGTCCATCATGCCCATGCCCATGCCCATGCCCATGCCCGAGCCATGGTCCATCATCCGCCCCTGTTCCATCCCATCATGTTCGCCTTCCTGGTGGGCAAGAGCCGGATTCACCGCCAACACCGCAAAAAGCACCAATGCGAATACCTTTTTCATATCTTCATCCTCTCTTTTCTGTTGCGAAATATTTGGCATCGGGACCAACAACCTTGCCCCAATGCTTTCTATCAGACCATACAAACCTGACATGGAACTGACTCCAGGAACAAAGGTCGGCATCAGGAGGAAACCCGTTCGGGCAGCACCACCCTTACACGCACCCCTCCCCAGTCACTGATCTCAAACCCCACCCAACCGTCATACCGGCGCACAACATCCCGGACAATGGCAAGCCCCAGGCCATGCCCGGAAGCCTGCTCATCCAGGCGCTGCCCTCGAGTCCCCAGTGTCGACAGTTGTTCAGGAGCCACGCCAGGACCATCGTCACTGACATCAATCACCAGCCCTTCCCCCTCCTCACGCAACAACAACGTTACGCGTGAAGCCGCCCATTTCCCGGCGTTATCAAGGACATTCCCCAGAATCTCATTAAGGTCATGCGCCTCGACAGGCCAGCGTCGCTCATCCGCCAGGGAGGTCTCGAGTTCGAACGCCTTGTCTGGATAAAGCTGGCCGAGCATCCAGATCAACTCCCGAGCCTGGGTGACTGGTGCTGCCCCCTTGCCTGCCTGAGCCCCGGCAAAGCGGCTGCGACGCATTTCGGTCTCGAGTTGACCGTCAATATCCGACAGGCGCTGGGCAAGTTGTTGCCGACGGTCCCAGTCCAGCGGCTGCCCCCGTTCCTCAAGAACCTGACGCACCGCCGTAATGGGCGTTTTCACACTGTGGGAGAGGTTCGCCAATGCCTCCCGCGAACGCATCAAGCGCCGATCCAGCGTTTCCAGCAGCTGATTCAGCTGTGTCACAAGGGGCTGAAATTCAACGGGCGTCCTGATATCAAGACGCTCCCGTTCTCCCTGCTGCAACTCCTCCAAGGCGCTCTGCAACTGCCCCACAGACGCCAGGGAAAGCCGGATACCCACCCAGATCACCAGCACCAGGAGTCCCAGCAAAACGGCGGAGACCACGGCTGTCCAGATGTGCAGCTCGCGTTGGCTGGCATCAATCCGGGAAAGGTCTTCCGCCACGACAATCACCGCGTTCCGTCCTTCAAGCTCGAGGGTATCCCGGTAGGCCAGATAGTCCGAGACCGGTCCATTGCTCGCTGTCTCCCGGATAATACCACGCCCGTTTTCCGCCAGCCGGGGCGCCAGCAACGGTTGCCAGAGGGAAGGACTGACGTATTGCCGGGAGCCCACGCGCACGGCAAAGGCGTGATGAAACACGTCCTTGAAGTAATCCCCGGTCTTCAATGCGCTGATGCGTCCGTCGGCCTGATTGAGCTGGTGTTTCAGGAAGGCCACCTCCTCCTTGAGCCGATCCTCCACAAAGCTTCGGGCCATGCGCTCAAGCAATGCTCCATGAATGACCCAAGCGGCTCCCATCAGGACAATGGCAGCAGGGAGCAGCACGATCAGGAGTGTGCGCCGGATGGAGCCGTTCAGATCAATCCACGGCATTGAACATATACCCCTGGCCACGGCGCGTCACAATGGCGTTCTTCCCCGCCAGCTTGCGTAGCCGGCGGATATACGCCTCGATCGCATTATGGGTTGGGCTTTCATCCAGGCTATAGACCTGTTCCAGAAGATTTTCCTTGGAAAAAAGCTGACCCGGCCGACTCATCAGACAGCGTAGCAGGCGGAACTCGGTACCCGTGAGCGGGTGCTCCTCACCATCCGGGGTCACCAGGAACTGACGGTTCTCATCCAGTTTGAAATGCCCGGCGGAGAGGATCGCGTCAACCCGCCCCTCACTGCGACGGATCAAGGCATCAAGACGCGCCAGTAGCTCCTCGGTCTGGAACGGTTTGGCCAGATAATCGTCAGCGCCCGCTTTGAGGCCATTCACCTTATCCTGCCAGTCACCACGGGCAGTGAGGATCAGCACCGGCATTGTGAGACCGCGCGAACGCCACTCCCTGAGCACGTCCAGACCATTGCCGTCGGGCAGCCCCAGATCGAGGACCACAACACGATAGTCTTCCTGCCTGCCAAGCTGGTCCGCGCCTGAGGCGTTGGCTATGCCATCAACACTGAAGCCCGCCGCCGACAGCTGTCGTTGCAGGCTCTCGGCAAGCAGGGTGTCGTCTTCAACCAGCAGCAGTCTCATGGCATTCCTTCAGAACCACCAGCGTACACCGGCAACCAGCGATGTCTTCTCTGTATCCTCGCCTTCGGCACGGGTCAGGTCCGCCGTGTCCCCGTACTGGTCCTGCCAGCGTACGCCCACATAGGGCGCGAACTCACGGGCCATCTCATAGCGCAGACGCAGTCCCAGGGTAAGGCCGTTAATGCCTTCACCAACCCCGAATTCAGGGACGTCGCTGAAAGCATAGCTGGTCTCTGCCCGCCCCTGCAGGATCAGGCGCTGTGTGAAGACCCAGTCGTACTCGCCCTCAAATTCGGCCACCGCATCGCCATCCTCACTGACGCGAAGGCCGGTGTCCAGCTCGAACCAGTAGGGTGCCAGTCCCTGAACACCGATAACGGCGGAACCCCGGTCACGATCAGGCCCCGGTCCGAAAGTGGTCTGGTATCCCAACCCGGCCTTGGCCTGCCAGTAGGCACTGAATCCGTAGCCGTACTGGATGTCGAAGCTTTCCACTTCACCACCATCGCCACCGGAGACCAGGGCCTCACCCTCGGAGTCGACCACCAACCGATGGGTATCCCCGCCCCACCAGGCCTGACCCTCCCAGGCAAAAACGTCCTCGTCGTCGCCGTCCTGGTATTCAAAACGGTCCATCAGAAGCAGGCCGTGGGTGACATCATCATGCACCGGTAGCGACCAGTCCGCCTCTGCCTCCGGGCCCACGCCCTGGGCAATAGCGCCGGTGGCCGGGACCATCAGGCCCAAAAGCATCAGGGGCGTGGAAGCGTGTTTAGCAGCCATAGTGTTCCTCCTGTTCTGCGCACTCATTGGACGGACACCACGCGGAACATGCCCGCTTTCATGTGGTAGAGCAGGTGGCAGTGAAAGGCCCAGTCGCCTTTATGCTCCGGCGTAATCTGTGCCGAGATCATTTCCCCGGGCTTGACCAGCAGCGTGTGCTTACGGGGCCGATAACCGTCATTACCGGTTTCCAGTTCCATCCACATGCCGTGGAGGTGGATGGGGTGATCCATCATGGTGTCGTTGACCAGGATCAGGCGCAGGCGCTCGCCGTGGCGGAAAGGGACCGGGCCGTCGACTTCAGAGAACTTCTGCCCGTCGAAGGACCACATGTAGCGCTCCATGTTGCCGGTCAGGTGCAGTTCCACCTCGCGCTGGGGTTCGCGCTCATCCGGCCAGGCGTGCAGGCCCCGGAGCTGGTCGTAGGTCAGTACCCGGTGGTCCACGTGCTCGAAGCCGACACCGGGCTCATCGAGTCTCGGCCTCGGGTTCATCGCGACCATGGCGGCGCCGGCGCCGTGGTTGTCCGGGCCGTGCGAAATCTCGCGACCTGCCACTGGAGGCTGACCGCCGTTGCCGTGCATCGACCCGTCCATACCACCACCGTCCTGGTGCATATCCTCCATTCCTTCCATGGAACCATGGTCCATTCCGCCATCACCGTGATCAGCCATACCCATGGCCGCCATGCCACGCTCGGTACGCGGGTAGAGCTCCGGCACGGACGCTTCCATGCCCTCGCGCACGGCCAGGGTGCCACGGGTAAACCCAGAACGGTCCTGGGACTGGGCAAACAAGGTATAGGCTTCGTCCTGCGGCTCCACGATGACGTCATAGGTCTCGGCCACCCCGATGCGGAACTCATCGGTGGCCACCGGCTCAACCTTCTGGCCGTCGGCCTCCACCACGGTCATCGCCAATCCCGGAATACGCACATCGAAGATGGACATGGCCGAGGCATTGATCACGCGCAGGCGTACCTTCTCGCCCGGCTCAAAGAGGCCGGTCCAGTTGTCATTGGGCGACATGCCATTCATCAGGTAGGTGTACTCAGCGCCGGTCACATCCAGGATGTCCCTGGGCGTCATGCGCATGCGGCCCCACATCCCGGCCTTCTCCCAGGCGCCACTCCAGCCCAGGTTGGCCACATCATCAAAGAAGTCGGCCACCGTCCGCTTGTTGTGGTTGTAGTAGCCTTCCGCCACCTTGAGATTGCGCATCACCTCAGTCGGATCACTGAAAGTCCAGTCGGAAAGCACGATCACGTATTCGCGGTCGTACTCGAAGGGCTCCGGCTCCGCCGGATCCACGATCAGGGGGCCGTAATGGCCCAGTTGCTCCTGGAGCCCGGAGTGGCTGTGATACCAGTAGGTGCCGCTCTGGCGGACCGGATAGCGGTATTCGAAGGTTTCACCGGGGGCGATGCCTTCAAAGCTGACGCCGGGAACGCCATCCATTTCAAACGGCAGAAGGATGCCGTGCCAATGGATGGACGTGTAGTCCTCAAGCTTATTGGTCACCCGCAGAACGGCTTCACGCCCCTCACGCAGACGGATCAGCGGCGCCGGCAGTGAGCCGTTGACCGTGATCGGCTGGACACTTCTGCGCCCGTCAATGGTCAGGGGCGTGCGGTCAATGGTCAATTCGTAAATGTCCGAGTTGCCCTCAGTTCGACGTGTGAGTTCCTGGTTGCCGGTCAGGCCGAAGGCATAGCCAGGAAGCAGGCTACCCAGCCCGACGATCAGGCCCATGGAAGTCCCGGCCCTGATGATGTCACGGCGCGAGAGTGAACGCTGGCCAGGATGGTGATCATTGTTCATATTTAAACTCCCTAATTCGCCTGATCTTTATCCACGCTGACGGAATGCAGGCTGATGACGTTGGAGCGGGGATCATTGCACACCAAGCTGACATGAAACTGACGACCCCCTTCAGCCAGTATCAGCGTGAGTTCAGCTTCAACCGTTAAATTCAATAATCAGATAACACACTTGCCGTGACTGCAATGCCATACTCGCAAATTCCTTCATTTCTCAAATTTACTCACAGTGGACCCAGGACACTGGTTATGGATTCGGATGCCCCACAGGCAGCCGCCTGGTTTAGATGAAGGGAGGTGATGATCGAATTGATACGCCACAGACGCCGACTCTGCACGCCTGTACTGATGCCCGGCGACGAGCCCTTCCAGCTCTTCACCGAAGGCGATCTGTTATACGACGCCATGATCCAGGCTATCGCCGAGGCCCAGGATGAAGTCGCCATGGAGAGCTATATCTTTGCCGAGGACGAAGTCGGGTGGCGATTCGCCGAAGCACTGGCTGAGCGAGTGCGAGCCGGTGTGCGCGTTCGTCTCCACCTTGACGCTGCCGGCTCGTTGTTCTGGGTGTCACGCCGGCTCGATCGTTTTCTGCGCACCAATGGCGTTGAGCTGCGCTGGTTCCACCGTTGGCACTGGTCGAGCCCGTTGCAATACAACCAGCGCAATCACCGCAAACTGCTGGTCGTGGATGGTCGGAAAGCCTTTCTCGGCGGTTTCAACATTCATCGGGAAAACTCGAAGACGCTATACGGCGAACGCCGCTGGCGCGACACTCACGTCGCCATGACGGGCCCGCTGGTCCGGCAGGCCCGAAATGCCTACGAGGCGCTCTGGGAAGGCCGGCCTTTCCACAGCGAGCTCGACGCGGAGCCGCCCAGCGCAGTGGTACTGCCCAACAAGTCAGCCGACTGCCAGCACCGACTGCACTGTGTCTTCGCCTCCATGTTTGGCTCGGCCAGGCGCCGTATCGAGATGACCACGCCCTACCTCGTTCCCGACGAATGGACCCTCAGGGCCCTGGAGCATGCTGCACGGCGCGGCGTGGCGGTGCGCGTACTGGTGCCCCTGAACAGTGACATCGCCCCCATACGCTGGATCGCGCGGCGCACCCAGGCACGCCTGCAGCGTAAGGGCATACGCGTGTTCGGCTATCGATCGCGACTGCTGCACGCCAAGACCCTGACCATCGACAGCGAATGGGCCAGCGTGGGTACCGCCAACATGGACTATCGCAGCCTGTTCCTGAACCACGAGCTCAATCTTTGCGCGAGGGCACCTTCACTGGCGGCAGCCCTTGAGAAGCAATTCGAGACAGATCTCGCAGAAGCTGAGGGACTCGATGCCTGCTCAGGCGTGGGACTACCGTTTACTGACAGGCTGCTCGCGCTCCTCGCGTGGGCAGCTCGCCGTTGGCTCTGATCGCCGATTTTTTAAAGCCGATCCACCTCAAAATCAGGACCCCGAAGTATGACCAATTCCGACGCGGATCAACTCAATCGGGAGTGCTTCTGCATCACTCTTGACCAAAAAGCCCTCGAAGAAAGCCTCGGGGATCAATTTCCGGACACTGACCATGAATCATCAGCGATCCCCGATCTTCATCACCTCTTCTCAAACACAGCGGTTTTCGTCCCGGAAGCTGACATGTCGACGATGGAGCGAATCGTCCAGGCTATCGAATCAGCTACCCGACTTCCGGGGTATCAGGAACGGGTCCTGTCCTGGGCACCGGACATTGCGGGTTTCGATCCGGGTCCTAGAGGGGCATTCATGGGCTATGACTTTCACCTGGGCCCAGCCGGTCCTCAGCTGATCGAGATCAATACCAATGCCGGTGGCGCTTTTCTGAACGCTGAGCTTGCTCGGGCTCAGCATCACTGCTGCAACCCATCCCAGCAGAGCAGCGCGAGCAATCCCGCGCTTGACGGATTCGAGGATGCGGTGTTCACCATGTTCAAACACGAATGGCAGAAGCAGCGAGTAGACTCAACGCCCAGCCGCCTGGCCATCGTGGATGAGGACCCGAAGAACCAGTTTATGTTCCCCGAATTCCAGCTGGCTCAAAAGCTGCTCCTGACCCGCGGACTTGATACGTTGGTACTCGACCCTTCCGAACTCGAGTACAGCAATGGCGTACTGACAGCTGGCGGTAAACCAATTGACATGGTGTACAACCGGCTGGTGGATTTTGCCCTGGAGGCCCCGCAACATACGACTTTAAGGCGTGCGTATCTTGACGGCGCGATAGTAGTAACCCCCAATCCGCGGGTGCACGCTTTGCTGGCTGACAAACGGAACCTGACGCTCCTATCCGCCTCGCAAACCCTGCGTAACTGGGGGGGTGAATAAGGCGGACGTAGGCTATCTGGACAGAGCCGTGCCGAAGACCCAACTGGTTTCGAGAGAAGACGCGACTGCATTGTGGAATGCCCGTCGTGAACTGTTCTTCAAGCCGGTTGCAGGCCACGGCAGCAAAGGTGTCTACCGGGGCGACAAAATGACGCGACGGGTTTTTGAAAACATTCTTGAGGACGATTATATCGCGCAGGAACTGGTTCCGGCCGGGGAGCGGAACGTCCGAATTGACGATACCATAATGACCAGAAAGGTCGACATTCGCCTGTACAGCTACGCTGGAAAACCGCTGACTCCTGCCGCCCGCATCTATAAAGGCCAGACAACCAATTTCCGCACGCCCGGTGGTGGTTTCGCACCTGTCTTTCAGGTGGGAGAAAGAAGTGAAACGCCATGATTTTGCAACAGAAATCGCCGGGGAGCTGATTAACGAATCTGTCGATACACGAGCCAGACAATCAGGGGCGGAAGGATCACCCATTGCAGAACAGGAAGTAACCCCGTTCCTATGACCGGAAGTACCGGCATGTGCTCAGCATACGCCCAACGCTCGGCAATCACCGTGGCGTGCCATTCAAGCCCGATGGTAATGAGCACAGCAAACGCCGAGAATGGAACAATCTGCCAGAAAGTGGGCCTGGTGACCCAGTGCCGGTTCCGCGCCAGCAGAGCAACCCCCCAGAAGCTGGCCAGGGCGATCAGCGCATCCCCGGCCGCAGCGCGCGAGCAGAAAAGAATCGCATCCCAGTGAGCGGCCTGTGGCATATCCCGGTAAAAAGGGACCTGCAGAAACTCCCACGGGTAGTTGAGCAGGAAGGCGAACAGGATAACGTTGAACTCGGGAGCGTAGAGCCACCCGCGCCATTTTACCATTTGTCAGGACTCCGGAGTCCTGCCTTCAGTGGCAACTCCAAGGGGTGCGTTCCTTGTTTTCACGAACATTGTCATCGCTGAAACGGTACCAACTCTCTTTAAACCGGGTCCACCAGCCCTGCGCGATGTCAGCCCCATGCCCGCGCACAATCGCCTCAATATCCTCGATGTTCACTTTACCAGCATCGTAGGCGACATTAAGGATGGACTTGTTGTCGTTCAGCGATACCCTATCAACACCCATGACCTGGTCGATTGCCTGCCCGATAGTCTCCGCTTTCTCGTGATCAAGATTGTCCAGCTTGAGATGCCGGATCACGAGACAGCATTCGTTGATGATAGCCCGGTGGGGTTTGTCCATATGAAGCCTCCTCTCGACTTTCCGCGTCACTTTTCATTTCTATAATGATTGCATACTAATCTGAATCAGGGCTGATAATTATGGCGCCAGAAAATCAGGTCTGATTCAGTTTCGGAGGTTACGCTCAACAGCCTGCAAACTCGGATAACCTGAGAAAACGGAAAAAACGATGACTGAACAGGATGATCGAACGCCCCGTTACGCCGAAAACAGCCTGACCCTGCCCGGTGCGGTGATGCTGGGAACCGGTGTCATGATCGGCGCCGGCATTTTCGCCCTCACGGGGCAGATGGCGGAGATGACGGGCACACTCTTCCCCCTGGCCTTCCTTTCTGCCGCAGTGATCGTGGCGTTCAGTGCCTACTCCTACATCAGGATGTCCAATACCTATCCCTCGGCGGGCGGCATTGGGATGTACCTCCACAAGGCCTACGGGAACACCCTGCCGACCGCTTTCCATGCCCTGTTGATGTATTTCTCAATGGTGATTGCCCAGAGCTTCCTGGCCCGAACCTTTGGCTCCTACACGCTGCAGCTTTTTGATGTAGGTGATCACAGTCGACTGGTGCCCGTCCTGGGCGTTGCCCTCCTGCTGGTTGCATTCCTGATCAACCTTTCAGGCAATCGCCTTATCGAAGGCACAGCCTCGCTTATTGGCATCCTGAAGATCGGCGGGATTATCGTCTTTGGCCTGGTTGGTGTCTGGATTGCGGACAGTATCGCGGTGGATTTCTCACATTCCGAACCAAAGCCCACGGTAACCGGCTTTCTGGGCGCGACAGCGCTGGGGATCCTTGCCTTCAAGGGTTTTACCACCATCACCAACAGCGGCTCCGAAATTAACGACCCGCACCGTAATGTCGGCCGCGCCATCATCATCTCCATTGCCCTCTGCGTGGTGATCTACACGCTGGTTGGCTTTGCGGTCGCCAGCAATCTGTCCCTGAACGACATCATCGAAACACGCAACTACTCCCTGGCAGCCGCCGCCAGACCGGCGCTCGGCGGGTACGGCCTCTGGTTTACGGTGATCCTGGCCATGGCAGCAACTGCCGGCGGGATAATCGCAAGCATTTTTGCAGTCTCACGGATGCTGGCCATGCTCACCCAGATGAAGCTGGTTCCCCACAGTCATTTCGGTATGCCGGGTGATATCCAGAAACACACACTGGTCTACACGGTGGTCCTGGGCCTGATCCTGACGGCCTTCTTTGACCTCACCCGGATCGCCGCGCTCGGCATCATCTTTTACCTGATCATGGACATCGCGATTCACTGGGGCATCCTGAGGTACCTGAGACAGGCGGTTGGAGCCAATCCAGTCATCCTGGTAACCGCCATTGTTCTCGACCTGACTGTTCTGGGGGGATTCCTCTGGGTAAAGATGGTCTCGGATCCTATTGTCATTGGCATTGCCGGACTCGCCATGGCGGCCATACTGGTGGTGGAACGTATTTTCCTTGCTAACCGGCAAGCCTCAACCGGTGAACAAGATCATCAACACCACAGGTAATTTTCAGACCTGCCACGCGCCATAGTCCATCAACCGGAAAGGAGATTTGTGACAATGGAAATCAAAACGTTCAAGGACCTTATCGACTGGACCCGTAACCTTCACCACCAGACAGCCAATTGTCTGGCACACTGTGCCACTGAGCACGAGCAAGAGCGCGCCCGCGCCCTGCTCGACTACCTTGCCACCCATGAAAAAGAACTGGAAAAAACCGTCGAAGGATTCGAGACTGAGGGGGATACCGGAGCCCTGAAAACCTGGATCTATGACTACCTGTCTCACAAACCGATCGAAACCCATAGGACTTGTGACGCACCTTACACGAAGCTTGATTTCAATAGCATCGCCGGGGAAATCTTCGACTTCCATGATCAGGTCATCGAGCTGTACCAGAACCTGGCGGATCGCGCAGAAATCCCGGAAGCCAGGGAAATGGCCGAAAACCTGCTAGCTCTGGAGCGCCACGAAGCAATGCGTATTGCCCGGGAAGTCGGGCGCATGCAGGACGTCTGACTGGCAAAAGCGTTGTGCGGATAAGGGATGGTGCCGAGGGTGGGACTCGAACCCACAAGGCTTGCGCCACCTGATTTTGAGTCAGGCGTGTCTACCAGTTCCACCACCTCGGCAACAGCACGGGATTATACGCGCCGCGCATGATGCGTCAATCACAGCGCGTCAAACAGCGATAGGCGCGAGATCTGCGCAAAGGATTGCTGGGCGGCCTGCAGCGTAAAGTTCTGCTGGGTCAGGCGGCTGATGGCCTCGGCGTAATCCACGTCCTCCAGATTTGAAAGGGTTTCCTTGGCCAGCAGGTCGCTGTCCTTCAGGAACTCCTTGGTACTTTCCACTGTATTCAGGCGGGTTCCCACGCCGGACTGGATCTCCGTGGCCCGGTCTTCAGCATGCTGCAGATTGGCCAGGCCCTGATCGATGGTATCCTCAAGCGCTTCACGCCCTTCCGGGGTATTGGGGTGCGTTTCCAGGCCCTCGATCATCTTCTCCATGGTGCCGAAGATGCTCTGCTGATCTCCGGTTTCAACCACGAATGCATCACCATCATCCGGATCCCCACTCACTTCAAAACGCATGCCTTTAACTTCGATAGGATTACCGCTGGTATACGTTTGGTTTGAAATGAACTCCTGCCCATCTTTTCGGGATTTCACAGTGAACTCGTTCCCTCCATTAGAGAATTCAACAACCAGATCTTCAGGATAGTCGCCACCTGAATAAAACGATTCGAACTCTTCTCGATCCGCCACAACCCCGGTACTGATTCGCCCACTACCCGTATTTGTATCAGAGGCCCTGGTATTGAACGTAGGCCGATCACTGGGTATTGCTTCAAAGGTTTCACGGCCATTGTCGTTCACCTTGATCGTGACCCCATCATCGATCTGAACCGAACGCTCGCCGGAGTCCCCCCGGTATTCAATATTACCGGAGACGTCTTCGGTAAATGGCTTCTCCCCGCCCTGAAAGCCTGCGAACAGGAACTCGCCCTGCGGCCCCTGAGTATTGGCCAGGCTGACCATCTGCTCCTTGACCTGTTTCAGCTCTTGTGCAATGGAGCCACGATCCGACTCACTAAGGGATCCACTGCCGGCTTGAACCATCAACTCCCGAGTGCGGGCCAGCGCATCGGTATAGCTGGAAAGTGTCCCGTCTTCCCGTTCCAGGCGTGTCTGGGTCATATCGAGCGTATCCTGGTACTGCTCGCTCCGCGCCAGATCATCCTTGAGTTGCACAATCCGCGTTGAAGCCACCGGATCATCAGAAGGTCTCAGGATTTCCTTGCCGGTGGCTACCTGTTCCTGAGTGCGCGCCTGCTGGGCGTTGAGGTTCTGGAACTGCTGGATCCCCTGATTGAAGATCTGGCTTGTGGAGACGCGCATATTTCCCCCTCCCCTAGTTGAAGGTGCCGATCAGCGTGTTGAACAGATCCCGGGCGACCGAGACCACCTGCGATGAGGCGCTGTAGGCGTTCTGGAACTGGACGAGCTTACCGGCTTCTTCATCCAGGTTGACCCCGGACTGCTCCTCCCACTGTTTCTGGGACTGCTCCTTGAGCGTTCCGGCCGCTTCCTTATCCACCTGGGCGGTCCGGGTACGCGAGCCCACATCCTCAACCACCGCCCCATAGGCATCCGTAAAGCTGAAGTTGCCATCATCCAGATAATTCTTTGCGTTCAGATCCCCCAGTGCCAAGCCGTTGCGGTTGTCCGATGTGCCGCCCTCGTTGGCTTCAATGCGGAAACTGTCACCTTTTTCGGGGTTGCCGCTAAGTTCAAACTGAAATCCCCTGTAATTCGGATCAGCTGGATCCGCGCTGAATACTGTATTGGTCTTACCGGGCTCAAACGTCCCGGTGGTTAGCGTCGTAGGATTAGCAGGATCAGATACATCATTGACTTCATATTGGCTTTCCGACGTGAACCGGATCTGTAAAGGTGGATCAACGTTACCGTTTGAATCTAGCCCGGGTGGATCGCTCTCCAGCATCTTTCCCTGAGAGATCTGTCCAGTGCCCTGGTTGCCACTATTTGACTCGGCCCGGATAGGCGCTGCCAGGGCAATGTCCTCGCCACTGCTGATTTCCGTCTCCATATCCCGGGCACCGTTGTAAGTAGGTCGTACGGAGAATTCATCGCCTTCCTGTAAGCTCCCTGATTCCAGCTGAATCTCGAAGCCGTTATAACCTATTGTTTGTATCGGTGGCGGGTCAGGGTCGACACTCCCATTTTTAACAACCTCCCCACTGGCGGCATCACGTAGATTGTAGCCGCCACTCGCGTCCGTGATTTCCAAAGTGTAAGAGCGAGTGTCCAGCTGACTGCTGTCCGTAATCTCGACACGCGCGTCAGGCGAACCTCCCTGAGCCGTGTCAGCAGAGGGAGTAATACGCCCTTTCGCCACAGTATCCGCATTGATATTGCGAAAAAAATTCCCGCCAAGATTGCCGTTCAGATCCTGGCCCATCTTGTGCTGCTCGTTAATACGCTGGGACAAGCCTATAGCAATCCGGCCGATGCCATTCATGGTCGGTTCAATAATCTCATCCCGAAACTTGAGGTTACCCCCCAGGGCCCCACCCGTCAGTTCATGGGTTATGGCCCGGTCTTCGCCCAGCCCTTCCAGCATAACCTCACGCCGCCCTGCCTGCTCAGTAGGCCCTGCCAGGCGCAGCGTCGCGCTGTTGCCCTTGCTGACCATGCCCTGCCCCTTGCCAATCCGCACATTAACGGTGCCATCATCATTCTCATTGGTCTGGACCTGGACCAGCTCGGAAAGCTTTCTGAGTTTTTCATCCCGCTTATCCAAGAGCTCATTGGCATCACGGCCACTGGCTCGCCCCGGTGCTTCCGCAATGCTCTTGTTCAGCTCGGCAATGCCATCTGCCAATGAATTGATCTCGCCAATATTGGCTGAAATACGGTCATTGACCGTTTCCTCCCGGGCGCGGAGCTGACTGTCCACGGACTGGAAGCGGGCGACCAGGTTATCCGCCTGGCTGAGCGCCTGTTCACGCAACGAACTGGAGGCCGGGCTTTCGGCAGCGTCCTGAAGAGTGCCAAAAAAGTCCGTCAGAGCCCGATTCAGGCCGGTGTCCTCATTGCCTAACAGATCATCCATGCCATTCAGGTTCTCCACCAGCGCCTTCTGCTCAGAGTGCAGTGTTGTATCGGAACGCAGCTGGGTGTTGATAAACTGATCGTTGAGGCGCTGGATATCGACAATATTCACACCCTGGCCAATGTAACCACTGCCTGTGGCCTGGGAGGGGTTCGACTCAAAATCCGCACGCTGACGACTGTAACCAGGCGTATTGGCGTTGGTGATGTTATTACTGGTGGTCTCCAACGCCTTCTGGTTGGAAAGGATCCCTGTCAGTCCGGTGTTCAGCAGGCTCATGGCAGCTTACTCCCCTTCCATCCCGTCCTCGGTCACGCCACCCAGCGTGGGCCGCTCCATAATGTCGTGGATCTTGTCGGCATAGCCCGGATCCGTGGCGTAGCCCGCATCCTGCAGCCCCCGAGCGAAGGCCTCTGGATTGTCCGCCTGTTGCAACACCCTCTGGTAACGCGGGTTTTCGTTCAGAAAACTGGCGTAGTCCTCAAAACTGCTGGCGTAATCGGGATAAGCCCGGAAATCCGCCTTCTCCTTCATGGGAAGGCCATCCCGGTACTCGGTGGTGGTGACGCGAACGGACTCACCTTCCCACCGTTCATCCGCTTTGATACCAAACAGGTTGCGACTGGGCTGCTGCTCACCTCCAATCATGTTCTGCCCCCACCCGGTCTCCAGAGCCGCCTGTGCGATCATCACCTGGGCCGGAACCCCGGTACGCTGACTGACATCCCGGGCAACGGGGCTGAGTGTCTCAACGAAATGCTCCGGCCCCTTAAACCGTTCCGGCAGATCCCTGCCGCTTCCATCGGCTGGGGCTGTATTGGCGTCAACTTCTTCCGGCATCATCGCTCGAACCTTGTCCGCCTGTTCAGCGAGCCCCGGATCCGGTGCCGGTATCTGACGGCCATAATCGGCAATGCTCGTTTTAGCATTCGGGCGCGCTCCGCCGTTATCGCCGCCGCCAAGATCGCGCACCAGCTTGTCCGCAATGCCGATGGTGCGCTCCTGGGTCAGGCTCAGCGTCAGCTGCTTGTCGAACATGTCCTGATACTGCTTGGTCTCACGACTGCTCAGATAGCTGTCTTCGCTGAACACCTCATTGGCGGAACGCATGGACTTCATCATCTGCTGCAGGAACAGGCTTTCGAACTGGCGAGCAACCTTTTCCAACGCCTTGTCCCGATCCGTATCGGCAAGACGCTTCAGCTCATTCATCCCGTTGAGATCGGTATAGATCGGCGTACTATCAGTACCGGGTGCAGATGACTGGATCATGGTTTGACCTCACACCTCAGATAACGATCAGTTCGGCCCGCAGAGCGCCAGCCTGCTTGAGCGCTTCCAGCACGGCCATGACGTCGCCCGGCGCCGCGCCCACCTGGTTCACCGACTGCACGATCTCGTTGAGCGTAACCGCAGGCCCGAACTCGAACATCCGGGCCTCCTCCTGCTCGATGGCCACATCGGTCTGGGGGATCACGGCTGGATCACCATCGCCAAAGAGCGCCGGAGCCGCTGCCTCGGGATTCTCGGTAATGGTTACGCTGAGGTTGCCGTGTGTCACAGCCGCCGGGCTGACCTTGACGTTCTCACCCACCACGATGGTGCCGGTGCGCGAGTTGATCACCACTTTGGCGGACTCTTCCGCGGGCGTGACCTTGATGTTCTCAACGATGGAGAGAAAACTCACCCTCTGGGAGGCATCGCGCGGGGCCCTTACGCGGACGGAGGAGGCATTCTCCGCGTAGGCTGTTTCCGGACCCAACCGATCGTTCACGGCCTCCACCACACGCCGCGCCGTTGTGAAATCTGGATTGCGGAGGTTCAGGGTGATGGTATCCCCTTCCGTGAAAGCGGTTGGCACTTCACGCTCGACAGTGGCGCCCTGGGGAATGCGCCCCACGCTGGGAATATTCACTGAAATCGACGACCCGTCCTGGCCTTCGGCCCCGAAACCGCCAACCACCAGGCTGCCCTGGGCCATGGCATACGTCTTACCGTCCGCCCCCTGCAGCGGCGTCATCAGCAGGGTACCGCCGCGCAGGCTACCCGCATCCCCAATCGAGGACACCGTTACGTCAATCTCCTGGCCGGGGCTGGCGAAGGGCTTGAGTTCTGCGGTCACTGTTACCGCCGCCACATTGTCGGCGCCCGGATCCACACCAGCCGGAATGGAGATACCAAACTGGTCCATCAGGTTGCGCAGCGTCTGGTTGGTGAAGGGCGCGCCGTCACCACTGCCATCCAGACCCACCACAAGGCCGTACCCAACGAGCTGGTTATCACGCACACCGGCCACCGAGGCCAGATCCTTAAGCCGGTCCGCCTGCACAGGTACGGCCACCATAAGGGCCATCACCAGCAGTACTGCCATCCGGTTCCACATGACGCCACCTCCTGCACAACGATTCAAAGCGGCCACCATTCACTGTTAAAGAAGCGCGTCAGCCATCCCATGCGGTTGGACTGGTCAAAGTCCCCGGTCCCTCCATAGGAGATCCGCGCGTCGGCAATCCGGCGCGAGCTTACGCGGTTATCAGACCCAATATCCTGTTGGCGGATAAGCCCTGACACCCGCACGTATTCCTTGCCCTGGCTCAGCTTCAGCCATTTTTCTCCCCGCACCCTTAGTACCCCATTGGGCATCACCTCGACCACGGTGACGGTAATGCTGCCGCTCAGCTGATTGCTCTGGTCGGCCTGGGCGGCCCCATCGAATTCCCGGTCCTGGCTGACGTCGGTGCCGATTCCCAGCCCTTCCTGGCCGAGCACTGAAGGCGCTTCCAGACCGGTCTCACTGTCCTTCGTGATATTGGTATTGCTGGTCTTGGAGGCCGAGGTGCTTTCCTGCAGCTGCACCGTCACCACATCCCCCACGTTCAGCGCCTTGCTGTCACTGAACAGGTTATAGTTCCGCGAGTTCTGGTAGATGGACCCGTTGACCGGTTCATCCGCCATCATCTGCTCGGGTTCAACGGGCGCGAACGCCGGATCCCCGGGCTGGGCCCGTTCCCGCGTCATGGCCTGGCAGCCCGCCAGCACCACGACCAGCACCACAAGCACAATCTGTCTGAGCATGATGGATGCGGTGGTCATAACGGTTCCCCTTCCGCCAGTGGCGGCGTTACAGGTTCTGGGTGATGAACTGGAGCATCTGGTCCGAGGAGGACACCACCTTGGAGTTCATCTCATAGGCTCTCTGGGTGGTGATCATGTTCACCATTTCCTCGACCACCTCCACGTTGGAGCCTTCCAGCATCCCCTGTTCAATCGTCCCGGTTCCATCAATGCCGGCTTCACCGATCAACGGATCGCCACTGGCGGCGGTTTCCCGATAAAGGTTACTGCCCACGGCTTCCAGCCCCTGAGGATTCACAAAGGTTGCCAGATCAATCTGGCCCAGCTGCTGAGGATCCGGCTCATTGGCAATCTTCGCGCTCACGGTTCCGTCACGCCCCACGGTGATCTGGGTGGCATTCTCTGGAACATTGATATTCGGCTGCAGGGGATTACCATTGGGCGTGACGATCGTGCCTTCCGAGTTGAGCTGGAATTCCCCGTTGCGGGTATAGGCAACGTCCCCCTCAGGCGTCTGGACCTGGAAGAAGCCCTTGCCATCAATGGCCATATCCAGCGACTGCTCGGTGACTTTCATATCGCCCTGGGTGTGCTCCTTGGTGGTGGCTACCACCCGAACACCGGTACCCAGCTGCAGGCCGGAAGGCAGCTCCCGGTTCTGGGAGGACAGGCCGCCTGGCTGGCGCTCTGTCTGATAGAGAAGGTCCTGAAAGTTGGCCCTGTCCCGCTTGAACCCGTTGGTGTTCACATTGGCCAGGTTGTTGGAGATGGTGGACAGTTGTTTGTCCTGGGCGGCAAGCCCGGTTTTACTGACCCAAAGTGCTGGATGCATGCTTCATTCCTCCGATCACGTGGGTGACAGGCCTTATGGGCAGCGGCATCGGTTTGCCGCTTTGCCGTCACCCATGACGTTTCCATCAGAGGTCTTGCAATAGGCGTGCCACGCTCTGGCTGTTCTGGTCAGCGGTCTGCATGGCCTTGACCTGCATCTCGTACTGGCGGGACAGCTCCAGGTTCTGGATCATGGACTCCACGGCGGAAACATTGGAGCCCTCCAGAAAGCCACTCGCCACGCGAACGTCCCCGTCCGGGGGTACCGCGCCGCCCTGCTGTGCCTCCGGTTTGAGCCGGAAAAGACCGTCGTTGCTTTTCTGGATGTCCTCAGCGGGCGGGTTAACCAGCTTAAGACGATCCACCTGAACCAGTTGATCGCTGGGCGCGCCAGCTGGAACGACTGAAACGGTTCCATCCACACCAATCTCCACCTTATCCGCAGGCGGCACGGCAATCGGACCACCGTTGCCCAGTACCGGCAGCCCCTCGCCGTTGCGCATGATGCCATTAGCCCCGATCTGGAGATCCCCGGCACGGGTGAAGGCTTCCTCCCCCGGTTCCGGCTCAACCGCCAACCAGCCGTCGCCCTTGATGGCCACATCCAGTTCGCGACCGGTTTCCTTCATGGGCCCGTGGCCAAGATCCGCTCCGGGGTTCTCCGTCATGGCATACGCGCGGGAGGGACGCCCCTCCCCGAATACCGGCATACTGCGGGCGTTGGCGAAGTCCTGCTTGAACCCGGTGGTATCCGCGTTCGCCAGGTTGTTGGCGTTGACCTGCTGGGCGTACATGTTCTGCTTGGCCCCGGTCATGGCAATATAAAGCGAACGGTCCATGGCCCCCTCCTATGCTCATTCAGCCGTCAACCCGCGGTCTTACCGCAGGTTGATGATGGTCTGGGTGATCTGGTCCGAGGTTTCGATGGTCTTGGAGTTGGCCTGGAAATTCCGCTGTGCGGTAATCAGGCCGACCAGCTGCTCGGACAGATCGACGTTGGATTCCTCGACTGAGCTGGACCTGATACTGCCAACAGATCCTGTGTTTGGTGGATTGATGGCCGGCTCCCCAGACTCAAACGTTTGAGCCCAGGCGGTATCACCTATCGGAGCCAACCCTTCTTTGTCCTGGAAATTAGCCAGCGCTACCTGCCCAAGCGCTTCCGACCGGCCGTTGCTGAAACGAGCCTGGATCACCCCCTCGCCCGTAACATCCAAACCGGTCAGGCGCCCCGTAGCGAATCCGTCCTGCTGGAGCTCATCAACAGCAAATCCAGAGCCGAACTGGGTCGTATCCGCATAATCGATCACGAAGTCACTGGGATTCTTAGCTCCATTGGGATTCCCCGCGGAATCTTTAGGTACCCATCCATTGACCTGTATCTCACCCGTATCCAAAGCGCCATTTTCATTGAATGTGAGTGCCCCCTCAGCCACCTTCTCGCCATCAATTTTAATGTGGCTTTTCCACTCATTGTTATTATTATTTTGCTTGACAAAATACTGAGTCATCTCATGGGGGTTGCCCAAGCTGTCGTATATTGTTGATGTTGTTGAATGGTTATAGGTTTTTGATTTCGTTGCATCAAAAGGATTTTCTGGAGGAATAGTCTCTCTCGAATCCAGATTCACATTTACATCAACATTAGCAGTCGCCTTCGGTTCCAGCTTCTCCTGATTCACGGTAAGGGATTTGAGCTCACCCTGCCCATTTCCGACTTCCCCATTTTGTGGTTGAAACCCCTGAAGCTCTGCTCCCTGGTTATTGGTTATGACTCCGTTTTTATCAACGCCAAACTGGCCGGCCCTTGAGAACTGTTCACCATCAGCCCCCTGAAGGACAAAGAACCCCTCACCGTCAATCGCCATGTCAAGCCCATTGTTGGTCGAGGTGATATTACCCTGCTGAAAGAGCTGACGTGTATCCTGAACCTGGACACCTTCACCAGTCTCTGTACTACCCAAGTTCAACAGCCCCGAGGAATACAGATCACCGAATTCCGCCCGCGAACGCTTGAACCCCGTGGTGCTGGCGTTGGCGATGTTGTTGCCTTTCACGTCCAGGTCCGTCTGGGCCGCATTGAGTCCGCTGAGTGCAATGTTGAACGCCATGTAAAACCTCGCCCACTACCGTTTATCAGTTGATCTGTTTGACCTGATCGAGAGAGACCGAGCCGCGCCCGGCCAGGTTCAGCGTTACACCCCCGTTCTCAAGGGAAACGCTGTCGACGTTCGCATTGAGTTGGGTGGCCAGCTCCTGCGTTTCCCCCTCGTATTGGGCTTCCGCCTTGACCCGGTACTCACCTGGCTCCATCAGCTCACCCTCGCTGTTCTCACCATCCCAGCTGAAATCCACCGTGCCACTGCCCTGCTGGCCCTTATCCATCTGGCGGACCAGTTCACCGGACTGGTTATAGACGGAAATGCGCAGATTCGATGTTGCTGAAGGCAACTCAACCGCGCCCTTCACCTCTCCCTCAGGACCAAGGTTGGCGGTATTGCCCTCAACCAGAACCGACTGCCCGACCATGGCGGAAGCCTGCAACGCCTGGGTGGAACGGAACTGCCCCATGGCGTCCTCCACGGAGGTGTTGAGGCTCTGCATCTCCTCCAGCGAGGAGAACTGGGCCAGCTGGGCCACGAAATCTTCGTTCTTCTGCGGATCCAGCGGGTTCTGGTTCTGCATCTGGGCCATCATGAGATCCATGAACTCATTGCGGCCCATGTCAGAGGCCTTGTTGCCGCCCTCGCTCTTCTCATTCTGGTTCCGATACCCCTTGAGGATCTCGGACGCCGAGCTGCCTGAACTGTTAACGCTGTCCATCGTCGTTACCCCCGTTCCCGCTTACTGGCCCTGACCCAGCGTCATGACACGCTGCATCATGCTCTTGGCCGTGTTCATGACCTCAACATTGGTCTGGAAAGAGCGCGAGGCCGACTTCATATCCGCCATCTCTTCCACCACGTTGACATTCGGGTAGTACACGTAACCGTTGTCATCCGCTTTGGGATGATCCGGCTGGTAACGCTGCTCCAGCTCCACATCGCTCTCCACGATGCCATCCACCCGCACCCCGGCCGACGCTCTCTGGTCACTCGAGAATCCCGCATCACTCACACCCGCATCCGGCCCCATGGCATCAGCCTGGATCGCCGAGAACACGGGTTTGCGAGCACGATACACCTCCTCGGTGCTCGAACTGGCGGTTTCCGCGTTCGCCAGGTTGCTGGAGGTGGTATTCAACCGGATCGACTGGGCCGACATAGCCGAACCCGCAATATCAAAAACCTGATTAAGTGACATGATTTATTGCCCCGAGATTGCGTTCTTGAGCCCTTTAACACTGCCGTTCAGGAACTGGAAGCTGGCCTGGAATTCCATGGAGTTGCGCATATACTCGGAAATCTCCCTCTGGGTCTCCACGGTGTTGCCATCAATGGAGGGCTGGCTGGGATTGCGGTACATCAGTTCCGGGGTGCCGCCACCAGTGCCTGCGCCCCCCATATGCCCAGGATCCGAGACTGTCATGGCCATCCCTTCCTGCTGGCCCTGCGCGTCCTGCAAAGCGGCCTGGAAGTCGAAATCGCGGGCCTTATAGCCGGGCGTGTCGGCATTGGCGAGATTGTTGGCCAGCACCTCGGAGCGCTGGGAGCGCAGGCGAAGCGCGTCATCGTGAACGCCAAATGCGTTGTCAAAGCTGATCGTGGTCATGACTGGCCCCTTTTTGCCGGGTAATCGGGCTTTACCGGTAAGAAGCAATCGCAGTGCCAAACTGCTACACTCCTTTGTATTCAGGCACTAACGCCGTTACGGCAACAGCTCAGACGCCTGAGCGGCAAACCTGTGCCAGTGCCGCCAGCCCGGGCTCAGGGGGTCAATTGTGAGTCCCCGGGTTTGCTGGTACCGTTTGCTAACATGGACGCAGTCGCTGAACGATGATGAACGTACCCCTGATGCCATCGGGTCTTACGACCATGGACCCCAAGCACAAGCCCAGCGCCATACCGCCAATGCCGGATTATCATGCGCGGGTCCTCGCCTATATGGCGGGCGCGTTGATTCTTGCAACAGGGGTATCCCTCGATCATTTTGATGCGTACCTGCTCTGGCTCGTCCCTCTGTCGCTGCTGTGGCCGCACCTGCTGTATTTCATCTCCCGTTGGGTTTTCCCCAGGCGCACGCCACTGGTCCGGGAACGCATCCTTCTCCTCGACAGTTTCCTGATCGGCTCATTGGTGGCTTTAATCCACTTCACGATCATTCCTTCTCTCATGCTGCTGTTAATGATCAGCTTCAGCGGCATTATCGTTGGGGGGCTCAGGGCCTGGAGCCTGAACACGATCGCGCTGGCCGTGGGTTTGGCGGCCGCGCTGCCACTGGCCGGAACCCATTTCGAGCCCTACGCACCGCCAACGCTGAACGTGGTCAGCTGTCTTGTAACCGCGTTCTACGTCTGCGTTATGGCGTTCTACACCTACCTACAGGCCCGCGCCCTGGTGGCGGCCAAGTCCCAGATCCAGTACCAGCGCGAACAATCCATCACCCTCTCGCACAAGCTGGCCAAATACCTTTCCCCCCAGGTCTGGCAATCCATCTTCACCGGCGAACGGGATGTACAGCTGGAAACACAGCGCAAGAAACTGGCGGTGTTCTTTTCGGATATCCGGGGCTTCACGGAACTGTCCGAGGAGATGGAGCCCGAGGGCCTGACGGACCTGCTCAACACCTACTTCACGGAGATGTCCCAGATCGCGCTGCGCTACGGCGGCACCATCGACAAGTTCGTGGGCGACAGCATCATGATCTTTTTTGGCGACCCCACCAGCCAGGGCCCGCGCAAAGACACCCTCGCCTGCGTTTCCATGGCCATTGAGATGCGCAAGCACATGACGGTGCTGCGCCAGAAGTGGAAGAGCCAGGGCATCCGTACCCCCCTGGAAATCCGCATGGGCATCAGTACCGGCTTTTGCACCGTGGGCAACTTCGGCGCGGATAACCGGATGGACTACACCATTATCGGCAAGGAAGTGAACCTGGCCAGCCGCCTGGAGGAACTGGCGGACCCGGGCGAGATCCTGGTCTCCTACGAAACCTTCTCTCTGATCAAGGACCAGATCCTGTGCCGGGACAAGGGCGAAATCACCGTGAAGGGCTTCACGCGCCCAGTGCCCATCTACCAGGTCATTGACCTGCGCCAGGACCTGGGCGACCAGCAGAGCTTTCTGGAACACGAAGGGGACGGGTTCGCAATGTACCTGGATTCCGAGAAGGTCAACGAGCGCGAGCGCGACCACATCATCCAGGCGCTGGACCGGGCGGCCCGGCGCCTGCGCGACGAATAAACGCTACTGGCGCAACAGCCTGGGCGCCGGGGCATCGCCCTGATGAGTGGAACGCCAGGGATTGATATCGAGCCCACCCCGGCGCGTATAAAAGGCCCCCACACTCAGCCGTTGCGGCGTCAGGATCTTTTTCAGATCCGTAAAGATCCGCTCCACACAAGCCTCATGGAAGTCCTGCGCATGCCGGTAGCTGATGATGTAGCCCAACAGGGCTTCCGGCTGGATGCGCGCACCTGTGTAATGGACCACGAGCGTGGCCCAATCCGGTTGCCCTGTTACCGGGCAGAGGCTGCGCAAAAGGTGACTGCACAGCGTCTCGGTCACCACATCGCCATCCCTCGAGCGCAGCGACGCCAGGGGCTCATGCTCGGGCATGATCACGCCTTCCACATCGTCAATGAGATGGGCCCCTTCCGGACGCGCCATGAGCCCGGCCTCCGCGTCCACGTCCCCCAGCGCCACGGAGACGCCGGCTCCCGCCACTTCGGACAGATCCCGCTCAAGGGTCGCGCGCACGGATTCTGAATCCGGGAAAGTCATGGCGTTCAGCGAATTCAGGTACAGCTTGAGCGACTTGGACTCGATCAGGTTCGGCGAGTGCGCCGGGACCCGGAATTCAGCCGTGGCGACCCGTGGTACACCATCCCGCCGCAGCCAGCTCAGCTCCCAGGCCTGCCAGCGATCCTCACCCAACCAGGGCCAGTCATCACTCAGACCCAGGACCTGCCGGGTTTCCGACCGTGGAACCGGATACAACAGCCCCGGGTCATACCGCTGCGGATAGCCGCTGGACCGGCCCAGGGGCGCGTCATCCAATTCCATACCACCTCCTCAACTGCGGATGCCTTTGCCCTGGTTGAGCAGGCGCAGGCTTACCGTGAACAGTACCACCGAGAACACCATCAGCATCGCAATGGCCCAGACTGGCCCTACATCCGACGCCCCCAGCACCCCATAACGGAAGGCGTTCACCATATAGAGGATGGGGTTGGCCATGGACAGGGTCTGCCAGAGCGGATCCAGCAGGTTTATGGAATAGAAGACGCCGCCAAGGTAAGTCAGCGGCGTCAACACGAAGGTGGGCACAATCGAGATATCATCAAATTTGGTCGCGAACATGGCATTGATGAACCCGCCCAACGAAAACACCAACGATGTGAGCAGTGCCGTGGATACCACCAGTACCGGGCTGTAAAACTCCAGTGATGTGAACGCCAATGACACCAGCATCACCACAAAGCCCACGATCAACCCGCGGGCCATGCCCCCGGCGAGATAGCCGGTCAGTATCACCCAGTTGGGCGTCGGCGAAACCAGCAGCTCCTCAATACTGCGCTGGAACTTCATGCTGAAGAACGACGAGACCACATTGGCATAAGAGCTGGTAATCACCGCCATCATGATCAGCCCCGGCACGATGAACTCCATGTAGTCGTAGCCTTCCATGGGCCCGATCCGGTTACCGATGAGGTTGCCAAAGATCACGAAATACAGCGTCATGGTTACGGCCGGCGGCAGCAGAGTCTGCGGCCAGATGCGGGTAAAACGCCGGACCTCGCGCACCACAATGGTCAGGAATGCAATCCAGATCTGGTAAGGGCTCATGCGCTTGCCTCCTCTTCGGAGTCCGGCAGTGCTCGCCCAACCAGACTCATGAACAGTTCCTCCAGCCGGTTGGAGCGGTTGCGCATGCTGGTAACCTCCCAGCCCAGGTCGCCAAGCTGTCGAAACACGTCATTCAGCCCATCATCGCGCTCAACCTCCACCACCAGCGCGCCCTCATCATTGCGGAAGCACTCGTAGCCCTCAAGTGGCGGCACCGTGCCTGGGTCATTGCGGATATCCAGGATGAAGTGCTCCATGCTCAGCTGCTGCAGCAGCGCCTGCTTGGAGGTGTTCTGAAGGATGCGGCCGCCATCAATGATGGCAATGTTGCGACACAGCGCTTCCGCCTCCTCCAGATAATGCGTGGTCAGGATGATGGTGACTCCCTCGCGGTTGATCCGCTCCAGAAAGCCCCACATGGAACGCCGCAGCTCAATGTCCACGCCCGCCGTGGGTTCGTCCAGGATCAATACCCGGGGTTCATGCACCAGGGCCCGGGCAATCAGCAGCCGCCGCTTCATTCCGCCGGACAGCATCCGGGCCGGCGAATCCCGCTTATCCCATAGCCCCAGTTCACGAAGGTAGTGCTCGGCGTTGCGTGCGGCGCGGCCCGGTGCCATGCCGTAATAGCCCGCCTGGGTGCGCACGATGTCGCCCACCTTCTCAAACTGGTTGAAGTTGAATTCCTGGGGCACGAAACCAAGCCAGGTCTTGAGTCGCGCGGGATTGGTGTCCAGGTCGGCGTCGAAAACCCGCACCTGGCCTGATGTCTTGCGCACCAGTGACGCCAGGACCCCCAGGGTGGTTGATTTCCCCGCCCCATTTGGACCCAGCAGCGCAAAGAAATCGCCAGCCTCCACCTGAAGGTCAATCCCTTTCAGGGCCTCAAGACCGCCGGGAAACGTCTTACGCAGATCGCGGATATCCAGTGCGTAGCTCATAGGGATCTCTTATCGAATGAACGACGCTGATTATGGGGGTCATGCATCGCAATGCAAGGGGCTAACCGCATCTGCGCTTTTTGGACATAACCTGGAAGGACCCCCTCCCCAGGCCGCCAATCTTGAAGGCAACGACAGTAAGAAACGGATGGGAGCGCCCGCAACCGTGGCGCAGCGCTACCGTTCGAGCCTGATGCAAAGCCCGGTCAACGCTCTGCCCAATCTGCGACCTGTGTCAGATCAGAGTCCGCTGTGGGTTCCTACAATGCCGGAACCAAGGCACCAGAGCCCAGAGAGGACCAATGACCCAGCAGACCCCGCGTTACGCAGGATGGAAGGCACAGATTTCGCTCACGGCGCTGAGCCTGCTGGCGCTGGCCGGCTGTAGTGGCAGTGACGGCAACGGCAATGGCGATCTGCGCACGGGGACGCTCTTCAATGCGGGCATCGAAAACATTCATTATGAAACGCGCAGCCAGTCCGGAACCACCAATGAAGACGGCGAATTCCACTACCTCCCCGGTGAGACGCTGACGTTCCGGGTTGGGAACCTTGTTCTGGCAGAGGAGGTGCCCGCCGCGCCCGTTCTGACTCCCATCGATTTCACCGCCGAGGCCCGCCAGAAACTGCACAATGGGGGTACCGGCGCAGAAGGGCTTGAAACCCACCGCACAATCGAGACGACCCTGGCCGAGAACAACCGCATTGCCATCAACGTGACGCGCCTGCTGACGGTTCTGGCCGAGCAGGAGAACCCGGACGCCGACGAAACCCTCACTATTAACCAGCGCACCATCGACCAGATCAACGACTACCTGGCCGACAACAACGGTCCCCCTATTGATTTCAGCGCGGCCCTGGCAGCCTTCGCGAAGCCTGACACCATCGGAAACCAAACACGCAAGGATAATGGCGACCTGCCAGAAGATCTTACCTCACCAGCAAACCTGATGCTCGACAGCATCTGCTTTGCGCCCGAAGGGGATGAACTCTGCGAGGCACCGCCCACGAACACTGAAATCGAGGAAGCAACAGGTGAGCGTCAGGAAGAACTTGATGATGAGCGCGACGAGATCCTGAACGCACGCAAAACCCTTGAGGACGCCTCGGCGGACGAAGCCACCAGTTTTCTCAAAGCAACGACACTGGATTTCAAGAGCAACCTGGAATCCCCCTTCCACCTGGATCCGGAAACCCTGACCATCGGCCCCTCTGACGGCCAGCTCAGGAAGGTAGCGATCAAGCGCACCGGCTCATCGGACTTCTCACTGAAAAGCCTGGATGCAAGAGCCGCGGGTACCGGCTGGGCGATCCACAGCATCAACCGGCAGGAAGGCACGGTGGAATTCTACCGCAACACCAGCCGGCCCACGGAGAGCGGCACCATCATTGTGAACTTCAAGGTGGATTACCCGGCGTTCGACAACTACCGCTGGTTCCGCAAGAACCTGCTGGTGGAAGTCAACTGAACAGAGCCTTGAGGCTCCAGCGTTTTGAGGAACCGGTGGTCGCACCGGTTACCTCGTACTGGGAGGGATCAATTCCGCCATACCCGTAAGGCTTGCAATCCACAATACGGGCATCGGGTTCGGCCATCTCCTCGTTCTGCTTGGCCAGATCCACTATGTGGCCCTGCTTGAGCGGTTGTTTGTCGGCATCGGTCAACACCATGACGCTGGGCCAGAGGCGCCGCTTGGGTGTATGTGAGACCACGACACCGACCTCACTGCTAGCAAGCTCAACAACCGTGCCGGTGGGATAAACGCCTACGGCCTGGATGAACTGCTCCACCAGATCTTCCTGAAACTGGCTGTTCCGGCACTGAAAGAGCCGGGAAACGGCTTGCGCGGGCGTCAGCTGACAGGACTTGTCGCGCGGCTCAATCAATCCCTCGTAGTACGCCACCAGCCCAACGAGCTTTGCCAATAGCGGAATGTACTCGCCGTTGACCCCCTGCGGAAATCCACTGCCGTTATGGCGCTCCCGATGGTACCGGATCACATTCACCACAACCCGGGGCAAGCCGGATTCCGCGGCAATTCGGGCACCAGTCTCGGGATAGTGGCAGTAGGTCTGCCACTGCTCACTCGTCAGCTCAGTCTCTGGGCCCTGCATGCCCTCCGGCAGCCGCGCCTTGCCGATCTGGGACAGCAGCGCCCCCAGTGCCAGCTTGTGCAACACATCCGGGTCCAGCCCCAACTGGCGCCCCAGCAGCAATGCCCAGATGCTGATATTCAGCGAATGGCGGTAGGCGTAGTCATCCCGGCTCTGGACCCGGCTCAGCCACAGCAGCGCATCCGGATTACGCGCCACACTTTCCGCCATGGTCCGGGCAACGGTGGATACCGCCTCCACATCAACCTGGCTTTCGGCGTTGGAGAGGGTTTCACGTACCCGATCCAGAGCCTTTTCCAGCTTGCCGAGAACCGGCTGGACATCCCGGATCTCCTTACGCAACGGGCGTGTTGTCGTGTAGTGATGGGGGTTGCGGATCTTGACGGCGGGAAGCTTCAGGATCTTGTCACTGTCCGTGTGCGGAGCTGCGCCTCCCCCTCCAAGGCCAAGGGTCGAACTTCTGGCCACACTGCCGCGCTTCTCCGGCACATCCACGTGCACATAACGGCAGTACCAGCTCACCTGATCCAGCTCCCTCTGGTTCCGGAGGTAGAAGCCCTGAATCGGAAACGGTGTCTCATGCCACGGCCGATCCAGATCAGACACAAACATGCCAACTTCCAGTTCCTGTACGGGTATCTTACGTCGCTGTACACCCATGGCTCTCACCTTCAACCGCTTAGTGGCTTCTTCCCTGTGTTTTGCATTATTTCAAAATTAGCCAAGGACGCAACGTGCTGGTTCGCGGAAACGTTTACCAAGTGCGGCGAAATGTTACAAAGTTTTGCGGTGGGAAGGGGTCACTTGTCTTCACAGACATGATCATCAAGCTTGGGGGGGCGCTGAGTAAGGCTGCCGGTGGGCGCGGTGGTTACCCGGAAGGTATAGGGGACCGACGAAGGACGCAGATAATCCACGTTTACCACCTTATCCCCCATATCCACATTCGTCTGGCGCGGTGAGCAGCTGACCCGCAGCTTGACCCGGTCGTCCAGTTCCAGAATACGCTTGCTGCCGTCGCCATCGGTCACCTCCATGCACACCCGGCCTTCCTTCACCGGCTCACCATTGGCGGTCGCATCCAGCCGGGGGTCACCACAGCCGGCAATCGCATCCGGCGAACAGGCCTTGTCCATGGTCGGGTCGCGCAGCTTCCATTGGCGTTCACTGCACTGGGTCCGCACAGTAATGGGTGTTGCCCTGTCACGGCCCCAGTGCCAGGAGGGATAGCGGGAGGTTTTCCAGGTCAGCAGCACACGCCGCTCTTCCCCAGCGGAATTATTGGCGGTCATCGCGGAATAATGCGTCTGGTGGGAAGCGCAGCCTACAAGCTGCAAAGCCAACAACAAAGCCACTACCACAGCTACTGGGACAGATCTCAATGCGCGTCTCCCTGTTCGGTTTCCGTATCCACAAAGGTCAGACCGTAGCCCTCCTCCGATTCCCGCACGACTCGCATCCGGCGCACTGGCGCCGGCACCGGCAGCCCCTGGACCTGGACTTCCACCTCGCTGCCAACGCCGGGAAACGGCTCGTTATTCACCAGAACAAAAATGCCACTATCGGACAGGTCCCGCATGGTGAGCACAATCTCACCGATCTCCCCGTGGCGCACCATTATGCGCGCACTCATATTAGTCCGTGTGTGGCGTCGCTGCTTGGGCATCTTGGCCTTCTACCCTACATCCTACCCGCCGCAATCATAGCACCTTCAATGATTCGTGCAGCCCAAACGGCTATGATGGCGAAAAACTGAGCGCAACGGCCACTTTACCGGGGCAGCTCACCCAGCTAAACCGGCGCAGCCAACCCAGGGTTGTGCTGGCGAGCACACCCCCTATACAGTCAGGTACGAACGCACGAAGCCAGGGACCAAGCCGCATGCTCGTTTGCACCAACTGCCGACAGGGGCTGATGGATCCGATCCACAGCGAGGAGGAACCCGAATACACTGATCGCTATCAATGCGGTCACTGCGGCCATACGGCGACGATCCCCTCCCTGCTGATCATCTTCAGCCAGATCGCTTCCGCCGTTCTGGGCGGCGCCATTACCGTCTACCTGCTCCAGGAGCATGGTTTCCGGGCATTGCAGATCGTGATATCAGAAGGCAGCTCCGGCGAGCTGATGCGCCAGGGTGGGCTGGCGCTGGCCGCTTTTGTTCTGCTGCTGGCGTTCATCTACCTGCTGCTGCGTGCGTTCCGGGGCATCGCCAAACGAATGAGCTACCGCCTGCCCCCGGACAGCGATTCGTAACGCCTCACAGGGTTACTCCCTCACTGCTCAGCAACCACCGCTTGCGTTGCGCGCCGCCACCGTAGTGACCGGTGCCACCAGCCACCGGCAACACCCGGTGGCATGGCACCAGGACCGGCACCGGATTGGCCGCCACCGCCGCGCCCACCGCCCGGGCCGCACCCGGCTGGCCGATGTGTCGGGCCACATCCCCATAGCTCAGGCATTGCCCGGCATCAAGCCGTAACAGGTGGCGCCAGACCCGCTGCTGAAAGGCTGACCCCACCATTTCCAGGGTCGGCATTGACGCCGTAGCCAGATCTGGCCAGGCACTGACAATGGCAGCGAGCGCCCTGACCCGAGGATCTGTGTCCGCGAGGGGTTGCGGCTCACAGCCCCAGAACCGTGCCGCCCGGCTGAACCGCTTCTCGCTCTCAGCGGCCGTGTCCACAAAAGCAAGCCGGGCCAGTGCGTCCTCGTGCCACAGGGACCACAGGCGCCCCCAGGGCGACTCACACTCGGCATATCCCAGCTCGCCCACCGGCTCCGGGTGCTGCAGCCAAATGACGTTCATTGATCGCCCTCTCCCATGATCAGCGTGTTGGTGCGATCCACATCCTCGGCCCCGAAGGTCACGGAGTCGCCGTTCCGCTCATAGCTGAACCGCCGGAGCAGGGCCCGGCCGGAAAAATGCTCAAGATGCGCCACCACCATATCGCTACGGTGCTCGGTATTGAGCAACTGCCCCTCACCCGTGGCGTAAACCACCAGAGCCACAACATCATCCCCCCTGAGAATGGCTTCCAGACTCTGGAAGATCAGCTCAATCCGCTCGGCATCATCCGCCCCGGACGCCGGATCAATATGCACGCCCCGAACGCCTCCCCGCCGGGACAACACAAATGCCCGTGGGCGGAACCGCTCCCCCTCCGCTGCCAGCTCCGCCTTCACCACCGGCAGCGTCGCCTCCATCAACCGATTCCAGCTCGGCAGCGGTCGGTCGTCGGTTACCGGCTCCGGCCCAGCCTGCTGCTCCATGGTTGGATCCACGGTGGTACAGCCGGTTGCCAGCAGCACCACAAAAACCAAAGGCAACAACAACACCACTTTCATCCGCATGGCGGCATCCATTTCCGAAAACCGCAGGATAACCCATTGTCCCGCCCTCTTCACCCGGTACTAGATCTAGTAGATCGCACGCCAGGATCCCGGCTCCCCAGACCCCTGCGCTCTCACACCCCGCCACTGGCGCCATCCATTGCCCAGGCGCCTGTATCCGCACTTCCCTTTACTTGACAGCAAAAGGGACCAAACCACAATATACAGACATCAACAACACAAAAAAGCCGACATATTGGGTCTCAATCAAAAATGACACGCCATGTCAACAGGCCAAAGGGAGCGCCCCAGCCTGCCTTTCCATTGAGCCCCTCAGCCGGAAACAGCTGCCAGCCCGCCCGTTTGCCGGGCTCAGTCTGATCAGAAACCAAACACAATATATGGTGGTTGCATTGCGCAACCGGTATTGGAGAACCAACGGGGACATCGCCACAACATGAACGCCAAAACACAGGATCTCACCAACAACATTCCGTTCCAGGAAACCTCGGTCGACATCTGGTCCAGCAAGTACCAGCTCAAGACCAAAGCCGGCGAACCCGTCGACCGCGAGATCGAGGACACCTACAAGCGCGTCGCGGAGTCCCTGGCCTCCGTGGAGACCGCCAAGAAGCGCAAGGCCGTACTTGAGGATTTTCTCTGGGCCCTGCGCAACGGCGCCATCCCGGCCGGCCGCATCACCTCCAACGCAGGGGCGGAAGCGCACAAGCCGGCAACCTCCACCATCAACTGCACCGTCTCCGGCACCGTCTATGACTCCATGGACGACATCCTGGTGAAAAACCACGAAGCCGGGCTGACTCTGAAGGCCGGCTGCGGCATCGGTTATGAGTTCTCCACCCTGCGGCCCAAGGGCGCCTATGTGGCGGGCGCCGGCGCGACCACCTCCGGGCCGCTGTCGTTCATGGACATCTTCGACCGCATGTGCTTCACCGTCTCCTCTGCCGGCGGGCGCCGTGGCGCGCAGATGGCCACCTTTGATGTGCACCACCCGGACATCATCGACTTCATCGAGGCCAAGCGCGAAGACGCCCGCCTGCGCCAGTTCAACCTCTCGCTTCTGATCACCGAGGACTTCATTGAAGCCGTGAAGAACGACTCGGACTGGAAGCTCTCCTTCCCCGTCTCCAGCGAGGAAGTGGAGAAGGAAGGCCTGGACCTGAACGATCCGGAGCAGTTCGTGTACCGTGACTTCCCGGTCAAGGAAGGTTACGTGACCGACGGCAAGGGCAAGGTTGCCTGCCGCATCTATCGCACGCTCAAAGCGCGCGCGATCTGGGACAAGATCATGTCCTCCACCTACGACTACGCCGAACCCGGCTTCATCCTGATCGACAAGGTCAACCGGATGAACAACAACTGGTTCTGCGAGAACATCCGCGCCACCAACCCCTGCGGTGAACAACCCCTGCCGCCCTACGGCAGCTGCCTGCTGGGTTCCATCAACCTGACCCGCTTCGTGGAATTCCCCTTCACCGAGAAGGCACGCTTCAACTACGACAAGTTCCGCAAGGTGGTGGGCATCTTCACCCGCATGCTGGACAACGTGGTTGAGATCAACGGCTTGCCGCTGGACAAGCAGCGCCACGAGATCGAATACAAGCGCCGCCATGGCATGGGCATCCTGGGCCTGGGCTCCACCCTGGCGATGCTGCGCATGCCCTATGGCTCGGCGGACTCCGTGGCCTTCACTGAAGAGGTGAGCAAGGAAATGGCTCTGGAAGGCTGGCGCGAATCCGTTAAGCTGGCCGAGGAAAAGGGCCCGGCGCCGATCATGGACGACGAGTTCGAGGTGACCGAGGAAATGCTGGCACTGCGCCCCGAAATGCGCGACGACGGCTACAGCGCCGGCGACAAGGTGCCCGGGCGCATCCTGCACGCGCGCTACAGCCGCTACATGCAGCAGATCGGCGAGGTCGAACCGGAAATCATCCAGCAGATCGCCGAGAAAGGGGCGCGCTTCACGCACCACACCTCCATTGCGCCCACGGGTACCATCTCGCTGTCGCTGGCCAACAACGCCAGTAATGGCATCGAGCCCAGCTTCTCGCACCACTACTCGCGCAACGTCATCCGCGAGGGGCGCAAATCGAAAGAGAAGGTCGACGTGTTCTCCTTCGAACTGCTCGCCTACCGCGAACTGGTGAACCCCAGCGCCATGCCCAACTCCAACAACCCGGACGAACAGCTGCCGAGCTACTTCACCGTTGCGGATGATGTAAGCCCGAAGCAGCACGTGGACATCCAGGGCGCGGCCCAGAAGTGGGTGGACTCCTCCATCTCCAAGACCGCCAACGTGCCCACGGAGTTCCCCTACGAGGACTTCAAGGACATCTACATGTACGCCTACGATCAGGGCCTGAAGGGCTGCACCACCTTCCGGTTCAACCCCGAAGCCTTCCAGGGCGTGCTGGTGAAGCAGAAGGACCTTGAAGGCACCCAATACGAGTTCACGCTGGAAGACGGCAGTACCGTCCAGGTCAGTGGTGACGAGGAGATCGAATACGACGGCGAGATCCACAACGCCGCCAACCTGTTCGATGCCCTCAAGGAAGGCACTTACGGCAAGTACTGAACCGAATCCAGACTACGGAGACCCAAGAAAATGACCGTCCGAATCGAGAAGAAAATCGTCGACCAGCGCGTTCTCAAGGAAGAGAACGCCGCCAGCGAGGAAACCACGGCCGACGACCAGCCGTTGGTGATGAACGAACACATCGAGCGGCCCGAGTTCCTGCTGGGCACCACCTACAAGATCAAGCCGCCGATTGATGACCACGCGATGTACATCACCATCAACGACATCATCCTCAACGAGGGCACGGACCACGAAACCCGGCGCCCCTACGAGGTGTTCATCAACTCCAAGAACATGGAGCACTTCCAGTGGGTGATCGCCCTCACCCGCGTGCTCTCCGCCGTGTTCCGCAAGGGCGGCGACGTAACCTTCCTGGTGGAAGAGCTGCGCTCCGTGCACGACCCCAGCGGCGGCTACTTCAAGAAAGGCGGCGTCTTCATGCCCTCGCTGGTGGCCGAGATTGGCTACGTGATCGAAAAGCACATGAAAGCCATCGGGCTGATCGAAAGCGAGGAAATGAATGAGCTCACCCAGCGCATGATCGCCGAGAAAAAGGCCGCCTACGAGACCAACGGCGAACCCGCCACCAATGCCGAGGACAGCTACCCACCCAACGCCACCGTGTGCGGCAAATGCCACACCAAGGCCATGGTGGTGATGGACGGGTGCGAAACCTGCCTTGCCTGCGGCGAAAGCAAGTGCGGCTGAGTTGATGCAACAACCCCCTGCGGTGAGAGCCCAGGGGGTTGATTGTATTTGGGTAAGCGGGAATTCAGGATATTACATCGCAGTTTACGCTGACACTATCAGCCACTGATTCAGAAGATAAATATAGAGTGCGCAGCGCACCCTATACTGGCGCTATACCGAAATCTGGAATATCAATAACGTAGAAACTGCTATCATTACCCGCTAGAGGAAATGATGTCCTATGAGGTCGCCTTCTTGGAATGGGTTACCGCTACAGATCTCACTCGCTGGTCGGATGAGCGTGCTTCCGAAGGGATCTTGCCGTTAGTTGTCCGTCGACTTATCTATACGTTGACAGACAGGCGTGCAGTACTAGAGGTGCCTTCTGGTGACAGCGTCAGCACCGGTGGATGGGACGGATTGGTAAACGCCGAGGAAGGCACAGAGCATATTCCCGCCGGTCAATCCGTGTGGGAATTTGGCACAAACAAGCGCATCAAAAGCAAGGCGAACGGCGACTATTCGAAACGAACCGCTGATCCGGGTGACATTGTCCCAGGGGAGACAACGTTCGTATTCGTCACGTCCCGCCGCTGGCCGCTGGGCAAGAAACCCTGGGGCGATGCGAAGAGAGCGGAAGGGACTTGGAAGGACGTTCGCGTACTCGATGCGGACGATCTGGAGAGCATGCTGGAGCAAGCACCAGCTATTGCGCTTTGGCTGGCGGAACAGATGGGCAAGATCACGGGCTCCTTTCAGTCATTAGAGGAGTACTGGGAGGACTGGTCGTCCGAAACGACACCCGCCATCTCGACAGACCTCGTCGTCGCGGGCCGGGAGGAAAATTCGGAAGAACTTGTCCAATGGGCCGCCGAGACCTCGCCGCCAAAGCGTGCCGTACACGCGCACACACCGGATGAGGCAATCGCCTTCCTTGCCGCCGCTCTGTACAAGGCGGAGAGCGCCGCGGCGGAAGCGACATTGGCTCGCACCATTATCGTCAAGGACGAATCGGCCTTTCAGGCCGTAAAACGGTGGAAATCGCCCCTTATCATTATTCCGAACTCGGAGGAGATTGAGAATCCGACCGCCGCCGTCAGCAAGGGTCATCATGTGCTGGTGCCTCTAGGCTATACAGCCGGCCGGCGTGACGAGATGACCACTTTGGTCCGGCCGACCCGGCACGCTTTCGCGGAAGCGCTTCAGGAGCTGGGCTTTGAGGAAGCCGAGGCGGAGGCGCTGGCCGTGCGTACGGGATGCACCCTTTCGGCGTATCGCAGGCATTGTGGCGCATTTGATCGTCCAGACTGGGCTACCCCGGAGAGGCTCCGGTTACTGATTCCGGCCTTCTTGGCCGGCGCCTGGGTGGATGATCACCGTGGCGGGGTTGCCAATGAGAGTGCGGGGGACAGAGATGTCATCGCCGCGCTCGCCGGCCAACCATTTCATGACTATCGGGCTGCGCTGACCGAGCTCACCACGCTGCCGGATGCGCCGGTAATGCGCGTCAAGGGCTACTGGCGAATCACAGCACCTGTCGACGCTCTCCATCTCCTCGCACCGTACCTGACCGACGAGCACCTGAGCACCTTACGCGAAAAGGCCTTTGATCTGCTCAGCCAGCGGGACCCTGCGCTGGATTTGCCTCCTGGCGAGCGTTACATGGCTCAGATAAGAGGTAAGGTTCTTGGGCACTCAGGCGCATTGCGTGAGGGCATCCTTGGAACCTTTGCCTTGCTAGCCCATTTCACGGAGGGGCTGGAGACTCTCCATACGTCAACCCGGCCACAGGATGTTGGGTTCCACCTCGTGCGCGATTTACTGTCAGGTGCGCCAGCGGAGCGGTGGCTGTCGCTGGCCGGCAATCTGGATGACTTGGCGGAGGTCTCTCCAAAAGCCTTCCTGAGCGCTATTGAGGAGTCCCTGGCGCACGAAATTCCCTCTGTCATGGCCTTGTTCGAGGAAGAAGGCGATGTGTTCACCAGCGGCTGCCGCCACGCGAACCTTTTGTGGGGTTTGGAGTCGCTCGCTTGGGAGCCGCGCCTCTTGCCTCGCGCGTGCCTCGTACTGGCGGGGCTGGCTGCCCGCGACCCCGGGGGGCGTTGGGCGAATCGTCCATCCGGCAGTCTGCGGGATATTTTTCTCCCATGGCGTCCGGCGACGTTTGCCTCATTGGATGATCGGATCGCGGCGCTCGATGCCGTGCTCGCAGCACAGCCTGAGGTGGGATGGTCCCTGCTTGTGAGTCTGGCACCCAAACACCACGACGTCACGTCCGGAACTCGCCACCCTCATTGGTTGCCTGTTGCGGGTGTTGCGCAAAGACCAAAGACGGTACTGGACCTGCAACGTAACACACAGCCCATTCTTGATCGCATCGAAACTCAGATAGGTACCGATGCCGGTCGATGGGGAGACCTGTTCGATGCCAACCTTTCGGCGCTTTCGCCAGAGTACCGAAGGCGTCTTTTGCATACCTTGATTGACCGGGTACGCAACGATCAAATATGCGGGGACCGTGAGGCGCTCTGGACGAAGATCCGACGGTATCACTACATTCTCAGCCTGCGTGACGAGACGTCTTCCGACGAAACTGAGCCCCTGGTCGAGCTGGAGGCGCTTCTGAGTCCGGATGAGCCGATGGCCCGACATCGGTGGCTGTTCGAGAATGCTTGGGTCGATATTCCCGGCACCCGGCGCACGGAGCAGGAGATCGCCGACACGCGCCGTTCCGAAGCGCTGGATGACATCGTTACCGCTTACGGATTGGACGGCGTCATCGACTTCGTGGAGAAGGTCGGTGATCCGGTGCAAGTGGCGTTCGCTGCCGCCAAGAGGGCGGATGTCGACGCCCTCGACGAGTTGGTACAACAACAGGCTGCTCGCAAACCGAGCGACGCGTTTTGCAGCTTCCTGGCGGTCTACGTCTCCGTGCGCCACAGTGAACTCGGTTGGACGTCGACAAAGAAGTTCCTGGCTCAGGCCAAGGCGGACGGTTGGCCCACAGAATCTGTGTTGTCGGTGTTCCTCGGCCTTCCAGTGACTCAGGAAACATGGGAGCAAATTGAAGAGGGTTGGGAACCGATTGCGAATGCGTACTGGAAGCGCGTAAATCTGTGGTTAATTGACCGGAAGGATTCCGTATTTTACGAAAAAGCGATGGTAAAGGCCCTCGACGTTGGCAGGGCCGCGGACGTGATAGAAGCAATCGGAGGATTCGGTTCGTCGATCTCAGTGTCAACGCCCTTGATTTGCGATGCGCTCCGGAACTTGGCTACGGAAGCCCAGAGCGAGGAGCGGCCGGCACGAAACCTCGGCCATTCCATCGTGGAGTTGTTCAAGGCGCTCGATGAACGCGACGACATTTCGGATTCAGAGATCGCAGCACTCGAGTTTCCCTTTTGCAAGGCTTTCGAGCATACGGATCGACCGGAAATGGCGTGTCACCGGCTACTTGCCGATTCCCCCTCCCATTTCACGACACTCATCAAATGGCTCTACAAGCGTGACGACGGCCAGGAAGATGAAAATGCCGCGGTTGAGGAGCTGCGCAATGCCGCAGAGTTTTCATGGACTGTCTTGCACAGTTGGCGGCTTATCCCCGGCCGAATGGCGGACGGAACAATTGACGAGGCGGAGCTGCTTAGATGGATTCAAGAGGCACGAGAGCTCTGCCGAGAAGCCCATCGCCTGACCTGCGCTCACCGTCGCATAGGCGAGTTGCTCGCCCATGCGCCGGCGGACGAGAATGGAGTGTGGCCTTGTCTTCCGGTTCGCAATACGGTCGAATCCATCGCCGACGCCGATATTTTGCGTGGATTACATACAGGCGTGGTTAATAGACGTGGCGTCACCACAAGATCGCCTTATGAAGGAGGCCAGCAAGAACGCGAATTGGCTGCGAAATACCGGTCATGGGCAGATGCGCAACGGGCGCGTTGGCCCGCGGTTGCTACCGAGCTCGATGATGTGGCTGAGCATTACGAAAGGGAAGCCAATATGCATGATGACGACGTGGATCGGCGTCGGCTCAGAGACTGAAGGGTGGATGGCGTTGGAGTTCGTTGGGATCGCCCTCCATAGCCTCTGCCCATCCCGGCTTCTTGAGTCGAATTCTGGGCCTAACACCAACATGCATCAGAGGCCGCTTCTCGCGGCGTCTAATGCTGAGGGTTGAGCCTGTAGAAAACCCCTGATTTGTTAGGCTGGCACTGAGCAACAAAAAGCCGTTCGCATGCCCCGCTTCAAGCCGTACAGCTACGACCAGCACGCGATGGGAGAAATCAACTCCTCCCACCAGCTTCACCCTCTCCTGCCAAGCAAGTCCTGGCCCGTGATTGCAAACGTCGTCAGTTATACGCTTGGAGCGCTTTCTGGTATACGATAACCTCATCCGGAGGAGGGCCTCATGAACAAAGGACTTGAACTAACAATCCCCCCGCCCCTGATCGCGCTGACAGTCGCTTTGCTGATGTGGGGTATCGCGCACCTCGTACCCGGCGCGGCCCTGCCATTGCCGCGTTCAGCGACGCTGGCGTTTGTGGTAGCGATGGCTGGTTTTGGCATTGCCCTCGTCGGTATCCTGCAGTTCTGGCGCGCCAGTACCACGGTTAATCCGCATACGCCCCAGAACTCCGAACAGCTGGTACAGCACGGGATCTACCGTTTCAGCCGCAACCCGATGTACCTGGGGCTTGCTGTCGTGCTGCTGGCCTGGGCTCTTTACCTCAGCAATGGCCTGTCGTTGTTTCTGATTCCGGGATTCATCGTCTACATCAACCGGTTCCAGATCCTGCCGGAAGAACGCCACATGCGGGCGCTGTTCGGCCAGTCCTTTGATGAGTACGCCGCCCGGGTAAGACGCTGGATCTGATGTAAAACCTGGTTGCTCGGAAAGAGGCGTTAAATGGTCCGCTGTTAGTGGCCAATTAAAATGACCCACTACTGGCCATTAATTTTGACCCACCTCCGGGTGGCCGTCAGGCCACAGAACCAGCTACTGTCCTCCGCTTTTGTTAATGGCCGAGGGCATGTCAGTGAAGGAGTGGGTTGTGATACACAAGATCAAGGCATTGCACGACAACGGCCAGGGCCTGTCGATCCGCGCCATCAGCCAGGAGCTGGGCGTATCCCGCAACACCGTTCGCAAGTACCTGCGCATGGACGAGAGCGCGATCGGTCACCAACTGGACGATCCCGCCCGTACCAAGCGACTGGATGATTACCGGGATTATCTCGTTTATTTATTGGGCGAGTTTCCCAAGCTCAGTGCCGTCAAGATTGCCCGTAAGCTTCGGGCCAAGGTCGGCGACCTGCCGGTCTCGGATCGCTCCATACGCCGCTACGTGCACACACTCAAGGACGAAGTGGCTGTGGCCCAGCTGCGCTACTATGAGCCCATCGTGGACGATGTGGCGGGGGTTCAGTGCCAGGTGGATCCCGGTGAGTTGCGCGGGGTGGTGATCGGTGGGGAACAGCGCACGCTGCACTTTGTGGTGTTCGTGCTGTCCTACTCGCGGTTGATGTACGTGGGCCTGGCCTTTCGCCCGCTGGATACGCAGACCTTTATCCAGCTCCACGATGAGGCTCTGCGTTACTTCGGCGGCCTTCCCGAGGAGTGCGTTTACGATCAGACCAAGCTGGTGGTGATCAACGAACAGTACCGCGAGCTCACCCTCAACCAGCGCTTCCACGAGTACGCCACTGCGGCCGGGTACCGGATCCATGCCTGTGAAGGCTATGACCCGGAGAGCAAGGGCAAGGTGGAGTCCGGCGTGAACTACGTCAAGCAGGATTGTCTCTACGGGGAAGTCTTCCGGGATCAGGCGCATGTGCGCGAGCACGTGCAGGACTGGCTTGAGAGCGTGGCCAATGTGCGGATCCACGGCACCACCGGGGAAGCGCCCCGGGAGCGCTTTGAGCGCGACGAACGCCAGCACCTGAAGGCCTATCTCGCACCGGCTTGCGTGCAGTCGGTGGCCCGCGAGACCCGCCGCGCCGACAAGACAGGCCTGATCGCGTGGAAGGCCAATAAGTACTCGGTGCCCATGGCCTGGCAACAGGCGCGGGTGGGCGTTGTGGCCTCCGACGACGGCCAGCTCCACATCAGCGATCTGAGTACGGGCGACGTTATTGCCAGTCACACCCTGTCCGCCGACAAAGGGCGGATCATCAAGAACAACCACCACTATCGGGATCATGAGCAACGTCTGGATAAGCTGGAAGCCGACATCCGTGAACAGGTCGGCCAAGAGACAGGGCAGAGATTGTGCCAGCAACTCAAACGCTCCGGGCCCCGGATTTACAAGGATCAGCTGGTGGCGGCCAGGGAGCTGCTCAGCCACCACGCCCCTGTGGATCCACAGTTGATCATGACGGTGGCCGATCGCCCCGGCATGACCGCCACGCGTTTGAGACGCTATCTGGAGGCGGCCGAGGCGGCCACCCAGCGCCAGCGAGAGCCGGAACCGGTTCCGGGGGCCGGTCAGGCACTGGATCTGAGCGCTTACCAGCAGCTTGGCCACTCCAGCGGCCAGGAGGTGACCCATGAGCCAGCTTGAACAGACCGTGGCCCGTTACCGCAGCCTGCGCCTGAGCGCGGCGGCGGACGAACTGACAAACCTGTTGGCGCAAGCGGAGGCTAACGAGATGTCGTATCTGAGCTTCGCCGACCGGCTTGCCGAACACGAGCTGATCCAGCGACAGGACAAGCGGATCCGGCGCAACCGCAAGATGGCGGCCTTCCCCGCCGAGAAGCACCTGGAGGGGTTCGATTACCGCTACCAGACCACCATCACCAAGCGCCAGGTCAACGCCCTGCTGGACTTCCAGTTCATCGATGAGCGCAACAACCTGGTGTTCATCGGCCCGCCCGGCGTGGGCAAGACCCACCTGGCCATCGGCATCGGCCACAAGGCCGTGGAGGCCGGCTACCGAGTCCTGTTCCGCAACGCCCTGGATCTGGTCGAAGAGCTGGAGCTGGCCGAGATGAAGGGCGAGCTCAAAAAGCGGGTCAGCCAGCTGGCCAAGTACGACCTGTTGATCATCGATGAGCTGGGCTATCTGCCGATGACCCGCCAGGCAAGGTACAACCTGTTCCAGCTGATCAACAGCCTGTACGAGTACCGCTCGATCATCCTGACCACCAACAAGGACTTCACCAGCTGGGGCGAGTTCTTCCACGACGACAACGTGGCGGTACCGGTCATCGACCGGGTCATCCACCATTCACACATCTTTATGCTGGGAGGAGAAAGCTATCGGCTGAAGCAGAAAACCAAGACCTAGACTATGAAGGGTGGGTCAATTTTATTGGCCAAAGGTGGGTCAAAATAGATGGCCATTGACAGTCCGCGTTTCCTGGCCGGTATTCCTGGCCCACATGCTGTTTCTGCTCGCGGCCTGGACGGTATTCATCAAATACCTGTTTCCGCTGGCGTTCGCCCTAGTCCAGGGCATCGACTGGCACACCTACCTCTATTGGGACCTGTGGCCCATCGCCCATGTGTGGCTGGGCTGGGCACTGCTGGCACGGCCGGGCTATACGCGCACGCTGGCGATTGGTATGGCATTGGTTGAAATCGCCATCATCATCACGTTGTTTTGGGCCTTCCTTATGGATCCGGAGTGGTCGATCTGGCGCACCAACTGGTTTGTGAACAAGGTCTTCATCCTCGCCTGTTTTATTCTTGTGCTGTATGCCGCACTGAGGCACCCGGCGGACTTCAGGACATCTCGTTGATGGGAGCAGCGCTTGTCGCTGAACAGCCCACCCGTCGCATGAACGCTCTGCCCTCGGTTCCGGCGTGCCTTACAGCCTTTCTACGCCCCCCGGTACCGATCAATCAGCTCGCAGAGCGCGTCCAGCCCATCCGTGAGCGCGGCAGGCCCCGGCTGAAGAATCAACGGTGACTTAACCTCGTGAAGCTCATTGTTGGCAACGGCGGGAATAGCCGCCCACCCCGCTCTTTCCGCCACCTGTTCCGGGCGGAACTTGCGGCCACACCAGGAGCCGATAATAAGCTCCGGCTGGCGCGCCACAACCTCGCTGGGGTCTTCAATGATGCGCTCCTTGGCGCCGGGCTCCGCGGCCCGTTCGGGAAAAATGTCGTCGCCACCGGCGATGTGGATCAGCTCCGAGACCCAGCCAATGCCCGTAATCATGGGGTCGCCCCACTCTTCAAAATAAACACGCGGGCGTGGCCCCTGAGCCTGCTTCGCCCGTATCGCCTCCACCCGTGACGCCAGTTCATCCGCATAGGGTTCGGTGTAATCATGCAGGCCGAGCATGCCGCCGAGGGTGCGGACCATGGAGACAATGCCGTTCACGGTGCGGTGGTTGAAGATGTGCACGGCGATGCCGGCGCGCACCAGTTCGGCCGCGATATCGGCCTGCATGTCCGAGAACCCCAGCACCAGATCCGGCTCCAGCTCAAGAATCCGCCCTATCTTGGCGGAAGTGAAAGCCGAGACCTTTGGTTTCTCCTGCCGCGCCCGTTCGGGGCGCACGGTAAAGCCGGATATACCAACAATGCGATCTTCGGCACCAATGGCGTAGAGCGTCTCGGTGGTTTCCTCGGTCAGGCAGACAATGCGCTGTGGGTAATCCATAGGCTCAATTCCGGGTATTCGCGGAGGATGTTGTCCTGGTTTGCATGTAACCAACTCCTTTATTCCTGTCGTACCCAATGGCCCTCAACCTACGCTCTTAGCGACTGTCTGGATACCCAGGTCACACACCTTTGCCTAGCAATCTAGCCAGTCCGGCCTGGTGCTGCGTTGCGTAAATTGGATGCCAGGCCCGCGCGGTGCTATGTTTCAGCGCGAACCAAATACAATAAAAGGCGTGGGAATGACCGATGTGAAAGCAACGATCCTCGTCGTTGACGACGATCATGCCATCCGCGAACTCCTGCACGAGCATCTTTCCCGCGGCGGGTATGACGTTCACACCGTTCATGATGGCGACACCATGCGCCAGAAGCTGACGGAGGTACCGACCGACCTCATCGTGCTTGACGTCATGCTGCCCGGTGACGATGGCTTTACGCTCTGCCGCGAGATCCGGGAACACTCTCAGATCCCCATCATCATGCTGACCGCCAGCTCCGATGAGACCGAAAGGGTCGTTGGCCTGGAGATTGGCGCGGATGATTACCTGGCCAAGCCGTTCAGTGCCCGTGAGTTGCAGGCGAGGATTAAGGCCCTGCTGCGGCGATCGGATTTCGCGCGCACAGACAATGCCCGTTTCGTGAAGTTTGATGGCTGGCGCCTGGATACTCAGACTCACCAACTGATTAGCGACGATGGCGACGCCTTTTCACTGTCCGGGGCCGACTTTTCCCTGCTTCAGCTGTTTCTGAATCATCCCAACGAAGTGCTGGACCGTGACACCATTTCCAGCGTGACCCGAGGGCGGGAGTCCATGCCACTGGATCGTGTGGTGGATGTGGCCGTGGCCCGCCTGCGCCAGCGTTTGGGGGACCACGGCCGCAACCCCCGACTGATCAAGACGGTGCGCGGAGCGGGTTACCTGCTAACCGCAACGGTGACCCGCAGTGCCCAATAGTGCTGGTGCTGTGGAAGCCGGTCGCCGGCTCCGGCGTCTGTTACCGTCCTCGCTACTGGGCCGTATCCTGTTGCTGACCCTTCTGGCCATGGGCGTTGCCCAGATCATGTCCAGCATCATCTGGGTAGAAACCTTTCGCTCGCGGCAGGAAGACCGGTTGGTGACCACCACCCGCAATCTCGCGTCTTCAGTGGCTGCCACTACGCAGTTCTTTAACTCCCTGCCACGGGAATACCAGCATATTGTGCTGGATCAGTTACGGGATATGGGCGGCTCCCGGTTCTTTGTCTCTCTGAACAACAGCCTTATCGAGATGAAGACCCTGCCAGACAGCGAGCGTAAACAGCTGGTGATGGATGAGGTAACGTCCGTACTCCGCAGCCGGCTGGGCTCATCCACCAACATCCATGTTGAGTTTGTTCATCCTGACGATCTTCGCCTTCTCAATACTCAGCTCCCACTGGAGTCCTTGCCGGAATCCTGGGCGCACTACTCGCTGACCCTGGCCCCCATTAAACCGCCGCTACTGGTTACCCAGGTGGAAGTAGCTGAAGGCAAGTGGCTGTACCTTGCCTCGCTGTTGCCGGCTCCCTATTTGTCGCTGGATGAAGACAGGATTCCCGGCCAACAGATCGTGTTCATTCTGGTGATGATTGGTGTTCTGTTTCCGGTACTGGCCTGGTTGGTGCGTGGCCAGACCAGGCCGTTGCACAAGCTGGCGAGGGCAGCGAGAGATCTGCCACTGGATGAGCAACTTCCGCCGCTTCAGGAGCGAGGCAGTGCTGAAATCGTCGCGGTAACCCGGGGGTTCAACACCATGCATCGCCGGCTTCAGAGCTACATCAGCGACAGGGATCAGCTGTTCCGGGCTATCTCTCACGATCTGAAAACCCCCATAACCCGACTGCGTTTAAGGGCCGGCCTCATTGATGACGCCACCATTCGCGAGCGGTTTGAAAGCGATCTTCAGGAACTGGAACTGCTGGTCAAAGGCGCCCTGCAAAGCATGAAGGACACCCACATCCATGAGAATGTGGAAGCGGTCGATATTGACGGTATGATCCGCAGGATGGCGGAGGCCTATAATGCAGAAAGCTCCCTGGTCACCGTGGAGGGAAGCTGTGGAACCTACCGGGGCAAGGCACTGGCGTTGAAGCGTTGCCTGGGCAATCTGCTGGACAATGCCATCAAGTACGGGGAAAAGGCGAGGGTGTTTCTGGAAGACTCCGTTGATCAGCTCGTCATCCGTGTTCATGACTATGGTCCTGGCATTCCGGAAGCAGAGCTGGACCGGATTTTTGAGCCCTATTACCGCCTGGGCCAGGAGCAGCAGCGCGGCGGGCACGGATTGGGCCTTGGAATTGCCCGCAACATTGCCCAGAGCCATGGTGGCGAGCTCTTGATGACCAACGGGGACGGTGGCGGCCTTGACGTTACGCTGACACTTCCCCGGTACTGATAAGAGCCGATGATCAAGGACCTGGTGGCCATGTAACGACCCTGTTACACCGGTCTTTCAGTTTGATACGTCCTCGTTTCAAGAGGTGCCCTAGACTCCATAGTTGCAAATACAACAAAAACAGGGAGTCAACATGAGCACCTCTACAACCGAGCGTTTTGTTCCATCTTTTGCCACCCAACCAGCTCATCTTCTGGCAGTCACGGTCAGCGCGGCTTCGCTTGGACTGGTTCCGGCTCAGGCGCTTGCCAAGCAGAGCGTTGAAGAACGCCTCTCCGCCCTGGAAGCACAGTTAGCCACTGAAAAAACTCACGCCAACGCAGAGCAGGGCTTCTCGTTCAGTACCTATGCCCGTTCCGGTTTGCTGCTTAACAGCAACGGGAAAAGTGCCCCTGGGGGTCCTTTCCTGACCCCAGCGGGCTCGGTCGGCGGTGCCGTTGGACGGCTGGGCAATGAGCCAGACACCTACCTAGAATCAATCTTCAACTACAAGGACGTGGCCGACAACGGCACCCGGTCCCTCTACCGCCTGATGATTGCGGATGCCTCCACGTCCAGCAACGACTGGACAGCCGATGACGGTGCACCGAATGTGCGCCAGGCCTACGTGGAATTCAGCAACCTGGCCAGCTTCTCCGGCATCTTCGAGGAGGCTTCCATCTGGGCCGGCAAACGCTTTGACCGGGATCTGGATTTCGACGTTCACTGGCTCGATAGCGATGTCGTGTACCTGAGTGGCACAGGTGCTGGTATCTACGACGTCACTTTCAGCGAATCGGCGAGATCCAATTTCTCATTCTACGGGCGCAGTTTTCTGGACTTTCCCACCAACCCCAACACCACGACCGGCACCTCAGACACCGATAACCTGATCGTCACTGCCAACAACTACTTCGGCAATGTTCAGTGGCTGATCAACGCCATGTCAGCCGCCGATAACGATCAGCGCATCGTCGGCGGAGCCATGGAGGCGGCGGAGACAGGCGTTCAGACCATGCTGGCCTACCACGGCGACAGTTTCTGTGGTGTGTCTGACGGTACCTTCAAAACGGCGCTGCTACACGGACAGGGACTGGGTGCGGAGGTCAAGAAAATCGGTGCCGATGGCAACCTGCACGAGGATGCCAACACGACCCGCGTGGTTGCCTACGGCACCACCCGCTTGAGTGATGACTGGCGCATTGCCCCGGCACTGATGGCCGAGTCCAGCAAGGACCGCTACGTGGAGGGGGATGAGTACCAGTGGATGACCTTCAATACCCGTCTGGCCAATGAGCTGGGCACCAACTTTGAAATGCAGTACGAAGCCTCCTGGCAGGTGATGGACCTCAAAACCAGGGGCTACGAAGGACGAAGCGATGTGGACGGCGATTACGCCCGCTTCACCGTCGCACCAACGTTCAAGCCACAAGTGGGCGGCTTCTGGCAGCGACCGGAAATCCGTGTTTTCGCTACCTACTCCACCTGGGCTGATGAGCTGAACCGTTACGCCACGGACGATGCTCTGGGCGCGGAGGACTTTGGTGGAAGCCAGTGGACTTTCGGTACCCAGATGGAAGTCTGGTTCTGATTCGGACAAATGTCTCTATTACAACAACAAGGAGCCAACATGAAATCTCTAAAGCGTCATTTTACGGCACTCGCAATGTCTGCCTGCGTTCTTCTCCCGACCAGTGTTCAGGCTGGCAAAGTGGAGGTACTGCATTGGTGGACTTCAGGCGGTGAAGCACGCGCCGCCAAAGCCCTGAAGCAGATGATGGAAGATCAGGGCCACACCTGGAAGGACTTTGCCGTAGCCGGTGGCGGTGGTGAAGCCGCCATGACCGTTCTCAAATCCCGCGCGGTATCGGGCAACCCGCCCGCTGCGGCCCAGATCAAGGGTCTGGAGATTCGTGAATGGGCTGAACTGGGCTTTCTCACCAGTCTGGACGGCATTGCTGATAAGCAGAACTGGGATCAGCTCATTCCACCGATGATTTCAGAGGTCATGAAATACGAAGGGCAGTACGTGGCCGTTCCGGTCAACGTACATCGGGTGAACTGGCTGTGGGTCAATCCCGACGTTATGGACAAGGTCGGCGTTAAGGTGCCCACCACACTGGATGAGTTCTTTGAAGTCGCCGACAAACTCAAGGCGGAGGGCTACATTCCCCTGGCTCACGGCGGCCAGCCCTGGCAGGACGCCACCGTTTTCGACGCTGTAGCACTTGCTGAACTGGGCCCGGAGGATTACCGCAAGGCCTTCGTTGAGCATGACATGGACGTGATCAACAGCAAGAAAATGGAACGGGTCTTCGCGCAGTTCGACAAAGTCATGAGCTACGTGGATGACAACGCCGCCGGCCGGGACTGGAACACCGCCACCGGCATGGTGATGGAAGGTGAAGCCGCCATGCAGATCATGGGAGATTGGGCCAAGGCTGAATTCACCGCTGCTGGCCTGACACCGGGGGAGGATTATCTGTGCGCCCCGGCGCCCGGCACGTCTGGAGACTTCACCTTCAACGTGGACTCATTCGCCATGTTCTCCCTGTCCGACGAAGAAGACGTCAAGGCCCAGAAGGACCTCGCCCGGACCATTCTGAAGCCGGAATTCCAGACCCTTTTCAACCAGAACAAGGGCTCGATTCCGGTCCGTACCGACATGGACATGGGGGATTTCGATTCCTGTGCCCAGGCGTCGATGAATACCTTCCAATCCAGCTCCGATGATGAAGGCCTGGTGCCAAGCTTCTCCCATGGTCTGGCTACGACCAGCCATATCCAGGGCCAGATCTTCGATGTGGTGACCAACTTCGCTAACTCCGACAACCCGGACCCGGCAAAAACCACGGACCAGCTGGCTTCCGCCATCCAGTCCGCCATGTAAAACCTTGCCAGGCCGCCCAACGGGCGGCCTTCGCGGTATTTCAGGGGAGTTCTCATGGAATATAGACAACGTCGCCCTTCCGGTGTAGCCAGGGTTTCGTCCGGCATGATGGATAGCCTGCAGCGCTGGTTGCCCAAGCTGGTTGTGGCGCCAACCGTCCTGATCATTGGCATTGGCATCTACGGCTTCATGCTATGGACGGCCGTGCTGTCGTTTACCGACTCCAGTTTCCTGCCCAGTTACAACTTCGTTGGTCTTGAGCAGTACGCCAAGCTGATGGAGAGCCAACGCTGGCTGGTTGCGTCATCGAATCTGGCCCTATTCGGCGGGCTTTTTATCGGCATCTGCCTTCTGATTGGCGTGGTGCTGGCGATCTTTCTGGACCAGCGCATCCGCCAGGAAGGCGCGATCCGGACGATTTACCTGTATCCCATGGCGCTGTCCATGATCGTCACGGGCACCGTCTGGCGCTGGATCCTCAATCCACGCCAGGGGCTGGAAAAGCTGATGCATGACTGGGGCTGGACGTCGTTCAGCTTTGATTGGCTGGTTAATCCTGACTTCGCCATTTACACCATTGTGATGGCGGCTGTCTGGCAGGCTTCCGGCTTTGTTATGGCGCTTTTCCTGGCCGGGCTCCGGGGTGTCGATTCGTCGATCATCAGCGCGGCCCGGGTGGATGGTGCCAGTCTCCCGGTCATCTACTGGAAACTCATCCTGCCCTCCCTGCGGCCGGTGTTTTTCAGTTCAGTGATGGTGCTGGCCCACATTGCCATCAAGAGCTTTGATCTGGTGATGGCCATGACGTCGGGCGGTCCTGGCTACTCCACCGATTTACCGGCCGTGTACATGTACGCCACGACCTTTACCCGTGGCCAGATTGGCCAGGGCTCCGCCAGCGCCATCCTGATGCTGGGAGCAATTCTGGCACTGCTGGTGCCTTACCTGTATTCCGAACTGAGGGAGAAGCGCCATGACTGATGTCGTTCGCAGGGGCGTTCGCCCCAGCCGCATCGCAATCTATGGGGTGCTGCTTCTGGCCTGTCTGGTGTACCTGATTCCACTGATCATTATGGTGATCACCAGTTTCAAGACCCCAATGGATATCCGTTCCAGCAACCTGCTGGCCCTGCCCACCGATTGGACGACCATCGGTTGGACAAAAGCCTGGGCCGAAGCCTGCACCGGTGTGCAGTGTGAGGGCGTAAAAGGCTTCTTCTGGAACTCGTTCAAGATGGCCGTGCCAGCGGTGTTGATTTCCACCCTGCTGGGGGCCTTTAACGGCTATGTGCTGTCGAAGTGGAAGTTCCGGGGGGCGGACCTGATGTTTGGCATGCTGCTGTTCGGCTGTTTCGTGCCCTTTCAGGTCGTTCTGCTGCCAATGGCACAAACACTGGGCATGCTGGGATTGGCCAACACCACCCCAGGGCTGGTACTGGTTCACGTGACCTACGGGGTGGCCTTCACCACGTTGTTTTTCCGCAACTACTACGTCGCCATCCCCGATGCGCTGATTAAAGCCGCGCGGCTAGATGGCGCCGGCTTTTTCACCATCTTTTTTCGCATTCTGCTGCCCATGTCCACCCCGATCATCATGGTCTCGCTGATCTGGCAGTTCACCCAGATCTGGAATGATTTCCTGTTTGGCGTGGTGTTCTCCAGTGGCGAGAGCCAACCCATAACGGTTGCCCTGAACAATCTGGTGAACACCAGTACCGGGGTAAAAGAATACAACGTGGATATGGCCGCTGCCATGATTGCCGCCCTGCCAACGCTGGTGGTCTACATCGTGGCCGGCAAGTACTTCATACGCGGCCTGACGGCCGGTTCGGAGAAAGGATAAAACCAATGTCACAGCTGGAACTGCGGGATATCCGCAAGACGTACCCTGGGGCTCATGACGAGACCCTGAAGGGCATCAACATTGATGTCGCATCTGGAGAATTCCTGACCCTGGTAGGCCCTTCAGGCTGCGGCAAATCCACCCTGATGAGCAGCATCGCCGGCCTGGAAGCCATCACCGGTGGCTCGATGGTGGTCAACGGTGTGGACATTTCCGCCATGGAACCGAGGGACCGTGATATTGCCATGGTGTTTCAGTCCTACGCGTTGTATCCCACCAAGTCGGTGCGCGAGAACATCGCGTTCGGGCTCAAGATCCGTGGTATGCCGAAGGACGATATTGCGCGGGAGGTGGAGCGGGTGGCCGAGCTTCTGCAGATATCTCCTTTGCTGGACAAGAAGCCTGCCCGGCTTTCCGGCGGCCAGCAGCAGCGTGTGGCCATGGGCCGCGCCCTGGCCCGCAGGCCAAAGATCTATCTGTTTGATGAGCCGCTGTCCAACCTGGATGCCAAGCTGCGGGTGGAGATGCGCACCGAAATCAAAAAGCTGCACCAACGCTTGAAAACCACCGTCGTCTACGTCACCCACGACCAGATCGAAGCCATGACCCTGGCTGACCGAATTGCGGTGCTCAAGGACGGCGAACTGCAGCAACTGGGCACGCCCAAGGAGGTTTATGACACACCGGAAAACCTGTTTGTGGCGGGGTTCATTGGCTCGCCGTCCATGAGTTTTATTGAGCTGGAAATCGAGCGATCCGAGGCTGGACTGGCAGTGACCGTCGAGGGCAGTGACGGACGCAAGCTGTCATTGCCAGTGCCGGACTACTTGGCCAACTGGGTCGGCAAACGGGTGATTCTGGGCATCCGACCAGAACATATCAGCCAGCCGGACAACATCAAGAGCGAGCATTCCCTGGTGGCGAGCGGCTCCCTCACTGTCGAGGTAACCGAGCCCACCGGCCCCGACATCATTGCAGTGATCCGCCTCAACGGCATTGACGTTCACTGTCGACTGGATGCGGAGCACCCGGTGAATTGGGGTGAGGATGCCGAGCTGATGTTCGATATGAACAAGGTGGTCTTCTTTGATCCGGCCACCGAAAAACGCATCCGGCCCAACTAGCTCGGTTCGGGACTGGGACTACCTCTCCGGCGTGCTGGCCAACGGTCACGCCGGATCATACCTCTCCGTTATCCAACGCCTGCGCCGCACCCAACAGACCGGTATAGGGCTCGGTCACCACATGGACCGGAATGGACTCCATCATTGCCCGCATCCGGCCCTTTTCCTCAAAGGCCGTACGGAAGGGGCTGTCACGGAACACATCGAGAAAGCGCGGCACAATCCCACCGCAAATGTAGATGCCGCCCAGGCTTCCGAGAGTCAGCGCGGCATCGCCAGTCACCCGACCCAGAATCTCGCAGAACATCCGCAGCGCCCGATGCGCCAAGGGATCCTCTTGCTGCAACGCGGCTTCGGTCACAGCCTCTGGGGTGTGCAGGCGCACCGATGCCCGCTCAAGTTCGGCCAGCGTCTGATACAGGTTGAGCAGGCCCTGGCCACTGAGGATGCGTTCTACGCTGACACGACCAAAGCGGGCACGCAGGGTCTGCTGGACCGCCACCTCCAGCTCATCGGTGGGGGCAAAATCCACATGCCCGCCTTCGGTCTCCAGGGGAACCCAGTCGTGATGGGTGGGGATCAGGGCGGATATGCCCAGTCCGGTGCCGGGGCCAATGACCAGGCGCGGCCGCTGCGGGTCCGCCACGCCCCCGCCCACAGGGTGGAGGTGTTCGCAAGAAACACTGGGCACGCCCAGGGCCATGGCTGTAAAGTCGTTGATGGTCTTGAACAGATCCAGGCCAAGGGACTCGCGCATTGCCGCCTTACGAAAGACCCAGGGGTTGTTGGTCATGCGCACCATCTCGTCATGCACCGGGCAGGCGAAGGCCATACAGGCCCGGCGCACTTCCCCGGCACCGGTCTGTTGAAGGTAGTCCCTGACCGCCCCGTCCAGGTTCCCGTAGTCGTCGCAGGGCAATACCGCAATTGAGCTCAAGGTACCCGACCCCGGCTCCACCAACGCAAACCGGGCGTTGGTCCCCCCGATATCCCCCACCAGTGCCCAAGGTGTCTCAGTCATTCTGCGCTGTCCAAAAAAAGGAGGCTCCCTTCTCCGGCGTATCGGCCTTGGCCCGCATCCAACCGAAGAGTTCGCGGCCATAATCGTGTTGATGCGCCGCCAGATCCGCCTGGGTCGGTGGCCGTTCCACCCAATCATCCGGCTCGATGACAGCCAGCGTTCCTTCCCGGGCATCCACCCGGATCCGATCGCCATCGCGCAGTTTGGATAGCCCCCCGCCGTCGGCCGCTTCGGGATAGACGTGGATCGCCGCTGGTACTTTACCAGAGGCGCCGGACATGCGTCCGTCCGTGACCAGGGCCACGCGGAAGCCTCGATCCTGCAACACGCCCAGATAGGGCGTGAGTTTATGCAATTCCGGCATGCCGATGGCCTTGGGGCCCTGGAAACGCACCACCACAACACAGTCGCGTTCGAGCTGGCCGGCCTCGAACGCTTCAGCCACGGCGGACTGGTTGTCCAGCACGACAGCCGGCGCCTCGATCACATGGTGATCCGGCGCCACTGCCGAGACCTTGATCACACCACGCCCCAGGTTGCCGTCCACCACCCGCAGGCCGCCATCGCTGGTGAACGGCTCCTGGACTGACTCCAGCACGGCGGGATTGAGCGAGGCCTCCGGTGCCGGCTCCCACTGCACCTTGCCGTCCCGCCATTGCGGCAGTTGGGTATACCGGCGCAGCCCAAAGCCCGCCACCGTTTCCACGTCCTCGTGCAGGAGACCGGCATCGAGGAGCTCCCGGATCAGGAAGGCCGTGCCGCCAGCCTCGTGGAAGTCATTGATGTCCGCCTGACCATTGGGGTAGATCCGGGTCAGGCCGGGTACGACCGCGGAAAGATCATTGAAGTCATCCCAATCCACCAGGATACCCGCCGCTCGGGCAATCGCCACCCAGTGCATGGTGTGGTTGGTGGAACCGCCGGTGGCCAGCAGGGCGACCAGGGCGTTGACGATGTTCTTCTCCGCGACCACATCGCACAGCCCCTTCTGGCCCCCATTGGGCGCCGACAGGCGGATCACCTGTTCGGTGGCCTCACGGGTCAATGCTTCCCGCAGCTCCGTCCCCGGCTGCACAAAGGCCGAACCGGGCAGATGCAGACCCATGACTTCGACCAGCAGCTGGTTGCTGTTGGCGGTGCCATAGAAGGTACAGGTACCGGGGCTGTGATAGGACTGGCTCTCCGCCTCCAGAAGCGCCTCTTTCCCCACCTTGCCTTCGGCGTAGAGCTGGCGCACCCGCTGTTTTTCCTTGTTGGGCAGACCAGTGGGCATGGGCCCGGCCGGTATGAGCGCCGTGGGCAGGTAACCGTAGCTCAGCGCCCCGATCAGGAGCCCCGGCACGATCTTGTCGCAGATCCCCAACAGCACGGTGGCGTCGAACATGTTGTGACTCAGTGCCAGCGCCGTACTCATGGCGATCACGTCCCGGGAAAAGAGGCTCAGGTCCATGCCGGGCTGCCCCTGGGTGATGCCGTCGCACATGGCCGGTGTGCCGCCGGCGAACTGGGCCACGCTCCCCATATCGGCCGCGGCCTTTTTGATGACCTCCGGGAAGTCACGATAGGGCTGGTGCGCGGACAGCATGTCGTTATACGCCGACACCACCGCAACGTTGGCCTGATTCATCAACCGCAGGGCGCTCTTGTCTCGCTTGCCGCAAGCCGCAAAACCATGGGCCAGGTTCCCGCAGGACAATACCTCCCGCTGCGGCCCGTTGCGCCGCAGACGGGCCATCCTGTCCAGGTAGCGCTGACGCTCGTCACGACTGCGATCCATGATGCGCTGAGTGACCCGCTCGACCGTGGGATGCATCGTAAACCTCTCTCTTGGGGCTTTTGATCCGATCAGAATCGCTCTGTGGTTATTTTACTATCTTTACTTCATTTTTTCACGCCAAAAGGGTACCTTATTCCAGTTTTGTTTGTTATGTTTACTACATACAAACAAGTCAAACAACCGGAGAGCGCACTATGACAATCCGTGTCGCCATCAATGGCTTCGGTCGCATCGGCCGAAATGCACTCAGGGCCCTCTACGAAAACCAGTACCGCGATCAGATCCAGATCGTCGCCATCAATGACCTGGGCGATGCCGCCACCAACGCCCACCTGCTCAAGCACGATTCCGTCCACGGCCGCTTTTTTGGTTCGGTCAGCCACGATGACGAATCCCTCACCGTGAACGGGGACCGTATCGCCGTCTCGTCCGTTCGAAATCCGGCGGATCTGCCCTGGCAGGCCTTGCGTGTCGATGTCGTCCTGGAATGCACCGGCCTGTTCACCACCCGTGAGAAGGCTCAGGCCCACCTCACGGCTGGCGCCAACAGGGTTATCATCTCCGCCCCCGCCCCGGATGTCGACGCAACCATTGTCCATGGCGTCAATCACGAGAGCCTGACCGACCAGCACCGGATCATCTCCAACGCCAGCTGCACCACCAACTGCCTGGCCCCCATCGCCCAGGCGCTGCACCAGGCAGTCGGCATCGAGACTGGCTTGATGACGACGACCCATTCCTACACCAATGACCAGACGCTGAGCGATGTCTATCACACGGACCTGTATCGGGCCCGATCCGCCACCCAGTCCATGATCCCGACCAAAACCGGGGCCGCAGCGGCGATCGGACTGGTTCTGCCGGAGCTGGACGGCCGACTGGACGGCATGGCGGTACGCGTGCCCACCATCAATGTGTCACTGGTGGACCTGTCTTTCATTGCCACCCGCGAAACCTGCACGGAAGAAATCAACCTGGCCATGAAGGCAGCCGCCGAAGGCTCGCCAGTACTGGGTTACAACTCTGAACCGCTGGTTTCCGTTGATTTCAATCACGAACCCTTGTCCAGCGTGTTCGATGCCAACCACACCAGAGTCAAGGGTCGCCACGCGAAGGTCCTGGCCTGGTACGACAATGAGTGGGCTTTCTCGAACCGCATGCTGGATAACGCACTGGTACTGGGAAGCCAATAAGCCACGGCCCGAAGCCGTGGCGCACGGCTGCCGATAGTCAGGCTCACCCCGTCCTAGGGGGGCGGGTGAGCACCACCAGGAATCAGTCAGCCGACTGAAGGCTCTGGAGGCTATACTGGGCGAGTCGCGTGACAGACTGCCAGTCCCCCTCCCTCAGCGCATCGCCGGGCGTGAGCCAGGTGCCCCCCACCGCCGCCACGTTGGGCAGCGCAAGATAGTCGCTGGCGGTGGCTTCACGAATGCCCCCCGTTGGACAGAAGCGCACATCCCCGAAAGGCCCCCCAAAGGCCTTCAATGCCGCCACGCCACCGGCAGCTTCAGCGGGGAAGAACTTGAAGGCCCGATAACCCAGGCGATAACCCTCCATCATTTCCGACAGGGTCGCGACGCCGGGCAACAGTGGCGCCGTTGCGCGGGTTCCATAGTCGAGCAGCTCCCGGGTCGAGCCTGGCGTGATCACGAACTGCCCTCCAGCCTCTTCAACGGCCTTGTACTGATCCAGCGTGGCGACGGTGCCCGCCCCTACCCAGATCTCCGGATGGCGCGCGCGCAGCTCGGTGATGGCGTCCAGGCCATAGGGCGTGCGCAGGGTGATTTCCAGCACGCGCAGACCGCCGGCCACCAGGGCATCGCCCAGGGGAACCACCTGCGCCGGATCGTCGATGGTGACCACCGGAACCAATGGGGAGGCATCCAAAACCCGGTCAGCTCGCTCCCTCAATGACGCGGCAAGTTGAGACTCTGCCATGCTCAAGCACTCCAGTAGACGGTCAGCCCATCGCGCAGGAAGGCACGGATCGGCATGGAAAGAATGTCGTCCGGGTTGGCCAGCGCCTGCTCCAGCGTGGCAAGCTTGTCGTCACCGGCAAGGTGCAGCACCCGGTGGCGCGCCGCATCAATGACCGGGCGGGTCAGCGTGATCCGCTCCTGTGCCGCGCCCGGCGGAGACATGGCCCGACAACGCGCGACACCATCCGGATCCAGGGCCTGCGCCAACCCCGGCGTACAGGGAAACAGCGACGCGGTATGACCGTCCGTCCCCATTCCCAGGACCACCACATCCAGGCAGGCCGGCAGGATAGCCAACCGCGCCTCCACCTCAGCCTGACCTTCCTGCGGCGAGGCCGCCTCCGTGACCAGAGGAATGAAGTGTGCCCGTGCGGCCAGTCCCTTCAGAAGATGCTCGCGCAGCAATCGAGCGTTGCTGGCATCATGGGCTTCCGGTACCCAGCGCTCGTCAACCAGGGTGATGCTGACGTTTTCCCAGGCCAGCGACTCCCTTGCCAGCGCCTGAAAAAACGGCACAGGGGTGCTACCACCGGACACGGCCAGGGCCGCCGTGCCGCGCTCGGCAAGCGCCTCCCGCAACCATGCCGCAACCTGTTTCGCCAGGGCCTCACCCAGAGCCTGCTTGCCCTCGGCGCAAACCGTGGTGACGCCTTCGGGCCAAGCCAGATCAGCCATCCTCTTCATGCCAGCTCCACCCATCCCGCGTGATCATGGCAATGGAGGCAGCAGGCCCCCAGGTACCGGCCGCATAGCGCTTGGGCGTCTCGCCGGACTCTTCCCAACTCTCGATGACACCATCAACCCAGCGCCAGGCCAACTCCACTTCGTCGCGTCGCACGAACAGGTATTGATTGCCCTTCATTATCTCCCACAACAGGCGCTCGTAGGCGTCGGGAATACGGCTTGCATCAAAGGCCTCGGAGAAGTTGAGATGCAACGGGCCCTGGCGCAGACGCATACCTTTGTCCAGCCCCTGATCCTTGGTCGATACCAGGAGGGAAATCCCTTCATCCGGCTGAAGGCGGATCATCAGTTTGTTGCTGGCCAGATGCTTCTGATCCGGGTCGAAGATGTAGTGCGGCGCTGCCTTGAAGTGAATGACGATCTCGGACAGCTTCTTCGGCAAGCGCTTGCCCGTGCGCATGTAAAACGGGACACCGGCCCAGCGCCAGTTCTCGATCTCGGCCTTGAGCGCCACAAAGGTCTCGGTGCGACTGCCTCCAGCAGCCCCCTCCTCCTCCAGATAACCTGGCACCGGCCTTCCGTTGGCGATACCGGCCCCGTATTGGCCACGAACCAGATGGGTGTCCACCCTGTACGGCGTAATGGCCCGCAGCGCCTTCAGCACCTTCACCTTTTCGTCGCGAATGCTGTCAGCGGACAGATCCGCTGGCGGGTCCATGGCAATCAGGCACAATAGCTGCAACAGGTGGTTCTGCACCATGTCGCGCATCTGGCCCGCCTCGTTAAAATAGCCCCAGCGCCCCTCAATGCCCACCTCCTCGGCCACGGTGATCTCCACATGGGAGATGTGGTTCTGGTTCCACTGGGAGGCAAAGAGATTATTGGCGAAACGCAGCGCGATGAGGTTCTGGACTGTTTCCTTGCCCAGGTAATGATCGATCCGGAAGATCTGGCTTTCATCGAAATAGTGGGCGAGTTGATCGTTAATCTCACGAGAGGAAGCCAGGTCGTGACCAATGGGCTTCTCAACCACGACGCGGGTATCGCTCCCAATGCACTGTGCCTGATGGAGCCCCTCGCCAATCAGCCCATAGATGGTGGGCTGGGTCGCCATATAGACAATCAGGGGCACCTGGCGCTGTTCCCGCCAGCGCTTCAGCGCGGCATACCCTTCCGCCTCCGTGAAATCAAGGGCCTGATACTCCACCTTGCCCAACAGACTCTGAACCACACCGTCATCCAGCTCACTCGGGCTGACCTCCTCCGCCAATCGCTCCGCAAGCCGTGTGGCGAACGTTTCCGGGTCCATCGCGTCGCGAGCCAGCGCCAGGATGCGCGACTCGGCCGCCAGCAACCCGGCCCGCTGCAACTGATAGAGGGCCGGCCAGAGCTTTCGCTGCGCCAGATCGCCCTGGGCGCCAAACAGCACCAGATCCGAAACTGTGTTATTGACTTCCATGGGGCATGATGCTCATGTAGTAATATTTCGCATTATTCTTCCATATAATCCGAGCAATTCCAACAATAACAAGCTTTATGCAGTGAATTTAACTACATTCCCAGATCGAACACCCCGCCTGAACGCTTCAGTTTCGTTCGACAGCCTGAGCGGCACGTCGGTATAGTACGCAATTCCGTAAGTTCACTACGTGGGGAGCCCATCAAGCCATGGCCGAGTCCGAAACCCCCAACCTGCTGGAAGCGATACGCAACCAACTGGACAGCCTCAACCGCTCCGAGCGCAAGGTGGCCAATGTCATCCTCAACGATCCAGCCGCTGCGACCCGCTCCAGCATCGCCTCACTGGCACAGGCAGCGGACGTCAGTGAGCCCACAGTCAATCGCTTCTGTCGCAACTTCTCCACCAAGGGATTCCCGGACTTCAAGATCCGGCTGGCGCAAAGCATGGCCAGCGGCACGCCCTACGTCAGCCAGAGCGTCGATGCCGACGACAGCGTCGACGTCTTTGCCGACAAGATCCTGCGCAGCACCATCGCCAGTCTGGACGAAGCCCGGAAAGCCCTGGACAGCCAGAAACTGGGCGAGGCCATCGACTACCTGATCCAGGCCAAGCAGGTAGCGTTCTTCGGCATGGGCGGATCGGCGGCGGTGGCCCTGGACGCCCAGCACAAGTTCTTCCGTTTCAACATCCCGGTCACCGCCTATGACGATGCCCTGATGCAGCGAATGGTCGCCGCCGGCGCCAGCACCGGCGACGCCATCGTCGTCATATCCTACACCGGACGCACACGCGATCTGGTGGAAATCGCCCAGTCCGCCCGGGAGAACGGCGCCACGGTGATCGCCATTACCGCACCGGAGTCCCCTCTTGCCGAGGCCTGCACCGTGACCCTGGAAGTGACAGCCCCGGAAGATACCGAAATGTACATCCCCATGACCTCGCGCATCATCCACCTGTCCATCATCGATATCCTGGCCACGGGCGTCACACTGAAACGCGGGGCCGACTTCCAGACTCACCTCAAGAAGATCAAGGACAGCCTCAAGCCCACACGGCTTCCGCCTGAATAACGACCAAAACGCTCGAGGGCTGCCATTCAGGTCACGCCCATAACACGGCGGTGTTGCCTCTTATCGGGTGCGGTGCGCCCCCTTTCAGCCTTGACAGTAGTAACGTTTGTACCCCCCTCAACAGCTGCCCCCACTTACATTTCCGATACGACCCGTTGCAATTCCAACGACCATTTCCTAGCGCCCTACCTGTGCAACTGCTAAAAGAATGATCAGGAACTATCCAAAATCGTGCTCAATGGCAGTAGTCGTCTCGATGCAGCCAGCCCCGGCCTTCGGGGCGCTGACGGCACTCAGGAACAATAATGACTCCGAGGGAGGGCAGCGGGTTCGCCATGGCCGGAGAAAAAGTAACAGGGAATTTATGGTGGCCTTTCGCAAGCCTGGCGGTGGGCATGCTGGTGGCCATGACCTGGCAGGGCTGGGCTGGCGTGCTTTTGGTGTTTGCCGCCATGCTTCCCCAGTGGTGGCCCACCAACACCCTTGCCGCCTCCCCTGAACCCTCGGGCGCATCTCCCGACAGCGAGGATTCCCGAAATGTCATGGCTGACCTGGGCGAGGTTCTGGAGGCACGCCTGCGCGAAACGCAGCAAGGGCTCGATTCGGTGGAGCGGATACAGGCTGATGCCAGCTCAACACTTCAGAACTCATTCAGCGATATCCAGCGCCTGCTGACCAACCAGATCGAACAGCTGAACGACCTCATGTACGCGGAGGCCGGCAGCGAGTCCGACGCCAGTTCGGGCATGAAGATGGAGCAGTTTGTGGAGGAGACCTCCCAGACCCTTAATCGCTTCGTCGAGATCACCGTCCAGATGAGCTCTGATGCCATGGGCTTGGTGGAGCATGTTGACTCAGTAGCAAAGGCCATGCCGGCGGTCATGAAGGCAATGCAGGATATTGACGGCATTGCGGACCAGACCAACCTGCTCGCGCTGAACGCCGCCATTGAGGCGGCTCGCGCGGGCGAGAACGGGCGCGGCTTTGCCGTTGTCGCGGATGAGGTTCGCACGCTTTCCAAACGTTCAGCGGAATTCAGCAAGGATATCCAGGGCCGGCTCAAGGGCATGGAACAGTCGTTTGAGGGCCTGAGAAATGAAGTTGGCTCGGTTGCCTCCCAGGACATGACGTTCGTGATGTACGCCAAGAAGAACGTTCAGAACACCATCGAGATGCTTGTCAATAAATCCGACAAAGACCGGGAGATCGCCAGCAAGGTGGAGGAGCAGGCACAGCAACTCGACCAGAACCTGAACGAAGCGATAAGGGCTCTGCAGTTTGAGGATATGGCCAGGCAGACAATCCACTTTACGCGGGAAGGCATAGACGCCCTCAACCCCCTGGCCCAATCCCTTGAAGCCAGCACCAATGAAACGGCCCAAAAGGCCCTGATGCAGGCGCTTGAGCAATATCAGACTGCTCTAACCGCCAGAGACAAGAATCCGGTAAGTGCCAGTTCCATGCAATCCGGCAACGTGGATCTTTTCTGAACCCTTTTTGGACAGGCCACCCATTATGAAGAGTGCCAGAGACCATGAGTGAAAAATCCCGGGAAAACGTCATTGCTGTGGGCGAGCGCTTTGATTTTGGAGGCCACCAGGAATTCATTGCTGAAAGCCAGCAATGCCTGGATGACACTGAAAGTCAGACGGTGGTTGTCAATCTGGCTCGTACCCAGTTCATCGACAGCGCGGCTTTGGGAATGCTGATCCAGCTCAAGAAGAAATGCGACAGCGCCAATAAATCGCTTGTGATTTCCAATGCCAAAGGGTCGGTCAAGGATACGCTGGAGATCGCAAACATCCAGAAAATGATCACGATGCGCTGAGAGTACAGGCTTGATCTGTCCTTGAATCGTGTAACGCATCATAGGGCTTTTAATGACATTTTCGGTGCTGCTGGTTGAAGACGACGAGCTGATGCGGATGCTCATCGCGCAGGCGCTGGAGGACAGCCCGGATATCACCCTGTACCAGGCTGGTTCCTACGCGCAAGCCCAGTCATGGCTGGATGCCTCAGAGGTACTTGATCTTGTTCTTCTGGACAATTATCTGGGGGATGGGGAGGGCTCTGAACTGCTGCCCCGCTTCACCTGCGATTTTGAGGGCGACAAGGCCCAGTGCCCCAGGGTGATGATGCTCAGCGCCAACAATGACGAATCCTTCCTGACCGAATGTTTTGAACGGGGTGCCTCCGACTACCTGATCAAGCCCTTCAATCTTGGCTTACTGACGCTCAAGATATCAGCCCTTCTGCGGGAAAAAGGCCTGCAACAGGCACTTGACGACAAAAACCGCAAGCTGGAACGCCTGATTGCACGCAATGAGCGCGAGGAATACCTAGCCCGCTTCACGTACGACTTCATTGTTAAGCGCGCAACACGCCCTGTTCCCGGTGTCGAAGGCCAGACACTGTCTTCCCACGCCTTCAGTGGGGACTTGATCCTGCGTGCGACGGGCCCGGACGGCAGGGCCATCGTCATGCTGCTGGATGCCACCGGTCATGGGCTGTCCGCCGCGATCACCCTGCTACCGGTGGTGTCCACCTTCCAGACCATGATCGCCAAGGGGTTCGCGCTGCAGGCGGTGCTGCTTGAACTGAACCGCCATCTTCTGCTTGATACACCCAGCGACCGTTTCGTCTGTTGTGTTGCCGTGGAAATGGACCCGACGCGCCAGGAAATCGCCATTTGGAACGGCGGCATGCCCCCGTTGCTGGGGATTGATGGAAGCGGCCAGATAGTGAGCCAGGTGGCATCCAGCAAGATGCCCCTTGGTGTTCTGGGCGACACCGACTTTGAAACCGCTACCGATGCCTTCTCGCTGACGTTCTGCCGCTTCTTGCTGGGCTACAGCGACGGACTCTATGAACAGACCAATAGCGATAATCAGCCTCTGGGGCGGGACGCTCTGGATCAAGCCATTAAACCATCCCCTGAAGACACGATTGAAGCCCTCTTTGCCACCCTGGCCAACCACGCCGGCACCCAGGAATACGATGATGACGTAACGCTATTCGCCATTGACCCCCAAGCCTTCATGCACGCCTCAACGCTGGCAGGTGGTCCCAACTCGGAAGCGCTCCCTGCTCCCTCTTCCAAACTTGACCGGGGCCCCTTTGAGTGGTCGCTTCTGCTCAAGGCACAGCAGCTGGAAGACATTGTGCCACCTACCCTGGCCATGTCGCTGATCAATGAGCTTAATCTGGCACGCGACCTGGTTGAGCGCGTGTTCCTGGTCCTGAACGAACTCGTTAGCAACGCTTTGGATCATGGGGTTCTCAAACTGGATTCCAGTTTGAAGCAGAAAGAGGATGGTTTTTTGGTCTACGCTGAAGAAAGGTCTCGGCGATTGACCGAGCTGCAAAAGGACGACTGGGTTTCGATCAACCTTAACTGGGATGACGTGGCGCGCAAATTATGGGTCTGCGTGGCTGATTCAGGATGGGGATTTAAGGAAGAAGGACTTGATCCAGGCCATTCCGAGCACTCATCCGGACGCGGATTGGCGATTGTTCGCCAATATGCTGCGGATTTCGTGATCAGACCGCCTGGCAACAGGGTTGAAGCGAGCATCCCATACCCAGGGTAGCGCCCTGCCCTTGTGATGGGAGGTTCATGGAGCAACAACGAGGACAACGGATCATGAGCAAACATGTCTTGATTGTGGATGACTCTGCTTCCATCCGGCAGATGGTGGAAGCAACACTCAAGCAGGCGGGCTACCAGGTGACAACCGCGGAAGATGGCAAGAAGGCGCAGGATCTGTGCCAGTCAAAGCGCTTCGATTTTGTCCTGACCGACCAGAACATGCCGAACATGGACGGCCTCACGCTCATCAAGACCCTCAGGGGCATGAGCAGTTACCGGAGTACGCCCATTGTGGTGCTGACCACGGAAGCCAGTGACTCCATGAAGGCCAAGGGCCGTGCCGCCGGGGCCACCGGCTGGATGGTCAAGCCTTTCGACCCATCCAAATTGCTGGATGTGACCTCGAAGGTGCTCAAATGACTGAATCCTGTACCCCCTGATCCGATCCGGAGACGCGCTCGATGTCATTGGATATGGAACAGTTCCACCAAAGCTTCTTCGACGAGACGGCAGAACATCTCGACGAGATGGAGCGGCTCCTGATGGCGCTTAATCTGGACCAGCCTGATCCGGGCGATCTCGACAGCATCTTTCGCGCCGCCCATTCCATAAAAGGCGGGAGCGGGATTTTCGGCTTTGAAGCATTGGGCGCCGTCACCCACATTATGGAGAACCTCCTGGATCGCGCCCGTGACGGTAGCCTTGAACTGTCCACGGAGCTTGTGGACCTCCTTCTGAAGACAGGCGATACCCTGCGCAGCATTCTGAATGCCTACCGCAATGGGCAGGAGCCGGACTGGGAAAGCGTGAACCACGCCAGCGAATCACTCGAACAATGGCTGACCGCACACCGGCCTGATAGCACTCACGCCGGTGATGATGAGCAGACCGCCGGCTACGGCTTCTTTGCCGCCCCTGTCGAAAGCGCTGGTGAGTCAGACGCTTACGGTTTCTTTGAGGATGCCCCGGAGAACGGCGAGGACGATGCCGGTTTCGGTTTTTTTGACGCCCCCGAAACCTCAGACAGCGACGATGACTCATTTGGTTTCTTCGAGGATTCCTCCCCGGATGAACCCCCGCCTGACGAAGCGCCATCTCATTCGTCAGCCGTCGCGAATGCCGATTACATTCAAAGCCTTCTGGGGGACGAAGAGCACAGGACCAGCAACGGACAAGCCGGTTCCGGTCCGCCGGAAAGCGAGAAACAAACGGTCGACAGCAAGCAGGCTGAAGACGCCAAGGATCCTCCTTCCAAGTCAGACGCCGCCTCCCCCACCAGCACGTCAAACGCAACAGGCGCCAGCTCAACCCCAGCCCCCAAAAGCGGCAATAAAGAAGCGAGCAAGGAAAGTTCCTCCATCCGCGTCGATATCCAGAAGGTCGATCAGCTCATCAACCTGGTGGGTGAGATGGTGATCACCCAATCCATGTTGATGGAAATCGGGAAAGAGGTTGAGGGCTCAACCGGCGAGCGTCTGGAAAGCGTTCTTACGGAACTTGAGCGCAACACCCGGGAACTGCAGGAGTCCGTTATGTCGGTCCGGATGCTTCCCATCTCGTTTGCCTTCAGCCGGTTCCCGCGAGTCGTCCGGGACCTGTCCGGGAAATTGGGAAAGAAGGTTGAACTGGTCGTTGAAGGCGGAGAAACAGAGCTTGATAAGGGGTTGATTGAAAAACTGACAGACCCTTTGACCCACCTCGTACGCAACAGCGTGGATCATGGTGTGGAGAGCCCCGAGCAGCGGCGGGCCGCCGGCAAGCCCGAGACAGGGACTGTCATACTGCGAGCCCTGCAGCACGGCGGCAATGTAGTGGTTGAAGTGGCCGACGATGGCGGCGGGCTGAACCGCGACAAGATCCTGGAGAAAGCCATTGAACGGGGCATCGAGGTGCCCAGGAACCCCACCGACCAGACTGTCTGGTCCCTGATCATGGAGCCCGGCTTTTCCACGGCTGATGCCATCACCGATGTATCCGGTCGCGGCGTTGGTATGGACGTGGTCCGGCAGAACCTTGAAGCGCTCGGCGGCCGGGTGGAAATCAAGTCTGAACCCGGCGAGGGCACCACCTTCTTCATTCACCTTCCGCTCACCCTCGCGATCGTGGATGGCATGGGCGTATCGGTTGGGCGTGAAACCTTCATCGTGCCCCTGGTCAACATCCTCGAATCCATGGCGCCTGAGCCCGGTTCTGTCAGAACCCTTGGCGGCAACGATCAACTGCTGGCGGTACGCGACCAATTCTGGCCCGTCATTCCCCTGCACCGGGTCATGGCGGTTGAGGACGCACAGGCAACGCAACCCGGCGAAGGGATCATGGTGCTGGTCGAATCGGGCCGGCGCCGTTTTGCCCTGCAGGTGGACGATCTTGTGGGCCAGCAGCAGGTGGTGATCAAGAGCCTGGAACAACACTATCGGCGGGTTCCCGGCATCGCGGGCGCCACCATTATGGGCGATGGCAGCGTGGCGCTGATCCTGGACACGGAGGCGTTGGCCGACCTGGCAAAACCCGTAGAGCGGGAGGAGGCATCATCCCATGAGCAATGAAGAAAAACTGGCCCGCGCCGCCAACGAACAGGGGCAGGAATACCTGACGTTCACCCTGGGTGATGAAAGCTACGCCCTGGACATACTGCAGGTGAAGGAAATCCGTGGCTATGAAGCCGTCACAAAAATCGCGAACGCACCGGAATTCATCAAAGGCGTGATCAACCTGCGCGGCGACATCGTGCCGGTGATCGACCTGCGCATCAAGTTCAGTGTGGGCGACCCCACTTACGACGAATTCACGATCGTCATCGTTCTGCAGATTGACGGACGTTATGTGGGCGTCGTTGTGGACGGTGTCTCGGATGTGGTGACGCTGACCGCGGAGGAAATCCGACCGGCCCCGAACTTCGGCGTGGCTTTTGACAGCGAGTACCTGATCGGGCTAGCCAATGTTGGAGAGGGCATGGTGATTCTGGTGGACATCGAGAAGTTGATCACCAGCGATGAAATGGGGCTTGTGGAAGCGGTCGCTGAATCGCCGGATGCGCCCTAGGGCAGTAATGGGGCACGAGCCTGGAAACGACGAACCTCAATGGGAGGGTGATTTTATGGGATTGCTCAAGCACATGAAGCTGCAGACACGAATCCTCCTGCTCGCGGCGTTAAGTGCGCTCATGGTCGTTTGGCTGGCCGTCGAACAACTGACCATCAACTGGACGGACTACCAGGCAACCAGGCGCATTGCAGCGGCCGAACACGTTGTTGAAGACGCCATTCCCCTGATCGGCGCCCTACAGAAGGAGCGCGGCAAAAGCATGGGATTCATCGCCAGCGGGGACGATACCTTACCCAGTGATCTTCGTCATCAATACCAGGCAGTTGACCAGGCCGTAGCAGACTTTTCGGAGGTTGCATCGCGTGATGCGGCAACGATGCGCCATCACTTCCAGCAAGAGCTTGAGAGCGTCATACGCCGGCTTGAAAACCTGGGTGAGCTCAGGACCCCTGTCAGGCGTCGTGAGCTCCCGGTGGAGGCGGTCGCCGACGAGTACACCAACCTGATCCAGAGCCTTATCCAGCTGTTCGAAACGCTGCCAGAGAATGCCACTGAAGCTGGGGCGAAAGACCTTGCCCTGATGTCACGCGGTTTGATGAGCGTTGTGCTTGCCAAGGATGCTGCCGGGCTTGAAAGGGGCTACATCGCAGCCTATCTCGCCAACAGTCCGGGCGGCGACGGTGGCGAGGCGCTTCTGGGGGCGGCCCAGCACGCACTGGGGGCAACCAAGTCACAGCTCACCGTCGCCAACCTGGTGCTGCCGGCGCAGACGCAGGAGCAACTCAGTAAGACGGTCATCAACAGCAAGCAGGCCAAGGCCCTGGCGAACACCCGCAAACAACTCTATGAGGCCAGACGGGCTGACCTGGCGCCGGATCAATGGTGGACAATGGCCTCGGGACAGATATCGAATTACGCAACATTCACCCAGGAGCGCCTTTCAGGACTGAACGCGCAGGCCGAAGCGATCAGCCAGACCGAGCTGACCATACTCGTGCTCGTGTCCATAGGCTCATTACTGCTGCTCGCACTGGTCATCTGGCTGGTCTGGGGGGTCAAGGATGTTGGCCGTATGCTGGGTGGCGAACCACAACAGCTGCGCGCCATTGCCAATGCGGTTGCGCAGGGAGACTACGAGCATGAATTCTCTCCCAATCTGCCAGAAGGCAGTGTCATGCTGGCGGTCCGGAATATGGTCAGTTCATTGCGGGACGCAGCGGAACAAGCCGTGTTCAACGCCCAGATCCGCTCCGCCATGGATGGCGCCACGACCAATGTCATGATCGCGGACAATGACCGCAACATCATATACCTGAACCACTCGGTCCAGGAGATGCTGAAACGGGTTGAACCGGACCTTCAGAAGGACCTGCCCCACTTCCGGGCGGATGACCTCATCAATCAAAGCATCGACCGTTTCCACCAGAACCCGTCTCACCAGAAGAATATCCTGGAAAACCTTACCTCCCAGTACACCTCGAACATTGTCGTGGGGGGCCGTCACTTCCGGTTGCAGGCCAGCCCTGTCCGGAATGACCGCGGGGATCGCCTGGGTACTGTTATTGAATGGCTTGATCGCACCAGCGAAGTGGCTGCGTCCGAAGAAATTACAACGATTGTCCAGGCCGCTGCCGCTGGTGACTTTTCGCGCCGCGTGAGCGAAGACGGCAAGGAGGGCTACTTCCTGGAAATGGCACAGGGAATGAATGAGCTGGTGGCAACAGCAGAAAAGGGATTGAACGATGTGGTGCGCGTTCTTGCCAGGATCGCGGACGGGGATCTTACTACGCGCATTGAGTCTGACTATGAGGGCACCTTCGGTCAGCTCAAGACCTATACCAACCAGACCGCCGACAGTCTCTCTGAGATGCTGGGGCAGATCCACCAGGCCGCTGAAACCATTGCAACCGCTGCCAACGAAATCGCGCAGGGCAACACGGACCTGTCATCACGTACCGAGGAACAGGCCTCCAACCTGGAGGAAACGGCATCCAGCATGGAACAGCTCACCTCAACCGTGAAACAGAATACGGATAACGCGCGCCAAGCCAACACCCTGTCGGACCAGGCGACCCAGGTAGCCCAGGATGGCGGCGAACTGGTAGCCCAGGTTGTTTCAACGATGAATGAGATCAACGAGTCGGCTCAGAAGATCGAGGAGATCATTGGCGTGATCGACAGCATCGCGTTCCAGACCAACATCCTGGCACTCAATGCGGCCGTTGAAGCAGCCCGGGCCGGCGACCAGGGACGCGGCTTTGCCGTTGTCGCCTCCGAGGTCCGCAGCCTTGCGCAACGCTCCGCCAATGCGGCCAAGGACATCAAGGGCCTGATTTCGGACTCAGTGTCCAAGATCCAGAGCGGTAACCAGCTTGTGAATCAGTCCGGCGACAAGACCCAGGAGATCGTGACGGCCATCAAGCGTGTCAGTGACATCAACGCCGAAATCTCGGCCGCGTCTGAGGAGCAGAGTAGTGGCATTGAGAATATCAACACCGCAGTCAGCCAGATGGATGAAATGACCCAGCAGAATGCGGCACTGGTTGAAGAAGCCGCTGCAGCAGCGGAAAGCCAGCAGTCGCAGGTTGAAAACCTGCAGCACCTGATCGCGCAATTCACGCTACAGGACAAACACCGCTCTTCCGGAAGCAGTCAGGGAGGGCAAGCGCAACTGACCCACTCAAACAGTCAGGGCCCGGTTCGGGAACAGAAGCAGAAGCACAAGCAGAAATCCGCTGCTACGACTCAACAGCCCGCGGAAGGTTCCCGGCCGCAATCCAGTGAAGAGGACGATTGGGAAACATTCTGATAACCAGGCGCCACGCTGCCCTGCCCTGGCGCCATCAATAACGTCGATCACTGGGGCCAACGACACCAGGGGGCGATCCATTCGTGGAGGAGTCGAGGGAATTTGGTTTTCAAACCGCCGATTTTGAGAAAGTCAGGGACCTCATCCATCAACGGGCGGGCATCCGCCTCTCTGACAGCAAAAAACAACTGGTCTACAGCCGGCTTTCCCGGCGCATACGTGCGCTGGGGCTCAAGGACTTCCGGAGCTATCTGGAACATCTTGCCGCTGAGGATCAGGAAATGGAGCAGTTCATCAATGCGCTGACCACCAATCTGACCTCGTTTTTCAGGGAAAGCCACCATTTTGATTACCTGGCGAGCCAAGCGATCACCCTCAAGCCTCGGGACCGCCCCCTGAACATCTGGTGCGCGGCCGCCAGTACGGGGGAAGAAGCCTATTCCATAGCCATGACACTGGTGACGGCCTTCAGCAACGACCGGCCGCCAGCCTGCATCGTGGCCTCCGATATTGATAGCCAGGTCCTGCGCACTGCTCAAGCGGGCGTTTACCAGGCCGAGCGGATCGCCGACCTGTCACATGAAACCAAAAAGCATTTCTTCCTGCGGGGTCGCGGGGCAAACGCGGGCAAAGTCAGGGTCCAACCGTTTCTCCGAAACATGATCACGTTCCGCCAGGGAAACCTGCTGGATACAAGCTTGCCGATAGAGGCACCGCTGGACATCATCTTTTGCCGTAATGTCATGATCTATTTCGACAAGACCACTCAACGGCACATCCTCGCCCGCATGGTATCACTGCTTCGCGAGGGCGGACTCTACTTTGCCGGGCACTCAGAAAGCTTTGTGCATGCCTCGGACCTGGTCGAACTGATCGGCCGGAGCGTGTACCGGCCTGTTGGCCAGGGAGGGCACTCATAATGCCCCCAGAAGCCGAATCAAATCTCTTCATGGCGCCCAACCAGTATTTTGATCCTTATTTTGAGCGTGATGCCGTGAAGATACTGCCCGGGGAGTATTACGTGACGCAGCAGGATGCGATGATCGTCACCGTCCTTGGTTCCTGCATTGCCGCCTGCATTCGCGATCCCGTCCGCGGTATCGGTGGTATGAACCATTTCCTGCTGCCCACTGATGAACATGCCGATAGGCGTAACCCAGTGGCTCCGTCAGCCCGCTACGGAGCCTATGCCATGGAACTGCTCATCAATCAACTGCTCAAGCTGGGCGCCAGCCGTACTCGCTTGCAGGCCAAGATCTTCGGCGGCGGCAATGTACTCAGAGGGCTGGCCAGTCAGAATGTGGGCGAACGCAATGCGGAATTCGTGGAAAACTTTCTCTACGAGGAATCCATTCCAATCCTGGCCAGGGACGTGGCGGGTGATTGCCCGCGCAAGATCTATTTTTTTCCGGAAAACGGCCAGGTAAAAGTCAAAAAGATCCGTGTACTGCACAATACAACGATTCTTGATCGCGAAAGCGAATATCGGATGCGCCTGCGTCATGGTTCCGCTGACGGGGGCGATGTCGAACTCTTCGACCAGTAAACCAGGGAGATGAATTGATGGCCATCAATGTGCTCGTGGTCGACGACTCCGCCATGGTCAGACAGTTTTTGAAGCACTTGATCGACCAGGCTGAAGGCATGACCTGTGCCGGTACAGCGCGCGATGCCTACGAGGCAAGGGACAAGGTGAACCAGCTCGCACCGGATGTCATCACTCTGGATATCGAAATGCCCCGCATGGACGGGCTGACGTTTCTGCAGAAGCTGATGCGAGCTCGTCCCACGCCCGTCGTTATGATATCCACACTCACCGAAAAAGGCGCCGAAGCGACCCTCCGGGCCATGGAACTGGGCGCGGTTGATTTCATTCCCAAGCCCAAGCTGGATATCCGCTCGGGCCTGGCGGATTATGAAACGGAAATCATCCATGCCATCCAGAGTGCCTCCCTGGCGCGGCTACGCTCCACGAGGACGGTTACACCTCCGAAAAAGGGCGACATTGAAGAACTCTCCACGCTTGCAAGCACCGAAAAGATCATAGCGTTGGGCGCCTCAACCGGCGGCACGGAAGCCCTCAAGACAATCCTGGAACCGCTTCCCGCGAGTATGCCGGCGATTGTCATGACCCAGCACATGCCGAGTGGATTCACCCGCTCTTTCGCGGCACGCCTGAACGGGATTTGCGCCATAACGGTGAAAGAAGCGGAACATGGCGAACGCATCCTACCGGGTCGAGCCTATCTCGCCCCTGGGGATTGGCACATGCAAATCATCCGCAGTGGCGCCAACTACGTGGTTCAGCTGTCCCAGGAGCCGCCCGTGAACCGTCACCGACCATCGGTGGACGTTCTGTTTCTCAGCCTCGCTCAGAGCGCCGGGCAAAATGCCACGGCAGTCCTGTTGACCGGGATGGGCCGGGATGGCGCTGCCGGGCTGCAGAAACTGAAGTCAGTCGGTGCGGTAACCGTTGCCCAGGATGAAGAAACAAGCCTGGTTTACGGTATGCCCAAGGCTGCGGTTGATATGGGGGTAGTGGATGCCATCGTTCCCCTGGACAGGGTGCCAGAACACCTTGTGGAATGGGCCCGGAAGAAAGCCAGCGGCAACCGGGTCTAATGGCCATTGCCTGTTCACAGCCTTATCCATTGCCCTTGCTGTAGAAATAGCCAATGCGTTCTTTCATGCCCAGATACTCATAGATGCGCTCGGGATATTCTCTAGGCTTAAGCGCGTCCTGAACCGTGAGTTCATCATGGATTGCCAGATCAATCATCATGGCTTCGTTCCGGGGAATATCCGGGTTATAGAGCAAAACCTTGGGGTTGAGAAGGTTGTCCGGATTGACCGTCACCACCAGGGCAATACTCTCGTCGGAGAGCTGGACAACGGTTCCAGGGGGATACACCCCCATCGACTTGATGAAATGGGCAAGCATCTCGGGGTCCAGCTTACCCCGCCAGTCCCGATACATCAGGGCCATCGCCTCTTTAGGGGTTTTTGCGTCCGACAGCTCCCGTGGATTACAGAAGTTGTCGTAAACATTGGCGATCGCCACGATACGGGTGGCACGATTCAAGTGGTCCCCTGTTTTGCCCTGGGGGTACCCCGTCCCATCCATCAGTTCGTGATGGTCCTGAATGATACTAACCGTACTCTCATCCAGAGTGCCCACCTGCTGCGCGAGCTTGGCGCCGGCGGATGCGTGGGTTTCATAAACTCTCTGTTCCCCTTGGTTTAGCTTGCCCTTCTTGTGCAGGATCGCCCCCGGTAACGTTATCTTACCGCAGTCATGCAGCAGGGCGCCGGTCGCAATATGGTGAAGCTCTTCGCCCTGAATCCCCAGCGAACGAGCCAGGGACAGCGCCAGCACCGTCACATTGAGCGAATGCGCATAGGTACTGAACCCGCCGTCAGGTAGATTGACCAGGTTCATGAGCACACTTTCGCCCTGCTCAAAGTGGCTCACCATCTCGTCCACGATTCTTTCCGCATCCCACATGGCATTAGCCGGCGCATTGTTCAGGTCCTGGGTCAGCCGCCGGACGCGCTCTGCCGTTTGCTTGTACTCCTTCATCAACCGCCGGCGTTCGTTGCGGTACGCCTTGGCATCTTCAAGGTGTTGCCGTTTGTTCAACCAGAGAGCGTCCTCACCCCCTGCCTCCCCCGCTTCTCCCGCCGCCTCTTCGGCAGAGGATGCCTCAACACCTTCAAGCCCTTCTTTGCCTACAATGCTTTTCTTGGGGAAGACGAGGATTGTTTCCGTGATCAGGCGCTGAATCACCTCAATCTGCTGGTCGTTCTTGATCCTGAATCGACGGAAAAGAAAGGGATGCTCATTCCAGGACAGCTCAACGTCAACATAGAGGCCGATGCGCAGTTTCTCTACCGGTATCCGGATTGTGTTTGCAGGCTGCTCACTCATAGGGTGTTCCTACACCATCAGGGGTTGTTCAATGCAGAAACAGCTGCCTGTGTCTGGTGCCTCTTTCTGGGTACCAAGGCCCTTGGTCGATTCGACGGTCTCAGACTGAGAACCTGTAAAACTGATACCATCAACAATCCAGGAGCCAGCGGCGTCGCGTCGGGCGCCGGCACCTTCCAGTCTAATGGATTCCCCCGGATTTGCTTGATGAGACCAGCTACCCTGGGAACAACCTCATCCTCAAGGGATTGTAGTAGTCCTTTGAATAGCCCACCTTTTCCGCTCCCAGGGTATTGGGCTCGTCGCCTATCCGCTTTCACACTGTTACAACAAGACGCATTTGAGCGCTCCGCGATACCCTGTGTGTCGATAATGCCGGACAGGGTTGAGTCACATCGCCATGGAACTGACTATAATGCCCTGGCACCCGGAGCCCCATGCCGGCCCCCCATTCATCCACCGCAGAGGGAGGCACCGTGTCGCTGAGCCCTGACCAACTCTGGCCGGCCGTAAGGCGTCAAAGCCACCTTGCCCTGGCGAATGGGGCGCTGGTGCCCCTGGCCACTTCCGTAACGGTGCTTGAGGCACAGGGATTGCGCTTTTCAGTGCGCCAGCTGGAACGGCTCGCACAAAAGGCAGCGGCGTCGCCCTCGGCGCATACCCCCAATGACCCCTTGGCACCACCTTATGAAGCTTACCTGCACATAGGCGGGGTTACAGACTCCCACGTTGCACTGCTCAACAAGTTCAACGTTCTTGAGCAGCACCTGCTGGTCGTCACGCGCGAGTATCAACCCCAAACACACCTGCTCAACGAGGCGGACTTCCGGGCCATGCTGCACGCACTGGCCGGCATTGACGGGCTGGCCTTCTATAACGGCGGCACCGAAGCCGGTGCCAGTCAGCCTCACAAGCACCTTCAGGTGGTCCCCCTGCCGCTCGCGGAAGCCCTGCCCGAGCTTCCCTTTATACCCTGTTTCGAACGAGCGGCCAGGGACGGCGGACCGGCCCAAAGCTCCGAATTACCTTTCGCCCATGCGGTAGCCCCCATGCCCCCGGGCTGGTGACGAGCGCCAGACCACGCGGCTGCGGAGGTAACGGCGCTGTACCATCGGCTTTGGGAAGAACTGGGATACCCCCTGACCACCAGCGAGCAGCCCATTCCCTACAACCTCCTGGCTACCCAGAACTGGCTCTGGTTGGTCCCGCGCAGCCGGGAACAATACGAGGGTATCGCGGTTAACGCCCTGGGCTTCGCCGGCGCCCTGCTCGTGCGCGATGCCGAGATGTTCCGCCAACTCGAAGCAACGGGCCCACTCCACCTTCTGGCTGAAGTCACCACAAGCAGCGATAACCACACCCAACCTCAAAGGTCGCACGAATGAACCCGGTTGTGATCAGATCCTGGATAACCGAATACCTGCGCACCAACCTGGGCCAGGGTCTCAGGATATCCCCTCTCCGGGTGCCCCTCAGAACCTGGGCACTGGTGCCCGTGTTCATGATCCTTGCAATCCCCGTTGGTTTTGGGGCTGGATTACTGAACGTCGACATCCTTTATTCAAAGATTGCCCCCATACTCCCCTTAACGTTACTGGTCTTCCCCTCATTACTCGAAGAGGCTTTTTTCAGGGGCATTCTGATCCCACGCAACATACGGCAGGCCGGAGCCCCCAGGGCGACGGGCGCCGTGGCCATAAGCACCATCGTGTTTGTGGCCTGGCACCCGATCAACGCACTCGCGTTCAATCATTCGGCCATCCCCCTTTTTCTCGATCCCTGGTTTCTCCTGATCGTGGCCGCCCTTGGGGCAACCTGCGGTTACAGTTATGTGATTTCCCGGTCCATCTGGCCTCCTGTTCTCATTCACTGGGCTACAGTAACCGTCTGGGTACTGTTTCTCGGCGGCAGGAACCTAGTTTTGGAGTTGTAGTGGATTCAGAGATCAACGAGCCGACTGACCAGGAGCCTGTTGGAGAAGCCCTGCTTCAGGTGGTCGCCCAGACCCTTCCCCGGCGCGGGACAGCTCCCCCTCAAGTCGCGGGTATCAGCCTGGATACGCCTCTGGACAACGGCCTTGGTTTCGACAGCCTCACACGGGCCGAGCTCCTGATGAACGTCGAGCACCGCTTTGGGATCCAACTGCCGGAAGCGCTGCTCAATGAGGTGCGAACACCACGGGACATCCTCAACGCCATCGCCAAGGCACGCGGCAGACCGCCATCCAACCGCAGCCAGACACCCCAGGGGGAAGCCGTCCCTCCCGAGTCAACGGACGTCGACCACAAGCATTTCACCCGCCCACCGGTGGCAACCCTGCAGCAGGCGCTGCTATGGCATGCGCACATGCATCCTCAACGTACTTACTTGCATTGGGTGATCAATGAGAAGGATAACCGCCCGCTAAGCTTTGGCGATCTTCATGATGGCAGCCTGCAAATCGCCAACGGTCTTTTTCAGCATAACCTAGCGCTGCGGGATACCGTGGCGCTGATGCTGCCGACCGGGCACGACTTTTTCTACGGCCTTTACGGCACCCTTTACGCCAACGCCATTCCGGCTCCCCTCCCTTCCCCGGAACAGGCGACGCGATTGGAAGAACATCTTCAAAGCCAGGCGGCCACGCTGAACGACGCCCGGCCCCGGATCATGATCACGATTCCGGAGGTCAAACAACTGGCTGGGCTTCTCAAGACATTGGTACCGAGCCTGGAAGAGGTGGTCACCACGGACGACCTTTGGGGCAACGCCCTGATGCATCCGGTAGCCAGCGCAGGTGGGAACGAAACGGCTCTCCTGCTATACACCTCTGGTGGTTGTCCGACGCATCCGGAAGGGATCCGCCTCAGCCACACCGACCTGTTTGCCAGAATCGCTCTCTACACGGACCCATTGGGGCTGGACCAGGATGATGTCGTTGTCAGCTGGCTGCCGCTTCATCATGAGGTGGGCCTGATCGGCACCTGCCTTTCCAGCCTGTGGCTCGGCCTGCAGCTGGTAGTGATGGCCCCCGGGCTCTTCCTGGCCGAGCCCCGCTATTGGTTGTGGGCCATCCACCACTTTCAGGGCACCCTTTCCCTCTCGCCGGCCTTTGGCTACGAACTGTGTCTGCAGGGCTTGGGCGACAAGGACCTCAAAGGGCTCAACCTTCATTCCTGGCGGGTGGCCTTCAAAGGCGCCATGGCGGCGGACCCTGGGCCAATGGAGCGCTTTGCCCAGCGCTTCGCCCACTGGGGGTTTAATCCCGAAACGATCATTTCCCTTGATGCCCTGACGGATAGCCGTGTCATGGCGACCACTGCGGGGACTGCGCCAGCCATGCAGCGCACACCACAGCCAGTGGGGCGCGGGACGGGAATACTGACCTGGGGGCGGATCCGGAACGCCCTGTATGCCGGCTGGGCCTGGTTCGCCTTTGGGTTAACAGGATTATTGACGGTGGTGGGGGTCAATATCCTGCCCCGCCGCCGCTGGCGCTGGCGGGTTGTGCGCCTGGGTGGCAGAGCCCTGGGATGGCTTACCGGAACCCGGCTGCACCTCAACGGAAGAGACAAACTGGCAGCATTACCCGAGGGCTGTGTGGTGGTCGCCAATCACGCCAGCTATGTGGACGTTCTGATTATTGCCGCCGTCATGCCGGAGCCAATCCGTTTCGTGGCCAAGGCGGAGCTGCAACGTTTTGCATTCCTGCGTCGGCTGTTCCGTCTTGTTGGCGTAGAAACGGTGGATCGCTCAACCGACCAAAGCAAGGTCCGGGCCTATCGCCGCATTGCAGAGCATGCCCAGGGCCGTCGCTTGCTGTATTTTCCAGAGGGTTCCTTCGATTCGGCTCCAGGCATCCAGCCTTTCCAGATGGGCGCCTTCCTGACGGCGGTGGTCGCTCAGGAGCCGATTCTTCCCATCGTCCTCAAGGGCACCCGGAACAAACTGCCAGCGAGCCGCTGGAACCCGCGTCCTGGGGCTGTTGAGGTCGTCGTGGGCAACTTGATCTGGCCGGAAGGCAACAGCTGGCACGAGGCCACGCGACTACGCCAGCGAGCGCGCAATGCCATTGTGAGCATGAGCGACGAGCCAGACCGTCTTGGCCGTCTCCAACCCAGGGCCTAAGTGCAGAACCTCCGCCAGGGCGAGGCCGAATGGCAACAACAACCAGCAGCATGCTCCCTGACAGCGCTATTTCAGGTGGGAGGCCAGCCTTTCAGCGCCATTGCGGCTCAAGCTATGGAGAATGCCCAGATTGGCGTCGGTGGAGGCAATCACACTGAGCACCAGCTCTTCCTTGAGGCGCAACGTCAGGATGTAACCGTCACTGTTCTCAACGATGACGAACTGACACCGTTTCTGGTCAGCCTCCTCGGCAATGTTCTGGCCGAGCGCAAGCATTGAGCCCAGCATCGCGGAAAGCTTTTCGCTGGCCAGATCCGACTTGAAACTATGAACCACATCATGGCCGTCCACGGAGGAAACCAGAACGCCGTAAACCGCGTCGCTCTTGGCCATCATTTCACCAAACACCTTGCGGCAGAGCGCTTCCCCGGTCTGGCCAATTTCTATTTCACTCATGACAGATTCCTTTTCTATTCAAGTGGCAGTGAATTCCAGTGACGCGATGAGTGCGTTGATTAACAGGCTGACGTCCTCCGCCTCACGCGGATCAACCTCCAGGATAGGTCACCTTCAATCTTGAGCGCCCTCATGGTCTTGCGCTTGGCCCGAATGACCTCTGTATTGCCAGCAGCGGCGGTATCCAGATCAAAATTGCTTTCCCCCTGCTTGCCCAGCACCAGCCCGGAATCACTGTCGACCAAGCAACCACCAATTAGTCCATCAATTTCTTTCAGTCCTGACAGATCTGTAGCCATTTCACTAGCTCCTTAAACACTGACTGATTGTATGCCTGTCCGATGGCGCCATCGTGCTAAGACAGCAGGGCCTGGAGCCCACGGAAGCCGGTCACCACCACCGTATATTCAATCTAGAAACGACCTATGAGCATTACAAGCTCACGCAGATGTCAAACTGTAAGCGCGTTTGACAAAATACAACAATTTTCGATGCAAAACCGATGCATCCCAACGGCGATGGTTATGGATGAGTAGTGGGTACTCGCATGATTGACCGGAATGGGTTGTAATACCTTCTTGATTACTGAGAGATCAGCGCCTTACTCCCTTGCAATGGCAACCGGTTATCCCGTTGCGGGTGGCAAGCGCGTTTCGGTAACGTCCCGTTTAACATTCTGATAGGGAATTTCAGTTGATGTCATTCCCCTACCCATTTCGCCACCGGGCCAGAGACAGATGCGCATCAAACTGGGATTCGTCGTGAGCCTTACCATCATCGCCGTTGCCGTTGCCGGAACCACAGCAGTGGTACCAGGATTTGTGGAGCGCAGCCAGAACCGAACGGCACCACACTCCCCCCACACCGTCACGCCAGCGGCGGCCCAGCACCACGCCCGCCTGACCATCGCCGACTGGCATGCCGATTCATTGCTGTGGAACCGAGACCTTCTGGCGCGCAGTGAACGCGGCCACGTGGATATCCCCCGCCTGCGCTCCGGCAATGTGGCTGTCCAGGTGTTCACTGCCGTCACCAAATCACCCGCCGGTCAGAACTATGAGTCCAACACAGGCGGTTACGATCGGATCACACCACTGACGATGGTGCAGCTCTGGCCGCCGCGCACCTGGTTCGACCTCACCGAGCGGGCGTTGTACCAGGCCGAACGGCTGCATGGTTTTGCGGAGCGCGCCCCTGGGGACCTGAGTATCGTGACCGATGCCCAAAGCCTGGAGACTGCCCTGGAGCGGCGAAGGCGACATAATGGCGAGCTGGTGATCGGCCTGCTGGGAATCGAGGGCCTGCACGCGCTCGAGGGCGAACTGAGCCGACTCGATGAGCTGTGGGAGGCGGGCTACCGCGTGTTCGGTTTGCACCACTTTTTCGACAATGCCCTGGGCGGGTCGCTGCACGGGATCAACAAAGGCGGGCTCACCGCCTTCGGGCGTGAGGTGGTCCGAGCCATTGATGCCCGCGGGGGCATCATTGACGTTGTGCATTCCTCCCCTGCCGTAGTGGCGGACGTGCTGGATCTGGTCGACGGGCCGGTCGTTTTATCCCATACCGGGATGCAGGGTGCCTGCAATTCGCCCCGCAATATTTCGGATGACCTGATGCGTCGAATCGCCGCCAACGGGGGCGTGATCGGTATCGGTTACTGGGAGGGCGCGGTATGCGGCTCCCGGCCCGAGGATGTGGTCGCCACCATCCGCTATGCCATCGACCTGCTCGGAGCGGATCATGTCGCGCTTGGCTCCGACTACGACGGGGCGGTAAAAGTCGGCTTTGATGCCTCCAAACTGGCGGTGCTGACTGACACCATGCGTTCACAGGGGTTTACCCGGGAGGTGATCCGCAAGGTCATGGGCGGAAACACCCTCCGCTTTCTGCATGCCAACCTGCCGCGGGCCGGGGATTGATGGAACCGTATGAGCATGAGGCTTTTGCGCTCCTGCGAGCACTGCAGCGGTGTTATCACCTGAGAGCCCAATGCCTCCTTTCATAATGTTACAACACAGTGCACACCGAAGGGGTCAGTTGTCGTACGCTACTGGGCCATGTGCCCACTGGTTTGGCAGCCGAAACAAAGTCATTGTCACTAAAGGAGAGCGTATAATGCGGCGCCTGATCGCCTTCGCCCTGATGGTCACGGCCATTTCGGCAGTGGCGGATCCACTACCCAAGCTACAAATCTACACTGAACATTACGAGCCGTATAATTTCATTGATCAGTCCAACCCGCCCGCAGAGCTCAAAGGGGTTGGTGTGGACCTGCTTGAGGCGATGCTCGCACGCGCCGGATCGGATCAGACCAAGGCATCATTCCGGATCGTAGCACTGGAACATGGCATCAAGGCCGCTAAAGAGCAGCGGAACAGCCTCGTGTTCTCTCTTGCTCGAACCGAGAAGCGGGAGGATATGTTCAAGTGGGTCTGCCCCATTGATAAGCTGAAAACGCAGCTCGTAGCGCTCAAGTCCAAAAACATCAGCATCAACAACAACAAGGATCTGAACGACTACAGAATCGGGACCATCAAGGGCGATGTGGGCGAGCAGTTGCTCAAGAAAGCCGGTGTTCATGACTCCAGGCTGTCTTATGGCAATGAATACAACAACCTGACCCGGCTCATGGAAGGCCGCACCGACCTCTATGTGGTCAGCATGGACAACGTTGAATCAAGCTGTCAGGACCGGGACTGCACAGTATCGCAGTTTGAACCAGTCTACACCCTGAACGTAACCGACCTTTGCTATGCCCTGAACAAGTCCACCCCGGACTCAGTCGTCTCGCAACTGCAGGCCGCACTGGATGAACTGCGCTCCGAGGGGCGCGTCGAGGAGCTCAAGGATAAGTATTCGGATCGATTCTAGTCACGCCTCGGACTGACAGCAACCTCTCCTGCCCCACTCAAACGCATCCAGCTCCACCATCGCCAACGGTGAGGGGCTGGATGGCGGACTGCCCCAGCCTGCTTCCGGCACCACCACTGCTGGCAACACATCGAAATCAGACCATTTTGTGTAATAATCAATAAGGGAAACCACGATGGGGGGATAGCGTGTCTCCCTGAATCAACGCATCTCCGTAGGGAGGACGTGTTGAAGGTTGTTAGCGGGCGTCAAACAGACAAGAAAGGAGAGCGCATAATGAGGCACCTGATCGCCTTCGCCCTGATGGTGATGGCCATTCCGGCGGTAGCGGCTTCGTTACCGGAACTCAAGATCTATACCGAGCACTACAAACCGTATAACTTCCTCGATCAGGACTCGATGCCCGCCAAGCTGAAAGGTGTCAGCGTGGACTTGCTTGAAGCGATGCTGGATCGCGCCGGCTCCGACCAGACCCGCAAGGACTTCCACCTGGTGGCTTGGGAAAATGCGTATGATACCGTCAAGAAACGCCGCAATGGATTGTTGTTCTCCGCCGCCCGCACCAAGGAGCGGGAGGACCAGTTCAAGTGGGTGTGCCCGATTGATCAGTTCAAGACCGAGCTTGTTACCGTCAAATCCAAAAACATCAGCATCAGCAGCGACGACGAACTGAACGATTACCGGATCGGCGCGATCCGGGCGGACGTGGGCGAGCAACTGCTCAAAAAGGCCGGCGTCAAGCAAAGTCGGCTGTCATACGGCAATGAATACGACAACCTGGCCAAACTGAAGCAAGGCCGGATTGACCTCTATGCGACCAGCATGGACAACCTTACCTCCACCTGTGAAAACAGTGACTGCGATGCCTCGCAGTATAAGCCCGTTTACACGCTGAATGTGACCAACCTGTGTTTTGCACTGAACAAACGCACCCCGGATTCGGTGGTTTCGAAACTGCAAAGCGCCCTGGATGAGCTCCGGGCTGAGGGACGGGTTGAGGACCTGAAAGACAAATACTCGGACCAGTTCTAGCTCTCTGGCGCAAAGATAACTGGCGTGGCTTACCCTCTGCCCGAGGCGCACCCACGGCCTCCTCCCCACCTGCCGCGATTCCGGCAGGCGCAGGGGATGGCAGCCCCTCTTTCCTAATCGGCTCCCCGAGCCTTCTCCCTGGTTTCTGAGGGGGTCTCCCCAAAAAGCTGCTTATAGTCCTTCGCAAACTGCCCTCCGTGCCAGAACCCCCAATACGCGGCGGTTTCGGCAACAGAAGCGCCGGGCTCGAACAACAGGGCACGCCGAACCCGGTTAAGACGGGTCAGGCGCAGGAACTGCATCGGGCTGATCCCCACAATGGACTCAAAGCTGTACTGCAGTGTCCGGCGGCTCACGTTCGTGAGTTCGCACAGGTCGGTCATGGTGATCGGCGCATCATTATGCGCGTTGATGTATTCCTTGACCCGGTTCACCACGAACTTGCGGTGGCGATAGCTGGGCACCGCCCGCTGGTTAGGGGTTCTCTCATGCAACAGTTCCAAGAGCGCCAGTATGACCATTTCCTGCTGGAGTTGCGGTGAAATGGGCGGAGACCTGTGGTCCAGGATCTGCTCAAGCAGTGTTCGCACCGTGGCCAGGGTTGTGGCGGGCACGGCCAGGCGGGGGTACTCCTGCTCGGGCGTATCCCCGAGTTTGATGCCCTGGATCGCCGCCGTGCGGTTCAGCGCCTGCTGGTCAATGACGATGCCGAAGATGTCGAACCCCACGGGGGTTACCAGCTCAAAATCACAGCCGCCGGGGCGACAAAAGATGTCGTTACTGTCGATGGCAAGCCCGTTGATCCGGCTGCACTCCTCTCCCTGCAATGCCGGAATGCCCAACCAGAGCCCACTGGGCCAGACCGTGCACTGCTGGCGCAATGCCTGACTGGTGTGCTCCTTGAACACCTGAACCTGCGGCAGCGCGAGCTCATCCAGGCGGCCATAGAAGTGGCCACAGCTGATCTGATCGTATTCCTGGCGCCAATGGGTCAGGTTGCGCGCATGCCTGTCCGCATCATGAGCCAGCGTGGTGCATGGGCCCGGCGCTTCCGCCTCGTTGCTGGGATGCGTCAACACGGTAAATGCCTCCTTGTTCTGGCCGAGAGGCCACAGCCCCATTAAACATAGCAGAGTCCCAAGGGGAGGCATGCAAGCTTTATTCCCCACTCAATCACTTTGCCAAATCTTGATACCACCCCCACTCCGCACCTGATTAAAGTCATTTGAAAGGGCAACCAGTTTGAGACCCAAAGGGGAGCAAACAATGGACAAGACCTACAGCACTACCATGGGAAGCAGAACCTACCAGTTCACAGGACTGGCGGAATTGATGGCAAAAGCAACCCCGGCCCGTTCCGGGGATCGCCTGGCGGGAGTGATCGCACTGACAGCCGAGGAACGCGTCGTCGCCCAGATGCTGCTGGCCGAGGTGCCGCTCAAGACCTTCCTTGAAGACCTGCTGATCCCCTACGAGGACGACGAGGTAACCCGGCTGATCATTGATGACCATGATCCCCAGGCCTTTGGCCCCATTTCACACCTGACGGTGGGGGACTTCCGCAACTGGCTGCTCAGCGACCAGGCAACGCCCGAGGTCCTCGCCTCCATACGGCCCGGCATCACGCCCGAGATGGCAGCTGCAGTCAGCAAGGTGATGCGCAACCAGGACCTGATCATGGTTGCCAGCAAGTGCCAGACCCAGACGGCATTCCGGAACACCATCGGCTTGCCGGGCCAGCTTTCAACCCGGCTGCAACCCAACCACCCCACCGATGACGCCACAGGGATAGCCGCCAGCATCCTCGACGGACTACTGTACGGCAGCGGGGATGCGGTCATCGGTATTAACCCGGCGCGGGACAGCGTCCCCCAGTCTGTAAAGCTCATGCAGCTGATGGATGAGGTGATCCAGAAATACCAGATCCCCACCCAATCCTGTGTACTGACCCACGTCACCAACACCCTCGAAGCCATAGAGCAAGGGGCGCCGGTTGACCTGGTCTTCCAGTCCATCGGGGGGACGGAAGCGATCAACAGCAGTTTTGGATTCAACCTGAACACGCTGACGGAAGCGCAGGACGCCGCGCTGTCACTCAACCGCGGCACCGTTGGCAACAACGTGATGTACTTCGAGACCGGGCAAGGCAGCTGTCTTTCCGCCAATGCCCACCACGGCCTGGACCAGCAGACATGCGAAGCGCGCGCCTATGCCGTGGCCCGCAGGTTCAATCCGCTGCTCGTGAACACCGTGGTTGGTTTCATCGGGCCCGAATACCTGTTCGATGGCAAGGAGATCATCCGGGCGGGGCTTGAGGACCACTTCTGCGGCAAGCTTCTGGGCGTCCCCATGGGGTGCGACGTGTGCTACACCAACCACGCCGAGGCCGACCAGGACGACATGGACAACCTGCTGACCCTGCTGGGTGTAGCCGGCTGTAACTTCATCATGGGGATCCCCGGTTCCGACGACATCATGCTCAATTACCAGACCACCTCATTCCACGACGCGCTCTACGCCCGTCGGGTTCTTGGTCTGCGCCCCGCCCCTGAATTCGAGCGCTGGCTCACGCAGATGGGCATCGTCACGGATGCCAGCGGCCCACGCCTGAACGACCGGATACCGGAACAGTTCGCACGCTCATTGGGCAATGTTCCAGGAGTGACCTCAAATGGCTGAAGACAATCGTTCTCCCAACACACGCCCTGAGGACGGGGACAGGGCCGCCATCCCGGAAACCGCAACGGGGAACGGTGCCGACAGCCCCTGGGATCGTCTGCGGGCGTTCACCGATGCCCGCATCGGCATGGGCTGTACCGGGGTAAGCCTGCCAACGCACCAGTTGCTGGCGTTCCAGATGGCCCATGCCCAGGCGCGGGATGCCGTTCACTGGCCACTGGACGTGGAAGCGCTCTGTGAGCAGGTTCAGGCAATTGAATCGCCTTTCACCACAGAGTCGCCCCTGCGGTTGCACACTCAGGCCGCCGACCGGATGACCTATGTGCAACGCCCTGACCTGGGCCGCGTCCTGTCTTCCGAGTCCCGGCACCAGCTGGAGCAACAGGCTGGTCAGCCCGCAACCGCCTCAGACCTGGCGATTGTCATGGTCGACGGGCTCTCGGCCCTGGCAGTACAGACCCACGCGCCACCGTTGCTGCAAACGCTGTTCGCCGCATTTGAAGCGGATGAGCACCGTGACTGGCAACTGGCCCCCCTGACCGTGGTCCAACAGGGACGGGTAGCGATCGGCGATGACGTTGGAGAGCTACTGAATGCCAGCGCGGTCCTGGTGCTCATTGGTGAGCGCCCGGGACTGAGCAGCCCGGACAGCCTCGGGCTCTACATGACCTGGGGCCCCTGCAAGGGATTGACCGATGCCGACCGGAACTGTGTCTCCAACGTCCGGCCGGCCGGTCTTCAATACGCGGAAGCCAGCAGCAGGGTTCTGCACCTTCTGCACGAGTCTTTCCGTCGACAACTGAGTGGCGTCCAGCTGAAGGAGAGGACCGACGATGACGTTATAGAGCATAAAGCAGGATCCAGGAATTTCCTGGTTTCCTAATTACATCCCGAATAACAACAAGAGGTATGAAAGATGTCTGAAGAATCGGTTGATCAGGAATACCTGGCCCAACGCCAGCTCAAGCGCGGCAGCGCCGGATGGATCCTTCTGGCGGGGCTGGGCGTGTCGTACGTTATCTCCGGTGACTTTGCCGGCTGGAACTTCGGTATCGGCCAGGCGGGCTGGGGCGGTTACGCCATTGCGGCGGTTCTCATGGGCACCATGTACTTTACCCTGGTGCTATCACTGGCCGAGATGTCGGCGGCCATCCCCACCGCTGGCGGCGGTTACAGCTTTGCCCGGCAAGTCATGGGCCCCGCCGGTGGTTACCTAACCGGCCTGGCGGTTCTGATTGAATACGCGCTGGCCCCGGCGGCCATCGTCATCTTCATTGGCTCCGCTGTGGAGGAACTTCTGGGGCTAAACGGGCCCTGGGTTTATGCCGCCTTCTACGGGGTCTTCATTGCCATCCACATTATTGGTGTCGGTGAGGCCCTGAAGGTCATGATGGCCATCAGTGGCCTGGCGGTTTTCGCGATTCTTGCCACGGCCGTGGCACTGGTGGGCGATTTCGATACCGCCAACCTGTTCAATATTGCCGCCACTGATGCCACCGGCGCCTCCAGCTTCCTGCCATTCGGCTGGTATGGCGTCTGGGCGGCACTTCCGTTCGCCATGTGGCTGTTCCTCGCTGTGGAAGGCGTGCCGCTGGGGGCCGAGGAGGCCAAGAACCCGGCCAAGGATGTGCCCAAGGGCATCATTGGGGCCATGGGGTTCCTGGTGTTCACCGCCCTTCTCGTAGTCTTCCTTCTGGCGGGCGCGGCCGGGGCCGACATGATCGGCGACAGCGGTGTGCCACTTGTACACGCCCTCCAGGCCACGGGTAACAAAACGCTGGCAATGGTGGTCAACGTCCTCGGGCTTGCCGGGCTGATCGCCTCCTTCTTCTCGATCATCTTCGGATACAGCCGCATGATTTTCGCGCTCTCCCGCGCGGGCTACCTCCCCAAGACCCTCTCCCTGACCGGCCAGCGCAAGACGCCCTATTGGGCCCTGATCGTGCCCGGGGTTCTGGGCTTTCTGGTGTCACTGAGCGGCAAGGGCGATCTCATCCTCGCCATGGCCGTGGTCGGCGCCACCCTGTCCTATGGGCTCATGGCATTGAGTCACATCCTGCTGCGCGTGCAGCAACCGGACCTTCCACGGCCCTACAGGACGCCTGGCGGCGTCTTCACCTCAGGGGTGGCGCTGGCGTTGTCACTGGTGGCCTTTACTGGCGTCTACGCCTTCGACCCCAAAGCCTTCTACTACACGATGGTGCTGTACGTCATCGGAGCGCTGTATTACTTCCTGTACAGCAAGAACCAGCTGGTGGCCAGCACAGCCCAGGAAGAGTTCGAACTCCTTGAGCATGCAGAGCATGACCTCGCGAGCGAGCTGACAGGCGGTACGGTTTCCTAGGAACCGGGCCGCCAACCGGTTGCCCAGAGCAGTCGGTGCACCACCGTCATTCGGGCCATAAGCCCCGCAAGGCCCGAATGACATTTTTCCAAAAAGCCCCGCTCGAACAGCGGCGTCAAACAATAAGGACAAGCACATGATCTATACAAACCCAGGCGAGCAAGGTTCGGTCGTCTCCTTCCAATCCCGCTACAACAACTACATTGGTGGCGAATGGACGGCGCCCGTTAAGGGCTCCTATTTCGAAAACATTACGCCGGTGACCGGTAAGACCATCTGTGAGGTACCACGCTCAACCGCGGACGATATTGACCTGGCCCTGGACGCCGCCCATAGGGCAGCGCCGCAATGGGGGCAAACCTCGACCACGGAACGTTCAAACCTGCTTCTGAAGATTGCCGACCGGATTGAACAGAACACCGAGACGCTGGCCGTGGCCGAAACCTGGGACAATGGCAAGGCGGTGCGCGAGACCCTGAACGCCGACCTGCCGCTGGCCGTGGATCACTTCCGTTATTTTGCTGGGTGCATCCGCGCTCAGGAAGACACCTCCAGCGCCATCGACGCGAAGACGGTGGCCTACCATTACCATGAACCGCTCGGTGTGGTCGGCCAGATCATCCCCTGGAATTTTCCGTTGCTGATGGCCGCCTGGAAACTGGCGCCCTGCCTGGCCGCAGGCAACTGCACCGTTCTGAAACCGGCTGAACAAACACCGGCCAGCATATTGATCCTGATGGAACTCATTGCTGACCTGTTGCCCCCAGGCGTGCTCAACATCGTCAACGGCTACGGCTCCGAGGCCGGCCAGGCACTGGCGACGAGCCCGCGCATCGCCAAGATCGCCTTTACCGGATCCACGCCGGTGGGTGCCCACATCATGAAGGCCGCCGCGGAGAACATCATTCCATCCACCGTCGAGCTGGGCGGCAAGTCTCCGAACATCTATTTCAACGATGTAATGAATGCCGAACCCGAGTTCATCGACAAGTGTGTGGAAGGTCTCGCACTGGCCTTCTTTAACCAGGGCGAGGTCTGCACCTGTCCGTCACGGGCCCTTGTTCAGGAAGACATGTATGACGAGTTCATGACGAAGGTGATCGAGCGCGTCAGGAACATCAAACGGGGCAATCCGCTGGATATGGACGTGCAGGTCGGCGCGCAGGTAAGCCGCGAACAGTTTGACCAGATCATGTCCTATCTCGAGATCGGCAAGCAGGAAGGCGCTGAAGTGCTCACCGGTGGCTGGCATGAAGAGCTGGAAGGCGAATACGCCAACGGTTTCTACATCCAGCCCACCCTGCTCAAGGGCAGCAATCACATGCGCACCTTCCAGGAGGAGATCTTTGGACCGGTCGTCGGTGTCACCACCTTCAAGGACGAGGAAGAGGCTCTCGCGATTGCCAATGATACCGAGTTTGGCCTGGGCGCGGGCCTCTGGACCCGGGACATCAACCGTGCGTATCGCATGGGGCGCGCCATTCAGGCCGGGCGTGTCTGGACCAACTGTTATCACCAGTATCCGGCTCACGCCGCCTTTGGTGGCTACAAGAAGTCCGGTGTAGGCCGTGAGAACCACAGGATGACACTGGACCATTACCAGCAAACCAAGAACCTGCTGGTGAGTTACGATACGGATCCCATGGGCTTTTTCTAAGGCTAGCATCCCTTATGGCTCCTGGTGCTTCCAGGGGCCTGACCACCCCAGTCAGTGCCTTAACTCAGGCCCTTCATAATGAAACTTCTGGATTCGATAAAAGACGATCGGAACCAGAGCCCACGACCGGTAACTGGATGCAGAAACAGCTGCCTCCACCCTCAGCATCTTCATAGAAGACTTCGCCATTCATCTGTTCAACGATCTCACGCGTAATGGACAGCCCCAATCCTGTGCCCGGAAGCCGGCGGGTGTCCGTCGAATCAGCTTGAGAAAAACGGTCAAACAATTGATTCTGGAACCGCTGCTCCACACCAGGACCGTGATCCCGGATCTTCATGACCACATCGCTACCCTGAGCCAAGACATGGATTTCTAGCACTGCCTCTGGCGGCGAGAACTTGATTCCGTTAGAAATCAGGTTTGTCAGGGCCTGCTCCAAGCGCATGCCGTCCACATAGACGCTTTGATCCTGCTCACCACTTGTTATCTCAATCCGAACGCTGAACTGCTGCCCGTACTCAGCCATTGACTCGACAGCGCTTTGAATCACAGGAGCCAGTGGCTGCTCCTCCAGATTCATCGGCATTTTGCCAGCGACCAGTTTCTCCATATCCAGGAGGTCATTAATCAACGACGCAAGGCGATCCGCGTTTCGCCTGGCGGTTCCAAGCATCGTCACCGCCTTCGCCGGCAGCTCACCTGCAGCCCCTCCTTCCAGAAGCCTCAAGGATCCAGTAATTGACGTAAGTGGCGTACGCAACTCATGGCTGACAGTCGCAATAAACTGGTCTTTCATACGCTCAAGGCGCCGACGATCCGTTATATCTTCAACCAGCGACCAAATGAGTGGTCGATCATCCGGATCATGGGTCAGAACACCCTGCAAGCGTACCGGATAACGGCTTCCATCCTTACGGATATACTCTTTTTCAAATGGGCCATAAACGCCCTCTGTACGTAAACGGTCGAGGGTTTTCTGTTCGTCCTGATAATATTCAGAAGGAGTAATATCCCAGTAACTCAGTTGAACAAATTCCTCAGCACTATAGCCCGTAGGCTTATAAAGTGACTCATTCAAATCAATAAAACTGCCTGTTTTGAGGTCATTAAGCGCTATACCAATAGGCGAAAATTCGAACAGGGTCCGAAGACGCAATTCATTACGCTCAAGCGCCCGGCGCGCCAACTCCTGGTCATGGATGTCATGGATATAGCCATGCCATAGAACACTGCCATCGCTCAATTTTTCAGGCCGAGCTTGCCCATAGACCCACCGATAATTCCCCCTATCATCGCGAACCCGATATTTCGAGCTCCAGTTTTCAAGCGTTTCCGCTGAATATTCAATTGAATCCGAGACCGTTTGAACGTCATCGGGATGGATCGCCTCGAACGCTTGCGATGCATCCCCTGCTGCCATTTCCGGCGAAACACCATAAATCGATTGAATGCCAGATGAGGAAAATGGGAATATTGCGTCACCATTCGGGAATCGCCGGAACTGGTAGATCATTCCAGGAACCTGGTCAAGCAATTTATAAAGACGTTCCCTGCTCAGCTGGCGCTCAAGCTCCTCACTCAGCCAGCGCGCAAGCAGCTGAACAAAAAGCCGCTCACTGTCACCGAAATCCTCATTACGCGCCTCATCAGCAGAAAAGTTCAGGGTTCCGAAAACCTGACCTTCTACCTGAATCAGAATGCTCACGTATTGCCCAACCGGAAAACTGTCATAAAATGACTGGTGAAAGTAACCGCGATCACTGATGCGCGGAATAAATAATTCAGATACGTCGCAAGAGAAAAGAAGTTGGCACCAGGTTTTGTTTAGAGGGATCGTTTGCCCCGAAACAAGATCTTTTCCGGGAGCGACAACACGGTGAAGTGAGTAAACATCACCATTTATACGACTCAGAATCGCGGTATCCACTCCCAGGTAGACCCGAGCCGCGTCCAGAGCGTAGTCGATGCGCCCAAGATGATCGCTTTCCCCATTGAGCGCAATACGGCTCAGCAATGACAGGGCCTCATGATGACGGTTCAGCTGTTGTCGAGCCTCATGCTCAGAGGTTACATCAACGATGAACCCCTCGAGGACCAACGGGTTATCCTTATCCCCCTTCACTGGGCGACCACGTTCTTCCACCCAGCGCCACTCTCCATCCCGATGGCGTACCCGATACTCGACATGCCATTCAGTCCCATGCTCAATACCAGCATGCACAGCAGCGCTGAGAGAAGCGGCATCCTCAGAATGAATCAGGTCGGCATAACTGACACAGGCATTATTGATCAATTCGTCGGCTGTATAGCCGCTCACCCTATCGACCTGATTACTCACATAGAGCATGGTCCAATGCTCGTCCGGCAAGCAGCGAAACGTAATGCCGGGCATGTTTGAAACGAGCGCCTTAAACTGGTCACGACTCGCCTTGAGTGCCTGCTCCGCCTCCACTTCCTCTGTAATATCTGCATGCGTTCCGTACATCCGAAGTGGTTCACCACTGTCACTCCATTCAAAAACCCGCCCCCGGTCATGCACCCATACCCAACCACCCTTCTTGTGGCGCATTCTGGCCTTACAGTCATAAGCATCGGATTCACCATTGAAATGCTGTTTCAATAGCCTTTCTGACTCCAACACATCATCCGGGTGCACTAGCCCAAACCAAGTTTCAATGGATACCGGCTCCAGCTCAGACAGCGTATACCCGACAATTTCCGCCCAACGCTCGTTAAACACGGTCTCACCGGTTTGAACATTCCATTGCCAGGTCCCCACCCGCGTTCCCTCAATCACCAGCCGAGCCCGTCTTTCACTCTCAATAAGCGCTGCCTCCCACTGGGATTGGGAGAACTGCAAATTAGCATCCGCTTTCAGCTGCTCCTCAATCATACCTCCAAAATCTTTCAAAGCCGTAAGGTCATCCTCCTGAAATGGCCGGGATTGGCTGTCAATAAGACACAGCGTACCAATGCACTGTCCTTCAGTCGTTCGTATGGGTACACCTGCATAAAAACGGATGTAGGGATGCTCCCTCACGAGCGGGTTATCATGAAAGCGGGCGTCTTGACGCGCATCCTCGACCACCAATGATTCGTCATGGAAGATCGCATGCGCACAGAAGGAAACACTGCGCGGCGTCTCACAGACATCCAGTCCCTGACATGATTTGAAAACCTGACGCTCAGCATCAACAATCGACAGTAAAGCTATTGGGACTGAAAAAAACTGTTTTGCAAGACGGGTTATACGATCAAACCGCTCTTCTCTGCCCTGATCAAGCAGCCCTGTACTCAAGAGCGCCTTTTGCCGCTCATTTTCACCCTCTGGGAAAGGCGTTTGTTTCATGCCACGGCTCCTATTAAAAGGGAATGCTTTGAGGCGGCTTTCGGAACAGGCTCTTCAACGACAGTCCGGTCCCCGGGACACTGGCGCTATTAACAAAGAGTCTGGTGCACTTTGGCGCTGCTTTGATAGAGGCTAGCAGCATTTCAGCGGCGCAACTACTTGGTACGAGTTGATGCCCCGGGGTGGTTTGGTGGTTACCCTGAGCCTTCTGGTCAGGACTGGGAACGGATCGCCCGGGTTTTCTGCTACCCTCCCCCTGAATCATGCTCAAGGAGTTCCCATGGCCGAAGCCCCCCTGCAATCACTGTCCGACCTGGCCAGCGAGGCCCATGCCCGCATCCAGCAGGCCCACGAACACATCAACCCGGTCATAGAAGTGCGCCAGGGAATGCGCAACAGCGGCATTCCAGCGGACGTGATGACCATTGACTGTCTGCGCACAAGACGCCGCATCGTACTGATCCTGCACGATGAGGACCCCGGCACCCTGCTGTTCGAGTTTATCGGCCTGGATGAGGAAGCGGGTGGTCCCTTCCGCCGCATGCCCCTGACCGAGGTGGGCTCGGATACACTGTTCTCCTGGATGGAAGATTACTTTTCCGATTGAGCACCGGGATGACCGTCTGTATCGGATTGTATTTTGTAATCAACGCTTTCCGGGATTTCCTTTATACTGCGTCTAACTCTGCTGGTCCCAAACCAGCCCATGGTCCAGTATGCTTGCGCTCTCATGACACCAAGACCTGCTCCCACATCGCTGGCACTGTTCCTTCTGGCTGGCGCATCGCTCTGCCAGGCGGGAGACCCCCGGGAACTGAACCTGGTCGCTTCCAAAGGCGACCTGGGGTTGGGCGGCATCAAGGAGTGGGATTTACGCTTACGGATGGACGCGGTGGCCGAACCCGCCGAGGCTCCGGAATCAATACTTGTGAACGCTCACTCCAGCGATGAACTGAACCTGGATCACTTCCTGCTGTCTGGCCAGACGGACACCATCAGCGTTCAGCTCGGCCACCATCAGGCTGCCCGTGAAGGCCTTCTGTTTGACGGCGAGACCGATTGGGGTCTCTCCGCCTCCAGCAAGCTTGATCCACTGAACAGCCGTGTGTCCGTATTCGCCGTCAACACAGGTGGCCTCTCCAGTACCGAGCGGGCTTTGCAGGACGCCGGGCGCACCCCCTATTACACGGGAGGTATCTGGGAATCAACGCTGCCTATTGGCGTCACTGATGCCACGCTGTGGGCGGGCTATATCAATGGTGATCAGGATTCCTTGCAGTACCGGCATGGCTATTCGGTTGGAATGAGCAGCAACTGGCTTGACGAACGGCTGGGCCTGGAACTGGAACAGGCGACCAGCCTGCTATCCGCGAACAGCGAGCGCCCAGGACTGGGGGCCTCGGATACGGCGTACAACGCCTCGCTGCTTTACCGCCCCCGTGCTCAGCTGCCCTTTCTGCAATGGGAGATCGGGGCCGAAGCCCGTTACGCTGGCAGTGGCTTTCACTCCCCGGGTAACCCATCGGTGAACCAGGGCTATTCGTCAGAGCGGATCTACCTGGACCTGGAACCCTTTGAGGTGGGCTCCCTGGGTTACAGTTACCGCGAGCTCAAACGCCTGCACGGCCAGAACCGGCTCAACAGCCATGGCAACAGGATTGTGGCCGACCTGACCGTCTCGCCCTGGGGATGGCTGAGTCTCCAACCCTACGGAGAGTTCGAGTATCGCCAATACGAGGACCTGGACGTGACCGGCTACCAGAGCCTCTTCCGGCTTACCGCCGACACCTGGCTGATCCCGGACGAGCTCGCCTACCGCAACACCTTCAAGGTCAGCCGCACCTACGGGCCGGACGACTCACTTCGGATAAGGGATGAGAACCGGCAGTCCATCAGTGGCGAACTGCAATGGCAGGCGCTTACGCCCACCCAAAACCGCACGGGGCTGGACATCAACCTCAGTTTCAGCGCGGACCGCCACAGATCCCACCTCGACTCCAACGCCGGCCTGGATGACTACCAGGTACTGCTGTCCATCAGCTCCGGCAACGACTGAACCAGCCGCGTCTGGTGAACCCTGGACCCCATTCAACCGTAAGCGTTAAACAGGGAGTGCAGGAAGCAGCCCATCATTCAACAAATGGGAGGATGACCATGACCCAACCTGTTGTAGCCGATAACAAACCCGCCAAGGTGAGCCTGACGGCAGGCGAAAGCTATTCATTCTGTGCCTGCGGACGTTCACGGAATCAACCTCTGTGCGATGGTTCCCACAAGGGGACGGGGCTGGCGCCCCAGCGCTTCACACCTGAACAAAGCGGCGATGCCGTTCTGTGCTGCTGCAAGCACACCAATAACCCGCCCTACTGTGACGGTACGCACAAGCGCTTCAGTGCCGAGGACGTGGGCGTTGAGGCGAGCTGAACCAGGCCCTGCATTTATTACTTGAATCCAGGACGAAAAAACCGGGTGCGGCTCTCGCCACACCCGGTTTTTTTCATCTCGCCTCAGGCTCTGAGGATCACGCCAGATCGAACCGATCCGCGTTCATCATCTTGTTCCAGGCCTTCACGAAGTCGTGAACGAACTTCTCCTGGTTATCGTCCTGGGCATAGACTTCCGCATAGGAGCGGAGGATCGAATTGGAACCGAACACCAGATCCACCCGCGTTGCGGTCCACTTCGTCTGGTCCGTCTTGCGGTCACGGATCTCGTACAGGTTGTCGTCGGTGGGCACCCAGCGGTAGTCCATGTCGGTCAGGTTCACGAAAAAGTCGTTCGTCAGCTGACCTTCACGGTCGGTGAAAACACCATGCCGGGTGCCACCATGGTTAGTGCCAAGCACGCGCATACCGCCAACCAGAACCGTCATTTCAGGTGCCGTAAGCCCCATCAGCTGGGTGCGATCCAGCATCAGGTCTTCCGGCTTAACGTCATAATCCTTCTTGAGGAAATTCCGGTAAGCGTCAGACAACGGCTCCAACCAACCGAAGGAGTGCTCATCGGTCATCTCCTGGCTGGCGTCACCGCGACCAGGCTTGAATGGCACGATGATGTCATGGCCAGCTGCCTTGGCAGCTTTTTCAATCCCCACATTACCGGCCAGAACAATCACGTCGGCTACACTGATGCCGTTCTGATCGGCAATCGGCTCAAGCACCTTGAGGACACGCTGCAGACGTTCCGGTTCGTTGGCAATCCAGTCCTTCTGGGGCGCCAGGCGGATGTGCGCGCCGTTGGCACCGCCACGCTTATCGGACTGGCGGAAGGTGCGGGCACTGTCCCAGGCGGTGGCCACCATGTCACTGATGCCAAGACCACTCTCGGCGATCTGCTTCTTCACCACCTCAACGTTGTAATTCCTGTTGCCTTCGGGAACCGGATCCTGCCAGATGAGGTCTTCGGTGGGCGCCTCAGGGCCGATATAGCGGTCTTTCGGGCCCAGATCACGGTGGATCAGCTTGAACCATGCCCGTGCAAAGGCATCGTCCAGCAGCTCAGGGTTCTGACGGAACTTCTCGCAGATCTTGCGGAACTCCGGATCCACCTTGAGCGCCATATCGGCGTCGGTCATCATCGGTTTGCGCCGGATGGAGGGATCCTCCACATCCACCGGCATGTCCTCTTCCTTGATATCAACCGGTTCCCACTGATTAGCGCCAGCGGGGCTCTGCACCACCTGCCATTCGTGGTCCAGGAGCATCTCCAGGTAACCATGGTCCCACTGCGTGGGGTTGCTGGTCCACGCGCCTTCAAGACCACTGGTCACCGCATCACGGCCAACACCCCGCGTCACCTTGTTGTTGAAGCCCAGGCCCTGCTCTTCCACATCAGCGCCTTCGGGAGCCTCACCAACGTTGTTGGGGTCACCATTGCCATGGCACTTGCCGACTGTGTGCCCACCGATTGTGAGCGCGACCGTTTCTTCGTCGTTCATCGCCATCCGCTGGAACGTCACACGAACGTCCTCAGCGGTCTGAGCCGGATCCGGCTTGCCGTCCGGCCCCTCGGGGTTCACATAGATGAGGCCCATCATCACGGCGGCTAGCGGATTCTCCAGCGAATCGGGGTTACGCTCCTCATCGTAGCGGCTGTTTTCGTTGTCACTGGTCGCAAGCCACTCTTTCTCACTGCCCCAGTAGGTTTCCTTTTCCGGATGCCAGATGTCCTCGCGGCCGAAAGAAAAGCCAAAGGTCCTGAACCCCATGGACTCATAGGCAACATTGCCGGCAAACGCGATCAGGTCAGCCCAGCTGAGCTTGTTGCCGTACTTTTTCTTGATCGGCCAAAGCAGCCGGCGTGCCTTGTCCAGGTTGCCGTTATCCGGCCAGCTGTTGATCGGCGCGAACCGCTGGTTGCCAGTCCCAGCACCACCTCGGCCATCAAACACCCGGTAGCTGCCTGCCGCATGCCAGGTCATCCGGATCATCAGGCCGCCGTAATGACCCCAGTCAGCGGGCCACCAGTCCTGACTGTCGGTCATCAGGTCCATGACGTCCTGCTTGAGTTGGTCGAAATCGAGCTTGCGGACTTCCTGCTGATAGTCAAAGTCCTCGCCCATCGGGTCTGTCTTGCGGTCATGCTGGTGGAGAATGTCCAGATTGAGGCTGTTAGGCCACCACTCCATCACATCACTGCCGACTTCGGTATTGCCACCGTGCACGACGGGGCACTTGCCAGCACCTTGGTTTGCACTCATAAAGATCTCCGGTGATGCCTGTTTTGTTGATTCACGGGTCTGCAAAAGCAAGCAGCGACGCCCCCCCTCAGCAGGAAGATGCGACGCCATTGCTGATTGAGACACTATAAGACATACAGCATAGGGATTGCCTAAGACTATTCAGTTGCATTTGTTCACCACCCTCATAGTCTTTATGCATGAGCAAATGCCAGAACAAGGACTTTTCCCCACCATCAGCCGTTTACGCACGCCACCTCAATATACCGCGATTATTGCCCTGTGGTCGTAAACGCAACTAGGCCATACGCTTCAGGGTTCCATCACGCCGCACGAACTGGTGAAAGAAGGCCATGGCAATATGGGCCAGAGTCAGCGCCAGTAGTGTCCATGCGAGGATCTCGTGCAGCTCGCCCAGCGTGTGCATCCAGGTGACCTCGTCACCTTCGCCGACCAGCGTGAGACCAAAGGCCTCCACGCCATACCCCTCGCCAACCATATAGAGCATGCCCGTGATTGGCATCAGAACGAGCACCCCATAGATCAGAATATGGCCTGCCCGCGCGAGGTACCTGATGGGCGGCTCATGAGTGGGCCGTTGCGAAGCCTGCGACAGGGCCCAGGCCACGCGCACGACAATCAGCACCAACAGCAGAACGCCGATCGAAACATGCCAGGGCACCAGCGTCTCGCCGATCCAGTGCTCCCCTTCCGCGATACGATCAAAGAACTTCATGAACTGCCAAAGCACCAGAACAGCGAAAAGCCAGTGCAACGCACGGGTTATCACGCCATAGCGTTCAGGATTATCCTTGATCATCCGCTTCCTCCTACATAACTTGCTGTTTATCATCCTAGGATTGATGATGATTGAGCAGAACGCAACCAACAATATCAATACCTGGAAACCCTGGACCCAACCATGATCGGAGATCCCCCATGAACAGCCTCTGGCTGGTCCTCGTCATGTCGACCCTGGCCGGCGCCGCCATTCCCGCCGGTGCCTTTCTGGGCCAACTTGAGCCCCTTTTTCAGCGGTGGTTGCATACCGAATTCCGCCACAGCGTCATCGCCTTTGGGGGTGGTGCGTTGCTCGCGGCTGTGGCACTGGTTCTGGTGCCCAAGGGCCTGGAACCCCTTGGCGTGCTCATGGTGACGCTGAGCATCATGGGCGGCGGAGTGGCCTTCGGGGTTCTGGATGCGCTACTGAGCCGGACCAAGGGGTCAGCCTCCCAGCTCATCGCCATGCTGGCCGATTTTCTCCCTGAGGCCATGGCGCTGGGCGCGCTTTTCGCAGCCAATGGCAACGGGGCCTATGTTCTGGCATTGCTGATCGCGCTTCAGAACCTGCCCGAAGGTTTCAACGCGTTCCGTGAATTGACCGCCGAGGAACGACCTACCCGCGAACACCGTGGCCGCACCGCCCAGGGCATGGCGCATTGGCCGGTACTGGTTGCGTTCCTGTTGCTGGTGCCGCTGGGCCCCCTGGCAGGCCTAACCGGGCATATCTGGCTGGCGGATCACCCATCGGTGCTTGGTTTCATCATGTTGTTCGCCAGCGGCGGCATCCTCTACCTGGTCTTCCAGGACATTGCCCCCCAGGCGCGCCTTGAACGACACTGGGCTCCATCACTGGGCGCCGTCGCCGGCTTCCTGTTCGGCGTTGTGGGGCATATGACCGTGGCGTGAGGGGATGATCCATTGGCCGGTTTTATCGTAGCCTTTCCGCACTACCCACTGACCGACCACTAATACCGAAGGAGGAACCAGCCATGAGTTGGGAAGGACAACAGGCCCCGGATTTCCGGCTTGAAGATCAGGACGGCAACGAGCACTCTCTCGCGGATTACCGGGGACACAAGGTTCTGCTCTATTTCTACCCCCGCGACAACACGCCGGGCTGCACAACCGAGGCCCAGCAATTCCGTGACCGTCTTGAGGAACTGCGGGCCCATGACGTACAAGTGCTCGGCGTCAGCCGCGACACCGTCAAGTCCCATCGCAAGTTTGCGGACAAGGAAGCGCTCAACTTCCCCATCCTCGCGGATCCGGAACACGAGGTCCTTAAGGCCTACAACCTGCTCAAGGGAAAGACCATGTTCGGCAAGCCAGCCCTGGGCGTAAACCGGGAGTCATTCCTGATCGATGAAGAGGGCGTCATCCGCAAACACTACGCCAAGGTCAAGCCGCAAGAGCACGTTGACGAGATCCTGGCAGACCTCCAGAGCGAGTGAGCCGGAACCCGGCGGACCCGTTGTTCAGGCTTGCCGCAACTGGAACCCCGCCTTCGGGAAATGGACGTGGAGCCGACCAAGGTCACCGCTTTCCCGGGACAGGATGAGCTTATGCTCACTGGCCGCAACCAGGGTTCCCGTCACGGGATCCCGGGCATAATCATCCGGCGCTACCGAAACCATCCTGCCCAGCAGTGGATCTTCCCCCGGTGCGTCGATTTCCTTTGGTTCGGCCTGACGGGCCTGCTCCAGGGCGCCCTCCTCGCTGAGGTCGCGCCTTGTTCCGTGACCAAACGCCTGGATCCGATCCATCCAGCCATTCACTTTCGGGTAGTCCCGTATGACGGCACGCTCAGCAAGTTCCCTGACGTACCAGAGACCGTGATACGCCGAAAAATCCGCAACACAGGGTTTTTCCCCAAATAGAAAATCTCTTTCCAGCATGTCTTCAAGCCGTTCCAGATGCTGCTCGATCCGGGTACGGGCCTGTTTGGGCGACATAGCGGACACCTTGGCCGTACGGCCAATGGATGCCCGGTCCCACAGGAACCGCAGCGCATTGGTCACAGACGTCTCTTTTGCCAGCTTGGCCAGCATCCCGGGCCCGCTGGCACCAATAACGCAGGCAAGAAAAAGCTCCAGGTCCGCCTCCCGCACAAAGGTTTGAACTGCGTCGCTGTTGTGTTCCAGAGCCAGCTCTGGTCGCTCCGCCCGGGCAGCAATCTCACGGGCAATCTCACGCGTATCGCAATGAATGTCGGCCCCATCCTGTGCGACCGGAATCTTGCGGTAACCGCCTGTGAGGGCCTCCAGCTTCGGGCGTGGCGCCATCTCGCGCACTGTGACGGACTGCCAGTCCAGTCCTGTATAACCCAGCATCGCGCGGATTTTTTCAGAGAACGGCGACATCGGATAGTTGTGCAGAATAAGATCAGCCATTAAGAGCCCATCCAGTCCATGAGTGTGCTCAGGACGCTACTGGAGATGAGGTGGCCTCGCCATGACTGAATCGGCAAAAGCTAATAGACTGCTTAATTTGACCCTTATCAAACAATAACGGGACAGCCGCCCTGTGGGGCTGGCGCACGGGGTATCAGCAGAGGGGAACACCATGGCAACACTGACCATCAACGGCCAGAAACACGAGCTCAGCATCCCGGACAACATGCCACTGCTCTGGGCCCTGAGGGATATCGTCCAGCTTACCGGTACCAAGTTCGGCTGCGGCATGGCCCTGTGTGGCGCCTGCACCGTGCACCTGGATGGTGAGGCGATCCGCTCCTGCACCACCACATTGGGCCACGCTGACGGGGGCAACGTTACCACCATTGAGGCCATGAGTGAGGATGCCGTTGGGCACAAAGTACAGACGGCCTGGCTGGAGCTGGGAGTGGCCCAGTGCGGCTACTGCCAGGCGGGCCAGATCATGAGCGCCACGGCCCTGCTCAAGCAGAACAGCAACCCATCGGAGGCCGAGATCCAGGACGCCATGAACGGCAACATCTGTCGTTGCGGGACCTATAACCGCATCCGCAGCGCCATCCATAACGCCGCCGAGTCGGTGCAGGAGGAGGCCTGACCATGACACACGACACTGACCCTCTCCTGGTCGCGAACGTCAGCCGGCGGCGTTTCCTTGGTGGCCTCGCCGGTGCCTCGGCGCTGGTTGTGGCCGCACGCTGGGACATGGCGCTGGCCAGTGGCGATGAACAACAGTATGGCGCTGCGGGCATGCCCGGCGGCTGGGTTGATAACCCGAACGTCTTTATCCAGGTTGATCCCGATGGATCAGTAACCATCGTCAACCATCGTTCCGAAATGGGTCAGGGCATCCGGACCAGCCTCGTCATGGTGGCGGCGGACGAGCTCGGCGCGGACTGGGATCGTGTGGCCGCCCAGCAGGCAACGGCCGACCAGGACCGCTACGGCAACCAGAACACAGACGGCTCGCGCAGCATGCGTCACTGGTACGACCCCATGCGCCGGGCGGCGGCCGCCGCCCGCATGATGCTGGAACAAGCTGCCGCCAATGAGTGGGGCGTGCCGGTTTCGGAATGCGAAACCGGCGTGCATGAAGTCACGCATACCCCCTCTGGCCGCACCCTCGGCTTTGGCGCCCTGGCCAACAAGGCGCGGGAACTGGATGTACCCGAGCGCCGCGTTATCCAGCTCAAACCCATCAATGAACACCGCTACATCGGCCAGCAAGCCGATCCCCTCCGCAAGCAGGAACCCCGTACCACCAACCGCCCCATGGCGATTGATGGATCAGACATCGTTGAGGGCAACGCCACTTTCGGGGCAGACATCCAGTCCGATGACATGGTCTATGCGGTCATCGCCCGGCCTCCGGTGCTCGGGGCGACCATCGCGAGCGTCGACGACACCGAGGCCCTGAAGGTGGCCGGTGTTGAAAAGGTGATCACTCTCGATACCAACAGTCAGCCGGCGGGCTTCAAGCCGCTGGGGGGCGTAGCGGTGATCGCGAGCAACACCTGGTCCGCCATGCAGGGGCGCGAAGCCCTGGTCATTGACTGGGATACCGAAGCAGCCGGCGACAATGCCCAGTACGACACCGAGGCGTACCGCGAGGCCCTGGAGGAAGCTGCCCAGGATCCAGGCAAGGTTATCCGGAGCCATGGTGATATCCAGAAGGCACTGGCCAATGCCGAACACACTCTGGAAGCAACCTATTACATGCCGCACATGGCCCAGGCTCCCATGGAGCCGCCGGTGGCAGTGGTCCAGGCCACCGATGGCAAGGCACAAGCCTGGGCACCGGTCCAGCACCCGCGAGCTGCGCGTGAGGGGCTGGCCAGCGTGCTTGGCCTGGACAAAGAAGCGGTCACCGTGAACGTCACCCTTCTCGGTGGCGGCTTCGGCCGCAAATCCAAGCCGGATTACGTCCTGGAAGCCGGCCTTCTAGCGAACGAGGCAGGAGGGCGGCCCATCAAGGTACAGTGGAGCCGCGAGGACGACGTCCACCACGCCTACTTTCATGCCCTGTCCGTGGACCGGCTGGAAGGCGGTCTGGACGCGGACGGCAGTGCTACCGGATGGCGTCACCGCACGCTATCGCCAACCATCACATCACTGTTCCGGGAAGACCCTGAACACAAGGGCGGCTTTGAGCTGGGCATGGGCTTCAACACCATGCCCTTTGATATTCCCGCCATCCAGCTGGAAAACCCGGAAGCGACCACCCATGCGCGGATCGGCTGGTTCCGTTCGGTCTACAACCTGCCCCATGCCTTCGCCATCCAGAGTTTTGCAGCCGAGATGGCTGAAGCGGCCGGCAAAGACCACCGGGACTTCCTGCTGGAACTGCTGGGCCCCGCCCGCCAGATCGATCCTCGCGACATTGGTGAGCAATGGAATTACGGTGAGGATCCCTCCGTCTACACCATCGATACCGGCCGCATGCGAAACGTGATTGAGCACGTAACGGCCAAGGCGGACTGGGGCCGTGACAGGCCCAAAGGCCGGGGGCTTGGCCTGGCGTTCCACCACAGCTTCCAGTCCTATACCGCCATCGTGATCGACGCGGAAGTGGCCGAGGACGGTAGTGTGACCATCCATAACGCGGATATTGCCTTTGACTGCGGCTTCCAGGTCAACCCGGAACGCATCCGCTCGCAACTCGAGGGCGCCTGCGTGATGGGCATCGGCATCGCGCTTCATAGTGAGATCACCTTCCGTGACGGAGAGGTACAGCAGAACAACTTTCACCAGTACAGGGTCCCGCGCATGGAACATGCCCCCAGGCAGGTACGCACCCACCTGGTGAACAACGACCCTGAACTCCCCATGGGAGGTGCGGGAGAACCCGGGCTGCCGCCCGTAGCGCCTGCGGTCTGTAACGCGATCCATGCCGCCACGGGCAAGCGGATCCGCCGCCTCCCTGTAGCGGACCAGCTGGCCGGATGACGCTGACGGTGGCTTCGCCCATAGAGGGCCCCGCCCCCAGCAGGGTAACCGCCCTGGTGCTGGCGGCTGGCGCATCCCGGCGCTTTGGTGGCATGGATAAACGCCTTGCCCGCCTTCCCGGGGGTGGCCCCCTTCTGGCAACAACCGTGGAGACCCTGCGTACAGGGTTCAGTGATGTGCGGGTCGTGATCGGTACCGGGGACTGCCCAGCCACCCTCAAACTGCCCGCTGGCATAACGGTGATCCGGGCCCCTAACGCCGGCCTTGGCATGGGCCACAGTATCGCGGACGCCGTTCGGGCTCTGGATGGCGAACCAGTGGACGCATTCGCCATCTGCCTGGGCGATATGGCCTGGGTTGGTGCGGACACCCTGGCCCAGCTGACCCGAGAGGCAACGCCGACTGGGATCGTACGCCCGGTCCACTGCGGAACCCCCGGCCACCCGGTGCTCTTCGGCCGTACCTATGCACCGGAACTGATGCAGCTCAATGGCGACCAGGGGGGCCGACGGATTATCCAGAGACACCAACGTTACTACCAGCCGGTTCACCTCTGCGACCCCGGTGTCCTCGCCGATCTGGACCACCCAACAGGTTTTGCGAACCCGCTCACCCCGGACCACGACCGTGGCACGGGTGTATAGCCAGAGCCCGGGCTCAGCGGGTATCCTTTCCGGCTGATGAACCGAAACCCGGAACAGAGGACAGAGACCCCGATGACCGACTCGAATCAGCCCTGGAACAACCCCATGCCCGATGACCAGTTTGAGCTGATGCGCGAAATCCTGGCCGCGCCCAGCCCGATCGGCATCGAAGCCGCCATGACCTATGGTGTTCTCAAGCCCTATCTTGAGCGTGTCACTCCAGAGAACTGGCATATCCACCAGTTCAAGGGTCATGCGGGCATTGTGCTGGACAGCCATCCGGGGCGGGACGACCTGTTCAAGGTCATGATCATTGGCCACGCGGATAAGATCCGGATGCAGGTGCGCAGCATTGGTGATGACGGCAAGATCTGGATCAACAGCGATTCCTTCCTGCCCACCACGCTCATCGGCCATGAAGTCAAGCTGTTCAGCGAGGACCCCGAAAACCCTGGCAGCTACAGGGTCATTGAAGGCGGTACGGTAGAGGCGCTGGGTGCCATCCACTTCGCGGACCCGAATGTGCGCAGTGGTGACAAGGGCATCAAGAAGGAACAGCTTTACCTGGAGCTTCAGGTCCACGGCGACAACAAGAAGCAGCAGATCGAAAACCTCGGCGTGCGCGCGGGCGACTCCATCCTGCTCGACCGCCCGATCCGCAAGGGCTTCAGCCCCAACACCTTCTACGGCGCCTATCTGGACAACGGGTTGGGCTGCTTCACGACTGCGGAAGTGGCACGCCTGATGGCCGAAGCCGGCGGCACCGAGAACATCCGTGTGCTGTACACCATGACGACCTATGAGGAAATCGGGCGCCTGGGCAGCCGTGTTATGGCGGGCGAGCTCAAGCCCGATGCGCTGATTGGCGTTGACGTGAACCACGATTACAAGGCCGCACCTGGCATTGGCGACCGGCGCATGAACCCCCAGGAAATGGGCAAGGGCTTTACCATGTCCGTGGGCGCCATTGCCAGCGAGCAGCTCAACCGCTTCTTTGAGACCACTGCCCGCGAGCAGGCGATTCCTTTCCAGCGTGACGTGGTCGGCCCCGATACCGGTACCGACGGCATGGCCGGTGTGCTGGCAAGCGTTGACTGCGCGGCCACCTCCATTGGTTTCCCGATCCGGAACATGCACACCATTTCCGAATCCGGCAATACCCAGGATGTGCTGGCCGCCATTCATGCCATTAAGGGCACGCTCCAGAAGCTCGATACGCTGGATAACCCTCACCGCGAGTTCATGGATAACCATCCGCGCCTGGATCAGGCAAGCCCGCTCTCTCACCAGGGCAGCGACAAGCCTGACGACTCAAGCGCCTGAGGCGCCAGTCACACGCGGAAGAAGCGGACCTTTTCGGTAAGGTTATCCGCCAGAGTGGCAAGATCCCGACTGGATTTTGCCACTTCTTCAGAGCCAGACGCCGTTTCGCCAGTGGCGTCCCGGATGCGGGTAATGTTGCGGTTGACCTCTTCGGCCGCCGTACTCTGCTGCTCGGCCGCACTGGCGATCTGGGCGTTCATGTCGTTGATCGACCCCATCTCCTGGCGGATGCGCGCCAACGCTGACTCCGCCTCGCTGGTCTGCTCGGCCGTATTCTGGGCCAGTTCCCGGCTGGTCTGCATGACCTGTGTGGCATTCGTCGCGCCTTCCTGAAGCTTGTTGATCATGCCCCGGATCTCCTGGGTAGACTCCTGGGTACGCGACGCCAGAGAGCGGACTTCATCAGCCACCACCGCGAACCCTCTGCCGTGCTCACCTGCCCTGGCTGCTTCAATGGCCGCATTCAGGGCGAGCAGGTTGGTCTGGTCCGCAATGTCGTTGATCACCTGCGTTACCTTCTCGATTTCGGCGCTGTCATTGGACACCGCTTCCACCGTCTGCCCGGCATTTTCCAGTGTTTCCGCCAGATTATTCATGCTCGACGCTGTTGCCTGGACCACACTGTTGCCGCTTTCCACCTCGTGATCCGCGTTCTGGGTCGCCCCCGCCGCATTGGAGGCATTGCTGGCCACTTCTTCCACCGAGGCAGCCATTTCATTGACCGCGGCCGCCATTTGCTCAGCCTCATGGGACTGGACCTGGATCTGTTCGTTGTTGCGGTCCGACGTTTCACGCAGGTCCGCCGACGACTGAGTCAGCTGGTCAGCGGTGGCTCGCACATCACTGATGATTTCGGCAATGCGTTGCAGCGTGGTACTCAGCGTCCCCATCACGCTGTTGGGGTAATCCGTAACAATCGTCTGATCCAGCTTACCGTCCGCAAGCCCCTGAATAGCCTGCGAGACATCAGTCGGCTCACCGCCGAGCGTCGACTTGAGGTTGCGGATGATCATCACTGCCACCAGCACACTCACCACCAGCGCGACCCCGGTCACAGCGAAAATGAAAAACTGGAATCCATGCGCCGTCTCGCGTACCGCGCCAACATCCTCGCGGATGAGCTCTTCCTGGTGGTCAATGAAGGCGTTAACCCGTTTAAGCCACTCTGAATAAGCGGGCGACACCTCATCGAGCAGGAACTGCCGCGCCTGCTCCAGGTTGCCTGCTTGGCGTTGCGCCAGCACTGTGTCCGTGGCGTCCAGAGCCCGCTCCTGAATTGCCTCGATCCGCTCCAAGAGCGCACGTTCACGGTCTGTCGTTTCCGTTTCCGCAAACAGCTTTTCCATGGCGTTGGCGGATTCGGCATAGTAATTCTTGAGTTCACGGATATCGGCCAGGTGTTTTTCCAGCCCCGAATCATTCCGGACAAGCACCGCATCCCGAATCGCGATCGCCCGGTCATGAACGCTGCCCCGGAAGTTGATCGCCTGACGCTGTTTCGGGGAAGCCCCCTCGTTGACGGCGGTCAGGGTCCGGTCAATGAAGTTCACCCGCATCACGCCTATTACGGCAATGAGCAACATGAGAACGGCGACAGCCCCAAATCCCAGACTGAGGCGCTGAGCCATGGTCAGATTGAACGTCATTGAACAGTCTCCAGAGTGACACGGTGTGTTGTGGTACCAACCAAGGAATACGAGACCTTTCCACAAACCGATTCCACAACCACGTAAAGCTTTGTAGCCCCAGAACAGCATCCGGCCATCAACCCGGGCCCGGCCTGAGGCAATAATCACGGTCATGCTCTTGCGCGAGACTCTGTTAACCTTGTAGGACGTCAATACAACCTGGGGCGGGGTCAACACCACCTGCCCCATCAGACGGACACGTCGTGCTGCGGCCTCATTCCGGATCTGCCAGGAGTTCCACCATGCCCACCATCGAATTCCAGTCACGCAACGGCCTCACTCTCAAGGGCACCGTCGAGTTACCACCAGGCGGTATCTGGCAAGCCACCGCCATCTTTGCCCATTGCTTCACCTGTGGCAGCCAGGTATGCGCCGCGCGCACCATCACCACCGCCCTTGCTGGCGCGGGCTTCGCGGTTCTCCGGTTCGACTTTACCGGCCTGGGGGAAAGCGAAGGCGAGTTCGCGGATACGAACTTTTCCAGTAACCTGGACGATCTCGAAGACGCTGCGGCCTGGCTTAGCGAACACTACGCGGCGCCCCAGCTGCTGGTTGGGCACTCACTGGGCGGCTCGGCAGCCCTGGCCGTGTCCGAGCGGCTGGATAGTGTCCGGGCTATTGCCACCATTGGCGCGCCCGCAAGCCCGGATCATGTGCTCAAGCAATTCGGCAACGACCTGGACCGTATCGAGGAAAACGGCAGCGCGGAGGTCGACCTTGCCGGTCGCCCCTTCCGCATCCGTAAGGACTTCATAGACGATGCCCGCAACCACGACCTCACCGACAGGCTCCACAGCCTGAGACGCGCCCTGCTGGTAATGCATGCCCCGCATGACCGCACTGTGAGCATCGACAACGCTGAACAGATCTACACGGCCGCCCTGCACCCCAAGAGCTTCATCAGCCTGGACGATGCGGACCACCTGCTGTCGCGCCGCTCGGACGCCCAATACGCAGCCCAGGTTGTCTCCGCCTGGGCTGCCCGCTTCCTGGAGCCCGAAACCACGCCGACCCCGGAAGGCGCGCGCGTTACCGGTCGCACCGACGACGGGTTCCTGTGCCGTGTCCAGGCGGGCCCACACGAAATGGTCGCCGACGAACCCAGGGACAATGGCGGCACCGACAGTGGACCCGATCCGTACGGGCTTCTGGCGTCATCACTGGGTGCCTGCACGGTCATGACCATTAATATGTACGCACGCCACAAGCAGCTGCCCGTCGAGCGCGTCACCTGCGACGTCAGCCACCGCAAGATTCATGCTGAAGACTGCGAGGCGTGTGAGACGGCCTCCGGAAAGGTGGACGAACTGGTGCGCCACATCACCATTGAAGGGGACCTGACCGAAGAACAACGCCAGCGCATGCTCCAGATCGCCGGGCGTTGCCCCGTGCACCAGACCCTGAAGAATGAGATCCGGATGCACGACGAGTTGGTGGAATAAGTCCGGATCTGGCCCCGGATACCGCTAGCGCCACTCGGCAAGCCGCACAGGCACCCGCCGCGCTCCCCAGCGCCCGGGATCGCCATCAAACACTCCGGCGCACTGTGTACCACAATTCGTGCAGTGCCCATCCGGTGTCAGATTCCAGTCACTGAGCACGAACCAGTCGCGGCCAATCAACTTCTGGCCGCAATGGTGACAGTAGGTGCTGCCCCCTTGCTCGTCGTGCACATTCCCCGTATAGGCATACCGTACGCCATTGTTCATCGCGATTTCCCGTGCCCGTGTCAGGGTCTCGGGAGGCGTTGACGGGTAATCCATCATCTTGAAATCCGGATGGAATGCCGTGAAATGCATGGGCACATCGGGCCCCAGGTGTTCCACCACCCACTGGCTCAGCTGCTCAAGCTCCTCGTCGGAATCGTTCTCCCCTGGAATCAGCAGCGTGGTGAGCTCGAACCAGATATCAGTCTCATTGCGCACATATTCCAGAGTATCCAGAACCGGCTGGAGCTGACTGCCGGTGATTTTGCGGTAGAAACGCTCCGTGAACGCCTTGAGGTCGAAATTGACCGCATCCATGTAACGGAAGAACTCGCGGCGCGGCTCCTCGCAGATGTAGCCCGCTGTCACCGCAACCGCCTTGATGCCACGCTCATGGCAGGCTTGGGCCACATCAATGGCGTATTCATGAAAAATGATCGGATCATTGTAAGTGAAGGCGATGCTGCTGCATCCAAGATCCTCAGCGGCCCGCGCAATGGTCTCCGGTTCAGCCTGATCCGCCAGTGTATCCATTTCGCGGGACTTGCTCATATCCCAGTTCTGGCAGAACTTGCAGAACAGGTTACACCCCGCGGTTCCAAAGGACAGCACCGAACTACCGGGGAGATAGTGGTTCAGGGGCTTCTTCTCAATCGGGTCCACGCAGAACCCGCTGGAACGCCCATAGGTGGTCAGGACAATCTGGTCGTCATACCGCGCGCGCACAAAGCACAGGCCCTGCTGGCCCTCCTTCAGTTTGCACGCACGCGGGCACAGGTCGCACTGAATCCGCCCATCCTCCAGCCAGTGCCAGTAGGCGGTCGGGAAACGGTCGCTGGAGACTGTGACACCCATGGTCTCACCTCCCGGGTCATGGCGTTATACCGCCAGTATAGGCCGCGTCCAGGGCGGCTGCCCAGCCTTGTTTTTCGATCAAACCACCCCCACAGTGGATAATATATGACCGATCCAAGGGAGGTGCACCATGGAACACAGGGTTCGACCACCGGCGGTTTCAGGGCTCTTCTATCCCGCTGAGCGCCAAGCGCTTGCGCAGCAGGTAACCCGTTTTCTTGAGGGCGCGGAGACAGCCGATACGCCACCGCCCAAAGCGCTCATCGCGCCCCATGCCGGTTACCCCTACTCGGGGCAGGTCGCCGGTGAAGCCTACGCACCAGTACGGGCGATCGCGAACCGCATTGAGCGGGTCATTCTGCTCGGGCCCAGCCACCGGGTGCCGTTCCGTGGAATTGCGGCCAGCAGGGCCGGTTTTTTCGAGACCCCCATGGGTCATGTCCCCGTTGACCAGCAAGCCCAAACCGAACTGGAAGCACAGCGCCCCGAGGTTGTCTTCCGCGACGATGCCCATCAATGGGAACACGGGCTTGAGGTCCATCTCCCCTTCCTGCAGGCCCTGTTGGATGATTTCAGGGTTGTCCCGCTGGTGGTGGGCGACGCCTCCCCCGAAGAGGTCGGTACGCTGCTGGATGAGCTCTGGGGCGGGCCGGAAACATTGATCGCGATCAGCTCGGACCTGAGTCACTTCATGGATTACGACAGCGCCGTCCGCCGGGACCGGCGCACGTCCGAAGCCATTGAAAATCTCGCGTACGAGAAGGTCCGGGATGGTGACGCCTGTGGCCGCCATCCCATCAACGGACTTCTATGGCTGGCCCGGCAGAAAGGCATGGAAGGCCGTATTCTGGATCTGCGTAATTCCGGCGATGCAGGCGCCTCGAAAGACAGTGTTGTTGGGTATGGTGCCTATGTTTTCCACTGACACACAGCTCGCCGCGGAACACCAGCGGATGCTTTTGAAACTGGCGCGGGACAGCATCCGGGAAGGGATTGAAAACGGCCGTACCGGCGCTGTTGACCCCCTGCAATGGCCCGAGGAACTTCAGCGCCATGGGGCAAGCTTTGTCACGCTCAAGCGCCGGGATGGAAGCCTGAGAGGCTGTATCGGGACGCTGGAGGCGCGCCAGCCACTGGTGGCGGATGTTGCGGAGCACGCTTACGCCGCCGCTTTCCGGGACCCCCGCTTTCCGCCGCTGACAGCCCAGGAGCTGGACGCTGTCACGGTGGAGCTGTCCATCCTCTCCATCCCGGAGCCTCTTGCCGTCACGTCCGAGGCGGAGCTTCTGGCAACTGTTCAGCCTGGCGAGGACGGGCTCATCCTTGAGGAACGTGGGCATCGCGGAACCTTCCTGCCCAGCGTTTGGGAGTCCCTTCCCGAGCCCCGGGATTTTGTGCGCGAACTCAAGGGCAAGGCGGGCCTGCCCGCGGATTACTGGTCCCCAACGCTGACCGTCAAGCGTTACCGCACCCAATGCTTCAGCGAGCATGAGGACTGACCCTACCCCAGCAACGCCACGCTCTTGACCTGGGCATGGACATCCAGTCCCGGTGCCAGCCCCAATTGTCGCATTGAACGGTGACTGACCCGGGCCAGGAGCACCGTCGTGCCCACCCGTAACCGGAGCATGACGTGGCCACCCTCCTGATGGGCGATCGCCTCGATCCGTGCCGGCATTACATTCAGGATACTGCTGTCGCGGGGCGCACTGAGGGCCACACTGACATCCCGGGCCTGGACCTGGAGGCGCACCGGTTGCCCCACCGCCAGCTCGCCCAGAACCGCGTACATAGGCCCCGCATCCGAGGCCACGCGTACCACGCCGTCCTGCGTGTCGCAGTCGTCCACAACACCCTCAATCACGGTTTCCGCCCCCGGTTGCGCTGCCATGGGCAGGTCCAGTCGTGTGAACAACTCTGCCAGGCTTCCCTCCGCCTGCACGCGGCCGGCTTCCATCAGTACCAGGTGATCCGCCAACCGCGCCACTTCTTCCCGGGAATGGCTGACATAAAGCATGGGCAGCGCCAGTTCCCGGTGCAGACGCTCCAGGTAGGGCAGGATTTCCTGGCGCCGATCATCATCCAGCCCTGCCAGGGGCTCATCCAGGAGCAAAAGAGCGGGCTCGACAGCAAGCGCCCGGGCAATGGCCACCCGTTGTTGCTCCCCACCCGAAAGCTGGTGTGGCCGCCGGTCCAGGAGGTGGCGAATCGCCAGCAACTCAATGGCCTGCTCCAGGCGGGTACTGGCTGCATTACCCTGGCTCCGGCGCAGCCCGTAATGCAGGTTGCCTTCCACGCTCCGGTGGGGGAACAGGCTGGGCTCCTGGAACACATAACCAACGGCACGCCTGTGGGGAGGCAGGAACCGGTTGGCGCCCTGCCATACCTGGCCATCCACCGACAGGTGGCCCACCGCAGAGCGCTCCAGCCCCGCGATGATCCGCAGCAGCGTGGTCTTGCCACAGCCGGAGGGGCCGAAAATGGCGCTCACGCCGGCAGCTGGCAGCTCCAGGGCAAGGTCCAGACTGAACCCGTCCCGGTCCAGCCGGAATGCCAGCTCCATGCTCACAGTCGCACCACCCGGAAGCGTCTATTAAGGGCGTAAACCGCCATCAACATCAGCAGCGACATCAGAAGCAGCCCGCCCGAGAGCCAGTGGGCACTGGTGTAATCCAGCGCCTCGACATGATCATAGACGGCGATGGACACGACTTGGGTGCTGCCGGGGATATTGCCGCCAATCATCAGCACTACGCCAAACTCGCCCAGCGTATGGGCGAATCCCAGTACCGCTGCGGTCAGGAACCCGGGCGCCGCCAGCGGCACCGCTACCGTGAAGAACCGGTCCAGGGGAGAGGCCCGCAGCGTGGCAGCCACTTCCAGAGGCCGGGAACCGACCGCCGAGAAGGCATTCTGCAAAGGCTGGACCACGAATGGCAGCGAGTAGATCACCGAACCGATCACCAGCCCGGAGAACGTGAAGGCAAGAGGCCGCCCACCGATCATCGCCATGAATCCCCCAATGGGCCCTTCCGGGCCCAGCGCGATCAACAGGTAAAAGCCAAGCACCGTGGGCGGCAGAACCAGGGGCAACGCCACCATGGCTTCCACCACAAACCGGAAACGCCATTGCGTACGCGCCAGCCACCAGGCAAGGGGGGTGCCCAGAACCAGCAGGATCACAGTAGTTAGGGTGGCCAGCTTGAGGGTTACCCAAAGCGCCGTCAGGTCAGCCTCGGTCAGGATCATGGCACCTCATACCCGAAATCCCTCAGAACAGCGCGCCCCTTGTCACTAGCAATAAATGACAGGAAAGCCCTGGCGGCCTGATTCTCCTGGAGAAGTACCGCCTGCTGCTCAATCGGTTCATGGAACGACTCTGGCACCCGCCACTGGGAGCCCCCGGCTGAAGACCCCATCGCCTTCAGCTGGGAAGCGGCCACGAATCCAAGCTGGGCGTTCCCCGTCTGGACAAAGTGGAACGCCTGGGCAATGTTTTCGCCCATGACACGGCGCCCTTTGGTGACCGCCCATAGCCCCCGTGCTTCAAGAACCTGGCGCGCGGCCCGCCCATAGGGCGCCAGCCTGGGATTCGCCAGCGCCAGATGGCGATAATCGCCTGTTTCCAGAACCCGCCCCTTGGGGTCCACATAACCGGCTTCCGGACTCCAGAGCACGAGCGCCCCCTGTGCATACGTAAACCGGCTGCCCGCAACGGCAATCCCCTGGTCTTCCAGCTTCCGGGGCCTTTCAACGTCCGCCGCCAGGAAGGCCTGGAACGGCGCGCCATTGCGGATCTGGGCGTAGTGCTTGCCGGTTGAACCAGTCGCCAGGATCACGCTGTGCTCAGTAGCCGCTTCAAACCGCTCCACCAGCACCCTGGCTGCTCCCGCGACATTGCTGGCCACGGCCACCCGGATCTCGGCAGCCCCGACGGATACGGAACCAGCGACAAGCAACAGAATACACAACCACAGCGGCGCACGAGCAGCACGATGCAACGCGAATTCTCCCAACAACCCCGATGACGGGGCCGAGTCTACCAGATGCGACCCTTACGCAGGGTCCCAGACATGGTAGGCTGAGAGCCATCCCGGAAGCGATCACCCCCGCAATCAATAAGGCTGTCTATGCGCGTTATTATCCGTTATTTCTTCCGTACATTGCGTCTGGTTCTTACCCCGGTCGTGCTGATCAACGAGAAGTTGAGCACGCCACGAGCGGTCAGCCGCGGCGCCGAAGAGCAGGCAAGGGTGGAACAGGCCACAAGCAATCTGGCGCTCTACCAGTTCAAGGCATGCCCATTCTGCATCAAGGTGCGCAAGGAAATGGCGCGTCTGGGGCTGCCCATTGAAACACGGGATGCCCAGAACGACCCGCAACACAGGGCCGATCTGGAAGCCGGCGGCGGCCGCGTCAAGGTGCCCTGCCTGTTGATTGAACATGACAATGGCACCCAGCAGTGGCTGTACGAGTCCGATGACATCAACGCTTGGCTGCGCGAGCAGTTCGAACCCGCGTCAAGCTGATGGTTCCGGTGCAGGTGACCCACCTGCACCGCCCGCACCTCACCCGACCACGGGAACCCCGATCCAGGCTGGATGCAGCCAGATGGCGAAGACCCCATAGAGGGCCAGCCCGACCAGGACCACGATCGCATCATTGAAGCGCGTGGCCGGCAGGCGCGGGATAGCCCGCGGCGTACGGCGTTTGAGCGATATGCGGTCGGCCACCGCCCATGCCAGAAAGCCCCCGAAAAGAAGCACATCCGCCAGCATGCCATTGGCCAGAAGGTGACCGAGTGCCCAGGCCTTCACCGCCACCAGCATGGGGTGCTTCAGCGTGCTGCTGATCTTCCCCGGGAAATAGGTTGCGATCAGCATCGGGAACGCGATCAGAACCAGAAGCATGGTGATGTGGGAGGTCCAGTCCGGCGTTGTGTAAAGCACCACCGGATCCATGCGCGCGGCGCCGTACCCCTTGATGATGAGTACAAGGCCAATGGCGGCTATAACCGAGTACAGGCCCTTGAAGGGCCATTCCCCGAGGCGCCGCGCCATGGAATTGCGCTGTGCCGGCGCCACGATGGACAGCGAATGGATGCCCAGAAAAAGCACCAGGCCGAGCAGAAGCAGCGTCATGACTCCAATCCTTTTTGTTGTTCATTCATTGATGGTCGTCACCACCTTACCCCCAAATACAGCATCGACAACCCCTCGGCCTGGCTCCGAGCTGAGCGTTACCGGCGAGCTATGATATAGACCGCGTGGATGATGCCCGGCAGATAGCCGAAAAGCGTCAACACGATGTTGATCCAGAACTGCAGTCCCAGCCCGACCTGGAAGAAGACTCCCAGCGGTGGCAACAGTATGGAAAGAATGAGGCGAACAACGTCCATGGGCAATCACTCCTGTCAACAGTCACCGAAACGACGATCGGACCAGCTCTTCTAGGCCATGGCGGCCTGCTGTCCGTCCAGAACCTTACGATAGGCCTCCATCAGGCGCCGATGGCCCTCGGTGGGCGCCTCCGGGTCCAGCTTCTCCAGTCCCGGGAAGCGCGCCTCGCCGCGAGCCCAGTGCCGTGCCCGGCTCACCAGTTCCGGGCCATGATAAAACTGCAGGGCCCGCTCGTAAGGCGTTGCATCGTCCGTGCAAAGATCCAGCTCCAGAGCCTGATACAGCGCCGCAAAAGCAGCCCGCTCCTCATCACTCAGGTCACCAGAGGCGAGAATCGAAGGCAGTGCTTCCAGTGCCTGCTCGCGCTCGCCGAGCGCCAGCAACAGCCATACCCGGAACTCCCCCATTCTTAACCGTCCCCAGGGCCCGGTCTTACCGACAATGCCGGCCCATTCAAAGACCCGGATCTGGTCATTCACATGCTGGTCATCAATCACGTCCAGAATCCGTTGCCATCCTTCTTCACCAGCGGCTTCCAGATCAAACAGCAGGGGCCGGATGGGAAGGCAGGCGTTGTTATTCTGCAGCAGGAGTTCGTCCGGCAGGTAGATGTCCGAGAACCCGGGCACCAGGATGCGGCAGGCATAGGCACCGAGCTGGGTGTGCTCGGCAATGTACACCTCGTAGCCCTCATCCGCGAACTGCGCCAGCATCTGCTGGTGGGCCGTAGCGTTATCATGGGCCCTGGGACTGTTGGCATCCCAGTCGTAGAAGGCCACGTCCGGCTCATCACCGACCATGGCCCAGGACACATAGCCACTGGAGTCAATGAAATGCAGTTCCAGGTTATGGGGTTCGTTCACCAGCTCCATATCCGCCGTTGGCGCCGGGAAGCCTTCAAGTTCATCCAGGGCCCGCCCCTGCAGAAGCTCCGTCAACGAACGCTCCAGCGCCACCTGGAAGGTCGGGTGGGCACCGAATGAGGCATAGACACCACCGTCAGGGTGTTTCAGAAGGACGCACATCACCGGATACTGCCCGCCGAGGGAGCCGTCCAGGGCCCGGATGCCAAAGCCCTCGTTGCGCAGCGCCTCAATCCCCTCGCGGATATGCGGGTAGCGGTCGATCACCTCCGCCGGGACTTCCGGCAGCGTGATCGCCTGACTGATGATGCGCTCCTTGATGCCGCGCTCAAACAGCTCGGAAAGCCCCTGGACGATTGCCTCATCCCGATTGTTCCCGGCGCTCATCCCATTGGACACAAACAGATTCGCGATCATGTTCACCGGCACGTAGACCGTTTCCCCATCGCTCTGGCGCGTATAGGGGAGCGCACACAGGCCCCAGCCGGTACCGCCACCATTCAGGTCCTGCAGCTGCGCTGGTGTAACCCCCTGGGGGCGGATGTAACGCGCCAGCCAGGTCTCATCCAGCAGCCCCTCGGGCCATTGTTCAGTGTCCACCGGGAACCAGCGTTCCTCCGCCTGATGCACGAATCCATACTCCGGACCCGCCGCGTCGAGCATGAAATCCGCCCACAGATAACGGGTCGACAGGCGCTCTATGAGCTCACCATAGGCGCTGGCCAGGGCCGCTTCACGGTTGGCGCCCTTGCCATTGGCGAATACCTGGGGGCAGTCACGGTCACGGATGTGCACGGACCAGATGTAAGGCGCCGGGTTCAGCCAGCGGGCCTGTTCAATCGTAAAGCCGAGGTTGGCAACGGCGTCGCCGATACGCTGGATGGAGTCTTCCAGGGCACGGTCCTTGCCGGGAATATAGGTCTTGCTCATGGGATGGGCTCGGATGGTGGTTTTACAAAGGAGGTTATTATCGCACGCCGCGCTTCCCCGGGACTACCAGACCTTGCTGGGGTAATGACGCTCAATCCGGATACCGGACGCTTCCAGGAACGCCATGAATTCCTGAAGATCCTCTGGATTGAGGAAACGGGCCACCGGTACACGGGTATCGTGGTAGGCCAACACCAGCCTGGGCACCTCAAAGCCATGGCGGGGCATTTCCATGATCACGCGCACCCAGTACCGGGGCACGCTCCACTCGGATTCCTTGCGGTTAATCCCCTTCTCGAGCCGTACTGTATCCGCCGTCACCACCAGCACCTCCTGGCGGTGACACTGCCGCGATGTGTAGTACAACCCGTAGGCAACCACCGCCAGCTCCAGGCCCGCGAACGGCAGGATCATCCAGGCGCCAGCCAGGGACCAGCCAATGGCTACGATCAGGGTCACCACGGCGATGAGACCAAAGAAGGCAATGTTGCCGTACCAGCTCAGAGAGCGGTTGGGTGTCAGGCGCAGGGCCCTCCCCTCTTCGTGGTCCAGGTACTCAAGCATCAGGGAAACCCGCTTGTTGCAGACAGCCATAAAACAACAACGCCCCCATACTACCCACCCAGACCAGAGCCATCACGGATCCGTCACCGAATAACACCATTCAGGCTAAAGTTCTCCCACTACCTGCCGTTCAAATAATATACAACCCATGCCCTGGTGCCTGAATCATGATCAATGGAAGCAGCATCCAATTAAGCCAAGCCAATGCCCAGAGCATGACCCGAATCCACCACCAGAACGCGCAGGTGCAAGTCCATAGCCAAGGCGCAAGCGATCAGGATCCGACCCGAAGCGGCGAAGATCGGGACATCGTTCTCAGCCGGGATGCCCGCTACCAATACCAGAACAGCGAGCAACGCCAATACGTCAGCACCAGCACCGTCCAGGGGCCCAATGGTGACAGGTCGGTATCCGCCAGCGCGCAGCTGGCACAGGCCGCCTCCAACGTAATGCTCGAAGGCCAGGACGCACTCAGGGTCGGCCTATCGGCCATGAACACCAGTGCCGACCAGGGGGTGAGCACCAACGGTTCCGTTCGGATGCAGGCAAACCGCTTCACCTTTGTTTCCGAAACCCAGAACCGCCAGGTGGCCGCCACTGGCTCCATCGAACTGGATGACGGCCGGCATGTGGATTTTACGCTCGGTATCAACCAGCAACAGTCCCAGCATTATGCGTTCAGCGAAAGCGTACGCATTGAAGAGCGGGCGATGACGGACCCACTGGTCATCAACTTTGACAGCCCTTCAGCAACCCTGGGCGACACCGTTTTCGAATTTGACCTCAACGGTAACGGCGACCCATCCGAATACGCCACCCTGAGCGCCGGCAGTGGTTACCTGGCCCTCGACCGCAACGATAACGGCAAGGTGGATGATGGCAGCGAGCTCTTTGGTCCGGCCTCCGGGTCCGGTTTCAAGGAGCTGGCAAGCCTGGACAAGGATGGCAACAAATGGCTCGACCGGAATGACCCGGCTTTCGATCAGCTCCAGGTGATGGTTCAGGGCCGGGATGGCGAGCAGCAACTGCGTACGCTATCGGAGGTGGGGGTGGAAGCCCTCTACACCGGCAGCACCCAGGACCGTTTCAGCCTGACCAGCAGCCAGGGCATTCCCCTGGGGGAAATCCGGGCCACAGGCCTCTACCTGAGTGACAGCGGAGAGGTGCGAACGCTTGAGGAACTCGATCTGGCGCGTCAGGAAGAGTCCGAAACGCCGGAACAGGAGACAGTGCTTGCTGAGGGAATGCCAACCCCAAGCGACACTGGCAGCAACACGGCGCCCCGGATGGCTGTGAGCGACTCGGTACAGGAACGGGTCCAGAGCATCCGTGAGGCACTGGACAAGCTTGATGCCATCCACAGCCAGCAGCAAGCGTTCATCGACCAGAGCCAGTCTCCGGAGGACGCCAGCAAGACAGACCTGGATCGCTTCATGGAACAAATGGACCAACTGCGCGTCCGCCTCCTCGAGGATACGATGAAACGACGCGAGGCGGCTAACGAATACGCCCGGGGACTGGCGCTCAACGCCGAATGATCGGTCCGGGCCACGCGCACGTATCTACTTCGGTAGAACACGAGCATGGCTTTCCTGTGTCATGCTTGCGCCGCCCCCCTCAAGGACGTTGACATGCAAATGCGCGACAGCCTGACCCTGTTGCTGGCAACGGTTTTACTGACCGCATGCGGCGACAGTCCCAGGGCACCGGTTTCCATGGACTCCGTGGAAAGCGACGGAGTGCTCAAGGTGGCTACCCGCAACGGGGCCACGACCTACTACCTTAACCGGCACAAACAGCCGTCAGGCCCAGAGTATGAGCTGGTGATGGAATTCGCGGACGCCCAGGGATGGGAGGTCGAATGGACCATGCACGACTCAACGGCCAGCGTTATCCAGGCCCTGAAGCGAGGCACCGCCCACCTGGCCGCCTCCGGGCTGACGCACCGCCCGTCCCGTAATGCCCGTTTTACCCGGGGCCCAGCCCACAGCGAGGTCACCGAACAGCTGGTATGCCACCGTGAGGGCCGCCCTTTGCCGCGCCTGCCGGAAGACATGGCGGATCTTGATATCCGTGTGACCGCCAGCTCCAGCTATGTCGAGACGCTCAACGGACTGGCCGCCGAGCACGAAGGCATCACGTTCAGTACCAGTGAGCTGACCACGGAAGTCCTGCTCTCCCATGTTGCCGAGCAACGTTTCGACTGCACTGTTGCCGATGCCAACATCGTCCAGGTCACGCGCCGGCACTGGCCGCACCTGGAAGTCGCCATGAACCTGACCCGTGGCCAGAACCTGGGCTGGTACCTGCCGGAGGGAGCGGAAAAGCTGGCGGGGACGGCCCGCGAGTGGATGAACAGCCGCGCCGGCGATGAAGCCATCAGGGCCATGGAAAGCAAATATTACGCCTACATCGGGGAGTTCGACTTCGTGGACCTGCGGGCCCTGAACCGCCGCATTGATGAGCGGCTTCCCAGGTACCGGCAGGCATTCATCCAGGCGGAAAACAAAACCGGCATGCCAGCCGAGCTGCTTGCCGCCCTCGCCTATCAGGAATCGCATTGGGATCCCAAAGCCGTTTCACCAACTGGGGTTCGTGGCATCATGATGCTGACCCAGCGCACCGCCAGGTCACTGGGTGTAAAGGACCGGCTTGATCCGGAACAGGCTATTGATGGCGGCGCCCGCTACCTGGCGGACCGCCACGCGCGATTGCCGGAAACCATCCCCGAACCCGACCGGACCTTCCTGGCCCTGGCCAGCTACAACATCGGGCGAGGTCATCTTCTGGATGCCCGCCAGCTGGCGAGAAATCTGAAGCGTGATCCCAACTCATGGGAGGACATGCGTCAGGTCCTCCCCCTCAAGGCGGATAAACGCTATTACCCCAGCACCCGCTATGGCTACGCCAGAGGGTACGAGCCCGTCCATTACGTCCAGCGAATCCGGAATTACAAAGACATAATCAGCAAGGAATTTGAATGACCCCCATAGCCAGCGCTGGAATGGTCATACCCATGCCAGCCTGATAGGCTTGCCGAGGTTACTAACGACCCCTTAAAAAGATGTTGGGATTCATGCCTGAACGCCTGATGGCACTGATGCTGGCCGTTCTTGTAACCGGATGCGCGTCGCAACCGGATGACAGGCCGCAACCCCCGGTTACCATCCCTGATAGCTTCTCCAGTTCCGGGGATGAGCCAACCCCCAAACGATGGTGGCAAAGCTTTGGCGATGAACAGCTCAACCAGCTCGTCAAGGAGGGCCTCAATGCCAACCCGGATGTGCTCAGCGCCTGGCAACGCTTGCGGCAATCCCGCGCAGCGGTGAATCAGCAAGCCGCGGATCGCTACCCCAACCTGGATGCCACTGCCAATGGCGAGCTCAGCAAAAGCGACAACAGTAATACCACGGAAAGCCTGAACCTGGGACTCAGTTCCGAGTATGAGGTGGACCTGTGGGGCCGGATAAACTCCCGGGTGGAAGCGGAACAATTCCGGGCCCGCGCCAGCCGGGCGGACTACCAGACCGCCGCCCTCACACTGAGCGCTGAACTCGCGCGCACCTGGTACCAGCTGCGCGCCCAGCGGGCCAAACTTGAGCTTACGAACGCCCAGATCGAAACCAACCGCAACGTGATGACATTGCTGGAGGCCCAGTTTGGCAACGGCCAGACAGGCAGCGCGGATGTACTGCGCCAACGTCAGCTCCTTGAATCCACGGAGGAACAGCGCCTTCAGGTGGCGTCGCAACAACAGGTCCTGGCAAACCAGTTAGCGGTTCTGCTTGGACGCGCGCCGGCGAATAGCCCGCTGCCAAAAGGTCGCGGGCTGCCCACGGAGCTGCCCCCTCTTCCGGAAACAGGTGTACCGGCTGATCTTGTCCAGCGCCGTCCGGATGTCCGCAAGGCGTTCCACCAACTCCAGGCCGCCGATGCGGAACTGGCCGCCGCCATCAGCAACCAGTTCCCGCGCTTGACCCTCTCGGCCTCCGCCTCAACCCGCGAAAACAGCGTCGAGGATCTTTTCGACAACTGGGCCACGGCCCTCGCGGGCAACCTGGTCGCTCCCCTTATCGACGCCGGACAGCGCGATGCCCAGGTTAACCAGGCCCGGGCCAAACGCCGCCAGCGCCTGTACGAGTACGGCCAGACGATTCTTACCGCCTTCGAGGAGGTGGAGAACGCACTGGTTCAGGAGCGCAAGCAGCGCCAGGCCATTAGCCGCCTCCAACGCCAGCTGGAACTGGCCGAAACCACCTATGACCAGCTCCGCCAACAGTACTTTAACGGGCAGGTAGGCTACATCGAGGTACTGAACGCCCTGACCGACCGCCAGGACCTGGAGCGCAGCCTGATCAGCGCGCGGCGCCAGCTGGTGGAATACCGGATCGCGCTGTACCGGGCGCTGGCCGGCGGTTTTGCCCCCCGTGACAACTCTGCGAGTGAGACAGGATGAACGAACCGATCAACGACAGCGCAGCACGCCCGGAGACTGGCCGCGCCGGCCGACTCAAGACGGCGTTCATCACCCTGGTGATACTGGCGCTGGGCGCCGCCCTGATATGGCTGATTTTCCGCACGGAACCAACCGCCACACGCAGCCCTGAAAGTACCCGGGAAACCGCCATGCTGGTGGATGTAATCACCGCCGAGCGCGCTGACTACCACCCCACAATCACCGCCATGGGCCAGGTTCGCGCCGCCCGGGAGCTTACGCTCCGCCCCCGTGTGAGCGGCCAGATCATCAAGCGGGCTCCCGACTTCTCACCGGGAGGCAAGGTCGAGCAAGGCGAGATGCTGGTACGGATCGATCCCGCTGACTACAAGGCCACGCTCCAACAGAGACGCAGCGAATTGCGCCAGAGGCGTTCTGAGCTGGCCATCGAACAGGGCCGCCAGAACGTGGCCCAACAGGAATTTGAGCTGCTTGGGGAAGACCTCGAAAAGCCCAACAAGGCCCTGGTTCTGCGCCAGCCCCAACTCAAGCAAGCCCGGGCCCAGGTTGAATCCGCGCAGGCTGCGCTCAACCAGGCCCAGTTGAACCTGGACCGCACACGCGTGACCGCCCCTTTTGACGCCCGGGTATTGAGTCGTGAGATCAGCGTGGGCTCTCAGGTCAGCACTGGCGAAGCGTTGGGGCGCTTGGTGGGTGTGGATAAGTACTGGGTCGAAGCAACAGTACCCCAAAAGCATCTCCCGAGGCTCCGCTTCGAGCAACGCAACGGCGAAGCCGGCGCACCGGCCACCATCCGTAACGACACCGCATGGCCCAATGGCCAGCACCGCAAGGGTCACCTCCAGCGCCTGATCGGCGAGCTGAATGACACGACACGACTGGCCCGGGTACTGATCACGGTCAAAGATCCATTGGCCCTCAAGCCCGAAGCCCTGGGCAAGCCTCGCCTTCTGCTTGGCTCCTTTCTTAACACGAGGATCAAGGGCCGCAAAATCAAGAACGTGGTGCGGGTTAAACGCAACCATATCCGGCGCGACAACACCATCTGGGTTATGGAGGCGGGCAAGCTTGCCATTCGGTCCCCCGACATCGTCTTCAGGGACAGCCAGTACGCCTACCTCAGAAGCGGCGTTGAGGCAGGCGAATCCGTAATCACCAGTGACCTCGCCACCGTGGTGGAAGGCGCCGACCTGCGCACCGACGAGGATAACGGATGAGTCGCGGCGACCAGGAACCAACTACGTCGGGCTGGACCGGCCCCATCGCCTGGATGGCGCGCAACTCCATCGCCGCCAACCTGCTGATGATCCTGCTTCTGGCGGGCGGTCTCTGGATGGCCTTCGAACTCCAGAAGGAAGTATTTCCCCAGTTTGAGCCGGATATCGTCCAGGTATCGGTCACCTACCCCGGCGCTGCCCCGGAAGAAGTGGAACAGGGCATCCTGTTACCGGTTGAGGAAGCGGTTCAGGGGCTGGAAACCATCAAGGAGATGACCTCCACTGCCCGTGAGGGATCAGGCACCGTCACCCTGGAGCTGATCAACGGCGCTGACCGGATGAAGGCGCTTCAGGACATTGAACAGGAAGTGGACCGCATCCGCACCTTTCCGGACGAGGCCGAAGAACCCCGTGTCCGTCTTCAGGGCCGATCCCACCATGTTATGGAACTGGTGCTCTACGGCGACGTCGATCCCTGGACCCTGCGCCAATTGGGCGAGCAGGTTCGCGACCGGTTGCTGTCGGAATCAGGCATCACCCAGGCCACGGTCAGCGATGTGCCAGACTACCTTACTGAGGTAGCCGTGCCCCAGCAAAGGCTCCGGAAATACGACCTGACCCTCCAGCAGATCGCCCAGCGGATTGAGGCATCAGCCAAGGACATCCCGGCGGGCTCGGTGGCCACCGAGGGCGGTGATATTCTCCTGCGCATGGAAGAACGCCGCCTGTGGGCCGATGCCTACAAGGACATCGTCCTGAAAAGCGACGGTTCCGGAAGCACGGTCACCCTCGGCGACCTTGCCACGGTTCGGGACGGCTTCGATGAAACCGGCTTCCATTCACGGTTTAACGGCTTGCCCTCCGTTGAAATCGAGATCTTCCGGACCGGCACGCAGTCACCGTTAACAGTCGCCGCCGCGGGCAAGAACGTCATGGCGGAACTGGAAAAGACCCTTCCTGATGGGATCAAGCTGCGCGTTGACAGCAACCGCGCACGGCACTTCGAGGACCGCATGAGCATGCTCCTCGAAAACGGCCTCCTGGCGATGGTGATCGTGCTGGTTCTGCTCAGCCTCTTCCTCGAATACCGGCTGGCGTTCTGGATCATGATAGGGATGACCATCTCCTTCGTGGGCGGCATGCTGTTCCTGCCGGTGATCGGGGTCAGCATCAACATGATCTCGATGTTCGGCTTCCTGGTGGTGCTCGGGATTGTAGTGGACGACGCCATCGTCGTGGGTGAGAACATCTACGAGTACCGCGAACAGGGCATGGACTTCATGAGTGCCGCGATCCAGGGCACCAGGGACATCGCCGGTCCGGTCACATTCAGCATCCTCACCAACATCGTCGCCTTCCTGCCATTGTTGTTCATCCCTGGGGTCATGGGCAGTTTCTGGTGGCCCATGGGCGCTGTGGTGATTGTCGTGCTTGCCATATCCCTGTTTGAGGCGCTGTTCGTGCTGCCTGCTCACCTCGGCCACAGCGGCCGGGGAACGGTCACTGTCTATGGACACTGGCTCCATGGTCTCCAGCGTGTTTTCTCCCGGGGCTTCGAGAGCGTGATCAACCGACTCTACCGGCCGCTTCTCAATGCCAGCCTGCGGTTTCGCTATGTGACCTTGAGCCTAGCCATCGTTGTGACGGCAGTGGTGGGCGCCTACGCAGCCAGCGATCACATGGGCATGCTCATGATGCCGGAGGTGCCCGCCGAAGAAATTGAAGCGGGGGTAACCCTGCCGGTAGGCACAACGACCCGCCGTGCCGGCGAAATCGCCATGGCAATCACGGAGTCCACCCAACGCCTTTTTGATGAGCACAACCTTGATGAGCAAGCCGAAGGGATCAAGACCAATGTCCGGGGGCAACGCGCCATCGATGTCGAACTCGTCCTGCGCCCAGAACATGAGCGCAGCATGACGGTCCAGGAGATCGTGGACCTATGGCGGCGGGAAATTGGCGATTTCCGCGGTGTTGACCAGATCACCTTCGAGGCGGAACAGGGGCCTGGCTCATGGCGGGATGACATCGCTGTGGACCTGAGCCACTCCGATATCGATGTGCTCTCCCATGCCAGTGAAACCTTGCTCGAACGCATGGAAGCATTCAGCGCCACTCGGGATGTCTCGGACAGCGACGCCGCCGGCAAACCGCAACTGGACCTCACCCTCAACGCCCAGGGCCGGGCCCTTGGGCTTACCCCGGCGGAAGTGGGCGATCAGGTCCGGGATGCGTTCTATGGCGCCGTGGCGTTGCGTCAACTGCGCGGCACCAACGAGAATGAAATCCGGGTGCGCCTACCGCAGGAGCAGCGCCAGGACTTACGTCATCTGCAGCAGTTCGTGATCCAGATGCCAGAGGGAGGCGAGGTGCCCTTGCTCGACGTGGCGGACGCCACCATGGGCTCCGCTTTCCGCTCCATCGACCGGCGGAACGGGCGGCGCGTGATCACAGTCGGCATGGACGTGGAACCCAAAAGCAAGATTTCAAGCGTTCTGGCCTCCATCCAGTCCGAGGTGCTTCCCCAGCTTAAGGCGGATTTTCCGGGCATCACCTGGAGCTTCGAGGGTAGCCAGGCGGACCTCCGGCAATCCACCAGCACGCTTTTCGGCGCCTTCATGCTTGCCATGGGGGTCATCTATGCGCTATTGGCCGTTGCTTTCCGGAGCTACATCCAGCCCGTCATTGTCATGCTGGCCATCCCCTTTGGCGCAATTGGCGCCATTATTGGCCACATCATCCTGGGTCTCGATATCTCGCTGGTCAGCATGATGGGGATCGTGGCGCTGTCAGGCGTGGTGGTGAACGACTCGCTGATCATGGTGGACTACGCCAACCGCCAGCGTAGCAACCATTCCGCGTTCCAGGCCATCTATGAGGCCGGTGTGCGCCGTTTCCGCCCCATCCTGCTCACCACCATAACCACATTCGGCGGCCTCACGCCCATCATCCTGGAAACCTCCCTGCAGGCCTCCTACCTGATCCCGATGGCGGTTTCCCTGGGCTTCGGCATCATTTTCGCCACCGCCCTCATCCTGTTCCTGGTGCCGTGTTTCTACCTGGTCCTGGAAGACCTGAAGAGCGCCTTCCGACGGTTTACCGGGCTTTCCCAATAGCACGGGATTGAGTTGCCCTGCCGGGGGAAGGCTTAGTACTGCTGACCCCTGGCCAGACGGTCAGGCCTTCAGTTCCATGTGCAGGTTAACGGTCTTCAGCAGGCGCTCCCGGTCGATCCAGCCAACCACTTGCTCGCCTTCCATGACCGGCAGCTGATTCAGGCTGTGCTCAGTCATGGTGGCAAGCACTTCCGCCGCCTCTGTATCAGGCGTCACGGACATAACCCGTTCAATGGGCGTCATCAGATCCGCTACCTGGAAGTCAGGCCAGCGTTGCCGGTCGGTCTCGCTGGTATCACTGAGGCTGACCAGCCCCAGGGCCCTTCCTCCGTCAGTGACGATGTAAGCACGCTGGCCTTCCGGCAATACCCGGGTGTGAACCCACTCTTCAATGGTGGTGGACGATACCACAGAGGGCACGTGCTGATCTGCCAGCTCCCGGGCCCGTATCCCACTGAGCTGTTTCTGCAGGTTGAACGTCTGGCCGTGGCCTTCCGCCACATTGAGCAGGAACCAGGCCAGAAGCATGATCCAGAGACCGCCAATGGCGTTGCCTTCAACCAGCAGCCGCCACAGCCCCAGGGCAAAAAGGCCATAGGCTACCAACCGCCCCCCCGCCACGGCGGCACGGTTGCCCTTGGCGGCATCACCGGTAACCTTCCAGACCAGAGCCCGGAAAACGCGGCCCCCATCGAGCGGAAAGCCGGGAATCAGGTTGAAAACGGCTACCATCAGGTTAATGAGGGCCAACCAGCCCAGACCAACAGCCCAGGGCTCGGAAGCCGCCATTGTTGACAGCAGCGAGAATCCCACCGCCAGCACAAAGCTGACCACCGGACCCGCAATGGCGATCCAGAATTCATCCACCGCGCTTTCGCTGTCCTTATCCAGCTGGGCGACACCGCCAAAAATGAAAAGGGTGATGGCATTGACCGGTACGCCACGACGGATCGCGACCAGACTGTGGCCCAGCTCATGCGCCACGATGGAGGCGAAGAAAGTGACTGATGTGAACAGGGCCGTTAGCAGCGCCTGGCTGAAGGACCAGGACGCGTACTCATTGCGGAGCCCTGTGGTCATGGTGATCATCAACAGAGCAAAGATGATCAGCCAGCTCGCGTGAACCTCAATTCGAATGCCCTGGATATGCCCCAGGGTCAACACGGAACGGAACATGCCCTGCTTTTCACGGGCGGGTTGATTCATCCGGAGCCTCCTGTATGCGTTGACCAATCGCTGTGCCGTTTCCCCGGCATGGGGGCGAACCAGCCCACCAACAACAGCAGACCGCCCACGCCCAGGCACGATACCACACGGGCAAGGGGGACCGTCCCGGCGATACCCATCAGAAACAGCTTCAGCACAACGACGATGAATACCATTGGCATAACAGCGCCCTTGGTTACTCCAATCTGAACCTTTAAGCTCCCAAAAAGCAGATGACTGAGTGTTCATAAGCCGGGACAAGGACTTTGATCATGACCAAACGCGAGCTGCATGACGGCATCATCGGCCTGATCCTGACGGTCACCGTGGGCCTTGGTTTTTACGGGGACCCTCTCTGGCTGCTGATTCCAGCTGTTCTGGGACTGACTCTGCTCCAGAGTGCATTTACCGGTTTCTGCCCCCTTTACTACACACTGGATAGGCTCTATCCGGGCGAATAACACCGTAACAGGAGCCCCAGTCAGGCGCATTCGTACCGGTTACGGCCATTGTTCTTGGCGGCGTACATGGCAACGTCCGCCCGACGTGCCACCATACTGGCCATATGCTCACCATTGAACACAGCAACGCCAAGGCTGGTGGTTATCGGGATGGAACCCGCAGAAGTCACAAAAGGTTCCTGCGCAACGGCACGACGGAGTTTTGACGCAACGGTGCAGGCGGGACTCTTGCTGGCACCAGGCAGCAGTACCATGAACTCCTCTCCCCCCCACCGTCCCACTTCATCTTCAGTACGCAGTCCATCACTCAGCCTCTGCGCCAGCTCCCTGAGCACCTCGTCCCCAACCTCATGGCCATAGGTATCATTAACGTCCTTAAAGTGGTCCAGATCGATCATGATCAGGGCATAGGGGGTACCAAAACGACTGCACCGAGCATGCTCCGCCTCAAGCCGTGAATCAAAGGCGCGCCGATTACTCAATCCTGTAAGCACATCGGTACTAGCACTCTGAGCCAATTGTTCCCGTGCAACAAAGGCCTCACGCCGAATCCGGTAGAAAAACTCCGACAGCACCACGCCCATCACCATCATCATCAGTGGGTGAACAAACACCAGGAACGCCTTAAAGAGGGATACCGGGGCATAAGCCAAAAAAGCAATCACCGTGATCAGCGGTGGGCCATAAATCAGGAGGAGATCCCGAGCACCCGCTGTCGCCAGTACCGCTACCAAAGCGATAACGACCACCAGACCATTGGTCATTAAGGCCTCAAGATCACTTGGCTGCACCAGATGCTCCGCGACCATGCCGGTCACCATGATCATGCCGGACAGCGCGAATGCAATCAGCACAGGCCGGGGCCAGCGTCCCTCCGGCACACGCCAGCGCAGCACCAGAATGCCGATAGCCAACACCATCGGCGGTAGTCGCCATCCCAGATGACTCCACCAGTGGGTGGTTATTCCGGATAACGACCAAACGTCAACCAGTTGGAAGAACGGAATGACAATTAGCGCCATGACGGCACAAACCACGGTCAAACGGCGTGCCACCAGCCGCTGGTATTCCCGGAAATCTTCACGCCACTCGGGCGGCACGGAAACAGTCCTCATCCACTTTGCCATGCTATCCATTACCTTAACGATGGACTAATACACAGGATAACGCACTTTTCCCCTCCAAGACCCTGAACGGATTCAGATTCTACTGATATAACGCATTACGTGCCTGGCGTTTTCGCCTTACGCTGGGGCACTACTTGCCAACCAGGTTTTCTTCCCCATGACGCCCATAAGAATCGCTCTCGCGGCGGCGCTGGCCCTGCCCACCGGGTTGTGGCTTGCCACGGGATTCATGGCCCCTGCCGTGGCGCGCAGCCTTCACCCCTTGGTGACCCAATACACGGGCAGTATGGCATTGACGCTGATGAGCCTGGCCATGATCCTTGCTACCCGCCCTAAATGGCTTGAACACCCTCTGAATGGGCTGGACAAGATGTATCGCCTGCACCGGTGGCTGGGCATTACCAGCCTGGGGTTCATGATGATTCACTGGTGGGCTTCCGCCGGTGACCGATTGCGGCTCCGCAAGGGCTGGCAGGAAGAAACACCTGGCGGACTCCAGAGCTGGCTCCAAAAACAGCAAGGCATTGCCGAACCAGTTGGTGAGTGGACTTTCTACGCCGTTGTGGTTCTGCTGGCCCTGGCGTTGCTCCGCTGGTTTCCCTATCACCTCTTCCAGAAAACCCACCGGCTTATGGCCGTGGCCTATGTATTCCTCGTTTACCACGGCCTGGTTCTGATGCATTTTGCGTACTGGCGCCAGCCCATAGGGTGGCTCATGGCCGCCCTGGTTCTGGCAGGATTGTGTGCCGCTGGCATCGCGCTCACCGGCCGTATCGGCCACAAACGCAAAGTGACTGGCACCATTGAGTCACTTAATTTCTACTCCCGGCCCCAGGTCCTTGAATGCACCGTTCACCTCGATGCTGGATGGCCAGGCCACAAGCCCGGTCAGTTCGCATTCATCACCGATGCCAGGCGCGAAGGCGCTCATCCCTATACCATTGCCTGCGACTGGGTTCCCGAACAACGCCGCCTTATGTTCCTGGTCAAGGAACTTGGCGACCACACCAGCGAGCTCCCCGGAACACTCCAGGAAGGTATGACGGTCACCGTTGAGGGCCCTTACGGCTGCTTTGACTTTGAGGACAACCGCAGCCGCCAGATCTGGATCGCGGGTGGGATCGGGATCACTCCCTTTGTGGCGCGCATGAAATACCTGGCACACAACCCGGGTAACCAACGACGGATTGAGCTGTTTTTCTCGACCGAGGAATACGACCAGGAGGCAGCCGATAAACTCATCGCCGACGCCCACGCCGCCGACGTTCAACTGCGCCTCTACTATACGCCCAGGGATGGACTGCTCACTGGCAGCCGGATCCGGTCAGAAGTCCCTGAGTGGCGCGAGGCGAGCATCTGGTTCTGCGGTCCGGCGGGATTCGGCCACTCCCTCAGGCGCGACTTCATTGCCCATGGTCTCCGGAAACGGGACTTCCACCAGGAGCTATTCAGGATGCGGTGAATGAACGAAACAGCCTCTATCGAACGAGCCAATGCTCTAAGCTGTAACACAGCCATTCTGGATGCATCCGCTCCGTACAGGTTGAATCCACATATCCTCCCAAAACAGGAGCTTCATCGTGCACGCATTCAATTGGCACTTCCGGGACTGTCCGCGTTCAGCGTCCTGAATAGGAATGACTTATCCCAAACAACCAGAAAACAGCTAAAGGCTATCGCAAACAGTCCCAATACCCATCATTTTTCCGCTGGATCCGAATCAGTTACTGACAAAAAGTCATAAAGCAGCTGAACGTATGCCCTTTCTTTTTCCGAACTTGACTAAGTTTTGGCCTAAAATGTTAATTGACCAAGCGTAAAAGCGAGAGCTAACCTGCACTCAAGGAAACATTAAGAAATATTAAAGGGAGATTAAGCAGCCATGAACCGGTTCACCCATCTTAAAACCGTTGTTCACCAAGGCATAACCGTTGCCTTTGGCTATCGATCGTACAAAAATAAAGAAACTCTTTTTTATAATGTCCTCGGCCTCAATATCGAATCCGATACCGACGCCAATGACTGGACCGGGTTCAAGACATTACCCTTTCCGTCAGAACTCCGCCCAGCGGGCATGTCGATCATTACGTTACCTGAAAATGAAGAAAACCCTTATTGCACAGCCCCGGCACTTCCTTTCAAAGTTGTTTCCGATCAAAAGCATATTATCCTGATCCGCCAATCCTCCCGCGGGACACTGCTGCTCAACCGGTTTCTGCTGACCAAGACCACCTCGGGCCCCCAGAACCAGGGCACGGATTATGAACTGACGCCGGTATGGGAGGTACGGTTCGAGCGCAGCGGCAAGCAATCCGTCCCCGCCGACACCAACGATCCCCAATCGTACCTGGATGGCGACGGCAACCCCTTCCTGGAACCCACCATTGAACTCGCCATGGTGGATGCGGTCACGGACGGCCGATTTGAAGCACTCCTTCTGCCAATTCAGGATGCCTCATCGTTCAACTGGCAATTCCTTGTTTATAACCAGGCCTCCGGCCAAATGGCCCTCTATCATTTTCCGGCCGACGAGACGGGACTACCGGATGTCAGCGGTAAGCAGCTCACCGATAACGGCGACATCCCCCCGGACCAGCGTTTTAGGATCCAGAACGATGACGGTAAGGAGCTGGTGCTCAAGCATGCCCCCAGTGCCGTGCTTTATATGAAACACGAAAACGCGGTGAGCCCCGACGGTCAGGGCATGCGCGTCAAGCGTTCGGGCCGCGTGCTCATTGCCATCGCAGCAGAACAGGACCAGACGCCGGTTACGGCCTTGCTGGATGTGGCCGTGGCTACAACAGGCCGGCTCGCCACACTCGCCACTACCATAACCGCCTCACCATTGCAGCCGGCCAATTACGCACTCGCCTTTGATGAACTGGCGTACGTCACGCTCAACACGCAAGCCAGCGACAACCCCCTGGCCATTGCCGGCCCGTTCGAGCTTGACTTCTGGTTCCGCCCTGAGCAGGTGGGCGCTCACTCCCGGCTCATCATCGGGGGCAACCAGGACCTGGCGCCGGAAAAGGCCGCCCCCTACATCCGGTTAACGGCGGACTCCCGGATTGAGATGGGATTCGGCACCGGCAGCGCCACGGTCGTCTGTCACAGTGCTCCCGTCGAGTGGCGCGAGCACGCCTGGTACCACCTGTCGCTCAGCTACAGCGGTAAGGGCGATGCCCCCTTCACACTCCAGCTGAATGGGTCCTCGCTGCCACTGTCCAGCTGCAGCGCGCCCGCGGAGCCCGCAGGGAACCCTGTCACACAAGTGAGCGCCGAACACAATGGGCTGGTAGGGCAAATGGACGCGGTGATCATCAAGGTGGCGGGCAATACCGTCTGTCACCTGCCGTTCGACCGCATTGATTACAGCACCAAGCCCCCCTTGACCCCCAACGAGGCCGGAAGCAGCAGCATCAAGGCCGAGGTCTACAGTGCCAGGCTCACACTCTCCACCAGCCCCTCGCAGCGAAATACCACGGGCACGCTGAATGTGGATGCCGACGGGCTGAGCTGGTACGCGGGCATTGCCGGGTTCATACAACCCAAGGCATCGCCGCTGCTGCTGGAAGGGGCCGAATCCATGCTGCGGCTTTACTTCCAGACCCAGGATGACACCTTTGGTGTCGCCCACTATTCCACATTGACGCAACGGGCCATCTATACCCCTCGCTGGACCACCCAGAACAGTGGTGACGAGAACAAGGACAGCGGTCTGATCAATCTGGTCGGCAAGAAAGCCGGAACGCTCATGAATGACGTCAAGGTAAGCGTTGCCGACGGCCCTACGGACAGTAACTGCGACGCCACTTTCTCCGACGCCTTGGGTCAACGCACCGAGACATGGCACGGCCTGCCCCGTGTTGGCGATTATTTCACGCAGGTAATCAACGGCCTGGCCTGCAACGACCCCAGCCATCCGGAACTGCTCAGCGGCGGGAAACGCTTTTTTGACTACTCCGGCACCTACCCACAGGTCATCGCGCCATGCAGTGACCCGGCCAAGGGCTACTATTACCAGTTTGTATCCCGCCTCCCTCAAGACGCGCCATTAAAGCGCCTGGTCATTGCCGATGGCAGCCAATCCAACCGCGCCACTCTGACCGTGGCTGCCGCCCCAGCCCACTGGCAAACGGACAACCAGCTCATCACCCAGCAATGGCCCGACGTTGCCCGCAACCCTGCTCCACTGACGGAAACCATCGCCGGCAACCGCAACGACTACCCCTACGACAGTATTGAATCGCCGGACACCTCGGTTTACGCCCTGAAGGCACAGGTCACCGGTAACACCGCTACCCAGGTCATACTCTTCGTCCATAAGCCCAAGCTGGCCGATTTTGCAATCGACGTGGCCGATGGCGCCAGGCCGGACCTGTGCCAGGTCAGCATCTGCGCCACGGTCCTGAAGGACGTGCCGCGCGACCAGAACCGGTTCGTTCGGATACTGAACGGCCAGGATCACGACTATTCGTATCCGGATGGCTACAAGAGCGACATTGCCCCCTACCTTTATGCCACCAGCGATGGTGTGACCGCCACGGTCCGCAACGCCTCACGGGCCACCGCCGATACCGCCAGCCCCATGGCGTATTGCCGACTGTTCCGCGCGTTTTTCACCGGTTCCCTTTACGACCCGGCCCCAGTAAGCAACCTCGACGCAAACGCCAGCTGCGTTCAGGGCGCCCAACTCCAGGGGCAGGGTGATCCCGAGCCGATCAACGGCTCCCGGCTATTTGGTGCAACCCTGCCAGCGCCTCCGGTCAACGGCGCGGTTCCGCTGGTCGGCAATACCAGCGTATTCACGCACGACCGCGCACCGCTGGCCGTGGAAGGCGCCAACGGCGGCTGGATCCAGGAACCGCCACGCTTCGCACTGGCCTTCAACACCGGGGATCCTGCCAACTACCTGACCTTTAACACCGAACAGGGTTTTATGCCGCTGGAGGCGCTGTCGATTCCCGGGGACCTGACACTGGAAACCTGGCTCAACCCCATGCCAGATAACGCCGAGCCGTTGATGCGGGCGCTCACCTACAATGTAACCGGCAACACGGACTACCCGGACATGCCTTTCCGGTATCTCGCCGGCACCAAGCAGGGCCCCTGCCTGGCAATCGGGACAAGCACCTTCGTCCAAAGGGCCTACAACTTCCAGCCCCCGGCAGCCACGCTGCAGCTGTACATCCGGATCACCAGCGACCAGTACGAAGGTGATATCGCCAGCATCTTCGCGGTGCAGGCCTCGAGCACCTATCTGAACCTGAGCCTGAACAGCCTCGGGCGGCCGGTGCTCCAATACATCGACACGCCGGTGATCACAGCCGATCAGTCATTACCCAAAGCCGAATGGGCACTGTTAACGGCCACCGTCCGCAAGACCTCGCCGGACAAAGTGACCGTTGCCCTGTATCTCAATGACCAGCTGCTGGATTCGGCACAAGCCAGCGATGACTTTTCCGATAAGCTGGGGGTTCTCAAGCTTGGCAGCGCCGAGAGCCAGGACCTGAGCTTCACCGTCAACGGTGCCTCCATGTGGCGCGTGGGCCTGACCAGCAACGAGGTCACGCGTACCTTCCATTACGACTATGCCGACAATGAAACCGGTTTGCTGATCCGGTGGAACTGCACCGAAGGCACCGGCAGCAAACTGGTCAATGCCGCGGCCTCCGGCGAGGACTACGATGGCGAGGTCACCAACCCGGCCGACCCCGCCTGGAACGAGGACGGTGTGTATCAGGTGCCTTTTGTCGGCCGTAATGACCTGATCTATGAAGCGGGTGGCGTAACCCGCAACTGGACCCATGTGGCGTACGTCTACGGCCAGGGCCGTGGCCTGCGACTGCAGGACCAGGCGTTCGGCGAGGTGAGCAACGGGCGCGACCTCAATGTCTCGAGCCGTTACAGCCTCGAAATCGCGATCAAACCCGACACGCTCGGCCAGACCCAGGTATTGATTGACAAAAATGCCAGCTATGAGGTGACGTTTACCAGTCTCAACCAGATCGCGTTCACCACCCGGGTGATGATCGGCGACAAGGCTGAAACCGTACATGTCGTCAGCAGCCCACTCCAAGGCGGCGATACCTATTTCATCACCTGCACATTCGACAGTGGCTCCGTCCCCCAGAACCCGAGCGACCCGTCCCAACCCCTGTATCCGAAGTATTACGCCCGGGCTCGCGTCTATATCAACGGCGAAGAAGACCAGAAAACGTACCACGGCGATTACACCGAAACGGTCGTCATCGAGGAATCCGACAATGCCTTCATCCTCGGCAAGAGCCATACGGACGATTTCTATTACCAGGGAACCCTGGGCGCGGTCAGGGTCTGGCAGCGTCTGTTAAGTCCCGGAGAAATCAGCGCGGTAGCCAACTATCACGAACCTCCAGGCAACCGTGAGGGGCTGCTGGCGAACTGGGATTTCAGCGAGGCACAAGGCAAGACCGCCTACGACCAGCAAGGTGAGAACCATCTCCAGCTGACGGACAACGACCTCTGGTGCCTGTTTGAGGCCATTGCCCATGCGCGGGTTTATGTGGACGGTCAACAGCGGACCATCACCCGCCTTGGCACCACGGACGTGGGCGGTTACGGCGACCGCCAGTTCAGTGTGAGTGCGCTATTCAAGGAAAATCATCCGTCACAGGTTTTCCAGGGCGCGCTGGACGAGCTGCGCTTATGGCGGCAGAAGCTTACGGGCGAACAGATCCGGGACAGCATGAACCGGGCATTGACGGGCGCCGAGACCAACCTGGCGGGCTATTGGCGCTTTGATACCGGCTCCGGCCTGAAAGTGTACGATCAAACAGGCCGTGGCAACAACGCCAGCATGGTCCCCGCCAATGTGGACACCGGGCCCCAATGGCTGCAATCAACGGCTCCCATCAGCAATGAAGCGGCCCCCGTGTATAACGTGCTCAACGGCGTGCGTACCGCCTTCACGTCCACCCTGTCCGGAACGCCCGCGGTCGCCGAATACGCTGACACCCAGGAAGATGCCTACGGCGCCGTCTTCAGCGTGCTCAAGCGGGCTTACCTCTACAACCCCGATGACGTTGGGGCTAGCGTGCTGCTCACCGGCTACAAGGTCGGCGACCTGGACACCATCTATGTTGGGCAGGTGCAGACCCAGCCCAAAGTGGTCGGGTATATTGAAGGAGGGCCGCCGATTCCCAGCGAAAACCAGACCAAAGCCTACTGGGCAGGACCGCCGGGCACCGCCAACCCCTTCAACGCCGCCTCCTCGGTAACGCTATCCGAGTCCAAGGACACAACCTGGTCGTTCTCCGCCAGCCAGGGCTTCAGTGTCGGGGCCACCCTGGAAGCTGCCGGTGGCATGAAGTTCAAGGGCAAGTTCGGCGTCAGCGCCGGCGTGGGCGCCGAAACCAGCGCGGAGACCGGTGAGTACATCATCAAGGCCGGCATCAGTGGCGGGCTCTCCATGCAGTCGGGCACCAATGACGGTGCGGGCAGCAGCCATACATCACACCTTCAAAAGATCAGCGAACTGGCACCGGCCGGCGCCTGGGAGCCAGCCGAGGACATGCTCAACCCGACCGTGGGGCGGCGTTACGTCCAATCCAATACCGGCACCGCAATGGTCAAGTCGACCACCGCCGATCTCTACATGGTCGCGCTCAAAGGCACCCAAACCGCCATCAAGTATTCACTCCGGCGTAACCCCAATATCCCTGAGGACGTTAATATACTCGACTTCCCCATCAATCCACGCTATGTCAAAAACGGTACTCTGGACGGCAAGGTTGGCTTCGAGAACGATCCCAGTTACCCCGGCGCCGACAGCCGGCGAGGCAGCTACTTCAACCCGGTGCAGGCCTATGCGTTAAAGCGCCGGATCGAAAAGCAGGAGCAACAACTCCAGAGCTACCACGATCAATTCAACGTCAACAGTCTACGCAGTATACAGTCCCTGGATCGAGTCAAGGACAAGCTCGCCGACAACCCGGCGTACAACTGGGGCCAGGGATTCACCAAACGCAGCCTGGCCAATACCTATGTCTGGTCCGCCGGGGGCGGTCTTTATCAGGAAGAGCACGCCACCCTGGATCAGTATTCCGAAAGCCGCTCAGGCACCAGCCAGCTGGCGATCAAGGGCGGCCTCAAGATCGAGGGCGATACCAGCACGCCCGCCGGTGGCTTTTTTGGCGAATTCGATGCGCTTCTCAACACCTCTTTTGAAATGGCGGTGTCCCGGAACCAGAACACCAGTGTTGCCTGCGCCCTGTCCGCCTCCGCAGAACCAACGGGATTCCTGAACGCGCCCGTCATCGAGATCGAAGATGGCAAGCCGGTATTCAAGGGCTATAGCGATAACCCTGCCCCCGGCAAAGTGGACACCTACCGTTATCTCGCTTTCTTTCTGGCACCCTCACAGGAGAACTTCAAACACCTGCAACAGGTGATTGAACCCAACTGGTTGCACAATAGCGATCATGCCAACGCCGCCGCTCTACGCCAGGCCACGGAGGCGGAAAACGGTGCCTGGCGCATCCTTTACCGGACCACCTTTGTCAGCCGCGTTCCCATGGACTTCCAGCCGACCAAGACGGAAACCCTGGAGCCGGAGATCGAGCCCCCCGCCAACCTGGCGGAGAACAACTGGCTCGTGCGCCTCGTGGAACAACAAATCGGTGAGCAAGCCTCCTCGCCCCTGGAAATCGGCCGCGCCCTGGACGCCACCCTGGGCAGTAGCACCGACAACCCCGGGGTTCTGGGCAACGTGCTTCCATGGTGGAAGGATTTCCTGGGCCAGGCCGCCACCTTTGGTACCGCCCCCTACAAACAACTACTGACGCTTCGGGAAGACCTCCTGCAATACATGATCCAAACCTACGAAGCGAGGGAGTACGACGCCTCGTAGTCACCACAAACCACGCCAACAAGGAGCAGCACCATGGCTGATGAAACCTGGGACGGCATTTTCGTCAGAGGCTCACTGGGAGAAGATGGCACCCTCCCGCGCAACTCATCCTCGGGATCACCGGACCTGATTCCCTACGGGACCACTCCGCTCGAGGATCCCAGCATCCTCAATACTCAGGATACCTACGGGGATGACTTTTCCAACAACATTTATCTGGAGCGATACAACTACGTCTATATGCGGGGCAAGAACCAGCATAAAGGCTCGGTGAACGGGCACTGGGAGCTGTGGGCCGTTCCCAGCAACCTGATCCTGCTACCCGGCCTCTGGCGCCATGACGAAGACACGGTGCGCCTCAAGACCTCGGACGGCAAGGAGAGCCCCCCTTTCAGTGCCGAGAACCCGGACGAGATCATCAGTTCCGGAAACGCATTCACCTGGAAAGTCGATCCCTTGCCGGGCAACCGGCATTACTGCCTGATTGGCATCGCCGTATCGGACATCAACCCCAACCCCATCGCGGATACCGACAGAATCAGCGATTGGGGCGCCATACTCGCCAAGAACGGCAACATCGCGCAGCGCAACACCCGCCTCATCACCGGTGACGTACCGGATATGAGCGATCAACTGCCGTACAGCCAGGGGTCGGAGACCTCCCAGGTGGATTTGACCTTTATTTTCCAAAATATTCCCAAAGGCTCCACCTTCCATGCCGCCAGCGGCACGGAGCTTCCAGGATACGGAACCATCAGCTTGGATCTGGGTGACACCCAGGAGTTCAACTTCAAGCACGGCATACCGGCACTGGACATTCCCGCCAACTGGGCCACCAATTTCAACTGGACCCTCAATTTCGGCGACGATTGGGGCGACATCAGTGGTAAACCTAAAGTTACGCTGCGGGGCGAGGTCCCGATGACGTCCGACCACAAGTACTATTCACTGGGCCGGATCGCCGATCCCCACCCCCGAACCGGTGAGCAGCGCCTGGACCACGTTGGCAACCCAATCCGGATAATGACCGTGGGCTCGTTCCAGACCATTGCCATCGACAAAATCAACCCCAACAACTGAACCCCGATAAGGAGATCCCGCCATGACGGATGCACGCCAATCGCTGTTAACAATCACCGGAATGTCAGGGCGCGTGAGTCTCAACGCCCATTACAACGCCTTTCTGGTCTCGGGAACCAACAACGCGGACCTGCGCTCCGGGTTCCGGATTGCGGAGGAAGAAACCGAGCAGTCACTGCTCCATCCAGCGGTTAGCCTGGTGGGTCAACCGGTGGCCAAAGAGGATGCTGCGGACTTGCAACTCGACATGCATTATAATCAGGAAGAAAGCTACCAGGAGGTGGATCTGAGCCTGCGCTGGACGAACCTGCCCCCAAGCGGGGTCTGGGTTGCCAACAACACGGACTACACGGACTTTGACATTAACAAGAAGGCCATTGAAGACAGCAGTGGTGTTTACGGCAAGATCAGCCAGAAGAACGAGCCCATCCAGACTCCCATGTCGCTGAAACTGTGGTTTGATAACCCGGACAGCATTCCCCATGACGCCCAAATCAGCGTGGAGATAGGATACATCGCCGAAGACGACAACGACCCCCGGGCCGTGGAACGCATCACGGATAACGGCCCCACGAAAATCGTGCCCCTGGGAATCGTTACCCTGTACCCGAGGCCCCAGGACTAGAGGCAAGGGAGCCTTTCGCCCGTCCGCGTGTGTGCCCGGAAACCGGCATTGCCTGGCACACACGCCCAAGCCCCGGCTTCAATCCTTCGCCAGGGCATGCCGTAAGGCCTGCGCCGCGTGTATGGCCGTCGTATCATAGAGTGGTACCGACGTATCCCCATCCGCCACCAGAAGGCTGATCTCGGTACACCCCAGGACCACGCCCTGGACCCCCCGGTCAACCAACGAGTCGATAACACTCAGGTACGCGGACTTGGACTCAGACTTAATCTCACCCTGGCATAGTTCGTCAAAAATCACAGAGTGGATCTGCACTCTCTGGGATTCTTCCGGGACGATCACTTCGATACCTTGCGCCTCAAGCCGATCCCGATAGAATGCCTGCTCCATCGTGAACCGGGTCCCAAGCAATCCCACTCGGCTTACGCCATTGTCCTGGAGTGCACGGGCCGTGGCATCCGCGATATGAAGCAGCGGAATGCTGACAGCACGCTCAATCTGGGGCGCGACCTTGTGCATCGTGTTGGTACACAAAACCATAAAGTGTGCTCCCGCAGCCTCTAGCGCCCTTCCGGCAGCCGCGAGGATCTTGGCCGTGGCCTCCCAATCCCCCTGGCGCTGAAGCGCTTCAATTTCCGCAAAATCCACGCTGTACAGGATCACTTTTGCGGAGTGCAGCCCACCGAGCGCCTCTTTCACACCCTGGTTGACAAGCCGGTAATAGGTTTGGGTCGACTCCCAGCTCATGCCCCCTATAAGGCCTATAGTCTTCATACCAGAACCTCCATGTGAATCATTGATTCCGGGGCCGCTGAGCCTTCGAGCAAGGCAAAAATCCCGACCCAACTGGCACCCGATCCAAAGGGATTGTAGATCATACAGCGGTCCGTAAACCACGCCGTCCTCCCGCTTTTCCCTGGCGCCGGTTCCTCCTTCGTCCTATAGGGGCAGCCGTCATGTCTTATGGGTTTTTGTGTAGCCGTTCGTTCGCCTTTGTTTCTGAACCGCCAGTCGCCGAGGCAAAAGCCATGGTCGCTATTACTGCATTTTTCAGGGGCTGGCTTTCCAATCTAGGTGCAACTGCTACATTTCAATCAGCGTTCGATTATGCGACCTCCTGGCAGGGGGACATAAGGGGGCGTATCACGATTAGCTGCAAGCTCAGGAGAAAAGCAGTCATGGGTAAGCACAAGTTAACGACGTTGAGTTTGGTTATTGCCAGCAGCGTGGCACTCACAGCCTGCGGCGGCAGCTCCAGCTCAGACGGCGACGCGGAAAGCGGTACGGGAGACGGAGAGGAAGTCAATCAGTATAGCGTCTCCGGTCAGGCTGTTGATGGTCCCATCGAGGATGCGTCCATAACCCTGATCGATAGCAACGGCAATGTGGTTTTCGAGGGTGACGCGGTTACCGATGAGGACGGCGAGTACACCATTGAATTTGAAGCAGAAGGTGAAGTGGCAACACCTTTGGAGGTGGTGCTTGAAGGAGGAACGGACACCGTGACCGAACAGCCTCTGGTGGGTGAACTGAACTCGCTGGTAATGGAGCTGGGGGACGAGCAGGCACGTGCCAATATCAATCCAAGCAGCACGCTCATAGCCAAAACCGCAATGGCCCTAAAAGATCAGGCCGATGAACAAGCCAATGAGACACTGAGTCAGGAGCAATTCGAACAGGCGCGCCAATCCGTGGCGGAAAACCTGGACCTGGTTCTGGATAATCCAATTCAGCAGGACCCTGAAGACGGCAAGGTAGCTGCCTTCCTGCAGGAGCAACAGGTGCTCGGGGAGAGCCTCAAACGCTCAGCCAATGAAAACGAGTTCGAGGGCTTGCCGGACGACGCCGAATTCGGACAAAAAGTAGCAGCCGCTGCACGGGCACTGGGCGAGGACCTGGCAAGTGGTGACTTGGATGCCAGGGATAGTCAGGGCAACCCCCTCGATATCAACCTCGGCCAATCCCTGGACCAGAAGCGCACTGAAGTCAAAAACGAGATTGCCCAGGGCATGCTGAACCATACGGGGGAAAACGGGACCATGGCTGGCCCGATTCAAGACATCACAGATCGGCTGAATCAGGTCAGTGACCGCGTTAAGTCCCGTATGGAAGAGAGAAACAACCGTTCCGGCGACCAAACGCCTGAAGGGGGCTCCGGCGGGAATACCGACGGCGACGATTCTGATGACGGTAATACATCGGACGGTGGTGATGGAGCGCCTTCAACAGGAGACGATGGAAACACCCCAGCTAATGATGTTGGCGCCGCCTGATCCACGGATTGACTGAAAGACGACACCAGGGCCAGGGACGGCTCGTCTTTTTCTGATTTGCCCGTACCCAATCGTTATAATTAGCTCAACGAAAAATTTCTGATCTGAACTGGACGCATGCTGACCCTCTTCTTACACTCTAGGTTAGGAAATGGGTGATGGCCTTGCTTGGCGAGAACCCGCCCATTAATGCAGATGATGACGCACTGCTAACCAGTAGCGATCACTTCCCTATGAAGCCGTAAGGGTGCTGTGTGACGCGGGACATACCAGACCCCGGACTGTAGCCAGCTGTAACAGAATACCGGGCGCTTGGCGCTGGCTCTCGGCAGGCATAGTGGAAGGGACGAGCATGGAACTGCCTCTGATCCACGAAACCTTTCAGTCCTGGGCCCGGACCCTTACTGACCAGGGTGTGAGCGCACGTTTTGCGCATGGTCTCGATACCCCCGACGATTCCCTGGTCCTTTCCGCCCTCCTGCTTACGACAAGAGCGGACCCCCAGCGCCGCGCCAATGGGCCCGCACGCCGCGAGCCTCGTGCCCGGCCACTGGCACGCCTGCAATACCTGATCAGCATTGGCGCTTCTGAACGCGATTCACGGACCGAAAAGGCCCTGGTATCCGTCATGAGCTGGGCCGAAGAAACACGGGATCTGGAACTGCTTACCGAATTCCCCTCGCCTTCATGGTGGCGGGCCTGGGGCATCGCTCCGAGGCCTGCTTTTCTGCTGGAGGCAACGGTTACAGAAACATCGCAACCACCGGCTACACCGGTTGTGAAAGAGCACGAAATCAACGTTAAGGATAGCAACCCCGGCTGATGGCCCAGGCTCAGCCGGTCGGTGATCACCGCCAAGGCAGGAGGACAAGACAATGCCCAACTATCTGACGCCGGGAGTCTACGTGGAGGAGGTGGCCTCCGGGGCGCGCCCTATCCAGCCAGTCGGTACCAGTACCGCCGGGTTTGTTGGCATCGCACCAGACGCCTCAATCCGCCCCCATGAGCCCGTGGCCATCAACAGCTGGTCGCATTTCATGCGGGTGTTTGCCCCGGACCCCGAGAAGGCCCGGTCCACCCACCTGGCCCAGGCGGTCCACGGGTTCTTTCTCAACGGCGGCAGTCGCTGTTACGTGGTTAACTGCCAGGAAGAGGGGCAGTTAACCGGCAACCGCAAGGGACTCGGCGCCCTGGAAGCCATCGACGAAATTGCCATCGTCGCAGTTCCCGGGTTCACTTCGGCAGGGGCGTATGACGCTGTACTGAACCACTGCGAGTTGATGGAAGACCGGGTCGCCATCCTGGACGGGCCACAATCGGCGGATGCCATCAATAACCTGACCAAGGTCGCCACGGCCGGAAGTGGCCGGAAAAAGGACGAAGACGACAGCGATTCCACCTCCAGCGGTGGCGGCCTGCGGCCCAGGAACTCGGACAGCGGCTACGGCGCCTTCTACTTTCCCTGGATTGTCGCGCGCGACCCGAGCAACCGCGACAGCCTGGTCCCCATGCCCCCGTCCGGACACATGGCCGGCCTCTATGCCCGCAGCGATGCCCAGCGCGGGGTGCACAAAGCGCCCGCCAATGAAGGGATACGGGGCGCGCTCAACGTAAGCTACCGCGTCACCCGCCAGGAACAGGCCGAGCTCAACCCACAGGGCGTGAATTGCATCCGCTTCTTTGCGCGTGAAGGCATCCGCGTTTGGGGCGCCCGGACACTGGCGCCCGCGGCCAGCGAGTGGCGCTATATCAACGTGCGGCGCCTGTTCAACATGGTCAAGGAATCCATTGCCGAAAGCACCCGCTGGGTGGTTTTTGAGCCCAACGATCAAGACCTTTGGAAGGCCATTACACGCGACGTCTCCGCTTTCCTCACCCAGATATGGCGTCAGGGGGCACTCTTCGGCGCTACCCCCGAGGAAGCCTTTTTCGTCCAGTGCGACGCGGAAACCAACCCGCCGGATGTCCGGGACGCCGGCAAGGTCGTAACACGGATCGGAATGGCGCCGGTGAAGCCAGCCGAGTTCGTGATCTTCCAGATCGGCCAGGACTCTGGCGGCACACAAACCGAAGAACAAGCCTGAAGCGCGGATGCGGCAACTGAAAAAGGAACGGAACGATGCCTGATGACAACAATGGAGCAGCAACCGGCCAATGGTCAGATCCCTTCACCTCCTTTCACTTCGCAATTGAGGTGAACGGAGTGAATGAGGGGCGGTTCGTCGAGTGCAGCAGCCTGGGTGTGGACGTGGAGGCGCTGGAGTACCGCGAAGCCGGGGCCAATGAAATCGTGCACAAGGTACCGGGCCAGGTGAATTACACCGACCTGACGCTGCGCTACGGCATGGGCAACTCCCTGCAGCTTTGGCAGTGGATGCAGTCCTCGATCAGCGGCCAGGTGGATCGGCGCAACGTCTCGGTGATCATGTACGGCCACGACGGCACCACCGAAGTCATGCGCTGGAACCTCCGGGGCGCCTGGCCCCGCTCCTGGCGCGGCGCCCCGTTGGATGCACTGAGCAGCAACGTGGCCATCGAAACCCTGGTGCTGGTGTTCGAGGAGTTCGAACGCGTGGCCGCCCAGGGCGGTGGTGAAGCAGCCGCCGAAGGCTGACACGAACGATGGAAGGGAGTCTGGCATGTCACGGTTTGGAAGGCTGCTGCGTCAAGCGCTGCGCTGGCTGGGCAATCGACTGCCAAGGCGTATTGGCGCACTGCTGAAGCCAACCACCAGGGCAGAACCACCCTCTCTGAGCATGGCCGAAAACCGGCAACGGGCAATTGCGGCCTGGGAACAGCTGGTGAACCAGCATGCCCCCCACCTGCTGCAACCGTCAGCAACAGACCAGACACGGGAAGCGCCACTGGAGTGGCCCCGGATGGCCCCTTTCAGCACCCCCCGGCAAAGGGGCTGGCCAGAGACCACAAAGGCGCCCCCATCGGCGCAGCGGCATAGACAACAGCCCCCCCAGCCCCGTCCACCAGCGTCCAGCCGTTCACCGGCACGACCCGGGGAGGATCCGACCCCAACACCATCTCGTCGCACCGTTTCCCAGAGGTCGTTTGCCGAGACGCCGACCAACAGGGTCCACGAGGATGTTTCCCCTGTCTGGGAACCAGCACCACCACCCAATCCCAAGGCGGAGCCACACCCTGTCACGACCCTGCCCGCATCCAGTCGGGCCACCGCCACCGATTGGACAACAGAACCAACGGGCCACCGCACAAAGGCACCGGAGATGTCCCCTTCAACATCCGGCCCCAGGGCCGGTAAGCCACCAGCATCACCTGCCCCGGGGCCGGCTCCCCGGCAGCGGGACTGCGACTTGCGTGTGCCGGAACCTCCAGACGCGTTCGGGAGAAACGCGAATCATGAAACGACAGATACCAATACCCAGGCGCACCACCACGCGTCGCCGGGGCCGGAATCAGCCATTCCGGCGAGAAAGCGGGCAGCGCCGGAAACCAATCTCCCGCAACCGACGTTTACACACACCCAGCGCGACCCCTGGCCGGCCCTTCCGGAGGCACAGGACGCGTCCCAGCACGGAACGCCACGCTCCGAGTGGACGGAAATGGACCGCCGGCGACGCCTCTTGGACGAACAAATGGGAGTGGTCTGATGGAAAGAGCCGTACTCCTGGTTGAAGATTCCGGTACCCACCTGCGCTGCCTGCTGAACCCGGAGCAGCTGGAATTCAAGCGCAACTCAGGCATTGGATCACGCCAGTCACTGGGCGGAACCTTGAACGGAACCGACCTCAGTGACGACCCCCTGCTTTACCGGGGCGGTGGACACACCGAATTCACGCTGGATCTGCTGTTCGACACGTCACTGGTCTCTCAGGGGCAGGAACCAGCTCAAATAACGGATGTAAGGGAACTCACCGCCCCCCTGTGGGACCTGGCCGAGAACAGCAGGTCCGGCGAGCGCTACGGTCGGCCACCAACCATCTCGTTTCTATGGGGCACCCGATGGGACCAGCGCGGCGTTGTGGTCGCCGTCTCGGAGCGGTTGGAGCGCTTCACCCGGGAAGGCAACCCCCACCGCAGTTGGCTCCGGCTGCGACTGCTGCGCGTGAGCCGTGGAGAAAGCCCCCAACCCGAAGCCCCCACGGCCCCGCCGGTAGCGGAGAATGAGGCGCGCCAGCGCCTGGCCCGGAGCGAGATGGTCAACCGTGATCCGGTCGGCGGCAGCCAGGAAGGTGAACGGCTGGACCAGATCGCTGAAGAGCACTTTGGCCATCCCGGTTACTGGCCCCTTCTCGCGGAGATCAACGGCCTGGAAGACCCCACCAACCCAGGTGGGCGCCCACTACGGGTCCCTGCCGACCCCAGCACCATCAGCGGAGGGAACTCATGAAGCAGATCGAAGCGCTGCCACACGTCCAGGTCGAAGGAATGAAACTACCAGAGGCCCTGCAGCTGACCGAAGTCCGAGTCACCCAGCGCCTGGATGCTCCGGCCCAGTGCGAGCTCAGCTGGCGCCTGGGCGGGCTGGACCACGGTATTCTGGAATCCATCCCCCTGGACCCGGGCGCAACCCTGAGCCTTGTGATTGAAGGCCAGTCGCGCACGCTGTTCACCGGTGAAGTCACCAGCGTGGAGCACGCTCATGACCCCGCCGGTGGCTTCAGCCTGCGGGCCCGTGCCTATGACGACCTGATCCGCCTCCAGCGACACCAAAGCCTCAACACACATGTCGAGGTAACCACTGCCGAACTGGCACGTACCCTCGCCGGCGAAGCTGGACTGTCCGCGACAGCACGGGTCAACGGCCCCCTATGGCCCCGGATCATGCCCCGTTTTGATCATGATCTGGCCCTTTTGAGGCATTATTGCCAACGAAGCGGATTGCATTTCATCTTCCAGGATGGCGGCCTACACCTGTTTCCGCCCGACCACGCCGAAGACACCCCCCTGGAGCTTGTCCTGGGTGACCGCCTTTTCGAGGCGCGGATCGAACGCAATCGCGCGCAACCTGTGGGCAGCGTGCATGTCTTTGGGTGGGACCCCCATACGGGCGAAACGCGACGGGTCCGGGCCGGTGGCGGGTCGTCCGTGGAGCGCGCCCTTCTGGGCCAGACCGCTGAAAGCGACGATGAGGCGGAAGCTTTGGCTGGCGCGTCGCAAAACCGCTATCAAGCCAAGAGCCACGTTTTCTGGGGCGTCGCAAGCGGTAACACCAGTCTCGCCCCTGGTTGCCGGATCCATCCCCGGGGCCTGGCGGCGGACCAGGGCGGCCCCTACCGGCTGACCACGGTGGTGCACAGCATTGCCCCCGCCAGCGGCTACATCTGCGAACTCGACACCCGCCCGGAGCCATGGCAAACCGACACCACCTCCCGGGTTCCGGGACTGGTCCTGGGCGATGTCTGTGACGTGGACGACCCCGCAGACTGCGGTCGGGTCCAGGTGACCCTTCACAGCTATAACGAGGCGCTCAGTCCCTGGCTTCTCGTCCTCCAGTCCGGCGCGGGAACCAAAAAAGGTCTGGTGGCATTGCCAGAAGTAGGCGACCAGGTGCTTGTCGGTCTGCCGGACGGCGATCCCTCACGGGGAATCGTCCTCGGCGGCGTCTACGCCAGCGAGGGGCCACCCCGGGATCCAGAATCGGCCCGCAGCAACAGCGCGCATCGCCCCTATACCCTGACCACACGTGGCGGTCAGCGCATTGAGTTGAACGATGCGGACGGCTCCATCCGGTTCGGCAATGCCGACGGCAGCTACCTCGCCATGACCCCTGATGGCATCACATTGCACGCACTGGGGAACCTGACGCTTGAAGCACCAGGTCATCGCCTGACCCTGGGCAGCAACGAAATCGATATGGAGCAGAGATAACCCATGGAATTACTCACTGAAGACGCCGACCTAAGGTGCGCCCACGATATGGGCAAAGTGGCCATCATCCCCGGACAGAACTGGGTGCGCGTCAACAACCGCTGCCTGCTGGTTGAACGCGACCCGGAGGGCCGCCCTATTGCGGGCTGCCCCAACGCGGGACCGACCATCAAGCCCTGCACGGCAACACTGCCGGTAGAGACCGGCTACTCGAGTCTGGTACGAATCAACGGGCGGCGCGTCTGCCTGGACACGGTCACCGGCCTGACTGATGGCACTCCGCCCGGTACCGTGAAATACGACGTTCATGACAGTGGCCAGCACCTGGCCAGGCAGGTGCGGCCATGAGCATCACGAAAGACCGCGCCTGGCGCTTCGAACTGCCGGTCAGCGCCTTGGCCACGGTGCCCCACGAACGCCCCAAGGGCCTGTCGCTCAACCCCACAGGCAACATCGCCATGGCCGAAGACAGCCGGGCCGTGCATCAGTCAATCATCCTGTTGCTCGCCACCCGGCCGGGTGAACGGCTCATGCGCCCGGATTATGGCTGCAACCTGCACCGGCTGGTTTTTGCTCCCAATGATGCCGGTACCGCCGGGCTGGCTATCCACTACGTGGGCGCGGCCCTGCGTCGTTGGGAGCCAAGGATCGCCATACAACGACTGGACGCCGGCGCCGATCTTTTTGCAACCGGCGATGAGACCGTACTGGACATCATCCTCGACTACCGCATCCGGCGTACCGGCCAGCAGGAGCAACTCACCCTCGCTTACGGCTTGGATGACGCTCGACTGATGGCCAACCCCGGCGGCAATGAAACGCGACAGGGAGATGCGCGCTGATGAGTCTGCAAGCGCCCAAGCTGGACGACCGAGCCTTTCACGACCTGGTGGCCGAAGCCCGCCGCATCGTTCAGGAACGCTGCCCTGAATGGACGGACATGACCCCGGGGGAGCCAGGCACCACCCTGCTGGAACTCTATGCCTTCCTCACGGAAGTCATGCTCTACCGCATCAACCGTCTTCCGGATAAGGCCTACATCGAGTTCCTGCGCCTGATGGGCGTCAAGCTGACCCCGCCCAGCGCCGCCCGGGTCAAGCTGACCTTCAGCCGCAACGCGGGCACTGACCAGCGGATCCATGTTCCACGCGGGACCCGCGTCACGCTGGCTCGCAACGCTGAGGGCGCAGAGCCCCCTATTTTCACCACAGCCAGCGCCATCACCCTGGAACCGGACCAACAGCACGAGTCGGTACTGGCCTACCACTGCCAGATGGGGCGAGGTGAAACGCTCGGGACATCATCCGGCCTTCCGGGCCAGAGCTTCCAGCTTCACCATCCCCCGGTCATCGCGCCGACCGGCGACGAACTGGACCTGATCATCGGCGTAGAAGCCGACGCCGAACTGGACGAACGGACCCCATCCATCACCCATGAAGGCACCACTTACCGCCTATGGCGGGAAGTGGAACACTTTAGCCAGGGCAACGAGGGAGACGACCACCTGTACGTGGCCGACCGTGCCACCGGCACCATCACCTTCGCTCCCGCGATCCGCACCACCGGGGCGGACACCGGCAACGGCCTCAGCCGTAACGCCGAAGCTCTGGCCGCCGTGCCCGAAGCCAACCGCCGCATCCGCGCCTGGTACCGCAGCGGCGGCGGTCCAGCCGGCAACGTGGCCGCGCATACCCTGAGCGTACTCAAGGACCCGATCCCCGGCGTTCGCGTGGACAACGCGGAGGCGGCCGTAGGTGGTTGTGAGGGGGAATCACTGGATAATGCCCTGATCCGGGGCCCGCAGGAACTGCACAGCCTCAACCGGGCCGTCACCGCACGGGACTACGAGGCCGTGGCCCTGCGCGAGGGCAGCGTCGGGCGGGCCCACGCCGTGGCGCGGGCCGAGCGTTGGCAGTTCGCGATCCCGGGAACCGTGCAACTTTTGCTGGTGCCGGGGCTCGACCAGGAACAGGCGCCGCCTTATAGCCGTGAGCAGCTGGAACAGGCCCAGACGGATGAAGCCCTGGACCGGGTCCGTGAAGCCATTGAGCAACGCCGCCCCCTCGGCACCGATTGCGTCATCGACTGGTATCGCTACAAGCCAGTGAGCGTTCAGGCCCGACTGGTCCTGCATGCGGAAGAAGATGCCCAGTCCGTGAAGTCCCGTGTGGAACACCGCCTCCAGGGAATGATCAACCCGCTTGGCAACCAGCCCCGACGCCGTCGCCTCCACGCCTCCGACGTCTACCACGCAGCCCTGAACGAACCCGGGGTGGTCTACGCGGACCAGGTGACATTTGCCGTGGATCAGGCCCCGGACTCCGATGTAGGCACGGTAGCGGCGGATCCCACGCACCCTGCCCTATGGTACGCGGCCGCGGGGGAACGGATTTTCCGCTCCATGGACGATGGCGAAGGCTGGGAAATGCTCGCCCGCTTTCAGGACGAGCGCATTGAACGCCTCCACTGCTGCGAGAGCCAACCGGGCCTGATTGCCATAGTCCTGCTCCAGTCCGAGGACGACAAAACAACCAGCCGTATCCGGCTCAGTGATGATTGTGGCCAGAACTGGCAGAGCAGCCACGAGCTGGGCTTCCCGGTCAACGACCTGGCCTGGATCCAGCGCGACGGCGAGTCGATACTCCTGCTGGCCACGGAGGAAGGCCTCTACCAACTGCCAACCGGTACCGGTCCGGTTCCTGTGCCGGTCGACGAGACCGACCAGGGACTGGCGTTCTACGCAGTGGCCGCCGCCGAGGCGCCCCGTGTCGGCACCCAGGTGGCTGTGGCCGCGCGCAATAACAAGGGCGTCTACCTATGCCCGGATGAGCAACTCGAAGACTTCCGGCACATCGGCCTCGACGGGCGGGACGTCCGGGTCCTCGCAGCCCAGCGCATCGGCCCACGCGCCTTTCTATGGGCCGGGCTGGCTGCCTTGGGCGGCGAGGATGGCGACGGCTGCATGCGCTGGGAACTGCGCCGGGACCCCGAGGGCGGTGATGGCTGGTCTCCCATGGGCACCGGCTGGAAAGGCGGCTCCTGTCGAGCGCTGGCGACACAGGAGGAGCATGTTTTCGCGGCCACCTTTCACTCCGGCGTCATAGCCATGGACAGCGCAGAACAGAACCCGCAGTGGCGCATCCCCGCCATCGACTGCGGCCTGCCCCTGCGCGACACGGAGCGCCTGCTCTACAAGATCAACGACGTGGCCTTAGCGCCGCCCCGCAGAGCGGAAACGGACCGCATGCCACCGATACTCTGCGCCAGTCCTCAGGGCGTCTTCCGCAGCCTGGATAGCGCCAACACGTTCCGGCCAATCTCAGAGCGGACTTTCACGGACCACGTGACCATTGGCGAAGGCTTCCTGTTCTGCAGCGGCAACCATGACGTGGAGACCGTACACGATGAAGCGCGCTGACCTTGAAGCCCTGCTCCCCGCCGTCTTTCAGGATGCCATTGCCGAGGGCACCCCCCTGGATGCCCTGCTGGAAGCGGCGGCCCGACTTCCCGAGCCAGAGCAGCGCCTGCTGGCCAATGTGGATCGACTGTTCGACCCGCGCCGCACCCACAACGACATGGTGGCCTTCCTGGCGGCCTGGGTTGACCTGGACCGCTTCCTCATCCGCCGCGCCAGCGACAACAGCGGCGGCGAGCTGGCCACCGGCAGCGGCCCCCTGAGGGAACTCTGCGCCGCGGCAGCCGAGCTGTCCCGCGATCGCGGCACCCGCCAGGGGCTGACCCACTTCCTGGAGATCGCCACTGGCCAGGGCGGCTTTCGTATTGAAGAGAACCGTGATCGCCACGGGACCAGGCGCCCTTTCCATCTGTTGGTTACAGCACCGCCGGGCGCGGAACCCCACGCGGAACTCATTCACGCCATCATCACCTACGAGAAACCGGCCTACGTTACTTACAACCCCCATGAACTGCGTTTTGAAGAAGGAACCTGACCATGCCGAGCTACTACGAAATATCCCCGACCAATGACACGCTCACCCTGCGTGATGGCAAGGCCTCGGCCAGTTTTACCGTGCGCTACGTCGGCAAACGCACGGTGGAAGCCCGCGCACAGGTGATCGCTCTCAATGGCGCCAAAAACGACTGGCTTGAAGTGGAACCCCCTGCCACCCGGCAAATGGCCTCCGAGCAGACCCAGAACATCAAGGTTAACGTAGCGGTACCGGCCGGCACTCCGGCGGGGGAATACGCCATGCGCCTGGATATGGTCTCCGTGGACAACACGGATGAAGAATACGACCAGGGACCAACCGTTTCATTCAAGGTTGAGGCAAGCGATGAACCAACCCCCGAGCCCTCCGGCTTCCCGTGGTGGATTGTGGCGGTAGTGGCGGTGGTGCTGGCGCTCGCGGCTGGCGGTGTCACCTGGTATGCCCTGTCCGGCGGGGAGGAAGAAGGGAACAAGATTGCCACCAAGCCCTGGATCGATACCTACCCGGGCCGGCTGAACGGACGCGAAGCCAGTCTGGAGATCAAGGCCGGGGACTCGGAGGGGGCACTGCAACTGACCCTGAACGAGCTGGAACGCCCTGGTACGTCCAGTGGCAACACGGACCTGAAAGAGGCAAAAGAGGCGCACGTCATCACGGCCCCCTTCGGCAATCCTAATGAAACCATGATCCTCCACCGCCAAGACCCCAATCTTATCTCCGTACTCGCCAAGTGGAAGGGCATCTCTTTCGGCCATGCGTTCAACGCGGAAGGCTTCGACCGGGATTCTGGCTCCAAGTTCAATGACAAGCGCTGGAAGGCGTACTGGAACGGGACCTTCACGGGATGGACCGATGGCCGCAAATCAGAGCTGAAAACCTCGGTTGACAACAATACCGTAAACCTGAAGCTGACCATCAAGCACCCCGAAAACGCAAGCACGACCTTTACCGGCAGCGAACGCCTCACGCCGGGTGGCGACCCCAAATGGATGCACGTCCTAGAGAACGTCACCCTACGCAACGAAGACAAGACCTTCACCATCAACGAACTCCTTATCCATACCTGGGGCTCCAACTACGTCACGGGGATTGCGGAGAACGAGGCAGGAGAAGTCCTCGGTCAGATATTCATTCGTGAAAAAGACGTCACGCTGGGCGTATTTATCCCACCACGGATTCCGGTACAGCCCGAGGTGATCCGGAACTTTCCGCTGGAGAGCGACTAGAAGGCCTGGGCCATGAAGATGAAGGTCATGCAGATCCTGCTGGTGATGGCAGCGGTGCTATGCGGCATCGGGATCGCCATGGCGCTCACCGGGGATGGCGACCAAAGCGCGGCCCCTTATCGGCCATCCCCCCTGATGCGCTCATTGGGCGGGCTTATCGGCCCGCCCGCGCTCAACCCCGACGAGCTCACCGGCGAGGACAGGGGCCTGGCCTTCCCCTCCTCCTTCCGGCTTGCGGAGGGCATGGAGAAGACCTTCGAAATCGCCTCCTCCCACTCCAGCCAACGCCACGCGGTATTTCGCATCTCGGGCCGTAGTGCCGGACTGACCATCACCTACACAGTGGCTTCCGACCAGCGCTTCAATGGCCGTACCGTGAAGGGCCGGCGATGGCGGCAGTCGAAGGCCGAGAATCCGGACAAGGTGCGTTTCGTGATCTTTGATCGCGGCGGCGAGCTCTCCTTCAGCAACACAGGGAACCGCAGCAACGACATAACCCTACGGATGGAGGACTAATCATGGTCCGTTCCCTGCGACTGAACCGCCCACTGTTCCTGCTTGCCATCGTTCTCCTGGGTTTGGTCCTGCTGGTCGAACTCGGGGTTACCATCACTACTCCATGGATCCATAATGCCAATGGCGCAGTCGGCTGGGCGATTCCCGGACTCGCCCTGCTGGACAGCCAACTGGTCTTCACCGTGCTGTTGATGGCCGTCCCCCTGATTGCTCCTGAAAGCGTGACCGGCCGGATCCAGGGGATCACGACACTGGTGGCCTCCATTATCCTGCTGATCGCCTGTGTCGCGACCGCGCTGGCCGCCTTCTCGCTTCTCGTCCAGCTGGTTGGCCTGCTGGTTGCCCCGCCCATGGGACCGCCCCTTTACGTCGCCCTGGGCTACGCGGCATTCCCAACGACAGCCGCCGCCACAACACTAAGCCTGATCATGATCGCCAAGCTGGTCAGTTGTGGCGTCCTGATAGTGGCCCACCCACGTTTCCTGACCAACAAGGGGCTGGTACTGCTGATCGCCACTTCCCTTCTCGGGACCCTTGCGGTTTCCTTTCTCCACGGCTTTCCACCGGGGTTCGTGGTCAGTGTTACGGACCTGATTGCGACGCTCCTGGTGGTTTTCCTGGCCGCCCTCTGGGCGCTGTTTGGCCTGGTTCTGGGCGCCATTTCCACGGTCAAGGCAGTAACCTGACCACCCCACAAGGACAAGGAGCAAGCACAATGACCGCCCTCAAAACCCATAATGCAGCCGCCTTCACCGGTACCATCAGTGGTTTGGTGCTTTCCCGACGAATGCCGGCTACCGCACATACAGAGTCCACGTTATCCGTCAGGGTGATCGTATCCGGGGCAGATCAGGCAACGGAATGCCTCATACCCCTGAAATACCTGGCGCCGCCCCTTCCGGTGAAGCGGGTCGCGCCGCGCACGAGAATCGCATCATGAGCCAAGCCGAAACACAGAACCGTACCGCCGAGCCGCGAGCGTTGAGCCGCCGCTTGAACCACTACCGGCAACCACGCCGCAGCCGCAGCATCATGGAAATCGCTGTTACGGCTGTGCCTTTTGCTCTGATCTGGATCCTGATGTGGGCGACCCTGGGGCTCAGCTACTGGCTGACCCTGTTGCTGTCCGTCCCGGCCGCTGGTTTTCTGGTACGGCTGTTCATGATCCAGCACGATTGCAGCCACATGTCGTTTTTCCACTCCCGCAAGGCCAATCACTGGGTGGGCCGTGTCATCGGCGTATTCACACTCACTCCCCATGACCTTTGGCGCTACACCCACATCCAGCACCACGCCAACTCGGGCAACCTGGATCGCCCCTCTATCGGCGGTCTTGAGACCCTCACAGTCCGCGAGTTCCACGCCCTCACCTTCTTCCAGCGGCTGCGTTATCGCCTGTATCGCCACCCCATCGTCCTGTTCGGTTTCGGCCCGGCTTATATCTTCCTTCTGAGCTACCGCCTGCCATTCGGCTTCATGCGTAACGGATGGATGCCCTGGATGAGCACCATGGGCACCAACCTGGGCATCGCGGCGCTCGTCGCCATCCTGATCGGCTCGGTTGGCCTCGGCCCCTTCCTGCTCATACAACTTCCCATCACGCTGGTAGCGTCCACCATCGGTGTATGGCTGTTTTACGTGCAACACCAGTTCGAGACAACCTACTGGGAACACGACGACCAGTGGACCTCTCAGGAAGCAGCACTGCACGGCAGCTCCCACTATGTTTTGCCCGGGGTTCTGCGCTGGTTCAGCGCCAATATCGGCGTACACCATGTGCATCACCTGTGCAGCCGCATCCCGTGCTACCGCCTGCCCGAAGTCCTGCGCGACTTCCCCGAGCTGCAAGAGGTCAGCCGCATCACACTGTGGCAAAGCATCGAGTCGGTCCGCCTGGCGCTGTGGGACGAGAACAAGAGGCGGCTGGTTTCCTTCAGGGAGGCAAACGCCTGCTGAGCCGGCTTGCCTCAGTGCATCATGGGGTACAAGCAACCGATCAGCAGTAGCGCCATCAAGCGGTTGAACCACAACAACCGCTTGCCTTGCTGGAGCCAGTACTTCAGCACCTGGCCGCTTACATTCCAGGTTACGATCAGGGGTAAACTCACCACTGCCAATACCAGGCTGGTCCAGAAGGCAGTCATCGCCAGTTGCTCTGGATCCGTGTAAGCGGCCACGATTGCCATGCATATCATCCACGCCTTGGGGTTGATCCACTGGAAGAGCAACGCCTGCCAGAAGCTGATGGGCCGCTCGGGCCGGCCCGAGGTGTCCCCCAACCGGCCACTACCCGCAAGCAACCAGGCGATGTAAACCAGGAACAAGGCGCTGAGGATCTGCAGGAGGGTCTGCACCAGAGGGTACGTCTTCAGGAGCTGACCAAGACCCAGCATCATGGCCAGGAGAAGCGTCTGGCAGCCGGCAATAATGCCAGCCACATGAGGCAGCGAACGCACAACGCCGAAATTAACGCCGGAAGCCATCAGCATCAGGTTGTTGGGGCCAGGGGTGCCAACCATCACCAGCACCAATCCTGTTAACGATATCAGCTGCTCGGTCTGCATGGGTCCATCTCCTTCGTGGTGACTCCATGCTAGAGAGGCGAGGCGCAAAGGCACAGACTCAGAAAGCCAGTCCTGAACCGGTACAGTTGAAAGCGAATCCATTCTGTGCCGATTGATGTCAGTCCATCTGTACCGAAACCCGGAGGCCACTGAGGGCCGGGCTCAGGTCTTGTCATTGGCTGGGTTCCGGCATGCTTTTCACCGTATTGCCCCTGCTGCAACAGCACACGTATCGAGTTCCGCCAGATTGAACTGGAAAGATCACCAGAACCTGACAGCGACATGAACAACTACAAATCAAGCAATCCTCCGCTACACTTCAGGTCAGGCCATCCCCTGTTCAATGAGGCGTTCCATGCGAGCTCAAAGGATCCTGAACGCCACCCCTTTCGGCTCTCTGCAGTCACTCCTTTCCCATGCCCTGCGTAGCGGTATAACGCTTGGCCTGTTTGGCGTCACTGCGGCGTTGGTGTTTACAACAGGCGGCGCTGACGGCGCCTATACCTACATCATGGTGCTCCCCATTCTTGCCGGCGCCTACACGTATGGCCTGGCAGGTGGCATCGGGACAGGCGCGGCGGCAACATTACTATTGACCCCCTGGATGCCATTCAGTGCCTTCTCCGGCGTCGCTCCAACCACGGAGCAATGGGTGATTGGCGGCTTCACGTTTCTCCTGGTGGGTGGTGTCGCGGGTGGCCTGCATTCCGCACTGTACCGCCACAACACCATCAGACTCAGCATGGCGCGTACCGATCCAGAAACAGGGCTTCCCAACCGGGGCGCGCTCAAGCAGGACCTTGAGAGCCGTCTAGCCGCATTCTCCGAAGACGCCCCCACCCGTCTGGGCGTCGTGCTCGTCCGGGCTACCGACCTCGAGGATCTGGTGGACGTGGTCGGCATTGATGGCGGCGACGAGGTTATCCGGGAATTGGGCAGCCACCTCAGTACTGTCTCGCCCAAGGTCATCGGCCCCTATCGTTTTTCAAGCGCAGAAGTGGCACTGATCCTGGCCATTGACGACGATTCCGCGGTCCGCCATCTGGCCCGCAGCATCCACAAGGCCGCGAGCGCGGCATTCACGGTTGACGGGGCGCCCCTTCGCATCGAGCCGGCCATCGGGGTGGGACATGCTCACGTCGACACACCGGTGGACGCGTGCGAGCTCATCCGTCGTGCCCGAATTGCCCTTCGCCGCGCCCTGATCCTGGAGCAAAGCTGGGTCGACTATGAACCCAGGCTGGATAGCGATAACAAACAAACGATCCAGCTGATCGGCCGCGCCGAAGACGCCCTGGAAGGGGGCGAATTCGAGCTTTTCTACCAACCCAAGATCCGCCTCAGCAACCGTGAACCCCATGGAGTCGAAGCGCTTATCCGATGGCGTACCGCGGATGGCGGGTTCATCGCGCCGGCCACCTTCATGCCCAAGCTTGAGCAAACCAGCCTGATCGAGCCCTTCAGCCGATTCGTGATCCGCGAAGCCATCGAATTCGCCCGTTCCGGGATCTCACTGCCGGTCAGTATCAATCTTGCCCCCCGCAATCTTGCCGATTCGGCCATAACCAGTTTCCTCATCAATACATTGCTCACCACTGGTATTCCCGGCTCCAGCATCCAGGTCGAGATGACCGAAGGCGCCCTGATGCGCGACCCGGACACCACGATTGGTCTGCTTGTTCAGCTGCGCGAGCACGGCGTAGGCGTTAGCATCGATGACTTTGGTACCGGGTATGCCTCCTTCGCCTACCTGCGCCGACTGCCCTGCACCGAGCTCAAGATCGACCGGGCCTTCATCGCCCCCATCGTGGGCGACGAACGGGCTCGGCGCTTGGTGCTCGCAATGGTGGAGGTTGGCGAAGCGCTGGGGCTTACGGTCACGGCCGAAGGGGTCGAAACCGAAGGTCAGGCTGCCATCCTGTCGGAACTGGGGTGTCACCTGGGACAGGGCTTTCTCTGGAGCCCGGCACTACCGGCGGAAAACCTGCGCAACTGGCTGGCCTAACCCAGGGCCAATGCCCCAGGATAATCCAGTTACCCAGGATCGCTCCGTTTGCTGAGATGCACCAATGCTGATCTATGCCCTCTGTGCGTTGGCGGGAATTGCCGCCTTCATCTTCTACCTGTTCTTCTATCAAGACTGGCGCCGGAACCGGCAACTGCGACACCCATTCCCAAGCCACTGGCGGGCATTACTCAATACCCAGGTGCCCCTATACCGCCAATTACCCCCTCAACTCAGGAACCAGCTTGAACAGCGTGTACAGATATTCCTTGCGGAAAAAACCTTCTACGGCTGCGATGGATTTGAGGTGGACGAGACCGTACGCCTGACCATCGCCGGCCATGCCTGCCTGTTGATTGTTGCCCGTAACATCTCGGATTTCGATGCAATCCACAGCATATTGGTTTATCCGGACCAGTATTACGTCAGGAGCCTTGAAAGCGACGGCATCACGGTAAGCGCCAGCAACCAAATCCGTGCCGGCGAAGCCTCAAACCGCGGCCAGGTCGTGCTCGCCTGGACGGACTGTGAGGAAGGCGCCATCCATCCGGATGGGGCCCATAACGTAATCCTTCACGAGTTTGCCCACCAACTGGATTATCTGGACGGTACCGCCGATGGCGCGCCACCTCTGAGTGGCGAGCAGGCCCGTCATTGGCAGGAAACCATGAGCCGCGCCTACCAGGACCTGCGCCGGTCAATCCGCTTCCACCGAAAACCCTGGCTGGACGCCTACGGCGCAACCGAGCCGGCAGAATTTTTCGCCGTTCTGACGGAAACCTTCTTCCAGCAGCCTGGTCACCTGAACGCCAAACAGCCCGATGTCTATCAAACGCTGTGTGGTTTCTTCCGGTTGGACCCGCTCAAGCTCTCGCTACACCCAGCCGATCCAGGTAGAGGTAAAGCTCCGCCTCACTGAGCTGAACGTATTCCAACACGCGTCCATAGAGCATAACCGTCGGCACAGCTCCCCCATTCAGTTCACGCCGGCTCTGCTCCAGCACATGGAGAATGAGCCGTTCCGTTCTTGTGAGCCCATCGCGGGCATCGGGCATGCCATCAGTCTGTGCATCCACCCCCTCCACCATGGCGATCTCCAAACCTCCTTCAGCGGCCAAGCGTTACGGTCAATATCGTTGACCAGCGTATAAGGGCTCATCCAACGATAGCCAGCATCCTTGGGCCATTGTCTGTTTCATCTTGACACAGCTCTCAGAAACAACGTAACTTCTATCACTAAACGAGATTGATTTGCATCTGCTTTTGCAATTATCAATTCACACCATTGGGAGAAGCCAATTGAAAGACGCAACGACCCAGGGCGTTCGTACACGTCCCGCCCCATTTCAGCGACACACGTTGACGATGATGCTCGCTCTGGCCGCAAGCCCCGGATTGCAAGCGGAGACCAGTGAGACCATCTCTTTGGAACCCATCACGATCTGGAGCACGAGCGTCTCCAGTGACTCGCTTTATGTGGGCGATGGCGAGATCAGCATCGCCCAGCCGGATCACTTGAGCGACCTTCTGCGCGACCAGCCGGGCATTGAGGTGGGAGGCACCCACTCCACCAACCAGCGCATCAACATGCGTGGCATGGGCGACACGGACCTGGACATCACCATTGATGGGGCCCGGCAAACAGGGTTTATGTACCACCATATGGGAAACCTGCTGATCAATCCGGATATCCTCAAGTCCGTGGACCTTCAGGTTGGGCGCAACTCGGTGGCCAATGGAGGCCTTGGTGGCTCGGCGGCATTCGAGACCAAGGATCCGGATGACCTTCTGCGAGCCGGGTCTGAGACCGGGGCACGCGCCTCCACCTCCTATTTCACGAACGACGAACGCCGCGGATCGCTGACCGCTTATGGCCGTCTGGGTGGTGGCTTCGACATCATGGGCTACGGTTATTTCACGGACCGTGACAACCCCGAGGACGGCTCCGGCACCAAGGCCATTGGTAACGATGGCGAGATCTACAACGCCCTGTTCAAGGCCGGCTGGAACGCCGACGCTGCCAACCGCCTGGAACTGACGGTCGACACCTACCAGGATGAAGGCGATTACACCTACCGTCCCGACGTGGGCCGGGCCACCAACGAGTCAATCCCCAACAGCGATCTGGAATACCCTACCGAATTTGGTCGCACAACCTATGCCCTCAACTATTCCCGCGACCCCCAATCGGGAACCCGTGTTGACGCCACCTTATACCGTAACGACCTGGAGCTTGAACGAGATGAAACCCGGGTCGACCGACCGATAGTACAAGGGGAACTGATCAACGAGGGCGCCCGGGCACGTGCCCGTACCCCCATTGAAAGCGCCGGCATGAGCCATCAACTCACTTACGGCGTCACCGCCAACCACGAGAGCAGCGCTTATGGGGAGAATGGCGCAACACTGGTCGAAGAGGACGCTTTCAGCGGCGCCGCCTACCTGGAGGACCGGGTCTCGCTCACAGACGCCTTTACCCTTACCCCGGGCGTCCGCTACAACCATTATCAACTGGACTCCGCAACCGCGGATGAAACGTACGACGACTGGACTGGCGCACTGGCTGCCCAATACCGGGTCATCCAGCCACTGACACTGCATGCGAGCAGCACCCAGCTGTTCAAGGGGCCGGAACTGGCGCAAGCGTTCATCAACGAACCCGGCACCTACGTCCCCAACCCGGCGATCCGTCCGGAAACCGGGCGTAACGACGAATTGGGCTTGCGAGTGGCGCAGAACGACCTGCTGAGCGCAGACGAGATCACCTTCAGCGTGACCGGCTTCCGCACCCGCATCGACGACAAGATCGAGAGTACCCGCGCCAGCGGCGGATCACGCCAGCTTAAGAATGTTGGCGATGTGACCATTGATGGCCTTGAGTCCAGCTTCAACTATCGCAGGGGCAACCTGGACATGATGCTGACCCATGCCATCCAGGACTCGGAATTCGATGACACAGGCGATCCACTGGACCGGGAAATCGGGGACACCACCACCCTCAATATTGATTACTACCTCACCGGTCTGGACCTCGCCGTCACCTGGACCTCCCGTTACGTTGCCGAAGAAACCAATGTTCCCTCCGGCTCCGACCCGAAAGCGTCCTACGACACCCACGATGTCTCCGTACAGTGGCTCCCTCGGGGCAGCCTGGAAGGCCTGACCGTGACCTTTGGCGTGGATAACGTCTTTGACGAATTCTACACATCACACGCCTCGCGCACCGGCAGTACGAACCATCCGGTCTTTGGCCCGCTGGAGCTCAGCGACTACGAGCCAGGCCGTAACATCAAGCTTACGACCGCCTATCGGTTCTGAGCCCAAGAACGTACCAGCCCAACTCACTCGTTTTGCACCGTTTCAGGTTTCACTGTAAACGACCATACCCTTGAAGGTGAGCCAACATGAGTGAAAACCGTCACGCCAAGAAAACCCCACCGCGCATGCTGGAGGTCCAATGGGTACATAGGCTATCGCCCAACCTGTTGCGGGTAGCTCTGGGCGGGCCGGATCTGGAAGGGTTCCCGGCAAACCGCAATGGCGCCCACATCAAGGTTTTCCTTCCCCAGCAAGGCCAATCAGAGCCTGAGCTTCCCGAGCTGGGGGCTAACGGCCCTGTCTGGCCCCCGCGCGACCGGCGCCCCATAACCCGTACGTACTCGGTACGCCGTCTGGATACCGAAGCCGGGATTCTGGAGATCGACTTCGTCGTCCACGGCGATGAAGGGCCGGCCTCAGCCTGGGCCCGGCGTGCCGCACCGGGCCAACGCATCGGCATCGCCGGACCCGGCGGTCCCGACCCGTTGCTCGGCAGCGCCGACTGGTACCTGCTCGCTGGCGACATCACGGCGCTACCGGCCATCAGCGCGCTCCTGGAAGAATGCCCCGCTTCGGCACAGGGTCAGGCCATCATCGAGGTCCCCACAGCCGACGATTGCCAGGAACTGACCTGTCAGGCCGACATCGCCATTCACTGGCTCGTGCGCGAACGACCCGCCGGCCAGGATCGCCAGTTGATCGATGCCGTGGAAGCCATAGACTGGCCGGCGCAGAGGTGTTTCGCCTGGATCGCCGGGGAAAACGCGACCGTTGTCCATATCCGCAACCTGCTGCGCCGCTCCCACGGACTGCAGCGCCAACAGATGTACGCCGTTCCGTACTGGAAAGCCTCGCTTTCCGAGGAGCGCTATCACCAAGAACGCCACCACATCATGGATACCTTCGACAATGACTGATGACAGGAGCAGGCAATGAAGCCGAGCAATCTTCTTGTTGTAGCGCTACTGGCACTATGGCTGGCCGCCGGTGCTCAAGCCGACGAACGCCGCCTGACCGATGCCAGCGGCAAGACGGTTTCCGTGCCGGAAACACCCGAGCGCATCATCACGCTCAGCGAACCGGACCTTGATGCCGCCCTGGCGCTGGGCGCGGAACCGGTCGCCACCGTCGCCGGGCGAGGTCAGAAAGGGCCACCACGCTATCTGGGCAAACGGGCTGCGACTATCGAGGTCATTGGCCAGTTCATGCAGCCTTCCATGGGCCGCATCATTGAATTGCAACCCGACCTCATCCTGGCCGGCGGCGTCCCCAATCCCCAGCTCATCACCCAACTCCGCCGGGTTGCCCCCACTGTGGTCACCTACACCATTGGTGACAGCTGGCGTAAAACGCTCCACGCCACGGCCGAAACCCTGGGGCGTGAAGACGAGGCCCAAGCCTTTCTGGAACGCTACCGTTCGCGCGCTAATGCCCTGCGCGAGATCCTGGGAGAGAACACGGGAGCAAGCGTCAGCATCGTCCGCTGGAACCCGCGTGGCCCAGCCTATATGCGCCGGGACGCGTTCGCCAGCCGCGTGATCCGCGATGCCGGCCTGAGCCGCCCGGAACACCAGCAGGAAACGGGAGGAGGCCATACACCCCCCTTGAGCCTGGAAGCACTGGATCGCATTGATGCCGACTGGCTCTTTATCGGCACGCTGCAGCGGGAAGGTGAAGGGGCACGGGCACTGGAGCAAGTCCGGGACAGACCCGCCTACCAGGCCCTGAACGCGGTCCAGAAGGGACATGTTGTGAACGTGGACGGTTCTCTCTGGACAGGGCCGGGTGGCGCGCTGGCGGCCCTGGCCGTTCTGGAAGACATTGAACAGGCCATGGTCGACCATTGATGCCGCCGTCCCCACAACAGCGCGCCTTGAAGCGCTCATTTGCCCTTCTCGCCTCTGCGGCCGCTTTAGGGGTGATTTCCGTGACGGTCGGAAGCGGCCCGGTATCACCACTGCAAAGCGTGCACTATCTGCTCGGCGGTACCGATCCTCAGGCAGCAACGACCATTCAATCGTTACGCTTGCCGCGCACCCTTGCCGCCTTGCTGGTGGGCGCGGCACTGGGTGCGTCTGGCTGCCTGCTCCAGGCTATAACCCGTAACCCGCTCGCTGATACCGGACTGCTCGGGATCAACGCGGGGGCCGCCCTGGCCGTGGTGGTGGGCATAACCTTCGCCGGAGCCAGCACGGGTGGAGCTTACCTGATCTGGGCCTTCATGGGCGCGCTGGCGGGCAGTAGCCTGGTTCTGCTGCTCAGCCACATCGGCGGCACCAACACCCCCCTTCGCCTGATCCTGGCTGGCATCGCACTGGGCGCCACCTTTCACGGACTAAGCGCCAGCATTCTGCTGGCCAACCAACAGAGTTACGACCAATACCGTTACTGGACGATGGGAGCCCTTTCCGGTGCCTCCAGCGACCTGGTCTGGCAGATCTTCCCCGCTGTTGCACTCGCCATGGGGGTGGCTCTGATGCTGCTGCGGCCTTTGGCCGCCCTGATGCTCGGCGATGATAGCGCACGCGCTCTTGGCCACCGGCCCGGTCTGATCCGTCTGGGCGTGGCTACGGCGGTGACGCTCGCCACCGGCGCCGCCGTGGCTCTGGCTGGCCCCATCGCGTTTCTGGGGCTCCTGTCCGCTCATATTGGGCGTGGCATCGCGGGTCCCGACCTTAAAACCCGGTTCCTGCTGGCCGGCCTGGCCGGTGCCGTCATCCTGCTCGCGGCGGACATCAGCGCCCGCATCGTGGTGCAGCCCTTTGAAGCGCCAGCCAGCGTCCTGGTGGCACTTATCGGGGCTCCCTTTATGGTATGGCTTGTGCACGCCGGTCGCGGCCCAGCAGGGGCGGAGGGTCCGGACCGATGAGTGGCGCCCCCTCCCGGAATCATTATGCGGATGCAGGCGTCTGGCGCCTCGGCTCGCTCTCACTCCGGATGCCACTGCGGCCCCAACTGGTAGTGCTGGGACTGGTAGGCCTACTCATGCTTGCCGTGATCCTCGCCCTGATTACCGGGCCTGGCGGAGTCACCCCAGCAACCGCGCTTAACGCCCTGGCGGGCAATGGGCCTACGCCGCAGCTGCTGCTGGTACGCGAGATCCGGCTGCCCCGCATTGGGGCCGGAGTGCTGGCCGGTGCCGGCCTGGGCGCTGCGGGCTGTCTACTGCAGACCGTGGCCCGTAACCACCTGGCAACACCAGCAATACTCGGCATCAACGAAGGCGCCACCTTTGCCATGATGCTGGCTCTTATCCTCAGCGCCAGCGGCCAGCTCGGGGGCTGGTGGGTGGCACCGGCAGGGGCCGGGCTCACGGCTGTTGTCCTGCTATTGCTGGCCGGCAGGATGGGCTCACGCGGTTACCGCGTATTGATCGTCGGTCTCGGCGTCTCAGCGGCACTGCGAGCGGCAACGGAGCTGGGCCTCGCCTGGTCCAGCCTACAGCATGCCAGCGCCATCTATGCCTGGAGTATCGGCAGCCTGGTCGGGCGGGGTGAAGCCCTTTCCCCCGCCCTGGGCGCCACCGTCCTGGCCTTGATACTGATCGCACTGATCCTTGGCAGAAGCCTGGCGCTGCTCCAGCTCAATGTCGCCACGGCAACGACCCTTGGACTGAATGTGAATCGCTGCCAACTCCAGGCGTTTACGCTGGCCGTGGCCCTTTCGGGCATGGCCGTGGGCATTGGCGGACCAGTGGGCGGGCCTGTCGGATTGCTGGCCCTGGCGTCCCCCATCATTGCCCGCAAACTGGAAGGCCCGGAGCGGGTTCCTACCCTGTCCTCCGCGCTCGTGGGAGCAATACTGCTGATACTGGCCGACACGCTGGGACGTGTTATTGCCGCGCCAGCCGAGATCCCGGCTGGCGTCATTGCAAGCATCTTTGGGGGCCCGTTTCTGCTGTGGATATTGATCACCGACGGACGGCGAGGCAACGCAACGCCATGATACTGCACATCGAAACGCTCACCAGCGCCTACCCTGGGCATGTAGCTGTGGTAGACGCTAACGCCAGCATCCAGACGGGAGAAGTGGTGGCCATTGTCGGACCCAATGGATGCGGCAAGTCCACGCTTCTGAGAACCATCGCGAGATTGCACCGACCGGAAAGGGGGCGGGTCATGGTGGATGGCCAGGACGTCTGGCAAATGCCCCCCCGACAGGTTGCCCGGTACCTGTCGCTTTTGCCCCAACAACCCGAGGTGCCCGAAGGCATGACCGTGACCGCCCTGGTCCGTTTCGGTCGGCATCCCCATCAGGGGCTTTTCCGGCAATGGTCCGCTGCGGATGAGCAGGCCGTGACCCAGGCCCTGGCCGCCACTGGTACGTCCGGGCTGGCGGGCCAACGGGTAGACCGGCTCTCCGGAGGCCAGCGCCAACGTTGTTGGCTCGCCATGGCACTGGCTCAGCAGGCCCCCCTCATGCTCCTGGACGAACCCACGAGTATGCTGGATATGGGGCATCAACTGGAGGTCTTACAACTCGTCCGGGAATTGGCTGCCTATGGGCGCACCGTGGTTATGGTCATTCACGACATCAACGCCGCCCTGCGCTTCGGCGATCGCATCCTGGCCATGGAAGGCGGCCACCTGGTCGCCGACGGCAGCCCGAAAGAGGTGGTGGATCCCGCACTCATGCGCCGGCTTTACGGCATTGAAGCCGATATTCTTACCGCCCCACGCAGCGGCCACCCCGTGGTGGTGCCCGACAGCCTGACCCAGGACACCATGGACATAACCCACAACCAGGAAATAACGGAATGTTGAAATCATGGGCATGAAGGCGAATACAGCCGTGGTCACTGGTGCTGCCCAGGGAATCGGGGCTGCGCTCACCCGCCTGCTCGTCCAGCGCGGCTGCGCTGTGGGCATGATCGACCAGCAGAAAGCGCCGCTGGCATCCCTGGCCGCCGAATTGGAGGCTCAGGGAGCAAACGTAAGAACTGTGACGCTGGATCTCTCCGATACCAATGCGGTCGAGCAGGCCATCAGGGAGCTGGAGGGCTCCCTGGGCCCTATCGACTACCTGGCAAGCGTGGCGGGCATACTCCGTCCAGGACGGCTCCTCGATTGCAGCAACGAGGACTGGGAACAGTCCCTGGCCGTGAATGCCACTGGCGCATTCAACATTACCCGCGCCGTTGGTGGTCGCATGGCCGAACGACGCCAGGGTGCCATTGTGACCGTGAGCTCCAACGCGGCCACCACCCCTCGGATCGGCATGGGTGCCTACGCGGCCTCCAAGGCCGCCCTCACACAAATGACCAAGTGCCTGGGGCTGGAACTGGCGGCCTATGGCGTGCGTTGCAATATCGTCTCGCCAGGCTCCACGGACACCCCCATGCAACGCAGCCTTTGGACCGATGAGCACGGCGAGGCAGCCACAATCGCTGGCAATCCAGAATGCCACCGGCTGGGCATTCCTCTGGGTCGCATGGCGCAGCCCGAGGACGTGGCGGAAGCCGTAATGTTCCTGTTGTCGGACAAGGCCGCCCAGATCACGCTTGAAGACCTACAGGTGGATGGCGGGGCAACCCTCGGCCAACACTGATCGGCGGCGAGGGGAGCCTGAGCGTTAATGCTGGATATCTGGATCTCGCAAGGGCTTGCTGCAACCCCGGACTGCCTCAGCGCCGAGGAAAAAGCGCGCGGGCAGCGCTTGATTCATGAGCATGACCGCCGGACCTTTACGCAAGCGCACGGATTAAAGCGCCTGCTCTGCAGCCATTACTGCCCGCATCTGCCACCACACCACTGGCGCTTTCAGCGCCATAACGCCGGCAAGCCCTACGCACTGTCGCCATTTCCCTATGCGTTCAACCTGAGCCATAGCAGCCCTTTTATTGCGGTGGCCATAGCGGGTGACGAGGTAGGGGTGGATATTGAGGCAAACAGGGAACTGGACGACTTCGAACGGCTGGCGAATGCCACCCTCCTCCCAAGGGAGCAACGGTGGTTATCGCACCAGGATGATATTGAACGGGCGTTTTTCCGTCTCTGGACCATGAAGGAAGCCATCCTGAAGGCCGCCGCCACCGGATTTGCCGTCCACCCTACCCAGATTGAATGCCGGGAGCTGGACGCCCCATCCGCCACAGCCCGCTTGCACGGTCAACAATGGCGCTGCTGGACACACTCAGAAGCGTTATGCCTGTGCAGTGTCGCCATTCCAGACAAGGAGGGCCGCCGCCCACGGTTTCTGGAAGCTGACAGGGCAATCTTTGCCCCCTAGTAGGGCGCCAGCGCCCCCATCACGTCCGCTTAGTACCGCCAGGACCAAACGCTGAGGTCTCTACCTGAAAAGCGGAATACCAAGGCGGCGCGCCAGAACGGCGAGGCCGAACCCGAGACCGAGTCCAATGAGATTCCATGGAAACAGATCCCCAACGGCGTAATACCCCAGATGGCTGCCCAAAGCCAAACCGAGCAGGCCTATATCCGCCTTTTGGGCATGGGCTTGCCAGAATGCCTCACGTTGGCGCTTGCGTTCCTGCTTTCTGGCCAACCGCCGGCGCTCGGGCTCAAGAACGGCTTCCGAGGCCCATTCCGCCTGATCCCGTGATAACATTGCACAATTTCCTTTACCGAATGGGGGACGCTGCTCAAGATAACCGATAAAGAGACAGTCTCAAGGTAATGAATCCACCCCCGAAAGGGCCCGCCGCCTCTTCAACCTGAAGCTGAGCCCCGTGCCCTTTAACCCTCCCACCGAACCAAGTACCCTTTCCTGATCCAACCCCACCAAATGGAGTCACGTACCCCATGCGCGATGACAGCGCCGCCCCTGAAACGGATTTCGAACAGGCCGCGCACCGTATCCTGCGGGACGTGTTTGGTTACGAGCATTTCCGCGGTCGTCAGCTGGCAATCATCCAATCACTGGTTGAAGGGCGTAATGCCCTGGTGCTGATGCCAACCGGCGGTGGCAAATCGCTATGCTACCAGATCCCCGCACTGCTGCGACCAGGGCTGGCGGTGGTGGTGTCACCACTGATCGCCCTCATGCGGGATCAGGTTGAGGCACTGCAGCACAACGGGGTGCGCGCAGCCTGCCTGAACTCCAGCCTGGATCCCATCATCCAGCGTGATATTGAGCAGTCCGCGCTCGCCGGGGAGCTGGACCTGCTGTACGTGGCACCGGAACGATTGCTGGGCGACAGCATGCTCGGCCTCCTGGAACGAGCGGAGCTGGGCCTGTTCGCCATTGATGAAGCCCACTGCGTTTCCCAGTGGGGGCACGACTTCCGTCCGGAATACATGAAGCTGGATGTGCTGCGCCAGCGCTTCCCGGGGGTTCCGCGCATTGCCCTTACCGCCACGGCGGACCAGCGCACCCGTGAGGAAATCGGCCACCAGCTGCTGCCCGACGGCGGCGATACCTACGTCGCCAGTTTCGACCGGCCCAACATCCATTACCGGGTCGGCCTCAAGGGCAATGCCCGCCAGCAACTGCTGACCTTCATCCAGCAGCGCCACCAGGGCCATTCCGGCATTGTCTACTGCATGAGCCGCAAGCGCACCGAATCCACGGCCGAGTACCTGAGCAACCAGGGGGTACCAGCTGTCCCCTACCACGCCGGATTGGATGGGGAAACCCGACAGCACCACCAGCAACGGTTCCTGCACGAAGAAGGGCTGGTGGTGGTGGCAACCGTCGCCTTTGGCATGGGCATCGACAAGCCGGACGTGCGCTTTGTGGCGCACCTGGATCTGCCCAAGAGCATTGAAGCCTATTACCAGGAAACCGGCCGCGCCGGGCGGGACAACGAACCGGCCGAGGCCTGGATGGTCTACGGCCTGCAGGACGTTTACCAGGTGCGGCAGATGCTGGCAGAATCCAGCGCCGGGGAGCTCCAGCAGAAGGCGGAGCGCGAACGGCTGGAAGCCCTGCTGGCGTTCTGTGAGGCCACCGGCTGTCGCCGCAAAGTTCTACTGGAATACTTCGGCGAACCCCATGAGGGCAATTGCGGGAACTGCGACAACTGCCTGCAACCTCCCAGGACCTGGGATGCCACCGAGCCCGCGCGCAAGGCACTCTCCTGCGTCTACCGCACGGGCCAGCGCTTCGGGGCGGCCCATGTCACGGACGTGCTCATGGGCAAGACCGGCGTCCGCCTGAGCCGCCTCGGTCACGACCAGCTCAGCACCTTTGGAATTGGCACGGATCTCTCCAAACAGGCCTGGCACTCAATCCTGCGCCAGCTCCTGGCTCATGGCCACCTGCAGAGTGATCCCGAGGGCCACGGCGGCCTCCAGCTGGCCCCACGCTGCCGGGAGCTGCTGCGCGGCGAGGCCTCACTGGCGCTCAGGGAAGACATACTGCCCGCTTCCAGCAAACGCAAGACCGCCTCCGGATCGGCAAGCAATGCCCCGCCGGATGTCGCGGACAGCGCTCAATGGGAACAGCTGCGCCAGTTCCGCAAGGAGCTGGCGGATGCCGAAGGTGTACCGCCCTACATCATTTTCCACGATGCCACCCTCAAGGAGATGCTCCACGCCCGTCCGAAAACACTCGATGAGATGGCAATGGTGCCGGGCATCGGGCAGGCGAAGCTGGAACGATACGGGCAGCAGTTCCTGGACCTGCTGAAGGAGCTTGAGACCACACCCGAGGCGACCTGAGCCATGGAGCCGATTGATTACAACGGCACCCCGACACTGAGCTTTCGCCAGATCGATGAGCTGAACGGGTTCACCAAGGGCACGACCTTCCGCCTGTTCAAGCGGGCCGGCGATGCCCTCCAGCAAGACCGGGATTTCTTCTACCTGCCCGCGTCCACGCACGGTGGGTGGATTGAGACACTGCGTGCCGAGGGGCGGATCTACCCCTCTTCCTGGCACCTGGTGCTGGTGACCCGGGAGGGCTACGAACGGCTGCAAAACCTCTAACCGGAGGCGCTGGGCGCATTACGGCGCTCGTTCAGCCGCCAAGCGATCCAAACCACCACCAGCAGGCCGGCAATGGGCACCGCGAAGGCCAGGTGCACCTGAACCGTACCCAGAATCACACCCAGGCAGCCCCCGAGAAGCTGGATCACGGTCAGGTTGCCCCCAGTGTTGTCCAGGACCATCTTCTCCAGCTCATCGGTATCAAGCCGACGCACCTGCTGCTCAACCACATTGGTCACATCCAGGCGCTTGACCGCCAGCTCAATTCCCTGGCTGACCCAGGCATGCCCCTTCTCGGACTGCAGCAGGTTCAGGCCCTGCCTTTTCAGCCACTGGATGGCGCCCATCAGTGATTCCTCAATGCGCGTCCAGTTGGATTCGTCGCTAAGGTACTGATCCGTCTGCTCAACAAGCGTTGGCAGGATACGGTCCCTGACGGTTGTCCCCAGCGTCTCGATCCACTCTGCAAGCCGCTCCTGGATCAGCGCCTGCACCTCGGGCTTTGCCATTTCCTGTTGAATCCCATCCACTACGGCATCCAGGGTCCGCATGAAATCATCGGAAACCTCGGCGTCATTGATGAAGCGCTCCAGGATCTGGCTGATGGCCTCCTGGTCGAATGAGAAGATGTTCTTGATCCCCAACCCCACCGAGCCCATGCGGCGCCGCTGTTTCAGGTAATCCTCGATCGCCCTGTTAAGCCAATCCGAGATCTGGGGAATCTCCTGCTGAAGCCAGTGGCGGATCTTCCCGGCAAGCCATTCCCGGTTTTCCCGGGACTGCAGGAAGGTGTTCAGGCTGCCCCGTATCTGAGTCCACCACTGCTCAATATTGTCCGGATCCTGCGCAAGGTCCTGAAGGGCAGCTTCAATGAAATCCAGCGATTGGGTCAGCGCCTCCGGCCCGCGCTCGCGCATCAGCTCCACCACCATCCCTGTGATGCGGGTACGCACTTCGGGATCCTGCAGGTGGTTATCGAGCCACCCGGCCATCGCCTCGGTGCCGGTTTCGATTAACTGCCGCTCCCGGATGTAAGCCAGGATGATCTCCGGTGACAGCAGTTGCTCCTGCACACTCTCGGCCAGGCTGCGCGCAATCTGGTCCTTGTTCTTGGGCACCAGCCCCTGCCAGCCCAGAACCTGCCCCTGCTTGGGCTGAAAGAGCATTTTGATGGCGAGGAAGTTGGTGAAATACCCCACCAGCCCCGCAACGGTTATCACGAATCCGGCCCGCACCCAGATATTATCGCCCGCGAACCAGTAATCCAGAAGACCAAACACCAGCGCCAGCGCCAGAAGCGCGCGCCGGAAACGCCGATCCCATTGGGTCAGATCCAAATCCATAGAGAGACTCCCTCTTTTTCTGTAGGGGCTGGGCCATCAGCCTTGGCCCGGATTCCAGTCGGCTGAACCCCACGGACACCCGCGGACTATTGACTCAGGATACAGACAGGCCCGTTGATGTGCATGGGCATGCCGAGCAAGCTGGCCATGATTGGCAGGTCAGTCCAGATTCCGGCCAGGATGGCGACCCGCGCTGTCTGTTCCAGGTCTACCGGCGCGGCTCTGAGCGCAATTTCATGCATATTTTTTACATCCATCAAATAACATGTATTATGGATACTGTTTTGTCAGAAGCCGACTTGCTCACTTCAAAGGAGGACACATGCTGAGCCCAGAGCAGGAACAGATCATCCAGGACACCGCCCCTGTGGTGGCGGAGCATCTCGAAACCATTACCGCGCGGTTCTATCCATTGATGTTCGAGCGGTACCCGGACGTCAACGCCCTATTCAACGCAAGCCACCAGGCCAGCGGCAATCAGGCGCGGGCGCTTGCCGGGGCGGTGCTGCAATACGTACAGCTGCGCGGCAACCCGGCGCAAGCCCGGGCCGCGCTCTCCACGGCCATCAGCAAGCATATCTCACTCGGTATCCAGCCCGAGCACTATCCCATTGTTGGCGAATGCCTGATGGAAGCCATTGGTGATGTCCTGGGTGATGCGATCACACCAGACGTCGCCGACGCCTGGCAGGCTTTGTACGACGAACTGGCCGGGCTGTTGATTGACGTTGAGCAGCAGCACTATCACGATTTTGCGAACCGACCGGGTGGCTGGCAGGGCCGGCGGACCTTCCGCATCCGAAGCCGACGCCGGGAAAGCGAGGTTATCACCTCCTTCGAGCTGGAGCCCGTGGATGGTGAACCGGTTGCGGACTTCCACCCGGGCCAGTACATCGGCCTCCGGCTCCAGATCAACGGCGAGCCCACTTATCGCCACTACAGCCTGTCCGATGCACCCAACGGTCGTACCTATCGCATTTCCGTCAAACGCGAACCGGACGGGCATGCCAGCCGCTTCCTTCACGACGAGGCGGGCGTGGGCCATGAACTGGACCTGCTGCCACCGTCCGGAGACCTCACCCTGAGCGGCCAGGAGCCCCTATTGCTGATCAGCGGTGGGGTTGGCCAGACGCCCATGCTGCCGCTGGCAAAAGAGGCGCTGGGACAAGGTCGCCATGTGACCTACCTGCACGCGGCACGCAGCCGGCAGCATCATGCGTTCCGCGATGAAATCAAGGCGCTCAGGGACCAGTACCCGGAACAGTTCAACCCGGTGGTGATCTACGAGCAAGGCACGCCAACCGACGGTGCGGATGCCATCGGAATGATCAACCATTCCCTGCTCAAGCAGCACCTGCCCGCCCCCTCAGCCCGCTGCTATTTTGTCGGACCAGAAGCCTTCATGCAGACGGTTGATGCCGCATTGGAGGCACTCGGCGTGAATGAGAGTCGACGCCATTTTGAGCACTTCGGGCCCTCCAGGCCGCTGCGGGCCGCCTGAAGCCCCCGGCGCTCCCTGTCTCCGGCTGGCGCAGGAATAATGGTACGATGGTTCCGGCATGCATCGATTGCCAACCCACCAGCCCAAGGGGAGCGCATCATGGCGACCATTGAATGGTTCATTCTCATTGCCGTTATCGGCTCCCTGCTGGGGGGCATTGTCACGCTGAAAAACCGGGCTCACAGCCTGAATGTCTCCAGGGACCAGATGGAACGGATCCGGGAACGCAAGGCGGAACTGGAAGAACAGGAAAAGCGCGAGAACGACCAGGAACCGTAAGACCAGTCATTCTGGACAACGAGCGCCGTTCAATCACTGTCCCAGAGTTCCGGCTTGGGCGTTTCCGGCGTCTGAGCATGCCTGCTCCAGGGCATCAACAGGAAGTCCCCCTTACCGCCACGGGTCATGTGGCGCTCTGAACGCAGTGCTTTGTAGAAGCCCAGACAGATCGCGATCAGCAGAAAGGACATGAAGAAGCCAAGGGAAATGGAGGCATCCTGAATCGCCCGCAACCCGCCCACAACCAGGAGGATCGCCGCCACAGACCCTTCTGACACAGCCCAGAAAACACGTTGTGCCCGCGGGGGATTGGGGTGACCGCCCGACGTCACCATGTCATCAACAAGTGAGCCGGAATCCGAAGACGTAATGAAGAAAATCACGATGACCAGGGTTGCCCACATCATGGTCACCCCCGCCAGGGGTAGCGCCTTCAGCAAGGCGTGCAGTGACAGCGATACGTCCTCGTGAACGATCTGACTCAGCCCGCCATTACCAAAGAGCTCGATATGGAGCGCCGAACCCCCAAAGATCGACAACCAGACGAATGTAACCAGCGTGGGCACCAGCATCACCGACAGCACAAACTCACGCAGTGTCCGTCCCCGGGAAATACGGGCCACAAACACCCCAACAAACGGCGACCAGGAAATCCACCACCCCCAGTAGAACATGGTCCAGGTGGTTTGCCAGTCGGTATGCCTGGTGTATTCCACCCACAGGCTCATTTCCGGCAGTGTCTGGATATAGAGTCCCAGCGATCCCACGAACGTTTCCAGAATATGAATCGTTTGCCCGGCAAAGAAGACGAACACCATCAGCCCGAAAGCCAGAGACAGATTGATCAGGCTCAACCGCCGGATGCCCGCCTTGATTCCGGAAACTACCGAAAGCGTTGCCACCAGGGTAATCAGGGCAATAATGCCGACCTGCACATTGGTCTCCAGCGGTATGTCCATGTACTGAGCAAGGCCGCTGTTGATCTGCATGGCGCCCAATCCCAGGGAGGTGGATACCCCGAGCAGGGTGCCGACCGTGCAGAGAATGTCCACCCCATGGCCAATCGGCCCGTTTACATGGCGACCAATCAGCGGGTGCAGAATGGACCTGGGAGCAAGCGGAAGGTCGTGACGGAAATGGAAGTACGCAATGGAAGCGCCGAACAGGATATAGATGGCCCAGGGGTGCAGGCCCCAGTGGAAGAAGGTGTAGCGCATGGCCTCCTTGGCCGCTTCCGGCGAACCGCCCTCCGCAAACAACGGATTGGTATGGTGGTACAGCGGCTCCGCCACGCCCCAGAACACCAGGCCGGTCCCCATACCGGCGCTGAACAGCATGGCAAACCACCCACGATAGCGAAATTCGGGCCTTGAATCCGGCGGTCCCAGCCGCAGCCGCCCATAGGGGCTGAGCATCAACCAGAACGCAAACACCACAAAGACAGTAACAATCAGCGCGTAATACCAGCCAAAAGTCCTGGAAATGGCCTGTTGCAGACTGGAAAAGGCCTCACTCGCTGTGGCCGTGAAAAGCCCCCCGAACAAGCAGAAGCCAATGACGCAAAGGGCCGACCCAATAAAGACCGGCGGTGACATTCTCTGGGTAAAACGCTGCCACGCCCTTACTACCCCTGATTGAAGTGCGCCCATAAATCCACAACCCGTAGAAGATCCAAGTGACGGTAACGGTTCACGCGCTACCGTAAGCCATTGTGATGTCGCGCTTATGATAGGGCTTCAGAGCAGCTCAGGCCATCTGTTGCAGGACACGCACCGTTTCATCCCATCCCAGGCAGGGATCCGTAATGGACTGGCCGTGGGTCAGCTCGCCCTCATCCTTTTGTTTACCATCAACCAGGAAGCTTTCGAGCATGATGCCAACAATACGGCGGTTGCCCGCCTGGCGCTGACGCAGCAGTTCACGGGCGATTTCCGGCTGGCGCTGATGCTGCTTACAGGCATTATCATGACTGCAGTCGACCATCACCGAAGGGGTCAGCCCGTTTTCCCGAAGCGTTTGCTGGGCCGCCGCGATGCTGGCTTCATCGTAATTGGTAATGCCCCGGCCTCCGCGCAACACCAGGTGTGTATCCGGGTTACCGGGCGTCTGCATCATGGCCGGTCGACCCTGAAGATCCGTGCCCAACCGGTAATGGGGGGAAGCCGCTGACTGCATGGCGTTGAGTGCCATTTCGTGACTGCCATCCGTACCGTTCTTGAACCCCACCGGCATGGGCAACTGGCTTGCCATCTCCCGGTGAAGCTGGGACTCGGTGGTACGCGCGCCAACGGCGGTCCAGCTCACAAGATCGGACAGGTAATCCACCGCCATGGGATTGAGAGCCTCGGTGGCCAGTGGCAGACCCAGCTGCGCCAGGTTCAGAAGCAAACGCCGACTGCGCACCAGTCCCTGGGCCAGATCCCCTTCACCGGTGCGCTCCGGATCGTAAAGCAGTCCTTTCCAGCCCACCGTCGTACGGGGCTTCTCAAGATAGGCGCGCATCACGATGAGACAGCGGTCCTGTAGCGTTGCCGCTAACTCCGCCAGCCGCTCACCGTACTCAAGCGCAGCCACTTCATCATGGACCGAACAGGGCCCGACAACCACCAGCAGCCGCTCGTCCTCGCCTCTCAGAATGGCCCGAACCGCCTGCCGATGGCTCTCAACCTGAGCCTGTAGCGCCTCTGAACAGGGCAGCTGACGCCTCAATTCCACCGGTGCCGGCAACGCTTGAACAGCATTAGCATCCTGCGCCTGTTGTGTTGTTCCGGTCGTCGTCTGTGCATCGCTCATTGCTGTAACCATTATTGACCTCCCATAAAAAAACCCCGACGGCTGGCTGCCAGTCGGGGTTCTTCATCCGGTGGCAGCCAGGCTTGTTGCCGGGCCGCCTCCTGAAGTGTGAAGGATCGTCAGGCGTGGCCCGGCATGCGGCTAAAGAAAAAGCCGAAACCAAACCACTGGCAATACACAGCAGCCACCATGCCCGCCGGATTGTCGGCGAGTACCTGATTATTGATTGACGTGGATGCTGCGGTAACTGACTTCATGGTTCGAACTATAACGTACCCGCCCGGGTTTGCAACACCCGGCCAGACCGGAACGCCTTTCCTGTTTTCCAGGAAGATGAGAATATTATCACTGGAAAACGCGAACCTGATACTGACCGAGTAACCAATGCCAAGTGATTACAGCCTCACTGTTTACAGCAACGACCGCCTGACCCCGAACATGCGCCGCATCGTGTTGCACGGAGCGGAGCTGGCCACTTTCCCGCCGAATCAGGAAGGGGGCTACGTTAAACTGGTTTTCGAGCCAGCGCATGAAGACGCTAAACCCACCCTGCGTTCCTATACCATCCGCGCCTTTGACGCCGCCCGTCAGGCCATGACGCTTGATTTCGTGGACCATGGTGATGAAGGGCCCGCATCAGCCTGGGCCAACCGGGCCGAACCTGGCGACACCATCACCATCCGCGGCCCCGGCGACCCCAAAGTCGCTCCCCGGGATGCCGACTGGTTCCTGTTCGCGGGCGATATGAGCGCATTGCCGGCACTGGCCGTCAACCTGGAACAGCTCCCAGCCGAGGCCCGTGGTTACGCCATCATTGAAGTCCTGTGCGAACAGGACAAACAGCCCATCAAGCATCCCGAAGGCATCGAGTTGACCTGGCTGGTCAACCCTGACACGGCCAACCCCAACGCCCCGATCGCGGAGCGAGTACGCGCCCTGCCCTGGCTACCGGGCACTCCGTTTCCCTGGTTCGCCGGCGAGTTCAGCACGATGCGCAATCTGCGCCGCTTTTTCCGGGACGAGCAAGGCATCGATAAGCGGGCCATGTATTGCAGTTCCTACTGGAAGAAGGGGGATACCGATGAGGGCATGAAACAAGCGAAAAAACAGGATCCGGAGGCCTAGCACCTGTCGGCACTAGGCGCCACTCAGCCATAGGTGCACGCCGATACTGGCCACATACCCCAGAAAGATGGCTGGCGTCCACCGTAGATGCCCGAGGAAGGTATAACTGCCTCGCGCCTGGCCCATCAGGGCAACGCCCGCCGCGGAACCAATGGAAAGCAGGCTGCCTCCAACCCCGGCGGTCAGTGTGATCAGCAGCCATTGGTTATGGGGCATGGCGGGATCCATGGTCAGAACCGCAAACATGACCGGGATATTGTCAACAATCGCCGAGATAACCCCTAGGAAAACGTTGGCGTAGGTGGTCGACCATTCCGTGTACAGTGTGTGGGACAGCAACTCCAGGTAGCCCATGAATCCCAGTCCACCAACGGCGAGCACAACACCATAGAAAAAGAGCAGCGTATCCCACTCCGCCTGGGCCACCCGATTGAAGACGTCAAAGGGAACCACGTTACCCAGGCGCTTCAACGCCTCCTGATCGCCCTTGCGTTCCGCATGGGCACGCCTGCGCTCCAGCCGTTCCGGCAAGGTCCGGCGCAGGTAGAACCCAAAGAACTGCAGCAAACCAAGTCCGGTCATCATGCCCAGCACCGGCGGGAGCCGCAGTACAGAGTGCACAAAGACCGCCAACGCCACGGTAACCAGAAACAGGCCAATAATCCGCACCGCACCCCGCTTCATGGTGACCGCTTCATACACAACCCCTGGTTTGCGATCCACCAGGAATGCGTTCATCACCAAGGCAGGGACGAGGAAGTTCACCAGCGCCGGCGGGAACAGCCGGGCAAACTCAGCCACGCCCACAACCCCGGACTGCCAGACCATCAGGGTGGTGATGTCACCGAAGGGGCTGAAGGCACCTCCCGCATTGGCCGCTACCACAATATTGATGCAACACAGATTAATGAAGCGGCTGTCCCCTTCGCCCACCTTGGTCACCACCGCACACATCAACAGGGCCGTGGTCAGGTTATCGGCCACTGGGGATATGACAAACGCCAAACCACCCGTGATCCAGAACAGCGCGCGATACCCGAACCCCTTGCGCAGCAACCAGGCCCGCAACGCATCAAAGACGTGGCGCTCCTCCATGGCGTTGATGTAGGTCATCGCCACCAGAAGGAACAGCATCAGTTCGCTGAACTCCAGCAGTGTGTGCCGGAAGGCCTCTTCAACCACATCGGGGCGGCCCTCCGCCACATAAACACCCCCGATCACCATCCAGATAATACCCGCCGCCACCAGGACAGGTTTGGATTTGCGCAACTCAAGCCGTTCCTCGCCCATCACCAGGGCGTAGGCGATGGCAAAGACCAGCAGGGCGACCGCCCCAGGCAGTGTTGCGGTCAGGTCCAGTTCACCGGCACTGGCAACAACCGGCGCACTCGTAAACAGCAAACACAGGACAGCGGCTAGACGGTATAGCATGGGGCTCCGAATGTCGGGTTGGGAAACAGGGGCCAAAAGCGGGCTTAGTCTAATGCAGGCGGCTCGGCCCTGTCCTTGGCGAACATCAAGTGATTGACGGGCATCAAACCGGAAGCGCTCCCCCCAGTAACGCCTCAGTCCTCGGGCAGCGACCTTTTCGGGCTTGAGAACACACTCAGCGCCGTAACCGTGGCCAGGATCAGGACCATCCCCACAACCTGAAGGGCGACCAGACTCTCTTCCAGAACCACAACACCGAACAGGGACGCCGTTACGGGCTCCACCATCGCCACAATGGAGGCTACGGCGGGCGCGGTGTGGTTCAGCCCGACAATGTAGAAAATGAAGGACAGCCCCGCCCCCAGAATCCCAAGTGTTACGAACAGTGGCCAATCCGGCGTTTCCAGAGCGGTAGCGATCTGACTGGTATCACCCAGCCCCACCAGAAGAATGACCAGTGCCGCAAAGGCGACCACCAGTATCGCCTGAGGGCTGCCGTGGGGCGCCGCGTACTTGAACCCGAAAATAAAGACCGCATAGGACAACCCGGCCAGAAGCCCCGCGCCCACGCCAAGCGGCGTTACCCCGCCGGCATCAATGTCGTAAATGCGGGTAAGCAGCACGATCCCGATCATCACCATCACGATCGCCACCCACTTCATCGGAGTTGGGCTTTCCAGCTTCAGCGCAAAGGAAAGGAGATAGACAAACACGGGCGCGCAATACATCAATGTTGCCGCGACCGCAACGCTGCCCTCCGAAATGCTCAGGAAATAGAACGCAAAATTGCCGGCGACCCCCAGGCCTGCAATCGCCGACCAGAACCACAACCGGCGGTTTGACAGCCCGCTCCCGCGCGGTCGCAGAGCCAGCCACCCCAGGACGAACACCAACCCAATGGCCCCCCGGTAGAACGACACCACGAAGGCATCCCAGCCATCCGCCATCAGGATGCCACCGATACCGCCTGATAACCCCCAACACAGGGAAGCCAATACTACGAGCGCTGTTGCAGCTGCCATTGAAGCTCCTGATTGCACGTTGAAGACTGGGGCACACCCGACCAGCATGCAGACTTAGCCCTGGGTCAGGGAAAGTGCGGATTATGGGTGACAGACCAACGTCTGTCGAGTTGATACTCCTCAATTGATTAAGCGCTGACAGGGTTCATAGTGGAAGTGGTGGGTCGGCCCATCAGCCAGCCACAATTGGTAAGGAGATGCCACGTGACGGACGAACAACCTCCCTCGGCGAACCCGGAACAAGACCTGGAAACACGTTTTCCCACTGCCTACACCATATTGTTCCTGCTGATCATTCTGGTTGCCGCGCTCACCTGGATCATCCCTGCGGGGCAGTATGAGCGGTCCATGAACGAAGAGATCGGGCGTGAGGTTGCGGTGCCAGGGACCTATGAAACCGTTGAACCCAACCCCCAGGGCTTCGTCGATGTGATGCTGGCGCCCACGGCAGGCTTTTATGATCCCGGAAGCTACGCCGCCAATGCCATTGATGTGGCCCTGTTCGTGCTGTTCCTGGGGGGCTTTCTGGGCGTAATGAACGCCACCGGCGCGATCGATACAGGCATTCGAAGCGCCATGCATCATCTGGAAGGCCACGAGATCTGGATGATTCCGATACTCATGACGCTCTTTGCGCTGGGCGGAACCACCTACGGCATGGCCGAGGAGACCCTGGCGTTCTACGCCATCCTGATCCCAGTCATGATCTCAGCCGGGTATGACGCGGTTACCGGCGTGGCCGTGATTCTGGTGGGGGCCGGCATCGGGGTGCTCGGGTCCACAATCAACCCATTTGCGACGGTTATTGCCTCCAATGCCGCCCAGATTCCCTTCACGAATGGCATTGTGCTCCGCGTCATATTGCTCGTGGGTGGCCTTATCATATGCGCCGCCTACGTGATGCGCTACGCACAGCGGGTGAAGGCGGACCCTTCCCGCTCCGTGGTGGCCAAACAGAGAGCCGCGCACCGCAGGATCTTCCTTCAGGGCCACGATGAACTGGAGAACTTCGAGCTCACAGGCACACAGAAAATCGCCCTGATCATTTTCGCGCTGACGTTCATCGTCATGATCTGGGGGGTTTCAACCCAGGACTGGTGGATGGCCAGGATGGGATCACTCTTCTTCGGCGCCGCCATCGTTATCGGCATCATCGCCCGCCTGGGTGAAAAGAAGCTGACCAGCAGCTTTGTTGACGGCGCCCGGGACCTGCTCGGCGTAGCACTGGTTGTTGGGCTGGCCCGGGGCATTGTGGTGATCATGGAACAGGGCATGATTGCCGATACCATCCTGCACAGTGCCGAAACCACCCTGGGAGGCCTGCCCGAGCTCGCCTTCATCAACCTGATGTTCTGGATTGAGGTGGGCATGAGCTTTTTCGTGCCGTCATCGTCCGGCCTGGCCGTGCTCTCCATGCCGATTCTGGCACCGCTGGCGGATTTTGCCGGCGTCGGCCGTGATCTGGTGGTCACCGCTTACCAGTCCGCCAACGGCCTGGTGAACCTGATCAACCCAACCTTCGCAGTCGTAGTGGGCGGCCTGGCCATTGGCCGTGTTTCCTATGATCGCTGGCTGGTCTTTATGTGGCCCCTCTTGCTGATCCTGACCGTGTTCATCACGGCCGTGATCAGCATTGGCGCGCTCCTTTAACATCAGCGGACGAGGACCTGACATGACCGATCACACCCTTGGTGTTCACTCCGAAACCGGCACTCTCAGGCAGGTGATCGTCAGCCGCCCGGGGCTGGCACACCGGCGCCTGACGCCCTCCAATTGCGATGCCCTGCTGTTTGACGACGTCTTCTGGGTCAAGCAGGCCCAGAAAGACCACGATGTGTTGACCTCCGTGATGCGTGAACGTGGCGTGGAGGTACTGGACGTCAACGACCTCCTGGGGGAAACACTTGATATCCCGCAGGCCCGGGCCTGGATTCTCGATCACCGGATCACCTGGAATCATATCGGCGTGGGTATGGTATCCGACCTCCGCGCGTGGATGGACGAACTGCCGGGCCAGACCCTGGCGGCGTTCCTGATGGGGGGCCTGGAAGTGGGCGACCTGCCCTTCGAGCCAACCGGGCTGTTCGGCAACCACCTGGGACGCCATGGCTTTGTGCTGCCGCCCCTTCCCAACTTCCTGTTCACCCGGGACAACAGCGCGTGGATCCATGATGGGGTGACCCTGAATCCCATGTACTGGGCCGCCCGCAAACCGGAAACACTGCTGATGAGCGCCATCTATCAGTATCACCCTGCCTTTGCCGGCAGGGTCAACGTCCACTGGGGCGACCCCCTCACCGACCATGCCCTGGCAAGCCTCGAAGGCGGTGACATCATGCCGGTGGGCAATGGGGTGGTGCTGGTGGGCATGGGAGAACGCTCCTCGCCGCAGGCCATAGGCCAGCTCGCCAGGGCCCTGTTCGAAAACGGAGCGGCTGAACGGGTTATTGCGTGCCAGATTCCCAAGACCCGCTCCGCCATGCATCTGGACACGGTGTTCACCTTCTGTGGCGGCAATGTGGTAACCAGCTTCAAGGAAGTGGCGGATCAGGTCGTATGCTACGACCTGCGCCCGGGCGAAAACGGCAAGCACCTGTCATTCCACCGGGACCCCCGTCCGCTGTTTGATGTGGTTGCGGAGGTGCTTGGCTATGCCGCCCTGGAGGTGGTCCCCACCGGCGGCGACACCCCGGCCGAGCGCGAGCGGGAACAATGGAACGACGGCAACAACGTACTCGCATTGAGCCCGGGCGTGGTCATTGGCTATGACCGCAATGACGATACCAATGCCGCCCTGAGGGCCGCCGGCATCGAGGTTCTGGCCATTCCAGGGGCTGAACTGGGCCGGGGCCGGGGCGGAGGGCGCTGTATGAGCTGCCCCACCCAACGTGACCCTGCATGAACGAAAAGGAATCAAGGTATGGCTTTCAACCTCAGGAACCGGCACTTCCTCACCCTTAGGCACTTCAGTCCCCGCGAGATCGGTTTTCTGCTCAAGCTTTCAACCGACCTCAAAGCCGCCAAGTACGCCGGCACTGAAACGCCCTGCCTGGAGGGCAAGGACATTGCGCTGATCTTTGAAAAGAACTCCACCCGAACCCGGGTCGGATTTGAGGTGGCAGCTTTTGACCAGGGTGCCCGTGTCACCTACCTGGGCCCCACTGGCACCCATATTGGCCACAAAGAGTCAGTCAAGGATACTGCCAGGGTGCTCGGACGCGTTTATGACGCTCTCGAATACCGTGGTTTCGGCCAGGACGTGGTCGAGGAACTCGCCCAATACGCTGGCGTGCCGGTCTACAACGGACTCACCGATGAGTTCCACCCAACCCAGATCCTGGCAGACTTCCTGACCATGCAGGAAAACGTGGAGAAACCGCTCCGGGACACAGCATTCGTTTTCATGGGCGATGCTGCCAACAACATGGGTGACAGCCTCCTCATTGGCGGCGCCAAGATGGGCATGGACGTGCGGCTGTGCGCCCCCCGGGCCTGTTGGCCCGAGGAAGCCGTGCAAGCCGAAGCACGGGCCATTGCCGAGGATACCGGGGCCCGGGTCACGATCACCGACGACATTGATGCAGGCGTAACAGGTGTGGACTTTGTCTACACCGACGTATGGGTATCCATGGGCGAATCCAAGGACAAATGGGCGGAGCGCATTAAGCTGCTTCAGCCCTATCAGGTGAACGCCGCCCTGATGGAGAAAACCGGCAACCCCCGCGCCCGGTTCATGCACTGCCTGCCCGCTTTCCATAATACGGAAACGGCTGTGGGCAAGGAGATCCAGGCCGAATTCGGTATTGAGGCCATGGAAGTCACCGAAGACGTTTTCGAAAGTCCCGCCTCCATCGTTTTCGACCAGGCGGAGAACCGGATGCACACCATCAAGGCGGTGCTCGTCGCCACGCTTGGAAACTGACAGATCGAGATAAGGGAGCCAGACATGCTTGTGGTAGCAGCCCTGGGCGGCAATGCCCTGTTGCGTCGCGGGGAACCGCTGACAGCGGAAGCCCAGCGTGCCAATGCCCGGACCGCCGCGCAATCACTGGCTGGCATCGTCCGTGGCGGTCACCAACTGATCATCACTCATGGCAATGGACCGCAAGTTGGCCTCCTGGCACTGCAGGGAGCCGCCTACAAGCCGGATGAGTCCTACCCACTGGATGTCCTGGGGGCCGAAACGGAAGGCATGATCGGTTACATCATTGAACAGGAACTGGAAAATACCCTGAGCCATGAGCGGGCCGTCGCTACTCTTCTGACCCAGATCCGGGTGGACAGGGATGACCCGGCTTTCAGCAACCCCACCAAGTTCGTCGGACCGGTTTACGACAGGCAGGAAGCCGAGGCCAAAGCTGAAGCCGCTGGCTGGCAGATCGCTCAGGATGGGGACAAATGGCGCCGTGTCGTCCCCTCGCCCCAACCAAAGGAAATTCCCGACACCCGGGTTCTGGAATTGCTCCTTGAACAGAACGTCGTCGTCATCTGCGCCGGTGGCGGCGGCATCCCTGTACTGCGCCGGGAGGACGGCAACCTGATCGGCGTGGAAGCCGTTATCGACAAGGACGCCGCCAGCGCCCTGTTAGCGCGCCAGCTGGGAGCCGATGCCCTGCTGCTGCTCACCGATGTGGACGCCATCTATCGCGGCTTCGGGACAGACGCCGCTACCCCACTCCATGAACTCAGCCTGAGCGATGCCCGGGCGCTCAACCTGCCAGCCGGCTCCATGGGCCCCAAGCTGGCTGCGGCAACCGACTTTGCCGAAACCGGGGGCCTGAGCGGTATCGGGCGGCTGGAGGATGCCGTGGCGATTCTGGAACGGACAGCGGGGACCCGTATTGGCGGATGAGGACCGGAAACAGGTAGCCGGCTCCCCGCCGCACTAACGTCCTGGTCCAGCCTAACGTTCCGGGGGCGAATGCCGGATCACCTGACCTTTCACCGGCTCGCCTCTGGCAACTGGCTCGCCATCTGCGGCGTAATGCCGGAATTGAGCGGGCAACCCTTCGCCCTTGAACGGCTCTGACGTCGTTTGCAGATGGTAGTGCAGATGGGGTTCACTGGAATGGCCACTGTTGCCACAGTCCCCGAGCAGCTCCCCGGGCTCTAGTTGATCGCCCTCCTCTACCTCAACACTGCCCCGCCGCAAGTGCGCCAGAAACGAAAACTCATCATTGCCATGGTCGATGATGACGTAATTGCCCAGTGGCTGACGCGAGTTCATATTCCCCGGGACATTGTCCTCAACCCCGTCCACGGCCGCGACAACCGTTCCGGAAGCGGGGGCCAGAACCGGCTGCCCAAAACAGTAATAGTCCGCATTCCTTTCGCCCTTGCCAGCATGCGAGGCCCCCTCCTCCCTGATCACAAAGTCATAGGCAAACCGCTGATCCTTCACGCGGGCATGCCGATTCTGGGATAACGTCCGCCCTCCCCATAGGACATACCACTGCCCGCGGAAAGGCAGGCGCAGATCAGCCTTTGTCTCATATTCCAGGTATTGGGTTGGTGCCGCTTCAGCTGGCGTCACCAGGAAGCCCGTGACTGCCCCCTCCTTATCGAGGGACCATTGAACCAGCACCGGTCCTGATGCCTTCTCAAAACGGGCCGTCCGTTTGTAAACCTGAGAGTCCCCAGCTGCGTCAACTCCCTCTGAAAGCAAGGAAGCCTCCTGCCCCAACTGAGCCCCTATTTGGTCCCGAAAGAGCCTCAGGGCCTCTGCATCCCCAAAGTGTTCCTTCATTGGCGGCGCAAACTGCTCCCAGAGGCTGTCAAGTCGCTCCTGATAGAACCGCTGAGTCAGCTCCCGCCCCCGTTCCAGCGTTTGCCCAGTCTCTGCCACAGCACCTGCGGCCAGACTGAGGAATAGGGCAAGCATCAGTACCGGTCGCCGCATAGAGACCTACCTCCTGAATTCATTCTCTCCACTGCCGACTGCTCCTGTGAGAGCAATCACTCCCCACATTGGGGTCAGCCGGGCATCCCCTTTACCTGGGTCCCCGAAACGGATCGTCGCCAAGGCCAAGGCAACCAGTCTGACAGACTGCTAACATGCCATTAAAGTTCGCTGCACGAACTGGAACCTTCGTTTTCCTGCTGCCGAAAAAGGTGTTACAGACGTGTTCCGTATCAGCATCATTCTGCTCGTCCTGGCGCTTCTCGCACCTGGCTTGGTTCAAGCCGAGACGGTCCGCATTGCGGGTTACCGTTTCCCACCCTTTGTCATGATCAAAGGAAACGGGTATACGGGAATGACTCTGGAAGTTATTGACGCGCTCAATGAGATCCAGGACCAATACAAGTTCGAATTCTTTCTCACCTCTTCGAAACGCCGCTACCTGGATCACGAACAGGGGTTCTATGATGCAATCCTTTTTGAGGACAAACGCTGGCAATGGCGTGACCGCCCGGTTGAAGGGACGCGCGTTATTGCCCGGGACGAAGAGGTGTTTGTCGCTCACAGCAATCGCGTCGATAGCCAGGACTTCTTCAATAACCTGAAAGACAAACAACTGGTGGGCATGCTGGGGTATCATTACCAGTTCGCCGACCATGTAACGGATGAAGGCTTTCTGGACACGAAATTCGATATGCTGCTGTCGAGCAGCCTCGAAAGAAACATTAAGCTCATCCTCCTGGACCGACCCTCGGTGGCGGAAGTAGCTGTCGTTCCCCGCTCCTTCCTCCGCCTGTACTTACGACGCCACCCCCGGGCCCGCGAACACCTAACCATCAGTGAGCGCGTGGACCAGGTCTACAAGCTACGCGCCCTCGTCCGGGAAGGCAGTACCATCCCCGTCGAATCAATGGACCGTCTGCTGGGCCAACTGGAAGAAAGCGGCAGGTTGCCCGAGCTGCGGCGAAAGTATCGGCTACCGTCGCCTCAGAACGACTCGGACAACAATGCCAAGCCCTGATCCTGGGACAGCGGATCATCCATGAGGGTCAACCGGCCCGGATTGCTCTGGGACGCGCTGAACCACGCGGGTCCCGGCAATCATGTCGTGGATGCAGCGCCTGTCCTTGCGAAAGATAAAAAGCGCATCAATCAACCCGAACAGGTTCCCGGGGGCCATGGACATAAACGTGACCGGCAGATAGCGCTTACCGATGATGGCCGGGGCACCAATGAGGTGGCCTTCCAGGTTCTCGATCCGAATCCCCAAAGCCTTCTTGCCAAGGCTTTGACCGCTATGGTGAAGGAAGTAGCCGTTCACCAGAACGTAGCCCACGACGCCGTATATCAGGAGCAAGACATCGGTTCCGAAAGAGGTTTCACCACCACTGAGCAGGTCGCCCCATTTTCCCCATACAAAAAGGACAGGCGTCATGATCAGGAGGGTGACTATTCCATCAATCATGGCCGCCCCCAGACGGCTTACCCTGGACGCCAGAGGCCGGCCTTCAGGGACTTCATCGGTTAGGGTAGAGGCAGGGACCTGATACGGATCCGGCACGGGACTCTCCTTGTCGAAGGCATTCATTCCTGGGCAAAATCTTCAAGCGCTTTGCCATCCAAACGATAGACAACCCACTCACTCTGTGGTTCAGCGCCAATCGATTCATAAAACCGAATCGCCGGCTCGTTCCAGTCGAGAACACTCCACTCAAACCGCCCGCAATCATTGGCCACCGCAAACTGCGCAAGATGTTTCAGAAGCGCTTTTCCAGCGCCTTCCCCCCTGTACTGTGGAGAAACATACAAGTCCTCAAGGTACAGGCCCCGCTTACCGAGCCATGTGGAGAAATTGAAGAAATAGACCGCAAACCCGATAGGTTCACCGTCAAGGTCGCAAATAACCGCATCAGTACTCGAACCGGGATCAAATAAAGCATTTTCTATGTCAGCAACTGTGGCCAGAACCTGCTCTTGCGCTCGCTCATAAGCAGCAAGCTCTGTGATAAACCTATGAATCAGAGTCGCATCTTCAATTCTTGCTTGACGAATTTCTACACCTGACACTTCACACTCCCGTCTACAGCACAAAACAGGGGGTCTTCCAGATTGCATGGATACCGGGCACCTGATGGGCAAGCGGCCAGTCTTCCACTAAACAGGGCCCCCTTCAATCCCCTTTTGATCTGTGATGGACGCCGAGTTGTCTTCGAGGCCACTCAAGAGCCTGGAGGCCATGATCAATGGGTTTGGCCACGGTATTGACCCGGAGATGAACCGGTCCAGCGCTTGAAGGCACGCTGGAATGCGCTCTGATCGCTGAATCCAAGCAGCCCGCTGATCGTGTGAAGGGCGAGATCCGGGTTTTCGATGTAACACAGGGCCAGATCGCGGCGCACTTCGTCCAAAAGGCTTTTGTAGCAGTGGCCTTCGGGGCTGAGGCGCCGCTGCAGGGTGCGGGGGCTGACATTCAGGCGCCGGGTAAGCTCACTCAGGCTGGGCTCACCCTCGTGGAGCATCGCTTCCAGATGGTGCCTGATCAGTGCGGAGAACGCCTGGGATCGCGTTTGCATGAGCTGCGCCAGCTGGCTCTCCGCGCGCGCCTGGAGCACCTTCCGCAACATTGGGTCTGGCAAGCTCAGTGGCAGCTCGAGGATGGATCGCTCCAGGCAGAAAGCTGTCCAGGGCTGACCAAAGTGGACGGGACACCGGAAAAGGCGCTCATAGCGTTCACGTTCAGGTGGTTCGGGGTGTTCAAAGTAAACGCACTGGAGACCGTATTGATACTGACTCAGCCAGCGGAAAAAGGCGAACCAGGCGGACAGCTTGGCCTCCGCGATGTGCCGTGGCGGTCGCCCCTCGCCAGGCATCGTCGTCCAGGTCAGCAGTAGTGAATCGCGTCGCCCCCTGAGCCGGGTTCGTCCGATGCCATCAACAATGGGCTCATACATCAGGAAGTGTTCAAGGGCTTCCCCCATGGTTTCGCTGCACATCAGGAGAGGGCCGAGAACACCACAATGCCAGGGCTTGGTGACCTGCCCCACATGCAGCCCGAAAAGAGAGTCTTCCAGGCGCCGCGACGCTTCATCGAACAAACACGCTACCGTTGTAGCCGGGACATGTCTCGACGGCTCCTCCAGCCAGCTGCTGGGAATACCACAATCCTCAAACAACCCTGTGGGCTCCAACCCGGAATGACGGACATAGTCCGCGGCAGCGCGTAGCACGCTTATGGCAATACCACCAGTAATGGTCTGGCCCTCCTTGTCCAATTGCCTCAAATCCAGATCAGGCCTTCCGACCCTGAAGGCAGACTAATAGAAGGCGGGAGCCCCAAGCGTGATCAACGTCACACATAGACGCCGTTGATACCCAGGATCAACCGGGCTCGGGATCCGGGGTTACTGCTTTAATGGTGATGCGGTAGGGCGCTTCCACGGCACGCATGTCGCTGCACTGACCGGCAATATCCCCGTTGCGACAACCGGGATCGGACGATTGCCGTTCCACGACCCGACGGAACCTGTGCCCCTGAACCCCAATCGTCAGGGTCTCGTGCGTATAGCTGCGAAACGCCACATCCGGTCCTTTGACCCTTGCCTCCGCGAGAATCCGTCTGTCCGGGCTTGAGCCGGGACTCGCTTCGTATTGGATGCGGGCGTACTGGAAGTGTTCCCGGAAGTTATCAAGGCTGTACCCGTGCGCCAGCTCAGGCTTGAAGAACAACGTCACCTTAAGACGCTGATCCTCGTAGACCAGGGCGTGGTAGTCGAAGTCCGCATCGCACCGGACCCCACTTGGACAGGCTTTCCGGAACCGATTCCCGTCGCTGGTGGCCGTGTAGCTGAACCCGGCGCCCAATTCAGGCGCTGGGCGGGCAGCAGAGGCCCCGTTACAACCAGACACCGCCATGAGTGCGCCCATCAGCAACACACCCATACCGAGTCGTGACACGGGCAACACGTGACCAATCGTCATGGGTTCAAGCTCATTCCTTCAATTGAGACCGTTAAAGCCCTTGAGCTGGATCTAGGGTACCGCCCAGGTTCCGTCCCGGATTAGAACAAAGGTTGAACGGCGATGATTGTTCCAACGCGTCAGCCCGGATTGATCCCGGATGACAACAGTGCCTGCTGATCAGCGTGGCGTCATGGATCAATGCAGTCTGACGCAGCAGAACAAGATGACAGAGGCTTAGGTCCTCTTAAATCAATACTCGCGACCTCCGTTTTTTCGGAAGGACGGATCCATAACGTGGCTAACAAGAAAGAGGGAATCGTGATGCAAAACAGGAGACCATCAACCACGCTCAAAACCTTGTGCGCCCTGGCGGTCGGTAGCGCCATGGGCATGGCGCAGGCGAGTTCCGACGTCAGCCAGAGGACTATGGACACGACGGCCAGTGAGCAGACAGCCATGGCCCGCATCCAGGGCAGTAGCGAGAAGCTGACCTACAAGGTTGTTGATGGCTATGCCATCTTCGGCGGCGACATTGTGCTTGGGCGCCATGAAACAATTCAGGACACCGGTATCCCACCTATGCGCGTCAGCCCATGGACGCGTGGCACGGACAACCAGACCCAGCCAACCACGAACGCCGCCGTTGCCGAGGGCGCCGCTACCTGGCCGAACGGCGTGGTGCCCTACGAATTCGGCGGGAACTTCTCCAGCTCGTTCCGTCAGGTGGTTCAAACCGGCATGGAGGCAATCGAGGCACAGACCGATATCCGGTTCGTCCAGCATAGCGATGAGCGCAACTACGTCAATATCATGCGTGGCTCCGGTTGTTATTCCTTTGTAGGCATGAGCGGCGGTGCCCAGAACCTCAGCCTGGGAAGGGGGTGTGGCCAAAAGGGCGTCGTGATCCATGAACTGGTGCATGCGCTCGGGCACTTCCACGAACAGTCGCGGGAGGACCGTGACCAATACGTCACGATCCAGTGGAACAACATTAAGGACGGCCGCGAAAGCCAGTTCCGAATCCAGAATGAACAGAATATTGGCCCTTATGACTACAGCTCCATCATGCATTACGGCGCCTGGGCTTTCTCCCGCAATGGCGAGCCTACCATCAGGCCCAACCGGGACGGCGTCTCCCTGGGTGACCTGGGCCAACGCGAGGGGCTGAGTGATCTGGATGTGGCTGCCCTGAATGAAATCTACGGCGGTCCCGGCAACAGAGGCCCTGAACTGAGCCTGCGCCACCAGGAAGCCGTCATCTTTAATACCCAGTCCTATGAGCTGACTGTACGGCTGGCAGATGATCAAACGCCGGATTCCGACCTGAATGTCAGCGCCAGATCCTCGAATACCACGGTTTTACCCAATCGCAACATCGAGGTTAACGCCAGCACCCAATCCGATGAGCGGATCCTGGCCATGACCCCCAACCGTCAAGCAACGGGCACGGCCGAAGTAACCATCACCGTGACCGATGGCGAAGGACTGAGCACCAGCAAGACCTTCACGCTGACGGTCAAAAAGGACGATGGCGGAACATCCGACTTCCGGTCACTGGCGTCGATGCTCAATGGCCAGTGCCTGACGGTGACCGGCGATGCCAGCCAGGATGGCGCCCTTGTGGAGCTTACTGAATGTCATGGCAGCGAGAGCCAGAAGTGGACTCACAATGGCAGCGGCCAGCTGCGCCCCCAGGCGGCATCCGGTAAATGCCTGGACGTGGGCAACAACCCGAACTGGGGTGTTCGTGCCCGCATCCGCCGCTGTGTTGACAACGCCGCCCACCAGCAATGGGATATGAAAGCCGACAAGCTGGTTAACCGGAAACGCTCCGACCTGGTGCTGATTGCCAGGGACAGCGATGGCGCCGTTTTTGCCTGGGGCGACAGCGGCAGCTATTTCGGTGAGCAGAACAAGCTCTGGCAATGGAGCGATGAAGGTTCTGGCGGTGGTGCTGCACCCTGCACGGACTGTCAGCATATCACGGGCAGCCTCGAAGGTAGGGGAGACAACGATATGCTGCCTGACGGTACCCACTACCAATCGGGTTCTGCAGGAACCCACCAGGGTTGGCTGGATGCCCCGGACGACGCCACCTACAGCCTGACCCTGTATCGCTGGGACGGCGCCCGCTGGCAGCGCGTCGCCAGGGACGCGACGGACGGCAACAGCCGCGCCGAGGTGCGTTATGACGGACCAAGTGGCTATTACACCTGGAGCGTGGCCTCCGGGTCCGGAGCCGGCGAATACGAGTTCTGGTTGAACCGCCCTGACTGAGTCCTCCATTCAGGCCGGGCACCCCTGGTGCCCGGCCTGCATTGTTCAGCTCAGAACTCCAGGCAGATCTTACCGAAGTGCTTACCTGCTTCCTCGTGCCGGAAGGCATCCGCGATGTCGTCCAATGGAAAGCTGCGATCGATGATGGGCTTGATGCCGGTGGCATTGATGGCCCGAACCATCTCTATCTGGTGCTGGCGGCTGCCCACAAGCAGTCCCTGTAGCCTGACCTGCTTGGCCATGAGCTTGGCCGTGGGCACTTCACCGCCGCTTCCGGTGAGTACGCCAATCAGCGAAATAAGGCCACCAATGCGGACAGCCTCAATGGACTGGGCGAGGGTTCCGGGGCCGCCCACCTCAATCACCTGGTCCACCCCCCGACCATTGGTGAGCTCCATAACGGTCTTCCCCCACTTCGGGTCTTCCTTGTAGTTGATGGTGTGCTGAGCCCCCATCTCCCTGAGCCGTGCCAGCTTGTCGTTGGAAGAGGACGTGGCGATTACGTTCACGCCCATGGCCCGCGCGAACTGCAACGCAAAAATGGAAACGCCCCCGGTTCCGAGCAGGAGGATGGTGTCTCCGGCCTTGATCTGGTTATCCACCGTCAACGCACGCCAGGCGGTAAGGCCCGCTGTGGTCAAGGTGGCAGCCTCGGCATGACTGTAGCCAACGGGTGCGTGCGTAAACCAGGTTGCCGGGCGCACGACCTGCTCGCGGGCGTACCCGTCCACCCCATCACCCGGAACAGCAGCAAAGTTGCCCTGCTGGGGCTCGCCTTCCAGCCAGGGCGGAAAGAAGGTGGAGACGACGTGATCACCCACGGCGAAAGCCTCAACGCCCTCACCGACCGCTTCCACAACCCCTGCGCCATCAGACATGGGGATGCGCCCATCTTCCGTGGGAATACCTCTGTTGACCACCAGGTAATCGTGGAAATTCAGCGAGCTGGCATGGACCCGCACCAGAATTTCGCCGACACCGGGCTGACCCGGTTCAGACTGGTGGCTAACCTGAAGCTGATCAAGACCACCGGAGCTGGGGACTGTAATCGTTTTCATCAGGGTTCTCCTATTGCGTTACGGGATTGGGATGAATCGTCTCAATCATTGGGCGTCAATGCCCTGGCGTCAACAACCGCCGGAAATTCCACGGTGTGATTGGCATGACAGGTCAAACTCTTCCCGATTTCGGTTAGCTTTTCAAAGTTCCTTGAAAACCGGAACTGCTGCACGGAAACTCGCCAGCCGGCTGTGATAAACAGGAAATTCGATGATGTAAGGCCGCTAAAGGAAGTGCCCACGAGTTCCGGGGATTTCCCTCTGCTCCCCTGTAAGCAGTGCGGACTTAAGGAGGCTTACCATGAAAACAGGGCTGATTGTCGACTCGGCGTGCGACATTCCCCATGAGTTCAGCAGGGAGCACGGACTCTTCGTCCTGCCGGTTACGGCGCATATCGATGACCAGACCTACACCGATACGCACGACCCCAAGCTGACCCAGGAGTTCTACGAGCAGGGGCTGCTCCAGAAGGGGCATCACGCGGAAACAGAGCCGTTCTCGGCGGAGCAGATCCATAACCTGTTCATGGACCAGATCGTGGATCACTATGACCTGGCAATCTGCGAGACGGTCACCCGTTCACGCAGCAAGATCTACGAAAACGCCAGCGTTGCCATGAACACGGTTCTGTCCGAATACCGCCGCAAGCGCGATGCGGCTGGCGGAACCGGCAGTTTCTCGATGCGGGTGGTGGACAGCAGGCAGATCTTTGCCGGCCAGGGGCTGCTTGCAGCCCACACCACGCACCTGATCCGGAAGAACCTGGACAAGAATGCCCTGCGCCATGAAATCGACAGCTTCACGGACAAGATATACAGCGTGGTCATTCCTCGCGATCTCCACTACATCCGCGAACGGGCACGCCGCCGGGGCGATAACAGCGTTTCCGGACTGGTGGCCTTTCTTGGCAAGGCCCTGAGCATCACCCCGATCATCTTTGGCAAGGGCGCCGAAGGCAAACCCGTCACCAAGACCCGGGGGTTCGAGCCAGCGGTGGAGAAAGTGATGAATTACGCGGTGTCCCGCGTGGAGGCGGGGCTGCTCACCCCCTATGTGTCGCTCTCCTGTGGCATGAGCTGGGAGGAGATCGAAGCCCTGCCCGGGCTCGACCGGTTGCGCGATGCCTGTAAAGCCAACGGTGTGGAGCTTCTGCTGTCCCAGATGGGCATCACCAGCACCATCTACATCGGTCCGGGCAGCCTGTGTCTGGCCATGGCGGCTGAACCGCACGAGTTCAACGACTTCCAGTAATACGAGCCCCGACCAGCGCCCCAGGCTGTGTTACGATTGGCCTACCAATCAACACAGCGGAGCCGTCATGACAGCGGAGATCGTGATTGTTGGCGGCGGTGCCGGGGGGCTGGAACTGGCCACCAAACTGGGCCGTCGCATGGGTCGCAAGGGTGAGGCGCGCATCACCCTCATCGACCGCAGCCCTACCCATATCTGGAAGCCCCTGCTGCACGAAGTCGCCTCTGGCGCCATGGACTCCTCCGTGGACCAGATCAGCTACCGTGCCGTGGCCCGCCACCGGGGGTTCCATTTTGTGCTGGGCGAGTTTGCAGGGCTGGACCGTCAGGCCCAGACCATCACCCTTAATGCAATCCTTGATGACAACGGCCAGACCATACTGCCCGAGCGCCAGATCGCCTATGATTACCTGGTATTGGCCATTGGCAGCGTTACCAATGATTTCGGCATTCCCGGCGTGCGGGATCATTGCCAGTTCCTGGACTCTCCCGACCAGGCCCAGCATTTCCATCAGACCTTCCTGAATACCCTGATGCGGGTGAACAGCGAGCGCCGGACAAACCCGGAGGCCTGTGCCCGCATTCCCATTGTCGGCGGTGGCGCCACGGGAGTCGAGCTGGCGGCGGAACTGGTGCATGCCTCGGAAACAGTGCATGAGTACGGGTTCTCCCAGGCAGACCGCAGCATGCTCCACATCACCCTTCTGGAGGCCGGTCCCCGCCTGCTGCCAGCGCTGCCCGAGCGTATCTCACGCGACACATTACGCGAACTCAAGGAACTCGGTGTCGACGTCCGCGTTGAAGCACGGATTACCGAGGCCCGACCCGAGGCGTTGGTGGATGAGGATGGGCATGAGATTCCCGGCGACCTCATGGTCTGGGCAGCCGGCGTTCAAGGACCGCCCCTGATGGAACGACTCGATGGCTTAAGCCTGCAGCCCAATCGCATGCTCAAGGTGGCCGCCACACTGCAGTCCGTGGATGACCCGCACATCTTTGCGCTGGGCGACTGCGCCGCCTGCCCCCAGGGACAGGGCTTTGTACCGCCACGCGCCCAAAGCGCACACCAGATGGCGGATCACCTCGTGACCAACCTGCGCCGCGCCCTCCACGGGCGCGAGCTCAAGGCCTTCCAGTATCAGGACTACGGTTCGCTCGTGAACCTGAGTCAGTATTCCGCGGTTGGAACCCTGATGGGTGGCACCTCCAAGGGCAGCCTTCGCGTGGAGGGGCGCTTGGCCCGCCTGGTTTACGTCTCACTGTACCGGATGCACCAGATCGCGGTCTTCGGCTGGCTCCGGGGCCTGCTGATGGCCTTCACAGACCGCCTGCACCGTGCCTTCAAGCCCAAGATGAAATTGCACTGACCTCGTCAGGCCTCAGGCACGAGGCGGTTATTCTCGCGGCGAAGGCGGCGGGGAAGGGTCATAGTCATGGCCTTCCGGCCGCCGACTGCCTCAAGTAAGGCATCAACCGGCCCGCGCTCGCCCGCCGGCAGCCCCTGATAGAAATCCAGGGGCCGTTGCAGCTTCCATTGAGGGAAGCTGAGCAACGCCCGTGCCTCTTCCACTCCACTCAAACAGTAACGGTGCTCGCCCACTTTACGGGGCAACCTCTGGCCCGGATGATCGTTGACCCACTGCCCAACGGCATCCGCCGTCTCACGCAGTACCGGGAACTGGCTCTCGAACTGGTGCTTGAGCAGTGGGTACAGCGTCTCGGGCACCTGGTCGTCTGGGAGCCAGTCCCCCACCCGGGGTTTGCGGGCGTTCATGCGTTCAATCCACTCGACCAGGTACGGCGCCCGACGCTTCATGATGCGACCCGGCGCCGGATCCCGATAGAGGTGGGCGTAGAAGGGGGCCATTAGGCCGAAATCCCCAATACTGGCACGCTCTCCCAGCAGATACGGATGCTCACGAAAATGGGTATTGAGCTGGTCGAGTACCTGGTAATACCAGTTCTCGATGGCGGAGGCAGTACGATCCGTAATACCGAGCAGGGGCAGCATGCCAGAAAAACGCTTGGCGAGGCGGCTGCCGGCCAGACGGCGCAACGGCCCGGGCAGCCAGGGCGACACCACCTTGCCGAATTCGTCATGAAGGAAACGCCGGTTCTCTTCCGGGAAGTTCCAGCGAAAGTGCATGGCCGGAATCAACAGCCATTCGTCGGCGTACAGCTCCACCAGCAGCGATACCAACCGTTGCTTTGGCGTAGCGGGATAAATGTCACGCTCCGGGAAGCGCTGCTCCAACGTATCGATGATCTCGACGGTGTCCTGAATGAACTCATGCTCGGGGGTTTCAACCACCGGAATCATTGCCACCCCGGTCTTTGGGATCAGAACCCGGCGATAGACGCCCAGGGTGGCCAGATTTTGCTCAAAAGGAATGCCTTTATAGCGCAAATAGGACCGCGTTTTGCCGCTGTACAGGGAAAACTCGGTTCCATAGTGGGTAAAAGCATGAGTGGTGCTCATTAAGGCTCCCTTTCGGTGGGCAGTCAGGTCAGCCAGCGGTACATGACATGGGCATCCACATAACCGTATTCCGGGTGCTCAAAAGCCCCCGGAAGCGTGCCAGTGACCTCGAAGCCGTTACGCTCCCAGACCTTGATGGCGCCCAGGTTGGTGGCCACCACCAGATTATACTGCATGGCCCGATACCCCATCCGTTTCGCCTCTTCCATGGAATGGCGGCACATGCTGTCCGCAAGGCCACGACCGCGCGCATGCTCGGCCACGATATACCCACAGTTGCAGACATGGCTGCCAGGACCAGCCGCATTGGTCTTGAGGAAGTAGGTGCCCAGATAGGTTTCGTCATCATCCAGCATCACGTAACTGCACGCTGACTTTTTCACCCAGAAGGAGAACGCGTCATCCTCACTGAGGTCCGTGGGCACCGCATAGGTTTCACCAGCACGCAGAACCGGCTCCAAAACCGGCCAGATTGAGGGCCAATCGTCGGGCAGGAAGGGGCGAATCTCAGGCATGGTGTCTCCTCAATCATCCCAGCGGAAGATGGCTGCACCGGCTTCGGCATGGCTGGCCCTCATGGTGCTCTGCTTTTCAGTATAACGCACCAGCCCTGGCGTCAACGCGCAAAAGGTCGCCATCACAAAGCCGTGCAACGGCTCCGCCACGCACGGATGCGCCACGTTACCGCCTTAAGCGTCGGGGGCGTCGCCCGCCCCCCGTTCATCCCATAGCCGCCCATCACGGGCAAGCAGCATGGTCGCTGCTGAAGGCCCCCAGGTGCCGACCCTGTAAGGCTCGGGGCGGGCACCGGACTCGCGCCACTCCTGCAGGATCGGGTCCACCCATTCCCACGCGGCCATGAGCTCATCATGACGCACGAAAAGCGTCTGGTTGTCATGGATCACATCCCCAAGCAGTCGCTCATAAGCATCCGGTGCGCGCTCCATTCGCAGGGTCTGAGGGTTCAGGCTGAGCTCGGCCATACGGATGTCCATGGCGGCACCCGGGCGCTTCTCGCTGAAAGACAGCTGGATGCCCTCGTCCGGCTGCAGCCGGAACACCAGGCGGTTGGCCATGCTCGCCCGCTGCTGCGGAAAAATGGAGTGTGGTACGGGCCGGAAATGAACCACGATCTCGCAGGTGCGCTGCGGCAAGCGCTTCCCCGTACGCAGATAGAACGGCACGCCAGCCCAGCGCCAGTTGTCGATGGCCACACGCATGGCCACAAACGTCTCTGTGGTACTCTCACGAACACCGGCATCCTCGGGATAGCCCGCCTCGCCGTTGGCGCCTGGCGTGTACTGGCCACGCACCACCTGCTCGGAAATAGCGCTGGTTTCCATGGGCCTCAGGGCCCGCAGAACCTTGACTTTCTCGTCGCGCACGGCATCCGCACTCAGGGTATTGGGGGGCTCCATGGCCGTCATGCACAGCAACTGGAGCAGGTGATTCTGGACCATGTCCCGCAGGGCGCCAACCTCGTCATAAAACGCCCCGCGCCCGGCCACACTGCCGGACTCCGCGATGGTGATCTGGATGTGATCGATGTAGCGGTGATTCCACTGGCTCTCGAAAATGGAATTGGCAAAGCGCAACACCAGCAGGTTCTGGACGGTCTCCTTGCCCAGGTAATGATCAATGCGGAAGATCTGGCGCTCACTGAAGCGCTCGCGCACCCCTGTTTCAATCGCTTGCGCTGAGGCGTAATCCAGCCCAATGGGCTTCTCCAGCACAATCCGTGACTGGTCCGAGACCAGTCCGGCCTCATCCAGTGCCCAGGTGATACCAGCGTAAAGATCAGCCCGGGTAGCGAGATAGAAGATGCAGCGCTTGCCCTCCACCCCCTCACGCAGGCAGGCCAGCGCCCCTGCATCCGTGGCATCCGCCGCCAAATAGGTCACGTGGGCCAGGAAATCCGCCACCCCATCACCCTGGAGCTCCCCGGCAAGCGCCGCCCGCCATTGCTCACTGGTCCAGTCACGGCGGCTGATGCCCACGAGCTGCCAGCCCGCAGGCAAGGCCCCCTCGCACCACAACGCATAGAGCGACGGCACCAGGCGCCGGCGAGCCAGGTCACCGGCGGCCCCAAACAGCACTATGGCAAAGGGCGTTTCATCGTATTGGCTCATGAGCACAGCATGATCAATCCGGACCAACAGCGCAAATCGAGGACACCGCCATGAGAGCCCCCTCCTTTTTGCGCAACGGATTGTTTACACTGGCGGGTTCTGGAATCATCCGCGCATCAGTGAATTCATAACAGGGAATGCCAGTCATGATCAGCAAGTGTCTTTTCCCGGTCGCCGGCTACGGCACCCGGTTTCTACCGGCTACCAAGGCCATGCCCAAGGAGATCCTTCCGATCGTTAACAAGCCGCTGGTGCAATACGCGGTTGAAGAGGCCTGCGAAGCGGGCATTCAGGATGTGGGTTTTGTAACCGGCCGAGGCAAGCGGGCCATCGAGGATCATTTCGATATCAGCTATGAGCTCGAGCACCAGATCGCCGGCACGGGCAAAGAGGACAACCTCAAGGGCATCCGCGACCTGATCGAGAACCACCGCTTCGCCTTCACCCGCCAGAATGAGATGAAGGGCCTGGGCCACGCCATCCTCACCGGCCGCAACCTGATCGGTGACAACCCCTTCGGCGTCATCCTGGCGGATGATTTCTGCGTGGCGGGATCCGAGGATGAAGGCGTGATGGCGCAGATGGTCAAGCTGTACAACCAGTTCCGCTGCAGTATCGTAGCAATAGAGGAGGTGCCCGAGGATGAAACCCACAAATACGGGGTCATTGAGGGGGAAACCATGAAGGATGGGCTGTACCGGATTACCGGTATGGTGGAAAAACCCCCCAAAGAGCAAGCGCCTTCCAATCTGGCCATCATTGGGCGCTACATCCTGACACCGGATATTTTCGACATCCTGGAGCGTACACAACCAGGCAAGGGCGGCGAGATCCAGATTACGGATGCCCTGCTGGAACAGGCCCGCAACGGCTGCGTTCTGGCCTACCAGTTCCGGGGCCGGCGTTTTGACTGTGGCAGCATTGACGGCTTTGTCGAAGCCACCAACCACGTCTACGAAAACGTCTATCGCCGCGGCGAACGCAACCTCTGAGCAGGAGTCCAGACCGGCGCATGACGGACAAAGCGGCACATTCAGAGCACCGGCCGGGGACCGTTATACTCCCGGGAGCCAGCTGGCCCGAAGGCCACCCCCTCGGCGCCGAGAGCCTCAATGAGGCCCGCCAGCATGCGGTCCTGGCCCTGCAGCGTTTCATTGCCGATGAGCAGCTGCCACAGGGTTGGATGAGTGTCTTCCCGCGCCTGGTCATCCCGATGGCGGCGTGGCTGCTGTCCCAGCAGCGCCACCTCGGTCGTCCGCTGGTCATGGCCATCGGCGGTAGCCAGGGCAGCGGCAAGACAACACTCGCCCGGGCACTGCGGCTGGTACTCCATCATTGTTTTGCGGTTTCGGCATGCGTTCTCAGCCTGGATGACTTCTACCTCAGCCGGGATGCACGCCGCGAGCTGGCCTCTACCGTCCACCCCCTTCTGGCCACACGGGGCGTTCCCGGCACTCATGAGGTGGAGGCGCTCCTGGCCTGCGTGGAGAGGCTGCGCAGCGCCACCTCTGATACCCTTACCGCCTTGCCCCGTTTCGACAAAAGCCGGGATGACCGGGTGCCCGATACCGAATGCGATACCTTCCAGGGTCGCCCCGGTGTCATTCTTCTGGAAGGATGGTGTCTGGATGCACAGGCCGTGGATGGTGAAGAGCTGGCCACGCCGATCAACAACCTTGAGGCGGAGCAGGATCCGGACGGGCGTTGGCGCCATTACGTGAATCAACAACTCGCCGGACGCTACCAGGACCTGTTCCAGCGGTTTGACCGCTCCCTGTTCCTTCAGGCCCCCTCCTGGGAGGCCGTACGCCGCTGGCGACTGCTCCAGGAGGCCAAGCTCATCCGCAACCGCAGTGACAGCTACCGCGCCCACCTGGACGAAGGCGATGCCTTCAATACCTTCATGGCGCATTATGAACGCATCACCCGGCGCCTGCTTGAGTCGCCCCCCGCAACCGATATCCGACTTGCTCTGGATGAGCAGCAACGGCTTGCGACTCTAACGTTCAACCCAGCCGAGAGGTAATACCTTGGGTAACCGCCTTTTCCGCCTCTACGACCGTACCGTCCTGGCCCACCCGGTTCTGACACTGCTCGTGGTACTGGCAGCAGCCGTGCTCGCCGGGCTTCGTGTCGACCAGTTCCAGCTGGATGCGTCTCCGGACACACTGGTCATGGAAGGCGACGAGTCGTTTGAATATTACCAGCAGACCTACCGGCGGTTCGAAACCACGGATGGCTTTCTTGTGGTGAGCTACCAACCGGAGGAAGAACTGTTCAGCGACAGTGCCATCAGCCGGCTCCGGAAGCTTCGCGACGATCTGATGGACGTGAAGGGCATCGACCAGAGCAACAGCATACTGGACGTGCCCCTGCTGCACAGTCCAGACATCACCCTGATGACGGTCAGCGAGCACATGAAGACCCTCCAGGGGGATGATGTGGCGCTGGACACCGCCCGCAAGGCGCTGATGGAGAATCCGCTGTACCAGAACATGCTGGTCAGCAAGGACGGCTCGACCACTGCCATCCAGCTTCTGCTGCCCACGGACAAGCGCTATTACGAACTGCGTGACCGGCGTGATGAACTGGAACAGAAGCAGCGTGATGAAGGGCTCTCCGCAGCGGAACAAGCCGAACTTTCGAAGGTGCTAACCGAATACCGCCAGCGCAAGGACGCGCTGAACACCCGGCAGGACCGGATCATCCACGACGTGCGCGAGGTTCTGGCCGATTACGGCGATAATGCCCAGATTCACCTAGGCGGCGTGCCCATGATCGTAGCCGATATGATGGCCTTTGTGGAAAGCGACCTGGTGACCTTTGGACTGGGCGTACTGGCTTTCATTATCCTGATGCTCGGCATCATTTTCCGCCAGCCACGCTGGGTCCTGCTGCCACTGCTGTGCTGCGGCCTCACCGTCTGGTTCACTCTGGGCTACCTGGGCTGGACACACTGGCCGGTGACCGTCATTTCCTCCAATTTCGTGTCACTGCTGCTGATCATCACCATGTCGCTGACGATCCACCTGATCGTGCGTCATCGCGAATACCAGCAGCTCGAGCCCGAGGCCGACCGTTACCAGCTGGTCTCGGAGACCGTCAGCGCCATGGGCCGGCCCTGCTTCTACATGGTCGTCACCACCGTGGTCGCCTTTGGCTCGCTGATCTTCAGCAACATCCGCCCTGTCATCGACTTCGGCCTCATGATGACCGTCGGCATCCTCATCGGCTACGCCGTGGTGTTCCTGGTCCTCCCGGCCGTGGTCATGCTGCTGCCGCGCGCGGCGCAGCCAGGCGGCGCCCTCCACCGCACCCCCATCACGGAATACCTGGCCCGGATCACGGACAACTACCGTGGCACTATCCTGGCCGTGAGCGCGGGGTTGGCCGTGGTCTGTGCTGTGGGAGTCTCCTGGCTCTCGGTTGAAAACCGCTTTATTGACTATTTCAAGTCGGACACCGAAATCCACCAGGGCATGAAGGTAATCGACCAGAAACTGGGAGGTACCACACCACTGGACGTGGTGATCAGCCTTGAAAAGAACGATGACACCACCTCACAGTCATGCGATCCCTTCGTGGATCCGGACTGTGAGCCCGAGCAACGGATCGACAGCTTCTTCAGTACCGAGGGCGCCAAGCTGGTCAAAACCATTCACGACTACCTGGATGAGCAGCCCCAGACCGGCAAGGTCATTTCCCTCGCCACAACCATCCGGCTTGCGGAACGCGTTAACCAGGGCGAGTTGAACCCACTGCAACTGGGCCTTATGGGGCGGGCATTCCCAGAGGACCTGCGAGGGCTGCTTCTGGATCCCTACGTTAACGAGGAAACGGGCGAAGCCCGCTTCAGCGTCCGTCTGATCGAGTCCTCTCCCAACCTTCAACGGGACGCGCTGTTCGACCGGATCCGTTCACACCTGACCGGGGAAGTCGGCCTTAAGGACGAACAGGTCAATCTCACCGGCATGGCAGTGCTCTACAATAATATGCTTCAGAGCCTGTTCAGTTCCCAGATCAAGACTCTGGGCGCGGTCTTCCTGGCCATCATGGCCATGTTCCTGGTTCTGTTCCGCTCCCTCCGGGTGGCGGTGGTGGCGATTGTGCCCAACCTTCTGGCCGCGGGGACGGTGCTGGGTATCATGGGGCTGATGGGGATTCCGCTGGACATGATGACCATTACGGTCGCCGCAATAACGGTGGGCATTGCCGTGGACGACACCATTCACTACATCTACCGTTTCCGGGAAGAAGTCCGGCGTGATGGCGACTACCAGGCAGCCATGCACCGCAGCCACCAGACCATCGGTCGTGCCATGCTCTATACGTCGCTGACCATCATTGTTGGCTTTTCGATCCTGGCATTGTCGAACTTCATCCCGACCATTTACTTCGGGGTCTTTACTGGTCTGGCCATGGCCATTGCGCTGCTCGGGGCACTGACGCTGCTGCCGAGGCTCATGCTGATTGCCCAACCCTTCGGCCCGGACCAGGGAGCCAATGAGGAAAACCGATAATGGCCATTGTCACGACCATTGGGCTGCTCATTCTGATCGCGCTCAGCGCCTGGGCCCTGTATCACCTGCGGGAGCAGCGCCGGCGCATCGAGCATGCGCTGGCTCGGGTGGCGGATCCCGAAGTGCCGCCCCCCGAGATGCTGATGACGGTGCGCGTACTCAACCCGATTGAGGTGGCACGGCGTGAGTCCGCCTCCGCACGACTCGTGGGCGACTACATGCCCGAAACCGTCAGGCGCATTGTATTCCGCCAGCTGACCACGGAACTCGATGAAGCGCTTTCCGAGCGGGGCATTGAGTCCGAGATCAGCGTTGAGTACCGTTAGCCGCCATGATAACGATCCTGAACGTCCTGCTCGGCATCATTCTGCTGGCGCTTTCCGCAGCGGTGATCTGGGAGATACACCGCCAGGAACAGCTCGTTCAGCGCCTGGAACAATACGCTGCCAATGAACGCCGCCCCAAACACGGGCGGGTGATCCACAGCAACTTTGAAGAGCCCATCGCGCCCACGTTCGAATCGCTTCCCCAGCGGATCATTGAGCGCTTCACTGGCAGGCGTTAGGGGTTCCGGGACAATGGCGCTCCGGCATCATTGGCGTTGCCCGGCCTTTGCTATTTAATGGGGACAATCGAGCGAATCACGAATGAGAACGCGGGGAGGTCAGTCTTGGTAACCAATGCTGGGGGCTCGGTCAGCCTGGATTCAGGGGATGTTGTCATCGACGCCGACACACTTGCCGAATGGCTTGGCGTGGACACGGCCACGCTGTCCCAGGCCATTGAAAACGACACAATCCGCACCCTTGTCGAACGGGGTGAAGGCGAGGATGCGGGGCGGGTGCGACTGACCGTGCGCTATCAGAACCGGCAACTGTGCATGATCCGCGAACCGGATGGCTCGCTCACCGAAACCACACCGCCCCCCGAAACACGCCGCTATGTAAAACCTTCCCTGATGCAGCTTTTGGATAGATAGCCGGATTGAAAGCCGGCATGTAACAAACCGAAACATCAGCCAATGCTAAATGGTATCCCCATTGCTTGCTTCCTGGATGTATCCGAGCAAACAGACACAGGGGAACCGCGATGAACGATCTTACTGGTGGCGCGCGCCTCGATGGGCAGGCTCCGTGCCTGCCAATGCGGTTTGGCGCGTTCTCGCTTGCCTGTGAATTCCAGCCGATCGTCAGCCCTGCCCACCGGCGTACCGTCGGCTTTGAGTCACTCGCCCGGCCCTGGTGTGAGGGCCATCCAGCCTCACCGGGCACCCTGTTTTCACATGCCAACGCCGAACAGCGTGAACCGTCCCTGGATATCGCGCTCTGGCAACAGGCCCTTCGATCCTATGCCTGGTCCAACCCTCATGCCTGGCTGTTCCTGAACCTCAGCGCCGCCAGCGTTGAGGATTCGTGCACCACACCGGAGACACTGGCGGCGCTCGTGCACCAGGCTGGCCTGTCCTGCGACCGTATTGTGCTGGAGATTGTTGAAGATGCGGTTCATGACCAGAGCGCACTGGTGCAATTCGTGGCCCATTGCCGACAGCACGGATTCCGTATCGCGATTGATGATTTCGGGGCCGGCGATGCCCACTTTGAGCGGATCTGGCGGCTCCGGCCGGACATCGTGAAAATGGACCGCACCATGGTGGTGCATGCGGTGGAAAACACCCGGGCTTCCAGGCTGTTTCTGAGCCTGATCCGGATGATCCGCGAAAACGGCAGCCTGGTTCTGGTGGAAGGCCTGGAAACACACCAACAGGCCGCGCTGGGCTGGGAATCCGACGCGGATCTACACCAGGGATTCTGGTACAGCCACCCCTCTCCCACTCTGGAGACAGCCTCCGCCGATGCGGAAAGCCAACTGCTCGAAGCGCAGCAGCACTTCACGGTTCCCAATTGCCAGCAGGAATCAGAGCGCAATCAATACTTCAGACACCTGCGCCACGAGATCCTGGAGGTGTGCCATCGGGTTGCCGGAGGTGCCCCGCTGTCTGAAGCGGCCAGCAGGCTACTGGCGTGCCCTGGTGCTAAACGCTGCTATCTGTTGGACACCAGGGGCGAGCAGCAAGGGGAAACGGCATTCGCCGCCGGCTACGACCGCACCCGCTCGATGTTCAATCCCCTGCTGAGAGCCAAGGGCGCCAACTGGTCCCACCGGGAATACTTCCGCAACGCGGTCAACACCCCCGGCAACATTCACCTGTCCCGGCCCTATGTGGCGCTGCCCGATACGGCCCGAACGGTCACTGCCTCGCACATGACATTCACGCTGGAGGGATACCGCATCCTGTGCCTGGACATTCACCCGGAAGAAGCCTTTCCGGATTCCCATCACCAGCTACCGCGCCAACTCTAAGTCCCCGCCAAACGGAGGTCGGAGTCATGACGATGCTACTAAGCCTGCCCGGCGGTTTGTTGGTCCAGGAAGTGGGCTTCAAGGGTGCCATTCGTGTGGTAACCGGCCTTGTAATGGCGGCGGCAATTGCGTCGGCCCTTCTGCCCTGGTCCATTGCCTTTGGCCTGGTCGGTGCCGGCGTACTGCTCGCACTCTCGCTCCTGGTTCTCATCCAAAGGGAACTGGCCGCCGACGGCGACGCCACTGGTGTCAACGGCAAATGGCTGGCAGGAGTGCTGACTTCCCACTCCAGCGCGCAAGTGGCAGAGGCACAACGAACCACGCACCGCCTGCAGCAACGCCTCGACGAGATCGCCCATGCCGCCAGCGAGGTGGCGCAGAGCGCGGAATCCGTCACCGACAACACACAGGCACAGAATGAAGCCTCTGAAACCGCCGCATCCGCCATTGAACAGCTGACTGCCAGTATCAACGACATTGCCCGCATCGCGGACGAATCGCGCGCCAGCTCTCTCCAATCAAGCAGTGAATTGACGGATGGCAACAACAAGCTTGCCCAACTGGTGGACGATGTCACCACGATGGCGCACAGAGCCCAGGAAACCCATGCATTGATGACGGAACTGAATGCGTACTCCCAGCGGATTACCGAAATGTCCGCCACGATCCGCGGCATCGCGGACCAAACCAACCTGCTGGCGTTGAACGCCGCCATCGAGGCCGCCCGTGCTGGTGAGAGCGGGCGTGGCTTCGCGGTGGTCGCGGACGAGGTCCGCAAGCTGGCCCGTTACAGCGAAGAGTCGGCCTCCGAGATCGACCGCAACAACCAGCTGGTTCTGGATCATATTGAAGGGGTTACCCAGCGGGTCGGCCAATTGACGGAAGCGGCACAGAGTAGCGCCGCTCATTCCAATGACGTCAGTTCGTTGCTGGATCACATCCAGGAAGGCGTCAACAACCTGACCGACCAGGTGGTCCAGGTGGCCACCAGCACGCAACAGCAGAGCCAGGCCATCACCGAGATTGCCACGCTCGCTGAACGTGTCCGTGAGGGCAGCGCCGCGAACCTGGAAGCGGCCAACCAGGCCCGCGCAATGGCGACCCATCTGTCCCGGTTGACGGAGTAACCCATGGCTTTCTTCCTCTCGACCCCATTCGTAGTGACCGCTGCCCTCCTGCTCGGCCTTGCCGGTTCAGGCGCCGTACTGGTGCTGCGCCAACACCACCGTCACAGACGGCGCCGGCGGCAGCAGCTGGCAGCCCTTCGCAGCCTATGCGATCTTATCCAGAACCTGCAACGCCACCGAGGCCTGAGCACAGGCGTGCTGTCCGGCGGGTCAGGCATGCAGCAGGAATTGGCCTCCCTGCACCAGCATCTGGACCGGGTATTCCGGGAAGCGCCGATGAGCGATGCACGATACGCCGAGCGCTGGCTGGGCCTCGAGGATCACTGGAGGCGGTTACGCCAAACCGGTAACCGGTCGGTTGAGGCCAACCTGAACCAGCATCACCAGATCATCCGCAATACGCTTTTTCTTATCCAGGACATAGCCGCTGACGACAGGGTTGCGCCCCACCCTGCCAATCACCACTGCATCTGGCACGAAGTGCTCGAAGCCGCCGAATGGGCAGGCCAGGCCCGGGCCCTGGGAACTGCCATGGCTGCCGCGGGCCACAGTTCCGCGGCTCAGCGAGTTCGCCTGCGGTTCCTCCGGGAAAAGATCCGAGACCTCTCCAGCATTGCCTTCGAGGCCCTGAGTCAAGCCCAACCGGCAAAGGTTGACGCGAACCAGCTGGAAGACGTTCAAAAGGCCGTTGATCAGCTTCTGCATGAAATGGACTCCGACCTGCTGGCCGCCACCCCCATCGTGATCCCCGCCCAGACGTTTTTCCAGGACGCCACTGCAACGGTGGACGCTCTGTTTTCGCTGGTCGCGGCTACGCTGGAGGCCATGGCGGACGATGCCTCCTCTTCTGGGCCATAGCCGGTCACTGAGCCTCCAGCCAACGCACCAGCAGCGAGCGCTCTTCCCCGCTCATACCAGCCTGATTACCCAATGGCATGTACCCGGAGCGGATCGCTGTGAGAGAACGCCCCTTGTGGCTGCGCAGATCGGCTTCCGATTCAAAAATGAGCCCCGCTGGTGGCCCCTGGAAACCAGGTCTGGAAGGCTCCCTGGCATGACACCCTGAACAGTGCGTGGCGACCAGCGAGCCCGCGCGATCATCGCTCAGCAAAGGGCCGGTTTCCGTTTTGCCGGTGTTGCCAGCGGCCGTTTGCCCGCCTTGGATACCGTTTGCCAAGATCGCGACAAGCATCACTCCCAGCCCAGCTCCCACCAGGATGATCGGACGACTCCGCCCCTGGTGTTTGAGATTGAAAAAATGCCGGATCCAGGCAAGCAGCGCACCGACAACCACCAACAACAGCCAAGGGTATTCACTGGCATAAAGAAAGGGAGAGTGGTTGCTCAGCATCGCGAACAAAACCGGTAGGGTAAGGTAGTTATTGTGCGTGGAACGAAGCTTGGCAAAACGCGTACGCTCCGGGTCAGGCGCCTGGCCCGCACCCACCGCCGCGACAAACGCTTTCTGGGCCGGGATAATGCCCCAGAAGACATTGCCGGCCATCCAGGTACCGATCAGAGCCCCCATGTGAATGTAGGCGGCGCGCGCCGAAAACAGCTGGAACGCCAACCAGCTTGCCAGCGTCAGAAAAAGCACCAGCACTACCGCAAGCGACCCGCCACGCCGCCCCAGGGGACCGCGCACCAGGGCCTCATAGACCAGCTCCCCACCGGCGATAAACCCGACGCTCACAACCACGGCCACCACGGGAGACTGGATCCAGGAATCAACCCCCAACAGGTAGGACTGCGCCTGGACGTAATAGAGCAATACCAATAGAGCGGAACCGGTCAGCCAGGTGGTGTAGGCTTCCCATTTGAACCAGTGCAAAGTGGTTGGCATCCGGGGTGGAGCAAGCCGGTATTTGCTGATTTCATAGATCCCACCCCCATGAATGGACCACAGATCCCCCCTGACCCCCCGGTCGCGTTTATTCGCGGGCGGCTCCTGCAGGCTCAGGTCCAACCAGATGAAGTAAAAGGATGCCCCGATCCACGCAATCGCGGCCACAACGTGGAAAAGACGGAACCCGGCATTGAGCCAATCAAGCATCATTCCCGGCATCAGGCCACCTCCCTGTTCGTCCGGTCACGCTGGAAGCGTGGTACGCCCTGCACATAGGTGGCCGCGATATTGCGCTCATCTCCCAGCATCATCAGTGCAAACAGCACCTCCTCAAGACCCTGCGCCCTGTCCTGACGCTGTTGCTGGACCCGCGAAACGCCGGGGTCAACGAGGATGAAATCCGCCTCCTTGCCGGGCTCCAGATTGCCGATGCAATCCGCCAGACCGAGCGCCCTGGCATTACCAAGCGTCGCCATGTACAGGCTCACCAGCGGGTGCAACGATTGCCCCTGGAGCTGGAGCACCTTGTAGCCTTCTGCCAGGGTTGCAAGGATGGAAAAACTGGTCCCTCCACCAACATCGGTGGCCACACCCACCTCAATGCCCGCATCCTCCGCGCTTGCCAGGTCGAAAAGCCCGCTGCCCAGAAACAGGTTGGAAGTCGGGCAGAAGGCGATCCGTGATCCAGTGTCGGCCATACGCTGGCGTTCGCGCGTACTGAGATGGATCCCGTGCCCGAAGACACTCCTGGGCCCCAACAGTCCATAACCGTCGTAGACATCCAGGTAATCCCGGGCTTCCGGGAACAGGGAACGGACCCAGCCCACCTCGCCGGTATTCTCGGAAAGGTGCGTCTGCAGATAGACGCCCTCGTATTCCCTCAGAAGGCTCCCGGCCGCGGCCAGCTGTTCACGGGAGCTGGTGGGCGCGAACCGCGGCGTAACGGCATAGTTCAAGCGCCCCCTCCCATGCCAGCGCTCGATCAGTCTCCGCGTATCCGCCACGCCGCTGGTGACCGAATCGCAGAGTCCCTCCGGCGCGTTGCGGTCCATCATGACCTTGCCTGCGATCATGCGGAGATTGCGTGCCAGTGCCGCCTCAAAAAACGCCTCCGTGGACTGGGCGAATGGGGTCGTATAGACCATGGCGGTTGTGGTGCCGCTTTCCAGTAACAGGTCCAGGAACTCGCTGGCCTTGGCCTCGGCGAACCCGGGGTCCTGAAAGGCCTGTTCAGCGGGGAACGTGTAATGGTTCAGCCAGTCGATCAACTGCTCCCCGTAGGAGGCAATGATGCCGGTCTGCGGGTAATGGATATGAGGGTCGATCAAACCCGGCAACAGCAGCTTATCCGGGTGATGCTCGCACTGCGCCAATGACATTCCCTGTTCACTAAGCTCGGTAGCGCTTCCCAGCGTTACCACGTACCCATCCCGCACGACCAGGACGCCATCCGGGAAATACTCGTAACCGCTACCCCGCTCAGGATCCGGTCTTGAGGTGAAGTGCAGTATCGGCGCCCGAAACGCCCTGAACGACGGGACTGATTGTTGCTGGCCCATGGATCAGCTCCCCCTGTAGGTAGAGTAGCCAAAGGCATTCACCAGCAGCGGCACATGATAGTGCTCATCCGGGCGTTCCACCCGGAAGGCAATCGGGATACTGGAATAGAAGCTGCTGCCTCCAAGTGCTTCGAGCCAATCCCCCACATGGAACACCAGCTGGTATTCGCCCGCCGCCAGCCCAAAGTCCACGCTCCACTCATCCACCCGCCCATCATGGTTGGTGGTGGCTTGAGCAACCAAATGACCGTCCGGGCCATACAGTGTGATCGCGACGCCAGACGCAGGCCGGCCGGTGCCGAGATGCAGCACATGAGTGCTGATAGCAGGTTTAGGCATCATGCTCCTCTCCTTTTCCCGATAGAAGGCGTTCAAGGCGCAACTGGATGATGGCAGCCTGCTCACGGGCGCCATTGGTGATTTCAGAAGCGGTCGGGTTGTCAATCCGCTCCTGCAAAGCGGCCAGCATCTGTTCCGCTGACTGGCCAGTCGCGCAGGTAATGAAGATGAACCCGTGGCGCTGTTCATACAGCTGGTTCAGTTTGTACAGTTGCTCAAGTGTGTCCTCGCTAGCCTCCAGAACCTGGCCCTGCTCGTGGCCTGTTGTCCCGGAAAACGTTTCGCGCAGCGCCTCCATGTCACCAATGCGGGCGTGGCCGGCAAAGGCTTCCAGAACGTCCTCCCTGGACGCCTGGGCCCAGAGTGCCTCGGCCGTGTCCAGAAGGGCCGGGACACTGGCAAAAGGCCTGGATAAGGCCATGCGGTTTGCCCATTGCCTGCAGTGGCAGCATTCGACAAAAACCCTGAATGCCTCGGCATCAGGCAGCGTATTGAGTTCGTCCAACGTCATTCCAATGGTTCCCCTTTCAGGACGGATTTAATCTCACGCCAGGTCGTTGAAGCCCCGGAACGGGACGCGTAATCCTGGTAATACAGGGCCTGCAACTGCGCCGCGATGGACACCGCAACCTCCATGGGCTGCTTGCCCGCAACCCCCTCCAGGCCAATGGGGCACTGGAGCCGCTGCAAAGCCTGTTCCGTGACCCCCTCTGCCTGCAGTCGGGCTCGAAAGCGTTCCGCCTTGGTACGGGAACCAATCAAGCCGATGAAGGACCAGTGATCGCCGGACAGCAGACGACGGCACAGCGCAAAATCCAGTGCATGATCGTGCGTCAGCACAATCACCCAGGCCCGGTCAGGCAGGGTTGCCAGCGCATCGAGGGGGTCCTCGTGGATATCAACACGGGCATTGGGTGGCACCTGCTCCGGCGCGAACTCGGCGCGTGAATCCACCATGGTGACCTGGCAGGGAAGCCCGCCCAGGATACTCAGCAGTGCCCGCCCCACGTGCCCGGCTCCAAAAACAGCCACCTGCCAATCATGAGCGGGAATACACTCGAACATCACCGTTACATTGCCGCCACAGCACTGGGCAGCCTGGGCCCCCAGCGGGAAGGGCTCAAGGCGCTGGCATCCCTGGTTCGCCGCCAGCAGTTCCCGCGCCCTGTGCGTAACAAGCAGCTCCAACCGGCCGCCCCCAATGGTGTCGAAGGTCTGTTCGGCGGTAATGACCATCTTGCTGCCACCGTCACGCGGCGTGGAGCCCTGGGTATTGACCACCGTCGCGATCACGTAGGCGTGGCCAGCGTTCATGCACCCGCTAATAGCCTGGTGCCAGGGTGTCGTTCTCATGCGCGCCTCCCTGGCATTCGCCCGGTGTTGAAGGCCCTGCAGTCGCACAGCGCCCAGTAGACCCGCTCCGGGGTAGCAGGCGTATCCAGTCTCGGACTCCACTGATAACCCGTGGTGGCGGAGCAGGCATCACGCAGCGCGGCCCACACAGAGATGGCCAGCATCAGCGGTGGCTCACCCACAGCCTTGGAGCAATGGATGGTTGCCTCGGTATTGGGCCGGTTATACAGGGCCACCCGGAAGTCCTTCGGTACATCCGCGGCGGTCGGGATCTTATAATTGGAAGGACTATTGGAGATCACCCGGCCCTGGCTGTCCCAGAGAAGCTCTTCGGTGGTGAGCCAGCCCATCCCCTGGATAAAGCCACCTTCAATCTGGCCAACATCGATACCAGGATTCAGCGAGTCCCCAACATCGTGCAGGATGTCCACGCAGTCCACGCGGTACTCCCCGGTAACCGTATCCACCGTCACCTCTGAGACAGCGGCCCCGTTGGCGTAATAGAAGAATGGCCGCCCCTTGGCTTGCTCGCGGTTGTAATGGATTTTGGGCGTGCGATAGAAGCCTGTGGCAAAAAGCGGCACCCTGTGGGTATAGGCCAGCTGGGCAAACTCGCCCAATGGCCACTCGCGTTCCCCGATCACCACATGCCCACGCTCGAACCCGACGGCGTCCGGCTCAACACCGAACTCGGACGCCGCGAACTCGCAAAGCCCCTCCCTGACTTTCTGACAGGCGTCCCGGGCTGCCATACCATTGAGATCACTTCCGGAAGAGGCCGCCGTGGCGGACGTATTGGGCACCTTATCCGTGCGTGTTGAGGTGACCATCACCTGCTCCCGGGTCACCCCGAACTCGGAGGCAACCACCTGCTGGACCTTGGTATACAGGCCCTGCCCCATTTCCGTGCCGCCGTGGTTGATCATCAGGCTGCCATCGGTATACAGCTGCAACAGGGCGCCAGCCTGGTTAAGGTGCTTGATTGTGAACGAGATCCCGAACTTCACCGGCGTCAATGCGAGCCCCTTTGCCAGGCACGCGTGATCCCGATTGAAGGCTGCGATCCGGGCCCGGCGCCCGCGGTAGTCTGAGTCCGACTCCAGTTGAGCCACCAGCTCCGGCAGTACATGCTGTTCAACCTTTTGGCCGTAGGGGGTTTCATCCCGTCCCGGCGAATACAGGTTCCGTTTCCGGACGTCCAGCGGATCGAGGCCGGTCGCCCGGGCGATGTCCTCAATCACCGTTTCAATCGCCATCATGCCCTGGGGGCCGCCGAAGCCCCGGAAGGCGGTGTTCGAGACCGTGTGGGTGCGGCATCGCAGACCCGCGATACGCGCTGTATTGAGACAATAGGCGTTGTCCGCATGGAACATGGCGCGATCCACGATCCCCTGGGACAGATCCGGGGAATAGCCGCACTTGCCGGCAAGCATCAGATCCAATCCATGAAGGTACCCCTGGTCGTCAAACCCGACAGTCCAGCAGTTCAGGAAATCGTGGCGTTTCCCGGTCTGAACCATGTCATCGCGGCGAGGCATGCGGTAACGGACTGGGCGGCAGAGCCGGTGGGCGAACAGGGCCGTCATGCAGGCAATCGGGCCCGCCTGGGTTTCCTTGCCACCGAACCCACCGCCCATGCGCCGGACTTCCGCCACCACCCGGTGGAAGGGGATATCCAGAACCTCCGCAACCAGGTGCTGGATCTCGGTGGGGTGCTGGGTGGAGGCAATCACATGAATACCTCCATCCTCGGTCGGGACCGCCTGACCGACTTGCCCCTCCAGGTAGAAGTGCTCCTGCCCCCGAACATAGTGTTCACCGCTGAGACGCCGTGGTGACGATGCAACCGCCTCGTCGACGTTTCCCATGCGCATTTGGTGCGGCGGCAGTACATGGGCATCCGCCGCCAGCGCCTCTTCGATTGACAATTGGGCAGGAAGTGGTTCGTAGCGGATCCTGGCTTCGGCAGCCGCACGCTGGGCCACCTCCATACTGACCGCGGCAACCGCGAATACCGGTTGCCCAACGAATTCAACCACCTCACCGGCCAGCAATGGATCACCCTCAAATACCGGCGCGACATCCACCTTGCCCGGAATCTCCGCCTGGGTGACCACATCCAGCACACCCGGATAGTGGCGAACACCGTCCAGATCCATATGCGTAATCCGGGCATGGGCATGCGGTGACTGCCCCGTAGCAACATGGGCCGTTCCCGGCATTAAAGGCAGGTCATCAATGTAGACGGCGCTGCCACAGACGTGCTTGCGTGCCGATTCGTGGGGGGAGGCCGTACCGACCGCCCTGTCCTTGTGCTCAGCCATGATGATGCAACTCCTCTTCCGGGGCCTCGCCCTGGGTGAACGCCCTTAATCCGCGACAGGCCCTGCGGAGGAGGTTTGAAGCCATCTCCCAGCGGTACTCAGCAGAGGCCCGGACGTCACCGATGGGCGAAAACGTCTCCGTTAATGCCGCACAAGCCTGATCGATCGTCCCCTCATCCAGGGCCGGTATCGCGGCCTCGCCGGCGTTCATGAGGGTCTCGCAACGCCAGGCGCGGGTGGGAACAGCCGCCATCCCCCCGTAAGCAATCCGAAGGCCTGTTTCCGGATCCCACCGGAACGCTCCCATCACCGTGGTAATGTCGTCCTCATAGCGTTTGGAAAGCTTATACAAGCGCAACCAGTCGCCAGGTCGCGGTCGTTGCAGGCGCACCCGGGCGATGTACTCATCCGCTTGCAGCGTCGTCTCTTTGTATCCCAGATAGAACGCATGAAGAGACTCGCGGCGGGTATTGCCCCTGGAATCCCGTATTGCCAGCTCAGCACCCATGACCAGAAGGAAGGGGGGCATATCCGCGATAGGGGACGCATTCCCAATGTTGCCGCCCACCGTCCCGCGATTGCGGATCTGGCGGGAGCCAAGACGCTCAAGCATGTGCGCCAGCTCGGGGGAAAGGGAGGCCAGCACTGACTCCATGTCGCTATAGGTGACTGCTGCCCCGATATCGATATGCAATGGCCCCAACTCAATGCCCTTCAATCCCGCCACCCGGTTAAGATCAATGAGGCCAGGAAAACGCCGGAAAAGCTGGGTATGCTCAAGCATCAGGTCGGTGCCGCCGGCCACGAGCCGTACCCCCGGGTTAGCCGCCAGGAGTGCCTGAAGCTCGGTTTCGGTGCCTGGCTGCCAGAATGAACGCTGCTCATCCCTTGTTTCGTCGCTGGTGCCCGATGAGGGTGCACCTTCGTCCTGCCATGCCCCTTTCCTGATCATGTGATCAGGTTTTTCCAGGGAACGGATCCCCGCTTCAACAATGGGGCGGTAACCGGTACAACGGCACAGATTACCGGAAATGGCATCCAGGACGGCGCGCCTGGGATTCGAGGGAACGCCCCTTTCCCCGGCTTGCGCATGCAGGGTCGCAAGGGACATGACAAAGCCTGGCGTGCAGAAACCGCACTGAGAGCCATCACACTCAACCATCGCTTCCTGAACCGGGTGAAGGTCCCCGGAAACGGCATCGCCACACAGCCCCTCAACCGTTATAACCCATTGGTCAAAAAGGCTTTCTACAGGGACGATGCAACTGTTAACCGTATAGAAGCTGGCCCCTTCTGCGTTCGGATCATGAACCATGACGGTACAGGCCCCGCAGTCTCCCGAGGCGCACCCTTCCTTGGTTCCGGTCAAGCCACACTGGTTTCTCAGAAATGCCAGAAGCGTCCTGTCCGGAACCTGATCGCCGCTGTCATACAAGCGGTTGTTGACCGTAAGCCGCACTGCACAACCTCCCAGATGATGATTCCAACACCAGCCCCACGGCTGGTCCTGAAGTCACCCCTGCAATTTCCTGACCAATCGGACAACTTAAAAACAGAGGCCAACAGACCCACTATTTAGAGGACTGGCATACGGATTGCTTATGGATCCGAAAGCATTTTGTCCAGGTAGTCAGATTTATGGGTGGCACGGTATCGAGACGGCTGGAACTGGTGGGCATCAGCAAGACCTACCCCGGTTGCGTGGCGAACGACATGGTTGAAATGACCGTGAAGCCAGGTGAGATCCATGCACTGGTGGGCGAAAACGGGGCGGGCAAGAGCACCCTGATGAAGATCATTTACGGCGTGGTAAAACCCGACGCCGGCCAGATCATCTGGAATGACAAGGAAACCCCGATCACGGGTCCAGCTCATGCCCGCGGTCTTGGCATGGGCATGGTTTTCCAGCACTTTTCGCTATTCCAGACCCTCACCGTCACGGAAAACATCGCCCTCTACCTCTCCCGCGGGGAATACGGCTCACGACGCCGATTGCGGGAAAGAATCCTCAAGGTGGGCAACGACTACGGCCTGGGTATTGATCCCGACCGCCATATCCATACCCTTTCAGTGGGCGAGCAGCAACGCGTCGAGATCGTTCGCTGTTTGCTTCAGGACATCCAATTGCTGATCCTCGACGAGCCAACGGCCGTCTTGACCCCAGGAGAAGTGGATCACCTTGCCAAGGTGCTGACGCAGCTCGCCAACAAAGGCTGCAGCATCCTGTTCATTTCCCACAAGCTGGAAGAGGTCAGAAGTCTCTGTGATCGCGCCACCATCCTCAGGGGCGGGCGGGTTGTGGGAAGCTGCATTCCAGCAGATACCACGCCAGAGCAACTCTCCCAGATGATGCTGGGTGACGATCTGCGTATTGAAAAGCGACTGGGCGCGGGCTCGCCGGGGGAAGTGGCGCTGTCCCTGAAAGCCGTCTCAGTAACGCCGAACGGTCCATTCTCTGTGCCACTGCATAACCTGAACCTGGATCTGCACGCCGGCGAGATCACCGGCCTCGCGGGCGTCGCCGGCAATGGCCAGGATGAACTCGTTGATCTGATCAACGGCGACCTCGCCCCGGATTCCGGAAGACTCCTGCTCTGCGACAGGGAGCTGACCCATGCCGGCGTCCTTGAAAGACGCCGCAACGGGCTGGCCACCGTTCCTGCCGACCGACTGGGACGCGGTTCGGTGCATTCCATGTCCCTGACCGAAAACCGGCTTCTCACCGCCTATGTCACGGATCCCGATGCACGTCACTTCCTGCATTGGCGCCCCCTCATGGAGCGCACCCAGGAACTGATCCGGTATCACCAGGTAAAAGCCTCAGGTCCCGGGGCAACGGCAGGCAGCCTCTCGGGAGGCAACCTTCAGAAGTTCATCGTTGGACGCGAGATCGACCAGAGCCCGAAGGTCCTGATCTGTTTCTACCCCACCTGGGGGGTGGATATAGGGTCCGCGAACCGGATTCACCAGGAACTGGCCCGGCTCAGGGATCAAAACACGGCCATCCTGATCCTCACAGAGGATCTGGATGAACTGTTCCTGCTCTGTGACCGGGTGGGTGCCATCTGCGGCGGCGAACTCTCGCCCCTGGCAGCCGGTGACCAGGTTTCCATGGAAACCCTGGGGCAATGGATGGCTGGCTCATTCAATGCCTCGCAGGCCCTGGAGGGCACTCATGCGCATTGAACCGCGTACCAGTCATTCCCGTCTCATGGCCTGGGCCTCCCCGCTGCTGGCGCTCCTGTTCACCATCATCACGGCGGCTGGCCTTTTTGCCGTACTGGGGAAGCCCCCTCTGGCGAGTCTTCATGCTTTTTTCATCGAGCCGATTTCCAGCATTTACGGGGTGTCTGAGCTTTTCGTCAAGGTAACCCCGTTGCTGCTGTGCGCAACAGGGCTGGCTCTCTGCTTCAGAGCCAAGGTATGGAACATTGGTGCTGAAGGTCAGTTCGTGTTTGGCGCCCTGATCGCTGGCGCAGTCTCTCTGCAATTGGCCGATCAGCAGGGGATCTGGGTTCTGCCTACCGTGATCGCAAGTGGTGTTCTGGCAGGCATGGCCTGGGCTGGCATCGCGGCCCTTTTGCTGACCCGTTTCCGGGCCCACGAAATCCTGACCACGATCATGCTCAATTACATCGCCATCCAGCTGCTGCTCTGGAGTGTGCACGGCCCCCTTAAAAACCCCTCCGGCTACAACTTCCCGGAATCGGCACTGTTCAGTCCACAGACGCTGCTGCCAACACTCTGGGCCCCGTACCGGGTAACCATCGCAATCGTCATCGCGGTGTTCATGCTGGCCGTGGTGTGGACGATCCTGAACCACACTTTTCTGGGCTTTCAGGCGCGCGTGATGGGCGAAAACCGCGAGGCGGCACGCTTCGTGGGCTTCCATGGCAATCGCCTGACCTGGCTGGTGCTCCTGTTCAGTGGCGGCATGGCGGGGATGGCGGGCGTCTCTGAAGTGAATGGTCCGGTTGCGCAACTGACCGACAGCATCGCCGTTGGCTACGGCTACACCGCCATCATCATTGTGTTCATGGGTCGCATGCATCCGTTCGGAATACTGCTGGCCAGCCTGTTGCTGGGATTGACCTACCTGGGCGGCGAGAACGCCCAGATGGTGCTGGGCCTGCCAAAGTCCATAACAGGGATTTTCCAGGGTCTGTTGCTGTTCTTCCTGCTGGCCTGTGACTTCCTGATTTCCTACCGACTTGTTCTGGTGCCACCACGCAACCGGAACACTCCATCCGTCACTGAGCAGGTGCCCCATTCATGAATCCGGAGATCATCGAAAACATTCTGTTTGCCACAATACGTACCGGAACCCCACTTCTTCTGGTGGGGCTTGGCGCCATGATCTCGGAACGCAGCGGCGTCCTCAACCTCGGCCAGGAGGGCATGATCCTGGTAGGCGCCGTCTGTGCCTTCATCGGCACCTACACAACCCAGAGTCTTACCCTGGGCATTGCCTGTGGCGTACTCGCGGGCGCCCTGTTCTCGCTGATCTTCGCCTTCATCGCCATCACGCTGGTCTCAAACCAGATCGCCACGGGCCTGGCCCTGACCATTTTTGGAACGGGCCTCAGCGCCTTCCTGGGCGTGGATTACGTCGGCTTGTCCATTGAAGGGCTTGCCGAGTGGCCCATCCCTGTACTCCACCGCATTCCCGTTTTAGGGAAGCCCCTGTTCGCACAGGATCCATTGGTCTATATCGCCTTCGCCCTGTTCATCCTTCTCCTTTACTTGATGAGTCGGACGCGCCTGGGCCTGGTAATTCGCGCCATCGGGGAGGCGCCGGAAGTGGCCCACACCATGGGCTACCGGGTCCTGCTGGTGCGCTACGCAACGGTGATGTTCGGAGGCGCCATGGCGGGTCTCGCGGGCGCCTACCTGTCCCTGGCCTATACCCCGATGTGGACGGAAGGAATGTCCGCAGGCCGAGGCTGGATCGCGCTGGCACTGGTCGTCTTCGCAAGCTGGCGGACCGAACGCGTCCTGGTCGGGGCCTGGCTGTTCGCCTTCGCCAGCATGCTGCACCTGGTGCTGCAGCGCTTCGGCTACGACCTGTCCCCGAACCTGCTGGCCATGCTGCCTTACCTGGCCACCATCATCGCGCTGGTGATGATGATGCAGCGCTCCGGCCCGGGCCAACTGGCTCCGCGGTCACTGGGCCAACCCTACTACCCCCAGAAATAAATGGTCTCATCGCTATCCGCACTGAAGGAGAAAACCATGAAAGCAGCCACTCTTATTACAATGGGCCTGGCCGCGACGCTGGCCTGGAGCCCATCACTGCACGCCACGGAGACCCCACTCAAGGTAGGTTTCGTCTATGTAAGTCCGATTGGTGATGCCGGCTGGACTTACATGCACGACCGTGCCCGCCAGATTGTGGACGAGGAATTCGGGGACCAGGTGGTCACCAACTACGTAGAGGGTGTCTCCGAAGGCTCTGACGCCCAGCGCGTCATCCGCAACCTGTCCGCCAATGGCCACGACCTCATCTTTACCACGTCCTTCGGCTATATGAACCCGACAATACGCGTTGCCAAGCAGTTCCCTGAGGTTCGATATGAACATGCCACTGGCTATAAGACGGCACCAAACGTCGGCAACTACCAGGCCCGGGCCTATCAAGGGCGCTACCTGGCAGGTATCACAGCAGGTGCCATGACGGAGACGGACACCATCGGTTATGTGGCCGGTTTCCCGATTCCGGAAGTTCTGCGGGGCATCAACGCTTTTACACTGGGGGTCCGGGCCATCAACCCGGATGCCTCCGTACGGGTCTCCTGGATCAACTCGTGGCATGATCCCGCCAAGGAACGCGAAGCGGCAGAAAGCCTTGTCCGGCAGGACGCGGACGTACTGACCATGCATGCCGATTCCCCGACTGTCATCCAGACCGCTCAAAAGAAAGGCGTTTACGGCATCGGCTACAACTCAGGCATGGAAGACTATGGACCGGATGCCCATCTTACCTCCGTGACAATGCACTGGGAGCCGATTTACCGTAAGAAAATCAAGGCTGTTCTCAATGACCGCTGGAAACCGGAATCCATCTGGTATGGGCTGGCCGAAGGGGTGGTTAGAATGGCGCCAATGCATCCGGATATTCCGGAGACCGTCATCAATGAGGTCGAAAGCCGCCGGAACGCCATCATCAATGGCAATCGCAAGGTCTTTCAGGGCCCCATTCGAGACCAGGACGGCACTCAGCGTGTTGCCGAAGGCGAAGCACTGGGTGACGAGAAGCTGCTCAAAATGGACTGGTATGTGGAAGGCGTAAAAGGCAAACTCCCGAACTGACACTCACTTGAATAATGGGTAACCGAGTGCTGGAACGTCCTGAGGCGTTTGATCCCAACGAGACGCCAACTGGTAAGTACCGGGCCGGTCGCATCCGTGACCGCAACCTGAGCACCATCATAGAGGCCGCGGAAGAGGCGTTCGTCCGCCATGGCTATACCGGCACGAGCATACAGGCAGTTGCTGACCGTGCCGGTATCCCCAAGGCCAATGTCCACTACTATTTCAAGCGCAAGTCCTACCTCTACATGGCCGTCATTGAAAAACAGGTCAGGCTCTGGAATGACCGGCTTGATGAGGTCCGGGTCGAGGATGATCCAGCAGCGGTGCTCGACAACTTCATCCGCAAAAAAGTGGAGCTGTCCTATACCCATCCCAGGGCCTCCAAACTGTTCGCCATGGAAGTGATTCAGGGCGCTCCCCATCTGCGGGACTATATGCGGACCCAGATGCGCCAATGGGTTCGGGACAAGACCCGGGTGATGGAAACCTGGATGGAGCAGGGGCGCATGGACCGGGTGGACCCCACCTATCTCATCTTTCTGATCTGGGCTTCCACCCAGCATTACGCGGACTTTGATAGCCAGGTACTGACCATCATGAACCGGGCCGAGTACGAGCCGGAGATGGTCGAGGGCATTGCCGACTTCCTGAGCCGGATCATCCTCAGGGGTTGCGGACTGGAGCCACCTCAACACGACGGCCCTACCCTTTCAATTAACCAGAAGGAGGTGTCTGGCCAGGACTGAGCCTGCTGCCTGGGCTTGAATCAGCCAATGCAAGGACCGGAACCACCAGGCGCTGCGCTCAGGACGGCCGGGAGACGGTAATGGGGCACGCCAGAATCCATTCGTCACAGTTCTGCCCTGGCCCCTCACGATCCACCACCAGGTAATCGGAGTCCGGAAAGAGCGGCAGCAAAGGCGCATGCCAGGTCCCGGCGTGGTAGTTTACGCCCTGATCACCCCGCACCCGGAACGCCCGCAAGGCGGTTTCATCCACGGCACCCGGCGGCGCAACAACCGCCAGGAAAGGCTGGTTGTTCAGAGGTATAAACGCCTGGCTTCCCAGGGGATGACGTTCCATCAGGCTGATCACCAATGGGTCCAGCGGCTGCCCCCGGAATATGGACAGAACGCCGTCACCGCCCTCCCCCAGAAGCTCCATTGTGGCCAGCGCATGAAAACGCTGGGTTCGTCCCTGATTAATGGCGAATGAATCCCGTCCCTGTGTCTCGATCACCTCACCGAAAGGCGCAAAACCGGACCGGCTCAGCGGTTCCACGGGAATAGCACGAGGCGTGCTCATGACACTGGCTCTCCAAACAGCCGCAAGCGGCTGATTCCCCCGTCCGGTATCATGTTGAAGCGGATATGGGTGATTGGCCCCAGCTGCACCAACTCCGTGAACTGATGAAGGGCATCAGCCGTCAGGGGTTGCTCCGGCATCAGGGTCTGCCAGAACATGCTCTGGGTAACCAGGGAGCTGGCCGTGGACGCACCGGCCTCAACGCAGGCGGCCTGGATCGAGCAGGCCGCAGGGAAGTTGCCCTTGAAGTGGGCCGTATCCACCTCGACGCATCCCGCAATGCCCTTATGGCCAAGCGCCAGAATACACCAATCATTTCCCGGTTCACGGCGACGCCGGGTTTCCCAGCCATCGCCCATATTGATCCCCCGACCTGGACGCAACAGCTTACGCGGCTCCCCAAAGTGGGCGTCACTACAGGCCACCTGATCCCCCCCGTGCGCCAGGGCCAAAAGGTTCGGGGATTCCCCGGAGTCAACACGGCTCCAGTCACAGAACGGCTTGCCATACACCCTCAGCCGCGCCAGCCCACCGTCCGGGTAGATGTGAACGCGCAGGTGTGTCCATGGCTGATCCGTTACAACCTCACAGAAACAGTGGTCATTGCCCTGGAGTTCAACAGCCGCAATCAGCGGCTGCCAATCCCCGTTCTCATCAGGGTCACCGTTGGGGCAGTAACAGGCCTCGAGGGAAACCGCCGGGGGGTAGTTCCCTGTAAAGAAAGTGGTATCAAAATCCACGCCCAACACTCGCCCCGGCATTGCCAGACGCAAAACGCACCAGTCATGGCCGGTGGTACGCCGTCGTCGCGTTTCCCAACCATCCATCCACTTACCGTGCTCATCATAGCGCTCCGGATAAAAGACTGGCGGGTCGGGGTTCAGCATTCGCCCCCCGGGCCCAAAAAATTCGTCAGACACGCGGAGAATGTCTGCGCCCAGTTCAGCGTCAGCCAGGTTCAGGCCGTCACGGGTAAAGGCGGGCCCTTCCACAGGAGGGGCAACCATTACGTCATTCATGTTATTGGCTCCGGAATCCATCGGGTCGGTAGGGGTGGACCTGCTTCCAGTGGCGGGCAATGTCGATGCGGCGACATACCCAGACCCGGTCCTGCGTTTCGAGGTAATCCAGGAAGCGCTGCAGGGCCCGGAAACGACCTGGACGGCCCACAATGCGAGGGTGCAGGCCAACAGACATCATCTTGGGCGCCCAGGCCCCTTCCTCGTAAAGAACATCGAAACTGTCTTTCAGGTACTGAAAGAACTGCTCACCACTGTTGAATCCCTGGGGCGTGGCAAAGCGCATGTCGTTGGCCTCGAGCGTGTAAGGCACAATCAGGTGCGGGCGTTCCTCCCCCTCCCGGGTGGGTACAGTCGTCCAGAACGGCAGGTCATCACCGTAGTAGTCACTGTCGTACTCAAAGCCCCCCTGTTCCACCACCAGGCGGCGCGTGTTGGGGCTGTCGCGCCCGGTATACCAGCCGCAAGGCGCCGCCCCCGTGATCCGGATATGCTGCTCAACAGCACGCTCCATGTATTGACGCTCCATGGACTCACTCATGGTCTGATAGTGGAGCCACCGCAGACCATGGCAGGCGATCTCATGACCGTCGCCCTGAAAAGCCGCAACCACCTCCGGATTCCGGGCCATCGCCATGGTGACCCCAAAAACGGTCAGTGGTAGCCGGCGTCTCCTGAATTCCCTCAAAATGCGCCACACACCAGAGCGGGAACCATACTCATAGAGCGACTCCATGCTCATATGGCGGTCCGGATAGGCCTCGGCACCAATGATATCGGACAGGAAGGTTTCCGACCCCTCATCACCGTACAGGACACATCGCTCGCCGCCTTCCTCATAGTTGAGGACAAACTGAACGGCAATGCGCGCCCCGCCCGGCCACTTCGGATCGGGCGGGCATTCCCCGTACCCCTTCATGTCCCTTGGATAGTGTTCAGATTCATTCATTCACGGTCCCCCTCGTTGACGCCATGGCCCCAGCGGATCCCAACCACAGGAAGTCGGCGGGCTCCATCTCCCTGGAGACTCAAAAGTGATATTTGACCAAAGCGCTGACAGAGCTTTGAGTGTCGATCAGGCTTTCATCCAGGCCAAACTTATTGTTCCAGTACTGGTACTCAACACCGGCATAGAGCACGCCTGGATTCCCCATGAAATGCCCTACGTCCAGCTTGATCTGGGGCGTGAACTGGAGTTCCGACTCATGGTCACTCTCCGCGGTGGACCAATCGAGATACCCGTCAACCAGAAACCGTGCCGCGCCAACCTCAAACGGTAGCGCCCATGTGACGGTCATCTGCAAATCATCGTTGATCTCGCTGTTGTTCACGTAATAGAAAGCGGTTTTGAAATAGTTGAACGCGGGGATATCCCACACCAGCCCCAAGCCACTCATATAGTTGTTGGCCTCGGGGCCACCGCCGAACTCATACTGGCCCGCCAATGTCAGGTCCCTGACAACACCCAGCGATAGATCCTGGCCAGTAAGCCAGCTGCCACTGATTGAGGGTGCGAATTCGCCATAGACCTCATCAGTCCCCTCGCGCCCACCATGGGGCTGGTCCCGGTCGAAAAACAGAAAGGTACTGCCCCAATCATGAGCCGTGGCGTTCTCAAAGGTGAAGTAGGTCGCCTCGTATTCACGCCCCCCATCACCGCCTGGATCAAACGCCACACCTTGATATTGGTGGCTATGAAGAATGGAAATGCTGGAGCCGCCAAAAAGCTTCTCCGCGTGAGCTCCCGGCGTGAAGGAGACTACGGCAACACAGCCAACAATGAACGTTTTCCGGAATGCATTCATGACTAGACCTTTCTGGTTACGTTGCTTTTGAGACAAGGTTGGTTCCCGGAAAGGCGCCCGTTGTCACTCCATAGCAGCCGAGGCTCTTATGGCTTTCCAGGCTGACCACCCCGTCAACATTGCTGGCCTCAGCAATATCCCTGCCAAAGCGAATCTGCTTCTTTAAAACAACATTACTAACCAATCGGTCATTGTTTCTGAGTGTTCTTTGGGAGGGGATACCGGTTCCGAAGCATGGTGCTCACAACAGTCAGGGACCATCACACAACTCATTCGATGCCCCTCATGATGCGGCCTGAGAGGCACCAACATGGATCACCAAATGACCTTCCAGAACCATTTGCGTGCACGAGCAGGGCAGCACCCTATGGCTCACGAAAACATTTTCGTCCAAATGGTCAGGTTTTTCAGGGAGGCATGGCATCCACGGCGAACTGGCATATCAGTTGCTCCAGCATGCGCGGTGTCACACCGAAAACGAGACCTTTTACCGAGACGGGGAACGACCATGAAGGAAAAGCATCGCAAACCAGGTCTGCTGAAACAGATCACCACTGCCAGCCTGTTCGGCGCCTGCCTGATCATGCTGGCCTCAACGGCGCAGGCTGAGACGAGCATCCGCTTCACTCTGGATTGGCGCTTTGAGGGGCCCTCCGCCCCCTTCCTGATGGCACAACAGAAAGGCTATTTCGAAGACGAAGGGTTGGACGTAACGATCGACTCCGGCAATGGTTCAGCCGGCGCCGTTACCCGGGTCGCCAATGGCAGTTACGACATGGGTTTCGCTGACTTCGGTGCCCTGACCGAGGCTACGGCCAAGAACCCGGAGCTTGGGGTTACTGGCGTCTATATGGTCTACAACGCAATGCCCGCGGCCGTTTTTGCCCTGAAGGAATCCGGCATTCGGAAACCGCAGGATCTTAAAGGCAAGACCCTGGGAGCACCGATATTCGACGCTGGTCGCAAGGCCTGGCCCTCCTTTGCCCGCCATAATGGCCTTTCGGAGGATTCTGTCGAATGGCAATCGGTGAAACCAGCTGTAAGGGAAACGCTTCTGGTACAGGGTGAACTGGATGCGATTACGGGCTTCTACTTCACCAGCCTGCTCAATCTTGAGGCCCGGGGGGTCGACCCCGACAACATTGTCACCCTGAAATACCCTGAGCACGGCGTGGAGTTCTACGGCAACACCATCATCGCCAGTAACGAGATGCTGGAATCAGACCCTGACGCGATAAAAGGCTTTCTTAACGCCTTCAACAAGGCGCTCAAAGAGACCATTAACGACCCTGGCGCAGCCATTCAATACGTCAAGAATCGGGATGGGCTGATCAAGGGAGACCTGGAGCTGCGGCGACTCAAGCTGGCTCTCAATACCAGCGTTATTACCGAGGAAACCCGCTCAGAAGGCCTGGGAGCCGTCACCGAAGACCGCATGGCCCGGGCCATCGACGACATGGTCGCCGCCTACGAACTGAGCGCTTCTCCAGCCAGCGAGACGCTATTCAGCAGCAGCTACTTACCCCCGCTTGAACAAAGGAGTCTGCAATGAACCTGGTTGAGTTCGAAAACGTTAGCATGCGCTACGGCCAGGAGGGACCCATGGCCATCGAAGACGTCACGCTCAGCGTCGAGAAAAACGAATTCGTCGCCGTTGTCGGCCCTTCCGGCTGCGGCAAGTCCACGCTCATGAAGCTGGTTACCGGCTTGGCGCCTCCAACCGAAGGGTATGTCTACCTGGCTGGCAAACAGGTAGTCGGACCTCAGGACGGTGTTGGCATGGCGTTCCAGGCCCCTAACCTCCTGCCATGGCGGACCACACTGGACAATGTTCTGCTGCCGATGGAAATCGCGCGCAAGTACCGGCACAGGTTTCGGGCGGAAAAGGCGGCGTTCCGGGAACAGGCCAGGACGTTACTGGCCCGGGTCGGACTGGCTGGATGCGAGGACAAATTCCCCTGGGAACTGTCCGGCGGCATGCAGCAACGCGCCTCAATCTGCCGCGCACTGATCCACCGGCCCTCGCTCCTGATGCTGGACGAGCCCTTCGCCGCCCTGGACGCCTTCACCCGGGAAGAGCTCTGGTGCATGCTCCGGGATCTCTGGCAGGACGATCCCTTTACCGTGGTGCTGGTGACCCATGACCTGCGCGAGGCCGTATTCCTGGCAGATACCGTCTACGTCATGAGCCAGGGGCCCGGCCGCCTCCTGGAGCGTAAACCGGTCAACCTGCCTCGCCCCCGCGACCTGGCCGTTACCTTCACGGACGAATTCGCCGAACTGGTACTGGAGCTCAGGCACCACATCAGCCGCATCCGGGAGGAAACGTCATGACCCTGCTTGAACGCAAACGCCTCCTGGTGCGCGCATCACCATGGATTGTCCTGGTATCGCTAACCCTGATCTGGGAATTCCTGTGTTCCGCCTTCAGCATCCCAACCTACCTGTTCCCCGCCCCCACGGATATCTGGAGCTCCTGGCTCGAGTACCGGGGCCCGATCATGGAGCATGCGCTCCATACTCTCTTTACGACTCTGACCGGTTTTGTCATGGCGGTTGCCTTTGGGCTCGTCCTGGGGATTCTAGTGGGCGCCTTCCCGCTGCTCTACAAAGCAGTCTATCCTTTGATGGTGGGCTTCAACAGTATCCCCAAGGTCGCGTTTGTACCTGTTCTAGTGGTCTGGTTCGGCATAGGAACCGTTCCAGCCATCCTGACTGCCTTCCTGATCTCATTCTTTCCTGTGGTCGTTAACATGGCAACCGGCCTTGCAACCCTGGAGCCCGAGTTACAGGATGTCCTTAAATCCCTGGGCGCTACCAAGCTCGATATCCTCCGAAAAGTCGCCCTGCCACGCTCCATGCCCTATTTCTTTGCATCGCTCAAGGTCGCAATAACCCTGGCGTTCGTGGGATCAGTCGTCTCTGAAACCGTCGCCTCGAACACCGGCATCGGTTATCTCATGATCTCCGCCAGTTCAACCATGGACATGGGGCTGGTCTTCGCCGGGTTGGTGGTGATCGGTATCATGGGCGTCATCATGTACGAGATTTTCGCATTGATTGAACGTCGCATGACGGGGTGGGCAACTCGCGGTTCAGAGTCCGCAGTTTGATGTGGCCAGTACAACACAGGGCGGGGTCAGCCCCGCCCTCGCCTTCAGGCAGCGCCTCTGCCGCCATCCAGCGTATCAGTGCGGCAACGGCCGCACAGCGTCTCAAACGTAACGGGCGTGAAACCGCAGGTGATCCTCAATAAAGCTGGCTATGAAGAAATAGGAGTGGTCGTAGCCCGGCTGATACCGCAGCGTCAGGTCCACTCCGGCCTCGGAACAGGCGGCCTCAAGGGCCTCGGGCTGAAGCTGGCCCGCCGCCAGGAAATTGTCCGCATCCCCCTGATCCACCAGCAGTGAATGCGCCGTCCCCTGGGAACGGATCAGCTCACTCGCATCCCATGCCTTCCAGGCGTCACGGTCATCGCCCAGGTAGTTGCCAAACGCCTTCTCCCCCCAGGGGCAGTTCGCCGGGTGGCAGACCGGCGCGAACGCGGACACCGACTGGTAGCGATCCGGATTGTGAAGCGCACAGATCAGGGCCCCGTGGCCGCCCATGGAATGCCCGGCAATGGCTTCCTGGCCGTTGAGCGGGAAGACGTTGTGCACCACATCGGGCAGCTCTTCCACCACATAACGGTACATACGGTAGTGCTGATTCCAGGGGGGCTGTGTAGCGTCCACATAGAACCCGGCCCCGGAGCCGAAATCATAGCTGTCATGCTCGCCAGGCAGGTCCGTGCCGCGAGGACTGGTATCCGGGCAGAGGATCGCCATGCCCAGTTCCGCCGCAACGCGGTGCGCCCCTGCCTTCTGCATGAAGTTCTCATCCGTGCAGGTCAGACCCGACAACCACCAAAGAAGGGGGACCGACTGCCTCTCGGCCTGGGGTGGCAGGTAGAGGCCGAAAACCATGTCGCAATCCAGCTCCTGGGAGCGGTGGCGATAACGCCTGAACCAGCCCCCAAAGCTTTTGGTCTCTGAAACCAGTTCCAGTGTTTCGGTCATGGATGCTCCTCAGTAGTGCAGAACGGTGCGGATGCTTTCGCCACGATGCAGCAGCTCAAACGCGTCGTTGATCTGCTCAAAGGGCATGTTGTGGGTGATGAACTCGTCGATCTTCACCTTGCCCTTCATGTAGTCGTCCACATAGGTAGGCAGCTCACTGCGCCCCTTAACGCCGCCGAAAGCGGACCCTTTCCAGACGCGCCCGGTAACCAGCTGCACCGGACGGGTACTGATTTCCTCACCCGCACCCGCGACACCGATGATGATGGACTCCCCCCAGCCCTTGTGGCAGCACTCCAGCGCGGAACGCATAACGTTCACGTTACCGATGCACTCGAAGGAATAATCCACACCGCCATCGGTCTGGTCGATGATGACCTGCTGGATGGGATCGTCGTAATCGTTCGGGTTCACGAAATCAGTGGCCCCGAACTGGCCAGCCAACTCGAATTTCTCCGGATTCACGTCAATGGCGATGATCCGCTCCGCCCCGATCATCTGCGCGCCCTGGATCACAGCTAGCCCAATTGCCCCGAGACCGAAAACGGCGATGGTCGATCCCGGCTCCACCTTGGCCGTGTTGTGAACAGCACCAATGCCGGTGGTCACACCGCAACCAAGCAGGCAGATCTTGTCCAGAGGGGCTTCTTTGGAGACCCTGGCCAGCGAAACTTCCGGCAGTACGGTGTACTCACTGAAGGTGGAACACCCCATGTAGTGATGCAACGGTTTGCCATTCAGTGAAAAACGCGAGGTCCCGTCGGGCATCACGCCCTGCCCCTGCGTCGCCCGGACAGCACTGCACAGGTTCGTCTTGCCGGAGCGGCAGAACTTGCACTGGCCACACTCCGCCGTATAGAGCGGAATAACATGATCGCCGGGCTGGAGGCTGGTAACGCCCTGGCCAACCTCCTGAACCACTCCGGCACCCTCGTGCCCGAGCACCGAAGGGAACAGCCCCTCCGGATCCGCGCCGGAGAGGGTGTACGCATCGGTATGACAGACACTTGTGGCAGCCATACGCACCAGGACTTCACTCTGCCTCGGCCCCTCCACATCGATTTCCTCTAGAACCAGAGGCTTGTTCGCCTCCATCGCAAGTGCCGCACGTGATTTCATCAGGCATCTCCCTCCCGTTGGCGCCGTTTCAACCGTCCAGCGCCTGTATAAATGTCAAAAAAGATTACTTCATTCAAGGATATGATGGCTGGCAACATACTGATACAGCCTCAAGCGTAAGAGCAATCTCCCCAAGGCCAACGCTCCAGGTTGTTGTTGCGTTCAGCCATAAGGGGTTACCCCGGTTTTACGACCGTTGCCCCCCAAACTATACTCTCACTATCCAACTTGCGATCAGAGACGATATGACAACGCGCGGACTGATTCCTTTGCTGACGTTCATTCTGGCCCTGGGGGCAGCCCAGGCGCTGGCGGAAAACCATACGGTCAAGATGAAAAACAGGGGCGAGGACGGCAATATGGTCTTCGAGCCAGGCTACCTCAAGGCCTCAAAAGGCGACACCGTCACGTTTCTGGCCACGGACCCGAGCCACAACTCCGTATCGGACACGGTGCCGGAAGGAGCGCCCACCTGGAACGGCGCCATTGACGAGGAGTTCACCGTGACCTTGTCGAAGGAAGGCGTCTACGTCTACAAGTGCGTGCCACACCTAAAAATGAACATGACCGGTATCATCCAGGTGGGGGCGCCCACCAATTACGGGGCGGCTCATGAGGCGGTCATCGAGATTACCGAAAAGACCGCCACCAACCAGGACCGCCTCCGCGGTTACTTCAGGCAGGTTCCCATCCCCTGATGCCTTTAAAGGCCCGGCCCTATGCCACCCAGGCCGGGCGCAACCGATGTCCGCTCCGAGCGCCTGCACCAGAACCACGGCTGTTTCAGTAACATCCCTCCCTAACCAGCGTCCTGGTCCCAAAGATCACACGTAAAAACCGACCTAACCAACGACTTAAACCCAGCAAAACCGGTTAGCCCACACACTCGTATGAACAGCTAATCCGGAATGCACTAACGGCTGAAATCACGCTTACACGGAAAAACGGTTTCTTGCGGAAAAAGCGAGCCTGAACGACAGTTTCCGTTATATGTGCAATGCACTGTTTTGAGTCACCAAGGTTTCACTTTATGACCCAGCCCCCCAAGCTCCAGACTCAGGACGGATTCGACCAGTTTCTCGCTCAATTATCCGCACGCCTTATCAACAGCAGCACCCATGAAACGCGGAACTGTATTGATGAAGTGCTCAAGGCACTCGGGGAGTACACCGGCGCAGCCCGCTGTTACCTGTTTGAGCTGCATCCTGGTGGGCGCCGGATGAGCAACACCCATGAATGGGTCCAGCCAGGCATCAGCTCCCACATCAACGACCTCCAGAACCTGGATCAGGAAGATCTGCCTTACTTCTTCAAACAGATGAAGACCCACTACCGGTTTGTCGTTGACGACATCGAAACACTACCCGCCGACGCTCAGGCCGAGCATGCGGAATTCGAGCGGGAAGGCATTCGCTCGGTCATCTGCGTGGGCCTGGTCATCCACAACGAGCTCCTCGGCTTCCTGGGGTGCGATATCGTAGCCAGCCCCCATAGGTGGTCCGAGGCCGAGGTCCAGAGGCTGGGGCTGGTCGCCGATATGGTCGCCAACGCCATGGAGCGCGAGAGGAAACACCAGGAACTGCTCACTGTCCAGAAACAACTGGAAAAGGCCAACCGCCAGCTTGAACGCCAGGTCAATCAGGATGGACTGACGGGAATCAGTAACCGCCGCGCGTTGGAAGAGCGGCTGATCTTTGAGATGCAACGCGCCAAACGCGCCGGCACTGGGGTCGCAATACTGTTAATCGATATTGACAACTTCAAAGCTTACAATGATCACTATGGACACCTCGGGGGCGACTATGTGCTCCAAAGCGTGGCAACAACGCTGGAACAGTCCATGCAGCGCGCCACGGATTTTGTAGCACGCTTCGGGGGCGAAGAGTTCGCGATCATTCTTTCAGTGGACTCCCTGGCCAAGGCCCAGCAAAGCGCGGAGACCGCCCTGCACTCGGTTTCCAGGCTCGGGATCGGGCACGGTTACTCCGACAGCCACGAGGTGGTCACGATCAGTGTCGGTGGCTTCTTCGACCGTCCTCCTCCGGACCAGGACGTAGAGTCCAACATCACGGACTTTCTCCGGGAGTGCGATAAGGCCCTTTACAAAGCCAAGTCAGACGGACGGAACCGGATCTGTTTTCGTTCTCCTTTTTTGCCCGACAATCAGGTTTGAGACCGCGACTACCCCCGTTTCCAGGCCATTCGTTGATCGGCCTCGGCCACCACAGACGGCCCCCTTGAAACCAGGTACCCCCTCAGCTCGCACGCGTTAACCAGGAATCAAAGACACTGGTCCCAGAGGCCTTAACGCGCTTTTTCGCCATCGCGGCTTCTTTCACTACCTCGTCAGTGTCACCCACGGCCTCGGGCAGCACGCGTGTGATGCCCGCGGCAAGCGTGGCCAGCGGCCAGGTCTGGGCCCGGCCATTACGGTCCTCGGCGCAGACGCACCCCGCGGCGCGATCCTCGGCACGATAGAGACCCCGACACTCCGTATTGAACCGGCTGATCACCTGTGTGCTGCCCTGAACGGCGTAATCAACATCGGTGCAGAATACGATGAAATCGTCACCGCCAAGGTGCCCGACCATATCGCCCTTTTGGGCAAAGCACTGTTTCAGCAACTGCCCCAGTAAAACGATCAGCCGGTCACCTACCGAGAACCCGAGATGATCGTTCAGCGGCTTGAAGGCATTGATATCAAAGTAAATCAGAAAGAAGGACTCGCCACTCCCCAGTCTTGCCTCGATCTCCTGGTGGATGGGAACGTTCCCTGGCAACAGCGTTAGCGGATTGGCATGGCGGGCCTTCTCGATCCGGTTCTCGGTCATCCGCTTGAGCAGGGCCCGGGTGGCGCCCATGCCTTCATAGAACCCATCACGGGTCACCAGAAAATGCTGGCGAAGATAGTCGTCTTCATCCTCGGTCAGACGCCGGCTGAGCTCCTCCAGCGGTTGATCGTGTTCAAACACCAGGGCGTCCGACTTCATGACTTGTCGCACCCGTTTTTTCTCATTCAGCGACCGCCCGAAAGTGGAACCAAACGCTTCCAGCAGCTGCCACTTATGGAGCAATCCCAGCGCCCTGCCTCCGGAATCCAGAACCGGCAATGCAAATACCCCATGCTGCGCCTGGAGCAGTGCCCAGGCATCCCTCAGGGTGTGCTCAGGGGATAGCGTGGGCGGATGATGCACAAGACTGGCAGCGCTCACGGTCCCCTGGGCTGGATGACGGCTCAGCTGGCTCAGCGGTTCAAGATTGGCCGTGGCAACGGCACGCGGGCGCCCAAACAGGAAGCCCTGAATGTAACGGACACCAAGATCCCGCAGCAGTTCAAGTTCCCGGTACCGTTCAACCCCTTCCGCAACCACGCGACAATTGAGGCGCGATGACAGCTGCATGACGGATCGCACGAACTCACGCTTGACCAGATCCTCATGAATATCCCGCACGAAATGCCGGTCAATCTTGACGTAATCCGGCTCCACCTCAGACCACAGCTTCAGCCCCGAATAGCCGGCGCCCAGATCATCAATCGCCACCTGGAAGCCGCGACTCTTGAGCCACGTCAGCGAGCGCTTAAGTTCGTCCAGGTCCAGGGCCGGGTAACGCTCGGAGAGCTCGATCACCACCTGTTCAGGTGGGATCAGGTCCCCTTCCAGGAGCTCTTGTAGCAGGCGCTGCTCCGAAGTCCCGGGCAGCAGGTGATCCGGGCTGACATTAACGAAAAGCTTCTGGGTCTTGCGCGTCGTCGTCCAGTTAACATGTGTGGCCTGAAGACAGGCGCTTTCCAGCTCCAGCGTACGGCCACACCGCTCCGCTGTCTCAAACAACACCGATGCGGGGTGCAGGGGGCTGTCCGAAGGCCCGCGACTCAACGCTTCATACCCCTCCACCACCAGCTCCCTGGCATCGACAATCGGTTGGAACAGTGTCTGTATGCCCTCCTCGACCAGGATCCGGTCCAACTCCCGTTCGAGCTGCTCAATACTCATTGCCCACTCCCCGCATGACGTGAGTGTCCTTCCGCGGCCAGGCCGGGGGCCGCCAGCAGCAGGTTGTACTGATTCGCTGTTGCCGTTTGATGAAGCCAGCCTCACTTCAGAACCTCCGGCGCGGCTGGCGCCCGGCCTATCCCGACCGAAGACCAGGCGGCGAGAACGAAAAGCCACCACGGCGACACGATCATGAAAAACAAATTCCAATCACGGACAGTACCCAACATGCTCACTTCCTCACGGTGCGAACTGACACGGAGGTTAGGGTCGGCGTATGACACCTGGGTTGCACGGAACCTGTATCCGCAGGATTTAACATTCCGGGATGACGGATTGACCGGCCCCCGCCTATGCTTTAACACGGAACCCAGCCAGCTATAGGAGAACGCGGCCATGACGCAGGAAGACAGTCTTCCCGAAACAATGAACGCGATGGTTCTGGATGCCCAGGGGCAAGCCTTGCAGCATCGGCGGGTTCCCCGGCCCGTGATCCAACACGCCGACCAGGTCATTCTCAGGGTGGAGGCCTGCGGTGTGTGCCGAACGGACCTGCATATACTGGATGGCGAGCTCTCCGAGCCCTCCCTGCCCCTGATCCCCGGTCACCAGATCGTGGGCACCGTGGTGGCCACCGGTCGTCAGGTCAGCGGATTACAGGTGGGCGACCGTGTTGGTGTTCCCTGGCTCGGGCATACCGATGGCAGCTGCCGCTACTGCTGCCGGGGCCAGGAGAACCTCTGTGAACAGGCACGCTTCACCGGCTACACCATGGACGGCGGCTACGCCGATTATGCGCTTGCGTACGCGCCCTACTGCTACCCGTTACCCGCCGAAGCGGAGGCCCTGGAGATTGCCCCGCTGCTGTGCGCGGGACTGATCGGATTCCGCACCTGGCGCCTGGCCGGGGGTGAAAGCATTAACCGGCTCGGCATTTACGGCTTCGGCGCCGCCGCCCACCTTCTGTGTCAGATCGCCTGCTGGCACGGGCAATCCGTTTACGCGTTCACCCGCCCTGGCGACGACCAGGCCCAGCAACTGGCCCGGAGCCTTGGCGCCGTTTGGGCCGGCCCCAGCACCGAGGACCCACCCGAGATCCTGGACGCGGCCCTGGTCTTCGCTCCTGTCGGCGAACTGATGGTCAGCGCGCTCAGGAACGTGGACCGCGGCGGTAGCGTGGTCAGCGGCGGCATTCACATGAGCGACATCCCCTCTTTTCCCTACAGCCTTCTCTGGGAAGAGCGCAGCCTGAAGTCCACCGCCAACCTCACCCGTGAGGACGGCCGCGCTTTCCTGGAGGTCGCTCCCCGGGTCCCGGTTCGCACCGAGGTCCATTCCTACCCGCTCAGCCAGGCCAATGACGCTCTGGACGACCTGCGGGAGGGCCGGTTTGCCGGCGCTGCCGTACTGATTCCGGATTAAACGCCCGAGACAGGCTAGACCGTGAGGTGCCGGGCGATGAGCTCATCGTCCAGCTCCTCCATGGCGCCTTCAGCAACGCTCTGGCCGTTGTTCAGGATCGAGAAGGCATCCGCCGTCGCGCGGGCAAACGCCAGCTTCTGCTCCACCAGCAATACCGTCATCCCCTCTTCCTCATTGATCCGGCGGATCACATCGCTGATTTCGCGCACAATATTGGGCTGGATGCCTTCGGTCGGCTCGTCCAGCAACAGGATCTCGGGATCCAGGACCAGGGCACGGGCAATCGCCAGCTGCTGTTGCTGGCCACCCGACAGATCCCCACCCCGGCGGCGACCCATGTCCCGCAGCACCGGAAACAACCGGTATACCCGCTCAGGGATGCCCTTTGAGCGTTTGCCCGCCAGGGGCACCTTGAGGTTCTCCTCCACCGTGAGCTGGGGAAAAATGTCGCGCCCCTGGGGCACATACCCCACGCCCATGCGCGCTCGCTTCTGGGCACGCAGCCCGGTCAGCTCCCGCTGTTGCAGCCGGATGCTGCCGGACTCAATGGGCAGCAACCCCATGATGCATTTCAGGAGTGTTGTCTTGCCCATCCCGTTGCGCCCCATGAGGCAGGTCCGTGAGCCGGTTTCCACGCGGAGATCAACCGACTTCAGCGTGTGCGACTCTGCGTAGTACTGGTTCAGACCAGTGATCTCCAGCATGCTGTTATTCTCCCAGATAGACTTCACGAACCCTGGCGTCGGACTGGATCTCGTCCATACTGCCCTCGGCCAGCACCGAACCCTGGTGAAGCACGCTCACGGTTCGCGCAATCGAACGCACGAAATCCATGTCGTGCTCCACAACCACCACGGAATGCCGCCCAGCCAGGGAGGTGAGCAGTTCCGCCGTCTTCTCCGTCTCCTGGCCGGTCATCCCGGCCACCGGCTCATCCACCAGCAACAGGCGCGGGTTCTGCATCAGCAGCGAACCAATCTCCAGCCACTGCTTCTGCCCATGCGCGAGTACACCCGCCGGCTCATGGCGCTGCCCGGTGAGCGAGGTCAGCTCCAGAATCTCGTCAATGCGGTCGCGCTGCTCGCCGTCCAGGCGCCACCGCAAACTCGTCCAGAGCCCGCGCGAGGCGTGCATCGCCAGCTCCAGGTTCTGGAAGACGGTCAGCTGTTCAAAGACGGTCGGCTTCTGGAACTTGCGGCCGATCCCTGACTGGGCAATCACATGCTCCGGCAGCTCCAGCAGGTTCAGCTTCTGGCCGAACCACGCCTGGCCCGTGTCCGGCCGGGTCTTGCCGGTGAGAACGTCCATCAGCGTGGTCTTGCCGGCGCCATTGGGCCCGATCAGGCATCGCAGCTCCCCGTCATCGATGTAGAGGGTCAGGTCATTAAGCGCCTTGAAGCCGTCAAAGGACTTGGTCACCTCCTCCACATACAGGATGGGGCCGTGCCGGGTATCCAGGGCGGGACTGGGCGCGGCCTGCTGCATGAACGAGAACACCTCGTCGCGATTGCGCAGCTCCTTGAGCGTATCCATCATGCTCATTGATTTGCCCTCCCGGTGAGTTGGGACTTCAGGCCCATGAGTCCTTTTGGAAGGAACAGGGTGACCGCCACGAAGAGCCCGCCCAGGACAAACAGCCACAGGTCCGGGTGCGCCGCCGTAATCCAGGTCTTGAGCCCGTTGACCATACCCGCGCCCACCAGGGCGCCCACCAGCGTGCCCCGGCCGCCAAGCGCCACCCATACAGCCATCTCGATGGACTCCGCCGGCGCCATTTCCCCCGGGTTGATCACCCCGGTCTGGGGCACATAGAGGGCACCGGCCAGCCCGCACAGCATGGCCGAAACGGTCCAGACAAAGAGCTTGTAGCGCAGCGGGTTATAGCCCGTAAACCGGACCCGGCTCTCGGCATCGCGAATGGCGATCAGCACCCGTCCCAGCTTGGAGGTCACAATGACGCGGCACAGCAGATAGCACAGCAGCACCGCCACCGCGCTCACCATGAACAGCACCAGCCGCGTATCCCCCTCGCGAACCGAGAATCCAAGCAAGCCACGGAAATCGGTCAGCCCGGTATCGCCGCCAAAGCCAGTCTCGGTGCGGTAGAAAAACAGCATCGAGGCAAAGGTGAGCGCCTGGGTGATGATGGCAAAATAGACACCCCGCACCCGCGAACGGAAGGCAAAGAAGCCGAACACCAGCGCCACCGCGCCCGGCACCACAAGGGCCATGACGCCGGTGAACCAGAACGATTGGAACGGGACCCAGAACCAGGGCCAGTCATCCTGGCCCAGGAACTGTATGAAGTTGGGAACCTTGCTTCCCTCCATACGGTTATGCGTGAGGTGCATGCCCATCACGTAACCGCCAAGGGCAAAGAAGGTGCCATGCCCCAGAGACAGGATGCCGGTATAGCCCCAGATCAGGTCCAGTGCCAGCGCCACCAGCGCCAGGCACAGGAAACGCCCGGTCAGGGTCACCAGCCAGTTGGGCACATGCAGCAGGGCGTCCGGCGGCACAAGCTGGTTCAGTACCGGCACGCCAACGAGCGCAAACACGGCCAAAAGCAGCAGCACGGCCCAGCCGAATCCGGAGTGCAGGCCAGAAAAACGCATTATGAATGGCTGTCGCATCAGCATCACTTCCTTGGGTCAGTCGTCGTCGCCAGCCCGGCCCTTGAGGGCGAATAGGCCCTGGGGCCGCCACTGGATGAACACGATGATGGCAACGAAAAGCAGGATCTTGGCGAGAACCGCGCCCACCACCGGTTCCAGGAACTTGGAGAACACCCCCAGGCCCAGTGCCGAAAACACCGAGCCCAGGATGTTCCCCACGCCCCCAAGAACCACCACCATGAAACTGTCCACGATGTAGTTCTGGCCAAGCTCAGGGCCCACGTTCACGATCTGGGACAGTGCCACGCCCCCCAGGCCAGCAACGCCCGCGCCGGTGGCAAAGGTCCACATATCCACGCGGTTGGCTGACACCCCCAGGGCTGCGGCCATCTCCCGGTTCTGCATGACCGCGCGCACTTCCAGTCCCAGCCGGGTCCGGTTCATCAGCAACCACACCAGCGCCACCACAAGCAGCGCGAAGCCAATCACGCCAACGCGCGAGGTGGACAGCGACACGCCCTGCATCAGCTGGACGCTGCCGGAAAACCAGTCCGGGCTGGCAACCCGCACATTCTGGGCACCGAACAGCATCCGGGTTGTCTGCATCAGGATCAGGCTGATGCCCCAGGTAGCCAGCAGCGTTTCCAGTGGACGGGCGTACAGGAAGCGGATAATGCCCCGCTCCATGAGGATCCCCACCACCCCGGTCACCAGAAACGCAGCGGGTATGGCGGCGAACAGGTAGAAACCCAGCCATTGGGGCGCGAAGGCCGCGAACAGGGTCTGCACCATGAAGGTGGTATAGGCGCCGATCATCAGGAGCTCGCCGTGCGCCATATTGATCACCCGCATGAGCCCAAAGATGATCGCCAGGCCCAGAGCCGCCAATAGGAGGACGCTGCCCATGGAAAGCCCGTACACCAGATCGCCGATAAAGCGGGCGACGCGCTGGCGCCTCTCTATCGCCGCAAGCGCGTCTTGCGCCGCCTCCCGTACGGCGGCACTGGGTTCCACTGGCTCGCCCTGGGCATCACGCGCGAGCAATGCGTTGAGCGCCGGCTTCATGCGCGCCGCCTGTACCTCAGCAATCACGTTAACGGCTTGCAGCCGGGTTTCCGGGTCGGACGCGTCCAGCTGCAGCTGCGCAATGGCAATATCCAGAAGCCGCAGCACCTCTGGATCCGATTCCGACTCCCGGACCTTTTTCAACGTATCCAGCATTTCCGGCCTGGGACGGTCCGCCATTTCCTCGGCACCGGCCCGGCGCTCCGCAACATCATCGGACAGCAGCTGTAACCGCCCGATCAGCGGCCGTATGCCACGGCGTATGGCATTGGTCAGCACGGGCTGGGACAGTTCCCGCTGCGCAACCGACACCCGCTCCCCGGTAATGGCGTTCCAGTACCGCTCGCCCTCCGGGGCCTCGATCAACACCCGCCCCTGGTCATCAAAATGCAGGCGCCGGTCACTGAGCGCTTTCAGCACCGGCAGCGTCTCTGGCGCCTTCAACGCAACCAGCGCATCGACGGCATCACTGACTTTCTGCCAGTCATCGGTCGCCAGCTGGCGGACGGCGGAAGCCGCTTTGCCTGATAGCCCCTCGGTCAGTACCTGCGCCTGGCTTGGCTGCTGCGACGCTGGTTGTTCAGCACTGGCCTGTACGGTGACCATGGCCAGGGCCAGCCAAACGCCCAGCAGCATCATATGTATCCCGTTCAATCCACGCATTGAACACTCCCGATCCCGGCGCCCGGCCTAATCACAGCCGGGCGCCCTGCTTTCGCTCGCGTTAGAATTCCAGGTTGTACCTGGGCGCCTCGCAGTCACCGCAAACCCACGGATAGGTCCAATCCGCCTTTTTGTCCTCACTGCCCTCGAGATACTTGCTCCAGGGCTGCGCGCGGATCGGCCCATCGGTCTCCCAAACGGTGGCAAACTGGCCATTCGGCTGGATCTCGCCAATCAGCACCGGTTTATGGAGGTGGTGGTTCTCTTCATCCATGCAGATCTCATAGCCGGAAGGCGCATCCACGCACTGGCCGGGAACCGCCTGGCGCACGGCGTCCGGGTCGCTCGTTCCCGCCTCCATCACGGCCTGCGCCCACATGCGGATGCCAATATGCGTCGCCTCCATGGGGTCATTGGTCACGCGGTCGCTGCCACCCGGCAGGTCATTGGCTTCAACGTATTCCGCCCAACGCTGTGTGAACGCCTCATTCTCCGGCGAGTCCACGGACATGAAGTAGTTCCAGGCCGCCAGGTGACCGACCAGAGGGCCCGCATCCATGCCGCGCAGCTCCTCTTCGCCCACGGAGGTCGCCATCACCGGCACGTCCACCGAATCAACGCCCTGGTTTGCCAGCTCCTGATAGAAGGCAACATTGGAATCGCCGTTAATGGTATTGATGACCGCCGTGTCACCCCCCTTGGAAAACCGCTTGATGTCCGAGACAAGGCTCTGGAAGTCCGAGTGCTCAAAGGGGAAGTACTCCTCACGGATGGCGTCATCCTCGATCCCCTGGGCGTTGAGGTAGGCGCGCACGATGCGGTTGGTGGTGCGCGGGAACACATAGTCGGTGCCCACCAGGTAGAACTGGTCGGCACCGCCGCCGCGCTCGCTCATCAAGTAATCCACCGCCGGCAGCGTCTGCTGGTTCGGTGCCGCCCCGGTATAGAAGACATGGCGGTTGGACTCCTCGCCCTCATACTGGACGGGGTAGAACATCAAGCCGTTGAGCTCCTCCAGCACCGGAAGCACGGACTCGCGGGAAACCGACGTCCAGGCACCAAAAATCACGTCCACGTTGTCCCGCTCGATCAGCTCACGCGCCTGCTCGGCGTAACGGGGCCAGTCCGAGGCCGGATCCTTCACCACCGGCTTGAGCTTACGGCCCAGGAGACCGCCCTGTTCGTTGATGTCCTCAATGGTCATCAGCGCGACGTCGCGCAGCGAGGTCTCGCTGATCGCCATGGTTCCGGACAGTGAATGGAGAATCCCCACCTTGATGGGGTCTTCCTCGGCTTGAAGCACGCCCGAGGCGAGCAGCCCGCCCAGGGCCAGACCGGCAAGACCGGCTTTTTTGATGGATCCACGCGTTTTCATTGCAATCTCCTTGCTCATCAGGATTGAAGCCTACGCACGGCCCCTGATGCAGGCACTGTTCCATGTACCCTGAAATTCCCCCTTTTTCAGCAACCTGACTTGTATACAAGCTTTTCAGAGCAGAATACCAACGATTGAATTGCACCATGCACCAGCATGACCAGAAACGGACACTGGCGGGTTGGATTCCGTAAATGATTACATAGTCGATTGTTTTATAGGCTTTTTTTACAGCCTTCCAGCCAGACGCCAGGCCAATGGTGGGGCTTGCACTATCCCGGAGCACAGCTCCCCAACTCAGGGCACACCAAGCCGTTACGGCGCCCTCTCAAAAAGCGATGAGTCACTTCAAAAAGCTGTTTTTATTCGGATTTCAGAAAAAATAGGACCGTGGCACACCCGTTGCTTGGGCGTTCTTGTATACAAGCAATCAAGGGACCTCACACCATGGCCAATACCACAATGGGATGGACCATCGCGGAGTGGCAGGATGCCTACCGCCGTGGCGAATCGCCCAGGGCCCTTCTGGGGGCACTGCTCGACGCCAAGCACGCAACGGATCCAGCCTGGATCAGCCTGGCAACCCCGGAGCAGCTGGCCGCCCAGATTGACGCCGCCTCTCCGGATCAGCCTTTGTACGGCGTTCCGTTTGCCATCAAGGACAACATTGACGCGCTGGGCTTCGAGACCACCGCCGCCTGCCCGGATTACCGCTATCAACCGGAAGCGGACGCGGAAGTGGTGCAGGCACTCAAGCACGCCGGCGCCATCCTGATCGGCAAGACCAACCTGGACCAGTTCGCAACGGGCCTGGTCGGCACGCGCTCCCCCTGGGGCGCCGTCCCCAACGCCTTCGATGACGCCACCATCGCCGGCGGTTCCAGCTCCGGTTCCGCTGCCGTGGTGGCCCGGGGGATCGTCCCGTTTGCACTGGGGACGGACACCGCCGGCTCCGGGCGTGTTCCGGCCGGGCTCAACAACATCGTCGGACTCAAGCCAACACGCGGGGCCATCAGCATCCGCGGCGTTGTCCCGGCCTGCCGGAGCCTGGATTGCGTCTCCATCTTTGCGCTGACCACTACCGACGCGGGCCTGATCCGTCACCACCTGGACTCCGGCCCCAATACGGATCCCTTCGGTCGCTCCCCCGCACTGGCCGCCGCGCCCGGCTGTGCCCTGCGGACCCCCGGCCCCATTCACCGCCTGGCCATCCCCTCAAACACGGAATGGCACGGCGACCCGCTGCAGAAAGCGGCCTGGGAAGAGACCATCGGGCAGTGGCGGGCTCTGGGCTACGAGCTGATTGAAAAAGACTTCACGACGCTCTATGCCATGGCCGCACTCCTGTACGAGGGGCCCTGGATCGCCGAGCGCCATGCCGCCATCGGCGCCTTCATCAACGCCCACCCTGACAGTATCAATCCGGTGGTGCGCTCCATCATCCGCCGCGCGGAACCGTTCACCGCCACTGATGCCTTTAAGGGGCTGTACCGCCAGCAGGAGCTGCGCAGGTCCCTGGACCGGGAACTGAGCGACATCGACGCCCTGCTGGTGCCGACGGCCCCCCGGACCCCCTCGATCGAGGCGGTCGCCGCCGATCCGGTGGGTCTCAATGCCCAGCTTGGCCGGTACACCAACTTCGTGAACCTGACCGACCTGTGCGCGCTGGCGCTGCCGGGAGGATTCCGGGAGGACGGCCTCCCCTTCGGCATCACCCTGATCAGTGGCGCCTGGCGGGACCAGGACCTTCAGGCCCTGGGCGCGCAATGGCTCAACCACGCGCCCACGCCACTTGGCGCCACCCACTGTGAGCGCCCACCGGAAGCAGCGGCGGAGGCGGACGGGCATACGATCCAGGTAACCGTTGTGGGCGCCCACCTCGACGGCATGGCGCTGAACCCACAGCTCACTGAGCGTGGCGCGCGGCTGGTTAGCCGCACCACCACCGCGCCCTGTTACCGCCTCTATGCCCTTGCCGGCACCACGCCTCCCAAACCCGGACTGCGGCGCGATCCCACCGGCGCCGCGCTGGAAGTCGAAGTCTGGGAAATGCCGACGGACCGCTTCGGCTCCTTCGTCAGCCTCATTCCCCACCCACTCGGCATGGGAACCGTGGAGCTGGCGGACGGCAGCTGGCGCAAGGGCTTCATCTGTGAGGAAGCCGGCCTGGAGGGCGCCACTGACATCACGCATCTGGGGGGCTGGCGCGCTTACAGCCGGTCCCTGACGGAACACCAGGATTAAGGAGCACAACCATGTTTGCCAGGGTTCTTGTTGCCAACCGGGGCGAAATCGCGGTCCGGATCATCCGCAGCCTGAAGCGGATGGGGATCACCAGCATCGCCGTTTACGCCCATCCGGACCGCCACAGCCAGCACGCCACCATGGCGGACGAAGCCTACCCGTTGCCCGGCGACAGCGCTGCGGAGACGTATCTCGATACCCAGCGGATCCTTGCCATTGCCCGCGAAGCCAACGCCGACGCCGTGATTCCCGGCTATGGCTTCGTGTCGGAGAACGCGGATTTCGCCGAAGCCTGCGCCGACGCCGGCATCCATTTCGTGGGCCCAACGCCAACCCAGATCCGGGAATTCGGCCTCAAGCACCGCGCCCGCGCGCTGGCGGAAGAAGCCGGTGTGCCATTGGCCCCCGGTACGGGCTTGCTCACCAGCCTGGACGAGGCGCTGACGAACGCCCATCAGCTGGGCTACCCGGTCATGCTGAAAACCACCGCTGGCGGTGGTGGCATCGGCCTCAACCGCTGCGATGACGAAGCCGGGCTGCGCCAGGCCTTCGAGAGCGTGCAACGCCTTGGCGAGAGCTTTTTCAATGACAGCGGGGTATTCCTGGAGCGTTACATTGCCCGGGCCCGGCACGTGGAGGTGCAGATTGTGGGCGACGGTCAGGGGCAGGTGATCGCCCTGGGCGAACGCGACTGCTCACTCCAGCGCCGTAACCAGAAGGTGGTGGAGGAAACACCGGCCCCGCACCTGCCCGCCAAAACACGCCAGGCCATGCTGGATGCAGCGGTGGCGCTGGGTGAATCGGTGAACTACCAGTCGGTCGGGACCGTTGAATACATCTACGATGCGGACCGCGATGCGTTCTACTTCCTGGAGGTGAACACACGGCTTCAGGTGGAACACCCGGTTACCGAATGCGTCACCGGCATTGACCTGGTCGAGTGGATGCTGCGCATCGGAGCGGGCGATTCCCCGGAGCTGGCGGCATTCGAGCCCCGTTTCGAGGGCGCGGCCATGGAAGTCCGCCTGTACGCCGAGGACCCGCTCAAGAACTTCCAGCCCGCACCCGGCGAGCTCAATGACGTGCATTGGCCGGAACAGGCCGTCCGGGTTGACGGCTGGGTGGAGACCGGAACCGAGGTATCGCCGCATTACGACCCCATGCTGGCCAAGCTGATCGTACACGGGCAGGACCGCGACGACGCCCTGGCACGCCTGCGCGCCGCCCTGGACGAGACCCGCCTGCTGGGCATCGCCACCAACCTGGACTACCTGCGCCAGGTACTGGCGGATCCGGATTTCAGTGCCGGCCGGGTCACCACAGCCTCACTGGACCAGTTCACCTTCACGCCCAATGCTGTGGAAGTGGTCAAGCCGGGCACCTATACCACGGTCCAGGACTGCCCCGGCCGTGTTGGCTACTGGCACATCGGGGTTCCGCCCTCCGGTCCCATGGACGACTATGCCTTCCGCCTCGCCAACCGCATTGTGGGTAACGCCCCGGAAGCAGCCGGGCTGGAATGCACCCTCATCGGCCCCACACTGACCTTCCACCGGGACAGTGTTATCGCCCTCACCGGGGCCCGCACGGAAGCCACCATTGATGGCGCCCCCTGCCCCTTCTGGGAACCGGTAAGCATCTCAGCAGGCCAAACCCTCACCGTGGGCCGGGCCTATCAGGGATGCCGGACCTACCTCGCGGTGCGCGCTGGCTTCGACGTCCCCGAGTACCTGGGCAGCCGCGCCACCTTTGCGCTTGCCCAGTTCGGCGGTCACGGAGGCCGGCCACTGCGCGCTGGTGACACCGTCCCCCTCAACCAGCCCGGGCTGGCGGCTTGCACCACCCCAGCGCCCAGCAGTGCCCCCCAGGCCGCGGATCCCGCGTTGATCCCTGACTACCCGGACCACTGGCGCATCGGTGTGCTCTATGGGCCCCACGGCGCCCCGGATTTCTTCACCCAGGACTCCATCACGCGCTTTTTCGAGACCGCCTGGGAAGTTCACTACAACTCCAACCGCCTGGGCATCCGGCTGAACGGGCCGCGCCCGGAGTTCACCCGTACCGATGGCGGCGAGGCCGGGCTTCACCCCTCAAACATCCACGACTGCGAATACGCCATTGGCAGTATCAACTTCACTGGTGACATGCCCGTGATCCTCACCCGGGACGGCCCCAGCCTGGGCGGTTTTGTCTGCCCGGTCACCATTGCCAGCGCTGAACTGTGGAAGGTGGGCCAGGTCAAGCCGGGGGATACCATCCAGTTCGTCCCCATGGACATGGACACAGCCATGGCGCTGACCCGCCAGCAGGAACAGCGCATCGCCACCCTGCAGCACCAGCCCGAGCCGGCATGGCAGCCGCCGCGGCTGGAGCCGGAAGAAGAAACGTCCGCCACCATCCTGGCATCGCTGCCGGAATCCGATACCGGGCCGGCCGTGTGCTACCGCCAGGCGGGCGATAACTACATCCTGATGGAGTACGGGTCCAATGTCATGGACCTGGGCTTCCGCCTGCGCATCCATGGCCTGATGGAAGCCCTGGAGGCCCGTTCACTGGCCGGGCTACTGGAGCTTTCCCCCGGGGTGCGATCCCTGCAGCTGCGCTACGATCCACACCGCCTGCCCCAATCCGCCCTGATCCAGGTGCTGCTGGACATTGAACAGACCTTGCCGGCAACAGAAGCGCTCAGCGTGCGCAGCCGGGTGCTGCACCTGCCCATGGCATTTGAGGACACCGCCACTCTGGAGGCCGTGGACAAGTACCGCCAGTCCGTGCGCGACACCGCCCCCTGGCTGCCCAACAACGTCGACTTCATCCAGCGTCTTAATGGCCTGGAGCACCGTGACGAAGTCCGGGACGTACTCTACAGCGCACGCTACCTGGTGCTGGGGCTGGGGGATGTATACCTGGGCGCCCCCTGCGCGGTCCCCCTCGATCCGCGCCACCGGCTGATGACGTCCAAGTACAACCCGGCCCGGACCTGGACGGCGGAAGGCACTGTGGGCATTGGCGGCGTCTACATGTGCATCTACGGTATGGACTCACCGGGCGGCTACCAGCTGGTGGGGCGCACGCTCCCGATCTGGAACAAGCACCTGACCAATCCCCAGTTCGAAGCCGGCAAACCCTGGCTGCTGCGGTTCTTCGACCAGGTCCAGTTCTACCCGGTCAGCGAGGCGGAGCTGCACGAGCTCCGGGACCAGTTCCGTGCCGGTGAACTGACCATCCCCATCGAGGAAGAAACTTTCGAGCTGGTCTCCCACCAACAATTCCTGGCTGAAAACGCGGATTCCATCGCCCAGTTCCGGGCCCACCAGAGAGCCGCCTTCCATGAGGAAGTCGCGCGCTGGAAAGAGAGCGAAGACCGGGCCGTGGAAGCACTCCATGGCAGCGGTAACCGCCCCGCTCAGGACGAGCTTGAAGGCCTTGGAGACCTGATCAGCGCCGAGATCGCGGGCAACATCTGGCGTTGTCTGGTGCAGCCGGGGGATACGGTGGCCCAGGGGGATCCGGTCGTGATTGTCGAAGCCATGAAAATGGAATTCGAAATGACCGCCCCCGACGCCGGCCACATCAGTGCGGTACACTGTGAGCCCGGTAAGGCGGTCTCACCAGGGGACCCGCTGGTGAGCATCGAAACCGACTCCTGATCAGGCGAGACCCATGGCGGATCCTGGCACACCCCCGCAACGTGAGAGCATGGCGGACCGGATCTATCAGGCGCTCAAGGAGGACATCTTTGAGTTCCGCCTGATCCCCGGTGACAAGTTCAGTGAGTCCGACATCGCACAGCGCCTGTCCGCCAGCCGTACCCCTGTCCGCGAGGCCCTGTACCGGCTGGAGCGCGAAGGCTATGTGGACGTGCTGTTCCGCAGTGGGTGGCAGATCCGCCAGCTGGACTTCAAGCAGATCGAGGAACTCTACGACCTGCGCATTACCCTGGAACGCGCCGCCATGCACAAGATCTGCCACCTGACCACGCCACCCCCGGTCCTGCGGCTGCTCAGCGACATCTGGAACCCCGATGATCCTTCCGAGCAGGCCTTTGGCAGCACCGTGCGCGCGCTCGATGAGAGCTTCCACTGCGAACTGGTCGCCGCCGCCGGCAACGACGAGATGACCCAGGTGCATCAACGCATCACCGACCGGCTCCGCATCATCCGCCGGCTTGATTTCACCCGGCCCGACCGCATCGATGCCACGTACCGGGAACACGCCGAGATCCTGCAGGCACTGAGCGCCAATAAGCCCGGAGAAGCCGCGGAAAAGATGGCCGCACACATCCGAACCAGCCAGGAAGCGGTCAAAGGGATCTCGCTGGAACGCATCCGGGAGGTTTCGCGGAACCCGCGTTCGGGAAATGATTAGTTGTTAGGTCCCGGATGATCAGATCCCAAGAGAGAGTTATCCTCTGCTGGTAGCTTGTGCAGGTCACTTAGATGATGTCGCTAGTTGTCTGGTCCGTACCGTCAAATACTGCCCGAAGTGGCCGCCGAAGGGCTTCAAGTCGCTGGAGGCGGTTTACGAGCAGGCCAAGCGCAACAACCCGAAGCGCTGGTCCGGCGAAACACGAAACTGGGCGCCAACCGGGGCAGTACCGCTCAATCCGGGCAAGCGCCAGGAAATCGAGCGTAACCAGTGCGCGGCTTAGAACGAACTTTTTGGACAACTGGGTTGAAAACTACCGCTAATTAAACCCCTATTTGGAAGGGAGAGGATTACGGGTAATCGCGCGCCCGGCGCTTAGCCGGGCGCGGATCAAAGGTGGGTCAATCGCTGATGTGGAAATGGGTAGCGTGACCGCTCGCTCTCAATATGACGTTCTTGGCCTCGCGGCCATCATCGAGCGTTACATCCTTGATGGCCTGCCAGAATGGGCCGTTGGGTGAGCGCTGGTAAGTGACTAATACGCTGGTGATGTCGGAACCTGAACTGGTATTCAGGAGCTCGATGAGCCGCTGTGCGGTACCCGCATCGCGTGCGTTATAGCTCCTGAACCAACCATCGGCATCTTGACCACCCCGATGGGTACTATGCGGCGGGAACGGGCCTCCATTCATGTTACTGAAGTCGTTCCAAAACGTGCCAGGCAGGTTGTTTACGATGCCCAAGAGATTGGGCTGAGCCCAGCTATCACCGCCGACTCCCGGGTCACGGGAGGGGTAACGGTTGCCCCCGTCGAAATTTGCGAGTAGCACGACACTCCCCAAGTCCCGCGTGGTCGTCTCGCCGTTTACGGACGTCGCTCGAGCTCGGAGTGTCAGAGTTCCGTTCTGACTTACGTCAACGTTCGACGCTTGCGTGGAAGCCAACTCAAAGAGCAGCTGGCTCGTTCCGATCTCGATGCGCCCATCCTCACCGAACGACTGCTGGAGCGACCTCGCCGCTCCCGAGGCGAGGTCGGCGGTTGCGACGACGGTCCCACCCTGAATTACCTCCAGCTTCAGGTCGGCGACCCCATCATCGCTGGGACCTTCAACGGTTACCGTACCATGGACGCGGGTGTTCCCGCCGAAGAATGAATGAGAATCCGTGCTGAGGAAGTTCAATCCCGTATCATCGAAATCGTTGAGCGTCATGTCAGTTATGGCGAACTCGTTTTCTTGGATGAGGTCCACGACGAGCCTGGAGTCAAACAATCCGTCTGCCACGTTGGCGACTGTAAGCTCGACCTGAACGGTGTCGCCGGCCTGCTGAATAGGCAAAGAGGCCTCGCGCCAAGCAGTCGCACCGGATGCATCAAAGGCGCCAAGGCCCAAGCCATTCATGCTCTTACTTTCCGTTACGGAGTCGCCTCCCTGCTTTGTTCGGATGTCAACGCTGAAGAAGTCGTTGAACTGAGTACCGAAAAAGCCGCCCGGGATTTCGGTGGTGATGAAACGATGTCGTACCGTGACGCTTTTCGTCCCGGGATCAGCCTCGAAAGTTCGGGACACCTGCTGCGGTCCCTCGCCCTGAGTGGCGAGCTCCAGATCGAGATCACTGTTGTTTGAGGTAGTCGCCGCGGTAGTGACGCTATCGTTGCGTTGGCGTCGGAATTCGGCTGCCAGCACTTCGCGACTAGCGGTGTGCGCGGATTCTACTGATCCTGTGGTGGTGCTGGAGGCAGTAACGGTGCTTGCGTCTGTAGGCTCCACGTGCGGGATGAGCTGTACCGGAGAACTCCCGATATCCCACCCGTTTAGCCCTTGGCTGAAATCGTTGTTCTCGACATCGCTAGGCTTTTCAATGTCAGACAGCTCGATGGTGGTGAACCCCTCAGCGCCGTTGACTGCGCCGGTCCCGAGAAGATCGTCGTCGGCCGCCGAGGCTTCCAAGAAGACTGTCCGCGCAGGCAAATTTTCAACGCGGAAGTGGCCACTGGAATCACTGGTCACCGTGGCCTGAACAGACGGATCATCGCCGAGTTCTACAACGACTTTGCTATTGGGGATCGGGTTGCCTTGCTCGTCGACCGTCTTACCTCGCAGGGTCCTCTCCCCGGCCCACAACGTGACCCGACGCCCAATTAAGCCCTGGCTGGTGTCTTCACCCCGGAAAAGGATCTCATTGCGCCCTTCTTCGAGAATGGGCGTCACGGTAACGCGTTGATCACTCACCTGTACTTTGCTATCCGGGACCCGCTTGTCTTTATGGAACACATGGAAAAGTCCCGGGTCGGCCGCGAAGCTTGCGCCCTGAAGGGCGAAAACGATCTCAGCATCCGTGGGATTAAACGCATTTTCCGAGACGCTTCGAACCTCTAGTTCACCAGGGGAACTTGCTTCATCTTCGTCAGGGTCAGGACCTGGTACGACGTCGAGGTTCAGCTTGAACGGGGTTGCCAGAGTCCGATTGCCTTCACGAACGTGAATGGTGCCGGCGATACGCTGGCTCGGCTCCTTGTTCGCTGGTACCGAGATCGATAGCGTAACTTCCTGGCTATCACCCGCTGGCAAGTCTGAAACTGTTGTAGGTTTGACGGTAACGAAACGCTCAAGCGCGGGTACGGCCTCGACGGTCACATTGTTAAGGCGTTGATCGGGCGTGAAGGAGATCGTCTCGGTGAAGGTGATGTTTGTCGGGGCCTCTAGGGTCAGTTCCTCGTCTTCCCAGCTAATTTTGACTGGCTTACCTGGGGGCTCGCCGCCTGGCCTGGCTTGGGCGCCACTTATCGCAACGATCCCGAGGAAAAGACCGGTCGCGATATGAGTAGATATAGTCTTGAGTGGGATAGGCGTTCCAGACAATTAGGGTCTTCTTGACTCGGTTTCGAGATTGTTAAGATAAGCGCCCTCCGTCTGCAGTTGTCAGGTAGGCAAACCATGCTTACCTGCAGATACACATCCCTTGTCAACCGCACCGATAACAAACAACAAGCCTATGCCACCGACAGGAATTCCATGGACGCATTGCGGACTCTGCGTGACGACCGCTTACCAAGCGTGGTTAAAATATATCCGGTCGATCAAAATCGTGTCAAATGAAGGTGGCATTTCACATGGATTAATGAGCATCCATGAGTCAGAACCAAGGAGCTTGGTGACCAAAAGAAAGAGACAGGCGCACACAGTCAACCGGGCACCTTGAACTCATTGGCCATATCCTGAAGCTCACGCGCCAAACCCGCCTGCTCCGAGGCCACACGCGCTATTTCCTCCGAGCCGCTGAGGGTCTGGGCCGATGACTCGCTGATGGACTCCATGCGGCCAGCGAGCTGGCGCGTTGCCGTTACCTGCTCTTCAGATCCAGTCGCGATCTGGACGGTCATGTCATTGATGTTGTTCACGTCGCTGAGAATGTCCGCCAGCGTCTGCTCCAGGTCCGTGGCCTGCTCACAGGTCTGGTTGGCCAGGGCATGGCTCTCCCTCACGGAACGGCTGGCATTATCAGTGATGGTCTGCAGGCCATTAACAATGGTTTCAATCTCGGTCGTGGATTCCTGTGTCTTCTGGGCGAGACTGCGAACTTCATCCGCCACAACCGCAAAACCTCGTCCATGCTCTCCCGCGCGTGCAGCCTCGATGGCCGCATTGAGCGCCAGCAGGTTGGTCTGCTCGGCCACCTGCCGGATCACCTCGATCATCTCGGTAATGGAGCCACTGCGCTGTTCCAGTTCATTGATCACGGTATTCACATTCTCCACTGAACCCGCCAGGCTCCGGATCTGCTCAACGCTGGTCCGCAACACCTGTTCACCACTCCGGCTTTTCTCGGTTGCGTTGTTCGCAGCGTCCGCCACCTGTTGGGTGTTCTGCGAGATCTCCTCGGACGTTGACGACATTTGTTCCGTGGCCGTCGTAACCTGGTCCATGTTGGACTGTTGATCCTTCACCTGAGCGGCATTTTGCTGCGCGGTTGAATGGGTCTCCTCGGTGGCACTGGCCAGCTGCACACTGAGTTGCTCCATCCGGCGCAACGCCTCGCCAAATCGTGCGAACAGGTCGTTAACGGTGGTGCTGATCATTCCAATCTCGTCCTGGGAATTCACCGGCACCGGTGTGCTCAGATCCTTATTTTCCATGGCGGAACGCAGCCCCTTGAGAAGGTCCGAAACCTGGCGATTAATGCTGACGGTTATCAACACAATAAGGGCCAATACAACGGCAATGGCGATCAGTGCGATCACACTGGTGCTGACCAGATCGCGCCAACTCCGGGCCAGGATCGTGGCCACCCGGTCGGTTGTTGTTGTCAGGATCTCTTCACCAATACCGTTCAGCGTCTCGATCCGCTGCGTGGCCGTACGGAACCACTGCTCGGCGGTCAGCTCGTCCATACCCTGAGCGCCACCCTGAAGTGTTTCCCGCAACCCGGCCATAGCCGCTTCATCCGGATTCTCCAGATCGCGTTCCAGTGCAAGACGCTCATTGCGTTGGAGCATGGCGCCCGCCTTGTCGAACAAGGCTTTCTGGCGCCCGAATAGCCTGGTAACCCGGGCACTGGCCGCGAGTTCAAAATCTCCGGAGCGGATCAAACTGGCACCTGCGGCCCGCTCCCGCCCCGCCATTTCACTCGCTTCGGCCAACAGGTAATGGGCCGACATCCACCGGATAATGGCCGGACTGCTCGCCCGCCGCACGATCTGGCTTTCCCGGTCAAGCAAGGCTGTAATAAGACTGGTGTAAGCCTCTGCCGACTCACCCGCTGATATCCGGCGGTTTTCGATCTGCCGGCGGGTCCTGGGTAAGGCCTCCAGGGCACGACTCGTTTCATCAATACTGTCTCCCACCCTTTCGGGCAGATCGTATTCCTCAGTCAGCCCGGCCACTGCCTCACGGTATTGGCGTATGGCGTCATCGGTGCGGTTGCGTTGGCTCGCCATCGAATCAGCCGCACTGCCTCCCTGGTCTTCAGCGGCAAAGAACACAGCTGAGCGTCCGCGCTCGCGTTGTAGATGCTCAATAAGCGGCGCCCCAGCCTTGGCCAGCTCAATCATCCCCCTGAGGGTCTGCGCCTCACGGTAATGGCTGTAACTGGCTCCAATATTGATGGCAGCGAACAGCCCAATGACAATCAACGCCGGGCAAACCAGGGTCAGCAGCTTGCCTCGCATTGATAGACGGTTGATAAACCCCATACCCGGCTCCTTCGTCTTTGAGCATTAAGCGCCACCCTCTTGGCTGCTACGGCTCAATACCAAGAAAAATACATTCATGATAAGTACATCTATTAACTCACGCAGCGTAAAAATACACAACCGCCCGGGCTGTAACCTTATGCAACTGACCGCCACACCTCCGCGAAGCTTGATCACACCACGGCTGCTAGACTGGTTGGACAACCAACCACCCAGCAGAGCGATCAGAGCTGTGAGCCGCAAAACCAACGAGCAGGAACTCTTTGACGGCCTCAAGGCCCTCTCGGACAGCGCCTTCCCGAAGGAATGCGCCAACTGTGGCCGCGTCTACCACTCCCCCGAGGACTTCGTGGCGCAATCAGAGGATCTAGGGGGACGCTCCAGCCTGAAGAGCTCCTACGATGACGATGACCGCCCCATCATCGAGCTGTTCCGCAACTGCATCTGCGGGTCCACCCTCATGGACTTCTTCTCGGACCGCCGTGATACCTCACCCGGCGGCCTGAAACGCCGGGAAGTCTTCGCCAAGATGCTGACCCACCTGGAATCACGCGGGATGGAGGTTGAAGTTGCCCGGCAAGAACTCCTGAAACTGATGCGGGGCGACCGGAGTGACAAACTTGAAAGCATGGGCATTGAGCTGCAGGCGCGACGGTACGACCAAGGCGACAACAGTAAGTGAAACGGTCCTCCTCGAGGGCCACCCCATCCGCGCCTAGCGCAACCAGCTAAACGCCCTCTCAAGATAGGCCCGCCCCTGCTCGTCGACCCATTCACCATGGGCCATGATCACGCGCTGCGGGTTCCATGCCAGCATCCGCTCCAGAGCAGCCCTCGCTTGGCGCCGCCGTAATGTCGTGAGCCGGATCTCAAGCGGCGCATACCCCCAGGGCTGCACAATCCGCCAGAGTCTGGCGATGGTCCTTTGCCAGCCGGCCCAATGGGCCTCCAGGAAAGCCTCGCTGAAGTTCTCCGACAGATCCGCCACAATGGCCGTTCCCGAGGCTTTGTGAAAAAAGATCACTTCTTCCAGCGCCAGTGAATAATGGAACCAGAGCTGATCGATCACACCGGCCCAGCTGGCTGGCGGTCGCTCGCCCAGTATTCCCGTGAACGCCAGATCCGGGCGTTTACGCACCACGGAAGGCGGGCCCCAGAGTTCAGCCCCCTTGTAGGCCTCCTGCCATTGCCCAAGATAAAGGTGGTGGAGCTTGTTGGGGCTGACCAGCCAGGCCACGGTGCCCAAGGCATCAACCGCCGCCTTGAGTTCAGACGTCAACGCAATCGGCGACCACAACCACAAACGGTTATCCGGGAAACGGATAATGATTGAGCGGGTGGGATAAGGGAAACCGTAAAAATCCACCGTTGGCCCTTCGACCACCCATACATTCGGTGCGATGTAACGTAGCATCCCGCTCTCCGAAGCCTCCCTGTCTTAACGATTGGCCTGTTTCTCTTATACGCCAGTGCCCACATCTCCCGCAAGCATCCTCAACGGCACCACCAAGCATGACATGACCTGACCAGCAATACCCTTGTAAAGATACTTAGGACGCCTATGCTTATGGTGTGATGCATGTGCCTCACATGCCACGAGTCACCGGTTTCGCATTGGCGACCGGATGCGCTGACAGGAAACGTCACAACGGACGATCAGGAAAGACGCCGATCCAAAGACGGCATGAGAGGGCTGAGCCATGGCCGCAAGCAGCGACGAGATTCTGGTATTCGCCGATGAAAGCAAGGCCCCGTCTGAGCCTGACTCTCTCCCCTGGCAGATCCTGATTGTCGACGACGATCCCGATGTCCACGCCACGACCAAGCTCGCACTCAGAGGACTCACCGTTGAAGGGCGGGAACTGAGGTTTGTGGATGCCTACTCGGCCGAAGAAGGGCTCCGGTTACTGCAACAGGACCCCGACTTTTCGGTGGCTCTGGTCGACGTTGTCATGGAACGCGACGACTCAGGCCTGAGCCTGGTTCAGACGATACGGGACAAGCTGCACAACCACAGCATCCGCCTGATCCTGCGCACCGGTCAGCCGGGCTACGCACCGGAAAGCGAGACCATTCGCTGTTATGACATCAACGACTACAAGACAAAATCCGAACTGACCCGCGTGCGGCTGTTTACCAGCATCGCGATTGCGATTCGCTCCTATTCCCAGTTGCGCCAACTCGAAGCCAACCGCAACGGATTGGAACAGATCCTGGAGGCGACGTCCGAACTCAGCCAACGGCATGATCTGAAGCGTTTCACCGCCGGGGTCGTCACACAGATCTGTGCCCTTCTCAACGTCCCCAGGGAATGCCTGATCTGTGCCGCGCTTGAGCCGGAGCAGGCTGCGCCGTTCATCGTCGCCTCCGGCGGGCGCTACTCCGACTATGAAGGCCTGTCACTGGACGCCTTACCGGTGCAACACGTGCGCCAACGGCTCACGAGCGTGCTCCAGGAACAGCATCATCGTCTGGATGACAGCATCTGTGTCTACCTGCCCGGCCCGGAGCAACAAGCCCTGGCCGCATTCGTGGACCTGCCCTATGCCCTCACCACTTCCGATCAGCGCCTTCTGGAAGTGTTCTGCAGCAACGTCGCCGTCGCTTTTGAAAACCTCCAGCTCTATGGCGCCATGAAACAGCTGGCCTATCAGGACACGCTTGTTGGGCTTCCGAACCGCAATGGTTTCGTTGCCGCGATTGAGCGCCACATCGCCTCGGACGCCCAGCCAGGCCAGGCACTCGCCCTGGTGGACCTGGATAACTTCTCCTACATGAACAGTGTCCTCGACGACGCATTTGGCGACGCCATACTGCACGCGGTAGCGCAACGCCTGCGCTCGTCACTCAGCCCCGATACTGTTGTAGCACGCGTTGGGGGTGATGTCTTCGGGATCCTGGGCAGTGCCGAGGAGATCACACCCGAACGCATTTCAGACCTGTTTGCCAAACCTCTTGAGCTGCACCAGAACGAACCGCTACGTATCTCAGCCACCAGCGGTCTCAAGCTCCTGGACCAGGAATCACAGAGCGCCGCCTCCATCATTAAAGACGCAGGCGTCGCCCTCAAGCAGGCCAAGCACTTCTACCGCGGAGAAACGGTTCTGTTCACCAACGAGCTGGCCGACGCGGCCCGCGAAAGAATGCAACTGCTCAGCCGCCTTAGAACCGCCTTCACCAGGGACCGGCTCCAGCTGCATTTCCAGCCGTTCATTCGTTTGAGCGACGGCGCTGCGGTGGGTGCCGAAGCCCTTTTGCGTTGGAAAAACGAAGAGGGTAACTACATTCCACCGGACCAGTTCATCCCGCTGGCGGAACAATCCGGCATGATGGTGGCACTGGGGGACTGGGTCATCAGCACCGCGCTTCGCTGGCGCAACGGCATGATCGGCTATGTGCGGGACGACTTCCGGATCGCCATCAATGTCTCACTGGTGCAGATGCGTGAAGAGCACTTTGCGGACAAACTCATCCAATGCATCCGGTCCCATGACCTGGAGGGCTACCAGGTTGAAATCGAACTGACAGAATCGATCGCGGTGGATGACATGGCAGGTATCCAGGACAAACTTGAGACGGTGCGCAATCACGGCGTCAGTACGGCCCTGGATGACTTTGGAACCGGCTACTCGTCCCTGAACGTGTTAAGCCGGCTTCCGATTGATCGCCTCAAGATTGATCGCAGTTTTGTGAGTGGGCATGCAGCCGACGAGCCGCGTTTCACAATGGCTCATACCATGCTGGAGCTGGCATCCAATTTCCAGATGCGAACCATCGCTGAAGGCATTGAAACCGATGACCAACGCGATGCCCTGTTCGATTTAGGGTGTCAAGAAGGCCAGGGTTTCCTGTTGTCCAAACCGCTAGACCAACGCCAGTTCAGTCAGTGGCTGCTACGCTCCGGGTAACCGCTCGGATAGCGGGTTTGGGCATGTCCGGCCTGGACAGAAGGGCCTTTTGAACCGGATCCAGCAGAGCAAAAGCGGAAGCGTCTACAATGGCCAAACCAGACCTTATGATCCGCCATCAGATCAACCTCGGGTTCGCGCTCGTTCTGGTTCTGGCCCTGATGACGATTTTTGCGGTGGTGGAATGGAAAGTAAAACCCAACCTGATCGAACAACGGCAGGAACGGATCACCATTAACCAGAACGGCCTTCTGGATCTGCTCAGCGCCAAGCTGGGCCAGATCGAACTGCTCACCAGTACAATGGCATTGACCGGCACCAGGCTCCCCAAGGATGAGGCCCTCTTCATGAAGACCTTCCCGCCGCTTCTGAACAATCACGGCGATCCAGCGATCGCTGGTGGCGGGATCTGGCCTGAACCGGGGGCGTTCAAGGAAGGTGTTGAGCGCCGCAGCTTCTTCTGGGGTCGTTCCGATGGGGGTATGGCCTATTTTGGTGATTACAATGACCCCGAGGGCTCCGGCTATCACAACAAGGGCTGGTACAAAGCCGGCAAGAACGCGCCGATAGACCGCTGCAGCTGGTCGAACGCCTACATCGACCCCTTTACCAAAGCCCCAATGGTGACCTGTACCGTGCCAATGAGACAAGACGGACGCTTTGCCGGCGTCGCCACGGTGGACATGAGGCTGGAGGGCATCTCGGACATCCTGTCGCAATACGGTTCGGACAACGACGGCTATGCATTTGCCCTGGACTCGGAAGGCAAGGTCATCAGCTTCCCTGAACCGGCCACACCACCTCAGCAACCCGATGATTCACTCCTGACGGTTGATGAACTCGGTCAACAACTGCCATGGCTGCCGGACACACTGGAGGCCGCCGATAACCTGACAGACAGCAAGCTGGTTGCGCTGGATAACGACGGGATTATGGGAGAAGCCGCTTATGCCGATCTCATAAAACACCCCGAAACGGGGTGGATCATTGGGCTGGTCGTACCCAAAAGTCAAATGACGGCGGCCGCCAACCGTATGGGCCTGTTCCTCATGGTGGCTATTGGCGCGTTGTTGCTGATCGTGGGCATTATCGCCGCCATCATCGCCCGGAACCTTCTGCACAAGATTCAACAGACCACCAACCAGATCCGGGAGCTGGTTGACGGCGAAACCACCCAGGAGCTGGACGTCGGCACCATGAACGAGGTGGGCGAATTGCGCCAGGCGGTCAACGCTTACGGCGATAAACTCAAGTCCCTGCTCAGACACCTCGAAGAGGTCAAGGATGAGCTGGTCCAGAGTGAAAAACTGTCTTCCCTCGGTTCGCTGGTCTCAGGCATTGCCCACGAGCTCAATACACCAGTGGGCAACGCGCTGATGTCATCAACCTCAATACTCGATGCCAAGCGCGGTTTTGCCCAGAAACTCGAACACCAGGTGACGCGCACCGATCTGGATCAATTCATGGCGGACGTTGAGGAAGGCGCCCAGATCGTTGAGCGGAACATGTCGCGCGCGTCCGAACTGATTGGCGCGTTCAAGCAGCTCGCCGTGGATCAGGCCAGCGCCCACAGGCGTGAGTTCGACCTCTACGGCCTCGTGAACGAAGTGCACCTGTCAATGCGGCCCACGCTCCAGCGCTCCCCGTACCAGATCGAGATGGACATTCCGGAATCCATCGAGCTCAACAGCTACCCCGGCGCCCTCTCCCAGGTCCTCATCAACCTGATCAATAACGCGCTGACCCATGCGTTTGCGGATCGCAATCAGGGCCGCATCTGGATTCATGCCACAACGGACGCTGAGGGCCTGGTCAATATCACCCTGCGCGATGATGGGGCCGGTATGACGGCTGAGGTACAGAAACGCATCTTCGATCCCTTCTACACAACCCGTCTCGGCCAGGGAGGCTCCGGCCTGGGGCTGCATATCACGTTCAACCTGGTGACCGGCATTCTGGGGGGCCGTATTGAGGTGCACAGCGCACCGGATCAGGGGAGCTGCTTCACCATAACCATACCGCTGGTCGCGCCCGATAGAGCCTACAACACCTGAGCGGCGCTCCTGGCGCCAGCAATGCACTCACTGTCGGCTGATAAACGCGCGGACTGGAGAATAGGGCCCTGTTGTCCAATCCAGCTGCGCCGCAAGCGGGTTAGCATCTCGGCAACAGAATTGCACTAAAGTGATTTAGTAGACTATCTTCCTTTTCATCATACTTAATCTGCGTCGGGCTCTACACTTCCCCATTCTCGACAACCTCCATAAAGAGATCCAAGCGTTTTCCCAACACTTCCCTGAACGCCTCTCTCTCGTTCGCCATTCCCATCAAATGCTCATAGGACGTTATTTCAAGAGTGCCATCATTGCACAGAACAAAGCGACATCGTGACTTCATGTTCCCATACCTGTCGGGATCAGCGTCCCCAAAGATCGACTTAACCTGTGATAGATTTCCGATTGTCCGTCCTTCAACAGCCATTACACAGGTATTCTCTGAACGCGATTTGAGCTCCAATCCATATTCAGAAACCATGTAATCCATCAGGGCCCGGAATGATTCAGCACTGAACCAAGCCCGCGAGCGAGCAGAAGCCTCCACTGAAGGCACCAACCTATCCAGCCAACGCTCAAACCTGTCCATAATCCTCATCATTCACCTCCTTTCCACGGACCCTGACCGTCATGAAAACATCACCAAAACTTTCGCAAAACTAAACACACTCGTCATCCGCCTCTGATCCCCTGTCAAGGCGGCTTGCAAGGCCGTCGCCACAACTCAATTTTCAGCGCTGACAGGGAAGATGAATTCCATGACCGACCATTGGCATGATGTGCCCAAGCGACGTAACCGGCTGGGCCTGGCACTGGCCCTGGTGACAGCACCTGCAATGCTGCACGCGAACCCACTGATCATCTCCGAGTACCTGGAAGGCTCGGGCAACAACAAGGCCATTGAGGTGGCCAATGTCAGTGACAACAGGGTGGATCTGGCAAGCTGGGAACTCCAGGTCTTTTTCAACGGCAACGACTCGCCCGGCCTCACGATCAACCTCAAAGGCAATGTTGGGCCCGGTAAGACGCATGTCTTCGCCTCCGGCAACGCCACCGACGCCGTGCTTGCTCAAGCCCAGCAGACCAGCAACGCCGGCCTTTTCAACGGTAATGACGCCGTGACCCTGCTTAACGGCGGCAGCCCGGTCGATCGCATAGGCCAGGTCGGCTTTAATCCGGGAACGGCATGGAAGCAGGATGGCATCAGCACTCAGGATGCGACACTGATCCGGCGGCCCGAAAGCCGGGAAGGCGATGCGGCGATTTTCTCCGCCTTTGATCCCAGCGAACGTTTTACCGCGCTTCCTCAGGACACCTTTGAGGACCTGGGTCGCTTCGGCGACAACGACAGCGGGGATGACGACGCCCCCGAGCCCGGCCAGTGCGGCGAGCCAGCCACACTGATCTCTGGCATCCAGGGTAACGGTGATACCTCGCCACTGGCCGGTGAAAGCGTGCGCGTTGAGGCTGTCGTCAGCGCCGTTATGCCCGGACTCGACGGTTTCTTCCTTGAGGAGGAAGCGCCGGACCGGGACGATGACCCTGCCACCTCCGAAGGCCTCTTTGTGTTCGCACCGGACAAGACCGTTGAGCAGGGTCAGCGCATCCGGCTGGCCGGCACCGCCAGCGAGTTTTTCGGCAAGACCCAGGTCAACGAACTGACAGACCTGGTCCAGTGCGGTAGCGGCAGCCTCCCGGAGCCGGCAACACTGACGCTGCCAGTGGCCGACATGAAGGACTTTGAGTCATTGGAAAACCAGCGCGTGCGCCTGGACCAGACGCTGACGGTTACGGACACCTACAACCTCGGCCGTTTTGGCGAGGTGAGGCTCAGCGCCGGGCGGCTCTTCAACCCAACCCAGGTAGCCATGCCCGGCGATGCGGCCCAGTCAGTTGCCGAGCGGAACAAGCGAAGCCGGCTTGTACTGGACGACGCCAGCACGGCAGAGAATCCGGAGACGATTCCCTATCCCGCATCCGGGCTGAGCGCCAACAACACGCTGCGCCTGGGCGATACCACCGAGCAGGTCACGGGCGTGCTTGATTTCGGGTTTGACGCCTGGCGCATCCAGCCTCTGGAAACCCCCAGCTTTCTGACAACCAATGCCAGGGAACCGGCGCCAATTCGCGCGGATGACGCCAACCTCAGGGTCGCTACCTTCAATGTCCTGAACTTCTTCAATGGCAACGGCCAGGGCGGCGGGTTCCCCACCGCGCGTGGCGCGGATACGCCCCGTGAACTCCGGCGCCAGAAGGACAAGCTTGTGTCAGCCATCAACGCCATGGACGCGGACATCATCACCCTCATGGAGATCGAAAACGACGGCTACGGTGACAACAGCGCCATTGCCGACCTGACTGAGGCACTCGGAGAGGATTGGGCGTTCGTCGATCCCGGTCTCGACCAGCTGGGGGATGATGCCATTGCCGTCGGCATCATCTTCCGCGACGACCGCGTCGACCCGGTGGGCGAGGCAGCAACCCTGGCGAGCGGTGCCTTCTCAGACCGCAACCGCCAGCCGCTGGCGCAGACGTTCTCGCTCAGCGACGAGGACGAGGCCCTGACGGTCATTGTCAATCACTTCAAGTCCAAGGGCTGTGGCGACGCCGAAGGCGCCAATGCAGACCAGGGAGACGGCCAGGGCTGCTGGAATCCCCTGAGGACCGCTGCCGCCGAAGCCATTGCGGACTGGGCGACTAGCGGCCCCACCGGCACCGATGAGGCCGATGTCCTGGTCACCGGTGACCTCAACGCCTATGCCAGGGAAGACCCGATCAGGGCGCTCAAGTCCGCCGGTATGACCGATCTGGTGCGCCAGTCCCGCGATACCCCCACCTACTCCTACGTGTTCAAGGGCAAGAGTGGCACTCTGGACTACGCACTGGCCAACAGCGCTCTCGAGGATCAGGTAAGAGCCGCCCGCGTCTGGCACAGCAATGCCGACGAGCCCCGTGCTCTGGACTACAACACCGAATTCAAGACCCCTGAGCAGAGGGCGGACCTGTTCAGCACGGCGCCCTGGCGCGCCTCGGATCACGATCCCATCCTGGTGGACCTCAAGCTTGCCTCCAGCGTGCCCGGTGACCTTAATGGCGACGGGCGTGTCACGGGCCGGGACCTGTCCTTGCTGACCCATGCGCTGTTCCGTGGCAAGGATGATGACCAGTTCGACATCAACGGGGACGGCCACGTCAATGTCCACGACCTCTGGGCATTGATACGGCAGTTCTGAGTCAGCCCCGCTTTCTGGTGGGACACAGGGAGGTGTCCCCTTTTCCGCCGCCCCGGCCTCTGCCATGCAGGCGGTTTAGAGCCCCCTGAACCCATTGCAGCGACCTACCACATCAGGTCATCGGGGATCTCGAACCCCGCGTAGGGATCTTCCTCGTCATGGTCCTCCTTAGCATGCTCATGGAGAACGACGACCACTGACTCGTCACGTTCCTGGATCTTGCGGGCGATGCCTTCCGGAACCACATCGTAGGCGCCTTCAAGGCAGACAACCGCCAGCTGCCCCCGAGCCAGAGCATCCACGGTCCGTTCGTCCACATACACCTTCTTGATCTTGCTGTTATGCACGAACTGGTAAGGGGTCTCACCGTCTTTCCGGTTCAAACGGTTGGATTCCACCAACTCGCGAATCTGCGCCTGAACCGCCCGCCGTTGCGCTTCCTCCTCGCGTTGGCGGTTCAGTTCCCGATCCCTGGCAGCCTGCTCTTCCCGTGCCTGCCGGGCCCGTTCACGGGTTTCGTTGAGCGACTGCGTCCCCTTGGGCTGCTGCTTGCGCTGCTTCTGCTGCTGTTTCTTTTCCGTTTTAACAGCCTTGGCCTGTTTCTCGTCGGCCAGTCCCTGTTTCAGCAATTGGTCCTGGAGTGACGGCATTCCTGGAGCTCCCCCTGTTGATTGGACGGAATGGGTGCGGCTCTCTGTCGCGATTGAACGAAATGGCGATCAGACAGGGCTTATTATGCCATGCTCACTGGCCGGGAATCAGGCTCGATCCCACTCAATCCGGTCAAGAGTCACGGAATGGAGGCGAAGGCGCAATGCAGTAGACGTCGCCGTGCCTGCACTTGTTAGGTCGGGTTGTTTTTCGAGATCAAAAGTATACCGCCCGCACCTATGAATGTGCCGCCAAACAGCTTTCCTATAACTCTGTATAGCGTGGAATTGCCTATCGCTGTGAACGTTCGACGTACTGCAATTGCACAAATAAGTAAACATGAAAACGAAAGAAATATGAATGTTGATATCAGTAACAGGAATTGCGGTAACAAATAGGTATTAGGATCAATAAACTGCGGGAATAGTGCCGTTGTAAACAAAACTGCTTTTGGGTTTGAAAGAGCGACGGCAACTCCTTGAGCGTACAATGAAATCACACTTTTTTGATTACTAGCAGTTTTTGCGTTCAAAGGTGATAAACCCTTTCTCCACAAGCTCACTCCCAAGTAAATGAGATACATGGCTCCAACAATTTTGACAGCAGTGAACACCATTGGAGTATGCACAAGTAGTGAACCGACCCCAAGCACTGATAGCGTCGATAGAATGGCAAGTCCGGTGACATTGCCGGCAATAGTGAAAACGGTTTTTGCAACACCGAAACCAATGCTATGTGACGACACAAGCAACATCGCAGGACCGGGGATCGACGTAGCTACTCCAGCTACTAAAACGAACGCGATCCAAACCTCGATAGTCATGTATGACTCCAAAGTGTACGGCCTAACAGGTAATGAACGGAATTCGGTTTTATCAATATCCGTTCTATTCTAGATCAGTCCACCATGCACTTCTCTCTGGTGCACTTTGAACCACCCCAAAAACAACATGTTAAACCCAGAATCAATCCCTTCCTTTGCAATCGCTTTAATTCCTACTGTCGCACATCCAATACCACTGTATAAAGCGCCGGGTCTGCAGTTGAGAGCCAACAGCCTTCAACTCCCCTGCCCTTCAGCCGCACCCGAGCGCTGGTGCTTATCCAGCAACAACCGCAGCACTAGATGGGCCAGCTTCACTTCATTCTCCGGCGTTTCCATTGCCCGCTCCGCCATGCTCTGGTGCTCGTTCATGTCATCCAGCACCAGGTCCTGTAGCTTCTGCGGGAAGGAGCCGTGCATGATCTGGTTGGGGTCATTATTCAATACCTGGTTCATCACCGACTCTTCGCGTTCCAGGCGGCCTGCAAGTCCCTGGGCGTAATGGAGCTGGTCTTCCTCGCTGATGTCGCTGCCGAAGATCTCGTTCAGTGACTCGATGATCTCGGAGAGGCGCTTGGTTTCGGGATCATGCGCCTTGCCTGAGCCAACAGAACTGACGGGCGTCAGGTTGTATTCGCCCTGTTCGTCACCAAGCTCAAGGCGGTTCTCAGCCTGTTTCGTCAGCCGGTAATGGGTGAGCTCCAGCTCGGACACATCAATGTCCTCCTCCAGCCGCTCGATGCGCAGCATCGGGTGGAGGGCCTTGGCGAAGACGCAGAGCTGTTCCAGATCCCGGTCGTCGTAGAACACGATCTGGGAGAGGAACTCGTAGGCGCGCACGAAGCTCTGCAGGTCCTTGCGAAAGGTGTCGAGGGCGTCGCGCTGCTCGCCCGCCTGTTTGAGGTCGTGCTCGGCGCGTTTCTGGGCCCGCTCATCGCCCTTGCGCTCGGCTTCCCGGGTCTGTTTTCGGGCTTCCTGCATCTGTTTCTGGGCGTCATCGTAGCGGGCTTTGAATCGATCCTTCGCGGGTCGGCAGGCGTTATCGAGGCGGGCTGACTTGGCCTTGGGGTCGAAGAAGGCCTTGGCGAATTCCTCGACTTCGCTCCAGGTGTAGATGTCGGACTCGTTGAGCTTGTCGAAGAGGTCGTAGACCACCTGGGCGTCGGAGACGTTGGCCAGTTCGGTCTGCTGGTAATAGGGTTCGAAGGCGTCCTGGATGTCCGAGGCGTCGTTGACGAAATCCAGGATGAAGGTTTCCTTGCCCGGGAAGACGCGGTTGAGGCGGGACAGGGTCTGAACGCACTCCACCCCCTGCAGCTTCTTGTCCACGTACATGGCGCAGAGCTTGGGCTGGTCGAAGCCGGTCTGGAATTTGTTGGCAACCAGCATTACGTTGTAGTCGTCCTGGTCAAACGCCTCGGCGTGGTCGCGGCCGTGCAGATCCGGGTTGAGCTGCTTGCTGGTTTCGGTCACCGGCTCCGGAATCACCTCATCGGCGGGCACCTCACCGGAGAACGCCACCAGCGGGAAGACATCCCGGTAGCCGTGTTCCTGAACGTACTGGCGCATGGCCAGCATGTAGCGCACCGCTTCCTGACGGCTGGCCGTCACCACCATGGCCTTGGCCTGGCCGTCGAGCAGGTGGCGCACGTTGGCACGGAAGTGCTCGACGATGACCTCCACCTTCTGGTTGATGTTGTACGGGTGCAGCCGCACCCAGCGCGCCAGGGTGGCCGAGGCCTTGCGGGACTCCACCTCCTCTTCATCCCCATGGGGATGCGCGAGCTTCCAGGCCACGTTGTAGGTCACGTAGTTCTTCAGCACATCCAGGATGAAGCCTTCCTCGATAGCCTGGCGCATGGAGTAGAGATGGAACGGTTCCGGGAGCTTGGCCTCGCTGGCCGGTTCGTTGGGATTGGGTCGGCGCCCGAACAGCTCCAGCGTCTTGGCCTTGGGTGTAGCGGTGAAGGCGTAATAGCTGAGCTGCGTGGGCGGCTTGCGGGAAGACACCGCCGCATCCAGCAGTTCCTCGGCGCTGACCTCGTCTTCGTCATCATCACCGCCTCCGCCCAGCAGGGCCTTCAGCTTGGTGGCCGAGGTGCCGGTCTGGGAGGAGTGGGCTTCGTCCGCGATGACCGCATAGCGGCCCTGGGCGAGCGTCTTGTCCTTCTCCAGGGCATCGTAGAGCGCCGGGAAGGTCTGGATGGTGACCACGATGATGCGTGTGCCCTTGCGCAGCGCATCAGCCAGCTGCTCGGACTTGCTCTGGGTGGTCTTCTCATCCCGGGTGATGGCCCGGACCATGCCCTCGGTGCGCTCGAACTGGCGGATGGTGTTCTGGAGCTGGCTGTCGAGCACCGTGCGGTCGGTGATGACGATGACCGAGTTGAACAGCTTGGCGTCGTTGTCGTCGTAGAGGCCGGCGAGCTGGTGCGCCGTCCAGGCAATGGAGTTGGATTTTCCAGAGCCGGCGCTGTGCTGGATCAGGTAGCGCTCGCCGGCGCCTTCCCGGCGTGTGGTCTCGATGAGCCGGTTGACCACCTCCCACTGGTGATAACGCGGGAAGATGAGCGCTTCCTTTTTCTGGATGTTGCCGTGGAAGTCTTCGGCTTCCTTCTGCTCCAGGTGGAGGAAGCGCTGCAGGATCCGCAGCCAGGCATCCGGCGCGAAGACATCGTTCCAGAGATAGCCGGTGGCGTATTCGTTGGGATCGGTCGGTGTTGGGTTGCCCGCCGCCCCTTCCGGAGTGCCCTTATCGAACGGCAGAAAGCCGGTGTCCTTGCCGGCCAGGCGGGTCGTCATGGCCACCCGGTCCTGGCTGACGGCGAAGTGCACCAGCGCGCCGGTCTTGAACGCCAGCAGCGGCTCCACCTGCTTGTTGGTGGGCGCCTTCAGCGGCCGGTCGTGCTGGTACTGGCGCTTGGCCCGCTCCACGGACTGCTTGAACTCGCTCTTGAGCTCCAGCGTAGCCGTGGGGATACCGTTGACGAACAACACCAGATCCAGCCGGGGGTTGTAGTTCTCCCCGGCATGGGGCGAGTAGGACACCTCCGGCACCACCCGCAGGCGATTGGCATGGTAGCGCTGCTCCGACTCCGGGTTCATGCCGTGATCGGGCTTGAAGGCGCAGGCCTCGATGTAGTGGCCAGGCAGGCGCACTGGATTGCGCAGGACGGAGAGCGTGCCTTTCTTGCGCCGTTCCCGGTCCACCGCCACGCACAGCTGACGTTCGGGATCGCCGGGGTAGGCCTTGGCGAACTTCTGCCAGCGATCTGGGTAGGCCTCCTTGAAGAAATCCACCAGATCCTGGGTGTAAAGCGCCAGCTCCCGGTCATAGCCGTCCGCCGTGCCGGTCTGCCACCCCTGGGCGGTCATCTCATTGATGATGTCGGTCTGGAACTGGTGCTCTCGTTCGTCGGCCATGACGCTACGCTTCGCCCTGTTTTATCGAATTGCTCCCACTGTAGACCATAAGCCGCATTCCTTGAATCGGGCTCAGGCTGGGGCTTCTTCGCTGGTGGTGGATTGAGGGAAGGTTTCCGAGACCGGTGGTTCCCAGTTGCGGACATCGATCTTGCCAGTGACAGCGGCAGAGATCAGGGCTGAACGGCGCTCCTCCATTAGCTCTACAGTAGCGCCTGCTTGATCTGACATTTCATCAATCTGACTCAAGCGTTTTTCAAGATAACCGACAATGTCTTCTATCTCAGATTCTGGAGGAAGACCGACCTTGATTCCGCCAATCGTTTCCGTATTCAAATTCAGTTGGGTGCCTAGCTTCCCTAAACCCTTGTAGCAAAGTTCAGACTCAAATATGTAGTACAAGAATTTTGGATTGATGGACAGCTCAGGGAAATACACAAAACCATCGTGAATACAGGATTTTATATTCGTGATACAAGGCTTTCCCACTGTACCGGCTATACTCACGAAGAGCGCCCCCGGTTCAAGCTTGACACTCAAAGAGCTGCCAAACGCAGACAAAGTTTGTGTCGTGGATTCCAGGTAACCGCTCGAAGCAGATACATCCGCGATTCGAACCCAGCCGTATTCTCCCTCCTCGTCGAAGTATATCGGATCATCAATAGGTCTAGGTGAGGCACCCCGCTGAACTACAGATAACCTTTTTATTGCAGGAACATTCCAGTGTTCAGGCACTTCCCCAAGCCACTCCACCCCGGAATCCTTCATCGCCACATCCGGATCCAGCCCCTTGGTCACGGCATGGGAAATCACCGCCTGGCGCTTTTCCTTGAGCAGCTCGATCAGGCGTTGCTGTTCGGCGATCAGGGCGTCGATACGGGCGGTTTGGTGGTCGAGGAAGCGGGCAATTTGGGTTTGCTCTGGATAAGGGGGTGCAAAAAAACGTACAGAGCCTATTAACTCTTGATTCAGCAAAAGCGCGCCATAGATGTTTTCACGCCCATACTGCGAAATGAATATAGGGGCGGCATACTGCCAAAACTTTAGGTCCACGCTTGAGTTGGGGAGAAATGCAGCTATCGCTTCGTTCGTGTATGCAGCTTTTTCGAGGAAGGCAACACTACCGACTGACAACTTGAATGAAAAAAGCATACTTCCGGCTGGTGCTTTTTCTGCCCCCCTATCCAAAACCGCCTGCTGGGTAATTTTCGTCTGGGTATCTTGGATACGATCCGCCGTCATATCCGCTATTGTTACCCACGGCAAGTCACCATCGTAATATTTGTCATTACCCGAAGGAGGGGTCCATCCAACCTGATACGGTAGGTCCCACGCGATTTTCTTGGATTCCCAATGGGAAGGTACGTCACCGAACCAATCCAAGCCTGACTTCTTGTACTCCGGATAACTCGGATAGCTCATACCGCCATCTCCTCAATCATCCGCTTGATCGTGTCCGTGCATTCCTTGAGGTCCGCGTCGATCTCTTCCAGCGGCCTGGGCGGTTCGAACACATAGAAGTGGCGGTTGAATGGGATCTCGTAGCCGACGATGCCGACTTCGCCGTCCTTTTCATCCGTCTTCGACTCGTCGATCCAGGCGTCCGGCACATGAGGCAGGACTTCGCGCTCGAAGTAGTCGTAGACGGACTCGCCGAGCGGGACGTTTTCGTTGTCCCGCAGGTCGGGGTCAGCTTCCAGATGGCCTTTCTTGTCGCGGCAGTAATCGGCTTCCGGGTCGTGCTCACCAAGTGCCTTCCAGATGTTCTTGAGCTGCGCAGCGCTGGGGTAGAAAGTGGCCTTGGTGCATTCGCCCTTGAGCGCTTCCAGGAAGGCTTCCCGGTTGCGGTAGAGGGTGTCGCCCAGGCTTTCGCAGGCGCTGATCAGGTTGGCCTGGTCGGCCTCGGAGAGCTTCTCGAAGAACTTCTCGCCCTTCATCCGCTCGATGCGCTCCGGTGAGGCCTGGAAGTTGAGCTGCAGCGGGCGCTCCACGGTGATGCGCCGGTAGCCGAAGGCCTGGGTCGGGAAGATCTTGCTCTCGTCCGTCTCCTCGAACCGGCCGTACTGGCGCACGATCTCGTCCTGCTCGGACTCGGGGATGTAGTTGCGCTTGCTGCCCAGCGATTTGCGCATCTTGGCGTAGCGGTCCGCCGCGTTGATGAGCTGGACCTTGTTGCGCCGCTGCTCGGGCTTGTCGTTGGACAGCACCCAGACGTAGGTGTTGATGCCGGTGTTGAAGAACGAGTCCGACGGCAGCGCGACAATGGCCTCCACCAGGTCGTGCTCCAGCATGTAGCGCCGGATTTCGGATTCACCACTGCCCGCGCCACCTGTGAACAGTGGCGAGCCGTTGAGGATGATGCCGATGCGCGAGCCGCCATTATCTGCCGGTCGCATCTTGGCGACCAGGTGCATGAGAAACAGCAGCGAGCCGTCCGAGACCCGTGGCAGGCCGGGGCCGAAGCGCCCTTCGTAGCCGCGCTCCTTGTGTTCCTTCTGGACTTTGTCCTGCACCTTCTTCCAGTCCACGCCGAAGGGCGGATTGCTGAGCATGACGTCGAACGTATTGCCGCGCAGCTGATCGTCCGAGAGGGTGTTGCCCAGCTTGATGTTCTCGACCTTCTCGCCCTTGATGAGCATGTCGCCCACACAGATGGCGTAGGACTCGGGATTGAGCTCCTGGCCGCTGACGGAGACGTCCACCTGGTCACTGATAGACGTCACGTAGGATTCCGCCTCTGAGAGGAATCCGCCGGTTCCGCAGGTCGGATCGTAGATGGTCAGGATCTTGCCCGGCTGGAGGTGGTCTTCCTCGCCGGTCATCACCAGGGAGGTGGCCAGGTGCACGATGTCGCGTGGGGTGAAGTGCTCCCCGGCTGTCTCGTTGGAACTTTCCGCAAACTTGCGGATCAGCTCTTCGAACACACTTCCCATGCCGAAGTTGGAGATGCGCTTCGGGCTCAGATCCACGGCCGCGAATTCCTGTACCACCTGATACAGCAGGTTGCTACTCTCCAGCTGTTGGACGAAATCCTCGAAGTTAAAGTGCTCGAAGATGGCACGGGCTTGGGCGCTGAACGAGTGCACGTAGCTCATCAGATCCTCGCCGGTCTGCGTATCCGACAGGGACGAGAGACTCAGTGGGGAGCTGTTGTAGAACGGTTGGTCAGCGGCGCGGTGCAGCAGGCGATCCTTGGCGGTTTCGGATTTGTCCGCGTGCTGCTTGACGGCATCCAGAACCGCCTCCTTCGTCGGCTCCAGTACGCATTCCATCCGGCGCAACAGGGTGAACGGCAGGATGACACGCCCGTACTGGGACTGCTTGAGATCCCCTCGAAGGAGATCGGCGATGGACCAGATGAAGGACGCGATTTCGGAATGGTTTTCCGTGTTCATTCGGGCTCCGTGGCGTGATGCAGTGATTGCAGTACGAAAAAACCCGCCAAAGTGTGCATCGTGGAGAGGCATGGCGGGTGTGTCTACTGCGGTAAAACGCTCAGGCGCCCAGCTTACCATCTACTGGCTCAATGATCGCTGGATCCTCATAATCCGGCCGGTTCATCCGCGGGGTTACGGGCCAGCTGTCGAGCCGTTCGGGGTCCAGGCGCCGGGTCACACGCTTGACCTCTGTCCGCTCCACAATGTCTGGGTCCAGCCAGTCGTACAAGGACTCAGGATCCAGGACCACCGGCTGGCGATCATGGATAGGGCGCAGGTTGGGCGCAGCGGGTTCAGTGAGGATGGCTACTGAAAAGCCCGCCTCGGCGTTACCTGAGTAGATCCCGGCAAAGAACAGGACGTCCGGCTCCCCCTGGGAAGAATCTGTGATGTAGTAGGGCTGCTTGCCCTGGGCGGTGGTCAGCCACTCGAACCAGCCGTCGGCGGGGATGAGACAGCGTTTGTGCTGGAAGGCGTGGCTGAAGAAGCGGCTCGTGGCCACTCGCTCCGCCCGGGCATTGATTGGCCTGGGCGCGTCATCGCCGGCCCAGCTTGGCCGGAAGCCCCACTGCATCAGGGGGAGCTCAACGCCTTCATCACCCTGGCGCACCGTGCTGATCGCGGTGCCCGGGGCTATGTTGTAGCGCGCTGACCCCGGTTCCACCGGTTGAGAGATTCCGAAATAGGCCTCGGCCACCCAGGGTATGGGCGTGTGGCGATCAAAGCGGCCGCACATGCTGGCTCCTCAAAACGTATCGCTCAGTTGCCGCTTTTCCAGCGCTTGTAGGCCTCAAAGTCCGACTGGATCAGGTTAAGACAGGCAGCCACCACCGCCGCGTCATCAACAAGGCCAATGCCGGGGATGAAGTCCGGGATCAGGTCAATGGGCGTGATGACGTAGATGAGGGCGGCAACCACCGCCGCGATCGTCATCCAGGGCACTTCCCGGTAAACACCGTTCCAGTAATCCTGGATCATGGCAACCATCAGCTTGATCTCGTCCAGGAACCGGCTCAGCGGCCCTTGCCGGGACTTGCTTTCGAGCTCTTCCTTCTTGGCGAGAACCTTTTCAACATCGTCCGAGCCGACTGTCCGGGATCGCTTCTCAACCTCTGCCCGTGCCTTGTCCTCTGAAATCCTGCGGTCTGACATGTTCACTATTCTCCCTAAAGGATGGATCCTGAGGCTACCCTACCAAACCGTCGGGAGTAACTTGCATACGTGCCCCAGGACCGGATCAAGGCGGCGTCTCCGTAGCCGTGTGAGCCGTTGCTTCGCGGGGCCAGGTCTCGATAACCGCCGCTGCCAGCACCATCACGGCGCCCACCACCATCCAGGTCCCCAGGTGTTCCCCGGCGAGCACAACCGCGGAAACCATGCCCACCACCACTTCTCCCATGAGCAGGATTCCCACGCGTGCCGGTTCCATGCGCTGGGCACTCCAGAGGAAGGCGGTCAGCGCCACAGCCCACCAGCCCCCACCAAGGACCAGGGAGCCAGCTGCCACTCTGGCGAGATCCCCAGGACTGACATCAGGCAGCGCCGTGCCATCGAGGACCAATGCCAGAAGCACCGCGGTGACAAGCCCACCAGCGCAAAACACGAAATTGGATTCCACAGGGTTCAGTCCCGGCTGGGTCCGGATGCCCGTTGACGAGATCGCCCAGACAATGCCGGACAATAACGCCATCCAGTCACCGATGCCCCTGGGCATGGGAATGCCGCCGTTGGACGGGCCCATGACCAGCGCGATCCCGAGCAGACCCAATGCAATGGCCCCCAGGCGCCATGGGGTGATCGGCCACCCGAAACAGACCCTGCCAATCAGGGTGCTCCAGATCGGCGTCAGATAAAAGAGAAGGATGACCACAGCGACCTGACCGTAAAGAAGCCCGTTTGAGTACAGGACGAAGGAACCACCCCCGGCCCCAGTAGCCATGAGCGTGCCCAGGCCTGCGGACCGGATGCGTTGGCGCGAGCGGATCACCCAGGGACTGAGCAGCACACAGGCAGCGAATAGCGCACTGACTGTGGCCCAGGACCCAAGCGGCACAATGTCATTGATCTGGCGCAGGGGGAACCAGTACATGCCCCAGAGACACCCCACCAGCGCCACGATGATGCCTCCCAGCCGGGCTTCCTTCATGTTTGCTCACCTTGGATTGGAACCGCATGACATTAAATGAACTCGAAACCACCACACAACTTTATGAGTGCGTTGATGATGCCTTTTATCCTTACAGAAGGCACAGAGGAGCGCCTGACCGAGCACGGCGACCAGGTGATCCTCGCCCGCAAGGGTTGCAGCGACGCGAGGGCAAGCCGGGCGGGGGCATGCTGAAGAATCGAATGGTAACAGTGGAGCCAGTCTCATCCCCAGGGTGGCTCAACACCCTCAACACGGTATTCGCGCTTCAGTGCCCGGTGCAGGTTGATACAGGCGAACACCAGGATCACCGACACCGGCAGGCCGGCCGCAATGGAAGCCGTCTGCAGGCTGTCGAGCGCACCCGCGCCGCCCACCAGCAGCAGGGTGCTGGCGACAAGGCCCTCGGTAATCCCCCAGATCACGCGCTGACGTCGTGGGGAACGTTTGCTGCCCCGGGAGATCAGCGCATCCACCACGTGGGTACCAAAGTCAGAAGACGTAACGAAATAGGTTGCAATGAGCAGTGTCGCGAGCGCCGAGGTAATGCCGGCCAGGGGAAGCTGCTCTGAACTCACGGATGGTCCGACCATGGGAGATCCAGGCAATCCACCACCCCCAATAGAAGATCGTCCAGCTCTTCTGCCATTCGGACCCGCCCATGGGATCGGTGGAAAGGCTGAGTTCGATGAGCTGCGTCAGATAACCGCCGGTCGCGTCGAGCAGGAAGCGGATGATGAAAAGCGTGGGACCCACGCACGACATACACTGCCCAGACATGCAGGCCCCAATGGAAAAAGGTGTAGATCATGGCCTGGCGTTCCGCCCTCGCCCGTCGGCGGATTCTGGAAATGCAGAATGGGCTCGGCAATGCTCCAGAAGACCAGAAAAACCGGTGACGGCCAACAGGTACACCCACCCCGGATACTCGGTGATGACGCCCTGGATATTACCGAAAATCCGGACCGCCGTAGCGGGAGCAATCACACCAAACAGGACGAACCCCGAGATAACGACCGCGGAGGCGACAAAAACGGTCGGGGGTACTGCGGACGCTCGACCATGTAACCACATTATCCGGACTGGAGTGGTGCGGATCTGGATTCAGGCGCCGGTGGCCCAGCCCAGAACCGGTGCGGCCACCAGCCACACCCAGAGCGCGATCAGCAGCAGAGTGATGCCACTCAGCCAGGCGCCCGCATAGGCCATCTGGCCTACTCTGATGCGTTCGCTGCTGAAGATGATGGCGTTCGGTGGTGTGGCCACGGGCAGCATGAAGGCACAGGAGGCGGCCATGGCCACCGGCACCGTCAGGTGAATCAGCGACAGGTCCTGGGCCAGGGCGAAGGATGCCGTTAGGGGCAGCATGGTGGCCGCTGTGGCGGTATTGCTGGTGACATGGCTCAGCGTCATAATCAGTGCGGCCACGGCCAGCATCAGTAACAGAAGGGGCCAGTCTGCCATCCCCGAAAGCAGTTCCGCCGCCGCAGCGGCCAGACCGCTGGACTCAATAGCAGATCCCAGAGCAAGACCGCCACCCACCAGGATCAGGACGCCCCAGGGCAGGTTGCGGGCCTGCTCCCAGCTCAGGAGAAGACTGGGACGGCGCCAGTCCGAGGGAATGACAAACAGCAGCAGGGCGCCGGTGATGGCGATGCCGGCATCCGTAAGCTGCAGCGACTGGAATACCCCCTCAATCAATGGCCGTGTAAGCCAGGCCACCGCGACCAGCAGAAAGACCAGGCCCACCATGACCTGAGGCACGCTCAGTGGGCCGAGATTGGCTCGTTCGCGTCCGAGCAGTTTTTCCAGCCCTTCAATCGGCGTGTGCCCGGGATCATAGAGCCGGCAGGTCAGCAGCCACCAGGCCACTCCCAGGAGCACGAGTGCCAGCGGTAGCGCCACTGCCATCCAGGAGAGGAAGGTAATCTCAAGCCCCTGGCTGTCCCGAAGGTAGCCGGCGAGCAACGCATTCGGCGGCGTGCCGATCAGTGTTGCCATACCGCCAATGTTGGCGCCCATGGCAATACCAAGCAGTAGCGCCACGTTCAGGTTCTGGTGATTCTGGTCGCGGTCACTCTCCTCCACCAGAGAGAGCACGGAAAGCCCAATCGGCAGCATCAACGCCGCCGTGGCGGTATTGCTGACCCACATGCTGAGCAGGGCCGTAGCAGCCATGAAACCACCCACCACCCGGTCCGGGCGGGTTCCGGAAAAGCCAAGCACCAGCAAAGCCAGACGCCGGTGCAGGTTCCAGCGCTGGATGCCCTCGGCCAACAGAAAGCCGCCAAGGAACAAAAAGACCAAAGGGTTGGCGTAAGGGGCGGCGACTTCATCAATCGGGGCCACGTTCATCAGCGGGATCAATGCGACCGGCAGCAATGCCGTAACCGCAATGGGCAACGCCTCGGTAACCCACCAGATTGCCATTAGCAGGGTCAGCGCCAGTATGCGCCAGCTGTCTGGCGTCATGGTCTCAGGCGGACCGGCAACCAGCAGTGCGGCAAATACCAGGGGCCCCAGGGTGAACCCCAGCTGGACCCGCCAGTGGCTGAGCTTGGCCAAAAGCGAGGGTTCGGCGGCGGTGAGGGACACAGACGAATGAGAGAACCAGCGTTTCATGGGGGGTATTGAAACCCATGAGACAATCAGAAGCCATAGAAAGCCGAGGTATGGTTGACCGACCCGGGGCGGATCGCTATATTACGCACCTGCCACACAGCAGGACCGTAGCTCAGTTGGTTAGAGCGCTGCCTTGACATGGCAGAGGTCGGCGGTTCGAGTCCGCCCGGTCCTACCATTTGATTTTCCCCGATTGTTATCCCGTCTCTTAAATGCTTGCGTGTTCCTTTGAAGGTGCCTAAAGGATTTTTGGCGCCGCCGTCGATCAGACCTGATAGAACTCCCGATACCAGTCCACGAAGTTGCGTATACCGGTCTCAACCGGGGTTTCCGGCCGGTACCCAACATCCTCGATCAGGTCCTGAACATCAGCATAGGTGGCGGGTACGTCGCCGGGTTGCATGGGCAGGTAGTTTTTCTCGGCCTTGCGCCCCAGGCATTCTTCCAGCACTTCGATGAACCGGCCCAGTTCAACCGGGTTATTACTACCGATGTTGTAGAGCCGGTACGGCGCGTTACTGGTGCCTGAATCCGGATCCGCGCCACGCCAGTCCGGATTCGGTGTAGCCACATGGTCAAGCGCCCGGACACGATCATGATTGGACCAGACACTTAGCAAAAGATCGCCGCTGGTTAGTGATAATCGGTTTTTTTATTGGATCCGCGTTCCATAAAAAACGCCGTCCCGATAAAAAGCCCCCCATTGAAAGCAAAGACAGCGACTGCCTCACCAAGAGTGATCGCAGAAACCTCATACCCATCCATTATTTGGGACGCAATGCGCAAGAAGACCAGAAAAACGACAGCGGACAGACCCGCTACAGCCGTAAACAGAGAGATGTTCCTTTTGCTTGAAAATCTCCCCCCCTGTGATAACTTTGCCACTATAATGCAGCTTATTACTGTTACTGCTGCATTTCCTCCAAGCTGATCCTTGATACCCAACCATATATCAAAAGTTATAGCGACTGCTGATAGCAAGTTAAATAGAACCACGTATAATATTGCGAGCCATAAAATATTGCTTAGTCGAACGTTTTTCATCTAGCGCATTTCGTTTTGAATTAAACCGTTAAACTTAAACCTAATTCATAGGTGATTCAGGGTTTATAGACACCGTTTTTTGTCGTCTTTTAATTTCTTGCATCGCGTTCTGACGAGTTTCAGCAGAAGCTTGCATCGCCCCAAAAAAAACGATACTAAGTGCAAGTCCTGCAACGCCTCCTCTACTTACACCTTTAGCGCCACTCTTAGAAACCCCCTTGATGATCTGCCATGCACTCGCACCCACACCAATAGCCCCTGGATTTAAACCGAACTTGCTATCCAGATAGGAAATTTTTCCGTGAAAGGAAACAATATCCTCTAGTTCCTCGGTCGTTAGTGACCAGTTTTCCCACCTGGGGTTCGCAATGACATTTGCAACTTTCCCTTGCAACTTACCATAAAAAGGTCTGTTTGAATCCTTGAACCGACGAATTTTTTCCATTATCTCTCTTTTCTGATGCCTCTCCACGTGACGAAACAGAATAACGCCAGCAAGAGCCGCTGCAACCTCATTATAATCTGAATTCAGGATCAGCCCCGGCGATCCGGCACGGGGTTGCTCTGTAGCTTGGTTCGCGCACCTCGGGGTGATCATTCAACAACCGCTTCTTTAGGCTCAACATAGCCGCTAACGGCCTATGAGTGTCAATGGCCATCTATTTTGACCCACCTTTGGCCAATAAAATTGACCCACCCTTCATAGTCTAGGTCTTGGTTTTCTGCTTCAGCCGATAGCTTTCTCCTCCCAGCATAAAGATGTGTGAATGGTGGATGACCCGGTCGATGACCGGTACCGCCACGTTGTCGTCGTGGAAGAACTCGCCCCAGCTGGTGAAGTCCTTGTTGGTGGTCAGGATGATCGAGCGGTACTCGTACAGGCTGTTGATCAGCTGGAACAGGTTGTACCTTGCCTGGCGGGTCATCGGCAGATAGCCCAGCTCATCGATGATCAACAGGTCGTACTTGGCCAGCTGGCTGACCCGCTTTTTGAGCTCGCCCTTCATCTCGGCCAGCTCCAGCTCTTCGACCAGATCCAGGGCGTTGCGGAACAGGACTCGGTAGCCGGCCTCCACGGCCTTGTGGCCGATGCCGATGGCCAGGTGGGTCTTGCCCACGCCGGGCGGGCCGATGAACACCAGGTTGTTGCGCTCATCGATGAACTGGAAGTCCAGCAGGGCGTTGACCTGGCGCTTGGTGATGGTGGTCTGGTAGCGGTAATCGAACCCCTCCAGGTGCTTCTCGGCGGGGAAGGCCGCCATCTTGCGGTTGCGCCGGATCCGCTTGTCCTGTCGCTGGATCAGCTCGTGTTCGGCAAGCCGGTCGGCGAAGCTCAGATACGACATCTCGTTAGCCTCCGCTTGCGCCAACAGGTTTGTCAGTTCGTCCGCCGCCGCGCTCAGGCGCAGGCTGCGGTAACGGGCCACGGTCTGTTCAAGCTGGCTCATGGGTCACCTCCTGGCCGCTGGAGTGGCCAAGCTGCTGGTAAGCGCTCAGATCCAGTGCCTGACCGGCCCCCGGAACCGGTTCCGGCTCTCGCTGGCGCTGGGTGGCCGCCTCGGCCGCCTCCAGATAGCGTCTCAAACGCGTGGCGGTCATGCCGGGGCGATCGGCCACCGTCATGATCAACTGTGGATCCACAGGGGCGTGGTGGCTGAGCAGCTCCCTGGCCGCCACCAGCTGATCCTTGTAAATCCGGGGCCCGGAGCGTTTGAGTTGCTGGCACAATCTCTGCCCTGTCTCTTGGCCGACCTGTTCACGGATGTCGGCTTCCAGCTTATCCAGACGTTGCTCATGATCCCGATAGTGGTGGTTGTTCTTGATGATCCGCCCTTTGTCGGCGGACAGGGTGTGACTGGCAATAACGTCGCCCGTACTCAGATCGCTGATGTGGAGCTGGCCGTCGTCGGAGGCCACAACGCCCACCCGCGCCTGTTGCCAGGCCATGGGCACCGAGTACTTATTGGCCTTCCACGCGATCAGGCCTGTCTTGTCGGCGCGGCGGGTCTCGCGGGCCACCGACTGCACGCAAGCCGGTGCGAGATAGGCCTTCAGGTGCTGGCGTTCGTCGCGCTCAAAGCGCTCCCGGGGCGCTTCCCCGGTGGTGCCGTGGATCCGCACATTGGCCACGCTCTCAAGCCAGTCCTGCACGTGCTCGCGCACATGCGCCTGATCCCGGAAGACTTCCCCGTAGAGACAATCCTGCTTGACGTAGTTCACGCCGGACTCCACCTTGCCCTTGCTCTCCGGGTCATAGCCTTCACAGGCATGGATCCGGTACCCGGCCGCAGTGGCGTACTCGTGGAAGCGCTGGTTGAGGGTGAGCTCGCGGTACTGTTCGTTGATCACCACCAGCTTGGTCTGATCGTAAACGCACTCCTCGGGAAGGCCGCCGAAGTAACGCAGAGCCTCATCGTGGAGCTGGATAAAGGTCTGCGTATCCAGCGGGCGAAAGGCCAGGCCCACGTACATCAACCGCGAGTAGGACAGCACGAACACCACAAAGTGCAGCGTGCGCTGTTCCCCACCGATCACCACCCCGCGCAACTCACCGGGATCCACCTGGCACTGAACCCCCGCCACATCGTCCACGATGGGCTCATAGTAGCGCAGCTGGGCCACAGCCACTTCGTCCTTGAGTGTGTGCACGTAGCGGCGTATGGAGCGATCCGAGACCGGCAGGTCGCCGACCTTGGCCCGAAGCTTACGGGCAATCTTGACGGCACTGAGCTTGGGAAACTCGCCCAATAAATAAACGAGATAATCCCGGTAATCATCCAGTCGCTTGGTACGGGCGGGATCGTCCAGTTGGTGACCGATCGCGCTCTCGTCCATGCGCAGGTACTTGCGAACGGTGTTGCGGGATACGCCCAGCTCCTGGCTGATGGCGCGGATCGACAGGCCCTGGCCGTTGTCGTGCAATGCCTTGATCTTGTGTATCACAACCCACTCCTTCACTGACATGCCCTCGGCCATTAACAAAAGCGGAGGACAGTAGCTGGTTCTGTGGCCTGACGGCCACCCGGAGGTGGGTCAAAATTAATGGCCAGTAGTGGGTCATTTTAATTGGCCACTAACATATGAGAGGCCCACACCGTCTCATGGGCATCATTGGACCGGGGTTGGCGTGCTTGCGCACCGCCGACTCCGTAGCTCCCGTGCTGGAACCGTTGGGTAGAGCTTGAAAAGCCGATTAATGCTTCAACGCCTCCAGCGTTGGATTGCCGGTAAAGCGTATGCCCGCTGGGGCGAGGGCGTCGATCAGCCGCGACAGCGTGGCCTGGCGACGGCGGCGTTTGCTACAGCGGGCTCGTCCCCCACGGGCGCCATTGTGCGCCATGGCCCAGACCCGGTCCCGGCCCCAGCATGGCCGCGCCATCCACGTCACTCCAGCCCGGGGCGCGCTGCAGCACCAAGGTGCGCAACTGCTCGCTCAGCGGAACTACCATCCGTCATTTTATTGTGCAGCTGTTGCTGGTGAACAAAATGGGCTTAGGCGCTTTCGTGTTCCGTTGAAAATACGGCCTTTGAGTTGTCTCCCCGTCCTGCGCTTCGAAATCTTGGTTAGCGAGGCGGCATGCACCCGGTATGAAGCCGATATTGGGTATAGCCATCAACGGCGTTGTCCGGATTGATCACAAAGGTGAAGGATCGGCTTGCGCCATCGGACAGTTGGCCCTGAGCGATTGATTCATGCTCGAACCCATCGCCAAAACCGTCAACCGTGTAGTGAACCAGTCGTGACTTACAGCCACAGGCGGCCGTTGATTGAACCCTTTCCAGATCGGCGTCTGCCAAAGTGACAGTCCCAACGTCACGCAACTCCTCAATGGAGACTCCGAGGCAGCTGTCTATTGAGTTGTTTACTACCACGGACTCAGCGCTTACAGCGGAACACCCCGTTGCCACAGCCAACCCACAAAAAGCGAGGGGTGCCTTAAGGATTTTTCGTGCCGCCGTCGATCAGACCTGATAGAACTCCCGATACCAGTCCACGAAGTTGCGTATACCGGTCTCAACCGGGGTTTCCGGCCGGTACCCCACATCCTCGATCAGGTCCTGAACATCAGCATAGGTGGCGGGTACGTCGCCGGGTTGCATGGGCAGGTAGTTTTTCTCGGCCTTGCGCCCCAGGCATTCTTCCAGCACTTCGATGAATCGGCCCAGTTCAACCGGGTTATTACTACCGATGTTGTAGAGCCGGTACGGCACGTTACTGGTGCCTGAATCCGGATCCGCGCCACGCCAGTCCGGATTCGGCGTAGCCACATGGTCAAGCGTCCGGATAACCCCTTCCACAATGTCATCGATGTAGGTGAAGTCACGCCGATGATGGCCATGGTTGAACACATCAATGGGCTCGCCGTTGAGGATCCGCCGGGTAAAGATGAACAGCGCCATATCCGGCCGGCCCCAGGGCCCATAGACGGTGAAGAACCGAAGGCCGGTGGTGGGCAGCCGGTACAGATGGCTGTAGGTGTGCGACATCAGCTCGTTGGCTTTCTTGGAGGCCGCGTAGAGGCTCAGCGGGTGGTCCACATTGTCGTGGACCGAGAACGGCATGGTTTCGTTAGCCCCGTAGACCGAGCTGCTGGAGGCGTAAACCAGGTGCGCCACGTCATTGTGGCGGCAGCCTTCCAGAATGTTCATGTGCCCCACCAGGTTGGCGTCCACATAGGCGTTGGGGTTCTCAATGGAATAGCGGACACCAGCCTGGGCCGCCAGATGCACCACCCGCTCGGGGCGGTACTCGCTGAACACCCGTGCCATGCCCTCACGGTCCGCGATGTCCAGCCGCACCTCGGTGAAGCCCTCACGCGGTGTCAGCCGGGCCAGCCGGGCTTCCTTGAGGGAAACATCGTAATAGTCGTTAACGTTGTCCACACCGATCACTTCATCGCCGCGATCCAGCAGGCGATGAGCCACGTGTGAGCCGATGAACCCGGCTGTTCCCGTTACCAGTATCCGCAAGCCCGTTCTCCCTGGTTAAAAGCCAACGCCGAGGCGCACAAAGGGGCCGCTCAGCTCAGTATCGACCTTCAGGTCGCCGGAGGCGTCCACGTCCACATCAAACTGGCGATAGCCGCCCTGAATGTAGACGGGGTCGGCGTTGAAGCTGATGTAGCCTTCCACATCCGTGGCCGAATCCCCATCAAATGAGATGTGATTCAGCTCGGCGCCCGCACCGAGGCCGGTCAGCGGCAGGTCCACATCGGCCCGCACATGGCCCATGGGAATCAGTTCGTCAACCTTGACGGTTTCGCTGTTGCCAAGGGGTCTCTGCTCTTCGATGAACACCTCGCCATCGAATTGCTTCACATTGAGCCCCAGATCCAGGGTCACCACGGGGATGGGCGCGGTGTAGAACGCCGTGTAATCCACATGGGTCAGGTCCGTGCGACTCTTCACGTCCCCTGTATAGGTGACGCCCTCGAAGTCGGTCGTCACACTGCCGGTTGCCTCATGCTCAATATCGTTGTACCGAACCCTCAGGTTCGGAATGACCGGCACCGGATGCGCAAAACGGATGGAGAAGTTGTTGTGGCCCTCGCTGTCATACCCGAGGTCGTCCTCAACATCGATCGGATCGCCCCCGGATTGTACGGTTCCGGAAGGGGTCCCGCTCCAGTAGCCTGCCGTCACGTCCACATCCACCAGCGGCACCACGGCATTGGCGGTGCCGGCGCTGGCCATGAGCAGTGCCCCGAGAGCGGATTTTGTTGTTGTGTGCATTGCGGAATCCTCTTGCTGTCAGCGTTTGTAGGGTGCCACGCCCAGTATCGACCGGAACTCAGACACGATCAAAGTCAATCCCCAGGCGCCGCCCCACTTCCTCATAGGTCTCGATGACGTCCCCAAGGTCCTGCCGGAACCGGTCCTTGTCCATCTTGCGCCGGGTTTCGGCGTCCCAGATCCGGCAGCCATCGGGGCTGAACTCGTCACCCAGAACAAGGCGCCCGTCCGCCCGTCCGAACTCCAGCTTGTAGTCCACCAGCAGCATGCCGGCATCCAGGAACAACTGCTTGAGCACACGGTTCACCTGATAGGTGCGCTCCTTCATCACCCGGAGCTCTTCAGCCCCCGCCCAGCCAAAGGTCTCGGCGAGGGATTCATTGATCATGGGGTCATGCAGGTTGTCGTCCTTGAGAAACAGCTCGAAGGTGGGCGGTAGCAATTCCTGGCCTTCCTGAACGCCCAGCCGCCGGCACAGACTGCCGGCGGCGTAATTGCGCACCACGCATTCCACCGGCAGCATCTCCAGATTACGCACCAGGGATTCATTGGACGCGAGCACGCGCTCAAAATGGGTTGGGACGCCAGCGTCCTCCAGCTTTTGCATAATGAATGCGTTAAACAGGTTGTTCACCCGCCCCTTGCGCTCAAGCTGGGCGACCTTCCCACCATCAAAAGCGGACGTATCATCCCGGAACGCCAGTACGAAACGTTCCGGATCCTCCGTACAATAGACGGATTTGGCCTTGCCGGCGTAGAGTTCGCTGCCTTTTTCCATCACGCTCTCCCAGGTTACGGTTACGCGGCCGGTCACGGCCCTGAATGGGCGAATGATAGCGGATCGGCGCCAACCAACGCCATGATGACGCAATGCGCAGCGCCACTTGCAGCCCTATACTGCCAAGTGAGCAAGGAGAGACTGCATGGAGTCACTGTTTACCGAGTTTATTACGGCCAATCACGACGCGCTTCATCTTGGCGTTGCGCTGCTGTTGGGCATGCTGGTTGGGCTTCAGCGTGGTTGGCAGGCGCGTGACCGGGGGCCTGGCGAGCGCATTGCCGGTATCCGCACCTATGCCCTGACGGGGCTGATGGGTGGTATTACAGCGCTGCTGGCCCGCGAGATAACACCCTGGGTGCTGCCAGCGGTATTCCTGGGGCTGGTCGCCCTTAACCTGCTGGCCTACTGGATGCGCGCACCGCGCAGCGGTGATTACAGCATTACGGGGACGATCGGCCTGCTGCTGACCTTCTCCTTCGGTGCCATGGCGGTCAGCGTGGATGTGACACTGGCGGCCGCGGCCGCCGTTGTGACAACGCTGATTCTGGACCACAAAGCCGAAACCCATGGCTTGCTGGAAAAGCTCCAGGCCCGGGAGCTGGATGCGGGCCTCAAGCTTCTGACCATCTCCGTGGTTATGCTACCGCTGCTTCCGAACAAGGGCTTCGGGCCCGGCAGCGTTCTCAACCCCTATGAGATCTGGTGGCTGGTGGTCATGATTGCCAGCATTTCCTTCGTGGGGTATTTCGCCATCCGGGTTGCTGGCACCGGCAAGGGCATCCTTTTCACCAGCCTGTTTGCGGGGCTCAGCTCTTCTACTGCCCTGACGCTGCATTTCGCGCGCCAGGCACGCGATACCCAGGCGCTTTCCCCTCAGCTGGCGGCAGGCATACTGATCGCGTGCGGCACCATGTTTCCGCGCGTCCTGGTCTATTGCGCGGTCATCAATCCCGACCTGCTGCCGCACCTTGTTCAGCCGGTACTGGCCATGGCCCTTCTGCTCTACCTACCGGCCGGCTTGATCTGGTACCGCAACCAGGCCGCCCTCAACGTGGGCCAACCCATCCTCAACCGTAACCCGCTGGATCTTCAGCCTGCCCTGCTTTTCGGCGGCCTCCTGACGCTGGTCCTGCTGGTGGGGCACTGGCTCAAGGAATGGCTGGGCGACGCGGGCATCTACGCGCTCTCCGCCGTCTCCGGTATTGCCGACGTGGATGCCATCACCCTCTCACTGACACGCATGGCCGAGTCCGCTATTGATACTGAAACGGCTGTCATCGGCATTGTCCTGGCTGCTGCCGTCAACAATATCGTCAAGGCGGGAATGGCTGGCGTGATTGGACCACGAGCGCTGGGAACCCGGGTTGCGGTCCCCATGGGGATATCCCTGGTGGCCGGCCTTGCGGTCGCCGGCCTCCAGGCAAGCTTGTCAGGCTGACGCAGGCGCCGTCTCAGCGCAGGGTTTCATAGAGGGAGTCGAGAACCGCTGCCGTCTGCCCTGTCTGCTCCAGGGACTCACGGGGTTCAATGCTGAGCCGATAGCCTTCCTGCTTGTCCGTCAGTCGCAGCTCCGCATTGATCCGCGGCTCCGCCTGATGACGCCAGAGCCACCAGCCCCGGCTGCGTTGCTGCTGGGTCCGCAGGTCCAGATACCAGACACCCTCGCTGCGGTTGCGGTCCACTACGGTAAGGTCCATACCGCTGAGCGCCCGATCCACTTCCGCCCAACTACGGTCAAACGCCAGATCAAGCATCAGCGCCTGCGTCTGGTCATCAACCTGGTCGCGACTCACGCGTTCATCCCGCGGCAGATCCAGCGCCACCCGGGAGTAGGTCTTGGTATCCGCGTTTGCCTTGAGGTAATCCGCCAGGTCCTGGAGCACGGTCTCTTCCCGGTCGGGATAGGTCCCGTCCTGCTGCCAGCTCCGGCGCTGACCGGCGTTGGAAGCTGCGGCCACGAGTCGCGCCTGGACCTCCGTGCTGCGGCTCTGAACCCCGTGATCCACCTTCACCTGCAGGACCAGAGGCCTTTCGTCATCCAGCCCTTCAATCCCGATCCATTGGCGGGCCCGAGCCGAACGGTTGAGCGTTGTGGTCTGCTGGATCCCGGCCCGTGGGTCGGCATGGGCCACGTCCACGCCCCGATCATTGAGGAAGTCCGACACCGCAGGCCAGACCCGGCCCGGAACCTCATTGACCACCAACCAGCTCAGATCACCCGACCGGGAGACCTGGTAATTTTTGGCCATGATCTGCCCGGTCAGATCGGGGGGGCGTGGTAGCTCAAAGTCGCCCTCCTGATCGACGCTGGCATCGGTTCGGATCTCCGGAATCACATACTTGCTATCAAAGGACTGCCGAGAGAGATCCTTTGGTACCTCAAGGGGCTCTCCCTCCGGCTCGTCCCGATACTGAAGGGATCGATCCGGGAACAGGCCACAGCCCCCCGCCAGCGGCAGAACGGCCATGATGGTAACGAGACGGATCCGAGGGGAATACTGGTTCAGAGGCATTCCGCCGCCTTGAGCGCGTCCCGCACGTCCGCCCTGTATTCCTCACTCAGCGGCGTCATCGGCAGGCGGATGCCCGAGCCGATCAGCCCCATCTCGTACATCGCCCACTTGACGGGAATCGGATTGGCCTCAAGGAACAGCTTGCGATTCAACGGGGTCAGGATTTCATCCAGCCGGCGAGCCTCGGCTTCATCACCACCAACGGCCGCCTCACAGGTCTGGGCCATCAGCCTGGGCGCCACATTGGCGGTCACGGATACGTTGCCACTGCCCCCGCGCAGCATCAGCTCCAGCGACGTACCGTCATCGCCGGAATAGACCCTGATCCGGTCGCCCACCATGCGCACCAGCTCTTCGCCCCGGCTGACATTACCGGTAGCGTCCTTGATACCGACGATGTTCGGGATGTCGGCGAGCCGGTCAACCGTTTCATTCAGCATGTCGCAGGAGGTGCGGCCGGGCACGTTGTAGAGGATCTGGTTAACATCCACAGCCTCGGCCACGGTGCGGAAGTGCTGATAGAGACCTTCCTGGGTGGGCTTGTTGTAGTAGGGGACCACCAGAAGGCAGCCATCCACGCCGATCTCCGCCGCCTCACGCGTGAGGTCAACGGCCTCGTGGGTGGAGTTGCCCCCGGTGCCCGCAATGACCGGGATCCGGCCATTGGCGTGGGTCACGACGCGGCGGATCACGTTGATGTGTTCGTCCGGGTCCAGCGTTGAGGACTCACCGGTTGTCCCCACGGCCACAATCGCGCTTGTGCCCGCTTCAACGTGATAGTCCACCAGTTTATCCAGGCATTCCCAGTCAATACGCCCATCGGCGTCCATCGGGGTTACCAGTGCAACCAGACTCCCAGTGATCATACCCGCTCCGAACCGGTTAAAAGGGCAATGGTAATCGCGCCTTCAGGGCGAGACAAGAGCCGCATCGGCGCATCAGACCTCGGTTGTGTCAGGCTCTTCATGAACCGGCCAGGATTTCATGATGGCATTGAGCACAATCGCCAGTGGAATGGCAAAGAATACCCCCCACATGCCCCATATCCCGCCAAAGACCAGCACCGCCAGCATAATGGTAACCGGGTGCAGATCAACGACTTCGGAAAACAACAGCGGCACCAGGACATTACCGTCAACGGTCTGGATGACCAGATAGGTCACCATCAACCAGAAAAACGTCTCGCTCCAGCCAAACTGGAACAGTCCCACCATGGCTATGGGGATGGTCACCACGGCGGCCCCCACATAGGGAATAACCACCGAGAAGCCAACCAACAGACTCAAAAGAGCCGCGTACTCCAGGCCAATCACTTTCAGGGCCAGGTAGGTGACACTGCCCACGATCAGAATCTCGATGGCCTTACCCCGCACGAAGTTGGCGAACTGCATGTTCACCTCCCGCCAGATGCGATCCATCATCGGTCGCTCCTGAGGGAGGAAACTGCCCAGGCGCTCCAGAATCAGGAGCCGATCCTTAAGGAAGAAGAACACCAGTATCGGTACCAGCACCAGGTAGACCAGCAGGGTGATGAGTCCGGGAATGCTTTCCAGCGAAAGCGAGACCAGCCATTGGGTAATCTGCCCCATTTCAGCCGTAACCTGGCTGAGCAGCGCGTTAACCTCATCCATGGATACCAGCTGGGGGTATTCCTGAGGCAGGGTCTCGATGTAGCGCTGGGCCGCCCGCATCATCCGGGGGAGTTCGCCAGCGAGCCCGGATACCTGCCCCCAGACCAGCGGCAGCAGCCCCAGGATAAAGGCAATGAAAAGACCGATGAACAGCACGAACACCAGCGTAACGGACAGCAGGTGTGGCACCCCCAGCCGACGAAGCTTGGCGACCACCCCCTGGAGAATGTAGGCAATGATGATACCCGCGATAAACGGCGCCAGGACCCGCCCGAGCAGCGCGACCACCAGAAAGGAGCCGACCAGCAGCAGAACGATGATGACGGCTTCTTCATTCGAGAAATAGCGGGCGGTGAATTCGCGCAGCATGCGGACCATCAGCCCTGCCCTCCTGAACGGGCGCCACCACACCGGATGAGAAAGACCCACTGGCCTTCCCCTTCCTCCTGGTGCTCAAGCTCATGATCGGACAGGGACAGGAAGGCGGGGATATCCCGCGCCGAGCCCGGGTCCGTGGCGACCACGCGCAGGCACTGACCAGGACTCATACCGTTGAGACAGAGCTTGGTTTTAAGCAGGGGCATTGGGCACTGCAGACCACTGGCATCCAGATGCTGGTCCACGCTGTCGCTCATGGGCTGATTCCACTCCATTCAAAACTCGCGCTTATACTAGCATGGATGGAGTGTGACACCTGAAGATGGTTGCCTGTACCCACCCTGGCGGATCTGGCATTGTTAGCCCATGCAACGCGCCATCGCCCTCTTCCTGATTCTCTGCCTGATCGCCTTCCCGGCCATACCCGCCGAATCGAAGAAGCTGCCGGCTATCGGTGGCAGTGGGCTTATCGAAAGCCAAAAGGAGCACGCCATCGGGCAACAGGTGCTGACCCAGCTGCGCCAAAATGCCCCGCTGGTTTCGGATCCGATGCTGAGGGAGTACTTTGAGGACACGCTGCACCGGCTGATCCCCTACGCCCCGCTCCAGGACCGGTCCATTACGCCCCTGATCATCAACAAACCGTCAATCAATGCGTTCGCGGTGCCCGGCAACATCATCGGTATCCATACCGGCCTGATCCGAGCGGCCGAGACGGAACATGAGTTTGCAGGGGTGGTGGCCCACGAAATCGCACACCTCAGCCAACGCCATTACGCCCGGCGTCTGGAACAACAGAAGCGCAGCACACCACTGACCATTGCCGGTATGCTGGCCGGCATCATCCTGACCGCCGCCACCGGCTCGCAAGCCGGCATTGCCACTATTGCCGGCACCCAGGCACTGGCCATTGATCAGATGCTGCGCCACAGCCGCGCCCATGAGCGCGAGGCCGACCGGCTGGGCCTCGAGATCATGGCCCGAGCCGGCTACGATCCCGCAGGCATGCCAGCCATGTTCGAACGCATGCGCCAGTTCCAGGGCAACCGCCCGCCGGAATACCTTTCAACCCACCCTATGACCGAATCCCGGATCGCCGATACCCGGGCCCGGGTTGCCGACATCCGGAACCAGGAACGTTACGACCAGCGACTCGCCTACCACCTGGTTCGCAACAGGGTGCGCTTGCATCATCACGAGAAGCCGGGGAACCTGGCCGCCCACTTCCGGCGCGCCTGGGAGGAAGGCAACGGCCTGGAGGCGGACGCGGCACGTCACGGACTGGCCGCTGCATTGATTGCGGCCGACAGGGCAAAAGAGGCCATTCCACACCTGCGCGCGCTGCTGGAGCGCTACGAGGGCGATATATTCCTGGTGGCGGAGCTGGCAAGAGCTCTGCGCCACAGCGATCAGACGCCAGAAGCGGCCAAACTGCTGGAACGACACCTGAAACGCCACCCGGGCAACCTTACGCTGAGCCGGACACTGGCGGATATCCGCATGGAGCTGAACCAACCGAAGGCGGCAGCACGGCTCTACGAAGCACTGACGCGTGATTACGGTGACGATGCCACGCTCTGGGGGGATCTTTCGGAAGCTGCTGGACGTGCCGGCAACCTGATCGAGGTGCACCGTGCTCGCGGCGAGCGGTTACTGCTGATGGGCGACGCGGAGGCGGCTGCGCGCCAGTTCCGCCAGGCACTGGAGCGGGCACCGGCCAGACACACGCGCAAGGCACTTCTGAGGGACCGTCTGGAAGAAGCCAATAGGCGCGCCAGCCTCAACCGCCAGCGCTGAGACCTGGTCCTCAGGCGTTACCCGCTACCTTCAGTTTCCTGGCCGCAGTGAAATCCAGCATGCGCTGCACCGAAACAAGCGCTTTCTCCCGGGTGGCCTCATCCACATGGATCTCCTGATCCTGTTGGCGCAGGACCCGCAGCAGATTATCCAGTCCGTTCATCGCCATCCAGGGGCAATGGGCACAGCTGCGGCAAGTCGCTCCCTCGCCAGCCGTAGGGGCTTCAATCAGGTTCTTGTCGGGCGCCACTTCGTGCATCTTATGGAAGATGCCGCTGTCCGTAGCCACAATAAAATCCTCAGCATCCATGGTCTTCACCGCCTCAATCAGGCGGGAAGTAGAGCCAACCACATCCGCCTGCTCAACCACCGAAGCCGGCGATTCCGGGTGCGCCAGAACCACGGCATCCGGCATGGTGGCGCGCAGGTTCTCAACACCCTGGCCCTTGAACTCTTCATGCACGATGCAGGAACCGTCCCACAGCAGCATATCCGCCTGGGTAGAGCGCTGAATGTAGGCACCAAGGTGCTTGTCCGGGGCCCAAAGGATGGATTCGCCACGCGAATCCAGGAAATCGACAATGGATTCCGCGCAGCTGGAGGTCACCACCCAGTCGGCGCGCGCCTTGACCGCTGCCGAGGTGTTGGCATACACGACCACGGTTCTTTCGGGATGCTGATCGCAGAAGGCGGCAAAGTCATCCGCCGGACACCCGATATCCAGTGAGCAGGTTGCTTCCAGCGTGGGCATCAGAACCCGTTTTTCCGGATTCAGGATCTTGGCGGTCTCTCCCATGAAGCGCACCCCGGCGACCACCAGTGTCGAGGCCGGATGTTCGTTGCCAAACCGGGCCATTTCCAGTGAGTCCGCCACACAGCCGCCGGTTTCTTCCGCCAGGGACTGGATCAAAGGATCGGTATAGTAATGGGCCACCAGCACCGCATCCTGCGCTTCAAGCTCACGCCGGATCGCAGCACGCCGCTCTTCCGCCTCGGCCTCGCTCAGTGTTGGCGCCTCACGCTCGTGCGCCAGATGTTCCTGAACCAGAATGCGGTCCTGCCTGTACGTCATGGACTCTGACCACCCTTTGAGTAAGCCGTTTAAAGGTTCTCTCCTACCCGTTTATGCCTCTGTCACCCGCATTTTTCAATGGTCGGATACAAACGGCCGGGCTGCGGGGATAAAAGCGGGGGTGGGAATGGTGGGTCGTGCAGGATTCGAACCTGCGACCAATTGGTTAAAAGCCAACTGCTCTACCAACTGAGCTAACGACCCCTAAAAAAACCGGGAAGCTGAATAGTGGTGGGTCGTGCAGGATTCGAACCTGCGACCAATTGGTTAAAAGCCAACTGCTCTACCAACTGAGCTAACGACCCAAACGAGGCGCATATGGTACTTAATTTTTTGGCTTTCGCAACCCTTATGGGTCAATCCATTTCACTGCGGTATTCACGCCCCAGTGCGGTCGCCTCGGATTCCGGATAACGGTCCCGGAGCTGATCCAGAATCTCGCGCGCCTTGTCACTATTACCGGCTCGATCATGGGCAACCGCAAGCTTGAACAATGCGTCCGGTGCCTTGCGGTGGGATCCATGCCGTGACGTCACGATGGTGAACGCCTGCTGCGCCTGTTCATACTTCTCCTGGCTCAAGTAGAGTTCACCCAGCCAGTAGTAGGCGTTGACGCTCAGGTCGCCCTCTGGGTATTTCTCCAGAAAGCTGTAGAGCTCGTCAATGGCTGCTTCGTAATTCTGCTCTTCCTGGATCAGGTATTGGATCGAGGCATAGGCCTCACGCTCAGCCTCATCCGGCTGCCGGTACGAAGTGCTCTCCTCGCCGGACTCACCGTTGCTGCTGCCGCTGCTATCGCCACCGCCGTTGCTGTCACTGGATGGCTCCGATGCGCCCTCCAGTTCCGACAGGCGGGAGTCAAGATCCACCAACCGCTCATCAAGATCAATATAGCGTTCACGTGCCTGCTTTTTGAGCCGCTGCACCTCGTGAGATGTGGTCTCGATCTGGTCGCGGAGGTGCTGGATCTCTGCCCGCAACTCCTCCACCAGGAAAAACAGTTCACCAGAACCGCTCCCGCTGGAACGTTTCGCTTCATTGTCGCTGACAAGCGCGGCGTTGTCCTCCTGGCTCTGGGCGGCGGCCGGAACCACTCCGGTCGCCGCCAGAATCAGACCTGCTGCAAGCAGAGGGCGCACAGGATTATTCGTAGTTGATTTCAACCCGACGATTCTCCGCCCAAGCCTCTTCGTTGCTCTCGTCAACAACAGGCTGTTCTTCGCCATAACTGACTGTCTCAATCTGGTCCGCGGACACGTCGTTGACACGCAGGAAGCGGGCCACGGATTCGGCACGACGCTCGCCCAGGGCCATGTTGTACTCACGGCTGCCACGCTCGTCGGTGTGACCCTCGAGCACGATGCTGGCATCGTCGTCCTCAGCCAGATAGGCCGCGTGCGTTTCCAGGATCGACTGGGATTCACGGCGGATCTCGGAGCTGTCAAAGTCGAAATAGATGGTGGAAGCCGCCTTCATGGCTTTTTCCTTCGCCTTCTTCAGAGACGCCTGGGCGCGCTCCTGTTCAGTCATGGCCTCTTCAGAGACGCCACTGCCGTCACCGGCGCCATAGGCATCGGAGTCAGAACCCGCATCGCTCTCCTTCTCCATATCGGCATCGCTCATGCCGTTGGAGCCGGCCCCTTCCGGTTCGGTGGCGGTTGAGCTGCAACCCGCAACAAAGAGAAGGGCGAACCCCAGCATCAGTACACGGTTCTTGAGAAGATCAGTCATTGGCCTTCCTTTTTTGGTTTTTCCAGTTTTGGATTTCGCTTAATGTATGATGTTCCTGATAATACTGCAAACATCAGGACTCAATCGGCCAGCGGCGACCAGGCGGGATCGCGGATGCCATCGTGTTCCACCGGAAGCGTAAAACGCGTATTCCCGTCCACAGTGGTCACTTCCAACGCCCCCTTTCGTCCGCCGGCACTGGTGACGTAAAGCACCAGACGCCCATTGGGCGCCATTGCCGGTGCCTCGCCGATTTCGGAGCCGGCCAGCACACGTTCCTCGCCGGTCTCCAGATCCACCGCGCCGAGCACGTAGCGCCCGTCGGCCCGATGAATGTAGTAGATTTCCTGCCCCTCCGGTCCAAACACCGGGTGGGCGTTGGACGTTCCTTCAAAGGTCAGGCGCTCGGGCTCCCCTCCCTCCAGGGACTGGACATAGACCTGAGGATTCCCCGAACGGTCCGAGGTAAAGGCAAAGCGCTCACCATCCGGTGACCAGCTCGGTTCCGTGTTGATGGAATAATGCCGGGTCAGCCGGTGGGGCTCCAGAGTGTCCAGCGGCATCCGGTAGACGTCTGCACTGCCATCCTTGGAGAGCGTGAGCAACAGGGAACCTCCATCCGGAGACCAGGCCGGCGCCGAATTGAGCCCGGTATAACGGGCGATCCGGCGCCGCTCCCCACTGCTCACGACCTGCCGGTAGATCGCTGGCCGCCCACTTTCAAAGGAAACGTACACCAGTTCTTTGCCGTCTGGAGACCAGTCCGGTGACAGAATGGGCTCACTCGAACGCAGCAGAACCTGGTCCCTGCGCCCATCCACGTCGCTGACCTTGAGCCGGTATTCAACGCTGTCGCCACTGCCGGTACGGGTCACGAACGCGAGTCGGGTATTGAAGATGCCGGGGATGCCCGTAACCCGCTCATAGATGCGGTTGCTCACATGGTGCGCCAGCGTACGCAGCTCCGATGGTGCGGCCGAGGCCCGGGAGCCGAGCAGCCGTTCCTGCTGGCTGACATCGAACAGCTCATAGCTGAGGATGTAGCGGTTGCGTTCCGCGTCAAAATCCACCTCCCCTACCAGGACAAACTGCTGGCCCAGAACACGCCAGTCGCGGAAATGAATGTCATCACCCGAAGTCGGCAGACTGAGCATCCGGGAAGGCTCAAGGGTCTTGAGATCACCGCTCATCGTCAGGTCATCGCGGATAATCCCATCCAGATCCTGCGGGGCTTCACGGGAGTGATTACTGCCAAAGGGAACCACCGCAATCGGCATGCGTCGGTCCGCGCCCTCGGTAACGCGCACGACCATCTCAGCCTGCGCCAGAAGGGGCGCAAGCAGCAGGCAGATCAGGATCAGCGCCTGGCCGGCGCTGCGATGGATCAGGGTCATGGTCGCCTACTCCTCGGGGCTGAGCACAAACGTAATACCGCCACGAATAAGTTTGTCAAAAACTTCTGGTTTTTCAGGAACCTCAAATGAATCCACACGGCGAACAGCCCTTAAAGCTTTTTCATCAAATGCTTGGCTCCCACTACTCTCAACGACTTCTACAGAACGCAACTCGCCGGTAGGCAGAAGCTCTAGCCGAAGAGTAACGGATAAGTCCTCATTCCCCGATATGCCATACCAGTTAGAACTAACTATATCCCTATATAACGAGGTGAATTTTTCCTCTTTATCCTGGATATTAATTCCTTCTGTACTAGGGGCTTCCAACTCCGGCCTCGTTTCCTGCTTGGCTTCAGCATTTTCCTCTTCAGCTTTTTGCGCCAACTCCTTCAATCGCCGTTCATGCTTGGCACGATTTTGTTCGTCTTGTTTAGCCTCTTCTGGTTCCGGCTCCCGCTCCGGTTTCGGCTCTGGCTCTGGCTTCGGCTCCGGTTCCGGCTTTGGCTCTGGCTCCGGTTCCGGTTCCGGCTTTGGCTCTGGCTTCGGCTTCGGCTTCGGCTCTGGCTCCGGTTCCGGCTCCGGTTCCGGCTTCGGCTCCGGTTCCGGCTCCGGTTCCGGTTCCGGCTTCGGCTCCGGCTTCGGCTTCGGCTTCGGCTCCGGCTCGGGTTCTGGCTTCGGCTTCGGCTCTGGTTCCGGCTTCGGCTCCGGTTCCGGCTTCGGCTCTGGCTCCGGTTCCGGCTTCGGCTCTGGCTCCGGTTCCGGCTTCGGCTCTGGCTTTGCCTGCACCACCCTGGCCTGAACGGCCTGGGGCTGCTGGAACTCTGGTTCCTGGTTCCGCCAGCTCCAGTTTCCTACAGCCAGGATCACGATCAACAGGTGCAGCCCAATCGAGGCCACGACAGGCCATTTCCATTCCCGGAGCCCGGCCTCGTCCACGCCCAGAAGCCGGCTCCATAACGGAATCGCCCTATCGCCCAGGGCCCCCGCGGCCTGGATGATGCGCTGCCAGTCCTGTTTCATCGTGCCGACGCACCGCCCTGACCGAATCCGTGCATCACTCGTCCTCCGGTGGCTCGGTGATCAGTCCCACCTCACTGGCACCCGCTCCCTGAAGGGCCGACATAAGGCGGATAACCGTGCCGTAGCGAACATGTTCATCGCCACGCACATAGACGTTGGCATCCGGCCGTTCCGCAAGGATCGAGGCCACTTGCGACACAATCGTCTGGCGTGACTTGGGTTTACTCCGGTCCTTGCCCACTTCCAGAAAATAGCCGCCGTTGGCATCCACCGAAATGATCAGGGGTTCCTTTTCGGCATCCACCGGCAGCGGTTTGGCTTGTGTGCTGGGCAGATCCACATCCACCCCTTGGGTGAGCATGGGAGCCGTGATCATGAAAATCACCAGCAGCACCAGCATCACGTCGATGTAGGGCACCACGTTCATCTCGGACATTGGCGCCTGGCGTGAACGGCGTGGACTCATATCCATGGCATCACCTCCCGGCGGTCAACCGCTGGCTCCGTGGCTGTGCACCCTGCGGTGGAGGATACTGGCAAATTCCTCGGCAAAGGTTTCGTAACGCTTGATCAGGGCGTCCGTCTGGGACGTGAAGCGGTTATAGGCCACCACCGCCGGGATCGCCGCGAACAGGCCCATGGCCGTGGCGATCAGCGCCTCGGCAATGCCCGGCGCCACCGTCTGTAGTGTCGGCTGCTGCACGCCCGCCAGCCCGATAAAGCTGTTCATGATGCCCCAGACCGTCCCGAAAAGACCCACGTAAGGACTCGTGGACCCCACTGTCGCGAGGAACGGGAGATTGGCCTCCAGACGCTCCAGTTCACGAGCCAGCGCGACCTTCATTGCCCGCTGGGTACCGTCCATTACCGCCTCGGCATCGTGGCTCTGCTGGCGCAGACGGGAAAACTCCTTGAAGCCGGCCCGAAAGACGCTTTCCACCCCACCGTCAGGGGAAGGACTGCCAGTGACCTCTTTGTAGAGCTGCCCCAGGTCCATGCCGGACCAGAACCGTTCCTCAAAGGCCGATTGCTCCTTGCGGGATTGGCGATAGACCCGTACGCGCTGGAAGATCAGTCCCCAGGATGCAATGGATGCCAGCAATAACAGCAGCATGACCAGCTGCACAATGATCCCGGCGTTGGCAATCAACGACCAGACCGAAAGCTCTCCCTCCACGGAATGCTCCTATTCGTTGTTGGTTTGCAGTGTCCTGTCCACCAGGGCCTGGATGTCGTCGGGCATGCGCCGTGGCCGCCCGGAAGGCAGCTGGACGCAGGCCACTTTGACTTCCCCGCCGACCAGCAATTCGCCGTCCGGCTTGCGCCGGGCCTCCTGGCGGAATGTCATGGCCGTGCGGGTCCCGGCGATCAGATCCGCGGACACCTCCAGTTCATCATCCAGGGCGGCCGGCCTGTGGTACTGGATGTTCAGGCTGTGCACCACGAAGGCAATGCCATCGCTCTCAAGCCGCCCCCGCAGGGCCACGCCTTCCGAGCGCACCCATTCCGTGCGCGCCCGCTCGAAATACTTCAGGTAATTGGCGTAGAAGACGATGCCACCGGCGTCGGTGTCTTCCACGTAAACCCGCACCGGCCAACGGAAGCCGCTCATCGTCCGTCCTCCCCTTCCGGTGCATCAAAGCCGAAATGCAGGTAAGCATGCTGGGTGGCCATGCGGCCACGGGGCGTGCGCATCATGAACCCCTGCTGGATCAGGAAGGGCTCCAGCACGTCTTCTATGGTGCCACGCTCTTCGCTGATGGCCGCGGAAAGGCTCTCCACCCCCACAGGGCCACCGCCGAACTTCTCGATCAGCGCCAGCAACAGACGCCGGTCCATATGGTCAAACCCCTGGTAATCGACTTTCAACATGTTCAGGGCCTGGTCGGCGATGGTTTCCGACACCTGCCCGTCCGAGCGCACTTCCGCAAAATCCCGAACCCGGCGCAACAACCTGTTGGCAATGCGCGGCGTCCCCCGGGAGCGGCGTGCGATCTCGCGCGCGCCCCCGTTTTCAATGCCAATGGACTGAAGCTCGGCCGAACGCTGCACAATGTTCGTCAGGTCCTCAGTGCTGTAGAACTCCAGCCGCTGGACAATACCGAAGCGATCCCGCAGCGGCGAGGTCAACAGCCCCGCCCGCGTCGTGGCGCCTACCAGCGTAAAGGGCGGCAGGTCCAGCTTGATGGAACGCGCCGCCGGCCCTTCGCCGATCACGATATCGAGCTGGTAGTCTTCCATGGCCGGATACAGCACTTCCTCGACGGCCGCGCTGAGACGATGGATTTCGTCGATGAACAGGACGTCACCCTCTTCCAGGTTGGTCAGCAGCGCGGCAAGATCACCGGCTTTCTCCAGAACCGGCCCGGAGGACGCCTTGATGGTGCTGCCCATCTCGTTGGCGATGATGTTCGCCAGGGTTGTCTTGCCGAGCCCGGGCGGGCCGAAGATCAGGACATGGTCCAGAGCCTCGCGCCGGCCACGCGCCGCGCCAACGAAGATCTCCATCTGCTCACTGACGGTGGGCTGGCCCACGTATTCGCGCAGCATGGTCGGACGGATCGCCCGATCCTGGTTTTCCTCGCCCGGCCCCGCCTGGCCGGAAATCATTCGATCGGATTCAATCATAACGCCATTCAGTCCAAGCAGGCTGCGCTGTGTCAGCGCCTGCATTTTACAAACTTTGATCAGAGGGTCACGTTACGTGAATGTCAGCCGCAGAGCCATCATTAAGGCGCTTTAACGGTTCATCATATGCTTCAGGGCCAACCGGATCAGTTCCTGGCTGGTCGTTCCCTCCTCGGCAACCGCCTGAAGTGCACGGTCGGCTTCCTGGGGACGATAACCGAGAGCGATGAGGGCTGCTTCCGCTTCTTCCATGGGGCTGGATGAGGCGGGCTCCATGCCGGGCAGCTCGCTGACGGTTTCTTCGCGCGGGGTGCCAACGGGACTGTTCTCAAGCTGGCGGATACGGTCCCGCACCTCGATCAACAGACGCTCGGCCGTCTTCTTGCCCACGCCGGGGATTTTGACCAGCGCCGCCACATCATTGTCTTCAACTACCCGGATAAAGGCGTCAGCCTCCAGGCCGGAGAGAATGGCCAACGCCAGCTTGGGCCCCACCCCACTGGTACGGATCAGCAGGCGGAAGAGCTCCCGCTCCCCTTTATTGGCGAAGCCGTAAAGCTGCTGGGCGTCTTCGCGAACGGCCAAGTGCGTGTAGAGCACAGCTTCGTGACCGCTATCCGGAAGCCGGAAAAAGGTGGTGTAGGGAATGTCCACTTCGTAACCCACACCCCCGGCCTCGATCAGGGCCCCGCCGGGCTGTTTCTCGATCAGGATGCCGCGGATACGACCGATCATGGTATGTCTCCTTCAGCGCGCCCGCCCGTTGCGACTGCCAGACGCGCCCGTGCGGGCCAGGCCCTGGCGCAGGTGCGCGTGGCACAGGGCAATTGCCAGTGCGTCGGCGGCGTCCTCCCGGGGCTGGCGGGTGAGTTTAAAGATCGCCTGGACCATGTGCTGGATCTGATGCTTGCCCGCGCTGCCCTTGCCGACCGCGGCCTGCTTGACCTGGCGGGCCGAGTACTCAGCCACGGGAAGACCCGCGTTGGCGCCACAGACAATGGCCACGCCACGCGCCTGGCCCAGCTTCAGGGCGGAGTCCACGTTGCGGGATAGAAAGACCTTCTCAATGGCCATTTCTTCCGGCCGAAAGGTCTGGATGATCTCGGCAAGCCCGGCGTGGATTGTCTGCAGGCGTTCCGGCATGGCCTTCTCGCCCATGGTGATGCAGCCGCTGTCCAGGTAGTCCAGGTGGCGGCCATTGCTCCGGATCACGCCGTAACCGGTGATCCGCGAGCCGGGATCCACGCCCAGGATGATGGTCATGCGTAGCCGAAGCGCTCCAGCGCCGCCTCGGGAAAGTCGGCGTTGGTATAGACGTTCTGCACGTCGTCCAGATCCTCAAGCCAGTCGATGAGCTTGAGGTTGGTCTCCGCGCCCTCCTCGTCCAGCGCCACCGTGGTCATCGGCACCATGCTGACTTCGGCATGACCGGGCTCCAGCCCGGCCTCCTTCAGGGTGTCCTTCACGTCCATGTACTGCTCGGGCGTGGTGATCACATCCTTGGAGCCATCCTCATTCACCCGAACGTCCTCGGCACCGGCCTCAAGCGCGGCCTCCATGATGGTGTCCTCATCATGCTCCGGGCTGAAGCTGAGGGTGCCCTGGCGGGTGAACAGGAAGCCAACGGAGCCGTCCGTCCCCAGGTTACCGCCGAACTTGCTGAACGCATGACGGACATCCGAGACCGTGCGGTTCTTGTTGTCCGTCATGGCCTCCACGTAGATGGCAACACCGCCCGGGCCATAGCCTTCGTAGGTCAGCTCCTCGTAGTTCTCACCATCCGTGTTACCGGCCCCGCGCTCAATGGCCCGGTCAATGCTGTCCTTCTTGACGTTATTGCTCAGCGCCTTGTCGATGGCGCTCCGCAGCCTGGGGTTGTCATTGGGCTCAGGGCCGCCTTCCTTGGCGGCCACGTAAAGCTCCTTGATCAACTTGGTGAAGATCTTGCCCTTCTTCGCGTCCTGTGCGGCCTTGCGGTGTCGGATGTTGTGCCACTTGCTGTGTCCGGCCATGGCCTGCCTCGCTCAGTTGCTGCCTTCCTGATCGCCTTTAGCGCTGCGGCGCAGACGGATATGCAGCTCACGCAGCTGCTTCTCGTCCACTTCGCCCGGCGCGTCCGTCATCAGGCAGGTCGCGTTCTGGGTCTTGGGGAATGGGATGACGTCACGGATGGAACCAGCGCCGGTCATCAGCATCACAAGCCGGTCCAGCCCGAATGCCAGACCGCCATGGGGCGGTGCCCCGAAACGCAGGGCATCGAGAAGGAAGCCGAACTTCTCGCGAGCTTCCTCTTCACCGATGCCCAGGCTGTTGAATACCACGTTCTGGGTGGCTTCGTCGTGGATACGGATGGAGCCGCCACCAAGCTCGGTGCCGTTGAGCACCATGTCATAGGCGCGGGACAACGCGCCCGCCGGATTGTGCTTGAGCTCCTCCGTGGATACCGGCGCGGTGAACGGATGGTGCAATGCCTGGAGCTTGCCGTCGTCGTCCTCCTCGAACATCGGGAAGTCAACAACCCAGCAGGGCTCCCACTCGCCCTGCACCATGCCCAGATCTTCGCCCAGACGGACACGCAGAGCGCCCAGGGCTTCATCCACGACGCTGGCCTTGTCGGCCCCGAAGAAGACCAGGTCACCGTCCGCGGCCTCAACGCGGTCCATGATCGCCTGTGTGACCTCGTCGCCCAGGAACTTGATGATGGGTGATTGCAGACCCTCGACGCCGGCGGAGCGGTCGTTGACCTTGATGTACGCCAGCCCCTTGGCGCCATAGATGCCCACGAATTCGGTGTAGTCGTCAATCTGCTTGCGCGTGAGCTCGGCGCCGCCAGGAACACGCAGGGCGGCTACCCGGCCCTTGGGATCCTTGGCCGGCCCGGAGAAGACCTTGAAGTCCACCTCCGAGACCAGGTCGGCCACGTCCACCAGCTCCAGCGGAATCCGCAGGTCCGGCTTGTCGCTGCCAAAACGGCGGATGGCCTCGGCATAGGGCAGGCGCGGGAATTGCGGCAGATCCACGCCCAGCAGGTCACTGAACAGGTTGCGCACCATCCGCTCCATGGTGTCCATCACCTGCTCTTCCGTAACGAACGAGGCCTCCACGTCCACCTGGGTGAACTCGGGCTGGCGGTCCGCCCTCAGGTCTTCATCACGGAAGCACTTGGCGATCTGGTAGTAGCGGTCGATACCGGAGACCATCAACAGCTGCTTGAAAATCTGCGGCGACTGCGGCAGCGCGAAGAAACTGCCGGCATGGGTCCGGCTCGGCACCAGGTAGTCGCGGGCGCCTTCCGGGGTAGCGCGGGTCAGCACGGGCGTCTCGACGTCCATGAATTCCTCGCTTTCCAGGAAGTTGCGCATATAGCTGGTCACCCGCGAGCGGAAGCGAAGCCGCTGGGTCATCTCGGGGCGGCGCAGGTCCACGTAACGGTGGCGCAGACGCACGTCCTCGCCCACATCCGCGTACTCATCCAGCGGGAAGGGCGGCGTTGCTGCCTCGTTGAGGATTTCCAGTTCCTTGCCCAGCACTTCCACCTGGCCGGTGGCCATGTGGTCATTCTCGGTCCCCTGGGGCCGACGCCGTACCCTGCCGGTCACCCGGATCACGTACTCATTGCGCACCCGGTCCGCCTGGGCAAAGCTCTCAGGGGTATCCGGATCGAACACCACCTGGGCAATGCCGTCCCTGTCCCTGAGATCAAGGAAGATGACGCCGCCGTGATCCCGGCGCCGGTGAACCCAGCCGCAGAGGGTTACTGTCTCGTCAATGTGGGATTCGTTGATACCGCCGCAATAGTGACTGCGCATACCCTTTGGTTCCTGTTTGCCTGGGGCTTCCGCCGATGTGATTAAAGGGCTGGTATTATAACGGCATCAGGCCGCGAAGTCAGACCATCTCATCGCAATCGTAGACACCGGGACCGTTTGTGTCCGCGTATTCGTGACGCTGGCCCGCGCAACGGCTACCATTGGCAGCGTCCGGCCACGTATATGAAGGAGACAGTGAGGGGTGTCCATCCGCGCTGAACAGAAGCTCAAGACCCGCCGCGCCCTGATGGATGCATCGCTACGCCAGCTCAGCGCCGATCGCGGCTTCGGCAGCCTGAGCCTGCGCGAGGTCGCCCGTGAGGCGGGTATTGCGCCCACCTCGTTCTATCGTCACTTCACGGACCTGAATGAGCTGGGGCTGGCTCTGGTGGATGAGGCCGGTGTTGCCCTGCGCCAGCTGATGCGCCAGGCCCGCAAGCGCATTGAGCGTGAAGGCGGCGCGATCAACGCCTCCGTGGAAACCTTCATGGAGTACCTTACGGACAATGCCAACCTCTTCCGGCTGCTGTTGCGCGAGCGCACCGGCGTTTCCCGCCTCTTCCGGACGGCGGTCCAGGCCGAGATTGACCATTTCGTTACGGAACTGGCGGAAGACCTGGAAAAGTTCGCCGTGGACAAGGGGCGGCCATTATCCGATGCGCACATGGTGGCCGAGTCCATGGTGGTGCTGGTCTTCCATCTGGGGGCAGAAGCCCTGGACGCGCCAGCGAAGCAGCGTACCCGGCTTAAAGAGAAGCTCAAGGTACAGCTGCGGATGGTGCTTGTGGGCGCCCAGACAATGGCGGACGATCAGGAGGCCTGAAACTGGTTCAGCCCGCGCCCGATGGCGTAGTAGCTCAACCCATGGCGGCTCAGCATCTTCCCGTCGTACAGGTTGCGACCGTCAAAAACCACCGGCGAGCGAATGGTGGCCGCAATCTGGGCGAAATCCGGTGACCGGAACTCCTTCCATTCGGTGCAGATCACGAGGCAATCCGCTCCCTTGAGCGCCTGCTCCTTAGTCCCACTGAGCTGCAGCCCCGGCTCGTCCGGATAGAGGCGCTGGGTCTCCTCCATGGCTTCCGGGTCGAAGGCCTGCACGCGGGCCCCGGCAGCCCACAGCTTTTCCATGAGGACACGGCTGGGCGCCTCACGCATGTCGTCGGTCTTGGGCTTGAAGGCGAGGCCCCAGAGCGCGATGGTCTTTCCAGCCAGATCCCCCCGATAGTAGTGGCTGATCTTGTCGAAAAGCACGTGCTTCTGGTCGTTGTTCACCGCCTCCACGGCATTAAGCAACCGCGACTCGTAATCGTATTCCTCGGCGGTCCAGGCCAGCGCTTTCACGTCCTTGGGAAAGCAGGAGCCGCCGTAACCACAGCCGGGATAGATGAAGTGGTAACCGATGCGCGGATCCGATCCCATACCGCGACGCACATGCTCAATGTCCGCCCCAAGACGTTCCGCCAGGTTGGCCACCTCGTTCATGAAGCTGATCTTGGTGGCCAGCATGGCATTGGCGGCATACTTGGTCAGTTCCGCCGAGCGCACATCCATGAAGATCACGCGTTCATGGTTGCGGTTGAACGGATAATAGAGCTCACGCAGCAGCTCCTGGGCGCGCTCACTATCGGTTCCCACGATCACGCGGTCCGGCTTCATGAAATCATCCACCGCCGCGCCCTCTTTCAGGAACTCGGGGTTGGAGACCACGTCAAACTCGACCTCCGCCCCCCTTTCCCGGAGCTTGCCGCGCACGGTGTCACGCACCTTGTCCGCAGTGCCAACCGGGACGGTGGACTTGTCGATCACTGCCTTATAGTCGTTCATGTGCTCGCCAATGCTGGCAGCCACCGCCAACACGTATTTCAGGTCCGCGGAGCCGTCCTCGTCCGAGGGGGTCCCCACCGCAATGAACTGCAGCTCACCAAAGTCGACCGCCTCAGCGACATCCGTAGTAAACCGCAACCGCCCCGCCCCGGTATTGTGGGCCACGATCGGCTCCAATCCAGGTTCGTAGATGGGAACGACACCTTCCCGAAGACGGTCAATCTTTTGCTGATCCACGTCCATACACATGACGTGGTGTCCGACCTCGGCCAGGCAGGCACCCGTGACAAGCCCTACATAACCGGTTCCGAAAATGGTGATGCGCATGCCGTTGTTCCTTACTGATTCGGTTGGGTATTCTGGCGCGCCTGCCAGTGACGCTCCCAGTCAAGCGCGGTCTGTACAATGGTATCCAGATCATCATGGGTGGGCGTCCAACCAAGACGCTGGACGATCCGCTGACTATCCGCGACCAGAGCCCCGGGATCCCCCAAACGCCGCTCCGACTCCACCACCGGGAAATCCACGCCGGATAGGCGCCTGACCACATCAATGACCTCTCTCACGGTGAAGCCGCGTCCATAGCCACAGTTCAGGACCTCGGAACCGTTACCCCGGCGCATATACTGAAGCGCCTGTACATGGGCACTGGCTAGATCCTCTACGTGGATATAATCGCGGATACAGGTCCCGTCACGGGTGTCGTAATCCGTACCGAAGATCTGCATGCCCTCGCGGGCACCAGTAGCGCATTCACAGGCCACCTTGATGAGGTGTGTGGCTTCAGGGGTCGCCTGGCCCATCCGGGTCTGGGGATCCGCTCCGGCGACGTTGAAATAACGCAGGATCACATAGTCGAGACTGCTGGCAGCCGCCAGATCCATGATCATGCGCTCGCTCATCATCTTGGAGGCGCCATAGGGGTTGATCGGGGCCAGCGGCAGGTCCTCGGTCAGCACCTGCTGGTCCGGCACGCCATAGACGGCCGCAGTGGACGAAAACACGATGCGGCTAACCCCGTGGCGGCTCATGGCGCCCAGCAGATTCAGGGTATTACGGGTATTGTTGCGATAGTACTTGAGGGGATCCGCAACGGACTCGGGAACGAGGATGTGGGCGGCGAAATGCAGCACGGCAGTGAAGTCATTCGCGGCAAACAGCGCCTCCAGGGCATCCGGGTCCGCCAGGTCGCCCACCACCAGCTCGCCGTGTGTGACCGCCCATTCATGGCCGGTGGAGAGGTTGTCGAACACCACCACGTCATAGCCCGCCTCTCCAAGCTGGCGCACCACATGGCTTCCGATATAACCGGCACCGCCGGCGACCAGCACCCTGTCTGTCACTCATCCACTCCTTCTGGATCATTCCGCCGTCTATTCTTCTCGGCCCGCCGCCGCGCAAAGAAAGCCGTGAGCTGGTTGCGGCACTCGGGCTCCCGAACCCCCTCGCGGACCGCGACCTGCCAGTTGAGGTACGCGGCCTCCAGAAGCCGGGCCTGAGAGCCAATCACCCCAGCCTTGGGCTCTGGCGCACCGAAGACCAGGGTTCCAATACGGGCATGGACCATAGCGCCCGCGCACATGGTACAGGGCTCAAGGGTTACATAGAGAGTGGCGCCGGTCAGGCGATAGTTGCCCAACCGCTGCGCTGCGTCCCTGAGCGCCAGGACCTCCGCATGGCCGGTCGGATCATTACCGGTTATGGGCTGATTGAAGCCTTCACCAACGATGGCGCCATCCCGCACAACCACCGCGCCCACTGGCACCTCACCCCGGGCTTCCGCCTGCTCCGCAAGCGCCAGTGCCCGCTCCATCCAGGCTTCGTCCTCGGCCAGGGCGGTCATGGACGGTTCCGGTTATTCCCACTCAATAGTGGCCGGCGGCTTGGACGATACATCATAGGTTACCCTGGAAATGCCGGGTATCTCGTTGATGATGCGGCTCGAGACGGTTTCCAGCAGTTCATAGGGCAGATGGGCCCAGCGCGCCGTCATGAAATCCAGCGTTTCCACGGCCCGCAGCGCGATCACGTACTCATAGCGCCGGGCATCGCCCACCACGCCCACGGACTTGACCGGCAGGAAAACGGCGAAAGCCTGGCTGGTGCGATGGTACCAGCCGTAATGATGGAGCTCCTCAAGGAAGATGGCGTCCGCCTCGCGCAGCATGTCCGCATAGTTCTTCTTGACCTCGCCCAGGATCCGGACGCCAAGCCCCGGCCCCGGGAAGGGATGGCGGTAGACCATGTCATAGGGCAGCCCGAGTTCCAGGCCGATCTTCCGCACCTCGTCCTTGAAGAGCTCCCGCAGCGGCTCCACCAGCTTGAGCTTCATGGTTTCCGGCAACCCACCCACATTATGATGGGACTTGATGACAGTGGCCTTGCCGCTGCGTGATTCCGCGGACTCCACCACATCCGGGTAGATGGTGCCCTGCGCCAACCAGTCCACATCCGTGATCGTGGCCGCTTCTTCATCGAAAACCTCGATGAAGGTATTGCCTATGAGACGGCGCTTCTCTTCCGGATCCTGGACGCCGTCCAGACGGGCCAGGAAGCGGTCCTCCGCGTTGTGGTGGATCACGTTGACGCCCATGTTGCGGGCAAACATATCCATGACCTGCTTGCCCTCATTGAGCCGCAGCAGGCCGTTGTCCACGAAGACACAGGTCAGCTGGTCCCCGATGGCCCGATGCAGCAGGGCGGCGGTCACGGACGAGTCCACGCCTCCGGACAGTCCCAGCAGAACCCGGTCGCTCCCCACCTTGTCACGGATCTGCTGGACGGCATCCTCAACGATCTCGGCGGGCGTCCAGAGGGCCTCACAGCCACAGATATCGAGCACGAAATGGGACAGAATGCGCTGCCCCTGGAGGGTATGCGTTACTTCGGGGTGGAACTGAACGCCGTAGAGCTGGCGGGAAGTGTCCTGCATACCGGCAATCGGAGCGCTTTCCGTGGCCGCCAGAACCTCGAACCCGTCCGGTGTTTCCACAACCTTGTCGCCATGGCTCATCCAGACATCCAGCAGCCGCTCGCCCGCCTCCGTCACATGATCGGCGATATCCCGGAACAGCTCACTGTCCGCCGTTACCCGCACCTGGGCGTAGCCGAACTCCCGCTTTTCCGAGCCCGCTACCCGGCCACCCAGCTCCTCGGCCATGGTCTGCATGCCATAGCAGATGCCCAGTACCGGCACGCCAAGCTCGAAGAGCCCCGCTGGCGCCCTGGGACTGTCCATCTCGGTCACGGACTCCGGTCCACCCGCCAGTATGATCCCGCTGGGAGCGTAGTCACGCACCTCCTCGGGAGTGGCATCAAACGGACGGATCTCACAGTAAACGCCAACCTCTCTGACCCGGCGGGCAATCAGCTGAGTGTACTGGGAACCAAAATCAAGGATCAGTATACGGTGATCGTGGATGTTCCGGGCCATGTGGACCTCTGGTTGTGGCGAAACTCAGCTGATGCGGTAGTTGGGCGCTTCCTTGGTGATGGTCACGTCGTGCACGTGACTCTCCCGAACCCCTGCGTTGGTGATGCGCGAGAACTCTGGCCTGGTGCGCATCGCCTGGACATCGCCGCAACCGGTGTAGCCCATGGCTGCCTTGAGCCCGCCCATGAGCTGGTGGACGATCGCTTTCATGGGCCCCTTGCAGTCCACCCGGCCTTCAATGCCCTCCGGGACCAGTTTGTCGATGCCCTCGGCGGCGTCCTGGAAGTAGCGGTCACTGGAGCCCTGGCCCATCGCGCCCAGCGATCCCATGCCCCGGTAGGCCTTGTAGGTGCGCCCCTGATACAGCTCGACCTCGCCCGGCGCTTCATCCGTGCCCGCCAGGAGGCTGCCCGCCATCACGGTATGGGCACCGGCGGCAACGGCCTTGGCAATGTCCCCCGAGAAGCGGATGCCGCCATCAGCGATCACCGGTACATCCCGATCGCTCAGCGCCTCCGCCACATTGGAAACGGCGCTGATCTGGGGAACCCCGATACCCGCGACTATGCGGGTTGTACAGATCGAGCCGGGGCCGATGCCAACCTTGACCCCGTCCACGCCGGCATCCGCCAGTGCAATGGCCGCGTCGCCGGTGGCGATGTTGCCACCGATCACCTGCAGGTCCGGATAGCGGTCCTTCACCCAGCGCACCCGGTTGATGACCCCCTGGGAGTGGCCATGAGCGGTGTCCACCACCACCACATCCACGCCGGCCTCAACCAGCGCATCCAGGCGTGCCTCGGTATCACCCCCCGTGCTGACAGCCGCGCCCACGCGCAGGTGGCCCTGGGCGTCCTTGCAGGCATCCGGATAATCCTCGGACTTCTGGATGTCCTTGACGGTGATCAGACCGCGCAGTTCAAAATCATCATTAACCACCAACACCTTCTCGATGCGATGCCGGTGCAACAGATCCTTGATGTTCTGGACATCCTCGCCCTCGCGAACAGTGACGAGTTTCTCGCGCGGGGTCATGATGTCCGAGACCGGTGTTTCCATGCTGCCCTCGAAACGAATATCCCGGCCTGTGACGATCCCCACCAGGTCCCGGCCGTCGACAACGGGCAACCCCGAAATCCGGTTCGCGGTTGTAATCTGAACCAGCTCGCGCACCGTGGTCGTCGGCGACACCGTCACTGGATCCTTGACCACCCCGCTTTCATACTTTTTCACTTTGCGCACAGCGGCGGCCTGCTGCTCAATGGTCATGTTCTTGTGGATCATGCCAATACCGCCCACCTGTGCCATGGCAATCGCCAGGCCAGCCTCGGTTACGGTATCCATTGCTGCCGATACCAGGGGGATATTGAGCCGGATCCCACGCGTCAGGGGCGTTCGAAGATCCACCTCGTTGGGCATGACATCGGAATAGCCGGGGACAAGGAGTACATCGTCGAAGGTAAGTGCTTCTTCCGCGATTCGCAGCATTGGGTCCGCCTTATCAACTTGCCTTCCGGGGTTCTCTCTGGTTCACTTCGGTGTTGCGCACACCTCGGCAGGACGGTCGGAAAACCCCTTCAGGGCGCCTGTGGCGCCGGTTTCAGTAAACGAACATTATACGTTGCGACGACTGAATGCGTAAAGACGAGACCCCCGCCACCGCCACCTCAGGTGCTCTGTCGGTCAGCCAGCTCACCCGTCAGGTCAAGGGGCTTCTGGAAACCAGCTTCATGGAAGTCCATGTCGAGGGTGAAATCTCCGGACTGAGCCGCCCCGCATCCGGGCATTGGTACTTTACGGTCAAGGATGAGCGGGCCCAGGTCCGATGCGCCATGTTCCGTAACCGTAACCGCCTCCTGAAGCAGGCGCCGACGGACGGCGAAAAGGTACTGATCCGGGCCAGGGTCAGCCTCTACGAGGCCCGCGGCGATTTCCAGCTCATCGTGGAATCCATTGAACCGGCCGGCCGTGGCGCCCTGCAACGCGCTTTCGAGGAACTCAAGGCCCGGCTTGAGCGCGAAGGCCTCTTCGCGATGGACCACAAGCAGCCGGTCCCGGTTCCGCCCCAGCACTTGGGCCTCGTGACGTCCGGAACCGGCGCCGCCATACGGGACATCCTGACAGTCCTTGAACGGCGCTTTCCCGGTCTCCCGGTCACTCTCTACCCCACCCCGGTACAGGGGGCGGACGCTACTGCCGGCATTGTTGGCGCTATTGAACGCGCCCACCGCCACGGCCGCTGTGACGCGCTCATCGTTGGTCGCGGCGGTGGCTCCCTGGAGGACCTGTGGTGTTTCAACGAAGAAGCCGTCGCCCGGGCGATCTTCAACAGCCGGATCCCCATCATCAGTGCCGTGGGCCACGAAGTGGACATGACCATTGCGGACCTGGTGGCGGACCAGCGGGCCCCTACTCCCTCTGCCGCCGCGGAAGCCGTCTCGCCCAATCGCCAGGAATGGCTGGAACGTCTTGAAGGACTTGAGCAGCGGCTTGTCCAGGGAATACACCAACGCCTGCAGCAACGCGCGCAGCGGGTGGATGAGCTGCGCCAGCGACTGCGCCATCCCAGACAACAGCTCCAGGAACAGGCTCAGAGAGTGGATGAACTGGAAACAAGATTGCATCAGCAGGCCCGCCGCCAACTGGCCCAGCACCAGGAGCAGTTGCGCCAGTACTGGCGACGGCTGGCGGCCGTCCGCCCGGAGCACCGGCTGCGCCTGGCCGGTGAGCGCGTCCACGAGAACCATCAGCGCCTGGAACGGGCCATGCGCGCCCGTGTGGAGCGGGAACAGGAACGCACGCGCAACCTGGCCGCACAGCTCGACCTGGTCAGCCCCCTGGCAACCCTCAACCGCGGCTACGCCATCGCTCAGGATGAGACCGGCACCATTCTCCGCCGGGCGGATCAGCGAGCCCCTGGAGACCTGGTCAGAATACGGCTTGGCCGGGGGCGCCTCGACTGCCGTGTGGAGGACGTACAGAAAACTTTGGAGACAGACAACGAAAATGCTTGACGTGCCCCCCGCACAGCCCCGATACTGCATCTGCTGCACACGTTAAGCGGCTTTTGTAAGTGAAAGCATTACGACGACCTGCATCAGGACTCCTCGTTCGTTCCTCACCGAAAGGCCTTCAAGCGTCTCAGCTCAAAGCATCCTCAATCGGGGATGTGACAGAAAATCGTGTTTTTTTAAGGAAAGTGCATCATGTCTGATCTCAATACTGGTCGCGTCAAGTGGTTCAACGAAGCGAAAGGCTTCGGTTTCATCGCACGCGAAAACGGCTCTGACGTATTCGTACATTACAGTGCGATCAACGGAACCGGTTTCCGGACGCTGACCGAGGGGCAGGAAGTCCAGTTCGCTATTACACAGGGCCCGAAAGGCCCGCAGGCGGAAAACGTCACCGCCGTGTAAAGCGACCGCAGGTCGAAAGCCCGGCTCTACGAGCCGGGTTTTTTTTTGCCGTAAAGTTCACATAAGCCGCTGTACCGACCCTTCTTACCCCCCTGTTATACTCTTCCTGACAATCGTTCACACACTGAAACGATTGCATTCATAATCACAGTCCCGTGTGCCGGCGAAACACACGAATGACAAATACCCGCCGGCCGATCAGAACGGATTTCAGCAGCCTGACCGCTCCTTTGAAGGGATTCAGGTTCTGGACCATGCTGTTGGACGGGAATACCAAGGGGAGAAGTCCATGAAGACGGTTGTCAGTATCAGCCTGGGACCTGCCAGGCTCGATTACGACCTTGAGACCGAGTTTCTTGGTCAAACCATACGCGTCATCCGGGTCGGCACCGATGGCAGCGTGGATCGCGCCGAAGCCGCCATCCGTGAATGGGAGAACAAAGCGGATGTCGTCGGTCTGGGAATGGTCCAGGACCATTACCAGGTCGGCACCCATACCATCACCCATGACGAAACACGACGCCTCCAGGAAGCCGTCCAGTCGGTGCCCGTAACCACTGGGGCGACCCTGCGCAGCATCCTTCAGGACTGGGCCGTGCGCCATGCGCAGCTCGAGCTGGAGGAATGCTTCAATAATGCCAAGGTCCTGTTCCTCAACGGCCAGGCCAATTACCGACCGGCCCGCGTCTTCCACGAGTACACCGAAAACCTCTTCTTTGCGGACCCCGTGACCCAGCTCGGCGTCCCCAAGATGCTCACGTCACTGAGCCAGCTTGAGCACTACGCCGCCGGCACCGGCCCCATCCAGTCCTGGAACATCGGGGATACCGTGGGGCGCTTGCCCGTGGCCAGGCACGTAACCGACTATGTGCTGCGCAAGGGCGCCGAGAACGCGGACGTTATCGCAGCGCGGTACAATGAGCTGGAAGCAATGGGCCTCGAGGAGCTGGGCGGCAAGACCGTGCTCACCTCGTCCATCTCCGACGAACGCCTTAAGGAACTGGGTGATCGCGGCGTCAACGTCGTCATTGATTACACCCCCCAGATCTTCAACGAGACCGTTGGAGTGAACGTCGTCGAAGCCATGATTCTGGCGGCCCTGGAGCGCTCGCCGGCAGAGATCACCCATGATGACTATCTGGAGATCATAACCAGCGAAGGCATCGAGCCACGCATCCTGTACCCCTCCGGGTACAAGCGGATCAGCCGCTTCGCCTTCGTCATCCACCCACTGTCACAGCAGTATTTCCGCAATGCCAAGCCGTTGGATGTGGTGGCCAGCTACGCGCCCAAGACCTTCATGAACACCGTGGAGAAGGTCATGGCGTATTCACCCCCCTTCGTCTACTCCCGGGTGACCGGCATCAAATCACCCACGGGTGCGGAAGCCGAGGGGTGGCTGATCACCGTTGGCGGCACGCCCAAGGAGATCATGTCGCACAGCCCGGAGTTCACCTACCGGCGCCTGCTGGCGGCGGCGCGCCTGGCCAAGCGCCTGGGTGCCCAGATCATGGGCCTGGGCGCCTTTACCAAGGTGGTTGGCGATGCGGGATTAACGGTATCCAAGCGCGCGCCATTGCCCATCACCACCGGCAACAGCTACAGCGCCTCCGGCGCCCTCTGGGCCGCCCACGAAGCGCTGAAAAAGCTGAACCTGGTGGAGGTCGGTGAGAACAACAAGGCCAAGGCTAAGGCCATGGTTGTGGGCGCTACCGGCTCCATTGGCGCCGTCTGCGCACGCCTTCTGGCCAAGGCCGTGGACGAAGTCTACATCGTGGCGCGCGAATCCGCCCGGTTGCTGGCGCTCAAGGAATCCATCCTGAAGGAAACCCCGGAAGCCAGCGTTCATGTCACATCCAACCCCAACAAGTACCTACGGGAGATGGACATGATCGTGACTTCCACCTCGGGCGCGGGTAAGCGCATCCTGGATATCATGGAAGTGAAACCAGGGTGTGTGATCACGGACGTGGCCCGCCCGCTCGACATTCCGCCGGAGGATGTGGCCAAGCGCCCGGATGTGCTGGTCATTGAATCCGGCGAGATCGAGCTCCCCGGGGATGTCCGCATGAAGAACATCGGACTGCCGCCCAAGGTGGCCTACGCCTGTCTGGCGGAAACCATTGTGCTGGCACTGGAAGGCCGCTATGAAAACTTCACTGTCGGGCGCGAGATCGAGTGGGAGAAAGTGCGCGAGATCTACCAGCTCGGCCTCAAGCACGGCATGAAGCTGGCGTCCATTTCCGGAGTCAATGGGGTTTACACAGACGAGGACATCGAACAGGTTCGCAACCTCGCTCTGGAGAAGCGCCCCTCTGAACCAACCGATACCAGCAGCACGCAGGAAACGCTGGAACCGACAGGCACTCCCTGATCAGCCGGCGTCTGCCGGCCGGAACCGCGCCCCCTCTCCGGGGCGCGGTTCCTTAACCCGGTTCAGGACGAACGGAACTGGGCCAGGCACTCGCCACAGACACGAGCCCCCGCGCCATTGCTCACCATGGCGCCCACCTCGGACTGGGCACGGCCACAGAATGAGCACTGCCCCTGCGCTTCGGTACGGTGTACCTGTTCATCACCACGCAATCCCAGCCGCCGCGCGATGGAATCCATCTGGTCGTCGCTGAGCTGGCTCGCGAGAGACTCAATCTCTCGATCCAGGTTCTCGTCGTTGTCACTCATGATCAGGGCTCCTTTCTGGATGGTGGTAGACGGCCCTCACGCGCCAACCGGCGCTGGACCCAACGATGGTAGAGAGCGGATACAGGACGCTTTATCGGACCCAGCGAGAGCAGCCACGCTAGAGGCCTGAGTAGTGGCACATGCCGCATAAGCAGAATATAGGCGGCCATCTCGCTGTGGATCCGCCCCTGGCCATCTTCAACATGGAGCTCCTGAAGGGCCAGCTCCGGATCGATCCCCCGCGCACGCAAGGCGGCCTCCTGACCGGTGATATCAAACCAGACAAGGTTCCGCCCGCCACGGCCGGCCAACCGCTCATAAAGCCGGCGGTCCCGGATGCAGACCGGGCAGGAACCGTCATAGTAAACCACCAGCCTCGATTCCGGACGATTCATCACGACCTCCCGCTTCGGTATTGTCAGCCCCGGGGCACACCGCTACGCTCTGGGGTCTTCGGAACCATCATAACGGACAATGAAAGGGAACGCCCATCATGGGAGAAGCGAAGAACCGTCGGAAGAGCGGACAGCCCAGCCCTCTCAGCCGTAAGCGCCGGCGCCAACGCCTGATTGGCGGAAGCGTATTCGGATTGGCTATCCTGGCCGTGATTGGCGGCGTCTACTGGCTCAGCAACCCGGCCCTGTCCGGAGCGCCCTCGCTGCCTACGGGCGAGGACCAGCCCCCCTTCCCCCAGGAACGGGACCGCCTTGGGGTCCAAGTCGGGGATCCGGACGCCCCGGTGGTGGTTCGGGAATTCGCTGACTTCCAGTGCCCGGCCTGCGCTGACTTTGCCGAGCACCACGACCGCCTGATGTCGGAATACGTTGAACCCGGAAAGGTCCGGTTCGTGTTTTTCGACCGCCCCTTACGCCAGCATCAGAACGCCGTCCCCGCCGCCCGGGCCGCCCGCTGCGCCGAGGATCAGGACGCCTGGAAGGCCATGCATGACCGGCTTTTCGCGCGCCAGGACGATTGGGCCAATGCCTCGGATCCGGAATCCGTTTTCACGGACTACGCCGCATCCCTGGGGCTCGACGAGCGGGTTTTCCAGCGGTGCATGGGGCTGGACAGGCCCGCGGAAGAGGTAACCGCAAGCCGTAATCTTGCCCGGGACCTGAGCGTGACCCGCACACCGACCGTGATGGTCGACAATATTGCGCTCACCCGCACAACCTGGGCCCAGCTCCAGGCTGTTATTGAACGCGAGTTGGAGGCATCTCAGTAAGCCTCAGGCAATGCCCCGGGCGTCAGCGGCCGGCTTGAGTCACAGCTGGCCTGCTCACTTTCCCGTGCAAGGGTGACCGTGTCGCCTTGGGTAATGCCCAACGCCTGGGGCAGCCCCTGATTCACTTCCAGCGCCATCCAGTGCGTCACTCCGGCCTGGTAGCTGGGGCACCCCGCTCCCTGGTTATCCCTACACGGAGCCATGTCCTGAATGGAACGCACCACGCCCTGGCCATCCAGAAACAGGATGCTCAGCGGTATCGGGGTCTGATGCATCCAGAAGCTGTTGGTCGGGGCCTGCTGATGGGGATACACGAAGAGCATACCGGCACGGCGCGCCAGCCTGGAGCGCTCGCTCAAGCCTTCCTGGCGCTGCGAGGGCCTGCGGGCAAGTTCAGCCTCCAACGGTACCGTACGCTCACCAAGGGGAAGGCAAAGCGTAACGGTTTCCGGGGCACTCTCCCCGGTGACGCTGCCACAACCGGCAACGGAAGCCATGACCCCCCAAGCAAGCCGGCGCACCAGTGCCTTCATTGCTTCCCCTTGAAACGGAAGTAGACAAAGAGCCGACCGTGATTGTCACGGTCCTTATCCAGCCGGTGATACCGCTGCTTGATATCCTTGCGGTCCAGAAAGCGCAGGACCCGTTTCTTGAGCTGGCCGCTTCCCTTGCCGGGAATAATCTCAACGGTGGAGACGCGCTTGCGCTCCGCCTCGTCGATGATGGCTTCAAGGGCCTGCTCGATCCGCCCTCCTTTATTGAAGATGGGATGCAGATCGAGCGTCAGCTTTGCCATGGTACCGCCTCAGATGATGAACGAGAGCAGGCCCGTGGCGTTAAGGAAGATGAAGATCACCGCCGCCGGCGCGACAACACGGGTCACCCACAGCCACAACAGGAAAAGATTGTGGTGGTTGTGGGTATCCAGCTCCGCGGCAACGGTGGTCGTGCGCATTTTCCAGCCCACAAACAGGGCCACGCACAGCCCGCCCAGCGGTAGCAGTATGTTACTGGAGACATACTCCACGGCATCAAAGATGGTCTGTCCGAATATCTGGAAGCCCGACCAGGCATTGAGAGACAGGCCGCAGGCTGCGCCCAGAAGCCAGATCAGAACGGACACAATGGCGGCGGCCTTGAGACGATTGCCAATGAACGTCTCAGAGAGGTAGGCAACCGCCGGCTCCATCAGCGACATGCCGGAAGTGACGGCCGCAACGGACAGCAAGAGGAAAAAGACAACGCCCAGGAGCGCTCCCAGCGTGATCTCGCCAAACACAATGGGCAGCGTCTGGAATACCAGGCCCGGCCCTTCGCCCGGCTCAAGGCCAACGCTGAATACCACCGGGAAGATCGCAAAGCCGGCAAGCAGGGCCGTGAGTGTATCCATCCCCACGATCCAGCCGGTGCTGACTGGAATCGAATTGTCCTCGGGCAGATAGGCGCCATAAACCACAATCGCCCCCATGCCCAGACTCAGCGTGAAGAAGGCCTGCCCCAGGGCCGCCAGCACGGTATCGCCGTCCAGCGCGCCAAAGTCCGGTGTCGCCAGGAAGGCCATCGCATCACCAAAGCCCTTCGTGGTCATGCCGTAAATGACAAGCCCCACCAGCAGTACGAAAAGCAGCGGCATCAGCAGGGTCACGGCCCTTTGAAGGCCTTTCTTCACTCCTGAGGCCACAATCCCGAAGATAATCACCATGAAGACTGTATGCCACAGCATCACCGCCGAGGGACTGCTCACCAGCCCATTGAACATGCTTTCGGCGCCTGCCGAGGAGAGGCCCTCAAAACCTCCCATAAAGGCTTCAAACGCATAGAAGAGGGCCCATCCCCCGACCACGCTGTAGAACGAGAGGATCAGGAAGCCAGCAACAACGCCCATCCATCCGACCAGGGCCCATTTCTGGTTCATGCCCTCATCCCGTGCGATCAGCCGAAGGCTGTTGATCGGGCTGCGACGCCCTTTGCGTCCGATGGTGACCTCCCCGATCATGATCGGCAGTCCCACCAGCAGAATGCAGACCAGGTAAAGGATAACGAATGCCGAGCCGCCGTTTTCGCCCACCAGATAGGGGAAACGCCACAGATTCCCCAGACCAACAGCGGAACCGGTCGCGGCAAGTATGAAAATCAGACCACTGGACCACTCACCGTGGACCGAGCTTCGCTTCTCATTCATGGTTGAGCCCTTCCTGCTTTTCTGTCGTTTTTGAAACCAGTTCGTAACCGCGAAACCCTAGCGGCTATGGTTAATCGGATCAATACGCCAATGCGTCAGGCAGGCGTAAACCAGGGGCCCGCCGCTACAAAATGAGGGTTGTAAACGCTTTCCTTACCATAGCGCAGCGGTTCTCCCTCAAACGTAATGACGCGCCCGCCGGCGGCTTCAAGGACCGCCTGGGCCGCTCCAGTATCCCATTCACAGGTGGGCCCTTCCCGTGGGTAGATGTCCGCCTCGCCCTCGGCAATCCGGCAGAACTTGAGCGAACTCCCTGCCTGCACCAGACAATGCGGCCCCAGGCTTTCAATGAACGCCTCCGTTTCCTCGTTCATATGGCTCTTGCTCGCCACCACGCGTTTCTGCTGCGGCGGCTCAACCACCTGCAGCCGCACCGTCTCGCCATCACGGCGCCGGAACGCGCCACTGGAACGCGTCCCCCAGTACTCAATCCCCAGTGCCGGCACCGTCACCACGCCCATGACCGGAACGCCATCTTCGATCAGCGCGATGTTCACCGTGAACTCCCCGCTCTGCTTGATGAAGTCCTTGGTCCCGTCAATCGGGTCCACCAGCCAGAACGCCTCCCAATCCCGGCGCTCCTCCCAGGACACCTCTTCCTCCTCGGATAGAATAGGCAGCTTCGGCACCAGAGAGCGCAACCCCTCGACAATCCGATGGTGCGATGCCATATCCGCCTCCGTCAGAGGACTGTCATCCTGTTTCTGCGTCACCTCATAATCCTGACGGTAGAACGCCATGATCTTCTCGCCGGCGTCCGCGGCAATGGCCAGAACCTCGGGGACAAGCGCGTCGTAGTCCATGAGTGCATCCATAACGGGTGGTTTTAATGAGCCGAATTGTGGCGCTGGAGCGGGTCTGAGTCCAGTCACCCACGATTTTTGGCGGTGGTTTCGTTATAATAAAAGCCGTCGTGAATCAGAGCAGCCCGTTGTTCTCCACGCCTGAAGAAGAAAAGGGGCCCGGAGGCCTCCCTACCCCTTTTTTTCGGCAACGGATCCAGGGTTTGCCCGATCAAGGAGTCAGTACTGGACTATGAGTGATCGCCAGAAACCCCGTAGTGGTGAGAAATTCCGCAGCGAACAGGGCATCGCCGCCATCAAGGACGGCCAGAAAGCCTCCCGCGCCCAGGAAGTCGAACGCACCCGCAAGCCCTCCTGGCTGCGTGCCCGCATGCCCGGCGGCGAACGCTTTGAACAGGTCAAGCGCAACGTCCACGAACACCGCCTGAGCACGGTGTGCGAGGAAAGCCATTGCCCCAACATGGGCGAATGCTGGAACAATGGTACCGCCACCATCATGGTCATGGGCTCCGTGTGCACCCGCGCCTGCCGCTTCTGCGCCGTTGATACCGGCAACCCCAAGGGCTGGCTGGATCAGGACGAACCCGAAAACACCGCCCATTCCGTGGAAATGATGGGCCTGCGCTACATCGTGCTCACCTCCGTCGACCGGGACGACCTCGACGACTTCGGTGCCGGCCATTACGCTGACTGCGTACGCGCCATCAAGCGCCGCACTCCACACGTGGCCGTGGAAGCCCTGACCCCGGATTTCGACAACATCAACGAACTCGTGGAAACCGTTGTGGACTCCGGCCTGGAAGTCTTCGCCCAGAACGTTGAGACCGTGGAACGGTTGACTGAAAGGGTACGTGACCCGCGCGCCGGCTATAAGAAGACGCTGGATGTGCTCGAGCACGCCAAGAAGCACAACCCCAAGGTCATCACCAAGACCAGCCTGATGCTGGGCCTGGGCGAGACTGACGACGAGATTCTCCAGACCATGGACGACCTGCGCGCCATCGGCGTGGACATCGTCACCTTCGGCCAGTACCTTCAGCCGACCCAGAACCACCTTCCGATTGAACGCTGGGTAACACCTGAGGAATTTGAATGGTATCGGCAGAAAGGCCTGGAAAAAGGCTTTCTGGAAGTGCCATCGGGCCCGATGGTCCGCTCCAGCTACCGTGCGGACCGGGTGTTCGAGCAGAACAATCTGGGACTATCAGAGGCACCGGAGGTGCCTGGCCGCGAACCCGACCCGAACATCATTCCGGTTAAAACGGTAGGCTGAACCATCCCCGCCCCATGCAGGAGCGGGGTCCGCTCCTACATGACAGCCGCCGTATCCACGGCGTTGGCGTGAACGCACCGCGCCACGGCTGACAGCAGCGCCTGAAGAGTCGCGGACGTCGTGTCCTCGGCCAGCGCGGCCGCACTGTAGACTTCCCCGTTGACCTGAAGACGGATGCAGGCCAGTGCATTGGCGCTGGTGCCTTCGCCCAGGGCAAACTCGTCATAGGCCTCAACAGCCACATTCACCCCATGGCGCCGCTGGAGCGCATCCACGAGCGCCTCTACGGCCCCCTGGCCACTGCCGTTCAGCTCGGTGCGCTCGCCGTTACCAACCACGACCGACGCCTTGACGCCATCGTCCGTGCGGTGCAGATCGTAGGTATGCAGCGTCCAGCCTTTGGGGATCTGCAGGTAATCACGTTCAAACAGCCTGTGGATAGTGGATGAATCCACTTCCCCACCAGTGATCTCAGCCTCCTTCTGCACCACCCTGGCGAACTCAATCTGCAGCCAGCGCGGCAGGCTGATGCCGTAGTCGCGCTCCAGCACCATGGCCACACCCCCCTTGCCGGACTGGCTGTTGATGCGCACCACTTCCTCGTAACGCCGACCAATGTCCTGCGGATCAATGGGCAGATACGCCACATCCCAGACATCGCCTTCGCTGCGCTTGGCCATGCACTTACGGATGGCGTCCTGATGACTGCCCGAGAAAGCAGTGAATACCAGCTCCCCGGCCCAGGGATGGCGCGGGTGGGTGGCGATCTCGGTGCAGGCCTCCACCACGTCCACAATCTCCGCCATGCCGGACAGATCCACTTCCGGGTCAATGCCCTGGGAGTAGAGGTTCATGCCAAAGGTCACCAGGTCCATGTTCCCGGTGCGCTCGCCGTTGCCCAGAAGCGTGCCCTCAACGCGGTCAGCGCCGGCCATCACGGCCAGCTCCGCCGCGGCAATGGCGCAGCCCCGGTCATTGTGGGTATGCACGCTCAGGCTGAAATGGTCCCGATAGCGCACATGGTCGCAGAACCATTCGATCTGGTCCGCAAATACGTTGGGCGTGGCCATCTCCACCGTCGCCGGCAGGTTGATGATCACCTGCTGGCCCTGATCCGGACGCCAGACGTCGTTGACCGCGTCCACCACGTCCACCGCGTAGTCCACCTCCGTTGCGGAGAAGCTTTCCGGCGAGTACTGGAAGATCCATTCCGTATCCGGGTAGTTCCTGGCATGGCGCTGGACCTCCTTGGCGCCATCCACCGCGATCTGCTTCACCCCCTCCATGTCCATCTCGAACACCTGTTCGCGCTGGGCTGTCGAGGTGGAGTTATAGACGTGCACGATGGCGCGATGCACCCCGTCCAGCGCCTCGTAGGAACGCTTGATCAACTCCGGGCGTGCCGGCGTCAGGATCTGGATGGTCACATCCTCGGGGATGCGGTCCTCGCTGATCAGCTTGCGGCAGAAATCGAAGTCCGGCTGGCTCGCCGCCGGAAAGCCGATCTCAATCTGCTTGTAGCCAAGCTTGACCAGCAGATCGAACAGGCGTTGCTTCTGGGCGATGTTCATGGGCTTGACCAGCGCCTGGTTGCCGTCGCGCAGGTCGACAGCGGAATAGGTCGGCGCCTTCTCGATAACCTGGTTCGGCCAGCGCCGGTCGGTCTTGTTGAGCGGCTTGAAGGGCCGGTACTTGCGATGGTCAAAGGCCATGGTCTGCTCCCTGTTGCTGTGCCTGGAATGGGATAAAGGCATTGGGGAACGCGTCCGCACGCCTTCCCGAATACCTCCATTGTGCATTGTGTCCTCAATACTGTGGTCGAACCACCGCCGGCACAAGCATGGGGCAAGCCTCAGGGGCCTGCCCTGCCCGCGTGCCTGTTCTTCGGAAGGTGGATCACACATCTGCTCCGCTCTGGGACGCTTTTGGCTCCCGGGGACATACCCAAGATAACGAAAAGACCGAGCAATGTGTTTGCGATTTTGTGGTTTTTTGGGACCCATAAGCAATAATCTGCTAAGATAAACCAAAATATTAGCCACAAATTCCCCGCAAAAGAAAAAAGGCGTCATACCATGGCAAAATCCGACACCGAGCTGGTTCATATCGACCGTACTGACCGCCAGATTCTGGAGCACCTTCAGAAAGATGGGGGCCTGACCAACCAGCAACTGGCCGAGCGCGTCGGCCTTTCACCCTCGCCCTGTTCACGCCGGGTGAAGGCGCTGGAAGAAGCCGGGATCATCCTGGGCCGCAAGACTCTGTTGGAACGGCGCAAGCTGGGCCTTTCGCTCACCGTTATCCTGCAGATCGGCATGGACCGCCACACCCCGGAGCGCTTCCAGGAGTTCGAGGAGCAAGTCGCTACCTACCCGGAGGTTCAGGAACTCTACCTGATCACCGGCCAGCAGGCGGACTACATCCTCAAGGTGGTGGTGCCGGACATGGAACATTACCAGCAGTTCCTGCTCAACAAGATCACCCGGATCACCGGCGTCAGCGGCGTGCATTCAAGCTTTGTGATGCGGCGGGTGATCGACAACACGGAGCTGCCATTGAAGTACCTCTGAAAGCCGGATCACTCGCGGCGGGGCTGCGCATCGGGCAGCGCGCCCTCATCGCATTTCTTACACCGGAGTTCCGTGCCAAGCATGGAATCACGCCCTTCAGGAGTGGCCACCCAGGGGCGATTGATGAACGGCGGATCATGGCGCACGTGCTGGTTGTGACCGCAGGCCAATTGAGCAACCCAATGGCCCTCTCCATCCAGGTGATAGCCGGTGATCGGTTGCTTCACTGGATGCCCCCTTAAACGCAGTGTTCGCTTTGCGCTCCCTGGCGCTCATGGCAGGGCGTAGGTTCCTGTGACATGGGCAACCAGCTCCTCGCTATCCTCGGAATAAAGCTGCACCTCGCACACAGCGGTACGGCTGCCCAGCTTGAGCACGACCGCACGGGCGACCAGGTCACAGGGGCCGGGCTTGCGGAGGAAGTTGATGTTCAGGTTGCTGGTCACCGCCATCTGGACCTCCCCGAGCGCGCCCAGAACGGCCGCGTACATGGCCGCATCCGCCAGCGCCATCTGCACCGGTCCGGAAAGCGTGCCACCAGGGCGCACCATACGCTCATTGAACGGCACCCGCGCACTGGCGGCACAAGGCTCAATACCTTCCACCCGGAAATCGATGTCCTGGGCCATGGGCACACCGTCCCGGATCAGCTGCTGGACCTCCTCCGCGCTCAACTTCATGGTTGTTCTGTCCTCCGATTGGCTCTCGCGTGACCGCCACCCTGTACCCCGGCGGACGGACTTCGTAGAATAACCCTTTACTTACAAACCCGTCACTTTCGCACAATCCGAACGGATCCGTACCTATGCGCGCAAGCCAGTACCTGATCGCCACCCTCAAGGAAACCCCCGCGGACGCCGAGATCGTCAGTCATCAGCTGATGCTGCGGGCCGGCATGATCCGCCGCCTCGCCGGCGGCCTCTATACCTGGCTGCCACTTGGGCTGCGCGTTCTACGCAAGGTCGAGCGGATCGTCCGTGAGGAGATGGACCGCGCCGGTGCCCAGGAAGTGTTGATGCCGGCCATCCAGCCCGCCGAGCTGTGGCAGGAGAGCGGGCGCTGGAGCGAATACGGCGACGAACTGCTGCGGCTGAAGGACCGCCATGAACGGGATTTCTGTTACGGCCCCACCCATGAGGAAGTGATTACCGACATCGCCCGGAACGAACTCAAGAGCTACCGGGACCTGCCGGCGAACTTCTACCAGATCCAGACGAAGTTCCGGGATGAGCGCCGCCCCCGCTTCGGCGTCATGCGCTCCCGTGAATTCCTGATGAAGGATGCCTATTCCTTTCACGCCGATCCGGAATCACTGGACAAGAGCTATCAGCTCATGGTCCAGACCTATAGTGCCATCTTCCGTCGCCTGGGCCTGGAATTCCGTGCGGTGGAGGCGGACTCCGGTGCCATTGGCGGCAGCAAGTCCCAGGAGTTCCACGTACTGGCCAGCTCCGGGGAAGACGCCATCGCGTTCAGCTCCCAGAGCGACTACGCGGCCAACACCGAACTCGCCGAGGCGCTGCCCCCTGAGGGCGAGCGCCCCGCCGCCACCCAGGCCATGGACGAAGTGGCGACGCCGGACCAGACCACCATCGAACAGGTGGCCGGTTTCCTGAGCACCACGCCGGATCGTGTACTGAAGACCCTACTGGTTCACGCGCCGAAGAACGATGAAGACAGCAAAGAACAGCCACTGGTGGCATTGGTCATGCGGGGTGACCACAGCCTGAACGACCTCAAGGCGGAACGGCGCCCTGAAGTGGCGGAGCCGCTGACCATGGCCAGTGATGAGGAGATCCGCAAGGCACAGGGCGCGGATGCGGGCTCCCTCGGTCCGGTCGGGCTGAAAGTGCCCATGGTCGTGGATCACGCCGCCGCGCACCTGGCCGACTTTGTCTGTGGCGCCAACCGCACGGGCTATCACCTCACCGGCGTTAACTGGGAGCGGGACGTGGCACTGGGTGAAACCGCCGACCTGCGGGAGGTGGAGGAAGGCGATCCCAGCCCGGATGGCCAGGGCTTGCTGGAAATCCAGCGCGGCATCGAGGTGGGCCATGTGTTCAAGCTGGGCCGCAAGTACAGCGAGGCCATGAACGCCACTGTCCTGGACGAGAACGGCAAGTCCGTTGCCATGGACATGGGCTGCTATGGCATTGGCGTCTCCCGCCTGGTTGCCGCCGCCATCGAGCAGAATCACGACGACAGCGGTATTACCTGGCCCACCGCGATTGCCCCGTTCGAGATCGCCATTGTCACCCTCAACGGTCACAAATCCGAGCGCGTAGCCCAGGCTGCGGAAAAACTGTATGAGCAGCTGAACCAGACCGGCTACGACGTGCTGCTCGATGACCGTAAAGAGCGCCCAGGCGTCAAGTTCGCGGACATGGAGCTGATCGGCATTCCGCACCGGGTGGTCATCAGTGACCGTGGCCTGGAAGCCGGAACCTATGAATACAAGGGCCGCAGTGATGCGGACAAGCAGGACGTAGCGGTGGATGACATCATCCGTTTCCTGGCAGCTCAGGTCATCGCGAACTAGGGTTCAGGGTATGCGTTTCATGTTCCGCGCCGTCGTTCTTGGCTTGTGCCTGGCGCTGGCTGGTCTCTCCCAGGCCGCAACCACGACCGAGCCGGACCCGGAGCTGCGAGCCAAGCTTCGCGAGGCCGTCAAGGCCTCAGACAGTTTTGAGGACCGGTTCGATGCCGAAGTCTGGCTGGTGGATATGTCGGGCCGCACCGAGCGCTGGCTTGATGACCACGAGCGGCGCCTGCGGATCCTGCGACTGGTTCACCGTGAGGCCAGCCGTCGCGGCCTGTCCCCGGAAGTGGTCCTGGCCGTGATCCAGGTGGAAAGCGGCTTTGACCGGTTCGCCATCTCGCCCGTGGGTGCCCAGGGGCTGATGCAGGTCATGCCCTTCTGGAAGGAAGAAATCGGCCGCCCCGATGACAACCTCACCAAGATCGAGACCAACCTGGTCTATGGCACCACCATTCTGGCGCACTACCTGGACAAGGAAGACGGCAACCTGGCAAAAGCTCTGGCGCGATACAATGGAAGCACGGGCAAGACATGGTACCCGGAACGGGTATTTGATGCGCTGGAGCAGCACTTCCACGTCAACCGCTGAAACACGGGCCTGACAGAAGCGCCAGCTACCCAATGGGGGACGGCGGTGTATCGCGTGGGACGTCACCGACCTTTTCCACGGAATGGAACCTGCCTTCACCATCGTAATGGATCATGAAACTGCCGAAGACACCATCATGCTCCATCCACGGCTGCAGGATACGGGCGGGAAACACAACAGACCGCCCATCGCGCGCCCTTACCCAGACGCGCCAGGCGGTCCCTTCGTAGACCCGGAGCCAGTCATCCCGGTGGATCACCACATCGACGATCACTGACTCCCCGGCCATGCTGCCTCCGGCTTACTCCGCCAGTTCCAGCAGGAGACGGTTGAGGCGGGACACATAGGTGCCCGGATCCTCGATCTCCTGACCACTGGCCAGCGTGGCCTGGTCGAAGATCACCTGGGTCAGGTCCGAGAAGCGCTCTTCGCCCTGCTCTTTTTCGAGCCGCTGCAACAGCGGATGATCCACATTGATCTCGAAGATCGGCTTGGACTCGGGAACCGGCTGCCCTGCCGCCTCCATGATCTTGCGCATCTGATGACCCATGTCGTAATCGCCAACGGCCAGGCATGCCGGCGATTCGGTCAGGCGCTTGGTCACCTTCACTTCCTTCACCCGGTCGGACAGAACCTTCTGGATACGCTCAACGAGGTCCTTGTGCTCCTCGGAGGCCTGCTCCTGTTCCTTCTTTTCCTCCTCGGATTCGATCTCGTCCAGATCCAGTTCACCGCGGGAGATATCCTGCAGGTGCTTGCCTTCGTACTCGCTGAGATACCCCATCATCCACTCGTCGATGCGGTCGGACAGCAGCAGTACCTCGATGCCCTTCTTGCGGAAGATTTCCAGGTGCGGACTGGCCTTGGCCGCCTGATGGGAATCCGCAGTCAGGAAGTAGATCTTCTCCTGGCCTTCCTTCATGCGCGCCACATAGTCATCCAGCGAGACATTCTGGGTGGCCTCGCCGGTATGCGTGGACGCAAAGCGCAGCAACGGCAGGATCTTCTCGCGATTCCCGAAGTCTTCCGCAGGACCTTCCTTTAGAACCTGACCGAACTGGTCCCAGAACTGCTGGTATTTCTCGGGATCGTTGTTGGCCAGCTTCTTGAGCATGTCCAGAACCCGCTTGGTCAACGCGGTACGGATGCTCTCAACGGTGCTGTCGTTCTGCAGGATCTCGCGCGAGACGTTGAGCGAGAGGTCATTGCTGTCGATCACGCCCCGCACGTACCTCAGGTACAGCGGCAGGAACTGCTCCGCGTCGTCCATGATGAATACACGCTGGACGTACAGCTTAAGCCCACGGGAAGCGTCCCGGTTGTACAGATCAAAGGGCGCCCGGCCCGGGATGTAGAGCAGGCTGGTGTAATCCAGCGAACCTTCCACCCGGTTATGGGACCAGGTCAGCGGGTCCTCAAAGTCATGGGCGATGTGCTTGTAGAACGCCTTGTACTCGTCCTCGCTGATCTCATTGCGAGGCCGTGTCCACAGCGCTGTCGCCTCGTTGACGGTTTCCTCGGCCGGCTGATCCTCCTGATTTTCCTCTTCTTCGCCGGTCGGCTCCGGTGGCATACGAACCGGGAAGGAAATGTGGTCGGAGTACTTCTTGACCAGATGGCGCAGACGGTGGCCGTCCGCAAAATCCTTCGCATCCTCTCTAAGGTGCAGCGTCACCGTGGTCCCGCGCGGTGCGTCCGGCACCTGTTCGATCGTGAACTGGCCATCGCCACTGGAGACCCAGTGAACGCCTTCCGACGGGTCAGCATCCGCCTTGCGGGTTACAACGTCCACCTGGTCCGCCACGATGAAGGAGGAGTAGAAGCCCACCCCGAACTGGCCGATCAGCTTGGCGTCCTTCTGCTGGTCACCGGTGAGCTGGTTGAGGAAGTCAGAGGTTCCGGACTTGGCGATGGTGCCCAGGTTCTCGATCACCTCGTCACGGCTCATGCCAATGCCGTTATCCCGGATGGTGATGGTTCCGGCTTCCTGGTCATAGCTGAGGTGGATGGCCAGGTCCGGATCCTCTTCCAGAAGCTCCGGCTTGGACAGCGACTCGAACCGCAGCTTGTCCTCGGCGTCCGAGGCGTTGGAGATCAGTTCGCGCAGAAAGACCTCCCGGTTCGAGTAGAGCGAATTGATAACGATGTTGAGAAGCTGCTTGACCTCGGTCTGGAAACCAAGCGTTTCTTTCTGTGCTTCGGCAGTCATGACGCGCCGCACTCCTTCATGGTTGATGCCTGCTTGAATCGGTTGGTAGCGCCCAATCTTGGGGCAGCGCGACAGATTTCAAGGGCCACCCTGTCGCATCAGTCCATGATGAAATGCGCCCGGGCCGTGGCGATGGGCTTACGCCGTGACTGCTGCCAGGCGGTGACAATCACGTTCGCCACCCGATTGCCCTGGCGGGTCAGATGGCATTCACAGAACGTATCCCTGTCCAGCCCGGCGCGCAGATAATCCAGGGAGAAATCCACGATCCGGGGCAGTCGTGGCGTCTCCTGGGACATCATCAGCGAGATCATGGCGGCCATCTCCAGGAAGCCGCCAATCACGCCTCCGTGGATGGCGGGCAGTATGGGGTTACCCAGGTTGTCATCGCTACGCGGCAGCCGGAAGACCACTTCGTCGCCGAAGGTCTCGCATTCCATTCCCAAAGTGCACGCATAGGGGACGGCCTGGATCAGGGCCTGGTAATCCCCTTGCTGAAGCGCTTCCCGCATCTCATCGGACAGGCTCATTCGTCCGACCCTCCCGTGATCAGATCGCGATAGGCCTTGGGCGTCGCTTCCGGGCCAATCCGCATGAAGGTGCCCATACAGTGGGCAATGGTCTGTTCGGGATCGGCCTGGTAGGTCTCGCAGCGGGTGAACACGATGTTGTTGGTCACCCGATAGGCCCTCGCACGTGCGTAAACCGGGTGTCCGGGCTCGGCGGCCCGCATATAATCGACCCGCAGATCGAGCGTGGGGCACAGCTCAAACTCGGGCAGCGCGCAGATCACCACTGTTCCGGACGCGGTGTCCATCAGAGTGGTTATCGCTCCCCCATGAATCACGCCGGTTTCAGGGTTGCCCACAATGGCCTGGGAATAGGGCAGCTCCACAACAAGCTCGTTATCCGTAGCCGACAGGGGCCGGATGCCCAGATGCTGGCAGTGACGCAGTGTCCCGATGAAGCGCGAGACCCTGCCAAAAAGGGTTTCATCATTCATGGCATTTTTGCAATCTGCACGGAATCCAGCGCACTATAACGAAAACACGACCCCATTCACAGACGAGGTACCCCGACCATGCGGCGTCTTACCCACGCCCCCATCCTTCTGGCCCTGATGCTTTCCGTGCTTGCCACCACCGGCTGTGGCGTCAACCCGGTCACCGGTGAGCGCGAACTGCGCCTGGTGTCGGAATCCGATGAACTCAAGATAGGCCGACAGCAGTACCAGCCCACGGTCCAGACCCAGGGCGGGCGCTACTACCGCGACAAGGAACTCAACCATTACGTCGCGCAAGTGGGCCAGTCACTGGCGGAAGTCAGTGACCGCCCCGACCTCCCCTATGAGTTCACCGTCATCAACAGCGGCGTCCCCAATGCCTGGGCCCTGCCCGGGGGCAAGATCGCGATCAACCGGGGACTGCTCACCGAGCTCGAGAACGAGGCGCAGCTGGCGGCGGTCATGGGGCATGAGATCGTGCACGCGGCCGCCCGCCACAGCGCCCAGCGCATGCAGCGTGGCACCCTGATCAATCTGGGCGTGGCCGGCATCGGGATCGGCCTGGGCCTGAGCGACAACGAATACGCCGGTCTGGTGATGGGGGGCGCCGCCCTGGGGTCCCAGCTGATCATGGCGCAATACAGCCGCAGCCACGAACTGGAGTCCGACCGCTACGGCATGCAGTACATGGCCGAGGCCGGCTACAACCCGGAAGCCGCCGTCCAGCTCCAGCAGGTCTTCGTAAAGCTCTCGGAGAAGGAACAGAGCAACTTTGTTACCGGGCTTTTCCGCTCCCATCCACCCTCCCAGAAGCGGGTGGAAGCCAACCGTCGGATCGCGGATAAACTGGGCCGCCAGGGCCGCTTTGGGGAAGAGCGCTACCAGCATATGACCGCCGGTTTGCGGGAAAGCGCTGATGCCTACGAAGCCTACAGGCGGGCGCGCAAGGCGGCCGGCGAGGGTGATTCGGAACAGGCGCTGGCGCTACTGGAGCAGGCGATCAAGCAGGTCCCCGATGAAGCCGCCTTCCATAATCTGCGCGCGGACATCCGCAGACAGCAGGACAAGCCCGAAGCCGCACTGACATCCTACAACCAGGCGGTAGAGCTGTACCCGGCAATGTTCAGCTACCGCATCGGCCGTGGGCTGACCCACCAGGAGCTTCAGGATTTCGAGGCTGCGGAGCGTGACCTTAAGGCCTCACTGGAAGTGGTTCCAACCAGCATCGCCTACCTGGGGCTGGGTGACGCGGTCGCCGCCCAGGGCCAGACCAGCGACGCCCGCCGGTACTACAAGAAGGCCGCGCAGGACGAAGGGAAAATCGGAGAACGCGCCCGCCAGCGCCTGGAGTCACTGAACGGGGGCTAACGCCGCCCGTACCCGTTCAACGGCGGTTTCCGGGGTCTGCTGCATAAAGCAATGCCCCCCCGGCAGTGACTCCGCACTTACATGCGGGTTGAAGCTCACCCACCGTGCCACGGACTCACGCACAAAATCGTAGGTGCTGTCACCGTGGATGACATGGGTGGGCGTACGCAGCTTCTTCATGGCCCGCCACAACCCAGCTGGATAACCGGCAAAGATGGCTGCTTCCAGTTCCGGCGGGCACCGCAGCGCCACCTCGCCACTGCGCTCCTCCAGAGCGTGATCCACATAGGCCCGAAGCGCCTCCGGTGTCCAGCCCTTGAACATACCCCGCCCCTCCAGGCTTTCAAGGGCGGCGGCGCGGTTCGGCCATACGCGTCGGCGCTGCCGCGTCTGCCTGGAAAAGCCATTGTTCTGCCAGAGTCCCAGCCAGGTGCCAATGCGCATCACCCACAGCATCCGCCGCGTGAAGATGATTGGATCCAGAAGCACTGCCTGGTCAAACAGGGCCGGGTCGCGATCCATCATCAACAGGCTCATGATGCCGCCAAAGCTGTGGCCCATGGCGTAATGGCGCTGGCCACTCCAGAGGTGAGCGAACGCCCGCCAGGTTTCTTCGCACAGCTCTGAGGTCCGGTTCCACCCCAGAAAATCCCCATTGGCCTCGCTGGCTCCATGGCCCTGGATATCGCTCAGGAAGAGGTCATAATCCCTGGCAAGGCGCTCCAGAAGCGGCAGATAGACCAGGCCGTTGTAACCATTGCCGTGGATGAAATGCACCACCGGCCGGTTACTGGGCTGCGAATGCCAGCCTGTCACCAGGTGACCCGCGCTGGTGCGGCGCTCCCAATACTGCAACCCGGAAATCGGGGCTGATGCCGTTTCTGCCAATGGCTTCTCCTCCCGTTCTGGATACCCTGTCATCAACTCAGGCGCTGTGATACAACAGGCGTCGAACAATGCTTCAGGTAGGCCCGCGCACGGTGGCGTAGCCTACCACGTTCAAACCGCAACCGCTCTATGACTCAGGGAATCGATCACAATGGTTCGAGAACGTTTGAGACCCCTGGCTTCACAGGCCAAGCGCGCCTATGTCCAGCTGATGCTGGACGTCGTCGGTCGCGCCCTGGAAGCCATCAGTGAGGTAGACGACCGGGTGCGCAATGAAGTGGCCGCGCTCCCCAACGGTTTTCTTTTCTCCATGCAGGTAATGCCGAAAGGTCCCGCCCTCTACATGCGCAGACAGGGCGACGGCAGCCTCCAGTACCTCGGCGGGAACATCGCCCAACGCCCGGACCTGAGCATCCAGTTCAAGCACCTGCATCACGCCTTCCTGGTGCTGTCGTTCCAGGAAAAAACCGCCCAGTCCTTTGCCAACGATCGCATGGTCGTGGACGGTGACCTGGGGTACGCCGTGCGCATGACGCGCGTTCTCAACCGCCTTGAGACCTTTATCCTGCCGCGGCTGGTGGCGTCACGCGCGGTGAAGGAATACCCGGATGATCTGGGGCTGCCCGAGAAAGTCTTCAGCGCGGCCCGGATCTATCTGAAAGTGGCAATGAATTTTGTGGACACCGTGAGGTCATCATGAGCTATTACGAATTCTTCTGTCCGGTCAAGGTCATCGCCGGCCAGGCGGCACTGGAGCACCTGCCCTACGAGTTCAGTTCGCGCGCGGTGGAGCGGCCCATGGTCGTCACCGACAAGGGCGTGCGTAACGCGGGCCTTCTGGACAAGGTCCTGGCGGCGTGCGAGGAAGGTGGTATGGACATCACCGTCGTCTATGACGACGTCCCCTCCGATTCCTCCAAACAGACCGTCACCGCCATCGCCCAGGAATACCGCAAGCAGCAATGCGACGGCATCCTGGCCATCGGCGGAGGCTCGCCGATCGACACCGCCAAGGCCGTGAACATCCTGGTCTCCGAGGGTGGCGACGACATCGCCCAATACGCCGGTTCCGGCGTCCTCAAACGGCCCCTCAAGCCGTTCATCGTCATTCCGACCACGGCGGGCACCGGCTCCGAGGTTACCAACGTAGCCGTGATCGCGGACACCGAGAAGGAAGTCAAGCTGCCTTTTGCCTCTGGTTTCATGCTGCCGGATGCCGCAGTGATCGATCCGCGCATGACGCTCACCCTGCCGCCACAGGTAACCGCGGCCACCGCCATGGACGCCATGACCCATTCCGTGGAGGCCTTTACCTGTCTGGCCAAGAACCCACTCAGCGACGCCTATGCAGCGGCAGCGATCAAGAAGATCAGCAACAACCTGCTGAAGGTGATGGACAAACCGGACGATGCCGAGCGTCGCCTGGAGCTGGCCCAGGCCTCGACCATGGCCGGCATCGCCTTCTCCAACTCCATGGTGGGGCTGGTTCACGCATTGGGGCACTCACTGGGCGCCGCCTGCCACCTGCCGCACGGCCTATGCATGAGCCTGTTCCTGCCCTATGTGCTGGAATACAACCTGGAAGCAATCCGTGAACCATTAAGCGAGCTGCTGCTGCACCTGGCGGGCCCCGAAATCTACGCCATGACGCCGAAGAGCCAGCGCGCCGAGGAATCCATCGCGACCATCCGGAAACTGCGCGACGACCTCCACCGTCACTGCCAGCTGCCGCGCACGCTTCAGGAAACCGGCAAGGTGGAAAAGGGCCAGCTGGACCGGATCGCACAGATGGCCATCGACGATGGCTCCATCATGTTCAACCCCAAGGAGGCATCACTCGAGGATGCCCGCGCGGTCCTGGAGAAGGCCTGGGCCTAGAGCGCCTCGGCCAGTTCTTCAAGCCCCTGGCCACGACTGATATCGGTCGTGGCCAGGGGCAGCTGAACCATCTTCAGGCGAGGAAAGGCCTTGCGGGTTGCGGCAATGTGCTCCGCTTCCGAGGCACGCCGCTGGCGGGCAAAGTCACCGTCCGCGCTCTCGGGCAGAATGCGGTTGAGGATCAGGGTGTCCACCCGGACGTTCACCTCACCCAGGGTGGCCACCATGCGCCGGGTTTCTTCCCGCGACAGGCGATCCGGGTTCAGGACCGGGATGAACCGGGTCCGGTTGGGATCCCGGAGCCGGTCCCGCATGGCTGTATAGCGGTCCCGCCGCGCAGCCAGTATCCGCGCGGCCCGGTCCTCCGGACGCCCTTCCTCCCCCTGGAGGGCACTGCTGGTGTCCACGGCCTCACGGCGTTTTGCCAACAGGGCGTCCGTCCAGCTCCGCATCACTTCCGGAAGCTGGAGTAACTGGAGCGTGTGACCAGTAGGCGCCGTATCGAACACGATCCGGTCATACTCGTGTTCGTTGTCCAGGGTCACGCGCACCAGTTCATCCAGCAACGCGGCCTCTTCGGCCCCTGGGGCCCCGGCAGCCAGCGAGGCCTGGTGTTCCGCCGCCTCGCGCACTTCCGGGCTGGCCAGATCCCTCAGGTTCTCACGGACCTGGTTGATGTAACGCTCCAGGGCCTGGGCCGGATCCAGTTCCAGTGCCTGCACGCCCCTGGCCACCGGTCGGGGTCCATCCCCCAGCGAGACGAGCCACAGGTCGCCCAGGGAATGGGCCGGGTCGGTGGAAATGACCAGCACCTGTTCCCCTTCGCGGGCCCTGGCGAGCGCGTAGGCCGAGGCGCAGGTGGTCTTACCGACCCCGCCCTTGCCGCCCAGGAACACCAGGGAGGCGCCCTCCCCGGTAGCCACCGGCTCGGATCGTTTCCGGAACAAACGCCCTAGCAGCAACGGATGCCCTCCAGCGGGGAGTGTTCCATTCCCATGCGCTGGTGCCAGTCATGGAAGTCCTCCAGCATGAAAGGCACCAGCTCAAGCGTGTAGAACGCGGCGGGATTGGGGACCCCGAGCGACTCGGACAGGACCATGAGACGGAACAGGTCGTCCTTGCGGCGCTGGGCACGGCGCTCAATCCGGCGATAGGGCGCCTGGTACATCTCGTCATAGAACGCGAGCAGGCGCCGGATCCCTTCCCTAATCATCATTGGAATCCACCAGCTGGGCCGGCTCACGCTTCTGGCGTACCGCGTTGACCCCCTCCAGAACCAACCAGATGTTGAGTACAAAGATGAGGCCGCCGATCACCACCAGCAGCATGTTGCCATCCCGCAGGAAATTGCCGATATTGATGATCATGCTCCAGGCGGTCATGACGCCCACAAACAGGAAAGGCACCAGGCTGTAGATGATGGGTCGCCCCAGGTGCCACAGAATCAGCGTCAATACCAGCAGCGAGAGCCCGGCCGTCAGCTGGTTGGTGGTCCCGAAAAGCGGCCACAGTACCATGCCGCCAGCCCCCGGATTGGAGGGGTCCGCAAAGAACGCCAGGGCGGCACAGCTCAGAAATACCAGCACCGTCGCAAAGTTGATGTTGCCCAGCGCCGGCAAACGGTACTGGCGGCCGATCTCACCCAGGATGAAGCGCTGCAGCCGCATGCTGGTGTCCAGGGTGGTGGCGGCAAAGGCCACCACCATCATCGACATGAAGGTGGTGGCCACCTCTACCGGAATGCCGAGGTTGTTCACGTGGTTACCAGCGCCCTCAACGAAAGCCGCAATGCCCTGACTGCTGGCCTCGGCCCAGGAACCGTAATGGCTGTTCCATTCCGCAACGCTGCCAAAGCCCGCCGCTGTGGCGAGTATGGCCGCAACTGCCAGCAGCCCCTCGCCGGTAGAGCCCAAATATCCCACGAAACGGGCATCCGTCTCATGGCGCAGCTGCTTGGCGGAGGTCCCGGAACTGACCAGCCCATGGAATCCGGAAATCGCACCGCAGGCAATGGTGACGAACAACAGCGGCAGAATGGGCGGTGCATCCTCGGGTACGGCAGTGTTGTACATGGGCGCCACAATCTCAGGCCGCCCCACAAAAACGCCCAGATAAACCAGGGCAAGGCAGATGAACAGAAGATGGGAATTGATGAAATCCCTTGGCTGAAGGAGCAGCCAGACCGGCAGGCGTGATGCGATGGCGCCATAGCCCAGCATGATCAGGACCCACCAGGCCGTGCTGGAATAGCCGCCCATTTCTTTCGGCAGCTCAAGGGGGGCCAGTGTGCCCGCATAGACCAGGAACAACAGCACAACCAGCCCCACCAGCGACGGCACCACTATATGCCAGTGACGACGATAGACCAGGAACCCAATGGTGATGGCGATCGGAATCTGAAGCCAGTATGGCAGCACGCTCTCCGGAAAGGAGGAAAAGAGCGTTCCGATGGCCACGGCAAAGACCGCGTTCACCATCAGCAGAAGGAAGAAGATGATCAGCAGGAACAGCATCAGCGCACGCGGGCTGATGACATTGCGGGCAATCACACCCACCGACTGGCCGCGGTTGCGGACCGAAGCCCAGAGCGTTCCGAAGTCATGGATCCCGGCCATGAAGACAGTGCCGATCAACACCCATGCCAGGGCCGGTCCCCAGCCCCAGATCATGGCAATAGCCGGCCCAATGATCGGGGCAGCCCCCGCCACGGAAGTGAAGTGATGGCCCCAGAGGATGAACTTATTGGTGGGCACGAAGTCCACTCCATCCTCATAACGCCGCGCCGGTGTCCGGTAATCCGGACTCAGCTGGAACAGACGTTCAGCAAGGAAACGGGAATAATAACGGTAACCCAGAAAAAAGACGGCAAATGCCATCAGTGCCATCAGCCAGCTTGTCACGCGATCCTCCTGTGATGCCCTGTGAATGGGTATACAAGACGGCCTGGAACCTTAACCGGTGGAGCCGCCGGGTGTACAGGCCGCCCCTTGAAACAGCGGTCTACGCCCTGCACATCTAAGGATAGAAGATGATGACGAATTACGTAGAGGAGGTGATGCTGATGGACCTGAAAAAAATGTCCCCCTGGAACTGGTTCAGAAAGGAACAGGAGCAGGCCCGCGAACAGCAGCAGATGAATACCATGCCGGCCAACCGGGAGGGAAATACCCAACCCGTTTCAAGTGGCGACCCGGTCATGAGCCTGCATAACCGGATGGACCGGCTCTTTGACGATTTCTATCGCCAATTCGGACTTTCTCCCTGGCCACTGAGCGGCGGGAACCTTGATGAAGGATTCTTCCGGCCATCGGTGGACATTAAGGAGAACCAGGACCACTACACCCTTCACATTGACATGCCTGGTGTCGAAAAGGACGACGTGAAGGTGGAAGTGGATGGCGATGCGCTGGTCATCCGGGGCGAGAAACAACAGGAACGGGACGACAGTGACGACAACTACCACTTCGTGGAACGCCGTTATGGCGCTTTCCAACGGATCCTTGATCTACCGGCGGACGCCAAGCCGGACGATCTCAAGGCCAAGTTCCGCAACGGCGTTCTGACCGTTACCATTGGCCGCGATCCGGAACACACCGGAGGCGCCCGGCAGATCGAAGTGGAGTAACGCCGGAGGCAGGATCCACAACGACCAAGGGGCTCCCGCAGGAGCCCCTTTTTTTCAGGTATCGACCGGAAAACGCGTCAGCCGTGAACTTCGGCCAGCGCCTCCTCGATCATGCCCAGGCCTTCCTCAAGTACGTCGTTCTCAATGGTCACCGGCATCAGGAAGCGCAGCGTGTTGCCGTACATGCCGCAACTGAGCAGGATCAGACCCTTTTCCTTGACCTTGCCCACGATGGCCGCCGCCATATCAGCGTCCGGCTCATGGGTATCCCGGCTCTTAACCAGCTCAAAGGCCGCCATCGCGCCCAGGCGACGCACGTTGTCCACGTGCGGGAAGCGCCGGTGCCAGTCGTTGAAGCGCTCCTCAAGCCGCGCGCCCAGGGCACGGCTCTTGCCAAGAATGTCCTCTTCCTCGAACACATCAATGGCCGCCATGGCCGCGGCACAGGCCAGCGGGTTACCGGTGTAGGTTCCGCCCAGGGAGTTACCTCCCGAGCTGTCCATGACGGAATCAGTGCCAACCACGGCCGAAATGGGCATACCATCGGCCATACTCTTGGCCATGGTCATCATGTCCGGCTCAACATCACTGTGCTCAATGGCGAACATCTTGCCGGTACGGCCGAAACCGGACTGGACTTCATCCACGATCATACAGATACCGTGCTCATCACAGATGGAGCGGATTTTCTGAAGGAATTCCGGTGACGCCGCGTAGAAGCCGCCCTCGCCCAGGACCGGCTCAATCACGATAGCCGCGGTATGCTTGGGGGCTGAATCCGCTTTGAACGTGGCTTCAAGGCCACGCAGCGCTTCTTCCTCGCTCACGCCGTGATAGGGCACCGGATAGGGGGCCCGGAAAACACCGCCCGGCATGGGACCGAAATCGGTCTGATAGGGGTGAACCTTGCCGTTCATCGCCATGGTCATGAAAGTCCGACCGTGGTAGCCGCCGGTAAAGCAGATGACATTGCTCCGCCCGGTGCTGGCCCGCGCGATCTTGACGGCGTTTTCCAGAGCCTCGGCGCCGGAATTGGCCAGGAAAACCTTGCCATGACCACGTACCGGCGTAATGTGGCTCAGCTTTTCAGACAGCTGTACATAGGGGGCGTAGGGCATCACGGTCTGGCAGGTGTGCATCAGGTTATCAAGCTGGCCCTTGACCGCTTCCACTACCCGGGGATGACGATGGCCCAGGTTGAGAACGCCGATACCGCCCGCAAAGTCGATCATGCGCTTGCCATCCGCGTCCCAGACCTGCGCGTTCTCCGCGTGGTGCGCGAACTGCTTGTTGGGGCTCGCGCCACCGGCGGCAACGTATTGTTCCTTCAGAGCCTGAAGCTGCTCATTGTTCATCGAATCTCTCCCTCCAGGAATTTGGGGAATAACGCCTTACAGTATGACGACTTGGTCGCACTTTTTCCACGGGGCTACCCCTCAAGCCGGCGCAACAGCAGCATGGGCGAGACGTTCAGCACCGGTGACAGCTGCCATCGCCCCAACAGGGACAGGACAAGGGCACTGATGCCAGGCAGGACCAGCCAGAGTTCCAGGTGCAGGCGGAAGCTGCCTTCAAAAAGCCGGTACTGCAGGGCCCAGACAACCAACTCCGCCGCCAGAACCCCGAGAAAACCGGCGATCAGCCCCATGAGTGCGAATTCCAGCATACCGCTGCCCACCAGCAGCCCCCTGCGCGCCCCAAGGGTGCGCAACAGGGCGCCCTCGCGCTGTCGGGCGCCCAGAGTGGCACTGACCACAGCGGCCATCACCAGCAGCGCTGATACCAGAATCATGCCGAGCAGAGCCTCCATGGCATGCGTCACCTGGGCGATGATCCCCCGTATACGATCGATGAAATGATCCACCTCAAGAATGGACACCGCCGGGAACCGCCGCCCCAGGTCATTAAGCAGATCCTTGCGCCCCTCTTCCAGGTGGAAACTGGTCAGCCAGGTAGCGGAGAAACCATCCAGCTTGCCGGGCGCGAACACCATGAAGAAGTTCGGCCGCATACTCTCCCACTGAACACGGCGCACACTGCGCACTGCGGCCGTCACCTCCCGGGCACCGATCCGAAAGGTCAGCTCATCCCCGATCGACAGCCCCATTTCCGCAAACAGCTCGGCCTCAACCGACACGCCCTCACCGCCGGTACCATCCCACCATTGCCCCTTTTCGAGCCGGTTGTCAGAAGGCAGTTCCGCCATCCAGGTGAGGTTGAGGTCGCGGTTCAGGGCGCCGATCTCTTCGTGCTTCGATACCGCCTGCTTCACCGGCTCGTCATTGATCCGCACCAGGCGACCCCGGACCATGGGATACAGGGCCTCAAATCGCATGCCGTGCTCTTTCAGGAAGGACCCAACGCTGTCCACTTTCTCCGGGGCGATATTGATCAGGAAATGGTTGGGGGCGTCCTCGGGCAGCTGGCGATGCCAATCCTCGAGCAGCGCGGAGCGGGTCAGGAAGAGCGTCGCCGCCAGCGTCAGGACCATGGCAAAGACCGACATCTGCGCCAATCCAGAACGCCGGTGACGGTACAGCGCCACCAGTGCCAGCCGCCAGGCACTACTGCCGCCACGAATGCGCCCCAGCACACTCACCAGGGCGGCGGAAAGCAACGCCAGTACCGCCAACAGCGCCGCCAGCCCACCCAGAAGCGCCAGCACCAGCCAGACCTCGCCACTGTAGAACCATAACAGCCCGAAGATGGCCACCACCGCGACCACAAGATCCAACAGGACCCAACGGCCCTGCTCACCCGGGGCGCTGCGCAGAACCTGCATGGCGGTAACACGCCGCAGGCGCTGGATCGGGGGCCAGGCGAACGCAAACAGGGCGACGAAGGCCGTGACCAGCGCCGGCAGCAACGCCGCCGGGTTGAACTGCCAGGCCACCGGGGTCTCCAGAAAACGGTTCGCGATCTGGGCCAGTACCACGAAAAGGGGCAGTGCCAGCAGCAGGCCAAGGCCGGTACCGACCACGCCCCAGAGGCCCAGGCGCAACAGGTAGAGCCGGCTTATGGTGCGGCCGTCCAGCCCCAGGGTCTTGAGCAGTGCAACTGTGTCGCGCTGGCCCAGCGCGTACTGGCGGCTTGCCACAGCGACCGCGACCGCCGCCAGTAACACCGCCAGGCTGCCGCCCAGCATCAGGAAGCGTTCCGCCCGCTCCAGCGCCTGCGACACCCCGGCCTGGCCGTCCTCCACACTGCGCCAGCGCTGGCCCTCACTGAGCTTCGGCGCAAGCCACTCGTGAAAATCATTGAGAGCCGGCTCCGCACCCGCATACAGATGCCGGTAGGTCACGCGACTGCCCGGCTGAACCACACCGGCCGCCGCCACATCCCCCTGATGCATCATGACCCTTGGCGCCAGCGCCGCCAGATCAAAACCCGCATCCGGTGACCGCACCAACACGCCGGCAATACGCAGCCGCACGTCGCCTATTCCAACCTGGTCCCCTGGCTCGACATCGAGCAATCTCAGCAGCCGCGCGTTCACCCACACCTCCCCTTCTCCCGGGCCATGGGCAACCGTTCGTCTTGGCGCGCCAGGGGTCGCCTGGATTTCCACCTCGCCGCGCAACGGATAATCCCCGTCCACAGCCCGGACGCGCACCAGCTCCATGGATTCTTCGCCCTGGAGCATGGTCGCAAACGAGATTTGGCGTGCTGTGGCAAGATCACGATTGGCCGCTTCCCGCAGAAACCGCTCCGGCAGGGGATGTGAGGCCTCGACCTGACGATCCGCCGCCAGGAACTCGGTTGCCGAGTTGGTAAGGGTGCGTTGCAGGTGCTCTGCGAACAGGCCGATAGTCGCCACAATAGCGACCGCGACCATAAGCGATGCCAGCACCACGCGCACGTCGCGCTGGCGCCAATCCCGCCGCGAAAGCCAGCTGAGCCGGTGAAAACCGCTCATGAAACCGCCCCTGCTGATGTCTCCAGCAACTGACCAGCATCCATGCGCAACCGCCGGCTACAGCGCCCTGCCAGTTCCTCGTCATGCGTCACCAGTACCAGCGTGGTCCCTTGCTCGGCATTGAGCGCCATCAACAAGTCCGCAATCTGCTGCCCCGTGGTCGTATCCAGGTTGCCCGTGGGTTCATCCGCGAACAATACAGCCGGATCAGCAGCGAAAGCCCGGGCGATGGCCACCCGCTGCTGCTCGCCACCGGACAGCTGTCGGGGGGTATGCCCCAGGCGATCCCCCAGCCCCACACGCTCCAGCAGCTCCTTCGCCCTCCCTGAAGCGCCCTGAACATCCCCGAGTTCCAGCGGCAGCAGCACATTCTCGAGAGCGCTCAGGCTCGGCAGCAACTGGAATGACTGGAACACAAACCCCACCCGGTTGGCCCGATGCCGGGCGCGACTGTCTTCATCCATGGCACTGATACGCTCACCAGCCAGGTCCACGATCCCACCGGTGGGGAGGTCAAGACCCGCCAGGAGCCCAAGCAGTGTGGTCTTGCCCGATCCGGAACGGCCCAGGAGTGCTACCGACTCACCTTCGCGCACTGTAAGGTCAATATCGCTCAACAGCGTGAGCCGCCCACTCCCGAGCCCAACCTGGTGACTCAGTCCCTTTGCCCTTATGATTACGTCAGTCGCGTCACTCACCCATGATCTCCGGTTGTTCAATGACAGTGATGAATCCTAGTGACCACGCCCGGCGTGGTACACCATTCAACAATACGCTCCGCAACGGTTGCGGTTCATTCCCCGCCGCCGTGGTTCTGGCCCTGATGGTGGCCCTCATGCCCGGGCTGGCGCTGGCGAAGACGCTGGTGGTCTATGGCGACAGCCTGAGCGCCGCCCACGGCATTGCCGAGGAAGATGGCTGGGTCAGCCTGCTGGAGCAACGCATGGCCAAGCAGGCGCCGGAATGGGAAGTCGTCAATGCCAGTATCAGCGGTGAGACCACTGACGGCGGCCTGCGTCGGATCAACCGGATGCTGGAGAGCCAGTCTCCGGAGCTGGTTATTCTGGAACTCGGAGGTAACGATGGCCTTCGCGGCAAGGATCCGGCCACCATTCACGCCAACCTCGCAACCATGGTAGAACGCATCCGCGCTGACGGCGCCCGGGTGCTGCTGGTGGGCATCGAGATTCCCCCCAATTACGGACGCCCCTATACCAGGGCCTTCCGCCAACAATACCAAAAGCTGGCACAAGAGAAGGCACTGACGTTTATCCCCTTTCTCCTTGAGGGTATCCATAACCGCAAGGGCATGATGCAGAAGGATGGCATCCACCCCACTGCCAGGGCTCAGCCGCTGATCCGGGACCGTGTCTGGAAGGCCCTGCGCCCGCTACTGCAACAAGCGGACTAATCCAGTGACTCGAGGAACCGCATCGCCCGCCATTCAGACCAGTAGTGGCCGTTGCGCTCGTCACCGACAAACCCCACATGGCCGCCATGACGCGGCACTTCCAGCCTCAGCCAGCGATTGGCCCGCACGGCCTCGTGGGGGTAACTGTCAGCGCTCAGGAACGGATCATCCGCGGCATTGACGATCAGGGCCGGCACCCGGACCCCATCGAGGAAACGGGTGCTGGAACAGCGGTACCAGTAATCCTCGGCACTTTGGAAGCCATGCAGCGGCGCGGTGTACTGTTCGTCGTATTCCGCAAAGGTCCTGATCCGGTCCAGGCCATCCAGCGGCACCCAATCCGGGAAGAGCTCATGCTTGGCGCGGATCTTGACCCTTAAATCCTCCATGAACCGGTTCATATAGAACCGGTTGGCGGGTTTCGCCAGCTCACGGGCACTGCCCGCCAAGTCACAGGGGACCGACAGAACCGCCGCGCCCCGGATACGGGCATCCAGTGTTGCCCCCCGCTCCCCCAGATACACGAGCGAGACGTTCCCGCCCATACTGAAACCACCCAGCACAACGCTGTCGTAGGCCGGCAGTACAGACAGCGCATGATCAACCACCAGCGACAGGTCATCGCTCGAACCACTGTGGTAGAAGCAGGGCTGACGATTGATCTCACCACTGCAGGAACGGAAGTTCCAGGCCAGCACATCCCAGCCACTGGCCAGTGCCGCCTGTGCCATACCCAACATGTAAGGACGACGGCTGTAGCCCTCCAGCCCGTGGCTGAGCACCAGAAGGCGCCCGTTACCGCGCTGGTACCAGTCCAGATCGAGAAAGTCATCATCCGGCGTCGCCAACCTCTCGGTGGCGTCCGGGACCAGGCTGACCCGGCGGAATAGTGAGGGCCACACCGTCTGCAGGTGGGGATTACGGAGCCACAGGGGTGGCCGGAAAGCAAAGTCACTACGGTTTTTCTGCGTCATGGGAAGCGAGTGTATCGGCTGCCCCCTCCCTCCCGGAAGGGCTTTTGGTCCGCCTCTGCTCTGTGAACTCTGTCACCAGATTACATAACATCCAGCTTGCTGGCCCCTCAGCCCGCCTCAATCGCGCTGCAGCCAATACCGCTCATCGCCTTCCTGTGCTTGTATGAATTTTGGACAAAGCGGGCAAAAGCCAATGCACCTTTCGTCCCCAAAACGGTTATTCGACCAACAACAAAAGGAAACCGATATGACCTTCTGGAAGCAGACCGCAACCGTGTTCACTGGCACCGCCTTCGCCCTCACCCTGGGCGCTCAGGATGCAAACGCCAGCTGGCTGGACGACCTCTTCAACTGGGACAACGGGGAACCGGGTTACACCGAGACCCAGCATCCGATCGTCCTGGTCCACGGGCTCTCCGGCTTTGATAACCTCTTCGGCATTGTCGACTACTTCAACGGTATTCCGGGCGCGCTGGCCGAGGATGGCGCCGAGGTCTATGTCCCCCAGGTCTCCGCCGCCAATTCCACCACAGTGCGAGGCGAACAGCTTCTGGACCAGGTCCAGACCATCGTTGCCACCACGGACGCCGATAAGGTGAACCTCATCGGCCACAGCCACGGTGGCCCGACCGTGCGTTATGTCGCCGGTGTAGCCCCGGATCTGGTTGCCTCCGCCACCAGCGTGAGTGGCGTCAACTGGGGCACGCCGGTCGCGGATGCCGCGGCCAGCGGTGAGCTGGACGCGCTGGGCGATATCGTCTTCAGCATCGTGGACAGCGCCTCCGGCGGCGATCTGCCCCAGGACACCGGAGCCGCCATTGAATCGTTGAGCACTGCCGGCAGTGTCGCCTTCAACCAGGATTTCCCTGCTGGGGTTCCCTCGGAGTACTGCGGCAACGACGGCGCCTCACAGGTGAACGGCGTCCACTACTACTCCTGGGGTGGGGACGTCATCAAGACCAATCTGCTGGATGCCAGTGATTCCCTGCTTGCCGCCACCGGCACCTTGATCGACGAGCCCAACGACGGTCTGGTTCCGGCGTGCAGCATGAAGCTGGGTAACGTCATCGGTCTTGGTTATGACCTCAACCATCTCGACACGGTGAATCACCTGTTCGGCATCACTTCCGCCCATGCGGCGGACCCTGTCCAGCTCTACCGCCAACAGGCTAACCGGCTCCAGCAAGCCGGGCTCTGATCGGCCAATCCGGACCACATTCCGGCCCTTCACGGGCCGGAATCACAGGAGGTCTCTGTCATGAGCATCAAGCGAGGCATCTGGGCCGCAACCATTGCCGGCATCGCCGCACTGGGACTCACCCTTTTCGGCCTGCCCTCACCGGAAACGCCCGAGGCTCCCCATCGGGAAGGCTCGGTAACGACCCTCAAGCGCGGGGCCGACAAGGAGCAGCCCACCCCCAACACGACACCCGCCCCAAGCGGCGCCCCACAACTCCCACTGGATGACACGGTCAAAGGCATTGCCATTGACGGCGCCATCCGGGTGGACATGAACGGCAACCTGATCCACAACCGGGATCTGCGCCGTTTCATGGACTTTTTCATTGGACTGACCCGTTCTCCTGACGATGAGGCCGCCATGCGTCAGCGCATGCGGAATGCCATGAGCGACAAAGGCGTGCCTCCGGCGATACAGGACGAGGTGATGACGGCCCTGGACGACTACCTGGATTATCGCGAGGCTGCCGCTCACCTTGAAACACGGATGGGCAAGGTCAAGGCGGACGAGGCACGCCAGGTGCTCAAACGACTGGCGCAACTGCGGCGCAATCACCTGGGGGAAGCCATGGCCGAAGGCTTTTTTGGCAAGGAACAACGGCGGATCAAGAACCAGCTGGCCCGCCAGCGGATCCGGGACGACCCCAATCTCAGTACCACCGAGAAGCAACAACGCCTGCAAGCGCTTGAAGCCAACCTGCCGGACCATGTCCAGAAAGTGCGGGAACGCTCGCGCATCTACGCCAACCTACGCGAGACAACCCGCCGCATGCGCCGGGAGGGCGCCAGCAAGGCGCAAATTCAAGCCCTGCGCCAGAAGACACTGGGTGCCAGAGCGGCGGAGCGTCTGGCCCAACTGGATCACCAGCGCGCACAATGGCAACGCAAGCTGGCGCGTTACCAGCAACGTAAGCAGCGCATTGAAGCGAATGATAACCTGACCAAGGCGGACCGGCAGAAGGCACTGGAGCAGCTGCGCTCGGAGCATTTTGACTCCCAGGCCCAGCGCCGGCGCGCCCAAGCGCTGTCGCGGATTGACGCCCCGGGGCAGGATGGGTAGCATACGCTTTCTCCTGCAGCTCCCCGATAGCTCAGTTGGTAGAGCACCTGACTGTTAATCAGGTTGTCGCTGGTTCGAGCCCAGCTCGGGGAGCCATTTCCCTTCTTATCTCTTCAGTCCCACAGACTGTCCAGATCAAAATAACGACGCAGCACGCGGTAAAGCGCATGAGCGTCACGGGTACCGGCCATCTCCCGGATCGAGTGCATCGCAAGCTGGGGAACACCCACATCCAGAGTGCTCACACCAATCCCGGCGGCGGTCAGCGGCCCAATGGTGCTGCCACAGCCCATATCAGAACGCACCACAAAGGTCTGGCAGGGAACCCCGATTTCACCACTCAGGTGCCGATAAAGGCCACTGGTACGCGTACTGCTGGCATAGCGCTGATTACGGTTGATCTTGATGACCGGGCCCTCATTCATCACTGGTCCATGGGCCTCATCGTAGTAATCCGGGTAACTGGGGTGGATGGCGTGGGCGTTATCCACGGACATCATCATGGAGCGCGCGAGCGCGCGGTGACGATCCTCGCCCTCGACCCAGCGCTGCAGAACGGACTCTAGCAGGGGGCCCTGAGCGCCCTCGGCGGTCATGCTGCCCACCTCCTCATGGTCGTTGAACACCGCCAATGCCGGCTGTGAGCCATCCGACGATACCAGCGCCTGAACCCCGAGCCAGCAGCTCAGCAGGTTGTCCAGTCGCGCGGAGGTAATGAACTCGCCAACCATGCCCACCTGTGCCGGCATCTGGGTATCGTAGAGACAGATCTCGTGTTCCAGGATCCGGCGCAGACGGATCTCCGGTTGATCCGCCCGCAGCTGTTGCGCCAGAAGCTGCTCGAAATCCGTATCCGGGTGCTCCGCCGTCAGCAGGGTCACCGGAGGCAGATGCTGCTGGCTGTTGATGCTGCGGTTGCTGTTGGCTTCCCGGTCCAGGTGGATCGCGAGCGACGGAATCACGGCCACGGGCCGGCGGAAGTCCACCAGGGTGTCCTGTCTCCGACCCTGATCGTCCTCATAGGTAACACGGCCGGCCATGGAAAGATCCCGGTCAAACCAGGGGTTAAGCAGGGCCCCGCCGTAAACTTCAACGCCCAGCTGGAGGCAACCATTACGCCGGATTTCCGGGTTGGGTTTGATGCGCAGGCAGGGGCTGTCGGTATGCGCCCCCATCATGCGCCAGCCAGCCTCCGCCGGCGGGCGCTGGCCGGTGTGGAAGGCCACCAGCGCCGAGCCATTGCGCACCACGTAATAGCCCTGGCCTGGTTCCAGCGACCACGGCTCGCCCTCGTTCAGCTGCTCGAAACCGGCGGCATCCAGAACGCCCGTCAGATTGCTCACGGCATGCCAGGGTGTTGGGGACCGCCCGAGGAATTCGAGCAGGCCCTGGTTGAAAGTGTTCAGTTCCATTCGGACTCCCGTCTGCGTCTCGCCTCAGAAAGTGTGCGGGTTTACCATTGGGCCTCAACAGCATAGCGCAGGATGAGGCCAACCATGCGGATTCCCCAGTTTCTCAAATTCGAATACGACGACAACGGCCCCCAGCTGTTTCCGACGGCCGTTGCGTGGTCACTCAGCGACGGCCGAATCAAGTACGTCATCATCCGCCCCGAGGACGACTGGCTCTCGGACGACCTGGATGAACGCATGCTGGACGATGAGTTCTTCCGGGACCAGGGCGTGGCACCCGTGGATGTGCTGCGTGAAATGAACGAGGATCTGGGCGAGACCACGGTCTTTTCGGACGGCCTGGACCCGGACGACCAGCTGCTGGATTTCCTGTGCGAGGCCATGGGCATCCAGGCGGCCTTCGAGCTGGCCCCCATGACCGCCCTGCTGCACCACGAGAGTTTTGAAGGGCTCAATGACCGCTACCAGGACATCATACTGCGCGAAACCCTGGACGCCACCGTGGCGGAAAACGCGGTCTATGCCCAGCTGCTGCTGGCCCGGGAAGAAGGACTGACCGATCCGGATTCCTCCGGCTGAACACGGACTTTGTGACCCGTTTCGACGACAGCGCGTTCCAGGTGGGCGACAATCCGCGGCAATTCAGAACCACGGATAAGCCAGCCTATGCGCCGCGTTCCCGCTCTTGTGACCTGTACTGCGCTCCTGGTTGCCACCAGCCTGCCGACCATGGCCCAGCAGAAACCCAGGCGGCCCCAGCAGCAGGAAGCCGAAAGCAAGGCCGGTGAGTACTACCTTGGGGTAACCGGCTCCCATTTCCGGCACAAGAACCTGGGTGATGGCAATGGCAAGGCCACCGTCACCGCTGGCGGCGCTGTCTTTGGCAAGTACCTGAACGACCACATCAAGGTCGAGGTACGGGGCGGCGCAGCGCCCTCCCCCGAGACAGAAGCCGACGACCTGAAGCTGGACATTGACTATTACGCCAGCGCCTACATGGGCGCCTACTACCACTGGACCCTATTCTCCCGTGCCTACGCCCAGTTCGGCGTAAGCCACGTGGAAACCACGGCCACGCGCACCAGCGAAGATGACGACGGCAACGTGACCGTCACCAGGGAACCCTACCTTGACCACAGCTTCAGCCGGAGCTGGCTGGTGGGAACCGACGTGGATTTCATCGGCAATTCCAGCCTGTTCGTGGAATACGGCCAGCTGCATCAGGACAACACCACCCACATCCGGATCCGGCAGTGGAACCTGGGTCTGCGGATGGATTTCTGAACGGGGTCAGGGTCTCAGCGCCCACCTCGCTTGCACGTTACCGCACCAGCATCGATGCCCAGCACCTCGGGCGCCACCGCCAGCACTTCCGCAAGCCGCTGGCGGGCAGCTTTCTCCGGCACTGACACCGGTGGTGCGTACTCATAAATGGCCAGATGCTCCCCGGTCTGGGTAATGCGGACCGCGTATTCCGGCATATCCGCATCGTAGAGACAATGGGCCTGCTCCGGCTCACGATTGAGCCGGCGCCGGAGATGGCGCCGGTTCTTGCGCAGGCGATTGGCAAGCATCGATGCCCGCTCCTCGTTATGGATAGCAGGCTCCGGGATGCCGGTACGCAGCTCCTCCAATGATTGCTGAGGTTGGCGGAACTCGCTCTGCTGGACGTCGAAAAGCAGCAGCGTGGTTTCCAGCGACCCATTGAAGAACCGGTACTGACGCCGTGACCGCATGCCCAGCTGATGGCCCAGCTCCGGCTCCGCCAGCAACAGCCCCAGGCGCCATCCAGGCGCCTCACTGCGCAGCCGCTCCCCAAAGATCCGGAACAGCTCCGCAGCCCGCTCCCGGGTCTCCAACCGGTTGCCGTAAGGGGGATTGGTTACGATCACACCCGTAGCCGCCTTCTCCGGGATTCGCCACTCGGCCACATCACACTTCTCCACATGGATGCGGTCACTGAAGCCCGCCCGCTCGATATTGCGCCAGGCAAGGGCAACCACCTGTCTATCCGCATCCGTCCCCCGGAAGCGGACGCGACTGGCTTCCAGACCTTCCCTGCGGCGCTCATGAGCGGCTTCCCTCTGCGCCTGCCACCCTGTGGTGGCGGCTTCCGGCCAGCGCTCAAAAGCAAAGCTGCGGAAAAGGCCAGGGGCTGTATTCGTCGCCATCATGGCGGCCTCGATGAGAATCGTCCCGGAACCACAGAACGGATCAGCAAGGTCGCCGCCCGCCTTCGCCACCTCTGGCCAACCAGCCCGGTACAGCAGCGCAGCGGCCAGGGTTTCGCGCAACGGTGCCTGACCAGCCTCGGTCCGATAGCCACGCTGATGCAGGCCTTCACCGGCCATATCCAACCCCAGCTCCAGCTGCCCATGGCGGAGTCGCGCCTGTATCGGCAGATCCGGATCGGCGGGCGTCATCACCGGCTCTGCCACGCCCTTATCACGAACCCGCTTCATCAGGCCATCCTTGACGCACTGGGCCCCAAAACGCGGACTGAGGATTTCCCCATGCGTGCCCTGGAAACGTACGCGGAATGTCATTCCAGGAGCCAGCCACTGCTCCCAGGGCACGGCCGCGGCCGCCTCGCGCAGGGTGTCCGCGTCATCCGCCTCCGCGCGCGCGAGGTGCAGGACGACCCGGCTTGCCAGCCTTGACCACAGACAGATGCTGCGAGCCCCCGCCATATCGGTGCGGACCCAGAGCCCGGCAGAGGCCCGCCCGGTCACCTCAAGACCAAGGTCAGCCAGCTCGTCCGCCAGCAGCTCAATCAGGCCCCAGGAGGCGGTTACATAAAAATCATTCGTCTTCAATCCAATGTTTCCTCGGGTTGATGCCCGCCACAGAGGGGTTATTGGCCGAGCCAATCATAACCCCGGGCATGATTGGTTTTTCGTGGGTATACACTACCCGGATTTTGCGCTTTACTGAATATGACGCGTCAATGACACCGCCTGTGGAAAGCAGGCGGGAAGGGCCCTGACTGGATCGATCCATCCGCCAACGCCCCTGAGCGGATCACCGTCGGATTCACGCTGCCGACGGACTGTGAAGGGTGGTGGAGCCGTGCGCACGCTCATGACCGACGGATCAACATGAGGTACAGAGCATGAAAAAACACAAGCGAGACATGTCAGTTCGCGCCTACAAACGCGGTTACATGGCAGGGTTATCCGGCAAGTCCAAAGAAATCTGTCCGCTGGATAAACCCGAAACCCGACAGGAATGGATGAACGGGTGGCGAGAAGGTCGGGAAGACCACTGGAGTGGACTGACACAGGGTGTCTCCTCAATACACAGGATGCCGTATCTAACAGCGTGAAGTGACCGCCGCGAGGCGGCCAGCCCTGAAAAAAACCGGAAAGCACTGAATGCCATCACCAAGTGGCTACAGCTCAAGGGGGCCACCCGCCCCCTGCCCCACATAGCAGCGTTCCATCTCTGGAAAGACCAGAAGGGGACCACCCGTCCCCACGGGCCCGCACGACGGGCCCTTTCCCCTTACTCCCTGGATAGCCGCGCAATGGACTCAAGGCACTCCGCCACAAGCTGAGGCCCCTGATAGATGAGCCCGGAATAAAGCTGCACCGCCGAGGCTCCGGCCCGGATCTTTGCCTGTGCCGCCGCGCCACTGACAATACCGCCGACCCCAATGATGGGGAAATCCGCTCCCAACTCAGCCCGCAGCTGGCGAATCACTTGCGTGGAGGGTTCCGCCAGGGGGCGACCACTCAGGCCGCCGGTTTCCTCACCAAGGGGGTCGCGCAGTACGGCGGAGTGATCCACGGTCGTGTTGGTGGCGATGACACCGTCCATTCCAACCTCCCGCAATGCCGCCGCCATGAAACCGATGGCAGCCTCGTCCATGTCCGGCGCCACCTTGACCGCGATGGGCACGTAATGACCCCTGGACTCGGTCAACGCCAGCTGCTTTTCCCGGACACTGGCCAGCAGCGAGCGCAACGCGTCTCCATGCTGAAGATCCCTGAGACCCGGCGTATTGGGCGAGGAGACGTTGATGGTCAGGTAGTCCGCCAGAGACCACATCCGCTCAATCCCCTCCAGATAGTCATCCACCGCCGAGGCCGCCGGGGTATCCTTGTTCCGGCCCACATTCACGCCCAGAATACCACTATAGCGGCTGGCCCGGATGTTGGTGGCCATTACCTCCAGCCCCGGATTGTTGAACCCCATACGGTTGATGATGGCCTCATGATCCGGAAGCCGGAAAAGACGTGGCCGGGGATTGCCAGGCTGCGGCCTTGGGGTCACGGTGCCGATTTCCAGAAAACCAAAACCGAGTGCGCCCAGGGCGTCCATGTAACACCCCTCTTTGTCCAGGCCCGCTGCAAGCCCTACCGGGTTGGGCAGTGTCAGCCCCATCACATTAACCGGTTCTGTAGCCGGGACCGGCCACAGACGCTCAAGCAACCCGGTTCCAGCCACCAGCCGCGCCGTTTCCAGCGCAAGCGAATGGGCCGTTTCGGGAGGAAGCTGGAAGAAAAGGGGGCGCAGCGCCTGGTACATGAAATGATCACCGGGAAAGTCTATTGCCGTGGAGCCAACAGTGTACAGGAAGGGAGGCCCTGGCCGCGAAACCCGTTCTATGGCACTGCGGTGACGTTTTCATGACCTTTTCCACGAAATCTGTGGAAAACTCTGTGAACTTTTTTGTGGCAAACCGCCAGACCGCCTGCCAATGGCGGAGATCTGCAAATTGTACATTTTTTAACCAATTATTTTTCTTTTATTTTTCAGGTGCTTACAAAGATCAATACGCTAAGTCCGGCATTTGACGGCATTTTACCGAAAAAGCGGCTCATCATCGCTTCTGTGCATAAAATCAGCTCACTCCTTACCATTGAAGGATGAAAAGGTTGGCTGTAGCGTTTACACTGCGCCCTGTCCCCGGTTGCCCTGTCCGGGTTACCCTGTGCGCGCCCGAGAGAAGCAGTGCGGTTTATGAATGCATCCGAAGACACAACGCTTAACCGTCCACCGGAAAGCGAACTCCAATCCGCGCGCCGGGTAACCCTGGCAGGGCTGGTACTGGATGCCCTGCTGGGAATACTGAAAGTCATTGTTGGCTTTCTCTACAATTCCTATGCACTGATCGCCGATGGCATTCACTCCTTCTCGGACGTCGCCTCGGACATCATGGTGCTGGTGCTGTTCCGCATCTCCCGGGAAGAACCGGACGAAGACCACCCTTACGGCCATGAACGCTTTGAGACCCTGGGCGCGGTCATCCTCGGCTGCGCGCTCATCGCCCTCGCCGGTGCACTGGCGTGGGAGGCGGCCCAGCGGGTGATGAGCCCGGGGCTGGGCGTCCCCGGCTGGCCAGTACTGGTGGTGGCAGGCGCCGCGGTATTGGGCAAGGAGTGGATCTATCACTACACACTGCGGGTTGGACGGGCCATCCGATCCGACCTGCTGGTTGCCAATGCCTGGCACAGCCGCACCGACGCCTTCTCATCCATTGTCGTCATGATCGGCGCCTCGGGGGCCATGCTTGGCTACCCCTGGCTCGACGCCCTCGCCGCCTGTGGTATTGCCGTCATCGTTGCCCGCGTTGGGTGGCATCTGGCCTGGGACAACGTCAAGGAACTGGTGGACACGGCCATGCCGGTGGAGAAACAGCGCCACCTGCGTGAGATCGCTGAGGCCACCGAAGGCGTGCGGGCCGTCAATGCCATCAAGAGCCGCCGCATGGGCTCCGATTTCCTGCTCGACATCCACCTCCAGGTGGACCCGGAAGTGAGCGTCTCAGAAGGCCACGAGATCGGCGTGCGCGCCGAACACCGCCTGCTCGAGGCGGTCCCTGAGGTGCGGGAAGTCACTTTCCACATTGACGCCGAGGACGAAGCGGTCCAGCAGAACGTCCATGCCGCCATCCTGCCCTCACGGAGCGCGGTGGCCAACGACCTGGAGCAGCGCTGGGGCGACCTGATCAACTTCCGCAACACCTGCCCACCCCGGCTCCATTACCTGTCGGATGAAGTCTCGGTGGAACTCTACCTGGAAAGCCGCACGGCCGTGAACGAAGACGCCCGCGACCAGCAGTGCCTCACCTGCCAGTTGAAGTCCCGCACCAAGGACCTCCCCTGGATCGGCGACATCCGCATCTGGTACGCCGACGAATTCCGGACCGGGCCGAACCAGAACTGAACCTCCACTCGCTCCAGAGAGCGGCGTCCCGAGACACGCAATGAAAACAAACTCGGTGTTCAGGGGAGCAGGGGATGCTCGGAGGGAAGCTCTGGAGCCATGGATGGCGGAAGAGCAGCGTACAGGGATGTATTTACAGCGTTTCCCGGAGAGCATCCCCTGCTCCCCTGAACGCCAGGCAACCCGTTAACCGTCTTGAGACGACTCAACCGTATCGGAAAGCCGCCTCCTTCAACTTGTTCGCCTCATCCCTGAGCCGAGCCGCCTTCTCAAACTCCAGATTGGAGGCCGCCTTATACATCTCGTCTTCAAGCCGGTCGATCTCCTTCATCATCTGATCCGCATCCTTGCCGTGCACATCCACGGAGTAATCCGCCGAAGACTCCGCCACCTCCGGGCTGCCCTCGCCGCGCTTACGCTGCACGTGGACCCCTTCCATGATGTCCGCCACCTTCTTGTCCAGCCCCTTGGGCGTGATGCCGTGCGCCTCATTGTAGGCCATCTGTTTCTCGCGCCGGCGCTCCGTCTCATCAATGGCCCGGCGCATTGACCCCGTCTCACGGTCCGCGTACAGGATCGCCTTGCCATGGACGTTCCGGGCCGCGCGCCCCATGGTCTGGATCAGGGACCGGTCCGAGCGCAGGAACCCCTCCTTGTCCGCATCGAGGATGGCCACCAGCGATACCTCCGGCATATCAAGCCCCTCACGCAGCAGGTTGATGCCCACAAGCACATCAAATTCGCCGCGGCGCAGGTCCCGCACAATCTCCACGCGTTCCACCGTATCCACGTCCGAGTGCAGATACCGCACCCGCACATCATGCTCCACGAGGAAATCAGTGAGATCCTCCGCCATGCGCTTGGTGAGGGTGGTGACCAGTACCCGCTCGTCGGCCGCCACGCAACGCCGCACTTCCGACAGCAGATCATCCACCTGGGTCGAAGCCGGGCGCACCTCGATCTCCGGATCCACCAGCCCGGTGGGCCGCACTACCTGCTCAACAACCTGGCCAGCATGCTCCTCCTCGTACTTGGCGGGCGTCGCGGAGACAAACACCATCTGTGGCGCCATACGTTCCCACTCATCAAAGCGCATGGGCCGGTTATCCAGTGCCGAGGGCAGCCGGAAACCATACTCCACCAGGGTCTCCTTGCGCGACCGGTCACCCTTGTACATTCCCCCGATCTGGGGAATCGTCACGTGGGACTCATCAATCATCAGCAGCGCATTGGGCGGCAGGTAATCGAAGAGTGTAGGCGGCGCCTCTCCGGGCTGGCGCCCCGACAGATAGCGGGAATAGTTCTCGATGCCGTTGCAGTAGCCCAGCTCCAGCATCATCTCCATGTCGTACCGCGTGCGCTCCTCCAAGCGCTGGGCTTCCAGCAGCTTGTTGTTGTCGCGCAGCTGTTTCAGGCGCTCCTCCAGCTCCTCCTTGATCGAATCCACGGCATTCAGGATTTTCTCGCGCGGCGTCACATAATGAGTCTTCGGATAAACAGTCACACGCGGCACACGCTGGATGATCTCCCCCGTCAGGGGGTCAAACCAGGCAATGTTCTCCACCTCGTCGTCAAACAGTTCAATCCGGACCGCCTGGTCCTCGGACTCGGCCGGGAAGACGTCAATCACCTCACCACGCACCCGGTAGTTGCCCCGCTGCAGCTCGGTGTCATTACGGGTGTACTGGAGCTCCGCCAGCCGACGCACAATGTCGCGCTGGTCCACCTGCTCACCACGGGTCACGTGCAGGATCATGCGCAGGTAGGACTCCGGATCGCCCAGACCATAGATGGACGACACCGTCGAAACGATGATGGCATCCGGTCGCTCCAGCAACGCCTTGGTCGCCGACAACCGCATCTGCTCAATGTGTTCGTTGACCGAGGCATCCTTCTCGATGAAGGTGTCCGAGGCCGGCACATAGGCTTCAGGCTGGTAGTAATCGTAATAGGAGACGAAGTACTCCACCGCGTTGTCCGGGAAGAAGTCGCGGAACTCCCCGTAGAGCTGGGCCGCCAGGGTCTTGTTGTGGGCCATGATGATGGTCGGGCGCTGTACCTGCTCAATCACCTTCGCCATGGTGAAGGTCTTGCCCGAGCCGGTAACCCCCAGCAGCGTCTGGTGCATCAGGCCGTCATGGACACCCTCAACAAGGGCATCAATCGCCTGGGGCTGGTCCCCCGAAGGCTCAAAGTCCGAGGCCACACGGAACGTCAGGTCGTCTTTCGACATAGGATTGCCGTCTCTCTGGGATCCCGGGGATCGCACATGGAAGGAATCGTCATGCTATCATGCCCATATCATTGTTCCGGCACACCGACTTTTCAACAGGAGCACCAGTTTGAGCGCGCAACTGTCCAACCGCGTCCAGCAGATCAAGCCCTCGCCCACTCTCGCCATCACCAGCAAGGCAGCCGAGCTGCGTGCGGCTGGCGAAGACGTTATTGGCCTGGGCGCCGGCGAGCCCGACTTTGATACCCCAGAGCACATCAAACAGGCCGCAGTGGATGCACTCAACGCCGGCAAGACCAAATACACACCGGTGGACGGCACGCCGGAACTCAAAGACGCCATCATTGAGAAGTTCCGCCGGGACAACGACCTGACTTACGAGCGCAACCAGGTCCTGGTTTCCTGCGGCGGCAAGCAGAGCTTTTTCAACCTGGCGCTGGCACTGCTCAACCCCGGTGACGAAGTGATCATCCCGGCGCCCTACTGGGTCTCCTATCCGGACATGGTCAAAATCGCCGAAGGCACGCCCGTTATCCTGGAAAGCAGTGCCGAGACCGCTTTCAAGATCACGGCCGAGCAGGTCCGCAACGCGCTAACCGAACGCACGAAGCTGATCGTTCTCAACAGCCCATCCAACCCCAGCGGCAAGGCCTACAATCAGGAAGAACTCGCCGCCATCGGCCAGGTCCTGGAGGCGCGCCCGGATGTCATGATCGCCACTGACGACATGTACGAGCACATCCTGTGGAGCGGTGACTTCGTCAATATCGTCAATGCCACACCCTCGCTGAAGGACCGTACCTTCGTCCTCAACGGCGTCTCCAAGGCCTACTCCATGACCGGCTGGCGTATCGGTTACGCTGCGGGGCCGGCTGACGTCATCGGCGCCATGAAAAAAATCCAGTCCCAGAGCACGTCCAACCCGGCCTCCATCTCCCAGGCAGCCGCCACGGCCGCCCTGAACGGGCCACAGGAGTGCGTGACGGAGATGCTGCAAGCGTTCCGGGAACGCCACGATTATGTGGTCAGCGCCCTGAATGAACTGCCGGGGGTGGAGTGCCTCCAGAGTGACGGCACCTTCTATGCCTTCCCCGGCTTCCACGGCGCCATCGACGCAATACCCGGCATCAGCAACGACCAGGCGCTCGCCGAGCACTTACTACAGGAGGCCAACGTGGCCCTGGTCCCGGGTTCCGCCTTCGGCACCCCAGGGCATATGCGCTTGAGCTTCGCCACCAGCATGGACAACCTGAAAAACGCCATTGAAAGGCTCAAAAACGTGCTCAGGGCTTGACGAAGGGGCCAAGTGCCCCTAATATACGCCTCGCTTATCCCCGATAGCTCAGTTGGTAGAGCACCTGACTGTTAATCAGGTTGTCGCTGGTTCGAGCCCAGCTCGGGGAGCCAGACATTGCAAAAAGCCGCTCCACGGAGCGGCTTTTTCTGTTTCAGGGGCACCTATGGCGCGCATCTACCTGGCTGGGCCGGATGTTTTCTTCCCGGAAGCCATCCGCAACCGCATTGAGACCACCAAAAAAGCCATCCTTGCCGAAAACGGCCTGCAAGCGCTCTCCCCCTGTGACAACGACCTGGACCTCGACAACACGGAGACCCCGGCCAAGGATATCTACAATGCCAACCAGGCCCTGATGGACCAGGCCGACGGCCTTATCGCCAACCTTACCCCCTTCCGCGGCCCCAGCGCCGACGCTGGCACCATCTTCGAACTCGGCACCATGACCGCTCAGGGCAAACCCGTTGCCGCCTACACCACCTGCGCCAGCGCCTACAACCAACGCGTATCAGGCGGCTCAGAAACCGACACCAACGGCATGCTGGTTGAAGCATTCGGCCTGTGCGATAACCTGATGCTGGATTGCGGCATTGAAGGCACTGGCGGAGCCTTCATCGCCGGGGTGCTGGAATGGCGTAGCACGGGGTTCACTCCGGAAGAGTCATTTGACGAAGACCTGTTCCGAAAAGCCGTTAAGGTACTATCGAGACATTTCTGACGGCCGGAACCACCCATAAGCGATCAGGGGCAGGATGGGGCCGTACTAAGCGGGAAGCTCGGTCGCCAGGGATGGCGACCGCGCAGCGTCCAGGGATGGATTCATAGCGTTTCCCGATTAGTACGGCCCCATCCTGCCCCATGCAGCAAAACAACAGGTTGGAGGAACACACACAATGGGCAAGAACAAAGAAGGCGGCCTCGTCTACTCCACCGAAGCAGGCGGCAAAACCTGCCCCGAGTGCCGCCACCCCCTGGAGCAGTGCCAGTGCAACAACGACCCCCGCTCAACCACGAGTGACGGCACCGTCCGCATCCAGCGCGAAACCAAGGGCCGGAAGGGTAAGGGCGTCACCCTGATAACGGGGCTGAATCTCCCCGAAAAAGAACTCAAAGCCCTCGCCAAGACCCTCAAGGCCAAATGCGGTACCGGCGGCACCATCCGTGAGGGCGTTATCGAGATTCAGGGCGACCACCGGGATACCCTGCTCACTGAACTCGAAAAACAGGGCTGGAAAGCCAAAAAGGCTGGCGGCTAGACGCCCCCCGCTCCCGCCAGTTCCCGCTCAATGGCAGTCAGCGACGCCATCGGATCCTCGGCGCGGGTAATGGGCCGCCCGATCACAAGATCATCGCTGCCCGCGGCCACCGCCTTCGCGGGTGTCATTACCCGCTGTTGATCCCCCTGGGCCGCGGACACCGGCCGGATCCCGGGGGTTACCAGCCGGAAGTCCGCCCCCATCGAATGGCGTAATGACGGCGCCTCGCTTGCGGAACACACCACGCCGTCCAGACCGCATTCACGCGTCATGGCCGAGAGCCGCTGGGCAACCGTACCGGCATCCCCCGACCAGCCAATCTCGTGCAGCTCAGCGTCCGACAGGCTCGTCAGTACCGTCACCCCAATCAACAGCGGCCGATCCGCGCCAAATGCCTCCAGTTCCCGCACACAGGCCTCCATCATCCGGCGCCCCCCGGAGGCATGGACATTCACCATCCAAACGCCCAGCTCTGCGGCCGAGGCGACGGCCGCCGCCGCCGTATTGGGAATATCGTGAAACTTCAGGTCCAGGAAAACCTCAAAGCCCCGCCCCTGCAACGCCTGAACAAAGCCCGGGCCGAAACGGGTGAACATCTCCTTGCCCACCTTCAGGCGGCAACGCGCCGGGTCAAGCTGATCCACAAGCTGGAGAGCTTCCAGCCGATCCGCAAAATCCAGCGCAACAACGATTGATGGCATCAATGACTCCGTAACTATTCACCCTCAACGCCCTGGTAGGGCTCGACGGTCTCCCAGTTTTTGCAGCTTGGGCACAACCAGTGCAGTTGCTGGCCGCCAAAACCACAGCGTGTGCATTGGTACGCCGGCCGTTTCTCGAGCAGCCGCTGCCCCACTTGGCGGACCAGATCCGGCGTCGTTCCCTGCTTGGGGTCCTCACCTTCCTCCATTTCCAGAAGGTACAGCAGCCCCCGAAGACTCGGTCGCTGTTGCAATTCGCCATGCAACAGTTCCAGTGCCTGACCCCGTGACTTGAACCGTTGCTCCTCTTCCACCAGGCACAGCAACAGCGTGGTGGAAGGGTGATCCCGATAGATCCGGTACAGGCGCCGACGGAGCTTACGCTCAATCCCGACCTCTCGGGCCAGGCGCACAAGACGGCGCACCGCTTCCGGCCCGAATGCCGGATTCTGGTCAAACACCTTCAAAAGCAGTTGCTGGGCTTCACGCCAGTTGCCCCGTTCCTGCGCCAGATCCGCCAACAACAGACTGGCGCGAACGCAGCCCCCGTCATAAGACAGAGCCTGTTCCAGAAGGGGACGGGGATCCAGGTTGACCCCGCCCCCCCCCTGCCCCGAGGCCTGCTCACACAACAGATGCGCGAGCTGCTTACGGATCTCGGAAGTATCATTGATCCCCACCAGGGTACGAGCCACTTCTACCGCTTTCTCCCAGTCCCGCTCCCGTTGATAGAGCAGCACCAACCGTTCCGCTGCCCGGGCCCCATAGGAACGCGTTCCAAGAAGCTCATGCAGCAATGCCTCCGCACGGTCCAGAAGACCTGCCGCCAGGTAATCCAGGGCCAACTCATAGGTGACCTGAGAGGAATAACGGCCGGGTAATTCCGGCCGCGCCAGCAGGTTCTGATGAATGAGGGTTGCCCGCTCCACTTCACCCTTGTCCCGGAAATGGGCGCCAATGGACAGATGGAGGTTCACGGTTTCCCGATTGACTTCCAGCGAATCCAGAAAGGACTCAATGGCCTCGTCGGAATAGTTGGTAAACAGGAACTGTAGGCGTTCCCGGAGCTGGTCCTCATCGTCAATGGAAGCGGTTGAAGCCTCTCGGCTAAGCCGCCAGCGCCCCAGCGCCCAACCCGTACCGACCGCGACCGCCAGCAACAGCCACTGCAGGATGGTGTTCATTCAATACTCTTGACCGGATTCCGTTGCCGTCCACCTGATTGCTGTTCAGATCTGCGGAGCTGACGCTCCGCGCGACGGCGTCCTGACCGGGCTCGGAGTAAGGGTACGAGCATTGCCAGAGCCCCCAGAATGGCGCCCACCATCAGGGTCAGAACCAGCACCAGTGCAACACTGATCGGCGGTGTCCGAACCAGCAACAGATCCAGAACGACTTCCTGCCGATTGCTGAAACTGAACAGCATGGCCGCCAGCCCCAGAAGGACGGCTAACAGAATCAGAACAATACGACGTATCCTGGCCATCCGGCCCTCCCTGCCGGATCAATAGCCGGCCTTCATGCTGTCATTGACCTTTTCCCGCAGCTCCTTACCCGGCTTGAAGTGGGGCACGTACTTTTCGGGCAGATTCACGGACTCACCGGTCTTGGGGTTACGACCGACACGAGGTGCCCGATAGTGGAGGGAAAAACTCCCAAAACCACGGATCTCGATCCGCTCCCCTTCCGCAAGGGCCTGAGACATGTGATCAATGATCGTCTTGACCGCCAGCTCCACGTCCTTGCCGGAAAGCTGGGACTGTTTCGAGGCGATTACTTCTACCAATTCGGATTTTGTCATGGTCCTGTCCTTCCTCACAGGTTCTGCAACGCCATAAGTTTAGCGAACCTGATGAAAAAGACAAAAAAAACGGGCTTTTACAGCCCGTTTTTTTAATGCTAAGCGCCAGATCCCAGCCTCAGCTGTTCTCGTTCTGCTGCATCTGCTCCTTGATCAGGTCGCCGATGGTGGTGGCGCTGCTGCTGTTGTCAGCTTTCTCGCGCACATCACGCATTGCTTCCTTATCGTCCTCAACATCCTTGGACTTGATCGACAGATTGATCACACGGTTCTTGCGATCAACGCTGATGATCTTGGCTTCCACCTCATCGCCTTCCTGAAGCACATTGCGTGCATCCTCAACCTTATCCCGGCTGATCTCGGAGGCCTTGAGCGTGGCTTCCACTTCTTCACTCAGCGTCACGGTCGCGCCCTTGGCATCCACACTGCTTACGGTGCCAGTCACGATGCTGCCACGGTCATTAACCTGGGTGAACTCGGCAAAGGGATCACTCTCGAGCTGCTTGATGCCCAGCGAGATCCGTTCACGTTCCGGATCCACTGACAGGATGACCGTCTCAACCTCATCGCCCTTCTTGTACTTGCGGACCGCTTCCTCACCGGTTTCGTTCCAGCTGATGTCGGACAGGTGCACGAGACCATCGATACCACCCTCAAGACCGATGAAGATACCGAAGTCGGTGATCGACTTGATCTTGCCGCTAATCCGGTCGCCCTTGTTGTAGTTCTGGGAGAACTCTTCCCAGGGGTTGGGCTGGCACTGCTTGATACCCAGTGAAATACGACGACGCTCTTCGTCGATATCGAGGATCATCACCTCGATCTCGTCGCCCACATCCACAACCTTGGACGGATGGATATTCTTGTTGGTCCAGTCCATTTCGGAGACGTGAACCAGACCTTCGACACCCTCTTCCAGCTCGGCGAAGCAGCCGTAGTCGGTGAGGTTGGTAACCTTGGCCGGCACGCGGGTGCCTTCCGGATACCGTCCCTTGATGTTGATCCACGGATCCTCGCCCAGCTGCTTCAGGCCGAGGGAGACACGGTTACGCTCACGATCAAACTTGAGAACCTTGACGTTGATCTCATCGCCAACGTTCACGATTTCGCTCGGATGCTTGATGCGCTTCCACGCCATATCGGTGATGTGGAGCAGACCATCAACACCACCCAGATCCACAAAGGCACCGTAGTCGGTCAGGTTCTTGACGATGCCCTTGATTTCCATGCCTTCGGTCAGCGTCTCAAGCAGCTGCTCACGCTCGGCGCTGTTCTCGGCTTCCAGAACGGCGCGACGGGAAACCACCACGTTATTGCGCTTGGCATCGAGCTTGATGACCTTGAAGTCCAGCTCTTTGTTCTCAAGGTGCGTCGTGTCGCGCACCGGGCGGACGTCGACCAGCGAACCCGGCAGGAAGGCACGGATTCCCTTGAGGTCGACGGTAAAGCCGCCCTTGACCTTGCCATTGATCACACCCTTGACAGCTTCTTCCGCCTCAAAGGCTTTCTCCAGCTCTTTCCAGGCTTCAGCGCGCTTCGCTTTCTCGCGCGACAGGCGGGTTGCCCCGAAGCCGTCTTCCACGGCATCCAGCGCCACGTCAACCTCATCGCCCGGCGCGATTTCCAGCTCCCCATTCTCGCTGTAGAACTGGGAGACCGGGATGATGCCCTCAGACTTCAGTCCGGCGTTAACGGTGACCCAGTCACTGTCAACATCCACAACCGTGGCCTTGACAATCGACCCCGGCTGCATATCAATGTCTTTCAGGCTCTCTTCAAAAAGTTCCGCAAAGCTTTCGCTCATTGTGTGTCCTATGTGATCAATACCAAGCTCCCGCGAGCCAGCCCTCCCGGGTCCATTCATCATAAACCGGCACACCGCCATGCTGGTTCCCACACGGCCTACCGGCACTGTCCCAATAACAAAAAGGCGCTGTCAGGCACGCCCCATCAGGGCCAGGACCTGGTCCAGCACCTCGTCAATGGATAACCCTGTTGTATCCACAACCCGCGCGTCATGCGCCGGTTTCAGCGGCGCGGCGGAGCGATTCATATCCCGTTCATCACGCGCCTGAATCTCTTTTACAAGGTCCGTGAGTTTAACATCCTCCCCCTGGGCCAGCAACTGCTCATGGCGACGCCGGGCACGCTCCTCGGCGGAGGCGGTCAGGAAGATCTTGTGGCTCGCATCCGGGAACACCACCGTCCCCATGTCCCGGCCATCCGCCACCAGGCCCGGCGGCTGACAGAAATCCCGCTGGCGTTGGAGCAGCGCTTCACGCACCGCCGGGGTGGCCGCTACCCGCGAGGCACGGTCGCCACATTCCTCGGTACGGATGGCACCGGTCACATCTTCACCGTCAAGAATGACTCGGGCCGACTCATCACCGGGCATGGGCTCAAAGCGCACATCCAGCCCCTCGGCGATCGCCGCCAGGGCGGCTTCATCGCCGAAATCCGCAGTCTGCTTCATGGCGGCCAGCGCTGTCAGGCGGTACAGAGCACCGCTATCCAGCAGGTGCCACCCCAGATGCCGTGCCAAGCGCTGGGTAATGGTGCCCTTGCCCGCACCACCCGGACCGTCCACAGTCACCACCGGGGCCTGTTCGCAAGCCGTCATTGCCTCTCCTCGGACGATTCAACATTGAGACCAACCTGATTGGCCAGGGCCACAAACCCCGGAAAGGAAGTGGCGACGTTCGCGCAATCATCAATGGTGATGGGACCGGACGCCCGCAGAGCCGCCACCGTGAAGGCCATGGCGATACGGTGGTCGCCGTGGCTGTTGATCCGGCCACCGTCATAGGCACCGCCCTGGATCAGGATCCCGTCCTCCCGGACCTCGCTGACAACGCCCAGGGCATCCAGCCCGTCCGCCATGACCTGGATCCGGTCGCTTTCCTTGACCCGAAGCTCGGCGGCACCGGTCAACTCGGTACTGCCCTCGGCGTTGGCCGCAGCAATGAAGATCGCGGGAAATTCATCAATGGCCAGAGGCACCTGGTCCTCCGGAATACGGATGCCCTGGAGCGGCGCATGCCGCACCCGCAGGTCCGCTACCGGCTCACCACCGGCCTCGCGCTCATTGTGCAGTTCAATGGACGCGCCCATGGCCCGCAGGATATTGAGCACGCCGATACGGGTCGGATTCACGCCCACGTGGCGCAACCACAGATCGGCCCCCGGAGTAATCGCGGCCGCCACAATAAAAAAGGCTGCCGAGGAAACATCCGCCGGCACATCAATGGCGCAGGCGCTCAAGTGGCCACCGCCGGCGAGCCGCGCGACAGCTTCTTGCTGGGTGACGGAATAGCCGAATCCCTGGAGCATGCGCTCGGTATGGTCGCGGGTCGGTGCGGGCTCCGTTACCGCCGTTTCACCCTCCGCATAGAGACCGGCCAGGAGCAGACATGACTTGACCTGCGCACTGGCCACAGGCAGCTGGTACTGGATGCCCGTCAGTCGCTGCCCGCCAGCAATATGAAGCGGCGGGCGACCACCCTCGGCAGTCTCAATCCGGGCGCCCATCAGCCGCAACGGATCCGCCACCCTCGCCATGGGCCGGCGGGTCAGGCTGGCATCACCTGTCAGCTCTGTATCAAAACGCTGCCCTGCCAGAAGACCTGCGAAAAGCCGCATGGCGGTACCGGAATTGCCCACGTAGAGCGCACCATGCGGCGGCTGGAGCCCGTCCAGGCCCACGCCGTGGATGCGCACAAAGCCACTATCCGGCCCCTCTATGGTCACACCCATATCACGGAAGGCCTGGAGCGTGGCGAGGCTGTCCTCGCCCTCAAGAAACCCGGAGACATCCGTTACGCCCTCGGCAAGCGCCCCCAGCATGATGGCTCGATGGGACATGGATTTATCGCCGGGCACCCGGATGTCGCCCTGGACAGTGCCTCCGGGCCGGGCGGTATAGATCACGGTCTGGTCGGTCATGGTGTTGAGATAGGCCTCGCCGGAAAGAATTCGGGAAAAATGCTCGCGTGCCGCCTTGGCACGCGTGAATACCTGTTGCAGCCGCTGGCCGTCACCGGCTTCGATGGCGGCACCGAGCTGATCAAGATCGCCGCGGAAATGCTGCAACGCGGCCAGCACCGCCTCGCGGTTCGCCAGGAAGATATCCCGCCACATTACGGGATCACTGGCCGCAATGCGCGTGAAGTCCCGAAACCCGCCAGCGGCATAACGGAAGATGTCCTGGCTGTCCTGCTCCCCGGCCAGCGTATCCACCAGCGAAAAGGCGATCAGGTGCGGCAGGTGGCTGGTGGCGGCAAGCACTTCGTCATGCCGGGCCACCGGCATGGTCAGAACCTCAGCGCCACATTGAGACCACAGTCGGCCCATTCGTTCAAGCGCCCCGGCATCGGTTTCGGGCTCTGGGGTCAGAATGACCTTGTGGTCCCGGAACAGGTCCGGGTCGGCGGCCCCCACGCCACTTTTCTCGGAACCGGCAATGGGGTGGCCCGGTACCAGCATTGGGGGCAACTCGCCAAAAACGCCCCGAACATCTGACACAAACCCACCCTTGACGCTCCCCACATCGGTCAGCACCGCATCCTTTGGCAGCGCATCCCGGATCTGTCCCAGGACGGCACGGTTGGCGCGCACCGGCACGGCCAGCACAACCAGATCCGCGCCCGCTACGGCGCATGCTGCATCTGCCTCGCAGTGATCAATCAGGCCCAGCCGGTAACCTTCTTCCAGAGCCCCTGGCCGCTCGTCACAACCCACTACGGTACTAACCAGATCCCGGGCTTTTGCAGCCCGCGCCAGGGAACCGCCAATCAGCCCCAGACCAATCACGACCATCCGCTGGAACAGTGGGGCGCCACCGGCCATCAACCAAGCACCTTCGCCAGCGCCTCCAGACAGCGCTGATTCTCATGCTCAAGCCCAACGGAAACACGCAGGTGCCGGGGCATCCCATAGGCGCCAACAGGACGCACAATGACGCCTTCACGCAGCAGCGCCTCGTTCACCTCACTGGCATCCCGGCCGGTATCAAGAGCAATAAAGTTGGCCGCCGACGGGATGTAATCCAGCCCCAATCGGTTGAAGCCGTTCGCCAGCTGCTCCAAACCGGCTCGATTCACCTCTATGGCCCGGTCAATGTAGGCCCGGTCATCCAGCACCGCCGTCGCGGCGGCCTGAGCCAGCGCATTGGCGTTGAAGGGCTGGCGTACCCGGTTGATCACATCGGCTATCTCCGGACTGGAAATGCCGTAGCCCATGCGCAGCCCGGCCAGCCCCCAGGCCTTGGAGAAGGTGCGCGACACCACCAGGTTCGGGAACTCGCCGAGCCACTGTACGCCGTCCGCGTACTGCGGGCCCTGCAGGTACTCGCAGTAGGCCTCGTCCAGCACCACGATCACGTTCTCCGGCACCCGCTGCAGAAAGCGGTACACCGAATCCTTTTCAGCCACGGTACCGGTGGGATTGTTGGGGTTGGCCACGAACACGACCCGTGTCCGCTCGGTGATCGCGGCGGCCATGGCGTCCAGGTCGTGCCCCCAGTTCACCGCGGGAACCTTGACGGGATCGGCCCCGATAGCCTGGGTCACGATGGGGTAGACGGCAAAGGCGTGCTCGGAGTAGACAATCTCGGTACCAGGTTCGGCAAACGCCCGCGCCACCAGCTCCAGTACGTCGTTGGAGCCATTACCAAAGGTCAGCATCTCCGGCGCCACGTTCAGGCGTTCCGCCAGTGTCTGGCGCAGCCTGTAGGCAGCACCATCCGGATAGCGTGTGGCCTCGGGCAGAGCTGTTTCAACAGCCTCCGTGACGCGCTCGCTGGGCCCGAGCGGATTCTCGTTGCTGGCCAGCTTCACGATCCGTTCCGGATCCAACCCCAGCTCCCGCGCCAGTTCATCCACCGGCTTGCCCGGCTGGTAGGGCTGCAGACCCTGCACGCCACGCGCTGCAAGTGCCTCGTAATCACAGCTCATCACAACACTCCCATGGGGTACGACCCCAGATGCTTCAGCTCCTGGCTCTGGGCCTCGACTTCGCTCAGAACCGCCTGAACAGCCGGTGCACCCCGGTGCCCGACAAAGTCGATGTAGAACACATAGGCCCAGGTGGCGCTGGGCGAGGGGCGGGTTTCCAGACGGGTCAGATCGATGCCTTCGCGCTTGAACGGCTCCAGCAACTCATAGAGCGCCCCCGGGCGATTACGCGTGGATACCAGGATCGACGTCTTGTCCTTGCCGCTGGGCGGCACCCGATCGGTGCCAATAATCAGGAAGCGGGTGGTATTGTCCGGCCGGTCCTCGATATTGCTTTGCGCCGTCTCAAGGCCGTACAGCGACGCTGCCATATCACCCGCGATGGCCGCCGCCCCTTCTTCCCGGCTGGCAAGCCGGGCCGCTTCGGCATTACTGGAGACGGTAATACGCTCGACCGCGGGCCAGTGGCTGTCCAGCCACTTGCGGCACTGGGCGAAGGACTGCTGATGCGAGTAGAGACGGGTTATGCCGGCCTCGGTCTGGCCCGGGCGAACCAGCAGATGGTGATGGATCCGCAGCTGGACCTCACCACAGATCTTCAGCGGTGACCCCATGAACATATCCAGGGTATGGTTGATCATGCCCTCGGTGGAGTTCTCCACTGGCACCACCCCGTACTGGGCGTTACCGGATTCCACCTCCCGGAACACATCATCGATCGCCGCCAGGGGCGTGCTCAGCACCGAATGACCGAAATGCTTGAGCGCCGCGGCCTGGGTAAAGGTCCCTTCAGGCCCCAGGAAGGCGATGGTCATGGGTTTTTCCAGCGCCAGGCAGGCGGACATCACCTCCCTGAACAGGCGCGCCATCTCCTCGTCAGCGAGTGGCCCAGGATTACGCTCCTTGATCCGATCAAGTATCCGTGCTTCGCGCTCCGGACGGTAAAAGGCCACATCCTCGCCCGGATGAGCCTGCTGCTTGACCTCGGCCACATCCCGGGCGCACTCAGCCCGCTCACTGATCAGCTTGAGCAGGTCGTCATCGATCTGGTCAATGCGCTTGCGCAACCGGGCCAGGCGCGCCTCTTCGTCGCTCATGGTCAGCCTTTTTCTTTTTCAAATTCCGCCATGTAGTCAATCAACGCCTCAATGCCGGCTTCCGGCATGGCGTTGTAGATGCTCGCGCGCATCCCTCCCACGGAGCGGTGCCCCTTGAGGTTGAGCAGACCACGGGCCTCGGCGCCCTCAAGGAAAGCACTGTTCAGGCTGTCGTCCGCCAGCGTGAAGGGTACGTTCATCAGTGACCGGTATTCCGGCTGCACCGGATTCGCGTAGAAGTCGCTCTGGTCGATAAAGCCATAGAGCCGATTCGCCTTGCGACGATTGATCTCTGCCATGGCCTCAAGGCCGCCCTGGCGCTTGAGCCACTGGAACACCAGCCCGGCAAGGTACCAGGCATAAGTGGGCGGCGTGTTGTACATGGATTCCGCCTTATCGTGAACGGCGAAGTCCAGCATCGCCGGCGTGCCTTCACGGGCATTGCCGATGAGGTCCCGGCGAACGATCACGATGGTCAGCCCGGCAGGGCCAATGTTCTTCTGGGCCCCGGCGTAGATCATGCCAAAACGGCTCACGTCCACCGGTTCGGAGAGGATGGCCGAGGACCAGTCCGCCACCACGGGCACGTTGCCGGCTTCCGGAAAACGGTTATAGGCCAGCCCGCCAATGGTCTCGTTGGGCGTGATGTGCAGATAGCGCGCCTCAGGGCGCGTCTGCCACTGGGCCGGATCCGGCACATAGGTATAGCCGTCGGCTTCGGAGGAGGCCACTTCCCTGGCGTCCGCCAGCCGGCCCGCCTCGGCAATGGCCTTGCGCGACCAGACGCCGGTATTGACGTAATCCACGGGCTCATTGGGCCCCGCCAGGTTCAAAGGCACCCCCGCAAATTGGCTGCTGGCACCTCCCTGGAGGAATAGCACGGCGTAGTCATCCGGGATCCCCATCAGATCGCGCAGGTCCTGTTCGGCCTGTTTGGCGATGCTGACAAAGGCATCCCCGCGGTGGCTCATCTCCATGACCGACAGGCCCTTGCCCTGCCAGTCCAGCATTTCGTCGCGCGCCTGTTCCAGTACAGCCTCCGGCAGAGCCGCCGGGCCGGCGCAGAAGTTATAGGCTCGTGTCATGGATCAGTCCTGTTCCCCGTTTTCGTCGTCATCGTCACTGCTGTCCTCGATCCGCTGGATGCCCACAAGGCGCTCGTCGTCACCGGTCATCCGGATCAGACGTACCCCCTGGGTATTGCGTCCACTGATCGAGACATCCTCGATACCGGTACGCACGAGCGTACCCTGGTTGGTAATCAGCATGATCTCGTTGCCTTCGAACACCTGCAGTGCACAGACCAGCTCACCGTTGCGCTCGGAGCGCTGCATGGCAATCACGCCCTGGCTGCCACGGCTGTAGGCCGGGAATTCGTCGACCCGGGTGCGCTTGCCATAACCGTGTTCACTGGCCGTGAGAATGTAGCCTTCGGGATCCGGCTGGATCAGGGAAACCACGTGCTCGCCCTCTTTCAGCCGGATACCGCGGACACCGCGCGCCGCACGGCCCATCGAGCGCACCTGATCCTCGGTGAAGCGTACCGCCTTACCGGAAGTGGCCATCAGCATGATCTCGGTATTGCCGTCGGTGATGACAGCGCCGATCAGGTGGTCGCCCTCGTCCAGGTTGGTGGCGATCAGACCGGAGCTGCGCGGGCGCGAGAAGTTCTCAAGCGGCGTCTTCTTGACCGTACCGTTGGCGGTGGCCATGAACACGTAATGGCCCTCGGTGTACTCGCGCACCGGCAGGAAGGTGGAGATCCGTTCATCCTCATCCAGCGGCAGGATATTGACCATAGGCCGGCCGCGGGAGTTGCGGCTGCCCTGCGGGATCTCGAACACGCGCAGCCAGTAGACCTTGCCCTTGTCCGTAAAGCACAGGATGGTGTCGTGGGAGTTGGCCACCAGCAGCGTCTCGATGAAGTCCTCATCCTTCATGCTGGTGGCGGACTTGCCACGGCCACCCCGGCGCTGGGCCCGGTAGTCCTCCAGCGGCTGCGTCTTGGCGTAGCCGTTGTGGGAGATAGTGACCACCAGATCCTCTTCGTCAATCAGGTCCGCGGTGGTCAGGTCCTGGCGCGAGCTCACGATCTCGGTACGGCGTTTGTCCCCGTACTCGTCGCGGATCTTTTCCAGCTCCTCGCGGATGACCTGCATCAGGCGATCCGGGTTGCTCAGGATCTCGATCAGCTCCTCGATCCGGGCGAGGATCTCCTTGTATTCACTGAACAGCTTTTCCGTTTCAAGTCCGGTCAGGCGGTGCAGGCGGAGGTCCAGTATGGCCTGCGCCTGCTCCGGTGACAGATGATACCGACCATCCCGCAAGCCATAACCCTCAGGCAGGTCATCCGGACGACAGGCATCAGCGCCAGCGCGCTCCAGCATATCGTTGACCTGCCCCGGCTGCCAGCCCTGAGCCAACAGCTTCTCCTTCGCCTCGGCGGAGCCCGGCGAGGCCTTGATCAGCTCAATCACCTCGTCGATGTTGGCCAGCGCCACGGAGAGGCCTTCCAGCACGTGGCCACGCTCGCGCGCCTTGCGCAGCTCATAGATGGTGCGGCGTGTAACCACCTCGCGGCGGTGCAGCAGGAAGCGCTCCAGCATCTGCTTGAGGTTCAGGGTCTGGGGTTCACCGTCGACCAGCGCCACGCAGTTGATGCCGAAGACGTTCTCGAGCTGGGTGTTCTTGAAAAGATTGTTGACGATCACCTCGGGGTTCTCGCCCTTGCGCACCTCAATGACGATGCGGATGCCTTCCTTGCTGGACTCATCCCGCAGCTCACTGATGCCTTCAAGACGCTTTTCCTTGACCAGCTCGGCAATCTTTTCAATGAGCCGCGCCTTGTTCACCTGATAGGGCAGCTCATTGAAGACGATGGCATCCTTGCCCGTTTTCTTATCGTGCTCGATTTCGTGCCGGGCACGCACATAGATCCGGCCCCTGCCGGTCCGGTAGGCCTGAACGATGCCGGCGCGACCGCTGATCAACCCCTCGGTGGGGAAGTCCGGCCCCGGCACGTATTCCATCAGGTCATCCACGGTCAACGAGTCATCATCGACCAGTGCCAGGCAGGCGTCGACCACCTCCCGCAGGTTATGCGGGGGGATGTTCGTGGCCATGCCCACCGCAATACCTGAAGAGCCGTTGACCAGGAGGTTGGGAACCCGCGTTGGCAGTACTTCAGGAATCTGTTCGGTACCGTCATAGTTGGGCACGTAATCGACGGTTTCTTTATCCAGGTCCGCCAGCAGCTCATGGGCGAGCTTGCGCATGCGCACCTCGGTGTAACGCATGGCCGCCGCGTTATCACCATCAATGGAACCGAAGTTCCCCTGGCCATCCACCAGCGTGTAGCGAAGGGAGAAGGGCTGGGCCATGCGCACGATGGTGTCGTACACGGCGGCGTCACCGTGCGGGTGGTATTTACCAATGACATCACCGACCACGCGGGCGGACTTCTTGTAGGCCTTGTTCCAGTCATTGCCGAGTTCGTCCATGGCATAAAGCACCCGGCGATGCACCGGCTTGAGCCCGTCCCGAACGTCCGGAAGCGCACGCCCCACGATCACGCTCATGGCGTAATCCAGGTAGGACTGCTTGAGTTCTTCTTCGATATTAACCGGCAGGATTTCTCTGGCTAGCTCTCCCATCGGGACGTCATCCTTCCTGTATTCTGGCGGTGGTCTGCGGCGTGCTGCCCGGGCACGCCAAAGCCGCCTATACTACCACAGAAAGCATGACACCGTGGAATCAGGGCGCCTTGCGCGCCCTGCCAGGGATGTCCGGCACCGGGGCCGGAACGGATGGAGGTCAGCCGCCGTACAACTCGTCCGTGCGCGCCGCCATAATGAAGTCATTGCGGTGCAACCCGCCAATCTTGTGGGTCCACCAGGTCACGGTCACCTTGCCGTATTCGGTGGTGATCATGGGGTGATGATCCACCTCGTCCGCCATCTCGCCCACCTTGTTGGTGAACGCCAGGGCCTCGGCAAAGTTTTTCAGCTTGAAGGTCCGCTCCAGCTGTTCTTCGCCATTGCGAGTCACATAGGACCACTCAGGCACCTCCGCACCCAGCGCCTGTTTCTCCGCTTCGCTCGCCAGGGGCGAATCCTTGCTGCAAGCCTCACAAGCCTGTTTCGTAAGCTCACTCATGCTGCTCCCTCCTTACTTACTTTCGGGTGTGTTCAACATCCCATCATCACGCGCCACCCACGCCCCGTAAACCCGCCATTAAAAGCGGCAACCAGCGCTCCGACAACCGTGACCTGTCCGCCCAATTAACATCCTGTCAACCTCGACAAACCCCTTGTGCCGGTCTACCTTTCCCCTCAGGCAGCGTAAACTCCGCCATCACACCGGCTTAGCGCCGGGTGAACGGGCGCAGCACCGAATTGCGACAAGACAATAAAAGGAAGGAAGGTCCTACCTATGTACAAAAAAACATTACTGAGCCTTGCCGTCGCCTCCACGATCGGCCTCTCGGGGTGTTTCTCCGATGGCGGCAACCCCAATGCGGGAGCGAGCACGTCGCCAAAACCGTCGGAGCAGGGCACGTTCCCGGTCTTCAATCCGGTAACCCAGCAGCTCCCCGTTCCCAATGACATCAACTTCGCGGGGACCGAAGACGGTACGGCTACCACGGAGGCATTCACCTGGCTTGACGGCGCGTCCACGCTTGCCCAGATCGACATCAAGCTCTCAGGCACAATCGATCCGGCCTCCCTCAACGCCACCCCCTTTGTGCCGAACCCGCAAAACACCTCGCAGCCGATCCCGAACCCCCAGCAGAACGTATTCCTGCTGGAGCTGGACTTCCCGGGCAATGACCCGCTAGCGAATGATGGCAGCCATTACCGGGACTTGATTGATGGGCTGGTGGAATCAGGCGCCATTCAGGATCCCGGCCTGGACACGGTCCCCGGGGAGGTGCCCACCTTTGACTATGGCTTGAAGTACGCTGACTTCGCCGGTGGCGGCGGAACAACCGCGGATGACATCTTTTCCCTGAACCAGGAGTTCAGGGCGGAAGTGGTCGAACTGGACGGGGGCGATGACAATGTGCTCCGCATCACCCCCCTGAAACCCCTGGATCCCAAGAAGAAGTACCTGGTTGTGGTTACGGATGAAGTTCAAACCACTGACGGAACCATTAATGCTTCTCCCGCCTATCAGCGCCTTGAAAAAGCGGCACGCAACGGGGAATCACTGGATAACCCCAGCCTTGATGCCGTCGCGGAAACCATTGTGGGCTGGGAGCAGCTGGCCACGGGTTATTTCAGCAACCTGACGAATACCGCACGCCAGGAGCCCCTTACCGAAGACAATATCGCACTGGCCTATACCTTCAGTACGGGTGGTACGACGGATGTGCTTGAGGCGGCTGCATCGCCCGCCCAGTTCTTCCACGAAAATGCCATCGTGCAAACCAGGCAGAAAGCCATTGCCAAGTATCTGGCACAGAATGCAGCCGACTTCGCCCAGATGGGGCCAAGCCAGCAGTATGGAACCCTGGAAACGGTTGCTGATAACGCCGTCGAGGCCGAAAACAATGACGGTGTAACGCTGAAACAGACCGCTGCGGGAACTGCTTCCCAGCTGGCGAACAACGGCGCGGATTTCAGCAATCCCCAGCCAAGATCGATCAACCTGTTCCAGAACACCCGGCTTCCCGCCTCCCAGCTCGGCCTGCCCAATACGGACGAGACGCTGGTGCAGGCCTCCATCGAACTCCCTTACTACCTGGAAGCGCCCACGGACGCTGACCCATCGAACCTCAATGTGCCCTGGCAGGCCTCTGAAACCGTGGGCGGACTGATTGATGCCGCTCAGGGCAACGAGGACGGCACCACACCGCCCTCCGATCAGGTGACGTACCGCTTCCCATTCGCAGGAAAGACGGAAACCGTCAGCGTGCCCCTGCTGATCTCGGCGCCGGATCCCGCCAACTGCAGCGCCCCCTATGACGTGGTGGTGTATCAACACGGTATCTTTGGCAACCGGGCGCACAGTGCACCACTTGGCAACCAGCTGGCCGAAAACTGCCTGGTAACCGTGGCGATGGACCTGCCTCTCCATGGCATTGGTGCCAAGACCGCCCAGGGTGATCTCAACCCATTCCTGCCTCTCAACGTCGACGTAACGCTGCAGGACGGCGAGTATGTGGACAGCCCTCTTTCGGACCAGGTCAGTGAGCGCCACTTTGGATGGGCGCAAAAGGATGGCTCCCCCACGCCAATGCAGTACAGCACCGATTCCGAGCAGGCGGTTGGTTACGGCGGCCAGTTCTTCCTTAACCTCAAGAACCCGGCGGTTGCCAGGGACAACAACCGTCAGGCCATCATTGACCTGCTGAACCTGAACGCCAGCCTGAGCAACCTGGACAGCAAGGACCTCGACGGCAATGGCGGTGGCACGGACTTTGGTAACGGCAACTCCGATGTCTACTTTGTCGGCCATTCTCTTGGCGGCATTCTTGGCGGCTCATACCTCGCTTTGACCAACTCCCGGGACGCCGCACAGGACCCCGTCATCGGGAACAGCAACATCACGCCGTTCACCTCGGCTGCGCTGGTTACCCCGGGCGGCGGCATCGCCAAACTCCTTGAGAACTCGCGCTCCATCAGCCCAACGGTACTCCAGGGACTGGCCCCGACCGGCCGTACCCAGGGATCGCTGGCACTGGAGCGTTTCATGCGGATTGCCCAGGCTTCCATGGACAGCGTGGACCCGCTGAATTTTGCCCCCATGCTGTCGGATGCCATCGGAAGCAACGCTGGCGATCTGCAGGCCCTCTATATCAATGAAGTCTATGGCGATGGCAGTACCCGCACCACACAGGACGGCACCATACCGGTAGCCGCGGATACCTGTTATGGCGGCGACTACACAGCACCACTGGGTCAGGCTTTGCCAGCGCCTCTGGCTGGAACTGAACCATTGATCCAGGCCATTGGTGCGGACGCGATCACCAGCACCGGCTCCATTGAGGGCAGCGCTGGCGTGGTCCGTTTCAATACCGGGAGCCACTCAACCATTGTGACAGGCGAGCCAACGTCCGTACTGACGGAGATCAGCACCAACATTGTCTCCCTGTTCACAACTCCCAATGAAACCGTCAGCCTTGCCGGGACCGCAACTGTCCGTGGCAGCGGCCTGTCTGCCACCTGCCAGTCGTCCCAGTAACCAGAAAGGGACCCGAAAGCCCCGGTAACGCCGGGGCTTTCCGGTTTAGACACACGCCATGCCAACGCCACCCAACCATCCCCCTTGCTCTCCCCCAGAACAGCCCCCACAGTGAATGAATAACGGCGTTCATCCACTCATCCATCCGCAGAAAGGAGACGCTCCATGAACAACCCCCACTTCACCATGCCCAAGGTTCGCATCGTCGCCGCCGACGCCAGCCGTGCGCGCCTTTTCAGCACGGATTCGCCCATGGGGGAACTCAGCGAAGTGGATACCCTCGTCAACCCCGAAGCCCGACTGCATGACGGCGACCTGACCACGGATCGCCCCGGCCGCCAGGCGGATTCAATGAACGGGGCCCGAAGTGCCATGGAAGAAGCCAGCGAACCCAAAGAAGTGGAGGCTCAGAAGTTCGCCAAACAGCTGGCGGAAACGCTGGAAACCAGCCGCAACCAAGGGGAGATTGAGAAACTCTACGTAGCCGCCCCACCGAAATTCCTGGGAGAGCTGCGCAAGCATATGAAGCCGGAACTCAAGGCGATTGTCGCGGAAGAGGTCAGCAAGGACCTGTCACAGATGGACGTCCAGGAGATGCGCAGGCACCTCCCGGAACGCATCAAGTAGGAAGGGATTACAGAGAGCGCCCCTTGGAGGCGGCAATACGCAGGCGGAGGGCATTCAGCTTGATGAAGCCTTCCGCATCTTTCTGGTCATAAGCGCCCTCGTCCTCCTCAAAGGTGGCGACCTTTTCATCAAAGAGTGACTCGTCTGAGCGGCGGCCCAGCACTTCCACATTGCCCTTGTAGAGCTTGAGGCGTACGTCGCCGTTGACGTGGCCCTGGGTCTCGTCGATGAGGGCCTGCATGGCGCGGCGCTCAGGGGCCCACCAGTAGCCGTTATAGACCACTTCCGCGTAACGCGGCATGATACTGTCCTTCAGGTGAGCCACTTCCCGGTCCAGCGTGATCGACTCGATGGCACGGTGCGCCTTGAGCATCACCGTGCCCCCCGGTGTCTCGTAGCAGCCACGGGACTTCATCCCCACATAGCGGTTTTCAACAATGTCGAGTCGCCCGATACCGTTCTCACCGGCCACCCTGTTGAGATGGGAAAGCACCTCGTGGGGTTTCATGGACTCACCATTGATGGCCACGATATCGCCCTTGTGGTAGGTCAGGTCCAGGATGGTCGGCTCGTCCGGCGCCTGCTCCGGCGAAACGCTCCAGCGCCACATAGCCTCCTCGGCCTGAGCCCATGGATCCTCAAGCACTTCGCCCTCATAGGAGATGTGCAGTAGATTGGCGTCCATCGAGTAAGGCGATTTGCCCTGCTGTTTCTCCACCGGGATTCCGTGGTTCTCGCAGTAGCTGAGCAGCTTCTGGCGGGAATTGAGATCCCACTCACGCCAGGGCGCGATAACCTTGATCCCCGGCTTGAGCGCATAGGCGCCAAGCTCGAAGCGCACCTGGTCATTACCCTTGCCGGTGGCGCCGTGGGCAATGGCGTCAGCGCCCGTCTCATTGGCGATTTCCACCAGCCGCCGGGCGATCAACGGCCGCGCAATGGACGTGCCCAGCAGGTATTCCCCCTCATACACCGTATTGGCGCGGAACATCGGGAACACATAATCCCGCGCGAATTCCTCGCGCAGATCCTCAATGTAGATTTCCTTCACGCCCAGGCCCTTGGCCTTGTCACGCGCGGGCTCCACTTCCTCGCCCTGGCCGATATCGGCGGTGAAGGTCACCACCTCACAGTCGTAGGTTTCCTGGAGCCATTTGACGATGACGGAGGTATCGAGCCCCCCGGAGTAGGCCAGAACGACCTTGTTGATGTCTGACATCGCTGTTTCGCCTTATCCGGAATTCATGAACGCCGGGTACCCACAGTACCCGGGCCTGCTGATCAGTGGCGGGTATTTTACGGCAAGGGCGGGGTCCGGAGCCAATCCGGGTTCAGTCGACGATCACCGGGTCACGACGCTGAGCCTGGGTCACCACTGGCTCAGCATCGCCGTCATCGTTCTCCCGCTCCAGCCGGACCGTGGCCCGCCGGTGCCTTGGACCGGGTGTTGGTACGCCTGCAACAGGGTAGCGAGCACCGTGGAAGCGCGTGACCAGCTGCTCTTCCGGGATTCCCTGCTCCTGAAGATAACCGGCCACCGTGTTAGCGCGCGCCTTGGACAGCTCACGGTTGCGTAGCGGCGTGCCAATGCTGTCCGTGTGGCCGTCCACGTAGATCTTCGTTACGCGATCATCCGCCTTGGCGTACAGCGCCACGTCATCGAGACGGTCCCTGGCATCCTCACTGAGCTCGGACCGGTCCAGATCAAACAGGACAACAGTACGCTGGACCTGATCGTAGTTCACCGGAAGCAGCTGACTCTGGCAGCGACGGAAGGAGTCATGGGGACTGCCATAGTTAATGTAGTTGAGCCGCACCCGTACCGGCCGGTCACTCTGGCGCGCCCGGCGGGTAAAAGTGGGCATACGGCCTTCCTGCAGACTGGCAAGCATCCGTTCACTGGTTCCGGAGGACAGCTCCACTGGCCGGTCACGGTCATTGCTGACCCGAACGTATCCCAGGTCATCCACAGGTTTACCCGCCTTCCAGGCGGGCTGCTCGATCACCAACGCGGCCTCCCCGGCGCGCATGGAACTGCGGACCGGCTGCAGAAAGAACCGGAGCGACTCCCCGGCCCGATGGTAAAAGACAGCCTCACCATAGCCGGGCACCGGATGCGTCAACGTGCACTCAAAGATGGAATCCGAAAGGATCCAGCGGCTGTTTTCTATACCCGCGGAAAAGGTGGTCCCGGTGGCGCTCAACGGCAACCAGGCGATAACCACCACCGCAGCGATCCAATAACGTGGGCTCATGACTGACGGAACCATTGTTGTGACGCCTCAATCCCGGGTATCGGCAGACGCCGCCGGAACTTGAGGCCCGGATCATCTGGTACAATCCCGATCATGACTGATACCTTGACCCTGACCCAACCCGATGACTGGCACCTGCACGTTCGCGATGGCGAGTTGCTGCAGCAGGTGGTTCCCGACTCGGCTCGGCGCTTTGGCCGTGCCATTATCATGCCCAACCTGACCCCGCCGGTGACCACCGCTGCTCAGGCAATGGATTACCGTGAGCGGATCCGGGCCGCCGTCCCCGAAGGCAGCGGGTTCGAGCCTCTCATGACCCTCTATCTCACGGACAATACCACGCCTGAGATCATTCGTGAGGCCGCGCGTTCGGGCATAGTGGCGTGCAAGCTCTACCCGGCGGGAGCCACCACCAACTCGGACTCCGGCGTCACCGATATCCGCCATATCGAGCCCGCGCTGGAAACCATGGCCGAAGAAGGTCTACTGCTGCTCACCCACGGTGAGGTGACACGGGCCGACGTGGACATCTTTGACCGGGAAAAGGTATTCATCGACGAGGTGCTGGCACCGCTGGTTGAGCGCCTGCCCCAGCTGCGGGTTGTCATGGAACACATCACCACCGCGGACGCGGCGCAATTCGTAAGCTCACGGGAGCGCAACCTGGGGGCCACCATCACCCCCCAGCACTTGCTGTTCAACCGCAACAACCTCCTTTTGGGCGGCATAAGACCCCATTTCTACTGCCTTCCCATCCTCAAGCGCCAGCGTCATCAGCAGGCCCTGAGGGAAGCCGCCATAAGCGGTGACCGCCGCTTCTTCCTGGGCACGGACTCCGCCCCTCACGACCGCAGCCGCAAGGAAAACAGCTGTGGTTGTGCGGGCTGTTATTCCGCTTTCGCCGCCATCGAGCTGTACGCTCAGTTCTTTGAAGAGGCTGGCGCCCTGGACCGGCTGGAAGGGTTCGCCTCCTTCCACGGCGCGGACTTCTACGGCCTGCCCCGCAACACCGGGTGCATCACCCTGCGCCGGGAGCCTCATACCATTGCGGGGGCGCTGTATGAAGACGGCCACCCCATAGTGCCGCTGAATGCCGGGAATACCCTGAACTGGCGGATTGACAGCGGGGAGAACCGGGCGTGAACAACGTGACGGCAGCCCCAACAATGACCCAGCAGCGCTTCCGGGGTTTCCTGCCGGTTGTCGTGGACGTGGAAACCGGCGGCTTCAATGCCGCGACGGACGCCCTGCTCGAAATCGCAACGGTTCTTCTGGAAATGGACAGCGAAGGCTGGCTCTATCCGGGCGAACGCATTCAGTACAACGTCCAACCCTTTGAAGGCGCCAATATCGAGAAAGATGCCCTCGCCTTCACCGGTATTAACCCTGGCAACCCTCTGCGGGATGAGCGTCCGGAACTTGAGGCCATGCGCGGCACCTTACAGCCCATCCGTCAGGCCGTGCGCCGCAACCAGTGCAAACGCGCGGTCCTGGTGGGCCATAACGCCACCTTTGATCTCGGCTTCGTGAAGGCAGCCTCGGAGCGCCAGAACATCAAACGCAATCCGTTCCACCCCTTCTCGACCTTCGATACCGCCGCCCTTTCCGGGCTGGCCCTGGGTCACACTGTACTGGCGGAATCCTGCCGTATTGCCGGCATTGACTTCGACAATAAAGAGGCCCACTCGGCACTGTATGACGCGGATAAAACAGCAGAACTGTTCTGCCTGATCGTTAATCGCTGGAAGGCTCTGGGAGGGTGGCCACCCCCGTCGCCCGGGGAGGCCTGACAAGCGTTGAGGTAACAGCGCACCCTCAGGCGGGGTGCGCCACATCACATCAGGTTCAACCGCCGACGAACTTGATCATCACGCCCGCCGCCACGGCAGAGCCGATCACACCGGCAACGTTCGGCCCCATGGCGTGCATCAGGAGGAAGTTCTGGTGATTCTCCTCCAGGCCCACCTTGTTGGACACCCGCGCTGCCATGGGCACGGCGGAAACACCGGCCGAACCAATCAGAGGGTTGATCTTCTCCTTTGCAAACGCGTTCATGATCTTGGCCATGACCACGCCGCATACAGTACCTACGGCAAATGCCGCCATGCCCAGCGCCAGGATGCCAAGCACCTGGGCGTTCAGGAATTGCTCAGCCGCCATCTTGGAGCCAACTGACAGTCCCAGAACAATGGTCACCGCATTGATGAGGGCGTTCTGGGTCGTGTCACTCAGTCGCTCAACAACGCCACATTCCTTCATCAGGTTACCGAAGCAGAACATGCCCAGAAGGGGCGTTGCGTCGGGCAGGAACATACCGGTCAGTACCAGGATGGCAACCGGGAAGATGATCTTCTCAAGCTTGCCAACTTCCCGGAGCTGACTCATCTGCAGCTGACGCTCTTCCTTATTGGTGAACGCCCTCATGATCGGTGGCTGGATCAGCGGTACCAGCGCCATGTAGGAATAGGCCGCCACGGCGATCGCCCCCAGAAGATGGGGTGCCAGGATGCTGGAGACGTAGATGGATGTGGGGCCGTCCGCGCCACCAATGATGCCCACGGCCGCCGCTTCGGTAACAGAGAAATCCATGAGCCCGGTACTGTTGAGCGCCGCCGCACCCAAAACAGTGCTGAAGATGCCGAACTGAGCGGCCGCGCCAAGCAGCATCGTCTTCGGGTTCGCCAGCAAGGGCCCGAAATCCGTCATGGCGCCTACGCCCATGAAAATGATCAGCGGCGCGACACCACTGCCAATGGCCACCTTATAGAAGGACTGGATTATCCCCGGCGAATACCCCATATCCGTCGCGACCTGCTGAGCACTGAGCATCGCCTCGGCATCAAGTCCCTTATAGGCTTCCATGAAGCTCTTGATGACATCCGGCGTCACCTTCTGCCCCATCTCGTAGCTCACATCCATCACGGACGCGAGCGCTGCCAGCACCCGAGGCACCTCGCTGTGGATCGCGTTCTCGACCGCGCTCATGGCGAGACCTGCCTCGGGCAGGTTCGACAGAATGGTGCCGAAACCGATCGGAACCAGGAGCAGGGGTTCAAACTTCTTGTTGATCGCCAGATAAAGCAGCACCAGGCCCACCACGATCATCGTGAGCGCGCCTGGCGTCAGATTGTACAGACCACTACCGGTCCATAAAGTAATCAGATTATCCATGCCGTAAAGCCCTTTTTATCCCAGAGTCAGGAGTTCGTCGCCAACGGCCACACTGTCACCGACCTTGACGGTAACGGAGCCCACTGTACCGGAACGATCCGCTTTCACCTCGGTTTCCATCTTCATGGCCTCGAGGATGATCAGCACGTCGCCCTCGTTGACTTGTTCACCAGGACTGACATGCACCTTGAAAATGTTACCGGCCAAGGGAGCTGAAACCGGCTCGCCACCACCGGCGGGCGCGGCAGCCGGGCCGCCACCAGCCGGTGCCGGGGACTGACCACCCCCAGGGGCCTGCTGGATATTGGTGATGTCGCCGCCCTCGGCGACCTCTACGACATAGGACTGACCGTCTACCGTGACCGTATAGGTCTCGGGCTCACCCGGCGCTGCCGGACTCGCCACTTCCTCGCCCGTGGGCGCAGGCTCGAACGCCTCCGGATTGCCCCGGTTCTCCAGGAACTTCAGCCCGATCTGCGGGAAAAGGGCGTAGGTCAGTACATCATCCACTTCGTTCTCTGCGAGCGTGAAGCCCTTATCGGTCGCTTCCTGGCGGAGCGCTTCCGTCAACCGGTCCATTTCGGGCTCAATCAGGTCAGCGGGCCGGCATGTGATGGGCTCGCCGCCCTGCAGAACCTGCTCCTGAAGCTCCTTGTTGCACTCGGCAGGGGCTGCGCCGTACTCACCCTTGAGGAGCGCGGACGTTTCCTTGGAGACGGACTTGTAACGCTCCCCGGTAAGTACGTTCAGCACGGCCTGGGTCCCGACAATCTGGGATGTAGGCGTTACCAGCGGGATGTAGCCCAGATCTTCGCGAACGCGCGGGATTTCCGCCAGAAGCTCGTCCATCTTGTCGCTGGCGTTCTGCTCCCTGAGCTGGCCTTCCATGTTGGTGAGCATGCCGCCCGGTACCTGGGCCACCAGGATGCGCGAATCCACGCCACGCAACGACCCTTCAAATTTCGCGTACTTCTTGCGGACCTCACGGAAGTACTTCGCGATGTCCTCGAGCAACTCAATGTCGAGGCCGGTATCCCGGTCCGTCCCCTGCATGATGGCCGCCACCGACTCGGTCGGCGAATGGCCATAGGTCATGCTCATGGAGGAGATCGCCGTGTCCACCCGATCAACCCCGGCCTCGGCCGCCTTGACGATACTGGCGGTCGACATGCCCGTAGTGGCATGGGAATGGAACTGGATGGGAATAGACAGCTCTTTCTTGAGCCGGCTCACCAGCTCGTAACAGTCATAGGGCTTCATGAGCCCGGCCATGTCCTTGATGGCGAGCGAATCGGCGCCCATGGATTCAATCTGACTCGCCAGCTGCACCCACATATCAATGGTATGCACTGGACTGACCGTGTACGAGATCGTGCCCTGGGCATGCTTGCCGGTTGCCTTCGTCGCCTGGATGGCCGTTTCCAGGTTGCGCGGATCGTTCATCGCATCAAAGATCCGGAACACGTCCACACCGTTTTCAGCGGCACGCTCCACGAAACGGTTAACCACGTCGTCCGCGTAATGGCGGTACCCCAGCAGATTCTGGCCGCGGAGCAGCATCTGCTGGTTGGTGTTGGGCATCGCCTTCTTGAGCTCACGGATCCGCTCCCAGGGATCCTCGCCCAGATAGCGTATGCAGGAATCGAACGTGGCTCCGCCCCAGGACTCAACCGACCAGAAGCCTACCTGATCCAGCTTCTCGGCAATCGGCAACATGTCGTCCAGTCGCATGCGGGTCGCGAACAGGGACTGGTGCGCGTCACGCAGCACCAGATCCGTGATCCCCAGGGGTTGCTTGGTATCTGTCATCTTTCGGACCTTCTTTATCTCGTTTTGGTTTCCCGGCCGCGCATTAAGCGCGGCGCCTCATTGCCGACGACGAGCCCGGTGTTTGGCAATGGCTTCGGAAATGACCGCTTTGAGTTGTGGGTCTTTCATAGGATCGGCGCTGCCCTGGCCGCCGCCGTTATTGGGGCGTACTGGCTCCGGTGGCGCGATGCAACCCGCGATGCGGGACATCAATATGGTGACGAACACCAGAATGATCAGAAAGGAAAACACGAACCCCATGCCAACCAGCATCAGGTCCAATGCCCCCTGCATCACTTCATCCATGGGAAATCACCTTATCAGTTAAGGAGAATTAATGACCGCGACAGCCGCTCACAGGCCTTGCAAGTCTGTCATAATTTACAGTTTCTCGCCTTGCCGGACAACAAAAAAGGATCGCGCCGGAAAGGCGCGCGAATTTATACGCACAAACACCGACGATTGCAAGTTGATCACATCGACTCAATTGTGCCTTCACACAACCAGAAACAAGCAGAGGGCGCTTCTCGCACCCAACAAGCCCGGCTCGCCTCAATGAGCCAGGCTTTTGGGGGGCAAACGGCGGGTCAGTAGCCGTCGGTCGTCTTGCGGACCAGGAAGGGTAAGGCTTCATATTTCCGGAAACGAGCGATCGCTTCCCGGGCAGGAAGCTGGTCCGGCGTGTCCTTGCTGACCGCGTAGGCCACCCACTCGCAATAGCTGTCACGGAACTCCACCGTCGAATACCCGTGCAACCGGGAATTGAAGAACCGGATATGGGGATTGGTCACCCTTACGGCACTCGAACTCAAAGCATCCACCAGGGCGTTGTTCACCTTGTTGTCCGGAGTCTGTTCCGGCAGCTGGTCCGCCAGCCCCGCGGAGGTAAGAGAGGGTGTCATGAATTCGGCACCACGGTGGTTATCAAAGTTCCAGAACGCCAGATCCGAGTAGTCCTTCTTGACCTGGGCAGCGATGTAGGAATGCAGATCGCCGGTCAGCACCACCAGATTATCCACACCGTTTGACTGGAACTCATTCAACAGCAGCTGCCGCTCCGCTGTGTAACCGTCCCATGCATCCACATTGAACGGCAGCTTGACATCTTCCCCGAGATCCAACCCGAGACGGCCCATGAAGGTCTGGTTCCCCAGGACATTCCAGCGCGTTGTTGACAGATGAGTACGATTGAGAAGCCACTCGCGCTGGGCATCGCCAAGCATGCTCTGATTGGGGTTACCGAAATTGTCGCAGCCGATGGGCACATACCGTTCGAGCACATCGTCTTCACCGCAGGGATGTGGCGTGCGATAGGTTCGGGTGTCCAGCATGTAGAGGTTCACGAGATCACCGAAGCGGAAATCGCGATAAATGCGGCTGAACTCGAAGGGGTGGGTTGCCGATTCGTTGAACTGGATCCGGGCAGGGACGTACTCGGCCCAGGCCCTCTGGCTGTCGAGCTTGAGCTGGCGCCGGAGATCGAGGTTATTGGCGTAGGACGCATCTGTCATAAAGGGGTGATCCGGGCAACCAAGCGTATCCTGCTCGTAATCCCAGTAGGCGTCGTTGCAGGTTTCATGGTCATCCGTGGTGATGATCCAGGTATGTTGCTCCATGGCCCGCTGCAGCGAACGGTCACTGCGGTAGATCCGGTACAGGTGCCGGTAGTCCGCAAGGTCAAAGGCAACCGTGTTGCCGCTGGGAAGGATGATAAGGCGGTCTTCGAACGGCAGGTCCTGGAACCGGGGATCACCCACGCTTTCATAGATGAAATCGCCCAGGTGAAGAACAAAGTCAATGCTGTCGTCGTCAGCCACATGATCCAGCGCACCATAGTAACCATTGGTATAGTCCTGGCACGTCAGAACGGCGAACTTGAGGCGATCCGGCGAGGCGTGCTCCGCCGGGGCGGTGCGGCAACGCCCCGTTCGTGAGGCGGTATTGCCATAGATGAAGCGGTAGTAATACCGCTGACCGGGTGAAAGCTGACCTTCCAGATCCACCTTAACGGTGTAGTCACTGCGTTCATTGAGGTCCTCCGGCAACACCTCGCCTTCCGAGACCAATTGCTGGAATTCACCGTCAAGCGCCACCTGGAAGAACAGTGACTGTTCCGCCACAACGAGATCCGGGCGTACACGGGTCCAGAGGATGACCCCGGTGGGAACAGGATCGCCAGAAGCCACTGACAGCTCAAAAACCCGCCCCTGATCCACACTCAGGTTGCTGGTATCAAGCCGCGACTCAACATAAGAGGCTCCCTGCCACTGTGTAGCGGACGCCTGGGCATTTCGGGATCCGGTCAGCAGGTAGGGGGTCAGGGTGGTTGCCGCCAGTCCCACCAGAAACTGGCGCCGGTCGAAGTCGGCCATCGCTCATTCCTCCACAAGGGGTCCATTTCCAGGTCGATGAGGAGACACCCTAGCGGCGGCGTATTAACCTTCATTTACAAAACAGCGACGCATCGAACCGAGAGGCAAGCGTTGGGTCGTTGCTTTCAGCGAAACGCCAGTCACTGAACGATCGGTTGGACGGTCAATCCGGGGGAAATGGTGCGGCTGGGAGGATTCGAACCCCCGACCCCGTGGTTCGTAGCCACGTGCTCTATCCAGCTGAGCTACAGCCGCCTTACAGGCAGGTTTTGCTATGGTTTCAAGTGTTGCTCATGCCACTTGAGAAAGCTGATGCCTTTTAAGGCATCAGCCTGGTATCTGGTGCGGCTGGGAGGATTCGAACCCCCGACCCCGTGGTTCGTAGCCACGTGCTCTATCCAGCTGAGCTACAGCCGCCAAATGGCGGAGAGGGAGGGATTCGAACCCTCGGTACGCGCAATGCGTACGGCTCCTTAGCAGGGAGCTGGTTTCAGCCACTCACCCACCTCTCCGTTGGAACGCGACGTATACTACCATATGTGACACGTTTTCATAGGGGTTACGTGACATTTTCTGGCAGCCGCCGCTACAGGGTCCGGACTCAGTCGTTTTCCGGCTCGTCCTCATCCTGTTCTTGCTGGATGCGCTGATAGATTTCTTCCCGGTGCACCGCCACTTCTTTCGGTGCATTCACGCCGATACGCACCTGGTTCCCCTTGACACCAAGAACGGTCACGGTGACCTCATCACCAACCATGAGTGTCTCGCCGACGCGACGTGTCAGAATCAGCATTGTCCAAACTCCTTGTCTTAATTAACCGCTTTCCGGTTATACGTCCCACCTGCCCTTCCGGCTCAGTCGCGAGACGCTGCCCCGTGTCGTTTTCGTTTCGGCTTCCCAATTATTGAAGCCTACACGCGTTTTCGCCAGCTGTTTTATTATTATTCAATCTTCTTCCCGGATTTCAGCCTGCTCCAGACCGAATGCGCTGTGCAACGTACGCACCGCCAGCTCCAGGTATTTCTCGTCGATCACTACCGAGATCTTGATTTCCGAGGTGGAAATCATCTGAATGTTGATGCCTTCCGCCGACAGGGCATCAAACATACATGAGGCCACGCCCGCATGGGAGCGCATGCCTACACCCACAATGGAGACCTTGGCGATGTGCTCATCGCCCTGCACGGACTGCACATCCAGCTCACCCCCAAGGTTCTCCAGCAGTTCCAGAGACTGCCTGTAATCATTACGGTGCACAGTGAAGGTGAAGTCGGTCCGGTTATCCGACCCCACATTCTGCAGGATCATGTCCACTTCAATGCCCGCATCACTAACAGGCTTCAGCATCCGCGAGGCACAGCCGGGGATGTCCGAAACACCCACCACCGTCAGCTTGGCTTCATCGCGATTGAACGCGATGCCCGAGACCACTGGCTTTTCCATATCGTCCTCGTCGTCAAAGGTGATCAGGGTTCCGGGCCCTTCCCTGAAACTGGAAAGCACCCTAACCGGTACGTTGTACTTGCCGGCGAACTCCACCGAACGGATCTGCAGCACCTTGGAGCCCAGACTGGCCATCTCGAGCATCTCCTCGAAGGTGATGGTCTCAAGCCGCCGCGCTCCGTCCACGATCCGCGGATCCGTGGTATAAACACCATCCACATCGGTGTAGATATGGCACTCATCCGCCTTCAGCGCGGCGGCCAACGCCACCGCGGTGGTATCAGAGCCACCACGACCCAGGGTGGTGATATGCCCGTCCTCGTTCATGCCCTGGAATCCAGCCACAACCACAACACGTCCGGCGTCCAGATCCTGGCGCATATTATCTTCGTCAATATCCTGGATCCGTGCCCTCGTATGCGAGCTGTCCGTGGTGATGCGGACCTGGCCACCGGTATAGGAACGGGCGTCCACACCCCGCCTGAGCAATGCCATGCTCAGAAGCGCAATGGTTACCTGTTCGCCGGTGGACACCAGCACGTCCATCTCCCGCGGATCCGGCTCGTCCATCACCTGATGGGCCAGGTCAATCAGCCGGTTGGTTTCGCCACTCATCGCCGAAACCACGACGACCACATCATCGCCGGCTTGACGGGCAGCCTGGAGCTGGTCCGCTACCGCCTCGATCCGGTCCACGGTGCCGACGGACGTGCCGCCGAATTTCTTTACGTACAACGCCATGCGCGCGTATTCCTTGTCCGTACGGATTCAATCAATCCCGGCTCGCTATTAGCGCCGGGCGCATTATAGCCCTGTTTGCCCGGCTGTACAGATAGGGATACCCCTTAGACGGTTAGTTCCCTACGTTATCGCGGACCCAGGGTTCGACCGAGGCAATGGCATCAGCAAGGCCATCCGGGTCGCTGCCGCCGCCCTGCGCCATATCAGGCCGGCCTCCTCCCTTGCCGCCCACACAGGGACCGACTGTCTTCATGAGCTCACCCGCGCTGAGTTGGTCGGTAAGATCCTTTGTCACGCCCGCGACCAGCGTCACCTTGCCGTCCACCGCCGACCCCAGCAGCACAACGGCACTGCCGAGCTTGTTCTTGAGCTGGTCGGCCGTTTCCATCAGCGCCTTGCGGTCCGCACCCTGCATGTCGGCCGCAACCACCTTGATGCCATCCACGTCCACGGCATTATCAGCAAGGTCACTACCGGCGGCACTGGCCAGCTTACCCTTGAGCCGCTCTACCTCTTTCTCAAGCTGGCGGTTCTGTTCCACCAGGGTTTCCACGCGCTCCACTGCGGATTCAGGTGCGCCCTTCACAAGGGCCGCGATACGCCCCAGGCGTGCTTCCTGCTCCCGGTCATGGGCCAGCGCTGACTCGCCGGTCAGTGCTTCAATGCGGCGAACGCCGGAGGAAATACCGGTTTCAGCGACGATGCGGAAGAGGCCGATATCGCCCGTGCGTTCCACATGGGTGCCCCCGCACAACTCAATGGAGAAACCACCAGTACCCATCGAGAGCACCCTGACGCTGTCACCGTACTTTTCGCCAAACAGGGCCATGGCTCCCATGGTCTTCGCCGTTTCCATGTCCGTCACCCGGGTTTCAACGGCGGTATTCGCACGGACCTGTTCGTTCACCATGCGCTCAATGCGCTCCAGCTCCTCGGCGCTGACCGCCTCGAAGTGGGAGAAATCAAAACGCAGCCGCTCCGCGTTAACCAGTGACCCCTTCTGGGCCACATGCTCACCAAGTACGGTGCGCAGCGCCGCGTGCAGCAGATGCGTGGCTGAGTGGTTGAGTGCCGTAGTGGCCCGCCGCTGGCCGTTAACCGCCGCATGCAGCGTCATACCCGGCTCCAGGGTCCCAGCCACGACACGACCGATGTGCAGATGATGGCCACCCTCTTTCTGGGTGTCCTCCACTTCAAAACGGCCACCAGACCAGCTCAGGACCCCGGTGTCACCCACCTGGCCACCGGATTCCCCATAGAAGGGGGTGCGATCCAGAACCACCACGGCACGCTCACCCACACCAGCGGAGCGGCGTTCACCTTCGACCAGGACGACGCGAACCTCGCCCTCATCCTCGAAGTTACCGTGGCCGGTGAACTCGGTTTCCCCGTCCAGGTTGAGCCCGGCGTTGTAGTCGATACCGAACTTGCTGGCGGCCCGGGCGCGCTCACGCTGGGCCTCCATAGCCTGCTCATAGCCCTCCATGTCCAGTGTCAGGCCACGCTCGCGGGCAATATCGTTGGTCAGGTCCACCGGAAAGCCATAGGTATCGTAGAGGGTGAACACAGTCTCCCCCGGGATCTCATGACCACTGAGCTGGGCAATATCGCTTTCCAGCAGACGCAGCCCCTTCTCCAGGGTGCGTGCGAACTGTTCTTCTTCCTGCTTGAGGATTTTCTCGATCTGGGGACGGGCCCTGGTCAGCTCCGGGTAGGCCTCACCCATCAACGCATCCAGTGGCTCCACCAGCTTATGGAAGAAGGTGCCACTGGCGCCCAGCTTGTTGCCGTGACGCGCCGCCCGGCGGATGATCCGGCGAAGCACGAAACCGCGCCCCTCATTGGAGGGCATCACCCCATCCGCGATCAAAAAGGAACAGGACCGGATGTGGTCGGCAATCACGCAGGCGGAGGCCTGGTCCGGATCCACGCCTCCCAGAACCCGGGACACGGAGCTCAGCAGCGACTGGAAAAGGTCGATTTCATAGTTGCTGTGCACCCCCTGCAGAACCGCGGCGATGCGTTCCAGACCCATGCCGGTGTCCACGGACGGACTCGGAAGGTCGTGCATGACCCCGTCGGCCGTGCGATTGAACTGCATGAAGACAATGTTCCAGATCTCGATGTAGCGATCACCGTCCTCATCATCACTACCCGGAGGACCACCAGCCACGTCGGGGCCATGATCGTAGAAAACTTCCGAGCAGGGGCCGCAGGGGCCAGTATCGCCCATGGACCAGAAGTTATCCGACTTGTAGGGCACGCCGTCTTCATCCCCGATGCGCACTATGCGCTCAGCGGACACACCGATCGTCTCATTCCAGATCCGGTAGGCATCCTCATCAGTCTGGTACACCGTGATCCAGAGCTTTTCCGCAGGCAACCCGAGCCACTGGGGGTCCGTCAGGAAGGTCCACGCAAAGTGGATCGCCTCACGCTTGAAATAGTCGCCGAAGCTGAAGTTGCCCAGCATCTCGAAGAAGGTGTGGTGGCGCGCCGTATAGCCCACGTTCTCAAGGTCATTATGCTTGCCGCCGGCACGCACGCAGCGCTGGGATGACACCGCCCGGGTATAGCCCCGGTCCTCGCGTCCCAGGAAGGCATCCTTGAACTGGTTCATCCCCGCATTGGTGAACAGCAGCGTAGGATCGTCCGCTGGCACCAGCGAACTGCTGGGCACAATGGTATGCCCGTTCTGACGAAAATACTCCAGAAACGCACTGCGCAGCTCGGCTGTTTTCATAGCGGACTCAAACCCGTTATTCGTTAGGAGGATTGAATTGACTGTGAAGCGGCCACTCTAACACAGCCGCAAAAACCGGGGAACGCGCTGCACGGTGACCCCATCACGCCTTCGAAAGACTGGCATCTCGCCGAAACGCCACCAAGCCGCTACAATGCCAGCCACCTGCAAGCCACAAACGCTCGCCGTGATGACCAACGACCAGCCTCCGAGCCCTGACCCGCATCCGCCAGCTCCCCTGTGGCGCCGCCTTATCGCCATGGTCTACGACAGCCTGCTGTGCCTGGCTTTGGTCTTCACGGTCACTGCGATCTACACCGGCGTGCACAAGCTCCTGATCAACGCGGGCCTGGTTGCCGATCGCTACGGCGCCATGCAGCAAGCGCAAGGCCAGATAGACTATGACCCGGTGCTGACCCTGGTGTTGCTTGCGAGCCTGTGGCTGTTCTTCGGCTTCTTCTGGCGGCGTGCGGGCCAGACCCTGGGCATGCAGACCTGGCGGCTCCGTATCGAAAACCCGGATGGCTCAAGAATAAGCTGGACCCAGGCTCTGTTGCGGGTGATTGCAGGGGCGGTCAGCTGGGCTGCCCTGGGGCTGGGGTGGCTGTGGCAGTGGCTCGACCCACAGCACCGCAGCTGGACGGATCACCTGTCGCGGAGCCGTACTGTGCTGCTGTCCAAGCGCAACAGCCCGAAGTAACCGGCGTCATCCGGCCCGACGCAACAGCACCAACCCCACGCCACCAGCGATGGCGATCGGTACCAGGGTGGCCAGCATCGGGCTGAAGCCATAGACCAGACTCATGGGGCCCAGAAGGTCCTGCGTGTATTTGAACCCAAGTCCAGCCAGAAGCCCACAGAAGATCCGGAATCCCATGGTGACCGAGCGCAACGGCCCGAACACAAAGGAGATGGCCAGCAGCACCATGGTCGCGGTGCCCAGCGGCTGAAGGGTTTTCTTCCAGAACGCCAGCCAGTAGTCACTGGCATCCAGCCCCTGCTCCTGCATATAGGTGGCGTAGGTATAGAGACCGTGGATCGCCAGGCGATCCGGCCTGACCGTCAACACACTGAGCACGTCCGGCGAGAGCCCGTTCTGCCAGCGGAACGTTGCCCGCTCTTCAGTGCTGACTGACTGTTTCCGGATCGTTGAATGACGCACGTCATGCAACACCCAGTAATCGCCCTGGTAGACCCCGCGTTCCGCGTAAAGCGCTTCTTCCAGCCACTGGCCCTCACCAAAACGGAACAGGGAAACGCCATGGAGCTCACCGCTGGGCAGCACCGTATTGAAGTGCATGAAGACATCATCCTCACGATGCCAGAAACCATGGGTAGCCGCCGCTTGCCCACCATGGCGGGCAACCGCCTTGTTACTCTGGGCCGCCTGTTCCGCCGGCGGTGCCACGAAATCCCCAACCACAAGACTGATTGCCACCACCACCAGAGCTGGTTTCATGGCGGACCAGGTAATCCGGCCCAGCGAGACCCCCGCCGCCCGGATCACCACCAGCTCGGAGTTGTTGGCGAGCTGACCCAGCCCTACCAGCGCCCCCATGAAGGCGGCCAGCGGCAGAAACTCATACAGCCGCCTGGGCAGGGTGTACACCATGAAGACAAAGGCTTCCCATGCCTGATATTCATTGGCCGTGTCCTCCAGCTCGGCAATGTAAGCGAACACGAAATCCAGCGCCTGAACCACCATCAGAACCAACAGGATGGCAGCCGCCACCACCCGCATGATGTAACCGTCAATCAGCCGCATGCATCACCTCCGAAGCCCGGCGCAGCCGTACTGACGGCCAGGCCAGCATCACCGCGCCCAGCGCGAGGAAGCCAACATGGACGCCCCACAGCCCCACCCATGAAGGCAGCTGGCCAGAGGCAATGGCATCCCGTCCCAGGATCAGGATTCCCAGATAGCCGATGAACACCAGGATCCCGGGCAGTAGGTGAAAGAAGCGGCCCTGGCGGGCATTCACCCGGCTCAGAGGGATACCGAGCACCGTAACCACCAGCACCAGTAGCGGTAGCGACAGCCGCCAGTGCACCATCGCCTGATCCGCCTTTTTACCGGAATCCATGAGCGCCAGAGTTGGCTTGCCTTCCCGGGAGCTGCCGGTACTCACACCGGAGGGCGGTTCAATCCGCAGGCCGTAATCCTCAAAGGTCATGGCATCAAACTCGGCGCCCCCGGGGCGCCCTTCGAAACGGACCCCGTCGTGCAGCACCAGAAAGCGCCCCCCCTCGTCCTCGACAATCTGGGTCCCCTTGTCCGCTTTCATGAGCGTAAAGCGCCCATCCTCCTGGCCCTCAGCCATGAAAACCCCTTTCAGGGTCTGTTTGTCATCACTCAGGGCACGGGTATAGGTGACCCGGTTTGCCGAGCCCATCTCCTGGAAGCGTCCCGGCGCCAGCATTTCAAACCCCGTGCGCTGGGCCTGGTCAGCGAAGATACGATCCACCTGCTGGATGCCAGCCGGTGTCAGCCACAGACTCATGGCGCCAACCATGAGCGCTACCAGTACGCCCGGCCCCAGAGTCAGCAGAAGAACCTGGCGCTCACTGACACCGCAGGCGGTGAGTACCGTCATCTCACTCTCCTGGTGCATGCGCCCATAGGTCAGCAGAATGGCCAGAAAAAAGCTCAGGGGGAGAATCAGCTCCAGGAATTCCGGCAGCCGGTACCCCATAACGATGAAAATGATGTTGGCCGCGTATTCGCCTTCAGCGGCCGACGCCAGATACTGCAGGAAACGGCCACTCATGAAGATGAGCAGCAGCACCAGTGCAACGGCAGCCATGGTGGTCAGGACCTGGCGGCCCAGGTAACGGAAAATGATGAACACGGGCGTTCCCAGCATCTCGCATCGCCTGACAGGACGGATCATTCTAGATAACCTGTGCCCTCAATAACAGCCAACCCGGGGATGCCTCATGAGTCACTGGTTCCACATCCTCGCCGGCACCGGTCGTGATGCCCGCCTTCTGCATGCCGCGCGGCTGGCGGAAAAGGCGTGGCTGGACGGCGACCGGGTCGCGCTGTACTGCGATGACGCCACCACGGCCGAGGCGCTGGACGCCATGCTGTGGTCATTCCGTCCTGAGTCATTCCTGCCCCATGAGCGGATCCGCACCAGTGACCAGCAACCGGACACCCGTGTCACGGTCCTCGAATGCGACCCCGCACCGGGCGAGTGGGATACCCTGATTGTCGTCGCCACTACCCTGCCTGGCGCCGCTGACAGGTTTGCGCGCCTAGCCCTGATCGCCAGCAACGAGGACAGCAGCCTCCAGCGCGCCCGCGCCCAATACCGCCAGTTGCGGGAACTGGGCATCACCCCGCAGGTTCATGACTTCCGCTCACCGGGCTGATGGTTCGCCGGTGAGCGGCCACCATGTATAATCGCAGGTCTGTTAGTCTTCACAGTCTCAACCCACATCAGCACAGCCGGGCCGATCAAGCATGGATAAGACCTACCAGCCGGAAAAGATTGAAAGCCAGTGGTACCAGACCTGGGAAGAGCGCGGCTATTTCGCGCCTTCCGGCAAGGGCGATCCCTTCTGCATCATGATCCCGCCGCCCAACGTGACCGGCAGCCTGCACATGGGCCACGCGTTCCAGCACACGCTGATGGATGCGCTGGTCCGCCACCGCCGCATGAAGGGCGACAACACCCTCTGGCAGGTGGGCAGTGACCACGCCGGCATTGCCACCCAAATGGTGGTCGAGCGCAACCTGGCGAATGAAGAAGGCCAGACCCGGCACGAGCTGGGCCGGGAGGCGTTCATCAACAAGGTCTGGGAATGGAAACAGGAGTCCGGCGGCACCATTACCAGCCAGATGCGCCGGCTTGGCGCCTCCGTGGACTGGGACCACGAGCGCTTTACCATGGACGACGGTTTCTACCGCGCGGTCCAGGAAGTCTTTGTCCGGCTCTATGACGAAGGCCTGATCTACCGGGGCAAGCGCCTGGTCAACTGGGACCCCAAGCTGCACACCGCCATTTCTGACCTGGAAGTTGAGAACGAGGAAGAGAAAGGCCACTTCTGGCATTTCCGCTACCCCATTAACGGGGGCCAGACCACCTCCGAAGGCGCGGATCATCTGGTGGTCGGCACCACCCGCCCGGAAACCATGCTGGGCGATACCGCCGTAGCGGTGCACCCGGAAGACGAACGCTACAAGCACCTGATCGGCACCACGGTTCGCCTCCCCCTGGCCGAACGCGATATCCCCATCGTGGGGGACGAGCACGCGGACCCGGAAATGGGCAGCGGCTGCGTCAAGATCACCCCCGCGCACGACTTCAACGACTACGCCGTGGGCCAGCGCTGCGGCCTCCCCATGGTGAACATCCTTACGCCGGACGCCAGCATCCGCGAGCAGGCCGAAGTCTTCAACGCGGACAGCACCCCCAACCACGAACTGGACGGCACCATGCCGGCGGCCTTCGTCGGCCTCAATCGCTTTGAGGCGCGCGAGCGCATCGTCGAGGCGCTGGACGCCGAAGGACGTCTGGCCCAGGTCGAGGCCCACACCCTCAAGGTCCCGCGCGGTGACCGCTCCGGCCTCGTCATTGAACCCCTGCTAACGGACCAGTGGTTCGTGGCCACCCAGCCGCTGGCTGAACCAGCCATCCGGGCGGTTGAAAACGGCGACATCGAATTCATCCCCGACCAGTACGCCAACATGTACTACGCCTGGATGCGCGAGATCCAGGACTGGTGCATTTCCCGCCAGCTCTGGTGGGGCCATCGGATCCCGGCCTGGTATGACACTGACGGCCGGGTCTACGTGGGCCGTACCGAGGATGAGGTGCGGAGCAAATACGGGCTGTCCGGAGAGTGTGTTCTGGAGCAGGACGAAGACGTACTGGACACCTGGTTCAGTTCCGCCCTCTGGACCTTCGGCACACTGGGCTGGCCCGAGGATACCGAACGCCTGCGCACCTTCCACCCCACCAGTGTGCTGGTGACCGGCTTCGACATCATTTTCTTCTGGGTTGCCCGGATGATCATGATGACGATGCAGTTCATGAAGAACGAGGACGGCACGCCCCAGGTGCCCTTCCAGCAGGTGTACGTAACCGGACTGATCCGGGACGAGCATGGCAACAAGATGTCCAAGTCCAAGGGCAACGTCCTGGATCCCATGGACATGATCGACGGCATCAGCTGCGAGGAGCTGGTGGCCAAGCGTACCGCCAACATGATGCAGCCCCAGCTGGCGGAAAAGATCGCCAACAACACCCGCCAGGAGTTCCCGGACGGCATCCAGCCCCACGGGACCGATGCCCTGCGCTTCACCCTGGCGGCGCTGGCCACCACCGGCCGCGACATCAACTGGGACATGAAGCGCCTGGAAGGCTACCGCAACTTCTGCAACAAGCTCTGGAACGCCGCCCGCTATGTGCTGATGAACACTGAAGGCGAGGATTGTGGCACCTCGGGCGACCCTATTGAGCTGTCGCTGGCGGACCGCTGGATACTGAGCCGCCTGCAGACCTGCATCGAGGAAACCAATGGCTTCTTCGATCAGTACCGTTTTGATCGCATTGCCCAGAACATCTACGACTTTCTCTGGAACGAGTATTGCGACTGGTACCTGGAGCTGTCCAAGCCGGTGCTCTATGACGATAACGTAACGGCGGAGCGCAAGCGCGGGACACGCCAGACCCTGGTACGGGTGCTTGAGAGCGTACTGCGCCTGGCCCATCCGCTGATGCCGTTCATCACCGAGGAAATCTGGCAGCGCGTCGCCCCACTGGCCGGCATTACCGGCGAAACGGTGATGCGCCAGCCCTACCCGGAACCCAACATGGCCATGGAGGACGCCTCCGCCGAGGCGGAAATCGAGTGGCTCAAAGGGGTTATCCTGGCCGTGCGCAATATCCGTGGCGAGATGAACATCTCCCCCGCAAGGGCTCTGCCGGTGCTGCTTCGCCATGGCGATGACATGGACAGGGAGCGCCTGGAGGTCAACCGCACCTTCCTGAAATCGCTCGCCAAGCTGGAAAGTATTGACTGGGTGGAGGACGGCGACGAACCGCTTTGCGCGACACAGCTGGTAGGCGAACTGGAGGTACTGGTCCCCATGGCAAACCTCATCGACAAGGATGAGGAAATCACACGCCTGAGCCGCGAACTGGAGAAACTCGACAAGGAAATCCAGCGCCTCAACGGCAAGCTCGGCAACGCCGGTTTCGTGGAAAAGGCCCCGGCCGAGGTGGTTGAAAAGGAAAGGGCCAAGCTGGAAGACGCCCAGGGGCAGTATCAGCGTCTGAGCGATCAGCTGGAACAGATCCAGGCGCTGTAGACCAGCGTACCCAGGGGCTCAGCCACCAACTCAAACGGAGCAGACATGGGCAACCGCCTCTCGAAGATCTACACCCGTACCGGCGATGATGGCACTACCGGCCTTGCTGATGGCAACCGTATCGCCAAGAACAGCCTGCGGGTGGAAGCCATGGGCACCATGGATGAACTCAACGCGCAGATGGGCATCCTCATTGAATCTCTCCACGACGAGGGCGAACTCAAGGTGGTCCTCCAGCAAGTGCAGCACCACCTGTTCGATCTTGGCGGGGAGTTCGCCATTCCGGGAAGCAGAGTCGTGGCGGAAAAGCACATCAACTGGCTGGAAGCCACACTGGACCACTGGAACGAGGACCTGCCATCACTGAAGAACTTCGTCCTGCCGGGCGGTTCCATGCCCGCTGCCCAGTGCCACATGGCCAGGGCGGTTTCCCGCCGTGCGGAGCGCATCACCGTTGCGCTGGGTCACGAGGAATCCATCAACCCGGACGCGCGCCAGTACCTCAACCGCCTTTCAGACTTCCTGTTCGTGGCGGCGCGGGTACTGGCCCGGCGCGAGGGCGCAGCGGAGGTTCTCTGGGATCAGACGCTGAGCACACCTAAACCCTGAAACGGGCCACCTGGTCGTGGAGCGACGCGGTCAGGTCCGAAAGCTCACGGCTGGCCGACAGGGTTTCCTCGGCATTGCCCGCAGTCTCCCGGCCCACATCGGAAATGGTTTCAACATTGCTGTTGATGTTGTTCACCACGGCGGACTGCTCTTCAGCCGCCTGCGCGATCTGTTGGCTCATATCCACAATGCGGGCGATAGCCTTCACGATGTTCTCCAGCGCCTCAGTGACCTCGCTGGATTTGGTGACGGTCTCATTGGTGACCTCGTGACTGTTATTCATCGCCGTCACCGCATCCTGGACGCCGGACTGCAGCCGCCCCACCATTTGCTCAATCTCTTCCGTGGACTTGTGCGTGCGCTGTGACAGCGAACGCACCTCATCCGCCACCACGGCAAAGCCACGTCCCTGCTCGCCGGCCCGCGCTGCCTCAATCGCCGCATTCAGAGCAAGCAGGTTGGTCTGTTCGGCGATGGCCTTGATCTCGTTCAGAACCTGACTGATGCTGTCGCTGTCCTTGCTGACCCGATCAACAACCTCCGCGGATCCCTTGATCTCCTCCGCAAGCCGATTCACAGTCTTGACCGTATCGTCCACGACAGCACTGCCCTGCTCCGCCTCCGAATCCACCTCATTGGCGTAATCCGCCGCCTGCTGGGAGCTTTGGGCCACCTCCTGGACCGCGTCCACCATCTGCTTCATGGCGTCGTTGATCTGGTCGGTTTCCTGCTTCTGGCGGGAAGCGGCATCCGAGTTAGAGGTTGCCGTCTCATTAACCCGCTGAGCCTGCTGATCGACCTGGCTGACCGTGTCCCGAACCGATTCCACCAGTTCCCGGATGCTATCCGTCATGCCATTGAACTCGGTGCTCAGCTCGCCCAGCTCATCACGACTGTTGAGCTCAAGGTGAACCCGCATATCGCCACCCGCTACCCGGCGCGCGGAGTCAGCGAAGTTGCGGACTGCGGTCCGCACTGAAAAATAGAAGCCAGTGTACAGCCAGACAATCACCACCAGCACAACCGCCAGTGACGCGAAGATGATGGTACGCTGCTGGCGCTCGTCCGCCAGACGGGTTTCAAGCTGGCCCCGCACGGCCCCGAGCAGGTCATTGCTCAGGGTATAGAACGAGTCAATGGAGCCGGAAATCCGGGCGTCATACTCCGAAGCGGGAAACTCCAGCCTGTAGGGCTGGATCACTTTCACTTCCATCATGTCGCGGATTTCGATGGGCGCCTTGCCGAGCGCCTCCGCTTCTTGCCGGAAGCGTTGACCAATGGCGGGGGCTGCATCAAAGGCCAGATCAAATGCCGTTTGCAGCTGATTGCTCACATTGGTGAGGTTATCGTAAATGCTGTTCATGCGCTCGCTGAGCCTGCCCGACAACCGACCTTCGTTAAGCCCATAAAGCCCAAAGGAGCGCGCCTGTCCCAATTCGTTGGTTACGGGGCTTATACCGTTGATGATCAGTTCCAGGAGCATCTGGACGCTGTTTGACGGATCCTGCCCCAATCCGCTCACTTTGAGCACTGTGTTGCGCAACGCTAGGGTTTTCTGGACAAAGCGGTCATAGCGGTTGAACTGGCGGTTCTGGGTCTGCAGGTACTCGTTCTTTTCAACCATCTGGTTCCAGGACCCGGTTACCTCATCCAGCTGAGCATTCAGGGTGTCCCCGTGCTTGAGGTTGCCGGCATAGTCGCGCAGCGCCTGAAGCTGTTCCGTGACCGAGGCCTTGGCCTGCTGCGACTTGTCCCGGAGCTCGCCTTCCAGCTCCCGGACCCGGACCACCGCATGGTAATCCCGGTAACGCTGGGCGTTACGCACCAGTTCATTGGCTTCAGCGAATGCTTCCGTGCCACCAATCGCCCGCTCCAGATCGTCAATGGAGTCGTTCAGCTGGCTCACCAGAAGGTAGGCAAGACCAATGATCGGCAGTAGAAACAGGACGCTGATCAGGCTGAACTTGTAAACGATCTTCAGCCTGTTCATCAGCAGAATGGCAGGTGCAAGCAATGTTTTCACGGTACGCCCTCCGAGCGTTCCAACACACCAGTCGCACTGGCAAACCGGCCTGGCCGGCTTTATCGGCTGTGTGCCGCGCTCCGACGCGGCGTCCTTCGCGCTACGGGATGCTCCCGGGAATCACCCCGTTAAGGGGGAGTTTAGGTGACATGCGCCTCGTCACAACCCTTTTCCGTCAACTCACTGGGGTGTTTGACGACTTTTTCCACCAAGTCTTGAGGCTCATCACCGGTCACGGAAGGGCGCCCATGAGTGCAAGAATGGCCAAAGCCGCAAACCATACCAACATACTCCGGTTCAATAGATTGCGGACAGCCAACAGGCTTCGATGCCCATAATCCCGCCACCCATCTGGATCATGGGCCTGGAAGCGGGCCGGATCCAGCGCGTAACTGGAAAGTGCGCTTCCGGCCGCCGTAAGCAGTACATCCCCACAGCTGTCCTCCCGGCTTGGATGGCGGTTGCGGGGCTCGCTGACCCAACCGGAGAAATCCCCGGCCAGCGCAAAGCTGAAGGACAGCAGCCAGCGCGCGGGAACAGCGAGCCAAAAGACCCACCGGCTGAACACAGTTCGCACGGGGTCGGACGGGTAGTGGTCCCGGAGCATCAGCGCTGCCAGGATCAGCACCACGCCCGCCGGCCCCAGCAGGGCATACCAGAAAAGTGGCAGGAAATAACGTTCAAAGGTGGTCTGGATCAGTACACCGCAGAGACTCAAATGCAGCTGCTCCGGTGCCAGGGCCGCCCCCCGTTGCTCAGCGGGTAACAGCGGGGAGACATGGTACCAGGCGGCCTGCATATCGCCGGAACGCCAGGCTGTGCTGTAAGCTCGGAGCGGCTCGCGCCACCCCGGCATCCCTGTACCGCCCGCCACGAGCAGAACCAGGGCCAAAAGGCTCGCCCAGAGCCCTCCCGCAATGCCACTTGCCCCCCAGGTCAGCGCCCCGACCAGCAGCACCAGCACGCCGTATAAGGGCAAAAGCCAGCGCAGTGTTACCCGGCCATTGCTGGGCGCCGGGGGAGCATGTTCCAGAAACCGCCGCTGCCATTGGGCAGGATGCAGCCGCCCACGTGCGTCCAGCTGCCGGCGCAGTACCCAGGCGAGCAATACCACCAGAAGACGCATCAGCCTGACTCCTCTACCATTTGGCCTATGCCGTTCCGGAACCGCCGCCAATCAAAGGCCCGCCCCGGATCCGTCTTGCGCTCCGGCGCTATGTCCGAGTGGCCTACAATGCGTTGCGGTGTCACCGCGGGGAAGGCCCGGATCAGCCCCTTTGCCAACGGAACCAGGCAGTCGTATTGAGCATCCGTGTAGGGTGTTTCATCAGTACCCTCAAGCTCAATGCCAATACCAAAATCATTGCATTCCGTGCGCCCATCGAAAATGGAACGCCCCGCGTGCCAGGCGCGATCCAGCAGGGACACGAACTGGACCAGCTCCCCGTCACGACGGATCAGAAGATGGGCCGAGACACGCAGGTCCCGCAACTGCTCGAACCAGGGGTGCTGACTGACATCAAGGGTATTGCAGAACAGGCGCTCGATGGCATCGCCACCGAACTCGCCGGGTGGCAGGCTGATGCCGTGGACGACAAGCAGGGAAACCGCCTCACCTTGAGGCCGCGCATCATGGTTGGGCGATGGCAGGTGGCGTGCCGCTGGCAGCCACCCATCACGCCCCGGCATCAGAGCATCAACAGAATCCTGTAACAATATGATTGCCTCACTCGCGGGATCAGGCCGCAGTGAAGCACAGTGATCGTGGATTGCAAGGGGGTGACTGGGCGCTTCAGCTCGCTTGACCCTGACGGAGGCTGTCGATGACCGACTCCAGCGCCCGGTCAAAGATCAGGCCATCGTCCAGCATCTCGAGGGTTCCATCCGCAAGCGCCTGGTTCACCTCCGGCATCATGTACTCAACAACCCGCGCGCCGTTGCGGTTCACAAAAATGTACTTGCCGGTAGCCCGGATGATGGCAGCAAGCTTGCAACGCACCGGCTCGCCCTCAGGCGGGTTCCATGTCAGCCAGGCCCCCACGCCCAGCTCCGGTGTCACGGCCGCTTCCGTCTCACCCAGCGTCTGGGACTGCGCCTCTGGCTCCGCCTCACTGGTTCCGGCTGCAGCCTCCGGCGCCGGCTCTTCTTCCTTACTGGGCTCGTTCAGCCCCGGAGGCGCCTCGTTGGTAATGTCCAATGCGTCATCACTTCGGGAGGCTGCCTCCTCCGGCGCTTCTTTGGGGGCCGTCTTAAGGCGCTGCAGCACATCAACGTGCACCAGCTCCAGCTGGTGCAGGCTGCGATCGGTTTCGAAGGGATCCCAGCCGATCTGCTCAAGACTCTCCCGGACGCTACGCACGAGACCTGGAATTTCCCGCAGCAGGACCGAGCGCGTGGAGGCCAGGAACGGCTGCGGGTCCAGGCTCCACAGAAGCCGGTGGGTCAGCTCGCACTGCTGCTGCCAGCCTTCTCCTTCCTCTCCTTCACGCAGGTAGTACCACTTGAGCACACGGAACCAGGCATTATCCAGAAACCCGACCAGGCTCTCCGGCACCGTGCAGCTCGCACGCGCCTGGGTCAGGAACCGTTCCACCTCGGCCCGTGCCTGCTCTTCGCGGGCCCGGCCTTCCTCGGCATCGCGCAGGCGCTGCTCCACCAGTTCGCGCCGTCGCCGATCCTTTTCCATGAAGGCCGTAAAGTCCTCCAGAACAGAGTCAAAGACACTGACGTCCTCGCTGTATTCATTCAGGATGCGGCTGACGGCAGCTTCCATCTTCTCATAGAGCGGATCACGGCTGCTCTCGCCGCCGCCATTCCACACCAGAGCCGCCGAGGCCAGCTCGTTGAGCAGTTTGCGCGCGGGGTGGCCGCCGCGCTCAAAAAAGGCCGGATCCACCAGCGCTACCTTGACCATTGGAATCTGAAGCCGACCGATGAGCGCCTTCATGGTATCCGGCAGCCGCCGATCTTCCAGGATGAAGTCAAACAGCATGGACACCAGGTTGATGACGTCCGAGTCCATCTGGCGCACATTGCGCTCATTCTCATGCACCAGGTTCTGAACAACCGGCACCACACCACCGGGCTGTCCCGCCTCGGACGACTGCTGCACACCGGACAGCATCTGCACCAGCTCGGTTGTCTGCACTGGCGCAGCTCCCTGGCCAGCACCAATCACCGGGAAAGCGCCCGCGTTGCCGGAGGAGGCACCCGCAGGCGCTTCCGTTTGCTGGCCATCACCCGCATGCATCATCGCAAGCAGGCTACGGATATCCGTTCCCTCTTGCTGCGACACGTCACCGCCAGAGGTCTCGCCCCCCATGGAGCCGTAACCCCCCTCGCTGCTGTTCTGGCGTTGGGGCATCGGGTTCTTGAGGTTCGGCAGCACCCCCTGATCGCTGAGGTGCTGATTGGCTTCCGCATAAAGGTTGTCCAGCTGGCTGATCAACAGCTTGTCAAACAGCTTGTAGATGACCAGCCGAGCGCGTATTTCTATGGACAGTGACGAACAGGCCTGCGCGAGACCGTGACAGATCACTTCCGGACCAAGCGGGTTCCGCGACGACGCCAGATCGGGATTGCCCAACACTTCCGCTACCCGTTGGCGCAACAGCTCCACCTGATCGCTGTAACGGTTGCGGATCCGCTGGATCATGTTGTCCACTGCCACCTGCTCTTCCAGGTCGTCATCATCCACGAGCGACAGGGACTCAATGTCGGAATCGCCATCACTGTGGCGCCCCGGCGCGGGCTCAAAGCGGCCGCCTTCGTCGAACGCCCGGTTCAGCCATTGCTGAAAGGTCAGGGTCATCGACTTGCGTTGCATGCGCAGCTCACGCATGGCATCAAAATAGGTGGTCTGTTCCGCATTGGAGCGGGAACGCTCTGACAGATCAAACAACGCATCATCGGCGCCGTCAAAGAAGGCGTCGAGAAGAGTGCGAAACCGCGCCGCCGCAGTGTCACGCAGACTGATCAGCGGCGCTGGAAGCTGCCGGCTGTCGGCGGGCTGGCCAAGGGTGACCACGTTGTCTCCAAGACTCATCTGTCTGGCTCCCGAGATTCGCTGAAACGCCGGTTGGTTTTTTGACGCTTCCACTATAGAGTCAGTACGCGTCAATCTGTGTCAGAATTTGTCACCTTTTGTGACTATCCCGAAAAGGCCACACACATGATGAATTTAGTCCCTGCTGCCACACTGCGTCAGGCGGTGACACAGGATGTCGCCGCCAGCATCAGCGAGGATGAGGGCAGCGGTGATCGCACTGCCGCCCTCATCAGCCCGGACCGGATGGTCGCGGCGGACGTCATTGTCCGTCATGCAGCGGTGATCGCCGGAAGACCCTGGGTGGAGGAATGCCTCCGTCAGCTGGATCCGTATCTTACCGTGAACTGGCACTGCAACGAAGGGGAGTGGGTGGCCGCGGACGCCACTGTGCTCAGCGTCACCGGCCCCGCGCAATCGCTGTTGACCGCTGAACGCATTGCCCTCAACTGGCTGCAGACACTCTCCGGTGTCGCCACCCGCTGCCGCACCTATGCCGACCGGGTGGCCCACACCCGGACCCGGCTCCTCGATACCCGCAAGACCCTGCCCGGCCTGCGGATCGCGCAGAAATACGCGGTGCGCTGTGGCGGCTGCGCCAACCACCGCATTGGTCTTTACGACGGCATACTCATCAAGGAAAACCATATTGCCAGCTGCGGTTCCATCACCGCCGCCATCCGACTCGCCCGCGAAACCTCGCCGGATGTGCCCCTGGAGGTGGAAACCGAAACCGAGGAGGAAGTAGCCGAAGCTATAGAAGCGGGCGCTACCCGGATCATGCTGGATGAATTCCCTTTGGCAAGCATGGCGCGGATGGTGGCGCGCTACGCCGGCCAAGCCCATTTCGAAGCCTCTGGCGGCATCACGGAAGACAACCTCGTTGCCATTGCCGAAACCGGTGTCGATTTCATATCACTGGGCCTGTTGACCAAGGATGTAACGGCCACGGATCTGTCATTGCGCATCAAAGGAGATGCCTGAAGCTGCAGATCCAAGCGGCGGCATCTATAGTAAAGGCCAGAGAGGCCCGCTGTAGCATGAGGAGGAGCCACCAGTGACCGACGCGATTCGCAGCTTTCTTGCCGTTCCCGTAGCGAACTCCGTGGCGGAGCCGTTGATGGCAACGGTCAACGCGTCCACCCAGGACCTGCCACCGCTGAAGGTCACGCCCAGGGCCAACCTCCACCTGACGCTGGTATTTCTAGGGTCAGTCCAACCCTCATCACTGGATAACCGGGTGATTCCACGGGTGGCGGAACTGCTGGCGGATGCCCGCCCCGGCCGTGTTCACTTCCGACAGGTCGCAGGCTTCCCGGACCCTGACAAACCCAGACACCTGGTGCTTGAAGGGTATGCCTCCCCCACCCTTGAAACGCTGCAGAGCACTCTGGAAAAGGAACTGGCGAAAACGCTCGGGCAAGCACGGGAAAGCAAGCAATGGCGGCCCCACATCACTGTCGCCCATTTCCGGGACCGCAGGCCGCGCGCTATTGCCCCCACACCATGGCAGGCTGAACTACCAGTGGCGGAGATCTGTCTCTATACAAGCCAACAGGGGCTGCATGGCCCTGTGTACGAGGTACGCCAACGCTGGCCCCTTGGCCTCGAAGCAACGCCGGATAAGCCGGCCTACTAGCGAGCGGCAGTAACCAGCTCATCCAGCCGCCGCAGCGTCTCGATCAGCAGGCTCCCGTCCTGCTCAAGCTGCCGGAAATACTCCTCGGCCATAGGCGCCACATCGCACGACGGCGGCATGGGTTCGCCGCCCTCCAGCATGCCCTCCAGCTTCGGCAGGAAAACGAACTGGATCCACTCAGGGAAGGTCATGGTATCCACGCAGAAGGGCTGGACACTGGCAAACGCCTCGGGAGACGGCGACGTACTGCTGCGCAGCGCCAGTTCGGACAGCGCCTGGTCCACCGTCTTGAGCTCAGTAGCCAGGGCCTCGCGCGCCTGTTCCTGATCCATTGTCACCTCTGTTTACGCCCCCAACGGTTCTACATCCACGGTCTCACCATTAAGCAGGCCGTAGAGATCCTGGAAGTGGGCCGTGAGGTTGTGTTTTGGCGCCATGTGCACCAGAGGGCGCCCCGCCTGATGGGACTCCTTCATCTTGACCGAGGATGGCAAACGCACCGGCAGTACAGGCAACCCTTCATCCGTCAACTCCTGAACGAGCCGGCGTGGCAGACTGGCCTGACTCTGGAACTGGTTGGCAATGATCCCCTCAACCATCAGCTCCGGGTTATGATCCTCCTGGATTTCCTGGATCTCGCCGAGAATGCTGTACAGCGCCTGTCGGGAGAAATCATCACAGTCAAACGGAATCAGGCAGCGCTGCGCCGCGATCAGAGCGGAGCGGGTATAGAAGTTGAGCGCGGGAGCCGTGTCGATGTAGATCACGTCATAGAGCTCACCCAGGCGCCCCAGATGGTCCCGCAGCTTGTAGATCTTGTGCTTGGCCTCAAGCTTGCGCTCCAGGTAGTCCAGTTCCGGGCTGGACGGCAGCACGTGCAGGTTGGAAAACGCGGAGGCGTGCACAAACTCCTCGGGTCGGCGGTTCGTGATCCGGAAGGCAATGGACTGTTCCAGAAGCCCCGCAACGGTGTCCTTCAAATCCTCCGCCGGTTGCCCGAGCAGGTACTGGGTTGAGTTCCCCTGCGGATCCAGATCGACCACCAGGGTCCGCACCCCCCGGCTGGCACTGATGGCCGCCAGATTGCTCACGATGCTGGACTTACCCACACCGCCCTTTTGATTGAAAACCACCCGGCGCATGGCTTTTCCCCCTGTCTTCTTTTGTTACTGTTATCGATGAAGTCCCTTAATGTTTGGAGTCTACCAGCCCAGAACCTGCCTGACGAAGGGTACCGTCAGCCGCCGTTGTTGTTGCAGTGACGCCTCGTCAAGACGGTCCAGGAGCCCCAGCAGCTCCCCCGGATCCCTGGGCGCACGGCGCAGGATATAACGCGTTACCTCCTCTGGCATGGCAAGCCCACGGTTTTCCGCCCGAGCCCTGAGCATGGCCGCGCGCTGGTCGTCATCGGGAAGGGCAAGCTGCCAGACCGGCAGGGCCTTCAAACGCGAAGCCAGGTCCGGCAGTATCCAGGACAGCGCCGCGGGCGGCTGCTTACTGGCGATCAGGATGCGCCCACCGGCATCCTGGACCCGATTGAACAGGTGCAGCAGCGCCTCCTGCCAGGCGGGATCCGCTGGCAATGCCTCCAGATCATCGAGGCAGACCGGATCGAAGCCTTCAAACCCCTGGAGAGCCTCCGGCGCTAATGCCGCGGCCTCGCGGAGGCTGAGCGAAACCGGCTGCTGACCATCCGCCTCGGCCGTAAGACAGACTGCGTTCAGCAGGTGACTCTTGCCGGAGCCGGCATCACCGCAAAGCACGACTGAAGCGGGCGCCCTCGACACCGCCCAGGACTGGAGGCGATGGACCACCGATTCGTTGGAGCCGGCCTGGAAGTTGTGGAATCCGGCCTCGTCCCTGAGCCGGATCCGCAGGGGAAACTGGGAAAGCGTTTGCGTCATGGCTCCACTCTACATCCTACTGGCGCAATGCACCGCTGCCGCCGCCACCATCCCCCGAATCCGAGGGGATGATCGCCTGAGCTTCACCGTTGCCGGGCAGCATGGCCCGCCTCCCCGGATCGCCTGTCCACCGGTAATACAACCTTAAAGAATCCGGCGCCTTATCTCCGGGCGCCGTGATGGCGCCATCAGGCGGGCCTCCCATCAGCACCAGCTGGTCCTCCAGCCCTATGTAGTCATGCAACAGGCGAAGATCCCCATTGAATGCCATATCAAGGCTCAAGCGATCCTGATGCACAGCGCCCACCCGCACCGAACGGACCGGTTCCAGTGCGCGCAGCGACTGACGCACCCCTGCATAGGACTCCAATGACCCCACACCATCAACCAGCATGCGGGCCGAGCGCAGCCCGTCTTCCGTTGGCGGCCCCACCGCGTAACGCTGGGCAAGCCGGTCAGCCCAGGCATCCGCGACCGCACGCACCACGACAGGCCGGTTATTCTTGCGGACGACCCCATCCGCCATTCGTTTGCTGCCACGCCAAAGCTGCCAACGCGCCCGCCAGCCGCCACCGGAGCGATCCACCCTGACGACCGCTACAAGGTCATGGGCATAGCGCTGAGAGGCCCTGTGTATTGGCTCCACAAAAAGGCCCCAAAGCTCGGAAAGCCTAACCTCGCCTCGATCCCTACTGTCCTTGAAGGGCAACGCGAGAGGCAACCCGCGTCGACGCGATACCTCCCAGAGCGGCTCCTTCCACGGACCGGACTCGGCTGCAATGGCCTCACCGTTCAAAGGCTGCATGGGGCGTTCCAGAAAAGGCGGGAGCTGGTTGTCACGCGTGACCAGCTGGCGCTTACCACGATCATCCACCACAAACCAAACCAGGATCCGCGGTCGCATAGCCCCCCAGACCGGGACATCACGCTCAGCCAGCGCCCGGCCCAGCGCCGAGGCACTGACACTGGCGCGCAGCTCAAGCTGGTCGCCATTACGTTGATAGCTGAACGCATCGATGAACCGGGCAGGCTCATCCACCAGGGTGCCTTCAGACCGTTCTCCCGTTTCATTGCCAGAAGCGGCCGAAACCAGCCCGCGCACCCTGCCGGGATCGCCGGTCAACCTGACAAGAACCTGGCGCAAGGCCTCACGGAAAGCGTCATCCCGTGTCGCGGCCCCGGTATCCTCGACCGGAACCACCGCATCATACAAACGGTCCACGACCACCGCCTGAACGGAACCAGCCAACATCAACAGGAGAAGACCCGTTGCCAACACCCCCGCGCGGAATCGATCCATTCCCTGCTGCACCCGAACTCCCATTATCTCACCCTCAAGACCGAATCAGGATACAACAAGCATCACGGCCACAACACCCAAGGCATTTGGCCGGGAATAGCTGCGGTGCTAGAATCCGCGCTACGCCCGTTTTCAGGAACCGCCCCATGAGCGATACCAACCAGCAGGGAATGACCTACGGCGACGCCGGGGTCGACATTGATGCCGGCAACGAGCTGGTGGAGCGCATTGGTGACAGCGTCGCCCGCACCCAGCGACCGGAGACCCTGGGTGGCCTGGGCGGATTCGGCGGTGCCTTTGCAGTTCCGGAAGGCTACAAGGAACCCGTTCTGATCTCGGGAACCGATGGTGTTGGCACCAAGCTCCGCCTGGCCATGGATATGGAACGCCACGACCGCATCGGCACCGACCTCGTGGCCATGTGCGCCAATGACATCATTGTGACCGGCGCCGAACCGCTTTTCTTCCTGGATTACTACGCAACAGGCAAACTCAACAACGACATCGCCGCCGATGTCATCAACGGCATCGCCACCGGCTGTGAGGAAGCGGGCTGCTCGCTGATCGGCGGTGAAACCGCCGAGATGCCCGGCATGTACCAGGGCAACGACTACGACCTCGCCGGCTTCTGCGTGGGCATTGTGGAACGCAAACGCCTGATTGACGGCAGCCGCGTGGAAGCGGGTAATGCCCTGATCGGTCTCGGCTCCTCCGGCCCACACGCCAATGGCTATTCGCTGATCCGTCGGATTCTGGAACACACCGGGGCGGACCTGAAGCAGTCCGTGGGAACCGAGAGCCTGGGCGAGGCGCTGATGGCCCCGACCCGCATCTACGTCAAGCCACTGCTGGAAATCCTCCATCAGTTCGATGTCCGTGCCATGGCGCACATCACCGGCGGCGGCCTCACCGAGAACCTGCCTCGCGTCCTCCCCGAAGGCACCGAGGCGGTGATCGATACCCACAGCTGGCAATGGCCGGACGTATTCCAATGGCTCCAGCGCGCCGGCAATGTGGCCACTGAGGAGATGTTCCGCACCTTCAACTGTGGTGTCGGCATGGTGGTGTGCATTCCGGAAACCGAGCGCGACCAGGTTCTTGAGACCCTGAACGATGCAGGCGAGGATGCCTGGCTTCTGGGCCATATCCAGGCGTCCGAGGATTCCGCCGGTGTGCGCTTCGTCCCGGACAACGACGAGCGCTGATGCCAGACCCAACGCCCCGCATCGTCGTCCTCATCTCGGGCGGCGGCACCAACCTGCAGGCACTGATTGACGCCGAAGCGGCCGGCTCGCTGGACGGCACGATTGTTGGCGTCATCAGTAACCGCAGCGGTGTACGCGGCCTGGAGCGGGCCCAGGCGGCGGACATCCCCATTCAGGTTATCCCCCACCAGGACCACGAAGACCGGGCGTCCTTCGACGCAGCGCTCATGGCCAGCATTGACGCGTTTTCTCCGGATCTTGTGGTTCTGGCGGGCTTCATGCGCATCCTGACCGACAGCTTCGTGCAGCACTACCAGGGACGACTGCTTAATATCCACCCTTCACTGCTGCCAGCCTGGCCAGGCCTGCATACGCACCGCAAAGTGCTGGAGGCTGGAGAAAGGGAGCACGGAGCCACGGTGCACTTCGTCACCGAGGAACTGGATGGTGGCCCCCGTATCCTACAGGGCCGGGTCCTGGTACGTGCTGATGATGACCAAGACAGCCTGGCGGAGCGCGTGGGCGTTCAGGAACGCCGGATCTATCCGCAAGCCGTGCGCTGGTTCTGCCAGGAGCGCCTGCGACTCGCCAACGGTCGTGCCGAACTGGATGGCACCCCCTTGCATGAGCCGGTGGACATGGATACCAATTCTTAATGCAAAAGCCTTGAGCCGGTAACAGGGTTCTCCTAGGGTATAAGCGAACCATTCAAGAAGGGATGCTGCCATGGCCCGGATCCACCGCCTGCTTCTGACAGTTGCCGCCACTGTACTGACTCCCATCAGTATGGCGGAGAACGTTGACCTCTACCCGATGAGCAGCACCTATGGGGCCCAGCTTGAACGGGGCATCACCATCAGTGGCGAGGCGACGCGCTCCCTCAAGCCTGCAGAGGGCGAGGGCTGGATCTACCGCTTCGACGTGGACTCCTTTGTAGCCGATGTCCGCGAGTCCAGTCGATTCCTCTTTCAGGATCAGACCGTCATCTCGGACGAGTACCGCTACAGCCTTGAAGGCTTTTTCCTGTCCAACCGCTACAGGAAGCTCGATTTCAACTGGGATGACAATACCCTCGTGGATCTTGAAAACGACCGGCGCATCGACATCAGTGACAAGCCCGGCGTCCAGGACCAGCTCGGGGCTCAGCTTCAGCTATGGGTGGACCTGCGGGCGGGCAGGAAAACCATGGAATACGTCATCCCCGACGAGGGCGGTTTCAAGGATTACCGGTTCAGGATCCGGGGCGAGGAAACCCTGAAAACCCGTGAATTCGGCGACGTGAAGACGGTCGTCGTGGAGCGGGTGCGGGAAGAGGACTCGCCCCGCACCACACTGATGTGGTTTGCCCCTCAATGGGACCACCTCCTGGTTCGGCTGGAACAGACCAACGACGAGGGTGAGGACTTCGAGATCTACCTCAAGAGCGCCACCCTCGACGGTGACCGCATTCAGCCCTGAGCCCAGGCGCGCTTAACCTCTTCGGCAATAGCCCTCAATCCCCGGGCAACATCCGCCTCATCCTGGGCATAGGTCACGCGCAGGCATTCATGACGGTGACGCCAGTCCGCGTCCGGAAGCCCCGGGAAGAAATAGTGGCCGGACACCACCAGAACGCCCCGTGCCTTGAGCCGTTGGTAAAGTTCCAGGCTGCTGATGGGTAGATCCGGGAACCAGAGCCACAGGAACATAGCGCCCTCCGGTTTGTGCACCCGCCAGGGGCACTCATCCGCCATGGCGTTCCGGAAAGCCGCCACCGCGTTCTCCATCTTACGCTGATAGGCCGGCTGTACCAGATCCCGACTCATGCTGATGATCTCGCCGCTGCGCACCAGAGGCTCCGCGAGCATGGCGCCAAAGCTGCCAGTAGCCAGATTCATGATGGCATTCACCCCCGACAGCGCCCGGATCACCGGCTGATCCGCGATCACGATGCCCGTACGGGCCGCCGGGATTCCCAGCTTGGACAGGCTCAGGCAGAGGATCTGATGCGGCGTCCAGCGCGGCGACGCCTCGGTGTACATCAGATCCGGGAAGGGGGTGCCGTAGGCCCCATCCACGATCAACGGAATGTCATGCGTCCGCGCCAACTCCTCAAGCCCCAGCATCTCACCATCCGTAAGGACGTTGCCGGTAGGATTGGTAGGGCGCGACACACAGATGGCAGCCGTATCCTCCGTAATCTCAAGCTGAGAGAAATCAACCCGGTACTTGAACTGGTTTCCCTCCAGTTCCTCGATCTCGGGCCGAACGGCCCGGAACAGCCCCGGACTCAAGCCGGCGTCACCATAGCCGATGTATTCGGGGGCCAAAGGCAGAAGGATGTGCTTGTGGCTGCCATCCGGGTGGTCACCCGCCAGCATGTTGAACAGCATAAAGAACGCGGACTGGCTGCCGTTGGTCAGCGCCACGTTGTCCGTGGTCAGCCCCCAGTCGTACTCCCGGTTAAGCAACTCCACCAGGCTCGCGATGAACTGCTTTTCACCCTGGGGCGGGTCGTAGACGCCGGTCAGGCGCCGGAACTGCTCCGGATCATCCACCATGTCCTTCATGATCGCCCGCAGCCGCTCGGTCACTTCCGGCAGATGGCCAGGATTGCCACCCCCCATCATGACCACATCCCCCCCGGACGCCATGGCCTCGCCCAGGTCATCCATCAGTGAATTGATGCCGGCGTCCGCGCCCAGTTTCTGACCAAAGGAAGAGAGTTTCATGCCGATTCCCGCTCAGGATTGATGGGTGGTCGCCCAGCGCTCAGGCACCGCCAGTCCCAGGCTGCTGACGCCCTCGTTGTGCGCCATTCCATGCAGCTCGTTCAGGGTATCACCGTCCGGCGCCTGGGCCCGGCGCAGTGTTTCGGCCAGCGTCTTCTGGAAGACCTTTTCAGCCTTGACCAGCTCATGGCCGTCGAACAGTTTCACAAGGGCATCGTCGTCCAGTCCCTCGCCCTCGCTCACCTCAATAAAGGTGGTCACCGATTCCAGGGCTCGCGCCGCGGCATCAAAGGCCCGCTTCTTCTCAGGATTGACGTGACACAGAAACGCCTGCTCCAAAAGGTGCCAAGCGTCCATTGCCGGGGCCACACCGTAGAAATCGTACTGGGCCGGATCCGGGTACACGCCTTCAAGCCGGGTCAGCTGCTTCAGCGGATCCACATCGTGATCCTTGATGGCAAGCATGCGCCACCCCCAATCGAGCGCATCCCGGAAGCGATCCCCCCACTCCGGCTCAGTAATCTCCGCGAAAAGAGCATAATTGGGGAAAGCACGCTCCGCCAGCGCCAGTATAAACCCAAACTGACGCCACCCGGTCAACCGGTTCATCTCACGCTGCCACTGCTTCGAATTCATGGGCCGCTCCCGGCGCTCAGGTCTTGGGCAGGGTCACGCCGCGCTGCCCCATGTACTTACCGTTACGGTCCGCGTAGCTGGTCTCGCAAACCTCATCGGACTCCAGGAACAGCATCTGGGCCACACCCTCGTTGGCGTAGATGCGGGCAGGCAGATTGGTGGTGTTGGAAAACTCCAGCGTCACCTGCCCCTCCCACTCCGGCTCCAGGGGCGTCACGTTGACGATGATGCCGCAACGCGCATAGGTCGACTTGCCCAGGCAGATGGTGAGTACCTTGCGCGGAATCCGGAAGTACTCCACGGTCTGGGCCAACGCAAAGGAGTTGGGGGGAATGATGCACGATTCCCCGGAAATGTTCACGAAACTGTCTTCATCAAAGTGTTTGGGATCGACTGTGGCCGAATGGACATTGGTGAAGATCTTGAACTCGGAACTGCAACGCACATCATAGCCGTAGCTGGATGTACCATAGGAGATGACCCGCCCTTTATCCGTTGTTTCCTTGATCTGACCGGGCTCAAAGGGTTCGATCATGCCGTGTTCTTCCGCCATGTGGCGGATCCAGCGATCGGATTTGATGCTCATGCTGCGTCCACGTCCACAGTTGGAGATTAGGGTAACCGGTGATCATACCGCAGCAGACGTGCGCACCGAAAGTCAGGGCCCTGGCGTAGGCCCATTGCGGCGCTCCCGGCGCATCCGCCGACGGATCTGGAGCCAGCGCGACAGGCCATGGGTGGCCAGGTACCCCCCCACCGAAAACGGAATGGCCACAAGCAGGCTGCCAATGGCTGTAAAGGTCATGGCGTCCCCGATGCCCTCAAGCATCCATGCGGGAATGATGTCCAGTGACACCGGCAGTACAACGGTCAGCTGCTCGCCCAGCTCATGGAAGGCCCAATACAGCGGCGCCATTGTGATGGGGTTGCTCAGCCAGGATACGGCAAACGCCGCCGGAAAGTTACCACGCAGTGCCACACACCCAAGGATCATGAACAGGGTCTGGAAACCGACCGTGGGCGTCAGCCCCACGAACAGCCCCACACTGACCCCGCGTGCCGCCGCTTCTACCCCGCCTCCCAAGCAGCCGGTGACGTAGAGCAGATGCCACAACCTGGGATGGCCCACCAGCCAGTTATGGCCCCGGCGTCGGAGAATCCGGTAACGGGCCTGGAGAGAGGGGAATCGTTTCATACGCCCTGGCCGACGGATACCTGGAGGCTGCAAGAACCCTGTTTATAACGCAAAGCGCCCCTCCAGACCATTAAGACTCGTTTACTGCCTGTAATGCACTCAGGATGTCATGGCGGCTATCGGGGAGCTGGTGTCCCGTTCCCGCTGCGACAGCGCAGCACCAACCCGCCGCGCCAGATCCGAATAGAGACGGGCCACCTCCGAATCCGGTTCGGCCACCACCGTTGGGGTACCGCCGTCGGTCTGCTCCCGGATGGTGCGATGCAACGGGAGCTGGGCCAACAGCGCCACATCGTAATCCTCAGCCAGCTGTTCACCGCCATCACTGCCGAACAGCGGCTCATGATGCCCACAATGGCTGCAGATGTGCGTGCTCATGTTCTCAACCACGCCCAGAACCGGAATATCCACCTTGCGGAACATCTCGATCCCCTTCTGGCCATCCATCAACGCCATATCCTGGGGCGTGGTCACCACCAGCGCACCGGTGACCGGAACCTTCTGAGCCAGCGTGAGCTGGATATCCCCGGTCCCGGGCGGCATATCCACCACCAGATAGTCCAGGTTGTCCCAGAGGGTCTGACCCACCAGCTGCTGAACCGCGCCACTGACCATGGGCCCCCGCCAGATCATGGGCGTCTTGTCCGTAATCATGAAAGCCATGGACATGGCCTGGATCCCGTGCGCTTCGACGGGTACAAAATACTTATCCTGCTTTGTCTCCGGCCGATGGCCTTCGGGAATACCCAGCATCAGGCCCACGTTGGGCCCATAGATGTCGGCGTCCAGGATGCCCACACGCGCGCCCTCGCCGGCCAGAGCCAGTGCCAGGTTCACGGCCGTGGTGGACTTACCCACCCCGCCCTTGCCAGAGGCTACCGCAATCACGTTGCTCACACCGCCCATAGCGTGCAGATCCCCCTGGGCCTTGTGGGGATGGATATTGTGACTGGTGGTGATGTGCACCTCTTCAACACCCTCCACATCCTCGATGGCGTGGGTCAGCAGCGAGCGGGCGCCTCCGGCGATCCCCTGCCACGCATAACCCAGCTGGATCTCGAAGGACACCCGCCCCCCCTCAATGGCCAGGTTGCGGATGGCTCCCAGCGACAACAGGTCCTGCTTCAGATAAGGATCGATATACTGGCGAATGGCCTGCTCAACGGCGTTCTGGTCGATCTCGCTCATGCTGCTCCCGGAAACAATGGATTCCAATGCCATCATGATACGCCCGCCGCCCGGGAGACGGCCAGAAAGGCGGGATGAAAAAAACGCCGCTGAACGGTATCATCGGCAGTCCCAACACCAATCACGGAGCCAGCCAACTCCCATGAGCGAGCCGAGCGCCCATCGCCGCGACATCCTGGTCACCAGTGCCCTGCCCTACGCCAATGGCCCCATACACCTGGGCCACCTGCTGGAGTACATCCAGACCGACATCTGGGTACGCTACCAGAAGCTGCGCGGGGAAAACTGCCACTATGTGTGCGCGGACGACGCCCACGGCACCGCCATCATGCTGCGCGCCGAACGCGAAGGGATCACGCCGGAACAGCTGATCAACCGGATCCAGGCCGAGCACGAGCGGGATTTCGGCGGTTTCCTGATTGAGTTCGACAACTATTACTCCACCCACTCGGAAGAAAACCGCGAGCTGTCCGCCTACATCTACCAGAAGCTGCGCGACCGCGGCCACATCGCGACCCGGAACATCACCCAGGCTTACGATCCTGAAAAGGGAATGTTCCTGGCGGACCGGTTCATTGAGGGGACCTGCCCGCGCTGCCGCGCGCCCGGCCAGTACGGCGACAACTGTGAGGCCTGCGGCGCCACCTACACGCCCATGGAGCTGATCGAGCCGAAATCCGCGCTCTCTGGCGCCACTCCTGAGGAACGGGAATCCGAGCATTTCTTCTTCACCCTGCCGGATTTCGCCGACTTCCTGCGCGACTGGACCAACAGCGGCGCCCTCCAGCCGGGCATGGCCAATAAGCTGGCGGAATGGCTCGATGCCGGCCTGCAGGATTGGGACATCAGTCGTGACGCCCCCTACTTCGGCTTCGAGATTCCCGACTCCCCTGGTAAATACTTCTACGTCTGGGTGGACGCCCCGGTGGGGTATCTCGCCAGCTTCCAGAACCTGTGCAACCGTCGCGGCGACATCGACTTTGACCACTACTGGCGCGAGGACTCCACCGCTGAGGTCTATCATTTCATTGGCAAGGACATTGTTAACTTCCATGCGCTGTTCTGGCCCGCGATGCTCAAGACTGCGGGCTTGCGCACGCCCACGGCCATCAACTGCCATGGTTTCGTGACCGTCAACGGGCAGAAGATGTCCAAATCCCGCGGCACCTTCATCATGGCACGCACTTACCTGGAGCACCTGCATCCGGAGTACCTGCGCTACTACTTCGCGGCCAAACTCACCGCGGGCGTGGACGACATGGACCTGAACCTGGATGACTTCGTCCAGAAGGTGAATTCCGACCTGGTGGGCAAGGTGGTCAATATCGCCAGCCGCAGCGCCGGCTTTATCACCAAGCAGTTTGACGGCCGCCTGGGCTCTGACATCACCGAACCGGAGCGTCTGAAGGAATTCACTGACGCAGCCGAAGAGATTGCCGGCTACTACGAGGAACTGGAGATCGGCCGTGCCATGAAGCGCGTCATGGAACTGGCGGACCGTGCTAACCAGTACGTGGATGAGCAGAAGCCCTGGGTTCTGGCGAAAGACGAGGCAACCCGCGATCAGGTACAGGCCATCAGCACCAATGCGCTGAACATGTTCCGCGTTCTGATGATCTACCTGGCACCGGTACTACCGGAAACCGCCCGTAACGCAGAAGCCTTCCTCAACACCAGCCTGGACTGGCAACGGCTTGAGGATCACCTGCTGGACCACGAGATCAACAAATTCAAGCCACTGATGAAGCGCATCGACTCCAAGCAGATCGATGCCATGCTTGAAGCCTCAAAAGAAGCCGTGGCCCAGGATCAACAGACCAGCCAACAGCCCGCGCAAACACAGGAGCAATCAGACGTGGAGCCCATTGCCGAACAGATCGAGTTCGATGACTTCACGAAGGTGGACCTGCGGGTGGCGAAGATCGAGAACGCGGAGCACGTTGAGGGCGCGGACAAGCTGCTGAAGCTGACCCTGGATATCGGGGCGGAACAGCGCCAGGTGTTTGCCGGCATCAAGACAGCCTACGCACCGGAGGACCTGATCGGCCGGCTCACCGTGGTGGTGGCCAACCTGAAGCCACGGAAGATGAAGTTCGGGATGTCCGAAGGGATGGTCCTGGCTGCGGGGCCCGGAGGTGAGGCTATCTGGCTTCTGGCGCCGGATTCCGGGGCTACGCCTGGATTGCGGGTTATGTGATTGTCGCAGGAATGCGGCGGGGTTGCCGGCGTGGTTCAGGGAGGCTTTCCCGGGAAACGCTGTAAATACATCCCTGTACGCTGCTCTTCCGCCATCCATGGCTCCAGAGCTTCCCGGGAAAGCCTCCCTGAACCCCGCCTTTTGGGCGCCACGGTATCGCTTACGAACGATAACCGGGGGCGTTCCAAAAATGACGCACAATTACAACCCCATGGACTGGAACCCCATAACAGAGCTGGATTGGAGGGGGTCGGGTGGTTCCTTCCGGGAAGCTCTGGAGCCATGGATGGCGGAAGAGCAGCCTACAGGGACGTACTTGTGGCGATTCCCGGAAGGAACCACCCGACCCCCTCCCCACGACAAAGCGGAAACCGATGACTGAATACCTGCTCATTCTGATCAGCACGGTCCTGGTCAACAACTTCGTGCTGGCCCAATTCCTGGGACTGTGCCCCTTCATGGGCGTCTCCAACAAACTGGAGACCGCCATGGGCATGTCCATGGCCACCACCTTCGTGCTGACACTGGCCTCCGTTTGCAGTTACCTCGTCAACACCTGGATCCTGGAACCCCTGCAGGTCGAATACCTGAGGACCATCAGCTTTATCCTCGTCATCGCCGTAGTCGTGCAGTTCACTGAAATGGCCGTACGCCACACCAGCCCCCTGCTCCACCGGGTGCTGGGCATCTTCCTGCCGCTGATCACCACCAACTGCGCGGTACTCGGCGTGGCCCTGCTCAACATCCAGAAGCAGAACAGCTTCCTCGAATCCGTCCTTTACGGCTTCGGCGCCGCCGCCGGCTTCTCGCTGGTCCTGGTACTGTTCTCCGCCATGCGCGAGCGCATCGCCGCCGCCGATGTGCCCCAGCCGTTCCAGGGCGCCGCCATTGGCATGATCACCGCCGGCATCATGTCGCTGGCCTTCATGGGTTTCACCGGCATGGTCCAGGTATGAGAGGGTTGCCCGCATGTGGATGAACCTGTTGCTCGCCATCGCCACCCTGCTGCTGCTTGCTGGCGCTTTCGGGGCCCTGCTGGGCTACGCCTCGGTGCGCCTGCGCCGGGATGACGACTCACTGGTGGAACAGATCGATGCCACCCTGCCCCAGACCCAGTGTGGCCAATGCGGCTACCCCGGCTGCCGACCCTACGCGGAAGCCATCGCGGAGGGCGACGCCATCAACAAGTGCCCGCCCGGCGGCGAAGCCACCATCCAGAGCCTGGCCAACCTGCTGGATGTGGAGCCGCAGCCGCTGGATGCGGAGCATGGCGAGGAACAGCCGAAACGGGTGGCCACCATCCGGGAAGCCGAGTGCATTGGCTGCACCAAGTGCATCCAGGCCTGCCCTGTGGACGCCATCGTAGGCGCACCGAAGTTCATGCACACCGTGATCGAGAGCGAATGCACCGGCTGTGACCTCTGCGTGGACCCCTGCCCGGTGGACTGCATCGACATGATCGAAGTGGCTAAGGGCATCGACGACTGGGTTCCCCCGCACCCAGCGGAGCGACCGCTGACTCATGATCCCGTGATCGCCACGGACCAGCGTCCCGCTGAGGTTCCGGCCTGATGGGCACCCGGTTTGATTTTCCGGGCGGCATTCATCCGCCGGACAACAAAGAGCAGTCACTGCAGTTGCCCATCCGCCAGGCGCCGCTGCCGGAGCAGCTGATCGTCCCCCTGCGCCAGCATCGGGGCGATCCCGGGCGGGTTCTGGTGCACGTTGGCGACCAGGTTCTCACCGGGCAGCCACTGAGTGACGGTGAACCAGGGCTCTCGGTACCGGTGCACGCCCCCACCTCGGGCACGGTCATCGCCATCGAACCCCACGCCATACCCCACCCGTCGGGGTTGGAGGAAACCTGTATCCAGATCGAGGCGGATGGCCGGGACCGATGGTGCGAGCTGACGCCCTGCCCGACTGACGCCAGCGCCCTCGAGCACTACGATCACCTGCACCAAACGGGCGTTGTGGGCCTGGGCGGGGCTGGCTTCCCCACCCGCGACAAGCTGCAGAGCGCTGGGGAAGCGCCTGAATGCCTGATCCTCAATGGGGCGGAGTGTGAGCCCTACATCACCGCCGACCAGGCCCTGATGCGCGAACGGCCTGAATCCGTGATCACCGGCGCCCAGGCCCTGTGGCAGCTGGTGGGGGCCGGGCAGTGCCTGATTGGCATCGAGGACAACAAGCCGGACGCCATTGAGGCCCTCCGCCGGGCCGCGGAAGGCACCGGTATTGAGATCCGGGTAGTGCCAACACGTTACCCCTCCGGCGGCGAACGCCAGCTGATCCAGCTTCTCACGGGGCGCGAGGTCCCTTCAGGCGGCCTTCCGGCGGACGTGGGGGTGCTCTGCCAGAACGTATCCACGGCCGTGGCCGTGGACCGGTCCCTTCGCCTGGGCGAGCCCATCATCCAGCGGATCACCACGCTCACGGGCAATGCGCTGGCCCGCCCCGGCAATATTGAGGCGCGCATCGGAACCCCTCTGGACCACCTGCTCTTCGAGGCTGGGCTGGATCCTGAACGCCTGCATCGACTCATCATGGGCGGGTCCCTGATGGGTTTCGACCTGACCACCACCGGCCTGCCCCTGATCAAGACCGCCAACTGCCTGATCGCCGGTACCGCCGAGGAGTTCCCGGACTCACCGATCCCCCAGCCCTGCATCCGCTGCGGCCTGTGCGAGCAAGCCTGCCCCGTGGACCTTCTGCCCCAGCAGCTCTACTGGTTCGCCAGCGCCGGCGAACACCAGAAGGCCGAGCACTTCGATCTGTACGACTGCATCGAATGCGGCGCCTGCGACTGGGTCTGCCCCAGCCACCTGCCACTGACGGATTACTACCGCCACAGCAAAGGCGTGCTTCGCCAGGAAAAGAAGGAACAGGCCGAGGCGGATCATGCCCGGAAACGGTTTGAGGAACGCCAGGCGCGGATGGAGCGGGAACAGGCGGAGCGCGAGGAGCGCCGCCGGGCACGGCAACAGGCGCGCCAGCACCGCCAGACTGAGGCAACAGACGGACCCGGTACTGAAACGACACCGGAACCGGCGGCGCCGGGCCCGGACCGTGAGACCTTGATCCAGCGCCGGGACCAGGCCCGCCAGAAGGTCGAGGAAGCCGAGGCCCGCGTGGCCGAAGCCCGGGAGCAGACCCCGGAGGCGGTGCCCAAGCTGGAGCGCGCCCTGAACAAGCACCGCAAGCGCCTTGAGGCCGCTGAGCAGGCCCTTGGCGATACGGGCGGGGAGGCCTGAGGATGCTGACCACCCAGCGGATCATGCTCTGGGTCATGGCGGCGACCCTGCCCGGCCTTCTGGCGCTCATCCACTTCTTCGGATGGGGCGTGCTGATCAATGTGCTCTGGTGCATGGGCGTCGCCATGGCGACCGAAGCGCTCATCCTCCGGCTGCGGGGCCGCCCCATCCAGCGCACCCTTATGGACGGCAGTGCCGCGCTCACCGGCCTGCTTCTGGGCCTGTCTCTGCCCCCGCTGCTACCCTGGTGGATCGCCCTGGTGGCCACCGCCAGTGCAATCATCCTGGCCAAGCACCTCTACGGCGGGCTCGGGAGCAACCTGTTCAACCCGGCCATGGTCGGCTATGCCGTGGTGCTGGTCAGCTTCCCTGAGGCCATGACGACCCGATGGGCGTTGCCCCTGTCACTTCAGGACACACCTCTCAGCCTGCTGGACAGCCTGTCCGTGTTTACCGGACTGGGCTCGGCCTCCGTGGACGCCTTCACCGGCGCCACGCCCCTGGATGACTACAAGCACGCCATTGAGGGTGCTGTGGCCAATCAGGTCACCGCCGCCCCCATCTATGGCAAGCGGGTCGCCCTGGGCTGGGAGTGGGTCAACCTCGGCTTCCTCGCCGGTGGCCTGCTGCTCATCCAGCGCCGGATCATTACCTGGCACATCCCCGTCAGCCTGCTTGGGGCACTGACCTTCATGGCCCTGCTGTTCGGCTATGACCCGGACCAGTCCGTACCCCTGAGCCTGCACCTGATGGCCGGCGGCACCATGCTGGGCGCCTTCTTCATCGCCACGGACCCGGTCTCGGCCGCCACCTCCAACCGCAGCAAGCTCTGGTACGGGGCCGGCATCGGGGTACTGCTCTACACCATCCGCGCCTGGGGCAGTTACCCGGACGCCGTCGCCTTCGCCGTGCTGTTGATGAACCTGGCCGTGCCCTTCCTGGACTACTACACACGGCCACGCACACGGGGCCACCGACGGGCGGGGCGGGGAGTGCCCTCATGAGCGGCGCATTGCGGGCCATCCAACGCAACGCCCTGGGACTGGGCCTGTTCGCTGCCCTGACCGCCGGGGCAATCGGTGTGACCCATATCCTGACCGCCGAGCGCATTGAGCAGCAGCGCGAACTGGCCACAGCCCGGGCACGCGCTGCCGTCCTGCCTGAGGCAGTATCCCTGGATGCCGACAACACCCACCCCGTCACTCTGCCGGCAAACGATGCAACGGGCATCCGGGAAGGCGCCGAGGCCATGCTTGTCACCCCCGACAACAACGCCCCCATCCTGATCATGCCGGTCACCGCACCGAATGGGTATTCGGGACGCATCGACCTGATCCTGGGCGTCCGGGGGGATGGCACACTCACCGGCGTGCGCGCCACTGACCATCAGGAGACACCGGGGCTGGGGGATGCCATCGAGGCGGCGAAGAGCGACTGGATACTGGCTTTCAACGGGCGATCACTGGACAATCCGGTCCCTGAGCAATGGGGCGTTGGCGGAGACAACGCCTTTGACGCGCTGAGCGGCGCGACCATCACCAGTCGGGCCGTGGTGGACGCGGTCCGGCGTGGGCTGGTATTCACTGCGGCCCATAGGGAACGCCTTTTTGCCACCAATAATGGGGAAGGAGCCGGAAACCCATGAGCGCAGCCCCCAGCCGGATCATCCTTGACGGCCTCTGGCGCAACAACCCGGCGCTGGTGCAGCTGCTTGGCCTGTGCCCGCTTCTGGCCGTCACCAACACCGTGGTCAACGCCATAGGACTGGGCCTGGCCACGCTGATGGTGGTGACCGGCTCCAACATGGCCGTCTCCCTCATCCGTCACCAGGTGACCGACTCCATGCGACTGCCGGCCTTCGTCATGATCATTGCCGCCCTGGTCACCTGCACCGAGCTGATCATGAAGGCCTACGCCTACCAGCTCTACCAGATCCTGGGCATATTCATTCCGTTGATCGTGACCAACTGCGCCATCCTGGGCCGCGCCGAGGCCTTCGCCAGCCGCAACCCATTGCCTCAGGCCACCCTCGACGGCCTGATGACCGGCCTGGGGTTCCTGGCCGTGCTGGTGCTTCTCGGTGGTCTGCGGGAGCTGGTGGGCTACGGCACCCTGCTGGCGGACGCCCACCTGCTCTTCGGCGAGGGGGCCCGGGACTGGACCCTGACCGTCTTCCCGGATTACCGGCAGGCACTGATCGCCGTGCTCCCGCCAGGGGCCTTCATCGGTCTGGGGCTGATCATTGCCCTGCGCAACCGTATCGATCACCACATCCAGCAACAGCAGCAGGCCCGCCAGGCGCCCGTGGAAAGCGGGCACAAACGGGTCCGTGTCACAGGAACCTTCTCATGAACGACACCAAGCGTGAAGCCATCTTTGCCCGCCTGAAGGAGGCCAATCCCGCGCCCACCACGGAGCTCAACTACAGCACGCCCTTTGAGCTCCTGGTCGCGGTCATCCTCTCCGCCCAGGCCACTGACGTGGGCGTGAACAAGGCAACAGCGAAACTGTTTCCCGTCGCGAATACCCCGGAAGCGATCCTGGAGCTGGGCGAGGAAGGCCTGAAGGACTACATCAAGACCATCGGCCTCTACAACAGCAAGGCCACCAACATCATCAAGGCGTGCCGGATGCTGGTGGCGCAACACGACTCCCAGGTGCCGCAGACCCGCAAGGAACTGGAAGCCTTACCCGGAGTGGGCCGCAAGACCGCCAACGTGATCCTGAACACCGCCTTTGACCAGCCCACCATGGCAGTGGACACCCACATTTACCGGGTGGCGAACCGCACCGGCATCGCGCCCGGGAAAAACGTGCGGGAAGTGGAAGAGAACCTGATGAAGCGCGTCCCTAAGGCTTACCTCAAGGACGCGCATCACTGGCTGATTCTCCATGGCCGCTACACCTGCCTGGCCCGCAGGCCCCGTTGCGGCAGCTGCGTCATCGAGGATCTGTGCGAGTACAAAGAGAAAACAGCTGACTGAGCCTTTTCACTCCTTGCCCATCATGGCGGTCTTGACGCTTTCCTGGGCGGGAACATCACCCAGCCAGATGCCGAATACCGCCTTCTTGAACGCCATGCCACCGTCAACGGTGCCCGTGCGCTCACCGTTCTTGTAACCGACAATCCCTTCGTCCGGGAGATAGGCAATCTGGAACTGGTCGCCCTCCTTGATCTCGTCCTCGAACAGGCCGATGAACGAATCAATCTGCTCCTGGATCGGCTCCATATTGCCATCCGTCGCGTTCTCAAAACCTTCCATGGTGGCTTCGGTCATGTTCTCACTGTTGATCATGCCTGAAATGATATCCAGCTGGATGGCCATGGGCTCATCCGCCTCAACCACCGCCTGGGCACTGTCAAACGTCTTCGGCAGGTAAAGCGAACCAACGTACAGACTCATGAACCACTTGGAGCGGATGCCGGCACCGTTCAGGCTGAGTTCGTTGCCCTCAATCTGGACGGTTGCGGGCAGCTCGACGCCCTCAATGGTCCTCTCCTGTGCCTGTGCCGTAACGGTAAAGGCGCACAGCATCACCAGCGCGAGGGATAGCATCTGTTTCATAACACGTCCTCTTTTTGTATCGATTTGTCAGATGGTGCCCGGAGTCTATCATCGTGACTCAACCCCAAATGCCCATCAGTTCTCAACAGGATTGGCGACTACGGGCACACCACCAACACAAGCCGACTCAATGCGCCTCCCCTGGCGAGCCAGCCTTATCGGCAAACCAGTGATACAGCGCCGGAATGACCACCAGGGTCAACACCGTGGACGTGATCAGCCCGCCTACCACCACCGTCGCCAGCGGTCGCTGCACACCACTGCCCGTGCCGCTGGCCACGAGCAGTGGCAGCAACCCGAGAGACGTGGTCAGCGCCGTCATGAGCACCGGCCGGACACGAAGACAGGCACCCTGGAGCGACGCATCATCCACCTTCATCCCCTCACGCACCAACTGGTTCAGGTAGGTGACCAGCACCATGCCGTTCTCCAACGCAATACCGAACAGCGCGATGAAGCCGACGGAAGCGGGCACTGACAGGTTCTGGCCGGAAACCCAGAGCGCGGCGATACCGCCCACCAACGCCAACGGGATGTTGAGCAGAATCAAGAGCGTGCTGCGCAGCGAACGGAAGCTGATGTAGAGCATCAGGCAGATCAGCGCGAGCGTTACCGGAATCACGATGGCGAAGCGCGCGTTGGCCTTTTGCTGCAACTCATACTGGCCGCCCCACTCAAGCAGGTAGCCCGTAGGCAGATCCACCTGCTCGCTGATCGCCTTTTGGCCAGCCTCAACAAAGCTGCCAATATCCCGGCCCTCCACGTTGGCCTGCACCGTTATGTAGCGCTGGGCGTTTTCACGGCTGATCTGGCGCGGGCCACTGATCTTCTCCAGCTTCGCCAGCTGGCTAAGGGGAACCTCAGCCCCATCAGGGGCCTCAATCAGGATATTGCTCATGGCCTCCAGATCGTTCCGGTCCTTTTCCTGATACCGGACATACACATCAAAACGGCGTATCCCCTCGAAGATCTGCCCGGCCGTTGTTCCACCGACAGCGTTGCGGATGCGCTTCTGCACACGCGCCATGCTGATGCCGTAACGCGCCAGTGCGTCCCTGTCCGGGCGGATGCGCATCTGGGGGGCGCCAATCACCTGGTCCGCCTTGACATCCGCCGCCCCCGGAACCTGGCGCAGCACCCCGGCAATCGCATCCGCCTTTTCCTTCAGGGTATCCAGATCATCGCCATAAAGCTTGACCGCCAGCTCGGACTTCACGCCTCCGACCAGTTCATCCACGGAGAGCTGGATGGGTTGGGTCATGTTGGTCATGATGCCCGGCATGCCTTCAAGCTTTTCCCGTATGGCCTGCTCAATGGCCGCCTGGTCGTCGTAGCCAAGCGCTTCCCACCTGGAGCGCGGTTCCAGCACCACCAGCGAATGCACGGTGTTGATGGGGTCCGCATGGGCGCCGACTTCACCACGGCCCACCCGGCTCACGGTCTTCTTTACCCCCGGAACGTCCAGCATCCGTTTTTCGGCGAGCATGGTGTTGCGCTTGGCCTCACTCAGCGAGATGGAAGGAGCAAACGTCATGTTCACGATCAGATCGCCCTCATCCATGCGTGGCGCAAACTCCGAACCCAGCTGCGGAAAAAGGGCCGCGCCCATGCCGAGAAGCCCCACTGCCAGCAGCACCGCCAGGGATCGACGCGCGATGAAGAAACGCAGTAGCGGGCGATAGAGCAGCAGGATCCATTGGACGATCAGCGATTCGCGCCTGTAACCATGATCCTCGGATTCACCTGCAATCGGCTTCGAGGGGATGAGACGGTGCCACCAGCGCTGCGTTCCGTCACCGGCATCCGCTTTGGGTCGACGCATTATCAGGCTCGCCAGTACCGGCGTAATGAGCAGCGCATAGACCAGCGAACCAACCATGCCCAATGCCACCGTATAGGCTAGGGGGCGGAAGGTCTTGCCGGCCACGCCGGTCAGCGTGAACAGTGGCAGAAAGACGATGATGATAATCGCAATGGCGAACAGGATGGGCGCTGCGACCTCGCGACACGCCCGCGCCACTACCTGGATCCGGGGCTCGTAGCGTTCCGCTTCATGCAGGTGGCGGTCGATGTTCTCCACCATCACAATGGTGCCGTCCACCATCAGGCCAATGGCAATGGCCAGTCCCCCCAGGCTCATCAGGTTCGCGGAGATGTCGAACCAGTACATGCCCACCACCGCGAACAGCACGGAGAACGGAATGGCCGCGGCAACCACCACACTGGGCCGGAAACCACCCATGAATACGAACAGCACCAGCACCACCAGTACGATCCCCTGGAACAGGGCGCTTGAAACCGTATCCACCGCGTTCTGGACCAGGGTCTTCTGCTCGTAATACGGAACGATCTTCACACCCTCGGGCAGGCTGTCCTGGATGGAGGCCAGGCGTTTTTCGACCCGCTGGATCACGGCCGAGGTATTGGCGCCATAGAGTTTGACCACCATCCCCGAGACCACTTCCTTCTCACCATTAAGGGTCTGGAGACCCTGGCGGACTTCACCGCCGATCTCAACACTGGCAATGTCCGCCAGCCGCACCGGGGTGCCATCAACCGTCTTGACGGTTACCCGCTCCAGGTCCCGGATGCCACTGGCCAGCCCTTCGGAACGGATCACGAACTGCTCACCGCCCTCTTCCAGGAACTGCGCCCCCACGTTCAGGTTGCTGGAACGCACCCGCTCGATCACCTTCTGCAGATCCAGGTCATAGCGCTGCAGGGCATCTGGATTGACGTTCACCTGGTACTGCTTCTTGTAGCCACCAATCCCGAGCACTTCCGTAACGCCCCGCACAGTTTCCATCTTCGGCTTGATCAGCCAATCCTGGATGGTGCGCAACTGGGTCAGGTCGTACTCATCCCTGGGAGCGTCCAGGTAGTAGTAGAGAACCAGGCCCTGACCACTGGCGATGGGCCCCATCTGGGGCTCGCCAAAGCCTTCCGGAATGCTTTCCCGCGCTTTCTGCAACCGCTCACTGACCAGCTGACGGGCATGGTAGATATCCGTGCCATCCTCGAAATAGACACTGACCACCGACAACCCGAAATTCGAGTTGCTCCGGATTTCCCGCACCTTCGGCAGGCCCGTCATGGCCTGCTCGACGGGGTAGCTCACATAGGTTTCCACCTCCTCGGGGGCCAGCCCATCGGTCACCGTGAAGACCTGCACCAGCGTCGGGGAGACGTCCGGCACCGCGTCCACGGCCAGTTTCTGCCAGCTCCAGATCCCGCTGGCCAATACCAGAATCCCCAGCAATACCATCAGAAGACGGTTGCGAAGGGACACATCCATCAGTCGTTCAATCATGTTTCAGTGCTCCCGGATCGCGATGGCCTCAGTGGGAATGACCGGCATGCTTGAGTTTCTCACGGCCGAATTCCGCCTTGAGCGTGAAGGTGTTGACGGCGGCGTAACGTTCCCCCGCGTTAAGCCCCTCACGAATGGCCACCTTGCCCCCGGCCTGGCGCCCGAGCTTGACCGCACGGGCCTCGAAGCCCTTATCGGTCCGCACAAACACCCTGGGCCCACCATCCATGGTCTGGATGGCGCTGCGCGGGACCACCACATCCGCATCCACCGTTTCCACGGTCACACGCCCGGTGATGAACTGCCCTGGATACCATTGGCCATCGGCGTTATCCAGGACCACACGCGCCCTGGCGGAACGGGTCGATTCCTGCATCAGCGGTGATACATAGGTAATAGGGCTGGTGGCCGCAGCGTCGGAATCCGTTGCCTTAACGGTGACACTCTGGCCGGGCTGGACATCATCAATACTCTGGGGAAAGATACTGAGACGCCCCCAGACCCGTTCCCGGCTGGCGATCATGAAGGGCGAATCCCCGGTGGCCCTGGCATCCACCCGCTCACCCCGGGTAAGGTGGCGCTTGATGATGGTGCCATTCACAGGCGCGGTCAGCTCATAGCGGGCAAGGCTGTCCTCGCCCTCAAGGTCCAATCCCTTGATCGCCGCCTCTGTCATGCCCAGTGTGCGCAGCTCACGCCGCGCCAGCTCCACCTTCACGCGGGCCTCGCTCAAGGCCTGGCGACTCTCCTGGAGCTCCGCCTTGGAGGCAATCTGGTCATCAGCCAGGCGCTGCTTGCGCTTGAAGGTGGCCCTGGCCAGCTCAAGACCCGCCTTTGCCGACAGGAACTGCGAGCGCATACGGGCCAGCTCGCGGCTGGAAAGCACGGCCAGCACATCGCCCTTGCTGACCTGGTCACCGCTTTGTTTCAGCAGTTTCTCGGCACGTCCAGAGACACGAGCCGTCACGTGCGTGACCAGCCCCTCGTCGAACACCACTTCACCGGGAAACTCCCGGGTGATGGCCAACGATGCCGGGCCGGCTTCCCGCACCTCCAGGCCGAATTCGTGGATCACCTCATCCGCCAGGGACAGTTCCCGGTGGGAACCTTCTTCATGGTCATGCGGTGCTTCACCGGCGGCATGCCTGCCCTCTTCTTCATGACCGGAACTGCCATGATCGCGGTGCCCCTGCTCTTGCTGGTGCGCCTTTTCGTGGTTTGAATCATCATGGTCTTCATGTTCCTGTTGTTGGCCATCATGGTTATGGGCATGATCGTCATGGGCATGCTGCCCCTCATCATCGCCGCAGCCCGCAAGCACTGCCAGCAGTACCAGTGCGACCAGAGTGTTCCAGCGCTTCATTGCATTGCCTCCCCGGGGGCCAGGCCGGCCGCCTCTTTCAGTTCAAATTGTGCGATACGGGCCTCAAGGAGCAGGTCCTCGCGGGTGCGCTCGGCCTCCCAGACCGCGCCCGTGGCATCAATCAATTCCGCCAGGCCCACGCTGCCCGCGCGATACCCTTTGTCCGTCTGTTCCAGCACCTGCCGCGACGGGGCCAGAATCCGTTCACGATGACGCCGGAGACGTTCCACCAGCCGGGTCAGGCTATCGTGACGGCTGCTCAGGCGTCGTTCGAGTTGACGCCGGCGTTCACGCAACGCCTGGCGGGCCTCATCGGCCTTGCCACGGGCCGCCTCGGCGCGCCCCCCATAGGTGGTCCACAACGGCACCTCAACACCGAGGCCCACGGTGTAACCCGTCTCCGCGGATCCCTGAACCGCCAGACGCTCCCGGTTCAGCGACAGCTCAAGATCGGGAATCCGGCTCGCATCCGCTTCGTGCACCCGGGAACGGGCAGAGTCGGTCCGATGGCGTGCAGCCACCAATGCCGGGTGCCCTTCAAGCCGCTCGCGCAGCCCGGCCAGAGACGGGGGGCGCGAAGCATCCACGCCGCTGCCCGATGGCACCGGATCGACCGGCGCCTCCAGCGCCAGCTGACTTCGGAATTGCTGAACAATATCGGCCTGGTGACGGCGCGCATCAGCGAGAGCGGCCTCTGCACGGGCGGCCAACACCCCAAGCCGCTGGGCCTCGCGTGGCGCGATATCCCCGTTGCCAGCACGCTGCTGAGCAATGCGTTCAAATCGCTGGGCCTGACCCTTGCGGCGCTCTGCAATACGAACGCGCGCCCGGGCATGGCGAAGGCGCTGGAAAAGCCTTGCAGTACGATGGGCCACGGAAAGGGAAGCCGCCTGGGCGCTAGCGCGTGCGGCCGACAATGCGTCACCGGCTGCCTCGGCATCGGCGGCACTGCGCCCGCCGACGGGAATCCGTTGGGTCAGGCTCATCCTCTGCACCCGCACGTCATCGGTCTGGAGCTTACGCCCCAGCACATCACCCGCGGTGAGGCTGAATGAGGGATTGGGCAGGCCACCGGATTCAGCGTACCGCCCTTTTTCACGACGCACGGCCGCGCGCCGGCGCTCGATCTCTGGCGACACCGACCGTGCCTGCTCAATGCTTTGCTGCAGGGTCCAGGTGTCGGCTACCGCACTGGCGGACACACCCAGAGCGAGCGCTACCGCCAATACGGCGCACGAACACACCCCTCCCCCACAGACCCGTTTGGGGTTCTGCATGGTAATAACTCCTCAATAGGAAGACCGGAACGATCCGTTGACCGCTCCACGGCACAAAAGGCTCCAGGGAGGTCAGCTCAGGGGTGGGTCGCGCGGCTGGGGAAGTGTGTACCTGGGGGGTGGCTGAGGCGCCTGTACGAGCTGTACTCCGCCTTCAACCGGGACTGTATCGGCAAGAATCACACGGGGCCAGTGAAGGGGCACGGGATCCAGGGACCAGTCGCCAACCTGTTCCCGACTGGAGGGGTCCCCATCCAGCCCGCTCTGGTCCCCGTGAACCTCATGGGAGAAGTCCGCATGGACTACGTCCGTGCTCCCCGACTCATAATCGCTGAGTTGGTGAAAGTGCAGACCGGCACCGAACAACAGCTGAAGCACGAACACAAGCGCCAATGCGGCGCTGATCCGGCGACTGAATCGTGGGGGATTCACCAATGTAATGTCTGCCACATGCGACATCGGGGATGACCAGCCTGGTCGGTGAAGGGCGGTCCGTTGGGATCGACACGCTGGATCATACCCAGCCCCGGGATGGCTTGCAAGGAACCAGCCCATGCGCAAGAATCCCCAAGCATCCTGCCAGGTCATGGTTAACGGAGAATCTTAGTGGGCCACCAGCACAATCATGCAACGGGAGACCAACGGGTCGGTATTGCCATTGCCAGCAACCTGTTGCTCACCCTGGCCCAGGTCGTGGGCGGCCTTCTTTCCGGCAGTCTCGCCCTCATTGCGGATGCCCTGCATAACTTTTCAGACATGGCCTCGATGGTGATCGCGCTGATGGCGCGACGCATCGCACGCCGCCCCGCCGACCCCGCCATGACCTTCGGCTACGGCCGGATTGAAACCGTGGCTGCCCTGGTCAACTACACCTCCCTGATCCTGATCGGTCTTTACCTGGCCTTTGAAGGCATCATGCGGCTACTGGCCCCGTCTGAGGTAGCAGGCATGGCGGTTATTGCCCTTGGAGGTCTGGCCCTGGTGGTGGATACGCTCACGGCTGTGCTGACCGGCTCCATCCAGCACGGCGGCGCTAACATCCGCGCCCTCTTCCTGCACAACCTGAGCGATGCACTGACCTCGGTCGCAGTCGTCATCAGTGGCTTGCTCATCGTGCTGTACGACTGGCGACTGATCGATCCCCTGATCACCCTGCTCATCGCTGGCTACATCCTGTGGCTTTCGGCACGCGACATCGGCGGCGTCATCCGGGTCCTGATGCTGGGAAGTCCGCCCGATGTTGACACTGAGGCGGTGCTGGACTGCATACGCGGACTTAACGGCGTGGAAGGGATCCATCATGCCCATTTCTGGCTGATGGAGGAGAATACTGCTGCTCTGGACACCCATGTGGTAGTGGCCAATCATGCGTGGCCCGAGCAGCAGCGGCTCAAGGATGAGATCAGGAACGCGCTGGATACCCACTTTGGCATCCACCATACAACTCTGGAACTGGAGCCCGCGAGCCACCAGCACGCGGACGCCAGTCTTTACGGTCGGGGCTGATCAGCCCTCGAACAGCACATCACAGGAGAGCCCTTCCTTTTCGAGGATTTCGCGCAGGCGCCGCAGCGCCTCGACCTGGATCTGACGAACCCGCTCACGGGTCAGACCGATCTCTGCCCCCACCTGCTCCAGCGTCATGGTGGCGTAGCCACGCAGCCCAAAGCGCCGGCACAGCACTTCCTGCTGCTTCTCACTGAGCTGCTCCACCCACTCCCCAAGGCACCCCTTGATGTTGCTTTCCTGCAGCAGCGCCGCCGGGTCGGCGGAACCTTCGTCGGGCACGGTATCGAGCAGGGACTTGTCACCGTTGTGGCCAATGGGTGTATCCACCGACGCAACCCGTTCATTGAGACCGAGCATCCGCTTCACGTCCTTCACCGGCTTATCGCACTTTTCGGCAATTTCCTCGGCGGTGGGCTCATGATCCAGCTGCTGGCTCAACTCCCGGGAAGCGCGCAGGTACAGATTGAGTTCTTTCACCACATGGATGGGGAGCCGAATGGTGCGGGTCTGGTTCATGATGGCCCGCTCAATGGTCTGGCGGATCCACCAGGTGGCGTAAGTGGAAAAACGGAAGCCACGTTCCGGATCGAACTTCTCGACCGCCCGGATCAGCCCCAGGTTGCCCTCCTCAATCAGGTCCAGCAGCGTAAGACCGCGGTTCACATAGCGGCGGGCGATCTTCACCACCAGCCGCAGGTTGCTTTCGATCATGCGCCGGCGACCGCTTTCATCACCATCACGGGCCAAGCGCGCGTAATGCTTTTCCTCTTCCGGCGTCAGCAGCGGTGAGAACCCGATCTCATTGAGATACATTTGGGTGGCATCCGCCTGTTGCTGGCGGCTGGTGTAGCTGTAACGGGACGTGCGCGAGCGCGCGCGCTCAAGCGCTTCCGTGTTGTCCTCGACCAGCTTTTCGGCCTCTTCATTGGCGGCAACTGCCTCTTCCGGATCCATCACCGCCTCCTCAGCCGATGCGTCAAGCGCTACTTCCTGAACCATCTCTTCAGACATAGTGTTCACCCTGCGTTTACTGATCTACCCCTTGAACGCGTCCGGTCCTGTTCGATTTCTTATCGACCGGTCTTAACGGATCAGCGACGCGGGAGGTACTGCATCGGGTTCACCGGCTCGCCCCGCCTCCTTACCTCGAAGTGGAGCATGGTCCTGTCGGCTCCCGAACTTCCCATCTCAGCGATGGTCTCACCCTGTCCCACATTCTGGCCCTCTTTAACGAGGATACTGCGATTGTGGGCGTAGGCACTGAGGAAGGCTTCACTGTGGTTAACAATGATTAGATTGCCGTAACCCAGCAACCCACTGCCCGCATAAACCACGTTGCCATCCGCAGCGGCCCTGACGGGATCTCCCGCGTCACCCCCGATATCAACACCTTTGTTCACATCGGAGCCGCCTGATGAATATTTCGCAATAATCGGGCCAGAGTGGGGCCATGCCCAGTCGATTTCGGACGACGCTTCATCAGTCACCTGTAACGCATTGTTACTCGGGGAGCCCTGGGAAGGCGTCTCGTTCCTGGTTGGGCTCTGCTCGGAAGCGGTGTTTTGCCCGGATGAGGGCCGTCGGTTTGGAGACACTGATCCGCCGTTGTCCCCGGATGCCGCAACATTATCCGGGACCTCCACATCGAACCGGATCACATCCCCGGGATGGATTTCATAGGGTGGTTCAATATCATTGGCAGCGGCGAGTCTGCGGTAGTCCCAGCCATAGCGCATGGCAATGCTGTAAAGGGTCTCCCCCTTGGAGACGCGGTGATGACCCCAGTCCACTCGCGGGTTGTAATCGCTGTCGAGAAGCAGGTCGGTTGAGTTACAACCGCCGACCAAGAGCACGACCAGAATGGGGAAAAACCGTTCCCGGAGCTTCCGGATGCCGGTTCTCGCCTGTTCAGTGATCGCCTGCCCGACGGTTGTGAACCTTAGCTCCACAAGAATTATCCGTTATCTATTTCTCTTTTTTTATTCCTAAAAATTCAAAGCAATTCAATAGAACCTCAGGAGACGTGGATAAACCGCTCTTTTGTTTGAATAAATTTTACACAAATCCGGTTACGCACCTGACCTGTTTCGTTACCTGAGGGAACACCCGCCGTAACAGATCACACAACCTCTGTGCACCAGTGCCCAGTCCGGCATGATCCCGTTCAAGTGTACGATCCACACCGAGGTACCGCCAGTTACCCGACGCTCCTGCTCCTGTTGCCCAGCCACTCCACCAGCAGGATCAGCCCCAGCCCCAACCCCACAAGCATCACCACCAGGCCGGTCTGGGGCGCGCCACCTGTCAACTCGGCATAATGCCAGGGAGCAAGATTCTCATACAGCAATGGCTCAGTTTCCCCACCAGACCGATGACGCCATGCCACGACCTGTTTCCAGGGCCACAGGTTGGTGAGTGACCCCAGCATGAACCCCGTCAAAACCGACAGGGTCACGGACGGAAAACGCGACAGGGTGGCCGCTACCAGGCGCGCCATGGCAATCAGCCCCAGCGCACAGCCACCGGCGAACACCGCCAGCACTGCCAGGGCTGGCTCACGGATGGCATCCAGAATGGGCTCGTAGAGACCAAGCAGCAGCAGGATGAAGCTTCCGGATATACCGGGCAACACCATCGCGGAGATAGCCACAAAACCGGCCGCAAAAGCGATCAGGGGGGTCAGGGCCAGCGTGGCGGGCGTAAGCTGGGCAATACTCCAGGCAACGGTGCTACCAAGCCCGAGTCCAAGGGCGGGGGCCAGCGACCAGCGGGGCACCTGGCGCCCCACATGTATCACGGCGCCAACGATCAGGCCTGAAAAAAAGCCCCGCACGAGCATCGGGTGCTCATCAAGCAATGTCCCGATACCATGCGCCAGGGTCACAACACTGAACAGGATCCCGGCCAGCAACAACACAAGGAAGCCGGCATCCATAACCTGCCATGCCCGGCTGAGACTGCGTTCCCGCACCAGGGTCAGACCGGCTTCGGGAATATGGCCAAGCGCGTCCAGAAGACGCTGGTAGATGCCAGTAAGCAGCGCCATGGTGCCGCCTGAAACACCAGGCACGATGTCCGCCGCGCCCATCAGGCAGCCCCGCACCACGATGCCGGGGGCGGACTGGGCGCGCTGGTCGTTCATCGAACCACGCCGCCTAGCACGGGCACGAAACGCACCGGTTCAATCTCCCGCCGCTCAAATTCGTCCCCATTGCGGGTTATGATTGTGAGCATCTGGGTTTCATACCCCAATGGGGCCACGATGCTGCCGCCATCCGCCAGCTGATCGTACAGCGCCGACGGTACGGTGCCAGGCGCTGCTGTCAGGATCATGCCATCAAACGGCGCTGCCTCCGGCCACCCCTGGCTGCCATCCCCAAGACGCAGAAACACGTTGCGGTAGCTCAGACGCTGCAACCGCTCGCGTGCCTGACGGTGCAGGCCACCAATGCGTTCAATGCTGTACACCTCTTTACCCAGATAAGCGAGTATTGCCGCCTGATAGCCGGAACCGGTGCCCAGCTCCAGGATCCGCGTGGCACCGGAAGCCAGCAGGAGCTCGGTCATACGGGCCACGACATAGGGCTGGGACAGGGTCTGCTGATACCCGATGGGCAGCGCGGTATCCTCGTAAGCACGGTGTGACAGCGCCTCATCCAGAAAGATATGCCGGGGCACATTCGCGATGGCATCCAGTACCTCTGGGCTCTGTATGCCCTCGTCTCTGAGACGCTCTACCAGCCGCATCCGGGTTCGTTGGGAGGTCATGCCAATCCCCTGGAGTTCGGTGTTCATTCAGAGTCCGTCTTTCAGCCAATCATTCAGGTTCTGGAAGGTTTCATAATGGGTCATGTCCACCTTCACCGGTGTGATGGACACGCACCGCTCACGAATCGCGTGGAAGTCGGTTCCGGGGCCCGCGTCGTCCTCGTCCCCGGCGGCACCAATCCACATCCGCTCCCGCCCCCTGGGGCAGTGCACCCGTTGCGGCAGTTCCCCCCGTCCACGATGCCCCAGACGGGTAACCTGGAAGCCCTCAAGCTCGCTCCAGTCCACATCGGGCACATTCACATTGAGTACCGTTCTGGGAGGAACCGCCAATGGATCCGGGCGCAGCAGGAGGCTGCGAACCACCCGGGCCGCCGTATCAAACCGCCAGTTGCCCTCGTTGGCGAGCGAAACCGCGATTGGCGGATGGCTCAGGAGACGCCCTTCCACTGCGGCAGCCACGGTCCCGGAGTAGATGATGTCGTCACCCAGGTTGGAGTGGGTATTGATGCCGGAAATAACCCGGTCAAACTCAACCCCGAACATGTTTCCGATCCCGAGGTGAACGCAATCCGTCGGCGTTCCATCGATGGCCGTAAAGCCTCCTGCGACCTCCGTGGCGGCCAGCGGCCGCGTCAATGTGAGCGCGTTGCTGGCTCCCGAATGGTCACGATCCGGCGCCGCCACGCGTACGTCGCCCAAATCCTCGAGTGCCTCGTAAAGCACCTTGAGTCCCGGCGAGTGAACCCCGTCGTCGTTGGAAAGAAGCAGTTTCATGGCGTTCGGGAACCATCCTCCAGATCCAGAATCTCGTTGATCACCACAGTGGCAAAGGCGCCAGCGGGCAGAAAGAAATCAAACACGGCACTATCGCCAGTCTGCTCCAGAGCGCAGTCTAACGGTTTCAGCACGAGGCTGCGACGATCAGCACGCATTCTCGTGGCGCGCAGCAGCGCCATAAACGCGGGGTGCTGGGCTGCAAATGCCAGTTCCGCCTCAGCCAGAGGCCCCTGGGCACCACAACAGTCATCACCGTACAACGGGCCCGAGGGCCAGGATTCGGGATCGCCCTCCCATTGCTCCCGCCAGTCACCCGCGCACAGTCTGCGAGCCAGCCACTCATTGAACAGCCAGCTCCGAGCGGCGGACAACAGCATGCCGGAACGAGCCCGCTCCCGTGGCCGTTTCAGCCGCTCCGGATCGAGCTCCGCGGCCGCTTGCAGGTTGCCCCCATCACGCCCAAATCGCTGGGATCCAAAATAGTTCGGACAGCCGTTTCTGGCCAGCGCCTGCCAGCGCGAAGCCAGAACCGACTCATCCGCCTCCAGATCCCGGACCCGGAGGCGGAAGCGGTTACCCGCCAGTTCCCCGGTTCTCAGCTTGCGCCGATGACGCTCCGTCGACAGGATCCGCCATTGCCCGACTATAGACTGCAGCACCGCATCCGTTCTGGCGGGCGCACAGGGCAGACTGAACCATTGCCGTGTAACGGCATGGCGATCCTTGCGCCCGGCATAACCCACCGCCCCGGCCGGACAACCGGCCAGCCGCGCCAGTCCCCGGGCTACCCAGTCGGTATTGTCACCACACTTTTCAAGCTGGACGAACAGGTGCTCACCCTCACCGTCGGGCTGCCATCCCAGACTTTCGGTCACCTCGAAGTCCTCGGGAGCCACACGGATCCGGCCCGAGCCCACAGCCTCGCCACCGGCTCTCGGCCATTCCAGAGACCAGTCCGTCATGTATCCCCGCTAGCGCGCCGGCTTTCCACCAGGCAGACCGCCTGGGCCGCAATACCCTCGGCACGCCCAACAAAACCCAGGTGCTCGGTAGTGGTTGCCTTAACGCTAACCCGTTGTGGATTAACGGCAAGGTCCTCCGCAATGTTATGGCGCATGGCATCCACGTGAGGCCCCATTTTCGGGGCCTGTGCCATGACGGTGGCATCAATATTCACCAGCTGGTACCCCTGCATGCGCACCTGGCGGTAGACCTCGCGCAGCAAGGCACGGCTGTCGGCATCGCGCCAGCGCTGTTCGGTATCCGGGAACCAATGACCGATATCGCCCAGCGCGATGGCGCCAAGAAGTGCATCACTGACAGTGTGCAACAGCACATCACCATCCGAGTGGGCCCTCAGCCCTTGGTCATGGGGTATTACCACGCCACCGATGCGGATATGGTCTCCCTCTTCAAAGGCGTGAACGTCGAACCCCTGCCCGACTCGTATCATCTGCCAGCCCCTTCGGTTGCCCGCTGTTGCTCAATAAACCACGCTGCCATGGCCAGATCCTCCGGCTGAGTAACCTTGATGTTATCCGCCCTGCCCGGCACCACCAACGGCTGACATCCAAGATGCTCCACTGCCGAGGCCTCGTCCGTCACCGACGCGCCCGCGGCGTTGGCGCTGAGTAAGGCGCGCTCAAGCACACCGCCGGGAAAGAGTTGCGGCGTCTGGGCCCGCCAGAGCCGACTGCGCTCGCGCGTGGCAACGACGTAACCGCCTGCATCCACTTCCTTGACGGTGTCGGTGATGGACTGCGCCAGAAGACCGCCTGATTGATCGTTTCCAGCAGCTGCCAGCAGCGCATGGATGTCCGAGGGCGTAATGCAGGGACGGGCGGCATCATGCACCAACACCCGACGATCCGGGGGCAGCGCCAGGGCCCGGAGCCCCGCAAGAACGGAGTCGGCCCGGCTGGCTCCGCCGATACAGGTGCGGACATGGCGGGCCGCGGCACTACGGGTCAGTGGCCACCAGCCGTCATCGGCGCCCAGCGCCACCATAACCGGGGCGTCTGGCAGCGCCCACGCCAGTCGGTCAATCGTGACGTCAATCAGGAGGTCGTTACCGAGACACTGGTACTGTTTGGGACGGTCTCCCCCAGCACGGGCACCAATACCCGCAGCGGGAATGACAATGGCTGGTGACTGCGCCTCCACGGCGGTACAAGCCGGCATAGGGGCGGCTCAGGGCTCCACGACCAGAAAAAAGGTCTCATCCTCGCCAATCATGCCCAGGTTGCCGCGGGCACGCTCCTCGATCGCCCGCGAACCATCACCGAGGTTCCTGACCTCAGCGAACAGCTCCTCGTTGCGATCACGGAGTCCGGCATTGATGGCCTTCTGCTCCTCAATCTGCTCCTGCAGGGCCCAGGCGTGGGGAAGACTGTTCTCCCCTGTCCACAGCCTCAGCTGCAGCAACAACGTCAGAACGGCCATGACACCCCACAACCATTTCATACACAACGCTCCCTCGCGACTCAGGGGGCGTTTCAGCCCCCCTGACCCTTGATTTCTTTGAGGCCGCGGTAAACAGCCCGGTCTCCAAGCTGCTCTTCAATCCGCAGCAGTTGGTTGTATTTGGCCACCCGATCCGAACGGCACAGGGACCCGGTCTTGATCTGACCCGCGCTGGTGGCCACCGCCAGATCCGCGATGGTGGTATCCTCGGTTTCGCCCGAACGGTGCGAGATAACCGCAGTATAGCCGGCTTCCTGAGCCATGCGAACGGCGTCCAGGGTTTCACTGAGACTGCCGATCTGGTTGAACTTGACCAGGATGGAGTTGCCAACCCCTTTATCGATGCCTTCCTTCAGGATCCGGGTATTGGTGACGAACAGATCGTCCCCCACCAGCTGGACCTGGCTGCCCAGACGGTCGGTCAGGGTCTTCCAGCCGTCCCAGTCGCCCTCGTCCATGCCGTCCTCAATGGAAACAACCGGGAAGCGGTCACACAGCCCCGCCAGATAATCACTGAATTCGGCCGCGTTGTACTGCTTGCCTTCGCCCTTGAGGTCATAGACGCCATCACTGTAGAACTCGGAGGAAGCGCAGTCGAGCGCTAGGGTCACGTCCTTGCCCAGCGTATAACCCGCTCCTTCCACGGCTTCCCGTATCGCTTCCAGAGCCGCTTCGTTGGAGGGCAGATCCGGCGCAAACCCGCCTTCGTCCCCCACACCGGTATTCAGCCCCTTGGCGTTGAGTACCTTTTTCAGGCTGTGGAAGATCTCGGCACCGCAGCGCAGCGCTTCGCGGAAGGTGGAGGCCGATACCGGCTGGATCATGAATTCCTGGATATCGACGTTATTGTCCGCGTGCTCACCCCCATTGAGGATGTTCATCATGGGCACCGGCAGGGAGAAGGTGCCAGCGCCGCCGTTGAGTTCCGCCATGTGCTCGTAAAGGGGTTTTCCCAACGCGGTAGCGGCTGCCTTGGCGCTGGCCAGAGAAACGGCCAGAATCGCATTCGCGCCCAGGTTCTGCTTGTTGTCGGTACCGTCGAGCTCAAGCATGGCGTTGTCGATGGCACGCTGGTCGGCGGCATCCATGCCCTTGAGGGCGCCCCGGATGCGCTCGTTCACGGCGGCCACGGCGGTCTGAACCCCCTTGCCGAGATAGCGGTTCTTGTCCTTGTCGCGCAGCTCCAGCGCTTCCCGTGAACCGGTGGAAGCACCAGAGGGGGCGCAGGCACTGCCGATCTGGCCGGATTCGAGGATCACGTCGGCTTCGACGGTGGGGTTGCCCCGTGAATCCAGAACTTCGCGGGCTTTGATATTGGCGATTGTTGTCATCCGTTCAACCTCTCTTATCGTTGAATCATTCAGTGATTCAGGAAATGAAATCGTTACGCCGTGTCCAGGGGCTCAAACCCCTTGATCAAACCATCCAGTTGCTTGAGTTGCGAAAGAAACGGCTCAAGTTGTTCCAGCCGCAGAGCGCATGGCCCGTCGCACTTGGCCTGATCCGGATCCGGGTGCGCCTCCAGGAAAAGGCCGGCCAGTCCCTGTGACAGACCAGCCCGGGCCAGCTCGGTAACCTGTTCGCGGCGCCCGCCGGCGGAGTCGGCGCGGCCGCCGGGCATCTGCAGGGCGTGGGTAACATCGAAAAACACCGGCACCCCAAGCTTCTTCATGGTGCCAAAGCCAAGCATATCCACCACCAGGTTGTTGTAACCGAAACTGGTGCCACGCTCGCACAGGATCACCCGGTCGTTGCCGGCTTCCCCGCACTTGTTGATGATGTGGCTCATTTCATGGGGCGCCAGGAACTGCCCCTTCTTGACGTTGATCACGGCACCCGTGCGGGCCATGGCCACCACCAGATCGGTCTGGCGCGACAGGAACGCTGGCAGCTGGATCACGTCGCAGACGTTGGCGGCCGGTTGGGCCTGGTGCGGTTCGTGCACGTCCGTCAGCACCGGCACGCCGTAGCGGTCGCGGACTTCCTCGAGAATGGCCAGCCCCTTGTCCAGACCGGGCCCACGGAATGAATGCATCGAGGAACGGTTGGCCTTGTCGAAAGAGGCCTTGAACACATAGGGGATGCCCAGCTTCGTGCACACCTGGGCGTACGCATCCGCCACTTCCAGCGCCAGCTCCCGCGATTCCAGCACATTCATGCCGCCAAACAGCGTGAAGGGATGGTCATTCGCAATGCGACGCCCTGCAATGTCGATCGTGCTCTGCGCCATGGGGAACGCTCCCAGTGGTCGGGGTCAGGATTCGCTCTTGCGAGCCAACGCAGCTTCCACGAAGCCCTTGAACAGCGGATGGCCGTCACGCGGTGTTGAAGTGAACTCCGGATGGAACTGACAGGCCACGAACCAGGGATGATCCGGCGCCTCAACCATCTCCACCAGGCTGTTGTCACCGGAACGCCCAGCCACCCGCAGGCCGGCCTCCTCCAGTTTGGGCAACAGAAGATTGTTCACCTCATACCGGTGGCGATGGCGCTCCCGGACCACATCCTTACCATAGCACCGGTGCGATGTCGTACCCGGTTCCAGTCGGCAATCCTGTGCACCAAGCCGCATTGTGCCGCCCAGGTCCGAGTCCTCGCCGCGAACTTCAACCTCACCGTTCTCATCCACCCATTCAGTGATCAGGCCCACCACGGGATAGGGGGAGTCCTTGCGGAACTCCGTACTGTGAGCACCGGAGAGCCCGGTAATGTTGCGGGCGTACTCAATCACGGCCACCTGCATGCCGAGGCAGATCCCCAGGTAGGGAATGCCGTTTTCGCGGGCATGACGGACAGCACTGATCTTGCCTTCAACGCCGCGCTCGCCAAAACCGCCGGGCACCACGATGCCGTCAACATCCGCCAATGCGCCCACCCCGTCGCGCTCCAGGTCCTCGGAGTCGACGTATTTCATCTGCACCTTGGTGCGGGTATGCAGCCCCGCGTGGTTCAACGCCTCGATCAATGACTTATAGGCATCCAGCAGCTCCATGTACTTGCCGACCATCGCAATGGTCACCCTGTTGTCGGGGTTCTGCTCGCACTCGAACACCCGATCCCACTCGGACAGATCCGCCGGCCCCACGCTCAGATTGAAGCGCTCGACGATCAGCTGGTCCAGGTCCATCTCGTGGAGCATGCGCGGGACCCGGTAGATGCTGGGCGCATCACAGATCGGGATCACCGCCCGCTCTTCCACGTTGGTAAACAGCGCAATCTTGCGCCGCGAGCTGGCATCCACTTCATGCTCGGACCGGCACAGCAGGATATCGGGCTGTAGACCGATGGAGCGCATCTCCTTCACGGAATGCTGGGTCGGCTTGGTTTTCACCTCGCCGGCGGTGGAGATATAGGGGACCAGTGTCAGGTGCATGAACAGGGCCCGCTGGGAACCAACCTCCACGCGCAGCTGGCGGGTCGCCTCCAGGAAGGGCTGGGACTCGATATCGCCCACAGTGCCACCAATCTCCACCAGCGCCACATCCACATCGCCAGCGCCTTCAACGATGCGGCGCTTGATCTCGTCAGTAATGTGGGGAATGACCTGAACGGTACCCCCCAGATAATCCCCGCGCCGTTCCTTGCGGATAACCTCCTCGTAGACCCGGCCGCTTGTGAAGTTGTTGCGACGGGTCATGGTGGTGCGGATAAAGCGCTCGTAATGGCCCAGATCCAGGTCGGTCTCGGCACCGTCATCGGTGACAAAAACCTCACCATGCTGGAACGGGCTCATGGTGCCGGGATCCACATTGATGTAGGGATCGAGCTTGAGGATGGTCACCCGGAGACCGCGCGCCTCCAGGATGGCGGCCAGTGATGCTGATGCAATGCCCTTGCCGAGCGAGGACACAACCCCGCCGGTGACAAAAATATAGCGCGTCATGCGAATCCCGTGTTCTGCCCGATTGCCAGTTTTAGAGGAGGAGGGAGGCGTCGCCTCAAGATGGGGGAACAGACTACCAGAAAGGGGGGCAACCCTCAATTTGCAGAAGATGCGACACTATAACGGCCCGCCGGTGCCTACACTGATCACCATGAAAGAACTCATCGCCGCAATCATTGATATGACCCTCCTTGCCGCCCCCTGGCTTCTGCTCGGCCTGGTGGTCGCGGGCCTTGTACGTGGACTGGTACCCCGTGCCCGCATCCAGCAATGGCTCAGCGGCGGTGGTATACGGCCCATCCTGCGCGGTGCCGTGCTGGGCGTTCCCCTGCCGATGTGCTCCTGCGGCGCCATTCCAACCGCGTTGGCATTGTACCGCGGTGGCGCGGGGCGTGGCCCCACCACATCCTTCCTGGTGGGGACGCCGGGCGCGGGCATTGACTCACTCTCCCTGACCTTCGTGCTGATGGGTCCGTTCATGATGGTGGCCCGTGCGCTGGGGGCACTGGTGGCAGCCGTCAGCACGGGCCTGCTCACGGCCCTGAGCCAGGGCGGGGCTACGGCCAGGCAGGCGAATGAGAACAAAGGCGATTGCTGCTCTTCAGGCTGCAGTAGCGGCAATGTCATGGCGGATGCCGACGAAACGGCGCCCGGCGTGCGCCACGGGCTGCGCTATGCGTTTACCGAAATGCTGGATGACATCAGCGTTTGGATCGCGATTGGCCTTGGCGTTGCCGGGCTTCTGATCACGCTCACCCCACCGCAGGGGATGGCGGTACTGGGCGGCGGCGTGGGCCCCATGCTGTTGATGGCACTGATAGGCGTGCCTCTCTACCTTTGTGCCGCCGCCACCACCCCAATCGCGGCGGCCCTGATGCTTGAAGGCCTCTCCCCGGGCACGGCCCTGGTGCTGATGCTGGCCGGGCCGGTAACGAGCCTGGCCACCCTCAGTATCTTCCAGCGGGAAATGGGGACCAGTGCGCTGCTGCTCTACCTTGCTGGCATTGTCCTGAGCACGGTGGCCGCCGGGTTGGTGACCGACTCCGTTATTGCTGGGCTGGGCCTGGATATCCAGGGATCAGTCCAGGAGATCCAGCAATGGATTCCAATCTGGCTCGAATGGGGTGCACTGATCCTTCTGGTGGTCATGGCCCTGCCCTGGCTCCGGCGCATGCTCATAAAGGAAACCCATGATGACTGACCCGGAAAACCCAGAAGCCAGAACAACGCATCAGGATGGGGCGACAAAGCGCCACGAGGCCCGGCGCTACCAGGTGAGCACCAACCGTGGCCAGGCGCGCCACCATGTGCGTTACGTTGAAAGTGGTGGCGCGGTTGAGGAACTGGGCTCCGGCGAATGCGATCTGTGCCGCGCCCTGCCGGTCAGATAACGGCTTTCGCGGCCGCCCTGCCCGCGTTACGCCCTGAAAACAGGCACCCGCCCAGGAAGGTCCCTTCCAGTGCGCGGTAGCCATGCATACCGCCACCACCGAAACCGGCTGCCTCGCCCACTGCATAGAGCCCCGGAATACGCTCGCCCTGCTCGTTCAGCACCTGGGCTTCCAGGTCCGTCTCCAAACCGCCCAAGGTCTTGCGGGTCAGTATATTGAGCCGCACCGCGATCAACGGGCCGTGGGCGGGGTCCAGCATGCGGTGTGGCCTGGCGGTTCGCACCATCCTGTCGCCCTTGAACTGGCGGGCATTATGCATGGCCATTACCTGGAAATCCTTGCTGAAAGGGTTGGCCAGCTGCTGGTCACGCGCCTCGATCTGGCGCCGGATATCCGTGGGATCCAGAAGGTAGTCGCCACTGAGCCGGTTCATGCCCGCAACCAGGTCCTCAATGGTGTCCTCGACGACAAAGTCCGCGCCGTGCTCCTTGAAGGCCTCAACCGGCCCTGTCCCTTTCCGGCCGAAGGGGCGCTTCAGTGTCTGCATCCAGCTCTTGCTGGTGATGTCCGGGTTCTGTTCAGAACCTGAAAGCGCGAACTCCCGCTTGATGATGCTCTGGTCCAGAATGAACCAGCTGTAGTCATAACCGGTCGACTGGGTATGCGCCAGCTGGCCCAGAGTGTCCGAGCCGGGGTAGAGCGGCGCTGGGAAGCGCTTCCCGGTCGCATCGAACCACAATGACGACGGGCCTGGAAGAATGCGGATGCCGTGATTCGGCCAGATGGCGTTCCAGTTCTGGATGCCCTCAACGTAATGCCACATGCGATCCGGGTTGATCACACGCGCGCCAGCAGCCTCGCTGATGCCGATCATGCGACCGTCCACATGGGCCGGAACCCCGCAGACCATCCGCTGCGGCGGCTGGCCAAGACGTGCCGGCCAATTGCGGCGTACCATTTCATGGTTACCGCCAATCCCGCCCGAAGCCACGATCACGGCCTGGGCCCGGAACTCAAAATCACCCTGCTCGTCACGGTTGGTCGCAACGCCGCGTTCCGCAGGGTCATCCGCCAGAACCTTGCCCCGAACGCCGTCCACATGGGCCCCCGTGGTCAACAGATCGTCCACACGATGCCGCCAACAGAAACGGATCAGGCCCTTGGTTTCAGCTTCACGGGCCCGGCGCTCAAACGGCTCAACAATGCCCGGGCCCGTGCCCCAGGTAATATGGAACCGGGGCACGGAGTTGCCATGACCGCAGGCATCATACCCACCGCGCTCGGCCCAGCCGAGAACCGGGAAGATCCGATGCCCCATCTCGCGCAGCCAGGCCCGTTTCTCGCCCGCCGCGAAATCCACATAGGCTTCAGCCACCCGCCGTGGCCAGTAATCCTCGGCACGATCAAAACCGGCAGTGCCCAACCAGTCCTGCCAGGCAAGTTCCGGCGAATCCTTGATGCCCATCCGTCGCTGTTCGGGCGAGTCGATGAACAGCAATCCTCCCAGCGACCAATAAGCCTGGCCACCCAGATTCTGCTCCGGCTCCTGCTCCACAATCAGCACACGCCGGCCTGCATCCGCCAGCTCGGTAGCCGCTACCAAGCCGGCCAGGCCGGCGCCGACGACAATGACATCCGCGTCCTGAGCCATAGCCACCTCTTTTTGTCATTATTGTTGTGCAAAACTGAACCAAAGCGCTCTCCGGATCAAGATCTTCCGGAGCAGTGCCTAGTTCAGCTGCTGGAGTGGGGCAGGCTGTCCGGGTCGATGGATTCCGCTTCATCGGACTGGAAAAGGCCTTCCAGTTCGTCGATGATTTCCTGGTCACTGGGGTTGCGGCTGCCCTTCTCTTGATGGATGGCGTAATACTTGCGCAGCTCCTGCTCATCATGGTCCCGGAAGACCTGAACCGCTTCCCTGGCCTCATCCTCATCCCAGCCGAAGATCTGCAGCAACTGCTCCCCCATGTCCATACTGCCCGCGAGGGTCTCACGGGTAATCACGCGGCAACCAAGGTCCATCAGGCGCCATGCATGCTGGCGGTTGCGGGCCCGGGCATAGACCGGAACCGTGGGGAAGTTGCGGCGCACATGGTCAACGATGCGCATGGAATATTCGGCATTTTCCACGGCCACGATAATGGCCTGGGCATCCCGTGCCCCGGCCGTGGTCAACAGGTCCACACGGGCCGGATCGCCATAGTAGATGCGGTGCCCGTAACGGCGAATGAAGTCCACTTGAAGCGGATTGGCATCCAGGGCGGAAAAGGGAATCTCGGCGCTGTGCAGCAGCCGCCCCACCATCTGCCCAAAGCCCCCGAAACCACAGATCAGCACATTGGGCTTCTCATCGTCCTCGCCCACCGCATCATAGGGCCTGTCCTCGATTCCGGAAGTAGCCAGCATCGGGTCCAGGATCCGTCGGTTGAACAGGAACGTGAAAGGCGTGGCCGCCATGGTCAGGATGACCACTGCGAACAGCACATCGGTAACGGCTTCGCTCATCACGCCGTAGGTCATGGCCATGGAGAACAGCACGAACGCCAGCTCTCCACCCTGCGGCATGAGCGCCGCCAGCGCCCGGCTCCCCTTGTCATCAAGGCCACCAAAGCGGCCCACGGCGTAGAGGATAACGATCTTGAACAGCAACACGGCCCCGGTAACGCCGAACACCAGCCCAGGCATATCCGCCAGCATATGCAGGTCCGCCGACATGCCCACCGACATAAAGAAAAGCCCCATCAAAAGCCCCTTGAAGGGCTCGATGGACAAGTGGATCTCATGCCGGTATTCCGAATCCGCCAGCAGCACCCCGGCCAGGAAAGCGCCCAGCTCCATGGGCATGCCGGCCATTTTAAGGATCTGGGAAACCCCCAGAACCACCAGCAGTGCCGTGGCGGTAAACGTCTCGCGCGCGCCCACGCGGGCCACCGTGCGGAAAACAGGCCGCAGCAGATAGTGGCCGCCCACAATCACTGCGACCAGCACCACCAGCGTCCGGCCAATAGCCAGGGCAATACCCAGGGGGTCCATAACGGCGGTGCTGCCTTCGCCCATCAACGGGATCGCTGCCAGCAACGGCAGCAGGGCAATGTACTTGAACAGCAGCATGGCAAAGGCACTGCGGCCATGGAGCGAGGACAGCTCATTGTGCTCGGACAGCACCTGCATGGCGAAGGCGGTGGAGGAGAACGCCAGGCCCAGAGCAATGATCAGCGAGGTCTGCCAGTCCAGCCCGAAACCGGCCCACGCAACCGCTCCCATGGGAACAGCACACCCCACCACACCCGCCATCCCCTGGCCGAAGATGTTGTGGCGCATCACCCAGAGCCGTTGCGGCGCCAATTCCAGCCCCACCAGGAACAGGAGCAGCACCACGCCGATCTTGGAGAAGCGCAGCATACTCTCAACGTCGTCGATGACACTGAAAAGGGAGGGGCCCATGATGACACCGGCAACCAGGTAGCCCAGTACGGCCCCGAAGCCCATCCACTGGAATATGGGCACAGCAACCACTGCTGCAAACAGGAAAAGGGTTACTTCCAGCAGGAAATCCAATGCACGCTCTCCTTAAAGCCGGTTCAATCGGGGCTCACTCGGGCCACGCTGGAAACAGGGGCATACTACAGACGCTAAAGGCCATTGCGAAGCCCGCCGGCAACCCCGTATTGCCGTCCCGGGGAGCAACCCGCTAGTGTTGGCCAGCACCCCGCTTCAGGAGCAATCATGACGCGTTTTTCACTGCTTGATCTTGCGCCCGTTACAGAAGGCAGTACGCCCCGCGACGCACTACTTAACGCCGCCGACCTGGCCCGCCATGCCGAGTCCCTGGGATACGAGCGCTTCTGGATGGCGGAGCACCACAATATGACCGGCATCGCCAGTGCGGCTACCCCAGTGGCACTGGGCCATATAGCCGCCCATACCACCAGCCTCCGCATCGGCGCTGCCGGTATGATGCTGCCCAACCATGCCCCGCTGGTGGTCGCCGAGCAGTTCGGCACCCTGGAGAGCCTCTACCCCGGCCGCGTGGACCTGGGGCTGGGCCGTGCTCCGGGAACGGACCCGGAGACCCTGCGCGCCCTGCGCCGGGACCACCATTCCGCCGCCAACCGGTTCCCCCAGGATGTTCAGGAACTGTTGCATTATCTTGAACCCGTGCAGCCCGGCCAGCGCGTCCAGGCCGTGCCGGGCGCCGGCACCCGGGTACCGGTATGGATCCTCGGTTCCAGTCTTTTCGGCGCCCAGCTGGCAGCCGCGCTGGGCCTGCCCTATGCCTTCGCCTCTCATTTCGCCCCGGACATGCTGGATGAGGCGATCCGGACCTACCGCGACCAGTTCCAACCATCACAGCGCCTGGCCGAACCCTACGTTGCAGCGGCAGCCAACGTTTTCGCGGCGGATACGGACGCCGAAGGACGCCGGCTCATGACCTCCATGGAGCAGCAGTTCATTGCTCTGCGACGGGGATCACCCGGGCCACTCCAGCCCCCGGTGGATGACCCGGACAGCCTTGGAACCGCCGCAGAGCGAACCACAGCCCGGCACGCCCTCAAGGAATCCGCTGTCGGCTCCCCGGAAAGCGTACGGCAATGGTTGAGCGCTTTCATTGAGCGTACGAACGCGGATGAACTGATCCTCACCGGCCAGATCCACAACCATGAGGCCCGCGAGCACTCCTTCCGGATTGCCGCTGAGGCGCTTGCGGATGCGGCGGCGTGATGCCACGCCGCTGACAAGGTGTTACGGACGATCACGATCTGTCCAGTTGATTCCTGCCCGGGTCTTGCCTAGCTTGTGGATATGACGCGCACTAAGCGTGGTCAGCTTGAGCTCAGTACGCAGTCCAATAACAACGGCGTGAAGGGCCACCCCGCCGGGCAATAAGGAGTTGTGTCATGGGAGCACCCGTCGACGAACTGGAACAGCGCATCAGGGATGCCCAGGACCCACTTGAAGCGATTCTACCCTCGGCAATCACCCTCTCGCTGATGATCCGCAACCGGAAGATGGGCAGCTGGCTGCGGAATGAATTCACCGGTTACAGCGAGGACGCGGCGCTGCCTCCCTATCGCAGGGATATTCCAGGCCACCTGATGACGCGCTCCCCCCAGTATGGTTGGATGCCGGCCCCCATTACCGACCAACAGGAACAGCAGGAAGCCCATCTCGATATCCGGGAAGGCATCCGCAGCCTGGAGAGAACCTGCCTGCGTTACCGCAAGGACAGCTACATCCAGCACTCACTTCCCAAGGATGAAATGCGTGAGCTGCAAGCCAGGGTCAACCTGACCACCGACCTGGCAATCACCATCAACCGCGAGAGCTACTCCGACCTCTTCCGCGTTGTCCGCTCGACGGTGTACCTGTGGCTCGGCGACCTCATTGAGGCGGGATTCAGCGGGGAACACAATTCATTTGAACGATCGGAACGAGCGCAGGCAAGCACTCTGGACACGCCCGAGCACTACTGGCAGCGGGCTATGGACGAGTTCACCAGCCTGCCTGTGCCGGGCATACGCAAGGCTGGCATGCTTGAACGATTCTTTGGCGGGGCCTGATCAGGTGAGATCCACATCCGGGTAGCGCCGGCGCATCCGCATCAGCCGCACTATGGTCACAATATTGGTAACCACCACCATTGCCTCCGCCAGGCTGGCGCCCACCGAACCGATGGCGATGTTGTTCCCCATCCAGGCAAGCCCCGCCGCCGCAAGGAACAACCGCATGCGGATTCCCCTGAGCAGGAACATGCCCAGAGTGCCGAACAGCATCGCCGCGACCGGGAAGACGTCGATCCAGCTCTGCCACGTCAACCAGGCGGCCACGCCACCAATCGCCAACGTGCCCAGCATCACCGGCACATTGCCACGGAACCGGCGCGCCAGATGGATGCGAAGAATGACAAGCCCCGTCAGCACCGCCGCTGTCCAGCTCTGGAACAGCGCATACTGGACCGCGAATGCCACATTGGCGCCGATCAGCGCCAGCATGAGGCGGTCGTCCCGGGTACTGGCAAAGCCGACAACGCAGAGCCCGAGCGCAACCAACGCTACCGCCTGCCCGGCCAGTTCCATTGCGGTCATTTCCGCCAGTGCCAGCATGGGGGCTCCCAAACACGAAACTTCCATTATAACGAACGCTGCCAACCTTAGCGCTCCGTAATCGCTGCGGGCACCTGAGTTTCCCCCTACATAAACCGACTTTATTCGCTCGATTTCCCAGTGGCCGCCTCCTCACCAATTTGGTTACGATCATCCACCCCAAACCAACAACCATCTCGGGAGGCAACGCCGAATGCCAGTAGAGCTCGAACGCGTCAGCGGTGATGCAATCCGCCCCTGGGTCCGGGACGTCGCCGCCCTCAGGATCCGGGTGTTCCGGGAGTGGCCCTACCTGTACGACGGGGACATGGCCTACGAGGAGCAGTACCTCGATACCTATGTCCAGTCGCCCCGCAGCGTCCTGGTCCTGGCACTGGATGGTGACCAGGTGGTGGGGGCCGCCACGGGCCTGCCGCTGGCGGACGAAGAACAAGCCTTCATCCAGCCCTTTGTGGACCTGGGTTACAACCCGGAACACATCTTCTACTTTGGTGAATCCGTGCTGTTACCCGCCTACCGGGGCCAGGGCATTGGGGTGCGTTTTTTCAGTGAACGGGAAGCCCATGCCCGTGAGCTGGGTGGCTTCCAGTACTGCTGCTTCTGTGCGGTGGAAAGGCCAGCCAACCACCCGCTGCGACCGGACGGTTATCAGCCCCTGGATGATTTCTGGCGAAAGCGGGGTTATGAGCCCGTGCCGGAACTGCGGACCCATTACCCCTGGAAGGACATCGACCAGGCCGGGGAAACGGCCAAGCCGATGCGTTTCTGGATGGGCAAGCTGGCCTGAGTCAGGCCGCCGCCGAGAGCGTGCTGTTCACCCGGTTCCGCAGGCGACCGACCAGCGAGGTGCTGCTGGCCCCGCTCGCCGCCTGGGCACCATCCTCGTTGAATGCCGGGAAGAGCCGCTCACGCAGCCGGTCCGGCAGCGAGAAGGCCGCCACGCGCTTGACCACGGTCGCATACTGGCGCGGCAGGCTGGCCGAGTTGTAGTGCAGGCCGTACTTCTCGCACACCGCCTGGACCTGTGGCGAGATTTCGCGGTAGCGGTAGGCGGGAATGTCCGGAAACAGGTGGTGCTCGATCTGGTGACTGAGGTGCCCGCTCAGGGTGTAGACCCAGCCTGGGCCGGTGAAGTTGCTGGAGCCGGTCATCTGGCGCAGATACCAATGGCCGCGGCTCTCGTTGTCGCACTCCGCCTCGGTGAAGCTCTCCGCTTCCTCGGTGAAGTGGCCACAGAAGATAACACTGGAGGCCCAGAGGTTGCGGATCAGATTGGCGCCGACGTTGCCCACGATCACCACCGGTGCCACGGGCAGGGTCAACGCCGGGAAGAACACATAGTCCTTGAAGACCTGCCGACCGCCCTTGCGCGCAAAATCACGCAGAAACGCCGCTTTCTCCCGGAACGTCACCTCGCCACTGCGCAGCTTCTCAAACTCCAGCTCATGCGCACCCACGCCCCACTGGAAGAAGACACTGAGGTTGATGAAGTTGATCATCTGCAGCAGGTGCCTGGGACGCCAGGGCGTTTCATCCTCAAGGCGCAGCACCGCGTAACCATAGTCCCGGTCCTTGCCGATGACGTTGGTGAAGGTGTGGTGCTCATAATTGTGGGTGCGCTTCCAGGAGTCCGCCGTGCAGATGGTATCCCATTCATAGGTCTGGGAATTGAGCTCCGGGTCGTTCATCCAGTCGTACTGGCCATGCATCACATTGTGGCCGATCTCCATGTTCTCCAGGATCTTGGCCAGTCCCAGTGAGGCCATGCCGGCCAGCAGGAACGGCGGAATGATCCCCAGGGGCATCAACGCCCGGCCACCGAATTCCAGCGTGCGGTGCAGGCGGATGATGCCACGTATGTAATCGGCGTCCTTCTGGCCCAGGTCGGCCATCTGCTCATTGCGGATCGCATCCAGGTCCTGGGCGAGATGTTCGAGCTGTTCTTCGTTGAGCTTTTCCATGATGTTTCTCCTTGCGGTGTTGGTTTACAGCGCCAGCTCGACGGGCCCCTGGGGCACGGTGATACAGAGCTGGACGGTTTCCTCGCCATGCCCCGAGGGCTGGCCGGTGTGCTGGTTGATGACGATGCCGCTTGTCTTGCGGCAGGCACATTGGTGGCAGATCCCCATGCGGCAGCCGTAACGCGGGTTCAGGCCGGCGGCCTCGGCTTCTTCCAGCAGCCGGCGGTCGCCGGCGCTTTCTACCGTGAGGTTGCTGTGGCTGAAATGAACGGTCCCACCCGCGTCCTCACTCACGACAACGCCCGGCCCCACGGCAAAGAGCGTGCTGCTGACCTGGTCCGCCGGCACCCCGGCATCCGCCAGCAGGTTCTGGGCGTGTTCCATCAGCCCGGGAGGACCACAGAGGAAGCAATGACGGCTCGTAATCCCGTCCACCGTCTGGAGATGATGCGGGCCCAGACGGTCCGGGTTGCGCGGATCCTGTTCCGCCGCCACGACCCGCAGCTCCAGGCTGGGAAGCCGTTTCGCCAGGGCTTCCAGCTTGCGGCCACCGATCACATCCGCCTCGGTACGCACGAAATACAGCACGGTGACCGGGTTGCGCAGATGCCGGTCCGCCATGGCCTCAAGCTGGCTCAGTACCGGCGTAATGCCACTGCCCCCGGTGATGAACAGCAGCGGCTGACCAGGTTCCGGCGCATGGTCTTCCCCGTAGGCCCGGCTGACGCCGATCACATCACCCGGCTGGCAATGGTCCAGCAGCCAGGGGGTGATTTCACCGTCCGGTACCTTCTTGATCGTGACCGTCACGGTGCCATGGCGCTCCCAGTGCGATGGGGAACACGAGAGACTGAATGGGCGGCTGTACCAGCGGCCTTCTTTCTCCACCTCCAGGTTCAGGTGCTGCCCGGCCCGGAAGCCGCCCCAGCGCCGTGCGGGACGCAGGGTCAGGGTCTTGCTGTCATGGGTCTCCTGCTGAATCGCCTCGATGCGCGCCGGGATATAGCGCCGGACCCAGAGTGGATTGATGCTTTCGAGCAGTGGATCGAAGTAGGTGGCGGGATGCGCCCGGTTGAAAAGCTGCTCGCCCAGCCAGCGCCAATGGTCACGCCCCAGTAAACGGCTCGGTCTGTGGGCCGATGGTCTGTCCGTGATTCCCGATTCCTGCATGACGCCCTCGTGCACATATGTTCACATTATGTGAACGACTGTACACAAAGGATTCGCAGGGTGTCAACGAGCACGAGACGGGGCGCTTCACACGTTTCGATTCCCTCCACTGGCCGGTACACTCCGGGGATGACCCCGCACGCATCCGAACAGAACATGAGCACACAAAAACGACGCCGCCCCGGCGAAACCCGGGAAATGCTGATGGAAGCCGCCCTTACCCTGGTTGGCAGGGGCCGCCACTTCGCCAGCCTTGGCATTCGGGAGGTCACCCGGCAGGCTGAGGTTGTGCCCACCTCCTTCTATCGCCACTTCCGTAACATGGACGACCTGGGCCTGACGCTGGTGGACGAGCTCGGGGTGGTGCTGCGGCGGATGATGCGGGAAGCACGCGCCAACGTGCTGCACGCGGAACGACTGATGGACGAATCAGTCGCCATTTTCGTGGATCACGTCCAGGCCAACCGCAACTTCTTCACTTTCATGGCCCAAGGGTTGGCGGGTGAGAGTCAGGCCATCCAGAACGGCATCCGTAACGAGATGCGATTCTTCAGCAGTGAGCTGGCGAACGACCTGCGCAATCTCCAGCTCCTGAGGCACCTGAACGATGAAGACCTGGACATGACCTGCGAGCTGGTGGTACGCACGGTGGCGTTCAGCCTGACCGACATCCTCAGCATCTCAGTAGAGGATGAGGAGGCTCAGGCCCGGATCAAGCGCCAGACCACCCGTTTTCTCCGGATGATCTTCATTGGCGCGGATCACTGGCAGAGCAGCTGACCCCCAACGGAACGGAACCCAGTCACCCGGGGGCTTTCAGCCGGCGGTTCAACCAATGACCCAGAAGGCCATAGCGCGGACTCAACAGGAAGGCAGCCAGGAAGAAGACGCCGGTCATGGCCGCCATGGTGCCGCCCACGGACACATCCATGGCAATCGCCAGCGGGTAGCCGCACAGGGTCGCCGCCACCCCCACCACAACCCCCAGCAACAGCATCAGTGACAGGCGGTCGGTGAGCAAGTAGGCCGTGGCTGGCGGCACGATCACAAAGGCAATGAACAACACCGCCCCCACGGCGTCGAACGCGGCCACGGCCGTAACACTGGTCAGCCCCAGCAACAGGTAGAACAGCAGCGTGGGGGCCAGCCCGAGCGCCGCCGCCAGCTGACGGTCAAAACTCGCGATCTTGAGCTCTTTGTAGAACGCCAGCACAAACAGCAGGTTCACCACCGTCACCAAGGACATCCAGACCACCGCCTGGGGGATATGCCAGCCCCAGAGCGTCAGCGTATCCAACCAGACGAATCCGATTTCGCCCAGCAGCACCGTATGGGTATCAATATGGATATCCCGGGCAAAGAGATTCAGCAGCAACACGCCAGCCGCAAAGAGAACGGGAAACACGAGACCGATGGCCGCGTCGCGCTTAACCCGGCGCGTCTGTGCCACCATTTCCGTCAGGAAGACAGTCAGTACGCCGGTCAATGCTGCGCCGGCAATCTGGAATGGCCCTGTCTGGGCCTTGGTCAGGAGCCAGACCACCACAATGCCAAAGACAATGGAATGGCTGATGGCGTCGGACAGCATGCTGTTGCGCTGCAGCACCAGGAAGGTCCCCACCAGTGAGCCGGCGGCCGCCACCAGCGCGCCGGTCAGAAGGACCATATACACGGGGTTGGTAAAAAAGGCCTGCATCATGTTGCCTCCTCAACTCTGCCCAGCCGCTCCAACACCTTCTCGGCCTCCTGGTAGCCTGCATCGGTCAAGGCCCAATGCGGGCCCTCCACCCGCATATGACTCGCTGGCGCCACAAAACCCTGCTCGTGAAGGCGTTTGAGGATCGGGTCCGTGGCCACTCCGTAGAAGCTGTCCAACATGCTGCGCTCAACCGGGTAAAAGGGGTCCTCATGGTGCTGCGCCAGTTTGTAGAGCGTCGTCAGCATCTGGCGCTGCCCGATGGCGCGGCGCTCACGCCAGAGCTTGAACCAGGACCAGAGCACGCCCCTCCCCGGCGCCAGTAGCAGTGAAATCCCCACCAGCACGGAGGCCGCCAGCACTACAACAGGCCCCGTGGCCAGGTGCGGAACGCTGGCACTGAGTAACACCCCCACGATTCCCGAAATCACTCCAATCACCATGGCAAGCATCACCATGTGCTCCAGCCGGGTCACCCACTGGCGGGCCGCTGCCGCCGGCGCAATCACCATGGCCGTCATGAGGACCACGCCCACCATCTGTAACCCCACGACCACGGCAAGCGCGATCATGGCCGTCAGGATACTCTCAAGAACAACCACGGGAAGGCCGATGGAGCCGGCGAACAGAGGGTCAAAGGTAACCAGCTTGAGCTGCTTCCACAGCCCCATCACCATCACAACTGCCAAGATCGTAACCGCGCCCATGAACCACAGGTCCTGACGCCGCGTAGCGGCGGCCTGGCCGAATAGAAAGGTATCCAGCCCTCCCTGGGAGGCATTGGACATACCCTGAATATAGGTCAGAAGGATGACCCCGAGCGCGAATGACACGCTCAGGGCAATACCCAACCCCGCGTCCGTCTTGATGCGGCTGTAGCGCACCACGACCTGCACGAAAAGCGCGGCAATAACGGCAGTGGCCAACGCCCCGGCCATGATCCAACCCAGGTGACGGGTTCCGGCGATCAGGAAGCCAATACACACGCCCGGCAGCGCGGCGTGCGCCAGGGCATCGCCCATCAAGCTCTGCTGGCGCAGCACCGCGAAAGAGCCCAGAAGTCCGCTGACCATGCCGAGCAGCGTTGCTCCCAAAAGGACATTCTGAACGGTGTAATCACCGAGCAGCGCCAGCATCAGCTCCCCACCTCCCGGGTCACGACATCAGCTTCCTCTTCCCCGGAAGCCGGATCCAGAAGCGCGATCCGGCCACCATAGGCCCGACGCAGGTTCTGGCCGGTATAGATGTCCCGCACGCGCCCCTGGGCCACAACGCGCACGTTGAGGATCACGAGCCAATCGAAATAATCGCGCACCGTCTGCAGGTCGTGGTGAACAACGATGATGGTCTTGCCGGCGTCCCGCAGCTGCTGTAGAAGCGCCACCACGGTTTTTTCAGTGGTGGCGTCCACGCCCGCCATGGGCTCGTCCAGGAACAGGACATCGGCGTCCTGCACCATGGCGCGGGCCAGGAACACCCGCTGCTGCTGGCCGCCTGAGAGCTTGTTGATCTGGCGCTTGGCAAACGCCTCCATGCCCACGGACTCAAGGGCTTCCATGGCCTTCTGGCGTTCGCGTTTACCCGGCCAGCGCAGCCATCCCAGCTGGCCATAAAGCCCCATCATCACCACATCCAGAACCGTGGTGGGGAAATCCCAATCAACGGCGGAGCGCTGGGGCACATAGGCCACTCGCCGCACCGCCTGACGCGGCGTGTAACCGTGGATGCAGATATGGCCCGCTGTGGGCTTCACCAGCCCCAGCACCGTCTTGATCAAGGTGCTCTTGCCGGCGCCATTAGGGCCAATGACAGCCGCCATCACGCCGGGCGGAATGTTGACGTCAATGTCCCAGAGTACCGGTCGGCCCTCGTAGGCCACCGTCAGGTCCTCGATGTGCAGGGCCAGATCCGGTTCGTGGCGCTGAGTGCAACTCATTACGTTCCCCGCTTATCCGTTGTCCGCCGCTTCGCCGCCGTCCCAGTGATCAGCCAGGCGCTCCGGCCAGGGCGCGACAGTACCGCCGAGGCCCTTGGTGATGGCCTCCGTGTTCGAGCGCAGCATCCCGATATAGGTGCCAGCCTCGGTGCCTCTTTCGCCCATCGCATCCGAATACAGTTCCCCGCCGATCGCCAGGTCATGCCCCTGGTTCGCCGCACCCTGTACAACCGACTCAACCGTGCGCCGACTGATGGTACTTTCAACAAAAATAGCGGGGATGTCGTTCTGCGCTACGGTATCCACCACATTGCGGATGTCCGCGATCGCCGGCTCGCTGTCGGTACTGATCCCCTGGATCCCGAGCACCTCAATATCGTAGGCATCACCGTAATAGCCGAAGGCATCATGGGCCGTAACCAGGGTACGCTGCTGCTCCGGAATGGTGGCAATGCTGCGCCCGACCCACTGATCAAGGGCTTTCAGGTCCGCCTCATAGGCTTCAGAACGCCGGCTCATGGCGCTGCTGCAATCCGGCGCGATCTTCTGCAGTGTCTGCGTCACCGTGGGCACAATCCGCACCCACCTTCCGGGATCCATCCACAGGTGCGGATCGATCCCATAGGTATCATCTTCGTCCGCCGTAAGGAGCTGGTCCTCTGTCATGGACTCCGGCGCCACGGCGACCGTGAGCTTGCGCTTGCCCAGCTGCTTCAGGACCGAGCCCAGCTGGCCCTCAAGGTTGTAACCGTTGTGCAGAATCGCGTCCGCGCTGCGCAGACGTTCAATATCACTGGCCCGGGCCTCGTAAAGATGCGGGTCGATGCCCGGGCCCATCAACGCCTCCACCTCGACGCACTCGCCAGCAACCTGGCGAGCCACATCGGCAATCATCCCTGTTGTTGTGACCAGGCTGGCCGCTCCCGCAACCGCCGGGAAGCCGGGGACCAACAACAGGATCAAACCTTGAATAAGCTGTTTCATAAGACCCCCTCAATCTGTTCGGCCCTAGTTTAGAAAGAATTTTAACAGCAATGCAAACCTTTTTAGCCTCGGCTAACTTTTGTAGTCTTTCTATTGTGCACAGCCGCGCTCTTGGCTATAGTCGCGGCATGACCAGTGATCCCGACACCCCCTCCTCAGCCGACGACAGCCTGCCGCCACCCGAGCAGCACGCCCGTCAGTACGCCGCCGTTCGTGACGCCCATGAAACCGAACTCATTGAGGATTACGTGGAGCTGATCGGCGACCTGCTGGACCATGCAGGCGAGGCGCGGGCAACGGACATCGCCGCACGCATGGGGGTGCGCCAGGCCACGGTGGCACGCATGATCCGGCGGCTGAATGAACTCGGGTTCGTGACCAACGAACCCTACCGGTCCATCTTCCTCACAGACCGTGGCCGTGCCATGGCCAATGATTCGCGCAGACGCCACGCCGTCGTGTTGCAGTTCCTGCGCAGCCTGGGCGTGGATGATGCTACGGCGCGGATTGATGCCGAAGGCATGGAGCACCACGTGAGCGAAAGCACACTGGACATCATGCGCGATTTCACCCGCGAGCAGAATAATGGTGGCGGGTAAAAGGAACGCGTGGTAAGGTGCCCATCTGCGTTGTTCCCTCCGCTTCCCCGGTCGTTCAGACGACCCCTGTTACGCCGGTTGGTCTCCGCACGCTTATCGCGGACTGCATATTGCCAGGGCCATTCCCGACAAGCCGATAATCTGTCCTTCCCTGTTGATCGGGGCAATGGACAACACCCGCTCTGGCGTATTGAACAGGAAAGACTGAATGTCCTTTGACTCCCTCGGCCTGCGGGCTGAACTGAACCGTTCCATCAAGGAACAGGGTTATGATCAGGCAACGGAAATCCAGCAGCAGGCCATTCCGGCCGCGCTCGATGGCCGCGACCTGATGGCCAGTGCCCAGACCGGCACCGGCAAGACCGCTGCTTTTACACTGCCGCTGCTGCAGAAGCTTTCCCAGGGCAAGGCACAGGGCGGGCGCCCGCGCGCTCTGGTGCTCACCCCCACCCGTGAGCTTGCCGCCCAGGTGGAAGACAGTGTGCGCCTGTACGGCCGCCACCTTCAGCTGCGTTCAGCCGCGATCTACGGCGGCGCTGGCATTGGCCCGCAGATTCGGCAGCTCAAGAGCGGCATGGATGTGCTCGTGGCCACGCCCGGGCGCCTGATGGACCATATGGAACGCGGCACGGTGGACCTGTCGGCCATTGAGGTCCTGGTGCTGGACGAAGCGGACCGGATGCTCGACATGGGCTTCCTGCCGGCGATTAAGACCATTGCCCGCACCCTGCCCGATGCGCGCCAGACGCTGTTGTTCTCTGCCACCTTCTCGGCACCCATCCAGAAGCTGGCCCAGAAGTTCATGAACGAGCCGGAACTGATCCAGAGCGGCGAACGCAACGCCACCGCGGACAATGTGGACCAGAGCGCCTATATGGTGGATGGCGGCCGCAAGCGGGAACTGCTGACGCACCTGATCGGCACCGAGAACTGGCGCCAGGTGCTGGTGTTCACCCGCACCAAGCGCGGCGCGGACCAGCTGGCCAAGCAGCTTGAAACCGACGGTATCCGTTCCACGGCGATCCATGGTGACAAGAGCCAGGGCGCGCGCAACAAGGCCCTGAAGGCGTTCAAGCACGAGAACGTCCGCGCTCTGATCGCCACGGACGTGGCGGCACGCGGTATCGACATTGACCGCCTGGAATACGTGGTGAACTTCGACCTTCCCGATAATCCGGATGACTATGTACACCGGATCGGCCGTACCGGACGCGGTGGCGAAAGCGGCTCCGCCGTCTCGTTCGTCAGCAATCCGGAGAAAGGTCAGTTCAACAGTATCCGCAAAGTGGTCAGCCAGGACATTCCCGCCAATGTGGTTGCCGGTTTTGAGCCGGTCCAGAAAAGCGGGCCTCCGCCGAAGCGCGGTGGCGGCGCACGCCCCAGCGGTGGTCGTCGCAACGGCCCGCCGCGTCGGCGCTGAAACTGGGAACGGGAGCGGACCCTGTCCGCTCCTTCCCCATGCCCGCCCCTGCGTCGCCACCTCTTCCCAAAAACGACAACCGCTTCTTAGCAATCATCATCCGGCTCGTCCATACTCCCTGATTGAACACTAACAACCAATCAGGAGCCGTGCATGTTCACCCATCAGGTGGTCTGGATCACGGGCGCGTCATCCGGAATCGGTGAATCGCTGGCACTCACCTTTGCCGGGCAGCAGGCCCGCCTGGTGCTTTCCGCCAGGCGCGAGGAAGAACTGGAGCGCGTGGCCCAGCGCTGCGAACGCGAAGCAGGCCTGCCCCGGGGCTCCATCATGCTGCTACCACTCGATATTGCCGACCTGGCATCGGCGCCCAGTAAAACGGATGAGGTCCTGGCCCACTACGGTCACATTGATGTGCTGATCAACAACGCTGGCATCTCCCAGCGGTCGCTGTGCCGTGAGACGGACCTGTCCGTGTACCAGCGGCTGATGGACGTGGATGTCATGGGCCAGATCGCGCTGACCAAGGCGGTTCTCCCGCACATGCTGGAGCGCGGTCGGGGCCACATCGCGGCTACGTCCAGTGTGGCCGGCAAGGTGGGTGTGCGGCAGCGCACCGGCTACTGTGCCGCCAAGCACGCGGTCATGGGCTTCTTCGACGCTCTGCGGGCGGAAGTGGAAGATGAAGGGATTCAGGTTTCCACCATTGTGCCCGGTTTCATTGCCACCCCGATTGCTGAGAACTCGCTGGCCGGCGATGGCAGTGCCTTTGGCGAGGCGGACGCGGATAACGCCAACGGCATGAATGCCGACAAGGCCGCCGAGGTCATTATCAATGGCCTGGGCCGTGGCAAGCGCGAGATCCCGGTCGGTGAAGGCAAGGAAATGATGGCCTTATGGCTCAAGCGCCTGTGGCCAGGGCTGGTATTCCGGTTGACCAAGAAACGCCAGTAACAACCCAGCGCCCAGGAGCCGGAGCAGTATCTGCTCCGGCAGTAACCGACACTCAGGGGAGAGCGGGGAAGCTGACTTCCGGCATTTCACCCGTCAGCGTATGCAGGAAAGCCTCGATCTGCTCCACCTTCTCATCCGACAGTTCACGATTCAGCATCTGATCCGCCATCAGCTCAATGGCTTTATCCAGCTCTTCAACACTACCGTTATTGAAGTAGGGATAGGTCACGGCAACGTTGCGCAGGGTCGGTGTCTTGAACTTGAACTTATCCGACTCCTTGCCGGTTACAACAAAGCGGCCCTTGTCCGTGGACCCGGGCACCTCGAACCGATGGTAGTTGCTGTCCGTCAGCGCCGGTCCCTGGTGGCAAGCAACACAGCCCGCGTCCACAAACGTTTTCATCCCCTTTTTCTCCTTCTCACTGAGCGCCTGAAGATCGCCCCTGAGGTAACGGTCAAAGCGGGAATTGGGGGTATTCAGGGTGCGTTCAAAGGAGGCAATGGCCTTGGCGACGTTGTCCGCATTGATCGGCTTCTCGCCCGGGAAAGCTTCATCAAACAGCCTGAGGTAGACGTCGAAGCTCGATAGCCGGTCGATGGCCTTATCAAGGTCCATCGCCATTTCCACGTCAGCCTCGATCGGCCCCAATGCCTGCTCTTCCAGATCATCGGCCCGGCCGTCCCAGAACTGGTCCTCAAAAAACCCCGCGTTCAAAACCGTTGGTGTATTGCGTTTACCAACCTGACCACGATGCCCCGTGGCCCTCGGGATGCGGTCCGTCCAGCCCAATGCTGGATTATGGCAGGTCGCACAGCTAATCACACCGCTGGATGAAATCCGCGGTTCGAAAAACAGCATCTTGCCCAGCTCCACCTTCTCCGGCGTGAGAGAGTTGTTTTCAGGTATCGGCGGCATGGCCGGCAAGGGCTCAAAGCGCTCGCGATAATCCGCATAGCCGTCACTCGCCTGCACTGGGCCTGCGACAGCCAAACAGCCAAGCAACGCGATAAGAACGACAATAGGTACTGCTGTGCGTTTCATTAGCCCTCCCGGTACGATCATGTTGCACAATCGCCATTCAAACGCAGCCCACCCCAACCATCGATGAGGTAAGTCAAGATCCTTGGATTGGCCTCTTGATCGGGGGCTTGCCAGTTTTTCCCGTAGGCAAGGCAATGGCTGGGACTGATACACTGGCGCCCTGTACACCAACTGAGCAGGGAGTATCGAGCCATGACCACAGAACGGATACTGACACTGATCCGCCACGCCAAATCCAGCTGGGAGGACGCCAAGCTCCGCGACTTTGACCGCCCCCTCAATGAGCGGGGCCAGCAGGATGCACCGGAAATGGCGCGACGGATGGCCGCGCGCGGCGAACGCCCGGATCATTTTCTGGCCAGCAGTGCCCGGCGGGCCCGCGAAACCGCACTGATCCTGGCCCAAGGGGTTGGATTCCCGGAAGGGGATATCCACTTCGAGCGCGACCTCTACCTGGCGGACAGCCAGCAATTGCTCAGCACCATCCAGCGATTGCCCGATACCTCACAGAACGCCTGGTTGGTGGGCCACAACCCGGATCTGACGGAACTGGCCAACCTGCTGGCCGGCCCGCAAACGGACAACCTCCCCACCTGCGCGGTCTTCCAGATGGCGTTTGAGGCCGGATCCTGGCGGGATGTGAAGCCGGAGACAGGTCAGTTGCGTGTCTACGACACCCCCAAAGCACCCTGGCAAGCTACCTGACGCCGCCGACGCGAACCAGTTCCAGGGGGTTATTGCTACCGGGTTCCTGCGCCAGGATCAGCTCATGGATGCTGCGTTTCTCCGGGGTTATGGATTCACAGAGAAACTCGTTGGCCGGATTCCCCTGGGCCGTCACCACCAGCTGATAGTTCCCTTCAGGCACTGGCAGCATGGAACTGCGGTTTGGATAATCCAGATTGCTGACGAGGGGCTCCGGAATGATCCCATCTTCTGGCAAAGAGCCGGACGCATTGCATCCGGACTCAATCAGGTAGAGATCCACCGGTACCTGATTGGCGGACAGGGCGTTGGCAATGCGGAGGCGCGCATTGGTGGCGACCGGCCGCGCATCATGGGTCAAAAAAGACGCGACGGCGGATTCGCTCGATGCCGACGGTAACTGCCTGAGCACCAGTGTTCCAGCTTTCCCCTGCCCCAGCCTGATGTCATAGCAATAGTCGCACCCTTGGTTACCTGCCACAAAATCGATGGGGTAGTGCCTGGACTCAACGCCCAGATACCCCTCGGCCGGCTCAGCCTGTATTGAACCCACCCCCGTCCGGGATAACGCACCGTCCTCAGTCGTGAGATCCACGGCGCTTCCCGAGGCATTCACAAACGCCAGTTCGGCCGCCTGCGCCTGGCCGGGAAGGCGCTGGGTCTGGTTCCCGTCCACCTCGATCAGCGACAGCTCACTGTCATTCGAAGCCAGCACACCAGTAGCGGGAGTCACGGCCAGCAGGACATCATCCCCGCTTTCCCACCCAAGGCTGGGGTCGCTCTGGTAGATCACTTCACTGCTATCGGCTGGCGTGATCGTGAGCTGGTAGACGCCCTCCTCAACCCGAATGGCATCGCTGGCCTGACCACTGGCAAGGGTAGCATCCGGATCCCCTGAAACATCCGCCTTCAGGTACAGATCAACCGCCCCAGCTTCGGGCACGAGATGGGCCAGGCGGAGCCGGACATTGCCCTCCGGCTCGTCCTCCTCTTCCGAGTCACTGTTCCCTGTCTCACCATCCCCCTCTTCGGCCTCTTCTTCGGGCTCAAAGGGGTCATCATCCTGATCAAGAACAAGGGCACGGACATTGTCATCCTGAAGAGAGCCCATCAGCAGCACATCATGGCGCCTGTCTTCACTGAGGTTGGCTTCGAGGGTATCCAGAAGGGGGGCAGGCGCCTCGCCACCGGTATAACCCTGTGCCTGGAAGCGGTAATCGTGCGCCGGCAGGTCAACGGTCGTCACCTTGCCGTATTCCAGCTTATCGACGGGCACATCACCATCCGCTTCCAGCCGCAGCGCGGGCGCGTCAGGCACGGCGTGGAGCACGCGCATGGCCACGTCATCAGGGACAACGGTATCCTCAAAGGTTTCGTCTTTCTGGCTGTCAAAACAACCGCTGAGGCCAAGTGTAACGGCCAGCAGCAATGCGGCCCTGGCAGGCGATTCCATGGTCATCATCCTGTTCCATGAAGGTTTAGCGGCGGTTTTAACAGGATCCGGTCAACGGCAAAAGCGACCGGCTCACACTCCGGGCACAGGATCAGTCACAACGTGCCAGGAGCCGATTCCAGGCTCCGGCGTGACGTTCAACCGCCCGGTCAAGGTCATGCCAGACGCTGCCAGGTTGGCGGGTACGCAGATTGCGATCACGGAAAGGCGCCATTGCTTGCGGCACCGGGGCGCCGGGCGCCTGAACCAGCGTTTCCAGGGCCCGAGCCATGCGCCGCCCATAGTGGCGCACGCGGCGAATCCGGGCAGCCAGGCCATTAAGGTAATGCGCACGGTAGAGTTCCACGGGCGCGCCGTCCACCGGGCACCGATCGGTTACGGCCAGGCTTTGGTTCAGGATCGCCGTACCCTCACCCAACCGGCTCTGAAGCGCCTCCGCACTGCGCAGAAGCTGGCCGAAACGTGGCACCTCACGCCACTGGCGGTACCGCTCGGTCATGGCGTTCAGCCCCTGGGGCACTTCCCCGGGCTCTACTCCGGCCAGCATCGAAGCGGTTGCCGATACCCCCTCGATGAGCTGTTCCAAATGTTGCGCCGGCACGGGTGTCGGCAGGCGACCACCGGAGCGGCTCACCAATCGGGCTATCTCATCGCTGGCCCAGATCCCATTCCAGAGCGCCAGGGGCAATGATTGCGAACGGGCTTGCCGGGCTTCCTTCAAGGCCTGGACGCGGGATTCACTGCTGACCTTGGGCAGGCACGCATCCACAGCGGCCAGAAAGCGCAGATGGTATTCCATGCGTGTCTCGGGGTGCGCCACGCGCCCCAGAACACTGGTGCGCTCGCCAACCACGACCTGAAGTTCACAGCCATAGAGTGAAAGAAAGTCCACCAGCCCCATATCCAGTTCCGGCAGCTTGAGTCGACGATCGCGGGATCGTGGCAGGGGTTCCACGGTGGGAACATCGGAGCGCTCGGGAGTCACGCCGACGGCTTCCCCCAACGTACTGACATAGGCTTGCGCCTGCTTCTTGCTTTCGCCCATGAGCCAGCCGCCGGCCAAGCCCAGTGGCAGCAAGGCCACAAGGCCAGCGAGGAGTAGCCCCCTAAACGTCATACCGGATCAGTCGCTCCAGCAACCGGTGGCGCTCCGCCAGCACCTGCGCCATGGTAGCCACGGCGATCTCTGGTGGCGCCTTGCTGCCGATGCTGAAGCCGATCGGAGCGTGGATGCGACCCATACGAGAATCGGTCACGCCCAGCTGGTAAAGCCGCTCCCGGCGCTGGGCCGCCGTGCGCTGGGAGCCCATGGCACCAATGTAGAAGGCATTGGTCTCCAGCGCCGCGAGCAGGCCCATGTCGTCAATTCGCGGGTCGTGGCCAAGAGCCAGGATCGCACAGTGGGCATCGTTGAAGTCACGCTCGATCAGGTCGTCCGGCAGGCACGCATGGCACTGGATACCGGGTTCCTCCCAACCGTCGAGGAACAGCTGACGTGGCTCACACAACGCGACGCTGAACCCATTCATCAACGCCATGCGCCCCACATAACGGGCCACCTCCCCGGCGCCGATCATGAGCATGCGCGAGCGTGGGCCGACGGTGTGAAGAAACTCCTGTTCATGCTCCTCAATACGCCCCGGCACCGAAGCGCCGGCAAACAACCAGTCCCCGCTTTGCCAGTCGACACGCCGGGTCACGCTGCGGCGCTCCGCCAGGTCATCCAGCACCCGTGCCACGGGGCCCGAGTGGCGCTCGGGGTTCAGAACCTCAATGACCAACCGCATCCGGCCACCGCAGGGCAGACGCCATTGGGCCTGTTCCGCTTCGGTGACCCCGTGGTCCACAAGACGGGGTGCCGACGACGCAGGGTCACTGCCTTCCACCACCTCCCGGATCAACGCCTCCTCAAGGCAGCCCCCTGACACCGAACCGGCCCACTCACCGGCGGCATTGACCGCCAGCATTGAGCCCGGTGGCCGCGGCGATGATCCCCAGGTTCGCAATACCGTGCACAGCCAGGCCTGTTCCCCACGGGCCAGCCACCGGTTGACCTGTTGGAGGACCGAAGCAGCCGGGTCCTGGCTTGCTTCAGCCATCGGGCCTCCCCGCGCGGAAAGGGGTTCGGCGCTGGCGCTCTCCCGTTAGTGCAAAAAGCGCGTTGCCCAGCGCCGGGATAGCCGGGGGGGTGCCCGGTTCGCCCACACCCTGGGGGTCTTCCTCGTTCTCCACCAGCAGGATGTTGAGCTCCGGGGCCTCATCGTGGCGCATCAGCTTGTAGTCGTGGAAATTGCTCTGCTGCAGGCGGCCATTGCCATCCCAGTCCACCTCGCCATAAAGCGCCGCGGTCAGACCGAAAAGGATACCTCCTTCCATCTGCATGCGCACAATATCGGGGTTCACCATCTGGCCGCAGTCGGCCGCGCAGGTCACCCGGTGGATACGGATTGCTCCCTCCTCAATGCTGATCTCCACCACCTGGGCCACATAGGTGCCGAAGCTGCGGTGCAGGGCGACACCCCGAGCCCGCCCCTGGGGCAGGGACTCGCCCCAGCCGGCGGCTTGAGCCGCGCGCTCCAGAACCGCCCGGTGACGGGGGCTGTCTTCCAGGTGGCGCAGTCGGAACCGAACCGGGTCCTCGCCCGCCCTGTGGGCCAGCTCATCCATGAAGGTCTCCACCGCGAAGCCATTGTGGGAATGGCCCACGGAACGCCAGTAACTCACCGGCACACCAGCGTCCGAATGGGTATGGCGAACCCGGAGATCGGGCACGGTGTAAGGCACCTCAATGGCTCCTTCGATGGCGGAATGGTCCTTGGGCGTCAGGAAGGTTCCCTCCGTCATGCGCCCCATTGAGGCCAGGGTGTTGTAGAACAGGCGCGGTGCCCAGGGGTACTGGGCGGCAGCTGCATTACGCGCGAACCAGTCAAAGATCAGCGGGCCTGTGATCTGGTGGTCCCAGGCGGCGACACGCCCTCCTGAAACCGCGCCACGGAACCGGTGCAGCATCGCCGGCCGGAAAACGTCATGCCGTATGTCATCCTCGCGCGACCATACCAGCTTGATAGGCTCGCTGCGCTGAGTGGCGATTTCCGCCACTTCCTCCACGTATTCCTGGGTCAGGCGCCGACCGAAACCACCCCCCAGAAACGTGGTACGCACGGTGATTTCGCCCGGTGAATAGCCGCTGGTACGTGCCGCGGCGATCCGGGCCATATCCGGCCCCTGGGTTGGCGCCCAAACCTCCAGCCCTCTATCCGTGACCCTGGCCGTGGCATTCTGTGGCTCCATGGTGGCGTGCGCCAGGAAAGGCGCCTCATATTCCGCCTCCAGAACATCGGCCGCGTTGTTGAGGGCATGGTCTGCATCGCCGTCACTGCGTTCGGTTTCACCGGCGCTGTCGTCGGCCGCCTGCCGGTACTGGCGGAACACCGAATCCTGGGTCGGTGTCAGCGCGTCAGACTCATCCCATTCAACGCGCAGCGCATCCCGCCCCTTGAGAGCCTGCCAGTAGCTTTCCGCGACCACGGCAACACCACGCTCGATGGCCAGAACATCCACCACACCCGGCAGTGCCCGAGACTCGGAATCATCAAAGGACGCCAGCCTTGCCCCAATGGCCGGTGGCCGTGCGACCACGGCGTAGCGCATGCCTTCCAGCGCCACATCAATACCGAAGCGCGCCTGTCCTGTCACCTTGGCATGGGCGTCCAGGCGCTGGTTCTGTTGACCAATGTAGCGGTAGTCTTCTGGACGGCGCAGCGTAACCTGTTCCGGCATGGTCTGGCTTGCCGCCAGTTCCAGCAACTCCGTGTAGGCGACTTTCTGGGCCCCGTCCGGGTGCAGGACGTAACCATCCCGGGTGGTGAGCGAAGCAACCGGCTCCTGCCACACCTGCGCCGCCGACGCCAACAGCACGCTGCGTACCCGGGCGCCGGCTTCACGCACGCGTGACCAGCTGGTGCGCACGCTGGAGCTGCCTCCGGTCACCTGGAGACCGTACTGCGGGTTGATGTAGGCATCGCCTACCGGCGCAAAGACCACCTCAATGGTCTCTGGAGGCAGATCCAGCTCTTCTGCCACCAGGGTCGTAATACCGGTTACCGTACCCTGCCCCATTTCCACCCGGTCTAGGGTAAACCGGATGCTGCCTTGCGGATCGAGCTCCAGCCAGGCATTGGGAGACCAGGCCGTGGAATAGGACGCATCGTCTTCGCGCGAACTGGCGCACCCCGGCAGAGCCATGCTGAGCACAAGGGCCCCGGAACCGGCGGCGCCCAGGCGGAACAAGCCACGCCGGGAGATGCCGCTCATGAGCCACCTCCATCGGCGACGGACCGTATGGCCGCATGGATACGGGGATAGGTACCGCACCGACACAGATTGCCAGCCATGAACTCACGGATGCGCTCGTCCCCCGGGGTTGCCTCCTGGTTGAGCAGCGCCACCGCGCTCATGATCTGGCCGGACTGACAGTAGCCACACTGGGGGACATTATGCTCAAGCCATGCCTCCTGGACCGGGTGCAGCTCATCGCCGTCAGCGAGCCCTTCGATGGTGGTCACGGACGCCTCGCCGCCAGCTACTCTGGAGACCGGGGTAATACAGCTGCGCGTTGCCTCGCCGTCAATGTGGACGGTGCACGCCCCGCACTGGCCGATGCCACACCCGAACTTCGTCCCCTTGAGGCCAACCCAGTCACGCAGCACCCACAAAAGCGGTGTGTCTTCAGCCGCTTCAACGGATTGATCCGCCCCGTTCACCCTGATTGTTATCGTCATTGGCGTACTCCTGATCCTCACGCCTCACTGGCCGCTGAACTGCTCGCGGTTGCGTTCCCGGGCCTCGGGACTCTTGCGCAGCATCACGTAGACAGCGCCGGTGCCACCATGCTTGGGCTGCGCCGAATGAAAGGCCATGACATCCGGCATCTGTGGTAACCACTGGTTGACATAGCTTTTGATGGTGGCGATACGGTCCGGATTACGTTCACCCTTGCCATGTTTCACAAGCGCTGACCGTACATCCCGGCGCAGGCATTCATTGATGAAGTTGAACACCTCCTGACGCGCCTCATCCACCGTCATGCGGTGCAGGTCCAACTTGGCTTCAATGGGGTACTGACCCATCCGAACCTTCTTGAAAACCCCATGCTGGATGCCGTCACGCTTGAAGCTGAGCTCATCCTGGGGCCCAAGCCAGGCCACTTCCGTGACCGTCAGTGGGTTGCGGTCCACCGTGTTTTCAATCACGGCCGCGCGGCGACGCTCCAGCTGGCCGGGTGTTACCTGACGCCCTCCGTCGAGATCGGCCCGGTCGGGCTTTCGGATTGGTTCCACATCCCCCATGGCTTCTAGGAACTGAAGGCGCTCTTCCTTCGTGGTCATAGCAGACCCTCAATACTGGAATCAGGCTTCGCCGTTACTTTACCACCCGCCCTGAAAGCAGGGAAACGCCGCCCCAGGCGTTATTTTCTGTCACCAGCACCACTGATTGTTTGAGCGACGGGCCAGGGTGGGCTAGCTTGAAAAGCATTCCCCTGTGTCGCCAACACCAAGTGGTTCCAGGCCGATGGACGAGAATGAACGCTACAAGCTTTACCGGAAACTGCGTTTTCTGATCACCGACGATTTCGAGAACTTCCGGCGGTCCATGCGCCAGATGCTGAGCAGCATGGGCGCCGAAAAGATCGACATGGCGGCCAATGGCAATGAAACCATTGCCAAATGCACAAGAGAGCACTACGACGTACTGATCTGCGATTTCAACCTCGGATCCGGCAAGACCGGCCAGCAGGTCCTTGAGGCACTGCGCCACCAGAAGCTTCTGCGCCATACGTCGCTGTTCGTGCTGGTTACCGCGGAAACCTCCCGAGAGATTGTGATGGGCGCCCGTGAATACCACCCGGACACGTACATCATCAAACCCATTACCCAGGCCGTACTGCAGAAGCGCATGGACGCCCTCCTGGCCCAGCGCCATGAGCTCTACCCCATCAATCACGCACTCGACCAGGAGGACCTGCCGGAAGCCATCCACCAGGCGGAGCAGCTGCTCCAGACCAAGACCCGTTACCGGAACCGGGTGACCCAGATCCTGGGTGACCTCTACCTGCAGCGCGATACGCCGGATCAGGCGCGCCAGATCTATAAGGAGGTTCTGGAAGGCCGGGAGCTGGCGTGGGCGCGCATGGGCATGGGGCGGGTCGCTGTTGCCGAGGGAGCGCTTGATGAAGCCATTGGGCACTTTGAGACCCTGATCGAGACCAACCCGGATTACATCGAGGCTTACGATGCCCTGGCCGATGCGCTCCAACGCAAGGGCAACAATCACCGGGCTCAGGAGGTTGTGCAGAAAGCGCTCGATATCTCGCCGCTGGCCATCCTGCGCCAGAAACAGCTGGCCGACATTGCTGCCAGCAATGAGGATATGGAAACTGCGGCCGATGCCTGGCGCTCCACCGTCAAGCTCAGTGATAACTCCATTCACGACGACCCGGAAAACTACCTGGGCCTTGGCCGGACCCTGTCAGAGCTCAGCGACGGCGACACCAGCAGTGAGGGCAAGGCTCTGGCCGATGAAGCCCTGAACACACTGAAAAACATGGGCCGCCGGTTCAAGGATGACGAAACCGCCAAGACCCAGCAGCAACTGGTCACCGCCCGGATCCATGCCGGCCAGGGCCGCATGAACGAAAGCCGCAAGACCCTGGAGAGCATCGGCGACCAGCTGGATCCAGCCCTTATGACCCCCGAGCAGGCCCTGGATTACGCCCGCGCCCTCTACACCCAGCAGGACAACGCCGCGGCCCAGAAAGTCCTGAGCCAGCTTGCCGAACGCTGCTCAGATGACCCCGAAACCATGAAAGCCATTGAGGAGCTGATGGACGAACCCGTCAGCTTCCACAAGAAGAACCAGGCCAGAGGCCTCAACAAACAAGGCATCAAGGCCTTTGAAAAGGGTGAACTGGGCCCGGCCGCCGATGCCTTCAAACAGGCGCTGGAGCTGGTTCCGCAGCATCCAGCCCTGAACCTCAACCTGGTTCAGGTGCTGCTCAAGCACGCCGAGCAGGAAGGGAGGGCCTCGGACCCCAGCACATTGAAGCGGTGCGAACAGTGCCTGGAACAGCTCAGCCACTTACCTCCCCAGCACAAGCAATACAAACGTTACCAGTTCCTGGTCAATAAAATTGCAAACCTCAGATCCGGGAGCAATGCATGAGCAATGAACTCGAGTTCTCCACCGTGCTCGCCTCCACCGTTCACGATATGAAGAATTCCCTGGGGATGCTTCTGAGTTCACTGGATGAAGTGCGTGACTCCGTTTCCGAGGAGGTGCGTGGTTCCAGCCCATTCACGGCTCTGGAGTACGAAGCCCAACGCATGCACGGCGACCTGATCCAGCTACTGAGCCTGTACCGGCTCTCTGAAGACAAACTCTCCGCCACGGTGGAAGAACAGCTGGTTTCCGATTTCCTCGACGAACAACAGGCTCATCACCGTCCCCTGGTGGAAGGGCTGGGCATTCAGCTCAAGGTCCACACCGACCCGGAGGCGGAACAAGCCTATTTCGATGCCCAGCTGGTCAGCGGCGTACTCACCAACGTGATCAACAACGCCATCCGCTATGCCAACAGCGAGCTCCATCTCAACGCCCGCTCTGACAACGACTGGCTGGTGCTGAGCGTGGAAGACGATGGCCCCGGCTACCCGGAACACATGCTGGCCGTGGATTTCTCCGGCAGCGAACGCGTTGACTTCAGCACTGGCAGTACCCACCTGGGCCTCTACTTTGCCGAACGCATGGCCGGCATGCATGCCACCGGCAACCGCCAGGGATTCACCCATCTGCGTAATGGCGGAGAGCTTGGGGGCAGCGTGTTTGAGCTCTGGCTGCCCTAGGTCGGGCGCCAGCATGCTCGCCGCCCTGCACAATAACGCCCTGATGGATCAGCTACTGCACCATATTACGGCGCAGCAGCAACTTAACGAGACGGATCTGGGGCGGATCGGTGGGATAGGTCTGCAGGTGCTGATCCCGGAAGCGGATCAGTGTTTCCCGGTTATGGATAAAGTGCGGATCGATACCAGTCAGTCGCCGGATCACCCGGCGCTCCCGGGGCGTCAGCCGGATCTGGTCACCATGGACGAGCATGGTCAGTCTCCCGGTTTACCGAATTCTGTCTGATAGAATAGATCGAGTGAGCTTGCAAGGCCACTGGCCGCCTCCAGATAGAGGCTGCGCGTCAGGTCGTAGCGCAGTGCCAGACGACTCACGGGCTGGAACAGGCCAACCCCATAACGCAGGCTCAGTTTATCCGTCAGGTAGCCGGAAGCAACCACGCTGGCCTCGCCGCCCCGCCCTTCGGTCTCAAGCTGGAGATCGTCAATGCCAACACGCTCGCCGATCTCACGTGCCAATGGTGCCGTGCGCGCCAACCCCAGGTTGATGGCGGCCCGCTCCATGGCGTAGCTGTCGCCTTCACTTTCCAGGGGACGCCCCAGCATCAGGTACGCCAGGGCCTGCTGCTGGCTCATGGGAGGCTCGGAGAAAATCTCGGACCGGGGCTGATCCACGGGGCCCGTAAGCCGGATGCCGGCGGTCACGTCGTCCACAATCCGAACCGCCTCAATATCCAGGAAGGGCCGACTGATGGGGCCAGAGAACAACAGAGTGGCGCGACGCATGCGCAGATTCTGACCATAGAGCTCGTACCGGCCGTTACGCAGATTGAGGTCGCCGTTGGCCACCAGATCATCATCAAGACTGAGCCGCCCCTCAAGGTTGCCGGTCACGCCAAACCCGTTGAAGTCCACGCGATCTTCCCCAATCAAAACATCCAGGTCCAGGGATAAGGGCACTGGGTCAGAACCTGGCGCTTCCCCCTGCACCACCGCATCGTCAGACACACCCACCGCCGATTCCGGCAGCGAATCAATCACCACTTTCCCTGAAGGCACCCGTACCTGCCCTGAAACGGCTGCACCCTCCGTCTGCCTGTAACGCAGCGTCAGGTCCGGGAAAACCGTCAGGTCGGCATAGGGCGGAATACTCAGCGGGAGGGACTCCGCCACGAGAGCCAGTTCCGCGCTCAGCCCATCCGCCCAGTTGGCCGTACCCTCAACATTGCCATGACCCTGCTCACCGCTGCGCCAACGTCCCTCAATACCGGCTTTCATGCCGATTATGCTTGCCCTGGCCTGAAGTTCCGACAGCGGCAACGGCAGTCTCGGGTCCCTGACCGCGCCGTCCGACAGCGTTACGTCCCCCTCCAGGGAGGGGGATGTCATGGGCCCACGCACCTCCAGGTTCCCCGCCAACCGTCCTTCCACGGTATCCAGGTCCAGAAAGGGGCGGACCAGGGCGAGATCCAATGCTTCAAGATTGAGCTGACCCTCCACGGGCATGCCTTCCACCAGCGGTTCCACGCTGGCATCCAGATCAAGACGACCCATCTCGGGGCCCGCCAGAGTTGCCTTCAGCTTGGTCCGCTCCGGACCCAACGCCGCCTCAACCCGCAACCGGTCGTACTCGAAAGGCAGCCACTGCCATGCCTGCTGTCCCTCCTTTTCATCCACTTGCGCATCCAGGTTGTCCGGATCAACTGGACGACGCAGCGCCACCTGTCCTTGATCGCCTCTGATCCAGGCCTCACCACGTGGTCCCTGCGTCCCCAGCGCCACACTGGCATAGGCGTCCAGTGTTTCCCGCCAGCGGAATTCGGGCGGCAGAACCGGACGCAGAGCCCTGGTGGGCAGGTTCGCAACCCCAAGGCTCAATTGTGGGGAGGGATTCAGACGCTGCTCGTTCGCGCAGAGCCGGGCGCCCGACCAGCGCCAGCAGTGGGCACCAAGGTGGGCTTCACCATCCCGCGCAACCCTGAGCTGGGCCGGGGTCGCCATTAACCAGTGCTGGCCCGCAAACGCGACCCCACCACCATTGATCGTCGCCCGCCAGCCATCGCTGCCCCAGGCACCCACCGCGCTCAGGCGCAGGCTGCCCTGCTGATGCCCAAGCGACAGAGCGAGTTCATGCTCAGCGAGCGATCCCGCCAGCCGGAACTGGCCCGACGTCAGCCGCTGCTCCCGGGCCTGCAGTTGCGAGAAATCCACACTGGCGCGGGCCGAGCCATCCGCCGCCACACTTGCCTCACCCTGAACCTGACTGAGCTCAATGCCGTAATCCGCGAGGGCCAGATCATGGCCCTGCAAGCGGAGGCTCCCCCTGGGCTCTTCCAGCAGGTGGCGGCCGCTGGCATGCCCCTCAAGCTGCCCTTCAAGCCCGGACCCAAGCTGGGTCAGTGCCGGAAGATGCCATTCCAGCTCTGCGGCGACCCCCTCCGTTTTACGGGCGGATCCCTGGAGGCTGTTGTCTCCCAAATGCAGTTCAAGCCCTGGCACCTCCCACCGGCCGCCTTCAAAACGCGCCTCAGTAGCCAGCCACAGCGCCTGTCCCCGCAGGCTACCTGCCAGTTCCAGAGACGCGTCCCCCACCGGGCCGTCATCCGCCATCGCCCCACTGCTGGCTAGCACGCCACTGAGTTGGCCATTCAGGTCAGGGAGACGCCGCTCCGGCCGCAGGTTCTCCAGTGCCATTCGGGTTCGCCATTCGACGCCCTCTTCCCAGTCAATGCCGGCGGTCCCCGCGGCACGCCCCAGAGCGCTCGCCACGCTCAGATTGGCCAGCTGAACCTGGCTGAAATCCCCCGAGACAGGGGTGCGGATCCAGACAGGCCCCTCCCGGGTGACCAGCTGCGCGTCGAGGCTGCCTGTGTATTCACCATCTTCCAGTACAAAATCCAGTCCGGCATCGCTTACGGCCACCGGTACCGCGCCCTGGTCCGGGACCAAGCGCTGCCAGGGGAAATAACGCCAATCCAGCGAACCTTGAGCCGTCATTCCACCATGCCAGCCTATTGTGGCCTCGTTGAGCACCAGCGAGTGCTCTGCCCCATCCGAGAGCGACAGTGTCTCGATCCGGGCCTGCTGGAGGTTGGCATGACCTTCAAGTGAGGCCTCCAATCCAGGCTCGGTCGCCAGCACCGCATCGCCCCCCACGGACCAGCCTTCATCCAGATTGCCCTGGGCTTCCAGGACCAGGTCCGTCAGGGCATAGTGGGGCGGCAGCTGTGGTGTCGCCAATAAACGGTCAGCAGTGATTCGGGCCTCAACCGGCACCCCGGGCTCAAGCGGACGCACCCGCCCTTCAAGCTGAGCCTGCCAGGGGCGGCTCATACGGGCTCTCACATTCAGCCCTGGAACCGTCCCAGAGAGATTGCCGGTCAGCTCAAGCACGCCGGGACCCTCTTTACCAGTGTCAAAACGCAGTTCCAGCGCCAGATCCACAGGCCAGTCCCCCGCCATCGTGAGGGAGCCTTCAGCTTCCGCATCCAGGTCCCGTCGTACCACGTTCAATGAGCCCAGTGTCAGTGTATTGCCTCGAAGTTCAGCGGCGGCTTCAACCGCATCCAGGAGCAGGGTTCCGTTCAAGGTGACCCGCCCCACTGACAGTTTGCCGACGGATACAGGCAGCGGCAGGTCTATCGAAGGCAGTTTAAGGGTGCCTCCAGAGGCTTCAGAAGCCTCTCCCGGGGGCGTGGACACAGCGACCTCACGGGCCCGTATCCGGTCCACACAAACCTCAAGTCTGACAAGACACCCCGGCGACCACACCAGCTCCGGCTCCGTCACCACCGCCCGGGTACCAGTGCCGTCATCATAGATAAGCCGTTGCGCCCGCCAGTCACCCGCCAGCGTTCCCGCTGGCGCCTCCACGGTGAGCCCAGGGGCCTGGCGCAGGAGCCAGCGTCCCCCGCTTTCGGTAAACAGCAGCCAGCCTGCTGCTGAAACAATGCCAAACAGCGCTACCGCAACCAGGACAGCGATACTCCACAGGAAACGCCGCCGCATCACAGCTCCGGACCCATGGAAAAGTGAAGCCGGAAGTTCTCGGGCTCATCCAGCCCCCGTGCAATATCCAACCGGATGGGCCCCACCGGCGATACCCACCGAACCCCCACGCCCACGCCGGTTTTAAGGGGGTCATTCAGGTCATCGAAGGCGTTGCCCTCGTCCACGAAGGTCGCCAGGCGCCAGCTGCTGGATAGCGGGTACTGGTACTCAATGCTGCCGGTCAACAGAAAACGCCCACCGACATTTTTACCCTCCTCATTGGTCGGGCCCAGCGTACGGTACCCATAACCGCGCACGCTCTGGTCACCACCAGCGAAAAAGCGCAGGAAAGGAGGCACCTGGTCGAAGTCATTGGTTCCGACGCCACCAGCTCGCACCCGGCCCAGAAAACGGTGTCCCCCGTTGCCCAGGGTCACCAGCCCGCGCGCCTCCCCGGACAGGTGGATCACATCGATGTCGGACAGCATGTCGCGCTGGCCGCCGCTCACCTCGAACTGAAACCGGTACCCCCGTGACGGATCCACGGGAGAATCCCGATGCAGGTAACTGTAGCTCACCCCTGGCAAGACCAGCCGGGTGCGCTCACTGTCACCGGCCACCCGGAAACGGTCTTCTTCACGACGCAGGGAAATAACCTGCTGCCATCCCGATTCCAGCCGGCTCTGCCATTGGGCACCCAGACTGGTCCGGCGGGAGCGGGTGTCCTCAATGTCCTCGTTCTGATAGGAGCCGGTGAAGCGCAGCGAATCCGTCATGGGTGGGTCAAGCGGCAATTCATAGTAAACACCGACATTCTGGCGCGGCCGGGAGACTTCCAGCTCCGCACCCCGACTATGGCCCTTGGGATTCACATAGTGCTGGTCCCAGGTGCTGCGCAGCCGAGGGCCCACGTCCGTACTGAACCCCACGCCCGCCCCCAGGGAATGCTGGGTGCGCTCATCCAGTGTGACGTCCACCGGGATTGTCCGCTGCTGCGCTGCGTCAGGGTCCGCGTCCACGCGGACCTCACTGAAATAGCCGGCTCCCCGCAGGTCCTGGGTCAATTCAATCAACCGATCGGAATGATAGGGGGTTCCCGGTTCAAACCGCACAAAACGCCCCAGTAGATCCTGGCTGAAATAACTGTCCCCGGGCAACCGGGCCCTGCCCAGGCGATACCGTTGCCCGCTGTCATACAGCAACCGGATCTCGGCCGCGTGTTCCGCCGGTCGTACCCGCAGTTCATGAGTGACAAAGGTACCGTCAAAAAAACCATGGGTCTGGGCACGGCTCTGGAAAAAGTGCTTCACCCGCTCATACTGCCCGTGGTTCAGGATATCCCCTGGCTCGGGACGCAACTGATCGGGGAGCTGGAACGAAGGCAAGTCCGAAGCCCCGCCTCTCACCCTGATCCGTACACGCTCCAGCCGTACCGGCTCCCCCGGCGCCACCTGCAGGCGCAAAACCGGTTCGTCGCCGTCGACCACCCGGTACTGGACATCCCCTTCATAGTAGCCGAGGGCGCGCATGGCTTCCCGCGCACTGTCCCGTGCATGGGACGCGAAACGACGCAGCGAAAGCGTATTGCGGTCACCGAGGTCGCCCACATGGGCGCGGATATTGGATCGGAGGGCATCATTCTCCGGCTCAACGATAACCTCCAGTTCCGCCGCCCGGACACCAGTCACGACCAGGAGCAGCAGCAGAAACAGCCAGAGCCGGAGAACGTTCGGGGTCATCATGGGCGCATGGTATCAGCCCCGGGCCGCGCGGCCACGGGATCAGCGCCGCAAATTCATCAGCTTTGCCAAGCCGTAATGAAGCCATTGTAGACGGCAAAATAATGCAGGGCGCTCCCGGCCACTGCGAGCCCCCAGACCATGGGTCAGGGCGTTCCAGAGTTCTTCAAGCGGATGATAATCAAGGTTGCTCATACGGAATGACCTTACAGTGAACACTTGTGCACTGTAAAGCCATTACCGACCAGAGTCACTCGCGGTCATTCACCCGGGACTCCAGCTCATCCAGCGCCTCGCCCGTATAGACCGCCAGGCGCTGCATGCTCGGCAGGGTATCCCGGCAACCGGTATAACCAAAGTTCAGAGAGCCCGCATAGCTCAGACAGGTGATGTTGAGGGCGCCTCCATGGGTGACCAGCGAGACTGGATACATCGCTTCCATGCGGGCGCCTTCGTAGTACAGGGGCTTATCGGGGCCGGGCACATTGGAAATGGTAACGTTGAAAACCGGCCGCATGCGGCCGCCCAGGCCGGAAACCAGCTGCAGGATGTAGGGCGACATCAGCATCATGGTGTACTGGTTCAGAACCTGCCGAGGCAGACTCTGAAGGTGCGCCTTGGCGGTCTCCGTCGATTCCTTGATCTGCTCCAGCCGTGCCATCGCATCCGGCTCGTCCGTGGCCAGGCTGGCAATCATGAAACTGATCGCCGTTCCGGTTCCCTCGTCATCCGCTGGCCTTACGTTGACCGGGATACCCGCTGTAAGCGGCGCGTCCGGGAGCGCATTCTGCTCCAGCAGAAAGCGCCGCAGTGCCGTGCCGCAGAGCTGCAGCACCACATCGTTAACCGATGCATCCGTTTTGCGGCAGATGCCCTTGAGCCGTTCAAAGTCGTAATGCTGGGTGGCGAAGCGACGCTGGCCGGTGATCCGGTTGTTCAGAATCGACTGTGGCCCTACAAAGGGCGCGGTCAACTTGCTGTCCTTACGCTTCCAGGCGGCACTGGCCAGCCGGCCAACGGCCGCCGCCAGCTGCGGTGTGGACCCTGCCTGGATGCGCAATGCCTCCACTGCCTGTTCAAAAGCGCCCTGCACCGAGGTGACCCCCTGACCGGCCCGGGAACGGCGCTGGCTCGGCTCCACCGCCCAGGGTGGCGGCATATCCGTGTGGGTCGGATCCGTTGCCAGAATCTTCTGCATCAGCCGAACCCCACTGATGCCATCAATCATGGAGTGATGCATCTTGGTGTAGAGCGCAAACCGGTTGCCCTCCAGGCCCTCGATGATATGACATTCCCAAAGTGGGCGCGCAAAATCCAGCGGATGCGAGTGCAGGCGCGACACAAGCACCCCGAGTTCCCGCTCACTGCCGGGCTTTGGCAGTGCGGAATGGCGCACGTGGTAATCCAGATCAAGCTCCTGGTCCTCAACCCAGACTGGCACCAGGCTGCGCCCCAGGCGGCTGCCACTGAGCAGCTTATATTTCCAGGGAGACTGAATCTCCCCGGCGTTTTTCATGCGCCTGACCATATCCCGCAGGAAAGTCTCCGGCGCCCCTTCCGGCAGGGAGAATATCTGCATGGTACCCACATGCATGGGGGTATCGTCAGATTCGACCTTGAGCCAGGACGAGTCCAGAACACTCATTCGCTTCATCGGGAGCCTACTCCTTGCAATTACTCCGGGATGCTTCCATTAAACGAAGCGCCATTCTACCCGAAACATTTTGTTACAGGACCCCCTGTCTTACTAAACCCAAGCCTGATTCACACCATGACGCCTAAACACCGCCCTGCTTGGTCGGTGGTACCTGATCCGGGTCGGGCGAATAGCCGAGCCTGTGCAGCGCATCCAGGACCTGCTCAAGAAGCGGCGTGCTGTCACCCGGCATATTCTCGTCATCCGCCACGGTCAGCTCCCGGGCGTCGTACTCCCAGCGGCGCAGTATCCGCACCCGGTCGTCCCTGCTCAGCTGCTCAGCGACGACCACTTCGGCCGGCGTACTGAACACAGCAGCCGGATCAACCAACGCTTTTTCCAGATCCATGACTCACCTCCTGCTTTGCTCCAACCAACGTAGCACCCATGGGTCACCAACGCCGACTCAGCCAACACGCCAATGCGTCACGGCCTCACCTTTGCTATAAAAGAGCCCTCCAAGGCATGTGATAAGGATGCAGTGTGCTCGCCATCAACCTTCGCAACCTGCGTACCAGCCACCAGTTGATCTGGTTCTTTCTGGATTTGCTGATGCTGGTTCTGCTGGTGGTCAACCTCTTCTGGCTCCTGTTTGATGCCCTCTACGCACTGGCTGCTTTCAGGGCCTTCCTGGAAAACCAGGTGCCGGCGTTCACGGCGCTCTACAACCCCGTACACCGTAATTTTCTGTTCTACGACCTGCTGTTCATCAGTGTCTTCCTGAGCGAATTCGTCATCCGCTGGATCCATGCGGTTTACCGCCGCGAATACCAGCGCTGGTACTTCTACCCCATTGCCCACTGGTATGACCTGCTGGGCTGCATTCCCGCCTCGGGGGCGCGGATCCTGCGTTTCCTGCGCGTTTTCAGTATCGTCTACCGACTCCAGAAGTACGGCATCATCGACATCACCCAAACGCGGCTTTTCGAGTTCGTACGCTTCTACTATGAAGCGTTCATGGAAGAGCTCTCAGACCGTGTCGTGATCAAGGTGCTCAGCGGCACCCAGGAGGAAGTCAAGCGCGGTTCACCACTGGTTCAGCGCATCCAGGAGGACGTGCTTCTACCCCGACGGGATCTGCTGGTGGACTTCCTGTCCTCACGGATCGCCCGTTATGCTCAGGAAGGCTATATGCCCAAGCAGCAGGAGCTGCGCGCCTACCTCAACGCCCGCGTGATCTCGGCCATGAACCGCAACCGGGACCTGGGCCGCATCCGCGAACTGCCTGTATTCGGAAGCTGGGCATCCGGGACGCTGGACCGTGCGGTGGGTGACATCACCGCCGAAGTCATTGAACAGATCCTTCAGGATCTGAGCTCGCCGGAGAATCACGCCTTTGTCGAGGACCTTGTGGACGTGATGCTCACCCGTCACGAGCGCGAAAGCACACAGGCTCACGACGCCTTCATCCAGGGCTTGATCGAGACTCTGGAGCTGGTGAAGGACCAGGTCGCCGTCAAACGGTGGCAGGAAGTCCTGGCGGAAAAGGATGAACGCAAGGCTGCCGACAAGGCGGCCCGCAAAGAGCAACAGAAGGCATCAACATGAGTGAATGGCTGGACCAACCGGCACGATACCTGGCTGAGGCCCTGCGTACCGGCAGGGTGACCAGCGAAGCGGTCACGGCGGCGTTACTCGCTCGCATTGACGCGCGCAACCCGCCCGTTAATGCGGTGATTTACCTGGACCGGGAAAGAGCCCTGGACCAGGCCCGGGAGTGCGACCGCCAGCGTGAACAGGGGGAAAACCTTGGGGCGTTACACGGACTTCCCATGACTGTGAAAGACGTCTGGGAAGTCGCCGGTATGCCCACCACCGCAGGCTCCTCCTCGCTACGGGATCACCGGCCACCCCAGCATGCAGACGCCATCCAGCGGCTGGAAAACGCCGGTGCCATCATCATTGGCAAGACCAACGTCCCCCTCTTTGCCTCAGACCTGCAAACCTACAACCGACTCTTCGGCGTTACCAACAACCCACGGGACCTGAGCCGGACGCCCGGAGGCTCATCCGGGGGTGCGGCAGCCGCCCTTGCTGCCGGCATGACGCCCCTGGAACTCGGCTCGGACGTAGGCGGCTCCATTCGCACCCCGGCGCACTTCAATGGCGTCTTCGGGCACAAGCCCAGCCGCGACATCGTCTCGCTGCGCGGCCATATTCCCGGCCCTCCTGGAACATTGAGCCAGCCGGACCTGGCCGAGGGAGGGCCCATGGCCCGGACCGCCGATGACCTCGCCCTGCTGCTGGACGTCATCGCCGGCCCCAGGCCCCACGAGGGCCCCCAGTGGGGGCTGTCACTACCCGCTCCCACCTTCAGCCACCTCGGTGAGGTAAGAGTGGCCACCTGCTTCCATGATCCTGTCTCCCCGGTGGCCGATGAGCTCACGCGCCACTACGAAGACCTGGCCACACGTCTGGCGGATGCGGGGACAAACGTTACCAGGGCGGACCATGAGTGGTTGGAGCATCGCCGGCTCATGCCCCTCTATCACAACCTGCTGGGGAGTCTTCTGGGTACCGGCTTCCGGCCCAAACAACGCCGGCAACTCAAGCTGATGGGTTACCTGGTCCGGCTTTTCAGCCGTTGGATGCGGATTCCGCCCGGACTCGAACAGTACATCATCGGCGTCAACCAGTCGTTTCTGAGCTGGCAACAGCATTCAGAACAGCGGGAAAAGGCGCGCGCGGCCCTGGTCAGCGAACTCTTTGACGGCACTGATGTGCTATTAACGCCTGTTACCCCAACCACCGCCATCGCGCATAACCGAAGTCAGCCCATGTTTCGCCGCAAGATCCTTGTGGACGGGCGGGAGCGGCCTTACACCGAGCAGATGCATTGGATTGCACTGGCCACCGCACTGGGTCTGCCCGCAACCTCAGCGCCTGTTGGTCTGGATGAGAACGGCCTCCCGTTCAACATCCAGATCATTGGCGCGCCCGGCCAGGACCGGGCCACCATCGAGTTCGCGCGTCTTATGGAGGCAGAGGGGCTGAGCGGGTTCCAGCCCCTTCAGGCGTGATCAGCCGCGCTCGACAATCGCCGTCACGCCCTGCCCGCCTGCTGCGCAGATGGAAATCAGGGCACGACCACTGCCTTTCTGCTCCAGCAGCTTGGCAGCGGTAGCCAGGATCCGCGCGCCGGTGGCCGCAAAGGGGTGACCTGCCGCAAGGCTACTGCCCTTGACGTTGAGCCGGCTGCGGTCAATGCCACCAAGGGGTTGGGCAAGCCCCAGCTTGTCACGGCAGAAGGTCTCGCCCTGCCAGGCCTTGAGCGTGCACAGTACCTGCGAGGCAAAGGCCTCGTGGATCTCGTAGAAATCAAAGTCCTGCAGGGTCAGGCCTGCCTTGTCGAGCAGGCGCGGCACCGCATAGACCGGTGCCATCAGCAGCCCCTCTTTCTCGTCCACAAAATCCACGGCGCCCGTTTCAACATGGGTGAGATAGGCGCGCACACCCAGGCCCCTGGCCTCGGCCCATTCGTCAGTCCCCAAAAGAACCGACGAGGCACCATCGGTCAGCGCGGTGCTGTTGGCTGCCGTCATGGTGCCCTTGTCCTTATCGAATACCGGCTTGAGCTGGGACAACTTCTCCAGCGATGAATCCGGACGCAGGATATTGTCCCTTTCCAGCCCCGCCAACGGCGTGATCAAGTCGCTGAAAAAGCCCTCATCGTAAGCCGCCGCCAGCTTCTGGTGGCTCTCCAGGGCCAACTGATCCTGCTCCTCGCGCGGGATCCCCCACTCTTGGGCGGTGATCTGCTGATGCTCGCCCATGGACATACCGGTCCGTGGTTCACTGTTCTCCGGGATCTGCGGCAGCAGATGCCGGGGCCGGAAGCGGGCTGCAATCTTCAGCCGCTCCGCATTGGACTTCGCACGATTCAGGTCCAGCAGCAACTCGCGCAAGCCCTCGCTCACACCGATAGGGGCATCCGATGTCGTATCCGTTCCACCGGCAACACCCGCCTCAATCTGGCCCAGTGCAATCTTGTTGGCCACCAGGATGGCCGCCTCCAGCCCGGTACCGCAGGCCTGCTGGATGTCGTAAGCCGGGGTCTCCGGAGCCAGGCCGGAACCGAGAACCGTCTCGCGGGTCAGATTGAAATCACGCGAGTGCTTGATGACCGCCCCGGCAACCACTTCGCCCAGACGCTCACCTTCCAGGCCATAGCGATCCACCAGGCCACGGAGGGTGGCGGTGAGCATGTCCTGGTTGGAAAGCTTGCTGTACGCGGTGTTGGAACGGGCGAACGGAATCCGGTTGCCCCCAAGGATGGCCACCGGCCGTGGCAGGATTCCGGCGGAACCGTTGCCTTTACCCTGGCTCTTACTGGAATTCGATTTTGCTTGTGCCATGACGTTATAACCTTGTTAAATTCAGATTGAAAACAGTCGGGTGCATACTGTGCGGGTTGCACCCAGAGCCTCATTGGCTGAGGTGACGCGGCCGGGTGACAGAGGGTTCATTGCCATCAAAGGGGTAAGAGCGCCCAATACAACCGCCTGATAATGACTTAAAACGTTGCCTGATGTGATCACTGACAGACTTCTTTTCAGACGACCCGGTTACAATCAAGCCAGTTACAGAATGTAACACACCCCCGCGACGACACTGAAAATGTTCCACTACCACTGACCAGACCAAGGGATAGTGCTATGTCCGATCTCTACCTGAAATTCGTGAACACGCCAGTCGGCAAACAGGCCGCCTCCTCGCTCGGCCTGCCGGCTCCCCTCAAGCTTGAGCGCTGGAAACGTCAGGACCAGCCCTTCATCGAGGGCAAAGTCCTGGTAGGCGCCGGTCCGCGGCCGAGAACGCTTGCCACACTGGGCGAGATACTGCGCGGCAGCCCGGCCACTCTTTACGCGCCCGAAGGCCCGGCGACACTGGGTGATTCCGCCTCGCTGGTGGAAAGTGGCGTTGCCAAGAGCCTGACCATGGAGGAGGACGCCATTGGCGAACACCGCTTCAAGGCACTGGTCTTTGATGCCACCGGTCTCCGTGACCCCTCTGAACTGCGCTGCCTGTACGACTTCTTCCACCCGACCATCCGCCAGATGGCCAAATGCGGTCGCGTCCTGATCCTGGGCACGGATCCAGCCTCCTGCAAGAGCCCGGCGCGCGCAGCGGCCCATAAAGCGCTGGAAGGCTTTGTGCGCTCGGTGGCGAAGGAAATCGGCAAAAAAGGCGCCACCGCCCAGCTGCTCTGGGTTGCGCCCAACGCCGAGCACCAGGTTGAATCCTCCGTGCGCTTTTTCCTGTCACCCAAGTCAGCCTATGTGGACGGCCAGCCGGTCCGCATCGGCAAGGGCAACGCCAGCAAGGGGCGTACGGCGGTGAACACCAATGCCCCCCTGACCGGAAAGGTAGCGCTGGTAACAGGCGCCAGCCGCGGCATTGGCGAAGCGATTGCCCGTACTCTGGCACGGGATGGAGCCCGAGTGGTCTGCCTGGACATTCCCGCCACCATGGAAGAGCTCAACCGCGTGGCCGAAGCCATTGGCGGCTCCCCGCTGGCGGCGGACATCACCGAGGAAAACGGCCCCAAGCTGATCGCGGACCATCTGGAAGACGCCTTCGGCGGTGTGGACATTGTGGTGCACAACGCCGGGGTTACGCGGGACAAGACCCTGGCCCGGATGCCCGAGCACTTCTGGGATATGGCCATTGCCGTGAACCTGACTGCCGAGGAGCGCATTGACGCGGAACTCACCGAGCGTGACCTGATCCGGGAAAACGGTCGCATTGTGTGCGTCTCCTCCATCGCCGCGTTTGCCGGCAACTTCGGCCAGACCAATTACGCCGCCTCAAAATCCGGCGTTATAGGCTATGTGGAAACCATGGCGCGCCAGCTCAAGAACGGCATCACCATCAACGCGGTGGCCCCCGGGTTCATCGAAACCCAGATGACCGCCGCCATGCCCATGACCATCCGCGAGGCCGGCCGGCGCATGAACAGCCTCTCACAGGGTGGCCTGCCAGAGGACGTGGCCGAAACCATAGCCTGGTATAGCAACCCGCTTTCAAGCGGCCTGAATGGCAATGTGGTGCGCGTTTGCGGGCAAAGCCTGGTTGGCAAGTAGGTAAGGGCCCGGCTCGTCTGTGGGTTTGAGGCTCACAGGCGAGGACGCCAAACGACAGTTGAGGCTGGCACCTGTCAGGTACCGGTTCACGCCAAAGTACTGCAGTTCTGGTTCAGTAGCTCAAGGATTGATGAATCATAAAACCACGATTGCTTTTGCAATCACCAATCAGCGACCTGGAGCTTCGAGTCTTATGATTTCTACGTACGAAAAAAGAAGAAAGGAAATGGTGGGTGGTGCTGGGATCGAACCAGCGACCCTCGGCTTGTAAGGCCGATGCTCTCCCTAACTGAGCTAACCACCCAAAAGATGGCGGAGCGGACGGGACTCGAACCCGCGACCTCCGGCGTGACAGGCCGGCATTCTAACCATCTGAACTACCGCTCCGTTTCGTTCTTCAGGGCTTTCCCTGCCGAACGAGATGCGTATTCTAAAGAAATCAGCGTTAGTGTCAAACCCCCTTTCGAATTTTTTTCAGTGATCGGTTGGATCGCGACGCTCACCGCCCTCGATCACCTCCAGCGTCGGGCCCTGTTGCCGGCGCTCACGCAACAGTTCCTCAACCCGCTCCTGCCTGGATCTGGGCACGGCCCGCCAGGCCAGCGCCTGGTTGAGCCTGTCCAGGCGCCCGGCCACGCCAGCAGTCATTGAGTCCAGTTGGTCGCGCTGCCAAGCGTGCCAACGATCAATACGCCGCCGCAGGCGCTCTCCGGCCATAAACTGGCGTGCCATCTCAGGAGCCCTCCCCGCTGGCCAGCCGGTCCACTCGCTCCTGCAGGCGTACGAACCGTTGGGTCAGCTGGGCGCGTGAGCTGTCGATGGAATCCACCACCGAGGCCAGTTCGGCAACCCGGTCCTTCAGCTTGCCAAGATCACCGCTGCCGGGTTTTTCCTCTTCCAGCGCGGTTACACTGCTTTCCAGACCATCAATACGGGCCCGCATTTCTTCCAGTGCCAGCCGTTGACTCTGCTTCAAGGACTGGACACGGCTATCCAGATCCTCACGCACCTGCGTAACCGCCTCGTCTACCGAAGCGTTCAGCTGCTCTGCGTCCGGCAGCCCCTTGATGGTCCCCGCCAGCTCCTCCAGGCGACCTGCCTGGCTCTGCTGACCGGAATCCAGTTCGCTGATCCGGGACTCAATGGAGCCCACCTTTTCCTCAAGGGTCTCAATCCGCGGCTGATTCGTCTGGTGGGCCACGACCCAGAGCTTGCGCATCTCGCTATCGAGCATTTCAAGCTTTTCTGAAACCGCCTGTCCGGTTTCCTCCTGCTCCTCATCCACCACCCCAAGCTCCATCTGGTTGGTGCGCACATCGCTTTTCACGGTTGCCAGCGTGCCTTCCAGCTCGGCAATCCGCTCGGCCTGCTTCCAGGCCAGCCAGCCACCGGCACCAATACAGACCAGCACAAGCACCAGCATCGCCCAGAGAGGCCGAATTCCCGGGCTCTGCCCCTCGCCAGAGCCTTTCCGTCTCCCGCGCTGCGCTGCGACGTTTTCACGCTCGGCCAGTTGGTCTTCGTCGGGCTTCAGTGACTCCATGCTTGTCCCTCTGCGTCCACGATGTCTGCCTCTGTTGGGGTTCATGGCATGGTACTCTGGCTGCAATACTGCGCAAAGCCCGAAGTACTGGTTACCATTTGCACCGCCCCCTCTGCGGGCATAAAATACCGCGTTTTCCCGCAGAACAGTGATGTGGAGTCACCCATGACGCAACAGGCTCAGGTCGGACTCATCATGGGCTCAAAGTCAGACTGGCCGACCATGGAACACGCGGCCAGCGTGATGGACGAGCTCGGCGTAGCCTACGAACGCCGCGTGGTTTCGGCCCATCGCACGCCGGAGCTGCTTGGTGACTACGCCCGGCAAGCGCGCGAGCGAGGGCTTAAGGTCATTATTGGGGGAGCCGGCGGTGCCGCGCACCTGCCCGGCATGGTTGCAGCCCACACAACACTGCCTGTTCTGGGTGTGCCTGTGGAATCAAGGGCGCTGAGCGGAGTGGATTCACTGTACTCCATTGTCCAGATGCCTGGCGGCGTTCCGGTCGGCACTCTTGCCATCGGTAAGGCGGGGGCGCGCAATGCCGGGCTTATGGCCGCGCAGGTCCTGTCCCTGTCCGATGCCTCTGTTGCACAGGCGCTCCAGGCTTTCCGGGAGAAACAGACGCAGGACGTTCTGGATAACCCCGACCCGGCAGCAGACTGAACCACGACGATCACGGCAGGAGGGTAGGATGAAAATCGGTATTCTGGGGGCGGGCCAGCTGGGCCGCATGCTGACGCTGGACGGCATGCGCCTGGGCCATGATTTCAGCCTCTACGATCCGGCCGGCAAGGGGTCGGCAGGCGTGGGCACCGTCTACAACGATCCGGACGGTCAATACCTCCAGACCTTTCTCAACGATGCGGACGTTGTGACCTATGAATTCGAGCACCTGCCGCTCGAACTTGTAAACCGGATCGCCACGGAAAAAACCGTCCACCCTGTGCCCAGGGCCCTGCAGTGCTGCCAGAACCGTCCTCTCGAAAAGAACCTCTTCAGGGACCTGGGCATCAACACCGCCCCCTTTGAAACCGTGGACTCGGCGCAAGCGCTACAAGCCGCCACAGAGCGTCTTGGGGGCCATGTTGTGGCCAAGTCCGCAACCGATGGCTACGACGGCAAGGGCCAGGCCGTGCTGGAGACGCCGGACCAGGCACTGGATGCCTGGCCCGACATTGGCTGCGACACAGCCATTGCCGAATCCTTCGTCCCCTTCCACCGGGAGCTGTCGATCGTCGCCGTCCGCGGCCAGGACGGTGACATGGCCTTCTACCCGCTGGCCGAGAACATCCACCACAAGGGCATTCTGCGCTTTTCGATCGCGCCTGCCCCGGGGGTTACCCAGGAGCTGGAAGACCAGGCACAACGCATGATCCGGACCCTGATGAACGAACTCGGGTACGTGGGCGTGCTGGCGCTGGAGATGTTTGAGACGGACGAGGGCCTGGTCGCCAACGAGATGGCGCCCCGGGTACACAACTCCGGGCACTGGAGTCAGAACGGGGCGGTGACCAGTCAGTTCGAGAACCACATCCGCGCCGTTTCCGGGCTGCCCCTGGGGGACACGGCCGCCTTCCATCCGACCTGCATGATCAACCTGATTGGCGAGACGGGGCCGGTGGCTGACATCCTCAAGCTCCCCTACACGCATCTACACCTCTACGGCAAATCCGAGCGGGCCGGTCGCAAGGTTGGCCATATCAACATCGTCGCGGAATCCCTTAAAGAACTACGCTGGCGGGCCATGAACACTGCCAGCCTGTTACCCGGTTGCCCGGATTTCGACTGGCACGCCTGAGGCGGCGCGGGTCCTTGTTGTCGCTGATTTTTTAGCTTTTTACCCAGACCTGCTACGCTTGTTCTGAGCCGGGGGTTCCCGGAAGGAGTGACAAAGAATCCGGACTGATCCATGAGGACACTTTTCCAGCCTGAACGCCGACTCGGTTACCGCATCCTGCGCTGGGTGCTGATCACGGCGTTTACGGTGGGTTTGATCATTGGCAGCACCCAGATCTTCATTGACTTCCGTACCGTCTCGAAGGAACTGGATGACCGCGCCCGCCAGACACTTGCCCTCGTCCGGGAGCCGGCAACCCAGGCCGTCTACAGTATTGACGAGGATCTCGCAACGCAGGTCATTGATGGGCTGTTCGAACAACAGTCCATTCGTGGGGGTAAAATCACCCATCCCGACGGGATGCCCCTGGCCAGCGATCAACGCCCGCTCACGGAAAGCCCCTACCGCTCGCTGACCGACGTCATTTTTGGCCAGCAACGAACCTATAAGGTGGAGCTGGTGCGCCCCCAGTCCGGTGAGGCCATCCAATACGGCACGCTGACCATCAAGGTGGACACCGCGCCCCAGGCCACCATATGGCTTGAGCGCGCCTTTCTCATACTGCTATCCGGCGTGGCCCGCGCCGTTATCCTCGGGCTCGTGCTTTACGTGGTCTATCACCTGCTGGTGACACGACCTTTGTTCCGTATTGCCGAGGATCTATCGAATGTGGATCCCGCCGATCCCGGCCGGCACCTGCTCCAGACCCCCCGGGGCCACGATCAGGACGAGCTCGACACCTGGGTCAGGGCCACCAATGAACTGCTGACCGCCATCTCGGAAACCCAGCAGAAACACCAGGACGCCCAGGACCGCATCACCCGCCTGTCACGCTATGATGCGCTGACCGGCCTCCCCAACCGGGACATGTTCCTGAGCCTTCTCAACGGGGCCCTGGAAGCCGCACGCCGCCAGCGCGGCATGGTCGCCATCTTCTGCATCGGGCTGGATGACTTCAAGACGCTCAACGAGCAGTACGGTTTTTCCAGTGGCGACCAGTTGCTGCAGGTGATCGCCGAGCGGATCACGAACAACAGCAACCAGGACAACCTGATCAATGGCGGGCGACTGGGCGCTGACCAGTTCGCCATCATCCAGAGCGGGATCAAGGAAACCTACGAGGCGGCCGCCATGGCCGACTGGCTGCTGCACGAAACCAGCCGCCCGCTCAATGTCAGCGGCAAGGAGATCAGCATAACCGCCACGATCGGCGTTGCGGTCTACCCCAATGACGCCCTGCAATCCGACCGCCTGCTGCAGAAAGCGGAACAGTCCATGACCCTGGCCAAATCCGCGGGTCGCAACCAGTTCCAGTTCTACGTGGCAAGCGTCGACCAGGCCATCCGGGAGCGCAAGAACCTGGAGCGGGACCTGGACGTCGCACTGGCCGAGCGTCAGTTCTATCTGCTCTACCAACCCCAGGTGGATATGGACGGCTGCCGCGTTCTGGGCGCCGAGGCCCTGATCCGCTGGCATCACCCGGAGCGTGGCTTTATTCCGCCGGATGAGTTCATTCCCCTGGCGGAGCTCAACCTCTCGATCATCGAGATCGGGTACTGGGTTCTGGACGAGGCATGCCGTCAGGCCCGGGAATGGATGGATCAGGGGCTGGCGCTGCGGATGTCCGTCAACCTCTCTCCTGTTCAGCTGCGCCAGAACAACATCGTGGATGTGATCCTTGGGGTACTGCACCATCATGACCTGCCGCCCTCCCGCCTGGAACTGGAGGTGACTGAAACCAGCTTCATGCAGAATCTGGATGACGCTATCGGCAAGCTCTCACGCCTGCGCGATGAGGGGATCCGCGTGGCCGTGGACGATTTCGGAACCGGCTACTCCTCGCTGACCTATCTTAAGCGGTTGCCGGTACACCACCTGAAAATCGACAAACAGTTCATCCGGGACCTGTTGGCCAACGAGGAAGACACCCAGATCGCCAATACCATCATTGATCTTGGGCGCAGTCTCAGCCTGGATGTGATCGCAGAAGGGGTGGAAACCGAGGAACAGAGTGTCTACCTGGTCAACCGGGGTTGCGTGATAGCTCAGGGCTTTTTCTTCAGCAAGCCCGTGAATGTCAGCCAGTTCCTGGCCTTCATCGAGACCTTCAGCTCGAATGAATAACAGCCGCCAGGCCGGGGCCCGGGGCGCCGCCCGGACCTCGCCCCCGTTTATTCAAACAGCGGGAAACAGCGGGATAAGGCCCCGAGCGGGATAAGGCCCCGCATCAGTTGGCGGGCGGCAGCGGGTTGCCCTGAAAGATCTGCTCCAACGGTGGCCGCTCAGGCTGTTCCTGTTCCTGATCCTCGTCATCACCATCGGCATTCATTCCCAGGTTCACCTGCCACAGGTGCTTGAACTCGGTTCGCGCCACCTGGTCCGCCTCACCCTCCTCCCGCAGGATGGTCGGCCTCAGGAACACCATCAGGTTACGCTTCTGGCGCTCCTTGCTTTCACTGCGGAACAGAGCGCCAAGCAGCGGAATATCCCCCAGCAAGGGCACCTTGCTTCGGGTTATGCGGTAATCCTCGTTAATCAAGCCGCCAAGAACAATGGTCTCTTCATCGTCGGCCAGAACGGTCGTCTTGATCTCCCGTTTCTCGGTGATCAGGTCCGCTGCATCGTCCAGGGACTGACCGATATCCTCAGTGGTCTGCTCCACCGCCAATTTCACCACATCACCAGCACTGATGCTCGGCTTCACATTCAAAGTAAGGCCAATATCCTTTCGCTCAATGGTGGTGAAAGGATTCTGGAGGCCATCGCCGGTACTGGTCGACTGCCCCGTGCGGAAGGGCACGTTCTGGCCCACGATGATCTCGGATTCCTCATTATCAAGGGTGATAATCGAAGGTGTGGACAGCAGGTTGGCCTTACTGGAAGTCGCCAGCGCCTGGATCAGCACGCCCCAGGTCAGTCCATCGGAATCACGGTCCCCGGCGCCAATGGTGAGCCCGGAGCCAAGCCCCAGGCTGGCGCCGCTGCCCTCACCGTCACCCCCGGAGCCGCCCAGAAGCTGGGAGAGGACCGTATTGAGACTGATGCCCACGTTGTTGAAGTTGGTGCCGGCCACCGGCGCGGTGGTATCTCCGGACTCATCCCCACTCGCCCATTGAACCCCCAGGTCCTGCCCAGCGTCGCTGCTGATCTCAACGATCGCGGCTTCAATCAGAACCTGGGCGCGGCGCACATCCAGTTGATCGATGATGAACTCAATCTCGTTCATCAGCTTTGGCTCGGCGCGGACCACAAGCGCGTTGAGCCCCTCGTCCGCGTAAACGGAGACATTGGTCTCGCTTCCACCGCTCTTGCCGCCATTCTTGCCTTCCGTGATTTCACCCATGAGCCCGCTCAGCATCTCGCTGAGCTCGGAGGCATCCGCATGGCTGAGCCGAATCACCTTGGTGGTGCCGCGACTGGTACTCGGGGTATCAAGCTTTTCCACCAGTTCACGCACTTTCTCACGGAAGGTGCTGGTGCCACGCAGAATCAGACGATTGCTGCGCTCATCGGCTACGACACTGGCGGAACGACTGTCGTTATTGCCGGTACGGCCACTGAGCTGATCCGGGCCCAGCTCTTCGAGCAGCTCCACCATGTCCCCCACATAGGCCTCTTCCAGCTGGACCACTTCCACCTCGGAGTCCGTGGGTTTGTCCAGATCATCAATCAGGCGCTGCATGCGCTGGATGTTATTGCGATGGTCGCTGATGATCAGCGCATTAGCGGCGGACACGCCCGCCAGGTGGCCATAGCTGGCCACCATGGGCCGGAGTATGGGCACCAGCTGCATTGCGCTGACGTTCTCCACACGAATGACACGGGTCATCAGTTGCTCGGAAGGAACCTCCTTGAAGCGCGCCATGTTCTCGGCGGCCTGCTTGGCGTCACTCTGCTGGATCACCTTGATCACGTCATCTCCGGGAACCGCCGTAAACCCGTGAACATGAAGCACCGACAGGAAGAGTTCATACACCTCTTCCTTGTTCATCGGGGTCTCGGACACCACCGTGACCTTGCCCTTAACGCGGGGATCCACCACAAAGCTGTAGCCGGTGATGTCCGAGACCTGGTCCACCAGGGCGCGGATATCGGCATCCTTGAGGTTGACCGTCCAGGTTTCGGAGGCCTCGGTTTCAGCCACACCCTGCCCGTCGGACTGGCCGCCATCCTGAGCCATCAGGGGCATGGATGCCAGAAGGGCCAGCGCAAGCGTGAAAAACAGTCGTTGCATGTGGATCATCGGATAACCAGTGCCTGTTGTTGTCTCTGGTCTGCCGGTTACGGAACCGGAACCGTGAATGAAAAGCGCGTACCACCGCGCTTAATTTCCAGCTCGAGCCGATCCGAGTTCATCCAGCGCCTCAGGTTTGCCCGGTCTGACTCGATATCACCAAGCTGCTTGCCGTTGACGGAGATGATCACATCCCCCTGTTGCAGGTTCATGGCCGAAAGCCGCTCATTCGTACCGTCATACACATAGCCGGGGCCATTCCTGTTAGGCCGGAAACCGGCCTGGGCGATTGTCTCCCTGGGGTTTTCCTCAAGCGCCTCGATGGCGCGTTCAACCCCGGCCCGCGTATCTTCCGTGCTTTCCCGCGCCGCCGCAACCCCACCCACTGTGAGCGCCTCGTCATCAAAGCTCAGCGATTCGACCTCACCATTGCGACGCAACAGGATCCGATTGCGTTCCACCGCCACCAGTTCCGCGCCCCCGGGTAGCTCATCGCCCACCCGGTAACGCTCGGCAGCACTCTCCCGACTGGAGAGGATAGCACTGGAGTCTTCCCCGTGACTGGCCAGAAATACACCATGAAGCGTCAGCGTAAGCCCTGTCTCCGGGGCTGTCTCCCGCTCCACGGCGGAGACGTTTTCAGCCTCGCCGGAGGCCGGGCGGCCAAAAAGGGCGAGTTCATCCAGGGCCGCATCACCACCCCCACCACGGCCGGGCGTGGCCTCCGCCAGCCCCAGTGCCACCGGTTCCGAGGGCGCTGGCCAGAGTAGGCGCCAACTCCACTGCCCGCCCTTCCAGCCAAGCTGAACCACCAAAGCAAGCAGCAACAGGTGCGCCAGACGGACAGGCCAACGGCTCATGGCATCACCTGCTGACTGGCACGGAACACGATGTCGCCCGGAGCCGCTTTCGGCGCGAAGTTCAGGCCCAGAAAGTTAATCCAGCGCTTGTACAGCTCAAGCTGCGCCCGGCCCCCGGCGTCGACCAACACGCGCACAGCGGGAGCGCTGGTCCCCTGCTCCATCAACACCAGCTCGGGCCGACCCTTGTTACTGGTCAGCCGCCCTTCGAGGGGCGGCATGCGGGACTGGCGAGGCTGGCTGCCCATGGGCCAGGTGACAGTGCCTCCCGGCCACTGGCCACGCCCCTGGAAATCGCCAAGGCCCCGCTCCGGATCCCAGACCGCAAAAAAACTCTCGAGTTCCACAATCCCCGGGACACGAAGCGGTCTAACTCCCAGATCACGGGCCGTCACCTCCGCCATGTCCAGACGGGCGCGGCGCAACAGCAGCCGCACCCGTCCGTCCAGCATGGCGGTCACACTGCCCTCGGCCTGGGATCCCGGTGAATGCAGCCGCCACTCAAGCGGCACGAACCCATGGATTAACGACCCCGGCTGCAACTGCCAACTCAAACGCAGAGGCAGCCCTTGAAGCGTCAGCCAGGCATCGCCGGACCAAAGGGTTCCTCCCACCTGCCGCACCTTGACCGCTTCAGGGACGGGCAGCTGTTGTGCCGCCTGGTTCCAAACCCACCCTGCGGGAAGATAGACCACCAACGCGGCCGCCCAGGTGACCAGCAACAGCAAAAAGAGCAGGACGCCACGGATTGGCCCAACGCGAAAACGGGGTCGCTCGGCGTCGGGGGACGATTCAGGGCTTTGAGGGGACGATCTACGCATCCGTACGGCAACCACAGCGTTAAGGCGACGATAGGATAACCATAAAAAACCCCCGAGGCGAACCACCACGGGGGTTTTCATGGAGCCGGTCACACCGGCAGAGAAGCGCGGGCGTTTACATCATGCCGCCCATGCCTCCCATGCCGCCCATATCGGGCATGCCGCCACCGCCGGCACCAGCGCCACCGCCGTCATTCTCTTCCGGCTGATCGGCGATCATGCACTCAGTGGTGATCATCAGACCTGCCACGGATGCCGCTGCCTGCAGTGCGGAGCGGGTTACCTTGGCCGGATCAATGATGCCAGCGTCGAGCATGTCGGCGTACTCGCCAGTTGCGGCGTTGTAGCCGTAGTTGCCCTGGCCTTCGAGCACCTTGTCGACCACAACGGCCGGCTCATCACCGGAGTTGTAGGCGATCTGCTTCAGCGGTGCTTCCATGGCACGGCGCAGCAGGTTGATGCCCATCTGGCGCTCTTCGTTGGCGCCCTGAAGGCTCTCAATCGCCTGCAGTGCACGGACCAGAGTCACGCCACCGCCGGCAACAATGCCTTCCTCAACCGCAGCACGGGTGGAGTGCAGCGCGTCTTCAACGCGGGCCTTCTTCTCTTTCATTTCAACTTCAGAGCCAGCGCCCACCTTGATGACCGCAACACCACCAGCCAGCTTGGCAAGGCGCTCCTGGAGCTTCTCCTTGTCGTAATCGGAGGTGCTTTCCTCGATCTGCTTCTTGATCTGAGAAGTGCGGGCTTCGATGTCCTGCTGCTGACCGTTGCCGTTGATAACGGTACTGTCTTCCTTGCTGATGTTGACGCGCTTGGCGCTGCCCAGGTCATCAAGGGAAACATTCTCAAGCGTCAGGCCGACTTCCTCGGAAATGACGGTACCGCCGGTGAGAACAGCGATGTCCTGCATCATCTCCTTGCGACGGTCGCCGAAGCCAGGCGCCTTGACCGCAGCAACCTTCACAATGCCGCGCATGTTGTTGACCACCAGGGTCGCCAGCGCTTCGCTCTCAACGTCCTCGGCAATGATCAGCAGCGGCTTGCCGGACTTGGAAACCGCTTCCAGCGTCGGCAGCAGGTCGCGAACGTTGGAGATCTTCTTGTCGACGAGCAGGATGTAGGGGTCGTCCAGCTCGACGGTCATGCTCTCGTTGTTGTTGATGAAGTAGGGCGAGAGGTAGCCACGGTCGAACTGCATGCCTTCGACCACTTCCAGCTCGTCCTCAAGGCCACGGCCTTCCTCAACGGTGATGACCCCTTCCTGGCCAACCTTGTCCATCGCGTCCGCGATCAGCGAGCCAACGGTGTCGTCGCTGTTGGCGGAGATGGTGCCCACCTGCGCGATGGTCTTGGAGTCATTGCAGGGCGTGGAGAGCTTGCGGATCTCATCAACCGCCGAATCACAGGCCTTGTCGATGCCGCGCTTGAGATCCATGGGGTTCATGCCCGCGGTTACGGCCTTAACACCCTCGCGCACGATGGCCTGGGCCAGAACGGTGGCGGTGGTGGTGCCGTCGCCGGCATTGTCGTTGGTCTGGGAAGCGACTTCCTTGACCATCTGGGCGCCCATGTTTTCGAACTTGTCTTCCAGTTCGATTTCCTTGGCAACGCTTACGCCGTCCTTGGTGACGTTGGGCGCACCAAAGGACTTGTCCATCACCACGTTACGGCCCTTGGGACCGAGGGTGACCTTAACCGCGTCAGCCAGGGTATTAACGCCCGTTACCATCTGCTTGCGGGCCTGGTCGGAGAACTTGATCTCTTTCGCCATAGTGTTCTTTTCCTGTTCGTTGACCGTTGTAACTCGTCAGGTGTCCGGGGCTGCTTCAGCCTTCCAGCACACCGTAAATGTCATTCTCACTCATGATCAGCAGTTCCTCGCCGTCAACCTTGACGGTGTTACCAGCGAACTGCCCGAAAACAACCTGATCACCGACGTTCACCGCCGGCTTACGTACCTCGCCGTTGTCCAGGGTCTTGCCCTCACCCACGGCCAGAACCTCGCCCTGGGACGGCTTTTCCTGGGCATTGCCCGGCAGAACAATGCCACCGGCGGTCTTTTCCTCTTCTTCCTTGCGACGCACGACAACGCGATCGTGTAACGGACGGATTTTCATTGCTGCTTATCTCCAGTTTCGGTTTGTCGGTTAAGCAATGAGTTAAGGTTTCCCCAAAGCACATTGGCCTTGTGGTGGGTGAAATTGGGGACAGGCTCTGCGTTTTCAATCCCCCACCCCCAAAAATTTTTACCGGTGATCCAGCCGGTCGGGGTCATCATCGTTGCCCTGCTGCTCCTGTTGCTCGAACTCACCCTCAATAATGACGTTGCCGTAAGCATCCCGGCGCGGCCCCCGATCCCGGTACTGGGTATACTGCTGGTATTGGTAATGCCCGCCCATGGACGCGCCCCCGCCCAACACCATACGATTCACGACATAGCCGCTGAGCCAGCGCCGTGTGAACGGGATCAGGCAGGCGAAGCCCACACCGTCGGTCACGAACCCGGGCGTGAGCAGAAGCGCACCGCCCACGGCCAGAAGCAGCCCCTCCGCCATCTCGCGCGCCGGCAGCTCCCCGCTGGCCATGCGCTGGTTGGCCCGCAGCAGGGTTGCCGCTCCCTGCTGGCGAAGCATGGCCGCGCCGATAACGGCCGTCAGCAATACCAGGCCAACGGTGGGAAGGGCGCCAATCAGCCCCCCGACCTCAATAAGGATGACCATCTCGATGATGGGAATGAGGATGAAGGCAACGAGCAATATGGGCATGCGGTCTCCAGACAAACAGGCTTGTGCCTTCCAGCATCGGGGCGACAGGGCCGGAGTTCAACCATACGGAATCGTAATGCATGAATGATTCTGCGCCCGAAGACAGGCTCTACCCCGGCTGGCGGGTCTATCTGAACCCGCGGGTCATCGGCATGCTGTTTCTCGGGTTCTCCGCCGGGCTGCCGCTGCTGCTGGTCGGGGGCACCTTTACCGCCTGGCTGCGGGACCTGAACATTGAACTGGCGGCCATCGGCTTTCTCAGCTGGGTGGGGATGGCCCACTCCATCAAGGTCCTCTGGGCACCACTGGTCGACCGACTGCCGCTCCCGATCATCAACGCCGTTTTTGGCCGGCGCCGTGCCTGGATGCTGACGGCTCAGGTGGCAGTGGCAGTAAGCCTTCTGGGCATGGCGCTCACGGACCCCCAGGAACAGCTCTGGCTCGTGGCCGTCTGGGCCGTGGTCGCAGCCTTTGGCTCGGCAACCCAGGACGTGGCCATTGATGCCTACCGCGTGGAGGCAGCACCGGAAACCCACCAGGCCGCCATGGCGGCCACCTACGTCGCCGGCTACCGGGTAGCGATACTGGCCGCCAGTGCCGGGGCTCTGCATGTGGCCGCCATTGGCAGCTGGTCATTCTCCTACGGCGTCATGGCCGCGCTCATGGGGATAGGGATGGTGACGACCCTGATAAGCCGTGAACCCGTGGCGGAAGTCGACCGATTCGCGCCGGAATCCGAGGAAAGGGTCATCCAGTATCTGGCCAATACGGATCACACTGGCCTGCACCAGCGCCTCACCGCCTGGTTCATTGGCGCTATGGTCTGCCCCTTCACGGATTTCTTCCAGCGCTTTGGGAAGGCGGCCATCGTCATTCTGGTCTTCGTGGCCACCTTCCGGATCAGCGACATCTTCATGGGGGTGATGGCCAACCCGTTCTACCTGGACCTGGGCTTCACCAAAGGCGAGATCGCTAATATCGCCGCCGCCTTCGGGCTCGCCATGACCCTGGTTGGCGCCGCTATCGGCGGGCTTATGGTGGCACGTTTCGGCATTGCCCGTATGCTGGTGGGCACCGCCTTCATGGCCCCCGCCACCAACCTGACGTTTGCCTGGCTGGCCAGCATTGGCCCGGAAACCATTGGGCTGGTGGCGGCCATTGTGGCGGACAATGTCACAGGCGGGCTCTCCATCTCGGTGTTCATTGCCTACCTCTCCAGCCTCACCAACACCCGCTACACCGCCACCCAATACGCGCTGTTCAGTTCCCTGATGACACTACCCGGCCAGTTCCTGGGCGGATTTACCGGCGTGGTCGCCGAAAACGTTGGCTGGATCGGCTTCTTCCTCATCACCGCCGGCCTTGGCATCCCCGCCATACTGCTTGCCGTGGCCCTGCTCTGGCTGGCCCATCCCGACCGCAATGCCTCAGCGTAACGGCTGTCAGTGCGATCTGGCTCACATCCCGGCCAGATCTGAAAAACGTTTTGCATTCTCCGTCTTCCCCATCCGCCATTGCGGTCTATAATGACCAGCAATACACACAAACAAACGGACAGCAACCACCTCCATGACGCCTGAACTCTCCATCCTCGTTGTAGACGATGCCCGCTTCAGCAGCGCCGTCGTCAGCCGTACACTCAAGCAGGCCGGTTACACCAATGTTCAGGTTGTCAACTCAGCACCCCGGGCACTGGAAGCTCTGGAAAAGGAACCCACGAGCATACTGATCGCTGACTGGCTGATGCCGGAGATGGATGGGCTGACGCTCACCGACCGGGTCCGCCAACAGGACGAACAGACCAACCACTACACCTACATCATCCTGCTCACGGGCAAGGAAAGCGTGGAAGCACTGAGCAGCGCTTTTGACCGCGGCGTGGATGATTTCATCTATAAATCCGAAATGAGCCGCCAGCTGGTGCCACGCATCTTTGCCGCGGACCGCCTGGTGGCGCGCCACAACACCCTGCTGCACAACAACCAGCTGCTGATGGCGGAGAACCGGCAGCTGGAGGGGCACAATATCGTGGATCCCGAAACCGGTCTGGGAAACGCCCGCTACGCCCGCCAACGCCTCCAGCAGGCCCTGGATTACACCGAATCACGGGGGGGCGCGGTGGGCTACCTGCTCATCGGCATCCGCCACTGGGAACGCCACATCAGGGAGCACCCCGGCTCAGCGCATCGGGAAATACTGGAAACCCTCTCGCGCCGGATGAAGGACCTGGTCCGGCCACTGGACGCGCTCTGCCGGGTTGGACCTGACCGTTACGCCGTCATTGCGCACTTTCCCGATCCCGAACAATGCCGGCCAGCCGCCTTCCGGCGCCTGCATGACGGCATCAACCACAAAGCCCTCAAAACCCATATTGGCTTTATTGCCGTGGAAGCGGATGCGACGCTGAGCATTGCCAGTGAGACGGAAACGGCGCCCACCGTTGATGCCATGGAAGCTGCTGCGGAGGAAGGACTCAGTCACGCTCGCCAGTCACGGACGCTGACGCGGGCGCGGCCGAGCGTAGCCACCTGAGCTCTGGGCTTAAGACACCTTGGCGATACCGCGAGCGGGACAGGGATCAACACCCACCAGCGCTATAAGGCTCTGGCGGTCACCTATCTGGCCGAAATTTCCGGAAAGCCTATCGTATCAGCGAGCAATCTGGTGGAAGCGTCCTCCGATATGGGAACCTCTGAGGGTCTAAAACCTGCTCAACTCCATGAAAATGCTTGGGTCAGCCTGCAACATGCTTGATGAAAGATGCTTCAGAGACGAGCTGTGAGTCGTCGGGTAATGGTGCTCTACACAGGAGGTACCATCGGCATGGTTTCCTCGAATGGGGCTTACGTCCCCGGGGCAGACTTCAGCACGCGATTGGCCCGCCAACTCGGAGAGAGTCGTAACGAGCTGCCACGGTTTGATGCAGTCGAACTGAGCCAACTCATCGACAGCGCCAACCTGACTCCCGCTAACTGGACCACCATTGCCCGAACTCTCGTCGCGAACTGGGACCATTATGACGGTTTTGTGGTGCTCCATGGCACCGACACCATGTCTTACACCGCCTCGGCTCTCTCTTACATGCTCCAAGGCTGCAACAAACCGGTGATCCTGACCGGATCGCAGATCCCGCTTGGGCGGCCGCGTACCGACGCGATGGACAACATCATAAGCTCGCTGGCGCTGGCATCTTTACCTGAGATCTCAGAAGTGTGCCTGTACTTCCGCGGCAATTTACTCCGGGGTAACAGATCGAGAAAGCTGAAAACCAGTGAACTGGATGCCTTTGACTCCCCCAATATGCCAAGCCTTGGCAGCGGGGGCAGCAAGATGGAGCTGCGACGCGACCTGCTGCTGTCCCCAGGGTGGCCCGATTTTCAGGTGCCCACATTTAACCCACGCTCAGTGGCTGTTCTTACTCTGTTTCCAGGCATGCCGACCGCTCTCGTTGAGGCAGCCCTCGGGCTGCCGGAGTTGAAAGGACTGGTTATCCATACCTATGGTGCGGGCAATGCCCCGGACGCCGATAACGGACTGATCGAGGCTTTGGCTCAGGGAATCACCCAGGGCACCGCCGTAGTGAATGTCAGTCAGTGCCTGCAAGGTCGAGTGACGCAAAAGGCCTATGCCTCGGGCGCAGCGCTGGACAGGATCGGCGTTATCCCCGGTCAAGACCTGACTCCGGAGGCCGCTTTCACCAAACTCCACTTCCTGCTGGCCACGGGACACTCCGGTGAGTCACTCCGCAAGGCGCTTCAACAGCCTCTGCGTGGTGACTCCGGGCAACTGGTACACGCAGCAGCGCCCTGTTAGTTGTCTGGTCCCGAATAATCCGAGGCCTCTGTTTATCGCCCTAAGCAGGTGAATTGAGGGCCGCCCCCTCAGTAAGTCGACCTTATAATAGCGGTCTTCCAACGGGACTTGACCGAGACCATGCATCCGTAACCATCCAATTCCACCTGCCTGAGCTTGGCTTTGGACATTTTAAGAAGTCGCCTCAACCAACCTTTGGAGAGAGCGGCAGATCCGCCAATAAGATTAACTATCAGTGTCTTCATGTTGTCATTACACTTTCGATTAGCTATGACCATTTTCTCCATTACAGCTACCGTCTCTTCATTAAAACGGTTGCGGCGGGTTTTTATCGAGGCGTCCTCCCCAAGAACGGATACGATAAACTCATAAAGTGCGTCTTTCTCACTGGGCGTTAGCATTGATGATTCCTTTCACAAGTTTCTGAAATTCGCGTTCCGTTATGTCCTTGCCATGGAAGGACAAAAGATGGTCCTTCGCCGCACCGCTGATAATGTAAGAAAGGCATTGATTCTCACTGCATGTGATATAGGCTTTCATCCGCTCTGTGGATTGAGTCCTGACATTGTCGAGCCCGTAAGAGTACTCAATCTCACTCTTTGAAGCCTCAAAGCTCTTGGCCAGGCCTTCACTCAGACCCTGGGTATCTTTCAGGTTCAGAATGTACTTGGGATAATCGGATAGCTTGAAGTCTTCGGGCAGGGATTCTTGCTCACGGGTGATGATCCGTCCTGAAATCAGGGTGCCGTCAGATGTCTGTACAGATAGCTCATCAGAGGCAAATAACACGGCGCCCGCCAACCGCTCTGAATCCAGCTCAAGCTCAAATATACCGCTATACGAGAGGGTGGTGGAGGATTCTCCAGAACAACCAACCACAAGCAACACAAGGGGGAGAAGAAGTATTCTCAAGAGGTCTTCCTTATCCTTAAACGTAGTCCTTAAGTTTGACACCTTGCCGGTCATAAAGAATGATTGTCAATATCGAATGCCATTACAAGCTGTTACGTGTGCTCACAGAGGATCAACAGATGTGATCTCGTTCACAGGACATAATCCAATTGTGGATTTGAGCAGTATCCCCCGGGTGGCAGAGGCGGAAGTCCTGCCGCCGGTAACGGGGTCCTGCGGATCCTGGGGAATATGATTTTTTTCAGGCTTTTCATTCTCCCCTTATGACTTCTTCTCTTGGCGGACTCAGGTCCGCCTTTTTTGTGTGCACCTATTCCGGATACCCCGTAATCGACCGGATACGGTGGTAGAGCGGCGACAGCCTTGAATACATGCGCTGGTAAACCTCCCGGTAAAGTCGCTCATAGAGCGCCTGACGCCCTGCATCCGGCTCAAAACGCTCCCCAATCCGCACCATGGCGGCCACGGCCTGATCATAATCCGCAAACCAGCCCAGACCGACAGCGGCATTGATCGCCGCGCCCAGTCCAGAGGTCTCATAGGTATGCGGCCGCTCCGCGGGCAGACCAAAGATATCCGCGGTGAGCTGTAAGGCTTCGTCACTCTGGGAGCCACCGCCTGCTACCCGGAGGCGCTGCACCGGGACCCGGTTGCGTCGTTCAAGTTTCTCCTGGCCCTCGCGCAGCGCATAGGCCAGCCCCTCAAGGATGGCGCGATAGATATGGGCCCGGGTGTGCACATCCCCGAAGCCAATAATGGCGCCCTTGGCCTCTGGCCCCGGCTGGCGGACACCCGGCGACCAGTACGGCTGCAGCATCAAGCCCATGGAGCCAGGCGGGACCTCACGAACCAACTCATCGAAGAGTGCTTCCGGCGCAATGCCCCGCTCTTCGGCAAGGGCCTGTTCACGATGGCCGAACTGGCGCTTGAACCAGCTCACCATCCAGAAGCCACGATAGATCATCACCTCCCCGGAATAGCGTTCTGGCACCGCCGACGGATAGGGCGGCAGAAAGCGGGTCGGTTCCACGTAACGACTGTTGGTTGTATTAATCGTGGCCGTGGTGCCATAGCTCATGCACGCCGTCTCCGGCGAAAGACCACCGGAGCCCAGGATCTCGCAGGCCTTGTCGGAGGCGGCGGCCAGCACCGGCACCCCCTCCGGCAGCCCCAGATGGGCTGCGGCCTCCCGGGTCAGCCCGCCCATGCGCTGCCCCGGATGCACCAGCTCCGGCAGCATGGAGCGCTTAACGGCCATCAGCTGCCACTTCAGATCCTTCGGCTGGCACCAGTCATGGCGCTTGTAATCGAACGGCAGGTAACCGACCTGGCTGCCAGTGGAGTCCACAAAACGCCCGGTCAGGCGCCAGCTGAGATAGCCGGAAAGCAGCAGGAAATGGTGCGTCCGGGCCCAGACATCCGGCTGGTTGTGGGCAATCCAGTTGGCCTGGGTCTGCTCCCCGAGCCTCTGGATGGTCCCCGCGAGCCCCAGGGTCTTCAAGAGAAGACGCCACAACGGCGGCACCCGTACCGGCCCGGGGGCGCGGCGCTGGTCCAGCCAGACGATGGCCGGCCGCAGTGGTTCCCCATTGCCATCCAGGTTCACTACCGTGCCGCGCTGGGTCGTCAGCGTCACGCCCGCGACCGTTGCCGGGTCGGCCCCGGTGTTGACCCAGAGATCGGCACAGGCGCGGCCAATGCTCTGCCAGTAATAATCCGGTTCCTGTTCTGCCCAGCCCGGCTCCGGCGACTGATAGGGCTCGATTGCCTCGCGGCCCTTGCCCACCAGCTCTCCCTCGGCGTTGAAAAGCAGTGCGCGGGCACTCTGGGTTCCCATGTCGATGGCGAGGATGAGCGGCCGACCACTCATGCCGGGGTCTCCGAGGGACGGTAGTAGCTGGCATGCCAGAGGTCGCGGTAACGGGTGCGCTCCTGCTGCCAGCGCTCATCGCTCCAGCCAAGCACCGGCTGGCAATGGGCCCGGATGGTATCCAGCCATTGCTCACCGCCCTCCGGCAACAGCAGTCCCAGACGGGTGCGGCGCAGCATCAGGTCGTCCAGATGCCCGATCCGTTCATGGCAGCAACTCCAGACCAGCTCCGCCAACAGTGTATCCGTATGGCCGATCGGTGTAAGAGGCCCGGCATTCAAAACCTCGGTTATGCGGCTGCCATAATGGCCACACAGCCGTTGCCACTGCCAGGCTGTCAGAGCGTGGGGGCGAGCCATCGCGGGCGCGGGCGCAAAGACCTGCTCGTCCACCTCACGCCGGATGCCGTTGTCCGTCCGTACATGATCCAACACTTCCAGGGCAATCAGACGGAAGGTGGTCAGTTTACCCCCCGCGACACTGATCACGCCCTGATCGTTCCAGATCACATGCTCGCGCTTTTCCTTGGACGGCTTCTTCCTGCGGCCACCACCCTCGGAGACGACGGGGCGAACGCCGGACCAGGTACTGATCAGATCCCCCTCGGTGAGATGCGCATCGGGAAAGGCGCCATGGACCGCTTCCAGAAGATAGTTCAGTTCGTCCCGACTGATCACCGCCTCCTTCTGAAGGTCTTCATCGTGATCAAGATCCGTGGTGCCCACCACGGTGACCCCCTCCCAGGGATAGACGAACATGGGCCGATGATCGCGGGGATGAATGAGGGACAGGCTCACCGAGACCGGCAGCTTCCAGAAGGGGAACACCAGATGGCTGCCCCGGAGCGGCCGGATGCGCTGCTGCCCGCCGAGCTGGCTGCGGAGCTTGTCTGTCCAGGCACCAGTGGCGTGCACAATGTGGCGGGCCCTCAGCTCATACGTCCGCTCACTCAGTTCATCATGGACCGTTAGTCGTCCTTCGCCCTGCTCGCCCGGGGGTGTTACCGACAGCGCCCGTGCATAGTTGATCGCACGGCCCCCCGCTCTGGTCGCCTCCTGCAGGATCCGCAGAACCAGGCGGGCGTCATCGGTCACGGCGTCCGAGAAGCGGGTCCCACCCCGTAGCCCATCGCGGCGCAATCCAGGCACCCAACGCAACACGGATTCGCCGGGGAAAAACCGGCGGGTTCGGCGCTGGGCCAGGAAGTCATAGAACCGGAGCAGGAGCCCGAACAGGCCTGGCCCCGGGAACTGGCGCCGAAAATGGGGCATGATGTAGTAAAGGTTGTCCACCAACCCCGGCGCTTCGTTCATCATGCGTTCACGCTCATGCACCGCGTCACGCGTCAGACGGTAGTCCCCGCTCGCCAGGTAGCGCAGCCCCCCATGCACCATTTTCGAGGAGCGGCTGGAAGTGCCCCACGCAAAATCCTGCTGCTCCACCAGCAGCACACTGTAGCCTTCCCGGGCAGCCTCCCGAAGGACGCCGACCCCGGTAATACCACCGCCAATGATCACCATGTCCCAGGAGGTATCCGCTCCCAGAAGCTCAACCGCCTCCTGGCGCTCCTCCCGGATTCCGCCTGTAGCCGTCATGAGGACGCCTCCGATTCATCCAGCAGCAAAACCCCGGGCGCCAACCGCTGCTGCGGGTCCATGTACCGGCTCATGGCGCCCAGCATGCCGATGGTCACCGGCCCTTTCTCGATGGGAAGGTAGGGAGCATGATCCTTGCCAACACCATGCTGATGGCTGATGGTGCCCCGGTTGGTCACGATCGCCTCGGAGGCAGCCTGCTTCAATCGCGCCCAACGCTGGTGGGTGGCTTCATAGCTGTCCGCGCACCGGAAGGCGTAGGTGGTGTAGATGCTGCAGCCCTGGCCGTAGACATGGGATAGATGCGTGAACACGTGAACCGGCTCCCCTTCCGCTTCAAGCCCGTTGCGGAGCGTGGACTCGACATGATCCATCAGCGCATCCACATTGTCCCAGTCCGTTGCCGTCTCAAGGGTGTCCACGGCATAGCCCTGCTCCCAGAGCGTCTCGCGCAAATAGGGCATGGTGAAGCGCTTCTGCTCCCACTTCCTGCCCAGATAGGTCCCGGTGTAAACCCCGTCGTGACGCCGGCTGATGCGCTTGAGCTCACGCAACCCGGTACGGCACTGGGCTTTGGTACCCGTCACCCCGATGGTCATCATGCACTTGCCCTCCCCCGCCCCGCGCCAGGCGAGAAAGCGTTCAAGCACCCCGATCATCCGGGGATGGCCCGCCAAAGCCAGCTGGGTCTCGGTTTCAACGCCATTGCTCAGCCGCAGCATGGAAAGAGGGGTCCGGTTCTGCACCAGCCGGCGCGCGCACTGGCGTGCCCGCTCCCAGTCCGGAAAGAACAGGACATGAAAGGATTCATGGTCGGCGACAGGCGTCACCCGGACCTTCACCTCCGAGATGACACCAAACCGGCCCTCGGAACCAAGCACCATTTCACGCGGATCCGGGCCAGCGGCAGAGGCGGGGAAGGTCGGGATGGTCCATGTGCCCTGGAAGGTTTCCACGCGACCACCGGCGAAGAGCTGCTCGATGCGCCCATAGCGCAGGGACTGCTGGCCACTGGACCGGCTGGCCACCCACCCCCCAATGGTGGAGAGCTCAAAAGACTGGGGAAAATGGCCCAGCGTATAGCCATGGGCCAGCAGCTGGGCCTCCACCAGCGGGCCCGGGGTGCCCGCACCGAAGGTAGCGACCTGACTTTCAGCGTCCAGATCCAACAGCCGATTCATACGCGCCAGCGACAGCGTGAGCACGGGCTTGCCGGAGGCCTCTGGGTTGATGTGGCCGGCCACACTGGTGCCACCGCCATAGGGAATCACGACCAGGTCCTGCTCCTGGGCCCAGGCCAGAAGTGCCGCCACCTCATCACTGTGTTCAGGCAGCGCGACCGCATCCGGAAAAGCGCCGAAAGCCCCGCTGCGCATCGCCAGCCAGTCCGCCAGGCTCTGGCCGCGAGCGTGGCGAACGCGGGTCTCGGCGTCCGTGTAAACGCCCTCACGCTCTGGAACCCGCGATTCAGGAACCTGGGCACAGACCTGTTCAAGGCTGGCCTCGGACAATGACGTGGCGGCCCCGAGACGGGCTTTCAGGAAATCCTGCCCATGGGGCGGTAGTGGCAGATGGAAGCTGGCATCACCCCAGCCGTTCCAGCGTCGCATTGGATGGTACTCCCTTCAGGCTTTTTGTTTGCTGCCTTTGATACACCATCGGGGATTTGATTGTCCATCATTTTTAGAGTTTTTGCTCTAAGAAGATGCTTGCGGCAGGAAGGCCGGCCATTCGCAAAAGGCCAAGCGTTCAGGAATGGGCCTCAACCCTGTTGCGCCCCTCGGTCTTACCGCGATACAGCGCCGCATCGGCTCTCTTGAGCACCTGTTCGGGGTTCTCATCATCCTCGTTCAAGACGCTGATGCCGGCCGTGAGCGTGATATGGAAGGCATCACCGACCTCCGTGTGGGCATGCGGCTGTCGCGCTACGTCGAGTCGCAACCGGTCTGCCAGTTCCAGTGCCTCAGAAAGGCCAGTACCCGGCAATAACAGCCCAAACTCTTCGCCCCCAAGGCGGCAGGTCAGATCGCTTTCCCTGACATTGCCCGCCAGGGTACGCGCAACGCTTTTGAGCACCCGATCGCCGATACTGTGGCCGTAGGTATCATTGACCGCCTTGAAATGATCAACATCGAGCATGATGACCGCCGCCGGAATGCGTTTTCGGTGGAACAGTTCGTAGCTTTCCCTGAGGCGCTCCATGAAGACGCGCCGATTATGGATCTGGGTCAGCGGGTCGGTAATCGACATCTGTCGCAGGCGCGCCTCCTGCTCCTTCTGTTCGGTGATGTCCCTGACGGTACCAATCAGAAGCTGATCATCCCCCGAAGGCGTGTAATCCGCTCGCTCATGAACCCATCTCACAGTGCCATCCGGACGAATGATCCGGTGCTCGACATCGTGCAGGCCCGTCTGCTTCGCGCGCTCATCACTGGCCTCCACCTTCCCCAGGTCTTCCGGATGCACGAAAGCCTTGAACGCATCAACCGAGGGCTCAAACGTATCCTGGCAGACGCCGAATATCTCGAAGACCTTACTCGACCAGTAGAGATCGCCCGTTTCGAGATTCGCTTTCCAGTAGCCAAGGTTACCGATTTCCTGTGCTTTCTCCAGGGTCTGCACCAATTCCCTGTTGGCAGCACATTCCTCACGCAGGCTCTGCTCGGTATGTTTCTGGGTGGTGATATCAAGGTGGGCGCCGCTGACCCACTCAGGGTAGCCATCCGGGGTCCAGCTGATGACCCTGCCAAAATCCCGGATCCAGACCAGGTGGCCATCACGGTGGTGGACGCGGACCTCGCAGTCATAGGCTGAAACGCGGCCCTCAAAATGCGCCTTCAACGCTTTCTCTGATACGGGCCGATCCGCCTCATACAGCACAGCCAGCCAGGTCTGGATGGAGGTTGGCTCAAGCTCTGCCAGTGTATACCCCAACATCCCGGCCCAATATTCATTGAACTCGGTCTCGCCCGTCTGCACGTTCCACAGCCAGGTACCCAACCTGGCAACATCAATAATGGTCTCGAGCGCGGAAATCCGATCTCCAGACAACGGACGCTGCTCCATACGTCACTCCCAGCCCAAGGTAAGCATCAACCACAATACGCACGTCATGATACGGTGAAACTGTGGATCATACGTAATGTTGGGTGTTCAAAAGTTGCTAAATCGGCGCAAAGGCCATTTACTGACGGAGGCTGCGGAATGCACAGATGCCCTCCCGCAGCGCCCACACACAACCGGCGGAACCAGAACAGATCGAGTCGAGCGGTGACAGCACTCCAGTTGAATGCGGACATGGGTGAAAGCTTCGGCCCCTGGGCCATGGGCATGGACGAAGCCGTTATGCCCGTGGTGGACCTGGCCAACGTGGCCTGTGGCTTCCACGCCTCCGATCAGGATCATATGCGGCGCACCGTGCAGCTGGCGGTCGACCATGACGTAACCATCGGCGCTCATCCGGCCTACCCGGACCTGATGGGCTTCGGCCGGCGATCCATGGCATGCTCGGTCGATGAGGTCGAAAACCTCGTCCTTTACCAGATTGGCGCCCTGGACGCCTTCTGCCGTGCTGCAGGCACCCGGGTGCGCTACGTCAAGCCGCACGGTGCCCTTTACAACGATATGATGAAGGACCACGACATACTCGCCGCCGTTATGCGGGCGGTGAAAGCATTCAACCCGGCCCTGGCGCTCATGGCCATGGCCACCCGAGACAACCACCCGGTGCGTTCCCTGGCCGCTTCCCACGGCGTCACGCTCTGGCTTGAGGCGTTCGCGGACCGCGCCTACGATGGCGACGGCCACCTGGTGAGTCGGCGTGAGCCCGGGGCCGTCCATCAGGATGCGGAAACCATCGTGGAACAGGCCCGGCGTATTGCATGGGGCGAACGACTCACCACCAGCGACGGGCAGGAACTGGTTCTGGAAGCGCACACCCTCTGTGTCCATGGTGACAACCCGGACGCCATTGCCGTCATACGCCGCATCCGGGATGTCGTGACCACCAGGGCCCGCTCATGACAGTGCCCCGCCTGGAAAATGCCGGTGCCGACGCCTGGATCGTGCGCCTCGCCGAGCGCATCGACCCAGCCAATCGCCGCTGGATCAACGGTTTCTCCCGGGATTGCCGCCATGCCTTCGGGAATGCACTGGTGGAACTGGTGCCCTCCTACACCACCGTGCTGGTGCAATACGATCCCTGGCAACTCAGCGATGTCACATCCCGGGAACGGCTGGAACGCCTCCTGGCCCAGCTGGCACCGGATGAGGATGAAGCAGGGGGGCGACTGGTGGACATCCCCGTCTGGTACGACGTCAGTGTCGGGCCAGAGCTGGCACTGATCGCGCAACGCAATGGCTGGTCGGCGCAACAGGTGGCCGAAGCCCATGCCGCCACTGAGTACCAGGTGTTCGCGCTGGGCTTCGTGCCCGGATTCGCGTTCATGGGCTTGGTCGAGCCGCAGCTCGCAACGCCCCGGCTGGCCACACCGCGCGAGCAGGTCCCCCGGGGCAGCATCGCCATTGCCGAACACCAGACCTCCGCCTACCCACAGGTCACGCCGGGTGGCTGGAACCTCATCGGGCGCACCCCCCTCACACTGTTTGACGCCAACCGCGACCCCATGACCGTACTTGAAACCGGGGACCGGGTCCGCTTTGTGCCTTTATCACGGGAGCGCTTCATCGAAATGGGAGGCGACGTGACCCCCGTGGGGGAGGTAGCGACATGAGCAACAGCCCTCACCTCCGGGTCGAGCAAGCAGGCCCCCAAACCCTGTTACAGGACGGGGGTCGTTTCGGGGTGCGCCACCTGGGCATCACCCAGGGCGGGCCGATGGACTGGCATGCCGCCGGGTGGGCCAACGTCCTGTTGGGCAACGCTTACGCCGCGCCTGTGCTCGAGATCACGATTGGTGGACTCACCCTGGCCGCCGGAGCCAGTACACCGCTGGCGCTTGCCGGGGCGGACCTGGGCGCTGCCCGCAATGGCCAGGCGCTGGCACCCTGGCAACGGTTCCAGCTGAGTGCTGGCGACCGGCTAACCTTCGGCCTGCCCCGCACCGGCCTTCGCGCCTACCTCGCCGTACCCGGTGGCTGGCTGGGCGACGTCAGCCTGGGCAGCGTGGCCTGCGTCCCCCGCGAGGGGCTGGGAGGGCATAAAGGCGGCGGCTGGCCGGTGGCGGCCGGTGACCAGCTGGCCTTCCAACCCCAGCCCTCAACCAACCTGCCCGCCGCCGATACGGTTCCACAACCTCACCGTATTGATTACGCCCAGCCGGCCCGGCTCGGCCTGATTCCTGGCGGCCAGGCAGCGCTGTTTGATGGGTTCAGCCTGTACCAGGCCTTCAACCGTGAATGGACAGTGGCCACCCGTGCCGACCGCATGGGAATCCGCCTCAATGGGCCGGAGCTGACCTGCCACCACAACCCCATGGTTTCCGAGGGCATCCCCACCGGGGCGGTCCAGGTACCTACTGACGGCCAGCCCTTCTGCCTGATGAACGACCGCCAGACCATTGGCGGCTACCCACGCCTCGGCACCCTCACCCCGCTTGCCCGCGCCCGCCTGGCCCAGTGCCCGCCCGGCCACCCGGTCCATCTCCACGCCTGCGGTACCGGAACCGCCCGGCGGGCATGGCGCGCGGCATTGGATGCCATGACGGGTTGCCCCCCGCCAGCGTGATGAATCAATCGTCCCGGCAACCAATAAGAGAGACTGACCATGGCAACCCCCAACGTCCGTACCGAGGAAAACGGCCCGATCTGCACCATCATCCTCGACCGCCCAGACCGCAGGAACGCCGTTGACCGCGAAACGGCGCAAGCGCTGCAGGCGGCTTTTGAGTACTTCGAAACCAATGAAGCGCTCCACGTCGCGGTGCTCTGGGGCGCCAATGGCATCTTCTGTTCCGGCGCTGACCTCCAGGCCATGGGCGACCCAGAAACACGCAACGCGCTGGATGCCGATGGCGCCGGGCCCATGGGGCCAACCCGTATGACGCTCACCAAGCCAGTCATTGCGGCGGTTTCCGGCTACGCGGTCGCCGGGGGACTGGAACTGGCTCTGCTCTGTGACATGCGCGTCGCGGAGGAATCCGCCACCTTTGGCGTGTTCTGCCGGCGCTGGGGCGTGCCCCTGATCGACGGCGGCACGGTGCGCCTGCCCCGGCTCATTGGCCACTCCCGGGCCATGGACATGATCCTCACCGGTCGCCCCGTTCAAGCCCAGGAGGCGTTGCAGGCCGGCCTGGCCAACCGGGTTGTTCCTGACGGCCAGGCGCGGGAGGCCGCCGAACAGCTGGCGGAACAGATCGCCGGCTTTCCACAGCAGTGCCTTAGAGCAGACCGGGCCTCCGCCTATCAACAGTGGGACCTGCCCATGGACGAGGCACTGCGCCATGAAGGCAGAAACGGCTACCCGATTGTCTTCGAGGAAGCCATCGCCGGTGCCGACCGCTTTGCCAAAGGCGCAGGCCGCCACGGCCATTCAGACGCCGAATCCTGAAAACCAACCGCCCCTGATGCTGGCCCCGGAATTGCCGGGGCCAAACGTTCAGGCAGCTGTAACGCCACCCCGCTCCTTAGTCTCCTGATCCTTACCATGCATCAGACCCGCCCTGAGTCATGCAACCAGTCCAGACTCAAACTACTGAAACGCTAATAACAACGATTATCAGTTGTCATTTTGTTGGTTTCCTTTAGGATACCCCGACAAGGCGGGCCGACCCCAGTGTCGCCCCGCTGACGGCCAACCATTCAATCAACGAGGAACCTCGACAACCATGCGAGACTTGCGTTCCCCCGGCGCTCTCTACACGATCAACGTCATGCTTGCCACCGCTGGGCTGGCCCAACCGGCCCTGGCGACCGAGGACAACACCGACTATTCCGCCACCCTGCCCACCCTGCTGATCGAGTCCAGTTCGGCGTCGAGCCCGACAGAGGGATATGTGGATTACGAAGGGGCGACCATTACCCGCAACGGCCTTCCAAGCGAGGATGTTCCGAAAACCATTGATGTCATCAACATCCAGAATGACCAGAACTACGGCACCGACGACCTGAGCTCCATACTGGAAGGCAACGCCGGTGTCGATGCGGGCTACGACATGCGCAGCGAAAACATCTACCTGCGAGGATTCAGGGCCGACGCCAACGACATTCACCGTGACGGCATCCGCTCCAGCGGCCAGGTCCGGCGCAGCACCGCCAATATCGAGCGGGTCGAGATCCTCAAGGGGCCCGCCTCGGCGCTTTATGGCCGCAGCAACGGCGGCGGTGTCATCAACCTGGTCAGCAAATCCGCCAACTTCACGCCGAAGCGTCAGCTGGGCGTCAGCTATGGTTCCTGGGCGGACCGCAGCGTGAACGTGGACATCAACGAGGTCGTCAATGACAACCTTGCAGTACGCCTTACCGGTGAAACCGGCAAGTCCAACTCCTTCCGTTCCGGCATTGAAAGCGAAAACGACATGGTGTCACCGAGTGTCGTGATGACCTCCGATGACGGCAGCCTCACCTGGGAGGCCCAGTACACGTACGACAAAACCTGGCGGGTCCCCGACCGCGGCCCGAGCAAAACCGAATACGACCGCATGGGGATTGACTATGACACCGGCTTCGCCCATCCCGGGGATTACGTTGAGGACATCCTGCACTTCGCCCGCTCCAAGGTGAGCTACCAGATTGCCAAGGATTGGAAACTTGATTGGCTGGTGGGTTACCGGGAAGCCGAACAGAACTTCGATCACCACTACGCTGGCAGTTTCAATGAGGATTCCGGGCTGCTGTCGCGCAACTACGCGTGGCAGGACACCGACAACACAACCCTCACCAACACCCTCAAACTCACCGGTGAGATGGAGACGGCGGGACTGACCCACCAAATCACCGTTGGGCTGGAGGACAGCCGGGAAGAACGGGTTCCGCGGGTCGGTTTCGAAAGCGACCTGGTTGCCATTGACCCCAATGACCCGGCCAGTTGGCCCCGTCCTGACCAGGCCAATGCCCCCGTATTCTTCGATAACGTCCACGAGGCGGACACCCAATCCCTGTTCGTGCAGGACCTGATTGAGCTGACACCCGCCCTTAAAGTAATGCTGGGTGGCCGCATTGATGACTATGAATTCAAGAGCACCAACATTGATGATGAAAGCAGCCGCTACGGGGAAACCGCATTCAGCCCGGACGCCGGGGTGGTTTACGACCTGACCGGGGACCACACCGTCTACACTTCCCTCAGCCAGAGTTTCTCACCCTATGGCGGCCAGGGGTACCTGGGCATCAGTTCCTCCGGGGACAGCGACACCTTCAATACGGACCCCGAGGAAAACCGCCAGTATGAAATCGGCCTGGAGAGCGACTGGCTGGATGAGCGGCTGACCTCCACGGTGTCGGTGTACCACATCGAACACCGTAATATCCGTTACCAGCCCGACCCGGAAAACGATCCCTACCGGTGGGCGGTGCGTGGCAAGGAGCGCTCCCAGGGCCTGGAGCTGAGCATGACCGGCCAGATGGTTGAACACTGGTACCTGCGCGGCTCACTGGGCGTCATGTCGGCGGAGGTTGTTGAAAACCGTGAAGAGCCCGCCGAGGAAGGCCGCCACCTGGAGAACACCAGCAATGTCCAGGGCAATGCCTTTGTCCGCTATGTTCCCAACGACCGATGGTACGGCGAAATGGGCGTCACCCACCAGGGCGACCGTTACAACTACGATCGCGATGGCAGCACCGCGCACCTGGACGGTTTTACCCGGGTTGATGCCATGGTTGGCTGGCAAGGGCGTCATTGGAGCGCCAAGCTCGCCGTGCGCAACCTGCTGGATACCGACTACTGGCGCTCGTCCAGAAGGCCAGGCAAGCCGCGTTCCGTAAACGGCGAACTCAGCTACAGCTTCTGACGCCACAGCAACCGGACGGCCCAACGGGCCCAGGCCTAGCCCTGGGCCCCGCCCTCGCGCTGCTCCGCCATGTCCATCAACAACGTCTCCACGCCCTCGCGGTAATCGCCCGGCTCGGCCCAGAGCCCGCGCTGCATGGCCTCCAGAAGGCGTTCCCCCATCTCGCGCAGCGCCTCCGGATTGTTCCGTTCCATGAACTCGCGGTTGCCAGCCTCAAAGACCAGCGCCTCGCTCACATTGGCGTACTGGTAGTCGTCCACCAGGCCGGTAGTGGCATCATAGGCAAAAAGGTAGTCCACGCTGGCGGCCATCTCGAAAGCGCCCTTGTACCCGTGGCGCTGCATGCCCTGGATCCACTTGGGGTTGGTCACACGACTGCGCACCACGCGATTGAGCTCCTCCTTGAGGGTCCGGACCCTGGGCGCGGCGGGGTTGCTGTGGTCGGCATGATAGATGGTCGGCTGCCTGCCCCCCATCTCGCGCACCGCATTGGTCATGCCACCCTGGAACTGGTAATAGTCGTCGGAATCCAGGATGTCGTGCTCGCGGTTGTCCTGGTTCTGGATCACCGTGTCGAGTTGCCCCAGGCGGCGGGCAAAGGCGTCTGGAGCGGCCTCCCCGTCCGTTTCCTGGGTGTAGGCGTAGCCGCCCCAGTTGATGTAGGCACGCGCCAGGTCGCCGCCGTCCGACCAATGGCGTTCATCAATGGGCCCCTGCAAGCCCGCGCCATAGGCTCCAGGCTTGGCCCCAAAGACCCGGAACGCCGCCTGGCGATCCGCGTCGCCAGCATCCACGCCTTCCGCCCTTAGGCTCTCGCGCTGGGCCTCGACATTGGCGCGAATAGTGTTGGTATTCCCCGGTTCCTGGAGCTCGGCCAGCTTCTGCACCGCCGCATCAAACAGCCGGATCACGTTGGGGAACGCATCCCGGAAGAAACCGGAGACCCGCAGCGTCACGTCAATCCGTGGGCGGTCCATCAGGAAGTTGGGCATGACCTCAAAATCCACCACCCGGCTGGAACCCGGTGCCCACACCGGCCTCACCCCCATCAGCGCAAACGCCTGGGCAATGTCATCCCCACCGGTGCGCATGGTTGCCGTCCCCCAGACCGAAAGCCCAACCTGCTCCGGGTACTCCCCATGGTCCTGGAGGTGGCGCCGCACCAATGCATCGGCCGAAGCCTGCCCCAGCTCCCAGGCCGTCTGGGTCGGGATCGCCCGGCTGTCCACGGCGTAGAAGTTGCGCCCGGTGGGCAGCGTATCCAGCCGCCCCCGGGTGGGAGCCCCACTGGGCCCGGGCGGCACAAACCGGCCCTCAAGGCCCGCGAGGCAGTGTCCGATCTCATCCTCGAGACCCTGGGTGAGCGCGGGATAAACCACCTCGCGGACATGGGCCAGAAGCGCCCGCGTACGCCGCCATTCCGGCGCTGGCTCACTGCCCTCCGGATGCCCCAGCACGACGCCGGCCACCAATTGGCTCGCCAGCGCCTCCAACCGTTCACGGGTATCGTGACCATTGCGCCACGGTTCAGGGCTGACGCGGGCCAGTGCCGCCGGCCTGGGCCCCTGCCATTGCGCGGCCTCCGGCTTGAGTGGGTCGAAGTCCTCGCCCAGCACCAGGTCCTGCGCCAGGGCGTGCAGCAGGCTGGCGTCTTCATCCCCATCCCCCCTGGGCAGGCGCACCAGAGCAACCAGGGTGTCCCTCAGCGAGGTCTCGGGCGGACGCTCGCCCAGGCAGTGCAGACCATCGCGGATCTGGGCTTCCTTGATGTCACACAGATAGTCATCAAGCTGGCGCAACAGGGCCGTCTCGGGGTCTTCCGCCTCTTCACCGGGGCGCCCACTGAGTTCCTCGGCGATATGGCTCTCACGCACATGGTTGAGTATTGACTGGCGCAGATGGTCTTCCCGGCGCTGGTCCAGACCCATCGCCTGATAGTATTCATCCACAAGACGCTCGAGTTCCGCCAGCTCGCCATGGGTTTCCGCCCGCGACAGGGGCGGCGTCATGTGATCAACAATCACGGCCTGGCTCCGGCGCTTGGCCTGGGCTCCCTCCCCTGGATCGTTCACGATGAAGGGGTACAGCTGGGGCATGGGCCCGAGCGCAATGTCCGGCCAGCATTGGTCCGAAAGGCCCACCCCCTTGCCCGGCAGCCATTCAAGGTTGCCGTGCTTGCCAACGTGCACCACGGCGGAAACCCCGTAAACCTCGCGCAACCAGCAGTAGAACGCCAGGTAGCCGTGTGGCGGCACCAGGTCTGGATCGTGATAGCTGGCGGTCAGGTCCACGTCATAGCCACGGGATGGTTGCATGCCAACGAAGGTTTCTCCCAGACGGATACCCGGGACCATCAGGCGACCACCCCGACACTTCGGGTCAGCCTCGGGCTCTCCCCAGCGTTCCCGAACCGCCTGTTGGCAGCTTGCGGGCAAGCTGGCGAACCAGCGCCGGTAGGTTGCCAGATCCAGACTCTGATAACAGGGCGAAGCCGCGAGCGTCTCAGCGTTATTGGTGATCCCGGCCTGGAGTTGCTCGATCAGCGCGGTGCCATCCTCGGGCAGGTCAGAGACTGGGTAGCCGGCTTCCGCCATCGCCCTGAGCAGTGTCAGGGTGGAGCGTGGTGTGTCCAGCCCAACGCCATTACCGATTCGCCCGTCGCGGGTCGGGTAATTGGCGAGCACCAGCGCCACCCGCTTGGTGTCATTCCGGGCCTGGCGCAACCCGCACCACCGGCGTGCCAGCTGGGCCACAAAGCGGGCCCGCTCCGGGTGCAACTCATAACGCACCACATCCAGCTGGCAACGACTGCTGTAACGGCTCGCGCTCTTGAAACTGACCGGCCGGGTGATGATACGCCCATCCAGCTCCGGAAGGGCGATGTGCATCGCAATGTCGCGCCCGCGCAGCCCCTGGCTCTGCTCCGCCCAGTCACTCCGTGTGCAACTGGCGATGATCAACTGCAGTATGGGCAGGTCCCGGTGAAACGGTGAGCCGGGACCACCGGGACTGGAATCCATGGCGGCATTGGCCCCGGCCTGCATGGCGAAACCGGTGGTGTTGAGCAGCACCCGGGCATCCGCCGCCTCGACCAGTTCATTGACCGTCGCCAGGCAGGCAGGCTCCTTGGGTGACGCCACCGCCACCGGCAATGGATTGAGACCGTTTTCCGCCAGGACCTCGATCAACCCGTCGAACATGGTCATGTTGGCGGCCTGCAGATGGCTGCGGTAGAACAGCATCAGCGCCACCGGCTGGTCCTGTGTCCAGTCCTCATACCAGTCCCCAAGCCCCGCCTCCCCTTTGCGGGGGTGATAGATGAGCGCGCGCGGCAGCGGTTCCGGCTCCCGCCAGGGCTCATCCCGTCCGAAGCCATAGGCCCCAAGGTACCGGTAAAGCTGGAAGGCGTTGTCCCGTCCGCCTTCACGCAGGTAGCGCCAGACACGCCGTGCGACGGTCTCGTCAACGGTACCACTGGTCAGCAGCTCGACATCCTCGCTGTCGTCCCCGGGCACCACGATCAGTGTGCGCTCCCCGTCCTCCTCCGCCCATTCCTGGAGCTGTTCCAGCCCATAGGGCCAATAGGCCCGGCCGCCAAGCAGGGACACCACCACCAGCCGCGCGTGATCCAGCACCTTGTCCCGGTACAGGTCCAGCGCCGCGGGCTTGGTGAGGTTCAACCAGTTGGCCAGCCGCAGGCTCGGGTAGTCGTCTGGCAGTTGCTCGGCCACATCCGTCAACAGGCCGAGCGTGCCATCGGCCGCGGCCAGTATCACCATCTCTGCAGGGGTCTGGTCGAGGTCGATGATGCCCGGCTCGTCGGTAAAGCCGCCGGGCTGGGCGGAAAGCATGTGCATGGTGGCCTCCGGTCAGACCTGCGCCCCCGCGAGCGCTTGATGGAGTGTGTCATGCTCCAGGTCGCGGCCGATCACCACCAGCCGGGTATCGCGGGCTTCGTCCTGCTCCCAGGGGCGGTCGAAATAGTGCGCCACCCGTTCGCCCACCACCTGCACTACCTGGCGCATGGGCTTGCCGGTGTCCGCAAACCCCTTGATGCGGTAGACGGCATGTTCGGCCACCACCGAGCGAATGCGCTCCAGCAGCGCGTTGCTATCGACCTTGCCCAGGCTGATCACGCAGTTGTCGAAATGATCATGCGCATGGCCGTGTTCCTCGCCCTCGGCATGGTGGCGGTCGTGATGGGTCTGCACTGACTCAATCCGCGCCTCCGTTGCCGCATCAAGCCCCATCAACAGGTCGTTCTCCACCTCGCCGTTCTCGACGAACAACACCTTGACCGACTCCGGCAGGTGCTCGCGCACCGCGGCGGTGACCTGATCCCGTTCCGGCGCCTCCAGCTGATCGCTCTTGCTGGCGATGACCAGGTCCGCCGACCCCAGCTGGTCCTCCAGCAATTCCCTCAGGGTCGGGTCATGATCCAGGCTGTCATCCGCCAGACGCTGGCGCTCGACCCGTTCCGGGTCATTGGCGTAGCGGCCCGCCGCAACGGCCGGTGCGTCCACCACGGCAATCACCGAATCGACAGTGCAGTGCTCGCGCACTCCCGGCCAGTTGAAGGCCTGGACCAGCGGCTTGGGCAGGGCCAGGCCCGAGGTTTCGATGAGGATATGGTCGATCCGGTCCCGCTGCTCGATGAGCTTTTCCATGACCGGCACGAACTCTTCCTCAACGGTGCAGCAGATGCAGCCGTTCGCCAGTTCAAAGATGCCGTCGCCCTGGTCGGTGCCGTCGTCGCACGCCAGGGGACAGCCCCGGAGGAGCTCGGCATCCATATCCATCTCGCCGAACTCGTTAACGATGACGGCAATACGCTTACCATCGGCACGCTGGAGGATGTTGGACAACAGGGTGGTCTTGCCGCTTCCAAGAAAGCCGGTAACCACAGTGGCGTTGATCTTGTCGAGTTGCATGGTCAATTCACTCCATTCATGGTGGGCCGCGCACGCGGGGCAGCGTCCGCCAGCTGCTGGTACTCGCCGCCCAGGGTCTGGGCCAGTTTCCGGCAGCGCCCCAGTGGCACGCGCGCGCGCTCGGTGTCGATGACCGTCAGGGAGGCGGTCAACTGGATGTCCTGAACCGGGTTACGGCTGAGGCCGTCGGTCAGCAGATAGACCCGGGCGCTCAGTTCCGGCTCCCGGTGGCGTTGCTCGTTGATCCGGTCACGGACTTGCAGCAGGGCTCGCCTCAGTGGCGTGCCGCCTCCGGCCGGTAGGCCCGACAGGTAAGGGCGACAGTCCCTGGGCGCGCGACGCGGTGGCAAGAGCCACCGGCAGTCGTCGTTGCCGAATGCCAGGATCGCAAGCTGCTGGCGAGCCTGGTAGGACTGGTGGGCAATGGAAAGAACCACGGCCTCCGCGTCCGCCAATGCCCCATTGTTCAGCGTCGAGCCAGAGGCATCGAGCAGCACGCAGTTCAAGGTATGCGATACCCGGCGGTGTGGCCGGAAGTACAACGTTGATGAGGCATCACCCGACGAGCGCTGCCGGGCTACCAGCGTGCGGAACCAGTCGACGCTCCCGTCGCTCCTGCCCTGACCGGACGCACCCTTTCTCGCCCCGTCGCAACGCCCCGGGGATCGCTCGGCACTCAATCCCACTGATCGGGGTCTGTTGGCTGGCATCGCGCGCAGGCCCTGGGGCTGTTCCTGCATCCGGAACGTGCGGGGATCACCGGGGCTGACCGCGCTGGGTGGCATGCCGCCCCAATCGCCGCCCCCCTGCCCCCCCTCAGGACTTCCACCATCACCAGGGCCCTGCCCGGGGGTTCCCGAGCCGGAGTCGTCATCTCCCGGGCCCGAAGGTGGCGGAGAGCCCGAGGACTCCGGCTCATCACCTCGGCGGTGATGCAGGACCAGCTCCGCCACGGCGTCCACGTCCGCGGCGGTAATCACCCGGTTCCCCTGCCAGGCGGCATGGGCCCCGGCGGCCTTGCGCCAGGTGATGTCGGCTCGCACCCCTTCAACCCCGGCCGCCAGGCACTGCTCCACGATCCGGGTTTCCTCGCTGGCCGGGCACTCGATGCCCGGATAGACCTCACGCGCCCTCTCGATCCGGTTACGAAGGTCGGCCTCCTGAGCCGCATAACGCTCAACAAACGCCTGGGGCGCCTGCTCAAACGCCATGCGCTGGCGCATGATGGCCGCTCTTTCGTCGACCACGTCAGGGGTGGTCAGCGCTACCGAGAGCCCGAAGCGATCCAGCAACTGGGGCCGCAACTCACCCTCGTCCGGATTCATGGTCCCCACGAGCATGAACTCGGCCGCATGCGTCCGGCTGATGCCGTCCCGCTCCACCCGGTTAACGCCGGAAGCCGCCACATCAAGCAACGAATCCACCAGCGGGTCCGGCAACAGGTTCACCTCGTCAACGTAGAGCACCCCGCCATGGGCCTTTGCCAACAGACCTGGATTGAAGGCCACGGACTGTTCGCCCAGGGCTTTCTCCAGGTCCAGGCTGCCGGTGAGCTGTTCCTCCGTGGCGCCCAGCGGCAGCGTCACGAAGCGCCCTTCCCCGCCGGGATGCAACCGTGCCAGACCACGCGCCAGGGTCGACTTGGCACAGCCACGCGGCCCGCTGATCAGGACCCCTCCCAGGCGTGGCTCAATGCTCGCCAGGATCAGGGCCATTTTCAGATTGTCCTGTCCCACCACAGCGGTGAACGGGAAGACGGGCATGGATACGTTCTCATCAACCTGCATCGTCAAAGACGGCACTCCATCGTTCAAGCAAGCGCGTCTGGCCATACTGGCGCCGCGCCTGGCGTATAGCATTGCGCACACCACTGCGGCCGAGCCGGGTGCCGGCGTCCAGGGCTAGTTCGTCTGACAGGCCAGGCTCTTCGGCCCCCTTGGTGATCATGAGGATCACCCCACCGATGATGTTGGGGCCGTAGAGCGCCGATTGCGGGCCACGGAGGACATCCAGAGCGCAACGCTCATATCGGGCCTCGATGGCATCTTGATCAAGCACCGTTGCGGCACGGGGGTAGTCCACCAGCCCCTCTTACCGCAAAAGGCGACAGTGACCTCATCCGGCGGGTTCAAAACGCCGACGGGCCATCAGGGCATTCACGCGGCCGCGTCTTCAGGGTCGTTGGACCGGTTCCCGGCAATCCGCCTGAGCACCAGCGCACAGGCCAGGCCGACCACCAGCCAGAACGCCAGGTTGGTTAAGCCGGTCGCCCAGATAAAATCGTGATGCAACGCGTGCAGCGTCGAGACCGCTTCCGGGTCGGGATGGGAAAACAAGGGGCCTTCCGGGTGTGCCGGGACAAAGAGATAAGGCAGACCCAGCAACGGCAGCCCCAGCGCCCTTTTCCAGCCGGACGCCAGGCACAGCAGCCCCAGCCCCGTGGCAGCCAGGATCACGGTCGTGACCCACCACAACTGACGCGTTGCCAGCGCCGCGCTGTTCGCCCCTGGAACCTCGGGAGGAAGCCCCAGCGAGGGCGCCACAAACACCACCAGATAACCAATCAGCCCCAGCAGGAGCCCATGCAACGGGGTCAGCCTCAAACGCCCGCGTTCATGCAGCTGGTTCATGAGCACCAGCATGACGGCCGTAAAACCAACGCCCGCGAGCACGTTGGACAGCCCCGTGAAGAACAGGCGTTCACCGCCATCCGAAGGCGCCCAGCCATCCCCGCCATGCGCATGACCCCCATGGTCATGATCATGGCCATGGGCGTCAGCCGCTTCCGGTTGCGCCGCAGCGCCTTCGAACTGTTCGGCCGATAGAAGAATAGGGGTAACCCCAAAGGACTGGATGGCGGTCAGCAATACGCCAGCAACTGCGCCAATCAGACAGGCGCTCAGAATAAAGGATCGAAACATTCCGTTTCCCTCCGGCAATCAATGGTTCGTGCTGTTCAGACACAATCACCGGGCGGTTAATACCAACCCAATGAGCGGCTTGCCCCTTAGTGGCAGGGGAAGACGAAACTGTGCCGCGTATCGTGCGCCGCGTTGTGCACCGCTTCCATGGGCAGAAAGCCCACGCCAAAGAGGATGACAACGCCAAACAGCAGGACGGCACCTTGCTGGAGGAGCGAAGAAGAGGATTGGGATGCCGAAGCGGAGTCCGCCCCGGTCGTATAGGAGGAATAGACCGACATCGTTTTACTCCCTGGGTGCCCGCCGCACCCTTAGTGGATGAAATACCCAAAAACAGGCCGGTCTTCGGGCTCAAAAGGAGACAGCCAGCCTGGCTGTCTTCGCCTGCACCTTCCCGGTATGGAACCAGTGGTTTTCGCAGGCTACGCCTTTATCACCGATGCGGGGGCAGCGATGGCATTGGCCTCAGGGGCCGCACCATACTTCCCGATTATCCCCTGACGGGGCACCTGTTTTCTGAGCGATTACCTTACTCATTTACCGGACAAAGCGCAACGCCCCGGCGAGGGATTCATGGCACCCTGCACCCGATGCGCGCGGCCGATTGCCGACCCATTGTGCCCTGTTACCCCACTGACGGAGCCGGGCAATGGGTGGCACAGTCCGGGCACTGCGCCGGGGTACCGCCCTCGGGCACGGGCAGCACCCGGCCACAGTCACCGCAACGGGAACCAAGCGCCCGCATTACGGAATCGCGCTCGTCGGCAGCCATTGACGACCAACGGACAATCTGGTCCCGGGACCGGCCGCAACCGATACAGGACTCATTCTGGAGACGGCAAACGCCGACGCAGGGCGAGGCAATACGAGACCCCTTGGCCATAACAGGATCCTCCATGGCTACTGACGGAAGCCGCCTACCCTACCACGTTGGCAGGCAATGACCCCGAATTGGCCGACTGATTCCGATCAGACCGGTATTGAATCTGAATTGCCCCGACCCGGTGACGCCATATCAAAAGGTGTAGACAGCGCCAACATTCAGCTCATTAATTTCTTCGTCAAGACCCACGTCTTCATTGTTGCGCTGCAGGGCTTCCGCGTAGACGTACATGTTGTCGTTCACGTTGCGCTTGGCCTGAACGGTGATGACATCACTCTCGTCCTCCGATGTATCTGCTTCAGCAGACTCATAGGATGCACGGAATGAGTTGGCGCCCATCGTATAATGACCCATTACACCGAAGAGGTCCTGACCATTTTCAGCACCAAGCTCAATGGATGATCCATCATTGACATAGGCATCCTGCCCCTTACGCCTGTCGTAATAGGCATCCAATGTCAGATTCTCGTTAACGTCGAACGCAACACTCAGACCATAGCTGTTTTCATTGCTTTGATCGGTCAGATAATGACCTGCCCTACCAGTTCCATCGTTGGAATCCATAGCCACTGCCACAGTCACAGGATCCATGGAGTATTTCATACCCAGCTGATAAGGGTGACTCGCATCCTGCTCAGGATCGCCATTGCCATCGTCGGTCATGCCATTGATCTGAACGACACCGTGAACGGTCAGCCCACCAAAACTGGGGGACACATACTGTACAAGGTCATTCTCAGCGGTCGTATAACTCGCGTACAGGTTATTCAGACCCACTTCATAGATCCAGTTGCCATAGTCACCAACGAGTGTTTCATACTGTGAATCATCAGACCCGACCCAGATCCTGCCAAATGCCTCACCCCTGATACCGAGATAGGCCTCATCCAGATCGTCCAGGCCTGAACTACCGCTTTCCTTATCGTCCGTCCTGATTCCCTCAAGTTCAATCTTTCCGAACGCAGTAATGCCCGGTGCCACTTCACTCTCGTGCTTCAGACCGATGGTGGAGCCGTTGTCCTTTAGCCCGTCGTTGGTGACACTGTTGACGTCAGAATCGACGTAGCGGTTAACCAGCTGAATATTACCGTACAACGTTGGCATGGAGTCCATGCTGGCCGCCAATTCCTCAACGGTCATCGCTGCAGCAGAGCCAGAGAAGGTCACCGCGGCGACAGCGGATACGATCATGGTTTTTTTCATTTTTGGTTTTCTCTTTGGCTGAAGTGTTTTCAGTTTCTGTCAACACTTAGGTTCCATTAAGTCAGCTCCAGATCAATATCTCGAACTGCGTTCCTATAGCGGTTACAGCCCTGAACCGACAAGTGCCTTTCATCTTCCCGGAAACGCCATCCGTTAAGACATTCCTATCAACCACTTGTTCGTTAGTGCCGATTTCCGTTTAAGCGGTAGCCCCAGTCAAGTTCCATTCACTCAAACCGATATCCCTATTACCTCCAGCAATTCACTAGAATTTTTTCATGCCGACCGCCCCTATACTTCTAAACAATTCCGGCCACTTTTGCAAACCCCGACCCAGCCTTCCAGGCGATGGTTAATGCCCGATCCGGATAGTGCGGAGCGCCTCTACAGCGCCCTGAGGCGCCGATCAGGGATCGTTCGGATCAACGGTAAAGGAGCTGATTTGATCGACGAATAACGCCATGTTGTTTTTTCGATTGCCGTCAAAACGGGCAGTTCCTACATTCGTCAGTGTCTTGTCTGGCTGATTCTCCGGTCGGATGGGTCAGAAAGGCATCAGGTCTCATAATCAGGGCGCCGGTAGAAAGCTGGCGCAGAGCAATAATAACGACAGGACCCCGAACGCCATGAAACGACTTATAACAACGATTGTCATTTGCACTTCATTAACAGCCTTGGCCACGTCGGCCGCCTCGGCATCGGAGGCGACCAAGGACATCCGGATTGCCTATGATGCTGACCCGGTCACTCTGGACATTCACGAGCAGTTGTCCGGCGGCATCCTCCAGCTTTCCCATATGACGTTTGATCCACTGATCCGGTGGAACAAGGACCTTTCCTTCGAGCCCCGCCTGGCCAAGAGCTGGGAACGCGTCGACGATCGGACCATGCGCTTCAACCTGCGTGAGGGTGTCCAGTTCCATTCCGGCAACACCCTGACCAGTGAAGACGTGAAGTTCACCTTCAACCGCCTCAAGCGGAGTCAGGACTTCAAGGCCATCTTCAAGCCCTTCAGCGAACTGAACATCATCGACGACACCACGTTCGAGCTGGTCACGAAGAAGCCTTATCCCCTCGTGCTCAACGCCGCCACCTACATCTTCCCGCTGGACAAGCAGTTCTACACGGGCACTGACGAGGACGGCAACGATAAGAGCCGGATCTCCAAACAGGGCAGCACCTTCGCCTCGCGCAACCAGTCCGGAACCGGCCCCTACCGGGTCACGTCACGCCAGCAGGGCGTCAAGGTGGCGTTCGAGCGCTTTGACGATTACTGGGACGAGGCCTCACCCGGTAACGTCGAACACATCTCGCTGACGCCCATCAAGGAAAACAACACGCGCGTCTCGGCCCTGCTGTCCGGTGGCGTGGACTTCATCGCCCCGGTTCCGCCGACGGATTTGGCGCGGATCAAGCGTGATCCGAAGACGAACCTGGAAACGATGAGTGGCACCCGCATCATCATGTTTCAGATGAACCAGAAGCGGGTTGAAGCGTTCAAGGATGCCCGGGTCCGTAAGGCGTTCGCCTATGCGATCAATCAGCAAGGCATCGCCCAGAAGATCATGGAAGGCTTCGCCACACCGGCCGCCCAACTCTCCCCAGAGGGCTATCAGGGTCATGTGCCGGAGCTTGAAAAGCGATTCGATGTGGCCAAGGCGAAGCAGTTGATGAAGGAAGCCGGCTACGGCGATGGCTTCACCATCTCAATGATGGCACCCAATAACCGCTACGTGAATGACGGCAAGATCGCCCAGGCAGTCGCTGCCATGCTGGCCCGGATCAACATCAAAGTGGATCTGAAGACCCTGCCCAAAGCCCAGTACTGGCCCGAGTTCGACAACCGCGCCGCGGACATGATGATGATCGGCTGGCATTCGGACACCGAGGATTCGGCGAACTTCTACGAGTTCCTGACCATGTGCCCGGATGCGGATTCCGGCGCCGGCCAGTACAACGCGGGCAACTACTGCAACCCGGAGCTCGATGAACTGGTCGAGAAGGCCAACGTCGAAACCAACCGCGAGACGCGTGCCAAGCTTCTCCAGCAGGTTGAAAAAGGGCTGTATGAGGATGCGGCCTTCATCCCGCTGCACTGGCAGGACCAGGCCTGGGCTTCGCAGAAGAACGTCAGGATCAAGCCCATCGTCAACGTCATGAACTTCCCCTACATCGGCGACCTGGTCGTCGAATAAACGGGCGCCCAATGGCTCACCGGCCCGCAAACCGGGTCCGGTGCCAGCCGTTGGCGGCAACGTTCAGAACGGCCCGGGATCGACGTTCCCGCGCCTGCGCATAGTTGGTGTCCCTCATGCTTGCTTTTCTGGTTCAGCGAATTGGCCAGGCCGCCCTGGTCATGTTCATCATCAGTGTGATCAGCTTTGCCATCCAGGATGGTCTGGGCGATCCCATCCGGCAGATGGTCGGTCAGTCCGTCTCTGACGCCGAACGCCAAGAACTCCGCCAGGAACTCGGCCTGGATGACCCCCTGCTCTTCCAGTACGCCCGGTTTGCCGGAAACGCCGTACAGGGCGACCTCGGCACCTCCTATTTCTATGGAGAGCCAACGATGGACGTCATCCTCGATCACCTGCCCGCTACACTGGAGCTGGTGATTGCCGCCAGCCTGATCGTCGGTCTGTTCTCCGTTCCCATCGGGGTTTACGCAGCCATCCGCCCCCGGGCCTGGCTTGCGAAGTTCTTCATGGGCGTCAGCACTGTCGGCATCTCCATACCCGTCTTTCTCACGGCCATCGTCCTGATCCAGCTCTTCTCAATCGGCGTCACCGTTACCTGGTTCCCGTCCGATACCGGCTGGGGGCAATGGCTGAACGGGCTGCTGTCAACCGAAGGCGGCATGCCCTCCTATGGGCGTGGTAATGACCTGACACACCTGTTCGGCACCTGGGACTCCAATTTCTTCTCCGCCAGCGGTCTCCTGAACCTGGTGTTACCGGCCATTTCGCTGGCCGCCATCATGCTGCCGCTGTTCATCCGGCTGATCCGCGCGGAAATGATGGAAGTGCTCCAGAGCGACTACATCCGGTACGCCCGCGCCAAGGGCCTCACACCCCGTCGCGTCCACTTCGTGCATGCCCTGAAGAACACCATGCTGCCGGTCATCACGGTGGGCGGCGTGCAGCTTGGCATTATGGTGGCCTACACGATCCTGACGGAAACGGTTTTCCAGTGGCCGGGCGTTGGCCTGATGTTCCTGGAGGCCATCACACGCAGTGACATTCCATTGATCGTGACCTACCTGATGGTGGTGGGGCTGATTTTCGTGATCACCAATACGGTGGTTGACCTGATCTACGGGCTGGTGAACCCAACCGTGAAACTGACGGGAGCAAAGGCATGACCACAACAACAGCACCGGCCTCGCGCCTGAGCCGGTTCCGGGGCTCCTTCTTCTGGCACAGCTTCAAACGGGACAAGGTGGCCATTGTCAGCTTTGTGGTGTTCGTGGCAATGGCTCTGGCGGCGCTGTTTGCGCCTGCCGTGGCGCCCCACGACCCCTACGACCTGGCAACCATCAACATCATGAACGCCGAGCTGCCTCCGGCATGGCTGGATGGCAGCGATGCATCGTTCCCGCTGGGCACCGACGCCCAGGGCCGCGACCTGCTCTCCACGATCCTGTACGGTACCCGGGTCTCCCTGCTGATCGGCTTTGGCGCCGTAATCCTGCAGGCGGCGCTCGGCATCCTGTTCGGCCTGCTCGCCGGCTATCTGGGAGGCCGGGTCGACTCCATCCTGATGCGGATTGCCGACGTCCAGCTGTCGTTCACTACCCTGATGGTCGCGATCATCGTCGGGGCCGTGTTCAAGGCCAGTTTTGGCAACCTGATGTTCGGCGAGATCGCCATCTACATGCTGATTCTGATCATCGGTATCGCTGAGTGGCCACAGATTGCCCGGACGGTCCGGGCCTCCGTTCTGGCGGAGAAAAAGAAGGAATACGTGGAAGCGGCGAAGGTCATGGGCTTTCGCACACGGCGCATCATGTTCCGGCACATTCTGCCGAATACGCTCTCTCCGATCTTCGTCATCGCCACCGTTCAGATCGCAAACGCCATCATTTCAGAGGCGGCGCTGTCTTTCCTCGGACTGGGCATGCCGGAGACACAGCCGTCGCTGGGCTCGCTGATCAAGTCCGGCTTTGACTACATCCAGAGCGGCTCCTGGTGGATCACGCTGATCCCCGGCCTCGTACTGGTCATTCTGGTGCTGGTCATCAATCTGCTCGGCGACTGGCTGCGCGATGTAATGAACCCGCGACTGTATAAGGGATAGGTCATGGCATTATTGGACGTCAAAAACCTCGACATCCACTTCGCGGTGCGTGGCGGTGACCTGAAGGCCCTGCGGGAAATCAGTTTTTCGCTCGATCGGGGCGAACGGTTGGGACTGGTAGGTGAGTCCGGCGCTGGCAAGTCAGTGGCCGCCTTCTCCATCCTGAACCTGACCGCACAACCGGGCTACCTGGCTGGCGGCCAGATTCTGTTCGAAGGGCGTGACCTGGCCGCCATGAGCGAGCGCGAAATCCGCAAAATCCGGGGCAACCGCATCGCCATGATCTTCCAGGACCCGATGATGACGCTGAACCCGGTTCTGAGCATCGAAACCCAGATGATCGAGGCGCTTCAGGCGCATCAGCGCATCAGCCGTAAAGCCGCCCGGAAGGTCGCGCTGGACCGGCTCAAACAGGTCCAGATTCCATCACCGGACAAGCGTTTGGATCAGTACCCGCATGAGCTTTCGGGCGGGATGCGCCAGCGCGTGATCATCGCGATCGCCCTGTTGCTGGACCCGGACGTGATCATCGCGGACGAGCCGACCACCGCCCTGGATGTCACCATCCAGGCGGAAATCATGGAGCTGCTGCTGGAACTGTGCGAACAGCATCATGTCGCATTGATGCTGATCACCCATGACCTTGGCGTCGTCTCACAGGTCACCCAGCGCATGTTGGTCATGTACGCCGGCCGCATCATTGAGCAGGGGCCGACGAAAGAAATCATCAACGACGCCCAGCACCCCTACACGCAGGGACTGATCGATGCCCTGCCCCAGATGGGCGAACCGGGCAGCCTGCTCTACCAGATCCCCGGCGCCATGCCATCGCTGAACCACATTCCTCCGGGATGCCCGTTCCATCCGCGCTGCCAGTTCGCCACGGAGCAGTGCCGGAGCACCATGCCGGACTATGTCCAGTCCGGCAACATAGAAGTAGCGTGCCACGAGGTCCAGGAACTGATTGAGGCCGAAACGCACCAGCGGGAGACCCATCCATGAACGCCCAGGCCAACCCACTCGTCGAAATCCGCAACCTGGAGAAACGCTTCGATCTGTCCGGGAATCTTCTTGAGCAGCTGCGTTTTAAAAAGGGCCGTATCGAGCGCCACCGGGAATTCGTTCACGCGATCAACGATGTCAGTCTGGACGTGCGCAGAGGCGAAGCACTCTGCGTGGTCGGAGAGTCCGGCTGCGGCAAGTCCACGGTGGCACGAACCGTCATGGGCCTGCTCTCCCCTTCGGGAGGCGGCGTTTATTACGATGGACAACGGATTGATAACCTGGACGGGAAGTCCGCACTCCCCTATCGCCGGCGGATGCAGATGATCTTCCAGAACCCCTATGCGTCGCTGAATCCGCGTATGACGATCCAGCAAACCCTGGAGGAACCCATACGCTTTCATTACCCTGACTGGTCGATTGGGGCCGTCCGCGAGAAAGTGGCAAGCGTCATGGAATCGGTTGGCATTGGCGCCGACTGGGGGAAACGCCTCGGGCACGAGTTCTCCGGCGGGCAACGCCAGAGGATCTCCATCGCCCGCGCGCTGGCGGTTGATCCGGAGTTCATCGTGGCCGATGAACCCATTTCGGCGCTGGATGTGTCAATACAGGCTCAGGTTCTGAATCTTTTGATGGAGGCCCAGGAAAAACGCAACCTGACGTATCTGTTCATCACGCATGACCTGTCAGTCGTCGAGCACTTTGGCACCCGGGTTGCCGTCATGTACCTGGGCACGGTCTGCGAACTGGCCGAAACCCAGACCCTGTTCGAAAGCCCGCGCCACCCCTACACACAGGCACTGCTGTCCGCCATCCCCCGACTGGAAGATGACCGCCCCAACCACATCCGCCTGCACGGCGAAGTCTCCACACCAGTCGAGTTACCATCCGGGTGTGTTTTCCATGGCCGTTGCCCGTATGCCAATGAGCGCTGCCGGACCGAGGTCCCCGAGCTGATCGCCACCGACACCGGGGCCAGGGTCGCCTGTCACGCCGTCGAGGAAGATCGTCTATAGTGTTGCCCGCTGACACAGCACAACACAGGCAGACGAGCGGGTAACACTACTATGGAAATACGCTGGCTTGAAGACTTCCTCGCGCTGGCGCGGACAAGGCATTTTTCTCGTGCCGCCGAAAGCCGACATGTCAGTCAGCCAACCTTCAGTCGCCGCATCAGGATTCTGGAGGAAACAATGGGCACGACCCTGATCAACCGTCAAACGCTTCCGCTGTCACTGACACCGGCCGGGGAGCAGTTCCGCGATATGTGCGAGCGAATGACGCGGGACCTGCGCCAGACCCGAGACCGCATCGCCGCGATGGAGGAAGCGGCCAGTCGCCGCATCAGTGTCGGTTCCACACAGGGTCTGTTTTCCCATTTCTTCCAGACCTGGGCCGATCAGACCGGATTACGCGAGCGCCTGGCCATCAACCTCGAATCCACCAACTGGGTTGGTAAAGACTTTCTGGATGCCCTGGACGCCGGCGACGTCGACCTGGTGCTGTGTTACTGGCACCGGCACCTGCCCTTGCAACAACGCCTCGATCCCGAGCACTACGCTTGGCTCACCCTTGGGCGGGAACAGATCACGCCTTTTTCCATCGCCCAGGAGGACGGCTCACCGCGGTTCGCGTTGCCCGGAACCGCGGATCAGCCCGTGCCGACCATCTCTTACCACTCGCGAGGCTTTCTGGCATCGGCCATCCAGGAAGAGCTGAGCCTGTGTCCGCAGCAGGCGCACCTGTTTCCCCTGAACGAGAACAGCCACTCAGCCAGTATCAAAACCCTGGTCAAACAGGGCTTCGGCATGGGCTGGCTGCCGTACCGGATGGGCAAAACCAACCTTCAGTACGGCCAGCTTGCCCGCGCCGGGGATTCACAGTGGGACGTTCATGTCGATATCCGCCTGATCCGCCTCCGAACTCCCCGCTCGGAAGACGTGCTGACTCTATGGAACGAACTGGAATACCAGAATGACCAATGATGCCATTGAAGTACAGCAAGCCGACCATATAAAGCAACTCAAGGCGGCTTACGTGGACGTCCTGAAACAACTGGGCTACGGGGGCGTCCTGATCAGCTCCGGCGCCGCGCCGCTGCGCTACGCCGATGACCAGGCCCATCACCATCACGGTTATGGCCATTTCCTGCACTGGACCGGTCTAACAGGCGTTGAGCACAGTTGGCTGCTGGTCGAAAGGGATGGAACCGTCCGGCTCTGGCTTCATACACCAGACGACTTCTGGCATGCACCCCCAACCCTGCCGACGGAACCCTGGACGCATGAGATCACCGTCTCAGGGAAGCAGACCCCGGAACCGCCTGACGCAACGCATCTTCCGGGACAACTCGCCGTCATCGGCGACCCGTCACAGATTGCCAATGCGCCCGGTGCCCCCAACCCACCGTCACTGATCGCAGCGCTTGACGAACTACGCCTGGTGAAAAGCGATTACGAAATCAACTGCATCAAACAGGCCAACCGGATCGCGGCAGCTGGCCACCAGGCCGCCCGGGAGGCGTTTCTGGATGGCGCCAGTGAATTCGGCATCAATCTGGCGTATCAACAGGCCACCGGCCAACGGGAGGCCCTGGCGCCCTATCACAGCATCATTGGCCTCAACGAAAACGCCGGCATACTGCATTACCAACACTACGATACGGCGCCCCCGCCACGCCGGCACAGCCTACTGGTCGACGCCGGCGTCCGTTACCGGGGCTATTGCTCCGACATTACACGAACGACCGGAGCGCCCGACCAGGCGCGTTTCAGGGCACTCATTGGAGGACTGGATCAACTCCAGCAAAGACTGTGCGAGGCGGTCACTCCCGGGGTCGAGTTCGCCGAGCTGCATCAAAAGGCTCATTGGGGGCTGGCAGCGCTGTTGCGAAGCAGCGACCTGGTACAGGGGCTCAGCGAAGAAGCCATTACGGAGCGCGGGATCACGCGCGCCTTTTTCCCGCATGGCCTCGGCCACTTGCTGGGCATCCAGGTCCACGACGTGGCCGGGAAGCCGGTACCGGCACCTGAGAACGCGCCCTTTCTGCGACTGACGCGGTCTCTTGAAAAGGGCATGGTCATCACCATTGAACCCGGGCTATACATTATTCCCTCGCTACTGGAACCGCTCCTCAATGGCGCCGACGGGCGCCACCTCAATCACACGCTCATCAACGAACTGAAAGGCTGTGGCGGTATTCGTATTGAAGATAATGTGGTCGTTACCTCCCAGGGTTCCCAAAACCTCACGCGCCCCTACCTGCCGGATTGATTGAGCCGACAAGATGGTAATGGATGCCCCGGATGACCGATAACGATTTTGTGGCATAAGTCGCGCCGCTCAGCCTGCCGCGGAGGACGTCTCTGAAATGTCCTGTATACTCCCCAACCATTAAAACGATTTCACCAATATAAACACAGGAACAGGACAGTGGCCCGATACAGTTTGATCTTCAACGGGGAACTGGATGAGGGAGTGGATCAGGACGGCTGCATTCGTGAACTCGCCCGGTTATTAAAACAGCCGCCCTCTACCATAGAGCAGAATTTTTTCCGGCGCTGGCCCAAAACGGTTATTAGAACGGATGACCGTGCCAAAACCGACAACGTCATCAAGGCCTTTGCCAGGGCCGGCGCAAAGCTGGAGCTGCACGATGAGCAAGCCGACACCGTGTCCAGCCCACCGCGCTCCCCAAAACCTCAACAGCCCCCCAGAAAAAGCCCCAAAAAAGCCCTGGCAGCGGTCGCGATACTCTTGCTGACGGTTGGGATCGGCGGTGGTGCCTGGTACACGATGCCCCTTTGGCGCGATGCGGCTCACCCTGCGCTGGAACGAACTGAAGCGGCCCTGGCGACATCCGACCTGGTGCTCCTGGCCCATTTCGATGCCCGGCGCGCCATCGATATTGAACAGCGCTTCCTAGGCTTGGAAGACACCGAGGTTTTGCCCCGCGGTGACGACAGCCTGCTCAGCCAACTGCTGGAATCAGGCCTTAATCCCCGCGACTCACTGGATCTTATCGTCGTCGGCGGTTATGGATCAGATGATGATTTCTGGGGCAGCGGCGTCGCATTGGGTCGTTTCAATCCCGATGCCATCCGGGCGTTCGTCAGATCGCATTACCAGCCTGTATCAGAACAGACCGTTGATAATGCCATCCTGTTCACTCACGTGAAATTCAGCTGCAGGTCCCTCTTGAGATCCAGCGTCATGACATCGAGTCGGTCAAGTTGGGACAGGAATACAACGCTGGCGGTGTAACCGTAAGGCCGATCAAACTGCAGTCAGGTGACTTGACGTTACGGATTGACAGTGGCCGGGATCGGCTTGCCGCTGTCGAGATTCTGGATCGGGAGGGTCAGACCGTTCACAGTTCCACAGGATTGGGCCGGACAGCGGGAGACGCAGTCCCTACCCTCACTCTGGGTCTTGCCGCCCACCCCCACTCGCTGGTGTTGCACGTGGTTACGGATTCGATGACAAAAGCGTATCCGTTCTCACTGGCTCTGGACGAATGACGAGGGATTCGGGCTGACAGTTACTTCAAGCGAGCCAGCCGAAGCGCCAGCCCTCCCAGCAGACTGACCCCTGCAATCAGAACGCCCCACAGAAGCCATTGCCGCCAGGGCAGTGGCGGCGGGGCCTGTTTGAGGCGTGCAGCCCCTCCAAGGGTCTGTTCGCCGATGACCTCGACGTCCGCGATAACCTCCCGATCCAGACTGGATAGATCATTCAGAAGCTGTGTCACCGGTGCCGGCGCCCCTTCAGCGCGGGTGCTTCCAAAGGCCAGGGTATAGGGCCCCTCGCCACGGGCCAGAAAGAGCAGTTCATGAGGTGTCCATCCAAGCTTGAGCCGTACCGGCTCACGCGTGCCGCTGACCCGCCAGTACCTGTGATCATTCCGCCGCACCGCCACCGCGTTGCTTTCCAGCGTCGCCTTGTCCGCGTGCAGTCGGTAGAACATGCCACGATGCCGGAGATGCCAGGCAGCCTGCGGCGCTGGGCGCGACGACACGGCAACCCGGGCCAGGTTGTTGCCCTCCTGGAAGGCCAGGTCGATACGATCAACCGGGAAATAGCCCGGCATCCGGAAAAGCTGGTCCTGATCCTCCCGATCCGGCTCCCCCTCCAGCGTCAGCCATTGCCGGGCGGGTTTCGCCTGCTCCGGTTCCGTCAGCACCCTGGCATCCGTGAGCCGGGCCCCAGCCTCCTCGGGCCAGCGCAACCGCAGATAGGGCCCATTGGTGGCGGAAAAATCAACGCGATCCTGGACGAGTTCGTGCCCCTCAAAACTCAGCCGGGCAAGCGTCAGGTCCTCAGCCAGGGGCCGCCACTGCTGAAGGTCGTTACTGACGTGGAGATCCAGACCATCCAGAAGGCCACCCCCATCAGCCTGTTCCCAGGTGAGCTCCAGGCCAACGCCCGGCTGCTCGAAGCCGGTAAGATCGAAAACATAAGCACCCACGGCACCGCTGCGCTCCTGCTCATCCTCCTGCAGGCGCAGTATGGTGCCACTGTCATCAGTAATCAGCTCCAACGCCCCACGTCCCTGCCGGGATTCCGCCGCCAGGGGAAAGAATGGAACCGGTCGGGTCTTGGGCTTGCCGGAATCGGCAACGGGGTGGCGCAGATTGTGTGGCACCGTCTCGCCGTCGGTGTTGTACAGACGCATGTCACCGAAGTCGCGGCGCGTAAGGTTCCGGTAGACCCGTTCCGGCAACCGCAACCGTTGAATTGGACGCTCCTCGTTCACCGCCAACCGCAACCCGTAAGCAAAATCATCCGGTTCCGGCTGTGCCGCGCCCAGCGACAATGGCAGCGCCAACAGCACGCCAAACCAGTATCTCATGTCGACTCCCGCGAGCGCTCCGGTGGCAGGGGGGCCATATAGCCAATCAACAACATCAGCAGACCCACCCCCATGAAAGAGATAATCCGTGTAACCGTGCCACTCTCCGCCAGGTCAATCAGGAACAGCTTTGCAACGGTAAGCCCGAGCAGTGCCGCGCCCACCAGCCACAGGACCCGGCTCATGCGCGACCGGGCCATGCCCATGACCAGCATTGCGGACAGACCCCAGGCAACCGCCAGGGCACTCTGCAGCACCCCGGACTGGAACAACGCCTCCGGGGTGTAACTGATTCCGCCCCAGTGGTGGACGGCGCGTGCCAGTACCGTATTGAGCCATAGGAAGCCGGCCATCCCGAGCGCCGAAAGCATGGGCTTGGCCGCCTTCTCACCAAGGAAACGGTACCCCGTTTGATACCACCAGAGAGCTACCGCCGCCGGCAGCAACGCCTGCACCAGATCCAGCGGATTCAGAACCGGCATATAGGGCAGCGGGCTCGCGCCCCCGGGATGGCTATAGGCGGCAATCAGCCACAGTGCCGACCCCCCGATCACCGGATAGAGCCCCGGTCCCCGATACCCTTCGACCGACGCGGCCACGGGCCAGAGGTGATCCGGCCTGTCACTGCCCATCGCCAGGATCGCCAGGGCGGGCATCAAGCCCCACGCCGCCGCTGTCCAGGCACCAGGGGCTGTACTCGAACCCAGACCACTGACCAGCCAACCCAGTTCCACAGCCAGAAACAGTACAAGCAGGCAAAAACCGGCGCTATGGCTTACACGCAACCAGCTTTCGGGCCAACGGGCATGCTTGAGAAGGACCAGGTGGGCGGCAAAGAACCCGGCCCATCCAAGCCAGCCGCCGCCCGCCAGAAAATGCCCATTCGGATGGTCCTCGAGAATGGCCAGAGCCGCCAACAGGGCCACAGGCCAAAGCCCCATGGCTGGATAGCCCAGCTCCAGCCAGACCAACCGCCGCGAGAACAGCGCCAGGGCAACCGCACTGGCACTCAGGAACAGCAAGGCCGTCCCCACGAACCAGTCATGACCGACCTGACGCTCAATCTCGGCCAGGCCGCCACCGAGCCACCACATCAGCCCCCAGGCCAGAAGCACCCGGCTCCACGCGGCGGCCCACCGATACGACTCGCGCTGCATCAACCACCCCGAGGCGAACGCCGACAGGCTGATGATGAGACAGCCCAGATAGAGGCCATTCAACACCGGCACGTCTCCCCAGCTGTTTGCGCTCAACAGCGCGATCACAAAGCTCATCCCCGCACCGAACTGCAGCAGGAGCCCGGAGACACGGGGTAGGAGACGGTCCTGCCGGCAGCCAACCCATATCAGCCCGGCCCCCTCCAGCGCCCAGACCGCCGCTGTCCACTGGCTGTCCAGCGCCAGCGGAATCGCCAGCGTGATGAAGACAACCCCCAATGCCAGAAAGGCCTCGGCGAGCGGGCGCATTCCCTCGCGACGCCATAACGCGGTCGCCAGCGCCACATAAAGGGCCGCGACGGCCAGCGCACTGAAAGCAAGCCTAAGGGGGTAATCCTCAAGCATGGCGGCCTGGAGACCGAAACCAACCAGCGGCACGCCAAACACCAGGGTCCCATCAATGTATTGCTTGAGCCGTGGCGGCTGTTGCCGGGCGAAGAGCACGGGCAGGGCCACGAAGAAGAGGAAGAACAGGATCAGGAAGGGCTGGGTGGAGGCATAATGCGCGGGCTCATACGAGGCCACGCCCCAGGCTGTGGCAATGACGAAGGTGAACATGAACGCGATCAGGTTGAGCTCGCGCCAGGCCCGGAAGTAGGCGATGCCGACAATGCCCGCGTTGAGCACGGCGTAGTAGCCGAACAGCAGCACATGGCTGCCCTCTCCAGTGGAGGCCAACACCGGGGCCATGAAACCGCCGCCGGCGGCAAAGGCTGCCAGACCCCGGGCATCCTGCAGAATGGCCAGCGCCGCGAAAAGCACGGACAACGCAACGAGCAGCGCGAACGCCAGCCCTGGTGGCATCAGCTCGTAAAGCCGCAGGGCGGTGAAGACCGTGAGATACATCACCCCCACACCACCGCCCTGAAGCAGCACCCCGTAGAGCCACCGGGACCCACTGAGCCAGTAGCCAACCCCGATCATCACGATGCCACCCAGCGCCACCGCAGCGAGGCGGAACTCAATGGGTAACAGGGCCTGATCCACGCTGTACTTGAGCAGGAAAGAGAGCCCGAAGAACAGAACCACCAGCCCCACCCGCAACACCACGTTGCCGCCCACCAGATAATCCCGGATCCGATGTCCCAGAGACGTCAGCCAGTCAGGCTTGCCGGAGGCAGACGCCCCGGCGTTGGAGGTCTGCCAGGCACCCTGGTTGAAAACCGGCTCATCAGGCTGGGGCTCCTGAGGCGCGGCGGTGGTTTCTTCCACTGCGGGTTCCAGCGCCGGTTCCGGGGCTCGTGCTGCTTCGTCCTCGACGGGCTCGCTGGTCGGCTGCCGCGCCACCGGATCCGACCCGGTGGGTGTCTGCTGGCCTTCCAGCTGTTGCAACCGCGTGCGCAACTGCTCCATCTGCCGGCGAAGCTGGATGACCCACCCCAACAACCAGCCCAGCAGTGCGCCCATGACCAGCCCGCCAGGCGCCTCCAGAAGCAGCACGCCGATGAGCGCGCCAACCATTCCCAGTGATATCGCCATCCATTCCCTCTTTGGACTGTCCCGGGACCTGATGTTTTATTCAAAACCGGCTCATGGGTTACGTGCTAAATCAGGCCCTTTTCCCTGAGCGCTTCGATCTCACTCGCGGGCTTTTGCAACACGCGTTCGAGTACTGCGGAAGTGTCTTCCCCAAGGGTGGGTGGCGCCTTGTGGTATTCAAGCACCGTTTTCGAGTACTTGATCGGATTGGCCACCCCTTCCACCGGGCCGTTGGCGGAGTCAAGTGTCACTTGCATGCCGCGCGCCTGGACCTGCGGGTCATCGAAAACCTGTCCGATATCCTGAATCGGGCCGGAGGGAACGCCAATGTCACTAAGAAGCACTGTCCACTGTTTAAGCGTGCGTGTTCTGGTCACACTCTCCAGTACTTGGATGAGCTCAACCCGGTTCTTCACTCGCTCTGCGTTCGTCGCAAAGCGCTGGTCCTGGGCAAGCTCGTCGAGGCCAATGGCGTCGCAAAAACGCTGGAACTGGGCATCGTTCCCGATGGCAATAATGATCTGCTCATCGTCCGCAGTGGGAAACGGCTGGTAAGGCACCAGATTGGGGTGGTAATCACCAGTGCGTGCGGGTGGTTGTCCACTGCAGAAATAGTTCTGCGCCTGGTTGGCGAGCCAGCTCACCTGCACGTCGAGCAGCGCCATATCAATGTGCTGCCCTTCGCCAGTCTGGGTCCGGTGGTGCAACGCCCCCAGGATGGCAATGCTGGCATTCATGCCGGTGGTCAGATCCGCCACGGCCACACCAACGCGTTTGGGGCCGGCGCCAGGCTCCTCGTCTGCCGCCCCTGTAATGCTCATCAGCCCGCCTTGAGCCTGGATCAGGTAGTCATAACCCGCCTTTTCGGCCATGGGCCCGGTGTGCCCGAAGCCCGTGATCGAACAGTAGATCAGGCCCGGGTTGAGCGCCGAGAGCGTCGCGTAATCCAGCCCTTTCTTTGCTAGATCACCCTTTTTGAAGTTTTCGACCAGGATATCGCTCTGGCTGGCAAGCTCGCGGATCAATTCCTGGCCGTCAGGCTGACTGATATCCACCGTCAGGGAGTGTTTGCCGCGATTCGCTGAAAGGTAGTAAGCAGACTCCTGGGTTTCAGAGCCATCGTCTCCCTGAAACCAGGGCGGCCCCCAATGACGGGTATCATCACCACGATTGGGTCGCTCAATCTTGATGACCTCTGCTCCCATATCCGCCAGGATCTGGGTACTCCAGGGCCCGGCCAACACACGACTGAAGTCAAGTACACGCAAACCTTTCAAGGGACCTGCCATGATGCACACCTAACGAAAAGAGTCAGAAGAAAGCCTGGAGGCCGGTCTGAGCGCGCCCCAGGATCAGCGCATGTATGTCATGCGTGCCCTCATAGGTGTTAACCGACTCGAGATTGACCATATGGCGTATCACACCGTACTCATCCGACACACCGTTGGCGCCGTGCATATCCCTTGCCATGCGGGCGATATCCAATGCTTTACCGCAGTTATTGCGCTTGATCAGCGAGATCATCTCCGCCGCCCAGTTTTCACAGTCGATCAAACGACCGACCTGAAGGGCGCTCTGTAAACCCAGAGTGATGTCGGTCTGCATATCGGCGAGTTTTTTCTGGATCAGCTGGTTAGAGGCCAGGGGGCGACCGAACTGCGTCCGATCCAGTGTGTACTGTCGGGCGGCATGCCAGCAGAACTCAGCGCTGCCCATTGTGCCCCAGGCGATGCCGTACCGTGCTTTGTTCAAACAACCGAAAGGACCTTTCAGGCCGCTGACATTGGGCAGCAGATTCTCTTCTGGCACAAAAGCGCCATCCAGCACGATTTCGCCGGTTATGGAGGCACGAAGGGACACTTTGCCCTCAATTGTCGGCGCGCTGAATCCGTCAGTGCCGGATTCGACGATAAAGCCTTTAATCGCGTCATCGTGGGCGGCGGATTTCGCCCATACCACGGCGATATCAGCAATCGGACTGTTGGTGATCCAGATCTTGGTGCCGGTGAGACGGTAGCCGCCCTCCACTTTCTGGGCCCGCGTGACCATTGATCCGGGGTCGGAGCCGTGGTCAGGTTCTGTCAGCCCAAAGCAGCCAACCAATTCGCCGCTGGCCAGCTTGGGTAGATATGTCTGCTTCTGCTCTTGTGAGCCATAGGCCTCGATGGGATGCATAACCAGCGACGACTGCACACTCATGGCCGAGCGGTAACCCGAGTCAACACGCTCCACCTCTCTCGCAATCAACCCGTAAGAGACGTGGTTGACGCCCGCTCCCCCATAGTCCGGCGAGACGGTTGCCCCCAACAAGCCGAGATCGCCCATCTCGCTCATGATCTCACGATCAAAACGCTCCTCACGAAACGCTGACAGGACACGTGGCTGCAATCTCTCCTGGCAGTAGTCGTGGGCAACGTCACGGATCTGGCGCTCTTCGTCGGTTAGCTGCTGCTCCAGCAGAAGTGGGTCGTCCCAGTTAAAACGGCTCATCGTCAAGGATCCTGAATGGTTAGCGGCAATTGGTTGTGCGGATCACACCGCCTCAAAATATCGACATTCTTTTCAAATCGTCAAAATGCTTTTTTCTGAGCGCTGACCAACCCAAACGGCACCTACAAGGGATCGCTGTCGCACCACCCATTGCAGAGCCACCAATCGGATAAGGACAGATCGCAGCAAACGACCGGACTCCGGTTCATGATGTCAGGCTCCCAGGGATTCGAGAAGCGCCCATTACGTTTATACTTCCTGTATTACGTTCGGAGTGCCCCAAGGAGTCGCACACCATGAACCTGATCCGCTCCTATTCCAGTCTGCCACTGGCCGCCAAGCTTGGCAGCGGCTTCGCGCTGCTGATTCTGATGTCGATGCTGGTCGCCGGTATCGGGCTGTTTGCACTCGACATGTTCAGTCAGCGCTCAACCGTGGTGGCCATCGTCAGCGACATGGAATCCAGTCTGCTGGAAGCCCGCAGCGAGGAAAAGAACTTTCTGTTGCGCGGCGAGCGGAAGCACCTGAAGGCGGCACGCACCAAGGCCGACAACGCCAGTGAGCATCTGCAGTCGCTGCGTGAGCGGCTGATGGCGCCGGCGGATCTCGAGCGGCTGGATACGTTCGAATCCAGCGTGGCGGACTATCAGGCGCAGCTCAGCAAGCTCCAGCAGGCCGTTAAGGACCGTCAGCAGGCCGCCAAAGCGGTTCAGAGCAACGCCACCGCGCTTGAAGAGGCCCTGAAGTCACGGTTCCAGTTCCGGAAGGTGACGGACGCGTTCAAGGCGATGCGCTCAGCCGCTCAGGATTATGCGTCATCCAGCTCCGAGGGGGCACTCAACGCATTCAACGCAGCGAAGGACCAAGCGGCCGACCAGATCGCCGGACTTCAGGTTGATGAAAAGTCGCGCAAGACACTGAGCGCCCCCTTCGATGCTTATGTGTCGTCCTTCGAGAGTCTGGTCAGTACCACTCGGGCCACGCAGGATATTCAGGACCGGATTGTCACCCTGGCGCGATCGGCTCTTGAAACGGCCGTCGAACTGCGCGAGATCCAGATGGATAAGCTGGAACGGGACCGCAGCACGGCCGTCACCGAAATCATCGCCACGACCATCGGCGTACTGGTTGCCGCCGTTCTGATCGCCTGGGGTCTAACCCGCAGTATCATGCAGCCGGTTCGACAAGCCGTGGATGTAACCAGCCGTGTGGCGTCCGGGGATCTGCGCGTGGAGGTCGACTCAAACCGCACCGATGAGCTCGGCCAGCTGCTCGACGCCCTTGGCACCATGGTCACCAGCCTGCGCGAACTGGTCGGGCGTATCGACACGACCGCCACCAATATCGCGTCATCTTCCGACCAGTTGTCCACGGTTACCCAGCAGACAAGCCAGGGCGTGAACCAGCAGAAGGACCAGACCGACCAGGTGGCCACTGCCATGAACGAGATGGTCTCCACTGTCAACGATGTTGCACGCAGTGCCGAGGAAGCCTTCAACGCCGCGAACGAGGCAAGCCAGAAGTCCACGTCCGGCGAGAAGGCGGTTGAGGAAACCGTCTCCTACATCGCCGACCTGAACCGCCAGGCTGACACCACCATGGAGCGCCTGCAGGCGCTGCAGAGTGATACCCAGAACATTTCCACCGTGCTCGATGTGATCAAGTCGGTTGCCGACCAGACCAATCTCCTGGCCCTGAACGCCGCCATCGAGGCGGCCCGGGCCGGCGAGAACGGCCGAGGGTTCTCGGTTGTCGCCGAAGAGGTCCGCTCGCTGGCCCAGCGGACCCAGACCTCGACCTCGGAAATCGAAACGCTGATCGAGCGCCTGGTCACCAGCGCCAGCCAATCCGTAACCGACATGGAAACCGGCACCAAACTGGCCAACCAGACCCTCGACAGCGCCAGGTCGACCGGTGAGACCATCCGTGAAATGGCCAGCGCCGTTGAAAACATCCAGCAGTACAACAGTCAGATCGCTACTGCCGCTGAGCAGCAGACCTCGGTCGCCGAGGATATTAACCGCAGCGTTACCCAGATCCGGGACGTCAGTGATCAATCGGCAGCCTCGGCCAATGAGGTTTCATCCGCCAGTGAAAAACTGGCCCGTCTCGGAGAAGACCTGAGAGAGCAGGTATCGCGTTTCCGGGTGTGATTCGACCCTGCAATGCGAGGCGTTCGCCGGGCGGGACGATTAACAGGACGATGCTCTCGCGGTCTGGCAAGCAGCCAAAACAACGATGATTTTGGCCGGAAATGGGATCACCATTGATTTTTCGGGCCACAATCCGTAAAAAATTGGCGTTGCCATGGAACCGGCTGACAGCGTCCGATTGCCCGCAACCGCTTTCGTGTGCGGGCGTACCGGACTATATTTCAAAGGTAAACAAATGATAACGGCAGGGCCGGACGCCTGCCCCAATAAACCAGGAGCATTCCATGGCCGATGACAGTGCCCCGCTTGTTTGCCGGGACATCCACAAATCCTTCGGGGACACCGAGGTCCTCAAGGGCCTGGATCTGGAAACCCGCAAGGGCGATGTCGTGTCGATGATCGGCAGCTCCGGGTCCGGCAAGAGCACCTTCCTGCGCTGCATCAACCTGCTTGAAACCCCGACCGCTGGCGACGTCGTCCTTCACGGCGAGCCCCTTCAGTTCAAGACCAACCGGAAAGGCACCCGCGTGCCAGCGGATCAACGTCAGGTCGAACGGGTCCGGGCAAAGCTCTCCATGGTCTTCCAGAGCTTCAACCTCTGGTCCCACATGACCGTTCTGGAAAACATTATCGAAGCACCGGTCCACGTTCTGAAGGTGCCCAAAAAGGAAGCGATTGAGCGGGCTGAGGCCTACCTCCATAAGGTCGGCATTTACGAGCGCAGGGATTACTACCCGGCCCAGATGTCCGGTGGCCAGCAGCAGCGGGCGGCGATTGCCCGGGCACTGGCAATGGAACCGGAGGTTATGCTGTTCGATGAACCCACCTCCGCACTCGACCCGGAGCTGGTGGGTGAGGTACTGCGGGTCATGCAGGACCTGGCCGAAGAGGGGCGCACGATGATCGTCGTGACCCATGAAATGGCATTCGCCCGGAACGTTTCCAATCAGGTGATGTTCCTCCACCAAGGGCAGATTGAGGAGCAGGGCTCACCGGACAAAGTCATCGATAACCCATCTTCCGAGCGCATGAAGCAATTCCTGGCTCCCAACTTCAAGCAACGGTCGACGGCGTGATATCTCAACCTGGCCCGATGCTTGCTAGGCTTTTTGACGAGTCGTCCAGTGCACCTCACCCGCTGTGCGTGCACGGCGTTTCCGGCGCTGCGTCCGCAGCGTCGAATCCCATCAACACGGTTGATACAACAACAAAACGACGGAGTTTCTGACATGAAAAAACTGCTCATTGCCACGGGTTGCATTCTTGCCATGATGGCCGGCATGGCCCAGGCGCAGGACAACCCGCTACGGATTGCGTTTGATGTGCCCTATGAACCCTTCGAGTATAAAACGCCCGACGGTGAGCTGACCGGCTTCGAGGTCGAGCTCGCGCGCGCCATGTGCGACGAAATGGGGCGTGAGTGCGAGTTCGTGATCCAGGCCTGGGACGGCATCATTCCCGGTCTGCTCGCCCGCAAGTACGACCTCATCATGTCGTCCATGTCCATTACCGAAAAACGCGCCAAGCGCGTGCTGTTCTCAGAGCCTTACTACATCACCCCGGGCGCCTGGTTCGGAAAGATGGACACCAAGGTGGACGTCACCGACATGGCCGCGATGGAAGGCAAGGTGGTGGGCGTGCAGCGCGGCACCACCATGGACAAGTACGTCACCGAGAACATGAGTGACATTGTCGAAATCAAGCGTTACACCACCGCGGATGACATGGTGCTGGACCTGGAAAGCGACCGGCTCGACCTGGTATTCGTGGACTACCCGGTGGGCGAGCAGTACTTCCTCAGCAAGGAGCACTTCAAGGTCATCGGCAAGCCGGTCAAGCTGGGCAAAGGCGTAGCCGTCGCCATGCGCAAGCGCGACAAGGAGCTGGCTGAGAAGATCAATGCTGCTCTCAAGACGCTCAAGAATGATGGCACCTACGACACCATCATGAACAAGTACTTCGACTACAGCATCAAGATGTAAACCACTCCCCGGGGCCGGCCCTGCGCCGGCCCCGCACCGTCACGGATCGCCGCGTCCATGCTCGATTTTCTGTTTGATTTCAAAGGCTATGGCCCGGAACTGCTCCAGGGGGCACTCGTTACCACCGAGCTGGCCTTCTCCTCGCTGGCGCTCGCCCTTGCTATCGGCCTCGCCGGCGCCGCCGCCAAACTCTCTGGCAGCCGCGCAGCCAAAGGCGTCGCAACCTTCTACACCACCGTCATCCGCGGCATCCCCGACCTGGTCATGATGATGCTGTTCTACTATGGCGGGCAGGTGCTGATGAACCGGTTGTCCGACTACCTGTACTACAATTACGAGATTGATTTCTTTATTCAGTTCGACCCCTTCATTTCCGGCGTCCTGACCATCGGACTGATCTTCGGTGCCTACATGACGGAAACCTTCCGTGGCGCCTTCCTCGCCGTCGACAGCGGCCAGATCGAAGCTGGTCGTGCCTATGGCATGAGCCGGATCCAGATTTTCTTCCGCATCATGTTTCCTCAGATGCTGCGCCACGCCCTGCCCGGGCTGGGCAACAACTGGCAGGTGCTGCTCAAGACCACTGCGCTGGTCTCCATTATCGGCCTCTCCGACATGGTCCGCATCGCGGAACAGGCCAGCAAGGCCGAGCACGCCCCCTTCAAATTCTTCATTCCGGTGGCGGCGATGTACCTGACGCTGACCGCCATTTCGGAGTTGGCCATCAAATGGCTGAACAAACACGCCAATGTCGGCGTTGCGGGAGGCGCCTGAACCATGCCTGAATTTCTAGCCGACCTGCTGAACCAGAACGCCATCTTTACCGCCACAACGGTCGGTCACTACTGGGATGGACTGGTCACGACTGCTCAGCTCGTCTTTCTGTCGCTGGTCATTGGCCTGCTTGTGGCGGTGCCGCTGGCGATCCTGAGAACTTCCAAAAACCCCTTTGTTTACGGCCCGGTGTGGCTGTACACCTACGTTTTCCGGGGCACCCCACTGCTGATCCAGCTCTACATCATCTATTACGGCATTGGGCAGATTAACGGCATCCAGGACACGTTCTGGTGGGACATCTTCCGGGAGCCCTTCTACCCGGCCCTGCTGGCATTCACCCTCAATACGGCGGCCTACACCACGGAAATCATCCGCGGCGCGCTGGTGGCGACCCCCCACGGCGAGATCGAAGCCGCACATGCCTACGGCATGTCCTGGCTGCTGCGCATGCGCCGAATCATTCTGCCCAGTGCCTTCCGCCGGGCCCTGCAGGCGTACGGCAATGAGGTCATCTTCATGCTCCACGCCAGCGCCATCGCCAGCGTGGTGACCATTGTCGACCTGACCGGCGCCGCGCGGGACATCTACTCGCGGTTCTATGCGCCCTTTGTCGCATTCATCGCCGTCGCGGTGATCTACATGGCGCTCACGTTCCTGATTGTCTATTGTTTCAAGCTGCTGGAGCGCAGAATGCTTCGCCACCTGCAACCACTGAATCCGTAACGCCATGACCAACACCGGGCTGTTTGAGAACCACCCCGACTGGCTCAGCCATACGCTGGCCAATGCGGGCCTGACAACAGCAGTGGGCGATGTCGCCCTGCCGGATGGAGGGCGGCTGGAACGGCTGGGCACCGGCGTGCTCTGCGTGCACCCCGCACAGGTGTCCGGCCCTCACACCATCCTTTCGGCAGGCGTTCATGGCAATGAAACCGCGCCCATCGAGATCCTCAATGAGTTGGTGCAGTCACTCCTGGAAGGCGACCTCAAGGTCACCTGCCCGACATTGCTGATCCTCGGCAACCCACCGGCGATGGTGGCCGACCAGCGGTTCGTGACGTACAACATGAACCGGCTGTTCAGCGGCGCCCACCAGCATCCGGACTACGGGACGTGCGATGAAACCGAAAGGGCCGCGCAACTGGAGCAGTTCTGTCTGGCATTTGCCGAAGGCGCCGAGCGCCTGGTGCACTATGATCTGCACACGGCCATCCGACCCTCTTACCGGGAGAAGTTCGCGCTCTATCCCTGGGTGCCGGACCGGACCATTACCGACGACCAGTGCCGTTTCCTGCTGGAGGCGGACGTGGACACACTCCTGCTCCAGCACACCGGGGCCACCACCTTCTCCGCGTTCACGGCGGTGGCGCTGGGAGCCGAAAGCCTGACCGTTGAACTGGGCAAGGTCCGCCCCTTCGGAGAGAACAACCCCGAGGACTTCAAGGGCATCGACCGGGCCCTGCGCCGCCATCTGCGTGGCGAACCGGCGCCCGCCACCGACCGCAGACTGGCCCGTTTTGAAGTCGTCCACGAGATCATTCACACCGGCGACGATTTCCATTTCCACGTCAGTGACGACACGCCCAACTTCACCGAGTACCCACCGGGCACCCTCATCTGGAGCGACCGGACAACGGAATACCGGGTCGGGGAGCAATCGGAGGCCATCGTCTTCCCAAACCCGAACGTGCCCAAGGGGCATCGGGTGGGGTTAATGGTGAAAGAAGATCACACTCACCACTGAAATTCGTAAAGCGATCCCAACCCAAGAATCCCGGTCAGCTCATCCAGCGCGTGGCGGCTCTCTTGCAGGAGCATCGGGTCAGCCAGATCGTCCGGGGTGATTGCGTCACGGTAGTGCTCTTCAACCCAGGTCACCAGCCGGTTGTAGAGCGAATCAGTCAGCAGGACGCCGTCGTGCATGGCGGCAATCTCGTCGCCGGTGAGCACCACTCGCAACCTCAGGCACGCCGGTCCACCGCCGTTGCGCATGGACTGGCGCAGGTCGGCCACTTCAACATTCGTGATCGGGCCATCCGAGGCCATCAGTCGATCCAGATAGGCTTTCACGCTGGCCGTTTCCTGGCACTCCCCGGGCACCAGCAGGGTCATGCCCCCATCCGGCCCGGTCAGAAGCTGGCTGTTGAACAGGTAGGACGACACGGCGTCGCCCATGGGCACTTCCGACGCCGGTACCCGGACCGTCCGCAGGTCGGCGTTGGGCATCGCGGCGTTCAGATCGTCCAGCAGACGCGGCTCATCAAGGAAAGCCTGCTCGTGGTAGAACAGCGTGTTGCCGTTGCCCACGGCAATCACATCGTTATGGAACACACCGGCATCAATGGCGGCCGGATTCTGCTGTGCGAACACCGCCCGCCCATCATGCACCCCATGCATCCGGGCGATCGCCTGGGAGGCTTCGAGGGTCTGGCGGGCGTTGTAGCGTGACGGTTTGGGGACACTGCCATCAAAGCCCGACCGGCCGTAGACAAACAGCTCCACACCGGTCTCGCCGTAGTGCGAGCATAGCCGTGTGTGGTTGGCCGCGCCTTCGTCGCCGAACGCACTGACCGGCGGCAGCGCAGGGTGGTGCGCGAAGTAGGCCTCGTCCGAGAAAATCGACGTCAATACACGGCCGGTCACCTGGTGTTCAATCGACCGGTGAAACTTGTCGTTCAGGTTAGCGGGCGTGAAGTGCACCCGATGATCCCGGGTATCGGCGCTGGGCGACACCGTCGCCGCGTTGGCGGTCCACATGGCGGAGGCCGAGCTGACTGACGCCAACAGGGATGGCTGGTGCTGTGAAACCTGCCGCAGCACGTCGGCGTCCGACCCGGAAAAGCCAAGGTGACGCAATGTCGGCAAATGAGGCCGTTCGTGAGGCGGCAGAACCCCCTGCAGGAAGCCCCTGTCAGCCAGGCGCTTCATCTTCGCCAGACCCTGCAGGGCCGCCTCACGGGGGTTCGATGCGGCGTTGCGATTGGACTGGGACGCGACATTGCCGGACGACAGCCCCGCATAGTTGTGGGTGGGGCCGACGATGCCGTCAAAGTTGGCTTCCTGGGCGGGCTGGCTCATAGCGGCTCCAGAGTGATCAGAATGTCAGGCCGGGCGCGGTCTGCTCCGGCAGGGTTGCCTGCTCAGCCTCCAGCGAGGCCATGGGCCAGGCACAGTAATCGGCCGCGTAGTAGGCACTCGGGCGATGGTTACCGCTGGCACCGATACCACCAAAGGGCGCGGCGCTACTGGCCCCGGTCAACGGGCGGTTCCAGTTGACGATACCGGCCCGCACCTCTTCGGTCAGCTTTTCAAACAGTGAGCGATCCTCGCTCAGCAAACCGGCGGACAGCCCAAAGCTCGTATCATTGGCAATTCGGATGGCGTCATCGAAGTGCTGATAACGGATCACCTGCAGCAGTGGCCCGAAGAACTCCTCATCAGGCTGTTCCTCGAGGCTCGAGACGTCAATGATGCCCGGCGAGACCATGGCCGGCCCGGCGTCCTGGCGCTCCATGGTCAGCAGGGGCCGGGCGCCCGCATCAATAAGCCGCTGCTGCCCCGCCAGCAGATGGTCGGCGGCCGCTTTGGAAACCAGCGAGCCCATGAACGGCTGGGGATCGTCATCCCAGTCACCCACTGTGATAGTCGAAGCGACCGACACCAGTCGCTCCAGGAACCGGTCGCCCTCATCCCCCTCACGAACCAGCAGCCGGCGCGCACAGGTACAACGCTGCCCGGCGGAGAGGAAGGCCGATTGCAGTGCGTGGTGCACGGCACCATCAAGATCCGGCGCCGAGTCCACAATCAACGGATTGTTGCCCCCCATCTCCAGCGCCAGAATTTTCTCCGGCTGGCCGCCCAGTTGGCGATGCAGCAGATGACCGACGGTGGCACTGCCGGTAAAGAACAGACCGTCGATGCCGGGATGGCCGGACAGCGCCACGCCCGTGTCTTTCTCACCCTGCACCAGATTCATGACACCGTCCGGCAATCCGGCCTCGCGCCAGAGCCGGACGGTGAGTTCCGCCACGGCCGGTGCGATTTCGCTGGGTTTGAAGATGACGGTATTGCCGGCCAGCAGGGCCGGAATGATATGACCATTGGGCAGGTGGCCCGGGAAGTTATAGGGGCCAAACACCGCGACCACACCATGGGGCCGGTGCCGGAGCACGGCTTGCCCGACCGGGGCGGGATTCACCCGCTCGCCGGTGCGCTCATGATAGGCATCAATGGAAATGGCGATCTTGCCGATCATGGCGCCGATTTCAGTCCGGGATTCCCAGAGCGGCTTGCCCGTCTCGCGGGCAATCAGCGTGGCCAGATCCTCCCGGTGCTCTTCCAGCTGGCGCCCAAAGGCTTCCACAATGGCCTTGCGATCCTCGAAGGACCGGCGACGCCAATCCGGAAACGCGCTCCGGGCGGCGCTGACAGCGGCATTCACATCATCGGCCGTAGCGGCGTTGCCTTCCCAGACCACCTCACGACTGACCGGCTGGATGGACTGGAACACCGGACCACTGCCGGATTCCCATTCGGCGCCCAACAGGGCTTTGCCAGTAAGCTCGTGCGTCATGATGACGATCCTTCGGTTGTTGGCGTTTTCAATGGCGATACGCGCACTACGTCGCCTTCTTCGATGACCAGCGCGTCGGCCTCGGCCGGATTGAGCTGAAGATGGCCGGAGATCAAAGCCGAGCGTGGCACGGTGATCACCCGGAAATCGGCAAACGAGCGATTGGACACCATCAGCTGGTCCGCCGAGGACAGGGGACCGGCCGGACGCGGCGCATCGGATACGATCGTCACCGGCCGCAGCAGGCTCTCACGCACTGTCCTCACATTGTGGAGGAATGCCTCCACCAGCGGCCCACCGTCAAAGATGTCCACCAGGCCATTGAAGTTGAAGCCCTCGGCTTCGAGCATCTTCAGGGCCGGCGCCGTTCCCTCATGCACCTGGCCCACCACGGCACGGGCCTCCGCCGGTAACAGTGAGAGGTAAATGGGGTATTTGGGCATCAACTCCGCGATGAATGACTTGTCGCCCTGAACCGACAGCCGATCCGCCTCGGCGAAGTCCATGTTGAAGAACAGGCGCCCAAGGGACTCCCAGAGCGGTGAATGCCCGTCCTCGTCCGAGTAGCCACGCATCTCCGCGAACACCTTGTCCGCAAACAGCCCCCCGAAATCCGCCATGAAGAGGAAACGGCAGCGGGAGAGCAAGAGTCCGTTCCCCCCACCCCGGTGATCCGCATCCAGCAACAGGGAGCAGATCTCGGTGGCGTCTGTCATGTCGTTGGTGAGATAGAGCGTGGGCGTGCGCACATGCACGCCCAGTTCACGGGACGCCGTGACGTGGGTGCTCAGACGGTAGTTGTAGAACACCTCATCCTGACCCACGCGGGCCTCGATCCCGCTGATGCCAACACACTGATGCGTGTCGGCATCGCTCAGCGCAAACAGATACATGCCGGCATCGGCGGATTGGCGGCCAGAGAAGGTGGCCTCGGCGCGCTCGATCTTGCGCGCGAGAAAGTCCCGGTCCGGGGGCAATGACGTCAGGCCCTTGCCGGCATTGCCCGCCATGCGATAGAGGTCGCCCAGATCATCGGCTTGCAAAGGGCGGATCAGGCGCATGGACGTTACCCGACGAACCGTTTCACGGCTTTGTCGAAACGCACCAGACCCTCTTCAAGATCACTTTCCGGAATGATCAGCGAGGGCGCCAGACGAATCACGTTGGGACCAGCCACCAGGACCATAACGCCCTCTTCGGCCGCGACCTTGAGGAGCTCCTTGGCACGCCCCTTCCAGGCGTCGGAAAGGACGCAGCCGAGCAGCAGCCCCTCACCGCGCACCTCTTCAAACAGCCCGTGCTCGTCACCGATCCGCTTCAGCCCATCCCGGAGGGTTGTCGAGCGCTCACGGACGCCCTTGAGCACATCCGGCTGACTGATCACATCAATCACCCGTTGCGCCACCGCGCAGGCCAATGGATTGCCACCGTAGGTGCTGCCGTGCGTCCCGACCGTGAGACTCTGGGCGATGTCGGCAGTCGTCAGCATGGCACCAACCGGGAAACCACCACCGAGCGCCTTGGCCGTGGACAGAACATCCGGAGTGACGCCGTAGTGCTGGTAGGCGTAGAGGTGGCCGGTACGACCCACGCCGGACTGCACTTCGTCAAACACCAGCAGTGCTTCATGCTCATCGCACAGCTCGCGCAGCCCCTTGAGGAACTCGGGGTCGGCCGGCAGAACACCACCTTCGCCCTGCACCGGTTCAACGACCACCGCGCAGGTCCTGCTGGAGATCAACTCCTTGACCGAGTCCAGGTTATTGAATTCGCCATGCCGGATACCGCCAGGGGCCGGCTCAAAGCCTTCAAGGTATTTGGGCTGCCCACCCACGCTGACGGTGAACAGCGTGCGACCGTGGAAACTGTTCTGGAAGGCGATGATCTCATGCTTACCCTCCCCATGATGCTGCCAGGCATAGCGACGCGCCAGCTTGAAGGCGGCCTCGTTGGCTTCACCGCCGGAGTTGGCAAAAAAGACACGCTCAGCGAAGGTGAGCTGGCACAGGGTCTGGGCCAGCTGGATCGCTGGTTCGTTGGTCATCACGTTGGACAGATGCCAGAGTTTGTTCGCCTGATCAGTGAGCGCGCCAACCAGTTCCGGATGGGCATGGCCCAGTGCGGTGACGGCGATGCCGCCGGCGAAATCCACGTATTCGTTGCCTTCCTGGTCCCAGACCCGCGAGCCCTGCCCCTTGACGGGAATCATGGACGCTGGTGCGTAGTTCGGGACCATGACGTCGTCGAACATCTCGCGGGTAATGGTGGTATTGGTCATGGTCGGGTCGTTGCCTTATTCGGATGGGTTGTTCATTCAGGCCAGTGCTGCAAGGTTAGCGCACCAAACCGGTGCCCGAAAGGATAGGCCCCGTCGTCAGCCCTTCAATCAGCACTTTTCCCAACAACAGACGCACACGGGCGTAGCAATGAGACATTCAGTGCTGACATGAGGCGACAGGCCGACGATGGGGCCCACTCCCTTCAGCGCCGGCGCCCTAACGCTCGGCGGCATGGGTGCTCTCGAAGATCTTGTCCGCCGAGGCCGGTACGAAGCCGCCGTAAAGATTGCCGTCACTGTCCGGATACCGTTTGGCAAACTCGTAGAAACAGCTGGGGATGCGGACCGTCGTATCCCGGAAGCGGACCTCCACCTCGTCGGCAAGCGTTGAGGACTGCTCCAGCAGCACCTCCGGCGACCCCTTGATCTCGCCACCGGCGTCGTTGAGACGGTAGCCGGCGTCCTTCAATGCCTGGTTGACCGAGGCCAGCGTTGTGTACTGTTCCAGCGCATTGACGCTCACGGTGAAGTGATTCGGCCGCCAGCCCCAGGCCGCCATCCAGGCGGCGTACTCGCTTTCCTCAAGCAGAGTCCGGTATGTGGCCTCATCAATGGACCAGTGGGCGCCGGAATAGAGAAAGTCGTCCGCGTCCACGGCCGCAGGATCAACCTGGGCCACGAGATCCCCAACGATTGACTGCAGTGCCGGCGAGCATTGGTCGACGAGCAGTTCCGAGATAAAGACCTTCGGCGCCGTCGGGTCGGGGTGCTGGAAGTGGCGGGCGTACAGTTTCTTGGCATCGAAATGGTATTCGCCGCCCTGCTCATAACCCAGTACCCGGAAGTGCTCGGCCAACCGGTCCAGACGGACTGGATCAAGGTTAAAGGTGCGCAGGGCGATGTGATCATTGACGATCGCCCCGCCCTGGGTGCCGCCCAGCAGCCGGTGAATGTCCTGTGCCGAAGGGGTCACGGTCAGGTAGTGCTCCCACAGCTTCTGGAACAGAGTGTGACGGTCAGAGTGCATGATGAACCTCCTGTGGCATGGTGGCCTGAGCCGCAGGGCTCAGGCGGGTGAATCCAATGGTATCGCCGTTGGCGCAGTTCACTCGCTCAAGAATGTGGCCCGGCACCAGCAGGCGATTGTGGCGCGGCAGGTAAATGGCCTGGTCGGTTACCGTGGCCCGGAAGTCGGTCACGCTGCCATTGGCGATGGCAATGGTCTCATGGCGATGCGTTCCGTGAGCCTGTGCCAGAGTGGCGTCGGCCTCATCCAGCGGCAGGGCCGCGCAGCGGACGCTGTCACGGATACTGCGGATGTCGTCCCGCCGGGCCTCAAGTGTCGGGCCGGCATCGAAAGGATCAACATAGCCCGTATACCGGAACCCTTCTGACTCCAGCACCTGACGTGCGGGGCGGGTCTGCTGATGCACCTCACCGATGGCCTGGCAGGCCGCGTCATCCAGAAACCGTGAGTAGATCGGGTGGCTTGGCATCATGTCAGCAATGGCCTGGGTGTGGCCCAGACCCGCCAGCCGGGTCACGGTCTCGAAATCAAGGTTTACAAAGTGGCGTTGGAAGGCCTGCCAGAACGGGGATTCGCCATTGTCATCGGAAACGCCGCGCATTTCCGCGATCACCGTATCGGCGAAGCGCTCCGGATGCTGAGCCATGAACAGGAACCGCACACGCGAGAGTAGCCGGCCGGCATTGGCGCGCCGGAACTGCGGGCGCAGGAACAGGCTGCAGACTTCGGAGCAGCCGGTGTAGTGATTGCACAGATGCAACACCTCCTGCTGGCTGGTCAGCCCCAGCTCCGGCGAGCGATGACGGACACGGGAGACCTGAAAATGATAAAGCGGGTTGCGGTGCCCCACCGCCGCTTCGATGCCCGTTGTTCCCATGATTTCGCCGGTCTCCGGGTCCTCCAGAACGAACAGATACCCCTCGTGGTCCGGCGCGTCCACAGAACGACGGAAGCTGTCCATGGCATGGGCGATTTTCTGCTCAAGAAACACGCGATCATCAACCAGCGAGCTGAACCCGGGTCCAGACTCCTCTGCAATGGCCTGCAGAGCGGGCAGATCGCTGTCAGTAATGGGGCGAATGATCATAAGCCATTTCCTGCGCCGTTTTCAGTACGTTGGCGCCAGTATGGCCATTGCGTATGCCAGATTGTAGTTTCAATATGAGCGGATTAATGCCATGATTAATCAAATTGACAAGGTTAGTGCTCAATATGATTGGTTCTCAGGATGAGCGCCTGATTGCGCTGCTACGACGCAATGCCCGCTCCAGCATCTCGGACCTGGCCCGGGCCCTGAACCTGTCGCGCTCCACAGTCCAGAACCGGATGGAACGGCTGGAAACCCGGGGGATTATCCAGGGTTACTCAGTCCAGCTGGGCGGTGACTATGCGGCCCGGCGGGTGGAGGCTCATGTGTCGATCAAGGTGCACCAGAAGCTGACGGCGAAGGTCAACACGGCGCTGGAGCAGCTCAATCACGTCACCCAGCTCTACTCGGTAAGTGGCGAGTACGACCTGATCGCGATTGTTGAGGCCCAGTCGCTGGAGCAGCTCAGCATCGTTCTGGATGACATTGGCAATCTGGACGGGGTGGAGCGGACCAACTCTGCCGTGGTGCTGGAAACCCGGTTCCGGCGATAGTGAACACCTAAAAACGTCCGTTTCTGGTCTGGCGGGGCAGGATCCCTTTTTCGATGCCTCTTAGCATGAGCACAACTGACTATCGGCATGGCTCTGGCCAGATGGGGCTCAAAATTAATGGCCATTGACACTGAGCTGCCTACGCGGCAGTGAACCGCCTGTCCAGGATGATCCCTACGCTGTCCACTTTCTAAGCTGCCTACGCGGCAGTGAACGGCTGGTGCGGACCGCAGCGCAGCGAGGACACTTTCTAAGCTGCCTACGCGGCAGTGAACCTGACTAACAGCCTTATGGCGTCACCCATTCCTTTCTAAGCTGCCTACGCGGCAGTGAACGGGCAGAAGTACGGAAAGGTGAATGGCGAATGTTTCTAAGCTGCCTACGCGGCAGTGAACTGTAAGCGCCAGCAAATCGACCCACTTGCCCCGGAACCCGCTATCAGCTCTTTGTAGGAGCTGGCTCCAGGTCGGTATTCCAGGGCAGAAGCGCTTCCAGCTTCTCGACGGTGTCCGCCTCGCCGATGTGTTTGAGGATATGATGGATGTAAGCCGAGGGTTCCAGGTTGTTGGCCTTGGCCGTCTCGATCAGCGAGTAGCAGGTGGCACTGGCGTTCGCCCCTCGCGTGGTATCGGCGAACAGCCATGCCTTACGTCCAAGCGCGAACGGGCGGATCGCGTTCTCGGCCCGGGCGTTGCTGATCTGCAGGTCCCCGCGCTCGCAGTAGCCCACCAGGGTCTCCCACTGGTTGAGGGCGTAGTCCATGGCCTTGCGGGTCAGTGAGCCTTTTACGACCTTGTCGGCGTTGGCGTCCAGCCAGCTCTTGAACGCCTGCAGCCGGGGCAGGCTTTCGGCCTGGCGGATGCGATAGCGTTCGTCATCGCCGAGATCGGTGATCCGGCGCTCGATGGCGTAGAGCTTGCGGATGTGGTTCAGTGCCACATCGGCCTTGGATGTTTGCTGTTGGCCCTTGCCTTTCTTTTTCGCCGGCGCCGCTTTCGAGGCCTCGACAAACTTGCGGCGGGCATGGTCCCAGCACCCGATCCGGGTGATGGCGTTATCCCGACACACCTTCCCATAGCCGGAGTAGCCATCGGCCTGGAGGATGCCATTAAAGCATCGAGCAGGCGCACGGGGACGCTGCCCGCACGTGACGGGTCGTACTCGAACAGCACCGTGGGCTGGCCCGGCGGCCCGCCCCGGGTCACCCAGATCCACTTGTCGGACTGGGCGGTTTTGCCATCCTCCTTGAGCACCTGCAATCGGGTCTCATCGGCCTGGATGTAATCACTGGTGTTCTGGGCCTCGCGCATGAGCTGGATCAGTGGCTTGAACACCTCATCCAGGCGGATGATCCAATGCGCCATGCTGGTGCGGCTGAGCGGATGCCCGAGCCGCGCCAGCATCGTCTCCAGCCGGTACAGCGGCAGCCCATCGGCGTATTTCGAGGTGATGATGTGGGCCAGAAGCGAGGTAGTGGCAATGCACTTGCCCAGCGGATGCACGGGACGGGGCGCTGCCACCATGGACTCATCCCCGTCGTTGTGCTCGAACACGGCTTTTTCCTGCCAGTACTCCAACACATTCAGCTGCGCGGGGATGAACTCCAACTCCTCCTTGACCTTGGTGAAGAAGGTCTTGCTGGCACCCGCCTTTTGCTCGTCGCTGAGGGTCAGCTCAATGCGCTTGCGCCGCAGTGCGGCTGAGAAGCCGCGCTGGGCGCGCTTGCGCGCCGGCTGCGGTGGCTCATCCGGATCCGGCTCTTGGTCGTCGTCTCCAGCCTCGTCGCGCAGCGCCTCGATCTCGGCTTCCACCTCCGCCTCATCGAACAGCGTGATCTGGTCGCGATGCTTCTCGCTACTGGCGGCGAATTTCTGGAGGGTCTTCAGTCGCAGCATTTCCTCGAGCAGTTCAATGCGCGTATCGCGTCGCTGGATGCTCTCGTCTCGTTGCTGGATGGTTTGTTCACGCTGTTCCAGCTCACTTTGCTGCTTTGCAAGAGCTTGTTCACGAGCGTCGAGTTGCTGTTGGAGATCGCTGATAACGCCGGCCATCTCAGCGGGCGAAAGACCGCTGAGATCGGGGGCTGAAGGGGCGTTATCGGGCGTTGATGTCATTGTGAAATGATAACAAAAACAGCGATCTGGCGCACGCAAAAACGCCTACCCGAGCGCCTCGTAATGCAGTTTTTTGTGGCCTTTCAACAGCGTGATGTCGTAGCCATCAAGCAGCCAGTTGATCTGTTCGCCGGTCAGTGGCATCAGCTCATCCCCCGGGCCCGGCCACTTGAACCGCTCCTCCGCCAGTGCCTTGTAATACAGCACAAAGCCGTTGTCTTCCCACATCAGGCACTTGATCCTGTTGCGCTGGCGGTTGGTGAACGCGTACAGGGCGCCGGTGAACGGACTGTGCCCCAGCTCCTGCTCGACGATCAGTGCCAGCCCATGAGCCTGCTTGCGGAAATCCACCGGTGCCCGGTACAGGTAGACCTCCGGAAACTGGTGAGACGGGCGCAGGTACCGCTGACGCATTACAGCTGGCTCAGCACGGCGCCGAGCAACTCAACATTACCGGCGTGCAGCCCGGTGATCGATACACCGCCGGGCAACGACACGGTCAGCCCATCCGGGCCATCCCCGCCGGGCGCTGGCGCCACCCGGGCAAAGCCGGCCGGCGCAGTCGAGGCTTGCGCCTGGCTCGCGGACTCAGGCGCGCCCTGGAGTTTTTGACGCCAATAGACAAACTGGTGGTACGTGAGGGACCGTTCCTTGCAGAACGCCGCCCCGGACAGCTCGGATGCCGCCCAGTCAGCAAGGGTCTGCTGCCAGAACTGATGACGCTCGGTGCGGGTCATACCGACTCCTCCAATGCTTAACAGGATGGAATCAGTGTGAGGGGTGTTCAGGCCAGCGAATAGGTGTCGGTTCGTTGGCGCTTACAGTGAACTCAGGAGGCACGTACCCGCGAACCTACTGCCGTTTCTAAGCTGCCTACGCGGCAGTGAACGTCCGTGCCATTGAGATCACGAACAAGGGCGATTTCTAAGCTGCCTACGCGGCAGTGAACCATGTACGGGAGATTTTCCAGGGGATCGTCTGTTTTCTAAGCTGCCTACGCGGCAGTGAACTCGCTGCACTGCGGGCCGCGCCTGCCGCTTGATTTCTAAGCTGCCTACGCGGCAGTGAACGGCGGACATCGCGCTTAACGTCCAGAACGTACTTTTCTAAGCTGCCTACGCGGCAGTGAACGCGTTGATGCCGGTGGTGACGGCTCAGGGGATTTTCTAAGCTGCCTACGCGGCAGTGAACGGTCGCCTCAAGGAAATCGACGAGATGGACGTTTTCTAAGCTGCCTACGCGGCAGTGAACCCTCACCTGGTTTTTCAATCCTTTCGCTTCCTTTTCTAAGCTGCCTACGCGGCAGTGAACTGAATGAGTCTGTAAAAGTGACCGTTTCACTTTTTCTAAGCTGCCTACGCGGCAGTGAACGTGGCTATGTCGCAGATTACCGACGCCTTGGATTTCTAAGCTGCCTACGCGGCAGTGAACAAAAACGAGGGCGAAATCGTCTACCGCTTTCATTTCTAAGCTGCCTACGCGGCAGTGAACTCGTCGTCATCCCAGTTTTTTGCCTGCTCTTTTTTCTAAGCTGCCTACGCGGCAGTGAACATGCTGGCTGCATGGGGTAGATGGCAATGATCTTTCTAAGCTGCCTACGCGGCAGTGAACACGACCAGCGCGGTAACCCGCGCCGCCGATGTTTTCTAAGCTGCCTACGCGGCAGTGAACGGCCGGCTCGATGGTGGACGGGAGCGAGGACACTTTCTAAGCTGCCTACGCGGCAGTGAACGCTGATCTATGGCCAATGTCGCAGGTGGGTGTATTTCTAAGCTGCCTACGCGGCAGTGAACTTCGGCCTCACCCCTTGACTCAAACATTATATTTTCTAAGCTGCCTACGCGGCAGTGAACTGGGGTCAACGATGGGGATCGCGAACCGGTCAATTTCTAAGCTGCCTACGCGGCAGTGAACTGCGCTGCCCTTCCTGAAGCCACCGCCCGTGCTTTTCTAAGCTGCCTACGCGGCAGTGAACGTGACCTTCTCGCTGTTATCCCCCATGTCGGCTTTCTAAGCTGCCTACGCGGCAGTGAACGGCATGGTGCGGCCAGGCACCCAGGCGCCTTTTTTCTAAGCTGCCTACGCGGCAGTGAACCCTGGCGTGGCCTCGTGGTATTCATTGCAGTGGTTTCTAAGCTGCCTACGCGGCAGTGAACGACTAACCCTGTGCACCCGACCGATGGGTGCATTTTCTAAGCTGCCTACGCGGCAGTGAACAACGCTTAAATGGTCTGATACTGAGATTCTGTTTTCTAAGCTGCCTACGCGGCAGTGAACGGCAAAACCACCATCGCCTCCGCGATCAAACATTTCTAAGCTGCCTACGCGGCAGTGAACTGCCAAGCCATACACCAAACATTCAGCTTTCTTTTCTAAGCTGCCTACGCGGCAGTGAACCTGAAGTGGCGGATCGACTCAATGGCCCGGAATTTCTAAGCTGCCTACGCGGCAGTGAACAAGACGCTGACAAACGTACTGCGTTGTTTAAAGGCCAAAAACGCCCCCTAAAAGCCAAACACCCCTTTTCTGAGAGAGGTTCGTAAGTCATTGTTTATCGGTGGTATAAAACCAACGCCTCAAAAAAGGGTCAAAACGACGGCAGCCAGTAAGGGGTCGCCTTTGTGGAGATGCCATAGCCGTTCAATTGCCCTTGGGTCTGCGGTGGCTCGCTGGCATAGACGGGTTCAATACCAAGCCCGAACCGCTGCCCCTTGCTGGACTCCATGTCCAGGAAAGGGATCAGACGTTGACGGGCCAGCATGTCCGCACGCTTTCGCATCCGGTTTTCGCGATACCCGGGGTTCTCGTTGCGGTTGCGTTGGCGCGAGGGAATCCGGAAGCGTGTGTACGCAACCCACTCCGTAATGGTCTCTGGCACTTCCAGATCCATATTGATGGTCACGCTTTCACCGGAGATCCCCACACGCGCAAGATGGTTATCCAGCGCCCCGGCCAGATCCTCGAGCGTTGCGGGCTCTGCCCAGAACCGAACCCGATGACCGATCTTTCGTGGTTGCTCCACGCCATCCCGCTCAAGCGCCTTGCCCAGCTCCATATCCGGAAACGCCAGGGCAATGTCATGGCCATGGTGGCGCTGATGGTGCACTACCTGCACCAACCCGGGAACAATCCGCCCGGACCATAATGCCGGATCACCGTTCATGGTCGCTTCAATATAATGGCGCATGCCGCCCCCTTATTTGTCCGACTCGCCGTAGACGCCGCCGCGAATCAGTGCCGCGATCATGAACATCCCGTCTTCGCTATCCGGATCAATCTCGGGAAGGCGAAGTGCCAGATTGAAAGCCGAGGCCTTCGCGGGCTGGCGACGATAGAACGTCATCTGGCCCAGATTCGCTCCCTGGGGCTCGACAGCAATGGGCTCCGCATCCTGCTCAGGAGCACCAGGATACCAGGTATCAATCGTGCGCAACGCGTTGCCAATTTTCTGGTCACGCAAGGCAGCCCGCCCCATAACCCGGGTATCATCAAAATCGATGGGCGTTTGCCCCAAGGGTTGATCGTTCACGTTGAGCTTATAGAGCGCTCTGGCGAAACCATCGGGTTTATTGGACACATAGTTTTCCGAGGGATGAACCTCGACCGATCCTGAAAAGCCCAGATCAATAAGGGCTACAACGTGCACGGGGGCATTACCCTCATCTTCACCGCGCAACCCTTTGGCGATGTGCTGGCCGAGGGCAATCTCGTCATCGGAATAGCCGCTAAAATGGTGTGTTGGAACATCCAGTGCATCCGCTCTCGCCAGGGTCTGCCAGCGGCCATCCCCATCCTTGGTCATGGATTCAACCGTAATGGCCTCCCCCAATGACCGGTTCCGCCAAAGCCAGCGGCCATTGAGCACATTTCTTGCGATTCGGCGGCCCACTTCGTCAATACCGCTACCCTGCTCAGCCCTTTCCACAAAATCGGCGAAGTTGTTGCGGAACTGGTCCGACTCATTACCAGCACAGCTATGAAGTGCCGATTCCAACGGCCGTATCGTCAACGTGTATTCAACGCTGACCTTCGAGGTTGATGGCCGTGTCTTGGCCGTTTCGGTCACCTGAATATTACTGACGTCTTTCTGCTTACTATTGTTCACGTTCTGGGTGCCGCGGATGCCGTGACGAACTACATTGGTGGGATGCTCCCGGTGATCGTCGTCGACAACCTCAATATCACTGAAAACACCATCGGATACGGTCATGCAGCGTGTAAACGACAGAACGCCGGGGAGTTTTTTAAGGTTCTGAAGCGTGGTGGGAGTCGTCATGTTTAGCACCTCGTTTCGTCGGTTTCGGTTTGATGCACAAGGAAAACGTCAGGGGTTGGCCAAGAGTAACGCCACAGAAAGCGATGAGAATCGAAAGGAGGATCCTGTGCGTTCAACGCACTATGCAACTCGCGTAACGGCATGAACTCAACCAGCCCTGTCATCGCCTCGCCGTAAGCGTGGGCAAGATCATTGCGTGCATTGCGCTTTTCCTTGGGCTCGCTCAGCAGCGAATACCCCAGACAGGCCAACGAGCGCCTTTTCCGTTCCACCTTTCCCGAGCTGGATGCCCCAACCGGATCTCCCCCTTCGTCAACGCCACCCTCCTGATCCATCTGATCATGGGTCTGTTGGCTCGTATCCGCTTGCTCTGACTCGCTACCCTGGCCAGAGGCGACGAATCGCTTTTCCAGCGCCATGTCCAGAAGGGCCCTCGCGCGGCTATTAGCGGGGTTATTCTCCAACTCACGCTCGATCAGGTCGCTGCAATCTGTAACCACGTAGCCGGAGCCACCGATTGAATCAATGGCGGCGTCCAGATCGCGAAACACCTGGGGCGACCTGTGCCGAACAATCTCACCACCCGCGAAACGAGCCTTACACTGAATGAACCGCTGAAACTGGCGCAGCAGTTCATTTTCCCCAAGATCCTGGCTTGCCACCTGAACAATCAGGGACACCTTGGCGAATCCCAGCGCCAGCGGTTGGTCAGAGTTGGCGGGCCCTTTGGAGCCTGACGCTTTATCATTGGCGTTGAACTGGGTGGCCCCCGTTATCCGGCAACTGGCGTGATAGGGAGCACCACTCCGACTGAACAGCGTTTCCTGGAATGGGCGTGCGTGGTGATGCACATAAAGCGTGCCTTGCGGCTCAATGGAGACCGCTTCGTTTTGTGCCATGTGATGCCGGAATGCCTCACTGAACAGAACAGCCGCTGTCACGGGCGTGAGAGAGAGCACGCCAGAGCCGGCGATCAGGTTCATCCGGTTGACTTCCATCGCCGGAGCGCTCAGATACCAGGTGCTCATTTGGCAAACTCCTCGGCCAGGGTGTTGTGTATATCGCGCCCCTGGTCACCCCGAACGGCGTCCTGACCACGAACCCGTGTCTTGTGAATGACAAGGTCGCGCACGAATCCCGCCATTTCCTCCGGCCACGAGGCTGGCCGTGACTCGGGCCAGAAACAGCCGTGAGTAATCCGCTGTTCACGTTCTGTTAGACGATGCATGCACGGAAGAGCATCCGGACTGACCTCAAGACCGGCCCCGGCATGGCGCAGAAGGATCTTGCGCTGGTGCCGGATCTGTCGCAGTACGGAGCCGGCCAGCCGTCGGCACAGGCGCCGGATTTCATACCGGTTTTCATCCTGGCACGCTTGCCTGATTCCCCTGGCCCACCCCTGCGGCAGCTTGATATCCACGCCCTTATAAGCAAGCCGGTACGCGAACCGGACCTCCGGGTCCTCTCTGGGCACATCGCTGACGATAACGCTGTTTTTCAGTGGATAGGCCTTATCCTGCTGCATGACGTTCTGAGGGTTGCTGCCCCCAAACCCGCCTACATCCAAGGTTTTCACATAAGACGCCAGCGCGTTCAGCTGGTCACTCTGATCACGCTCTGCCTGGGACGAGGCATTGTCCTTGGTTCGCTTATCGAGTTCACGCTTGCGTTCATTCTTCTCCGAGGTGGCCTGGCGAAGCTGTTGCGCGGTTTCCACCACCGGGACCGGGGTTAGCGCAAGGTGCTGGGTTTGCCCGTCCTCGCTGGCGTACGGTAAGCAGATCTGGGGAGTTCGGCCTGGCACCTCTTCATCCGCCATCCCGGTAACCTCCGCCTCGCTGCGCACCTTCTCCACCTGCTCGTGGTAGTTACGAATGCGGTTGCGCTGGTCGTTGGTCAGGCACGTGATGACAACTGATTGCCGATCTCCGGCCTTGGCAGCCTTTTTGACGACCTCCAGGTTGCTCCTCTGCAGCTGGTCTTCGTTCTTGAATGCCTGACTGACGATGGTGATGCTGGCAGTATCCTGCTTGGTATAAACACTGCCCATGCGGTCAATGCCGTCACGGTACAACGCATGGGCGCACAGATGCGGAAAGGGAAACCGTTTGGCCCCGATCCGTATCCCGCCGGTTTCGGTTACCTTGCTGTTATGCGCCTTGAAGGAGGCATGGACGAAGGTCGAAAGATACTGCTCGATGGCCGTTTCAACGTCCTCGTCCGAATAGTGCTCGATCGTGATTGCCACGCCCGCCTCGGAGGCGAGCTCTCTTGCTTTGTCGTTGATTGGCTCCAAGCCAGCCCCCTCGCATCAATGGACTATTGAGTGAACGTCATGAGATGATCCTGGCACCCAACTCAATCCATTCGCAACAATCTGAATCTTCAAAAAATACAGTTACCACCAAAGAAAAATGACCAACAGCCCAAAGGAAATCGTTCTCGAAGAGATCACGCGGTTCGCAGCGCGGCGCTTGTTCTATCACGGCGCACTATGGCGACAGGACGTAATGACGAGCTTCGGCCTCAAGGAGGATGTGACGTCGCGTTACATGAAGAGCCTTCGGCAACGCCTGTCACCCATAATCGACCCCGAGCAGTCACACCGCAAGCTGACCCTGGCTCCTGAGTGCGCGCTTTTCAGCGGCTTTAACAAGCACCTGCCCACACTGGCGCCCTGGGTTGAAGGCCGGCGGCTTCTCAACCAGGTTATGCAGAGCCATTACTCATTGCTGGAAGACGACCGTTTTGGGGTGAAGGTGCAATTCGATGCGGCCTGGTCGTCCAAAATGATCAATGCCGAACACGACAACACCGCAACCACCGAACTCCCCAAGGATGAGCGAATTGACTACACGGCCGCCGTTCGGGCACTGATCCAAAAGACGGTTTTATCAGCGCATTACGTGAGCATGAAGCAGGAGGACGATCCAGCACCAGTGCTCGACCGGCCCTGCCGCTACATCCTGCCCCAGTCCCTGTGCCTGGTGGATGGAAGGCTGCTGTTAAGCGCGTATTCCTGCGAGGACCTGATCGATTATGCGCAGCAGCGCGCGATGGCCAGCACTGAAAACCTGCAACTGCCCGAGCAGAAATCGTTCGTCATGACGCGCTTCCTGTCACTCGCCCATGTTGCATCGAAACAACCGGTAGCAAACACGATTAATCCATCGACACAAAAACCCTTCACCGGCCGGGACATCACCGGCATTGCTGGCGAAATCACTGTTGGCCGGCAACCCAGAAGGCGCCACCGGGTGACCTTGAATGCGAACCTCTCCCCCGACCAGAAAGAAGTTCTGCGCCGCGAGCTCGCCCTGGATCAAGAGCTCTGTGCGTACATGGATCAGGCGAAAGCCTTCTTCATTCGAGCTCGTTACGGGATATCAATGGATCGCCCCGATACCCATTCATTGTCAATATGGCCCCTTGTCACCGAGGTTAAAGCCATCAACTGAACCAGCAGGAAACCTTATGCCCCATGGACGCACCGAGTTCCCCATCAAGACACCTGAATGGCTCAGACTGTGCTCCGTGGTCACAAGGCTGGCGGGTCTCTCCCACGATGCGGGCAAGAACACACACCGCTTTCAATCCAAGCTCGCGAGCGCGATCAAACAACCCAACCTGGAAGACTCCCCTTCGACCAAGGACCGATGGCGCCATGAATGGATCTCGGCTCATGTGCTGAACAGCCTCCTAGAAGCCTGCACTGGTAAAGAGCATGATGAGAACGACAGTGACAAGAGACACGACCCTGGCCTGGGACCATTTTTCCCGTCTTTGCCTGACTCGGACCTACAGCTGCTGTCGCGCAAGAATGGCCATCAACTCCCTATCACCTCCATCGACCAGGCCCTGATCGCGTGCGTGTTGACCCATCACGGATTGCTCCACTCGCCGGATCCAAACACCCAGGTCCATGCCTCAAAATGGGGGCATTGCCGTGCCGAGCCCCGGGAGCAAACCCGGGACCAATACCGGCCGTTCGCGGAACTGGCTCCCGAAACCATTGACGCAATTCATGACGCCCGCAAGACACTCCAGGCCCTTTCCCATCACTCTATATCCACTGACGGCCTGCGAGCGTTAACGCTTCTGTGCCGGGCCGCCCTCATTGGCGCCGACCATGAGGTATCCAGCTGGCGCTATCAGGGCCCATTCCCTGACAACCAGCTATTCGCTAATACACAACGGCCCCCGAAAGACAGCCCAGCCGGCTCATCACGCATTCGCCGGCGCTCCACACCTGCGCCGGCGCCATCCCTCAATCAACCACTTGATTTCCATTTGATGGCGGTAGCTGACAAAGCACAGGCCCTGGTTCAAACCGTGTTTTCCATTGGACAGGGCTGCGAATTGCCGGGACTGAGCCAGGATTCCAGGCAGCGTCTCGCAACCGCCTCACCGCTACCGGAGTTTGAATGGCAGGATATTGCGGCGACCAGACTTGCTCAGGATGGCAACGCGACAGGCGCCGGCACCCTCGTTTTCAATATGGCCGGAACTGGCTCGGGGAAAACACTGGCCAACGTTAAGCTGGCCCAAGCGCTGACGCCCGAAGGCATGCCCTGCCGCTTATCCATTGCATTGAACCTGCGCACGCTGACGCTGCAGACCGCGGACGCCCTGAAGGAGGCCCCGGCAGCGCTTCGTGATGATGAAGTCAATTGCCTGATTGGCGACCGCCTTACACAAGCGTTCCATACCACCCCCAACACTGACGAAGACGATGGTGCAACGGACAACGAGGCGGATAGAGCCATCGACATGGCCCATGAACTCCAGCTCCAAGCACCACAATGGCTGGAGGACTGGTGCCGGAACCAGAAGGACAGCACTCAGACAAAAGCGTTCCTCATGGCCCCGGCCCTGGTATCAACCACCGATTACCTGGTAAAGGCCGGCGACCCATCCGCCCAAAACCACCATGTCAGGGCTTTATTGCGGCTGGCCAGCAGTGACCTGATTCTCGATGAGGTTGATGGCTACGACCCAAAGGCACTGATCAGCATTGGGCGAATGGTAATGGTAGCGGCCCTTTTTGGGCGCAATGTGATTTGCTCCAGTGCCACGCTGTCAGAGCCGGTCGCGGCCTGCCTGGGCGAGGCATTCGCGACGGGACAGCGGATGCGTCACGGATTAATGGGTGGGGGCAGCCGGGCTGTAAAGGTGGCATTTATTGATAATGAGCTGCCACCAGAGGTTCAATCACTGCCCCCAGAAACAATGGATATGCAAACGCCGGCAAGCAATGGATCATCGTTTTCAGCAGGCCTGTTTAGGGACCGGATCAACAGACTGGTGGACCTGGTTTCAAACAAGCCGGTTACGCAGCTCGCCTTCATCAAGGACATTGACCCGCCAAGCTCCAATGAGCCTGATTCCGCTGTTACAGCATTCTCAAAAGGCATTGGCGAAGCCATCGACACGCTCCACCAATCTCAAAGCTGGATGCATGAGCCAACCGGCAAGACCATTTCCTTTGGGGTTGTGCGGGTCGCCCACGTTCAATCCGCGCTGACGGTGGCCCGCCAGCTTCAATCGATACCGGAAAGAGATGGCGCGAGCTACTATGTGACGACCTATCACTCCAGCGACATCGCTGGCCGGCGACTCCTCAAAGAACGCCAGTTTGACCGGATGTTTCGCCGCAAATCCTGTAAGGGCGACGAACCGGCCAGAAGCCCGGAAATCGACCGGATCCTTCGGGCGAGCCAAAGCCAGAACGTGGTGTTCATCGTGGTTGCAACGCCGGTTGAGGAGGTCGGACGGGATCATGATTTCGACTGGGCAGTGATCGAACCCTCCAGCGTGGCGTCCATCGTCCAACTCTCCGGGCGCGTCAACAGACACCGGCGAGCAAGGGTTTCCGAACCCAATATCGCGATCATGGACCAAACCATACGCTCGCTTCAGGGTATTCCCCAATGCTTCCAGTTCCCCGGCAACGGACTGACCTATAAGGAGCCCCAGCAACGACGAATGGCGCACTTGCTTGCCAGCGCCCCGGGCTGGAAAAACGCCGCCTGGCAAGATGCCACACTGGCCATTAATTGCTCACTCCGGTTTGGGGACCGACAGAGTCAATGCCAATTCAGCATCGATGACGATACAGCCTATGCGGAGCGCTACAGTGATGGCGCTTTGGTTTTGAAATCCCACGAAACCGCTTTGGGGAACCAATACGGGCTGGCCTGGATGACCCGGGATCATTACATTGAGTTCCCGCTGAGGGACAGCGACCAGCAAAGAGAGTACTCCATCACCAACCCAACCGATTGGGATGAGTCATTGATTCCGCGTGATGCATCACTCGCGAAGTACGTCCAAGGCCAGAAAAGTCCATCCCCAACGGATGAGGTCACCATCAAACCCAATGAGCAGCCCCGCAAAACCTGGGCTGCTCCCAGCGTCAAACAGGTCCATGAGATTCTGTCGGCGGAATCGCTGCTGGCGGAAGACAACGGGCTCGCCCTGTTCACGTTCCGCGTTTCGATGCCACCCACTGCTGAGGCACGTATTGAGTTCGATCCACTCTTTGGTGGTGGCCGGTCGCGATAGGAGCGGTAGTTTTCAACCCAGTTGTCCAAAAGTAAGCGTTCATTCCAGGGCGTGGTAGACGCACCCCAGGCAAGTGGGTCACTTCACCTCATGAAGCGGTGTCAGTAATTCCGGCGAGACCTTGTACTGTGTGGTGCCGTCTTCGGCCAGCACGATCACGCTCTTGCGGTTGATCTTGGTAACGATGCCGAACGCCGGTCCTTCCCGGGTGCTGAAGGTGACCTTGAGCCCGACGCGCAGCTGACTCAGCGCCTGAAGGGTTTCCTGTTCTTTGAGTTCATCGATGCGCTGGCAGATGACGTCATTGAGTTCCAGCAACTGGTCGAGGGTCATCTCGTCAATGCGCATCGGAGACCGGCTCCGGTTGTCTGTGCGGATGACGTGGATCGATCAGCGAGCGTAACGGGGTCCCGGCGAACCGGTCTTTCCAGAGCCGGGGTGTCAGATCGGCCACCTCTCGGGCCGGATGCTGGCTGATGCGCTGCAACACGTCCACCAGATAGGTATACGGGTTAACGTCATGCAGCTTGCAGGTGCTGATCAGGCTCTGGATGATCCCCAGGTGTTCGGCGCCGAGTTCCGTCCAGCAGAACAGCCAGTTCTTTTTGCCCATGGGGATGGGGCGCAGCGCCCGCTCCAGGTGATTGGTATCCGGCTGTACGTCCGGATCTTCCAGGAACACGGTGAGGCTCGCTTCACGGCTGATGACGTAGTTCACGGCTTTGGTTAACGCTTCACTGGGAAGCAGGCCACCGCCTTCCAGTTGATCCCGGCACCACTGGAAGAACGCGTGGACCACGGGTTTTGAGTGCGCCAGCCGGTACTGGCGTTTCTTCTCGCCAGTCAGCTTCTGAGCGCGGATACTGTCTTCGTTGTGATACAGCTGAGCGATCCGCTGCAGGGCCTCGGTGGCCTGCTCCGGGTGTTCTTTCTGTGCCTCGATAAAGTAACGCCGGGCGTGCACCCAGCACTGGGCATGGGTAATGCCTTCGTGTTTCTCAGCGTAGCGGGCATAGGCGGCGTAACCGTCGCTGATCAGCGTGCCGGTGAACTGCTCGGTCAGCACTTGCTCGATGTGGCCACGCCCACGGCTGTTCGAGTAGGTGAACACCACCTCATCGTCATCGCCGTACAATGGCCAGAACCAGCCGGCTTTCATTTTGCCTGGCTTGGAGCCGGCCCGGCCCTGGTGGCCGGCTTTAATCGGCGTCTCGTCCATGGCCAGCACCCGACTGCGCAGTACGTTGTCGGTCTGGGCATCGACGATGGGGCGCAGCAGATCGATGGCCCGCTTGACCAGGTTGGTCAGCGTGCTGCGGCTGACGGTGACCCCGGCCTGCTGGAGGCGCTGGTGCTGGCGATACAGCGGCAGGTGGAACTGGAACTTGTCCACCAGCAGCCCGGCCAGCAGGCTGACATCGGCCAGGCTGTTGTCGAGCACGTTGGGCGGTGCCGCAGCGGTCACCGGCTTCTCAGTGTCTTTGCGACGAAATACCGGGCGCTCCACTTTCAGCACCACATAACTGGCCGCTCGCTGGGCCAGCCGGTAAGTGGTCTTGGTGCCAAGGATCTCGTACAGCTCGGCGTCCGGGCCGGTCAGCTCTGGTGGCAGGTGCTCGACGACTTCCACCGGCACATCCGCCGTAAAGCGCAGGCCCGTGTCGTTAAGGCAGTCGTCGTCGCGCTGCTTCTTGCCGGTGCCGCGCTGATAGGCCTGGACCGTGCGCTTGTCCTCTTCCGGTTCCTTCTCCGGGACGGGGGCCTCCTCCGGCTCGAAAAGGCGGCTCTGTTCGGGGATGTCGATGACCTGCTTTTCGGACTTGGGGCCGAACAGCTGCTTCTTGAACCAGTCCAGCTGGCGTTGCATCCGCAGAACCTGCTCGCGCAGCAGCGCGTTCTCCTCGGCCAGGGCCGAGTGCGACAGTGCGTTGGAGTCAGGCGTACAAGCGGTTGATGTCATGGGCGCTATTATACGGCAGTTCAGTAACCTATGCGCGCTGAAATCGCTTGAATTGGCGCGATTTTTCCACCTCGATGCCATCAATCAGCAGCTGCAGATCCGCCAGGGTCAAGGCGCGCTGGCCAGACGCTGACGGACGCACCTGGAACTGGCCCCGCTCCAGGCGCTTGGCCCACAGGCAATAGCCGGTGCGGCTGAAGTACAGCATTTTCATCTGGGTCTTGCGCCGGTTGATGAAGACAAAGTACTGGCCGCTCAGTGGATCGTGGTTGAGCTGATTGCGCACCAGCGCGCTCAGCCCGCGGAAGGACTTGCGCATGTCGGTGGGCTCGGTGCACAGCCAGATCCGGGCCTGGCTATCGAGCCCGATCATCCGTTCTGGCTCAGCCGCAGTTCAACGCCATTACCCAAGCTCAGCACAATAGTCCAGCCCGAGCCGGATGATGACGATGCACCCATCAATGACGACAGATCCAGAAAGTCCGCCTCATCGGAGCCCGCCGAGTCAGAGGCCGGGCTTTCGGACAGGCGCTTGCGCCAGTTGCAGAAGCTGGCGTAACCGATGCCCTGCTGCTGACAGAACTGCACGGCGGACAGGCCGCTGTTGCGCTGCTGATCGACCAGGGCCTGCCATTGGTCAGGAGTGCGGCGTTTGCTCATGGGAGTAACCTCGTAGTGGCGAATTTGAGGCTACTGTAGAGCGCTATTCGCTGGCGTGGCAGGGTGTCTTAAAATGAGCGCTTACGTCCAAAAAGTTCAGTCTAAGCCGCGCATTGGTTCCGTTCGATTTCCTGGGGCTTGCCCGGATTGAGGGGAACGGGGCCGACGGTTTCCCAGTGTTAGTGGCCATTCACTTTAACCCCCTTTTGGCCAATAAAATTGACCCACCCAATGTCTAACCGGATTTCTTCTGTTTCAGCCGAGAGTTCTCACCTCCCAGCATAAAAATGTGTGAGTGATGGATGATGCGGTCGACGATGGGAGCCGCTACATCCCGGTATCGCGACGCACCTCCATGGTGCAACTTTTGCTATCCTTGCCCAGAGTGGTGCATCTGTAACCCAAAGGGTAGCGGCACACTCCGCGGGAGCGTGCCTTAGGCGGAGAAGACAGAAGATTTGGCATAAAGGTTGCTCCCAGATCGGGATGCGCCATTCATAGCGGAGAGTCGGCAAACAGCACAGGCCCGGTGCACTCGCAGACCAGGCCAACGCTGATAACGGCCCGCCCTCGGTTGAACGCATTCGCGACATCCTCTTAAAGGACTGAACTGAGAACTAGAACAATGATTATCTAAGAGGGATTAAAATGAAAAAACTGCATAAAACCCTAGCTGCTACCCTGGTTTCCATCTCTATGCTGAGCACCCCGGGTCTGGCTGAAGACTTTCATCCGGAGACCGGTGTCAAACTGGACGAAGAGCAAGTATTCACGTATCGGGCACTTGATGAATCTTCTTCCCTTGATCCCCAGCTGGTACAAGACGTCGACGGCTCCTACATCGTCCGAGACCTATTTGAAGGCCTACTGAACACCGATGCCGAAGGGAATCCGGAGCCCGGCGTTGCCAAGCGTTACGAGTCGTCCGACGACAACATGACCTGGACCTTCTACCTGCGCGATGATGCCAAGTGGTCCGACGGCAACCCCGTAACCGCTCACGACTTCGTATATGCCTGGCGCCGGGCCGTCGACCCTGCAGTGGGCTCTCCTTATGCCTGGTATATGGGCTTGATGGGTCTCAAGAACGGCCAAGCCATCATCGACAAAGAAAAAGACAAAAGCGAATTGGGCGTTAAAGCCGTTGATGATCATACACTCCAAGTCCAGTTGGATGAGCCAAAGCCCTACTTCCCTCAGATGGTGACTCATGCGACAACCTTCCCGTCGCCGAAATGGGTCATCGAAGAGCACGGCGACGACTGGACCAGACCTGGTAACCTGGTGGGCAACGGTGCCTTTGTTCTGACCGAGCACGTTATCAATGAGCGCCTGGTACGTGAGCGCAACGAACTGTACTGGGACAATGAGTCCAACATGTTGGACAAAGTCGAGGCCTTGGTGATCAACAACGAAAACCAGGCACTCAACCGCTATGATGCCGGTGAAATCGACAAGACCGAAGTCCCCGCCGGGCAATACCCGCGCCAGGAAGAAAGGCGACCGAAAGAAGCGCACAGCAATCCGAGTCTGTGCACCTACTATTACGCCGCGAATACCGAAGTGCCTCCTCTGGATGACCCGCGAGTGCGCACAGCCTTGTCTCTCGCCATCGACCGCAAGATCATCGTCGAAAATGTCACCCAGGGCGGACAACAACCGGCTTACTCCTTCACTCCGGATCTAACGGCCGGCTTCAACGCGCCTACGACGGATTACAGCGAGTTGACGCAAGCGGAACGCGACAAGAAAGCACGTGAGCTTCTGAAAGAAGCGGGTTACGACCGCGACAATCCGCTCGAGACTTCCATCCTGTACAACACCGATGAAAGCCATCGCAAGGTAGCCATTGCAGTTTCCCAGATGTGGAAACAGAAGCTGGGCGTCAAAGCCACCCTTGAAAACAAGGAGTGGAAAACCGTGCTGTCGGATTCCAAAGCAGGTAATTTTGAGATCACGCGTTCAGGTTGGTGCGGTGATTATAATGAGGCTTCAACCTTCCTGAACCTGTTGACACGGGGCAACGCCCTCAACTATTCCAACTTCGACCACGATAAGTACAACGAACTGGCCGAAAAAGCCAGGTTGATGAATAATCCGACCCCCAACTACACCAAGATGGAAAAGATTCTGGCGAATGAAATGCCAATCCTTCCCATTTACTTCTACACTAACGCAATAATGCTGAAGCCTTATGTGAAAGGTTGGCCACATAACGACGTTCAGGAAAACGTTCAGAGCAAAAACCTTTACATAGCCGATCATTAATCGGCACCAAAATCGATAATGAAAGGCGGCCCGCTTCATGGCCGCCCCTTTCATATCTTAAACCATCCATCAATCATCTTGTTGCCATTGGTTTAAAGATAACAACCTGAATATCCTCAACGAGGATTCAGTGCACCGGAATTAACAGGTAAAATCGACCGATTCTTGAATCAGCGGGCACACACTATGCTAAATTTTCTTCTCAGACGCATCGGTATCGCCATTCCAACCTTACTGGTCTTGGCCACCCTCTCGTTTTACCTAATGATGGCCGCTCCAGGAGGCCCTTTTACTTCGGAAAAACCGATGCCTCCCGAGGTTGTGGAGAACATCGAGGCCAAATACGGACTGGACAACCCCTTGCACCAACAGCTGGGCAACTATCTATGGGGTGTTGTCACCGAATTCGATTTTGGTCCTTCATTCCGTTACAAGGACAGAACAGTCAACGACCTGATCCAAACAGGCTTCCCCAGAACCCTGACTTATGGTTTTTGGTCCTTTGTATTCGCTGTATCCATCGGCGTAACACTCGGGGTCATTGCCGCATTAAACCACAACGGCAAGGCGGATTATGCCGCATTATCGGTCGCGATAGGGGGTCAGGTTTTGCCAAACTTTGTCTTGGCCCCCTTGCTGGTATTGCTTTTCGTCCTGAAGCTCGACTGGCTCCCTGGTGGTGGCTGGGAAGGTGGCGAAGCGAGGTTCATCATTCTGCCAGTTATTGCCTTGGGAACCAGTTACCTCGCCAGCATCGCGCGTATCACCCGTTCCAGTATGCTGGAGGTACTGAACTCCGACTATATCCGTACCGCCAAAGCCAAGGGTATGCCCTTCCGCCGTATTATTTTTCACCATGCCCTCAAACCGTCGCTATTACCCGTGGTCTCTTTTCTGGGCCCGGCTTTCGTCGGCATGATTACCGGATCCTTCATTATTGACACCTATTTCACGACAGGGGGTATCGGCACGCATTTTGTCAATGGTGCCTTGAATCGAGACTACTCAGTTATCATGGGATTCACGATTCTATTAGGTGCGTTGACGATCACGTTCAATATGCTGGTCGATATCTTATACGCCTGGATTGATCCCAAGATCCGCTACTAAGGTTGCGTACAGTGTACACTCAGAGCAAAAACATTGAGCAGTTGTCCGATAATCTATCGGAAAATACCGTGGATGGCCGTAGCCTGTGGCGTGACGCGGTGCATCGTTTTTCTCGCAACAAAGCCGCCATGGCAGGGTTGGTGGTACTGACGATGATTATCCTAATCGTCATTTTTGGACCTTACTTCCAAGCCTGGAATTATGAACAGATCGACTGGTCCGTCATGGGAAACGCCGCCGAAAAAGGGCAGCCATCCATTGAGACTGGTCACTACTTCGGAACAGACGATCTTGGGCGCGATATCTACGCACGCACCATCTATGGCAGCCAGGTCTCCTTGATGGTCGGCACCATCGGCGCCCTTATCGCCATGCTGATCGGTACACTCTACGGCGCCATTGCCGGCTATTTTGGAGGGCGACTGGACTCCACCATGATGCGGATCGTCGACATTCTAATGGCATTCCCATTCATGATTTTCCTCATCATACTGCTGGTTATTTTTTCCCGATCACTATTCATGATCTTCGTCGGAGTCGGCGCGATCTCCTGGCTGGACATGTCGAGGATTGTACGGGGTCAAACACTGTCTCTGAAAAACAAAACATTTGTCGAAGCAGCTGTCGCCTCGGGTGTGGGCCCATTAAAAATCATCATGCGCCATATCATTCCGAACCTCCTGGGCGTCGTCGTGGTCTACACCACCTTATTGGTGCCTCAAATGATATTGGCCGAGTCATTTATTTCCTTCCTGGGACTGGGTGTACAGGAGCCTCAAACGTCATGGGGCGCATTGATCAGTGAAGGGGCCGATACCATCCGCTACGGAACTTTATGGCAGTTGCTGTTTCCGCTCGGCTTTTTCGTCGCCACCTTGCTGAGTTTCTTCTTCGTCGGCGACGGCTTACGCGACGCCCTGGACCCGAAAGACCGCTGAGCCCTTTAGGAGATGAGTACCCCCATGAGTTTATTGCGAATAAGAGACCTCGGCGTCGAATTCGATACCATGGACGGCACCGTGAACGCCGTCAACGGCGTCAGTTTTGACCTTCAACAGGGCGAAACCATGGCCATCGTCGGCGAGTCCGGCTCTGGAAAGTCACAAACGGCGTTCTCCATCATGGGGCTGCTGGCCCAGAACGGCCGGGCCAACGGCAGCGTCCAGTTTGACGGCCAAGAAATCCTGAACATGCCCGAGCAGAGACTGAACCGTATCCGGGCGGACAAGGTCAGCATGATCTTTCAGGACCCGATGACCTCGCTGAATCCCTACATGAGGGTCAGCCGCCAGATGATGGAAGTGCTGACGCACCACAAGGGCATGAACAAAAAGGACGCGCTGGAAGAGTCCATCCGCATGCTGGACGCGGTGCGCATCCCCGAAGCGCGCAACCGCATTCACATGTACCCGCACGAATTCTCCGGCGGCATGCGTCAGCGGGTGATGATCGCCATGGCTTTGCTGCTGCGGCCTCAGCTGCTGATCGCGGACGAGCCGACCACGGCGCTGGACGTCACGGTTCAGGCCCAGATCATGACGCTGCTGCGCGATCTGCAGAAGGAGTTCGGCACCGCCATCATGCTGATCACCCACGATCTGGGCGTGGTCGCCGGAGCCTGTGAAAACACCCTGGTCATGTACGGCGGCCGGGTCATGGAATACGGCGACACCAGCAACATCTTCTACAACCCCAGCCACCCCTACACCATGGGCTTGTTGAAGGCCATTCCGCGACTGGACCATGAAGGCGATGCCCTGATGACGATTCCGGGAAACCCGCCGAACATGAACAGTATGCCGCAGGGCTGCCCCTTCTCGCCGCGCTGCCCGTACGCGGAGGACCGCTGCACCACCACCGAACCGCCCTTGATGCGTAACAACAGCTTTGAGCGCGAACGCGCCTGCCATCTCGATCCGGAGACGCTAGTATGAGCGAACAACCTAAAGAGACCCTGTTGTCGGTGAACAACCTCAAGGTCCAGTTCAACGTCTATCCCAAAGGCGCCCTCCCCTGGACCAAGCCGAACAAGCTCAAGGCGGTCAACGATGTCACTTTCGAACTGTATGAGGGTGAAACCCTCGGTATCGTTGGCGAATCCGGCTGCGGTAAGTCGACCCTGGCCCGGGCGGTGGTGCGCATGCTGGCCATCGACTCCGGCGAAATCATTTGGCTCGGCCAGGACATCGCCAAACTGGACCACAAGGCGATGCGTCCGCACCGCAAAGACATCCAGATGATCTTCCAGGACCCGCTGGCTTCGCTCGACCCGCGCATGACCATCGGCCAGATTATCGCCGAACCGCTGAAAACCCACTATCCGGAACTCTCCGCCACCGAAGTGAAAGACAACGTCAAGGAGATGATGAGCACGGTGGGTTTACTGCCCAACCAGATCAATCGCTACCCGCACGAGTTCTCTGGCGGCCAGTGTCAGCGCATCGGCATCGCCCGGGCACTGATCCTCAAGCCCAAGCTGATCATCTGCGACGAACCGGTTTCAGCGCTCGACGTATCCATTCAGGCCCAGGTGATCAACCTGCTGATGGACCTGCAGAAGAAGATGGGCCTGTCGCTGATCTTCATCGCGCACGATCTGAGCGTGGTCAAGCACATTTCCACGCGGATCATGGTGCTTTACCTCGGCAACATCATGGAGTTGGCGGACGCTCACCAGATCTACGACAACCCGCGTCACCCGTACACTCAGGCACTGATGTCCGCCGTACCGATTCCGGACCCGGAATTCGAACGGAACAAGGACATCATTCTGATCGAGGGTGACCTGCCGTCGCCGATCAATCCGCCCTCCGGCTGCGTTTTCCGCACGCGCTGCCCGCGCGCCCAGCCGCGGTGCGCCGAAGAGGTGCCGGAACGTGAGTACCCGGAGGATAACCACGGCGTCGCCTGTCATTTCCACGACTGAGCTGCGACGCCCCAGCGCCGTGCAGCCCCTGATCACCGGGGCTGTCCTTGGTTTCAGCCTGAATTCAGGAGGATGAGGTCCCTGGGCGCTTGATCGCTGAAACTCTGAATGCGCCCACATGATGGTCCAGCGTTTTTGACAGACTCGCCAAGTCTTGGCTGCTGGCATCCAGGCTATGGCTATCGTCTAGGCCCGCCTGCGCAGTCTGGTTAACAGTATCCATGTTAGCGTTGATCTCGTTCGCCACGCTCGATTGCTCTTCGGTCGCGGTCGCCACATGGGTGTTCATCTCCAGGATGGTACTGACCTGAGTAGCGATGCTCTCGAGAGCCCTCAGGGCTTGCTCGGTGGCACGATTCCCTTCAGAGGTGAGCGCTTTGCTGGTAGTCATGGCATCGACCGCATTTTTCGCTTCTTGCTGAAGTTTTTCGATAGTGGATTGAATTTCTTCGGTCGATTGTGACGTTTTAGTCGCCAGACTGCGGACTTCGTCGGCCACTACCGCAAAGCCACGGCCTGCTTCACCAGCACGCGCTGCTTCAATTGCGGCGTTAAGCGCCAGTAAGTTGGTTTGCTCGGAAATACCACGAATCACATCCAGAATCGAGACGATGGACTGAGTGCGATCAGCCAGTGAAGTGATTACGGTCGACATATTGTCCATCTCAGTGTCGAGCTGGTTAATCGTCTGGGTCGCTTCGGCCAGGGTTTGTTTGCCTGCTTCAGTTTCACTGTTCGCTGACGAGGCCGAATCCGCGGCATTCGATGCGCTCTGCGAGATCTCGTTAATAGTGGCGATCATCTCGTTCATCGAGGATACCACCAGCAAAGCTTGCTCGCTCTGTGACTCACCGCGTTTGAGCGATTCCGCCGCTTTATTTCGGAGCGATTCCGCCGAGCGGCCAAGCTCTTCACCAGTTTCCACCACATTGGCGATGATTTGGTCGATTCGCTCAACAAAGGTGTTGAAGGCCTCCGAAATGCGAGTGATCTCGTTGTTGCCTGTTACCGGCAAACGCACGGTCAGATCGCCACCACCTTGAGAGATATCCCCCAGTGCATGTTCCAGCCCTTTGAGTGGCGCAAATAAACGACCCAGCAACCAGACCAGTACCAGAGTGCAGGCCACAAAAATCAAACCAATCGCGGTCAGCTGTGCAATAGCAATACCTCTTGCCGCACTATCCACTTCCGTAATCGGAATACCCACATCAAAGGCGCCCCACAAACGGTCATCGACGTAGACGGGCATCATAATGTCGTATACCCATACCTCCTGGACATCGGCATACCAGCGCGAATGTTGTGGCTGGCCTTGGCCGGCGCCCGCAACGGTATAGTCGTCGGAATACTTCTTGCCAAGCTTTTGGGTGTCACTGTGCGCAATGGCTTTGATGTTCTCATTAATCATCACCGCATAGCTGATGTCTTCCCGCGCCTTGAGATCGGACACCATGTTCTGTAAATCGGCGGTGGGGGTCGATGAGTTCTCCAGGATATATTCCGCACGATCGGCGAGCAGCTCTGCCTGCGCTTTCGAACGTTTAAGAATAATGTCGCCGATTTCGTCATGCGAAATAAAGGTGGTGGCAGTCATGCTCGCAATCGCTGCAACGGCAAACATGGCACATACGACAATCAGGATGAGTTTTTTCACTGTACCGCCTTATTGCGCAATAGAAGGAAGGAACCGACTCCGCATTGCAGGTGCGGAACTCTCGCCATTGAACCCGCATGTCAGCGTACCGCTGATCAGCACACCGCGCCAACGGTGGCGTCTCCGGTTGACGGATTTCATCCGGATCAACTCGGGAGGGCCGAAACGAAAAAAGGCAGACCAGTACGTAACTGATCTGCCTTTTTGGAATCTGGTAGCGGGGGCTGGATTCGAACCAACGACCTTCGGGTTATGAGCCCGACGAGCTACCTGACTGCTCCACCCCGCAACTGCTTTGTCACCGTTGGGCCTTGGCCCGTCGATGTGATGCGTATCCTATGGAATCACGGCCGGTTCGTCAAGGACCAATCTTAATTGATCTCGCATTACTGGCATCTGAAGCCCCCTCCCCCTCGGCCTACGGGGATCACTGCGCCCTGCGACCGTGCACTGACGCCGTTCATCAGCCATGATAATCTCCAGGCCTGCAATCTCTTGTGGCCTGAACAGCACAACAGAACGGGATGACACACGGCCATGCCTGAAGCCTTCCAGCAATACCCCGATGACATCTCCCTGGCCTCACTGCTTGAACACGCACGCCACAATGAGCAGATTGCCCGCAACCTGTTCGAGATTGAGCGCGAGATCATGGGGTGCCGGGACTGCGCGGCCTTCCTGGACCGCCTGACCGACCGTATACGGGAGCGCTTCGATCTGGACGAGGTCTGGCTGGTCCTTACGGATGTGGAAGCCAACCGGCCGCTTTTCAGCATGCTGGCGGACGATAGAGCGCTGACCCCCGTGGTTTCCGCGCCAGCCGGGGACTACCTGCACCTGACCGGTGGCAGCCAATCGCCCTTGCTGATCCCGAACAGCCTGGGCTACCAGCGCCTGATTCCCGACGGCTCTCAGGCCGTCATAGGGTCCATGGCCATACTGCCGCTGGTGGTCGACGATCGTCTTGCCGGTGGCCTGGTGTTGGGAAGCCGGACAACCGGGCGCTACAGCCCGGACATGGACGCGTTTTTCCTGGAGCAGCTTGCCGTCAAGGCATCCCTGGGCCTGGATTCAACACTGGCGCGGGAACAGCTGCGCCGCCTCGCAACCCGGGATGCCCTGACCGGATTGCGCAATCGCCGGGAGATGGAAACGGTCCTGCAGAAAGAATTAAGCCGTTCCCGACGCTATCAGTTGCCGCTGTCGCTGCTGTTCATCGACTGTGACGGTTTCAAGGCGATCAACGATCACTACGGCCACGAGTGCGGCGATGCCTACCTCTGCCATCTGGGTGAGACCCTGCGCCGGCTGCTGCGCGAAGACGACAGTGTGTTCCGCTTCGCGGGCGACGAGTTCGTGGTGGTGTTGCCCAACCAGAGCGTGCGCGCGGCCACCCACATTGGCGCACGCCTGCAGGAAGGCGTGGCCGAAGAACCGCTGATCTGGGAAGGACACCGGATTCCCCTGGCCTTCAGTGTGGGCGTGGCGGGCAGTGAGCAGACCGGGCTCGAGGACTCCCGCGCCCTTCTGCGCTACGCGGATCAGCGCCTTTATGAGCAGAAACGCGAACGATAGGCGCCCGGGGTCACTCCGGTCCACTTCTTGAAGGCACGATGGAAGGTGGAGGTCTCCGTAAAGCCGGCCCGATGGGCAATTTCATCAATGGCCAGCTGGTCCCGCGTGAGATGCACAATGGCGATATCCCGCCGCAGGTTGTCCTTGATCTCCTGGAAGGAGGTGTTTTCCGAACGCAGTCGCCGCCGCAGGGTCTGCGGACTGGTATTGAGGTTATGGGCTATGGTTTCGAAATCCGGGATCGGCTGGGTGAAGTCACGCCCGATCTGGGCCCGGATACGGGCGGTGTAGCTGTTGCGGTCATCCGGCCGCGCCAGCAGGTCCGCCGGTGAACTCTTCAGGAACTGGCGCATTTCCAGCTCATCCCGGATGACTGGTTCCTGCAGATAGCGGGCGGGAAAGACCAGTCCGGTCTCTGGCTGGTCGAACAACAGGGGAGCCTGAAAGATGCCCCGGTATTCCCCACTGTGGGCCGGCTCCGGGTAGTTGAAGCTCACCCTGGTCAGCGGTATCCCCTGACCAATGAGCCAGGATCCCAACCGGTGCCAGATCACCAGCAGGGACTCCTGAAGGAAGTGATGGCTGTCCTTATCCAGGGGTGTTTCAGTCTGGATACGGACCATGGCCTCCTCACCATACAGGGTCAGTGGCATGGTAACCCCGGTTTCGAACAGTCCGTAGAAGTGGCTGGCGCGGCGCAGCACACAGTCCAGGCTGTCGCAATGGATGACCAGCTGGCACAGGGTCGCGAAAGTGCCGGGGCGGCTGCGCGCTGGCGCGAACCCCATGAACTCGTCTTCCATGCTGGCCCAGATCACCTGCATCAGCCGGGTGAACTGGTGACCCGTTACCCGTGCCTGATCTTCTTCCACCAGAACGGGATCAATCCCCGCTTCCCGCATCATCGCGTGCGTGTCGTAGCCTTGGCGCCTGGCACCGGTCAGGGCCGCGATCACAAAATGGGCAGAGACGGTAAGATGGGCCATGGGCGTCCGTGGCGATGAGCGGATTGGTCAATGGATCTGAGCGTCGGCGCCGGTGGACGCCTGTTCACCTAGGGGTATGGTAGAGCCAACCAGAAGACAGGACAAAACCCAAATGACGGGACCGCTGACATCACTGAAAGTACTCGACTTCTCCACCCTGCTCCCGGGGCCCTGCGCGACCATGATGCTGGCGGATATGGGCGCGGAGGTGCTGCGGGTGGAATCGCCGGACCGCATGGACCTCACACGCGTCACACCGCCGCATGACGGTGATGTGTCCACCGCCCACGCCTACCTGAACCGGGGCAAGCGCAGCATCACGCTGAACCTGAAGGAACCGGAGGCTGTGGAACGGGTCAAGGAGCTGGTGCGGCGCTATGACGTGGTGGTGGAACAGTTCCGCCCCGGAGTGATGGCCCGTTTCGGGCTGGACTACGACAGCCTGAAAGCGATCAATCCAGCCCTGGTCTATTGCAGCATCACCGGCTACGGCCAGACTGGCCCCTATCGGGACAGAGCGGGGCATGACATCAACTATCTAGCACTGTCTGGCGTTGCCAGCTACAGCGGGCGAGCCGAAAGCGGCCCGCCACCGTTGGGCATCCAGGTTGCGGATGTGGCGGGCGGCTCCCACCATGCCGTCATGGGCATTCTCGCGGCCGTGACGCACCAGCGCCAGACCGGCGAGGGCCAGCATGTGGACATCAGCATGACCGACGCCACCTTTGCCATGAACGCCATGGCCGGCGCCGCCTGGCTGGCGGGCGGGGAGGAACCGGCGCCGGAGGGCGGCATGCTCAATGGTGGCTTCTTCTACGATTACTACCGGACGGCGGACGGGCGCTGGCTGTCCGTGGGCAGCCTGGAACCCCCCTTCGCCAAGCAGCTTTTCAGTGTGATTGGCCGCCCGGAACTGGCCGCCAAAGGGCTGAGCCCCAAACCGGAGGATCAACAGAGCCTGAAAACGGCACTCCGGGAGGCGTTCGCAGAGAAGACACTGGCCGAGTGGCAGGCCATCTTTGGCAACCAGGACGCCTGCGTGGAACCGGTTCTGACCCTGAGCGAGGCCAGCGAGCACCCCCACATCCAGGCAAGGCACATGGTGATTGAGGTGGATCGCGGCGACGGCACCACCCAGAAGCAGATCGGCCATCCGCTGAAGTTCAGTGCCACCCCCTGCAACAGCACCTTCATTGGTCGGCCCCTGGGGGCCGACAATCCGGGTGACTAGGTGCGGCTGAGAGCTCAGCCGGCGTTCTTGAGGGTTGCCATGTCGATCACATAGCGGTATTTGACCTCGCCCCTCTTCACTTTGTCATAGGCGTCGTTGATGTTGTGCATATCCAGCATCTCGATGTCGCACCGCACGTCATGCTCAGCACAGAAATCCAGGACCTCCTGGGTCTCGGGCATGCCGCCGATCAGAGAGCCCGCGAGAACACGGCGCCTGCCCACGAGGGCGCCGGCGTTCACCGCGGGTTCCACCGGTTCCAGCAGGCCCACCAGAATGTGGGTTCCGTCATACCTGAGGCAGTTGAGGTAGGGGTTGAGATCGTGCTGTACGGGCACGGTGTCCAGCATGAAATCCAGGGTCTCTGCGGCATCCTTCATCTGCTGCTCGTCGGAGGAGATGACCACATGGTGGGCGCCCTGTTTCCTGGCTTCCGCCACCTTGCTCTCAGAGCGGGTGAAGAGGGTAACCTCGGCCCCCAGGGCGCGGGCGAACTTCACTCCCATGTGACCAAGGCCCCCCATGCCGATCACGCCCACTTTATGGCCAGCCTGAACGCCGTAATGGCGCAACGGTGAATAGGTCGTAATGCCGGCACACAACAGCGGTGCGGCATGAGCCATTTCCAGCTTTTCCGGAATACGCACCACAAAGCGTTCACTAACGACCACTTTCTCGGAATAGCCGCCCAGGGTAATGGAGCCATCATGGCGGTCCTGGCCATTGTAGGTGGCCGTCATGCCGTTCAGGCAGTACTGCTCCAGACCTTCTTTGCAGGCCCCGCATTCACGGCAGGAATCCACCATGCAGCCCACGCCAACGCGGTCACCAACCGTGTAGCCCTGCACCTGATCGCCAACCGCCGTCACACGCCCAACGATCTCATGCCCCGGCACCAGCGGATACTGGGTAATGCCCCAATCGTTCTGGGCGAAGTGGATGTCCGTGTGACAGACCCCGCAATAGTCGATTTCGATGGCAACGTCATCAGAACGCAGTTCCCTGCGTTCAATGCTATGGGGAGACAGACCCGAGTCCGGTGCCGTTGCGGCGTAGGCTTTTGTATTAGCCATGACTATCGCTCCTACTTATGAATTAGTGTGAATTCAATCACGATGGAATGATGCGCTTAACCCTCAGGCCGGTCAAACCACGCGTGCCGTGGCTTCCCGAAACCCATACCGCCTTGTAACCCGCTTGCGGGGCAGGCGCCTACGGGCGACAATCACGCCTTAATTTCAATGAGTACGATCCCATGGGTGAACAGGATCATCAGGGCCCGCGGGCCGTTGTTGAGCATGCCGGCACCACTTTCACCATTGTGGGCACGGCCCATGTCTCGAAAGCCTCCGCGGACGAGGTCTCGGAGCTGATCCGTTCTGGTGATTACGATGCAGTGGCGCTGGAGCTGTGCGAGTCACGCTACCAGAACCTCGCGGACCCGGACCGGATGGCCAGGATGGACCTGTTTGAGGTGCTGCGCAGTGGCCGTGCCGGCATGGTGGCCGCCCATCTTGCCATGGGCGCCTTCCAGCAGCGGGTAGCGGAACAGTCCGGCATTGAACCGGGCGCGGAAATGAAGGCGGCATTGCGCGAGGCCGATGCCGCCGCGCTGCCGGTGGCCATGATCGACCGTGATATCGGCACGACCCTGCGCCGGGTCTGGCGCGGTGTCTCATGGTGGCAGCGCATGCAGCTCGGCAGTGGTCTCTGTGCCAGCCTGTTTACCCGGGAGACGGTGAGCCCGGAAAGCATTGAACAGCTCAAGGAAGGCGATGTCCTGGAATCCACATTTGCAGAATTCGCCGAACACTCCGGTCAGCTCTACCATCCGCTCATCTCCGAGCGCGACCGTTACATGGCCCTGCGGCTGATGGAGTCCATGGCAGGCAAAGGCTACCAGAACGTCCTGGTGGTCATCGGCGCCGGCCACCTCAAGGGCCTGAGCGGGCACCTTGAGAGTGAACCGCCGGCAGAGCCGGCAACAGAGCGCGAAAGCCTGGAACAGGTACCAGCCGGTGGGCGTTTTTTCCGCTACCTGCCCTGGGTGGTGGCGGCACTGGTTATCGCCGGCTTTGTGATCGGCTTCAGCCGGGATACCGAGCTGGGTGTAAAGCTCGTCTCGGAGTGGTTCCTGATCAACGGCGCGCTTTCGGCCCTGGGCTCGGCCATTGCCATGGCCCACCCGCTGACCATTGCGGCCACCTTCCTGGCCGCGCCGCTGACCTCGCTGAACCCAACGGTTGGCGCCGGCTTTGTGGCGGCGGGTGTGGAACTGCTGCTGCGACGGCCAACGGTGGCGGATTTCTCGAACCTGCGCCATGACGTCGCCGCGATGCGCGGATGGTGGCGCAACCGGGTATCACGCACGTTGCTGATCTTCATCCTGTCCTCAGTGGGCTCGGCTGCCGGCACCTACATTGCCGGCTTCCGGATCTTCGACCAGCTTGTTAGCGGATAATGCGCCCTCTCAGAGCTTGCTGACAGGGGCAAAGGAACGCCGGTGAACCGGGCTGGCACCCTGGCGATGCAACGCCTCAATGTGGGCCTTGGTGGGATAGCCCTTGTGGCCGCCCAGACCATAGCCTGGGTAGCGCTCATCCAGGGCCACCATTTCCCGGTCCCGGCTGACCTTGGCAAGGATGCTGGCCGCCGCGATGGCATCCACGCGCCCATCCCCTTTCACCACCTCCATGGCGGGCCACTGCCAGTCCGGGCACCGGTGGCCATCCACCAGCACATACTCGGGCGCCGGCGCCAGGGCGGCCACGGCGCGTTCCATCGCAAGCATGGTAGCGCCATGGATATTGAGGGTGTCGATCTCATCCACCTCGCAGCGACCCAGAGCCCAGCTCAGAGCCCGCTCCTGGATCACGTCGAACAGAGCCTCGCGCTTTCGTTCACTGAGCTTCTTGGAGTCCCTGAGCCCTTCCACCGGGTTATCCGGATCCAGGATCACGGCCGCGGTAACCACGGGGCCCGCAAGGGGACCGCGACCAACCTCGTCCACTCCCGCCAGGTACAGCCCGTTGTAAGGTACATTCAGGTCATCCAGACTCATGGCGCCTCCGGATCCTCAGGAAGGGGCTCACCACGGATCAGCGCGGCCACGGACTCAGCCGCCCGCTCGCTGGCATTACGCCGCAGCTGATCGTGTATGGCCGAGAAGACGGTTTGCTCGTTCTCAATGGTCTCGTGAGCGGTCAGCCGGGTTTCCAGAGCCCCGCCCAATGCCCCGGGCGTGGCATCTTCCTGCAGAAACTCCGGCACCACCGGCTCCGGGGCAAGCAGATTGGGCAGGGCCACATGGTCCACGTAGACCAGACGCGAGGCGATCCAGAAAGTGAGTGCATTCACCCGGTAGGCCACGACCATGGGTCGCTTGAGCAGAGCAGCCTCCAGAGCGGCCGTACCAGATGCCAGCAGCACGGCGTCCGAAGCCGTCATCACAGTACGCGACTGGCCTTCCACCAGGCGAATAGCCAGCGCTTTCCAGGCCTCGTTCCCCTCGATGAGGGCCTGCAGCTGAGCACGGCGTTGCGGGTTGATGCAGGGAATCACGAAAGTGATGGGCCTCGCCATGCTCGCGGCCAGCCACTCGGCGGTCTCAAGAAACAGCGGGCCCAGGGCGGCCACCTCGCTCCCCCGGCTTCCTGGCAGCAGGGCCACAACCTGACCCGTGCCGGGTAGTTCCAGCGCCGCTCGCGCACTGGCGCGATCGGGCTCCTCCGGAATCTCATCGGCCATGGGATGACCCACAAAACGCACGGGGATCCCATAGTCGCGATAGACATTGGCCTCGAAGGGAAGCAGGGTCAGCATCAGATCCACGGATTTGGCAATGCCTTTCAGCCGGCCCCGCCGCCACGCCCAGACCGAGGGGCTCACATAGTGTGCCGTGGGGATACCGGTCTCCCGGACCTGGCGTTCCAGACCCAGGGTGAAGTCCGGCGAATCAATCCCAATCAGCGCAGCAGGATGATTGTTCAGGCAGTACTCGCGGATGCGGCGCCGTATCCCGAACAGCTCCCGGATGCGACCCAGTACTTCCACCAGCCCCATCACCGAGAGCCGCTCCATGGGCACAATGGACTGCAGTCCAGCAGCCATCATCCGCTCCCCCCCGATACCAACAAACCGGGCATGGGGAAAGCGGCGTTTCAGGCTGAGAATCAGGTCGGCACCGAGCAGGTCACCAGAGACCTCTCCGGCCACAAGAACAATAACAGGGCCGGGAGGTGGCGTGGAGCCTCGGGCAAGCATGGGGGTCATGACCAATCAGCGGACGATGCCGCGTTCCGCCCGCCGCAGGGTGCTGGCAAAAAGGGCCACTTGCTCGTTGCCTTCAAACGCCTGCTCCAGTTGCTCAATTGCCTGCTGCAGGGTCAGACCCTCACGGTAGACCATGCGGTAGGCGCGCCGCAGATCGTGCAGAGTGCTCTTGCTGAAGCCACGACGCTTCAGGCCCTCAATGTTGAGCCCGTGCGCCCCGGCGGACTGACCACCGGCCATGACAAAGGCCGGCACATCCTTCAGAACGATGCTGCCCCCCGCTGTCATGGCATGCGCACCGAGATGGCAGAACTGATGGACCATGGTGCCGCCCCCAAGAATGGCATGGTCGTCGACATCCACATGGCCGGCCAGTGTCGCGCAGTTCGCCAGAATGGTGTTGTCACCTATGAGACAGTCATGGGCTACATGCACATAGGCCATGAACAGGTTATTGCTACCGATCCGGGTCTCGCCCCGGTCCTGGACGGTGCCGCGGTGCAGGGTGCAGTTTTCCCGGATCACGTTGCCGTCACCAATCACCAGCGTCGTGGGTTCGCCCCCGTATTTCAGGTCCTGGCACTCTTCCCCCACACTGGCGAACTGGAAGATGCGGTTGTTCGTACCAATCCGCGTAGGGCCCTCGACGACCACATGGGAACGGACTTCTGTGTGGTCACCAATCTCGACATCCGGCCCGATCCAGGTCCAGGGGCCAACTGTCACCCCCTCTCCGAGTCGGGCGCCGGGATCAACAATTGCCTGGGGATGCACACCCGGATGAGCATCGCCCGGCATCAGATCGCACCCTCGGCCGTCGTGATCTCGCCAGCACAGGCCAGCTCATCCCCAACCCAGGCCTTACAATCGAACTTCCAGATATTGTGCTTGTCAGCCACCAGCGTGGCCTCAAGTGCCAACTGATCGCCCGGTACGACCTGGCGTTTGAAGCGAACCTTGTTGCAACCAGCGAAGTAATGCGTGAAGCCGTCCGCCGGAGAGCGCCCAACCGTAACAAAGCCGAGCACCCCGGAAAGCTGCGCCATGGATTCGACAATCATGACACCCGGCATGATGGGCTTGGTGGGGAAATGCCCCTCAAAGTAGGGCTCGTTGACGGAAATGTTCTTGATACCGGCAATGTACTCGCCAGCACGCACCTCGGTTACCCGATCCACCATCAGGAAGGGATAACGGTGCGGTAGGTATTGCTTGATATCTTCAATCTGCATGCGCCACAGCCTCGACGTCAATCACTGAGTTTGTCTTCAATCTGGCGCAAGCGCTGAGCCATGTCGTCGAGCTGACGAAACCGGACCACACTGCGACGCCAGTCACGATTGGGTTCTACCCCGGTACCCGAGGAGTATACCCCGGGTTCTTTCAGGCTCCGGGTTACCATGGTCATGCCGGTAAGCTGGACCCCATCGGCAATGGTGAGGTGACCGCCAATACCGGACGCCCCTCCGAAAACGCAATGGCGCCCGATGCGCGTACTGCCCGAGATTCCCACCTGGGCCGCCATGGCGGAGTGGTCCCCGATCTCCACATTGTGGGCCACCTGCACCAGGTTATCGATCTTTACGCCATCACCGATGACGGTGTCGTCCAGAGCTCCCCGGTCAATAGTCGTGTTCGCCCCTACATCCACGTCATTACCGATGCGGACACCGCCGATCTGGGCAATCCGGTCCCAACTTTCCCCTGTATGAGCGTACCCGAAACCATCACTGCCAATCACGGCCCCACTGCTGATCCGGCACCGTTCGCCCAGTATCACACCATGATAGAGCGTTACATTGGCAGCCAGCAGCGTTTCCGCCCCCACGCGAGAGCCGGCCCCTACAACACTGTGGGGGCCTATCCGCACCCTTTCGCCAATCTCGACATCATGTTCAATCACCACGCCCGGCCCAACCCAGGCGGAGTCAGCAACAGACGCGTCCTCCGCCACGGTAGCGGTAGGATGGATCCCCGCCTCTCGCACGGGCTCCGGATTGAAAAAGTGGCTCAACCGGGCAAACGCCTGGTAGGGATCGTCAATCAGCAGCGCACTGACCGGACACTGGTCTGCCTGATGAGGCCGAACGAGAACCGCGCCAGCCTGTGTGGTACCAAGCTGGCGCGCGTATTTTTCGTTGGCCAGAAAACTGATGTCACTCTCGCCGGCGCTGGCGAGTGTTGCCAGCCCGGTTATCCGCTTGTCCCCATCCCCGCGCAGCTCGGCGCCCAAGAGGTCAGCCAGCTCGGAAAGGGTTCGTTCCACGCTGTTCATCCACACTCCCGCCGCGGATCAGCGCCGCTCAGTTGTTGTCACTATTGGTGGTGCCGCTGCCGCTGGCCTGTTCGTTGAGCAGATCGATCATTTCCTGGGTCAGATCCAGGTCCGGCTTGGCATAGATCACCGCTTCCGCCGGAATGACAATGTCCAGCTCATGCTTGTCAAGCAGGGTTTCCATGGCCGCATCCACCGCCGGACGGGATTCTCGAAGGAACTGTTGCTGCCGTTGGTTCACGGCCTGCTGGAAACGGGCCCGGCGCTTCTGGTACTCCTGAACCTTTTTTTGAAAGCGCGATTCCAGATCCTTGCGCTCCGACTCATTCATCATGGCGCCATCGCTTTTCAGGCGCTCCTGCATGTCCTGAGCCTCGGACTCGAGTTGCTTGATCGCTTTCTGCTCTTCCTTAAGCTGCCCCTTGATCACATCCCCGAACTCAGCCCCGGCATCCGAGGAGAAAACCGCCTCACGCAGATTAACCACGCCAATGCGTTCCTGGGCTGTTGCCGGTACTGCTGCCGCGAGCATCAGTAATGCGGTAGCAAGTGTCAGCGTCCATTTCATGGCTCGCCTCCCTGTATTGATGTTTGTCATGGGCACTGAGTGCCGCCTATTGTGCCCGCCAGGGCAGGATTGTTCCAGAGGCCAGTCAGAATTGCTGGCCCAGCGAGAACTGGAAGCGGCGTGTGTCGTCTTCCGCCTCATTATTAAGCGGCTCCGCCAGACTGAAGCCCAGCGGCCCGATAGCGGTGATCCACTCAAAACCAATGCCCACCGAATAGCGAATCTCGTTCATGGAGGGATCGAAATCACGGGCCGTATCAAACACATTACCACCGTCCAGGAACACCGCCGAGCGCATATTCCGTCTTTCACCCGCAAATGGAACCGGGAAAATCAGCTGCGCACTGGCTTCCGCCAGAACATTGCCGCCGAAAGGACGATCGTCGCTGAACGGATCGTCCTCATTCGGGGTCGCGCGATTGCCCAGACTGTTGGCTTCATAGCCCCGCACCGAGTGGTAACCGCCGGCATAGTAATGCTCGTAGAATGGCAAAGAGCCCGTATCGGAGAACCCTTTACCGTAACCGAATTTGGTGCGAAGCCGTGCCACCCACCGCTGACTGCTGGTCAGCGGGTAATAGGCATCCGTCCTTTGGGTGATCTTGTAGTAGGTCTGATCGCTGCCCGGAACAGCTGTTTCCACCGTCAGACTGTTACGTGAGCCCGAGGTGGGCATACGCCCCCGGTTGTGGGTGTTGCGTACGATGGATCCCTTCAGAAGGAAGGCGCTCTGGGAATTGGTTTCCTCAGCAATGAACGCCTGCACTTCCTGTGCTGGGTATTGGCCCGGCTCAATCCGGTTGTATTCATAGCCTGGACCAAAGTTCAGCCGTGTGTAGCGGGTGATGGGATAACCAAAGTTCATACGGGCGCTGAGCGTATCCAGCACGAAGGAGGAAACCTCTTCCTCCTCATAATCCGTCTCACGAGCCTGGAAACTGAAGCCCCTGCTGACCCCATCGACCGTATAGAAGGGGTTGGTGTAGGAAAGGTTCGCGCTGGTTACCGAATCGCTCTTATTCAGGCCAAAGCTGGCACGACGACCACTTCCGAGGAAGTTCTTCTCGGAGACACTGGCGCCAAAAATAAGCCCTGACGTTTGTGAGAAGCCAATGTTGGCGGAAAGGCTACCTGTGGGCTGCTCCTCCACCGTGTAGGTAACATCCAGCTGGTCGTCCGTTCCGGGCACCGGGGATGTTTCCACGTTCACCTTACCGAAGAAGCCGGTACGTTCCAGCTCGCTGCGTGAATTCTCGATCCGGCTGGAGGAGGCTACTCCGGCCTCCATCTGGGTCATTTCCTGGCGCAGGACCTCGTCGTGCGTCACGGTGTTTCCCCGGAAACGGACACGCCGCACATAGGTACGCTCGCCCGGCTGCACATCCACAACCACCGTCACGGTGCCATCATCGTGGGGGCGGGGTGTCGCCTGCACCTTGGCAAAACTGTACCCCTCACGACCCAGGCGGCGGGTGATCAGATCCTTGGTCATGGTCATCCGCTGCTGGGAAAAGAGCTCGCCCTCCTCCAGAGCTACCAGGTTGCGCAATTCCTCCTCATCAACAATCAGGTTGCCCTCAAGCCGGACATCCCGAACACGGAACTGCTGCCCTTCATCCACCGCCAGGGTCACGAAAACCTGTTTCTTGTCCTGGGCCAGGGAAATGTTGGTGGATTCGATGTTGAATTCCACATACCCATCGTTCAGATAATGGGAGCGCAGTGTTTCCAGGTCGCCGGAAAGCTTCTCGCGGGCGTACTTATCCGCATTGGTGATGGAGTTCCACCAGCTGGTTTCACGCAGCTCCATCAGGCTTATCAATTCCGCGTCCGTAAACGCTTCATTGCCAATAATATTGATGTGCTGGATGGCGGCAACGTCGCCTTCATTGATGCTGAAGTTGATGGCAACACGATTGCGGGGGAGTTCTTCGACTTCCGCATTCACATCCGCGTTGTAGCGCCCCTGGGCCACATAGGAGCGCAGAATCTCAAGCTCCAGTCGCTCGAGCGTGGCGCGCTGGAAGATCTGGCCTTCTTCAACACCCGCCTGGCGCATGCCTTCCATGAGCTGCTCGGTCTTGATGTTCTGATTTCCCTCCACCTCAATCCTGGCAATTGAGGGGCGCTCCTCAACCGAGACGATCAGGACCCCATCCTCGTGCGCCATGCTGATGTCCGCGAACAACCCGGTCTGGAACAGATTGCGGATGGCGTCAGCCACCGCGGCATCGTCAACCCGGTCACCGACATTCACCGGTAGGGCATTGAAGACGTTGCCCGCCGAGACCCTCTGAAGCCCTTCCACCTGAATGTCCGAAACCTGGAAGGTCTCGGCCGGGGCCGACAGGCTGACCAGGGCCAGCATCACCGCCGACAACAACGTCCGTAAAAGGCCTTTCATGGGTTCACTAAATGCCTTTGAGCTCGTGACTTGGGAAACAGGGCTGACAGCCTAACGGATGCCATCAGTAAGGCGAACACGCCACCCCATTACAGTAATGTTATGGCGACAGGGCGCCTGCAAAGCCGGCCAATTCTCACAACCGGAGCACGTCATTGTAAAGCGCAAGCACGGTGAGCATGACGATCAGGAAAAGCCCCAACCGCAGCCATACCCCCTGAACAGCCTCGGATACTGGCTTCCCGCGCCCCCATTCCCACGCGTAGAACAGGATGTGCCCGCCATCGAGGATGGGGATGGGTAACAGGTTGATGATGCCCAGGCTGATGCTCAGGTACGCCAGAAACCGCAGGAAGGACTCAAACCCGGTCGTCACCGTCGTCTCCGCCACTCGCGCGATCGTGATGGGGCCACTGATGTTACGCACGGAAAGTAACCCATTGGCCATCTTACCCACAGCCACGACCGTGGTTCGGGTATCGTTCCAGAACTGACTGAGCGCCTCGGGCACGGCACGCACCGGCCCCAGCTGTGTCTGGCGCCGCATGTCATCGGGCCAGGAAACCGACTGCACGCCTGCCCCGATCCGGCCTATACGCTCGCCCTCCGAATCCGTCTCAGCAGCTGGCGTGACGGTGATCGTACGCTCGCTGCCATCACGTTCAATGCGCAGGGATAACGACTCTCCCGGCGCCGCCCGTATCCGCTCAACCAGCTCGAGCCAGTCCGATACTGGCTCATCATCCACCGCCAGGATCCGGTCCCCAGACTGGAGACCAGCCCTTTCGGCGGGGGAACCCGCCCTGATCTGACCCAGCACCGCCGGGATATCAGGCCGCCATGGTTCAATGCCAAACTCCCGCACAGGGTTTGGATCCCGGGCGCCACCCAGCCACCCCTTAAGCTCTGCACTGCGCTCAACGCGCCGGCCATCCTGCTCCAATGTCAAATGGATCCTGCCTTGCTCGCCGGCCCGTTGCAGCAACGCCATGCCTACATGGCGCCAGGAAGGCGTCTCACGGCCGTCCACTGACAGCACTTCCATGCCGGACTCAACAGCCATCCTGGCAGCCGGTGTGCCAGGCTCAACATCGCCCACCACGGGTGCGACCGTGGTGAAGCCGATAACCGCAAGCAGCCAGTAGGCGATGATCGCGAATATGAAATTGGCGAGCGGCCCGGCTGCGGCAACGGCAATGCGCCGGGGTGGGGTCTGGCGATTGAAGGCCAGATGTTTCTGGTCTTCCGGCACCTCGCCTTCGCGCTCGTCCAGCATCCTGACGTAACCACCCAGCGGAACCGCCGCCACCGTGAACTCGGTGCCATGGCGGTCACGGCGCATGACAAGCGGTTTACCAAAACCGACGGAAAACCGCAGCACCGGTATCCCAAGGCGACGGGCCACCCAGAAGTGACCAAATTCATGCACCGTTACCAGAATGCCAAGAGTGACAACCAGTGCCAGTACCGTCTGGATCACGCTCATGAGGGACTCTCCACAATATCAAGCCGGTTCATGGCCCAGTCACGGGCAGCGGCGTCACTTGCCATCACTCGCTCAATGGAGTCTGCAGCGCCTGGGACCAGCTGCGCCAATGCGTCCTCCACGAGACCCGCAATCCGGGTAAAGCCGATACGCCCTGCCAAAAAGGCATCGACGGCTACCTCGTTGACCGCATTCAGGATTGTTGGTGCGGTCCCCCCGGCACGGAAAGCCTCACCGGCCAGGCGCAATGCCGGGAAGCGAGCCAGGTCTGGGCGTTCAAAATGAAAGGATGCCAATTCAAACAGATCCAGTGAGGCCACGCCCGCATCAATGCGCTCCGGCCATGCCAGGGCGTTGGCAATGGGTGTACGCATATCCGGACTACCCAGCTGCGCAAGCACCGAACCATCCCGGTACTCCACCATCGAATGGATAATGCTCTCCGGATGCACGTGCACCTGAACGTACTCCGGACTGGTGCCAAACAGCCAGCATGCCTCTATCAGCTCCAGGCCCTTGTTCATAAGCGTGGCGGAGTCCACTGAGATCTTGCGGCCCATGGCCCAGTTGGGGTGGGCACAGGCCTGATCCGGGCTGACATGCTCAAGCTCTACCGCCGGTGTTGTACGGAAGGGGCCGCCCGAAGCCGTGAGCAGGATACGCGTAACGCCAGCATCACCAACGCCGGCCCCAGCATGTGGCAGACACTGGAAAATGGCATTGTGCTCGGAATCAATAGGGAGCAGTGTCGCGCCATGGCGCTCCACTGCCTCCATAAAGAGACCCCCGGACATCACCAGCGCCTCCTTATTAGCGAGAAGCACCCGCTTACCCTGCTCAATCGCCGCCATGGTGGGCGCCAGGCCCGCCGCCCCTACAATTGAAGCCATGACGGTATCCACCGCTGCGTCCGAAGCCGCTTCACATAAACCGGCCTCACCGCTAAGCACCGAGATATCCAGTCCCGCAAGCGCCTCACGCAGCGCCGCTTCACGCGATGGATCACTGATCACCGCAAGCCGTGGCCGGAACTGATGACATAATCCCGCCAGCGCTTCCACATTGGAATGGGCGCTCAGCGCATGCACACGGAAACGCTCGGGATGACGCGCCACCACATCCAGCGTGCTGCTGCCGATGGAGCCCGTGGCGCCGAGTATGGTCAGAGTCTGTGGCGAGGTTTCACCCATCGGGGGTCCTGTCCGTGTCGGAGCGTTATTGAACCGGCGTCAACCAGCCCAACAGTGTAAAGCAGGACGCCAGAACCGGTATTGCGACCACAAGGCTGTCAATGCGATCCAGAATGCCGCCGTGGCCAGGCAGTAATTGGCTGCTGTCCTTGATGTCACGATGGCGCTTGAGCATGCTCTCGAACAGATCCCCAAGTACCGAGGCCAGCGCTGTCAGCAGCGAGACAAGTACAAACTGAATCACCGCTATAGCCGCGAGGCCAAGCCCCCAGGCCACGCCTAGCGCGAGTAACGCGACGACCGCCAGGCCGCCCCACACGCCCGCCCAGGTCTTACCCGGGCTGACTGCCGGAGCAAGCTTGCGGCGCCCGAAGGCTCGACCGGCGAAATAGGCCCCGATGTCGGCGCCCCAGACAACCAGAAAGGTATAGAGGATCAACAGAAGATTGTTGCTGGTGTCCCCCAGGACCAGCTCGCCGGCGCGCAGATGGTTCAGCGCCAGCCAGGCCCCAACGAGTGCCAGCACACCTAAAGCCAGCCGCACTGGCCTGGGTTTCCAGAGCGCGGCTGCTTCTGGGTAGGCGGTCACCAAACCGGCCACCCCAAGCCAGAAAACGGCCAGTACGCCCAACAGAGGGACCACCGGCAACGTCTTGAACACGCCCATCAACGCTACCACCGTGAGCGCGAACACCCAGCGGTGAACACGTCCGGCAAAACCGGAAAGGTTGGCCCACTCCCAGGCGGCAATGGCCAGCAATGCCCCTGTAAAAACAGCAAACCCTGTGGGAGGCAACAGAAAAAGACCGCCAAGGACGACAGGCGCCAGGACGACAGCCGTGATCACCCGCTGTTTGAGCACCTAACCTCCTGATCCATACGAACTCTGGGCCATCATTGGAGACCGGACGTCCGCACCGCCAGGGTTCGCGGACGCCTCAACTTGTTCATGGGTGCGCCCAAAACGCCGTTGACGCCCCGCGAAATCGGCCAACGCCTGGCGCATTGCGGTATGCTGGAAGTCTGGCCAGTACAGCGGTGAAAAATAGAACTCCGTATAGGCGAACTGCCACAGCAGAAAATTACTGATGCGCTGCTCCCCGCCGGTGCGGATCAATAGATCCGGCATGGGACGGTCTCCCAGGCTGATGTACTGCTGCACGAGCCTCTCATCCACCTCTTCCGGCCGAATACGCTGCGCTGCAACCTCTTCCGCGATGCGCCGGCTGGCCTGGGCGATATCCCAGTGCCCACCATAATCCGCGGCAACCACCAGCTCCATGCCATCACAGTGCCCGGTTTCTTTTTCCGCTCGAACCATGTGCTCCTGAAGGGACTGACTGAACCGTTCCCGATTGCCAATGAAGGAAAGGCGGACATTGTTCTCGCGCAGCCGCCTTACCTCCTTGCGTAACGAACGCAGAAACAGCGTCATCAGGGCGTTCACTTCCTCTTGCGGGCGACGCCAGTTCTCACTGCTGAACGCGAACAGGGTGAGAATCCCAACACCGGATTTGCCGCAGGTCTCAATAGCCGCCCGCACGGATTTGACGCCAGCCCGATGACCACTGATTCCCGGCTGACCCCTTGCACGCGCCCAGCGGTTATTACCGTCCATGATCACTGCCACATGACGCGGACAGCCAGCCAGTGGCGGTATGGCTGTTTCCTGTTCGATCTCGCTCATACTTTCCCAGGCACCCGGCCTCAGATCGCCATCAGGTCGTTTTCCTTGGCCTTGAGGAGTTCGTCGATCTTTGCAACGTACTTATCCGTAAGCTTCTGGATATCACCCTCAGCCTTCTTCTCTTCGTCCTCGGTGATTTCCTTTTCCTTGAGCAGTTCCTTGACGTCACTGTTCACGTCGCGACGCACGTTACGCACCGCTACCCGGCCCTGTTCCGCCTCGTTGCGCGCGTGACGCACGTACTCCTTGCGCTTGTCCTCGGTCAGCGTAGGCATGGGGACACGGACCACTTCCCCCGTTGTTGCGGGGTTAAGGCCCAGATCCGCCATCATGATGGCCTTCTCGATCTTGGGCGCCATGTTCTTTTCATACGGCGAAACGGCAAGGGTTCGACCGTCTTCCGCGGAGACATTAGCCACCTGTTTGAGCGGCGTCATCATGCCATAGTAATCAACCTGCACATCATCCAGGATGCTCGGATGAGCCCGTCCGGTCCGGATACGCGCGAAGGCCTTGCTCACAGAGTCAACCGCCTTCTGCATGCGTTGTTCAGCGTCTTGCTTGAGCTCGTCTAACACGGTTTCCGCCCCTCTGTTCAGGCTTCCTCAATGAGTGTTCCTTCGTTTCCACCAAGCGCGATCTCGCGTAACGCGCCCGGCTTCCCCATATTAAACACACGCACGGGCATGTTGTGATCACGGCACAGGCAGATGGCGGTAAGGTCCATCACACCAAGGCGACCCGCCAGCACCTGATCATAGGTCAGCCGGTCGTACTTGAAGGCTTCGGTGTTGGAGACCGGGTCATCGTTGTAGACCCCGTCCACCTTGGTAGCCTTGAGCACCACATCCGCGTCGATCTCGATCGCCCGCAAACAGGCTGCCGAATCAGTCGTGAAGAACGGGTTCCCGGTGCCGGCGCAGAACACCACCACATCGCCGCCCTTGAGTTCACGCATGGCCTCACGGCGATCATAGTGACCCACGATGCCGCTCATGGGAATCGCGGACATCACCCGGCTCTGGATGTTCGAGCGCTCGAGGGCATCCCGCATGGCCAACCCGTTCATCATGGTGGCGAGCATCCCCATATGGTCACCCGTCACCCGGTCCATACCAGCCTCATTGAGGGCCGCGCCGCGAAACAGGTTGCCGCCGCCAATGACGATGCCCACCTGAACCCCAATGCTGACCAGTGAGTCGATCTCGACCGCCATGCGGTCAAGTACCTTGGGATCAATCCCGAATTCGTGATCACCGATCAGAGCCTCGCCACTGAGTTTGAGCAGAACGCGTTTGTATCGGGTCTGTGTCGTACTCTGGGTGGGCATGGCCTGTGACCTCCTGACCGGTATTCTGGATACAAACCGGCCGCAACCCCCTGAACGTCCCGGACGCCAGGCGATGCGGCCCGAATCAATGACGGGTCACGCCCGTCCGAACGCGGTGCTCAACCGTTGAGTTGCGCGGCAACCTCGGAAGCGAAGTCCGTATCGTCCTTCTGGATGCCTTCACCCACTTGATAACGTACGAATGTAACAAGCTCAGCACCATGCTCCGTAAGCAGATCCTTCACAGCCTGGTCCGGGTTTTTCACGAAACCCTGCTCAACGAGGCTGTTTTCCTTCAGGAACTTCTGGATCCTGCCGGTCATCATCTTCTCGACGATCTCGGGCTTCTTGCCTTCCATATCAGGCTGGGAGCGGATGACTTCGCGCTCCTTCTCAACCTCTTCTTCGGGCATGTCATCCGGCGTTGCAACCCGCGGGTTCACGGCGGTTACGTGCATTGCAAGATCACGTGCCAGTTCGGCGGAGCCGCCCTTGAGCGCCACCAGCGCCCCCATGCCATTATTGGAGTGAACATAGCCTCCAACCACATCACCCTCAAGGCGCACGGCCCGGCGCGCGGTGATGTTCTCTCCGATCTTCTGGACCAGCTCTTCACGTTCCTTCTCAAGGTCGTCCACCACGAGCTGGTTCATATCGGTTTCGCCAGCCTGATACGCAGCATCAAGCACGCGATCCGCAAATGCCAGGAAATTGTCATCACGGGCGACAAAATCGGTTTCGGCATTGATCTCGATCATCATGCCAACACTGGCATCGTCGGCCACCTTAATGCGCACCACGCCCTCGGCGGCGGTGCGGTCAGCCTTCTTTGCGGCCTTCAGGCCGGACGACTTACGCAGCTCACTGATCGCGGCTTCCACGTCGCCTTCCGCAGCCACCAGCGCCTTCTTGCATTCCATCATGCCCAGGCCGGTGCGCTCACGCAGCTCCTTGACCTGTGCGGCAGAAATTGCAGCCATTATCTGTTCCCCACTTGAATCAATTCGGTTGTTGCCGTTCGCGCCGGCCGGGGCTTACTCAGCCGCCGGCGCCTGCGGTTCTTCGTCTTCGCTGACTTCGACAAACTCATCAGCGGCACCGCCACCACCTGCCTGGGTGCCTTCAATGACAGCGTCTGCCACGGCGCGAACATAGATCTGAACCGCCCGGATCGCGTCATCGTTGCCTGGGATGACCACGTCGACACCCTTGGGGTCGCTATTGGTGTCAACCACGCCAATCACCGGAATACCCAGCTTGTTGGCTTCCTTGATGGCGATGTCTTCGTGGTCCACGTCGATGACAAAGAGCGCATCCGGCAGACCGCCCATGTCCTTGATACCACCAATGGAGCGCTCAAGTTTTTCCATTTCGCGACGGTGGTCCAGCGCTTCCTTCTTGGTCAGCTTGTCCAGGGTGCCGTCCTGGTCCTGCTGTTCCAGATCGCGGTAGCGACGGATCGACTGACGGATGGTCTTGTAGTTCGTGAGCATGCCGCCGAGCCAGCGATGGTTCACATAGGGCATGCCGCAGCGCTGGGCTTCTTCCTTGACGATCTTGCTTGCAGAGCGCTTGGTGCCCACAAACAGGATCTGATTCTTGTTTTCCGCCATCTTCTCGACCTGGTGAAGCGCTTGATTCAGCGCCGGGACCGTATGCTCGAGGTTGATGATGTGGATCTTGTTACGCGCGCCAAAGATGTATTTGCCCATCTTCGGGTTCCAGTAGCGCGTTTGGTGTCCAAAGTGTGCGCCTGCCTTGAGCAGGTCGCGCATGCTTACCTGTGCCATTGCTATCACCTTTTAAGCTTGGGTTACGCCTCCACGCATCCCATCATCCGACCCCGAAGCCACCCGGCTCTCGGAGCACCCGGGATAATGTGCCGATACGTGTGTGTATTGGTTTTTGCCGCTGCCCGATCAGCTCGTTGGGAACTCCCCGGTACGGCGCGCGAATTTTTACCACAAAACGCGGCCAAAAGGAAGTTACACCTTACAACAGCCCCGTTAAATGTGGGCAAACACGACGCAAAGACCCAGAAGGGATCACAGCTCGTGCGCCAGCTTCAATCTGTCACCATGAGCCGGTAGAATAGCGGATTTGGATCACGATACTTCGGGAGCGGCATGAGCGTTCAGATCAAGACGGTCGACGAGATTGAAAAGATGCGGGCAGCCGGACGGCTGGCCGCCAGTGTTCTGGAGATGATTGGTGATTACATCAAACCGGGTGTGACCACCGAGGAACTCGACCGGCTCTGCCACGAGTACATCACCGGGCACGGGGCTACACCCGCCCCCCTGAACTACAAGGGCTTCCCCAAATCCGTGTGCATTTCCGTCAACCAGGTCATCTGCCACGGGATTCCCAGTGAAAAGAAGGCCCTGAAAAACGGTGACATCCTCAACATCGATGTCACCGTTATCAAGGACGGCTATCACGGTGATACCAGCAAGATGTTCGTAGCCGGCACCGCGCACCCCGCTGCCGAGCGGCTCAACCGGGTCACCCGGGAATGCCTGTTCCGTGGCATCGAAATGGTCCGCCCGGGCGCGACGCTCGGTGATATCGGCGCCGCGGTCCAGAAGCACGCCGAAGCCAATCATTACAGCATTGTCCGCGAATACTGCGGCCACGGCATCGGCAAGGGCTTCCATGAAGAACCCCAGGTGATGCACTTTGGTAAACCGGGCACCGGCCTGGAGCTGCAGGAAGGCATGACGTTCACCATTGAACCCATGGTCAATCAGGGCAAACGCCACAGCAAGGTGCTTCCGGATGGCTGGACTGTCGTGACACGGGACCGGAAACTATCAGCCCAGTGGGAGCACACAGTGCTGGTCACCGCGGACGGCTACGAGATCCTTACCCTTCGCGACGGTGAGGAGCCGGCCTGAGCCTTATCCCCAACGCGAGGTGCGCTTGCCATGAATACCACCGGTGCCATCTTTAACCCGGAGGAGCACCTGGATGCTGCCGCTCTGGCGGAAGAAATCCGCAACGCAGCCTCGCCCGGTGTGCCTGTACGCCGGCATCTTGAATACCTGCAGCAGGTCATGGCGGACGCATTCCGCGCCGGCACCGACGTGCGGTCACTGGTGCACGCACGGGCGCACATCATGGATACGGTGCTGGCGCTGCTCTGGCAGCACTCGCCTCTCGGCGGCGCCCGAGACCTGTCGCTGGTCGCGGTAGGCGGCTACGGGCGTGGCGAGCTTCATCCCTATTCGGACATAGACCTGCTGATCCTGACCAGCAGCTCCGGCGCTGAAGGGCACGAAGAAGCGCTGTCGGCCTTCCTCACCCTGCTCTGGGACCTGGGCCTGGATATCGGCCACAGCGTACGCAGCATTGAGGAATGCGTATCCGCCGCGCGCGAGGACGCCTCCATCCTCACCAACATGCTCGAGACGCGGCTGATTGCCGGTAATGCCACACTCCCCGAGCAGCTGCGCGAACGCGTCTACTCCAGTGACACACTTTCCGACCGCGACTATTTTGCAGCCAAACGCCGCGAACAACAGAAACGTCATGGCAAATACGGCGCCACAGAGTACAACCTGGAACCCAACCTGAAGGGCTCGCCCGGCGCGCTGCGCGACATTCAGACCATCATCTGGGTCGCCCGGCGCCATTTCGGCCTGGATGATCCCGCCGACCTGATGCACTTCGCCATTCTCTCGGATGAGGAATTCGCCATACTGCGCGACGGTGAAACCTTCCTGTGGCAGCTGCGTTATGGGCTCCAGATCCTGGCGGGGCGCAACGAAAACCGGCTCCTGTTCGACTACCAGCCCGACCTTGCCCGCATGCTTGGCTTTTCCGAGCAGGACGGGCGCCTCGGCGTGGAACTGATGATGCAGGCCTATTACCGCAGCGTGCTGGCGCTGGCCGAGCTCACGGACGTCACCCTGCAGCACCTGGATGAGGAGATCCTGCGAGCGGACGAGGCGGAACACATCCAGCCGGTGAACCGCCGCTTCCAGATCCGCAACGGCTACCTGGAGGCCAGGAACACCCAGGTCTTCGCCTATGCCCCTTATGCGCTGCTCGAAATCTTTGTGGTACTGGCCCAGCACCCGGAAGTGAAAGGCATCCGCGCTCCAACGATCCGTGCCATCCGGGCCCACCGGCACCTGATCGACGACGCCTTCCGCCAGGACCTGGCGTGCACATCGCTGTTCATGGAACTGCTGCGGACCCCGCACGAACTGGACACCACCCTGTCCTACATGAAGCGCTACAACGTGCTTGGCCGCTACCTGCCGGAATTCGGTAACGTCATCGGGCAGATGCAGTACGACCTGTTCCACGTCTACACCGTCGATGCCCACACGCTGCGCGTCATCAGCAACATGGTCCACATCCAGACCCCGGAGGGCCGCGACCAGTTCCCACTGGCGTCACGACTGAGCCACCAACTACCCAAGCCGGAACTGCTCTACATTGCCGGCCTGTTCCATGATGTGGCCAAGGGCCGAGGTGGCGACCATTCAGAGCTGGGCGCCATTGACGCCACCCGATTCTGTCAGCAGCACCACCTGAGCGACCGCGACACCAAGCTGGTGGCCTGGCTCATCGAGAACCACCTGCTGATGTCGCTCACCGCCCAGAAATGCGATATATCCGACCCGGCCATCATCCGCGAGTTTGCCCGCAAGATCCCGAGCAAGGTCCACCTGACCTATCTCTACATCCTGACTGTATGCGACATCGCCGCCACCAACCCGAGTCTTTGGAATACCTGGCGGGATTCGCTGCTGCGTCAGCTCTATATCGAGACCCGGCGAGTCCTGCGCCAGGGTATCGACAGCCCCTTTGACCGCAATGACTGGATCCGCGCCACCTGCGAGGAAGCCCGCGACATGCTGCGCAACCAGGGTTACAGCAACGAGCGGATTGACGCGGTCTGGAACACCCTGGACGACGACTTCTTCCTCCAGGATGCCACCGTGGACATCGTCTGGCAGACCGCCGCCATCATCCGCCATGGCGATAACCCGGACCCACTGGTGATGATCCGGGACACCACCGGTGGGCCCACGGACGGCTATACGCATATTGTGATCTATATGCGCGACCGGGACGCGCTTTTCGCGGCCCAGACAGCGATACTGGAACAGCTGCACCTGAATATCGCGGACGCCCGCATCCTTTCCGGAGAAGGCCCCTTCAACCTGAGCAGCTACATCGTGGTGGATGAACAGGGCCAGCCTCTGGGCAAGGACCCCGAACGCCGGGATCATGTGCGCGAACGGCTCGTGGAGGAACTGGATGATCCCGATGACTACCCGGCCATCATCGAACGCCGTGTTCCGCGCAAGCTCAAACACTTTGCCTTCCCCACGGAGGTGACCATCTCCACCGACACCGCCAACCACCGCACCATGGTAGAAGTGGTCACCCCGGACCGGCCCGGCCTGCTGGCCCGTATTGGCCGCATCCTGCTGGATCATCACATGCGGCTGGTGAGCGCCAAGATCGCCACGCTGGGGGAACGGGTGGAAGACATCTTCTTTGTGACGGACGAGCGCGGCAACCCAGTGGAAGATCCCCAAGCCTGCGAATCCGTGCGGGACGCCCTCTGCCAGCAACTGGATGAAGTGGCCGGCCTCAGCGGCCAGAACGAACAGGAAATCTCCGTATGACCCCCAGGCCCGACGACCGCCGCTCCAGGCTCCGATTGCGCTATCCACTGGGGACCCCAAACACCGGGAACCTGACCCCCATGGATGATGAGACCTTTGCCAGGGCGCTCCACAACGAGGAGAATGTAACGGTATTATCGAGGCGCTAGCTATCGCGCACCAGCGGGGGCATCAACCCGGGCGAAAACCGGGGCTGGATGGCACTGGTTGCCTCCCAGGAGGCGTGCGTCGAGGCCGCCCAGCGCATCGCCCACTTCATTGAACGCCGGACACAGAACGGATCCACCTAACAGGAGAGAGTCAGGACCATGAGCTTTGCATTCGGCATTGGTATAGGCACCCGCAACCAGAAGCAGGAGTGGCTGGAGGTCTATTACCAGCAGCCCGTCCACGCCCCCGACAACACCCTGGTTGAGATTGTGCGCAACAACATTGAGGCACTGGACGCCGGCAACGCAGCGGTAGCCGCCGACGCCAACCAGCTCCAGACCCTGGCGGACCGGCTTGAGGAAGCCGGCTACGCAGACCTTGGCGCGCTCGCCGACCAGGCGAGTGAAAGCTCCCTGCCGGTGGTTGTCACCCTGCTGGACACCGATGCCGAGGCCGCCAGCACCCCTGAGGTCTACCTCAAGCTGCACCTGCTTTCCCACCGCCTGGTGAAGCCCCATGGTGTCAACCTCAAGGGCATCTTCCCGCTACTGCCCAACCTGGCCTGGACCAACGAGGGGGCCATCGACCTGGAGGAGCTTCCCCAGCGCCAGCTCCAGGCACGCACCGCCGGCCGCGTCCTGGAAGTCAAGGCCGTGGACAAGTTCCCACCGATGACCGACTACGTCGTCCCCAAAGGGGTCCGAATCGCGGATACCGCCCGTGTCCGCCTGGGTGCCTATATCGGTGAAGGGACAACCGTCATGCACGAAGGCTTCATCAACTTCAATGCCGGGACCGAAGGCAAGTCCATGATCGAGGGCCGCATTTCAGCCGGTGTCGTCGTGGGTGAGGGGTCCGACCTGGGGGGCGGCTCCTCCACCATGGGCACCCTCTCCGGTGGCGGCAACATCATCATCTCGCTGGGCGAAAACTGCCTTCTGGGCGCCAACGCCGGCATTGGCATCCCGCTGGGAGACCGCTGCACCGTGGAAGCAGGGCTCTATGTGACCGCCGGAACCAGGGTACAGGTGCTCGATGACAACGGTGAGCCGGTACAGACCGTGAAGGCACGCGAGCTGGCCAGCCAGTCCGACCTGCTGTTCCGCCGCAACTCCGAAACAGGGGCGGTGGAGTGCCGGACCAACAAGACAGCGATCACGCTGAACGAAGAACTCCACGCCAACAACTGAGCACCGCATGAACGAGACGCGCACTGCCACCCTCCAGCTCGCCCGGGACCTGATCAGCCGCGCATCGGTCACGCCGGATGACGCCGGCTGCCAGCCGATGCTGGCGGAACGCCTCGCCGAAGCGGGCTTCCGTGGCGAGGACTACCCTTTTGGCGAGGTGCGCAACCTCTGGTTGCGCCGGGGGCAGAACGGCCCCCTGTTCGTGTTTGCCGGCCATACTGACGTGGTGCCCCCTGGGCCGGAAAGCGAGTGGACCACCCCAGCCTTCGAGCCCACGGAAAGGGACGGCACGCTGTTCGGCCGGGGGACGGCGGACATGAAGGGCTCTGTCGCCGCCTTTGTGACGGCCGTTGAGCGCTTCGTGCGCCGCAACCCCCAACACAGCGGCAGCATTGCCCTGCTTCTCACCAGTGACGAAGAAGGACCAGGACGGGACGGTACAAGGCGCGTGGTTCAAGCCCTGGCCGCTCAGGGCATCCGCCCGGACTGGTGCCTGGTCGGTGAGCCTTCCAGCAGCCACCAGGTCGCGGATACCCTTAAAAACGGGCGCCGGGGCTCGCTTTCCGGCCACTTGGTGGTGCGGGGGGCGCAGGGCCATGTCGCCTATCCCCAGTTCGCGGACAACCCGGTACACCGGGCTGCCCCGGCACTGGCGGACCTGATCAACACCGAGTGGGACACCGGCAACGACCATTTCCCACCCACCAGCTTCCAGATCACCCGCGTGGAGGCCGGGGAAGGCGCCATTAACGTCGTCCCAGGGACCGTCGCCGTGGACTTCAACTTCCGGTTCTCCAGCGCCGTCACGGAGGCCCAGCTTCGCAAACGGGTCACAACGGTTCTCGATCGCCACCGGCTGGATTACGAACTGGAATGGCACCTCAGCGGCGAACCATTCCTGACCGAGCGGGGCGAATTCATTGATGCAACAGTGCGTGTGATCGAGCGGATCACAGGCCAGCGCCCAACCCTTTCAACAAGCGGCGGGACTTCGGACGGCCGTTTCATCGCGCCCACGGGCGCCCAGGTAATGGAACTCGGCCCCCGCAATGCCACGATTCATAAGGCCAATGAGTGCGTGGCGATCGAGGATCTGGAAACCCTTTCTGAGGTCTACGAGGGGGTTCTTGAGGAACTGCTGGCGGGCCAGCCAGGCTGACCCGCACGGAGGAAGGACTCAGTTGTCTTCGACGATGGTCACGTCATTGGCCTGGAGACCTTTTTCCGCCTCCACCACCTTGTAGCTCACCCGCTGGCCCTGGCGCAGGACGCGCCGGCCTTCACCCTGAATGGCGCGGAAATGGACGAACACATCGCCGCCACTGTCACGGGTAATGAAGCCAAAGCCTTTCTTAACGTTGAACCACTTGACGGTCCCTTCTTCCCGATCCTTGTCTTTCTTGCCGCCCCCCAGAACCTTGCCGCCCTGGCCGGACTGATTGCGTGACCCACCGCCAGTACGTACAGCAAGACCGGATGCTACCAGCGCCACGATGACAAAGAGCGCATAGGTAAGCAGGTAGTCACGGACCAGCGAGCCGGAGGTGTCCAGATACAGATCGATGTCGACACCCAGCGGGATCAGCGCCAGAATGAGCGGCGCCGGCAGGGAAACCAGCAGTGATGCGTAAAGTGCTTTGCGATTGATTGGCATGATTGATGTTACTCTCTTGTGACCTCTTTGTTCAGGCAGCGCGCATCATACCAGAACGCATCCGACGCTGACGAAGCCGGACTGCGCCCCTCAAGCCAGGACATGACGGCGGCCTGATCCAGCACCAGCTCCGACGGACCCTCACGCCACTCCCCCTCCAGCGCCGAATGCTCCATCGACGCTTCCGGATCCAGAACCTGCTGCGGCGTCTCACCCCGGGCCAACGCCACCACTTCCGCCTGCTGATCCATGGTGCTGCGCCGCTCCAGATGGGCCAGCCGCACAGGGCCACAACGCCACTCAAAACGCAGCATCGCCGCGGAAGCGCTGAGCACCGACATCACATGCTCTGGTTCGGCGGCGCGCGCCAGCTGCGCCTCGTCAAAAAAGCTGAAGCCCCAGTCATCCCAGGGCGAGGTTGTTGCCGCCCTTACCGCCACCTCCAGGGCCGACTGTTCCACGGCCATTCCAAGCCATGCCTCAATCGCTGGCTGGCGTTTCCGGCACCAGGCCATCACATCCGCAACGCTGGCATCCGGCACCCTGATACTGTGGCGCATCCTCAGCGAACCACCCGAGCCCCGGGCCAGTGGTGGTCCATCATGGGCCACGATCAGGGCAATCGAGGGATCACCCACCAGCTCCGACCACGCCAGAAGGCCTTCGGCCTGAACCAGTGAAGCGAGCAGCTCTGCATCTGTCGACTCAAGCAGGAACCAACAGGCACTGGCCCCGCTCCCCGCACGGATGTCCCTCATGGTCTGCCATAACGCATGCCCTTGCCGAAGCAGGGCCAGTACGGGGAGGAGCCAGAGTTCATGATCGTCATCCGTGGCCCTTTCCGCGGCCTGACAAGCAGCTTCTGCCAGTCCTCGAGCGGTCAGGGCTTCGCCACGGCATAGCTCAACCGGGCCGCGCACGGATCCCGCGAGCGCTGCCAAGCGGCGTGATTGAGCCAACGAGGCTTCACTGACTGGTGCAATCCGTTCGGGATGGGGATTATGGGCGTGAACAGGAAGTGGTTCTGTGACGTGATGCCGGTTTTCCATACCAAGTCCCTCTGGTTCTCACGAGCGGCGTCCCGCCGCCCCGTGTGTCTTTCAATCAGACGCGATTGTAATGGTCTTCATAGCGGACGATATCATCCTCGCCAAGATAGCTCCCGGTCTGAACCTCGATCACTTCCAGAGGAATCACCCCCGGATTGGACAGACGATGGGTCACACCCAGAGGAATATACGTGGACTGATCCTCGCTCAGCAAGGTTTCCTCCTCGCCACGGATCACACTGGCCGTGCCGCTGACAACCACCCAATGCTCCGACCGATGGTGGTGCTTCTGCAACGACAGGGTTGCCCCGGGATTCACCGTGATGCGCTTGACCTGAAAGCGTTCACTCCGTGCCACGCCCTCGTAGCTGCCCCAGGGACGATGCACCTTGCTGTGAAAGCGGTACTCGTCTCGGCTATCAGCTTTCAGGCGGTTCACGAGCTTCTTCACATCCTGAACGCGGTTGCGATCCGCCACCAGCACCACGTCATCCGTTTCGACAATCACATGATGATCCACACCGATTGCCGCGACCAAGCGGCCTTCAGAGTGCAGATAGGATTGGGAGACATCCTCGGCGATCACATCACCGCGCATCACGTTGCCGTCATCATCCTGATCCTGAAGCTCCCAGAGCGAGGACCAGGAGCCCACATCGCTCCAGCCGGCGTTCAATGGCAACACCACGGCCCGTTCAGTGCGCTCCATGACCGCATAGTCAATGGAGTCTTCCGGGCACTCAGCGAAAGCCTCTTCCGAAACCCGGACAAAATCCTGATCGTCCCGCCGTGATGCCCAGGCCCGCTGACAGATCGCCAGGATATCCGGCCTGTGGTGCTCCAGCTCTGCCAGATAATCACTTGCCCGGAACAGGAACATGCCACTGTTCCAGTAATAGTGGCCCTCATTAAGATAACCCTGCGCCGTTACCGCATCCGGTTTCTCAACAAACGCGGCAACCGGCAGCGCACCACCGGCCACAACCTCCGGTTCCGCCCGGATATAGCCATAACCAGTATGCGGACTGTCCGGCACAATGCCAAAGGTGACCAGGCGCCCCTGGTGCGCCGCTTCCTCCCCGGCCTGTACCGCGTTGACGAAGGCATCGGTATCGCGCACCACGTGATCGGAAGGCAGTACCAGCATCACCCCGTCCGGGTCCTGCTCCTGAACGCGAAGAGCAGCCAGTGCTATGGCAGGCGCTGTATTACGCCCCACGGGTTCCAGAAGAATCCGCCCGTGCTCGGCCTGCTCACCATAACGCTGCAGGTGCGCGGCCACGATGAAACGGTGCGCCTCATTGGTGATGACCGACAGACTTGAGCACCCAGGAACCGCGCAGGCGCGCTGAAGGCTTTCCTCCAGAAGGGATTCCTGCGTATTCAGGGCCAGAAACTGCTTTGGATAGGTTTCGCGTGAAAGGGGCCAGAGACGGGTTCCTGAGCCGCCGGAAAGGATGACTGCGTGCATGGTTTTTCCCTGTTGAACAATGCCCCAAAGGGTACCGCAGGCGGCGCCGCACGAAAAGCGCCGCCCGCAGCCGCCGCCTCAGCTTTCCTGCCAGCGGGCCACTTCTTCCTTGCCGTACTGCTTGCGCCAGGCGTTCAGGGTCTTTTGATTGCCCCCACGGGTCTGCACCACTTCACCGGTATGCGGGTTCCGGTACGTCTTGAGCGGACGCTGCTTGCGACCATCATTACTGGCAGCACCACCGCCCTGTTCCAGCTTATTCTTGACGCTCGAATCCAGCGTCGCAAGCACTTCCAGCATGTCCTTACCGGACTTGCCGTATTTGTTCATAAGCTCGTTCAGCTCTTCCTTGAAGTCGAGCTCTTTCCGCAGCTCCTTGTCCTCTTCCATCTTCTGGATTTCATCCTGAAGCTGCTTGAGCGTTTGCTGCTTTTCGTAGTAGGTGGAGATTTTACCCATTAACTAACCTCGTGTTCATCATTTGTTATGACTCGGGGTCCTTAACTGTTCATGCTTGAACGTCCTTTGTAAGTTTATTCTATAGTTATTTTGAATTTTGACAAGGGCCTTTCGGTTTTTCCCGATGACTACTTTTTTATTCGTCAAATCGCCCCATGACCGAGCGCAGGAAACGAATTGACCCTGGATTCAAGTAATAAATGCAGCACCGCCTATATTCCTGAATTCAGATAATAACTGCAGCACTTTGGCGTGAACCGGTAGAGGTAGGAGGGCCGTCGCCGGTACCCTCCACGCCTTTACCGACCAAAGTGAAGTGCAGATGGGATACCGACAACTGACCCAGCGACAACGATACCAGATTGAGGCGGGCTTGCAGCACCAGTGCCGTCTTCGAGCCATAGCAAGAAAGATTGGGTGCAGCAGTAGCACGGTCTCGCGTGAGATCGGGCGCAACCGCACTGGCAGCGGCGAGTACTGCCCGGAGCAGGCCCAGCAATACAGCGACAAACGACGCCGCAGTGCCCGCAAGGCGCATAAACAGGCCCTGTCGATCATTGTGTGGGTCAGTGCCCGCTTGCGCGAGCGCTGGAGCCCGGAACAGATTGCCGGCTTTATTCGTCGCTGTGGCAGCCGTCTGGTGTCGCATCAGTGGATCTATGAGTTGATCCACTGGGATAAGGCCGCCGGTGGTGATCTGTGGCGCTACTGCCGTCATCCCAGCCACAGGCGCTATCAGCGCCATCTGGCCAAGAGAGCCGGGCTGGGACGCATCCCCAACCGGGTTGGCATCGAGGATCGGCCCGGGCACGTGGATGAACGCCTCACAATTGGCGACTGGGAAGGCGACACGGTGCTTCATGGCCATAAGCAATCCGGCATGGTGACGCTGGTGGAGCGGCGCAGTGGCTACCTCCTTGCGGAGGTTCTGCCACAACTCAAGGCCGAACCCACGGGCGAGGCCATCATCCGCCAATTCCGGCGCATCCGTGGGACTGTGAAGACTCTGACGTTCGATAACGGCTTTGAGTTCGCTGCCCATCAACGGGTGAGGGAGGCGCTCAACGCGGCCACCTACTTCTGCGATCCCTATTGCTCAAGCCAACGGGGAAGCAATGAAAACACCAATGGACTGTTGCGCCAGTACTTTCCGAAAGGGACGGATTTCAGCACAGTCAATGATTGCCAGCTCAAAGAGGCAGTGGAGCAGCTCAATGACCGACCCCGTAAACGGCTCGGTTACCGCACACCGGCGGAGGTGTTCTGGGGTGAGTACTCAAGAGCACTGAATACAGGGGGTGCTGCATTTATTAATTGAATCCGGGAACGACTCTAACCCCACCAATTCCGGCACAGCAGCCTTACCAATAACCGCCATCATCAACGAGTTACGGATTCAGGTAGTAGGGAGTAATAATGGTGGCGACAATAACTATGATCGCCACCACAATCATCACCTCCGATAAGGGTGAAACTGCGGGCTCACATTCCTCTCGTTGACATCAGCAATGGCAGACAGTAACCGATCCATGCTGATAAGGCTGATCAACGCAGTGGAATACAAATGCCATACTGAAAATCGCCCTACAATTCACCTCCTCAATCGCCGGAAACTCCAACAGACGAAGCCAGTTCCCTGAACAACCGGCGGACTCTACGGGCATTACGGGGAACCGTCAGATCCAGCTCGGCCAAGCCATCATGTCCCGCTTCCATCAGCACCATGCGCTTGAACCCCACACAGGCTTTACTCTCGCAGGGCTCCGGCACCGCCTCGACCACTGGCCCAATGCGGGCTCTCACCTGCGCATGAGTCAGCGTTCTGTAGGCGTCAAGCAACTGCCACGCCAGAGTCAACTCCTCCGGCACGGAATCCACAGCGCTGTCCGCCGCCGCGGCATTTCTGGAAACCTGCATCTTGCGCATGCTTTCTTCGAGTTCCGCTGGCAGCGCATCCATCTCACCCATCAGGTACTTGTAGACTTGGCGATTACCTTCAGGGTAAGCACCCGTCTGTTCCGACGCATACTGCAGACTGTGCGCCCAGAGTCGCGGTTTCAACGAGCGTTCTGTCATATCCCGATTTCCCAAGGCTCTCAAGGCTGTGTCGAAAAACGACTCATCCAGTGCGCCTGGGACCTGCTCGTACAGAAAACCAGCACTGGATTGGTCTGCCGAGGTTGGCACGTCCAGTCGTTTGGCAATGGCGTCATGGTAATTCACCCGGAGCCCTGCAAAACGCGCTTTTGACGAGCTTGACGCCACCACGGGAAACTCCAGGCTCTGAATAAACTCAAAATCCTCCGTTACCGACGAGACGCCCCAGTTGGTCAACAATTCGGTACTCAACCAGTAGAACGGACTCTCTCTCAGTGGTCCTTCCGGAAGGCGCGTCTTATACCGCTGATGGATGGTTTCCATGTGGCTGGCATCAACCCGGAGGGGACTGTTACTGGCCATAATAGACAGGACCCCATCCGCGACAGAAAACACCCGTACATGCTCAAAGGACTGTCGGAACGTGTTGAGTATGATCATCACCGTGCCGGGCTGTACGTCAAACAGCGGAAACCACTGGCAATAAACGCCCTGGGGAGCCAGACGCTGACTCACCACCTGCAGGAACTCGCGTGAAAAGAGATTTTCCACACCGCTGACCCAGGGATGATTGGGTTCCGATACAATAATATCAAACTGCCTCTCGCTCCCCTTCAGAACCTTGAAGGCATCGGAAGGGATCATGTTCACCTTTTCGAAATAGGGCTGCTGGGTAAAATTGTCGTTTTGCTCGTCGAACTCGGGCAAGGCCTTGATCACCCCCCTGGCGATCTCGGCCACCTGTACGGACTGTACCGTGGGACTCTCGGCAAATATCGAGGTGGAAAGCCCACCGCCGAGGCCTACCACGAACACGTCACGGGGATTCTTGACGACTCCCAACGGATACAGCGCATTCATTGCCCGAACCTTTACATCCCTTTTTCCAGTATTCGGATTGCCATTGATAAAGAGCGCGGGATAATCGTTCTTTTCCGCAACAGCAACGTGTGCGGCAGCCCCATGATAAACGGAGGTCACCTCGTAGGGATCACGGAGTTGGCGTAATGCCGGTTCCACACTGGTCGCGGTAGGGGACAGCTTCTGTATTGAGGCCGCGCCCGGGATGAAGCGGCTGTCATCCCAGGCAGGCAGCCAGAGCACACTGATCATCAGGACCAGCGCCAACCCCGCCTTCGGTTTCCAGCGCTCCAGCAACGGCTTTCCCGCAAACAGAATCATCAACAGGGTCACGCCTACCAACAGCATGTTGATCTTGAACACTTCACCCCATCGGAAAAACAGAAACAGGTAATAGCCCCCCAGCATCGAACCCAATACACTACCCAGGGTATTGATGGCATAAAGGCGACCCGCGGTGTGAGAAAGATGCTGCGACCGTGACCGCAGGTAGTTGAACAGAAGGGGCAGGTTCATGCCCATGAGCCCCACGGGCACCAATAGAATCAGCGTTAGGAACAGGAATACGGCGGTCCAGTAAAGCGGGATATTGATAAAACTGCCGGCAAATACGGTGCGTATTCTGGTCAACCATTCCGGCCACAACGGAACGGAGAAATACAGGGCAACCAGACTCAACACCATCGCGAGCTGGACCCAAAAGAAAAAATTCCGGTCGGTGACCTGCCGCCGGCCAATCCAAAGGCTGCCGGCTGCAATACCGAAAACAAAGGCGGCCACGATCATGGCAAAGGTGTAACTGGAGGACCCCAGGGTCAGCCCCGCTACCCGTATCATCAGGTTCTCCAGGGAGAAAACGTAAAACCCGGAAAGGAACGAAATGCCAAACAAGAGCCACAACCACCAACCCTGATCCTCGTTGGATTGTTTTTCAGGTTCTTGTTGAGGCGTAACACCCTGGAAGTCATCCGGTGCGCGTTTGAACATGAGCCAGGTGACGAAGGCAATTCCCAGATTGACAAACGCGGTAAACAACAGCGTGAGTGGCAACCCCCAGGTATCGATGAACACAAAACCGGTGAGCAGGGCACCCAGCACGGCGCCCAGAGTGTTCAGCCCGTACACCAGCGCGTGCGTGCCATGGCTGGCACCGAAGGAACGGGAGAGCGCCTGAGTCAGAACCGGAATGGTGGCGCCCATCAACAGGGTAGGGAAGCCGATGAAAAGGGCGCAGAAAACGAACCCCAGATAGAAATCCGTCGTCGGGCTTGCCCCACCGGCCGGCATCAATGCGACCAACTGGTGGTACAGCTGGGGCGAAACCAGCACATAGGCTCCAATGGCCCCCTCGATCAGCCCATAGAGAAAGAGACGGTTGCGAATGGGCATGCGATGGATGTTCCGTCCGATGAGGCTGTAGCCCAACGAAAGGAACAGAAAGAAAACGGCCAGCACCAGACTGGTGGCCATGGCATGGCTGCCGAGGTAAAAAGACAGGTACTTGTGCCAGGTCACCTGATAGACAAGCCCCGTCAAGCCGGTAAGAAAGGTGAACAGGTAGGCGAGCGCGTAGCGCATTGAGATTCCCTTTTCCTGTGAGATGGCAACTACCTCTGTTTGAAACAAACTTACTTCAGGCATTCCAGGGCAATGATTTGGGCAGGGTCAGTCTATTGCCAGATGACCTTATCCCGCAACGGCTGTACACGGATCAATAGGGTCTGGCCGCACAGCTACAAATGCTGCGAGTCGACGATAGGAGCCGTGAGCATGGCCGGCTAACAGGTTCAATAATTGCCCAGGTTTACGGGTTTGCCGGCTTCGCCGGACAAAAAAATCCCCTCGGTTTACCGAGAGGATTTTTTCTTGCTCTCAACTCACTGTGTCCGAGGATGCCAGCCCCCTTCCACAGGTCTCATCAACGACATTGAGACGGACGGTATTCTGCAGCAAGCATCCCACCTGTACAGTCCCAGGAAATCCGACCTGTAGGCGGTGTACCAGCGGTAAGCATACCCGCATTGTCCATTGGTACAAAGGTTATCGTACCCCCACCCGCTGCTGCCGTGGTCGTGACCGTGATTGTACCATTCATGCCATCGATTGCGACCATAGAAACATTCTCGGTTGCATTAGGTGCGGTGTATCCAGCAGACAGATCCATTGCTGCGGAGGCCGCATTCTCACTGACTGCCACTTTCGCTCCTGATGCAAGAGAAAGGGCCTCTGAAACACGGGATCTAACGGTGTAATCCTGATAGGCAGGAATAGCCACAGCCGCAAGAATACCAATGATCGCCACCACGATCATCAGCTCGATCAGGGTGAAACCCTGCTGTTTCTGATTTGTTCGGACCGATTGCATATCGTCACCTCCGGGGTGTTGTCATTATGTTCACTTAAGCAGCGCCTAGCGGCATCACCGCTATCAATAACGCCTTAACAGGAGTAAAGCAGTGATTGTGCCAAATGCCGCCCAATCTTTTTATTTGATAAAATTCAATCGGTTACAGAATAATGCCCCACCGACCGCCACCCCCGGGAAGCTACAAACCGACACTCTAAGTCAGCGCAAGTGACGCTTTCTGTCACCCTCAGCGCGAAAAATGACGCCCCAGCTTTACCCTGCCCCCCTTCCTTAATTGGCCTTCCGCGAGATGACCATTTAAACTTCCCGGATCTAGGAGCAGAAGCAATGCACATTCGCGCTCTTACCGTTCACCAACGCAGCATGATGAGACCATGGCCTCAGATCCCTCCAATGTCACCCTGACCGGCCTGGCCCGGCGCTTTGTCGACGATGGCATTCTAGAGGAATCCATCGCTCGCGAGGCCTTCGTCAAGGCCAACCAGGACCGGATCCCGCTGATCACCTACCTGATCCAGAACGAACTGGCCCCCGGCCAGGCCCTGGCCTTCTCGGCCGCCATGGAATTCGGCGTGCCGGTGATGGACCTGAAAGCATTCTCTACGGATATGATGCCGGACGGGCTGGTAGAAGAGAAGCTGATCCGCACCCACAGCGTCCTCCCGCTGATTCAGCGCGGAAAACGCCTGTTCGTGGCCATGGCGGACCCCACCAACCTGCAGGCACTGGACGAGATCAAGTTCCACACCGGCCTGAGCACCGAGGCGGTCCTGGTCGAGGAGAGCAGTCTGCGCCAGGCCATCAACAACTACCTGGAGTCTCAGGACACTGCCGCTCAGGACCTGGGGGGGGGATGCGGAACTTGAGAATGTGGAGTTTGAAGGCGATGGCGAAGAGGCCAGTCAGGACAAGAATGCGGTTGATGCGACGGATTCCGATTCAGACGACGCCCCAATCGTTAAATACGTCAACAAGCTGCTTCTGGATGCCATCAAACAGGGGGCCTCGGACGTTCACTTCGAACCCTACGAAAAGATGTACCGCATCCGTTACCGCCAGGACGGCATCCTCAACGAGGTTGCCAAACCATCGGTCAAGCTCTCCCACAAACTAGCGGCCCGCGTGAAGATCATGTCCCAGATGGATATTTCCGAGCGCCGGGTGCCTCAGGATGGGCGGATCAAGCTCAAGCTTTCCAAGTCCAAGGCCATTGATTTCCGGGTCAACACCCTGCCCACCATCTGGGGCGAGAAGATTGTTCTGCGGATACTGGACCCCACTGCCGCCCAGATGGGCATCGACCAGCTCGGTTATGAAGAAGACCAGAAGCAACTTTACCTGGAAGCGCTCAAGTCCCCCCAGGGTATGATTCTGGTCACCGGGCCCACCGGTTCCGGCAAGACGGTTTCACTCTATACCGGCCTGAATATCCTGAACACACCGGAAGTCAATATATCCACGGCGGAGGATCCAGCCGAGATCAACCTGGAGGGTGTCAACCAGGTCAACGTGAACAACAAGGTTGGCTTGACCTTCGCCGAGGCCCTGCGCTCCTTCCTCCGGCAGGACCCGGACATCATCATGGTGGGCGAGATCCGTGACCTGGAAACCGCCAACATCGCCATCAAGGCCGCCCAGACGGGCCACCTGGTCCTCTCCACCCTGCACACCAACAGCGCGTCGGAAACCCTGACGCGGATGATGAACATGGGGGTAGCCTCCTTCAATCTGGCCACCTCCGTGAGCCTCATCATTGCCCAGCGGCTTGGGCGCCGGCTGTGCAAGGAGTGTAAGGAGCCCTATGAGGTGCCACAGGACGTCCTGCTCAAGGAAGGCTTCACGCAGCAACAGATTGATACAGGGTTTACCCTTTACAGACCGGCAGGCTGTGATAAATGTAAAAACGGGTATAAGGGACGGGTCGGCATTCTCGAGGTGGTTAAGGTCACCGAGGAGATGGAGAACATGATCATGAACGAGGCCAGCTCCATCGAACTCGCCCGCCAGGCCCGTAATGAAGGCTTTAACAGCCTGCGCCAGTCCGCGCTCGACAAGGTGATGCAGGGCGTGACCAGTCTGGAAGAAGCAAACCGTGTAACCAAGGATTAACGCATGGCGGCCAAAGAACAGAAGCTCGACACCTACATCTGGGAAGCCAAGGACCGCAAAGGCAACAAGACCAGTGGTGAAACAACCGGTGCCTCCGTGGCACTGGTTAAAGCTCAGCTGCGTAAGCAGGGCTTCACGCCAGGCAAGATCAAGAAAAAGAGCAAGCCCCTGTTCGGCGGCCAGAAAAAGATCACGCCCTTTGATATCGCCACCTTCACGCGCCAGATGGCAACCATGATGAAGGCGGGCGTGCCCCTGATCCAATCCTTTGACATCGTCGCTGACGGCCTCGAAAACAAGTCGCTTCAGGAGCTCATCATCACCATCCGGAACGATGTGGCCTCCGGTAACAGCTTCGCCAACGCCCTGCGCCAGCACCCGAAACACTTCGACGAGTTGTATTGCAACCTGGTGGACTCCGGTGAAAGCGCGGGCGCACTGGAAACGATGCTGGAGCGCATCGCCACCTACCTTGAGAAAACGGAAAACCTCAAGCGCAAAGTCAGAAAAGCGATGATTTACCCCATCGCGATCATCGTGGTTGCGGTGATCGTGACGGCTGTTCTTCTTGTTAAGGTGGTTCCCCAATTTGAATCCCTGTTTCAGGGGTTCGGCGCCGATCTGCCAGCGTTCACGCAGATGGTCATTGGCATGTCTGAATGGCTTCAGGCCTGGTGGTGGGTCGTGTTGTTGGGGATCATCGCTACCTTTTTTGGGTTTCGGATCGCCAAAAAGCGTTCAGCCCGATTTTCCGACCTTGTGGACAAATACGTGCTCAAACTGCCCATCGTGGGTGCGATTCTCGACCAGTCAGCAGTAGCCCGATTCGCCCGTGTCCTGTCCACGACATTCGCTGCTGGTGTGCCACTGGTCGATGCGCTGGATTCAGTCTCAGGTGCTACAGGCAATGCGGTTTTCCGGGATGCGGTACTGAATGTTAAACAAGAGGTTTCCTCGGGCACCCAACTTCAAACCGCCATGCGCCAGACTAACGTCTTCCCAGTGTTGGCTATACAGCTCACTTCAATCGGCGAAGAATCCGGGAATCTTGACGAAATGCTGGGTAAGGTCGCCGACCACTACGAAGCAATCGTGGATGACATGGTCGATAACCTGACTGCTCTCATGGAACCGGTGATCATGGCGGTTCTGGGTATTCTCGTCGGTGGTCTCATCATCGCCATGTACCTGCCCATCTTCCAGATGGGCTCCGCGGTCTAAGAGCCATAGCCTTGCAGAACCTGATACACACGCTCCTCAACACCCCCTGGCTCTTCTGGCCAGCCCTGGTGTTCGTCTCACTGTGCGTGGGCAGCTTCCTCAACGTCGTAATATTGCGCCTGCCCCGGATGATGGAGCAGGCCTGGCGCCAGGAGTGCCAGGCGCTTTTCGGCGAGGCCGGTGACAGCGCAGCCACCGGCGAGGCGGAGAGCCCTTACGGTATTGCCTACCCGCAGTCCCATTGCCCGGAATGCGGCAATACCATCCGCGCCATCGACAACATCCCGGTCATCAGCTGGCTGCTGCTGCGCGGGCGCTGCCGCCATTGCAATACCCGCATCCCGGCGCGCTACCCGGTCATCGAGGCGCTGACGGCCGTACTGTCCGTGCTGACGGTCCTCATCCTTGCCCCCAGCCAGGCGACACTGGTAACACTTCCCTTCCTGTGGGCCCTGGTCGCGCTGACGGTCATTGACCTTGAAACCACCCTGTTGCCAGACAGCATCACGCTGCCTCTGCTCTGGGGCGGCCTGGTGGTCAGTGCGCTGGGTCTTGGCCAGGTTGGCTTGCAGGCCGCCTTCTGGGGCGCTGTTGCGGGGTACCTCAGCCTCTGGAGCGTTTACCATCTGTTCCGATTGCTGACCGGCAAGGAAGGCATGGGGCACGGGGACTTCAAGCTTCTGGCTGCCCTGGGCGCCTGGCTGGGCTGGACCATGCTGCCGGCCATCATACTGCTCTCCAGTCTCGTGGGTGCCGTTGTGGGCATTGCGATGATTGCCGTTCGCGGGCATGATCGCAACATACCGATCCCCTTCGGCCCTTACCTCGCCGCCGCAGGCGTCATTGCCCTTTGGTACGGGCCGGAGCTTCTGGATCTCTGGCTGGCCACGATAAGGGTATAAGATGTTCGTAGTAGGCCTGACCGGCGGCATCGGCAGCGGCAAGAGCACCGTTGCCGAGCTGTTCCGGGACCATGGCATTTTTGCGATTGACGCCGACGATGTTGCCCGGGAGGTCGTGCTTCCCGGCGAGCCCGCACTCGACGCCATACGGCAGCACTTCGGTGAGGGGATTCTGACGCAGGACGGCACCCTGGACCGGGCCGCTCTGCGCCAGCGCGTATTCAGCGATGACGAAGAGCGCGAGTGGCTTGAGTCCCTGCTGCATCCACGGATCGAGGCGCGCCTGAAACACTATCTCGCCGAGGCCGACTCCCCCTACCAGCTCCTGGTGTCTCCCCTGCTTCTGGAGACAGCGCAGTACCGGCTCTGCCAGCACATCATCGTGGTGGACGTCAGTCACGAGACCCAGCTCCAGCGCACCATAAGCCGTGATGGCAATGATCGGGATCAGGTGGAGCGCATCATTGCCACCCAGATGCCACGGCAGGAGCGCCTCGCGGCCGCAGGCAACGTCATTGACAATGACCAGCCCCTGGAGCGGGTTCGGGAAGCTGTGGCCGGCCTGCATCAGCACCTGCTGGCCATGGCCGCCGAGGTCTCCGGAGACCGCCTTTCATGAAGGGCAGCGTGGTTGCCGGCCTGGCGCTGATCCTGGTGTTCCAGCTCGCCGGCCTGGCGTTGGAGCAGATTCCCGGCATGCCATTGCCTGGCCCCATCTCGGGCATGATCCTGTTCTTTGTCTATCTGGTACTGACCGGCGGAGGCCATGAGCCAGAGAACGAAGCCGCGCGCCATCTGCTCAGCCACATGGCGCTGTTCTACATACCGGCCGGTGCCGGCATCGTGACCGTGGGCGCCCTGCTCATGCAACACGCACTCGGTATTACTCTGGCGCTGACGCTGGGCACACTGGTCGCTTTCCTCACCGCCGCCCATCTGATGCAATGGCTGAGTCGATGAATACTGTCCTCAATTCGCCCCACTTTGCCATCACACTGACCCTGCTGGCCTATCTCGCCGGCCATGGCCTGTACCGCATCTGTGGCAAGCCCAGCTTCCTCCAGCCAGTAGTCTCCGGCATTGCGATTGTTGGAGGCACACTGCTGGTTCTGGATCTGGACTACAGCACCTATATGGAAGGCGCAAGCATCATCCACTTCATGCTCGGCACCGTCACCGTGGCGCTGGGGCTGCCGCTTTACCAGAACCTGGGCCTCATAAGGCGTCATCTGGTGCCACTGATGGTCACACTGGCTGTCAGCGGGGTGGTGGCAGTGGGCAGCGCCACGGGCCTTCTCTGGCTCACGGGCTCCGACCGGGCAACACTGCTGTCCATGGCCACCAAATCCATCACCACGCCCATGGCCATCTCCGTGACCGAATCCATAGGCGGCTACCCACCACTGGCCACCGGTTTTGTCATGGTGACCGGCATCCTGGTCGCGGCTTTCGGCAGCCCGGTACTGCGCCTGACCGGGGTAACCCACCCCGCGGCCCAGGGCTGTGCCATGGGGATGATCGGTCATGGAGTGGGCACCGCCCGTGCCTTTGAAATGGGCAAGGAAGCGGGCGCTTTTTCCGCGCTCTCCATCGGCCTTATGGGCCTCTATACCGCCATTGGCCTGGGGCTGCTGATGCCGTGACACGGTTGCAGGCTCTCACAGGCATGATCAGCCTGGCCGTTGCTTGCGCCAGCCCCGTTGGTGCCATGCAGACACAGCCACCAGACTCAGAGCCGCCCGACAGGGTGACCATTGAGGATCTCCCGCCGGATTTCTTTGAGTGGGACGGCCCCCGCTACCTGGAGCCCCAGGATAACTGGCTGGACCACCTGGGCCACTGGGTCGTGCGGCGGCGGCGCATCCATTCGCGTCACGTGCAAGCCCTGGGCCAGGGCATTGACCGCACCCTGTCCGGTCAAACCTGGGTAGCCCAGGATAATGACAGCTACCTGCGGCTGGGTGCATTCAACCGTTATACCGAAGATGGCCGGATGGGCTATGAGCCGGAAGCGCGCTTCAAGCTGGACGTGCCAACCTCGGAAGAAGCGCTCCGCATCGTTGTTGAGAGCGATGCCAATGATCTGGCCTCCCTCTCGGACCAAAAGCAGCGCGGCACGCTATCGCCGGAAGAAGAGGAAGAAACCAGCTTCACCGCTGGAGCTTTGCGCTTTCTGTCGCCCCTGTCCGACCGCTGGCAGGCCAGCACCGACCTGGGCGCACGACTGCACCTGCCCCCGGAACTGTTCGCCCGGGCCCGCACCTGGTCCGACTGGCAGCTGGACGATGACTGGCGGCTGCGCGTTGATCAGCGGTTGATGTGGTATCTTCAGGAAGGATGGATCAGCCGTTCCTGGTTTGGCTTCCACCGGTCGCTGGGCCCCCACTGGCGGTTTCGTGCCTCATCGGAAGCACGCTGGGTACACCGTAAGCGTGGCTTCGAGCTGGCGCAGGTATTCCGTGTGCAGCGCCGCTACCGGAACCGCCACTTTGTGCGCCTGCGCCTTGGGGTCCTGGGAAACTCTTTCGATAACTGGGCCCGTACGGAATACTTCTCGGATGCCGTCTACCGCAAACGCCTGCATGACAACTGGCTCTATGGTGAGATAGTGCCCTCACTGCGCTATCGCCGCAGCCAGGATTTCCAGCCGGAAGCAACCCTGACCTTCCGCATTGAAATGTTCTTCTCAACAAGCGGGGACCTCCAGTGACCATGGAAACCATGATCAAGCCGATTGGAACCATCCACTCCTGTTTCCCGGACAAGTTCGGCGTGCCCCGCCAGCCGTCACTCTGCCCGCACGCACGGGGCGAGGTCATACTGCATCCGCCCTGGAACTCTGAAGACGCTTTCCGGGGCCTGGAGGCCTTTTCCCACGTCTGGGTCACATTCCTGTTCCACCAGGTACCAGCGGATCATCCGCCTTCCACCCTGGTCCGGCCCCCGAGGCTGGGTGGCAACACACGGGTCGGCGTGTTCGCAAGCCGCTCGCCTTTCCGCCCCAACCGCCTTGGCCTTTCCCTGGTGCGCAACCAGGGGCTGAATCACCGCAACGGTGCCTTGCGCCTGGCGATCAGCGAGATCGACCTGGTGGACAACACCCCAGTCGTCGACATCAAACCCTTCCTGCCCTGGTGCGATGCGCCTGCAACAGCAACCGGCGCCTGGGCCAACGAAGCCCCCGCCCCAAGTCTCAAGGTGCAGTTCACCACCGGTGCGGCACAACGGTTACAGCAGCTTCAGCCCCTGTACCCCGAGCTGCCCGAGCTCATCAAAGAGGTCCTCGGCCAGGACCCGCGCCCGGCCTATCACAGGGAGGACCCACAACGGCGTTACGCCCTTCGCCTTCACGATCTGGACATCCACTGGTCCGTCCAGAACGGCGCCTGTATCGTTGAACGGCTTGAGAATGCGTAATTGTGGAACGATGCCGGTAACACTATCATGACCCACTGAGTCACAATGGTTACCGACAGGAGTACAAGCTCTCTATGCCATACAACCGAGCGATCCGAGCCTGTTTCGGCACGGCTCTTCTCGCCACACTGGTGACCCCTGTACAGGCAGACAGCCTGGACCTGAGCCTGACCGATGACTCAGTACGGGGTGAATACCGCCTGACAGACCGCCATGACGAGTTCGGTGGCGGTGTGGGCTACACCTACCACGAGGGCAGCCGTCACCTTGCCACGCTTGACCTGCACATCCAGGGCCGCACGGCCATTCAGAACGTGCCCATGACGGTGGGGCTGGGCGTGCGCAACATGTACTTCGACGACAGTGACCATGACATCGATGGCGGTGCAACCGCGCCCGGGGCCTTTGTGCGCATGAACATCCCGGAAGTACCCGGCCTTTCCCTGGGCGGCAGCCTCTACATGTCGCCCTCGATTCTGTCCTACGGCGATGCTGACGGCATGCGCCATACGGATGCGACCGTGAGCTATCACCTGATCCGCAATGCGGAAGTGTTTGCCGGCTACCGCTACGTGGGCGCGGACCTCGACCGGCGGGGCGATAACGATTACCGGTTTGAGGAAGGGGTGATTGGCGGCATGCGCATCCTCTTCTGAAAGAACCCGGACTGGTTCACGGCAAAGGTTCCGGAGCTTGGCTAGACTCGCATGGCGATCGTCCAACAGGTACAGCAGCTCCGGAGTCCTCCATGCGCGCCTGCCTCTCCCCTCTACTCCTGACAATCATCAGCCTCGCCCTGACCGCCTGTGGCAGCGGCGATCCGTCTGTGAGCGATGAGAATTCCTTCGACATCAGTGATCCCCCCGACTTCCAGGACGAGGGCTCGGGGTTGCAATGCAAGAGCACCCGTAACCTCGAAGACAATCAGCTGCTGGTCAGTGTCCAAACGCCCACCAGCGGCCCGGGTGCCCAAAAAGGCAGCAGCCTGAGCAATACAACCCAGGCCGACCTGCGCCTGGTTGAGATCGGAGGCCCGCGCTCGAAGCCCCTGAGCTCTGAAACAACTGACGACAGCCTCATCGTTACCTTTGAAAACGGCGTTCCACGCGGGATTGATCTTGCTATCAAGGCTTCCGTGGACGGCAGGACAATGAGGGCTCCCGTGGCCTCGGAATGCGGCCACGTTTTTGTGACCCCGATGTCCGAGGTCCTGATCGAAGAGGTCGTCTCGGATCTATCCACCAGCCGGATCAACGCCATCAACAGCTGCAACCAGGTGGCATGCACTTATGATCTGCTCTGGCAGCCAGTCGCCGACCGCGTACACGCCTTTGAGATTGATGTATCCGGAGGGGAATCCGCGCTCAGGGAGCGGGCGGATTTCATGGCCTTCCTTGATCACACCGAAACACTCCTGGGCCAGAAGGCGGCGTCCCTTACCAGCGACAAAAACGACCCAATCGCACCGAGCTATAACACCGTGCAGTACGGCGTCAGCCTGAATGCCGGGGCCAGTGGCTTCTGGGCCACCCATACACTTGACCGGGGCGTAAGCAGGGCCAACGGCACCGCCTACACCTACCCCCACTACTCGATTGGCGATATCCCGCTACCACAACTCGGGATCGAGCTGTCGCTGGGCACTGTCGACATTCCCCGAAAGCGCCGCTCCTTTGATTCCCCACTGGATGACGCCTTCAGGAGTTACAGTACCCAGGCGAACCAGCTCTTTACCCCCCGGGATGCGGAGAACGGAGGCAGTATGATGCTTTCCAGTCTCCGCCCCGTCCTTCAGACCATCAGTCATGAACACCCCCAGACCATTGGCTGGGCTCCCAACCCCCATGTCTACCGCGCAGGCGCCCACAGGGCTGAGGGTAAGCCCCCCCAGGCGATGTTGAGCAGCTACTTCCATGCCGCCCGGGGCTGGGGTCTGTCCGGCTCAGAAGACAGTGGCTATGAACGGGAGACGATCCGTGAAGAGCAAGCCATTGCGACTATTGAACTCAACCTGTCTGAATGGGATGACGCAAGCGCCTTCCGCTCCAGCTCGACGTACCGGTTTGCAGGTTTTGAACTGAAGCCCGGCCAAGCGGGCAGTGTGGCGTTGGCCAACGCCAGCCTTGGAAGCTGGAACCTGAAAGGCAACCGGGGCACCGAGACCCAGGCAACGACCTGGTCCCTGCACGGCAAGCCATCGCCCAGCTCCGGCGGGTTCGCGCTCAACCCTGTCCGCCCCAAAGAAACACCCGATGAGGTCCCGGAGGCATTCAGGGGCCATCTCTCTCTCAACTATGACGCAGCGAACCAGGAACGCAACTCGGCAACAGACCCCATCCCCAACGCCGCTGTCTCCGCCGATGAACGCTGGATCAGCGCTTCCTCGCGCCCTGCATCGACTAACAGCCGTGGCGGCTCACTTTTCCGGGTTGCCTATAAGCCTGGCGCCTCGGACGAGCTTCCCTCCGGGACCCCCACTTACAGGGTTCAGGGATTCAGTATCAGCGAGGCCAACTCGCTCACCCAGCATGACCATGCCTGTCTGCAGCTCGGGACCACTGCTGACTTCAACGCTTCAAGCCACACAACGGGATACGATCAGGGATCGGATACCCTGAGCATAGCGCAGAGGGATGAACGATCTGAAAGCAACTGCCCACTGACCGAGCACAATGATGGCACCTTCAACATCGACTGTGGCTCAACAGGGTTGGACTTCAATGGATTTGCCGCGGACGGCGGCGATACCCTGATCATGATCACCCGGACTGACCAGAGCATCGGTTTCCTGCTAGGCTTCAGGGATGATGGCGCGGCGGGTTGTTCCAACTGATCCCAATTCCAATGCGCCGCGTAGAATGTGGCAAATGCGGAGGTATTCATGGAGCTGCGCGCTGCACCGGCCCTTGGTCTGGTGGCCGTTTTAACGATTGGCGCCCTTGCCGCTGGCCTGGTTGCCAGCCAGCTGGAATTTGAGCGCCCCGTCCCTATGGCCGCGGCACCGGGGCTGCTTAAAAGCGAGCCACAGCCCGACTGGGCGGGCACCCCCCTGCCCGATTTATCGCAGTACAGGGTCGTCTCCGAGAAAAAAGAGGCCTTCTTCGGCTACCTTTTCCCTCGCGTCGCCCTTGCCAACCTGCGCATTCAGGCGAACCGGCATCAATTGGCACAGCTGCGCAAGCAACCAGAGCTCAACGAGGATCAACGGCAGTGGCTGAATACCCATGCCACGCGCCTACGGGTTAGTGGATCAACGCCAGCGGCCCTGATCGACGGCCTTGAGCGGCGCATGGATATTGTGCCCCCGTCCCTGGTTCTCGCTCAGGCCGCCAACGAATCCGCTTGGGGCACCAGCCGCTTTGCGACCCAGGGGAACAACCTGTTCGGGCAATGGTGCTTCACCAGGGGATGCGGCCTCGTGCCCGGACGCCGCTCTAAAGGCAAGACCCACGAAGTGGAGGTTTTCCCATCCCCCTACCATTCCATCCGGAGCTATCTGACCAACCTGAACCGCCACAACGCCTACAGAGGACTTCGGGAGCGCCGGAGGGCGTTGCGAGGCAAGAACGAGTTCCCGGATGGGATAACACTCGCGGGAGGCCTTAAGGCCTACTCGGAACGCGGACAAGCGTACGTGGACGAGATCCGTGCCATGATCCGTGCCAATGACCTCTCCAACTACGACCAAAGGCTCGAGAGGCTCCTGGCAGCGCAGGATCCGCTGGACCAGCTCAATGTCCTCGTCACCGACTACCGGACCCGATTTGGCAACTGAGCCAACATCTGTGCGCTCATAAATTGGCACAACCGACAGCCAATGTATAATGGCGACCGTCAACGCATTTCCCATTCACTGGACAGGCGGTCGTCAAAATGCTGGATTTCCTTCCTGCACCGATCAAGGGCACACTCTGCATACTGCTGATCCTTCTCAGCACTCTGGTCGGATACCCACTGCTTCTGCTGCTGGCCATTCTCAAGCTGATCATCCCCATTACGGCAGTCCGCAAACAGTGCACCAGGGGGCTCAATGCCATCGCCTTCCTCTGGATTGAGGGCAACAGCTTCTTCATCCGGCTTCTGAACCGCATTGAGTGGGATGTTCAGATCAACGCGAACCTGCACCGCGACCAGTGGTACTTCGTCACCTGCAACCATCAGTCATGGGCGGACATCATGGTGACGCAGGCCATCCTCAATCGCCGCATCCCGCTCATGAAGTTCTTCCTGAAAAAGGAGCTCATCTGGGTTCCATTGCTCGGGATCGCCTGGTGGGCGCTGGACTTCCCCTTCATGAAACGCTACACGCAACAGCAACTCATGAAGAAGCCCCATCTGAAGGGCAAGGACCTGGAGACCACCCGCAAAGCCTGCGAAAAATTCGAGTACACCCCGGTGGCCGTGTTCAACTTTATGGAAGGCACCCGGTTCACGCCCGAAAAGCATGAGCAACAGAACTCCCCCTACCGCAACCTCCTCAAGCCCCGCGCCGGAGGCACCGGTTTTCTGTTGGGGGCCATGGGAGACCTGATGGGCATCATGCTTGATATCACCATCGTCTATCCGGATGGGCCGGGCGGCATCTGGGATTACCTCTGCGGCCGCACCAAACGGGTCATTATCCGGGTTGATGAAAAACGGATTCCCGAGCAGTTCCTGGGACGGGACTACCAGAACGACCGGGAATTCCGGATCGCGTTCCAGAAGTGGGTGAGCGAGCTCTGGACCCGGAAAGACGAGCTGATTGACCGCATGAAAGAGGAAGGGACGGCGGCCCCGTCACAAGCCAGCACGGAAACGTAAAAAAGCCCCGCGTATGCGGGGCTTGATCAGTCCTTTCCCGACCACCAGACATCAGCGGCGACCGGAACGCCTCAGCGCGGCCGGGGTATAATCCTTGAAACGGCGCTTTATGCCAAAGTCATAGGGGTCATCCATCTCATTGGTAAGGCCGAGCACAAGATAGCGACCGTTGAGCGTGTCATAAAGGGCTTCAAACGCGTACCAGGGAACCTTCACATCGTAAAACGGCATGAGGTGGCCCTCACCAACGCGCCAGAGCTCACCGCGTCCATCGTAATGGTCCACAACCACGGCGGCCCAGGTGTCCTCGTCAAAGTAGAAATCACGCTTGGCGTAGATGTGGCGCTTGCCCTCCTTGAGGGTGGCCGTCACGTGCCAGACCCGATGCAGTTCATAGCGGGCGTATTCCTGATTGATGTGACCGGGCTTGAGCAACTCATCATAACTGAGCGAGGGATCGTCCAGCTTATAGCCGTTATAGGGAACGTACATTTCCTTTTTCCCTTTCAGCTCCCAGTTGTAACGATCCGGGGCACCATTGAACATGTCCAGGTTATCCGACGTACGCTGACCATCGGATGCTGTGCCCGGCCCATCGTAGGCCACCTGGGGCGCCCGGCGCACCCGGCGCTGGCCCGCGTTGTAGACCCACGCCCGGCGCGGCTCCTTAACCTGGTTCAGCGTTTCATGCACCAGCAGTACGTTACCCGCGAGGCGGGACGGTGATTTGATCTGCTGCTTGAAGTAAAACAGAACGTTCGAGTTCTTATCGGGCTCATAATCCTGAAGCGCCGTCCGCCACGTCAGTTCCTCATCAAAGTGCACAGGCGTGTAGTCGCCATTTTCCTGAGGCGTTACCTGATGCACATTACGGTTCACGGCCCCACCGCGATAGCGGGTGATGTGGTTCCAGATCACGTGGAGGCCTTTTTCCGGAATCGGGAAGGGAACGGCCGTATCAAAGTTCTCCAGGCCATTCCCGCCCTCAACCAGGGTTGTGTTGGTGGCGTTTTTCTGTGCCTTTTTGTAGATCTTCTCCGGCAAAGCCGCAGTACGACGGGTCTTGTAGACCGGCATCTTATAGTCGTCGTACTCCCGGATCATCTTGACCTGCCCCGGGCTCAACCGATCCTTGTACTCGTCAACGTTGCTTTGATCGATGACGAACAAAGGCTCGTCGTCCGGGAACGGGTTCAGATAGTGCTTTCCCTCATAGCGATCGGGCGCCTCGGTCAGGCCTCCGTCCCAGGCTGGAATTTCATCGCCATTGCCCGCTTTTTTGGCACCAATCGGAGTCAGCTCATTACCCAGCTTGGCGGCCTCATCCTCGGAGACCGCAGCAAGCGCCGGGGATCCGACGATTGCCAGTGACAGGATGCCACTGGCCAGGGCATTCATTTTCAATGTCATTGGTTGTCTACCTCACAAGGCTAATGTGGTACAGCAAGCGATTGAACCCATCACCATCAGAACGCGTATGAGACGCTCGCTGTTACGTGGTCCCGATCCGAGATCGCGTTGTAGTCACCACCAAAATAGCTGGTGTACTCAATACTCGCCTCATAGTTGCTCTGGTAATTAGCCGTTACCCCGAGCCCCACGGCCTTGTTGCCCTCGCCGAAGGCACCGCCGGGTTCCGGTGCATAACCTTCAACGTCATGGGACCAGGACAGGGACGGCTTCAATGTTGCGCCCGCGATCGCATTGTTATACGTCAACGTCGCCGACATGCGATAGCCCCAGGCAAAATCTGTTACAAACCCTTCGTTCGTGCAGTTGCTGGGATTGATGTTCTGCTCTTCGCAGGAGGTGCCAAACCCTTCGAACTCACCGATGCCCCAGATGCCGGACCGACCGTAGCGCGCTTCCGACTTGGGAGGCAGGTCATGGACATAGGTCATGCCGATCTCCCCCACAAAATTCAGACGACTGGCGCCGAACACCCGGTCAAAGAACTTGATGAAGGTTGCCTGCGCCTGGGAGACCTTGTACCGGTCATAGCCTTTAACACGCTCACCCTCAAGTTCGGAAACGGGCGTGTTTTCCGTACGCTTCTGGAAGAGTTTGGAGTAAGGCGCCTGGTTGCCCCCGGTGATGAGCTCAAAGGCGTTCCACTGCAGGGGCATGTTCTCACGGAAGCTGTATTCACCCCCCAGTGACCAGCCCCCCGGGATGTTGGTGTTCATGCTGACCCCGTACAGCTTGATGTCTTCCGGATAGCCGATATCGTAGTTGGGCAGGGGGTTATTCGGCCCGGAAACGCGCCCGTTCACATAAGGAAGCCGGCTGTGGTAGCGCACGTGATAGAGACCGAATTCAGTGTTGCCCAGCTCCGGCGAATACCACTGCAGGGCCACCCCGAACTGATCTTCGCCATCGGGACGATGATCTCCTTCGCGGTCAAGGGTTGCGCCAAGATCCTCCGCCGTGGCCTCGTTCACTTCCCCAAGCGCATAAACAGGTCCGCAACCATCAGCTGTAAAATCGTTCGTGCTGAAGAAGGTACCGCAGTCATCAATCTCGGTGGGCTCCCAGTCAAACTGGGCATAAGCCTTGAACGTAAGCGACTGGGTCAACCCTATTGAGGTAAATAGAGCCTCAACGGGCAGAAGTGCTTCCTTGAGCTCAGCTCCCGGGGAGCGAATGGCGCCAACATCAATCGGGTTGGTCGCGTTGATCCCACCCTGAATGAAGGTGCTCTCCCCCCAGTTGAAGACCTGATTGCCATAACGCACGCTGACCGGGATATCACCCAGATACCAGTCCGCCCAGACATACGCATCCAGGAGCTCTCCCCCTGAGGCGTTGTCCCTGCCGTCCTCGCTGATGGTTTCACGCCCATCACGCTTGAACTCATCATCCTTGATCCGGAAATCGTACCAGTACCGGCCCCGGACAAAACCGCCCAGTCGGCTCAGGTAATCGCCATAGAAGTTCTGGTTCAGGTAGAGCTCACTGGTGCCACGCACGATCTCTGAATAGGTGTCACCCGCGTCAAAATTCTGGTTGCCATCATCATAGTTGATGGTGGATGAACCTGTTCTGGACCCCGCAGGCACACCAGGCAGGTTACCCTGACCGATGAAGTCTTTGTCAGGGCTTTCCGTGCGCCACCCGGCCGCTGCGGTCAGCGTGGTATCAAAAGCGCCTTCCACATCGCCCACGTTAAAGGTGAAGGCACTGGCCGGCATGGAAAAGCCGGCTGCAACGGCCGCGGCCAAAGGCATCCGCACCCAGTGTTGCCGCTGTCGTATTGTTTTTGTCATTGAACGCTACTCCGTTTGTCTGGATCGCTGCTCAGGTATTGTTACCGCAGATTAACCCCCAATATAGACGCAAAACAGCAACTCCACCAATGTCATGCGTCAGATTTTTGTGATCATGGCTGCAGTTGCTGGCCGCAGCTGACCTTCACAGGGAACGGCCAGGCTCAGTACGCCCCGGCGCAGCGGGATGGCGTTACGTAGCCCGGACGCCTCAGGCTTTGTGGGGCAGTTCCAGGTAGTCGTGGGACTGCATTTCCAGCAGCCGGGACTCGGTGCGCTCGAACTCGAACGCCAGGTTGGTCCCGGTGTAAAGCTCCGGGATCGACGCCTCGGCCGAAATGATCAGCTTCACACAGCGGTCATAGAATTCATCCACAAGATTGATGAACCGCCGCGCCCGGTCGTCCGATTCCGCCCCCATCACCGGCACATTGGACAGGATAACCGCATGGAACTCACGCGCCAGCTCAATGTAGTCATTCTGGCTGCGCGGTCCGTCGCACAGCTCGCTGAACTCGAACCAGACCACGTCATCGGCATGCCGGCGCGCATGGATGATACGGCCATTCACTTCCAGGTCCTGGCCCTGGTCGCCCCCCGTCAGGGCCAGTTCCTCGTAGCTTCTGAGCAGGCTCTGCTCGGCCTCTGGGCCCAACGGTGAATGGAACAGCTGCGCCTGTTCGAGCGTGCGAAGCCGGTAATCCACCCCACCGTCAATGTTGAGGACCGTCGTGTACCGGTTAAGCAGATCAATCGCCGGAAGGAAGCGGGCACGCTGAAGCCCATTCCAGTAGAGGCCGTCAGGCTCAATGTTGGACGTGCACACCAGTGTCACTCCCCGGTGGAACAGTCCATCCAGCAGGGTTGCAAGAATCATGGCATCGCCAATCTCGGAGACAAAGAACTCATCAAAGCAGATGACCCGGCACTCATCCGCAAACCGGGCGGCAATGGTGTCCAACGGATCGCTGTACCCCTCCAGCTCCGCAAGCTCACGGTGAACCCGCTGCATGAAGCGGTGAAAATGCACGCGCAGCTTGCGCTGGAACGGCAGCGCATCGTAGAACAGATCCATCATATAGGTTTTGCCGCGGCCAACGCCGCCCCAGAAATAAAGTCCGGTCACCGGCTCTTCGCGCCCGCGCCGGAGCTTGCGCTTGAGTCGATTGCCGGGGCTGCTGCGCTTTTTCTCAGCCGCCACCAACGCCTCATACAGACTCTGGAGATGCCGTATAGCCGTTTCCTGGGCGGCATCGCGCTGGAAGCCGGCGTGCTTCTGGTCTTCCCGGTACCGGGCCTCTGGCCCCGAGGATGGAGCTGCATCACTGGCGCTCATGCGTGCCTCACAATTGCCATTTGAAGGCGCCATTATCCGGATTTAACCTCTGGCCTCCAAATCCGTTGCAATAGCCGGCTTCCACCACCGGACGGGTCTGTTGCCGGGGCTCGCTTTGTCATATCATGATCACGTCATGGCTGGTTTTGACCAGCGCCTTCCCGGCAACAGAAGGATGCTTTTATGGAATCCATGCTCGCCGTTGGTATCGCGGCATTGGTGATCGGCCTCGCTCTGGGGTGGGGGATCGCCCGGGTTACGGGCGGGCGCAATGTGCGCCAGCGCCGGCTCGCGCAACAACTGGATGCGCTCCAGAGCGAACATACCCGCTATCAAGCCCAGGTTAACGAACATTTCATGGAGACGGCGGAGCTCTTCCGGCGGCTCAATGACTCCTACCGGGACGTCCATGAGCACCTGGCCAAGGGGGCATCACGGCTTTGCACGGAAACCGATGCCCGCGAGGAACTGGAGCAGGTTCAGAGGGATCATCAGCTGGGCTATAAGGGGCAGGGAAACGACGAGTCCGAAGTTGAACCCCCACGCGATTACGCCCCCCGCAACACACGCGATGACAACGGCATGCTCGCCGAGGACTTTGGCCTCAACAAAACGGAAGCCAGGGAAGCCTCGCGCCCCTCATCATCCTGAACCCTGGCCCGGACTAAGCCGGGCTGGGGTCTTCAATGAAGCGGTGCTCAATGCCGAATGCCTCGGCAAGCGCCGCTCCCAGCGCCTGAACCCCATCACGCTCCGTTGCGTGGTGACCCGCAGCCACATAATGAACACCCTGTTCGCGGGCACTGTGTACTGTAGGTTCGGATATCTCGCCTGAAAGGTAGGCATCAACCCCCAAGGCAGCCGCGCGGTCGATCATGCCCTGGGCGCCGCCGCTGCACCAGCCGATCCGCTGGATCGAGGCCGGGCCACCATCGATGGCCAACGGCTCTCTGTCGAGGCGTGACCTCAGCCGGGAGGCAAGCGCCTCAAGGGTCAGGGGTTGATCCAGGGTGCCTGTCCACATCAGCTCACAGGGGTCGTCTGACACCGGCACGCCATCGAATGTGCCCAGGGTCCGGGCCAGACAGGCATTGTTCCCCAGGGTCCGATGCGCATCCAGCGGCAGATGGTAGGCCACCAGCGACACATTATTGTTGATCAACAGCTGGAGGCGGCGCTGCTTCATGCCCCGGATGCACGGATCCTCCCCCTTCCAGAAATAGCCGTGATGCACCAGGACCATGTCCGCGCCAGCCTCAATGGCCTGCTCCAGGAAGCGCTGACTGGCGGTCACCCCGGAGATGACGTTACTCACCCGCTCACGCCCTTCCACCTGCAGACCATTGGGGCAGTAATCCCGGAACAGTTCCGGCCGCAGCCACTGATCCATGGTCGCGACAAGTTCATCCCGCTGTGGTGTGCTCATGGCTGAACCTCTCCACCGTTGATAATGGCATCAAGGCCAGCCAGCAGCGCATCCATCTGCTCTGCGGTGCCGACCGTGATGCGCAGGTACTGTTCAATACGGGGCTTGTTGAAATGGCGCACGATGATGTGGCGATCCCGAAGCCGTTCCGCAAATGCCTCACCGCTGAACGCCGGATGCCGGCAGAACACGAAGTTGGCCCTGGACGGTACCACTTCGAAACCCAGAGCCTCCAGGCCACTGCTGAGCCGTTCGCGCTGCTCGATCACCGCCTTCCGCCCCGCCCGGAACCCCGCTTCATCCCGGAAGGCGGCGGTCGCCCCGGCCTGGGCCAACCGGTCCAGGGTGTAGGAATTGAAACTGTTCTTGATCCGCTCCAGCCCCTCGATCAGGTGCTGCTGCCCCAGCGCATAGCCGACCCGGAGACCAGCCAGCGAACGGGACTTGGACAGGGTCTGGGTGATGAGCAGGTTGGGATAGTCCGGAATCAGCCGGGCCGCACTCTCACCGCCAAAATCCACATAGGCCTCGTCAATCACCACCACCCGATCAGGGTTGGCGGCCAGGATCCGTTCCACCGATTCCAGCTCCAGGAAACGGCCTGTGGGTGCGTTGGGGTTCGGGAAGATGACGCCACCGTTGGGCGGCTGGAACGCGTCCACCGGCATTCGCAACTGGTCATCCAGCGCGACAGCGCGGCTTTGCAGACCGTAGAGACCACAGTACACCGGGTAGAAGCTGTAGCTGATGTCCGGGAACAGTACTGGTTCGGCCGGCTGGAAGAGCCCCTGGAAAATGAACGCCAACACTTCGTCCGAACCGTTGGCCGGGAAGACCTGCGAGGCTTCCAGCCCAAACCAACCCGCGATGGCCGCTCTCAGCTCCGTCGCATCCGGATCCGGATACAGACGCAGGCCCTCATCCGCAGCTTCACGGATCGCCTCAGTGACAGTCTCTCCTGGCCCGAACGGATGTTCGTTCGTATTCAGTTTAACGAGGTTGCTCATCCGCGGCTGCTCCCCTGGTACATAGGGTGTAAGCTGCCGCAGCCGCTGGTTCCAGAACCGGCTCATGATCGCTCCTCAGTCGCGAATACGGTATTCGGCCGAGCGCGCGTGCGCCGTCAGCCCCTCGCCCTGGGCCAGCACGGAGGCACAACGGGCAGCGCGATCCGCGCCTGCCGCCGAGAAGTGCACCACCGAAGAGCGTTTCTGGAAATCATAGACGCCCAAGGGGGATGAGAAGCGGGCCGTGCCGCTGGTGGGGAGAACGTGATTCGGGCCCGCACAGTAGTCCCCCATCACCTCGGCTGCCCATGACCCCATGAAGATGGCCCCAGCGTGGCGGATCTCGCCAAGCAAGGCGTCCGGGTCAGCCAGTGACAGCTCCAGGTGCTCCGGGGCAACCCGGTTGCTCACCCGGGCCGCCTCTTCCAGAGACGCGCACTGAATCAGCATCCCGCGGTCGGCCAGCGACTGACGGATGATGTCCGCCCGTTCCATCTCCGGCAGCATCCGCGCCATGCTGGCCTCAACCCGGGCGATATAGTCGGCATCGGGCGATACCAGGATGGCCTGCGCCTGCTCGTCGTGCTCAGCCTGGGAGAACAGATCCATCGCCACCCAGTCCGGGTCAGTGTGGCCATCAGCAATCACCAGGATCTCGGAAGGCCCGGCCACCATGTCGATGCCAACGCGCCCGAACACTTCGCGCTTGGCTTCCGCCACATAGATGTTGCCCGGCCCAACAATCTTATCCACCGCCGGTACGGTTTCGGTACCGTAAGCCAGTGCTGCAACCGCCTGGGCGCCTCCCAGGGTGTAGATGCGGTCAATGCCCGCGACGCGCGCGGCCGCCAGCACCAGGTCGTTCAGCTCACCGCCCGGTGCTGGCACCACCATCACGATCTCCGCAACACCGGCAACCTTGGCCGGAATGGCGTTCATCAGCACCGATGAGGGATAGGCCGCCTTGCCGCCGGGCACGTAAAGGCCGGCACGATCCACGGGCAGAACACGCTGGCCCAGCCGGGTGCCATCAGCTTCCTCATAGAACCAGTCACCGGGCAGCTGCTCACGGTGATAGCGCCGTATCCGGTCTGCAGCGGTTTCCAGGGCCTGGAACTGGTCATCGGTAATGGCGTGCATGGCCGCATCAATGCGTTCACGCGCCACTTCCAGCTCGCTCACGGCGGCAACCTGGAGGTTATCCAGCGTCGCGGTGTACGCCAGAACCGCCGCATCACCCTCTTTCCGCACCCGATGCAGGATATCGGCCACGGTCTCGCGAACCCTGGTGTCGACGCCTTCTTCCCATTCCGTGTGGCGCCGCAGCGCCGCATCAAAATCGGAATCAGCGGTATTGAGCCGGGTAATGGACAGTTCACTCATGGCTGTTCCCTCACTGCGTCTGCTTGCGGGCGACGGCCTCGCCCATGCGCTCCAGAATCGGTTGAATCCAGGCATGCTTCATTTTCATGGAGGCCCGGCTGACCACCACCCTGGAGCTGATGTCGGCAATCGTCTCACGCGGTTCCAGCCCGTTCGCCTTCAGGGTATTGCCGGTATCAACGATGTCCACGATCTCATCTGCCAGCCCCAACAGAGGCGCCAGCTCCATCGCCCCGTAGAGCTTGATGATATCCGCCTGCTTGCCCTGGGCCGCGTAATACTCACGGGCCAGCCGGGTAAACTTGGTGGCCACCCGCACGCGACCCTCGGGGACCGGTTGGCCGGTCACGCCCGCGGTCATCAGACGGCACTTGGCAATGCCCAGATCCAGCGGCTCGTAAAGACCGTCACCACCATGCTCCATGAGCACATCCTTACCGGCCACGCCCAGGTCCGCCCCACCGTACTGCACATAAGTGGGAACATCCGTGGCGCGGATGATGAGCAGCCGAACACCGGGCACGCTGGTCTCAAACACCAGCTTACGGGTTTTCTCGGGATCAGCCTCGGGCTCGATCCCCGCCGCGGCCAGCAGTGGCAGTGTTTCTTCCAGAATACGGCCCTTGGAAAGGGCAATGGTCAGCTGTTCCGACATAGTCCTGTCAGTGTCTGCAGAGGTCATGAAGGCATCCGGCGGATGGTAGCGCCCAGCAACTGGAGCTTTTCCTCAATGCACTCGTAACCCCGGTCAATGTGATAGATGCGATCCACCATGGTTTCGCCTTCGGCCACCAACCCGGCAATCACCAGGCTGGCGGAGGCACGCAGGTCGGTGGCCATGACCGGCGCCGCTGTAAGCCGGTCAACGCCCCGCACAATGGCGGTGTTGCCTTCCAGGCCGATATCGGCGCCCATGCGGATCAGTTCCTGAACGTGCATGAAACGGTTCTCGAAGACGGTCTCCGTCACCGACCCGGTGCCATCAGCCACTGAATTCATCGCCACGAACTGCGCCTGCATGTCCGTCGGGAAGGCTGGGTAAGGCGCGGTTCTCAGGTTCACCGCCCTGGGGCGACGGCCATGCATGTTCAGCTCAATCCAGCCGGCACCGGTATTCACCTCGGCACCCGCCTCCTCAAGCTTGAGCAACACCGCTTTCAGGATATCCTCGCGCGTATCCTTGAGCAGGACGTGGCCCTGGGTGGCGGCCGCCGCGGTCAGGTAGGTGCCGGTTTCAACCCGGTCTGGAAGCACTTCGTAATGACAGGGCTTGAGCCGTTCAACGCCATGAATCTCAATGGTCGCAGTTCCCTGCCCGCGAACGTCCGCGCCCATGGCGTTGAGGCAATCCGCCAGATCCACCACCTCCGGCTCGCGTGCGGCGTTCTCCAGGATGGTGACACCATCGGCCAGCGCCGCCGCCATCATCAGGTTCTCGGTGCCGGTGACGGTCACCGTATCCAGAAAGATGCGCGCGCCCTGGAGCCGCTGGGGAGCGTAAGCGTGGATATAGCCGCTATCCACCTGGATTTCGGCGCCCATCTGCTCCAGCCCCTGCAGATGCAGGTTCACCGGACGGGTCCCGATGGCGCAGCCGCCCGGCAACGATACATGCGCTTCCCCGAAATGGGCCACCATGGGGCCCAACACCAGTATCGAGGCACGCATCGTCTTGACCAGCTCATAGGGAGCGGTCAGGTCCTTGATCGTGGTTGAGTCCACCTCAACGCTCATGCGCTCATCAATCATGAGCTCAATGCCCATGTGGCCGAGCAGCTCGATCATGGTGGTTACATCATGCAGGTGCGGCAGGTTGCCCACGCTCACCTTGCCGTCAGCCAGCAGGGTTGCCGCCAGTATGGGCAGTGCCGAGTTCTTGGCACCGGAAATCCGGATCTCGCCATGCAGCGGCTGCCCGCCCTGAATCAGCAGTTTATCCACAGTATGCTCCCGGGGCTCTGGGCCACCCTCACTGATTCTGGCGCGCCTGCCATTCCTGCGGCGTCATGGCGCGGATGGTCAGGGCGTGTATGGTGCCTTCCGCCAACAGATCATCAAGCTCCCCGTAGATCAACTGCTGGCGCTTCACCCGATTAAGTTCTGCAAACCGCTCCCCCACCGCGACGACCAGAAACCGGTTGCCATCATTCTGCACTTCAATCTCGCAGTCAGGCAGCGCTTCCGCGAGCCGTTTCTGAACATCTTCAGCCTGCATCCAAACTCCCATTATCTACGGCGGTTACTAGGGTCGGCGCGGGAACCGCGCCGGGGGCGCGATTATAGACCAGATGACGCGTACTTGACACGGTGCATCCACAGCAGCGACTCACCCACTGTCATTCTCCTGCTCCTGGTTAACGGCACTTTCCAGACCGTCGATATCCTCAACATCCGCTGACCATTCATTGATCACCTTACTGACATTGCCGTCAGTAGCCTGCATCTGCTGCTGGAACCGGTCCCGGAAGGCCAGTCCCATGTTGACACCCTCCACAATAACATTCTCAACCTGCCAGTTGCCGTCATCCGGGTTATACATGGAATAGGCCACCCCGTAACGCTCGCCCGAGTTGGTGATGATGGAGAGGTTAACGGTCGCACGGTCCTCATGCCGGGGATTGATCTCAACGCTGTCCACTTCCAGCTCAAAGTCACTACTGTCGATACTGACCGCAGCCCCCCCATAGGCATCGTAGAGACTGCGACGGAAAGCGCGCACGAATTCGTCCCGCTGCTCAGGTGTGGCCTGGCGCGCATACTTGCCCATGATGCGGGCCGCCACACGCCGGAAAGCCACGAACTCACCAAGCGCGTCATCCATGGCTTCGTAGAACGCCTCGCGATCCGACTCATAGAGATCCCGGATCTCGACCAGCTGATCCACCAGACGCACACTGTTTTCGCGCACATAGTCCTTCAACGCCTCCTCCTTCGAGGAGGCCGACGCCGCGGGCATCGCCAGAAGCGCCATAACCAGGCTCAAGAGCAAGGGGGCCGGGGTAAGAAATCGGGTTCTGTTCACTACTTCCTCCTGTTCACTGTAGGGCCGCGCCAACCTCAGCGCGGGCTTACCATTCGGCGACGGATCAGTGTCTCAACATTGATCGCCGACTGCGTGTCCTCGATATAGTCATTGTCCGCAAGTGTTTCCGGGTGACCACCGGGTGAGATCTCGATGTAATGCTCGCCTACAAGCCCCGCGGTCATGATGACGGCGACACTGTCGATGCCCAGATTATCGAGACTCTCCCTGATGCGCATCCGAACCGTCGCGCGGTACCCTCGGGTGTCCAGCTGGACGTCGGTTACCTCTCCCACGGTTACACCGGCTACCGCAACGCGGGCACCTGGCGCCAGTGTGCCGGCATCAGCGAACTCGGCATAGAGGGTGTAGTAACCATCGGCATCCGGGCCGGCACTGCCCTGGGGCGGAACCTGCCACCCCGCCATCATCAACACCATCAGAGTGGCCATGCTCCCCAGGGCGAAAAACACGAGACGCTGCATACGCAATAAGATCGCCACTCCTGCCTGGGTTGTCTCCTCAGCGCCCGACTGTACGAAGCGCCAACCAGCGGATACAGTACGACGCCAGTTTTCCGCCCACAACCCAGGGAGCCTTACATCATGGTCACCGCCCTGCTTGCGGTCCTTCTCGGCCTGACCCTGCTCGTCTGGAGCGCCGACCAGTTTATCACCGGCGCTATCGACATCGCACGGCGACTCGGCATGAGCCCGATGCTGATCGGGCTCACCCTGGTCGCTTTCGGCACCTCAACCCCGGAAGTGCTGGTCTCGGTCACTGCCGCCATCACGGATGCGGGCGATATTGCCGTGGGCAACGCCATTGGCTCAAACATCGCCAACCTCGGCCTTGTGCTTGGCACCACCGCCTTGCTGGCGCCCGTGGCGCTGGCCCGGCCTACCCGGCGCATTGAACTGCCGCTACTGGCTGTTGTCACCATAGGCAGCTGGCTCCTGTTCCGGGACGATCACCTGGACGCCATGGATGGCCTCGCCATGCTCGCCATCCTGGGCGTAACCTTCACCCTGCTGGTTCGTTTTGGCCAGGCCGCAAACCTCTTCGCGGAGGAAATACCAGAACCCCACCACAACCGCTCCTCCGCTTTTCTGGCGCTCCAGCTTACAGCCGGACTCCTCCTCCTGCTCGCCAGCTCCAGACTCCTGGTCTGGGGAGCGGTCGAGCTTGCACTGGCTCTGGGCGTAAGCGAACTTGTAATCGGGCTGACAATGGTGGCTGTAGGCACAAGCCTGCCGGAACTGGCGACCAGCATAGCCAGCGCCCTCAAAGGCCGCCACGATATGGTGCTGGGGAACCTGATCGGTTCCAACCTGTTCAACCTGCTCCTGGTCCTTGCTGTGCCGGCGCTGATCACAGGCATTCCACTTAACGAGGAAGCCATCACACGTGATTACGGCGCCATGGTGGCAACCACCCTCCTATTGTCGGCACTGGCCATTATCCATCACCGTCAGGGGCGGCTGAACCGCGTTGGCGGTGGTATACTGCTGGCGTTCTATATTGGCTACATTGCACTGCTGGTTACGGGTGATGCGCCGGTACCAGCGGCAACGCTGTCTGCACTCTGAGGAGAACCATGGCGCCTTCGGATGGACTCATCGAATCAGCCCGCCGCACAATCACACTTGAGCGCGACGCCATAGACGCTCTGCTGCCGCGCATTGACGACCACTTCAGTCGAGCCTGCGAGCTGATTCTCCAGTGCCCCGGGCGTGTGGTGGTCACCGGCATGGGCAAATCCGGCCACATCGGCACCAAGCTCGCCGCCACCCTGGCCAGCACCGGAACGCCCGCCTTCTTCGTGCATCCAGGCGAGGCCAGTCATGGCGACCTGGGCATGATCACCGGCGAGGATGTGGTGATTGCGATTTCCAATTCGGGCAGTACCGGCGAGCTGGTTACCATTCTGCCGCTGATCAAGCGCAAGGGAGCCTCGCTGATCAGCATGACCGGCAAGGCGGACTCCCAGCTGGCGCGCCAGGCCCATGCCAATCTCGATATTGCCGTCGCCCAGGAAGCCTGCCCCATGAACCTTGCGCCCACCTCCTCCACCACGGTAACGCTGGTGATGGGCGACGCCCTGGCCGTGGCATTGCTTGAGGCGCGTGGGTTCGGTGCCGAGGACTTCGCTTTCTACCACCCCGGCGGCACCCTCGGTCGGCGTCTGCTGCTGAAGGTCTCGGACCTCATGCATACGGATGATGCCCTGCCGCGGGTGACACAGCAGACCCCGCTGGGCGAAGCACTGCTGGAGGTCTCCCGCAAAGGACTGGGGATGACCGCAGTGATCGATGACAGCCACCGGGTTATCGGCATCTTCACTGATGGCGACCTGCGCCGGACCCTGGATCAGGGGGTGGATATTCACGCCACCCCGATCGGCGATGTCATGACCAGCCACTGTCGCACCGTGGGGCAGAACATTCTCGCCGCAGAAGCGCTCAAGGTTATGGAGGACAGCAAGATCAACGGCCTGCTCGTAACCGACGACGACCACCGGCTGACCGGCGCACTGAACATGCATGACCTGCTTCGCGCGGGTGTGGTCTAGGAGACCCATGTAATGACACCCTCCCCGAATGTGAGTGAACGCGGTGCCAGGATCCAGCTTCTGGCCATGGATGTGGATGGCGTACTGACCGACGGCAGCCTCTACTTCGCTGCCAGCGGGGACGAGCTCAAGGCCTTCAGCATCCTCGATGGGCAGGGGTTACGCCTGATCCAGAAACAGGGGCTGCTCACCGCGTTTATCACCGGCCGCACCTCCGCGCTCACGGAAAACAGGGCCCGCAATCTGGATATTGACCACCTGATCCAGAACCGTACCGATAAGCTTACGGCCCTGCGGGAACTGGCGGAACGCACCTCGGTGCCGCTTGAGGCCATGGCCTATGTGGGCGACGACCTGCCGGACCTCGCTGCCATCGAAACCGTGGGCGTAGGCATCAGTGTACCCAACGGCTGCGCTGCCGTGCGAACGGCGGCGCAATGGTGCACCACCACCCCTGGCGGGCAGGGCGCCATCCGGGAAGTCTGCGAATGGCTTCTGGCATGCCGTGGTGTGCTCGATCAGCTGATTGACGGGTACCGCGCGCCATGAAAGGGACCAGCTGGATCATGCCCACCTGGCTCCGAGACCGCTCCATTGCCCTGTGGGGCATGGTTGGCCTCGTTCTTCTTGGCCTGGCCGTAGTGGTCATCCAGGAAGAGGACCCGATACGCGACACCACGGCCAGCGACCTGCGCGGCCCCAAGAAACCGGACGGTTTCGTGACCCATGCCACCTTTCGGTCCTTTGATGGCGAGGGCAGGCTCAACACCCGTATCCGTACCCGCCGTGCGGAGCAGTTCCAAACGGAGGACCGGGTCACCATGGACAAACCCCATGCCATGCTGCTGGGCCGCAATGGCGGCGCGCCCTGGTTCGTGAGCGCCCATACCGGCCTGTATCACCCCGATGCCACGGAACTGACTCTGGAACAGGATGTCCGGGCCCGCCACCGCAGCGCCGAACGCGGCGATGTGCTTATCCTCAGCGAACGCATGACGCTGGATAACAACCGACGGATTGTGCAGACTGACGCTCCGGTGACCCTGATCGACCGCAGCAGCGTGACCCAGGCCGTCGGCATGACCGGCTGGATCAACGACCGCGCCTTCAGGCTTGAAAATGACGTCAGCACCCGCTTCTTCAACCGCTGACCGACAGGGGAGATAGCCCGCTCATGACCAACCCGGCACGCGCCCGACAAGCCTGGCGGCTCCTGGCAGGCCTGATAACGGCCGGCCTTATACTCCCTGCGTACGCCTTCAACCTGGACTCGGACAACCCCATCAAGGTGGCATCCGACAATGCCCGACTGGATGACCAGCAGGGAACCGCCACCTATTCGGGCAACGTACGCGTAAGCCAGGGCGAAGCGCTTTTGACCGCGGACAAGGTCATACTCTACCGGGGTAACAGCCAGAACCTCAGCCGCATGGAAGCCACCGGCAACCCCGCCACCTATAAGCAGCCGCAAACGGAACAGGCCCCAGCGGTCTATGCCGAAGGCAGAACGATCATCTATGAAGCCAAGGAAGAACGCATCATCTTCGAGCGAGAGGCCCTGATCCGCCAGCAGGGTGACCGGTTCCGGGGCAACCGGATCGTGTACGACGTGGGCGAACGCATTGTAACCGCCTCCAGCTCGGAAGACGACGACCAGGACCGGGTGGAGATGACCATCCAGCCGGACCGCGATTCCCCTGACAACAACGGCAGTAACTGAGCACCCCCATGGCGACACTGGAAGCCCTGAACCTGGCCAAGAGCTACCGCCGCCACCCAGTGGTGATGGACGTCTCCCTTGCCATCCAGAGTGGCCAGATTGCGGGGCTTCTGGGGCCCAACGGGGCCGGCAAGACCACCTGCTTCTACATGATTGTGGGCCTGGTCCCCCACGACCGGGGCCGCATCCGGATCGACAACCGCGACATCACCCACCTGCCCATGCACGGCCGGGCCCGCGCGGGCATCGGCTATCTGCCCCAGGAGGCCTCGGTCTTCCGGCGCCTGACGGTGGCGGAGAACCTCATGGCCATCCTGCAAACACGCAGCGACCTTACGAAGGCACAGCGGCAGGAGCGCATGGAAGCGCTGTTACGTGAATTCCACATCAGCCACATCCGCAACAGCCTCGGGATGAGCCTGTCCGGCGGGGAGCGCCGACGCGCCGAGATCGCCCGCGCCCTGGCCGTGGAACCGGCTTTCATCCTGCTGGATGAACCCTTTGCTGGGGTGGATCCGATCTCGGTCAGCGACATCAAGCAGATCGTGCGCCAGGTACGTGACCGCGGCATTGGGGTGCTGATCACCGACCACAATGTGCGCGAAACGCTCGACATCTGTGAGACCGCCTATATCGTCAGCGAAGGCCACATCATCGCCTCCGGCACCGCCGAGGACATCCTTGCCAACCAGCAGGTCAAGGAAGTCTACCTGGGCGACGAGTTCCGCCTGTAACACGTGCACTCCGGAACCGTTGTCGCCCTGCCCAGTTCGCCTGTACACTCGATCCAGAAGGGGTAAGCAAAATCCCTGCCGGTCCTCGGGAGGACCCATTAAGGTTTCTAAATGCTGGACAATCGGGAACGGGAAAGCAGTCGATGGTCATGAAAGCGTCCCTGCAGTTGAAGATGGGCCAACAGCTCACCATGACGCCCCAGCTGCAGCAGGCAATACGGTTACTCCAGCTCTCCACTCTCGACCTGCAGCAGGAAATCCAGCAACAGCTGGAATCCAACCCCATGCTCGAAACCGCCGAAGAAGCCGAGGCGGAGACGGATACCGACACCGATACTGAGGCCAATCAGGCAGCGGACAGCGGCGACGGCGACCATGAAAGCGCTGAAACCACCGGCGAAGGGGGAGAGGAGCCGAGCACCAGCAATACCGACACCAGCAGCTCGGAGAACGAGAACTGGCAGGACAACAGCGAGATCCCCGACAACCTGCCCGTGGATACCGCCTGGGATGACGTCTACCAGAGTGCTCCCGCCACTCCGGCTGCCTCACGCCCCGAAGACGATGGCAGCGAAATGGATTTCGAGAGCCGCAACAGCCGCGGCGAAACCCTTCAGGATCACCTGCTCTGGCAACTCAACCTCACTCCCATGTCCGAGCGCGACCGGGTCATTGCCCATGCCCTGGTTGATGCCACCGACGACGCCGGCTATCTGACCCAGGGCCTGGAAGAAATCCACCAGGGGCTCAGTGCGGCGGACGACGAAGACCCGCTGGAAATGGACGAAGTCGAGGCGGTCCTGCACCGCATCCAGCACTTTGATCCGCCCGGCGTTGCCGCGCGGGACCTGCGGGAATGCCTGCTGATCCAGCTCAACCAGCTGCCCCCGGACACCCCCTGGCTCAAGCAGGCACGGCTGGTCGTCAGCCACTACATTCAGCTGCTCGGCAACCGGGACTACCGCCAGCTCATGCGCCGCAGCCGTCTCAGCGAAGCGCAACTCAAGGAGGTTCTGAGCCTGATCCAGAGCCTTAACCCGCGCCCCGGTGATGCCATCGGTGAGGACGAAACGGAGTACGTGGTCCCGGACGTCATCGTCTCCCGCCAGGAAGGACGCTGGAAAATTGAACTCAATCCGGAAATCGCCCCCCGGCTCCAGGTGAACAACCTGTATGCGTCGCTCATCCGCCAGTCCGATGCCAGCGCCGACAACACCTACCTGAAGGATCAGCTCCAGGAAGCCAAGTGGTTCATCAAAAGTCTTCAGAGCCGTAACGAGACGCTGTTGAAAGTCGCCTCCCAGATCGTCGATCATCAACAGAAGTTCTTCGAGGAAGGCGAGGAAGCGATGAAGCCGCTGATCCTCTCCGAGATCGCCCAGGCTGTGGACATGCATGAGTCCACCATTTCCCGTGTCACCACCCAGAAGTACATGCATACCCCCAGGGGCATTTACGAGCTCAAGTATTTCTTCTCCAGTCACGTGAGCACGGACGAAGGCGGCGAATGCTCATCCACCGCCATCCGCGCCATGATCCGCAAGCTCATCAACGAGGAGGAAAGCCGGAAACCGCTGAGTGACAACCGCATAGCGACTATACTCAGTGACCAGGGCATCAATGTGGCGCGCCGAACGGTTGCCAAATACCGCGAGGCGATGCACATCCCGCCCTCAAACGAGCGCAAACGTCTCGTCTAGAGGGCCTGACGCCTGTATGATGGCCACCTTCCGGTGGCCGGGCCTAAGCGACAACAGGAGCGGACTATGCAACTCAACATTTCAGGTCACCACATCGAGCTGACAGAAGCCCTGAAGGACTATGTCCGGAGCAAGATGGAAAAACTTGAACGGCATACGGACCAGATCAGCAACACTCAGGTGACGCTGTCGGTGGTCAAGCAAAGGCAGACCGCCGAAGCCACGCTCCACGTTACCGGGGGCGACATCAACGCCAAGGCCCAGCACGACGATATGTACGCGGCGATCGATCAGCTTGTGGACAAGCTTGACCGGCAAATTCTCAAACACAAGGAAAAGCAGGTGGAACGCCAGCACGGTGCGGCCACCCGCTGATCCCAAGCGGTATCCATGGTCCATTCATCACTGTCCATCGAATCCATTCTTGCCCCGGAGCTGGCCCTCTGTGGCGTTCCGGGGACCAGCAAGAAGCGCATCCTCGAGACCATTGCCGAGAGAGTAGCCCAGCACTACCCGGAGCTTGAGGAAAACCAGATCTTCAATAATCTGGTTGCACGGGAGCGTCTTGGCAGCACCGGCATCGGGCAAGGCATCGCCATCCCGCACTGCCGGCTGGAAGACTGTAAGCGCGTAGTAGGCGCGCTGCTGACGCTGGACGCCCCCATCAACTTTGATGCCATCGACAGTGAACCGGTGGACCTGCTGTTCGTGCTCCTGGTGCCGCAGAATGCCACCAGTGAGCACCTGGAACTGCTCAGCCAGCTGGCCGAGAAGTTCAATGACCGCAGCCTGTGCCGGCGCCTGCGCCAGTGCCAGGACTCGCAGGAACTGTACGACCTGATCGTCGCCAGCGAAAAAGCGTCCCAGTAACGTCGCCCTTACCCACACGGCGGGAGATCGGCCTGTGAAACTGACCATCGTAAGCGGCCGCTCGGGCTCCGGCAAAAGCACGGCCCTGCATGTACTGGAAGACCTTGGCTATTACTGCATCGACAACCTGCCCATCGGGCTGCTCCAGCCGCTGACACGCAAGGCCCTGGAATCCGATGAGCAGCAGCGCGACGTTGCGGTCAGCATTGACGCGCGCAACCTGTCCGCGGACATCGCCGATTTTGAAAACCTCTACCGCCAGCTCCAGCATCCAGAGCTGAGGGTGGAAATCATCTACCTGGATGCGGCGGACAGCATCCTGCTGCAGCGCTTCCACCAGACACGGCGCAAGCATCCGCTGAGCACCTCCGCCCGCTCCCTTTCCGAGGCGATCCAGGATGAAAAGAGCCTGCTGGAACCGATTGCGCGGCTGGCGGACCTGCATATCGATACCACTGATCGCTCCATGTACGAACTGCGAGACATGGTGCGTGAACGCATCGTCGGGCGTGATGAACAACAGATGGCGCTGTTGATCCAGTCCTTCGGCTATAAGCACGGCGTTCCCATTGATTCCGATTTCGTCTTCGATGTGCGCTGCCTGCCCAATCCCTTCTGGGATGACTCGCTCCGCAGCTACACCGGACTGGACGCCCCCATCCGCGAGTACCTCAAGGGCCAACCCGGAACGGACGCCCTGCTCGGTGATATCAAGGGATTTCTGGACCGCTGGCTGCCGGCATTCCACACGGTCAACCGCTCCTACATGACCGTCTCCATAGGCTGTACCGGCGGCCAGCACCGATCAGTCTATATGGCCGAAGAACTGGCGAATCACCTGCGGCGCGCGTTCAGCACCGTCCAGGTCCGACACACAGAGCTGCCTGACGCGCCACCGACGCCCTGAACAGCGGAAACGCACATGATCCGAGACACCGTCACCATCATCAACAAACTCGGGCTGCATGCCCGCGCCGCCGCCAAACTCGTGAGCTGTGCCGAACAGTTTGACAGCAGCATCCACCTGGTCCGCGATGACCGGGAGGTGGATGCCAAAAGCATCATGTCCGTTATGATGCTGGCAGCCAGCTGTGGCACAGACATCGAGCTGGTCATTGACGGCGACGATGAAGCGAGCGCCCGGGATGCCCTGGTGGAACTGATCAACAACCGGTTTGATGAAGACGAATGAGTGATACTGACACCACAGGGCAACAGCCGGAAGCACTGCCCACCAAAAGCCAGGCCAAACGGGAACTGCAGGAACTGCGGGAACTGGCCTCAGCGCTGGCTGCGCTGCCGGAGATGCGGATTCACCAATTGCCTGCCTCAACAGCCCTGATTGAAGAGCTTCTGGCGCTTCGAACCCTGCAGGATGGCGAGCCGAGACGCCGCAAGCTCCACTACCTGGGCCGGCGCATTCTGGAGGAAGACGAACAGGCCCTGCGCCAGGCCGTAGCCGGCCAGACGCACGGCACCCCCGAACACACCCGGCGACTGCACATGACCGAACGCTGGCGCGAGCGCCTTCTCAACGAAGGCAAACAGGCGCTGACGGAGTTCATGAGCCGATATCCCCAAACCGATGGCCAGCACCTGCGCCAGCTGATCCGCAACGCCGCTAGGCAGGCGGGCGACGGGGACCGCAACAGCCCTCGCCGGCGCCTCTATCGTTACCTCAGGGAACGCATTGATGAGGGGGAGTCATTGTAGGAAATCGCTTACAGCATGGGTCAGCGATTTCCTATTTGCCTCACGCTCGCACCGCGTAAAATAAGCATCAGTAGGGACACACAACGGTGCAGGACGCGCCTGATCGCAGGGACGGACAGTTGCCCAGGGAAACGGGCAGGGACGGGACAGCGCGGGTGCCAAGGACGTCGCCTGCCTGGACCACCTCACTCGCCTCGTTACCGCCCTCTCCGGGACTGTTCCGTGCCCATCCAAACAGGAACAGACAGGAGCTCATCACCATGAATGCAATCCTATCAGCAAGCACCCGCGTGCTGGCGCTCGCGCTCGTCCTTCTTGCCATGCCGGGGATCGCCCAGGAAACCGCGGACAAGGCGGAAACGGTCAACATCAACACCGCCAGCGCTGACCGCTTGGCAGAGGCACTCCAGGGCGTAGGCCCCGTCAAGGCTCAGGCCATCGTGGACTGGCGCGAGGGGGAAAGCGAATTCACCACCCCGGAGCATCTTGAAGAGGTAAACGGAATCGGGCCGGCCACCATCAAGGAAAACCGGGAAAGGATCCGCCTGGATTAAAGGCGCCGATGCCCCCAAACCGGGATGGCACTCCGCGTGCTGGCCAGATGGTCGCGATCCAGCGCCGCGCTGACCACACCGGGGCCATCCTCCGAGCGCTCGGCGACCACATGCCCCCAGGGGTCAATGATCATCGAATGGCCCCAGGTCCGCCGGCGCTCATCATGCTGACCTCCCTGATTGGGTGCACAGATCCACACCTGATCCTCAATCGCACGGGCACGCAACAGCGGCTCCCAATGCGCCTCACCGGTACGATGAGTAAAGGCCGAGGGCACGACCACCCATTCCGCTCCCGCCTCGCGCAGCTGGCGGTACAGCTCCGGAAAACGCAGATCGTAGCAGATGCTGAGTCCCAGCCGGCCCGCGGGCGTATCCACGGTCACCACCTGGTCACCAGGCTCAAACAGGTCGGATTCCTGATACCGGCCCTGTGAGTCGCCCACCTGCGCATCAAACAGATGAATCTTGTCGTAGCGGGCGACCTGCTCCCCCTGGTCGTTCCAGACCATGCAGGCGGCCCGGACACGGTTCCCGGGCACGACGGTGCCATCAGGCCGGGTCCCCATGGGCAGTGAACCGGCTACAATCCAAAGGCCCAGACGGGCCGCCTCGCGGCTGACAAAGGACTGGATGGATCCGTCTTCGCCCTGCGCTTCCGACTGCCCCAGCTCAGCCAGCCGACGGTTCTGGAAAGCCGCGAAGTTTTCCGGAAGCACCGCTACGCCAGCCCCATCCGAGGCCGCCTGTTCCAGAAGCTCGCGTGCGCGCACCAGATTCTGCTCCACGTCGAAGCCACTGACCATCTGAATCGCTGCTACCGATACGGCTGCCGTCATCGCCTGATCTCCCCTGCGGGCCTTTCGGGGGCTTCCACGCCCACCTTGGGCCGTTCATAGCTTTCCAGGTCCGACTCCGTGTCAAACAGGTTACGAAGTTCAATCTCTGGCTCGTTCCAGCTGCCTTTCACCCTGTAGGTGGCACTGGTTACCCGACTCAGGATACCGCCAAATACCTTGTCGATCACGAAGAGTGCTCCCCCTACGGGCGGCGCATAGCCGAACAACACCGCCGCCAGTGGCAGGTTCTGGGTAACCGGCAGCACCACCACAAGCGACATGTCGAGGCTCTCACGGATCAGGTCCGCCTCGCCACTCATCCGGAACCCCCCGGATGGGGCCTGGATCACGACAGTGGGATCAAAGATCAACCGGCCCTCATGGATCAACGCTTCGCCTTCAATATGATCGAACGGAATGCCGGACTCATAGACATCCGAGAAATCCAGTTGCAGCCGCCGCCAGAGCGTATCGGTATTGAGAAGGCCAAAGACCCGGAATACGCCCGCTCCCTCGATTTCCTGATCAATGATGCCATCCTCAAACCGGAAATCCATGGCCGCGCGCAGCTCCGAGAGGCTGAAGTCCGTGGGGACGCCGGGCCAGGCCATGTTAAGCGACGCCTCTACCCGCTTGCTGGTAATCGGCACACTGGTCTGCCCCACTACCGCCTCCAGCCCTTTAAGGTCGCTGCCCTCCACGGTTCCGGAAAACTCGGTAACACCATCAGTCACCGCCGGCTGCCATGTCAGGCTGCCCTTCAAGGCCAGATCCTCCATGTTCAACGCAAGCGATTCAACGCGAATATCACTGCCATCAGGCACCAATTGAAACTCAAGATGATCAATCCGGCGATCACCAACAGCAAGACGCCCAATGCGAACACTGGCCTCTGGCCACTGCCGGGCGCCCTGGGCCAATGTGGCACTGTCCAATTGCGCCATGGGCCGCTCGTCCTCCGATCCCATGCCGGGAAGCACAAGATGGTCAAGATCCACGGACACTACGCCGGCATCATCAAGACCCAGCGAGCCACTAACCCAATCGGAATCCAGGGTCACCTGCCAATCATCCCAGGCATGTGCTTCAGCCTGGACCTGCAACGGCGAAAGAACCCAATCATTGAGGCGTGGCTCCCCGATGCCGAGCTCAAGACTGAGATCCGGAAAAAACCGCCGACCCGGGCCACGACCAGGCTCGCGGTCACCGGCTCTTGTAACCTCTGGTGCCGGCATATCCGCCATTGCCTGCCACCATTGGTGCAGAGCCACACCTGGGAGGTTCCCGGTAATACTAAGCACAGGTTGCTCCGGAAGGTTCGTATGGCGTACGCCAAGTCCGATGCGACCGCGCTCCAGAACACCATCACGCAACACAAGCCGCAACGCTCCCAAAGGCTGCCAGCTCCCCCGGATGCGGACTGTTCCGTCCCGCTCTCCGAATTCCACCTGCGCGCTCAGGCTGTGCGCATCCCCCGCTGCTTTATTGAGGGGGGCTGGCCAATCCAGCACCAGCTTCGAAAGATCGGCTTCGAGCCCCAGACTCGGCCCCTGGGTCGGACGCAGTGCCGCGCTATAGCTCAAGCGACCGCTGGTCCGGGGCAGTGACCGGCCAAGCCACTGTTCCAGCTGAGCCACAGAGAGCTTGCCTTTCTGGCGAAAAACCGGATCCCGTTCAGGCCCGTCCCGCACCTCCAATGCCACCGGCTCTCCCATGAAACGGGCTTCGAGGTCCGTGCTGTCAAAACCGGTATCCGTGGTGAACCGGATCGGCCCGGTCACCCCCCGCCACTCGATACCACCAGGAGCGAAACGCACCCGAGTGTCGGCAAGCTTCAGCTGGGCCTCAACCTCGGGATCGCGCTCCTGGTCAGGCCAAAGGCTGAGAGCCAGGTCCAGGTCACTGCTTCCTTTCACTTGCAGTTTCTTAACCCAATCGCCAACAAGCTTCCCGAAAGGGCTGCTCTGGCGCCACTGGTCCGTGAGAAGCGCCCCGTTACGGCGAGCGCCGGTATTCACATCAACCCTCGGCCCCTTCTGACCATCCGCCACCCGGATCTGGCTCGGCTTGAGAGCCACTCCCCCCACCGTGCCTTGGTCCAACTGGATAAGGCCCTCATCATCCTGAACTCGGACCTTACCAGCCGCATCCTCAAGGGCTGGCCAATCCGGATCGTAAGTCAGCCGCATGTCCTGGAACCGATAGGCGACACTCGAGGTGAAAACACGCCCTTCAGCCGACACCTCATCCCCAATCTCTCCATGCCCGTAATACCATGCCCAGGGCACCGTTCCGCTATGAATGGATTCGGTCAGGAATGAGTAGAGCTCCGGGGGCACCCGGTACTTCGGCACGAGGCGCCCCAGCATCCCGGCTTTGGCACCGGCAATTCCCACCCGCAGCGACAGGGTGTCCGCGCTGTTCTCCCGCAAACGAAGCCGGAAACCACCGGTGATGTCCACCCCCTCGTGGCGACCCGCAAGATGCCGTGACATGACGCGCCAGCCGTCACCACGCCGCGTCCACTGGATTTGACCAGTGCCCCGCTCAAAGCCCCAATCGGTATGAAACAATTCTGGAAAGCCAAAGCGCACCGGCCCTGGTTCAAGGCTTATCCAGCCCTCACGCGGACCGGTTTCAACATAACCGTCCAGATCGCTGGTTGAGGGTGCGCCTCCGGCCGCTTGCGCCGTCACCTCACTGAAGCGCCCCCGCAATCGCCACGTGCCTTCCTTGGGCAGAGTCAGTGATACTCGCTCCATCAACCCCGTTGGATCATGCTCGGCCAAACGCCGCTGATCTTCTGCGTTAAGCACACCACTGTGCCGGACCAGCGCGCTCATCAACCCCAGATCCAGGTCCCGCGCAAGCGCTTTCACGCCATCACTGTTACGCACTACCCTCCCTGCAAAGGCCCCCGCTTGCCGCTGCCCCCAACGGAAACTCGAGCCGCGTGCCTGCAAAAGCCACCCCTTGTTGGTGCGCTGCCAGAGAAGGTCCAGGCTCAGGTCATTCAGGGGCGTCACAGCGCCCTGGGCGGATCTCAGCCCCAACTCCGGCAACTGGAGCTTCATTCGGGCCTGCTGGGGGCGCCCGCCACGAAACTGCAGCCAGGCCTCCCCCCTGGCCTGCAGGGCGTCGATGGCCAGATCCCGCCACTTGTAGGGCATAAACAGCTCACTGAAGGTCCCCGCGGCCTCCAGGTCCAGGAAAAGGTCCCCTGTAAGGCCGCTGCTGAGCAGGTGCCTGCCCTGCAGTGCAAAGGCCCCAATGCGCCCCTTCCCATCGCCAGCGCCCAACAGGCGTCCGCTGGCAGAGAAAAGACCATCCTCGAAGCGCACGTCCATGGCCGGAATCCTGAGCTGTATCGGATCCCCGTCTGCCGGTTCAACCCGCAGGCGCACATCCGTCACGCTCACCACCGGATCGGACAGCAGCTGGCCCAGCCACTCGATACAGGCCCCCAGCCGCTCGTCCAACGCCTCCAGGGCCCCGGAGGCCGGATTGGCAACCGCCTGAACCGCCTCACTGTCCCCGGCCGGCTCCCAGACACCAGCGACCGCAAAGCGCCCGTCCGGCTTCTGATCCAGCGTCGCTTCACTACCACTGGCGCGGAATTCGCGGAACACCAGGCGCCAGCGAAGCAGCGACGCCCAGCTATCGAGCCGTATCCTCAGTTGCCCCAGTGATGCGTCCGCCTGGTTCTTCCTGCCAATGCGCAGATCCGCCACCCGAACCACAGGATCCACTCCCTGCCACTGGCCACTCAACCCACTGATCTCAACAGGCCTGCCAAATGCCCCTGTCAGCGCCGTTTCAATCTCGGGTTCGAAGTGATGGAGGTGGGCCATGAACTGGCGCCCCAGCCCCACATAGAGGGCCACGAGCATCAGCAGCGTCAGGGCGCTTACCCAGACCAGGGTCACCATACGGTTGAGCAGCGCCCACAGCGCCGGTGGGATCCTTCCCAATGCCATCCGTTTCATAACACAGTCCCCGGGACCAGGCAGCCGATTGGGCTAGAGCAGGACCACATCGTACTGCTCCTGGCTGTAGACCAGCTCAACCTGGAACTTGATGGTCTTGCCAATGAAGGTCTCGAGATCCGCCACATTATCCGAGTCCTCATCCAGAAGACGATCAATCACGCTCTGCGAGGCCATGACCAGAAGTCCCTCCACGTCATAGGCCCGGTTAATGCGCATGATCTCACGGAAGATCTCATAGCAGACCGTCTCCGGTGTCTTGAGAAAACCCCGGCCATCACATACCGGGCAGGGTTCGCACAGCAGCTGGCCCAGGCTTTCAGTGGTACGCTTACGCGTCATCTCCACCAGTCCGAGTTCGGAAACCCCGGTAATTTTGGTTCGGGCGTGATCCCGCTCAAGCATCTTCTCCAGCATGCGCAATACCTGGCGCTGATGCTCTGGATCGGCCATATCGATGAAATCAATGATAATGATCCCACCCAGGTTGCGCAGCCGAAGCTGACGGCTGATGGCTCTCGCCGCTTCCAGATTGGTCTTGAAGATGGTTTCCTCAAGGTTGCGATGACCGACAAACGCACCGGTGTTCACGTCAATGGTCGTCATCGCCTCGGTCTGGTCAATAAGCGCATGGCCGCCGGATTTGAGCTGTACGTGGCGGCTCAATGCCTTCTGGATCTCATCCTCCACGCTGTAGAGATCAAACAGCGGCCGCTCACCGGGGTAGAACTCAATCATCTCGCGTAACTGATCAACAAACCGGTCCGCAAACGCCAGCAGCTTCTCGTAGCTTTCCCGGGAGTCAATGCGGATCTTTTCGGTTGGAGTCCGCACCAGGTCCCGCACCGTGCGGATGAACAGGGGTAGGTCCTCGTAGATCACCCCCGGGGCCCGCACATCCCGCGCCCCTTCCATGATGGAGGCGGACAGACGGTTGAGGTAATCCATGTCCCGGCGAATGTCGTCTTCACCCACACTCTCGGCGGCGGTACGAACAATGTAGCCCCCGGCATCCAGCTCGTACTCGCTGGCAGCCGACTGGATCAGATCCCGCAGGCGCCTGCGCTCAGCCTCGCCCTCAATCCGTTGGGACACGCCGATGTGCGACATCGCCGGCATATAGACGAGATAGCGTGATGGAATGGACAGGTGGGTGGTCAGGCGTGCGCCCTTGGTACCGATGGGGTCCTTGGTCACCTGTACGATGATCGACTGGCCCTCGCGCAGCAGTGAGCGGATGTCAGGTACGGTGCGCGGTGAGCCGCTGTCCCCATCACCACCAAGCTCGGCCACATCCGAAGCATGGATGAAGGCCGCCCGCTCCAGGCCAATATCCACAAAAGCCGCCTCCATGCCGGGCAATACCCGCACGACCCGTCCTTTGTAAATGTTACCGACAATCCCCTTGTTCCGGGTGCGCTCCACATAAGCTTCCTGGGGCATGCCGTTTTCCACCAGCGCCACCCGCGTTTCAACGGGCGTGACATTGATCAGGATCTCTTCACTCATCCATTGCCACCCACCACTGATGCACTGGCTGGTCCACCTGATAGAGAAGGTCCGTCACCGCCTCAAGCGGCAGGCCCACCACAGCGGTATAGCTGCCGATCACCTCCGCCACCAGCGCCGCCCCGCGACTCTGCACCCCAAACGCCCCAGCCTTATCCAGGGGCTCACCTGTGGCCACATAGTTATCAATTTCCGCGCTGGAAAGCGGGCGCAATCGCACCCTCGAGGTAACCACGCGTTCCCGGACCGCACTGGGCCCGGCCAGGGCCACACCACTCATAACTTGGTGCTCCCGCCCGGAAAGACGGGCCAGCATGGCACGGGCTTGCTCCGCATCAACCGGCTTGCCCAGTATCTGGCCATCGACCACAACCGTTGTATCCGCCCCCAGAAAGACCCGCCCGGGCTCATGCCAGCCCTGCTGGCAGGTCAGCGCTTTCTGCCTGGCCATCCGCAGTACGTAGAGGTCTGGAGCCTCTTCCTCTCCAGGGGATTCATCAATGGCAACAGGGGCGTCCTGATACCGGACCCCAATCTGATCCAGGAGTTCACGCCTGCGGGGTGATGCCGAGGCCAACACCAGTGGCGCCAGGGCAGAACGGCTCATTCGGATTACTCCAGCTTACGATTCACGAAATCCCAGAAACCGCGGAACACTGGCCAGATCAGGCCACTGCTGACCGCGGGAAGCAGGTAATTAAAGCTCCCGCCGGCCTCTCCCAGTAACTGGTGCAGGAAGTGGACCACCATATGCGCAACCCCGATCATGAGAAAGACCACAAGGGATTGCTGCGCCAGCCGGAAGAGCTGAAGCCGCTGATGGGACGCAAGAACCATGCAGGCGATGAGCGCCATGGCAAGGGCATTCATGCCCAGAATGTCCGCCCGCAGCACATCCACCAGAAGCCCCAGGCACCAGGCCAGAACGATGCCAAACGCTTGCGGGGCTCGCAGCACCCAGTAGATCACAACCAGGCCGACCCATTCCGGGCGCCAATGCCCAAACTGCTGTGGAAACAGCGCGATTGTCCCGACCAGCGCCGCAACAGCGCTCAGGATCGCAACCGGGTAACTGATCGAACGCAGCACCACTTCAGCCTTCCCCTCCTGACGGCTCCGGTTCACTGGCTGGCTCTGACGCGAGACCGCCACTGAAGACCACCAGGACCAGGCTGCTGCTATCGAGCTTCGCCAGGGGCCGCGCCTCGACCTGGGCAAATGGTTCTCCCGGGTTGTGCTCCAGGCTGCTGATCCGTGCCACGGGATACCCCTGAGGGAAGCGCCCCCCGAGGCCAGAGCTCACGAGCAGGTCTCCGACCTCGATATCCGCAGTATCCGGAACATGGGCCAGCTCCATACGATCAGGCTCGCCCGTACCAAGCATGATGGCGCGCAACCCGTTACGATTAACCTCAACGGGCACCGCATGACTGTTGTCGGAAATCAGAATAGCCCGGGACGAATAGGTGCTGGTATGGACAATCTGCCCCATGAGCCCACGAGCATCCAGAACGGCCTGCCCCTCTGCCACGCCATCGGACTCGCCTTTATTCAAAACGATTTCATGGGTCAGGGGATCCGGGGTCACCCCGATCACATCCGCCACCAGGACCCGATCATCCAGGTTTTCAGAGGCGTTGAGCAGCTCCCGCAGGCGTGCGTTTTCAGCGGCGAGCGCAGCATAGCGCTGTGCCCGGCGCTCCAGAACCAGCAGACGGGATTCCAGGGCCTCGTTCTCCTGCAGCAGCTCTGAGCGGCTGGTTGTGAGATCTCCCAGCCATCCAACAGCCCGTTCCGGCGCATTGCCCAGCCAATAAACCGGGGCCAAACCGGTCATCAGCCAGCCCCGCACGCGATCGCCATAGGGCAGGTACAGGTCCGCACCGATCAGCACTCCGGACAGAAGCACCACGAGCAACAGCCTGGAGCCAATAAGTGGGCCTTGGGTGAAAAGCGTGTTGATGGACCGTCCCCCGTTCACAACGACAACCGCCGCTGGCGCCTGGGCGGCAGCGGCGGTGCCTGCAGTTCAACCGGAACCGATAACGGTGCGTCAACCGTCCTGGGAGAACATGGTTACGCCGCTCCGGTCAATGCGTTCCAGCGCCTTGCCACCACCCCGCGCCACACAGGTCAGCGGGTCTTCCGCTACAACCACGGGCAGGCCGGTTTCCTCACTGATCAGGCTCTCCAGCCCCCTCAGAAGCGCCCCGCCACCGGTCAGGACAATGCCGCGCTCGGCGATGTCCGAGGCCAGCTCGGGAGGCGACTGCTCGAGCGCACTCTTGACGGTCTGGACAATCTGCGCCAGCGACTCCTGAAGCGCCTCCAGTATCTCGTTGCTGTTGAGGGTGAACTGGCGCGGCACGCCTTCAGCAAGGTTGCGACCGCGAACATCAATCTCGCGGATATCCAACCCCTCGTAGGCACAGCCGATCTCGTGCTTGATGCGCTCGGCCGTGGAGTCCCCGATGAGGCTGCCATAATTGCGGCGGACATAGGTGACAATGGCTTCGTCGAACTTGTCACCACCGACTCGTACTGACTCGGCATAGACAATGCCATTGAGCGAAATGATCGCGATCTCCGTCGTGCCGCCACCAATGTCGACGATCATGGAGCCACTCGCTTCTTCTACCGGAAGCCCGGCCCCAATGGCAGCCGCCATGGGCTCCTCGATGAGAAACACTTCCCGGGCACCCGCACCGAGAGCGGACTCACGGATCGCCTTACGTTCCACCTGGGTACTCTTGCTGGGCACGCAGACCAGAACCCGCGGGCTCGGGGTAATGAAACTGTTCTCATGCACTTTATGGATGAAGTGCTGGAGCATTTTTTCAGTGACCACGAAATCCGCAATCACGCCATCCTTCAGCGGACGGATGGCGGTAATATTGCCAGGCGTTCGGCCCAGCATGCGCTTGGCCTCGCTGCCCACGGCTGCCACTTTTTTCTGACCGTTGGATGTGCTTACGGCAACAACGGAAGGCTCATCCAGAATGATCCCTCGACCACGGACGAAGATGAGCGTGTTGGCAGTTCCCAGATCAATGGACAGATCACTGGAGAACGCGCCTCTGAGTCTCTTGAGCATCGGTGCTGTTTCAACCTGGCTTTACGGATTCGATGGCCGGCCTCGCCCTCCCCGTTTCCGTGGCGAAACCTCTTGGATGCCGGAACTTTAGCAGTGGCGGGGGGTTCAGGCAAGACAGCACGCATTGTGCCTGCTTAACAAACAATGGAACAGATCGGCTGCCACAGCCCCAGAATACCCCATGCGCCATCACCAGGGCCCGCGAAGAATGCAGGCAGCAACCGCCCCTTCGGCTTCCGCTTTGAAGCCCCGGGGTTCAGAATGCAAGCGTATCTGCTATCATCGCGCGTTCCAAAGGGAAGGAATCGGCATGAGCATTTCCAGAGACAAGATCGAACAGGTGGCCTGGCTGGCTCGCATCCAGCTTGAAGGGCCCGAAAAAGAAGCGCTCGAAGGCAAACTGAGCGACATCCTCGGGATGGTTGACCAGCTCCAGGCGGCGGATACCGACGGCATCACCCCAATGGCCCACCCGCTGGACGCCACCCAGCGGCTGCGCCCGGACGACGTCACAGAAACCAACCAGCGCGAACGGTTCCAGGCCGTAGCCCCCGAGACACAGGACGGGCTCTATCTGGTACCGCGGGTAGTGGAGTAAGCGCCGGATGCAAACCAGAACGCTTTCAGAACTGGCCAAAGCCCTGGAATCAGGTGATACCACCAGCGAAGCCCTGACCCGGGAAACCCTTGAACGCATCCGTGCTCATGACGGGGACTACAACAGTTTCATCACCATCGCGGACGAGCGCGCGCTGGAACAGGCCCGACGTGCCGACCAGGCCCGGGCCAGCAGCCAGACGGGCCCGCTCACCGGCGTCCCCTTTGCGCACAAGGACATATTCTGCACAGAAGACCTGCGCACCACTTGTGGCTCGCGCATGCTCGAGCACTTTGCACCGCCCTATAACGCCACGGTTGCCCAGAAGCTGGACGACGCTGGCGCCGTGTGCGTGGGCAAGACCAACATGGACGAGTTCGCCATGGGCTCGTCCAACGAGACCAGCTACTTTGGCCCGGTGACCAACCCCTGGGGGGACAACCTCGTTCCGGGTGGCTCCTCCGGCGGCTCCGCCGCGGCTGTAGCCTCGGGCCTGGTCTGCGCCGCCACCGCCACCGACACCGGCGGCTCCATCCGCCAGCCAGCGGCACTGTGCGGCCTCACGGGCCTGAAGCCCACCTATGGCCGGATTTCCCGCTACGGTATGATCGCCTTCGCATCCAGCCTGGACCAGGCCGGCACCCTCACCCGCACGGCCGAGGACAGCGCCCTGATGCTCAACGCCATGGCTGGCTTTGACCCGAAGGACTCGACCAGCCTCGACCGAAAGGTTCCCGATTACACCAGCAACCTCACGAGCGAGCTGAACGGGCTCCGTATTGGGTTGCCAAAGGAATACTTCTCGGACGAGCTGTCACCGGCGATGGCAGAGCAGGTCCACAATGCCGTCCGCGAGTACGAAAAACTTGGGGCCATCGTTCAGGAAATCAGCCTGCCGCACTCACACCTGGCAGTCGCCGCCTACTACGTGATCGCCCCGGCCGAAGCCTCCGCCAACCTCTCGCGCTTTGACGGGGTGCGCTACGGCCACCGCTGCGAGAATCCGCAGGACCTCAACGACCTCTACCTGCGCTCGCGCTCCGAAGGCTTCGGCGAGGAAGTCAAACGCCGCATCCTGGTCGGCACCTACGCCCTCTCGGCCGGCTTCTTCGACGCCTACTACCTGAAGGCACAGAAAGTCCGACGCCTGATCCAGCAGGACTTCACCAACGCCTTCAACGAGGTCGACCTGATCATGGGGCCTACATCGCCCTCACCAGCCTTCGCCCAGGGCGACAAGACCGATGACCCGATCAACATGTACCTGGAGGACGTGTTCACCATCGCCTCCAATCTGGCGGGCGTGCCGGCCATGTCGATCCCCGGCGGCATGGTGAACAACCTGCCGGTGGGGCTGCAGATCATCGGCAACTATTTCGACGAAGCCCGCATGCTGAACGCCGCCCACCGCTTCCAGCAGGTGACGGACTGGCATCAGCAGGTGGCGCCGAACAGCGTGTGATGGATCGCCCAGACAGGAACAACCACTCGCGCCGGTAACAGCGGACCGGGCAGAAGGATTAATGACAGCTGGACCGCCCCGGGCGTGGGCACGGGGTGGTTTTACAGGAAGCTCGGTCGCCATGGATGGCGACCGCGCAGCGTCCAGGGATGGATTCATAGCGATTCCTGTAAAACCACCCCGTGCCCGCGCCTGCATTACGGCCAGCAGGCTAGAGACAACTCCGCGGGAGCAGACAATACCATGCAATGGGAAACCGTGATCGGGCTGGAAGTCCACGTACAGCTCGCCACCCAGTCCAAGATCTTCTCCGGCGCCAGCACCGCCTTCGGCGCCGAACCCAACGCCCAGGCCAGCGCCATCGACCTGGCCATGCCCGGCATGCTCCCCGTTCTCAACGAGGGGGCCGTACGCATGGCCGTCCAGTTCGGCCTTGCCGTCAATGCCGAGATCGCACACCGCTCGGTATTCGACCGTAAGAACTACTTCTACGCCGACCTGCCCAAGGGTTACCAGATCAGTCAGATGTACCACCCCATCGTGGGCAAAGGGGAGGTCAGCGTGCACCTGTCCAATGGCAGCGAACGCACCATCGGCATCGAACACGCCCATCTTGAGGAAGATGCCGGCAAATCCCTGCATGAAGACTTTCAGGGCCAGTCCGGGATCGACCTCAACCGTGCCGGAACCCCCCTGCTCGAGATTGTCTCCGAACCGGACATGCGCAGCGCCGAAGAAGCCGCCGCCTACCTCCGCAAGATCCACTCAATCGTCACCTATCTGGGCATCTCCGACGGTGACATGTCCCAGGGGTCCATGCGCTGCGACTGCAACGTCTCCGTGCGCCCCAAGGGCCAGACCGAGTTCGGCACCCGCACCGAGATCAAGAACGTCAACTCCTTCCGCTTCGTGGAAAAGGCCATCAATACCGAGGTGCAACGCCAGATCGAACTGATTGAAGATGGCGGCAATGTGGAACAGGAAACCCGCCTGTACGATGCGGATCAGGACGAAACGCGCTCCATGCGGACCAAGGAATTCGCAAACGACTACCGCTACTTCCCGGACCCTGACCTGCTTCCGGTCGAGATCAGCGACCAATACGTCGAACGCATCCGCGGCCAGCTCCCGGAACTGCCAGACGCCAAGCAAGCCCGGCTCATCAGCGACTATGGCCTGAGCTCGGATGAAGCTGCGCCACTGGTCCAGAGCCAGGCAGTGGCTGACTACTTCGAGCAGGTCGCACAGGCCAGCGGCGACGCCCGCCAGGCTGCCAACTGGATCATGGGCGAGCTGGCGCGACTGCTGAACCAAAGCGAGCGTGAAATCCAGGACTGCCCTGTCAGCGCCAATGACCTCGCCACCCTGATCCTGCGGGTTCAGGACGGCACCATTTCCGGCAAATTGGCCAAGCAGGTCTTTGAAGCCCTCTGGAACGGCGAAGGCAGCCCAGACGAAATCATTGAACAGCAGGGCCTCAAGCAGGTCTCCGACAGCAGCGAGATCGAAGCACTGGTTGACCAGGTCCTGACTGAAAACCAGGCGATGGTGGATGACTACCTGAGTGAGGACGTCGCCAAGAAGCAGAAGAAGAAGTTCAACGCCCTGGTTGGGCAGGTCATGAAAGCCTCCCAGGGCAAGGCCAACCCAGCCCAGGTGAACGAGATCCTCCAGCAGCGGCTCGCGAACAACCAATAGAGGACTACATTCTGTAACAAAACCGCACCGCCCGTGCGATGGCACAGGTTTGTTGACCCCGGGAACAACGGCTACGCTTTCGTTAAATCGCGTTACCCGGGGTTGACTCATGGCAGCGACATCCGTCCTGGATCGCTTGAGCGAGCGACCTGGCCTGCGCCACCACCACCGCATTCAGGTCACGCTGAAAGCCTCCCTTGAACGGGGCGGGGAGTCGCTGCCAGACACCACCATCAACACCCTGTCCCGCTGCGGACTCCAGGTGGTGTGCCCACCGGAAACGCTGGAACAGCTCATTCCCAACGGCCAACCCGTAGCCCCGCACATGGCCATCCCGGTTCACGTCACATTCCGCCTTCCGATCCACGGTGCCGGAAGTTCCTGCATTCGCGCCCGGTGCGGAGTGGTCATGGTTCGCCGCACCGCCCGGGATTGCTACCACGTCGGAATGTCCTTCACCGCGCTCGCCGACGATGCGCATGCCCTGCTCGAGCATTACATCAGAGAGCAACTTGCCGCCGGTGCCTGAACACCCTTCTTACCCACCCCGGGGCTCTGGTATAATCCTTTGTTCAGTTGAAGCCGGCTCTTATAAGAGGCGGTTCCATTCCGAGTCAACAGCGGTACAGAGCGCGATGACCCAATACAACCTCACGCACCTCAAACAGCTGGAAGCGGAAAGCATCCACATCATGCGGGAAGTAGCAGCCGAGTTCGACAACCCGGTGATGCTCTACTCCATCGGCAAGGACTCCTCGGTGATGCTCCACCTGGCCCGCAAGGCCTTCTGGCCCGGACGGATTCCCTTTCCCATGCTGCACGTGGACACCACCTGGAAGTTCAGGGAAATGATCGAATTCCGGGACCGGATGGCCGAGAAGTACGATCTCGACATGATCGTCCACATCAATGAGGAAGGCGTGAATCAGGGCATCGGGCCCTTCAGCCACGGCAGTGCCAAACACACCGACGTGATGAAGACCCAGTCACTCAAGCAGGCACTCGAAAAGTACAAGTTCGATGCCGCTTTCGGTGGCGCTCGCCGGGACGAGGAAAAATCCCGCGCCAAGGAGCGCGTCTACTCCTTCCGGGACGAGAACCATCGCTGGGACCCCAAGAACCAGCGCCCGGAGCTGTGGAACATCTACAACGGCCAGATCAACAAGGGCGAAAGCATCCGCGTCTTCCCGCTGTCCAACTGGACCGAGCTGGACGTCTGGCAGTACATCCATCTCGAGAACATCGAGATCGTGCCGCTGTACTTCTCCAAGCCGCGCCCCGTGGTCGAGCGCGACGGCACCCTGATCATGGTCGACGACGACCGCATGCCACTGGAGCCGGGTGAAGAGCCCGAAATGAAGTCCGTGCGCTTCCGCACCCTGGGCTGCTACCCGCTGACCGGCGCCATTGAGTCCGAAGCAGATACGCTGCCCGAGATCATCCAGGAGATGCTGCTGACACGCAGTTCCGAGCGCCAGGGTCGGGTCATTGACCACGACAGCGCCGGCTCCATGGAGAAGAAGAAACAGGAAGGCTACTTCTAAGCGCGCCCAACCCGGTTTTTCGGAGACAAGACCCAATGTCACATCAGTCAGACCTGATCGGCACCGACATCAACGCCTATCTCAAGCAGCACGAGCAGAAAGAACTTCTGCGGCTGCTGACCTGCGGCAGCGTGGACGACGGCAAGAGCACCCTCATCGGCCGGCTGCTGCACGACACCAGCATGATCTACGAGGACCAGCTGGCCGCGCTGGAGTCCGACAGCTCCAAGGTGGGTTCCACCGGCGAAAAGCTGGACCTGGCGCTGCTCGTGGACGGCCTCCAGGCCGAGCGGGAACAGGGCATCACCATCGACGTGGCCTACCGCTACTTCTCGACGGACAAGCGCAAGTTCATCATGGCGGACACCCCCGGCCATGAGCAGTACACACGGAACATGGCCACTGGCGCCTCCAACGCGCAGCTTGCGGTCATCCTGATTGACGCCCGCCACGGCGTACTCACCCAGACCAAACGCCACTCCTTCCTGGCGTCGCTTCTGGGTATCAAGCACGTGGTGGTCGCCATCAACAAGATGGACCTGGTCGACTACAGTGAACAACGCTTCAACGAGATCAAGGAGGCCTACCAGCACTACTGCGGCCACCTCGGTCTTGAGGACGTACGCTTCGTCCCCATTTCCGCCCTGGAAGGCGACAACGTCGTCAACGCCAGCGATAACATGCCCTGGTTCGACGGCCAGCCCATGATGCAGGTGCTGGAAACCGTACCGATTTCCCGCGACAAGGATTTCGAGCACTTCCGGTTCCCAGTGCAGTATGTCAACCGCCCGAATCTCGACTTCCGGGGCTTTTCCGGCACCATCGCCAGTGGCGTGATCAAGCCGGACGATGAAGTGGTTGCCCTGCCCTCGGGCCGTTCCACCCGCGTGGACCGGGTCGTGACCTTCGAGGGCGACCAGGAGAAGGCCCATATCGACCAGGCCGTCACCCTGACCCTGAAGGACGAGATCGACGTCAGCCGCGGTGACATGCTGGTGCACGCCGGCAACATGCCCGAAGTGGCTACGGCCTTTAACGCCAACGTGGTCTGGATGACCGACGACCCCCTCGCTCCTGGACGCCAGTACGACATCAAGCAGGGCCCACGCTACACCTCCGGCGCCATGCGCAAGGTCCACTACAAGACCGATGTCAACACACTGGAGCAACAGCAGGGCAGCGAACTGGCCCTGAATGAAATCGGGCTGTGCGAGTTCGCCGTCAGCCACCCGCTGGCCTTCGACCCCTACCCGAACTGCGGCTCCACGGGCGCGTTCATCATCATTGATCGACTGACCAACATCACCATCGGCGCCGGCATGATCAAGAGCACGGCCAGCGACGCCGAAGGGCTGATGAACCCGGTCACCATCGAGGAATGGCAGCGCCGGCTCGACCAGAAACCATTGATCATCAACTGTGGCGGTGATGCCGCGGACAAACTGGCCACAGCGCTCCAGCGCAGCCTGTTCGACGTGGGCAAGACCGCCACCGTGCTCGACAATACGAACACGGATTCGGAACAGGACCGTGGCAATATGGCCGAGGTCATGCGCAGCCAGGGACTGATCGTGCTGACCGCCGGCATCAGCGGCACGCCAGCGGACTACAGCGTCAATGCCGATGATGACGCCGGTATCAGCAAGGCGGTCCAGGAGCTGTTGCAAACACTACGCCGGGAACAGCGGTTGCAGGGCTGACCCATGGCCATCCACCAGCTCCGGCTCATAAGGGCCACCCTCCCCGGCGGCGGCCAGCCTGCCCAATCCACCGCGGGCGAGGCCATGGCCGAGCCGGGCGGGGATTATGAGGCGCTGCACCGTCAGCTCAAAAAACTGTTCAACAGCCGGCCCGGCAAGGCTTACGGCCGCTTTTCAGACGACATCGCCAGCCACCCCATGCGCGGGTGGCTGGGTGACTACCTCGACGGTCGCCAGACCTTCGAGGCCTTCACCAACCAGGTCCTGGACCAATGGCAGGACGAAATCACCCGCGCGGACACGGACCCCGAGCGCCCACTGCTGATCGTGCATGAATCACTGGCCGATGGTGAGGTGCTGTACCTGTTCGCACTGGAAATGGATCCGGTCTTTACCCTGGACACCAGCCTGGAACTCACGCCGACCGAAACCATCAGCCGCTCCCGCCTGAACCTCGCGGCGCGGGTTGAGCTGGAAGGCTGGCGCGGCGAGCAGGGATCGGAGAACTACCTGACGGTGCTCCAGGGTCGGGGTACCGGCGAGATCGGCAAGTGCTTCACGCGCCTGGTAGGCTTCCAGCAGGAAGTGGACGTAGAGGCGGAAACCCAGACCTTTCTGGAAGCGGTGGAGTCCTTTGCCCAGCAGCAGAAGGAGCCGGAACACGCCCAGACCGTGCGCCATCGCGCGTTTGAATTCTGCAACGAGCAGGAGGCACTGGGCGAGCCGGTACCGCTCTCAGCCCTTTCGAGCTATATTGATGACAGTGAGCCAGAGCGCTTTGCCGAGCATGTTGCCGAATCCCAGGCGGTAGGGCCGGACCAGGTCCTGCACCCGGACCGGCGCAAGGTGAAGAAACTGGTCCGGATTGCGGGCAAGGGCAACGGACTGAGCCTGTCGTTTTCCTCCGACCTGGTCAACCAGGCCGTCCACTACGACCGCGACCGGGATGCGCTGGTGATCACCCAGGTTCCCCGCAGCCTCAAGGAACAGCTCCAGAGCTTTCTCGATCAGGGGGATGAATAACGGGGGTTGTTAAGGGACGACCATGCATCAGCGGGGGCTCTCATTGTGACCACCAACGCCGCTAGCTCGAACGCCAACCAGGGTGATACGGTCCTGACAACCTGCTTGCGCGAGGAGACCCGCCCCGAACACGACCGCATTGAAGCGGCCCTGGACATCCCCGACAGTATCCGCGAACCAACGGACTACGTACGCTTGCTGGCCGGCTTCTATACATTCTACCAGCCGCTGGAACAGCAGCTTCTGAGGCTCGATTGGCAGGGCAGCGACATTGATATGGAAGCGAGGCGCAAGGCCCCGCTTCTGGCCAGGGATCTGGAGGCCTGCGGCACGAAACCCGAAGGGCTCACCTTTTGTTCCCAGCTGCCACCGCTACGGGACGCGACTGAAGGCCTTGGCTGCCTTTATGTGCTGGAAGGAGCCACTCTGGGCGGGGAGGTTATCCATCGCCGACTGCATACAGGCTTTGGCTCCTGGCTGGAAAACCGGGACCGTTTCTACCGCTGCTACGGCGACGAGAGAGGCCATATGTGGCGAGCGTTCAAGCAGGCTGCGAACCATTTCGGGCAGGCATGCGACCCGGCAGACCAAAGCCGCACCATTGACACAGCAAGGACCACCTTCCGGTTACTCCAGGCCTGGCTGGAGCGGCGCTGAAAACGCGTAACGCCGACCGGACTCCCCCTTGATGCTGTACATGGCCTGATCCGCCGCCCTCAGAAGAGATTCCGGATCCTCGCCATCCAAGGGATGGATCGCAATCCCCACACTGCTCGAAAGCCGGATATCACCGTGCTCAAAACGCAGTGCCTCCAGTGCCGCCACCAACCGCTGCGCACAGGCAGCCCCGTCTTCGCGGGCCGAGGCAATATCCTGAAATCCCTCCAAAAGACACACGAACTCATCTCCGCCCACCCGGGCCACCGTATCCCCCTCCCTCAGCACCGCGACGAAACGCTCTGCCACCCGCTGGAGAATGGCATCGCCAACCTCATGGCCGTAGTGATCATTGACAGGCTTGAAACCATCCAGATCCAGGAACAGCACAACCACATGCTCCCCTGTTCGGTTAACACGACGGAACACCTGGTTCAGCCGGTCGTCGAGCAGGTTGCGGTTGGGCAGCTGGGTCAACGCATCATGATTGGCGCGATACCGAAGGAGCCGTTCCACCTCACCAGCAAGATGGCTGGCAAGCCCATTCATCAAACGCTCCGCCGCCATATGATGGGCTTCTCCCCAGGGCAGACTGCAACCACGCACCTGTCTTTGCCAGGCACCAAAGGAACGACGCGGATGAATACGGGGGCCACCGTCGAGCTTGCTGGTAACATCGCCCTCATTCGGGTCGCCCGCCCACAACTCGTGACGGACACGCTCACTACGCAGAAACAGCAGGGCATCATTACGACCGCTGCCCAATCGCGCATAGAGAAAACCGCCCAACCAATCATACGAATGGCCCGTGGGCAGGGCGTGAATGCGATCCCGGATGTGACTACTGCTGACAGGCGTTAGCTTGGCCTCCTCGGCCACCTCGCTCTCGATTGCCTCCACAACGCCCGCCGGCACCTTTCGACCCAGGGTCACGCTCTGGCCGTGCAACCGCACCACCAGCGCTTCCGCGTCAAAAGCCTGAAGGATTTCACAGTGTTGCTTCAGCGCTGACAGCAACCCGACTTCGTCGTACTCAAGTTGATGGAGCACGGTGCGCATCTGGCCCACAATGGCCTCTGCCTCCTGCTCACGTTCCCTCTGTAGCGCCACGCGCAACGCATTACCAGTACTCTGGACCACCATCCGCAGATAGGAGCGCAATATGGGCGAAATACGGTGCGGACGGGAATGATGGCACAGGATCATGCCCCAGAGCCCACCGTCGATCATCACCGACAGTGACAGACTGGATTCAACGCCCATGTTACGCATGTATTCACGGTGTACCGGTGAAATGCTGCGGGTCGCACACCACGTCATATCCAAGGATGCTTGAGTAACGGGGTTCGGAGCGGGTACTAACGGCACAGCGTCATAACGGACTTCCGGTGTATGACGCACAGGATTAACCGCATAGAGGGCCCGGGCCTGCGCCGGGATATCCGAAGCCGGGAAATGGTGGCCCAGGAACGAGGGCATGAACGCCTCGCGACACTCCGCGATCACCTCCCCATTCCAGTCTGAGTCAAACCGGTAGGCCATCACCTGGTCATAGCCGGTGCGACGGGCCACTTCATCCACCGCCGTCTGAAGGACCGTCATACTGGATGTTACCCGGCGGAAACCAAAATGGAACTGTTCCAGAGCCCGGAAAACGGTAGCACTCGTTTCTGACGCTGCAGGATAGGCTTCCACCTCGAGCACCAGCATGGCGCCGGTGCGATAGAGTGAGACCATGACCGACACTGGCGTGCCATCTGCCGCTTCCAGTTCCAGGTCGGTACGCTGAGGGGGTTCCCCGTCAACACTGGCATCACAGCCATGCAGAAACTGCCGCAATGCGGCAGGCAGGACCGTATCCAGCGAACGCCCAACCGCATCGGGCTGCTCCAGTCCAGGATAGTGAGCCAGGTTGGCGCTGACCTGAACAACCTCAAAGGTCTCCGGGTGGGCAACCAACAGGCAGCCATGGGGCTGAATGGCATCCGGTATATGGATGGGTTCCCTATCACAGCCACTGAGGTCGCCAGTGGACGCGGGATCGGGATCTGGCGTCATATTGATGCGTGCATCCCCGGTCTGGCGGTTCGCCTTGCTGGCCAACCTGAAAGTCGTTTCACTAACGACATAGTGGGCAACCCTCGCCAACTTCGCAAGCAAGTACCTCTCCCTCAACTGCAGACCGTTCCGAAACAGAGGTTGGCGTCAGGGTAACTGACAACGAGCCAGCACCCTGCTGACCACACTCGCTTCAGAGGGCACTTACATCCCTACCTGTCCAGACGTTATAATCGCCGATCTTCCAACCACACAGAACGCCAGCAACCATGGGAAAGAAACTCTTCATCAAGACCCACGGCTGTCAGATGAACGAATACGACTCCTCGCGCATGATCGACCTGCTGCGCGAGAGTCACGAGGTGGAGTTGACGGATACCGCCGACGACGCGGACATCCTGCTGCTCAACACCTGCTCAATCCGCGAGAAGGCCCAGGAAAAGGTCTTCCACCAGCTTGGCCGCTGGAAGCACCTCAAGAAGGATAATCCGGACGCCATCATCGGCGTTGGCGGTTGCGTTGCCAGTCAGGAAGGTCAGGCCATCATCGACCGGGCCCCCTACGTGGACATGGTCTTCGGCCCCCAGACCCTGCACCGGCTGCCCGAAATGATCACCAAGGCCGATCATGAAGGCGGCGTTGGCGTGGTGGACGTGAGCTTCCCGGAGATCGAAAAGTTCGACGAGCTTCCTGGCCCGGGCGTGGACGGCCCCACCGCTTTCGTCTCCATCATGGAGGGCTGCAGCAAGTACTGCTCGTTCTGCGTGGTGCCCTACACCCGTGGTGAAGAGCTGAGCCGTCCGGTCGAGGACGTGCTGGAAGAAGTCCGGGACCTGGCCAGCCAGGGTGTCCGGGAAGTCAACCTTCTGGGCCAGAACGTCAACGCTTACGACGGCGAGACCCTTGATGGCGACACCATGGACCTGGCAGAGCTGATCACCTGGGTCGCGGACATCGACGGCATTGACCGCATCCGCTTCACCACCTCCCATCCGGTGGAGTTCTCGGACGCACTGATCAACGTCTATGAACAGGTGCCGGAGCTGGTGAGCCATCTCCACCTGCCGGTCCAGGCCGGCTCGGACCGGATCCTGGCCCTGATGAAGCGCGGCCATACCGCCCTGGAATACAAATCCAAGATCCGCAAGCTGCGCCGCATCCGCCCCAACCTGAGCCTGTCATCGGACTTCATCATCGGCTTTCCGGGTGAAACGGAGAAGGACTTTGAGGACACCATGAAGCTGATCAACGACGTTGGCTTCGATGTCTCGTTCAGCTTCGTCTACAGTGCCCGCCCCGGCACCCCGGCAGCGGACCTGCCCGACGACACCCCCGAAGACGTCAAGAAGGAGCGTCTTTCGATCCTGCAGGACCGGATCAACCAGCAGGCCATGGCCATCAGCCGGAACATGGTCGGTAATATCGAGCGTATCCTGGTCACGGGTGTATCCAAGAAGGATCCGGGTGAGTACCAGGGCCGGACCGAGAACAACCGGGTGGTCAATTTCCGCACCGATGTGCCGGACGTGATTGGCTCCTTCGTGGACGTCGAGATCACCGAGGCATTGCCGAATTCCCTGCGCGGCGTCATGATCGACGCCAACCGTTACTGAATCGAGGCCCTTTTGAGCGCCGATACCCGCGAATTCCAGCTCGAACCCGCCGACACCGGACGTCTGGCCGCTCTGTGCGGCCAGTTCGATGAACACCTCAAGCACATTGAAAAACGCATGGGGGTGCGCATCGGCTACCGGGGGCACCACTTCCGGGTTACCGGTGATGGCGAGGCAGCCACTGCCGCCATGGAGGTGCTTAAGCACGTCTACCGGGAAACCGAGGCCAACGACGACATCAGCCCGGACACGGTCCACCTGTTCATCCGAGAGTCCGGCTTTGAACGACTGCCCGAAACCAGTGACTACAACGGCACCCAACAGGTCATCGATACCCCCCGACTCAAGATCCAGCCACGGGGGGATAACCAGCAGCGCTATGTACACGCCATCCGGACTCATGACATCAACTTTGGCGTGGGTCCAGCCGGTACCGGCAAGACCTGGCTGGCGGTGGCCTGCGCCGTGGAAGCGCTCAAGGCGGAAGAGGTCAAGCGCGTCATGCTGGTGCGCCCGGCCGTAGAAGCCGGTGAAAAACTCGGCTTCCTGCCGGGGGATCTGTCCCAGAAGGTTGATCCCTACCTCAAGCCGCTCTACGACGCCCTTTATGAAATGCTCGGTTTCGAGCAGGTCAACAAGCTCATCGAGCGGGGCGTGATCGAGATCGCACCGCTGGCGTTCATGCGCGGACGCACACTGAACAACTCCTTCATCATTCTGGACGAGAGCCAGAACACCACTCGGGAACAGATGAAGATGTTTCTCACGCGCATCGGTTTTGGCTCCACGGCCATCATTACCGGTGATATCACCCAGATCGACCTGCCGCGTGGCCAGCATTCCGGGCTGGAGCATTCACTGCGGGTACTGCGGGATGTGAAGGGCATCGGCATCACCTATTTCGGCGCCGAGGACGTGGTCCGCCACCCGCTGGTCCAGCGCATTGTGGAAGCCTACGACGATTGGGACGACCGCAACGCATGAGCCAAGTCATCCTCGATCTGCAGCCCGCAACCCACAGCGCCAACGTCCCCACCAGGCATGATTTCCAGCGCTGGGTACGACAGGGCTGGCAGGGTGATCATGACACCGAGGTCACGCTGCGGCTGGTCGATGAAGCCGAAGGTCATGAGCTCAATCAACAGTACCGCGGCAAGGACTATCCCACCAATGTCCTGTCCTTCCCGTTTGAAGGACCGGCTGGCGTGGATCTGGGCCTTCTCGGCGACCTGGTCATCTGTGCTGGCGTGGTTGAACACGAAGCCCGGGAACAAAATAAGCCCCTTGAAGCCCACTGGGCACACCTGGTCATTCATGGCATGCTTCACCTTCAGGGTTATGATCATCAGGACGCCGCCGAGGCAGAGGCCATGGAAAGCCTTGAAGTACGCCTCCTTGCGGAACTGGGCTTTCCCGACCCCTATCGGTAGCATCCCGCGTACAGGAATCCGGAAGCGACCCCATGAGCGACGACTCATCCAATAGCCAGACGAAGAACTCCTGGCTGGAGCGATTATCCCAGGCCTTTTCCAGTGAGCCCCGTACACCTGAAGACCTGCTGCGCATCCTGCGCGACGCTGAGTTCCAGCAGCTGATCGACTCGGATGCCATGAGCATCATCGAGGGCGCGATGCAGGTCACGGACATGCGCGTGGAGGAGATCATGATCCCGCGCTCGCGCATGGTCACCGTCAAGGCGGAAGCGGATCCTGGCTCCTACATCAACGAGGTTATTGACTCCGCCCACTCACGCTTCCCGGCCATCGGGGATACATCCGATGACATCATTGGCATCCTGCTCGCCAAGGACCTGTTGCCGCTGGCCCTGCGTAACAACCTGACCCGGGACAGCATCCGCGACATCCTCCGCCCAGCCACGGTGGTGCCCGAAAGCAAGCGCTGTAACCAGCTGCTCAAGGAGTTCAAGGAGAACCGTAACCATATGGCAATCGTGGTGGATGAGTACGGCGGCGTGGCCGGGCTGATCACCATTGAGGACGTGCTTGAACAGATTGTGGGGGACATTGAGGACGAGCACGACGTGGATGACGATGACCGGATCCGCGAGCGCGAACACGGCATCTACGCCGTCAAGGCGCAGACCCCCATTGACGAGTTCAACGAATTCTTTGGAACAGCGCTGGATGAGGAAGCCTTCGACACCGTGGGCGGATTGATGCTCAAGGAGTTCGGCCGCCTGCCCAGACGGGGCGAAACCACGACCGTGGACCGGTTCCGGTTCAAGGTTCTCAACGCCGACAACCGCAAGATCCGCCTGATCCAGGTCAAACCCATCGCATGATGCCAGACACACCGTGATCCATAACCGCCTCTTCCGAATTCCCGCGCTGATCGGCGCCGGCGCGCTCCAGACGCTGGCCTTTGCTCCCTTCTATCTATGGCCCACCGCCCTGTTGTCCCTTGTGCTGATCCTGCTCCTGTGCAGCGCCCGGGACGCAAGACCGCTGTTCCGGGACGGCTGGTTCCTGGGGCTGGGACTGTTCGGCAGCGGCGCTTCCTGGGTCTACGTCAGCATCCATGAATACGCGATGACGCCGGCTCCTTTGGCAGCCCTCATGACGCTTCTGTTTGCCATGGGCCTGGCCCTGTTTCCAGCCATTGCCTTCTGGTGCTGGGGGCGGCTTGCCGGCAGCCACACCGGACGGAGTCTCTGGTTGTTCCCAGCGGTCTGGGTCCTGATGGACTGGGTGCGCGGCTGGCTCCTCACCGGCTTTCCCTGGCTTTATGCCGGCACCGCCCAGGTAGACGGCCCGCTCGCCGGCTGGGCGCCGGTTCTGGGCGTGCACGGCGTCACGCTGATCACAGCCGCCACGGCGGCCCTTCTGGTGGCGGCATGGCACCACCATCGGTCAACCGCCCGCTGGATCCCCGCCGCTTTCACGGCGCTCGCCCTGCTGCCCTGGCTGGCCGCGCCACTGCTCAATCTGGCGCAATGGACCCAGCCCGACGGCGATCCGCTATCGGTGGCGGCCGTCCAGGGCAACATCTCCCAGCATGACAAATGGGACCCGGCCATGCTCCGGAAACAGATCCGGATCTACCGGGAGCTCACGGAGCCCCTCTGGGGCCGGGACCTCATTCTCTGGCCTGAAACCGCCCTGCCCGCCACCCAGGGACAGGCCGTCCAGGTATTGGATGCCCTCGAAAGCCGCGCCTTTGCGAACGGCACCACCCTGATCACCGGCCTGCCCTGGTACGGTAACAGCCGGCACTATCCAGAGCCGGTGTTCCATAACAGCCTGATGACTGTGGGGCCCGGACAGGGCACCTATCACAAGCAACGGCTCGTTCCTTTCGGTGAGTACGTGCCGTTTGAGTCACTGCTCAGGGGCACCCTCCAGTTCCTGAGCCTGCCCATGTCGGTTTTCCGGCCCGGCCCGGAAAACCAGCCGCCGCTACGGTTCCAGGATGTCAGCACCCACCCGGCCATCTGTTATGAAATTGCTTATGCGGATTTCGTTGCCCAGCAAGCGGCGGACACCAGCTTCTTGACCACCGTGAGCAACGATGCCTGGTTCGGGCATTCCCTGGGCCCCTTCCAGCATCACCAGATTGCGCGCATGCGCGCCCTGGAAACCGGCCGGGAACTGCTGCGCAGTACCAACAACGGCCTAACCTCGATTGTTGACCGGCAAGGCCGGATCCGCGCCCAGGCCAGGCACTATCAACGGGATGTTCTGAAAGGAGAGATCCAACCGGTAACAGGAACCACGCCTTTCATGGCGACAGGCTCCTGGCCGGTGGTAACGCTGGCGGCCGTGTTGATCGTCTTCGGCCGCCAGCGCCGCAATGCCCGTTAAGCGACGAAGGCGACAAGCCCATCAAGGGCCATCAAACCACCCAGAAGTACGCCACCGAGAGCGAGCGCCAGCAGCGCATTCACGGAATACTTAAGGGCTTTGTACTGGCGCCGGTTGGTCTTTTTGAGCTCACGCACCCTGGCCAGAGCCGGAGAAATGCGCGCAAACAGGTTGTTGGCAAAGCCACGCTGGTCGCCATCCATGTTGGGCACGACCGTCAGGCGCATCAGGCCCTTGTAGAAGAAATTGATCACCCGCCCCAGCAACCAGGTGGGCCGCTCCACGTCACACATCAGGATGAGCCGGTACTGGTCCGCGTCGTTGTGGGCATAGTGGAGGTAGGTCTCGTCAAAAATCAGGTCGTCCCCGTCCCGCCAGGAATAGTCCCTGCCATCGATGTTGATGTAGCAGCGATCATCATTCGGGGTTGCCAGGCCCAGGTGATAGCGCAGCGAACAGGCCACCGGGTCCGCGTGGCGCGTAAGCTGCGAGCCCACCGGCAGGATCGAGAACATCGCTCCGTTCACCGACGGTACCTGATCCAGGATCTTCAGCGTTTCCGGGCAGCTCGATTGTGCCGAGTTGTGCTTGGTGCCGTACCACTTGAGGTAGAACTTGCTCCAGCCGTACTTCTGGAAGGTGCGGAAGCCGATGTCGTAGTAAGCACTGGAGTCCGGATCACTGGTCTGGTCGAAAACCCGGTCCTCATACAAGCCCAGCGCTTCCTGACGGATGGTTTCCCAGTTGTCCTGGATTACCTGGAGTTCCGGGAACTGCTCCCTGTCCATGATGGGCGCTCGCGCCCGCTTTTTCGTGAACAGGTACAGCAGGCAATTCAGTGGACTGAAGATCGGCCAGCCCTTGCGCCAGTATTCACCAGCGCTCTTATACCGTTCCTGGCCCCGGAAGCGGTACACGTAGACCATGGAGCCCACGACAAAACCAACAATCAACAGAAAAACGGCCAGAGAGACCGACATAGCAACACTCCCAGGATACATGCCTCAATGAAGCATGCATTCTGGGACAGTTAGAGAACTCATTCAAAGAATGCAGGCTCAGACTGTGCTGGGATCCACATCCGGCGTATGCGCCGTGACCCGCTCAAAGTAGTGGGATTCACACCACTCGCACGGCTCCAGGCGCGTGGTTTCCGCCAGTGTTCTCATACGGCCACAGTTCAGGCACCGCAGCACCCCCGCCATGGCCAGCTCACCCGCGAAATAGTGGTCCGGATCCGTATCCTGCAGCTTCTGCTGCAACTCCAGGGTATCCAGCCGGGTAGGGTCGGCAATCGACAACAGGCGATCGACCAGCCAGTCCTCAATCAACTCCAGGTCCACCCGCAGCCACTCGGCCACACCGTCGCCCGTTCCCGAGACAAACCCCAATAGATGGGAGAGATCCCGACGCAGATAAGTCGAGAGCAGGTTGAGCTCATCACGGGTCAGTTCCGTAACCTCCTGCTCAAACTCAACCGCTTCCTCAATCTCCTGCTGCAGCTGTTCCCAGGTACGCTCCTCCGCCTCCGCCAGACGGGACTCCACCCGTTCGAGCATGCGATTATAGGACTTCTCGGCACCGTCACTGAGACGGGGGCGCTGTTTTTCGGCCACGGTTCTCTCCTTATCTTGAATTGGCGATCAGCATGCCTACCTGTCACCTTTTCTCTACGCTAGAATGAGTCCTCTCCCGATGCAACAGCCATTTTTCGATCCGAAAGCATAAGGCACCCGAACCCATGGAAGAGCATTACCGCCCCGACGCCGTCGAACGCAAAGCCCAACAGTACTGGGAAACCAACGATGTCTTCGCGGTACGGGAAGATCCCGGCAAACCCAAGTACTACTGCCTCTCCATGTTCCCCTACCCCAGTGGCAGACTGCACATGGGGCATGTGCGCAACTACACCATTGGTGATGTGATCGCGCGCTTCCAGCGGATGCAGGGCAAGAACGTACTGCAGCCCATGGGATGGGATGCCTTTGGCCTGCCGGCTGAGAATGCGGCCATCAAGAACCAGTCGGCACCGGCCAGCTGGACGCGGCAGAACATTGAGCACATGAAGACCCAGCTCAAGCGCCTGGGCTTCGGCTACGACTGGCACCGGGAACTGGCCACCTGCGATCCCGAGTATTACCAGTGGGAACAGTGGTTCTTTACCAAGCTCTATGAGAAGGGGCTGGTCTACAAGAAGAACGCCACTGTTAACTGGGACCCGGTTGACCAGACGGTGCTGGCGAATGAACAGGTTGTGGAAGGCCGGGGCTGGCGTTCCGGTGCCGTGGTGGAACAGAAAGAGATTCCCCAGTGGTTCGTCCGGATCACCGAGTACGCGGATGAATTGCTGGACGATCTGGACAAGCTCGACGGCTGGCCCGAGCAGGTCAAGGCCATGCAGCGCAACTGGATCGGCCGCTCCGAAGGCGTGGAACTGGACTTTGAAATGGAGGACGGCAGCGAGACCCTGAGGGTCTACACCACCCGTCCGGACACGCTTTACGGCGTCACCTACATGGCCCTGTCCGCGCGCCACCCGGTGGCGGAACAGGCGGCCGAGCGCTCGCGGGAAGTGGCGGATTTCGTCGAGGAATGCCGCAATACGGTCGCCTCCACCGCGGATATGGAGACCATGGAGAAGCAAGGGGTGGAGACCGGGCTCTACGCACTCCACCCGCTGACCGGTGAGCGCGTCCCCGTCTACGTGGCCAACTTTGTGCTGCACGAGTACGGCACCGGTGCCCTGATGGCCGTGCCCGCCCATGATGAGCGCGACCACGAATTTGCCCGCAAGTACGGCATCGCCATCCGCCAGGTGATCAGCCCCAATGACCAACGGGACGTGGATACCTACGAGGAAGCTTTCACCGAAAAAGGCCTCCTGATCAGCTCCGGCCCCTACACCGGGATGAGCTCGGACGAGGCCTTTTCGGCCATTGCGCAGGACCTGGAAAAGCGCGGCATCGGGCAACGCAAGACCAACTACCGTTTGCGCGACTGGGGGGTTTCCCGCCAGCGGTACTGGGGCGCGCCCATCCCCATGCTGACGCTTGAAAACGGTGAATCCGCGCCGGTACCGGAAGACGATCTGCCGGTTACACTGCCCGAAGACGTCACCATGGACGGCGTCCAGTCGCCGCTCAAGACCGATCCCGAATGGCCAAAGACCACCTACAACGGGGAACCGGCCTTCCGCGAGACGGACACGTTCGACACCTTCATGGAGTCCTCCTGGTACTTTGCGCGCTTCTGCAGCCCCTGGAAGGACGACGGCATGCTGGACCCCGAGGCGGCCAACTACTGGCTGCCCGTGGACCAGTACATTGGCGGCATCGAGCATGCAATCCTGCACCTGCTGTACGCCCGCTTCTTCCACAAGCTGTTGCGTGATGTCGGCCTGGTCAACAGCGACGAGCCCTTTAACCGTCTGCTGTGCCAGGGCATGGTCCTGGCCGAGACCTGGTATCGGGAAGCAGCCAACGGTGCCACCCAATGGTTCTCGCCCCAGGACGTGGAGGCCGAGTACGATGGCAAGGGCAACGTGGTCAGCGCCACGCTGAAGTCCGACGGCCAGCCGGTCTACCCCGGCGGCGTGACCAAGATGTCCAAGTCCAAGAACAATGGCATCGATCCGCAGGCGATCATTGACCAGTACGGCGCCGACACCGTGCGCCTGTTCATGATGTTCGCTGCTCCGCCCGAGCAGGCCCTGGAATGGTCCGACAGCGGCGTGGAGGGTGCCCACCGCTTCCTGCGCCGGCTCTGGCGCATGGTGCACCAGCACGTCACGGCCGCAAGCACCGGCCATGCCCTGCCCAGCGAGGCGGATGAAAACCAGCAGGCCATGCGCCGCAAAACCCACCAGACCATTGCCAAGGTCACGGATGACTTCAGCCGGCGCCTGACCTTCAACACGGCCATCGCGGCCGTCATGGAGCTGCTGAACGAGGCCGGGCGCTTTGAGGTTCGCGGTGACGGCGACCGCGCCGTGATTCAGGAGGTACTGGAAACCGCCGTGCTGGTCCTGGCGCCCGTGGCGCCGCACATCACGCACGAGCTGTGGCAGGCCCTGGGCCATGACACCGCCGTGGTGGATGCGCAATGGCCCGTTGCGGATGAGTCCCTGATGAAAGAAGACCAGATCGAGTTGGTGGTGCAGGTCAATGGCAAGCTGCGCTCGCGCATCCAGGCCGACGCGGAGGCCGAACGCGACCAGCTGGAAGCCCTGGCCCTCGCGGACGACAACGTGCAGCGCTTCATCGCGGATAAGACCGTGCGCAAGGTGGTTGTCGTGCCCGGCAAGCTCGTCAACGTGGTCGCCAACTGATCCGCCGGAGGTCCGCCATGGCGCAGGCCGCCTGGAAATCCCTTCTAACGGTGGCACTCGCCACCGTTCTCTCCGCCTGCGGTTTCCAGCTTCGGGGCACGGCCATGGTGCCGCAAGCCCTGGCACCGCTGGCCCTTTCCTGCAACCAGGAAGTGCCCGAGCCGGTATGCTCGGGGGTTCGCGACCGGCTTGACCTGTACCAGGTGCGGGCAACCAATGAGCAATCCCCAGCGTACCACCTCACCCTCAGCGGTTATGGCGAACAACGGCGTACCAGCGCCCTGAATGAACGCGCGGCCGCCGCCGAATACGAACTCAGTGCCCGGACAACCATGGAGCTCACCACACAGGACGGTATTCCACTGCTTGCGGAGACCGAGGTAAGCGCCAGCGAGTTCTACCAGGCCGATGAGCAACAGGTGCTTGCGGGAGAACGCGAGCAGAAGGGCATGGAAGGGCTGCTCCAGCAACGGCTGATCCGGCGGATCACGCGCCGGCTAATGCCGTTTACTGAACAGCGCATCCGCCAGCTGCGCCGCGAGCAGGCCCGCAGCAAGGACACTACTGAATGAAGGTAAGTCCCGAACAGCTCCCGGACCAGCTTGCCAAACGCCTGGACGCTGCCTACCTGGTAACCGGCGATGAACCGCTTCTGGTCCAGGAGGCCTGTGACCGTATCCGGGAGCGGGCCGTGGCGGAGGGATACGAGGAGCGTACCGTCTTCCAGACGGATCCACAGTTCGACTGGCAGCAGGTTCATGATGAGGCCCAGGCGCTGTCTCTGTTCGCCAGCCAACGGCGTATCGAAGTGCGCCTGCACAGCGGTAAGCTGGGCAAGGGCCGCGAGGTTCTCGAAGCCTTCGCCAAGGCCCCGCCGGAGGATGTGGTATTGGTCGTGTCCGGTCCCCGCCTCGACAGCAGCGAAACCAGCAAGTCATGGTTCCGGCACTGGCAGAAGGTCGGACTCCATGTCCCCGTCTGGCCGGTGGACCCGGCGGACTTCCCCCGCTGGCTTGCACGCCGCGCCGAGGCCATGGGCCTGAAGCTCACCCGCAACGCCGTGGCCCAGCTCAGTGAGCGCCTGGAAGGCAACCTGCTCGCGGCACACCAGGAACTGGAACGGCTCAGGGTGATGGCCGGCGACGACCCCGTGGATGATGCGGTGGCCATTGGCGGCGTTGAGGACAGCAGCCGTTACAATGCCTTCGAGCTCAGTACCGAAGCGCTGTCTGGCAACCGAATCCATGCGCTTCGGATGCTGCGACGCCTGGAGGAGGAAGGCACCAACACACTCGCCATTCTGGGCGTTCTCCAGCGGGACCTGAAGCATCTCACCAACCTCCAGCACAGTCTGCGCCAGGGCAGCAACGCCGCCACCTGGTTCAAGCACAACGGCGTCCGCCAGCCGCCTCTCAGAAAAGCGCTGGAAAAAGCCTCTCGCCGACACAACAGCCATTCCATCAGCAGGGCGTGGCAACAGGCCAGGCAGGTGGACCAAGCCAGCAAGGGCAAGGACCCAGCGCTGCCGCCCTGGTCCGCCCTTGCCGCCCTGATCGAAACGCTCTCCGCTTAGCCGAACTCGGCCTCGTCAAGCGCCATCATGCTGTCGCCCCCATTACGGATGGATTCCGCCAGGGCGACCGATTGCGGCAGGATGCGATCAAAGAAAAAGCGCGCGGTCTTGACCTTACCGCTGTAGAAGCCGGAGGTATCCCCTTCCGCCTTCGGAGCCGCCGCCTGAACCATCCGTACCCAGAGATAGGCTTCGGCGGTAAGCCCGAACAGATCCAGATAGTCCACGGCCGCCGCCCCGACTTCCGCCGGGTTACCGTCCGCCGCCTTGATCACCTTCTCCGTTACGTCAGACAGGCGCTCAAGCGCCGCCGCCAGGGGCTGGGTGAACGCCTGGATCGTCGGGTCGTCCTGATTCGCGTTGATGTAATCCGCAACCTCGTTGGCGAACAGCTCGTAGTACTTGCCGCCATTGGCCACCACCTTGCGCCCCATCAGGTCCATGGCCTGGATGCCATTGGTGCCCTCATAGATCTGGGTGATGCGGGTATCACGCACCAGCTGCTCCTGGCCCCACTCGCGGATGTAGCCATGGCCACCATAGACCTGCTGACCAATGACACAGGTATCCAGCGCCCTATCGGTCAGGAAGGCCTTGGCCACCGGCGTCAGCAACGCCACCATGCCATCCGCCTTTTCCTTTGCCTCGGCATCCTCGGCGAACTTGGCCTGGTCCAGCCACTGCGCGACATAGGTGATAAAGGCACGACCGCCCTCGGTGTGGGCTTTCATCTTGAGCAGCATGCGGCGGACATCCGGATGCACGATGATCGGATCCGCTGCCTTGTCCTGGGCCTGGGGTCCGTTGGGGGAACGGCTCTGCAGGCGCTCGCGCGCATAGGCCAGGGCGTGCTGATAGGAGGCTTCGGCCGCCCCCACGCCCTGAATGCCCACGCCGAGGCGCTCATAGTTCATCATGGTGAACATCGCCATCAGCCCTTTGTTGGGCTCACCCACGAGCCAGCCGCGGGCATCGTCAAAGTTCATCACGCAGGTGGCCGAGCCGTGGATCCCCATCTTCTCTTCCAGCGAACCACAGGAAACACCATTGTGGGCGCCCAGCGAACCATCCTCGTTCACCTGATACTTCGGCACCAGGAACAGAGAGATTCCCTTGGGGCCGGCAGGGGCATCCGGCAGCTTGGCGAGCACCAGATGGATGATGTTCTCCGCCATGTCGTGATCGCCCCAGGTGATGAAAATCTTGGTACCGGAGACATTGTAGGAGCCATCCTCATTGGGCTTGGCCTTGGTCCGGATGATGCCCAGGTCCGTACCCGCGTGCGGCTCGGTCAGGTCCATGGCGCCAGACCAGGTGCCGTCGTACATCCTGGGCAGGTACTTCTCCTTGAGCTCCTCACTGCCATGGGCGTGCAGCGCCAGGCAGGCGCCAGCAGTGAGCATGGGGCAGAGCCCAAAGGCCATGTTGGCCCCCTGCATCATCTCCTCGACCTGACCCACCAGGCTCTTGGGCATGCCCATGCCACCATAGTTCGGGTCACCCCCAAGACCGACCCATCCCCCTTCGGCGAAGGTCTGATAGGCCTCTTTGAAACCATCGGGCGCGGTGACCTCACCATCCTGCCACTGGCAGCCCTGCTCGTCGCCACTCTGGTTGATGGGCGCCAGTGTACCCGCCGCGATCTTCCCGGCTTCCTCCAGTATGGCGTCCGCTGTTTCCGGGTCCACACTCTCGCTCAGTTCGGGCAGCGATGACCATTGCCCCGGCGCATCAAAAATCTCATTGAGCAGGAAGCGCATATCCTGCAGGGGAGCCTTGTAGTCCGCCATGGATTGATCCTCATGCTGTAAAGTTCTGCGGCGTATTCTACACCGCGCTTTCTCACAGAAAAGCCCGCACGCGGCGGGCTTTTCTGGGTTGACCGGACCTTATTCCTGATCAGAACGCGAAATGTTCCTCCGGCATTTCCATCAGGTTCTCGGCGCCACTGGTCATGGCATCAGCGTGGGCCTTGGCCCGCGGCAGCATGCGCTGGAAGTAGAAGCGCGCGGTCTGGAGCTTGGCCTTGTAGAACGCTTCCTCGGAGGTACCCTCCTGCAGCTTGCGCTGGGCAACCTCGGCCATCTCCGCCCAGAGGTAGGCGAGCACCCCATAGCCGGAATACATCAGATAATCGTAGGAGGCCGCACCCACCTCTTCACGATTCTTCATGGCCGAAGAACCAAGCTTCATGGTCAGGTCGCCCCACTCTTTGTTGAAGGCCGCCAGTGGTTCGATGAACTCGGCCATCTCCTTGTTGTCACCATGCTCCTTGCAGAACAGGTGTACTTTCTTGGTGAAGCGCTTGAGGGATTCGCCCTGGGTCATCAGCACCTTACGGCCCAGAAGGTCAAGTGCCTGGATCCCGGTGGTGCCCTCGTAGATCGCACCGATGCGCGCGTCCCGCACGATCTGTTCCATGCCCCACTCGGAGATGTAGCCGTGACCGCCATAGACCTGAACGCCCAGGTTGGCAGCCTCGATACCCGTCTCCGTAAGGAATGCCTTGGCGATCGGCGTCAGGAAGCTCAGGAGCTCATCGGCCTCCTTGCGTGCTTCAGGGTCTTCACTGCGCGTGGTGATGTCCGCCTGTTGAGCCGCGTAGTAGATCAGGGCACGCCCGCCTTCAGCCAGCGCCTTCTGGGTCATCAGCATCCGGCGCACGTCCGGGTGCACGATGATCGGGTCCGCCTTGCCTTCCGGGTTTTTCGCGCCGGAAAGCGCCCGCATGGCCTGACGCTCCCTGGCATACTCAAGGGACCCCTGGAAGGACAGTTCAGCGGAGCCCAGCCCCTGGATCGCGGTGCCGATACGGGCAATGTTCATGAAGGTGAACATGTAGCTCAGGCCCTTGTGCGGCTCGCCGATCAGGTAGCCGGTGGCCTCATCAAAGTTGAGGACGCAGGTGGCGTTGCCGTGGATGCCCATCTTCTCCTCAATGGAGCCCACGGAGACGGCGTTGCGCTCGCCGGGATTGCCATTGGCATCCGGAATGAACTTGGGCACGACGAACACGGAGATACCTTTGGTCCCTTCAGGGGCATCCGGCAGCCGGGCCAGTACCAGGTGGATGATGTTCTCTGCCATGTCATGGTCGCCGGCGGAGATGAAGATCTTCTCGCCGGAAATGCGATAGCTGCCATCGGCATTGGGCTGCGCCTTGGAGCGCAGGATGCCCAGGTCGGAACCACAGTGGGATTCGGTCAGGCACATGGTCCCCGTCCACTCACCACTGATCATCTTGGGCAGATAGGTCTGCTTCTGCTCCTCAGAGCCGTGAGCCTCCAGCGTGGACATGCAACCATGGCTCAGCCCCGGATACATCCCAAAGGACCAGTTGGCGGTGCCCACCATTTCGCTCATCACCATGGAAAGCGAATTCGGGAGCCCCTGGCCACCCAGCTCCACATCACCAGTCATGGAGGGCCAGCCACCTTCAATGTACTGCTGGTAGGCTTCCTTGAAGCCGCTCGGCGTTTTCACTTCACCGTTTTCCAGCTGGCAGCCCTCATTATCGCCGGTCTGGTTCAGGGGCGACAGGACCTCCTCACAAAAGCGGGCGCCTTCCTGGATAATGGCATCCACCATGTCCGGGGTGGCTTCCTCGCCGCCGGGAATGTGCTGGTAATGCGTCTCAGCGTCCAGAAGTTCATTCATGACAAACTGGATGTCACGCAGCGGGGCTCTGTACTGGGGCATGGTTTTCGACCTCGGTTCATGCAATTAAACGGGTGTTTGAAACATACGTTTGGGCCGGGTCTGATGTCAAGGGACACAGCCGCCATGAACGCATTTTCCCGAGGAAGGGGGGATTCAGGCTATGGCGCTGAAACGGGGTTCAGCGTTGAGGGGATCGGTGGAATCCAGGGAAGGCATACCATCCACATCCCGGAAAAGGTTCACCCGGGCATCGCCATCACCGGAGCGTCCAGAAGCAGAGGCCTGCGTTTCCCCTGTTGGACCGGGGCCGTCATCACCTTCCTTCTGGCTACTGGAACGCAGTTCCGACTGTGCCTGGAGCAGCTGGCGGGTTGCCTCCTGGGCCACCCTTAGATCCTGGGGAGAGGGATCGGCCGGTGCCAGCGCAGCGGAGCGGACGGTGCGCATCTTGCTGATTGTGGCCCTGGGATCATCGCGAACGGGGCTGGTATCAATGGAAACCTGCCCGCCCACGGCATAGAGCTGCCCCTCCGGTCCACGCTGATAGGTGTACGTCGGCGCGCCAGCGTACTGGCCGCCCACCACCTGGTGAGCCTGTTCATGCTGGCGTACCTCCCGGTCACGGCCACGCAGCTCCTGAATTACCGAATCCTCCTCCGGAGTGGGTCTCTCTGATCCCTGCTCCGGATCTTCACGGTTCCCCTGGCTGGCCTCCTGCCCGCGCTCTTGCTGGTTCCCGCTGCGAGCGGACTCCGGACGTTGCGAGCCTGCGCTATTGCCCTCAGAGGAAGGGTTCGAACTCTGTTGCTGCGGGGACTGCTGGCGTCCCTGCCCACTGATGGAAACCTGAACGCCCGCACCGCCCTCGCTGTCTTGGCTGCGGGGCGCGGTGGGATCAGGCTTAGGAACTGGCGTCGTACTGACGGATTGCGTGGAAGCGACTAAAGAGCCGTCAGCACTGGACGAAAGGGGCCGTGGCACAGCGCTGGCAGCTGCACCTGGGGTTGCGTTGCTGCGGGTTACAGCACCGCCGCCATTAGTGATTGCTGGCTGTATGGATGTAAGCTGCACGGCAATTCCATTCCGGATTCAGGCACGTTCATCGAGCAGCGTCCCCACCATCTCGTCCGCTGTCCGAACCACTTCAACCGAGGCTTCCGCATTGCGTTGATTGACCTTCAGATCCACCAGAGACTCCGCAAGGCCGTCGCTGTTAGCACCGGCTTTACTCGACGCAACCCCTTGGGCAGGGGCGTCCGTGGTCCCCGTCCGCGCAATGCGCCCAGCCGCCTCCTGCATGCCCTTTTGAGCATTCTGGACGCCGTTCACACCTAAAGACATCGCATTACTGATCACGGGCACACCTCACGCCCAGAGTGTTCACCTGCATTACACCACAGCAGTGTTCAATTTTCAAACAGCGGCATAAGATCCCAGCCTAATGGTCTGGCAAAGGTAAAGAGAGATGGCGCGCGGCTTCCTCCGCCATAGCCTCCATCTGTTCAGATGCCAGCCAGGGCACGCGCCCCATGCAGGGAGCCGGCATGCGCTCGCACAGCGTGTTGAAGGTGTCTTGCTCGCGCGCCATAGGCTCCGGCGTACAACGGTTGGCAATCCACCCCGCCAGACGGCAGCCATCACGCTGGATCGCATCGGCACTGAGCAGGGCATGGTTGATCGCCCCGAGACGAAGTCCGACCACCAGGATCACCGGCAGCTGCAGTTCCTTCACCAGATCCGTCCAGGTTTCATGATCATTGAGAGGTACCCGCCAGCCACCGGCGCCCTCCACCAGAAAAAGATCCGCTGGTCTCGTCATGGCACCACGGCAGAAACCCGCCAGGCGACCTGCGCTGACCTGGCGCCCGGCTTCCCGGGCCGCCACGTGCGGCGCGATCGCTGGCTCCAATGCCACCGGGTTAATGGTTTCATACGCCATGGATTCAGTCATCGCTCCGGACAGCGCCAGGGCATCCGCGTTGCGCAGTCCCTCTGGTGTCCGTTCACATCCCGAGGCCAGCGGCTTCATCGCCCGGGTACGGAGTCCATTGCGAGCAGCCAGGAGCAGCAGCCCCGTGCTGACGATGGTTTTACCGGTATCGGTGTCAGTACCTGTCACAAAGAAGGATTGTCTTGGCATCAGCGTTACACACGAGTGGGGGTTATTGGCCGGGGCCGGTAAGGTGAACATAGGCCACTTGCCAGGTTGCGGGCACACCATGGCCGGGGTCCCGATGGCGGTTATAGGCCCGGCGCATGGCCTTCAGGCGCCCTGGCCCGAGCGCGCCGCGATGACGCTGTTCATCCTTATAGCGGGCGCCCAGCGTCTTGAGCTCACCCAGCAGCGCCATCACATCGGGGTACCAGAGAACCAGTGGTTCCACATCAACGGTCACCCCTTCAAAGCCGGCGGCCAGCCGCGCTTCCAGTTCCGCTGGCGTCAGGAAACGATTGACATGGCGCCGCCCTGGGTCGGCCTCCGCCCAGGCGGCCTCAAGCTCGGTCAGCGTTCCGTCCACCAGCGTCGCCAGATGGGCCTCGCCGCCCGGGCGGAGTAACCGGGCCATCTCCTGGGCAACGGCGCTGGTGTCTTCGCACCACTGGATCATCAGGCTGGAGTGGAGCCAGTCCAGGCTGCCCGAGGCCAGTGGCAGGTTGGCCGCATCAGCTACCAGCCAACGCGCGTTCACGCTCCGGTGCGAGCGCGCATAGTCGATCATGCCAGGCGACAGATCGGCAGCGATCAACTCAGCCGGCGCCAACGCTTCAGCCAGTCTGGGCAGGCTGAAACCGGTACCGCAGCCAAGGTCCAGCCCAACGCCCCCCACTGGAGGCTCCATACGAGCCAGCAGGTTCAGGGCCACACGCTGCTGCAAGCGTGCCGCCTCGTCATAGCTGTGAGCCGCGGCCCCGAAATCCTCTGAGACCCGGTGGCGACTGACTTGATTGGCCTGGGGGGCATTCATGGGGTCAACGACTCCAACGTCTTACTGATCCAGTCTCTCACGCCTGGGACGGTCCCCGGCCAATGGCAGGCCTCAGCTGCCAGATGGTACCGCTCACCGGCGAGCCCAAGCGCCCCTGGCACCGAGGCGTTCACCAGCGCATCCCGGGCACCAAAGAGATGCCGGGCCCAGGCACCTGCCTGTTGCCACAACGCCCGCTGATCCAGTGCTGCCAGCCATTCAAGGCTGTTCACCAGCCCCCGTTCATAGTCGGGCGTGAGGGCCGGCCAATCCTGAGCCTGCAATTCCCGCCGAACTGTTCTCGGAGAAGGAGCACCCTGGCTCACCAGCGCACAGAAGCGCCCCAGGGTCTGCTCCACATCCGCCAGGACGCCCTCCCGGAAACCACGGAACTCGGCCTCCGCCATACCGGTGGGCCAACCCGGAGCCTCCAGGAAGCAGGGTGTGGAACAGAGCGTGATGACACCTCCAACCCTGTCGGAAAACCGTTCGCGCGCCGCCATTGCGACCTGCCCGCCCAGGGACCATCCGAGCCAGGGTACCCCCCAAGGTACCGTTTCCATGACAGCCGCCAGCGCCGCATGGAGATCGCCATGCCTGGCCGCCATGCTGGTGGGATCCAGTATCACCGGCTCTACCCCCTCGGGCAGTAAGGAACAAAGTGGCGAGGCGGGGATTCCCCAACCACCGACGACCACCACCTGCCTCATGCGGCCCCCGATTCACTGCGCGCGGCCTTGAGTGCCTCCAGCAGGCGCTCCATGTGTTCATCCGTATGGCTGGCGCTGAAAGTGAAGCGCAGACGTGCCTCGCCCTGGGGGACCGTAGGCGGACGAATCGCCGGCACCAGGATATCCCGCCGCGCCAAAGCCTCACTCAGCGCCATGGCCCGCTCCGAGGGCCCCACGATCAGGGGCTGGATCGGCGTCCAGGACTCCATCAACCGGTAACCGAGGGCTGCTGCTTCGTCCCGGAACCAGGCCACCAGCTTCGCCAGCCGCTCCCGCCGCCAGCCCTCTTCCCGGCACAGTTCCAGGCTGCGCAGGGTGGCGGCCGCCATTGCCGGTGGCATGGCCGTCGTATAGATGTAGGTCCGGGCCTTCTGGAACAGGTAATCCACAAAGGCGCGGGAACCGGCAACAAAGGCACCGCCAACGCCCAGCGCCTTGCCCAGGGTTCCCACGAGTATGGGGACGGCGGACTGGTCCAGCCCCCGGACCTCGGCAATGCCGCCACCACTGCTGCCCAGCACACCCAGGCCATGGGCATCATCCACCATCAGCGGCACGCCCCGCTCGCGACAGAGAGCGGACAGGCCATCCAGCGGCGCCAGGTCGCCGTCCATGCTGAACACACCATCGGTTGCGACCAGCGCACAGCGCTCGTCCGCATCAAGCATGCGCGCGGCAGCACTGGTATCCGCATGGGTATAGCGCTTCAGGCGGGCGTCCGCAAGACGCGCACCATCAAGCAGCGAGGCGTGGTTGAGCCGGTCCTGGAGGATCACGTCATGGCGGCCGGCCATGGCGGCGATCACGCCCAGGTTGGCCATGTAGCCGGTGGAGAACAGGGCGGCTGCTTCACGGCCTGTATGGGCCGCCAGGGCTTCTTCAAGCTGGTGATGGCAACGGTGGTGGCCGCTGACCATATGCGAGGCACCGGCCCCCACACCATACTCGTGCGCCGCCTGGGCAAGGGCCTCGGTCACCCCCGGATGACTGGCAAGCCCCAGGTAATCATTGCTGCAGAACGCCAGCATTCGCCGACCATCCACAACGATCTCCGGGCCCTGGGCAGAATCCAGGACCCGGCGCTCCCGCAGCAGCCCCTGCTGCCGCAGCGCTTCGAGCTCCGCGTCGTAATCAGGCATTGGCCGCGTCATAGAACAGGGCACTTTGGCGTTCCTGCTCCATGCGGCGGCTCAGCTCCTCGGCTTCATCCTCGTCCGAGCGGTGTGTTGCCAGCGGCTCCGGCACAATGCCCAGGCGCCGGAACAGGGCCCGGTCCTGCTCGGCCTGCGGGTTGTCCGTGGTCAGGAGCTGGTCGCCGTAGAAGATGGAGTTGGCACCGGCCATGAAGCACAGCGCCTGCATCTGGTCGTTCATGTCCTCACGGCCTGCGGACAGGCGCACATGGCTCTTCGGCATCAGGATGCGCGCTACCGCTATGGTCCGTACAAACTCGAAGGGATCCATATCCTCAACGTCTTCCAGGGGCGTGCCCGGCACCTTGATCAGCATGTTAATGGGGACGCTTTCCGGGTGATCCGGCAGGTTGGCCAACTGCAGCAACAGCCCCGCCCGGTCATCCTCATCCTCGCCCATTCCCATGATACCGCCGCAACAGACCTTCATGCCGGCCTTACGCACGTTATCCAGGGTATCCAGGCGTTCCTGATACGTCCGGGTGGTAATGATCTGGTTGTAATAACGTTCAGAGGTATCAAGATTATGGTTGTAATAGTCGAGTCCCGCCTCCGCCAGTTCACCAGCCTGGTCCTCGGTCAACATACCGAGGGTCATGCAGGTCTCAAGGCCCAGGTCCTTCACGCCACGGATCATCTCCAGTACATGGGGCATATCCTTCTTGGTGGGACTGCGCCAGGCCGCGCCCATGCAGAAGCGGGTGGCACCAGTGTCTTTGGCGGCCTTCGCCTGCTCCAGCACTTTCTCGACCTGCATCAGCTTCTCTTTCTCAAGACCGGTATTGTAGTGGCCGCTCTGCGGGCAATACATGCAGTCTTCAGGGCAGGCGCCGGTCTTGATGGACAGCAGTGTGGAGACCTGGACCTCGTTGGGATCAAACCACTGGCGGTGCACCTGCTGGGCCCGGAAAACCAGGTCATTGAATGGCATGTCCAGAAGCTCGCGGACCTCCTTGAGGGTCCAGTCGTGACGGATGGCATCGGAAGCGGTCATACTATTGTCCTTATTCCTGCTGATCGATGGTCTGCCACACGGAGGTGCCCAGACGAATGAAAACCATGATAAGGATGGCCGGACGGCTGTCAACCAAAGCAACCCGCCTGGTTAACAGCGTTAACACCAGCCGATTGAGGCTGAGCCGCTGCGTGATCTGCCTCGGAGCGGACGAAAGCCACGGACTCTGCCACGCCTGCTTGCGGGATCTGCCGAACACCCGGCCCTGCTGTGAACGTTGCGCCCTGCCACTGTCCATTGGGGAACGCGGCGCCAGCCTGTGCCAGCAGTGCGTCCGTACCGACCCACCCCAGGACCTCAGCCGCATCCCATGGCGTTACGAGTGCCCGGTGGATCGGATGATCCAGAACTATAAATATCACGGTGCCCGCGCCCAGGGGGCCGCGCTCGCCCGCAACTGGCTGGCAGCCTGCGGCACGCCCGAAACACTGCCACAGGCGCTGATTCCGGCCCCTCTGGACAAGCGCCGGCTGCGCGAGCGCGGCTTCAGCCAGACGGGCGAACTGGCGGACTGGTTCAGCCGCGCTACAGGCATTCCCTTACTGGCAGACCGGCTAAGGCGCCATCCTGGCTACCAGGCCCAGGCCAACCTTTCGCGCTCTGACCGACGGCGTAACCTGCAAGGCGCCTTCTTCATTGCCGGCGCCCGCGCCCTGCCGGAGCATGTGGCCCTGGTCGAAGACGTGGTCACTACCGGCGCCACGGCGGAGGCCATGGGCCACTGCCTCCGCAAAGCCGGCGTTCGGCGGCTGGAGGTCTGGGCACTTGCGAGAACGCCGTAAACATTATGCCAGCCGCTCAAGAACCCGGTCGGCAAGCGCCAGAGAGGCGGTCAGCCCGGGAGACTCGATACCGAACAGATTCACAACGCCGCTCAGTCCATGCGTTTGCGGCCCCTGGATGCAGAAATCCGCGGGTGGGTCGTCCGGCCCATGGATGCGGGGCCGAACGCCCGCGTAGGCCGGCGTGAGACGCCCGGGCTCCATCGCTGGCCACCACCGTTGGACCGCACTGGCAAACGCGGGTGCCAATGATTCCGGCACGGACCACTCCAGCTCATCCACCCAGTGCGCATCCGGACCAAAGCGCGCCTGTCCGGCCATGTCCAGAGTAAGGTGAACGCCCAGGCCACCGGCTGCCGGCAGCGGATAGATCAGGCGCTTAAAGGGATGACGACCGCTGTAGGCAAAATAATGTCCCTTGGTAAACCACTGCCGGGGTAGCGCTTCAGAGGACAGCCCTTCCCAGCGACGCGCCAGCGGCACCGCCCCAAGTCCGCCGGCATTCACCACGACCTCGGCGCTGAGTTCACAGGGATCATCGCCACCAACCTGAATCCGATGGCGCCCCTGCACGCTCTCGATGCGCTCCACCGGCGCCCGCCGCACCAGCCAGCCCCCGTGAGCCTCCAGGTCTCCCTGAAGCGCCCTCATGTAGGCATGAGCATCCACAATGCCACTCATTGGCGATGCCAGCGCCGCCACGGCCTCCAGCTCCGGTTCCTCCCGGCGCTCCCGGCTGCCAAGCCATTCCAGAGCCACATCATTGTCCGCCGCATTGCGCTGCAGCCGCTCCAGGGCCGGGATTTCCTCCTCGCTGACGGCAACCAGCCACTTGCCACAGCGTTGATGGGGCACACCATGACGCTCACAGAAGTGATACAGCCGGTCACGACCCTCACGGCACAGAACGGCCTTGAGCGATCCCGGCGGGTAATAGATCCCCGCATGGATCACTTCACTGTTACGCGAGGAGGTCTCTTCGCCAGGATGGGCATTGCGCTCCAGCACCAGGACCTCATGCCCGGCCCTGGCCAACGCCCGGCCGACGGCCAGCCCTACCACCCCCGCACCGATAACAACCGCATCAACCTGTTCGGAATCCATGATCAAAGGATACCAGTCAGGGCTCTGATTGAAACGCCCAACCGGTTATACTGGGGCCGAGTTCACTCACTGGGGGAAGCATGCCGGATACCCACCCGCTCACCGCGACCGCGGTCGCTGCAACGCCGCTCACCGCAGCGGGAGGCGGTTAATCCATGGAGACAATGGCGCACCCCTACCAGCACCTCACGCCCAGCCTGGTTCTGGATGCGGTTGAGGCCTGTGGCTTTCCGGTCAATGGCCGGCTCTTCCCGCTCAACTCCTATGAAAACCGGGTCTATCAGGTGGGGGTCGACGACCGCCAGCCCGTGATCGCCAAGTTCTACCGCCCCGGACGCTGGTCGCGCGCTCAGCTGGAAGAGGAGCACGGTTTCGTGGCCGAACTGGAAGCCGCTGAAATCCCTGTGGTTGGCGCCATGCCCATGCCCAACGGCGGGTATCTCGCGGACTACGGCGGGTTCACGCTCGCGCTCTACCCACAGCGCGGTGGCCAGGCCCCAGACATCACCATGCCGGATACCCTCTTCCGTATCGGCCAGTGGCTCGGCGGCATCCATCAAGTGGGCGCGCGCGCCGATTTCGAGCACCGCCCCACCATTGACCCGGTGCGGATGATTGAGGAGGGCCACCGGTACGTTCTGGACGCCGGCTTTGTCCCGGACGATCTGCAGCCAGCGTACCGAAGCCTGATCCCGGATCTTCTGGAGGCAATCAAGAGGTGCCAAGAACGCGCCGGCGATGTAACCCTGCAGCGGCTGCATGGGGACTGCCACCTGGGTAACATTCTGATGCGCGAGGAACAGCTGCTGTTTGTGGATTTTGACGATGCCCGCCAGGGCCCCGCCATCCAGGACATCTGGCTGATGCTCAGCGGTGATGCCGAGGAACAGCGCTCACAGCTGGGCGAACTTATTGAGGGGTATGAGCAGTTCAACACCTTCAACCCGGCGGAATGCCACCTGATTGAACCGTTGCGCACCATGCGACTGATCAATCAGGCGGCCTGGCTGGCCTGGCGGTGGGATGACCCCACTTTCCCCATGCACTTCCCCTGGTTCGGCCAGGACCGGTTCTGGTCGGACCACATCCTGATGCTGCGCGAACAGCTCGCCAACCTGCAGCAACCACCCGTAAGGCCGCCCGGCCCCTGACAGCGCAAACGACCAACGGAAACCGCAGCATGAATGACCCAACCGGCCGCTTCGATACCGAGACCGATGCCGTTTACGCCGGCACCAGCACCTCTGATGACCCTTTCCGGTTTGATGAGGCGGTGGCACGCGTTTTTCCGGACATGATCCGGCGCTCGGTGCCCGGCTATACCACCATCGTGCCCATGATTGGCATCATTGCCGCCCGCTTCGCGCGTCCGCACACCACGCTTTACGATCTGGGGTGCTCACTGGGCGCCGTGAGTCTGGCCATGCGCCACAGCGTCAAGGCCGAAGGCACACGCATCGTGGCCGTGGATAACGCGGCCTCAATGATCGAGCGCTGCCGCCATTACGTCGCCCTGGACGATGGCCAGCTGCCGGTAGCGCTGCAATGCGCGGACATCCGCAGCATCGACTACCAGCCCGCCAGCGTTGTGGCGCTGAACTTCACGCTCCAGTTCCTGCCCCCCCAAGAGCGGGATACGTTGCTACACCGACTCTGCCAGGCGCTGGCACCGGGCGGCGTACTGGTGCTTTCGGAAAAGGTCGCCTTCGAGGATCCGGCGGAACAGTCCCTTCTTGAAAACCTCCACCTGGATTTCAAGCGCGCCCAGGGCTATTCCGAGATGGAGATCAGCCGTAAGCGCAACGCACTGGAGCAGGTGCTGATTCCAGAGACTATTGCCACCCACAGACAGCGCCTTCAGCACGCCGGCTTCGAGCAGGTCACTCTCTGGCACCAGTCGTTGAACTTTGTCTCCATGATGGCCGTTGCACCGGAGGGCACCCCATGAACCAGACGCTCAACTGGCGGGAGGAATACGCCAACCTCCTTGAATGGCTCCGCGCCACCGGTCGGGACCAGTGGCGGCAACAGCTGGAACAGCGCCTGAACACCGTTTTCGAAACCCATCCCCATGGCGATCTGCCACGCTGGCTGGCGGCCCTCGACCAGCTACCACCGGTTGCTGGCGTGGAAGCTGAGCTGGATCAGGCAACGGTCACCCTCAGCGCCCCGGCACCGCTTGATGATGCCCGCCAACAATCACTGGAAGAGGGCCTGAAAGGGCTCATGCCCTGGCGTAAGGGCCCCTATTCCTTCTTCGGGACTCCCATCGATACCGAGTGGCGTTCCGACTGGAAATGGGAGCGTGTCCGGCCCGGGCTGAGCGATCTTCGGGACCGCACCGTCCTCGATGTAGGCTGCGGCTCTGGCTACCACTGCTGGCGGATTCTGGGTGCGGGTGCCTGCCGCGTCGTTGGCATCGACCCGGGCATGCTGTTCCTGGTGCAGTTCCAGGCGGTACGCGGTTATCTGGATGACCCGCCGGCCCACCTCCTGCCCCAGCGGCTGGAAGACCTGCCCCACCAGCTGCAGCTTTTCGACACCACCCTGTCACTGGGAGTTCTCTATCACCGGCGCTCGCCCATTGACCACCTTTTGGAGCTCAAGGGAACCCTCAAGCCGGGTGGGGAACTGGTGCTGGAGACTCTGGTCATCGAGGGGGAACTGGGTGAGACACTCATGCCGGAAGACCGTTACGCACGCATGCGCAATGTCTGGTTCATTCCCAGCGTGCCCACCCTGAAGCGCTGGCTCCATCGCGCCGGCTACAAAGCGATTGAGTGTGTGGATGTAACCCGCACGACCACGGCCGAACAACGCGCCACCGAGTGGATGCAGTTCCAGTCACTGCCCGACTTCCTGGATCCGGCCAATGAACACCGCACCATTGAGGGCTACCCGGCACCCCGCCGGGCCACCCTCGTGGCCCGCAAACCTGCCTGAAGCTCAGGCGTTGAAAGGGTGCCTCAGGGTGACGGTCTCGACCCGGTCGGGTCCGGTTGAGATCACGTCGATCGGTGCCTCGATCTGCTCTTCCAGGAAGCGGATATAGTTGCGGGCGTTCTCCGGCAGCTGATCAATGGCCGTGATGCCCGAGGTGCTCTCGGACCAGCCCGGCAGGCTCTCGTAGACGGGTTGAATGGCGTCGTACTGCGCGCCCCGGATCGGCGGCCGGGTAACGCGGCCCTCGCGGGTGATGTAGCCCACGCAGACTTTCACTTCATCCAATCCATCCAGGACATCCAGCTTGGTCAGGCAGATGCCGGAAACACTGTTGACCTGGATGGCGTGGCGCAGCGCCACGGCGTCGAACCAGCCGCAGCGCCGGGCCCGGCCCGTGGTCGTCCCGAACTCATGACCCTGGCGCGCCAGATGCTCGCCACAGGCATCGGACAGTTCGGTCGGAAAGGGACCGGAGCCAACCCGGGTGGTATAGGCCTTGGTAATGCCCAGGATGTAATCCAGATATTGCGGGCCAAAACCGGTACCCGTGGCCGCGCCCCCAGCCGTGGTGTTCGAGGAGGTCACGAACGGATAGGTGCCGTGATCGATATCCAGGAGCGCCCCCTGAGCCCCCTCAAACAGGATATGCTCACCGCGCTTGCGCAGATCATGGAGCATGTCCGTCACGTCCGCCGCCATGGGCAGCAGTTGCTCGGCATACCCCCGGAATTGCTGAAGGGTCGCCTCCACATCCACAGGAGACTCCCCGTAATACTCGGTCAGCACGAAGTTGTGATAGGCCATGAGCTCCCGCAAACCGCGCTCGAACGCCTCTGAATCCGCGAGATCCCCAAAGCGCAGCCCCTGGCGGGAGACCTTGTCCTCATAGGCGGGTCCGATACCACGCCCGGTGGTGCCGATGCAGTCCTTGCCGCGGGCCCGCTCACGAGCCTGGTCCAGACGCTCGTGGGTGGGCAGGATCAATGGGCAAGCCTCGCTCACGCGGAGCCGCGAGCGCACATCCACGCCCCTGGCCTCCAGCTTCTGGATCTCTTCAAGCAGAGCATCCAGCGCCAGCACGACCCCATTGCCGATCATGCAGGTGACATGCTTGCGGAGAATACCAGAGGGAATCAGGTGAAGCGCTGTGGTCTCACCATCAATCACCAGTGTGTGGCCGGCATTGTGCCCGCCCTGGAAGCGCGCGACAGCAGACACTTCCTCGGTGAGCAGATCCACGATCTTGCCCTTGCCTTCGTCACCCCACTGGGTGCCCAGCACTACGACGTTCTTACCCATGAATGGCTCGCTGATTCCTGCAGAAACTCATGATTGACGTTCGCGCCGCTGTGGCTACAGCGGCACCACCTGCCAGTCTCCATCCCGCCAGACCAGCTGGCGATCGCACCCGGACGGTACCCGGTCACTGGCTTCGTCATCCAGTTGCTGGATGACGGTTTCACTCTGGCGAAGCTCGCTGATGCGCTGGCGGAGTGCCGCATCAGAGCCGGCCGGCGCCACAATAGCGCCGGCACCACTAACACACGAGCGCCGCCCCGCATCCAGAAGCCGGTTGAGGTCGGCACTGAACCCCGTCGCTGGCCTTGCACGGCCGAAGTCCTCGCCAACGGCATCGTAGCGCCCGCCCTGGGCGAGCGCCTCCTCCTGTCCTGGCGTATAGGCCGCAAACACAAGGCCCGTATGGTAGTTGTAGCCACGCAATTCGCTGAAATCGAAGCCAACGGCGACGTCTGGATGGCGCTCACGCACCCGCTGGGCAGTCTGCTCCAGCTGATTGATGGCTTCGAGGACTGGCGCCGGGGCATTGGCCAGCCGTTGACGGGCGGCTTCCGGCACTTCCTCACCGCCGGTGAGTCGGCCCAGGTCGCGCAGCATGGCTCGCGCCGAGCCGGCTTCAGCACTCCCCAGCAGTTCGTCCAGCTCCGGGATGGCGCAGCGACGCAGTGCATCGAAAACCCGCTGCTCCAGGTCAGCGCCCAGAGCGGCCTGCTCCGCCAGGCACTGGAAGATGCCTACATGAGCCATATCCAAATGCACAGTTTCAACGCCGGCCGCCGTCAGCGTCTCCAGCATCAGGTCGATGATCTCCTGATCGGCGGCACTACTGCGGCTTCCGAAGAGCTCGCAGCCCACCTGCAACGGGGTACGGTTGGCCAGCATACTGCTGGGCCGTGCGTGCAGTACATGACCGGCATAGCAAAGGCGGGTAACACCCTCGCGACGCAGACTGTGGGCATCCATCCGAGCCGCTTGCGGGGTCATGTCCGCACGCACGCCCATCATACGGCCGGTCAACTGGTCGGTAAGCTTGAACGTCTGCAGGTCCAGATCGTTCCCCGTACCCGTCAACAACGACTGCAGATACTCGATCATCGGCGGGATAATAAGCTCGAAGCCCCAGCGCCGATAGGTGTCTATCAGCTCCCGGCGCAAGGCCTCAACTCTATGGGCCCGGGGTGGCAGCACATCGGCCACGCCATCGGGCAGTAACCATCGATCAGACGTACTCATGACGCTTGAATCCGTGATTAGTTGACTGACTGAACAGGAACGTCTTCAGTGGCCCTGGTCACCTAGCGAGCCACATAAAGCAGGATCACACCGACCAGCATGCTCGCAAAGCCCGCCCAGCGCATACTCGAGGGCGCCACCTGGGCCAGGAACTCAACCAGCCGCTGCCATCGCTGGGGATACAGGAACGGCATGACGCCCTCAATAATGAACACCAGCGCCAACGCTGTCAGCAGATCCTGCCACATGGCAATACCGGGCACCGTCTGGGGTTATTACAAAGCCGCAATTCTACGCCCTAAACGTTCACAAAAAAACCGGAGCCGCAGCTCCGGTTTATGGGACAATCCATGCTACTCCTTACTGAGCAGCCTCCGTCCCCTTGAGAAGATCCAGGAATTGACTCTCGGAATCCATGACGAACATGTCCCTGCGACTGCTGAAGGTTGCCCGATAGGCTTCGAGCGTCCGGTACAGCTCGTAGAAGTCCTCATTACGACCATAGGCGTCGGCATAGATGGTGGCTGCTTTGCCGTCGCCCTTACCCCGGACTTCCTGAGCCTTACGGTTCGCCTCTGCCAGCAGCACAGTCACCTGCCGGTCCGCATCCGCGCGCAATGCTTCCGCCTTCTCACGTCCACGGGAGCGGTATTCCTGAGCCTCCGCCTGGCGCTCCGTCCGCATGCGCCTGTGAACCGTCTTGCTCACTTCCTGTGGCAGCTCGATGCCCTTGATCCGGATATCAATCACACGGATACCGAATTCCTCCTTGGTCATCTCATTCACGTCGTCGGTAATCTGGGCCATCAATTCATCCCTTGACCCCGATACCACCTCGGTCATATTACGAACACCGAACTGGTCCCGCAGTCCATTCTCAATCCGCGAGCCCAACAACTCCTCGGCCTGGGCCTCACGGCCACCGGTTGCACGATAGAAGTCAGCCACATCCTGAATCTGCCAGGTGACATAGGAGTCCACATCCAGCGGCTTTTTCTCAATGGTGAGATAACGCTGGGGCTCAATGTTCTGCGTCAGGATCCGCGTATCAAATTCACGGGCGGTGTCAATCCATGGCAGCTTGAAGTGAAGCCCCGGCTCCACGCCGGTTTCCACCAGCTCACCGAAGCGAAGTACCACACCACGGTGGGTTTCAGGGATGATGTAGACCGTTGCCGAGACGAGGTAGAGAACCACGACACCGGCAATCAGGGCCAGTATGCCTCTAGAGTTCATCTTAGCGCCTCCCTCGGCTGGCGTTACTGTTCTTTTCCCGGATGCGGTCGATGACCTGGTCGGCCAGATCGTCTATCCGCTCCTTGGTGGAGCCAATGCGCTGGTTGCCATCGTTGCCAGAGCCATCCTGCTGACTGGAGGAACTGGCGGAGTCCGCCATGGCCTTGGCACCTCCCTTCGCCATCTGATCCAACGGCAGCATCATCAGGTTGTTGCCATTCTCAACATCCATGACCACCTTGCTTGTTCCGGTAAGCACGTCCTGCATCGTTTCGATGTAGAGCCGCTTGGACGTTACCTTCGGCGCCTGCTGGTAGACACCCAGCACTTCAAGGAATCGGGCCGTGTCACCCTCGGCGGCCTGCACCACGCGGGACCGATAGGCCTCCGCCTCCTCACGGATACGTTCCGCCTGCCCACGGGCTTCAGGAACCACGCGATTGCGGTACTGCTCCGCTTGGTCTATGAACCGCTGCATGTCCTCGCGGGCCCGCTGCACGTCACGGAAGGCCTCCTGTACGGCTTCCGGCGGCTGGGTGCTTTCCACGTTCACGCGCAGGATCTGCATGCCCACGGTGTATTTATCCAGAAAACGCTGCAGCCGTTTCTCCACCAGCCGGCCCAGTTCAGAGCGACGCTCGGTGAGAACACCATGCAGTGTCGAGCTGCCTACTTCGTGACGGAGCGCGCTGTCAGTGGCGTACTGGAGGGTCGTGGTGGGTTCCCTTACGTTCAGTACGAATTTGCGGGGCTCTTTTACCCGATACTGGACCCCCAGGTTCACGCTCACGATGTTTTCATCTCCAGTGAGCATATGCCCCCTGGACTTGAATGAGCGCACATCCGTCACCTGGACCATACGCACATCGTCCAGAAGCGGGATCTTGAAGTTCAGGCCCGGCATTGTGGTCTTGTGGTACTCGCCAAAGCGCAGAACCACACCGTTCTCCCGTTCGTCCACGATGTAGACGGACTGGTAGGCCAGAAAGCCGAAAACCAGCAGGCCGATGACCGCCAGGATGAGGCCAAAGCCGCCGCTCCCCTGGCCACTGCCACCACCTGGACCGCCACTGCCACCGGAACCGCCCTTGTTCCCGAACAGTTTGTTCAGCTTATCAAGGCCCTTTTTCAGGGCTTCATCCAGATCCGGCGGTCCCTGGTCGTTGCCCCCGCGATTACCTGATCCCCAGGGATCGCGGTCGTTATTACGGTTACCACCCGGTTCGTTCCAGGCCATAGTGTTCTCCGTCTGAAGTTGAACGCTGCAGCAGCCCGGGCCTGCCGGGCACAACAGATGCAAATAGTAGGTGTTCTGACAGGCCGCGACAACCGGGGCGACCTACACAGCCTCGGCTGCCATCCAGTCATGATCGTCCACGCACGCCAGTTCGTTCTCATCCATGCCAGCACGGGCCAGCACCTGATGCCAGTCGCGGGATTCCATTCTCAGCTCCAATACCGGTTCCCCCCGCTCGGTCATCCGCTCTGCCACCACGGATCCGCTCTGGTAGAACTGGGCCCGCAGCCAGCCGTCCGCCGGGGAGAGCTTGACGTACCGATGTACAACATCTTCCCCGAGCCGCTCAGCAACCGCATCACGCAGCTCGCTCAGGCCGTCCCCGGTGTGAGCGGACAACCAGACCCGCACCGGACGGCCACTTTCATCCCGCTCCACCCCCGGCTCGGCCCCGGGAATGAGATCAATCTTGTTGCACACCTCCAGCACCGGCACCTCACCAGCACCAATCTCCCCCAACACTGAGTTGACCTCGCGAATGGTGTCATCCCGGGCGGGGTCGGTGTTATCAATGATGTGCAACAGGAGGGACGCCTCCACCGTCTCTTCCAGTGTGGCGCGGAAGGCCTCCACCAGCGTGTGCGGGAGGTGGCGGATAAAGCCCACGGTATCCGCCAGCACCACTGGCCCCACATCCGGCACGCTCACACGGCGCACTGTCGGATCCAGAGTGGCGAAGAGCTGGTCCGCCTCAAAGACCGTCGAGTCGGTCAGCTGGTTGAACAGGGACGATTTGCCGGCATTTGTATAGCCCACCAGCGACACCACGGGAATCTCGGCGCGCTTACGCGAGCGTCTGGCTTGTTCGCGCTGGCGGCGAACCTTCTCCAGGCGGCGGTTGATCTGATTGATCCGTGCCTGCAGCAACCGTCGGTCGGTCTCGAGCTGGGTTTCGCCGGGGCCGCGCTGACCGATACCGCCCTTCTGGCGCTCAAGGTGCGTCCAGCCCCGCACCAGACGGGTGGCCATATGTTCCAGCTGGGCCAGCTCCACCTGGAGTTTGCCCTCATAGGTACGGGCGCGCTGGGCGAAGATATCGAGGATTACGCCAGTGCGGTCCAGAACGCGGCACTTGAGCTCGGACTCGAGGTTCCGCTCCTGGCTGGGGCTGAGCTGATGGTTGAACAGCACCACGTCCGCCCCTTCAGCCTTGAGGACTTCACGCAGCTCTTCAAGCTTGCCCGAACCGAGAAACAGGCGGGAGGTGGGCTGGTTCCGGGATCCGGTAATGACCGCGGCGCAGGTAACCCCCGCGGACTCGGCCAACTCACGGAATTCATCCGGGCTCTCGGGTTCTGTCTCGGATGCCAGTGTAATGTGTACGAGCAGCGCCCGCTCACCAACCTCGGGACGTTCAAACAATCAGGTGCTGCTCCTCATTCGGTCTCGGCCAAGTCGCTCTCGTCACCGGGATGCTGGGGGGCCTTGATGCTGCGCGCCGGCACAACCGTGGAGATGGCATGCTTGTAGACCATCTGGCTGACTGTATTACGCAGCAGGATGACAAACTGGTCAAAGGACTCGATCTGCCCCTGAAGCTTAATGCCATTAACCAGAAAAATGGACACGGGGATACGTTCCTTGCGAAGGGAATTCAGGTAAGGGTCTTGTAGAGAGTGCCCTTTTGACATGCTGTGGCTCCTGTTTTTTTATGATTGCTCGTCCCCGGAGCAGTCCCCGGGCACTGTTCCTTTCCGACCATGCGGCGGCGCGCCTGGATCACAAGAGACAGTGGTGCCGCCGTGGATGATTTTCAAGGCATCGTCTACCGGATCGCTGCCCTCACTGTTGAGCCAGTGAGCGCCCGGCCACTTGCGCAACCAGGTCAGCTGGCGCTTAGCCAGCTGACGCGTGGCCGCAAGCGCGCGTTCGATCATAACATCATAACGGGTTTCGCTGCTCAGGTACTCCCATACCTGACGATACCCCACCGCCCGGATCGAGGGCAGCTCCGGGGACAGATCACCGCGCGCATACAGGGCTTGCACTTCCTCGAGAAGGCCCTGTTCCAGCATTGCCCGGAACCGACGTTCGATCCGCTCATGCAGAACCCAGCGCTGTGGCGGCGCCAGCGCCAGGCTTACGGTGCCCTCCGGCAGCCCGTTGCCCCCCTGACGCTGGGCGTCCGCCCAGTACGCCGAAATCGGTCGCCCGGAAAGCCGGTAGACTTCCAGAGCACGAATCAGGCGCTGGCGGTTGTTCGGGTGCAAGCCAGCGGCGGCCTCCGGATCCACGGCTTCCAGCTCCTGGTGGAGAACCGCGCCGCCTTCAGCGTCAAACCGGTTTTCAAGCTCTGCCCTGAGCGTTTCATCGGCCTGGGGCATCGCGGCCATGCCCTGGCGCAATACATTGAAATAGAGCATGGTGCCGCCCACCAGGATCGGCACCCGGCCCTCGTTCCGGATACGCTCTATAAGAGCTCCAGCATCGGCTGCGAACGCCGCCGCCGAATAGGGCTCAGCCGGATCACGGATATCGATCAGGTGATGGGGAGCGCGGCGCAGGGTGGCGGCATCCGGCTTGGCGGTACCAATATCCATGCCCCGGTAAACCAGGGCCGAGTCCACACTGATGAGTTCGCCACCCAGCTGCTCCCGCAGCGCAATGGCCAGGTCCGTCTTACCCGAAGCAGTCGGCCCCATGACCAGAATTGCCGGAGGCCGCCGTGGCATGGCTACTGCCCCCGCATGAAGAGTTTGTCCAGATCCCGCATGCTCATTCGCGTCCAGGTGGGACGACCGTGGTTACACTGGCCACTGCGCTCCGTGGCCTCCATATCCCGCAGCAGTGCGTTCATCTCCGGAATAGTGAGCTGGCGGTTTGCGCGCACCGAGCCGTAACAGGCCATGGTTCCCAGCAGGTGCTCGATGCGGGCCTCGACCTGCTGGCTCTGGCCATGGGTAACAAGATCCGAGAGCACATCCCGCACCAGTTGCTCCATGTCCGCATCCCGCAATAGCGCCGGAATCTGGCGAACAGTGACTGTCTCCGGCCCCATCCGGTCCAGGCGCAGCCCCAGGGTCGCGATGTCCTCAGCATACTGCTCGGCATGGTCCGCCTCGCGCTGGCTCACATTGAGCGTGAGCGGCACCAGCATGGGCTGGGAAGTAACACCTTCCCCGGCCACGCCGCGCTTCATACGCTCGTAGACAATACGCTCATGGGCGGCGTGCATGTCCACAACCACCAGTCCATCGGCGCTCTGGGCCAGAATGTAGACCCCGTGCAGCTGCGCAATGGCGTAGCCCAAGGGGGGCGTTTCTCCGTCGCCTGTCTCCACGGTGCCGGAAGGCGCTGTGGCGCGACTCTGGATGAAGGGGGTGGGTGAGGCCTCGCGCACGGCATTGCCGGAAGGGCCGCCCCCTTGATGAAGTCCGCCATAGAACGCCATCTGGGCCTCCGTCTCCGAGGGGGCTGCAGGCACCTCGCGGCCCCGGGCCGGCCCCTCGGCGACAGTGTGCGCCGAAGGGGCCGCTTCAGCCGAACCAGCCTCCACGGCCTCGGAAGTCTCTGCTTCCTGGTCACGGGGTTCACCGGCATTGTCATCGCCCGGGCGTACCTCGGCCAGGGCACGATGCAGGCTGCGGAAGAGGAAGTCGTGCACCAGCCGCCCGTCCCGGAAACGCACCTCATGCTTGGTCGGGTGGACGTTGACGTCCACATTGCCAGGATCCACCTCAAGGTAGAGCACAAAAGCCGGATGCCGCTGATTGTAGAGCACATCCCGGTAGGCCTGGCGTACCGCATGGGCAACCAGCCGATCCCTTATTGGGCGGCCATTAACGAAGAAATACTGCAGATCCGCCTGGCTGCGCGAGAACGTAGGCAGCGCTACCCAGCCCTGCAGGCGCAGGCCCGAGGCTTCGACGTCAATGCCCAGGGCATTCGCCATGAACTGGCTGCCGCACAGGCTTGCGACCCGCTGCTGCTGGTCACGCTCGGTGGTTGCCGGGCGCAACGACTGCACCGCGCGACCGTTGTGCTGCAGCGTGAACCCCACATCAAACCGGCTTAACGCCTGGCGCCGCAGGTTCTCCTCAAGATGATTGAACTCGGTTTTCTCAGTGCGAAGGAACTTACGCCGGGCCGGCGTGTTGAAAAACAGGTCCCGCACTTCAACAGTCGTACCCTGTGGGTGTGCTGCCGGCGACACTCGGGTCTGCATGTCCTGGCCCTCGGCCTCCACGCACCACCCTTCCGTTTCCCCCTCGGCGCGGGAGGTCAGCGTCAACCGGGCCACGGAACTGATGCTGGCCAGTGCCTCGCCGCGGAATCCCAGCGAGTTCACGGCTTCCAGGTCATCAAGACTGTGAATCTTGCTGGTGGCGTGACGGCTCAACGCCAAAGGCAACTCATCATGGGCAATACCCTGGCCGTCGTCACGCACCCGGATCAGGCGTGCGCCCCCCTGCTCCACCTCCACTTCAACACGGGATGCACCTGCGTCCAGTGCGTTCTCGATGAGTTCCTTCGCGACCGAGGCCGGGCGTTCGACGACCTCTCCGGCGGCGATCTGGTTGGCGAGACGGGTTGGTAGGGTCTGGATGGCTGCCATGGCGCAATGATACCAGATATACCGGATCAGGAGGACGGGATGCTGATGACCTCACCGATGTGCAGCGTCTCGCCATTCAGGTTGTTTGCGGTTTTCAGCTTCTGCACGGACACCTGGTTGCGCCGCGCAATGGCTGAAAGGGTATCCCCGCGCTGAATCTCATACTCACGCTCGCTGCCGCCATTGCGCTGACGGTAGGCAATCAGGGTGCCCGGCGGCGGCGAGGCGCGGAAGTGGCGGTCAATGCCATCCACCATGGCATCCACGATGCGCTTCTGATGCGCGGCCTGCGTCAGCTTCTGTTCATCCGTGGGGTTGGAAATGAATCCAGCCTCCACGAGGATGGACGGGATGTCCGGGCTCTTGAGCACGACGAACCCCGCCTGCTCCACGGAGGATTTGTGCAGCTTGCCCACGGTGTCGAGCTTATCCAGAACCCTGGAGCCAACGCCCATGCTGTGTTCGATGCTCGCCGTTACGGAAAGGTCCAGCAGGACGCCCGCAAGCATCTCGTCCTTATCCTTGAGCGAGACATCACCAACACCACCAATCAGGTCGGAGCTGTTTTCGCTCTCGGCCAGCCAGCGAGCGGTTTCACTACTGGCGCCATCGGTGGATAGGGCGTACACGGACGCACCCCGGGGATCCGGCGAGTGGAAGGCATCCGCGTGTACGGACACGAACAGGTCCGCGTTGTAGTCGCGTGCGATTTCAGTGCGCTTGCGCAGCCCAATGTAGTAATCACCCTTGCGGGTCAGGTAGGCCTGAAACCCCTCCATGGCATCGACCCGTTCCACCATCCGCTGGGCCAGTGACAGCGTGACGTCCTTTTCCTGGACCCCGGAAGGACCGATCGCGCCGGGATCCTCGCCGCCATGACCGGCGTCAACCACCACCACGACATCCCGGCGCTTACTGTCACTCTGGTCCGCCAGAACCGCTTTCTGTTCCTGCTTGCGGGTCTTGTCGAGATCCATCAGGTCCACGACCAGACGGTGCGGATACTGTTCATTGGGCTGGAGCAGGAAACTGCGCGGCTCAATCTCCTTCTTCATATCCAGAACCACACGCAGGTCGCCGTTTTCCTGGCGACCGGTGCGGATTCGCTTGATCGGCGTCCCCTCCAGATCCAGCGCACCAAGGTCGGTCTCCAGATCCGCCCGCTCAACATCAATCACCAGCCGGCGGGGAGAGTCCAGCTCAAAGAGCCGATGCTCCACGGATTCACCGGTCTCCAATACCAGCCGCGTGTGGTCCGTAGCCGGCCAGATCCGGGCGTTATCGACCGGGGTACGGGCTTGCGCCCCGATCGCCACCAACAGCGCCATGCCAGCGAGAACACGTGCCACCCCTAATCTCATCAACTGCTGCTCCCTCCTGCCAGAGCGTGTGATACAGCCCGGGTAACCCGCTCATGCGCATGAATACGCGCGCTGCGCCCATTACCCAGGTCCACCAGCTCAACCCGGCATGCCGGCGCCGGCAGTACACTGCTGGCACGCTCCGGCCACTCAATCACGACCAGGGCTCCTTCTTCCATATAGTCGCGGATGCCCATCATTTCCAGTTCCTCGGGATCCCCCAGCCGGTATAAATCAAAGTGGTAGACCAGCGGATCCAGCGCTTCATAGGGTTCCACCAGGGTGAACGTGGGGCTGCGCACCGCGCCTTCATGGCCCAACGCGTGCACCAGTCCTCGTGCCAGGGTCGTCTTGCCAACGCCGAGGTCGCCCACCAGATGGACCACGCCACCACCGGAAAACGCTTCTGCCAGGGCCGCGCCCAGGGCTTGCGTGGCCTGCTCGTCCGTGAGGGTCAGCGTCACAGGCTCATTCATCGCGCGCTCCCCGGCGACTCTGCCCCAGCCGCTGCCCCAAACGCCGCGATGAGATCATCCGCCAACAGACCCAGGGGGCCCGTCCCCGCCTGGGCGTAGTCGGCCGCCGCCGCGTGCCAGCCAGCACCGGTAACCGCGGCCTCCATGGGCGCCATCCCCTGCCCGAGCAGTGCTCCCAGGGCACCACTCAGTGCATCCCCCATGCCTGCGGTGGCCATGCCGGGGTTGCCCCCTTCGATCACGGCTGGTTGCCTTCCGGGCGCGCCCACGAGGCTGCCAGCGCCCTTGAGAATGACGGTCGCTCCCTGTTGCTCAACCAGTGTTGCCAAAGCCTGGTAACGGTCCGCTTCCACCTCCGGCACCCCATCCCCCAGTAACCGGGCCGCCTCGCCAGGGTGCGGCGTGAGAATCCACTGTCCGGCATCCATGGGCAGCCCCAACTGCTGCATCGCTGTCAGGGCGTCCGCATCCGCAACGACCGGGCCGCTAAACCCGGCCACCCGCTGCAGCATCTGCTGCCCCCAGGCGCCACGGCCCAGGCCGGGGCCGACCACGACCACGTCAACGCGCTCCAACAAGGGGTCCAGCTCATTACCGTGCGCCACCGCGCGCGCCTGGATTTCCGGCCGCCGCGCCAGCGCCGCCGGCACATGCTCGCCCCGGGTCGCCAGGAAAACCAGTCCAGCGCCACAGCGCAGCGCCGCCTCGCCAGTCAGAATGCCCGCACCGCCCATGCCCTCGTCGCCACCAACGACCAGAACACGGCCGCACTCCCCCTTATGGGTTGTGGCATGGCGCTGAGGCAGTCCCGCGACTGCTGTTTCCGGTGGCCAGAGCCAGGCTGCAGGTTCCGGCCCCGAATCGTAGACCGCCGGATCCACGGCGAGATCATCGAAGCTCACCGGGCCGGTGCAATCCCGCGCCTGCCCTGTATAAAGGCCTGTTTTACGCCCTATAAAGGTGATGGTGGCCTCCGCCCTCACCGCAGTGCCCAGAACGCGTCCGGTCCCACTGCAGAGCCCGGACGGAATATCCACGGCCAACACCGGCACCGGCGAGGCATTCAATTGGTGGATCACGCCGGCATAGGGAGCCCGAACCTCACCAGCAAGCCCCGTTCCGAGCAGAGTGTCCACAGCCAGGTCCGACTCAGCCAGCAATGAGGCCAGGCCATTCTCCCCTAGCGACTCAAGCTGTGTGATTTCGACCCCACCTTCCCGGGCGAAGTCATAGGCGTAAGCCGCCGAGCCGCTGAGCTTCGAGGGGTCAGAAACCGCCACGCAGCGACAACCAATCCCCTGCCGGGCGGCCAGACCAGCCACAACATAGCCATCGCCACCGTTATTGCCGCCCCCACAAAGCACAAGCAGCTGCCGCGCTTCGGGCCAGCGGCGGTGCGCCAGGCGGAAAGCGGCTTTACCGGCCCGCTTCATGAGATCAAAACCATCCACCCCAAAATCCTCGATGGCGGTTTGATCCAGGTTGCGTACCTGCTCAGCGGTGTACAATGGCAGCGGCTGACTCGACATATTTTGGCTCGAAAAAGAAGACGTTATCACAATGCGGTTTAAAAGATTCGCACAGGACCCTGATAAGCATAGCAAATGCCGGCGCGAGCGCCATAGCACTGTATGACGGATGAACTCAGCACCACCACCGGCAAGATTCGCGACTGGGCTTATGAACTGGGGTTCCAGGCCCTTGGCGTCACGGACACGGCGCTGGATGAGGCCGGCAGCCGACTGAATCGTTGGCTGGACCAGGGCCTGAACGCGGACCTGGATTACATGGCCACCCACGGCAGCAAGCGCTACCGGCCCGACGAGCTGGTTCCTGGTACCCAGCGGATCATTGCCGTGCGCATGGATTACCGACCCGAACCGGATGATCCCGGGACGGTTCTCGCCGATGAAGAAAAGGCCTATATCACCCGCTACAGCCTGGGCCGGGATTACCATAAGCTCATGCGCAAGCGCCTCGCCAAGCTGGCAAAATGGATTGATGAGGCGCTGCCCGGCTATTATCACCGCCCCTTCGTGGACAGTGCACCGGTGCTGGAAAAGCCCATCGCGGTCAAGGCCGGCCTGGGCTGGCAGGGCAAGCACACCCTGCTGCTGCACCCGCAGGCGGGCTCCTGGTTCTTCCTGGGCGAGATCTACACCAGCGCCCCGCTGCCCGTGGATGCGCCCTGGAGCACGGATCATTGCGGCAGCTGCACCGCCTGCCTGGATGTGTGCCCCACCAATGCCTTCCCGGAACCCTATGTACTGGACGCTGGCCGCTGTATCTCCTACCTCACCATCGAGAACAACGGCCCCATTCCGGAGGAACTGCGCCCCCTGATGGGGAACCGCGTCTTTGGGTGCGACGACTGCCAGCTGGTGTGCCCCTTTAACAAGTTCAGTGAATCCACCGAGGAGCCGGACTTCCAGCCGCGCCACGGGCTGGATAACAGTACCCTGGCGGAACTGTTCCTGTGGGATGAGGAAACCTTTCTGAAACGCACCGAGGGGTCCGCCATCCGGCGCGCAGGCTTTGAGGGGTGGCTGCGAAACCTGGCAGTGGGGCTGGGGAACGCGCCCAGCACCGTTCCGGTAATCGAAGCGTTGAAGGCGCGGAGGGAGCATCCCTCAGCGATGGTGCGCGAGCATGTTAACTGGGCCCTTGCCCGGCATGATGTCGATTGACCGAACACCAGGGGTTTTGACGAGCCGGCGCTCCCGCACCGGCTATCACCCTCGCCCTCAAAGCCCGAACAGAGTCTCCCGGTAATGCTGCAGCTCCGCAATGGACTCGCGGATATCGTCCAGTGCTTGATGCGCGCCCTTCTTCTTGAATCCTTCCAGAGCGTCAGGATTCCAGCGCCTGGCCAACTCCTTGACGGTGCTCACATCCAGGTTGCGGTAATGGAAAAAGCCCTCCAGCTCCGGCATATAGCGGGCGAGGAAGCGCCGATCCTGGCAGATGCTGTTTCCGCAGATGGGCGAGGTGCGCTCATCCACCCACTCCCTCAGGAAAGCCAGGGTCTCCAGCTCCGCGTCGCGCTCGGTCAGGGTGCTTTCACGCACGCGCCGGGTCAGGCCGGAGTTGCCGTGGGTTGCGGTATTCCACTCATCCATGGCCTCAAGCACGGCATCGGACTGATGGACGGCCAGGACGGGCCCTTCCGCAAGGGTATTGAGGTCAGAGTCGGTCACGATGGTGGCCACTTCGATGATCCGGTCACTGTCTGGATCCAGGCCGGTCATTTCCAGGTCGATCCAGATCAGTCGCTGGGCCCGCTCGTTGTGCTGCGCCATGGCTGATGTACTCCTTTTCCGATAAGCTGTTGGGTTACCAATATCCTCTCACAGCTTCAAGACAAGACACAGTGGCCCGCAAACGCAACCTATCCCACCAGCAGCAACGCCGCATCCAGTCCCGCCAGCGAGAGTGGCAGGACACCGAACGCGATGAAGGCCATGACGCCACCGTGGTGGCGCATTTCGGCGGCGAGCTGCTGATCGACTACCCAGTAGAAGGGCGCTGGGAACAGCGCCGCGCCCAGGCGCGCAGCAACCTCGAGGGACTGGTCGCCGGCGACCGGGTCGTATGGCGTGAAGAGCCTGACGGCACCGCCGTGGTTGTGGCCCGCCACCCTCGCGAACGGGAACTCCAGCGCCCCGACCGTTACGGCCGGCTCAAGACCATGGCGGCCAACATCGACCGGCTGGTGCTGGTAATCGCGGCGATGCCCGGGCCCCAGCCGGCACTCATGGACCGCTACCTGGCGGCGGCGGAGATCCATGGGCTGTCCGTGGTCATCCTGCTGAACAAGGCGGATCTTCTGGATGAGGAGAGTATGGAATTGCTGGAAGAGGTGCTGGCCCCGTACCAGGAGCTGGGTTACCCCGTGGCCCTCACCTCGGCCGCGGTGGAAGATGAAGACGTCCTCCCGGAGCCCATGAACGACACCGCCACCAGCATCATTGCCGGACAATCCGGCGTCGGCAAGTCCAGCCTGATCCGCCGCTGGCTGCCCGGCACCGAGATCCGGACCGCTGAGCTTACCCGGCATGGCGACGGCACCCACACAACAACAACCGCCTGCCTCTACCGGTTGGCCAACGGTGGGGCCATCATTGACTCCCCCGGTATCCGTGAATTCGGGCTCTGGCACATCGACCCGGAGGACGTGATCGATGGATTCCCGGATGTGCGCCAATGGATCGGCCACTGCCGCTTCCGGGACTGCCGGCACAACAAGGAACCGGGGTGCGCTCTAACGGCAGCGGTGGAAAACGGAGAGCTGGACCCAGAAAGGGTTGAGAACTATCTCATGATCCGTGACGAAGCCGAGGCCGGTCGGGCTACCAGTTGACCTCGGATTCATCAACCTGATCCTCACGCGCACGCTCCATCCAGTTATCATCGGCCATGGTTTCACGGTCCTCCGCATCCGCGGTATTGCCGGACTCCCGCTTTTCCATGGCCTTGCGTGCCGCCTCGGTCAGCACGATGATCGAGATACGGCGGTTAACCGGCGCCTTGGGATTCTCCTTGTTGAACAGCACCGAGTCCGCCAGCCCCACCACCCGGCCAATGTGATCCTCCGGCACACCACCGGCAACCAGGGTTCGCCTTGCCGCATTCGCACGGTCCGCCGAAAGCTCCCAATTGGTGTACTGGTCATTGCTACGGGCGAACGGAGTGCGATCCGTATGGCCCGTGATGCTCAGTTTCTTGGACACCTTGGCCAGAGGTTCCGCCAGCTCAAACAGGATATCCCGCGAGTAGGGCTTGAGCTCATCGCCCCCACTGGCGAACATCGGCCTCTGGGAACGGTCCACGATCTGGATGCGCAGCCCCTCGTCGGTAATGTCGATCATCAGCTGATCCTTGAATTTCTGCAGGGTTTCGCTTTCCTTGAGTTTTTCATCCAGTTCCTGCATCAGCTGCTCGGTCTGACGGCGCTCCATGGCCTCCGCCAGCTCCTCAACCTGATCTTCCTCAAGGCTCAGGGGCTCAGGGGCTACATCACTGGGGCCAGAGCTGCGGGTTACCGCCGGGGCGCCGCCAAGATCCACGGGGTTGGGATTGCCGCCCTCCTCATACCCCACGGGGTCGGAAAAATACTTTGAAATATCCTCTTTCTGCTCAGGCGTTGCCTGGTTGGTGGCCCACATCACCAGGAAGAACGCCATCAGCGCCATGGCAAAATCGGCAAACGCCACTTTCCAGGCGCCGCCGTGATGACCGCCTTCGACTTTCTTAACCCGTTTTACAACAATGGGACGGTCTTCCAAGGGGTGCCTCTTCTCAGCTTCAGCGAGTGGCGCTTACTTGGAGCGCATATGGTCGTCGAGCTCCTGGAAGCTCGGCCGGGCCTCCGTTGGGAGCACCTTGCGCCCGAACTCAACCGCCATCTGGGGGGCCTGGCCGGAGACCGTTGCCAGCAGCGCGTTCTTCACACATTCGTAGCAATGCATCTCTTCATCCACCTGGCGCTCCATGGTCTTGCTGATTGGCCCGATATAGCCATAGGCCGCCCAGATCCCCGTCAGCGTTCCGGCAAGCGCCGCCCCGATGAGCCCGCCGATCTTGCTGGTACTGCCCCCCAGGTAACCCATCGTGATGATGATCCCGAGGATCGCTGCAACAATCCCCAGACCGGGCAGCGCTTCTGCCACCCCGGCAACCGCGTGCGCGGGCTCTTTCAGTTCTTTCTCGCGCTTCTCAATCTCCTGGTCCATCAGCCCTTCCAGTTCATGCGCTGCCATGTTGCCGGTACTCATGATCCGCAGGTAATCCGTGATGAAATGCAGCAGTTCCTCGTTCTTGATGATTGCCGGATACCGCGTAAAGATCTGGCTCTCTTCCGGATCATCCACGTCCGCCTCAATGGCCATGATCCCCTGTTTCCGAGTCTTGTCGAACACATCGGAAAGCAGGCTCAACAGGTCGGTATAGAAGGCCTTGTTGAAGGGCGTGCCCATGATCAGCCTGGGCCAGGTGGCGAATGTGGCCTTGACGGTATGGAAGCTGTTACCGATCAGAAAGGCCCCGAAGGCCGCCCCAAAAATAACCAGCAGTTCGGTGGGCTGCCACAGCACGGGCAGCTTGCCACCATGCAACACATACCCCACCAGCACACTGAACGTAACAACGACCACGCCGATAATGATGAGCATGAGTGAGCGAGACTCCTGAGAATGGGGGTGGTATCAGAGTGTGTTTACGACACGCCTTTTATTCTGGACCAGAGTCCCAGCCCCCGCAAATGACTGCCGGCAGCGCAAAGGGCTTCACGCTGGTGCTACCAAACGTGGTAGAATGCTAATTGATATTTATCATCACTGGAACAAAGCCCCGATGCCGTTCCACAGCCTACGCGTGACACTGACTGCTCTGCTGCTCATGGCCACCATGAGCGCGTTTGCATTCAATCACACCCCCTCAGCGCCAATAGACACCGCTGGCCTGAGCATCGCGGAATACTGTGACCTCAGCGGCGACGGCAACGACGATACGCCCAGGCTTGGCCCCCTTGCAGCCAACCTGCCTGGCGCCTGTGCACCCATCCCAAAACAAACCGGAACGCCCGGTACTCCGCTGCGGGTCCTCGGGAGCCGGCATCACCTGACCCGTTTCCCGATACTGCCCCAAGGGCCGCCCCTCGCTTCTGAACGATCCGAGCACCGCCTTCACGGCGATCCTTAGTACGATCATTCTTCAGGAGCGATACCATGAGTACCTATCAGCCCATTCCTACAGTCCGGGAACTGGAAGCACAACACATCGCGCACCCTCAAATGCATGCGGACCTCAGCACCGAAGCCCCCGCAACAACACTGCTTATCGATTTCCGCGAACAACGGCCGCCGGTTATCGATGGCCATCTGGAAGCGGGCGAGGCCAAGATCCGTATGCGGATGGCCGACTCCGCCCTCAAGCTGGTCCTCAACCCATCGGAAGATTGTGTCGGCCTGCTGACACTCAAGGATGTGCTTGGGCGCAAGGCGATGGCACGCGCCCATGAGATGAGGCTGACCCCGGAAGAGGTTCCCATCCACGAGATCATGCAACCCATAGGGCGCCTGCCCGCCATCTCCATGGAAGACCTTGAAGCCGCTCGGGTGGGGGATCTTGTGCACACCTTCAACGACGTACATGAAGAGCATATGCTGGTCACCGAGGATTCTCCGGAGGGCACCAGTGTTGCCCTGCGAGGGGTCATCCCGGCCAGCCATGTCACGCGACGCCTGCAAGTGTCGCTGGATAGCCGGGCGCGCGCGAGCTCGTTCGCGGAGATCGTCCGGGCCGTTAACGGCGAATTCGATTGAGGAGACGCTGCATGCCTATCAGAAAGGTACTGATCGCCAATCGGGGCGAGATTGCCGTCCGCATTGCCCGGGCCTGCCAGGAGCTGGGCATCACGGCGGTCGCGATCTATTCCGAGGCGGACCGGTATTCGCTGCACGTGAAAAAAGCCGATGAGGCCCACTGCATCAGCCAGGACCCGCTATCGGGGTACCTCAACCCGCACCAGGTGGTGAATCTCGCGGTGGAGACAGGGTGCGACGCCCTGCACCCGGGATATGGCTTCCTGTCCGAGAACGAAACACTGGCGGCGGTGTGCCGCGAACGCGGTGTTCGTTTCATCGGTCCAGCCCCGGAAGTCATCCACGCCATGGGCGACAAGACCGAAGCCCGCAACACCGCCATCCGCGCCGGCGTCCCGGTGACGCCGGGCTCCGAGGGCAACCTCGGGGACGTGGAGGAAGCGGTGACCCAGGCCGCGCGCATCGGCTATCCGGTGATGCTCAAGGCCACCTCCGGCGGAGGTGGCCGAGGCATCCGCCGTTGCGACGATGAGCAGCAGCTGCGCCAGAACTACGAGCGGGTCATATCCGAGGCGACCAAGGCCTTTGGCAGCGCCGAGGTCTTCCTGGAAAAATGCATCGTCAATCCCCGTCACATCGAAGTACAGGTGCTGGTCGACAGCCAGGGTAACGCCATACACCTTTATGAGCGCGACTGTTCCATCCAGCGGCGCAACCAGAAGCTGATCGAGCTGGCCCCCTCCCCCCAGCTCTCCGACACGCAGCGCGAGACCATCGGCGATCTGGCCGTGCGTGTAGCCAAAGGCTGCGGCTATGAGAACGCCGGCACGGTTGAGTTCCTGTTGGATGACAGCGGCGAGTTCTACTTCATGGAGATGAACACGCGGGTGCAGGTGGAACACACCATCACCGAGGAAATCACCGGCGTGGACATCGTCAAGACCCAGATCCGCATTGCGGCGGGAGATCCCCTGCCCTACGACCAGTCCGGCATCAGCTACCGGGGCTTTGCCGCCCAGTTCCGGATTAACGCCGAGGACCCACAGAACGGCTTCCTGCCGAGCTTCGGGCGCATCAGCCGCTATTACTCGGCGGGTGGCCCTGGCGTGCGAACCGACGCCGCCATGTACACCGGCTACGAGATCCCGCCGCATTACGACTCCATGTGCGCCAAGCTCATTGTCTGGGCTCTGCAGTGGGACGAACTGCTGGAACGCAGCCGGCGCGCCCTCAACGATATGGGCATCTACGGCGTCACCACGACCATCCCGTACTACCAGCAGATCCTGCAGCATCCGGAATTCCGTGCCGGTGGCTTCAATACCAGCTTTGTGGAGAACCACCCGGAACTGCTCGAATACAGCACCAAGTCCAGGCCCGAATCCGTCGCCACGGCCATTGCCGCAGCCCTTGCCGCCCAGGCCGGTCTGTGACCCCGAATCAGGAGAGAAACCATGAGCCAACGCAAGATCCACATCACTGACGTTATCCTGCGCGACGCCCACCAGTCCCTGATCGCCACGCGCCTGCGGACCGAGGACATGCTCCCGGCCTGTGAATGGCTGGACCAGGCCGGCTACTGGTCACTGGAATGCTGGGGCGGTGCTACCTTTGATGCCTGTGTCCGCTTCCTCAAGGAAGACCCCTGGCAGCGGCTGCGCCAGCTGAAAAAGGCGCTGCCCAATACCCGACTGCAGATGCTGCTGCGTGGCCAGAACCTGCTGGGTTATCGCCATTACGCGGATGACGTGGTTGAAGCCTTTGTCCAGAAGGCCGCCGACAACGGCATCGATGTTTTCCGCATCTTTGACGCGCTCAATGACGTGCGCAACCTTGAGACCAGCATCCGGGCGGTCAGGAAAGCCGGCAAGCATGCCCAGGGCACGCTTTGCTACACGGTCAGCCCGGTTCATGGCACCGAAGCCTTCCTGGAGCAGGCCAGGACCATGGTGGATATGGGCGTGGACAGTATTGCCATCAAGGATATGGCCGGCCTGCTCACGCCCGCCGCGACCTCGGAGCTTGTCAGCGGCCTGAAACAGCGCTTTGACGTGCCGGTGTTCCTGCACTCGCACTACACCTCGGGCATGGCCAGCATGTGCCAGTGGGCCGCCGTGGAAGCAGGCGTCGATCACCTGGACACCGCGATTTCCTCATTCGCGGGCGGCACCAGCCACCCGCCCACCGAGTCCATCGTGGCAGCGCTCCATGATGCCGGCTATGAGACGGGTCTGGACCTCCAGAAGCTGGACAGCATTGCCCGCCATTTCCGCGAAGTACGCAAGAAGTACCACCAGTTCGAAAGTGAATACAACGGGGTGGACACCACGGTGCTCATGTCCCAGGTGCCTGGCGGCATGATGTCCAACCTGGCCAACCAGCTGAAGGAACAGGGCGCGCTGGAGCGGATCCAGGAGGTCTTCCAGGAGATCCCGAGGGTACGGGAAGAGCTCGGCTACCCGCCGCTGGTCACGCCGACCTCCCAGATTGTGGGGACCCAGGCGGTGATCAATGTGCTGTCCGAGAGCCGGTACGGCACCATCACCAACGAAGTGAAGAAATACCTCCAGGGCTGGTACGGCAAGGCACCGGGCGGGGTGGATCAGACCCTGCAGCAACGCGCTGTTGGCAAGGAGGAGCTGATTGAGGAGCGCCCGGCCAACCTGCTCACCAATGAGTTCGACAAGCTCCGGGAGCAGGTCTCGGACGTTGCCGAATCCGAGGAGGATGTACTCACCTACGCCATGTTCCCGGATCAGGCACGGCCCTACCTGGAGCAGCGCCGTGACGGCACGCTTCAGCCGGAGGTACTGGAGCCGGCGCCCTCGGAGAAGACCTCGAGCCATGTGCCCACCGAGTTCCGCATCCAGGTTCATGGCGAGACCTACGACATCCAGGTTACTGGCGTCAGCCCTGGTGGCGACGACCGGCGCCGTTTCTACATGACGGTGGACGGCGTGCCCGAAGAGATCGAGCTGGAAGCCGTGGGCGAATCCGCGCCCGGCGGCGGCCAGCGTGCCCGCGCCACCCGTGAGGGGCACGTAACCACCAGCATGCCGGGCAACATTGTCGATGTGCTGGTGAGCGAGGGAGACAACGTCTCGGCGGGGGATCCGGTGCTGATCATCGAGGCCATGAAGATGGAAACCGAGGTCAAGGCACCGGTGGCGGGCGCCGTATCCGCCGTGCATATCCGCAAGGGTGACCGCGTCACACCGGGTGAGGTGCTGGTCGAGATCGAATAGTCTCGTGCGCACCCGGGGCCTCTGGTATCCTTCGCCTGAATACGCACGATACCGAGGCCCCAATGACATCCCTGCCGATGATTCTAGAGCCCGATGCCCTGCTTCAGCAGCTCTACAATGAACAGCTGCTGATCGTGGACCTTTCAGGACCGGAACATTACGCCGAAGCGCATATCCCCGGTGCCCTCCATGTCCATCCCCGTGAGACGCGCGGCGCGACAGCTCCCGTTCCCGGCCTGCTTCCGGAAAAGGCGGAGCTGGAACAGTTGCTTGGGCGACTCGGGCTGAGGCCGGACCATCACGTCGTTGCCTACGATGATGAAGGGGGCGGCTGGGCCGGGCGCTTCATCTGGCTTCTCGAGTCCGTTGGCCACAGGAACTGGAGCCTGCTCAACGGCGGTCGCATTGCCTGGCGGGCTGAAGGCTACCCCACCACTCCCGAGGTACCCGCTTCTCCCGAGCCGACCGAGCCGCCCATCAACCTGGACCCAGCCACCACGGCCAACCTGGAACAGGTCCTGGACGCCGTTAAAGCTGGCAATACCACGATCTGGGACGCCCGTGCGCCGGCCGAATACCGGGGCGAGCGCCAGTCCGCGGCGCGCTGCGGCCATATTCCGGGAGCGGTCAACCTGGAATGGACAGAGCTCATGGATCCAGAGCGGAACTACCGGTTGCTGCCGGAAGACCAACTTCGGGCCACCCTGGCATCCCAGGGTATAGAGCCCTCAAAACCCGTCATCACCCATTGCCAGAGTCACCACCGCTCCGGGCTTACCTATGTGGTTGCACGGGCGCTGGGCTTCACCGATGTCCGAGCCTATGCCGGCTCCTGGGCGGAATGGGGCAACCGCACGGAGACCCCCATCGAATGATTCGCCCGCTCATCAATACTGGCTTCATCAGTGCCCAGCACCTGACTCCCCAACATGCCCTGTCGCGACTCGCCGGCCGTATAGCGGACTCCCGGCACCCGGCACTGCGCCGTCGCCTGATCAACGGCTTCATCCGGCGCTACGGCGTGGACATGAGCGAGGCGGCGCAGCCGGACCCGGAAGCCTACACCAATTTCAACGACTTCTTCACCCGGGCCCTGCACGCCACCGCACGCCCCATCGAGGGCGATGAGCACACCCTTGCCTGTCCGGCCGACGGGGCGATCAGCCAGAGCGGCACCATTCAGCGGGGACGCCTGTTCCAGGCCAAGGGCCAGAGCTTTTCCGCTGCCGAGCTCACGGCACAACCCGAATCCGACCTGTCAGCATTTGAGCAGGGACGCTTCGCTACGATATACCTGTCCCCAAAGGACTATCACCGGGTGCACATGCCCCTGGCCGGCACACTGGAGGCAACCACCTCGATCCCAGGCCGTCTGTTCTCGGTCAACCCGGTGACGACCCGTAACGTGCCCCGCCTGTTTGCGCGCAACGAGCGCCTGGTCGCCTGGTTCCGGACAGACGTCGGGCCCATGGCGGTGATCATGGTGGGCGCCATGATTGTGGCGGGTATCGAGACCGTCTGGGGTGGCCGGATGTCACCCGGTAGGCACAGCATCCGGCATGAGTCGCATAACGGCCCCCACCTGGAGCGCGGCGCGGAAATGGGGCGTTTCTTCCTGGGCAGCACCGTTATCCTGATGCTGCCCCGTGACACCGTTGAACCAATCGGGCAACTGGCCCCGGACCAGCCGGTCCGCATGGGGGAACCCGTGTTCCGAGCCGGCTGAGCCGGGCGGCTCAGAGACGCGAACCCGGAAAAGCCATCACCTCGTTCAACGCACTCGCGCCGGTCTGGTGCATCAGGAGTCGGTCCACGCCCAGCGCCATACCACTGCATAACGGCAGCCCTGCTTCGAGGGCCTGCAACAGCCTGTGGTCTGGCTCCGGTATGACCTGGCCCGCGTCACGGCGCCGCTGGTTATCCCTCTCAAAGCGCTCGCGCTGCTCATCCGCATCCAGCAATTCCTCGTAGGCGTTCCCGATCTCGATCCCGTCCAGATAAAGCTCAAACCGCCGGGCCACGGGCTCACCGCGCACACTGGAAACCGCCGCCAGAGCGCATTGATCCGGCGGATAATGCTGAACAATGACGGGGCCAAAGCCCGTCAGCGCCGGCTCCACGCATTCGCTCATCAACAGATCCAGGGCGTCACCACGATCCAGTTGCGCCGCCGCAATGCCAGCCACCCGCGAGGCCTGCGCCACCAGCTCTAAGGTACTGTCCTGCCATGGGTCCACACCGCCATAGGTCCGCATCAGATCCCGGTACTCGCTCACATGGGGGCGGGGCACCTCCAGCACTTCCTGCACCAGGTCCCCGACCTCCGCCACCAGTGCCTCCAGGCCAAAACCAACGCGATACCACTCCAGAAGGGTGAACTCCGGATTGTGGCGCCGTCCCTGCTCACCCGACCGGAACACCGGCCCGATCTGATAGATGGAGCCAGAGCCAGCCGCCAGCAGGCGCTTCATGAAATACTCGGGAGAGGTCTGAAGCCATCCATCCAGCCCGTTCACCGTCGCAGGCACGCTTTCGATCGCGGGTTCCGTGACGGTATGGCGCCCCCAGACCGGCGTCTGGACCTCCATGACGCCGCGCGCATCGAAGAAATCCCGCAGCGCCCGCAGCAGCCGGGCCCGGGCGTGCAGCATTGCAGGGGGGGCGCCCGGCTCCCAGCTCATCCCTTGCGGATACGGGAGACGTACTCATTCTTGCGGGTATCGACCCGAACCACCTCACCAATCTCGATGAACAGCGGCACGTTGACCACCGCACCAGTGGACAGAGTGGCCGGCTTGGAGCCGCCCTGAGCGGTATCACCCTTCACCCCCGGATCCGTATCCACTACTTCCAGATCCACAAAGGCCGGCGGCGTGACGTTCAGCGGCGATCCGTTGTACAGTGTCACACTGTAAACATCCTGCTCCTTGAGCCATTTGGCGGCATCGCCCACGGCCCGTTCGTCCGCGGCGAACTGCTCATAGGAGCCATCGGTTTTCATGAAGTGCCAGAACTCGCCGTCGCTGTAGACGTACTCCATATCGAGTTCAAGCACATCCGCCGCCTCCAGGGTTTCCCCGGATTTGAAGGTGCGCTCCCAGACCCGGTTGGTCATCAGATTGCGCAGCTTGACGCGATTGAATGCCTGGCCTTTGCCGGGTTTGACGAACTCATTTTCAAGAATCACGCACGGGTCACCATCGAGCATAACTTTCAGCCCGCCGCGAAAGTCGTTGGTAGAATAGGTCGCCATCGATGCCTCGCTCGAATTGCCAGTAAACTTGGGATGCCAATGATACAGTCCGGTCACGCGCCTGTCGAAACCACAACCATCGCCAGCGACCGCCCACGGTGGCAGAAAGAGCTGGGACGCGCCGTAACCACCCCAGCGGCGCTGTGCCAACGGCTGGCCTTGCCGGAAACCATGATCGAGGACATGGCGCCCGGCCACCGCCAGTTTCCAATCCGGGCCCCCGAGCCCTGGCTGCGCCGTATCGAGCCCGGCAACCCGGATGACCCGCTGCTGCGCCAGATCCTGCCCTTCCCTGAGGAAGCCGACGATCATCCGGGTTACGTCAACGACCCGCTTGCAGAAGTCAGCGGCGAGCAGGCCAGCGCCACTTCCGGACTCGTGCATAAGTACGCATCACGAGCCCTGCTGATGGTGACCGGCGCCTGCGCCATCAACTGCCGATACTGCTTCCGTCGCCACTTCCCCTATGATGAACACCAGCTGGGGGGCTCTGACTGGGACGCAGCACTGAGCCGCATCGAAGCCGATCCGGCCATCAACGAGGTCATCTTCAGTGGCGGCGACCCGCTGGCCAGCCCGGACCCGCTCCTGGCCCGGCTCGCCACGGCCGTGGCCGCCCTGCCCCGGATACGCCGCCTGCGCCTTCATACACGGCTGCCGGTGGTAATCCCCCAGCGTGTGAATGGTGAGCTTCTGGAGTGGCTCTCTGAAAGCCCGCTTCAAAAGATTGTCGTGCTCCATATCAACCACCCGGCAGAGATTGATGACGATGTTCACGCAGCGCTGAAGGCATTGGCGGGTACCGGCACAACCCTGCTCAACCAGGCGGTGCTGTTGCGCCGCATCAATGATGATGCCGACACCCTGGAGCGTTTGAGCGAACGGCTTTTCGAGTGTGGCGTGCTCCCCTATTACCTGCATGCCTTTGATCCGATTGCCGGTGCCGCGCACTACGACCCTGGCGATGAACGGGCCCGGGAGCTGACCCGGACCCTGCTTGAGCGTCTGCCGGGGTTCCTGGTGCCAAGGCTTGTGAGAGAAGTGCCCGGAGAACCCGCAAAACAACCTCTCAACCTTTGAAAGCCGTTGTAAAATCAACAGCAACAGCCTGTTGCGCTTGCTATTGTGTCAACCGTGAACTTGTATTGTATCTGGAACTCCCAGTAACCAATGGTAACGGCCAATGGCGGGCACAACAGAACAGCCGGACCTCTCGCTTCCGGACCAACAACTCAACAACCTCTCCTTCTGCGAGGCCTCCCCGCGTGCCCTGAAGCTCTGGGTCGAGGGTCTGCCCATCGCCAATGTTGGGGAATCCGCACGTCAGCTCTACCACGCCATTATTGAGCTCAACCAGCTGGATGCCTCGCCCGCCCTTCGCATGAAGCTCCTGGGCCTTCTGCGCCCCAAACTCAACTTCATCTGCGAACAGCTTTCCCATCATTTTCTGGGGCGCTCAGTGGTTCTGACCACCAAACAGCGCAAGGTCGCCAACCTTGCCCAGGCCCTGCAGCGCCACCTGGCCACGGGCTATAAGATTGTGGTGAGCCAACAGGCCGCGGCATCCCATCCCGACAGGCACAAAATGGCCAACGCCAGGGCCTGCCACCGGGCCATATCCAGCCTTGGCAGCACCGTCCTGCGCGCCAGCCAGCTGTACGCGCCCTGCCCGGAAGGCACCTGGTATGAAGCGCACCAGATCTTCAACTGGGCCCTATCAAGACAGATCACCGGTCTCGCCATAGAAGACCCGGTCAATGAGTACTACAGCCAGACCACGACCGAGGACGCCTACAAGCGATTGCTGCTTCTGGGGTGCTGCCGCCCCAACCAACTCCGGCAGAAAGAGCTGCGGGATGTGTATGGCCTGTTTGAATGCTGGACTGGCCATACCCGGATTCTTCAACGGGGCATGAACGAAGCGCTGTTCGTGATCAACCTCGATCAGGATGCACCGCCGACCTATCGCAACCTGCTTCGTTCGCCGCTGGCCAGTCACCACATCGGCTTCGACAGCACCGAGCTGGCGGGGGAACTGAACGCTCTGGCGGAGGGCGGAAGCCACAATGACCGGAAAAACGCCCCTGAGCTGCCCACCCGGATCAGCGAGGCCCTGCTCACGCACCTGGGTCAGGCACTGGGTGTTCTGACCCAGCGCTCCTACTCACGCATTGACAGCTCAGGCAGGCTGGAAGTAGCCGTGGGCATGACCGCTGCCCACTATTTCTGTGCGGGCGGCGAACCCTTCAACCATTTTGTGCACAGCCAGGACACAGAGCCCCAGGAGAACGTCTTCCTGGGTGCCGCGCAGCGGCGCAATGACCCGTGGGCCAACGCCTTCGACGCCGGCCACAATGAAACCATGGCCTCCCCGGATACGCCCATCGATTTCCGCGGCTCCGGAGGAGAGAGGGCCGGCGAGGACGAGCAGACCTATCCGCTCTACGACGTCAGCCTGGAGAACACCAGCCCCGGCGGCTACTGCCTCAACTGGGATGCGGCAATGCCCTCGACCCTGCAGACCGGCGAAATCGTGGGAGTCCGCGAAAACAGCTGGCAACCCTGGAATATTGCCCTGATCCGCTGGATCCGTCAGGGCGGCGCACGTGCCACCCAACTGGGCATTGAACTGCTGGGGCCAGGCGCCACACCCTGCGCGGTGCGGCTCGACCACAAGAGCGGCAGTGGCAGCGAATTCCTGCGGGGACTGCTGTTGCCGGAACTCAGAGCCATCAACCAGCCCGCAACCCTGCTCACTCCAAGCATGCCCTTCCAGACCGGCCACCGCATTACACTGTTGCGCGACGGCCAGAAAGAGTCCGCCCACCTCACCCGGCGGGTATCAGCCACCAGCAGCATCAGCCAGTTCGAACTGCGCTTTCACCAACCTTCAGCCCAGCGCCGTTCCAGCTCTGGTGACGACGATGACTTTGATTCACTGTGGCAATCCCTGTAAAACTATGACACGCAATCAATTCAGGGAGTCCCCGCGGCATCATGCCCCAGAAGACTGAAACCATCCATTTGCTGCTCCTTGACCCATCCCAGAACGATGCGGAACAGGTGGTGAGCCTGCTGCGCAACGCGGGACGCGCTACACGCGCGCATCGGGTCACCTCCACGGAAGATCTCCAGGAAACGCTGAGCACCGGCACCTGGGACCTGTTGCTCATTCGGGACATGGAGCAGGAGCCATCACCGGAAGACGCACTGGATCAGATCCGGCGCCATGACCGGGACCTGCCCGCCGTCCTCATGACGGGGGAGGCGGACGATGAACGCCGCAGCGCCATCATGGAGCGCGGCGCCCAGGACGCCGTGCCCTTCAACAACAGCACCCTGCTTCGCCAGGTCATTGACCGCGAGCTGGCCAACCTGGCGGAGCGCCGCAAGCGCCGCTCACTGGCCTGGCATCTCAAGGACGCGGAGCAGCGCTGTCACCTGCTTCTGGAAAGTTCCAAGGACGCTATCGCCTACATCAACGACGGCCTGCACGTCTACGCGAACCACTCCTACCTGGAGCTGCTGGGTTACGACGATCCGGACGACCTGCTGGCCCTGCCAGTGCTCGACACCCTGAAAAGTGACAGCCAGCAGGACTTCAAGGAGGCCATGAAGCAGTTCCGGGAAGGTGAGACCCCCGAGGAACCGCTGACGGTGACCATTGAGCGCCCGGATGGCGAAACCATCGACGTCACCGCCGAACTCTCCGCCGCCACCTATGATGGCGAGCCCTGTATCCAGATTGTGGCACGACCGGTGCAGGATAGCGCCGAACTGCAGGAAAAGCTCAAGGAGATCAGCAGCAAGGACGTCCTCACGGGCCTCTACAACCGTCACCATCTGATGGACACCCTGTCCCAGACCATCGCACGGGTCCAGAAAGAAGGCTCAGACGCGACACTGGCCTATATTGCTCTGGATGAGTTCGTGCACAAGAAAAACCAGATTGGTATCTCCGGCGCCGACCTGGTGATTGGTGACATGGCCGCACTCATCTCCGGCTGCGCCAGGGATAACCAGGTGGTGGCCCGCCTCAGCGACGATGCCTTCTGCATCCTCGGCCCCCAGGATACGATCGACAGCATGAAGGAGGTGGCCGAAAACCTGCGCCGGCGTGTCGAGGATTATCTGTTCGAGGCCTCGGGCCGCACGCTTCAGCTGACTGTCAGTATCGGCATTGCCGCCATCACCGAGAACGCCCCTCAGGCGGAGGATCTGGTCGGGCGGGCGCATACCGCGGCTGACGACGTCCGCCAGCAGGAAGGGCATGAGCACGGCAACGGCATCAATGTCTACGAACCACAGCTGCAGAGCCATGGTGGCAGCCTGGAAGGCACCGCCGATGCCATCCAGCAGGCGCTGGATAACGACCAGTTCCGGCTCCTGTTCCAGCCCATCATCAACCTGCGCGGCGAAGGCGAAGAGCACTATGAGGCCTTCGTCCGGATGCTGGACCAGAATGACAACGAGGTCTCGCCCTACGACTTCCTGCCGCCGGGCGGCCCGGTCAACACGGCGGCCAAGATTGACCGCTGGGTGGTACTGCAAACGATCAAGCAGCTGGCCAGTCATCGTTCCAAGGGGCATGAGACCAAGCTTTTCCTGAACCTGACCGCCGAGACGATCCAGGACCAGACCTTCCCGTCCTGGCTGGGCGTAGCGCTCAAGGCAGCACGTTTGCCGGGCAACTCACTGATATTCCAGTTCTCGGAGCGCGACGCCACGACCTACCTCAAGCAGGCCCGGGATTTCTGCAACGCGCTGCGCGAGCTGCGCTGCTCGCTGTCCATCACCCACTTCGGGGGTGCCCTGAACCCCTTCAACACCCTCAAGCACCTGGATGTGGACTACGTGAAACTGGACGGCACCTACACCGATGAAATCCAGAAGGATGAACAGTCGCGCGAGACGGTCAAGGAAATGATCCAGACCCTGCACCAACAGGGTAAGCTTACAGTCATGCCACTGGTCGAGAGCGCCTCGGTCCTGGCCACGATCTGGCAGGCGGGCGTCAACTACATCCAGGGCTACTACCTGCAGGCGCCGACACCGGACATGGACTATGACTTCGGTGAAGGCGACTGAATAGCGCCGGGCGCGGCGCTACTGGTCCCTGTTCACGGCGACCAGGTCGGGGGCCCGATCCGACTCCCGGTAGCCCAACAGATACAGGATGGCATCCAGCCCCAGCGTGGAAATGGAATGGCGGGCGGATTCCTTGACCAACGGCTTGGCGCGGAAGGCCACACCCAGACCGGCTTTGCTGAGCATGGGCAGGTCGTTGGCGCCATCGCCAACAGCAATCACCTGCTCCAGCCGGATGCGCTCCTGATCCGCGATCTGCTCCAGCAGCTCAGCCTTGCGCTGGCCGTCCACAATACGGCCGGCCACCTCGCCGGTCACCCGACCGTCCTGGATCTCAAGATCATTGGCGTAGACGTAGTCGATATTGAGCTGCTTCTGCAGGTGCCGTGCGAAGTAAGTGAAGCCGCCTGACAGAATCGCCGTGCGATAGCCGAGGTTGCGCAACGTATTAATGAGCCGTTCGGCCCCTTCCGTCAGTTTCAGCCGCGCGGCCACGCGTTCGAGCACGGACTCTTCCATGCCTTCCAGCAGTGCCACCCGTTCCCGGAAGCTCTGACTGAAGTCCAGCTCCCCGCGCATGGCGCGCTCGGTAATCTCCGCCACCTTGTGGCCGACACCGGCCTCTTCGGCCAGCTCATCGATAACCTCCGCCTCGATCAGGGTTGAATCCATGTCGAACACCACCAGACGGCGGTTGCGGCGGTAAATGGAGTCCTCCTGGAAACCAATGTCCACGTTCAGATCCGTGGCGATGTGCAGGAAGTCGGACCGCAATGCCTCCAGGTCCTGGGGCGTGCCCCTCACGGAGAACTCCACACAAGCGATGCGATCACTGCGCTCCAGGCCCGTGCGGCCGGACAGACGCGCAATATTGTCGATGTTGAGCCCGTGCTGGGCGGTAATGCTTGAAACGCGGGCAATCTGGTTCGCCGTAATGTCCCTCGCCATGAGGGTGACCACATAGCGCCCCCGCCCTTTGCCCGCCACCCACTCCTGGTAGGCCTCCTCGGTAATGGGCTCAAAGCGGACCTGCATATCCAGCTCATGGATACGGAACAACAGCTCCTTGAACACCTGGGGCGCGTTATCCTCCTCCGGAATCTCCGCGAGGATCCCCCAGGTCAGATGGTCGTGGATCACGGCCTGACCAACATCCAGTATGCGCACATCAAACCGCGCCATGATGCCCGTGATCTCCGAGGTGAGCCCGGGTTTGTCCCGCCCGGACACATTGATCAGTACCAGTTCACTCATCCGCTGAACCCGCCTCCCCGGCGTTGTTGTGTTCAATCACGTCGATACGATCGACCCTTTGGAGCCCTCGCGGCAGCTTGTGGCCACGCCGACCGCGTTCGCCCCGGTAATGCTCAAGGTCACTGAAGCGCAGGGTCAGATGACGCTTGCCCGCATGGAGCACCAGCTTGTCCTGCTCCCCAAAGGTGGTGACCGTCACCATGAACTCCTCGCCACTGCGCACCTGCGCCGGCGGAATCCCGAGCATCTTGTTGCCCTTGCCCTTGGCCCGTTCCGGCAGCTCGCTCAATGGGAAGACCAGCAGACGCCCTTCGCTGGAAACAGCCGCGAGCCAGACATTGTCTCCCTCGCGCACGGTTTGCGGCGGCAATATGCTGGCCCCCTCCGGAACGCTGAGAACCGCCTTGCCATTACGATTACGGCTCACCAGCGAAGTAATCGGGGCCACGAAACCATACCCGGCCGAGGTACTGAGCAGCACCCGGCCCTCGCCCGCCATGAGGAGTCCGGCGAAACCGGCGCCGGTGGGCGGATTGATGCGGGTGGTCAGTGGCTCGCCCTGGCCCCGGGCCGACGGCAGCGTATGGGTATTGAGGGCATAGCTGCGACCAGTGGTATCCAGCACCAGCGCCTGTTGGTTGTTACGCCCCCTCGCCGCCAACGCGAAGCGGTCACCGGCCTTATAGCTGAGACCACTGGGATCAATATCGTGACCCTTGGCGGCCCGGATCCAGCCTTTTTCGGACAGCACGACCGTCACCGGATCCCCGGACACCAGATCCGTCTCACTGAAGGCTTTCGCCTCGCTCTTCGCCTCAATGGGACTGCGCCTGTCGTCACCAAACGCCTCGGCATCCGCCTCGAGCTCAGACTTGATGAGCTCACGCATCCGCTCTTCAGAGCCCAGTGTGGCCTGAAGGCTGTCACGCTCCTGCTGGAGTTCATCCTGCTCGCCACGGATCTTCATTTCCTCAAGCTTGGCCAGATTGCGCAGCTTGAGTTCCAGGATGGCCTCGGCCTGTTCGTCCGAGAGCCCGAAACGGTCCATCAGTACCGGTTTGGGTTTATCCTCGTCCCGGATGATCTGGATCACTTCATCAATGTTGAGATAGGCAACGAGCAACCCCTCAAGGATGTGCAGCCGTGCCCTGACCTTGCCCAGACGGTGTTCAAGACGGCGACGCACGGTCTCGTGGCGGTATTCCAGCCATTCGGACAAAAGCCCTCGCAGATCCCGAACGCGGGGACGCCCGTCCAGACCGATGACATTGAGATTCATCCGGTAATTCTTTTCCAGGTCCGTGCTGGCGAACAGATGCTCCATCAGACCTTCCGTATCCACCCGGTTGGAGCGCGGCGAGATCACCATCCGCACCGGGTTCTCATGGTCCGATTCATCGCGCAGATCCGTGACCATTGGCAGTTTGCGGGACTGCATCTGTTGTGCGACCTGTTCCATGATCCGGTTGCCCGAAACCTGATGCGGCATGGCGTTGATGACGATATCACCGTTTTCCACCTGCCAGCGGGCCCGCATGCGCAGCGTCCCGCGGCCAGTACGGTAAAGCTGGCGCAGATCCTCCCGCGAAGAGACAATGGCTGCGCCCGCCGGAAAATCAGGCCCCTGGATGTGATCACAGAGGGCGTCCACATCCGCCCCGGGTTCATCCAGAAGCCGGATGCAGGCGGCGACCACCTCCCGCAGATTATGCGGCGGAATATCCGTGGCCATGCCCACGGCGATCCCCGTGGTCCCGTTGAGCAGCACATGCGGCACCCGCGCCGGCAGCGTCGCTGGCTCGTTCAGGGTGCCGTCAAAGTTAGGCTGCCAATCCACTGTACCCTGGCCCAGCTCACTGAGCAGCACCTCGGAAAACTTCGCCAGTCGGGCCTCGGTGTAACGCATGGCAGCGAAGGACTTGGGGTCGTCCTGGCTGCCCCAGTTACCCTGGCCATCCACCAGCGGGTAGCGGTAGGAAAAAGGCTGTGCCATGAGCACCATGGCCTCATAACACGCCGAATCCCCATGGGGGTGGAACTTGCCCAGCACATCGCCCACGGTGCGCGCGGACTTTTTGTACTTGGCGGTGGCGGAGAGCCCCAGCTCCGACATGGCATAGACAATCCGGCGCTGGACGGGTTTCAACCCATCCCCGATGTGCGGCAGGGCCCGGTCAAGAATGACGTACATGGAATAGTCCAGGTACGCTTTCTCCGTGTAATCCCTCAGCGCAACGCGCTCATAGCCCTCGTCGGTGGTCTCGAATTCCGGCATAGCCCCTCGGTGCTCCGTCATGGGTGGATGCCCCTTTTCGGGCAAAGCGCCATTATAGGGAGGCTTGCGCTGGACTCCAAACAAGCGGTAGTGGATTTCCCGAATAGTGGCCAGGGAGGCTCAAGGCTAACGTGAAACCACCTTCTGCGACCATCCTGTTATCACGGTGGAACCGAGACCCCTTATGGCATCGAGTCGAATACGCGCTGCGCGTCGGGCTGCGGCCCAGGGACTCATGGTGGGCCTGCTCACCTTCGTGCTGATCATTATGGTGGAATACATGTGGGCGGGTGGCCTGGTGGACCTGCGTCTCTACGGCCTCACCAGTCTGGGGGTCAGTATCCTGGTTTTTTTCAACCTGCTTCTAACCAGGCACCAGCGGCGGCCCCGCCAGGAGGCCACCGACCGGTCACACCGTCGTCACTGACGCACGCCCTCCACTGACAGCATCAGCGTTACCTGCTCGGCTTCCGGGCCCAGATCGTAGTCAATCCCGAAATTGTCCAGCGTCAGGGTTGTGGTGCCCTCAAAACCCATGCGGTAGTTCCCCCAGGGGTCCTTGCCGTGGTTGATCAGCTCCATATCCAGATCCACCTCACGCGTCACGCCGTGTAACGTCAGGTCGCCGGTCACCGTCGCGGAATCCTCACCTTTCATTTCCACGTCAGTGCTCTCGAAGGTTGCTTCCGGGTACTTGCTCACATTGAGGAAATCATCGCTGCGAAGGTGTTTATCCCGCTCCGAATGATTGGAATCCACGCTGCTGGTATCCACGGTCACGCTGACCGAGGATTGTTCCGGATTCTCCGCGTCGTACTTGAAGCTGCCATCAAAGTCATTGAAGCGCCCGTAAAGGGTACTGAAGCCAAGATGGCTGATGCGGAACTGGATGAACTGGTGCTGCCCTTCGCGATCAAAGGCATAGGTGCCGCTCGGATCCGCCGCCAGGGCCGGGCCCGAACCCACCATCGCGACCGTGGCTGCCGAGGCGACAAAACGCCGGGTCAGGGTTGTCAGATTCATAGTGTTCTCCTTCTCTGTGTCGTTATTGAACGTTCGTCCTGGAATCACCGCTGACGCAGCTTCATGCACAGCATCCGCCGCAGTGTATCGTCACGATCCCAGAAATGGTGTTTGAGCGCGGCCACGCCATGAAGGCCGGCGAGAATGACCAGCGTCCACCCCATCCAGCGGTGCCAGTCCCCCGCCACGTCCTCCATACCCTGCACATTACCGGTTAGCGCCGGGACGCTGAACCAGTCAAAGACCGCCACGCCACGCCCGTCAGCCGTCGAGATCAGGTAGCCACTGATCACCATGGCCAGCATCAGGGCGTACAGGAGCCAGTGGGCAGCATGGGCGCCCAGGTGCTCAACCCGGCTGTGGCCGGGCACTGGCGCAGGCGGCGGCGAAACGAACCGCCACACCAACCGCAGCACCAGGGCCGCGCCCAGCAGCAGGCCAATGCTGCGATGCCAGTCCGGCAGCACGTTCCGCAGCGGATCCATGTACCCGAGATCCACCATGTAGAGCCCGATCGCAAAAAGAGCGACGACGGCGACCCCCATCAGCCAATGAAAGCCAACGCTGACAATGCCCCAGCGGGCTTTTGTATTGCGCCACTGCATCGTTTTCCGCCCCTTGTCCATGGATGCCACACAGACTAGCTTTGTTACAGGATCGGCGAAACCGAAAAGTTCTGTCACTGATATTCAGAAAAACTGACTGTCCGAAACCGTTTTTCGCCGTTGCCCGGGTTTCAGGTGTGTCATTACATACGTGGAATTGGCACAATCTTCGTGGCTGTCAGGAGGAGGGCCCAAAACCGGACGTCGTTCAAAGTGCAATCAGGCCCATGCCACCATTCGACCAGAGCAGTACAGCCAGCGATCTTGAGCGTATCAGTGCCCTGCTGTCTCCCACAGGTGATGACGATACTTGGGTGGGCCACTACGAGGGTCTGATGCTGCGAACCGCGCTGCAACCGATCTTCAGCATCTCCCACAAGCGGATCGTTGGCTACGAGGCCCTGATCCGCGCCTTCGATAACGACGCGGCACCGGTCCTGCCTCCGCATCTGTTCGAGCTGGCCGAGGACCACCCTTCAAACCTGCTTCTCGACCGCTTATGCCGGACGCTTCACGTCCGCAACTTTCAGGGCGTTGCGGACGAGATCAACTGGCTCTTCCTCAATGTCTCGCCGCAGTGCATGGCAAGCGGCATGCAGTCGGATGCGTTCTTTGGCCGATTATTACAGGATTCCGGCTTTCCCGCCCACCGCGTGGTTGTGGAAATCGTCGAAAAACCCAGCGACGATCCCGACCTGTTGCGCCGTACCGTGGAATACTATCGCTCACTGGGCTGCCTCACGGCGATTGATGACTTTGGCGCCGGCCATTCCAACTTTGAACGCATATGGAACCTGCGACCGGACATCGTCAAGCTTGACCGCCAGATGCTGGCCAGGGCAACCGAGGAAAAGCGTGCCCGCCAGATCCTCAAGGGCATTGTTTCCCTGCTGCACGAATCCGGCTGCCTGGTCCTTCTGGAAGGCGTGGAATCCCAGGAGCAGGCACTGATCGCCGTGGACGCGGGCGTGGATTTCGTCCAGGGCTATTACTTCCATCGGCCAACCACCGAGCTGGGTTGCGCCGTCCAGGGGAACGCCGATTTCGAGACGCTGCTGGCACACTACAAGCAGAACAAGCAGCAGCAATCCGACCCCACACAGACCATCACCGGCTTCTTCAGCCACCGCTTCGAGCGGGTCATCAGCGCGCTCCAGGCCGGCCAGGATTTTGAGCCCGCCTGCGGCCCACTGGTCAACCACCATACGGTCTCGCGCTGTTACCTCATCGGTGATGATGGGGTCCAGGTCCACGACAGCCTGCTCTCACCGGAAAGCGCCCACCGCCTGGACCCGCGCTTCCGACCGCTGGAGAACACCGTGCAGGCGGACTGGTACCGCCAGCACTACCTGCGCCGCGCCCTGCGCCATCCCGGCGAGCTCCAGATCACCCGCCCCTACCTGTCGGCAACCGGCGCACACATGTGCATCACACTTTCCCGGGCATTCGTTTACGGCGATCAGACGCTGGTGCTTTGCTGTGACATCCTGGCCGGGGAACAGCCCCGAACCTGAGCAACGCTGGCACACTTCCCAATACCAGTAATTTTCCTTTAAACGAACACGTGTTAGCTTTATGCCCTCACACGCGCAGTCAAAGTGTGGGAACAGAGTATCAAGCATTCCAAGCCCGAGTCTGTTACCGTAACAGCTGTAATTCTCAGGAGATCGCCATGACAGTGGCCCAATTTGACAAAGCCGATCTGGAACGCTGTGGGAGAGGCGAACTCTTCGAAGGCGACATGCGGCTGCCGGTCGACCAGATGCTGATGCTGGACCGGATTCCCCATATCAGTGATGACGGCGGCGACTACGACAAGGGCCAACTGATCGCGGAACTGGACATTGATCCGGATCTCTGGTTCTTCCACTGCCACTTCAAGGGCGACCCTGTTATGCCGGGCTGCCTGGGGCTGGACGCGCTGTGGCAGCTGACCGGTTTCTTCCTGGCCTGGCAAGGCGGCCAGGGTCGCGGGCGGGCGCTGGGCTGTGGTGAGGTGAAATTCACCGGCCAGGTGCTACCCTCAAACGAACTGGTGCGTTACCAGCTCGACATCAAACGCATTGTCCGGCGTGGCGTTACCATGGGCATCGCCGACGGGATCGTCTCAGTGGATGGGCGCCCCATCTACCACGCCAAAGACCTGCGCGTCGGGCTCTTCACATCCACGGAAAACTTCTGAGGCAGAGCAAGCAATGAGACGTGTCGTGATTACCGGGATGGGGGTCATCTCCAGCCTGGGCAACAATCAGAAGGAGGTCACCGACTCCCTGCGCCAGGTCCGCCCGGGCATCGAATTCAGCGAAGAAGCACGGGATAATGGCCTGCGCAGCCAGATCTGCGGTGGCATCCATATCGACCCCAAGGAACACATTGACCGCAAGCTGTACCGGTTCATGTGTCCCGCTTCCGCCTATGCCTATCTGGCAATGCAGGAGGCTGTGGAACAGTCCGGACTGACTGAGGATGAGATCAAGGCGGATACCACCGGCCTCATTATGGGTACTGGCGGTGCCTCCACCGTGGAACTGACGGATTCGATCGACACCCATCGTGAGAAGGGAATCCGCCGCGTGGGCCCCTACCGTGTTCCCAGAACCATGGGATCGGCGATTAACGCCAACCTGGCCACCGCTTACGGTATCCGGGGCGTGAACTACGGCATCACGTCCGCCTGCGCCACCAGCGCCCATTGCATCGGCCATGCGGCCGACCTGATCGCCCTGGGCCGCCAGGAAGTGATGTTTGCCGGTGGCGGCGAGGATCTGCACTGGACCCTGACGCTCCTTTTCGACGCCATGGGCGCGCTGTCGACCAAGTTCAATGATACCCCCGGGAAAGCCTCACGCACCTATGACGCAGACCGTGACGGTTTCGTCATTGCAGGCGGCGGCGGGGTCCTGGCGCTTGAATCACTGGAACACGCCCAGGCAAGGGGAGCCCCCATCCTGGCGGAGTTGGTCGGCTTTGGCGCCACGTCCGATGGCGTGGACATGGTGGCCCCCTCCGGCGAGGGCGCCGTGCGGTGCATGCAGCAGTCACTGAAAGGCATTGATGAGCCACTGAGCTACATCAACACCCATGGCACCAGCACGCCCACAGGCGATGTAGTGGAACTGGATGCCATTCACCAGGTGACCGGCGACGCCATGCCGCCCACGGGCTCAACCAAGCCGCTGACCGGCCACTCGCTCGGTGCCGCAGGCGTGCATGAAGCCATCTATACGCTGATCATGCAGCGCGAAGGCTTCCTCACGCCTTCCGCCAACATCGAGAACCTGGACGAAGGCGCCGAGGGCTACCCCATCATCCGCGAGTTCCAGCATAATGTGGATCTGCCGCTGGTGATGAGCAACAGCTTCGGCTTCGGTGGCACCAACGCCACCCTGGTCTTCCGCCGCTTCAACGGCTGACCCGCCGAAACAAGGCCGGGGCCGGGGTCAGCCGACGACCTCGGCCTCATTGCCGTATTCCTCCAGCCAGCTGCGGCGATCCGCCGCGCGCTTCTTCCCCAGCAGCATATCCATACGGTCGTCCGTGCCGTCATCCGGGCTCAGTGACAGCTGAACCAGACGCCGTGTATCCGGTGCCATCGTGGTCTCACGCAACTGCAGCGGATTCATTTCGCCCAGGCCCTTGAAGCGCTGGGTCTGTATCTTGCCCTTGCGTTTCTCCGCCGCCAGGCGATCAATGATGCCCTGCTTTTCGTGTTCGTCCAGGGCGTAGAAGGTTTCCTTGCCCAGGTCGATGCGATACAGCGGTGGCATGGCCATAAACACATGGCCCGCTTCCACCAGGGGCCGGAAATGCTTGACGAAGAGCGCGCACAGCAGGGTCGCGATGTGCATACCATCCGAATCCGCATCCGCCAGGATGCAGACCCGGTTGTAGCGCAGCCCGGTCAGATCCCCGGATCCAGGGTCCACGCCAATGGCGACGGCAATATCATGCACCTCCTGGGAGCTGAAGATCTCTGCCGAATCCACTTCCCAGGTGTTGAGGATCTTGCCCCGCAGCGGCATCACCGCCTGGTATTCGCGATCCCGTGCCTGCTTGGCGGAGCCGCCGGCGGAGTCGCCCTCCACCAGGAACAGTTCCGACTGCGCCGGATCCGTGCCCGTACAGTCCGCCAGCTTGCCGGGCAGCGCCGGCCCGGACGTGACCTTCTTGCGCTGCACCTTGCGTGACGCACGGAGGCGACGCTGGGCATTGCCGATCACGAATTCGGCCAGGGCCTCGGCAACATCCGTGTGCTGGTTCAACCAGAGGCTGAAGGCATCCTTGACCACGCCGGAGATGAAGCTGGCCGCTTCCCGCGATGACAGGCGCTCCTTGGTCTGGCCCGAGAACTGGGGCTCCTGCATCTTGAACGACAGCACGTAACTGCAACGCTCCCAGATGTCGTCCGGGGTCAGCTTGACCCCGCGCGGCAACAGATTATGCAGCTCGCAGAATTCGCGCAGCGCTTCCAGGAGTCCGGTCCGGAGGCCATTCACATGGGTGCCGCCCTGGGTGGTGGGGATAAGGTTCACGTAACTCTCGGCCACCACCTCGGTGTCCTCGGGCAGCCACTGCAGGGCCCAGCTCACCCTTTCAGTATTACCACTGATCTCACCGGTGAACGGCTCCTGGGGCAGACACTCCCGGTCCGCCAGGGCGGTTTTCAGGTAGTCGGTCAGCCCGTCCTCGTAATACCACTCGTCCTTTTCGCCGGTCTCCTCCTGCAGCAGCGTCACGGTCAATCCCGGACACAGCACGGCCTTGGCGCGCAGGTTATGGCGAAGGCGGGGAATCGAGAACCTCGGGCTCTCAAAATACTCCGGGTCCGGACGGAAGCTCAGGGTTGTGCCCGTGTTGCGCTTGCCCACCGTGTCGACGACATTCAGGTCCTCGACCTTGTAACCATGCTCAAAGCGGATGCGATGCAGCTTGCCATCACGCCGGATCAACACCTCCAGCTCCGTGGAGAGCCCATTGACCACGGAAACGCCCACGCCGTGCAGCCCACCGGAATACTGGTAGTTACTGGTGCTGAACTTACCCCCGGCATGCAACCGCGTCATGATCAGCTCAACACCAGGGATACCCTCTTCCTGGTGGGCATCCACGGGCATACCGCGGCCATCATCGGTCACCGAGAGGCGGCCGTCCGCGTGCAGCACCACGTCGATGCGTTTCGCATGGCCACCCAGTGCCTCGTCCACGCTGTTGTCGATGACTTCCTGGGCCAGATGATTGGGACGGGAGGTGTCGGTGTACATGCCCGGCCGCTTGCGCACCGGGTCCAGCCCCTTGAGGACTTCAATGGAATCGGCGTTGTAATCGCTGCTCTGGCTCATAGGCTCGGGTGTCCATCAACGGGAATGGGGCAAGCGGCCCGAAGGCCGCCCTGGTACGTACGCAACAGTACCAGAGAACGGCAAAGGATTCAGTGCCCGGCCGGCGCCTCCAGGCGCAGCGGGAAGCCCTCGGCGTCCATCCGCACAGAAAGGGTCGACCAGCCCTCGCCCGGCACCGACAAGGCCAGGCACGGTGTCGTAATGACCTGTGCCAGCATGGCGTCACTGTCCGGCTCCGTGTAGCGCAGGGCAACGCTCAGACTCCCCCCCACCTTTTCGGACTCACGCAATTCGCCGCCATATCCCGGCGTGGGACGCTGGCCGAGATACACAATGACCACATCACGACCGGACTGGAGCGCTCCCTGCGCCGATGACATCAGCCGATCCACCTCCGGAAGCTCTGCCTTCGAGCGCACCAGGGCAAGGCCGGGGCTTTCAACGTGACACTGGGACGCCTGGCCGATCACCTCAACATCGGGAAGGGCCTCCTTCTCAGCCTGGCCCGCCTGGCACCCCACCAATAGCGGCACCAGCAGACACAGACCCAGTAAACGCCGACTCACCATTGCCTAACCTCCTTGCCGCTAACTCATTGATCAGTGACTCGACGGTAGCCGGGATCCACCTGGGTATCAACCGGCCGCGTAAAGGCGGTTTCCAGCTCAACCTCCCGATTCATCGCCTGGGTTACGGTTATGGGCTCCGCCTGCCCGGTAAAGGGAAATTCGGCACAGGCTTCACCCGGGCCACAGAAGGCACCATCGTTATCCATGTCACTCCCCGCAATCAGGAGGTACTCGCCCGGCTCAATGTCGGACGTATCAAACGAGAAACGGTACTGACCGTTTTCGGCTTCCGCCATTGTCTGTTGCACTTCCATGCCCGGTTGGGATGGGTCCCGAGGGATCAGCTGCACGAAGTGCACCCCTGCATTACGGGCCCGGGCATCGGCTTCCAGGGTCGCCGTAACCGGCAGCTGGAAGGAGCGCTGGTCACTGCCGGCCTGATAGGTCACTTCGAGCACGGACCGATAGAGCGTCCCTGGCGTGAGCCTGTCGGTGTTCAGGCGTACGCGGAAACGACGGCCACCGAGGGACTCAACCTGATCAAGCCAGGGCGCGCTCCCGGAAACCGCCAGGCCGCTCAAGGAAACACGAGTCTCCCCCACCCGACGGAACGACAGCTCAACCTGATCGGTACCATCGCTGAAATCGATCATGCCGGGCTCCGGGGCCAGTGCGGCATAATCCGTCCAGGTTGATGAGGCGGCGGCCCGGGCATCCACGATGCCCCGCCCTCGCTCAAGATCAAAGGCGCCGCTGCCCTGCACGATCTGCCCCTCGCGCACCAGGGCCCTGACAGTGGCCGGCGCCAGATCCGGGTTGGCCTCCAGCAGCATTGCCACCACGCCACTGACATGGGGGGCCGCCATGGAGGTTCCCTGCAAACCGCCCGCGCCGCCGGGCACGGCGCTGTGGATGAAGCGCTGATCGTCACCATCAACGTCCTGGCAACCATTCCCCGCGCCCCCTCCGGCAGGCGCCATCAGGTCCAGCCAGGCCCCAAAGTTGGCAAACTCCGAGCGCGCGCCGGTGCAGTCCACGCCGCCAACCGCCAAGACAGAGGGGTAGGCAGCTGGGTAGAAAGGACGGTCATTGCCGGCATTCCCCGAGGCGCCCACCACAATGATCCCCGCGGCCTCCGCATCGGCGATGGCATCCGCCAGGGCCGGGCTGCTCGTCTGGGTCCCGAGGCTGAGATTGATGACCCGCGCCCGGGGCCTGCCCTGGTTGATGACCCAGCGCACCCCCTCAATGACATTCGCCATACTCCCCTCGCGGCTGCCCAGCACCCGGACGGGAACCAGGTCTGCATCGTAGGCCACACCAGAGACCTGATCCGACTTGAGCGCATCCGCGCCAACAATTCCCGTCACATGCGTGCCATGACCTGACCCGCTGTCATCCCGGGGCCATGCGTCATCATCAACGGTGTCCAGGCAGCCCGTTTCCCCGCAAGCAATAGTCGGTGCCAGATCCGGATGCCAGTCATTATTGGCGTAGCTGATGCCAGTATCGAGCACAGCAACATGAACGCCCTCGCCTGTCCGGTTGCTCGACCAGGCGCCCTCGGCGTTAATACGGTCAAAATGCCACTTCTGCAGCGAATAATCACTCTGGGTCATCGGTGGCAGGTGGGTATCGGCGCGGCGCACGCGTATATTGGGCACTGCCTGAACAACCCTGGGCGAGTCCCGCAGCTTTTGGATCCACGCCAGCGTCTCCTTCACGCGCGCCCGCCCGGACGCATTGGCGGCCATGACCGCCTCACGCTCGAGCGGCATTCGCACATGATGCTGGCGGCCTCCCAGGGATCGCTGCGCAGCCACCGGGAGTTCCCGTCCAGCCTGGGCACGGACCCGCTCCTTCCCGCCATCCGCCCCCAGGGTCACAATCGCCTCGCCGGGGATGACATCCGCAACGCCTCCTCCCAGGGACTGGCCCTGATCCAGGGAAGTGGCGCGGATGACATAGCGGGCGGGGCCACTACGCTCCCCGGCCCTGACGCTCAGGTTATACTCCCCAGCATCGTGCGCCTGGACAGAAAGACTGGTAGCGCCCCTGCCTGAACTCACACTCGAGTGCCCTGAGGCAACTGCTTCCAGAATGACCTCGACATCCGGCTCCGGCTGGCTGGAGCGGCCAACCCGATAGGGAGCCGGAAACACATTCACCACCACTCGCTGGCCTTCAACCAGGCTCAACCGCAGCACATCGGACGAGTCGCGAGGGAACGCAAGACCACCGTTATACTGACCGGCGTTGGCACTGATAAAGCCGCCAGCGATCACGTTGCCGGGGAAAGGGCTGTCCGGGTTCTGCACGCCAGAAACCGGTTCGGCCCGGGAGCTGGCCAGCCCCTCCTCTGTCAGGGTCAGGGCGGTATCCGCGTCCACGCGTGAGCCCGGGGCAATGGCGATGGTGCCCTGAAGCACACCGGCCTCTTCACCGTCACCGCCTCCGCCGCCCCCACAGCCAGCAACAAGCTGGACAAAGCCTGTCAGCACCAGTCGTTTCCAGAGGCAGGTTTGCACCGTTGCACTCAACTTTATGCCATTAGAGGGTCTTGGCGCGCAGCCATGGTTCAACCATAAAACAGCAACGGTACCAATGCCACAACCGTCAGGGTCAGCCCCATCACCATCAACGGGAGAATCAGGCGCTGGAAACGCCGGTAGAGATTGGGTGCCTCGGGCTCTGGCACAAGCGCCTCCTTGACCCCGACCACCTGGCGGGTCAGCAGGTGATTGAGCGCCACTGGTGGCGTAAGGTAGCCCAGTTCAAAGGCCACAATGGTCATGACCCAGAAGTGCAGCGGATCCACCCCCAACCCGATCGCGGGCTGGGCAATGGTGGCGGAGACCAGAACCACCGCCGCGAAGGGGTCCATGAACATGCCGATGACCGTCAGCAGCACCATCAGCGCCAGTACCACCAGCAACACCGAATCCGCCTCTGCCGGGAAGAAGCTGGCAATCACGTGGGAGCGCTCCAGCACACCACCAACCGTCATGGACAGGCCAATCAGCGTCAGCAGCGCGCCCACGTGCACGGCGGATTCACCGGCGCCGATGGCAATGCGCCGCCCCGCCCCCATTACACGACTCCGGGGCCCGTTATAGTCCAGGACCACCAGCGCCATCATGATGATCGGTAGTATGGTGGGCGCCGAGAATTCATTGAACGCCATGCCCAGCACCAGCTGGAACAGGCCCACAATGACGGCAATCAGGATGACATCCGGGATCAATGCCCGCAGCGCCTTCAGCGATTGCTTCATGGCCAACCGCGGATGACTCACGCGTGGCCGCCATTCCTTTTCGCTGCGCGTTACGATCAGTGTGAAGATGATGGCGGACAGCAGAAAAACCCAGAATCCCCATCCGAAGAGTTCACCCGTGGTCACTTCCTTGTTCAGCGCGGCTACGACCACGATGAGAAGGCAGGGATTAAGCACCACACCCAGACTGCCGGACATCGCCGTGGTGGCCAGGGACAGCTGGCGCCCGGCCCCGGCACGCCGCAACTCGTCATAGATCGTGCCCCCCACCGCCAGGATGAAGATGCCGGAGGCGCCGGTGAACGCTGTCGGAAACGCCGTCACAAAGATGACCAGTGAGGCCAGCGTGGCCGGCGGGAGCTGCCAGGGCTGAACCACTGCCAACAACCGGTCCGGGATGGTGGTCTGCTTGAGCATCATCCCGACGAACACATAGAGCCCAATGTTGACGAACAGTGAGGAATGCTTCGTCAATTGGTTCAGGTAGACCCCGAGACCAGCGGTATCCCAGTTGCCACCATTGGCGAAGTAGAGGTAGCCCAGTACCCCCATCCAGCAATACAACGGAATCGCCAGGGGGGATGCCAGGGTCATTTTTCCCCGTGGCAGCTCGGTGGGCATGCTGACAAGCCGCACCAGATTGATGCCGGCCAGAATGGTGAACAGTGCCATCCAGGCTTTCTGGAGCGCCTGGAGCCGCCCCGTTTCCGGGGTATCCATCAGGTTTCCTAGATGGTTATAGAGCGAGAACACCATCAGCAGGTTGACCACCATCTGGCCGCCTTCGGCCAGCCGCCAGTCCACCCGGGTGATGGGCGGGCGGATACTGATATGGTGATTGGAAAAGGCCGCGGTAGCGGCGCCGAAGCCAAGCAGCGCTATGAAGAGATAGGTGGACAATGAGCGGTTGTCCGTCAGCCACTCCGCCATTCCCCGCTCCACGGTCTTATAGGCCACCAATACCGGCGTGATGCGCTCTTGCATGGCGTGGTACTGCTCATGACGCTGCTGACAGCGCGCCACATTCTTTTCGATGGAACGCCGCAGCTGCTCTTTGCTGGGACCACCGCCGCCCAGTCCGAAGGGATCGTCTTCCTGCTTCGAAAGCTCCTCCTGCACCCGCCGACCAATGTCGACGTCGGTTTCACAGCTGGGCGCCTCCGCCCCCGGATCCAGCGAATAATACCCCGGCCAGATCTGTTCACCGAGCGCCAGCATGCGGGTGTGCATGGAGCCCCCCAGCCCCATCAGCAGCAACGCGAGCAATAGCAGAAGCACAAGCGCGCCGTGCAGCCGACGCGCATGGGCTGGAGCACGGGCACTGCCCCAGGAGGAAGATGGTTCCGACATGACGACCTCTCTACGTCAGGAACAGTGGGCGTTATTCACGGTCCGGTGCTGTACACTCGGAGGCTTCCGGATCGATCCGGCAGCGCACCTTGCGCAAAAGGGTCAGCATTTGCCCGTTGTAAACCTGCTCCGCTTCCTCTCCATCGGCGGTAACACCATCCCGGAGTTCAATACGGTTCTGGCGGAACATCTCCTGATAGTCCTCAATGTCGCTGTCCGGGATCTCAATCCAGGTGTCATCCGGGATGTCCGCCTCGTAGTCCTCAACTTTGGCAATGGCATCATCAAAATGGTTGAAAGCCACTTCGCGGGACGTCTGGGCCTGCTCCTCGGTCAACGCATCATCCCTTACGACAATCTGCATCGTCAGCTGCCCGAGGGGATAGTCCACCACACCCCCTTCATCACCGATGCCGCGATACAGCTCCAGCGCCTCATACGCCCAGCCCGGGGCATAGGCGGCATCCACTGACCGGTTATTGAACTTACCCCCAAAATCGGTGATCTCGGAGGGCTCAACACTCGCGTTGACGTAATTGACCATGTGCACCGCATCCGGATGATGATTCAGGGTCGCGATGCGCTTGCCGGCCAGCTCCTCCACCGTGTCCATGTCCCTGTCGGTCACGAACAGATAGGCGGCCCCCGCAGGGAAAATGCCAGCAATCTCATAGTCACCTTCTTTCATGTACTTGCTGGCCTTGGGTTTATTGATCGCCGCCAGCACCATCTCCAGGTGCTTGTAAGAAGGAATCGCCCCAACGGCACTGAGCGTGCCGGTAAACCCGTTGTACCGCCGAATCCGGAGGTCCGTTGCGGCCAGGGCATCACAGTCGCCCGCTGAGAACGCGGACATGGCGACTCCCTCATCGGTGTAGGGCTCCAGGTTGAACTTGACCCCCTTTTCACGCATGTCGATCGCATAGTTCTCCACCAGTGCGTACTGGTCACCACTGGCCCCGATCAGGTCGAACACGCACATGTCTACTGTCTTTTCCTGCGCCTGGGCCAAAGGGGCCAGCCCAAGGCAGAGCACTGCGGTGAGATTGCGGAGTCGCATGGATCTCTCCTGTTTACTGTTGTTGTTCATCAATCCATAGTCCGGGCGCCGTCACAACAGCCCCTCGGTATCAATGCGTTCACTCTCGTCCGTCCCGGTTCCAGTCTCCCCAAACCGGTTTTTCGGAGTCCGGTAGCCGTGTTCGCGGGTCCAGAATCGATCCGATACAGCCCGGGCAATGCGCATTGCAACGTGGTCCGCCAGTTGATACCGCTCCCAGACCTCAAAGTCATCGGACGTCTCGTCCAGATAGGCAAGCACCTCGGACAGGGTGTCATCACGGCCGACGTTCTCGGCCATCATCAGCTCCAGGGCCGCCGGGATACGCAGCCCTTTCTCAACACCAAGCCGGCGGTTGCGGGCCAGCACCTCCCAGGTTCCAGCGCTGACTTCCTCCGGCTTCAGGTCCGGCAGCAAGACCCAGATCGTGGCCCTCAAACCCTCTGGAATGCCGGCCCACTTGCTGTTGCTCACGCAATAGGTGGAACGCTCGACCTGGGCCGCCAGCCTGCGGGAGACATCGGCGCGGCCCCGCGCCTTGCCATCGTCCAGCACCGCCTGGGCCCCGGCGAGCAGCCCGACCAGGAAGGTGATCTCATCCTGGTCGGAATACAGCTCCGGACACGCCGCATCCGGTGTCGGTTCATAGTTGAACGCCGTCAGCATGCGGTTGAAGGCCCGTTCGCGCCGCTCCGCGGTAGTGCCATACCGGCGTTGCATCGCTTCACGGGCATCACGCAATTCCCTGGTGTTGCCCTGGTAGTCCGCCCTCAGATAACGCAGCTCCTGTTCAAAGGCCTCCTGCTCCATGCAGATGCCCGCCAATACCGACAGGAGCGTCCCGGTCTTGGCGGGCTCCCGGGTAACGCGGGAGAAGGAATAAAGCAGAGGATCAACGGACTCCCCGAGTGAACAGGCCTTGCCCACATCACTCATCGCCAGCACATACGGCGTATTCTCAGCCTCGGCATAACCGGTCATCACATCACCGGTTATCTTGTGAAGGGGGTTAACGGAACACCCGGCCAGCACCATCAAGGCGACAAGCACACCAGTGATGCGGGTCAGGGAGATGCCGTTATAGGTTTTGTTCGGCATGGCCAGTCTCCATCTGTCCTGCGGCCGCCCTGCAAGCGGGTATTGCCTTTGGGGGTTCGCCTCCGGTGCAAACGGTGCGTGAACCGTGTCACGGGGTTGACGAACGTCAAGGTCCGACAATGAAACGGCAGTCGAGAGATGGATGCAAGCCTGCAGGCTGGCCGAAATGCCGGGGATGTGACGTCGTTACAGCGAGTGACCCTGTGTAACAAGGCTCTAGCCGGAACACACAAAATGGCCGGCAGTGCCAGTCGTCGGGTAGCGAGGATCAGGGCGACGGGATCTTCAGCATCGTCATCACATGACCGGCCAGATCCTCAATGGTCATGTCGCCGTCCGGACGATACCAGGTGATGGTCCAGCTCAGGGCACCGGTGAGAAAACGCCGCAGGATGAACGGATCCGCTTCCAGCAACCGCTCGGCCCGGGCCTTTTCCAGCGTTTCCAGCCATAATCCCTCATAAACCTCACGAAGCTTGAGGATATCCGCCTGACTGGCCTCGGACAGACTCCGCCACTCGTAGACCAGCACCGCCATGGCCTCGCCGGTTTCACCGTTAATCGACTCCAGCTCACACTGCACCAGCGCCCGCAGCGCCGAGCGGGTATCCGGCGCCGCGTCCCGGCGCTCGCGCATGCGCGCTGTATTCACCAGGATCGCCTCCGTCATCACGCCTTTCAGGATCTCCTCCTTGGTCCGGAAGTGATGGAAGATGCTGCCTGACTGGATCCCCACCGCCGCAGCCAGATCCCGCACCGTCGTGCGCTCATAGCCCTTGTCCCGGAACAGGTGGGCAGCCTGGCGCAGGAGGCGGCCCCTGGGGGATTCGGGATCCGTGAAGCTGGGTGCGGAATCAGTCGTTTGGGTTAACAAGTCGGGGATCTCCAGGAAATAAGGCCCTAAAACCAGGCCGATTCTAGCAGTTGAAGGCCGCCATGAGCTGCGAGGCGCCAGATCCTCATTCTAGCACCGTTTACAAACCAAGCGCTTGCTAGGTATATTCAATTCAAACGATCCCCGTACAAAGGACAACCGCCATGAATGCCCCCCAGTCCCTGCGCATCGGCTGCGCCGCCGCCTTCTGGGGCGACACCCAGACCGCCGCGCGGCAGCTCGTGGAAAAGGGCAACCTGGATTACCTGGTCTTTGACTACCTGGCCGAAATCACCATGTCCATCATGGCCGGCCAGAAACTCAAGGACCCCTCGCAGGGCTACGCCCGTGATTTTGTAGACACCGTCATGGGCCCACTGCTCGGAGAGATCAGCAACCAGGGCCTCAAGGTCATCAGCAACGCTGGCGGGGTAAACCCAGTCGCCTGCCGGGACGCCCTTCAGGCCCTGGTGGACGAACAGGGACTGGCGCTGACCATTGCCCTGGTCCACGGCGACGACCTGATGCCGCAAAAGCGTCAGCTCTCAAAGGGCGGCATCACCGAGATCGATACAGGCGCCCCCCTACCGGGCACGATGGTCAGTCTCAATGCCTATCTCGGGGCCCCCGGCATTGCCAGCGCGCTGGAACAGGGGGCTGACATCGTCATTACTGGACGAGTGGCGGACAGTGCCGTGGTCCTGGCGCCATTGATGCACGAATTCGGCTGGCGCCAGGACGACTATGACCGTTTAGCCCAGGGCAGCCTCGCGGGTCACCTGATTGAATGCGGGGCCCATGCAACCGGCGGCAACTTCACCGACTGGGAAACCGTCATGGACGGCTTCGACAACATGGGATTCCCCATTGCCGAGGTCCAGCCCAATGGTGAATTCACCATCACCAAGCCCCCGGGGACCGGCGGCCGGGTCAGCTTCGGCACCGTCGCCGAGCAGCTCGTCTACGAGATCGACGACCCTCACGCCTACCACCTGCCAGACGTCACCTGTGACTTCAGCCAGGCGCGGCTCGAAGAAACCGGCCAGGACCAGGTCCGGGTCACCGGTGCCCACGGCTTGCCGCCAACCGACACCTACAAAGTCGCCGGCACCTGGCCCGATGGGCACAAATGCACCGTCACCTTCCTATTGGCGGGAATGGAGGCGAGGCGCAAGGCTGACGCCGTGGCCAACGCCATACTGCGCAAGTCCGAACGGCTCATCCAGGACCACGGCCATGCCCCCTACACCGACACCAGCGTGGAACTGCTCGGCACCGAAAGCACCTATGGCCCCCACGGCCGTCACGGCGATACCCGTGAGGTCGTGATCAAGATCAGCGCCACCCACTCGGACAAAAAAGCCCTGGTGACCTTCTCCCGTGAAATTGCGCAGGCCGCCACCGGTATGGCCCCGGGCCTGACCGGCATCGTCGGCGGCCGCCCCACGGTCTGGCCCAAGATCCGGCTGTATTCATGCCTCGTGCCCAAGGCGATGGTTTCCGTTTCCGTGGACCTGGGCGGTGACGTCTCCAACGTGGCGGTACCGACGGAAGGCGGCTATGCCGGCACGAACAAGCCAGCAGAAGCGCCAATTCCCAGGACAACCGATCAGGCGGATACCGACGTACGGCTGGTCGACCTGGCCTGGGCCCGCAGTGGTGACAAGGGCGATCACTGCAACATCGGCGTGGTGGCCCGGCGCGCGGATTACCTGCCCTGGATCGCGGCTGCGCTGACGCCAGAGCGGGTGGCTGAATGGATGGGGCATACACTGGATCCGGAGAAAAGCGAAGTACTTCGTTGGTATATGCCCGGAATTAACGGGTTGAACTTGCTGCTGAAGCACAGCCTCGGTGGTGGCGGCGTTGCCAGCCTGCGGATTGATCCACAGGGGAAGGCGTTTGCCCAGCAGTTGCTGGAGATTCCAGTGGCGGTGCCTTCGGGTTTGTTGCAGTGATCCTAGGCATGCTGGCTGATTCTGGGCGCCACAGTGGGGAGTGCTTCCGGGAGGCGCGGCGGAACGAAAGGTTAGCGCTACCCAGAACATCAGAAGCGCCGATGCGGGGGAACCCTTTCGGGGAGGCTCGATGGCAGGGATGCCATCGCGCCAGCGCCCATGGATGGGTTCACAGCGGTCCCCGAAAGGGTTCCCCCGTAGCGGTGCCGCAACAGAACCAACATGCTGGTGACAAGGAATAAAACACCCAATGAGCTACCAATCAGTATTCAAAGAAGGCCTGTTCGAGAACCAGACCCTCATCGTCACCGGCGGCGGCTCCGGCATCGGCCGCTGCACTGCCCATGAACTGGCCGCCCTGGGCGCCAACGTCATCCTCATCGGCCGCAAGCTCGAAAAGGTCCAGGTCGTCGCCGATGAAATCAGGGAAGACGGCGGCACCGCCCACCCCTACAGCTGCGACATCCGCGACGAGGAGGCCGTCAAACCTGTCGTCCAGACCATCATCAATGAGCACGGCCCCATCCACGGCCTGGTCAACAACGCCGGCGGCCAGTTCCCCTCGCCACTGGCCAGCATCAACCAGAAAGGCTGGGAAACCGTCGTGCGCACCAACCTCACCGGTGGCTTCCTCGTCTCCCGTGAGGTCTATAACCAGAGCATGACACAAACCGGCGGCGCCATCGTCAACATCGTCGCCGACATGTGGGGCGGCATGCCCGGCATGGGCCACTCCGGAGCCGCGCGGGCCGGGATGGTGAATTTTACCCAGACCGCCGCCGTGGAATGGGGCGCCTCCGGCGTGCGGGTCAACGCCGTGGCCCCCGGCTGGATCGCCTCCAGCGGCATGGACAGCTACCCGGACAGCATGAAGTCCTGGATCCGGGGACTGCGTGATGCCGTGCCCTGCAAGCGCATAGGCACCGAAGCCGAGGTCAGCAGTGCCATCTGCTTCCTGCTCTCCCCCGGCTCCCGCTTCATCTCCGGCGACACCCTGCGCATCGACGGCGGCGCCTCCCAGGGCGGGAGTGTCTGGCCACTGCCGAAAGCGAAGAACAACCAGGCCTTCAACGGCTTCCACCGGGCGGTGACGCCCCGGGTACTCCAGGATGACGAGGACTGAACGCCATGCAGGTGATTGAATCCACCATCGATCCCAACAGCCCGGAGTTCGCGGAGAACGCCGAAGCGATGCAGGCGGAGATCGAGACGTTTCGCGGTGTCGAGCGGCTGGTGCGCGACAAGGCGGAAGAGGCCCGCGACAAGTTCAACCAGAAGAACAAGCTCCTGCCGCGGGACCGCATCGGCCTGCTGCTGGATCGTGGCAGCCCCTTCCTGGAGATCTGCCCGCTGGCCGGCTACAAGATGCACGACGACAAGGACGGCTCCATGGCCGGTGGCGGCATGATCTGTGGCATCGGCACCGTCGGAGGTGCCCGGGTCATGGTTTCCGCCAGCAACAGCGCCATCAAGGGCGGCACCATCACTCCGGCCGGGCTCGACAAGACCCTGCGCGCCCAGGAAATCGCCATGGAAAACAACCTGCCGGTGATTTCGCTGTCCGAAAGCGGCGGCGCCAACCTCAACTACGCCACGGACATCTTCGTTCCCGGCGCCCGGGGCTTCGCCAACCAAGCCCGGATGTCGGCCGCGGGTATTCCGCAGATCACCGTGGTCCACGGCAACGCCACCGCCGGCGGCGCTTACCAGCCAGGACTCTCGGATTACGTAATCGTGGTACGCGGCCAGTCCAAGATGTTCCTCGCCGGCCCCCCACTGCTCAAGGCCGCCACCGGCGAGATCGCCACGGACGAGGACCTGGGCGGCGCCGTCATGCACAGTGAAGTGGCCGGCACCGCCGAGTACCTGGCCGAGAACGACGCCGACGGCGTGCGCCAGGCGCGTGAGATCATGGCCTCGCTGGATTGGAACAAGTCCACGCCGGCGAAACAAAGCCGCGACTGGGATGACCCGATCTACAGCCCGGAGGAACTCCCGGGCGTCATCCCCGCCGACAGCCGCAAGCCCTACGACGTGCGCGAGATCCTCGCCCGCATCGCCGACGGCTCGCGCTTCCTCGACTTCAAGAACGACTTCGACAACCAGACCGTCTGCGGCTGGATCGAGGTCTACGGCCGCACCGTCGGCATCATCGGCAACAACGGCCCGATCACGCCCAACGGCGCCGCCAAGGCCGCCCAGTTCATCCAGCTCTGTGACCAGTCGCAGACGCCGCTCCTGTTCCTGCACAACACCACCGGCTTCATGGTCGGCACCGACTCCGAACAGAACGGCATCATCAAGCACGGCTCCAAGATGATCCAGGCCGTCACCAACGCCCGTGTTCCGCGCATCGCCGTGGTCATCGGCGGCTCCTACGGCGCCGGCAACTACGCCATGTGCGGCCGCGGCCTCGACCCGCGCTTCATCTTCGCCTGGCCCAACAGCCGTACCGCCGTCATGGGCGGCGCCCAGGCCGGCAAGGTGATGCGCATCGTGGCCGAGGAGAAACAACGCAAGAACGGCGTCGAACCCGACCCACAGCAACTGGACGTCCTCGAACAGTCCACGGCGAAACAGCTGAACGACGGCTCCCACTCCCTATTCGGTACCGCCCGACTCTGGGATGACGGACTGATTGATCCGCGGGATACCCGCCGGGTCGTGGGCGAAGCCTTGGCAATATGCCAGGAAGGCGATGAACGCAAATTGCAGTCGAACAGCTTTGGCGTCGCGCGGTTGTAGGAGGTGTCCATGAAGACGATACGGGATCTATCGCGAGCAGGGCTCGCTCCTACAGAGCTTCGTGACGGCGTCACCAGCGAGACAGGATAGCTCTGGAGTGGGGGCGTCTTTCCGGGAGGCTCGATGACAGGGATGTCATCGCGCCAGCGCCCATGGATGGGTTCACAGCGGTCCCGGAAAGACGCCCCCACTTCAGAGCCCGGCAAACAACAACCAGTCTAGAGACAAGACAGAGGCCAGAACCCAATGCAATTCACCGAAGAACACCAGGCCCTCAGAAAAACCGTCCGCGATTTCGTCGAAAACGACATCAACCCCAACTGCGACGAATGGGAACGCGACGGCCGCTACCCCATCCACGAGATCTTCAAAAAACTCGGTGACCTCGGCCTGCTCGGCATCCAGAAACCCGAGCAATACGGCGGCATGGGCCTCGACTACAGCTACAACCTCGTCGCCGCCGAGGAATTCGGCATCGCAGCCGCCGGCGGCGTGCCACTGTCCATCGGCGTCCAGACCGACATGTGCACTCCCGCCCTGGCCCGCTTCGGCTCCGATGAACAGAAAGACGCATTCCTGCGCCCCGCCATCACCGGCGAGCAAGTCGGCTGCATCGGCGTCAGTGAAGTCGGCGCCGGCTCGGACGTGGCGGGCCTCAAAACCACAGCCAAATCCGACGGGGATGATTACATCATCAACGGCCACAAGATGTGGATCACCAACGCCCCCAGCGCCGACTTCATCTGCCTTCTGGCCAACACCAGCGACGACAAGCCGCATAAGAACAAGAGTCTGATCATTGTCCCCATGGACTCTCCAGGGGTCAGCGTCGCGCCCCATCTGGACAAGCTCGGCATGCGCTGCTCCGAAACCGCGCAGGTGTTCCTGGACGACGTGCGCGTGCCGAAACGCAACCGAATCGGCGCCGAAGGCACCGGCTTCATGATGCAGATGCTGCAATTCCAGGAAGAACGGCTCTGGGGCGCGGCCAACGTCATCAAGGCGCTGGAAGGCTGCGTGGACCGGACCATCGACTACTGCCGCGAACGTGAGACCTTCGGCCAGCCCCTGATCAACAACCAGGCCATCCACTTCCGCATGGCCGAGCTGCAGACCGAGATCGAGGCCCTGCGCGCGCTCACCTACCAGGCCTGTGAGCTGCACGTCGCCAACAAGGACGTCACCCAGCTCGCCTCCATGGCCAAGCTCAAGGCCGGGCGGCTGGGCCGTGAGGTGACCGATGCCTGCCTGCAGTACTGGGGCGGCAATGGCTACATGTGGGACAACCCAGTCTCGCGCGCCTACCGCGACGTGCGGCTGGTGTCGGTGGGCGGCGGTGCCGACGAGATCATGCTCGGCATCATCTGCAAACTCATGGGCACACTGCCCGGAAAAGACCAGGGAGGTGGCACATGATTCCCCTGCCCGAATGCGAAACGCTGAAGCTGGAACAGGCACACGGCTTTCTTTACGTGACGCTTCATCGGCCGGAAGCCCGCAACGCCATGAGCCTGGCCATGGTGCAGGAGCTGCGGCAGGTGTTTGTCGCCATCCAGAACGAGACGATCCCAAGGGCGGTGGTGCTGCGCGGCACCGAAGGTCACTTCTGCGCCGGTGGCGACGTCAAGGACATGGCTTCGGCCCGCAACCAGAAGGCGGACGAGGACGAGGATCCGCTCGCTGAACTCAACCGGGCCTTTGGCCATTTACTGGTGGAGGTGGAGTCAGCCCCCCAGACAACGGTGGCCGTACTCGAGGGCGCCGTGATGGGCGGCGGTTTTAGGCTTGCCTGTGTATCGGATGTCGCCCTGTGCCGTGAAGATGCGACTTTCGGTCTTCCGGAGACGACCCTGGGGATCACACCCGCCCAGATTGCGCCGTTCGTGGTCCGCCGGATCGGGTTGACCCGGGCTCGGCGGCTGGCGCTGACGGGCCACCGGTTTGATGGCAGCGAGGCGTTCTGGCTGGGCGTTGTGCATGACTTTGCCAGGTCCGGTGATGAGCTGGAGCAGAAGCTGGCCCAGGTCATTGAACGGGTTCGCCAGTGCGCGCCCCAGGCGTCGCGGATGACGAAGGATCTGTTGCTGTCGGTCGAGAACGAACCCCTGGCGTCGTTGCTGGATCGGGCGGCGGTGGATTTTGCGGCGGCTGTTCGGGGGGACGAAGGGCAAGAAGGGACCACGGCGTTCATGCAGAAGCGGAAGCCTTCGTGGGCTGAGGAATAGCGTCGTCTCCAGACGGTTGAGTTGGTTGCAGGTGTCGGCACGGGGGAGGTCTTTCAGGGACCGCTGTAAACCCATCCATGGGCGCTGGCGCGATGACATCCTGTCATCGAGCCTCCCTGAAAGACCTCCCCCGCACCGACACCCAGAAACCGTTGGAAACGCTACGAGAAAGACTGTAGGAGCGAGCCTCGCTCGCGATCCGATAACTATCGCGCGCAAGACGCGCTCCTACGGAACAACAACTACAGATCACCTGGATGGGTGTTAGCCGATGTTCAATAAAGTTCTGATTGCCAATCGCGGCGAGATCGCGGTGCGGGTGAACCGGACGGCCCAGGCGCTGGGCTATCGCACGGTTGCGGTGTTCAGTGATGCGGACGGTGAGGCGCCGCATGTCCGGGGGGCGGATGAAGCGGTTCGGCTGGGGCCGGCGCCCGCCGGGGAGTCCTACCTGGACATTGAGGCCATTCTGGAAGCGGCGCGGCTGACGGGCGCGGATGCGGTGCATCCGGGGTACGGGTTCCTGTCGGAGGATGCGGCTTTTGTGGCCGCGTGTACGGACAACGGAATCACGTTCATTGGGCCGCCGGCGCATGCCATGGAGTTGATGGGGTCCAAGCGCCGGTCCAAGGATGCCATGGGGGAGGCGGGGGTGCCGACGGTGCCCGGGTTCCAGAGCTCCGAGACCGAGCCGTCTTCCTGGCAGGAGGCGGCTGATGGTATCGGTTACCCGGTCATGATCAAGGCGTCCGCCGGGGGTGGCGGGCGCGGGATGCGGCTGGTGCATGAGCCCCAGGCGCTGGCGGATGAGCTGGCGCGGGCGCGTTCGGAGGCGGAGTCCGCCTTCGGCAACGGGGAGCTGATCCTGGAGAAGGCGATCATCCGGCCGCGCCATATCGAGATCCAGGTGTTCGCGGACCAGCACGGGAATGCCGTCCATCTGGGAGAGCGGGACTGTTCGGTCCAACGCCGGCACCAGAAGGTCGTGGAGGAAGCCCCTTCGCCATTTGTTGACGAGGCCATGCGCCAGGCCATGGGCGAGGCGGCCGTCAAGGCCGCACAGGCCTGCGGCTATGTTGGGGCCGGGACGGTGGAGTTCATCGCGGATGAGGCCCGGAACTTCTATTTCCTGGAAATGAACACCCGCCTTCAGGTGGAGCACCCGGTCACCGAGGAGGTGACGGGACTGGATCTGGTCGAATGGCAGCTGCGGATTGCCCAGGGGGAAGCGCTGCCGCTGGCGCAAACGGATGTGGGCATCAGCGGGCATGCCATTGAGGTCCGGCTTTACGCCGAAGACCCGGCCCAGGACTACATGCCCCAGACCGGCCCACTTTATCGCTGGCGTCCCGCCCAGGGCGCGGGCATCCGGGTGGATGATGGCATCCGCGAAGGCAGCGCGGTCACCCCGCACTACGACCCCATGATCGCCAAAGTGGTCGCACGGGGCCCGGATCGGGCCAGCGCCCGACGGCGCCTGATCCGAGCGCTGGAGGACACCGTGCTGCTCGGTGTCACCCACAACGCCTGGTTCCTCTCGCGCATCCTGGCGCACCACACCTTCGCGAATGGCGAGGCCACCACGGCCTTCCTGGACACCGAATTCCTGGGCGATCCCTGCCTGGCACCGCTGGACCCCACTACTGGCGAACAGGCCCTGGCCGCCCTCATCCTGTACCGCTCGGGCACCGGTCAGGGCCACCAGGACCGTGCCGGCTGGAGCAACAGCCTCCCGAGCGCCTGCCCGGTGCTGCTCACGACCAACGGCCACCAGCAGTGGGTCCGCCTCACCGACCAGGGCACGCACATCGACGCCCAGGTGGGAACCACCTGGCACCAACTCCAGGTGGTGCACATCACGTCACACGAGTTGGTCGTGAGCCTCGACGGTGTGCGTCACAAAAGCCAATATCAGATTGTCGGATCATCCCTATATTGTCACGCTCAGGGTCGCACCCTGCATTTCAGGGATGCGACCCACGCTCCGGCCCGGCGGGCCGACGAACAGGGCAGCGGCGAGGTTCGCGCCACCATGGATGGCGCCGTCGTTGAAGTGAGCGTGACCGAGGGAGACCGGGTCCAGGCCGGCCAGACACTGGCGGTGCTGGAAGCAATGAAAATGGAACACCCACTCAGGGCCGATCGCGACGGGAAAATCAGCGGGATACGGGTCAGCACCGGGGACCAGGTGCGCACCCGCCAGACCCTGATGACCGTCACGGCCGACGCCTCACGCGACGCGGAGAGCAACAATGACGACTAACCTGAACGGAAAAACGGTTCTGATCACCGGCGCCAGCCGCGGCATTGGTCGGGCCATTGCACTGGCCTGTGCCCGCCAGGGCGCCAATATCGTGGTAGCAGCCAAGTCCGACGAACCCAACCCCAAACTCCCCGGCACCATCCACACCGTGGCCGAGGAGGTCGAAGCCGAGGGCAGCCAGGCACTGGCGCTGAAGCTGGACGTGCAGGACGAGAACCAGGTCGGCGAGGTGATGCAGAAGGCGGCCGACCACTTCGGCGGCATTGACTGCCTGGTGAACAACGCCGGCGCCATCCGTCTCCAGGGCGTGGCCGACCTGCCGGTTAAACGCTACGACCTGATGCAGTCGATCAACGCGCGCGCCGTCTTCGTCTGCTCCCAGGCCGCCCTGCCCTGGCTGCGCGAGTCCGACCACGGGCACATCCTGAACCTGTCGCCACCCATCAGCCTCAACCCCAAGTGGTTCGCCAACAATGCCCCTTACACGGTGAGCAAATACGGCATGTCCATGCTCACCATCGGCATGGCGGAAGAGTTCCGGAAGCTGCCGGTGGCCGTCAACGCCCTCTGGCCCCGAACCCTGATCGCCACGGCCGCGATCGAGTTCGAGGTTGGTGGGCCCCAGCTCATGAAACAGGGCCGCAAGCCCGAGATCATGGGTGACGCGGCAGCCGCCATACTCCAGCGCCCACCCTCGCACACCACGGGGCAGTGCCTGATTGACGACGACGTCATGGCCGAGGAAGGCGTAACGGATCTGGAACACTACCGCTATGACCCGAACGGGCCGGAGCTGATGAAGGACTTTTTCCTGGACGATTAGCAATGAGCTCGGGGTGGGGGTCGGGGGTGTTGCTCCGGGAAGCTCGGTCGCCAGGGATGGCGACCGCGCAGCGTCCAGGGATGGATTCATAGCGTTTCCCGGAGCAACACCCCCGACCCCCACTCTGCGGCAACGAGCTAAAAAAGGACCCAAATGACCACGGACCAGATCAAAACCACCGACGTCATCCGCAAAGTTCCAGGTCTCATCCGCAAGGCGCCCCACATGGCCCGGGGCCTCTATTACTATTCACTGAACAACGACAACAAGCCCCAGAGCATCGCCACGCTCGTCGAGCGCAACGCTCGGCGCCACGGCAACAACCCGGCGCTCCATTACGGCGAACAGACCCTCACCTGGACCCAGTTCAACCAATGGGCCAACCAGTACGCCCACTGGTTCCGCAGCCAGGGCCTGAAACGCGGTGACACCATCGCACTGCTGCTGGAAAACCGCCCCGAGCTCCTGGCCATCGTCACCGGCGCCGCCAAGATCGGCATCGCCTGCGCCATGCTCAACACCGCCCAAAAAGGCGAGGTTCTCATCCACAGCATTGGCCTGGTTTCGCCCCGCAAACTCATCGTGGGCGACGAGCTGCTAACCACTTTCAACGCCATCCGCGATCGGGTCACCCCCGCTGAGGCCAACCCCCTTCTCTGGCTGGCCGACACCGACACCCGCAGCTGCTTCGGCCAGGCGCCCGAGGGCTACCTTAACCTCGCTGAAGCGGTCAGCCACTTCGATACCCTGGATCCCGGTCCGGCGGATCCACCCCGGCTGGGCGACACCGCCGTCTACATCTACACCTCCGGCACCACCGGCATGCCCAAGGCCGCCCCCAGCAGCCACCGCAAATGCTTCAAAGCCAGTGGCAGTTTCGGTTTCATGGCGCTGACCATGACGCCGGACGATGTACTCTACTGCAGTCTGCCGTTCTACCATGGCACCGCCCTGCTGGTGTGCTGGGGCGCCGTGCTCGCCGGAGGCGCCTCACTGGTCATGAAGCGGCGCTTCAGCGCCAGCCGCTTCTGGAACGACGTGCGCTACTACGGGGCCACCACCTTCGGCTATGTGGGCGAGCTGTGCCGTTACCTGCTGAACCAGCGGGCCACGCCCCAGGACCGCAACCATCCGCTACGAAAGATGATCGGCAATGGACTCCGTCCGTCCATCTGGAACGAGTTCAAGGAACGGTTTGGCATTGAGCACGTAGCCGAGTTCTACGCCTCCAGCGAGGGCAACATCGGGTTCACCAATGTTCTGAATCTCGACGGCACCGTGGGCCTGACCACGGCCCCCTACAAGCTTGTGCAGGTGAAGGAAGGCACCAAAGAGCCCATACGGGACAGCCATGGCCGCCTTCGGGAAGTCCGCAAGGGGGACCCCGGGCTGCTGATTGGCGGGATCAACCAGAAATGGCACTTCGAGGGCTACACCCGTAAGGAGGACACCGAGACGTCCATTATCCGGGACGCCTTCAAGCAGGGAGATGCCTGGTTCAATACCGGTGACATCATGCGCGACATCGGCTGGCGGCACCTGCAGTTCGTCGACCGCATGGGCGACACCTTCCGCTGGAAGGGTGAGAACGTCTCCACCAATGAAGTGGAAAACATCATCGACGGCTTCGGAGGGTTTGAAGACGTGGTCGTCTATGGCGTGGCCATCCCGGCGCACGACGGCAAGGCCGGCATGGCCACACTGGTACCGCGCGACCGGATGCCGGACCTGGACGCCTTGCACCGCTACCTCAAGGCCAACCTGCCCCCCTATGCGGTGCCGATTTTCCTGCGACTGACCGAAGCCATTGAAACCACCGGCACCTTCAAGTACCGGAAGACCGACTTGCAACGACAAGCGTATCACCCCGGCGACAGCGGCGATCACGTCTTTGCTCTGTTGCCGGGCAGCAATGGGTACCAGGCGCTGGATGCCCCCACCATCGCCCGGATCGACCGTGGCGAGATCGCGTTCTAGGAGATTTCCATGACCGAGTACAGCCCCCAGATCCATGCCTTCCAGGACGACGCCCTGGGCACTGACGACGCTGTTGCGCTGAGGGCACGCCTCAAACGGGGCGAGGTATCCGAGCAGGAACTCAACCAGGCGGCCATTGAACGGCTGCGCCAGCTCGATCCCCAGCTGAACGCACTGGTCGTGGAATGCTTTGATACCCCTCACCGGGATGCACGCGGCCGAAACCATGGTCTGGCGGGCATCCCCTCACTGCTCAAGGACAACACCGACCTCAAGGGCTTGCCCAGCCGGCATGGCTCGGCCGCCATCCGGCCTCATCCGGCAAGCCACGATGGCGCTTACGCGCGCGAGTTCATGACCTCAGGCCTGACACTGCTGGGCAAGACGGCCCTGCCGGAATTCGGCTTCAACGCCACCACCGAGCCGGCCCACGACCAGCCCACCCTTAACCCCTGGAATCCGGCGTATTCGCCAGGCGGTTCATCAGGCGGCTCGGCAGCCATGGTGGCCGCCGGTGCCGTGCCCATGGCCCATGCCAACGACGGCGGCGGCTCAATCCGCATCCCCGCCGCGTGTTGCGGGCTCGTAGGACTCAAGCCCACGCGCGGCCGCCATGCCGTGACGGAAACCGCGCGCCCCCTGCCCATCAACGTCATCAGCGAGGGCGTGGTTACCCGCAGCGTCCGGGACACAGCCCTTTTCCACGCCACCATGGAGAACGTTCACCGGAACCAGTCACTGCCGCCCATCGGCCACGTTCAGGGCCCCGGCCACCAACAGTACCGCGTGGCCCTGATGACGGACTCGGTCAACGGCACGCCCACCGACGACGCCACTCGGCGCGCTGTGGAAAACACCGCGCATCAGCTGGCACAGAATGGGCACCGGGTTGAAACCGTTACCCCACCAGTGGATCCCTCCTTTCCGGAGGACTTCAAGCACTATTGGGGCATGCTCTCATTTCTGGCCACCCGTGGCGGCCGCTTCGCGTTCGGCAAGGGGTTCGATGCGGATCAGGTGGATGGACTGAGCCAGGGTCTCTACCACCGCTTCCGCCGTAATATACACCGGTTACCCGCCATCCTCACCAGACTCAAGCGCACCCAGAGGGAATACGTCCGTTTCTTCCAGCAATACGACATCCTGCTGTCCCCCGTGCTGGGCCATACCACACCGGAACTGGGCTGGCTGCATCCGGACGTCCCCTACGACACCCTCATGGAACGCCTGTCCCACTACGTCAGCTTCACCCCCTACTGCAACATCGCCGGCGGCCCGGCGCTGTCCATGCCGATGGGCTGGACCGAAGCCGGCCTGCCCATCGGCGTCCACCTGGCCGCCGGTCACGGGCAGGAACGGCTGCTGCTGGAGCTGGGCTACGAGCTGGAAGGTGCACAACACCATGCCTTCCCACTAAACAGCTCAACTTGAAGAAGGCTGCCCGGAGGGTCGTCTGAGGACTCTCCGCGCAGCCGTCACATCCTCAAGAACCTCAATGACAGCGCCATAATCCTGTTCACCCCGAGCCGCATCACTCGCACGTGCCAGCTCCAGGGCGGTACGCCCCTTGTTATCGGTCAGTTGAGGATCAGCCCCGTACTCCAGAAGCAGCTTCACCCCGAGCGGTTGTTGTTCAACGCGGCCGCATGCAAAGCAGTCAGCCCTTCCCCGGTGATCTTCTCAACACTATTGATGTGCAGACCATGCTCAATAAGAGGGTCCAGAATAGGCCGCGCCTTTTCCAGCCCGAAAACATCCACCACAAGCAACGCCTGCGCATACCTGTGCAGGTCCAAAGTGATCACATGACTCTTGAGAATGGGCTCTTTGGAAGGCCAAAAAACGCGAGCACCTCGCGAGCTTTTCGCTCATCCAGAATAACTTTGGAATCTGAAATTTTGGGAAGGGAATTCGTACTATCACTCATCAATGACTCCTTTCATTAGGTCACCGTCCAGTTTGATATGATGAAAGGTTAGGTTACCGCTTCCGGCGGTAGATTATCAGTACCCTTTTGCGGGTACCACTCTGTCCCTCAAGATCAAAAAAGAGAACTGACGCGAAGCGCGGCCTTGAATTGTTTTGTCAGGACCTTGGCCGCCCTCCGGAATCGAGAACAAACAGCCTGTTCAGTCTTTCCTATTGTTGCCAGCCCGATAATGCGCCCAGATCAGCCGGTAATATTCGACCCCTGAACGGTAGGAACTGGAACTGTACAGAAGCCGAGCTACGCTCGTGAACAGAATCCCCAGCACTCCAATCAAAGCGAGCCCATAATCCCCCTGCAAGCTGAAAAAACCGACGCCTACCGCGAGAACAAACAAGTACAAGGCATTAAGCCAGAGTAGAAAGGTGTGGCACCTAGCCCAACCTCGAGATAGAAAGAAGGTGGGGGTTGAGAGAATTAGCGCCATCAGCGTAAGCCCGCCAAAGGTCAGAACATTAAGCGTCTCTATATCCACCAGAGGAGCGAATATCCTAGTGGTCAGAATAACGATACCGCCAGCACTAAATACCATGAAAATGATAGCTCCCAGCATATGCCACATGCCTTCAGGGAACATCTCATACTCTGGCATCTCCTGCTCTGGAGGGCTCTCAGGTTTGTTTTTTGTCATTGTTCTTCCCTTGGGACAGGGATCGCTACCTTACTTGTCTGGTCCCGGACCCACAATTCAAACTTATTTGAAATTATTACTTGCCTTCAATACTTGTCTTCCCATAAGCGTAAACTATATCACAAAAATCCTTGACCATTGAGCAGGCTCTGCCCCTTTGCCCATTCATGTATGCAAATGACAGACGCAGCCCCCGGGGCACCTGAAAAGCCCAACCACGGGTACAGTCCAGGTCCATACCAGAGATGAAGCCAGACCAACCATTAGAACATCTCCAATAGTTGGTATTGGCTTCGTTTGCCGGCCAGGCTTAAGGGGCCGTTAATCCGCCACCTTCAGAACAATCTTCCCGGTCGCACGCCGCTCACTCAGCCCGTTCAGGGCTTCCACATAATCCTCGAAGGGATGCACTTCGCTCACGCGCGGCCGGATCCTGCCCTCACCATAGAGCTTAAGCAGCTCCATGATGTTCTGCATGTTGGTCTTGGGCTCTTTCATGGTGAAGTTGCCCCAGAAGACGCCGACCACCGAGCAGCCCTTGAGCAGCGGCAGGTTGGCGGGGATCTGGGGGATGTCACCGGCGGCAAAGCCCACGATGAGGTGGCGGCCGTTCCAGGCCATGGCGCGCAGGGCCTGCTCGGTGAAGTCCCCGCCAACCGGATCGTAAACAACATCCACACCCTGACTCGCCCGGCTTTTCACCGCATCCTTGAGGTTTTCCTCGGTGTAGTTGATCAGTTCATCCGCGCCGGCCTCTTTCGCCACATCCAGCTTCGCCTGGCTGCTGGCGGCCGCGATCACATGGGCCCCCATGGCCTTGCCCAGTTCCACTGTGGCCAGACCCACACCGCCACTGGCACCCAGCACCAGCAGCTTTTCTCCCTCCTGGATGGCCGCCCGCTGTTTGAGGGCGTGGTAGGAGGTGCCGTAGACCATGGAGAAGGAGGCGGCTTCCTCATCACTCATGGCATCGGGAATGGGAATGAGCTGGCCTTCCGGTACGGCGATCTCTTCCGCGAAGGCACCGTAGCCGGTCAGGCCCATGACCCGGTCACCGGGTTTGAAGCGGCTGACCTTGTCACCCACTTCCAGCACTTCACCGGCCATCTCACCACCGGGCGCAAAGGGCATCTCCGGCTTGAGCTGGTACTTGCCCTCAATGATCAGCGTATCCGGAAAGTTCAGGCCGGCCGCCTTCACCCGGATCTTAACGGCACTGCCCTTGGCTTCCGGTGAGTCCAGCTCCCCGATCTGGAGTTTATCCGCAGGGCCGTATTCGTGGCACAGAATGGCTCGCATTACTCAATCTCCGTGTCGTCATTCATGTTTGTGGTCCTGGAAGCCACATGGCATTTGCAGGGTGGCAACAGGGGCGAATCCCGCCCATTACACCTCAATTGCTATCAACCTAATCGCCTCGATGACATCAATCAAATAAATCTGGATCATCCATCAACATCAAAATCACTTATGGCCAGACGTCGCCTGGACGGCGCCAGAACCGTGCCATTGGCCTACCGTCGGTAAGTGGGACCATTGCCCCAGCGCAGCGGGGCGATAGGGTGCTATAGTCAACCCGTTGGAGCGCTATTGGAGTTGACGATGACAATCCCCCAGGCCCGTTTTCAGGACGGAACCCGGTATGACAGCCCCATCACCAAGGTCGTGTGCGTGGGGCGCAACTATGCCGAGCATGCCGCTGAGCTGGATAACCCGGTCCCCACGCAGCCACTGGTCTTCATCAAGCCCCCGTCCGCTGTTACAGAACTGGAGGCCGGGGTAACGCTGCCGGAGGGGGAGGAACCGGTCCACTACGAGACCGAACTGGCCCTGTTGATTGGCCAGCGCCTCAGCCACGCCAGTGAACAGGCGGTGAGCAACGCCATCACGGGCGTCGGTCTGGCCCTGGATCTGACCCTGCGCCAGACGCAGAGCCGGCTCAAACAGGAGGGCCACCCCTGGGAGCTTGCCAAGGCCTTTGACGGCGCTTGCCCGCTCTCGGCCTTTATTCCCGGGGACCAGTTAGCGGCCACCGGGCGCCTCCGGTTCAGCCTGTCGATCAATGGTGAACCGCGCCAGCATGGTGATACAGCGGCCATGCTGAAACCCATTCCCGTCCTGGTTTCGTATATGAGTAAACACTTTACGCTGGAACCAGGGGATGTTGTGCTGACCGGGACACCAGCCGGCGTGGGACCACTCGAGCCCGGCGCGGCGTTGAGCCTCACTCTGGAAGACCGGCTAACCCTCGAAACCACTGTTGCCTGAGCGGAGCCCTACACCCCATGAGCCGTAAACCGGTAACCACCCGTACCGGGCGTTTTTTCCGGCTGGCCGGCATGACCGGCTCGGTCGCCTCCAGCTACGCCGCCCGCAAGGCGCGCGGCCTGTTCAGCGAGGAGAGCGAGGAAAGCCGCCACGAATACTACAGCCGCATGGCCGAGGAGATTGTCGATACGCTGGGCGAGCTCAAGGGCGCCGTCATGAAGGTCGGCCAGATCGCCTCCCAGACCCAGGACTTCCTCCCGCGCGAGCTCACCGACGCCCTGCAGCGCCTCCAAAAGGAGGCGCCGGCCATGGAATTCGCCGTCATCCGGCAGCAGATTGAGCATGAGCTGGGCGACACCGTCGAGAACCTGTTCGCCAGCATCGACGAAACCCCCTACGCCGCCGCCTCCATTGGCCAGGTTCATGCCGGCCAGCTCCACGATGGCCGGGATGTGGTGATCAAGATCCAGTATCCCGGCGTTGACCGCTCCTGCGACTCCGACCTGCGCCAGCTTCGCACGGCCCTGCGCCTGGGTGGACTGCTCAAAATGCCCAAGGAGAGCGTTGATGAGCTCTTCAATGAAGTCAGGGACCGGCTCCACGAGGAGCTCGACTATGAGAACGAGGCCCGCAACATCCACCATTTCGCGCAGCAGCATGGCGGCGATGACGGCATTGTGATCCCGGAAGCCGTTCCCGAATGCAGCTCGCGCCGCGTCCTTACCATGGAGAAGGTTGAAGGTGACCACATCAACGAGGTCACCCGCGAACGCTACGACCAGGCCACAATCAACCTCATTGGCCATCGCATCTTCCGCACCATGGCTGATGGCCTGTTCCGCCATCGCTGCATTCACGGCGACCCCCATGCCGGCAACTTCGCCTACCGGCCCGACGGCACCGTCATCCTCTATGACTTCGGGTGCGTCAAAAGCCTGCGCCCCTCAACCGTGGCGGCCTATCGCAACTGCATCAACGATGCCCTGAACGAAGACTACGCCGCCCTGGACCAGCACCTCATCCACCTGGGCGCACGCGTGGAGGATCACCCGCCGGTGGATCCCGATTACTACGCCATGTGGCGAAACATCCTTTACCAACCCTTCGCCCCGGAGAACCAACCCTACGACTTCGGCCAGTCCGACCTTCACCAGCAGGTGGCAGCCAAGACCCATACGGTCTTCCAACACCTGGAAGCCTTCAAACCACCGGTGGAGAGCATCCTCATCGACCGCATGGTGGCCGGCCACTACTGGATGCTGAAGCGTTTGGGCGTGAAAACCGACTTCCGGCCCTTGCTGGAGGAGTACCTGGCAGGCGACGAAGAACAGAGAGCGACACGTAAGAGCCTCAGCTCCTGAGGCGGACATGGCGTTGATGCATCATGCGCAACCAGAAGCCAAGGCCAACGGCGACAACGGCCCCCGCAACCAGACCACTCAGGTCAGCCGCAAACTCAGCCACAGCAGTGAGGCTGCCCGCGAACAGATACCCCAGCCCCACATAAAGCACCACCCATACCATCTCCCCCAACGCACTCCAGAGGGTGAACCGCCCCCTGGGCATGCGCCCTGCACCCCCCGCAAAATTGACGTAGGGCCCGAGCGGGCTGACGAACCAGCGGCTGAGGAAAACGCCCATTCCGCCCCACCGGTCAACTGACGCCCGCGCCCTGGCCAGCAGCATGGCACGGCCGCGACGCGCCTCGGCCCAGCGCTCCAGCCACCGCGCACAGGAGTGCCCGAGCTGATAGCCCGCCTGGTCCCCCGCGAGAGCACCACCATAGGCCGCAAGACTCACGGTTACCAGAGAGAGGTCCCCGGAGGCCGCGAAGGCACCACCGGTCAGCATCATCAGAGACGCTGGCACCGGCATGGCCAGACAGCTCAGGAATGTAACAACAACCAAAGCGACACTGCCGTACTGGGCAACCAGCGCGAAAACAGTCTCGGTCATCGGCTGTTACCCTCATGGGACTGCACTGCCTCATCGATGCGCCGCTGTATGGCCTCAATGGTCAGCTCAGAACCTTCCGCAATCTGCTTCAGTGTCCGCCGCTCACCCTCAACGGCTTCAATTCTGAGCGCGTCGTGAACCACTTCGGGTGGCAGGTCATAGGAAAGAGCTACATAACGCGGCGTCATCCACTCTTCCAACGGCTGATCCTGGTGGGCGGGATCCGCCCAGTACAGGCTGAACGCGGCCAGCCGCAGCGCAAAGAACGCCGTCACGGCAAGGGCAGCCATGAATGCGATGGTCAGGAAACGGTGTTTCCTCCAGAGATCACGGACAGCGCTCAGCAACAGTCAGTGTCCAACAGAAAAGGATTCGGCGTCATTACCTGACAGCTTATCAGCAGCCGTTGGGGGCAGGAAGATGCCGCGGATCCCGCTTCAGGGGGCGGGACAGGCGTGACGCCAGGCGCGGCCAGGTTTAACCTGTTCGGAAGACTCTTTTTCGATCAGCGTGGTTCTATGCAAAGCGACTCATTGCACCAGCTCGGCGGCTACCTGCGCACACGGTGGGCGTCCCCACGCCGCGTCCGGTTCTGGCTACTGGCGCTGGTCCTGGTGTACACCCTCCTGGGCTTTCTGGTCCTGCCCTGGCTCATCCAGTACCTGGCAGTGAGCACGGTCAAGGAGGACTACGGGCGCGAACTCAGCATTGAATCGGTTCACGCCAACCCGTATACCCTCACGCTGCAGATCGACGGACTCACCCTGAACGACACGGACAACCACCAGCTGCTCGGCTGGAAACGGCTGTTCATCGACCTGGCCTGGTCGAGCGTGGTCAACAGAAGCTGGACGTTCCAGACCCTGCGCCTCGACCAGCCCATTATCCAGGAAGAGCGCTTCGCCTCGGGCAAGACGCGCTTTTCCCAACTCACTCCTGAGCCCTCGGATCAGCCCGCAGCCCAGAACGAACCGTCGCCCCTGCCTGCATTGCAGGTAGCGGACCTGAGCGTGGAAGGGGCTGTTCTGCGCTTCACCGATAACCTTGAGGCTCCAGCGGCAACTTCTACCCCGTCCAGCACGATGTCACTCGCAGTGGAGGACGCTGGCTTGTTCGCAAAAGATCTGTCGCTGGAAGAAGGCGCGAGCTTCCCCGTGCGCCTGGACGGGCGGCTCGCCGGTGGCGGCGCGTTCGACCTCGAAGGGCAGCTGCAGCTTCTACCAACACCCGCGCTCGAAGGCCAAGCCCATATCGACGAACTGGCCCTCCCCCAAGCCGCCCCTTACCTGCGACAGGTCGCGGCTGTACAGCTGGGTAACGGAACGCTCAACCTGAACGGCCAGATCAGAACCAACGCCCAGCAGCCCTTTGCCTTCAAGGGGTCGGCCGGCATTAACGCGCTCAGCATCCGCAACGCCTCAAACGGCGAACCACTCATTGGCTGGCAGAGCCTCAAGACCCAACAACTCGACCTGCGTCTTGCAGAACGGCAGCTTGAGACCGCTCCCATCCTCATCAACGGCCTTTCCGGCCGGGTCATCATCAACGAAGACAAGACCACCAATTTCAGCCAGCTCATGGTGGCAAGACCGGCCAATTCCGACGACGAGAACGGCAAGGAACACAAAGACGAAGAAGCCGCTCCTTTCGGCATCACTGTTGAACGGATTGAGCTGACCGACGGCGCCCTGCGGTTCGCGGACCACTCACTGCCATTACCCTTCTCAAGGAGTATTCACAACCTGGGCGGCCAGATATCAACCCTGAGCAATACCTCGGCCCAGCCAGCTGAAGTGGCGCTGGAGGGCAAGGTCGCCGAGTACGGTCTGGCGCGCGTGGACGGCACGGTTCACGCCTGGCACCCCATGCGTGAAACCAGCCTGAGACTGGGATTCCGCAACCTCCAGATTCCCGAATACTCCCCCTACACAGTGCGCTTCGCCGGTCGCAGGATCGCAGGTGGCACCATGGAACTGGATCTGGACTACACGATCACGGACAAACAACTCGACGGGCGCAACAACCTGGTGCTCCATGACCTGGAACTGGGCGAGAAAATGGCCGCCAGTGACGCAATGGACCTGCCGCTGGAGCTCGCCATCGCCCTGCTCAAGGACAGCGACGGCGTCATCGATCTCGATCTACCTATAACCGGGAATGCAGGCAACCCGCAATTCGACGTTAACCAGGTCATCCGCCAGGCACTGGGCAGAGCCATTACCTCCATCGTCCAGTCGCCATTCCGTTTTCTGGCCAGCCTCGTCGGCGCCGGCTCGAAGGAGCTGGGCCGAATTGAGTTCCCGCAGGGGCGTTCCGACCTGCTCCCGCCCCAGCGCGAGCGCGTCGCCAAGCTGCGGGAAGCCCTCAACCAGCGCCCCGAGCTGGCGCTGGAATTGGCAGGCACGTTTAACCGCTCGTTCGACGCCCCCGTGCTGCAGCGCGGGAAAGCCATCGACGCCCTGCGGGAACGTCTGGCCGAGACAAACCGCGGGGACGAGCCCCCCAGCCTGACGGCCAAGGCCAACCAAGGGATCCTGGAAGCGATGGTCACCACGCATTACCCGGATGCAGACCTGGAGACCATCCAGGCCCGTTTCACCGAAGAGCAGAGTGAATCATCAGACGACAGCGACTTTGACGCACTGGCCTATCGCAATCATCTCGCGGAACAGGTCATCACCGCCCAGACAGTGACGGAGGCCGATCTCAGGACCCTCGCCAACGCCCGTGCCACCGCCGTCCGGGACGCCCTGGTTAAAACCCGTTCCGAAGACAACATTGCCCCCGACCGAGTGCGCCTTCACAATTCCCGCGAAGTGGATTCAGTGGCGGATGAGCGCCTCGCTATGGAAATAAGTGTCACCGCGGACTGAGGTCAACGCCAATGCTGACTGTATCCAATACCGTGGAACTGGCTGACTGGGAAATCGAGATCACCCAGATCCGGGCCCAGGGCGCTGGGGGCCAGAACGTCAATAAAGTCGCCTCAGCGGTGCACCTTCGGTTCGACATCCAGAACTCCAGCCTGCCGCCCTTCTACAAAGAGCGGTTAATGGCATTATCTGACCAGCGCATCAGTAACGAAGGGGTGGTCGTCATCAAGGCGCAGTCCTACCGTACCCTTGAACAGAATAAGGAAGACGCGCTGCACCGCCTCAAGACGCTGATCCAGGGGGCAGTGAAACAACAGAAAGCCCGTCGCCCCACAAGACCCAAAAAAGCTGCCAAGCGACGCCGCGTTGACAACAAAACACGCCGAGGGAAAACCAAAGCACTAAGAGGCAAGGTATCGCCATGAAGCGCATTGAACTCCCCGGCGGCGAACGCATACCCGCACTGGGCCAGGGCACCTGGCGTATGGGTGAGCGCGCCAGTGACCACGACCGTGAAGTCGCCGCCGTGCATGCCGGCATTGATGCCGGCCTGACCCTGATCGACACGGCTGAAATGTACGGTAACGGCGGCGCCGAGCGCATTGTTGGCGAGGCCATGGGGAACCGGCGGGAGGACCTCTTCCTCGTCAGCAAGGTCTTCCCGCACAACGCCTCACGCGCCGGCGTCCGCGCCGCCTGCCAGGCCAGCCTGGAACGCCTGGGCACCGACCGGCTGGATCTCTACCTGCTGCACTGGCGTGGCGGGGCCAACCTCGCCGAGGCGGTTGCCGGTTTTGAGGATCTGCAACGGGAAGGACTGATCCGCCACTGGGGCGTGAGCAATTTTGACGCGAGCGACCTGGCGGATCTGTGGGAAGTGCCCGGCGGCGACGCCTGCAGCGCCAACCAGCTTCTCTACCACCTCGGAGAACGCACCATCGAGAACGACCCGCTGCCCTGGATGCGCCAGCACGGCATCCCCGCGATGGCCTACTGCCCCCTCGGCCAGCGCCGACTCCTGGAGCAGCCCGCCCTGCGTGCCTTTTCCCAGCGCAACGGCATCACCCCGGCACAGGCCGCTCTCGCCTGGCTGCAGTCGCACGGCGACGTCATCGCCATCCCGAAGACGAGCTCACCGGAGCGTCAAGCCGAAAACCAAGCTGCTGCCGAGGTCACCCTGACCCCGGGCCAACGCGCCGAGCTCGAGCGACTTTTCCCTCGGCCCAAAGCCCCTGGGCCGTTGCCGATTGTCTGAACGGCGCTCACGAGGTCATTAAAACAGGGATTCTGGCGGCGTTTGGCGTCCTTGGCCTAAACATCGAACTCCATTCCTGAGCGAAGCGCCCCGCTGCTTAACACATTAGCGCGCAGACCGCCCTTGTGAACCCATGCTCGAACCACCTCAGCTGGCGACATACCGTCTGTCGCAAGGCGCTGGCCCAGTGTCTTGCATGGTTCACACAGCTCAACGCCGTAGAACTGGACTCCGCCCACGGAGAACGTCTTTCCAGCCAAGCTATTCAGTCGAACGGAGCGAGTCACAATATTGCGCCCTGTTTCAGAAGCCTCTATTGACCGATTGTGGTCCCCGTTGAAAGATTCAACTTCCTCGGCCTCAATGAACGTAACGGTCCCGTTGACATTGCGATCGCCTTTAATGCCCTTATCCGCAACCAGTTCCGCCTCTTGCACCTCAAACTGAGGTGCTCCGTGCGTTTCTGCGATGAAAATAGACTCAATCATCCATTGACCTCTTTTGTTCTTTGCGCTTTTTGGTCTCACTCAAGCCGGTAACAGTGCATCAACCAGCACGAATTTCACGGCCAAATTTACAACGATTCCCAGAATAATGATCAGGTAAAAGAGAAAAAGATTATCCTGGTATCGGTCCAGGAGCCAGAAAAACACGAATCCCGTGGCCAGGTCGTACACAAAGTTCAACGTAATATCAATGCCAATGAACAGTGACAGCTCCTGCTTAATGACTGACGCAGCCGCTCCCAGTATAAGAAACGTCCCGGCATAGATACCCGATGTTTTTCCCGGCTGCCCGTGGGCAAGGACATGCCATATACAGCCGATCAGAACTGCTAGTTTTACCACTATAATCACGATCTCAGATCCTTTGTCGCCCTATTCATTTGCATACCCATAACTCGCATTTACGTTTGACATGAGGGGCGGCCGCAAGTGGGGGTAGCCCGCTTGTGGACGTTCCCTCGATGGACGGGTTAGGCGGCACCGGGAGTGCGGCTGAGTACCTACGGCTTGCAGCGCTTGCCCTCGTACTCGTAGCGATGGAGGATGTATTGCTGGCCATTCCAACGAAGAACTGGAAAGCAAAAGCCCGGGCCGCCCACTTGAATGTCGGGCCAACCATTGACCTTCGCCCCCTTGAGAAACTCCAAGACCCCGGTGCCTTGAGCAATCAGCTTCCAACTGCCGTTAGTTTGCTTGCTGACCAGGCTATAACCCTTACCAGTCATACCGTGGCACTCAGTGCCGCTCTCCGTGATGACGACCTCCGGACGCCCATCACCGTTGACGTCTCGGACCTCACTGATTTGTCCCTCTGCGCAGGCCACCCACTTTTTTCCCTTGTGCCTGAAGCCAGCTGATTGAAATGCCGCCGACGCGTCGGCTGGTGACAGAGTTGTGTCGGCCGCGACGGAGGTGGTGGCTACGGCGATCGCCAGGAGGTAGGGAGCAATGAATCCATGTCGCATAACAGTCTTCCTGCTTGTTCATTTCATCAGCGTATTCACTGGCTCGATTTCTTCCCGGTTCCGATATCGGGTCTTTCCGGACTACTTCCGCGTCCTTGAAGGCCCATCATGGCCGGCTTCTACCGGCTACATTCCGGACGCGCCTCTTCATGCGGCCAACTGCCCGTAGTTGGCCAGCTTCTCGATGTTGTGCACGAGGCAGTAGAGCTGCCATTGGCCCTGAACCTTGCGTTTGCCTCTCAGGCTGAACCGATTCAACCGTTTGGTCGTGCCGATGTTGCCGAACACCGGCTCCACTACTGACATCCGGTGGCTGTAGATCCGCTTGCCCTCAGCGCTGTCCACCCGGTGCTTCATCCAGTCGGTGTAGTTGGGCGGGCGCTTGTGGTCCAGGGCGAAGCTTACCTGCCGGCCCTTGCCATGGCGGTGAGCGGCGGCACTGGGCGTTTGCATGCACCGGTGTTTTTTCGGGCAGTGGCGGCACTGCAGCAAGCGGCCTTCGAAATAGGCCCTGCTCGTGCCGTTGTTGTCTTTTCGAGTGCCCCGGTAACTGAGCCGATTGCCCGCTGGGCAATCGCAAGTGAGGTTGACTGGATCAAAGTGGAATTCGCTGGCCGGGATGATCTGCTTGTGGTCCGGCTTTTGGGTGTGTTGGTGGCGCTTGCCGTACTTGGCCTTCTGCTCGGCGAAGGCCGGGTCGCGTTGGCGGAACTGGTGGTCCGGGATATAACCGTTGATCTGTCTCTGGTGCAGGTAGCGGGCGTTGGCTTCGTTGGCAAAGCCAGTATCGGCGGTGACGACGGTCCCAGTTCCATAGATATCGTTGTTGATGCCCAGTCGTTGGTAGCGCTGTTCGACCTGCTCCAGAACCGGCTTGAGGGTATGGTGTTCCTGGCCTTCGCCGAAGGCCTGGGCGTCGATGATGACCTGGTGCTTTTGTTCCACGGTGGCCACGCCGTTGTAGCCCTGGATCGTGCCCTTACTGGTGGTCATCTTCGCGCTTTCATTGTCCGTGATGTTGCTTTTAACTTCCTTGCCCCGCTTGCCCTGGCCCTTGCGTGGGCTCTGCGTCTCCAGGAAGCGCTCGATCTTGGTCTTGGCTTCATCCAACGACTGGTTGGTGTTCGCTTCCCGGATCTGCTGGTCCAGTTCGGCCTCGGTGGCGGCCTCATCGTGCTGGTGGTGCTCTTGGAGTCGATGGCGGATCAGCCGACGCAGCTTGTCCCGCTTTTCCCCCAGCTCTTTGAAGGTGCCGGACCATTCCTTGCTCGCATCCGAGCTCATCTTGCAGCCATCGATGGCGAACAGTTCGTTGCCCAGCAGCCCCTGCTCCTGGCACACCAGAAGGACCTGTTCGAACAGCGCTTCGATCTCTTCAGCGTGGTTGCTCACAAACGCGGCCAGGGTGGTGAAGTGCGGCACCGTGTCGCATAGGGCAGGCCAGCGACTTGAACAGGATGTTGGTCTCGCAGCACCACTGCATCTCGCGGCTGGAGGTGATGCCCTTGGAATAGGCGAACAGGATAACCTTGAGAAGGATAGCCGGGTCGTACGCCCGCCGGCCGGTGTTGTCATTGCTGTAGCGCGGATAAAAAACCGACAGGTCCAGCTTGTGCTCGATCAGGTAATGGACGGCGTATTCGAAGGTCCCGGGCTGGAGCTGGTGGCGGAAGTTGATCACCACCATCGTGTCCTGGTCGATGTTGTAGGGGATGAATCGGGGCATGCGAACGGCTCCTTGTTGCTCAGTGCCAGCCTACCAAATCGGGGGTTTTTCTACAGCCTCAACGCCTTGCTCACCTGCACATACTGCGGAGAGCGTTTTTGTGTACAAATGGAGCGCAGCGACAGACACAAAAACGAGCGTAGCAGTATGTGTCAGCGTGCAGCAATTTGTGTACGCCCAGCATGGGCATGAACTAATGGGGTGAAAGTCCCCTGTGGGAAGATCACCGTTCATCGGGTTTTCCCCCGATTGAACGCTAACCACTAGCGAATGGCAAGGGCCAATCCGCGAGGAGCGGTCTGGAGGAAGCCGCTAGCAAAGCTGCGAGCTGATGAACAAGAACATCATACGAGGCGTAGGCTGGAGGCGAGTTGGCACAAGACAACGAAGCCGCGTGATCTAACGGCCACCGTAAATGATGCAGTTGTGCAGCGACAGTGCATGTCCTTATCTGGGGAGATCTGCTCAACGAGCGATCGGTCAATGAACCAGTCAGGCCACTGGTCGATCAAGCCTGGGCGCAGCCGTTGCCATCGGCGGTTGCGAGCGAACCAGATGGCCACCGATAGCGCCGGCGGAGGTAACTCTGGCGGTGATTGAGCAGAAGTCAGCAACGGCCATAGTAGCCAAACGCCGCTCGTAATGGTGCGGACAGGGTGAAGGGCCCAACACCGGGAACAAAGGAGGAGCCGTGACCGATTTGAACACACGAATGCCGTCCGGCAGTGACGTGGCTCAGCGTACGGTCACGAAGTCAGCCTTTAGTGACGATCTACTCGAAGCCGTGCTTACGAAGGCCAATCTACAACAGGCCTGGAAGCAGGTTCGAGCCAATAAGGGGGCAGCTGGCGTCGATGGCATGACCATCGACGACTTCCCCGACTGGGTCAAGGCCGGCCACTGGACGGTGGTCGAACGCTCGATTCGCTCGGGCGACTATCAACCAGCGCCGGTGAGGCGGGTTGAAATCGCCAAGCCGGACGGTGGTAAGCGTGAGCTTGGCATCCCGACGGTGATTGACCGGGTGATTCAGCAAGCCATGGCCCAGATCCTGATGCCCATCTTCGACCCGGGGTTCTCAACGGACAGCTACGGCTTCCGCCCGGGCCGCAACGCGCACCAGGCGGTGCGACGGGTGCAGAGCATTCTCAAGGAAGGGAGACGCTTTGCGGTGGATGTGGACCTGTCAACGTTCTTCGACCGGGTGAATCACGACCTGCTAATGACGCACCTGGGCTACAAAGTCCGGGACAAGCGCCTGTTGGGTCTGATCGCACGGTACCTGCGAGCTGGGATGATCAATAACCAGCTCTATCTCGAGAGTCGGGAAGGTGTGCCACAGGGCGGCCCACTGTCGCCTCTGCTGGCCAACATCATGCTCGATCCACTGGATAAAGAACTGGAACGGCGGGGCCATCGGTTCGCCCGTTATGCGGATGACTTTACCATTCTGGTAAACAGCCGCCGAGCTGGCGACCGGGTACTGGCCAGTATCAGCCACTTCCTGGCGCACCGCCTGAAACTGACGGTCAACACGACCAAGAGCCGTGTGGTCACAACCAATGAGAGCAAGTTCCTGGGCTTCACCTTCAAGGGAACCCAGATCCATTGGCATCCGGACTCGTTGCGCAAGTTCAAGCAGCGCATCCGGACACTGACCAACCGGAACTGGGGCGTGTCCATGCACTACCAGCTCTTCAAAATCAGCCAGTATATCCGCGGCTGGATTCACTACTTCGGTATCGCCACCGGCTACCAGCGCTGCTGTGACCTGGATCATTGGATCCGTCGCCGCGTTCGGATGGCCTACTGGCGACAGTGGCGTAAGCCGCGCACCAAAGTCAGGAATCTGATGAAGCTGGGCGTTCATGTACAGGCCGCAGTGGCGTGTGGCATCACCAGCAAAGGACCATGGCGCAGCTCCAAAACCCCTGGGATTCAGCAGGCATTATCGAATGACTTTCTGAAAGCCGAGGGCCTGGTCTCGCTGCGTGATGGCTGGATCAAGCTTCACCATTGCCGGTGAAACGCCCTGTGCGGAGCCGCATGCAGGGTGTTGTGGGGGCTGGGGGTTAGATACCCTCGGCTACCCGATTAAGGCTTTGAGTTCCTAAGAACAATAAATACACCCTCCCACAAGCCATATGTAACCCCATTATTTTGAATCATATGAGAGAAGACAAAATCTTTTTTATTTTTGCATTTTGCAGAAACAACTTTAACACTACCCTCACCAAAGCCGAGCTCTTCATAAGATGCTCTGTATTCGAATTCAAAGTCCTCTTTTGACACTTCGCTCTCTTCGATGAGCGGCTCTTTACAAAATGAGTTCTTTAGCGGTATGGAAGTTTTTGAAATGGCTTTAACCTCACCTATGTAGGGAGAGATATCATCCATACCAACGGCGCTTATACCGGGGAATTTGGCCCCAGAAATCTTCCACGTACCTTCATACCACGATTCTGCGTTTGCCAACGGAGCTACGATAAACATGAATAGAAATAGATGCTTCATTATCAGCCTTAACGCAGAGCGCACCGGTGGCCTTTTTGGTCGAGTAGGCCCAAGGAACCTCCCCTTGAGCCTCTCACAGAACCGTACGTGAACCTCTCGATTCATACGGCTCTTGTTATCCAACCATTCCCCTTGATCCTGCCCAGTGAGCAAACAGCGTCGGTTGTCGCCGCCGCAGTCCATTCACCCTCCGGGCAGCCTGGAGCAGACCCCTGAGTTTTCGATACTTCCCTACGGCCCACCGGCTCAACCGCAAATCAAAATGAAACAGCACATTCCGAATAGAGCTGCGGCCAAACAGGCTGTAGTACTGCATCCAGCCTCGGAGCCGGGACTGACAGAATCGGGCAAACTGCCCGAGTTCCTTCTGTCGCCACCATTTCCAGGGCCACTCGTTGATCTGCTTACGGATCTCTTTCGCTGCACTTTGGCTGATGGCTGCCGTAAAGTAGACTTTCTTTTGCCCCTGCCGGTTGCGACCCAGTCGCGGCCGGAAGGTGTAGCTCAGAAAATCAAACGCGATTACCGGGTAGTCCTGCTGGTTGGGGCCGCCCTTACAATAGACAATCTTTGTCTTGCGGGGATGGAGCGTCAAGCCACAGGCTGTGAACCGGGCCTCAAGGACCGATTTCAGCGCTTGTGCTTCCCGCTCGCTGGCGCAGTGGCACACGATGTCGTCCGCGTAGCGTTCGAACTGAATGCCGCCCCAGCGCTTGGCCACCCAGCGATCAAAGACGTAATGCAGGAACAGGTTCGCCAGTAAGGGACTGATCACACCGCCTTGCGGGGCGCCCCGGTCGCGTTCCTCTACGGAACCATCCGCCAACTGAACCGGAGCGCTTAGCCAGCGCTGGATGTACAGCTTCTGCCAGTCTTCGGTCACATGCCGATCCACCGCCTTCATTAACAGGCCATGGTCGATGTTGTCGAAAAAGCCCTGAATGTCCATATCCAGCACCCAGGCTTTCTTCCAGCACCGGGCCTGGGTTTGCTTCAGCGCTTCGTGCGCCGACTTCCCTGGTCGATAGCCGTAAGAGTCTGGATGGAAGTGTTGTTCCAGTTCCGGTTCAATCAGCAGCTTAACCACCATCTGCGCAATACGGTCGGCAACCGTCGGAATGCCAAGGCGGCGGGTGCCCCCGTCCGCTTTGTCGATTTCCACGCGCATGACCGGTGGTGGATGATAGCTGCCCGAGGACAAACGGTTCCAAAGCTTGTAGAGGTTGTTGCTGAGCTCAGCATCAAAGTTTTCCAAACTCTGACGATCCACCCCCGCGCTACCTTTGTTGGCTCGAACCCGTTTGTAGGCCTGGTACACCAGGCCCTTCGGGATGGTAAATGGTTTTGTCGGGTTCCGGTGGCTCCTCCCGAATTCCGGTTGGCCTCCTGAACCCGACGGGATAACTTGCCCCCTTCGCTCCACCCCCATTACAGGGGCTTCAACACTACTACGGGGCAATCCGTCCCTGTGTCCTGCATCGGTACTCTCGCCTCGTGGGGTTGCCACTTGTGCTTCTCCCTTAACATCAGGACGACAGGTTCTCATGTTCCGTACTCAAGCCTGTACCCAGGTCATGCCGCCTCTAGGCCGGCTGCCGTTGCGTCCGTTGTGCCAGCTCACGTCGCAACTCGTCCCGGGGAATCGCTCGGTCCCCGGTTCTGACAGCATCGGTCTCCATTTCGACCCCTCATCGGCGATTCACTTGCGTTCATCTCCTTGGGCACTTACCTGACCGCTCTGGGCGGCCTTTTCCCATGTCGCTCACGACCCGCACTCTTAATGCGAGCCGCACAGGGCGGTTTGATCCCGATGTCTGGTCACCGAGACCGAGGGGCCTTCCCTCATCTTGAGTACAGCAAGAAAGACCGGAGTCTTTCGTCATGACACACCAGCGAAGCGGAGAAAAGGGCGTCCGAGTGCCGCGTTTGGTTAAATTGCTATCGTTCACCCTCAAGGCCATGCCAAACCCGGAGAATAATGATGGCACTGGCATGGACTGAGTATCGAACGACGTATTTTCCGAAAACCATATCTCGAACAGAGTCCGGCACCGGTGCCATTTCAACGGGTGTGCCCATTTTTGGGAAGTCTGGAAGTAATTCGATTTTGCTAACCAGTTCGGTGGCAACCCTGGCTGCCGCCAACGGGTTGTGCACCGCAATGAATTCCCTGAGGCGTTTCAAATCATCAATGGCTTCGTCCGTGTAAACCAGTTTCACTTACCTGACCTCGGCACATCCTGTTCGTTTTCTGTTCCCCAACTATTAAGCCAGCTGTGAACCTCGCTGGCATCAACAACTTTGCCTTGGGCAGCAGACTCCATTGCCTCTAAGGTTTGGTTCCAGCGCTCTTGCTCAAGCTGCTGCTTTTCAATGTATTCCGACAATGCCTGGTTGATTACCCAGCCTTTGCTCCGGTGCAGCCTGCTGGCGATTGCTTCCAGGTGCTGTTCAACTTCTGCTTGGAGGCGAACTGTTGTGACGCTCATGACTATGACCCTCGAATTTGGCAACTACAATGTATTACAGCATAGTCTGCGAGGGTGCAGCAAAAATTTAACAGAGATTAGTGTGCCCGCACCGTTATTCAATATCGTTGCCGGCTCAATAACAACACGCCCGGCGCGAGCCATCTGCGTCAGGTACCTACTTCCATAACAATACCTTACCCCAGGCCAGAGCCAGAAAGGGTGCGGCATTCGCGCCTTCAGGCGGGTTGGGTTGGAGAGAGTAAGGCGGCCGCTGCAAGCAGTCCCTGATTCGTCATCCGCGACGAACCGGGCGGGGACTGCCTCAGCGGCCCAGGGCCCGGCTGGATCAGTCCGCGTCGATCAGCTTGCCAGGGTTCATGATGCCGTTGGGGTCAAACACCTTCTTGATGCCCTTCATCACGGCAATCTCCTCGGCGCTCTTGGTGAAGCCAAGGTACTTCTTCTTCACCATCCCCACCCCGTGTTCAGCGGAGACACTGCCCTCATAGCGCTGAACGATCTCAAACACCAGGTCGTTCACGGTTTCGCAGCGCTTGAAGAATTCCTGCTTGTCCATGTCCCCCGGTTTGAGGATGTTCAGGTGCAGGTTGCCGTCACCGATGTGGCCGTACCAGATGATCTCGAAGTCCGGGTATTCCTTCTGGACCACCGAATGGATCTCGTTGAGGAATTCCGGAACGCGTGAGATCCGCACCGACAGGTCGTTCTTGTAGGGCGTGTGCGGTGCGATGGATTCGGAAATCCGCTCGCGGAGCTGCCACAGCTTCTCGGCCTGGCTCTCGCTCTGGCTGATGACGCCGTCGACCACCCAGCCCTGCTCCACGCACTGCTCGAACAGGCCCATGGCCTCTTCCATCACGCCCTCGGAGACCGCCTCGAACTCCAGCAGCGCGTAATAGGGGCATTCGGTCTCGAAGGGCCGTGGCACTTCGGCATGGGACTGGACGTGGCCGATGGCTTCATTTGAGAAGAACTCATAGGCTGTCAGATCCAGCTTCGAGCGGAAGTTCTGGAGTACGTCCATGGTGTTGGTCAGGTCATTCAGGCCCAGCACCATCACCGTCAGGTTGGAGGGCTGGCGGGCGAGTTTCATGGTCGCCTCGGTGATGAACCCAAGCGTGCCCTCGCCGCCGATGAACAGCTGGCGCAGGTCATAGCCGGTGTTGTTCTTCTCAAGCCCGTTGTTGAGCTCAAGGATCTCGCCAGAGCCGGTAACCACCTTCAGGCCCAGCACCCAGTCCCGGGTCATGCCGTAGCGGATGACCTTGATGCCGCCCGCATTGGTGGCGATGTTGCCGCCCAGCTCACTGGAGCCGGCGGAGGCGAAGTCCACCGGGTAGTACAGGCCCTGTTCCGCCGCATACTGCTGCAGCTGCTCGGTCACAACGCCCGCCTCGCACTGCACCAGGCGGTCGCTGGCGTTGAAGTCCAGGATCCGGTTCATGCGGTCCATGGCCACCACCAGCTCACCGTTGGCAGCCACGGCCCCCGCGCTCAGGCCGGTGCGCCCACCGGATGGCACCAGCGCCATCTGCTGCTCGTTGGCGTAACGGACGACGGCCTGGACCTCCTCCGTCGACTTGGGGAGCACCACGGCCAGCGGCGCCGGATCGTAGATACGCGTCCAATCGCAGCCGTAGGCGGCCAGGTCATCGGGGGCGGTCAGGACCTTGCCACCGTCGGTCAGAAGTCCTTCTAGGGTCTGCGGATCGAACGCCGTTGCCGTTGTATTCATAGCGTCAGGATTCCTCCAGGAACTGTTCAAAATCCGATCAAAAATCGGGAAAAGCGTCTCAGCTATGCTACCATAGCTTCTTCATCAATGCGGCGGAGACCGCAACTTTCTGATTTCATTTCATTTTTTCGAAAACTCTGACTCAGACTGGAATTTTCTGTCATGGCTAAGACATCACTCGACAAGAGTAAGATCCGCTTTCTGCTTCTTGAAGGCGTTCACCAGTCGGCCGTGGATACCCTGAACGCGGCCGGTTACACCAACATCGAGCACATCAGCCACTCCCTGCCGGAGGACGAGCTGCTGGAGAAAATCAGCGATGCCCACTTTGTCGGCATCCGCTCGCGCACCCAGCTCACTGAGAAGGTGTTCCAGCATGCCAACAAACTCGTGGCCGTGGGCTGCTTCTGCATCGGCACCAATCAGGTGGATCTTGAGGCCGCCAAGAAGCGCGGCATTGCCGTATTCAACGCGCCCCACTCCAATACCCGCAGCGTTGCGGAACTGGTGATCGCGCAGACCATCCTGCTGCTGCGCGGCACCCCCGAGAAAAACGCGGCCGCCCACCGTGGCGTCTGGATGAAGTCCGCCAGCAACAGCTACGAGACCCGGGGCAAGAACCTGGGGATCATTGGTTACGGCAATATCGGCTCGCAGCTGAGCGTTCTGGCCGAGTCGCTGGGGATGCACGTCTACTATTACGACGTCATCGCCAAGCTGTCTCTGGGCAACGCCACCCAGGTTGGTTCCATGAAGGAACTGCTGGCGATGTCCGACGTGGTCACGCTGCATGTGCCGGAGACCGAATCCACCCAGAATATGTTCGGCGCCGAGGAACTGGCGCAGATGAAGCAGGGCTCGATCCTGATCAACGCCTCACGCGGGACCGTTCTGGACATCGACGCCCTGGCGGACAACCTGCGCTCCGGCAAACTGCTTGGCGCGGCCGTGGATGTCTTCCCCACGGAACCCAAGTCCAATGACGAGGAATTCGTCTCGCCGCTGCGCGAGTTCGATAACGTCATCCTCACCCCGCATGTGGGCGGCAGCACCGTGGAAGCCCAGCAGAACATCGGCACCGAGGTCGCCGGCAAGCTGGCTACCTACAGTGACAACGGCACTTCCGTGGGCTCGGTGAACTTCCCGGAAGTGGCCCTGCCGGAGCACCCCAACCAGCACCGGCTGCTGCACATCCACCAGAACATTCCGGGTGTCATGTCCGAGATCAACCAGATCTTTTCCGAGAATGACATCAATGTCTGTGGACAGTACCTGCGCACCAATGATCAGATTGGTTACGTGGTGGTGGATGTCGACAAGGAGTACAGCGACGTGGCCCTTAAAAAGCTGCGTGAAGTGAAAGGCACCATCAAGGCACGCGTACTGTTCTGACCCACTCGTAGGGAGGTGTGACATGTCACTGAAGGAGTCGCTGGTCCAGAAACTGGAGAAGCAGGTGGAAAGCTGGGAGACCAAGCTGGACACCCTCCGCGCCCAGTTCAACGAATACAAGGTGAAAGCGGAGAACCGCGAGGCCACCGAGGAGCTCAAGGAGAAGACCGCTCAGCGGATCGCGGACCTTCAGAAGGACATTGACGCCGCGCGCGCACGGCTTGAGGAAGTGCGCGCCAGTGGCGAGTCGCACCTGAACGAGGTCAGGAGCAAGGTTGAGGACTTCCTGAACCGCCGCTCCTGATCCCAGGAGCCGGGCTCCCGTCCCAGCGGGTGCCCCTCCTTTTTTCCCTTGCTCTCCCCCCTCTCTGCCTCTTATTCCAAAAAGCATTAAGAAAATGAACAATCAGGCTTTCTGGCAATATAGGCCAGTGGTAGCCTCCCCCGGTATTCCCGCAACGACCGAGAGGCCGCATGGACTGGACTGGCTGGACAAGCCTGATGACGGTTGCCGGCGTGCTCATCACCCTGATGACCACGCGCCTGGGGACCGACCTGGTCATGCTCACCGCCCTAATCTTCCTGACCGTTTCCGGGATCCTGACCCACCAGGAGGCGCTGGCGGGGTTCAGTAACAGCGGCCTGATCACCGTTGCCTTTATGTACGTGATCGCGGCCGGCATCCATAACACGGGTGGGCTGGACTGGATCATCAAGCATCTGCTCGGCCACCCCGAGTCCACCCGCTACGCCCAGGCCCGGGTCATCGCGCCGGTTGCCGGCCTGAGCGGCTTCCTCAACAACACCCCGGTTGTCGCCACCTTCATCCCGGCCATCACCCGCTGGGCACGACACCACGGCCTCCCGGTGGCCCCTTTGCTCATGACCCTGAGCTACGCCGCCATCCTGGGGGGCACGCTGACGCTCATCGGCACCAGCACCAACCTGATCGTCAACGGCCTCTACGTAGACCTGGCGGACACCGAGGGGTTCCATCTTTTTGATATCACCCGCATCAGTGTGCCGGTGATTCTTGCCGGCCTGGTCTTCATCGTACTCTGGCTGCCGTTCGCGCTTCGTGGCCGCCGGGGTAATGGCCGCCAGATGTTCGGGGATTTCCGTGAGTACACCGTTGAAATGGCGGTAGCCAATGACGGCCCCCTGGTAGGCCAGACCGTGGAAGAAGCCGGTCTGCGCCACCTCCAGGGGCTCTACCTGGTGGAGATCGAGCGCGAAGGCGGCGTCGTCACCGCCGTCCCGTCCCAGGAGCGGCTGCGCAGCGGTGACCGCCTGGTCTTTGCCGGGGATGTCCAGTCCATCATTGAGCTGCGTCAGATCCGCGGACTGGTGCCCTCCACCGAGGAGCAGCCCCTGCTTGCCAAGGACGCGCCGGAGCGGCGGATTGTGGAGGCGGTGGTCTCGCCGGAGTGCCTGGCGGTGGGCAGCACCATCCGGGAAAGCCGGTTCCGCGAAAAGTACGGTGCCGTGGTCCTGGCCATCGCCCGCAATGGCAAACGGATCGAAGGCAACCTGGGCAACATCCGCCTTGAGGCCGCCGACACCCTCCTGCTGGAAGCCCGGCCGGTGTTCGTCACCCGCCAGCGCTACTCAAGGGACTTCCTGCTGGTTAACGATACCGAGGAAGAAAGCCCGGACCACCGCAAATCCTGGCGGGCCTGGGCCATCCTGATTGGCGTGGTGCTGATGGCCGCCAGCAATACCCTGTCCATGCTGCACGCTGCCATGGTGGGCGCTCTGGCGATGCTGGCCAGCAACTGCCTCACTCTCAATCTCGCCCGCCGCAGCCTGGATGGCCACGTCCTGCTGACCATTGCCTGCTCCTTTGCGCTGGGCAATGCCATGGACAAGACCGGCGCGGCGGCGTGGTTGGCTCACGGGGTGCTCAGCCTGACGGCGGGCCATTACCTGCTGATGCTGATTGCCACCTATGCCCTGGTCAACCTGATGACGGAAATGATCACCAACAATGCGGCGGCGCTGCTCACGCTGCCGATTGTGCTGGCGATCACCCAGAGTTCCGGCATGCCCGCGGAGCCCTTTGTGTTGACCCTGATGATGGCGGCCTCGGCCAGTTTCACCACACCGCTGGGGTACCAGACGAACCTGATGGTGTTTGGTCCGGGCGGCTTCCACTTCACCGACTTCATACGCGCCGGGCTGCCGCTGAACATCCTCTGCGGCATTATGACGGTGCTGAGCGTGAGCACCGTCTACCCCACCGGCGCGGGCTGACGCCTCACTCCATCGGCATCAGGTCAATCTCCACACGGCGGTTCTGCTGCCGGCCCTGCTTCGTATCATTGCTGGCAATGGGGAAGCGCGGCCCGTAGCCCCGGGTATGGATGCGCCCCTGGGCAACCCCCTGATTGAGCAGGTACTGGGCAACGGACTCGGCGCGCTTCTCGCTGAGCTGCTGGTTGTACTCAAAACTGCCGGTGCTGTCCGTGTGGCCGCCCACGGCAATGGCGGTCTGATTGAACTCCTTGACCACCAGGACGACCGAGTCCAGTACCTCGTAGAAGGAGGGGCGGATGTTGGACTGGTCCACATCAAAGGTGATGTTGCCGGGCATGATCAGCTCAATGTTGTTGCCGTCGCGCTTGACGCGGACACCGGTTCCCTCAAGGCGCTTACGCAGGGCCGCTTCCTGGCGATCCATGTACTGGCCGATACCAGCACCGAGCAGTCCCCCGGACGCCGCGCCGATCATCATGCCCTTTTCCCGATCCCCCTTGCTGGAGGTGGCCGCGCCGGCAGCCGCCCCGGCAACAGCGCCGATCACGCTGCCGATGACGGTTTTGGAGGTCTGTTGCTCACCGGTATAGGCATCCTGGGTGGCGCAGCCGCTGATCAGGGTTGTACTCAGGGCAACGGCCATCAATGTCTTCTTCATTGCTCATGCTCCTTCTTATGGAAACCGGGCACCGTCACTTCCGCCAGTACCCGCTCAATCTCAGCCCCCACGGCATCCTGAACCTGGATCAGGATCGACTCCGTCTCGTTCACCAGATGGTGCCTGCCGCCGGGAATCTGATAAAGCCGCAGACGCCGGAACTTGCGTCTCAGAACCCGCAGGTTGTGCTGCCAATCCACGGTCATATCCTGCTCACCCTGAACGACCGCCAGATCATAATCCACTGGCAGTGCCGCCTCGATACGCGGAATCCACCGTTTCAGGGCGGTTACCCAGTTCATGGCCATAAAGCGGGCCTGGAGCGGGTCGTGCTCTTTCAGGAAGCGCACGAATTCGCTGTCATTGCTGTTCGCGGTGAACACCCGGCGCCATGTCTCGCGGAACGGGTTCATGACCATGTGCAGCCATTTGCCACTGCGAAAGCCCGCCGGGCGGACCAGCGGCGCCAGCAGCACCACGCCGCTGAAGGCAATGGCATCCGGCGCTTCCCCACACGACAGCAGGTAATCCACCAGCACAGCCCCACCCGTGCTCTGCCCGATCCCGAGCCAGGGAGTGGGAACGTGATCGCGGGACAGACCCAGCACCGTGAGCAGCACCCGCTGGTACTCGCGGAAACTCCCGATGGCGGTTGGCCGACCGCTTGAAAGACCATGGCCTGGAAGATCGTAGATCAGTACGTTGAGACCCAGGCCCAGACAGTAGCGGATGATGCGGGTATAAAGCCCGGCATGGTCAAAATAACCATGGAAAAGGAACACCGTGCCGTGGGCACCGGACTGCTCATAGTAGTGGGTGGCAATGCGGTAGCCCGCCGCCCTGATCCAGCCCAGGTGATGGCTGACGCCAGGATAGTCCGGTCCAGGCTCAAGGCTGTAGAAGCTCAGGTAGGCGGCTACTACGGCATCCGCCTCTGGGGTGTCCGCAAAGCTGAACGGTGGAAGCGAGGCAACAACCGCATCGCGGTCCCAATCAGGCTGGGTGACACTATTGTCCTGCGGCATCCAGATTATTCCGACTGAAAGTTAAACAGTTCTCACAGCTCACGGCGGGACCACCGTTAGCATCTGTTGTCAGCCCCGACCGTGAAACCGCGTAAGCGTGATTCAAGGGCGCGATGAAAACGCCTGTTGATGATGACATCCAGATGAATCCAATGCACGGGACGCTACCCCATGTTCAGCATCGAAAAGCTCGAGAACGGTGACGGCACTGTCACCCTGTGCCTGCATGGCCAGTTCGACTTCCATGCCTATAACGATTTCAAGCCCAAACAGACGGAAGCATTGGACGCCCCCGGCACCCAATACCTGGTGATGGACATGACCAACCTGGATTATCTGGACAGCGCCGCCCTGGGCACACTGTTGCTGCTGCGTGAAAAAGCCCAGGACCGCGATATCGAGGTCCTGATCCGGGGCGCCTCCGGCGTGGTACAGGATACCCTGGAAATCGCCCACTTCCGGCGCATGTTCCGGTTCATCGACTGACCAGGAGCCGGAATCAACCAAGCGGGCTGATGCCGCTGCGCAATTCCCTGTCAGCCCAGAAGGTGACGCTGGAAGAAATCGACCTGGTCGGACGAGGAGCGCTCAAACCCTTCGCCCACGTAGATGTCAAAATGCCCCAGGTCGTCGTAACGCCGCAGTTCCGCCCGATCTCCAGCCTTGAGCGCGGCCTTCTCTGCCGCCTCGGGAGGCGCCACGGAATCCCGCCCGCAGACCTGGATCAGTATCGGGCAATGTAAGCGGCGAGCATGCCTCAGTGGCCGGTAAAGCGGCAACTGCAGCGCCAGCCTCGCCGCCAGTTCATTCCGCCAGTCCGGTGGGGCAATCGCCTGATACCCCTCGTAGGCATCCTCCGTGGTCATGGCGGCGGTTTCACCGGGGTGGCCCACAATGGGGGCATAAAGTGGCTCACGCCCAACCAGAGCCTGGACCTGATCACGCAGCCCCAGAACGCTCAGCCGCATGATGCCCCCCAAGCCGGCATAGCCAACCACATTGAGAACCGCGGCCAGGCCGTCCATCATCGGCCCCTGCGCCGAGACCGCCGCTATACCACCATCCCGGGCCGCCGCCACCAGCACATGCCCCCCAGAGAAGGAGGAGCCCCAGAGTGCGAGGCGCCCGGGATCGATACCCGGTTGCTGGCGTGCAAAGTCAATGGCGCCCTGCCAGTCCGCCAACTGCTGCGGGACAGAAATCAACTGGCGTGGCTCCCCTTCACTGGCACCGAAGTGGCGATAATCGAACAGCAGCACGTAAAAGCCAGCGCCCGCGAATGCCCGGGCATAGGGCACCAGTCCGGCGTCCCGCGTCCCGCCCAGCCCATGCGCCATCACGATGCAGGGACATGGTGCGCGTGCCGGCTCGGCTGGTTCGAACCACCAGCCAGCCAGTGTATCGCCCTCAACGGGAAACCGAACCTCGGCTGGATCGTAACGCATCGGGACACTCCTTCAGGTTGTTGTTACCGCATCAAACCGGGCAGGAACAGCGCGATCTGCGGGAACAGGATCAATAATGCCGTTGACAGCAGCAGGATGAGAACAAAGGGTGGCGTGCCACGGATGACCTCAAGATAGGGGCGCCGGAAAATGGCCACCGCTGTAAAAATGTCACATCCAAAGGGGGGTGTGGCGGAGCCAATGGCCGCCTGGAGCACCACCAGTGTCCCTACGTGTACCGGATCCAGCCCGGCCGAGGCAATGGCCGGTGAGAAGATGGGCGTCAGCACCAGGATCACAACGATCGGATCCACGAACATACAGCCCACAAAGTACGCCACCGCGATCAGCACCAGCAGCTGGTAAGGGTGCTTGGCGGCTTCGGCCAACAGGTCGCCCAGGACCAGGCTCGGAATCTGGGCAAAGGAAATCATCCAGGAAAACGCCATTCCGGCCGCCACCAGGATAAAGACCACAGCGGTGATCATGCCGGTGGACAGCGCGATTTCCGGAAGCTGGGAGGGCCGCACCTGCCGGTAAAGCACCATCTCCAGAACGAGGGCATAGGCAACGGACATGGAAGCCGCCTCGGTCGGACTGAAGGTGCCCGTGTAGATCCCGCCGATGATGATCACTGGGAAGCCGGTTGCCAGGCTGGCCCGCTTCAGCGCCAGCAGCCGCTCCGGCCAGCTTGCCTTCGGCTGTACCGGAATACCCTTCCAGACCGAGATGCCGTAACAGTAGAGCGCGAACAGCGCCAGGATCATCAGACCGGGCCCGATGCCCGCGATGAACAGGGCCCCGACCGAGGTTCCGGACACGACCCCATAGATGATCATGCCAATCGAGGGCGGAATCAGCAGGGCAATATCACTGGCGTTAATGATCAGCGCAATGGCAAACCGGTCCGAATACCCTGCCTCGATCAGGCGGGGCCGCAACGGCCGCCCCATGGCCACCACCGTGGCCTGGGTGGAGCCGGACACCGCGCCGAACAGCGTACAGGAAACGGCCGTGGTCACCGGCAGACCGCCCCGGATATGGCCCACAAACTTGCTCACCAGGTCGAGCAGACGGTTCGCCGTATGCCCCTTGATCATGATGTCAGCGGCCAGGATGAACATCGGAACCGCCACCAGCACCGTCTGTTCCACGCCCCCGATCATCTGCTGGATCAGCGTGGCCTCGTTAAGGCCGGAAAACTTGGCCGCCATCAGCAACAATGCGCCAGCCGTCAGGGGCACCATCATGGGATAGCCCATCAGCAGCAGGACCACCATCACAATCCCAACCAGCAGCGCGACGTCCGGCGTCGTCATGGCTCCCAGATTGAGCCATTCAATCATCTCACCCATGGTCGCGCTCCTCCGGCTGTACCTCTTCGGCATCAAATCCGCCCGTCATGCCGGGATCAACGCCCTCTTCCTCGTATTCGTCCCGCTGGTACCAGGAGAGGTAGTTCTCCGGGCTGATCAGGTTCCGCACACCGGCCAGGAAGAACTGGATGCCGCCGAACAGAAAACCAAGCGGCACCACCATGTAGTTGAGGTAGACCGGAAACCCCGTTGACGGTGTGACACGGCACTGGCCGCTGCGAGCCTCGACCAGACCAATAAACAGGTGGAAGACGCCCCACGCCACCAGTGCCAACCCCACCAGCCCCGCAAGAGCCAGCGCGTGCCGCCGGAACCCTGTATAACGGGCCAGCACGCGCTCGCCTCCCTCACTGAGCAGCCGAATGACATGGCCCCCCAGCGCGAAGCCAACAAGCGTGACTGCAATGCCTGCTGCCAGCGGCATTTTCCCGAGCGGGACCGCAATAACCCCAAGGTCGATACGATCCGCCAGGATACGACAGCTGCGCTGGACGTCGGCGGCATAGTTCCAGGCGAAATCCGCGAGCGCGAACAGCAGCCAGGCTGTGGTGAAGCTCACAATGATGAGGAGGATCTTCTGGCCCCGATGGGGAAGCAGATCATGCAGGGCCGAAACACGGATGTGGCGGGCGTGGCGGGCTCCGATACCGATGCCGAGAAAGGTGACCATCACCAGCAGCATCTGGGCCGTGTCATTGGCGAACTGGAGGCTGAAGCCCAACAGATTGCGGGCGATCACATTGGCTACCGTCACCGTCGCCATGCCCGCCACGCAGAGGATCAGGGCACTGCGCTCAAACCAGTCAAGCCCGGAATCCATCCAGTCAAAGGGCACCTTCAGGGCATGGCGCCAGCCACCGCCGGGCCCGGTTTGGGATTGGTCCATGATGGGACACTCCAGAACGCATTCAGATGAAACAATAGTCTGCGCCCTTGGGGTTCAGCAACACGCCGTTACCCTGTTCCCGGAATTCCCCATAGACGCTTTAGCTTCTGTAAAGATGTGTTATGTTTAATTTGCGATCAAAAAGAAATCCAATAGAGGGAGACAGGGTATGAACCAACCTCGCCAATGGCTTACGGGCCTGATGATGCTGCTCGCCATGGCATTGCTCCAAGGCTGTTCCGACGGTTCCGGCGATGGCGAATCCGCCAGCGGACAGCAGGAGGAAAAGCAGTCCCAGGAGGAAATGGAGCGTGACGAAGAGCTGGCGCAAGAGCGCGAGTCCGATACCTGGCGCTTTGCGCTGGAGGAAGTTGAGGGCAGTGTGCAGGACGCCTACGCTCAGGAGTTCAAGCGCCGCATCGAGAAGCGGACCGACGGTGAGGTAACGATTGAGGTCTACCCCTACGGGACGCTCGGCACGTCCTCCCAGCTGACCGAACTGCTCCAGAACGGCGCTGTAGAGATGGCTTTCGCCTCACCGGGCCACCTGGCGGATGTCATACCGGAAGTCGGCATTTTCACGCTGCATTTTGTGCTCTCCGAAGATCCGGATGTGAACCGCGAGGTGCTTTCCGACCAGCGTGTTTACGACCTCTTCCAGCCGCTCTACAACAAGCAGGATCTGCGCCTGCTGGACATCATCCCGGAAGGCTGGATGGTCTGGAGTGGCGACAAGGCACTGCGCAGCCCGGAGGATTTTGAAGGTTTCAAGATCCGCACCATGACGTCTCCGATCCTGGTCGAGTCCTATAAGGCCTATGGCGCCAACCCCACGCCGACCCCCTATTCCGAGGTCTACAGCGGCCTTCAGCTGGGGCAGATCGACGGACAGGTGAACCCGATCTTTGCCATCGAGGAGATGAGCTTTTACGAGGAGCAGGACGTACTGACGTCCGCGCGCCACGCCCAGTTCATCACCACCCTGGCCACCGGCAACAACTGGTTCAGCAACCTGCCGGAGGAACGCCAGGATTTGATCCAGGACGTGCGCACCAACATGGTTGGCTGGATCGACGAGAAGCAGCGGGAATACAACCAGAAACGTCTTCAGAAGATTCTGGACGAAGGTGGCACCGAATGGGTTGAACTGACCGAGGAAGAGCGTGACGTCTTCCGCAAGGCCAGCAAGGATGTGCGCCAGATCTATCTGGAGCAGGCTGGTGAGAAAGGCCAGAAGATTCTGGACACCATCCTTGAGATGACCCAGCCATCCGGGGAAGGGGAAGCGCAAGCAATGCAGGAGCCGGAAGACGACGCCGCCTGACCCTGCCCTACCGGACTCTGGACAAGCCCGGCTCCGGCCGGGCTTTTTTGTGCCCACGCCACGGATGTTAAGCGAGCCCGGAGTGCGTATAATGCCGCCAGCTACTGACCTGCCTGGAGCCGCCATGCCAAGCCGTACCGCGCTTCTGCCCGCCCGCCTGCTTTGTCTGCTGGTACCGCTTCTGCTCCTGGCTGGCTGCGACGATCCCGGAAAGCCTGACGCCAGCAACGTTCCCGTCACCCAGCTGGAAGGGCGGATCTTTGGCACCTTCTATCAGGTGAGCATCGCCGGCGAACTCACCGCAGGCCGGAAGAAGACGCTGCACAAGGCCATTCGCGGGGAACTGGAGACGGTGGACCAGACCATGTCCACCTACCGGGACGACTCCGATCTGATGCGGCTGAACAACAGCACACCGGGCGACTGGGTTGAGTTGCCTGACGGCGTGATCGAGGTTCTGAAGACAGCGGACGAACTTTCCCAACGAACCAACGGGGCCTTCGACACCACCATCGGCGGCCTGGTGAACCTCTGGAGCTTTGGCCCGGAAGCCCGGCCCAAGGAGGTCCCCTCCGACGCCACCATCACCAGACGCCTGGAACAGGTTGGTCATGACCAGCTCGACATTGACGCCTCCAACAACAGGGCCAGGCGCCTGACGGACCTCTTCGTGGACCTGTCCGCCATTGCCAAGGGCGAAGCCGTGGACCGGGTGGCCCAGCTCCTGACCAGGCGCGGTCATGAACGCTATCTCGTCAATATCGGGGGCGACCTGCGTGTTGGGGATCGCAAAGCCGCCAACGCGCCCTGGCGGATCGGCATTGAAGTGCCGCGTAATGGCCCCCAGACCCCCAGGCATGTGCTGCCGCTGGAAAACATGTCCCTGGCAACATCCGGCGACTACCGCAACTATTTTGAAGCGGACGGGCAGCGCTATTCACACACCATTGATCCGCGCGATGGACGCCCCATCACGCACTCGCTGGCTTCTGCCAGTGTGTTTCATCCCAGCAACCGCATGGCGGATGCGCTCGCCACTGCTTTCATGGTGATGGGCGTGGACACAACACTGGACTATGCTCAAGACCATGACATTGCGGTGCTGGTCATCGAACACTCGCAAGAAGGATTCCGTACACGGGTGTCGCCGGCCCTTGAGCAGATGCTCTCGCAAGAGGATCTGTCAGCGCTGAACACCGATTAACCGGAGACGGCTATGACCGAAACCGTTGAACTGGAGTCCGAAGTCCGGACGCTGCTCGATCAGGGTGAGCTGGAACCCGCCGTCGAGTTCATCAATAACCGCCACCCCGCGGAAATCGGTGGGGTTATTGACGAGCTTGACGCGGAAGCAGCCTTCGCCCTCTTCGACCGGCTCGATCGGCGCACCCAGGCCCGCATCCTGCCCTACATGCAGCCATCCCATCAGCTGAGCATGGTCCAGCACCTGGGCCGCCATGCCCAGGCCCGCCTGCTCACGGATATGAACGCCGACGAGCGCGCCGACCTTTACCAGGAGTTGCCTGAGGACGTTCAGGAAGCGCTGATGCCGGCACTGGCCAAGGCCGAACGCGAGGACCTTCTGCGCCTGACCAGCTACCCGGAAGGCACCGTCGGGTCGGTGATGACCAGCGAATACGCCACGGTCCCGGCCCATATCAGTGCCCGCCAGGCGATTGAGCGGCTGCGCCTGCAGGCGCTGAACAAGGAAACCATCTACGTCGCCTACGTGCTCGATTCCGAACGCCATCTGCTTGGCATCGTCACCCTGAGCGGGCTGGTGGTGGCCTCCCCCGGGGATTCGGTTGAGGCGCTGATGCAGACCGAGGTGGTCAGCGTGCATACCGATGCGCCCAGCGCCGAGGCGGCCCAATTGATCGCCGACTACGACCTCCTGGCCATCCCGGTGGTTGATGACGAGCAGCGCATGGTTGGCATTGTGACCCATGACGATGCCATGGATGTGCAGGAAGCCGAGGCCACCGAGGATATTCACAAGGGCGCGACCGTCGGCAACCTGCCCGGCAGCCTCAAGGAAACCGCCCTGACAACGCTGTATCAAAAGCGGATCATGTGGCTGGTGCTGCTGGTATTCGCCAACGTGTTCTCCGGCGCTGGGATCTCGTTCTATGAAGAGACCATTGAAGCGCACGTGGGACTGGTGTTCTTCCTTCCACTGCTGATCGCCAGTGCCGGTAACGCCGGCTCCCAATCCGCGACACTGATGGTGCGCGCCATTGCAACCGGCGATGTCATCAGCAGGGACTGGTTCCGCATGCTGCTGCGCGAGGTGGGGCTCGGCCTGATGCTGGGGCTGACCATGGCCGCTGCCGTTGCCGGTATCGGGCTTTACCGCGGCGGCGTTGAACTGGCCTATGTGGTGTCGCTGACAATGGTGATCATCGTGCTCAGCGGCAGCCTTATCGGCATGTCGCTGCCGTTCGTTCTCAACAAGCTCAACCTGGATCCAGCCACCGCAAGTGCACCTGTCGTATCCTTCATTGCGGACGTTGCGGGCATCCTGGTGTATTTCGGGCTTGCCTCCGCCATGCTGTCCATACCAGGCCAATAGGAAGCGGTTCATGGCGTTCATTGATAGCCTTGCTCGGGTCGATCCCGATCAATGGAACCAGCTCCGGGGCACGGACTCTCCCTTCCTGCGCCATGAATTCCTGTATGGGCTGGAGGCAACAGGCTGTACCACCACCGCCACGGGCTGGACGCCCCACCACTGGATTGAATGGGACCAACGGGGCGGAATCGCAGCTGCCCTGCCCACTTACTCCAAAGATCATTCCTTTGGTGAATACGTCTTCGACTGGGCCTGGGCCGAAGCCTGGGCCCAGTACGGTCGTGATTACTACCCCAAGTTATTGAGCGCCATTCCGTTTACCCCCTGCGAAGGCCCGCGCCTGCTGCGCCACCGCCATACGGATGGCAGGCAGGCCGGGGTGGACGCCACGGCATCAATCCGGTCCGAAATGGAGACGGGCGCCTTTTCCAGCTGGCACCTGCTGTTCCCGGATCCTGGCTCCCGTGAGTGCCTGGAACAGGACGAATGGCTGCGCCGGCTGAGCTGCCAGTTCCACTGGCATAACCCCGGTTTTGCCGATTTCGAGGCTTTTCTCGCCAGCCTCAAATCACGCAAGCGCAAACAGATCCGGCGGGAACGGCGCACGGTACGGGACCAGGGAATCGAGTTCCGCCACTTCAGTGGCCGTGATGCCATTCCCGAAGCGGCGCTGGAAGCCTTCCACGTGTTCTACCAGGCCACCTATCTCAAGCGTGGCCAGCGGCCCTACCTCAACCGCGCCTTCTTCCAGTACCTTATGGAACGGATGCCGGAGCAGCTCACGCTCGTCATGGCCGTCCACCAGGGGCGCTACTGCGCCGCCGCCCTGTTCCTGCACGACGACCAACGCCTCTATGGCCGCTATTGGGGGTGCCTTGACGAATACGACCAGCTCCACTTCGAGACCTGCTACTACCAGGGCATCGACCTTTGCATTGAGCGGGGTCTGACCCGTTTTGACGCGGGCGCCCAGGGCGAGCACAAGCTCAAGCGCGGCTTCCAGCCGGAGCTTTTCGAGTCCTACCACTGGGTTAACGACAAACAGCTCTGTCCCGCCGTAGCGGATTTCTGCCAGCGCGAAGCGGCGGCGGTGCGGGCCTACGCCGAGCAGGTGCGATCGGAGCTGCCGTTCAGCGGCCAAGCCGTATAGAGCGATCCACCTGCACCAGGCTGGTCAGCTCATGGATCAACAGCAGCAACGAACGCCCTTCCAACCAGGGCTGGATGCCCGACCAAACCCCGGCCAGGGTGTCACGGTCCAGGCCGGTGAAGGGTTCATCCAGGATCAGAATCGGTGCGGGCTTGAGCAGCGTGCGAGCCAGCGCCAGCCGCCGCGCCTCGCCCCCGGAGAGCCGCCCTGCCCGTTCACCCACCATGGTCTCCAGCCCCTGCGGCAACGCGGCCACCAGGCCATCCAGCCGCACAGCTTCCAGAATCCGCCAGAGCTGCTCATCGCTTGCCGCTGGGCATGCGATCCGCAGATTATCCGCCACAGAGGTATCGAACAGGTGGGCATCCTGGGTCAGCACCGCCAGCCGGCTGCGCCACTGCGCCAGCTGGAATGCCTGAATCGTCCGCCCGTCGGCCAGAACGGCCCCCGCATCCGGCGCCAGCGTGCGCGTGGCCAGCGTCACCAGCGTCGACTTACCGGACCCTGAGGCCCCGGTCACCGCAACGTGTTCGCCTGGAGCCAGGGACAGACTGACGTTCTGGAACACCGGCATCAGACCCTGCGCGACAGTCACACCAGACCAGCTGAGTTCAGGATGCTTGGGCACCCGTTCTCCCGCCTCGGGCAAGGCGCTCGGGACTGGCGCGCTATTTGCGTTCAGCCTGGCGGCGGAGGCGGTGGTCGTCCCCCAACGGGCGAATCCCATGGGCAGCGCGGCAAAGCCTTCGGCCAACGCCATTACGGCCAAAGGCATCATCACCATCACGGGCCCCGAGACCTGCCCACTCTGCCAGGCCTGGCCGCCAAGAAGCAGAACAACCACCACCAGCAACTGCAGGACCAGGGTGTTCAATGCCTGCGCATCCACGACACGCGCCGAACGGCGGTATTGATTCTCCCGCAGCGACGCCTCCTCGCCGGCCAACCGCCTCTGATCGTCCTGGAGACGGTGAGCGGCTGCCAGTTCCGCCATGCCTTCAAGCTGCTCCAGAGCCCGCACCCGCAGCCGCTCAGACGCCTTCACCCCGGCAACCCCCGGCCCTTTGGTCGCCAGCGCCACGCCCAGCGTCAACAAGCCCAGCAATGGCAGCAGAACCAGCACCATCACCACCGCTATCAGCGGCGCGAAAAGGGCGACCAGCCCCGCCGCCACCAGGCTCGCCAGCAAGGCCACCACAGGCGGCGCCAGCAGGCGGAGATAGAGGTTATCCAGTGCGTCCACATCCGCGACCAGACGCCCCAGGAAGGCCGCCGACCCCAGACGCCGTCGAACCCGGTCATCCATGCCGGCCAAGCCCCGGAACACACGCACACGGATATCGGCCAGCAACCTGAGAACGGCATCGTGATGCACCAGGCGCTCCAGGTAGCGGCTGACCGTACGGGAAAGCGCGAAGAAACGGATCCCGGCGCCCGGCGCATAGAGATTGAGACTGGCATTCATGCCCGCGGCCCAGGCCGCCGCCGTTACCGCAGTGGCCGTGATGAACCAGCCGGAGAGCGCCAGCAACCCCAGACCGGAAAGGATCGTGGCCAGGGCCAGGATCAAGCCAGCCAACAGCTGCAGCCGGTGCCCCTTCAACAGGCGCAGCCAGGGCAGGAGCTCACCCATCCGCCGCCTCCGTATCCAGGGCCAGCTCGCGGTCGGCCAACGCTTTCAACGCCGGCTGATGGGTGGCGATGACACAGGTGCGCTCCTCATCGCCCAGGATCCCCCGCAACGCTTCAACAACCTCTGCTTCCGTGGTCGAATCCAGGCCCGCCGTTGGCTCATCCAGCAGCATCACCGGCGAGGGCGTCAGCAGCAGCCGGGCCAGGGCCAGACGACGCGCCTGCCCTCCCGAAATCCCGAGTCCCCCCTCCCCCAGATGGGCATCCAGGCCCTCGGGCCTGGCATCCAGAACCACCTCCAGCCCCACCTTCCACAACGCCTCACGCATGGCCTCATCGCTTGCATCGGGGGCCGTCAGCCGGAGGTTCTCCCGCCAGCTGCCAGTGACCAGCCAGGGCCGCTGCCCCATCCAGCCCACTGGCTGACAGCCCGGTGGTTGCCCTGCGACCAGCACCTGACCCTCCTGCGGCGTCACGAAACCGGCCAGCACGGCCAGCAACGTGGACTTACCAACCCCAGAAGCACCTGTAACAACCAGCGTCCCGCCAGGGGCAAGGTTCAGCTCCAGGTTGCTGAAGACCGGTGGCCGGCCAGGCCATACGACCGACAGGTTGGAAACCCGGATTCCGCCAACCTCACCGCCACCGCCCATGGCTTGAGCAGCGCCGGGGGCATGCTCAGCGGGTTCCGCCAGGCGCGGCATCAGGTGGGCCGCGGCCCCCAGTGCGGCGGCGCGATCATGGTAGTATTGGGAAAGCAGCCGCAGTGGCTGAAAGAACTCGGGCGCCAGCAACAACACAAAAAGCCCGGAGAACAGGGTCATCCCGCTGGCCGGACCAAAGCCGATCATGTCCAGGAGCCCAAACCCCACGTAGATGGCCACCGCCGCGATGGCCACACTGGCAAAGAACTCCAGAACGGCGGAGGAGAGAAACGCGACACGCAGCGTGGCCATATTGAGCCGGCGGTAATCATCCGTCGCTCCCGCTACATCCGCCACAGCGTCGTCACTGCGACCGAACAGCTGAAGGGTCGTCAGTCCGCGGAGGCGATCCAGGAAATGCCCGGACAGTCGCGCCAGCGACTCATAGTGGCGCTGGTTGATGCGCTCAGCGCCCATCCCCACCAATGCCATGAACAGGGGAATCAGCGGTGCCGCCACCAGGAGGAACAGTGCTGCGAGCCAATCCAGTGCCGCCACCACAATCAGGACAATAAGAGGCACGACCACTGCCAGCACCATCTGTGGCAGGTAGCGGGCATAGTAGCCCTCCAGCGCATCCACCTGCTCGGTCCACTCGCTCGCAAGCCGCCCCGAGTCACTGGATTTGAGACCAACCGGGCCAGCCGTTTGCCAGGCCTGGAGAAGCGCCCGCCGCACCTGGCCACGCACCCGGTCTCCGGCCCTCAATCCGGCCCGATCCTGGAGCCACTGCCCCCCCGCGCGAACCAGGATGGCCAGAGCCAGCATGGCGGCGATCGGGATTAGAGAAACGCGCTGGTTATGTGCGACCAGCTGATCCACGAACCAGGCCATGAGCCCCAGCTGGAGGATCATTGCCAGAGCCTGCACAGCACCGGCGAGCACCGACACAGCGAGAAGGCCCCGGACCGGGGCCGCCCACTGGCTCAGCCACCGGCCGGCCGCACGGGCATCAGTGGTAGCCGTCACCGGCGCGCACCTTGCCCCGGAAGACCCAGTACGTCCACGCCGTATAGGTAAGCACAATCGGGATCACGAACAGCAGCCCCAACAACAGGAACAGCTGCGACTCCCAGGCAGAGGCCGCGTCGTAGAGCGTAATCTCGGGCGGGACCACATAGGGCCATTTGCTGACCAGCAACCCCAGGTAGGTAAAGACAAACATTCCCATGGTCGCTACAAAGGGAATGCCCTCCCGCTTGTGTGCCAGGCCCTGCCATATCTTCCAGGCGCAGAACAGCGCCAGGGCCGGCAGCACCCAGATCACGTGGAGATGGGAGAACCAGCGCTCGTAGACCGCCTGGTCGATGAAGGGAGTCCATAGACTGATGATGGCGAACACTGCCAATACGGTAAGCAGCAGCGGCCGTGCCATACGCCTTGCCCAATCCTGGGTGGCTCCTTCTGTTTTCATCAGTGTCCAGGTGCTGCCAAGCAGCGCGTAACCGGCGACCAGACCAATGCCGGTAAGCACGGTAAAGGGTGTGACGAAATCGAAGGGACCACCCACAAAGACACCATCAGCGGTATTGATGCCTTCGATGTATTTACCCACGACCACCCCCTGCGCAAAAGCGGCCAGCGTGGAGCCCCCCGCAAAGGCAATGTTCCAGAGATAACGCGAACGATTGGCCTTGAAGCGGAACTCAAACGCGATACCCCGGAAGATAAGACCCGCCAGCATCAGGAAAACCCCGATGTAGAGCGCGGGCAACATGATGGAGTAGACCATGGGGAAGGCCGCGAGAAGCCCCGCTCCTCCCAGCACCAGCCAGGTCTCGTTACCGTCCCAGACCGGAGCCACCGAGTTCATCATCAGGTCCCGGGACGTTTCATCAGGCGCAAACGGGAATAGGATGCCAACGCCCAGGTCAAAGCCATCCATCAACACATACATGATCACGCCAAAGGCGATGATCCCTGCCCAGATCAGTGTCAGATCAAACGGTTCCATCAGGCCTGCCCCCCTTCGTGTTCCAATGGCACATGAGCAGCCGAGAAGGGCCGCTTGGCACGTTCGACCTCATCATCCACCTGCTCTTGAGTCTCGCCTTCAACGCCACTTTCGAAGACCCGGCCCAGGTAATAGATTCCGGCGGTAAAGACCAACGCGTAGACAACGATGTAGCCAATCAGCGAGAACAGCGCCATGCCGCCGGTCAGTGACGGTGTCACGCCTTCGGCATGGGTCATCTGTCCGTAAACCAGCCAGGGCGCACGCCCCATCTCGGTCACGAACCAACCCGCCAGCACAGCCACAAAGGGCGCCACCCCCATGGGGACCAGGCCTTTCAGGAACCAGCGGCTCTGCCAGTAGCGGCCCCCGGGGCGCAGCACAAGGCCGAGCACGGCAAAGGCGATCATGAGCATGCCCAAGCCAACCATGACCCGGAAGGACCAGAACACCGGCAGCACGGGCGGCTGCTTGTCCGGCTCAACGGCCGACAGCCCGGGTACAACGCCTTCAACGTCATGCCTGAGGATAAGACTGGCCAGCCCCGGAATACCCACCTCCCAGTGGTTGGTCTGAGCAGCCTGATCCGGCCAGGCGAACAGCAGCAGCGGAACATGGCTGGAGGTCTCCCAGTTGCCTTCCATCGCAGCAACCTTGGTGGGCTGGTGCTCCAGGGTATTAAGTCCATGCAGATCCCCAACCCATAGCTGGGCCGGTGCAATGATCAACAGCAACCAAAGGCACATCGAAAGCGCTCGCCGGTTGGCTTCAACCTCCCGCCCCTTCAACAGGAACCAGGCACTGAGCGCGGCCACCACGAACCCACCGGTCAGGAAGGATGCCAACCCCATGTGCACAAAGCGGTACCAGAAAGAGGCGCTGAAGATCGCGGCGCTCCAGGAGACGACCTGGTGCATGCCGTCCTCCATGACGGTGCCGGCCGGCGTCTGCATCCAGCTGTTGGCGGCCAGTATCCAGAACGACGAGATGAAGGTACCAATCGCCACCATACATGCCGCGAACAGATAGACCCCGGCCGGCACCTTGTCACGGCCGAACAGGAGAATGCCCAGGAAGGCAGCCTCCAGAAAGAAGGCGGTTATCACCTCATAGCTGAGGACCGGTCCCAGGAAGTTGGCGGTTGCCTGAGCGAAGTTGCTCCAGTTGGTCCCGAACTGGAAGGACATGACGATGCCCGAGACCACGCCCATACCGAACACAACGGCAAAGACCTTGATCCAGAACTTCGAGAGCCGCGTGTAGAGCGGGTTCCCGGTCCGATAGGCACAGGTTTCAAGAAAGGCGATGAACGACGCCAGGCCAATGGTAAAAACGGGAAAGATCGCGTGGAAGGAGACGACAAACGCGAACTGGATTCGCGACAGCAGGACGGGGTCAAGTTCCATAGGGCCTCCGGGGAACTTACATTAGCAATTTCTCAAATTATGGCGCTATGAATCCCCGAAAAAAAGGGTGGTTTGACGGCGTCAGGGATCTCCCTTACAGTACTGTTTATACATACAGTTTTTGATGCTATGAAAGCTCGCGGCGCAAACCACAATATCCCCCACCGTTTTGAGCCGCACCACAGTCAACCAGCTGAGGCGGATGACTGGCACACGGCCCCGAGCGAGCACAACCTGAATACCGAAATCCGGTCGGTCCAGGCGCGCACCGTCATCAGTACCAACGCATCGCCGGACGTCCCTTTTGATCAGTCCATCAACCCCTACCAGGGCTGCGAGCATGGCTGCATCTACTGTTTCGCCCGGCCGACCCACAGCTATCATGAGCTCTCGCCCGGCCTGGACTTTGAAACCCGGATCCAGGCCAAGACCAACGCGCCCGATCGCCTCAGAGCGGCCCTGGACCACCCACGTTATCAACCCTCGCCGATTGCCTTGGGCGTCAACACGGATGCCTATCAGCCAGCGGAAAAGGAGCACCGCATCACCCGGCGGCTTCTGGAAGTGCTGCTCGAATACCGCCATCCGGTGTCCATCATCACGAAGAGCAGCCTGATCCTGCGGGATCAGGACCTGTTGGCGGAGTTGGCGGCAATGGGCCTGTGTTCGGTGCGCGTAACCCTCACCACACTGGACAATCACCTCAAAGGACAGCTGGAACCCAGAGCCACGGCGGCAGCCACCCGCTTACGGGTTCTACGTGAACTAACTGATGCGGGCATCCCAACCGGGGTTCTGACCGCCCCCATCATCCCCTTCCTCAACGATCATGAAATGGAAGCCATGCTCAGCGCCGCCGCGGCAAACGGAGCCCAGCGGGCAAGCTGGGTATTGCTGCGCTTACCCAACGAGGTCGCCCCTCTGTTTGAGGATTGGCTGCAGCGCCACTATCCGCAGCGGGCCACGCATGTCATGAACCGCATCCGCGACCTGAGGGGTGGCCAGACCAATGACAGCAACTGGGAGCAACGTATGACGGGAACGGGGGTTCTCGCGCAGCTTTACCGGCAACGCTTCGAGCGCCAGTGCCGCGCGCTCGGGCTGAACACCCATGAGGAAGAACCACTGGACACCGGCAGGTTCCAGCCCCCGCAGGGCAAACAGATGGACCTGTTCCCGGGCAGCCCCTGAATTCCGCAATCAAAAACGCCCCGCATCGTTTCCGATGCGGGGCGTGATCGTCACGGTTAAGAACCGTGCCTCAGGGGCTCTGGATCCAGAGATCGTAGTCGCCCTGGCCGCTGTTCGAGCTGACCATGTAGGTATAGTAGCCTGAGCGCCCGAAGTAGGAGAGCTCAGCTACGGATCCCTGGCTCCGGGTCTGTGCAACCCGATTCCAGCCATAACCGTTATAGTAATAGAGGGTTACCGTGTAGTCAGCGTTGTCAGGCGCCTTGAGCCATGCCCGGTGAGAGCCGTAGCCACTGGCCTCAAAATAGCTGCCGTTGGGCTGGGTATCTCTGTCCCCACGACCGGAAAGGCTGCCCTCGAAAAGGGAGCACGCCTGGCAGGGTGCCTGGGCACCGTCATTGGCTTCAACCGTGACTTGCTGGGTGGTCGCATCTTCCGCGCCATCCTCGTCCATCACGGTCAGCGTGATGTCATAGGTACCCGCTTCACCGTAGGTGACGCTGGCTGTCTCGCCACTGCCTGTCTGACCATTACCAAAATCCCACTTATAGGCATTGATCTGGCCATCGCTGTCGCGGCTGTCACTGCCGTCAACCGTGACGGAGAGACCGTCCGCACTGTGGCCGAACGCCGCTGTGGGGGTTTCATTACCAACCTGGCCTTCAAAGCTGCCAACCAGCGAGACACCGTCGAAACCAGGGCCACGCTCCCAGCCATGAACCATCACGTGGTAGACACCACCCTGAACGGTGCTGATCTGGCAGGTTTCGTTATTGCCTTCCTGCCAGGGGCGGCAGTCGTAGGTGCTCGTAGTCGGTTTCTGGCCGAAACGCACATACAGGTCAGCATCACCGCTTCCGCCACTCATTTCAAACCTCAGGTTCTCGGCATTGGCGGGCACATTGAGCGTGAAGCGCTTCTTGGCACCAGCGTCACCCGTCAGGCCGGTGACCGGCTTACCATTGGTCAGTTCCACGACATCGCCATTGCCGTCGTCATCATCGCCACCACCGAATTCCGTGAAAAGGAGCCGGTTCGGTGATCCCCTGAGGTTCGAGAGTTGGCCCTCGCTGGCGCTGTTGACCAGGGCATCAAACACCTCTGCCGGCGCGGCATCGGGATTCTGGCTCTGGTACAGGGCCGCGGCGCCGGCAACGTGGGGAGACGCCATTGAGGTTCCCGAGATGGTGTTGGTACCACCATTCAACCAGGCTGAGGTGATGTTGGAACCGGGCGCGTTGATATCCACGCAGTTCCCCCAGTTGGAAAAACCGGAGCGGGCGTCGTTCCTGGTGGTCGAACCAGTGGTCAGAGCGCGCTCCACACGGTTGGGCGACCCACCGCAGGCGTCAACGTCGGAGTTGCCAGCCGCCACGGCAAAGGTAATCCCCTGGTCGATGGCGTTATTGACCGCGTCATCCAGAGCTCGCGAGGCACCGCCACCCAGGCTCATGTTGGCCACGGCAGGGAGTTCGGCGTTTTCCGCTACCCACTCCACACCGTCGATCACACCGGAGTTGGAGCCATTACCGTCACAGCCCAGAACCCGGACCGCGACCAGGTTAACGTCCTTGGCCAAGCCATACCGCTCACTGCCAATGGTGCCAGCAACGTGGGTTCCATGGCCCTGGCAGTCTTCCGTATTGCGACCGTCACCGATGGCGTCAAAGCCGGCTTCCGCCCGGTTGCCGAACTGCGGGTGGTCGAGGTCGATGCCAGTGTCGATGACATAGGCGTGGACGTCGCTCGCCCCTGTGTTGTACTCGTAGCTGTTATCCAGCGGCAATTGCTGCTGATCCACACGGTCAATCCCCCATGTGGCGTTTTCCTGCACCTCGTAGGCGTGCATCATCTGGTCTTCTTCCACGTACTTGACGTCGGAGCGCTGCCGCAGCTCATTGAGCCGGCTCTGGTCGAGCTCCATGACAAAGCCGTGCAGAAGACGACCGAAGGTGTGAAGCACCTGCCCATCCACGGCGCTGGCAACCGAGCTTGCCCGTTGCGCTGTCATTTTCTGGAACTGCTGGGTCCCCATCTGGCCACTCATGTTGTCATCTTCCATGACAACAATGTACTGACCGTCGATCTGCCGGGACTGGGGCGCATCGTAGTAGGCCGCCATCTCCGCCGCGGTCGCAGGGACCGCCGTCGAAAACAGCACAGCGCCCGCCACAGCGACGCTACGCCAGCGTGTTCGGAGGGCATTCTTAAAGCCTGTCATTGAATCTCCGTTCATTGGGCATTCCTTTTGAGTAGTTTTTTAATTGATAGTTACTCAACCGTTATGTGTTGAGTATTTTGACGGTAATTGAAATGCCATACAGTTTGAACATTGACACACCAATTGTGAAATAATGTTAATAAATTTGTTAATTGCTCAATCAATCAACGGTTCCCCCCAGTTTTCTCGCCGGCCTGCTCCTCGGCCTTATGGCAGGGAAAACCACGACGTTGGGGATGTTGATGACATTACAGCGACCGACTCCAGGATCACCGGGCTTTGGATGATGCTGGGATCAGCGGTGACCTGTTGAGCTTTTTGGGGGGAGTTGCCTGGGGCCAGGCTGACTGAGGGAATGACGAGCGCCCTGCAACAAGGTTCGACGGGCAGCACCCATCAAACCGCTCAGACGCTTCAAACGGTTACGTTGACGGTGCCGCCCACAGCCTCTGAGGGGTTGGCGGCACCGGCTGCAGCGTCCTGGGCACCGCCGGCCTGCGGCAGCGCGTTCAGGAGCTGACTGACGCTTGCCTGCTGCAGGTCCATCGCCTTTTTCTGCACGGCGATCTGGACATCCTGATGCAGGTTGGCCTGCTTTTGCGCCGTAATGGCAGCTGCTGCACCACTCACACTCGCCATGGTCCCCTCCGTCTCTTTTACGGACTCAATTCCATCCTAACAAGGACGGAGCGCCCCGGGCAGAAAGCCGTGTTACCGTTTGCTAACCGGTTCAGACGTAAAAGTCCAGCGCCTCCTGGTGTTTCAGCAGGTCCCGCAGGCGGTGAGGGTCCTCACCGAAGAAATAGACCAGCCCAACAGTGCGACATACCCTTTGTTCGGGTTCTTTTCCATGATTCATTGCCTCGGTAGGGGGATAATCCCGGCCGGTCCAGCGATTATCGACAGGGTGACGTCAGCTTATTCAAGCAGGTGGTAGAATGTTAGTGCGCACTACTACCTAGCTCACAATTCCCAAACAACCGCAGACCGCTACTGAATGCCTCAACTGCCCATAGACGCTTATCAAGACAGCTTCATGGAAGCCCTGGCACAGGGCCACGTCGTAGTCACCGCGGATACCGGCTCCGGCAAATCCACCCGACTGCCTTTGTGGGCCACGGAAAAAGGGGCAACCCTGGTCATCGAGCCCCGCCGCGTGGCCTGCACCGCACTTGCGGACTTCCTTGCCCGGCAACAGGGGTCGCCCCTGGGTGAAGGCATTGGTCATGCGGTGCGTTTCGATGTCCGCTGCACCCATGAAACCCCTCTGGTCTTCGCCACGCCCGGCATGGCGCTGCGCTGGCTGGGAGAAACCGGACTGGCCCGCTTCCATACCGTGATCCTGGACGAATTCCATGAACGGCGCTGGGATACGGACCTGCTGCTCGCCCTGCTCCAATATCGCGGCAACCACCACCTGGTGGTGACTTCCGCCACTTTTGCGGCGGAATCCGTGGCCCGCCATCTGGAGGCACCATTGATCGAGGCGGAAGGCCGGCGCTTCCCCGTCACGGTGGAGCATGACGCCAAGGACGAGCGCCAGATGCCGGAAAGCCGCCATCTCTCGGACCGTATGGCCCGGGCGATTAAGCGGGCTCTGAAGGAGACTCAGGGGCCGGTTCTGGCGTTTCTGCCCGGCCGCGGCGAAATCCGGGACACAGCGCAGGCTCTGGGGGATCCAGGCGTACCGGTACTGACCCTGCACGCCACCGTCGACGCCGAATCACGGGAGGCAGCACTGGCGGAAGACGGAGGACAGCGCGTGATTCTGGCCACCAATGTGGCGGAAACCTCGCTCACCATTCCCGGCGTCACCGCCGTGGTGGACTCCGGGCTGGAACGCCGAACCCACCAGCGCAACGGCCGCACCGTGCTCAGTCTGGCCGCGATCAGCCAGGCGGCGGCCGACCAGCGCAGCGGTCGTGCCGGGCGCACCGAGCCCGGAAGGGCCATCCGCCTTTGGGGCCGTGGCGCCCCGTTGGACGCGGCAACCGCCCCGGAAATCCAGCGGGAAGAACTGACCGAGCTGGTACTGGCTGCCGGCTGTGCGGGGACCCCGGCAAGCACGCTCCGTTTTCCCGACCCCTTGCCGGACAAGGCCCAGGAAGCCGCACAGCAACGCCTCTATACCATGGGCGCGGTGGACGAACGCGGCGTTGCCACCGACTACGGCCAACGGCTGTTCCAGCTTCCCATCGATAGCTTCTTCGCCCACCTGATCTCGGCCATGCCGGATGCCAGCACCCGTGGTGCCATGGCGGACCTGACCGCCGCCCTCAGCACCCGCCCGCGCCTGTTCCGGTTTCCAGAGGACGAAGAGCGACGCCGCGCCCTGGGCGACTGGCTGCCCGAACCCTGTGATGCCACCACGCTGATCACCCTGGTTCGCAGCCGTCCTCCCAAGCCGCTCAGTGTGAATGAACAGGCACGTCGGGAAGCGCGCCAGCTGGCCGGGCGCATCCGGGAGGCCCTGGCGCTTCCGGGCATCCCCGAGGCTCCCTTCACGGAACCCGCCGAGCTCCGTCACGCCATTGCGCGTGCGGCGCCGGAACTGGTCTTTGTGCGCCGGGAGAAACGCCGCCAGGCCATGGGCAATGACAATCGCGAGGTCATGCCAGAGGAAGCCTCCAGGCTCCCGGAAGACGCGGAAGCCGCCCTGGTACTGGACGACCACAGCATTCCCGGCAAACACGGCCACCGCCAGACCATCACCATTGCGACCTGTCTGGCACCGGTGCCGCTTTCCCTGCTGGATGAACTGGATCTGGGCAAGGTTCGCTTTGGCGAGGTGCGACTCGACAATGGCACTCCCCGCGTCCGCCGCGAACGGCTCTATGCCAACCGGGTGGTCAGCACCGCGGACACCACGCCTGGCGGCCCGGAACTCCGCCAGGCACTGGCTGACCTGATTCTTCAGGGGGAACTACTGGCCCCAGTAGGCGAACAGGTGCAAGCGGACATCCAGCAATGGGCCCTATATGTGGCTCTGGGCCATGGTGAGGGCGAGGTTCCGGACTCCGCCCACGACTGGCTGTGCCAGCGCCTGGAAGCACTGGGTGTGGAAGAAGCTGGCGACGAAAGCCTGATTGAGCCGGATGACCTGGCCTTCGATGGGGTTCCGGAATGGGAGCGCGAGGCTTTTGACCGGCGCCATCCACGCCGTGTTTCGCTGGGGGATCTGGTCATGGATGTGACCTATGAGCCGGCTGCGAAGCGCGTCACACTGGACTATCGCCACGGCCCCCGAAAAACGCCCCCCAAGCGCTGGGAGCTTCCCAGCTGGAGAGGCTGGCAGGTGCGTTACCGGCGCGCGAGCAAGGTGGTTACCGTACAGTAAGCGCGGTTCCACCCCAGCCAGCGCTATGGAACAATGGCGCCTTTCAACAGGAGGCGACCCATGGTAAGACACTGGCTGACAACCCTGTTCTGGCTGCTGGTGGTGCTCCCCGCCAGCACCAGTGCCTCACCGCTGACAGAGGGGCTGGATACGAGCAACCTCCAACTGGCGTCGGTCCATGCGGCAGTCGTTGACCTTGAAACCGGTGAACAGATCCACGGCAAGAATGCGAGTATTCCCACTCCCATCGCTTCCGTCACCAAGGTGATGACCGCCCTGGTGGTTCTGGACTCGGAACAACCCCTGGATGAATACCTGACCATTCTGGAAAGGGACCGGCCGGCCCCGGTCAACGCCTATTCCCGCATTCGCATTGGCTCCGGGGCCACTCGCCGGGACCTGTTGCGTATTGCCCTGATGGCTTCCGAGAACCTGGCAGCACACCAGCTGGCGCGCCATCATCCTGGTGGTTATGACGCCTTCGTGAAGGCCATGAACCATAAAGCCTCCCAACTGGGCATGACCAATACCCGATTCGTCGGCCCGGCAGGGCTGTCCTCAAAGAACCAATCCACCGCCGCCGACCTGACACAGCTGATGCGTGCCGCCTGGAAAAATGAGACCCTGCGCAAGCTCTCAACCACGCGTTACCATACGGTGCACTTCCGGAGCCCGCGCTACCAGCTGCGCTACGGCAACACCAATCTGCTGGTGCACCGCCGTGGCTGGCCGCTACGCCTGACCAAGACGGGCTACCTGAACGACGCCGGGCGCTGCCTGATGATGGTGACGCCGGTGAACGACCGGCCAGTGGGCATGGTATTCCTGAACGCCTTTGGCAAGCGCACCCCACTGGGCGATGCGGGTCGTGTGCGGCGCTGGCTCCGAACCGGCAACAGTGGCGCCATTGCGGACGCCGCCAAACGCTATGAACAGCAACAGATCCAGGCGCTGCGGGGGCACAAAACCGAAACCACCGTCAGCGACAATACACATCAGGACTCAATGGAGACCGCGCAATGACCGGATTAGCCCTTTCACTGCATGCCCTGGCCGCCGTTATCTGGGTGGGTGGCATGTTCTTCGCCTACATGGCCATGCGCCCCGCCGTCGTCCGGGTGGTGGATGCCTCCGAGCGCCCCCTTCTGTGGTGCCACACCCTGTCCCTGTTCTTCCGCTGGGTATGGGCTGGCATTGCCATCCTGTTGATTACCGGTTATGGACTGATTCATACCTACGGCGGTATGGGCAACGTCAACTGGCATATCCACGTGATGCACGGCCTTGGCCTGCTGATGATGCTGCTGTTCCTCCACATCGTCTTCGCCCCTTATAAGCGGCTCAAGCAGGCCGTCAACAATGGCGATACAGACGAAGGCAAGCGCCGCGTCGGCCAGATCCGCAAGTTCGTGGCCATCAACCTGATCATCGGACTGATCGTGGTGGTCATCGCCACTGGTGGGCGTTACTGGTAACGGTAGCGGTAGACCGGCGTCGCATAGAGATCCGGGAGTTCTCTGAGCGTCTCGGGCTCTCGCCCCCGCAGCGCAAAGCAGTGGCTGATCACCCAGCGCACGGACCCCGGATCACGCGCCAGCCGCTGCTGCACGGCCTGCATGCCCGCCGGCATCAGGTAGCACAACACGACCTCAACCCCATCCAGCTCCGCATTCCGGAAATCGCGCCGATAGAACCTCAGGTTGTCCAGCCGCATCAACCGCGCCAGTAACACGGACACCAGCCAGGGGAAGAATGAGACCTCGTAACCGATCACCGGCGTCTGCGGGAAACGCCTAGCACACCGGATGGCAAGCGTACCCCAGCCGGAGCCCATGTCGACAATCGCCCCGTCAGGCGGGGTTTCCACCAGCGCCAGCATCACCCCCGGGGCACGGCCAATACTGGGCATTGGCGGCATGCCCGTACGCAGGGTCGACCAAAGGATGGACGCTGCCACCACCAGCACCAGACCCAACACCACCAAAGCGGCTGCTTCCACGGCTCACTCTCCAGCTGAACCCGTCATCAACACCATCACTCTTCCTCCCATTCCCGCCACTGCTCGGCCACATCCCGGCCCCGCCCCTCATCCACTGGCAGGACGGTTACCATCGCCAGCACGAACAGTGCGAGGCAGAACAGGATGGCATCCGCCAGTCCCAGGGCCCACTGGATCAGACCCAGCCCCAGTATGCCGAAGATGGCCGCCAGCTTGGAGGCGGTGCCCCAGAAGCCGAAAAACTCCGCCGCCTTGCCCATGGGCGTGAGCACCCCCACAAGCGCCCTTCCGGCGGACTGGGCCGAACCGAGGCTGAGCCCCGCCAGCACGCCAGCGCCCAGGAACACATCCTGCGCCTCAAGCCCGAAGCCGGTCACTGACGCCAGCAGCCGCGTCATGTTGGGCGTCTGCCATATGGCCAGTATGGCGAGCACCCAGAGCCAGAGGGTAACCAGATAGGTGCGGCGCGCACCCCAGGGTCTCTGGAGCCAGCCGAACAGCAAAGCCCCAATGGCGGCGGTAATCTGGACGGTGACGAACATCAGGGTACGGGTGGCTTCATCCCAGCCAATCACCTGGGAACCGTAGATGAAGGAAAAACTGACGATGATGTAGATCCCCGCCATGGAGAAGAAAATCGAGACAAGCAGCCAGCGCAGGTCGCGGAACTCGTTAACAGCACGCCCTGTGGCTACGAGCCGGTTGATTCCCAGCCGGGTCAACGACCACCCTTCGGGAACCGCCCTGGCCTCGCCACGCTCCCGGACCCAGACAAAAGTGGGAATGGCCGACACCAGGAAGAAAATGGCTGCGAAAGGCCCGACCCAGCGGATCGTATCGTAGTTGGCCGCGGACACATCGCCCAGGAACGCCAGGGTGAACGCCGTGGCCACCAGCCCACCAATGTAGCCCAGACTCCACCCCAACCCTGAAATCCACCCCAACGCCTCGCGCGGCCCAAGATCCGGCAGGAAACTGGAAATGAAGCCCTCACCAATGGCGTAAGCGAAGTTGGAGATGATGATCAGCACCATGGCGACGGTGATCCAGCCCGGCTCCACAAAGTAAAGCAGCGCGGTGGCCCCCACGGTGACCCCATAGCTGAGGAACAGGAAGCGCTTGCGCGAACGGGTGTAATCCATAACGGCGCCACAGACCGGATTGGCCACGACCACCAGCCCATAGCTTACCGCCAGCGCCAGGCTCCAGAGAAAATTGCCCAACCGATAGTCCGGACCATCACCAACAATCACCCGGGTAAACAGGTCACCAAACACCACGGTGATGATCAGCAGCGTATAGGCCTGGTTGGCAAAGTCGAACATGGCCCAGCCGAAGAGCTCGCGGCGAGGCGCGTGGGTCTGTGAATCCATGGTGTTCAGCGGCTTCTCCGGGTTTTGCTGGCCAGCACACGACCTGAATTACGAATCTGGCGCCAGAGGTAACGCCAGGTCTCTTCACGCTGGCGTTCCCGCAGGCACCGCAACAGGCGCACGCGGCGGGCTTCGTCCATCTGCTCTTCCATCAGGGCCTGAAGGCCATCGCTCACATTGAAGGGCGTATCACCATGAAGGCTTACGGCCACCCGATGCTGGGCATCCAGTTCCAGCTCCTCGCCCACTGCGGCCACGGCCGCCGCCATGTTCCGGCCCTTGGCCGTCTCCGGCTCAGCCAGGGAATACGGCGGCGCCCATTCGCGCGCGGGCCGAACCTGGTCCACCCCGGTTACAACACCAATCACGGGAGGTGGACGCCGGGATGCATCCTCCCGGAACCACCCCCTGATCCGCGCCAATACCGCCCGTTCACCCTCGCGATCCGCGCGCAGGACCGGCGTCACCCACAGGACCAGGTCCGCCCGCAGCACTTCCCGGCGCAGCGTGGCGGTATCAAGGCTGTCGCCCTCAATACCCGGGGTATCCATCAGCAGGACCTCATCCCCGCCACTGCTGCCCCAGCTGTAAGCCTCAACGGCGTTGGTGGTACCCGCAAGGCTGTCCACCGGCGCCACTGGCGCGCCAATAAGCGCGTTCGCCAGGCTTGAACGGCCACTGTTGCTCCGTCCCAACAACAGGACCCGCAAGGGCTCCGGCGTCGAGGACTGCGCCTCGCTGGCCTGCTGTTGCAGGCGCGAGGCGCGGGTCACGGAGCCCACGTCTGTCTCGGGTTCCAGCAGCAGGCGACCACTGTAGAGTTCAATGGCGTAATAGCCCACCTTACGGATGTACTCACGCAGCAGCCAGGTCTGAACCTGCTCCGAGCCATAGCCCAGTACCCGATTGCCCAAATCCCGACGCAGCTCCCGGAACACCACACTGGTCGGATCCATGGCCGCATGCCCAAGGCGGTACACCCCCTCCAGTTGCACGGCGGTATCACGCCAGCGTCGCAGACGGGCCATACTACCCAGAGTGAGACGGTGACTGAGCGGAACATGGTCGACGATCTCCGCCCGCAATTCCCGGCTGGCCCGTTCAATGATCAGGAGCATGTGGGGGAGCGTCAGCTCCAGAAGAGGGCGTTCGCGGCGGGGATGGTAATGGCGGGCAACATCTTCCACCGTATCCCGGCCGAGACGGAACAGGCCGGTGGCATCGCTGAGGGAGTACTGTTCAGGCGTCGCCTCGTTGGCGCGACCTTCAACCCGCTGCCACGCCTCATGGGAATCCGGGGGCCAATGCGCTTGCGGCTGCGTCGCCGGTTGCAAGCGTTTCCGGCTGAGGGCCCGCGAGACCCAATGAAGCCCATACCCCAACAGGCCACACGCCGCCAACACCACAAACCAGACGAAAAGCTGCTCCGAATGCCAGAGCCAAAGCACCCCCATGGCAGGCAGCACCAGCAATGGCAGAAACGAGACCACTACGGCAACCAGCCGCAAATAACCGAACTCACGCAGCAGCGCCCTCACTCATCCTCCCGCTCGCGTGCGAGACGAAGTCCCTGTTCAAAGGCGTCGTGATAGAGCTTGCGGATGGTGTCAGCCTCGACGGGCATGCCGTCCGCCGTCCGTGCGAGATAGAAATCCGCTGCCTTACCCAGCGCGTAGGTCATGGCCGCCCCACTGGAGGCCCCCCAGGCCGCCCCCAGGGTCTGCCCCCAGCCGGGCACCATTTTCACGAGACTGCGCCCGGCCCAACGCAAACCGTGGCCCGCCAAAGCGCTGAGCCCCAGCAGGCCGAAAAACTCCGAGCTGCGCCGCAGGTCCCACGGCTGCTGATAGATGCGCCCGAGCACATGCAGCATCCGCACCTGCAATGCCGGAAGCAGAGCCACGTCAACCAGCGGCAGGGCCCCAGCTCCGGCCGCCGCCAGGCTGTAGCCGGTAATCTGGGGGTGAGCGGCACGACTGAACAGGTCACGCAGCCCTGGATCCTGCTGCAGTCGAGCTCGCAACTCGAACGTGGCGGTTTCCTCAATGGCCTGCCATAACCCCTCCAGGCCATAATCCGGGGTCACGAACCCATCCTCTTCCAGGGTGAAATCCACCGCTACCGAGACCACCGGCGCATGCCCTGGCAGCTTTTCACTCAGTTCATCACGCTCAGACAGGACACGCTGGAGATCCGAAGGGACCGCCTCCGGTAGCACGGAATCGCCAAAGGGCCAGGGCACGAGATGATCCGCTCCCGGCGGATAAAGCTCATGCAACGCCGTGTGCACAAGCACCACCGGCCATTCGGGATGGCGCTTGCGGACCGTCTTCAGGGCCTCCATTACCGCTTCTTGATCGGGGTCCGCCGCTTTCATCACCGCCATCACCAGGTGCGCCTGGGATTCACAGAAGGCGAGATCCTCAGCCGCGTCGTAGGCCACCTCCCCCAGCCCCCTTGTATCCAGAAAGCGCACCACCGGGGCCTGCTCCGGAAAATCGTAAAAGGAGGCGGTGCGGGTGCAGGCCTGGAAGCCGTTACCAATCGTGGCGCGAGGGCTGCCGGTCAGTGCCCGGATGAGCGAGGTCTTGCCCGACTGCGCCTTACCCAGAAGCCAGACAACAGGCGGTGGCTGCTGCTCCCGGGCTTCGGCCAGGGCAACCGTCAGCCGTTCATCGTCCACACCCGGACGCAGCAATGCCTCGCGCACGGCGCCCAGTGAGGGCAAAGACCAGCGGGATGTGCGCGTCATGGAATGAGCGACCTCCGGTGAACGTGGGCTTGCAGTGATTGCAATCCACCTTACCGGCTCAGTCGCGGTAAGTCAGCAATGCATCACTGCCCGGGATCATCCTGTTTCCGACCATCGCTGCTCAGGCCATGGGTGCGGCTGTCGTAGTTCTCACGCAGCTCATCCTTGATGGTGCCATCCCATAATGGCACCCCAATGAAATACCCGGCGCGACCAATGGCATGGGCCGCGATAGGGCTTGTCATCATGATGAACAGCACAATCGCCATCCCCCGCGCCAGCGCAAGCCATTCAGCAAACCCCAACACCACACCGGCCATGATCAGGACAGCGCCCATAGTGCCCGACTTGGTAGAGGAATGCATACGCGTCGGCAGATCCGGCAGGCGCAGGATGCCCAGCGCGGCCAGCAGCATGAAGGCAGCTCCGCTGATCAGGCATACAGCAATGAGCAGATCCATCATTCGCGCGGCCCTCCCCGTTCAATAAAGCGTGCAAACCCGATGGCTGCGAGGAAGGCGACCAACGCCACCACGATCGCCACGTCCAGAAAACTGAGAACACCGGTATCCAGCGCATGAACGCCGATAATGCCCACCACCATGGAGCTGATCAGTTCAAGCGCCACCACCCGATCCGGCAGAGACGGCCCCTTGCCCAGCCGGATGGCGGCCATCAGCATGGCAAGCGCCAGCATTGAATAAACCAGTGTCAGTACGAAGCCATTCATCGTAGCGAACTCCCGCAGCCCATCACGCTAGCGCAGCACACGCAGGATCCGGCGTTGCAGCTCCTGCAGACTGTCACGCAGCTCCTGTTCGTCGGCCATGAACATGGCATGGATGTAGAGCACCCTGCGGTCGTCCGAGACGTCCAGACTCAGAGTGCCCGGGGTCAGTGACACCAGGTTGGCCACCAGCGTAATCTCGATATCCGTCTCCGCCTCCAGATCCATGGCAATGACTCCCGGCTTCATGTACCAGACCGGGGTTATGACGTCATAGGCCACCCGGACATTGGCCACAGCCAGCTCCTTGAGGAAAAAGGCCGAAAAGCCCAGAAACCGCGGCAGCCGCTGGGAATAGCCACGCAACGCCGGGACGTGGCGCTGCATGATCGTGAGCGCAAGGTACCCGAAGAAGAAACCGACCAGCAGGTTACCGCCGGAAAAGCTGCCGGTCAGCGCCACCCAGAGCAGTGCCAGGATCACATTCCAGAAAAAAGCGATCATGGGCGCGCCTCCATTACCGCCTGGACATAGCGGTCCGGGTTGAGCAACTGGTCCGCTGCCGTCTCAGCCAGCGCATAGATGGGCTCACCGTTGAGACCGATGAACAGGGTGCAGCCGGCCAGTCCAGCAATGGCCGTGTACATCCATCCCAGGCCGGCGGTACCGCCCTGCCGGGCTGGTTCGCCGGATTCCGTCTCGGGCGCGGCCTTCCAGAACACTTCCGCCCAGATCTTGGTCATGGAAAACAGCGTCAAAAGGCCCACCAACAGCGCCACGGCCGTGACCGCCCAGGCCTCGGCCTCAATGCCGGCGCGAATGACGATGAGCTTGGCGAAGAACCCGGAAAGCGGCGGCATCCCCGCCAGAGAGAACGCGGGGATCAGGAACAGCACCGACAGCATGGGCCGGGCGCGGAAGAACCCACCCAGGTCCTTGAGCTCATGGGTGCCGGTAAGCCGGTGGGTCACGCCACTCACCAGGAACAGGGTGGTCTTAACGATGATGTGGTGCATGATGTAGAAAACGCCGCCAATAATCGCCAGCGGCGTGAACAGCGCCAGGCCCAGGATCATGTACCCGATCTGGCTGACGATATGGAAGGACAGGATCCGCCGGAACTCATACTGGGCGGCGGCCCCCAGAACGCCGGTGAGCATGGTCAGCGCCGCCACCCAGAGCAGGATCTCATGGGTATAGCCCACATCATGATCAAATACGATGGTGAACATCCGGAACAGCGCGTACACCCCAACCTTGGTCAGCAGCCCGGCAAAGAGCGCGGAGACGCCCACCAGGGGCGTGTGGTAGGAAGCCGGCAGCCAGAAGAACAGCGGGAAGGCGGAGGCCTTGATGCCAAAGGCAACCATGAACATCACTGCTACCACATTGATCAACGCCGTGTTTTCCACCTGATCGATCTTCTGGGCCAGGTCCGCCATGTTCAGGGTGCCAAGCAGTCCATAGAGAATACCCACGGCTGAAAGGAAGATGGCCGAGGAAAACAGGTTCAGGGTCACATACTTGATGGCCCCCTCCATCTGGGCCCGTTCACCCCCCAGGGTCAACAGCGCGAACGAGGCAATCAGCATCACCTCGAACCAGACATAGAGGTTGAAAATGTCACCGGTCACAAAGGAGCCGGCCACGCCGGCCAGCAACAGGTGCATCAGCGGGTAATACCCGAAATGTTCATGCCGTTGCGGGGTGGCCCCCATGGAGAACAGGGCAATGGCGAGGCCCGTAATCCCGGTAAGCACCACCATGATGGCCCCGAGCATATCCACGGCAAGCGTGATGCCAAGCGGGGCAGCCCATCCGCCCATGTGGAGTACCACCATGTCATGCGCGTGCACCTGCTGAAGCAGGAAGATGGAAACCACCAGCAATGCCAGGGTCCCGACCACCCCCAGTACGCGCTGGGCGATGCGGTAGCGCCACAGCGCCAGTGACAGCGCCCCAAAAAACAGCGGGATCAGGATGGGAGCAACAGCCAGTGACATCAGGTATCGGTTTCCTTCATCCGGTCCAGGTCGTCCGTGCCGACAACCTCATAGGCGCGATGAATCAGCACCACCGAGAACGCCAGGACCCCGAACGCAATCACAATAGCGGTCAGGATCAGAGCTTGCGGCAGGGGATCGGCAACGGTTGCGGCTGGCAGCTCAGCCCCTTCCGGTACCAGCGGCGGTGCGCCCTGGCGCATCCCCGCAACCGTGAAGATCAGCAGGTTGGCGGCATTGCTCAGCAGCATCAGGCCGATCACGAGCTTCACGATCGATCGGCGCAGCATCATGTACACCGCGGCGGCAAACATTGCGCCCACGATGTAGGCCATCAGTGTTTCCATCAGCAGCCTCCGGACTCAGGCATCGCATTCCTCCGACTCGGACAGGCCCACCACCATGGTGAGGATGGCGCCAATCACGGTCAGGTACACGCCAATATCGAAAATCAGGGGCGTGGACAGCTTGTAGTAGCCGCCACCGGGCAGCGGAACCTTCCACCATTGAGCCGTCATGGCGGGCTCCCCCAGCACCAGCGAGGGCACGATGGACGCCAGGCCGATCAACAGCCCGGCTCCCAGGAAGTCCCTCGGATCCACCCGCAACAGCTCCCGGGTCGCGCTCACTCCGTAGGAAAACAGGAACAGCACCACCGCGCCGGAAGCCACAAGCCCGGCGATGAAGCCGCCACCGGGTTCGTCGTGGCCACGGAGCAGCAGGAATACCGAGAACAGCAGCTGCATCGGCATCAGGAACAGGGCAGCGGTGCGCAGAATCAGGGTGTTGGCTTCCCTCATGCGATGTAGTCCTCCGCCTTGAGCCGGATCATGGAGTAGACCCCGACCGCCGCAAGCGCCAGCACGAAGATCTCACCCAGCGTGTCCAGGGCCCGGAAGTCCACGAGAATGACGTTGACGATGTTCCGGCCATGGCCATCCACCACACTGCGCGCCACATGACCGGCTGAAATCGGTTCGAAGAACTGGACCTCAGTGGCCGCCAGGACCAGCATGGTCATAAGCGCTCCCACCAGGAGCGCCACCAGGATGTCCCGACAACGCTCCAGCGGAGATGACATGCGGGTAAAGCCTGGCAACCTGAAAAGCACCAGCACCAGCAGGATGACGGTCAGCGTCTCGACCAGTATCTGCGTGATGCCAAGGTCCGGCGCGCTGAACAGGGTAAAGATGAGCGCCACCGCAAAACCGACAACGCTCATGGCAGCCACGGAACCAAGCCGTGAAATCGTACCCGTGGCAAAGAGGGCCGAAACGATCATCAGAAGCGCGATACCGGCGGCAAAACCGGAATCCGGAAGGGGCAGCCGCAGTGGCACACCGTACTGGCTGATCAGGGTGAAACCGGTGATCCCCACCGTCGTCAGCGCCAGAGTGATCATGTAGTTGCCCATGGTGCCATTTTGCAGCACGCGGGTCTGCCAGGTGGCAATGCGGGTCAGCCATTCCAGGGTCCGGAAATACCCTGCCTCGGGCCCAAAGCGGCCCAGCCCATCCCTCAGGGTGGCCAGGGAGGGCTGGAGGCGCGACCAGGAGCGCAGGATCACCACAGCCGCCCCAAGGGAAAACAGCGATAGCAACAGGGGCGTATTAACACCATGCCACAGAGCCAGGTGGACTTTCTCCGCGGTGCCTCCCAGGGACGCCACCACCGGTGCCACCAGCGCCTGTTCCGGAAGAAACAACGCTACGCCGAACAGCAATGACAACCCGGCCAGCACCACGGGCCCGGCCAGCAGGGACAGGGGTGCCTCATGGGGATGCTTTGGGGTTTCCCCGCGCTCTCCGTAGAAGGGCTTAAGGGCAATGAGGCCAGCCGCCACCATCACGCCGACGCCAGCGGCGACCGCCAGAACCGTCAACGCCCCGCGCCACGCCGGAGCCTCAAGCACGGCCTCAAGCATCAACTCCTTGCCCACAAACCCCAGCAACGGCGGCAACCCCGCCAGCGATAGCGCCGCCACCGCCGCAGCCACTGCTGTCACCGGCATAAGCGCAGCCAGTCCGCCCATGGCCGATAGATCCTTGGTGCCCGTTTCATGATCCAGGATTCCAGCGACCATGAAGAGCGCGCCCTTGTACAGCGAGTGAGCTATAAGGAAAACCGCAAACGCCACCAGGGCATAATGGGTTCCGATGCCAATCAGCATGATGAGGGTGCCCAGCGCCATGATGGTGGAATAGGCCAGCACCTTCTTGGCGTCGGTGTGGGTAATGGCCATGAAGGCGCCGGTGAACATGGTCACGCCACCAAAAAGGCTGAGCAGCCATGTCCAGAGTTCCGCCTCGCCCAGCGCCGGATTCAAGCGCGCCAGCAGATAGACCCCCGCCTTGACCATGGTGGCTGAATGCAGAAAGGCTGACACCGGTGTGGGCGCGGCCATGGCCTTGGGAAGCCAGAAGTGGAACGGCACCTGGGCTGACTTGGTGAACGCGCCCGCCAGCACGCACAGCAGCATGGGCACGGTCCACGCGTGCCCCACCAGGTCCACCTCCGAGGCCAAGACCCCACTCAGCGAGTACGAGCCAGCCATGGTGGCCAGCATGATCAGGCCCGCCATCAGGGCCAGCCCACCGGCAACCGTCACAAACAGCCCCTGGAGGGCACAGGCCCTTGCCTCGACGTCCTCGTGATCAAAACCGATGAGCAGATAGGACGTGATGCTGGTCAGCTCCCAGAAGACAAACAGGGTCACAAGGTTATCCGCCAGGACCAGTCCCAGCATGGAGGCCATGAAGCTGAGCATCACGACGTAGAAGCGCCCCAGGTAGGGATGCCCCTTCAGGTAGCCACCCGCGTAGATGAGGATGAAGGTGCCAATGCCGCTGATCAGCAGCGCAAACAACAGCGACAGGCCATCCACCAGCCAGTTCAGGGTGATGTCCATGGCGGGAAACCATGGGTAGCGCATCACCTGGGCGCCCTCAGCCATCACCTCCGGCAGGTGAGCTGCGAACCAAACGAAAAGTGCCGCCGGAAGCAGCGCCAGGACCCATCCGCAGCGGTCTCCGGCCAGCCTGCAGATCAGGGGAGCAAAAGGCGCCAATATGAATCCGGAGAGAACGGCGAGCAGCATCGGAACGGGACGCCCCCAGGTCTGGACATTCCGAGGGAGCATACCGAAGGCCTTGATCAATGACAATAAATTCCGAGCGTGCTTGCCTGTGCGAAGAGCGAACGGGCTTGATGCCCCTGTGCGGCCAGTGCCCTACTGCTCGGTGACGCTCAGGCCCCGGCTGGCAGCCCAGGCGCCAATGGCCTCCCGCGCGGGTTCAGGGACCGACAGCCAAACGGAAATGCCCTGCCCGTACTCAACGGCCTCCAGCTGCCCTCCCAGGCGGGTCAGCTCCCGGCGTAATGGCTGCTCGTCCGCAAAACCGGCTTCCAGCTTGAGGGTGGCAATGGGCTCCTGGTAGTGGACGGCCAATGTCGAAAGAACCGCCTCGGCGGCCCCGGCATAGGCGCGCACCAGGCCACCCGCTCCCAGTTTGACGCCGCCGAAGTAGCGGATCACCACCACCACGATATCCCCGATTCCCTTATGCTCAATCACGTTGAGGATGGGTTTGCCCGCCGTTCCGGAAGGCTCGCCATCGTCATTCATGGCCGCGCTGGTGGCTCTGCCCGGCGCCCCGATCACATAGGCCCAGCAATGATGCCGCGCCTCAGGGTGGTCCCGGCGTGCCTGTTCAATAAACGCAAGGGCCTCTTCCCGGCTGACCACTGGTGCAACACGCGCAATAAAACGGCTTTTGCGCACCTCGGTTTCCGCCTCGGCCTGACCGGCTGGCACTGGCCAGGCACCCTCATTGGTTTGTGCATCGGTCATCAAGCACAGTATCCTCTGTTCCAAATCATTCCAGGAAGGATCCGTACCATGCAGGCCAACCTTGAACAGCGCAGCTTCCTGTTCCTGCTTCTGCTCGTCACCGCGCTTTTCCTGTACCTGATGCAGCCCTTTTTCGGCGCCATCTTCTGGGCCTGCGCCATTGCGATCATCTTCTTCCCGGCTCAGCAGTATTTTACACGGCTATGGGGCGAACGCCCGAACCTCACGGCACTGGCTACCCTCGCCTTCTGCCTGACCCTCGTCATCCTGCCCACGCTGTTCGTGGCCGCGTCATTCGTGTATGAGGGCGTCAAACTGTATCAACAGATCCAGGCGGGTGAACTCGATCCCAGGGCCTTCCTGGACCGCATCGGGGAAACCGTCCCCTTCATTGGCACCGCTCTTGAATCCTTTGGGGTGGACATCGAGTCATTGCGCGAACGCGCCGTCAACACCGTGATGCAGGGCGGGCAATTCTTTGCCCAGTCCGCGCTGAACATCGGGCAGAACACCGCCCGCTTCTTCATTCACTTTGGCGTCATGCTCTACCTGGCGTTCTTCCTGCTGCGCGACGGGGACTACCTGCGCAACCTGGTCGGTCAGGCCATGCCCCTGAGCCGGGAACGCGAACAACTGCTTCTGGGCAAGTTCGCGGAAGTCACCCGTGCAACCATCAAGGGCAATGTCGTCATCGCCGTTATCCAGGGCATGCTCGGTGGCTTCATTTTCTGGGCCCTGTCGCTGCCGGCGGCCATCCTCTGGGGGGTTGTTATGGGGGTACTGTCGCTGATTCCGGCGGTGGGTGCCGGCCTCATCTGGGTTCCGGCCGCCATCTACCTGTTTGCGATCGGCAACTGGATCCAGTCCATCGTGCTGGTGCTGTTCGGCACCGTCGTCATCGGGCTGATCGACAACCTCCTGCGGCCGGTGCTGGTGGGGCGTGACACCAAGCTCCCGGATTACATGGTGCTGCTGTCAACACTGGGAGGGCTGATCCTGTTCGGCATCAACGGTTTTGTCATTGGACCATTGATCGCTGCCCTTTTCACCGCTTTCTGGGGCATATTCATCCGCGACTTCAAGCAACCCACCACTTCCCTGGGATAGCTGGGCGGTGAGGCCCTCGCTCAGCCATCCTCACTGTGATCGACACAGACCCGGTCTCGCCCCTCGGCCTTGGCCCGGTAGAGGGCCTTGTCCGCGTCTGCCAGCAACTGTTCAGGGGTAACCGACGCCGCTTCCCGCTGGATGGTCACGCCGCCACTCAGTGTCATCGTCAGATTAACGCCCTCATTCGTGAGCGAGACCTCACTCACCTGCTGGCGAATCCGCTCGATCACACTGACGGCGCCCGGCTCATCCGTCTCGGGCAGGATCATGGCAAACTCCTCACCCCCATAGCGGGCCGCCGTGTCCTGTGGTGAACGCAGATTGGCCTGCACGATGGCGCCCACCATTTTCAGGCACTCATCGCCCACCTGGTGGCCATAGGTGTCGTTAACCGGCTTGAAATGATCAATATCCAGCATGGCCACTGCGATTGGCCGCCCGGTACGCCGAGCCCACTCAACCTCCTGGCGCAGCTGTTCGTCCAGGAAACGGCGATTGCGTAACCCCGTCAGTTCATCCGTCACACTCAACTCGTTGAGCTTCCGGTTGAGCGCTTCAAGCTCCCGGGTACGCTCTCTCACCCGGTCTTCCAGCTCACGGTTGAGCCGGCGCGCCGTCTCCAGCGTTTCCGACTGAGCCTCGTACCGCAGCTGGCGCTCCACGTTGATCCGTTGCGCCAGCGCAAAGGACAGCAACACGACCTCGAAAATGGATCCGATCTGGGCAGCATGATCGGTGACAACATTCGAGGGTAAAACGCCCCCCTTGGAAAGCGCGAGAACGATACCGCCGACCAACAGGAATGACCACGCCATGACGTAATACTTGGCCGTAGCCTGCCCCCGATACCAGGCATAGAGGCCACCGGAAAAGGCAATAAGGCACCCAAGCACCACCAAGGGGATGAGTACCAGAATCAGGGCAAAATAGCTGAGCCAAAACGACAGAAGCGCACTGACGCTGCTGATGGCCACCACCAGCAACGCCAGCGCGTCCAGCCGCACGGAGAGCTGGCTCAGCTGCAGGAAACGCCGCATGAAAAGCCCGGCAAAAATCAGGACACTGCAGATGAACACCAGTATGGCCTGATCATTCCATTCGGTGGCAGCCGGCCACAGATAGCGGAAGCCGTAACCGGTCAGAGACGCCATCAACAGAGCGATGGAAAACACAAAACCCACGTAATACAGGTAATTGCGCTCACCCAGGGCGAAGAAGAGCAGCAGGTTGTAAACGCCGATCACCAAAAAGGCACCGAAGTAAATGCCATGGAGGATGTTCGCGGTGATGTCACGACTGCGAAAGGCTTCACGGTCCCACAACGTCACCGGCACCTGGACCGAACTCTCGGTCCGCACCCGGAGGTAAACCGTCAGCGTTTCATTGGCCTCCCATTCCAGCGGTACCACGAAAAAACGGTGATCCAGAGGTCGCTGACTGTAGGGGTAGTCATGGCCAAGCTGCCATGATTGATGACGCTCCCCGTCTGCCAGTACATGCACCTGAACATCACCAAGAACGGGATAGCCGATCGAGAAGAGCCGTTCCACCCCCGTATCCGCCTCATTGCTCAGGCGGACCCGCAGCCACCAGGCAGAATCCGAGTAACCACGATTGAAGGTGTGCCCCTGGAGCTGCTGCCAGTCATCGCGCGCGCGCACCGCATCCAGCCCCAGGTCGCCACTGGGATCCTCCAGGAACTGGAGCCGTTGCTCCAGCGGGAGCCGGGAATGGTCCCGAAAGTCATCAGCCCCCATGACGGGGGCCGGAAGGAGCCACGCCAGAAGGGTAAGCAGCACCACGATATGGGTTGGGCAGCGGATTTCATGCGTTGCTGGCATGAACGAAGCCTAAACCAGATGGTGATGCGCTTCACACCCCTTCCAGGGGGCCGCGGTCACCGCTCAGTTCACTTTGGGATCAAGTTCGCCTTTGTCGTAACGGCTCACCATATCCTCAAGCTTGATCGGTGTGATCTTGCTGGCGTTGCCGGCAGTACCGAACGCCTCATAGCGGTTCACGCAGACATCGTACATGCCAGCGAGCGCTTCCTTCATGAACTTGCGCGGGTCGAATTCCGCCGGGTTCTGGGCCAGGAAGCGGCGCACGGAACCGGTAGCGGCCAGGCGCAGATCCGTATCCACATTCACCTTGCGCACGCCATGGCGGATGCCTTCGGCGATCTCCTCAACCGGAACGCCGTAGGTCTCCGGAATGTCGCCACCGTACTCGTTGATGATGTCCAGCCACTCCTGGGGCACGGACGAGGAGCCGTGCATCACCAGATGGGTATCCGGGATGCGCGCATGGATCTCCTTGATCCGGTCAATCGCCAGGATGTCGCCGGTAGGCGGACGGGTAAACTTGTAGGCGCCGTGACTGGTGCCAATGGCGATTGCCAGCGCATCGCAGTGGGTGTCCTTAACAAACTGCGCCGCCTCTTCCGGGTCGGTCAGCATCTGGTCATGACTGAGCTTGCCGGAAGCCCCAACGCCGTCTTCTTCGCCGGCCTCACCGGATTCCAGTGAGCCCAGGCAACCCAGTTCGCCTTCCACGGAGACACCACAGGCATGAGCCATTTCCACCGTCTTGCGGGTAACGCCCATGTTGTAGTCGTAATCCATGGGCGTCTTGCCATCCTCGCCCAGTGACCCATCCATCATCACCGACGTGAATCCTAGCTGGATGGAACGCTGGCACACCGCCGGGCTGGTCCCGTGGTCCTGGTGCACCGCGATCGGGATATGCGGCCATTCTTCCGCTGCCCCTTCCATCAGGCGGCGCAGGAAGGGAGCGCCCGCATACCGGCGCGCCCCGGCTGAGGCCTGGACAATCACCGGGCTGTCTGTCTTGTCCGCTGCCATCATGATGGCACGCATCTGTTCCAGATTGTTCACGTTGAACGCTGGAACGCCGTAACCATGCTCGGCGGCATGGTCAAGCAACTGTCGCATGGAAATCAGTGCCATGTCGGCCTCTCCTTATATGGGGTTTGGTAACGGCGCTCAGGCGCCGCGTTCCTCAAGTACGTTCACTGCCGGCAGTGTCTTGCCCTCCACAAACTCCAGGAAGGCGCCGCCGCCGGTTGAGATGTAGGAAATCCGGTCATTGAGGCCGAATTCATCAATGGCGGATACGGTATCACCGCCACCCGCCAGAGAAAACGCGTCACTGCTGGCAATGGCATCCCCCAGCTTGCGGGTGCCATGGGAGAACGCCTCAATCTCGAACACACCCACGGGCCCGTTCCAGATAATGGTCTTCGCGCCCTTGAGCTCCTCAGCAAGCGCCGTGGCAGTCTCCGGGCCAATATCCAGGATCATGTCATCCCCGCCAACATCCTCCACCTTCCTGGTGGTGGCCTGCGCGTTCTCTGAAACTTCACTGGCTACTACCACATCTGTCGGCTGGGCGATCTCGACCTTCTCCATCAGTGCCTTCGCCTCATCCAGCATCTCATGCTCGCACAGCGAATTGCCGACCGGCTTGCCGCTGGCGGCCAGGAAGGTGTTGGTAATGCCGCCACCCACGATCAGCTTGTCAACCACCTTCGAGAGCTGCTCCAGTACCGTCAGCTTCGTGGACACCTTGGAACCGCCCACAATGGCCACAACGGGCTTCTGGGGATGCTCCAGCGCCTTGGTAAGCGCGTCCAGCTCACCCGCCAGAAGCGGTCCGGCGCAGGCCTCTGGCGCAAACTTCGCTACGCCGTGGGTGGACGCCTGCGCCCGGTGCGCCGTACCGAAGGCATCCATCACGAACACATCGCACAACGCCGCATAGCGTTTCGCGAGTGCCTCATCATCCTTCTTCTCGCCCTTGTTGAAGCGCACGTTCTCACAAAGCACTACCTCGCCATCGGTCACCTCGACCCCATCAAGGTAGTCACCCAGAACACGCACCTCCTGGCCCAGCAGTTCCCCCAGGCGCTTCGCCACGGGCTTGAGCGAATCCTCCTCGGAATAGACCCCCTCCTCGGGACGCCCGAGATGGGACATGAGCATCACCCGACCACCGGCATCCCGGGCCGCGCGAATCGTCTCCAGCGAGGCCCGCAGGCGGGCATCACTGGTCACCTCACCATCCTTGATCGGCACGTTCAGATCCTGCCGGATCAGAACCCGCTTGCCCTTCAGCTCCATGTCGGTCATGCGTTTAATGCTCATTGGTGCGATTCCTCAAAAGCGCGATTCATGATGAATGGTCAACAACCTACCTAAAACAACCGTTTACCGGCGCCAGCGAAACCTGTTACGCCTACGTACCGGAGTGGGGGAGTGCTTTCCGGGAGGCTCGATGACAGGATGTCATCGCGCCAGCGCCCATGGATGGGTTCACAGCGGTCCCGGAAAGCACTCCCCCACTTCGGTACCTGCTACATACCCTAAGTCTAGGGACCTGCTACATACCCTAAGTCTAGGGAGAGGTGTTACAACGAAGTCCAATACCGAGCCACATCCAGCATCCTGTTCGCATACCCCCACTCATTATCAAACCAGCACAACACCTTGACCATCCGCCCCCCACTCACACGGGTCTGCCCCGCATCCACAATGCCGGAACGCGCATCATGATTGAAGTCCGTACTCGCCAGAAGCTCCTGTGTATACCCAATAATCCCATCGAGCGACTCCCCCGCAATACGCGCCAGAACAGCGTTGACCGACGCTGTATCCGTCTCCTCGCGCACCGTCACCGTCATATCAATGGCCGACACATTGATCGTCGGCACGCGTACCGCCACGGAGCTGAACCGCCCGGCCATACCCGGTAACAGACGCTCTATACCACGGGCCAACCCGGTCTCCACCGGCACCATATTGTGGAAGGCGCTGCGGGTACGCCGGAGATCCTGATGATGATAGGCATCAATAACCGGCTGATCGTTCATCGCCGAATGGATGGTGGTGGTGGCTCCCTGCTCTATGCCGTAAGCCGCATCCAGCGCCTGTATGATGGGCACAATGCAGTTTGTGGTGCAGGAGGCATTGGAAACAATGCGATCACTGGCGCTCAGGGTTTCATGGTTGACCCCATACACCAGGGTAGCGTCCAGCTCCGGATCCCCGGGCTGGGAGAAAAGAACCCGGCCAGCGCCGGCATCCAGGTGCTTCTGGCCCTGCTCCCGGGTCGCACCACTGCCCGTACAATCAAGCACCAGGTCAACGCCGATATCGGCCCAGGGCAGCCGCGCCACCTCCGGTTCACGCACAATGCGGATGGCGTCTCCATCCACGACCAGACCTTCCCCATCAACCTCAACCTGACCAGCGAAACGGCCATGGGTGGTATCAAAGCGGGTCAGATGCGCGATGGTCTCCGGGTCGGACAACTCATTGATGGCGACCACCTGGAGATGATCGCGGTAGCCGTTCTCATAGAGCGCACGCAGCACGCACTGACCGATGCGCCCGTAACCATTGATCGCTACCCGAGCCGCCATCGGTCGCCCTCCGTTCACGCCATGTCTTCCAGCAGCGTCTCGCTGATGGCCAGCAGGTTGTCCACGGTGAAGCCGAAGGCTTCAAACAGCGGCCCCGCCGGAGCCGACTCACCAAAGGTCGTCATGCCCAGAACCCGCCCTTCCAGGCCTACGTATTTGGTCCAGTAATCCGCAGCGCCGGCTTCCACGGCCACACGGCAGGTTACCTCCGCGGGCAGTACCTTCTGGCGGTATTCAGCCGGCTGGGCATCAAAAACCTGGGTGCTGGGCATGGAGACCACCCGCACCTGGCGACCCTGGGCGCGGAGCTGGGTTGCCGTCTCCTGGGCCAGCGCCACCTCGGAGCCGGTGGCGATCAGGATGATCTCGGGGAAGCCATCGGAGTCGGAAAGGACGTAGCCACCACGTTCAATGTCGGCCACCTGCTGTTCGTCGCGCGGCTGGTGCGCCAACGCCTGGCGGGTAAACACCAGGGCGGTTGGGCCATCGGTCCGTTCAAGTGCCGCTTTCCAGGCTACCGCCGTCTCAACCGTGTCACAGGGGCGCCAAAGGCTCATGTTGGGCGTCTGGCGCAGGGTTGCCAGCTGCTCCACCGGCTGGTGGGTCGGCCCATCCTCGCCCAGCCCAATGGAGTCATGCGTGTACACCAGCACATTGCGCTGCTTCATGAGCGCGGCCATGCGCGTCGCATTGCGCGCGTACTCCATGAAGATCAGGAAGGTCGCCACATAGGGAATCACACCGCCGTGTAGGGCCATGCCGCTGCCGATGGCCGTCATCGCGAATTCGCGCACCCCGTAGTACACGTAATTGCCGCTGCCGTCGGCCGCGGTGATCGCCTGGCAGTCACTCCAGAGGGTATTGTTGGAACCGGCCAGGTCCGCCGACCCGCCCACGAGCTCAGGCAATGCCGGCCCGTAGGCATTAAGGGTCTTCTGGGAGGCCTTGCGGGTGGCCATGTTCTCGCCATTCGCCTGGCACTGCTGAATGTAATCCTGTGCCTTGCTGGCAAAGTCGGAGGGCAGCTCCCCCGCGAGGCGGCGCTTGAGCTCGGCTCCCAGTTCCGGGAAGGCCGTTTCGTAGGCCACAAAGCGCTCATTCCAATCGTTCTCGGCAGCCGCCCCGGCATCACGCGCATCCCAGCCCTGATACAGCTCATCCGGTACCTCAAAAGGCGCGTGGGTCCAGCCCAGGTTCTCGCGGGTCGCCTGGATCTCGTCATCGCCCAGCGGCGCGCCGTGGCTGCTCTCCGAGCCTGCCTTGCCAGGCGAGCCGGCCCCGATCACGGTCCGGCAACAGATCAGGGTCGGCTGGGTGCTGTTGCCACGCGCTTGCTCAATGGCCCCCTTGACCGCTTCCGGGTCGTGGCCGTCCACGCCCGGGATCACCTGCCAGTTATAGGCTTCGAAACGCCCGGCCGTGTCATCGGTAAACCAGCCGCTGACATCACCGTCAATGGAGATCCCGTTATCGTCGTAGAACACGATCAGCTTGCCCAGCCCCAGCGTGCCCGCCAGTGATGCCGCCTCGTGGGAGATGCCCTCCATGAGGCAGCCGTCGCCGACGATGCACCAGGTGTAGTGGTCCACGATCTCATGACCGGCGCGATTGAACTGCGCCGCCAGGTTTTTCTCGGCCAGTGCCATACCCACTGCGTTCGCCAGGCCCTGACCGAGTGGGCCTGTCGTGGTCTCAACCCCCGGGGTGTAACCAAATTCCGGATGACCCGGCGTACGTGAATGCAGCTGGCGGAACTGTTTCAGATCCTCGATGCCCAGGTCATACCCGCTCAGGTGAAGCAGGCTGTACTGGAGCATGGAGCCATGGCCGTTGGAGAGCACGAATCGATCCCGGTCCGGCCAGGCGGGATTGGCCGGGTTGTGCCGGAAATAGTCGTTCCACAGAACCTCGGCAACGTCGGCCAGCCCCATGGGCGCGCCGGGATGGCCGGACTGCGCCTTCTGCACGGCGTCCATACTGAGCGCGCGTACCGCATTGGCAAGGTCTTTACGCGACGGCATCGGATTGATCTCCCACTGGCTGATTGGCTACGGCCCACCGGGCCGTTTCAAGAGCCGCGTATTTTCACCGATCGCCACCCGATTGGGCAAATGTCAGCCGCTCTTTATACCGGCCTCTATATCAATTTTTTTTGATATAGCTGTTGACCTTCGTTCAAACCCGACCGTAGAGTAGGGGCAATGAATTCAACGGCACACGTCAAATCCGCAGATACCGAAACAGCGCTTCAGACGCTGGGCAGCCTTTACAAGGCCGCTGGCGACCCGCTGAGACTGGACATCCTGCGGGTCCTGCAACGCGACACCTTCGGGGTCATGGAACTGTGCCGGCTCTTTAACATGCGTCAGTCCGGCATGAGCCACCATCTCAAGGTGCTCACCCAGGCCGGACTGCTGGAACCCCAGCGGGAAGGCAACGCCACCTTTTACCGGCGGCCGCTGCTTCGGGTCAGCGACCAACCGCGCTACACCGCGGTGCGCTCGATCTTTGAGGCAGTGGACCAGATCCAGCTCACCGAGGAACTGTTGGAGCGGATCCGCAGCATCAGGCGTCAGCGTTCGGAACAGTCACAGGTCTTTTTCGCACGCTACGCCCGGCGGTTCCGGGAACAGCAGGAGCTGATCGCCAATCACCAGCGCTATGCCCAGCCGGTGGCTGAATTGATCCACCGGCGGTTTCCCTGCGACGGCAGCGGTAATGCTCTGGAGATCGGGCCGGGGGAAGGTCCCTTTCTGCCGATACTGGCGAGCTGCTTCGGCGACGTCGTGGCCGTGGACAACGTCCAGGCCATGCTTGAGCGCGCCGGGCAGTACTGCGAACAGCAGGGCCTCTCCAATGTGCAACTGGTGCACGGAGAGTGTCCTGATGTGATTGAACAACAGGAAACGTTCAATCTTGTGGTGGCCAACATGGTGCTTCACCACGTGGCCAGCCCCGCGAACATCTTCCGCGACAGTGCCCGGCTGCTGAAACCCGGCGGCCGCCTGATGATCAGCGAACTCTGCCGGCATGAACAAAGCTGGGTCAGGGACAACTGCGGTGACATCTGGCAGGGCTTTGAGCCGGAAGAGCTCACGGGCTGGGCCCAGGATGCCGGCCTGAGTCAGGGCGAGACCCTGTTCATCGGGCTGCGCAACGGTTTTCAGATCCAGGTCAGGGAATTCACGGGCTGAGGGCCTGTTCTTGACCTTTAACCACCTTCAGAAAGGAGGAAAGCAAGCATGAGTGACTACAGTCTCTTCACTTCAGAATCGGTTACATCCGGCCATCCGGACAAGCTGTCCGACGCCGTATCCGATGCCATTCTCGACCGCATCCTGCAGGACGACCCCTACGCGCGTGTTGCCTGCGAAACCGTGGTCAAGACCGGCATGTGCCTGATCGCTGGCGAGATCACGACCAACACCAACATCGACTTTGAAGAAGTCGCGCGCAAGACCATCACCGACATCGGCTACAACGACTCCGACGTTGGCTTTGACGGCAACACCTGCGCCTTCATCAACGTTGTTGGCAAGCAGTCCGTTGACATCGCCCAGGGCGTTGACCGCTCCAAGCCGGAAGACCAGGGCGCTGGCGACCAGGGCCTGATGTTCGGTTACGCCTGTAACGAGACCGACGTCCTGATGCCGGCTCCGATCTGCTATGCGCACCGTCTTTGCGAGCGCCAATCCGAGCTGCTGCAGGACAACAAGCTCAGCTGGCTGCGTCCCGACGCCAAGAGCCAGGTCAGCTGCCGCTATGAAGACGGCAAGGTCTCCGGCATCGATGCCGTGGTCCTGTCCACACAGCACAGCCCCGACGTTTCCCTGGAGCAGCTGCGTGAAGCGGTCATGGAAGAGATCGTCAAGGACGTTATCCCGTCCAACCTGATCCACAACGACACCAAGTTCCACATCAACCCGACCGGCAACTTCGAAATCGGTGGTCCGGTCGGTGATGCGGGCCTGACAGGTCGTAAGATCATCGTGGACACCTACGGTGGCATGGCTCGTCACGGCGGCGGCGCCTTCTCCGGCAAGGACCCGTCCAAGGTTGACCGCAGCGCAGCCTACGCTGGCCGCTACGTTGCCAAAAACGTTGTTGCTGCCGGCCTGGCCGACAAGTGCGAGATCCAGATCTCCTATGCCATCGGTGTTGCCGAGCCGACCTCGATCTCAATCAACACCTTCGGCACCGGCAAGCTCGACGATCGCAAGATCGAGCAGCTGGTCCGCAAGACCTTTGATCTGCGCCCCTATGCGCTGACCAAGCAATTGGACCTGCTGCATCCGATGTATCGCCACACTGCCGGTTATGGCCACTTCGGCCGCGAGCCGTTCCAGGAAACCGTCAATGGCGACACCTTCACCGCCTTCCCGTGGGAAAAGACGGACAAAGCGGAAGAGCTGAAGGCCGCAGCCAAGTAATCAATCCCTACCCTGCAGGGGCGGCTTCGGCCACCCCTGCAGCGGCAAAGAATGACCTCAAAAAATCAGGAGTATTTAATAATGCCTTTGGACAGTAATTTTACTGACTACAAAGTCGCTGATATCGACCTTGCCGGCTGGGGCCGCAAGGAAATCGCCATCGCCGAGAGCGAGATGCCGGCACTGATCAAGCTGCGCGAAAAGTATCGCGACCAGCAGCCTCTGAAAGGCGCCAACATCATGGGCTGCATCCACATGACCGTACAGACCGCGGTCCTGATCGAGACGCTCGTTGAGCTGGGCGCCAATGTCCGTTGGTCTTCCTGCAACATCTTCTCCACCCAGGACCAGGCCGCTGCTGCCATGGCCGCCCGTGGCATCCCGGTTTTCGCCTGGAAGGGTGAGACCGAGGAAGAGTACGAGTGGTGCATCGAGCGCACCATCGGCGCCGACGTGGACGGCTGGGAACCGAACATGGTTCTGGACGACGGCGGTGACCTGACCGAGATGCTGCACGAGAAGTATCCGGAAATCCTGAAAAACGTTCACGGCATCTCCGAAGAGACCACCACCGGCGTACACCGCCTGGAGCACATGATCCAGGAAGGCAGCCTCAAGGTGCCGGCGATCAACGTGAACGACTCCGTCACCAAGTCCAAGAACGACAACAAGTACGGCTGCCGCCACAGCCTGAGCGACGCGCTCAAGCGCTCACTCGACCACCTGATGTCCGGCAAGCGGGCGCTGGTTATCGGCTATGGCGACGTAGGCAAGGGCTCCGCCGCCTCCCTGCGCCAGGAAGGCATGATCGTGCGCGTGACCGAGATCGACCCGATCTGTGCCATGCAGGCCTGCATGGATGGCTTCGAAGTGGTTTCGCCCTACATCAACGGCGAGAACAAGGGCACCGCGGACTGCCTGAACAAGGAACTGCTGCAGGACACTGACGTACTCGTCACCACTACCGGTAACGTGGACGTGTGCGACAAGCACATGCTCGCCAACGTCAAATCCGGCGCCATCGTGTGCAACATCGGTCACTTCGATAACGAGATCGATACCGCGTACATGCGTGAGAACTGGGAATGGGACGAGATCAAGCCCCAGGTCCACAAGATCTATCGCGACAAGGCCTCGGGTGATCACCTCTTCCTGCTGGCTGAAGGCCGCCTCGTGAACCTGGGTAACGCCACTGGCCACCCCTCGCGGATCATGGACGGCTCCTTCGCCAACCAGGTGGCAGCCCAGATGTACCTGTTCGAGCGCAAGTTCGCCGATCTGCCGGAAGACAAGAAGAAGGACAACCTCTACGTCCGCGTTCTGCCGAAGGCGCTGGACGAAGAAGTTGCCCAGTACATGGTCGAAGGCTTCGGTGGCGTGATCACCCGCATGACCAAGGATCAGTCCGAATACGTGGGCGTTCCGGTCAACGGTCCGTTCAAGCCGGAAGCCTACAAGTACTGATCGGGAACGATCCGTACAGGTTTGTACCGGGGCCTCAGGCCCCGGTTTCCCGGTTTTGAATCAGTGATGATCGGGCCAGGTGCCCGAAAGGAACAGAACCATGAAAAGCCAGAAGCAGTTCAAGCGACGTTTCAGCTTTGAGTTCTTCCCTCCGAAGAGCGACAAAGGCGCTGAGACTCTGCGTCAAACCCGCGACAAGCTCGCAACGCTTAACCCCGAATTCTTCTCGGTCACCTTTGGTGCCGGCGGCTCCACCCGCGAAGGCACCAAGAACACAGTGCTCGAGCTCAACCAGAAAGGCATCTCAACCGCACCGCACCTGTCGTGCGTCGGCGCCAACAAGGCGATCCTTTCCGAGTTGCTGGATACCTACAAGGAAGGCGGTGTGGAGCGGATTGTGGCCCTTCGCGGCGACATCCCCTCAGGCATGGGCAACACCGGCTATGGCGAGCTGCGCTACGCCAACGAGCTGGTGGAGTTCATCCGTGAGCACAGTGGCGACCACTTCTCTCTGGAAGTCGCCGCCTATCCGGAGTTCCATCCGCAGGCTCCGAATGCCGAAGCGGATCTGATGAACTTCAAGCGCAAGGTTGAGGCCGGCGCCAACAGTGCCATCACCCAGTATTTCTTCAACGTCGAGAGCTATTTCCACTTCATCGACCGGCTGGAGAAAATGGGCGTGGACATCCCGGTGGTTCCCGGCATCATGCCGATCGTGAACTTCCAGAAGGTCTGCCAGTTCAGTGAAATGTGCGGCGCGGACGTGCCCCGCTGGATCCGCAAGCAGATGGAAGCGTTCGGCGACGACACCGAGTCCATCAAGCAGTTCGGCGAGGAAGTGGTCACACGTATGTGTGAGCAGCTGCTTGACGCCGGTGCTCCGGGCCTGCACTTCTATACCCTGAATCAGGCGGATCCCAGCATGCGCATCTGGAAAAACCTTGGCCTCGATGAAGAGGTTCAGGAAAAGATCGCATTCTGAACACCGCGTTCTGCGGCAGGAGCTTGCCTCGCAAGCGATCACAGATCATCGCGAGCCGGGCTTGCTCCTCTCCCATTACCCCCCGTCATTACAGCCCTTCCATGCCCGGCCCCCGGCCCGTATCATCACCCCTCCATTGATGCTTTTATAAACGACTCAACGGGAGGCAGCCGTGACATCCAACCGCGAGATGATCGAGCGTGACCTGAAGGCCGTCTGGCACCCCTGCACGCAGATGAAGGACCACGAGACCCTGCCACTCATCCCGTTCAAGCGCGGTGAAGGTGTCTGGCTCTACGACTTTGACGGCAACCGCTACATTGACGCGGTCAGCTCCTGGTGGGTCAACCTGTTCGGCCATGCCAACCCACGCATCAACGAGGCCATCAACCAACAAACCCAGCAGCTTGAGCATGCCATGCTCGCCGGCTTTACCCATGAGCCGGTCATCGACCTCTCCGAGCGGCTGATCGACGTGACACCCGAAGGCCTCAACCGCTGCTTCTACGCGGACAACGGGTCCTCGGCGATCGAGGTGGCGCTCAAGATGAGCTACCACTATTTCCGCAACACCGGAAAGCCAGCGAAAAAGAACTTCATCAACCTCTCCAACAGCTACCACGGCGAGACCCTGGGCGCGCTGGCTCTGAGCGACGTGGGCCTGTACCGCGAAACCTATGAACCGCTGCTGATGGAAATGCTCACGGCGCCGGCACCAGACGCCTTCTACCGCGAGAAGGGAGAAAGCTGGGAAAACTACGCACTGCGCCAGTTCGAGCACATGGAAAAGCTGATGGCCGAGAATGCGGACAACGTCTGTGCCGTCATCGTTGAACCGCTGGTCCAGTGTGCCGGCCATATGCGCATGTATGACCCGGTCTACCTGAAGAAGCTGCGTGAAGCCTGTGACCGCTACAACATCCACCTGATCGCGGACGAGATCGCGGTGGGCTTTGGTCGTACCGGCACTCTCTTCGCCTGCGAACAGGCCGGCATCTCGCCGGATTTCATGTGCCTTTCGAAGGGCCTGACCGCCGGCTACCTGCCGCTGTCGATCACCATGACCACGGACGACGTCTTCGAGGCCTTCTACGACGACTTCGAGACCATGAAGGCGTTCCTGCATTCCCACAGTTACACCGGTAATCCCATCGGCTGCGCCGTGGCGCGGGCCACGCTCGACATCTTCCGAGACGACAATGTCATCGAAACCAACCGGGAGAAGGCGCGCATCATGGGTGAGAGCGTGGAACACCTGCGCGACCACCCCCATGTGGGCGATATCCGCCAGCACGGCATGATCCTGGCAATGGAGCTGGTCAAGGACAAGTCGACCATGGAGCCTTTCCCCTGGCAGGAGCGCCGCGGGCTGCGCGTTTACCAACACTCGATCACCCGTGAAGCGCTGTTGCGGCCGCTGGGCAACGTCACCTACTTCATGCCGCCGTACGTGATCAACGAGGACGAGATCCGGCACCTGGCCACGGTCGCCACCGAGGGCATCGACAAGGCCACCAGGGACTGACGGCCATGCGCATCCCACGCATCCACACCCCAGAGCCGCTGTGCCCCGGGGAACACACCCTGGACGGCAACGCCGCCCATCATGCCGGCACCGTTCTGCGCCTGGCAGCGGGCGATCGCATGGTGGTTTTCAACGGCGATGGCCTGGACTACCCGGCCGAGATTCTGGAAGCCGGCCGGAAACGGCTTACGCTCCGGATTGAGACACCCTATGACCCGGGCACCGAGTCACCACTGGCCATTACACTGGGGCAGGTCATCTCGCGCGGGGACCGCATGGACTATGCCATCCAGAAAGCCACGGAAATGGGCGCGACAACCATCCAGCCACTGGACAGCGCCCGCTGCGAGGTGCGGCTGAACCCGGAGCGTGAACGCAAGCGCCTGAGGAACTGGCAGCAGGTGGCGATCAGTGCCGCGGAACAATGTGGCCGGGCCCGCATACCCACCATCCAGTCTCCCATGAAGCTGGGGGACTGGCTCACGGATCGCGACGAAGAGGTTGCACTGGTCCTCCACCATGAAGGCCAGCCCCCGAGCGCCCAGGCCATCAAGCCGGCCTCGGTTGCCCTGCTTATTGGCCCGGAAGGCGGGCTCAATGATGATGAACTCACAAGTGCCGCGAATGCCGGCTTCGCCCCCCTGGCGCTGGGGCCGCGGGTGCTGCGCACCGAAACCGCACCGGTGGCGGCCATTGGGCTGTGCCAGTGGCTCTGGGGCGACTTTCAATCCGCCAGCAAGGAAACGGCTGAATGACGGAACTGTTCACCTACACGGAATTCTGGAAATACCTGAGCATCCCGGTGATTGCCGCGCTCATCGGCTGGGTCACCAACTGGATGGCCATCAAGCTCACCTTCTACCCCAGGGAGTTCGTCGGCATCCGCCCCTTCCTCGGCTGGCAGGGCATCATCCCCTCCAAGGCTGAAAAGATGGCGCGCATCGCCGTGGACTCGACCATTGCCAAGATCGGCACCGTCCAGGAGATTTTCGAATACATTGATCCCAGGGTCCTGACCCAGTACATCGTGGATCATACGGTTCCGCGTACCGAGGAATACGTGGACGAAATCATGCTCGCTGAACACCCCACCTTCTGGGAGAACCTGCCGCAGAAGGCTCGTGAAAAAGTGTACCAGCGCGTCCGCGACCGTTCCCCGGAGCTGGTGGATAACCTGGTCGATGACTTCTCGGCCAACGCCGAGGACCTGCTCGACATCCAGAACATGGTCGTCACCCAGCTGGGCGAGGACCGCTCCCTGCTCAACCGCATCTTCCTGGAATGCGGTAAGAAAGAATTCCGTTTCATCATCAACTCAGGGCTCTACTTCGGCTTCGCCTTCGGGCTTATCCAGATGGTGGTGTGGTACTACTTCCAGGCCGGCTGGATACTGCCCTTATTCGGGCTGATCGTAGGCTGGGCCACCAACTGGATCGCGCTCAACTTCATCTTCCGCCCACTCTACCCGGTCCGGATCGGCCCCATTCGGCTGCAAGGACAATTCCTGCGCCGCCAGCCAGAGGTAGCCGAGTCCTTCTGCCACATCGTCACCCACGAAATCCTGACCGTCGGCAACCTGGTGGACGCCATCCTTAATGGGCCCAAGGCAGACCGCGCCCAGAACCTGGTGCGCAAGCACATGAAAAAACTGGTGGACGAAACCGCCGGCATGGCCAAAGCCTTCACTCAGGTGGTCTTCGGCCCTACGTCTTTCGCCAGCCTCAAACAGCGCGTGGGGGACCTGTCCATCGAGATCGCCGAAGAAACCTTTGACGACCCCATGTTCGAAAACGACCGCGCCAGCGCCGTTGAGGACATCATGCGCCGGCGCATGGTCGAACTCTCTCCCGAAGAGTTCCAGAAACTCCTCCGGCCCTGTTTCCAGGAGGATGAGATCAAGCTCATTGCCGCCGGCGCCGCCCTTGGTTGCCTGGCTGGACTGGCGCAGCTGACCTTCATCTTCGGGGCGACGATGTTCTAGTCGCCCCGCTTTGCGGCTCAAGCGCCGGTGGTCCGCACCAGCACCCTCGCCTCCTCATCCAGCAGAAGCTTGCGGGCAAAGCTGGTGAGTTCATCCGCACTCAAGGCTTTCAGCTGTTGCGTTGCCCGGCCCAGTTCATCCACTGGCTTGCCAAAACGCCGGATGTCCTTCCACCAATAATGGCTGTAGCTGCGCAGCCGTTCCTGGGGCTTCTGAAGCTTACTGAGCAGGCCGTCCCGAAAGACATCGAAATCGGACTCCGACATCCCTTCCAGGTTCGAAACAAACCGCTCAACTTCTGAATCCAGCCGCTTGCGAACCGCCTTGGGCGACGCGCCCGGTGCCTGGATGCCAAACACTGGGCCATGGCTGCGGTAATCTTCCGTCGGGGTGGCAAACGCCACATACCCCATGGGCTGCTTGTCCCTGACCGCTGAAAACAGGTGCTGATTCAGCATGTGCGCAAGCATCGCCAGCTCGGCCGAATGCTCCACCTCCAGCGGCTGGCGCGCGTAATAGACCGCCGCCGTGTTGTCCCCGGGAATGACTTCGGCTTTCTCCCGGGGAATAGCCGCGTCTCCCAGCCGTTCCGCCTTGTTGGGCATGGTCTCAAACGGGCCACCAATCCCCTTCGACAGAACCCTCGCCATGGCCCGGGCCGAGTCACGATCATAGTTGCCGTGCATCAGGGCCTCGACGGACGGGCGATCCCAAAGCCGCTCATGAAAGTCCTTAAGCTGATCAACCGTCACTGACTCAGCAGCGGTGAGCTCGCGATCGGGCCGGGATTGTCTGGGATGAGCCTCCGCCCTGAGTGACACCACCAGCTTCTGGAACGGCTGGAAGTTCCGGTACTGGTTCACCTGCTGCTCGAATCCCGCCATTGCCTTATCCAGGAGCTCCTGGGTCACGGTTACATTGCGGACCCTGTCCAGTACATCCGAAACAAAGGCCTTCTGTTTGCCGGTAAACCCGTAAATGCGGAACCCAACTCCGTGATTGGTCCGCATCGCCGTAACCGACAGTCCGGCCTTGTCGCCCTTCTGGATCAACGGTTTCAAGGCCTCGTTGAGCACCATCGAATAGACCCCAGCGGTAACCGGACCATGCTCCGCCTCATAGGCAACCGGGTGATCCAGCGCCATGTAGAGCGCCCCTTTGGGGCTTTCGAATTGCTGATCCTGAAGGAACCAGACGTCAAAGCCTTCCCGGTCTGCCGTCATCGCCAGTTCGCTGGGTTGCTCCTGATCCAGGTTGCGATCAACAAGAGGGTGTTCCTCCTGGATATAGGGGTTCTCGGTGGTCTGGAGCCAGAAATCGGGCGCCGCCTCAAGCGCCAGCCACTGCTCCAGCTTCTCGGTGGTTGGCGTTCGGGTCTCAAAGGTAGCGCCGGAATAGGCATCCTCCTGCTCCCAGGACGTGTCAGGGATATAGGAAGTCACGACCATATTGGCTGGTCGGAGCTGATCCAGGGCCTCCCGGATCACAGCTTCATCGTATTCCTGCATGAGCGATGGGCCGGACAGAACCCTTTCAGGCTCATAACGCTGCAGGTTGCCCGCCAAACGCGATACGTAATGCATGGCGGGCGGCTGTTCGGCATTGTGGAACGCCTCCCGGATCGAACGCTGCTGTTCCCGATAAAGCGGCTCACTGACCCCATCTTCCCGCATACGATCCAGGTAATCATGGACCATACCGGTAACCGCCTTCCGGTTGGCCACTCCTTCATCCGTCAGCAGAAGCGTGATATCAAAGGTTGCGTACTGCCCTGCGTTCACGCGATGGGAGGCCCCCAGGTCACTGATCCAGCCACGCTCCCTTAACGCTTCCCGCAGACGGCCCGCCTGTTTGCTGGTGATCAGCTCACCAATATAGCCATAGGGTAAGACCCGGTGCGCCTTATGAGGCGGCGCCACCGGAAAGGACAACACCATGCGCGGGTCCGACCCGTCACCACCAACCCGCACCCAACGCGGGAGCTCATCCGAGGGCAGCAATGGCGGAAGGTCGGAGTCCGGCGCACTGCCCTCGGGGAGGTCACTGAAGTGGGCCTTGACCCGCTTGCGCAGTCCCGCAACCGGTTCAGCCCCCTGCACCACAAGCTTCATATCCCCGGCACGGTAATGCGCCTCAAAGAGCTCTTTGAGTTCCTTCATGAGCGTATCCCGTGCCACCCCCTCAAAGCTGGCGCGATTGCCCATGTTGAACCGTGAAAACGGGTGGGCCGGATTCACAACCTTCCGGAAGACCGACAGCTCCTGCCAGCCCTGCTGGTTCTTCTGGCCATCATATTCGTGCTGGACAATCTGGATTTCCCGGTCAACGTCCTCCCGGTCCAGAGTGGGCTGGGCCAGGAAATCGGAAAACCGCTTCAGCGCCTTGTCCAGCGCATCCGGCTGAACCTCAAAGAAAAAGGAACTGTGATCCGAAGCGGTATAGCCGTTGTAACGCCCTCCCTGGCGGTTGATGAAGTCACTGAACCCGCCCCTTTCAGGATAGGCCTCCGACCCGGAAAACACCATGTGTTCCAAAAGATGGGCCAGACCCGGGACCTGGTCCGGATCGTCATCACTGCCCACGCCCACCGACATCGCGGCGGCGGCTGTCTCTGCCCCGGGATCGGACACCACCATCACGGTCAGCCCATTCTCCAGCTCAAAGCTGGCATGGTCGCGCTCGTCCGAATCCGGGGTGATAACCTCACCATGGACCGGCCATGCAAGCGTGCATGCGAGCGAGGCGGCAGCAAAAAACTGTCTTATCGTCATCGTAAACTCCTTTTACTCGGGTGGTTGATTCAACGTTTCAATCCAGAGATCCAGGCTCTCAACCGTTACTGATCTTCTTTAAGATTCTCGGGTATTTCCACCGGCTGAACCTCCAGACGTTCCTGGTTCCGCAGATGCTCATCAATACGGTGGCGGGGACTTGCTTCCTCGGCGGGCCCTTTCGGCCTTTCTTCAGACGTCCTTCTGAGCTGATGGGGCGGGTTATTCGAGTGTTCCGTCTCATCCACTGACCTATCGCCAGCCTCTTCCTTGTCCTCTGCCATCACCGGGGAGGTGATCAAAAGCAGGCTTGCAATGAGTGCTCCTGCCCTGGCGCTGTATACTTGCATACCTACGTTCTCCTTAACCGCTGCGTGGAGCCGGCGCATGGCGGAAGGCCTAACCTCCACCGACAGCCATCCGCTGATTCATCCATCCAGAAACCCTGGACCAGAGCCGAACCATGCTACAACTCAGTGATAGCCACTACACGCATTCTGCGTTCTACGTCACACGTTTTGAGGCGACAAGTATTGCAGGCAAGCAATCCTGAATTCAGGAAAAACTGGATCTATTCAAAGGCAGGAAAAGCGTCGGCCAAACCGGCCGACGCTTGGGTTCTCAGTTACTGGGACTGACTTGCGCGAGGCGGTCCGGGAAGTTCGTGAAGATCCCATCAACACCGAACTCGTCGATCAGGGTCTCCATAGTATCCGTCTCATTGATGGTATAGATATGCACGAGCAAGCCCGCATCATGCGCCTTCTGAACGAAAGACGGCGAGAACATCTCGCGATCACCATAGACATGGTTGGTGCCCAAACCAACCGCATACTCGCTCACGGCTTCGAAGTCAGAGGCTTTGAAATCGTCTGGTGCCGGTAAACCGCTGACCCAGTCAGTGATTTCGTCGCTCGTGCGCTTGCCCTCCTCGTCCTTCTTGGGCCAATAATAGACCAGCTGGACCAGCGGGATGTCTTCGTTCATCTCGTGCATTGTCTTCAGGCTGTTCGGCTGGAACGACTGCAGCACAACATTGTCGCGCTCCACCAGGCCCTTGGATTCAACCGTATCCACCAGCTTCTCTTCAAGCGCGTCCGAATACATCTCCGGCGACTTGGTTTCGATGTAATACTTCATATTAACGCCGAAACGGTCAATGACCTCATCAAGAGTCATGATCTCAAGACCCTCATAGTCGGAGCTCGCCTTTTCGGGGTATTCCTCGTTGAACCAGGAGCCCGCATCAAGCGCCTTGAGCTCCTCAAGCGTATGCTCATTGACCTTGCCCGAGCCATCGGTGGTCCGGTCCACTGTGGTGTCGTGGATGACAACGAGCTCGCCGTCTTTCGAGAGATTGACATCGAATTCCAGGTAGTCCACATCGCCAATGCTCTGGGCGAGTTCAAACGCGGGCTCGGTGGCTTCCGGCGCGTGCCCGGATGCGCCCCGGTGCGCGATGTTGGCGAACTCGGGGATGCCGGCAACGCTGACCTCGTCATTATTGCTGCTGTTACTGCTGTCATCGTCGTTGCACGCCACCAGCATCAGGCTCACGGCGAGCAGTGCCAGGGTTTTTAGTGTTTGTCTCAAGATTAGAGCCCTCTGTACTTTCATTCAGTTGTTTAATGGGAGTTATCGGGCATTCCATCGCTCGCTTAGCCAGGCGGCGCGGAAACCGCCTGGTAGCAGCACGGTCTTGCAGGGATACGGAATCCGGCACCGAAACCATTCGCCCCCTGCTGCATTTGTGCGGAAGCGGATAGTAGGGAAGGCAAGGGGTAGATTCAAGCAAAAAATGCGGTTTTTACGTATTGCAACAAAGTGACCGCCCAGATGGCACTAGGCGGCCATCCCACCCCAAAGACCGCTTGAGATGGGCTCTGGACTGCTCACGCCGGAAAACAGAACGTCAGCGTTCAGGAAGCGGGCTGGTCGGCGCTACGCCCAGTAGCCGCGATCCAGTGCGCGAGATAGAGGTACAGAACCACCTGGACCAGATAGTTGACTCCAAGCTCCATAAACATCCTGGCTTGGGAACTCTCGCCTGACTGCTGCCCCCCTTCAGAACCTGCGACAATTCCAGCGACAAGCCCCGCAATAAAACCGACGACCAGCGCCAGGATCAGGATGCGAACGGCCACCGGTACGCTCAGGCACAGGAAGCGGCGAAGGAAGTCCTGATTGTCCGACGCCTGATTGCGGTAGTAGCAGTAGAAAACGCCCGCAACGGTGATCCCAATCATGATGGCCAGGTCGACGGCCCGTAGCCAGCCTGGGACAGCGCTCGCGCCCGCTGCTGCCATTACGGTGCCCAGGATGCCGATGAGGCTGAAGGCGAGGATGTACTTGAACTCCTCGTTCTGGGTTACCTGACCGTTTCGCAGGTCACTGGCAACGTAATCCACTTTCCATAGGTACATTGAAACCTCCATTGTTCCGAATATTGGTAAGAACGCCCTGAGGCGGGGGCGCCAGGCTAACGAGGAACGTCTCCAGGCTTCAACCCTGCCCCACGCAAGACGTATTGTGAGACTGTGTTAACAGGATCCGGCGACCCTGCTGGTCAGCCATGCCCCCGAGCTTGCTATCCTTACGTCTAAAGAGTGCTCCTTTACCCTTGAGCTGGCCCTATTTTGAATGTCTTTACGCACCCTCAAGGACACAGGGCGTTGGTGTCGATAGAATCAACGACCTCGCGACACTTTTGCCCATGCCCCCGCTGAACACCAGGTGATCGATGACACGCTCCAGCCGCGCCCGCTTCATTCCCGCGCTTGTGCTGCTCATGACATTATCAGCGTCAGCGGAACCTGAGCGAAAGCCGCTGGAATTCGGCTTCATCCACTCCCCCCCCCTTCGGTTACCTTGATGACCAAGGCCATCCGAAAGGCTATCTAGTGGCATTGTCCCGCCGCGTTTTCCGCGCGATGGACCAGCCGGTAACTTTTGTCCAGCACCCGGCTACCCGCCTGTATCGCCAACTGGACGCCGGAGATACCGCCTTCACCCTTGGTGCCGCCAAGCTTCAACGACTGGCCGATACCGCGATTGAAACCGAGGAAGCCGCTACAACCCTTACGCTCGCCGTTTACCGGCGAAAGGATACGGAACCGGTTTCAGGCATAGAATCGCTCAGGGGCAAGCGCCTGGTCCTGATGAACGGCTACTCCTACAGCCGGCTTGGAGAGCGTCTTGAAGAGGCAAGTGATGCCATCCAGACCACCGAAGCGCGGACGCACAAATCGGCCCTTCGGATGATCCAGTTCGGGCGCGCGGATTACCTGCTCAATTACATGACCCCGGCTGATACCACCATTGCCCGGAACAAGCTCTCCGGGCTGCGACGGGATGTCCTGACCCGTGTGGACGTTCACCTTTATGTCTCCAAAGCTGTCCCTAACGCCCGGGCACTGGCCAGGGAATGGGACCAGAACCTCAAAGCGCTCAAGCGGCATAACCAGCTGCCACACACCAACTACTACGAGATGGGAGAGTGAACGGCCCTATTGAACGGCTTTCAGTCTGACTATCCCATTGGAGGCAAGCCGGGTACCCAGTTCACCATGGCAAGGCTCTCAAGGGTAATCCAGAGCACGAAGAGCCCATACAGCCCCAGAAGCAACCAGGACTCCCCACGGGTCAGGACCATGTGAGTGCGCATCATCAGGAACAGCATCACGGTGGCCAGGGTCAGGACCCCCATCATGGGCGCAGCCACCGAGAAATTGACAATGGCCGTCCCGGCAATCAACACCCCTGCTGGAATACACACAAGGAGATCAAATGTATTGCTGCCCAGCACATTGGCGATGCTGGTGATCCCGCGCCCATCCCGGGCGGCCCGGACGGAGACGAACGCATCCGGTATGGATGTGCCGGCCGCGACCACGGTAATCCCCCAGAGAAAACTCGGCGTTCCGAAGAGCTCGCCAAAGTTGATGGCTGACCGAACCAGGGCCTCAACCCCGACAAGGATGATGGCCAGGGAAGCCACCAGCCTCAGCCACTCACGGCCAACGCGGATGGCCGACGCATCCAGCTCCTCGGAGCCTTCCAGCGTGTCCTGATACTGAACGAACACATAGAGACCGTAGAGCGCGATCGGCATCAATGCCAACCAGCGATTGATTTCACCCTTGATGGCGTTTTCCGAGGCAACCGGGTAATAGATGGCGGCAAATGCAAACGTCAGCGTCAGCACCGCCACCGCGATCATATAGAACTGGGCTTCCTTGTACACCAGGTCCCGGTTCGCCTCGAGCGGGTTTCGGCTGGCCAATCCCGAGGCCGCCGGAACAATCATGATATTGAACAATGCCGACCCCACGATGGCGGCCACCCCAAGCTCAAACTCCCCGTGAACCAGTGTGGAAATGACCGTGGTGGACAGTTCCGGAAAGCTGGAGCCAATTGCCACCACAATGGCGCCCTGAACAATGTCGGGCAACTGGTAATAGGCGGACAACCGCGCTGCCGAGCTCTCCAGAAGGCCACTGCCTTTCCAGATGATGCCAGTGCCGATCAGGGCCACTGCAGCCCATAGTAAAACAGTCATAGTCACTCCCTTGCTCGTTAGGGGGAATCGTCACCCTGACGGGGGACAGGCACGAACCCAGAGCCTCCTCCACCCTGCTTCCTGATAAGAGCCGCCAGGGTGACCTCCAGGCGTGGGTCTTCAAGCTCGGAAAATGTAATCCCAAGCGTCACTGGCAACCGAACAGTCAAGCCATCTTCATCCAGCCGGGCTGCATTCAGGACATCCCTGACACGGATGCGGTCCAGGGAACTGCCGGGAATCAGCTCATCCCCATCCTCACCGCCGGGGTGGAGGATGCCGCACCGGATCAACTTGTCGCTCACACGCTGGGTAATCTCCCCGGGAATGCCAAAATCCAGTGCCAGGAGTTCCTGGCGCGGCGGGTTATCCCTTTGATCGAAGGCTCTGGCCACACGTTCCATCAACGCCAGCGCCAAGCGTTCCTCCACCTCTGGAGAAGAACGGACCTCCCGACGCGAGGAAATCGCTTCTTCATGCTGGTGGTAGTAGCTGATGCTGGCACCGGACAGCAGAATGATCCAGTTGATATAGAGCCAGATCAGCAACAGAATCCCGATGGCAAAACTGGAGTAAATGGCCTCATAGCGGCTGGCGTTCACCGCAAAGGTGGCGAAGGCCAGACTCGCTGCCTGCCAGGCCACCCCTGCAACCAATCCACCTACCAGTGCACTCTGAAAGCGGACCCGGGTATTGGGGACAAAAATGTAGACGAAGGTGAACGCCACCACCGTGATCAGGAATGGCGTTGAACGACTGATTACCGCAATCAGGGTGCCAAAGGGCTCGATCTCACTCAGCTGTTGCACGGTATCGGAGCCGAAAACCGTGGCCGAAAGACCAATGCCGGCTACCATCAGCAGTGGACCAATGGTGATCACGCTCAGGTAGTTGGAGAAACGCTGGCCCAATGAGCGGCCCATGGGCGCGCGCCAGACCATGTTGAACGAGCGCTCGATCTTCTGCACCAGCGCGATGACGGTGTAGACCAGTAACAGCAGGCCAACGGAGCCAAGCACCCCAACCTTGATGTTGTCCACGAAGGTGATGACCTGCTCTGCCATTTCGGCGCCCTGCTGCCCCAGGGGCTCGAAGAACTGGTAAAGCACTGGCGTGAACCGGTTGTGCACCCCCATGGCCTTGAGTACGGAAAAGCTCAAAGCCAGCAGCGGCACCATGGACAACAGTGTGGTATAGACCAGACTCATGGCATGCAGGTTGAGTTGCCCTGCCATCAGGTCCCGGATCACCGCGTAGGCGACCCGCAGCTGACGCCTGGCAAAGGCCACTGCGCGGGGATCATCCCGCTCCGGCTTTTCCAGCAGCCAACGTTCCCAGTCCTGGAGCCGTTTTTTCAGATAGTCCGGGATCACAGGGTGCTCCTGATCATTCGCCGTTAAGCGTGGCTACGAGGCGGCGGGCACCTCCATTGCGACGGTGCTCGCCCAGGTAGATACCCTGCCAGGTGCCGAGTAGCAGCCGACCCTGCCCGACCGGGAGGCTGAGCGACTCCCCCAGCGTTACGGAACGGATATGGGCCGGCATATCGTCTGGACCCTCCATTGTGTGCTCATAGTAAGGCGCATTCTCGGGCACGGCGTGCTGGAAGTGGCGTTCCATGTCGGCGCGCACTGTGGGGTCGGCGTTTTCATTCAGGCTCAGCGACGCCGAGGTGTGCTGGATGAACAGGTGCAGGAGGCCAATCTGGAGAGTGGCGATCTCTGGAATCTGGTCAAGGACTTCACGGGTGATCAGGTGGAAGCCCTTGGATTTGGGGGATAACTGGAGAATGCGTTGCTGCCACATTGATGGATGCCCTTACCCTGAGTTCTCAGTCGCGGTACTATTAGCGGTCTGAAAAGAACCATACCAGTGATCAGGCGCATTGCGGTAAGGGGATAGGGGGGGTCAGACCTATTCAGCGCCCAAAAAATGTATAGAAGACAGGAAGAGAGTCACGCCATGGCCGAAGACAACAACCGCCGCTATTCCAGCCAGATCGTCGACGGGGTCGGCAAATCCGCCAGCCGGGCCATGCTCCGGGCGGTGGGATTCCAGGATGAGGATTTCCAGAAGAACCAGATCGGCATTGCCTCCACCTGGAGCATGGTCACGCCCTGCAACATGCACATCAACAAGCTCGCTGAGCACGCGGGCGCCGGGGCGGATGAGGCGGGTGGCAAGAGCGTCATCTTCAACACCATCACCATCTCGGACGGCATCGCCAACGGCACCGAGGGCATGAAGTATTCGCTGGTCTCGCGTGAGATCATCGCGGATTCGGTTGAGGCGGTGACCGGTTGCGAGGGCTTTGACGGGCTGGTCACCATCGGCGGCTGTGACAAGAACATGCCTGGCCTGGTCATGGGCATGGCGCGGCTGGACCGGCCCTCGGTCTTCGTTTACGGCGGCACCATCCAGCCGGGTGAGAACCATACGGACCTGGTCTCGGTGTTCGAAGCCGTTGGCGCCTACACCAAGGGCGATAAATCACTGATCGATGTGAAGCAGATCGAGGAAACGGCGATTCCCGGACCGGGCTCGTGCGGCGGCATGTACACGGCCAACACCATGGCTTCGGCCATTGAGGCGCTGGGACTGAGCCTGCCGGACAGCTCCGCTCAGAACGCGGTTTCCAAGACCAAGGAAGAGGATTGCCGGGCAGCGGGCGCAGCCGTCCAGGATCTGATCGCGAAGGACATCAAACCTTCGGACATCATGACCCGCCAGGCATTCGAGAACGCCATCACCGTGGTCATCGCCCTGGGCGGTTCCACCAACGCGGTGCTGCATCTGCTGGCCATGGCCAACACCATTGGCGTGGCGCTGTCGCTGGATGATTTCACCGACATCGGCAAGCGCGTCCCCGTACTCGCGGATCTGCGCCCGAGTGGGCAGTACATGATGTCCGAGCTGGTGGCCATTGGCGGCATCCAGCCTTTGATGAAGATGCTGCTGGACCGTGACCTGCTGCATGGCGATTGCCTGACAGTAACCGGTAAGACACTGGCCGAGAACCTTGCAGGCGTGGCGCCCTACCCGGAAAGCCAGGACATCATCCACAGCTTCGACAACCCCATTAAACCAGACAGCCACCTGCGCGTGCTCTACGGCAACCTCTCACCCACCGGCGCCGTGGCCAAGATCACGGGAAAGGAAGGCACCCGCTTCACCGGGACCGCGCGCTGCTACCCCTCCGAGGAGGAAGCCCAGGCGCGCATCAACGACGGGACGGTACAGGCTGGCGATGTGGTCGTCATCCGCTACGAGGGGCCGAAAGGCGGCCCGGGCATGCGCGAAATGCTCACCCCCACCTCCGCCATTATGGGCCGGGGTTTGGGCAGTGAAGTGGCACTGATCACCGATGGGCGCTTTTCCGGCGGCAGCCACGGTTTCGTGGTCGGCCACGTCACCCCCGAGGCGGTCGACGGCGGCCCCATCGCCCTGCTCCAGGACGGCGATACCATCACAATCGACGCCGAAACCAACCGGATCGACGTTGATATCAGCGAATCCGAACTGGAACAACGCCGCGCCCAGTGGCAGAAACCGGCCCCCAAATACCGCCGCGGCACCCTGGCCAAGTACGCCAAGACCGTGAACTCCGCCTCCGAGGGCGCGGTAACGGATATGCCGGACTGACTGACAAGACGACGCCGCAAAACCATGGCGCGCGATACCCCCCCCAGATTCGTCTGAAGGCGGAATGCTAAGACATCGCGGATCACATACATAAACGTTAAAGCGCCGGAGTGGGGTGGTTCTTTCCGGGAGGCTCGATGGCAGGGATGCCATCGCGCCAGCGTACAGGGATGTATCTACAGCGGTCCCGGAAAGAACCACCCCGCTTCGGCGCCCCACAAAGTCTGCGCCCAGCAACAGATCGCGGACCATCCTCCCCCGCCGATCAGAAACCTTAATCCACACCACCCTGTTCAACCCCACCACCGTCTACTAGTCTCAATAGAAAGCACCCGGTCGCGAACGAGTCACAGAAATGCGAATGAGGCTCGCAACCCGCGCCGGCTCACCCATAATTGAAAACAGAACTTACCGGAACAGAGGCATGATGAACTGACACCAGCGGGGCCCAGTGCGGCCAGCGTTCCGCCCGGGCCTTCCCAGGTCACAGCAAGGGGGCCAAGCATGAGCATATTGCAGCGCTATCAGGACCGTTATGAGGCAACCAAGGAAGAGGAGATGAGCCTCGAGGAATACCTCAGCATCTGTAAAGAGGATTCCTCCGCCTACGCCACCGCCGCCGAGCGGATGCTGCTCGCGATCGGCGAGCCGGAGCTGATTGACACCTCCCTAGACCCACGCCTCTCGCGGATTTTCCAGAACAAGGTCATCAAGCGCTATCCCGAGTTCTCCGAGTTCTACGGCATGGAAGAGGCGGTCGAGAACATCGTCTCCTACTTCCGCCACGCCGCCCAGGGTCTGGAAGAGAAGAAGCAGATCCTGTACCTGCTGGGCCCCGTTGGCGGGGGCAAGTCCTCGCTGGCAGAGAAACTCAAGCACCTGATGCAGAAGGTTCCCTTCTACGCCATCAAGGGCTCCCCCGTGAACGAATCGCCGCTCGGGCTCTTCGACCCGGAAGAAGACGGGCCCATCCTTGAGGAGGAGTACGGCATCCCCAAGCGTTACCTCAAGCCCATCATGTCGCCCTGGGCGGTCAAGCGCCTGCACGAGTACGGCGGCGACATCAGCCAGTTTCGGGTGGTCAAGAAATACCCCTCAATCCTGGACCAGGAGGCAGTGGCCAAGACCGAGCCCGGTGACGACAACAACCAGGACATTTCCGCCCTGGTGGGTAAGGTCAACATCCGGATGCTGGAAGACTACAGCCAGGATGATCCGGACGCCTACAGCTTCAGCGGCGGCCTGAACCGCGCCAACCAGGGGATCATGGAATTCGTGGAGATGTTCAAGGCGCCCATCAAAGTGCTGCATCCCCTGCTGACCGCCACCCAGGAAGGTAACTACAACACCACCGAGGGCATGTCCTCGATCCCGTTCGACGGCATCGTCCTGGCACACTCCAACGAATCCGAATGGCAGACGTTCCGCAACAACAAGAATAACGAAGCCTTCCTCGACCGGGTGAACATCGTCAAGGTGCCCTATTGCCTGCGGGTCACCGAGGAAAAGCAGATCTACGACAAGCTCCTGCGCGAAAGCTCACTGGCAGGCGCTCCGTGCGCACCAGACACGCTCAATATGCTGGCCCAGTTCACGGTGCTGTCACGCCTGGTGGAGCCGGAAAACTCCAGCATCTACTCCAAGATGAAGGTCTACGATGGCCAGAACATCAAGGACACGGACCCCAAGGCCAAGTCCATCCAGGAGTATCGTGACGCGGCCGGGGTCAACGAAGGCATGGACGGACTGTCCACACGCTTCGCCTTCAAGATCCTGTCCAAGGTGTTCAACTTTGACACCACCGAGGTCGCGGCCAACCCCGTGCACCTGCTTTACGTTCTGGAAAAGCAGATCGAGCAGGAGCAGTTCCCGCCGGAGACCCACGAGCGCTACCTGCGCTTCATCAAGGAGTTCCTGGCGCCGGAGTACGTGGAGTTCATCGGCAAGGAAATCCAGACGGCTTATCTCGAGTCCTACTCCGAGTACGGCCAGAACCTGTTCGACCGCTATGTGACCTATGCGGACTTCTGGATCCAGGACCAGGATTACCGGGATCCGGAGACCGGGGAGATGTTTGATCGCGCGGCCATCAACGAGGAGCTCGAGAAGATCGAGAAGCCGGCCGGCATCAGCAACCCCAAGGATTTCCGCAACGAAGTGGTCAACTTCGTGCTGCGGGCACGCGCCAGCAACAACGGGCAGAACCCCTCCTGGCTCAGCTACGAGAAGCTGCGCAGCGTGATCGAACAGAAGATGTTCTCCAACACCGAAGAACTGCTGCCGGTGATCTCGTTCAATCCCAAGGCATCGGAGGAGGACCAGCGCAAGCACCAGCAGTTCGTGGACCGGATGATCGAACGGGGCTACACCGAGAAGCAGGTCAAGCTGCTGGCGGAGTGGTATCTGCGCGTCCGGAAATCCCAGTAGGGTAAGCAGGTGTCTGCATGGGCATGAGTCACGTTGTTGACCGTCGCCTCAACGGCAAAAGCAAAAGCGCGGTGAACCGCAACCGGTTCCTGCGCCGTTACCGCAAGCACATCAAGAAGGCGGTCTCGGAAGCCGTTCATGACCGTTCCATAACGGATATGGAGCAGGGCGAACAGGTCAGTATCCCCGCGGAGGACATCCACGAACCCGTCTTCCACCATGGCGCTGGCGGCAACCGCGAAATGGTGCACCCGGGCAACAAGGAGTTCGTGGCCGGTGACCGCCTTCCCAAGCCCCCCGGCAGCGAGGGCGAAGGGGGCGGCCAGGGCCAGGCCAGCGACCAGGGTGAAGGCATGGACGAGTTTGTCTTCCAGATCACACAGGAGGAATTCCTGGACTTCCTGTTCGATGACCTGGAACTGCCCTTCCTGGTGCGCAAGAAGCTCAAGAGCGCGGACGCCTACCAGTACGTCCACGCCGGATTCACCAGTGAAGGCACGCCGGCCAAGCTCAACGTCGTGCGTTCATTGCGCAAGGCTTACGCCCGACGCATCAGCCTGGCCGGCAAGCGCAAGCGCCGGATCAGGGAACTGGAGCAGCAGATCGCGGCCCTGAAGGCCCAGCCGGATTCGGACGATCCCGCCTTCTCCAGGGAGCGCCAGATTGAAGACCTCCAGGCAGAACTGGACGAACTGCGCCGGCAGGTCAAGCGCATCCCCTGGATCGACGAGATTGACCTGCGCTACCGCCAGCACCGCAAGGACCCCAAACCCGCCACCAGCGCGGTCATGTTCTGCCTGATGGACGTCTCCGGCTCCATGACCCAGGTTCACAAGGACATCGCCAAGCGATTCTTCATTCTGCTCTACCTCTTCCTGCAGAAGAACTACAAGCGCATTGAGGTGGTGTTCATCCGCCACCACACCGCCGCCAAGGAGGTGGACGAGGAGGAATTCTTCTACTCCCGCGAGACCGGCGGCACCATTGTCTCCAGTGCGCTCAAGCTGATGCACCGCATCATTGAGGAACGCTATCCATCGGATGACTGGAACATCTACGCCGCCCAGGCCTCGGACGGCGACAACTGGAACGACGACTCGCCCGTCTGCCGCAACCTGCTGCAGGACAAGATCCTGCCCCTGGTGCAGTACTACTCCTATGTGGAAATCACCCCCCACGAGCACCAGGCCCTGTGGGAAGAGTACTCAGCGGTCCAGGAGCGCTTCCCGGAACGTTTCGCCATGCAGCAACTGTCAGACGCCAGCGAGATTTATCCGGTCTTCCGGAAACTTTTCGAGCAGAAAACCGTATGAGGGAGGTGGCCATGAACAAGCCCCTATCCAGCGGCGCCGACTGGTCCTTTGAGCAGATCGAGGCTTACGACCGGGAAATCGCCCGCATCGCCGCCGAGTTCGGGCTCGACACCTACCCCAACCAGATTGAGGTAATCAGCGCCGAGCAGATGATGGACGCCTACAGCTCAGTCGGCATGCCCGTGGGTTACCACCACTGGTCCTTCGGCAAACAGTTCGTCCAGACCCAGAAGGGCTACCGCCGGGGCCAGATGGGACTGGCGTACGAACTCGTTATCAACTCCAACCCCTGCATCGCCTACCTCATGGAAGAGAACACAATGACGATGCAGGCCCTGGTCATTGCCCACGCCTGTTACGGCCACAACTCCTTTTTCAAGAACAACTACCTGTTCCGGAGCTGGACCGATGCCAGCTCCATCATTGATTACCTGATGTTCGCCCGAAACTACGTGGCCGAGTGCGAGGAGCGCTACGGCGTGGACGAGGTGGAAGCCATCCTCGATTCCTGCCACGCCCTCATGAACCAGGGCGTTGACCGCTACAAGCGCCCGGCCCCGATCTCTGCTGAGGAAGAACGCCGTCGCCAGAAGGAGCGCGAGGAATACCGCCAGCAACAGGTGAATGATCTCTGGCGCACCATTCCGGAGATGGGCAGTGATGACGACCCTGAAAGCCAGCAGCGGCGTTTCCCCGAGGAGCCCCAGGAAAACCTGCTGTACTTCATCGAAAAGAACGCGCCCCTGCTGGAAACCTGGCAGCGCGAGCTGGTGCGCATCGTGCGCAAGATCGCCCAATACTTCTATCCACAGCGCCAGACCCAGGTCATGAACGAAGGCTGGGCCAGCTTCTGGCACTACACCATCATGCATCGTCTGTACGAGGAAGGCCTGGTGGATGACGGCTTCATGCTGGAATTCCTGCACAACCATACGGCCGTAATCTACCAGCCGCCGTTTGACAGTCCCTACTACTCGGGACTGAACCCCTACACGCTCGGGTTCTCCATTTACACTGACCTCAAGCGCATGTGCGAGACGCCCACCGACGAAGACCGTGAATGGTTCCCCGACATCGCCGGCGGTGACTGGCAGAAAACGCTCGACTTCGCGATGCGCAACTTCAAGGACGAAAGCTTCATCCTGCAGTACCTGTCCCCCAAAGTGATCCGGGACCTCAAGCTCTTTGCCATCGCCGACGAGGAAGGGGATGACGCCTACGAGATCAAGGCCATTCACGAGGAACGCGGTTACCGGCGGGTACGCGAAAAGCTTGCCCGCCAGTACAACCTGAGTTACCGGGACCCGAACATCCAGGTCTGGAACGTGAATACCCGCGGGGACCGCTCGCTACTGCTGCGCCACACCCGGGTGGATGGGATACCCATGGCGGATCAGGAGACGCAGGAGGTGCTCAAACACGTGCACCGGCTCTGGGGCTTCCATGTAACCCTTGAGAGTGTGGATAACGGCGAGGTCATCAAGCGTTACCGGGTGCCGTTCGAAAGTGGCGACCGGAGTTCTGCGGCCTGACTGTCCCTGACCCGGCATCAGAAATGCAGTGACAGACCGCCAATGACTCCGAAATTGCCATCGTAGAAATCCGCCTCTGCCACGACACTGACATTGCGCTGCCAGTGGTAGCGGGCGGTGCCGGTGACGCCAAGGTAGTCCATGTCACCCGTGACGTAACGCGCCGATGCCCCAATTTCCAGATCCCGGTGCAACTGGCGCCGCAACCCCGTTCGCAGTCCTGGTGCCGTGTCATCCGTGCTGACACTGGAACAACGGTTGCCCTGAAGCGGATTGGTCACGCATCGCTCAAGCTCAATGTCCTGATACGCCAGCGTCAGCCCGCCCCAGACATCCGTCCGGTGGTCCAGAGCATAGCGATAGCCACCGCCGCCATGGGCCGAGGTCACGTCAATATCCCCGGTCAGCACCTTGAGACCGCCAAACATGAACCACTCCGTGCTCAGCATCTGGCTGCCCCGGGCGTGAGCGCCCAACAGGGATTCACTCTCGAAATTGGGATACAGTGCCGCCCCCGCCTCCGCGAAGGAAAAGGAGGGCCCCTGAGCCCATGCGGGCATTGCCAGACAAACCAGAAACGGCACAACAAACCGGGATAACATAGTCGTCACTCTCCCTTACTGCCACGAAACAGGAAGCCCCGAGGATAACGCTGTGGCACGGCGGCAACAGGCCGGAACCACGGAAATGTGGTTCCTGTCACAGGTTTAATTGAACCAATCCAGCGCCCGCGTTTACATTGCTTTTGCACGTCATATCCAGGGATCCACCCACCCGACACCAAGGAGAACGCCATGAACAAGCTGTTCCGTGCCACCACAATGACGTTGGCAACGGCTGCAATGGCCGGCAACGCACTGGCCCAAGCACAGGAATACAACGAGCCCACGCGTGGTTTCATGCTTGAGCGCGGCACCACAGCTGCCAACAAACGAGCAACCGTAGACCTGCGCAGTGGCGGTGACCAGGATTTCGGGGCTGGTGTACGCCTGGGGCTCCCAAACGCCGAACTGGTTCTGAATCACAGCCGGGTCAATCCCCGCACCCGCCAGAACGAAGCCCTGTTCAAAGTTGGATTGCGGCCACTCCAGGCCGGGGAAGGCGTCACGGTCAACTGGGCTGCCTATGGAGCCGTGGCGCATTATGACGGGGATGATGCCAACCCGCCGGCCTACCCGGACGAGAGCACTACGAACCTTGGAGCAGGTGCCGCCTTCACAACCAACGTGGAGCGATTCACACTCAACTTTAACCCGGAACTGATCTATGATGATGGAGCCCGGAATGATGCCAGCAATGCCTACCTGAACCTGGGCATGGGCGCCCATTACGCACTACCCGAGACCGAGTTCGGCCGCTTTGAGCCCGGAATCGAAGTCGGCCTGACCACCCGGGAAGACCGTTTCGGGGACAGCGTTGACCCTTCCCTGATGCTGGGAGCCCGTTGGCTGTACAACCAGAACGTGACTCTGGACGTTTCCATGATCCAGGCAAGACCGAACAACGGTCTGGCCGAGGCACCCACTGAGGTCAGCATCCCGGGCTACATCCGAGTGAACGTTGCCTTCTGATGCCTGGGCCGCAACCCTAAGCGGGCGGCCTATCAAGTCGCCCGCATAGCCTCACCCCTCCAACGCAGCTCGCGCTTCATCGCTGTTATAGAACCCTTCAAGCCGGCGCCGTACAATCCCCTCAAGCAAGCCATTCGCTTTCAGGGATTCCAGGACCCGTGGCAGCACCGCCTCCAGCTCCGTCATCACCGTCGCCCGGTCAATATTGAACTCTGCCAGCAGCTCGCCGAGCGTGCGGTCCCCATAAAGGTCAAACAACCGGTTGACCACGGTTTCATAGGCATTGCGGTAATAGTCGCTCTTTCGGAAGGCCAGCCAATAGTCGTAGCCCATGACCACGAACTCACTCCATTCAACCTCGCCAATCCCATCCGCCAGCTCCGCCAGGGGGCGATCACAGAACGCATCCCAGGCATCCATGACACTGGACTTGATCTCCTCATCAGTGAGGTGCTCCATAAGGAAGTCGGCGCTCTGGCGGGCCAGCTTCTCCACGTTACGGGAAATGTAGCTCTTGATGCTCTTCTCCCAGACCTCGTCCAGCCCGGAAACCGCCTTGTTCAGAACCTTTGAGCTGAACTTGAGCGCCGAGCTAACGCCCGGCACATGACGGCTCAGAAGATTCTCCTCGTACACATAGCGCACGATGGCCTCGTACATCAGGTTGGCCACCAGCTCCCGGTACACCGGCTGATCCAGGAGCCGGTCGATCAGCTGCTCCCGCTGCTCCCGCAGCACCAGTGCCTGGTCCACGAACGCTTCCAGGCGCTGGCGGTCCATCAGGTCACTGGGCGTTGCCTGGCGATGAAAAGCGGCGCCCACCACCTCTTGGGTGAACGTCGCGGCCATTTCCGGGATGATCGCTGGCATCTCGCGCTCGACCGTGTGGCGATGGATGATCCCGTTGATGATCTCTGGCGTCATCACATCGTTCAGCCGGATGCGATCGGCTGCTTCAAAAACGAACCCAAGCTCCCTTTCCAGATCCTCCCGCAATGCATCCATGTCCATCCGTGCCAGCTCGTGCTGCACATGGGCCTCCAGCAGCTGCGCCAGCACCTGCTCCGAATCACTCTGTTCCATCACATCCTCAACCTGATACCTGTCATCTGATACTGTTACGCATTGCCTCAGCCAATCACACTTACAACGCAATCGCATTGTCCGTTATGACGGGAGACGGCGCACCACAATCTCGGTTACCCCCCATGGCCTGGATGAGGTCCCCGGCCTAACCTACGCCGGTCAACGTTTTGCCTGGAGAAATCGCTATGGTTGCGGAGCGTCAAAAGCTCCAGAGCGCCGGTCTATTGGTGCTGCTTTGGCTTGCCGGCCTCTATATGCGGTTGCCCATACTGGTTGCGCCCCCGCTCGCCCCCGCCATCGGCGAAGAGCTGGGCCTGAACCAGACCCACATCGGGGCACTCACCACCCTGCCCGTACTGATGCTGGCACTGGGCGCGCTCCTGGGTTCATTGCTGATTATACGACTGGGGCCCCGCCAGGCACTTGTCACCGCTCTTATGGTGGTGGGAATAGCATCTGCTACCCGCGCGCTTGCCCAGGGGCCAAGCCTGTTGCTGGGCGTCAGTGCCCTGATGGGCCTGGGGATCGCCGTTATGCAACCCGCGTTGCCGGCCCTGCTGCCACGCTGGCTATCACCAGACCGCATCGCCATGGCAACCGCCTGTTACATGAACGGCATGCTGATGGGCGAATTTGTCGGTGCCGGCCTGACGCTGCCCGTGATCATGCCGCTGACCGGCGAGAGCTGGCGGCTCACCCTCCTGATATGGTCACTGCCGGCAGTGGTGATCGCCCTGTTGCTTTTGATTCCGGTTACCGCCGCTGATGGCGAAGACCCGAGCACCCAGTGGCTGCCCCGCCTTCGCGATCCCCTGATGTGGAAGCTGGGGCTGTTGCTGGCCGGCACCTCCTCCCTGTTCTTCGGAACCAATGCCTACATGGCCAGTGTCCTGGAAGATCGAGGGGAATTGGCCCGGCTGGATACGACGCTGCTGTGCTTCAATTTCGCCCAGGTGGCCGCCTCCGCCCTGTTGCTGAAAATGGCCGGGCACTGGGTGGGCCGCAAGCGCCCCATCCTCTGGAGCGCTGGGTTTGCCGTGATGTCCATGCTGGGATTCCTGCTTATTGAGGGCTGGCCCGGCGTCGCCTTTGCGGTACTGATGAGCTTTTTCTCGGGCACACTGCTCATCCTGATCGTGGCACTCCCTCCCCACCTGGTTTCCAGCGCCGAGGCAGGGCGGCTTTCAGCCGGTAACTTTACCATCGGCTACACCGGCGCTTTCCTGGTTCCCCTACTGGGCGGTGTACTCGCCGATGCAACAGGCCATGCACTGACCGCAGTGGCTTTCATCACCCTGTGCAGCGCACTGACCGTGCCGCTGGCCTTCACCCTGAAACTGCCCAGGTGAACCGCCCTCAGCCAAGACGTGCGCCATTGGGCACTGGCTGATCCGGCACCGCCAGCACCACGGCCCCGTCCTCACGATACAGTCCTGTAACCAGGCACTCGGAGCGTATGGGGCCAATCTGCTTGGCCGGGAAATTCACCACGGCCAGGACCTGCCGCCCCTCCAGGTCCTCGTGCCGATACAGGTCCGTAATCTGGGCACTGGATCTCAACACCCCCAACGCCTCGCCAAAGTCCACCTTCAGCTTGTAAGCCGGACGCCGCGCCTCCGGGAATGCAGCCACCTCCACAATGGTACCAGCCCGGATCTCAACCCGCTCGAATTCATCCCACTCAATCGTATGCATCCTGTACCTCCCGGCATTTCAATCCGCAAATCCGCGGATTATACCCGGACGCCCAGCCTATCAGCACGATTAACCCCGGCCATGCCGGTTCCGGTATAATAGAAGTCAACAAAGCGGAATACCTGACAAATTTACTCAGGTATTGTACAATCAATCTCCAAAAGAACGCTGGGCGTAAAAGCCAGAGCACACCGGAATCGACAGCCCGATTCCGTGGGGGTAGTGGATGAATTCCGGCAAGACACTGCCAGGCACTGTCTTCCCCGAATTTATCCGTACATAAAAGGTCGGCGCCGTGCGCGCCCAGGCCCAGAACCAATGGAGTTGCAGCCATGGCCGAATCCAACAAGCCCGAAGATTTCGTCAAGCACGAATACGAAGCCGGCTTTGTTACCGACATCGAATCGGACACTTTCGAGCCCGGTCTGAACGAAGACGTCATCAAGCGTCTTTCCGAGATCAAGGGCGAGCCGGAATGGATGCTCGAATGGCGCCTGGAAGCCTATCGCCAGTTCCAGGAAATGACCGAGCCCAACTGGCAGAAGGTCAACTTCGAGCCAGTGGATCTGCAGTCCATCTCCTATTACTCAGCGCCCAAGAAAGACACCGACAAGCCGCAGAGCCTCGATGAGGTCGACCCCGAGCTGCTGCGCACCTACGAAAAGCTCGGCATCCCGCTGCATGAGCAGAAGGCCCTCGCTGGCGTCGCCGGTGCTGGCACACCGGCAGAGGCGGAAGCCGGGAGCAGTGACCAGGCAAGTGAACAGGAAGGGGGCGCTTACAGCAACGTCGCCGTGGACGCAGTCTTCGACTCCGTATCCGTCGTCACCACCTTCAAGAACAAGCTGGCAGAAGCAGGCGTTATCTTCTGCTCCATCTCGGAAGCCCTGCAGGAGCACCCCGAGCTGGTGAAGAAGTACCTTGGCTCGGTTGTGCCGCGTGGCGATAACTATTTCGCCTCACTCAACTCGGCAGTATTCAGTGACGGCTCCTTCGTGTACGTACCCAAGGGCGTCAAATGCCCAATGGAGCTTTCAACCTACTTCCGCATCAATGCCGAAAACACCGGCCAGTTCGAGCGCACACTGATCATCGCCGACGAAGGCGCGTCCGTCAGCTACCTCGAAGGCTGCACCGCGCCCCAGCGCGACGAAAACCAGCTTCACGCCGCCGTCGTGGAACTGGTGGCGCTGGACGACGCCGAGATCAAGTATTCCACCGTCCAGAACTGGTACCCCGGTGACGAAAACGGCAAGGGCGGCATCTTCAACTTTGTCACCAAACGCGGTATGGCGCGGGGCAAAAACTCCAAGATCTCCTGGACCCAGGTCGAAACCGGCTCCGCCGTCACCTGGAAGTACCCCAGCTGCATACTCAAGGGCGACAACAGCGTGGGCGAGTTCTACTCCGTGGCGCTGACCAACAACCATCAGCAGGCCGACACCGGCACCAAGATGATCCACCTTGGCAAGAACACCCGCAGCACCATCATTGCCAAGGGCATCTCCGCCGGCAAGAGCGACCAAGCCTATCGCGGCCTGGTGAAGTTCCAGCCCACAGCGGAAGGCGCACGCAACTTCACCCAGTGTGACTCGCTGCTGATCGGCGACACCTGTGGGGCGCACACCTTCCCGTACATCGAGAACAAGAACAGCTCGGCAACGGTGGAGCACGAAGCCACCACCTCCAAGGTGAGCGACGAACAGATGCTGTTCTGCCGCCAGCGCGGCATCGACCCGGAACAGGCTGTCTCCATGATCGTTAACGGCTTCTGCAAGGAAGTCTTCCAGGAACTGCCCATGGAATTCGCGGTCGAAGCCGGCAAGCTGCTGGAAGTGAGCCTGGAAGGCTCGGTCGGGTAAAGCGCCAGCCCCCGGCATCCTGCAACGAGTCAGAAACCGGGTGGCGGGGGACGTCGATCCGGGAAGCTCGGTCGCCAGGGATGGCGACCGCGCAGCGTCCATGGATGGATTCATAGCGATTCCCGGAGCGATGTCCCCCGGCGCCCGGAGCTAAACGTTCATCAGTCTAGAGAAAACAGATAGAGAGCACCCACATGCTGACCATCAAAAACCTCCACGCCAGCGTCGAGGGCACCCCCATCCTCAAGGGCATCAACCTCGAGATCCAGCCCGGCGAAGTACACGCCGTGATGGGCCCCAACGGCTCCGGCAAGTCCACTCTCGCCCAGGTGCTCGTCGGCCACGAAGCCTTCGAAGTCACCGACGGTGAAATCCTGTTCGACGGCCAGAACCTGCTCGACCTCGAAGTCGAAGAACGCGCCCTCGCCGGCCTCTTCCTCGCCTTCCAGTACCCCGTGGAGATCCCCGGTGTCAGCAACCTCCAGTTCCTGCGCGAAGCGGTCAACAACCTGCGCAAACACCGCGGCCAGGATGAGCTCGACGCGCCGAGCTTCATGAAGCTCGCCAAGGAAAAAGCCAAGCAGGTTGACATGAACCCCGACTTCCTCAAGCGTGGCGTCAACGAAGGCTTCTCCGGTGGCGAGAAAAAGCGCAATGAGATCATGCAGATGTTGCTGATGGAACCGCGCCTGGGCATTCTCGACGAAACCGACTCCGGGCTCGACATTGACGCGCTCAAGACCATCGCTGGTGGCGTGAACACCCTGCGCGAAGATGACCGCTCCTTCCTGGTGGTCACCCACTACCAGCGCCTGCTCAACCACATCGTCCCGGACGTGGTGCATGTTCTCGCCGACGGCCAGATCATCAAGACCGGCGACAAGCAGCTGGCCATGAAACTGGAAGAAGAAGGCTATGGCTGGCTCGGGATCAACGAAGCGGAAGCTGCCGGCTAAGGAGGTTCCATGACACTCGCGCACAAGACGCCCATAACCCCGCTGGACACCGCCTTCACACCGGAAGGCGGCCAGCAGCTGCCAGCACCGCTGAAAAATCTGCGGGACATCCGCAGCAAGGCCATCACCGGTATGGGACTGCCCAACCGCCGGACCGAGAACTGGAAATACTCCAGCCGCTACCTCAAGATGGAACCGGAGCTGGCGCCGCTGACCCAGGCCACGGGAGACGCTGACTACCGCCATGTTGAAGGCGTTTATCGCCTTGTCATCCGCAACGGCGTGGTGGATCTGGACAGCAGCGAACTGCCCACTGGCAGCGGCGTTGAGTTCCACCGCTTCGCCGACCTGGACGACGTAACCGCCCAGAGCGTGGCCAAGAAACTGGATACCACACTGGATCACGGCACCACCCAGCTGGCGGCGCTCAATACGGCACGGCTGGAAGATGGCCTGCTGATCCGGCTCGGCGCCGATACCAGCGTGGACAAGCCGGTCTACGTCCAGTACGTCACGGATGCTGAGGCCAGTGGCTCCAACTACCCGCGCCTGATGCTCGAAGCCGGCCAGGGCAGCAAGATGACGCTGGTGGAAGAGTACATCAGCAACGGCGACCAACCCGTCCTGGTGGACGGCGTCACCGAGCTTCTGCTCGATGACAGCGCCAATATCACCTACATCCGCCTGTGCATGGAGCCGGTCAACATCCGCCATGTAGGGGCAACAGGGGTGAAGGTCGGCACCAATGCCAAACTGGACAGCCACTGCATCGGCTTCGGCGGCGACCTGCGCCGGCACGACCTGCAGGTGCGGCTGGAAGGTGAAGGCGGCTATACGCGGCTCAACGGCATCGCCCTGACCCAGGACCGCCAGCACTATGATAACCACACGGCCATTGACCATATGGTTCCGAACTGCAACAGCGACGAAAACTACCGCTGCCTTGCGGCTGACCGCTCGCACGCCGTGTTCAACGGTCGCATCCATATTCATCCGGATGCCCAGCAGTCCCACGCGGACATGAACAACAAGAACCTGCTGCTGTCGACCAACGCCGAAATCGACACCAAGCCGGAACTTGAAATCTACGCGGACGACGTCACCTGTGCCCATGGGGCCACGGTTGGCCAGTTGGATGAGACATCGCTGTTCTACCTGGTCTCGCGCGGCATTGATCGCGACACCGCGGCCACCATGCTCAGCATGGCGTTCGTCCACGAACTGGTGGGTCAGGTGCCGTTGGAGGACATCCGTGAGGTGGTCAACACCCGGCTGACCGACTTCATCGAAGCCAGCTTCCGGAGGGCCACTGAATGAATCTGGAGCAGGTGCGCGCCGATTTCCCGATCCTTGAGCAGGACGTCAACGGCAAGCCGCTGGTCTATCTGGACAACGCCGCCTCGGCCCAAAAGCCAAAGGCGGTGCTTGAGGCCATGAACCAGTATTTCCGTGAGACCCACTCCAACGTGCACCGCGCCGCCCATACCCTGGGCGACCGTGCCACGGCCCTGTTCGAGGGCGCGCGCGAGACAGTGCGCGGCCAGATCAACGCGGGCAGCACCAATGAGATCATCTGGACCCGCGGCACCACCGAGGGCATCAACCTTGTGGCGAACGGCTTTTACCGCAGCCTGGGCCAGGGTGACGAGATACTCATCTCGTGCATGGAGCACCACTCCAACATCGTGCCCTGGCAGATGCTGGCTGAGGCCACCGGCGCCACATTGAAGGTGATCGACATTACAGCGGATGGTGAGCTCGACCAGCAGAGCTTCCACGAACAGCTCAGTGAGCGCACCCGGGTTTTGGCCATTACCGAAGTATCCAACGCCCTGGGCACGATCAACCCGGTACAGAACCTGGTTGCGGCGGCGAAAGAAGTTGGCGCCATCACGCTGGTCGACGGCGCCCAGGCCATTCCGCACATTGGTGCGGATGTGCAGGCGCTGGGCTGCGACTTCTACGTCTTCTCCGGCCATAAGCTGTTTGGCCCCACTGGCATCGGCGTTCTTTACGGCCGCGAAGACCTGCTCAACGAATGGCCCGTCTACCAGACCGGCGGGGAGATGATCCATCGTGTCAGCTTCTCGGGCACCAGCTTCCAGAAGGCCCCCTATCGCTTTGAAGCTGGAACGCCGGCCATTGCCGAAGCCATCGGCCTGGCCGCCGCCATGCGGTACCTGGATGACCTGGGCCACGATAATCTGCGCGAAGCGGAAGCCGCACTGGATCGGCGCGTGGATGAATGGGTAGCGGAGTTCCCCGGCCTGACACGCTACGGCCAGGCGCAAAGCAAGGTGCCGGTGCTGTCGTTTGCGCTGGAAGGGCTGCATCCCAGCGACCTGGGTACGCTGCTCGACCAGCAGGGCATCGCGATCCGCACCGGCCACCACTGCTGCATGCCGCTGATGGAGCGCTTCGCCATACCGGGCACTGCCAGGGCCTCGTTCGCGTTTTATAATACGGTGGAAGAGGTGGACACTTTCTTTCAGGGTCTTCAGAAAGTCCAGCGCCTGTTCACCGGCCAATAGAAGGCATCAACGCCCATCGCAATAGGGAGGGCAACATGACAGTGGAAACCGTAACGCCTCAAAGCGGCGTCACAATGACTGAACCCGCCATTGACCATTGCCGTGAACAGCTGAAAAAGCGCCCGGAAATGGCCGGCATCCGCTTGGGAACCAAGAAATCCGGCTGTTCCGGGTTCAAGTACACGACGGATTTCGTGCGCGAACCGGATGACGACGACGCCGCCTTTCAGGTCGCGGAGGATGTGACCGTCTATGTCAGTAAGACGGACCTCACCATGGTCGGCGGTACCGAAATCGACTTCGTCACCCAGGGCATCAACAGCATGTTCGAATTCCGCAACCCCAACGCCAGCGCTGAATGCGGCTGTGGCGAGAGCTTTGCGGTCAACTGAGGCAGCCGGAACACACTATGAAGGATCGGGAAGTTGTCGTAACCCAGCGTGATGTTGAAGCCCGACTGGTGCCTTCCGGTACCGCCATCACCATTCCCGAGGGAACCTTTGTTACCCTCACCCAGGCCCTGGGCGGCAGCTTCTCCGTGGCTGTCAACGGTAACCTGGCGCGCATCGATGGCAAGGATGCGGACGCCATCGGCAAACAGGTTGCGGCAAGCGAATTCGAAACGCCCAGCGACGGCAGCATTAACGAGGATCAGGTCTGGGAAGCGCTTCAGACCTGCTACGACCCGGAAATCCCCGTCAACGTCGTCGACCTGGGCCTGATCTACGACTGTAAGGTCTGGCGCGACAGTGAGGGCAACCACGCCTACATCCTCATGACATTGACCGCTCCCGGCTGCGGCATGGGCCCGGTGATTGCCGACGATGTCAAGCGTAAGGTAGAGTCCGTTCCGAATGTGGACGATGTCGAGGTGGAACTCACTTTCGACCCGCCCTGGAGCAGTGAGATGCTCACTGATGAGGCCAAACTCGAACTCGGGCTGCTGTAATGACCGCTGAAACCGCCGCCAACTTCACCAATACCGAACTCGGCACCGACATCACCACCGAGGATGTCCGGGACGGCTTCGAACTGCTTGATGACTGGGAAGACCGCTACGGTTACATCATGGACCTGGGCAAAAAGCTGCCGCCCTTCCCGGAGGCGGAAAAACGGGAGGAAAACTACGTTCATGGGTGCCAGAGTCAGGTCTGGCTCATCCATTGGCAGGATCCGGAAACCGGTCGGCTCTATCTACTGATCGACAGCGACGCCATGATCGTTCGTGGCCTCGCGGCCATTATCATGATTGCCCTCAACGGCCGCACGCCCGCGGAGCTGCTCGCGGTGGACATCGAGGGGCTGTTTGAGGAACTGGACCTGATGCGCCACATTTCCCCCACCCGCGGGAATGGGCTGCGCGCCATGGTGGAACAGATCCAGGCTCTGGCGCGGAAAGAGAAAGAAGCAGGGTGAGCGGCCAGCCTCAGAATCCAGCCTGACGCTACCAGATCACTACCCTGTCCCCGCGCTGGATGTTGATCCTCCCTCCTTCGACCGGCAAGCGCCCACTACTGAAACGCGGCTGGACCTGTTGCACCTCCAGAGTCTGGCCTGTCGGCCTTAGAGCAGGAGACTCCCGGGGTTGATCCAGATAGCGTTCAGCCCGCAGCAACTCCATGCTCTGGCCGGGACGCAGGCCGGAATCCGCCCCCGCACTAACCCGGATGCGCTCACCATCCACCCGCTCCACAGAGGCGATGAACGGCTGACACCCGAGGTTGATAGCCACCTTATCCGCCAACGCCGATAGCCGTTCGCCGATGCGTTGCCCGTACTCGGTCTCGAAAAACGCCGGCGTGCCAAACCCGACCTCCGCCGCCAATGCACGATCCCATTTGCCACGCACTTCCAGGCGCTCACTCATCACCATCACGCCACTGAGCCCATCATAGACAAACAGCTCAACGGCCAGCCGACGCTGCCGATTGGCGATCCCCAGCCCCCGGCGCAACTGGGAAACCGTTGAGGTTCCCCAGGCTTCCGGCGCCTCGGCCCCAATATCCCGGACCACACCAGAAATTACGAACTGAACGCCCATGGACCGGCTCAACTCGGAAGCCCGCGTCAGGCGCCGGTCCTGAGCCTGCACCGTGGGCGCATTAGCCAGGCGTTCATAGAGACGCCGGTCAAAGGCGGAATGCATAAGAATCGTGTCACGCGGGCTCAGCTCCTCGCTCAGCATTCGCGGCAGAGCCGAGGCCACGTTATCCAAGCGCCCCAGCACCGCCCCCTCGGTATCCTGCAGCGGGAAACGGGTAACGGCCACACTCTTGCGGAAGCGGCTGGTATCCCGTCCCGGACAGGAGGGCCCCTCCTCCAAAGCCGGAGCGCGCTGCAGGCGACGCAGGTACTCCCTGAAACGGGTGCGGTTGTCGGTCTCCCTAGGCGCCAGGGCCTGGCTGGACCCGTCCCGCACTGCATCACCTTGTGACGGCCCCTCCAACCCGGAAACAGCGGGCCGCGGCCGAAGCCGCTCCGGGAAGTGTACCTGGACCGGCATCGCCCGAACGCCGTCTTGCTGTTGCTCCGCGCCGGTCCCCAGCAGCGGGTACGCTGCCAGGATCGCCATCAGACAGCCCAGAACATGCCGATTCATGACCCCTCCAGAAAAAACAGTGGTTCCGGTCCCATGCGCACTGCATGAAAACCGGCAATTCCTTGCCTTCCCCGTGCAAGGGGAGTTTCTCCGGCGTCCCACCAGTCCCTGAGCGTGTACCACCAGAGTCCTGCACCACCCGCCAGCAGGCAGGGCCACACCAGTATGGCCATTCCCAGACCTTTCACCGCTGCCTCCTGGTCCCCTATGGGCTGATCAACACCCTAAGGAATGCAAATACTGGACCATGGTGCTAGCTCCCCGCGGATCCCATGTGAGACCAACCTGCCCCCAGTGTAAAATGTCGTTACTGCACTTTTCGGGAAGTGGCCATCCCGCCCGATTCAGCTACCCTTCCGCCACCAACATTAAAATCTTGTTAGCCCAAAGGAAGACCCGACCATGACATCAGCCAGCCCCGCTCAAGCCATCCTCTCCCACCTTGCCGCCGCTGTCGGGCTCGCCACCGCCGCCGCCAGCGTGCAGGCCGCACCGCCCCAGTTCAATGACGTCCGAGCTTTCGGCATGGGCGGCACCGGCGTTGCCGCAGCCCGCCCCAGTGGGGCGGCCCTGGTCAACCCTTCTCTGCTGGCGGCCGATCACAGCGGCTGGAATGACGGGTTCTCGGCGACGCTGCCCTCTGTGAATGCGCGGTACGCGGAAAACGAAGACGTTATCGACGAGATCGACCAGATCCAGGATACGATCGAAGCTCTGGAAGTGGCGATTGACTCGGCCACCAACAACCCGACCCAGGCGAGTGTCCAGGAGGTGAAAAACGGAGCCGACACCCTGGCTGGTCAACTCCGGGGCATCAATAATGAGTTCGTTCGCGGGGATGCCGGCCTGGGGACCCTGTTCGCGGTTCCGTCTCCCTCCCTGGCGGTCGGCCTTCACCTGGATGCCCGCATCCGCGCCACTGTGGAAAGCCGCATCGACGAGGGTGACCTATCAGCTCTGGAGGATGTCACGAACCTCCCCCAAAGTCCGACTCAACAGCAGCTCGAAAACGCGCTTGCCCCCATCTACGACCCGAACTCCGGCGAACTGACGCCCGAGTCCGACGGCCGTGTCCTGGCCAGCGCGATGAGCGAGATCGGCCTGACGCTGGCACGGTCCTTCAACATTCAGGGCCACGATGTCAACCTTGGTGTTACCCCCAAGCTGGTCCAGATGCGCACCTTTGACTATGCGCAGGGTGTTGATGAGTTTGAGGAGGATGATTTTGATTCCTCCGAGTATGAAACGGACGACAGCCACATCAACATCGACATCGGGGCCAGCACCGATCTGGGCGATAACAACCAGTGGCGGCTCGGTGCCTCCGTGCGCAACCTGATCCCTGAATCCCTGGACACCGTTGAGGATAATGGACGCCCCCTGACCTACGACCCGGAAGAAATGACGCTGGATCCGCTGGTTACCGTTGGCGTCGCCCACAGTAGCGGCTGGCACACCCTCACCGCTGACCTGGACCTGACCAAGAACGAAGGTATTGGCCCGGCAGCGGACCAGCAATGGCTGGCGCTGGGTGGGGAATTCAACGTCTATGACTGGATCAACCTCCGGGCCGGCGCCCGTCAAAACCTGGCCAGTAACACCGGAAGCAACGGCATCGAGGAGGAAACCCAGTACACTGCCGGCTTTGCGCTGTCACCCTGGGCCCTTCGCATCGAAGCGGGCGCTCTTTTCAGTAGCGAGGAAACCGGCGCCGCGCTGGAGCTGGGCATGTCCTTCTGAACGCCTTTCCTCAAAGGGCAAGTGCAGGGCCTTGTAAGGGCCCTGCCACTGTCTCACAATACGCAGCGCCAGCAACCACCGGCCTGCTCATTGCCCATGCCAGAAACCGTCCCCTTCCAATGCCGACCAGGCTGCGGTGCCTGCTGTATCGCACCCTCCATTTCATCACCCATTCCCGGCATGCCGAACGGCAAACCCGCGGGAACCCCCTGCGTTCAGCTCGACGAGAACCATCACTGCAAGCTCTTTGGCGACCCTTCCCGCCCCAGGGTCTGCGAAACATTCCAGGCGGAATACAGCGTTTGCGGCAACAGCCGCGAGGAGGCGCTGGTGATCCTCACAGATCTCGAAGGTTGAGGCCCCGGCGCGCGCAGGCCCAACAGCCTTGTTGCAGACTCAGGACAGACACTTTAGATTATTCTAAACGCACAAACACAGAGTGATGGTCATGAGCATCCGAAGCCTCCCCGAGATCGTTGCCGAAACCAAGGCCAACCTGAGCTGCATCATGCCGGGTGCGGCCCGCGATAGGCTATCGAGTGAGCCGAACACACTGGTCATTGATGTGCGCGAACCGGCAGAAGTCCATGAAAAGCAGGCAGCCGGCACCATCAATCTACCGCGTGGCATTCTGGAGATGAAAATCCCGGAGTATACGACTGATGCGGACACCCCCATCCTGTTGCACTGTGCCACAGGCGGTCGTGCCGCGCTTGCCGCTGAGGCGCTTCAGCGGATGGGGTTCCGCAACGTGAGCATCATCGATTGCAGCTGTGATGAGGTCATGCAGGCCCTCGGCGCCGCCTGAACCTGGCCCGGGCGCGCCGACGACAAGCCTCAAAGACAGCGGTCTTCCAACGCCCGGCGGTCAGGGATGAACAGCCTGCCCCGCCTCAGCTCAAAGACCCCTTCTTCAGCCATATCCCGCATCAGCCGGGAAAGGGTTTCCGGCTGCATCGCCAGGCGGGTGGCAATCTGATTCTGGGGCAGCGGCAACTCCACCTCAATGTTGTAACGCTGGTCTTCGGGCACGAATTCCAGCAGGTAGCGCATGACCCGCTGCACGCCACGGCGCACCGTCATCACCTCCAGCTCGCGGAAACGCTGCACCATCCGAGAGGCATACTGGCGCAACAGCAACTGATTGTATTCCGGGTCCCGATCCAGAATCTGGCGGAAGCGCTCCGTGGGAATGGCCAGCAGTTCCGTGCGCCGCAATGGCTCCGCATACGCCACGTACCGCGCGGGGTCCGCATAAATCATGACATCCGCAAAGACCTCTCCCGGGCCATGACTGTCCAGCGTGCGCTCCTGGCCGGAGGTGTCCAGCCGGTACAGCCTCATTCGCCCGCTCACCACATAGAAGAACTCATGAGCCGGAGAATCCTGTTTGTAGAGCACCTGACCACGGCGTAGCTGCACCAGCCGTACACTCTCAGCCAGATCCTCAAAATCCGCCCTGGAAAGACCATTGAACAGCGGATGCTGGCCAAGCAGCGCCATGCCGGAACCGGGGTTCCGGCACCGGTAATTCTTGGGTGGCACGACAGTTTGGGTGTCATCGCTCATGCAGTCATTCATGCAGTAAAATCAGCTCGCGCCGTAAAGTTATGACTCGGTATACAGATTATCAATCCACTCCTACCCTGACTCTTGCTCTGATGGCTGATCGAGCTATCCCTAAATGGGTAAACATAGGATTAGAAGGCGCTTTGTGGTACGGTTCGGTTTATGCCAGATAATCCGAACCCCCAGGGCAAGGGCCTGAGACCGGTTCTGGCCTTCCTCGAGGAAAGCCGGGCGCCGGCACTCATGGCCCAGCCCAAGCAGATCAAACAGATTTCACTGGAACTGTTCACCTCGCTTTTCGTTCTGGAGAGCGACTTCAAGTTCAAGCCAGTCCGTGGCAGCAACTACTGGCTCTACCAGAAAAACGGTCGCTTCTGGCTCTCACCCATCAGCCCGGATGAGTGGAACGAGAAGGTCTATGGTCGTTACATTGGCGAATGTGAACTACACGAAGACATGACCTGGTCGCTGGAGATGTCCGAAGAGGCGGCCAATGATACCGAGCTCATGGCCAGCCTAGAACGGCGCTGGGAAGCCTTTGAGAAGGCCATGGAGGAATCTGAGACGGTGGAGGACGCCTTGCCCCGGTACCAGGAGCAGATGCCGTTCTATCAGCGTGCCTACGCTTTCGCCCTGGCCCACTCGCTGCGCTCCTCCATGCAGGGCTCCGGCATCCAGACCCTTTCCTACCGGGAGGCTCAGGCCCAGCTGCCCGACGAGCCGGAAGCCGGCGCCTAGCTGCCCGTGCCAAACCAGTCCCGGATAATGAGACTTATCCGGGGCTCGGTTTTTCCGGATTGATCTTCCTTCCGCTCCAACAACAGGTTACGCATGTTCCTGTTGCAGTCACACGTTTCCGATTTGAAACAAAGGCCAGACAAAGGTAGCCTGCAAGGCGACCATGGGGCCGGAAGCCCCTCACATAACTTAATGACAGGCACCGCACGCGGGGCCGAACAGCCCGGCGCACTGCGGAAAACAAAGGAGACTACCGATGACAGCACTGATCTGTGGATCGTTCGCTTACGACACCATCATGACCTTTGATGGCAAGTTCAAGGATCACATCATGCCGGATCGCGTTCACATGCTGAACGTGGCCTTCCTGGTACCGGAGCTGCAGCGCAACTTCGGCGGTACCGCCGGCAACATCATCTACAACATGAACCTGCTCGGCGGCGATGGCCTGGCCATGGGGACTGTTGGTGCGGACTTCGGCGGCTACCGCGAGTGGCTCAAGAAGCACAACATCAACGACAAGTACGTGACGACCATCGATTCCGAGTACTGCGCGCAGGCCTACATCACCACGGACATGGAAGACAACCAGATCACGGCCTTCCACCCGGGTGCGATGAACCATGCGCACACCCAGACCGTGCCCACCGACGAAGGCATCAAGATGGGCATTGTCGCGCCGGACGGCCGTGACGGCATGATCGAGCACGCACGCCAGTTCGCGGACGCTGGCATCCCCTTCATGTTCGATCCGGGCCAGGGCCTGCCGATGTTCGACGGCACTGATCTGGAGTGGTTCGTAGAGAAGGCGACCTGGGTTGCCGTGAACGACTATGAAGCAGGCATGCTGGAAGAGAAGACGGGCCTGAGCCGTGAGCAGATCGGGGCGAAGGTTGAGGCGCTGATCGTGACCCTTGGCGGCGACGGTTCCGTGATCTATGCCGATGAGGAAGTCCACGTTGAGCCGGTCAAGCCCGCGGCCATCAAGGATCCGACCGGCTGTGGCGATGCCTACCGTGCGGCGCTGCTCACCGGTCTGAGCGAGGGCAAGGACTGGAAGACGGCGGGTCGCATGGCGTCGCTTATGGGCTCCATCAAGGTCGCCAGCACCGGGCCGCAGAACCATTCGCTGACTCGTGATGAGTTTGCGAAGCAGTTCAAGGATGCTTTTGGGGTGGCGCTGGACTGATTGCCAGCTCTGCCTTTTGAGCTTTTGGAAATGCCCGGCCTTGTGCTGGGCATTTTTTTGTCTGTAGCAGCGGATGGCTGGGGGGATACCTCTCCGGGACCGCTGTACATACATCCCTGTACGCTGGCGCGATGACATCCTGTCATCGAGCCTCCCTCCGAGGCATCCCCCACCCATCCTTGATCAGACGTGTTGGGTGAACGCCGGGTTCGGGACCGATGGATCAGCCGGAGCAGCTGGCGCCACCGAGCACGCAGAACTTCGCGCAGTGGGGGTGGTTGAGGGGCACTTCCTGGAAGCTCTCACTCAGGGTCTGGCCCAGCTCGAACTCGGGCTGGTACGGCAGCAGGGTGCAGGGAACGACCACGGGGTGGTCGGCGCCCTTACGCTTGATGACCATGCGGGAGGTGGCGCACATCTGGTCGTCCGGCGAGGCCTTGAGCTTGCGCCAGCAGTCGGTGGTGATCTCGGGCACGTCCACGCGCTCGTCCATTTCCGGGAAAAGCACCACCTGGCGGGGATCCTCTGCGTCCATTCCGATGCCCTCGCGCTCGAACAGCCGCGCAAACCCCGCACGCATCTGCTCTTCGGTCTCCCCCGAGAACAGCCGCCCGGCGATGTCGAGGTTGAAGCCGTGCTCGCTGAGCCACTGCATGCCCTGGATCGCCGGTTCCCAGGAGCGTTTACCGCGTTCCTGCTCGTGCACGTCCTTGCTGTAGTGGTCGATGGAGATGCGCATAGTCAGGCGGTCGCCATACTGCTTATGGACTTCCAACAGCGGCTCGCTCACCTTCATCATCGGCTTCATTGCGTTAGTCAGCACCAGCGCCTCATAACCGCGCCGCAGCACCTCATCCAGGATGGGCACCATATCCGGGTTCATGAACGGCTCGCCACCGGTGAAGGCAATGCTCCGGGTCCCGACCCCTTCCCGCTCAATCTCATCCAGATACGCCGCCACCTCGCCCACACTGATGTAAACCAGGCTGTCGTTACTGGGCGACGACTCGATGTAGCAGTGCTCGCAGGTGAGGTTGCACAGGGTGCCGGTGCAGAACCACAGCGTCTCCAGCTTCACCAGATGCACACTCGCCCGCGGCTCCCCGTCCGCGGTCGTCCACGGATCCCGGAACTTGCGCGGATCCAGCAGCTTCAGCGGTTGGGCGACGGTCTCTTCCATTCTCGATTCCTGTCCTGTTACTGACTTCTCTGGTTTCTCATACGCACCAGACAGCGTGTGGACCATGATGTTACAGAATCGGCGCGGGCCGTTATACTTTGCTTTTGCTCAACCCAGATACTGACATTGCCTCTGAATACATGGAGGAAAGGGTGGGTGGATGCTTGGAGGGAAGCTCGATCGCCATGGATGGCGATCGCGCAGCGTCCATGGATGGATTTATAGCGATTCCCGGAAAGCATCCACCCACCCTTTCCCACGTTAGACTTTCAGAATCACTTTTTATGCCACAACCGAATTCCAGGAAAAACCCATGACCGACCACATCATCCAGGAAAAAAGCCACCAGATCCTGATCCTGCGCATCAACCGCCCGGACCAGAAAAACGCCCTCACCCACGCCATGTACACCGCGCTCGCGGACGGTGTGGCCGAAGGCCATAACGACCCCGACATCCGCGCCATCCTCATTACCGGCAACACCGAATGCTTTACCGCCGGCAACGACCTCTCCGAATTCGAAAACGGCCTTCCGGACACATTCCAGAACACGCCCGTCGGCCGCTTTCTATTCGCCCTGGCCGAAGCCACCAAACCCATCGTCGCCGCCGCCAACGGCCCCGCCGTGGGCATCGGCACCACCCTGCTGCTGCACTGCGACCTCGCCTGGGCCGGCAGCAACACCACCTTCCGCATGCCCTTCACCAACCTGGGCCTGTGCGCTGAAGGCGCCTCCAGTCTGCTGCTGCCGCGCTGGCTCGGCCGGGCACGCGCCGGTGAACTGCTGCTGCTCGGTCGCCCCTTTGATGCCGCCAAAGCCGAACGCTACGGCCTGATCAATGGCGTCTGCGACCCCTCGGAGACCGAAACCTCGGCCTGGAACGCCTGCCTGGAGCTGGCCGCCCTGCCACCCGCTGCCCTGCGCGCCACCAAGGAACTGATGAACGCCGCAACGGCCGAGGAAGTCTCAGAGGCCATGCAACGTGAAGGACAACGCTTCGCCCAGCGACTGGAATCACCGGAGGCTGGCGAGGCGTTTGCCGCGTTCAGGGACAAGAGGGCCCCGGACTTTTCCCGTTTCAACTGAGGTAGCACGCTCCCCTATCGCCCCTCAGTCAGAGGTTGCCGGTGCCGAAGAAGCGGGCAACCTCGTCGCTCTGGGCCTGGGCATCGCGGTAACCCAGTTCAATGAGCTCCCGACAGTAACGCGAATCAAACAGCAGATAGCTGCCGAGACTGGCCCCGGAAACATTGCCATCCTCGGGCACCCCCGCCAGCGTTCTCAGTACAGTCGGGAGGCCATCCATGTATTGCTCTGCAATCTCCTCCAACGGCTGACTGGGTGAGATATTCAACAGTTCGACCGGCTTTAGATCCACATCGCTCTGGGCCAGCGCCTCCTCCGGGATCATCGACAGGAGCCGGTTGATGAGATCCAGCCGCTCAATATCGTAATCAAGAGTGTCCAGAAACAGACCGTTGAAGACATGGCTCATGACCTGACCGAAAGTAGGCACTGGCGGATGGGCCGGGCGCTTGGGCGCACACTGGCTGTTGGCACTGACGCCAATGATGAGCACCTTGTCCGCCCCCAGACGGATGGCTGGACTGATGTGGGCTACCTGGCGTGTCACGCCGTCACCGAAGAACTCCCGGTTGATATGGACCGGCTCAAAGAGTGTCGGGATCGCGGATGAGGCCATCACATGATCCAGCGTGAGCTCTGTTCGGGCTCCGGCACGCTGGCCGTTGCTCCAGCTGGCGATCTCTGTGCCTGCCTCAAAGAAGCACAGGTTCTGGCCCGTGGTATAGCCACAGGCATTAAGACCGAGCGCCCGCAGATGGCCCTGCTCAATGGTGTTATGCACGGCCTCAAAATCAAGTTCTTTCTCCAGAAGGCTGCGTAAGGGGCTGTTATTCAGCAATGACAGACTGTGGCGCTGCTCCCCGCCCGAGATCAGCTTGCTCGCAACCCGGCTCATGCCCCGCATTATGGCCAATGAGCCGGAATGGTAGACCTGATCCACGCTCAGGTTCGCCCAGATGTTCTCCAGATGGCTGACGTTGTGCCGGAATATGCCGCCACCACCAGCCAGCGCCGCCGCATTGATCGCACCCGCCGAGGTGCCCACCACCACATCGAACGGGTAACCGCTGCCTGGGTACATATCCGAAATCGCCCGCAATACCCCAACCTGATAGGCGGCCCGGGCGCCACCGCCGGTCAGTACCACACCGGTATTGGTCATCCTGCACTCCTGGCTGTGTTGGTCACTCGTTTGTCACCAGCATAGCCGCTCAACAGCGAATCGTGTTATCAAGGCGGTATTGGTAAGGAGGATCTGTGGCAATGAACCCAAGAGCAGCAGCACTGACCGCCGTGTTCACGATACTGGCGGGCTGTGCAACTGGCCCCGGCACCAGGACAGCAGGGATCGTGGAAGCACACCACTCGCAAGTCGCGGACTGCAAGCGTGTTGGATCAGTCTACGGCAGCGCCTCCGGATTCCACTGGTCCCGTAGTGGGGCCATGGCCAGCGCCCGCAACAAGGCTCTGGAAAGCGCCGCCAAGCAGGATGCCACCCACGTGGTCTGGCAGCATGATGAACAAAGCACGACCCCCGAAGTCAGCGGTACTGCCTACCACTGCCCCCGGTAATCACAGTTCATCGGCGGGTGGGCGGCGCGCTCCCATCAGGACCATGAACAACGCCGTACCAATGCCCCAGGCCCCGTTCAGTATGAAACCACCAATCCAGGTGGCGACGGAAACCTCCATGCCCTTGAGTGGAAATACCACCAGCATCGCAACCGCAGTGGGCAACAAGGCACCGAACAACAGCGAGAGGCCCCAGTAACCGACGTCCCCCATGCGCCGGACGACCGCCCACAACGGCAGACCCCAAAGCCCTCCCCAGAAGGCCAGCGATACCACTGCCGGAACCCCCAGAGGCGGGGTCGACTCCAGATTGAAAGGTGGCGCCGGCACCATCCCGGCAAGGTACATCACCCCAAACACCCCCTGGTGGAACACCAGGGTTGCCAGAAAAGCCGCTACAAAGGACTTGATCCAGACCATCATCTTCCTTCCGGTTGGTGAGCACTGCTCGTCAGCCTAGCAGTTCCCAACCGGATTAAAACCGTACCCGCATACTCCCGATCAGATTATGGGAGCGCACGGAAAGCTTGCTTTTCACGCCGCTGGCCGAACGCATGCTGATGTCCTCCCAGGAGCGGTAACGATAGGACACCTCCAGATCCAGCATGCTGAACGGTTGCCAGGCCACCCCACCAATCAACTGGTAACCATAGGTGATGTCACTGTCGTCCATGACCACGCCACCGGTCTTATCCCCGCCAAGCGCATTCTCATTGGCGCTGTGCGTGTCAAAGGTCACCTCGCCAACACCGAAACCCAAACCACCCACCAGCGCCGTACTATCGGTCAGGGTGAAATCCCCGATGGCATTGGCAAACCCGAAAGTGGCCTCCGACTGGCCGGATACATCACGCACCCGCTCACGGCTGCCCTCCTGCTCCACCTCACCCGTGTCCTCATCAACCACTGGGTCATCATCAATAGCCGGCTCTTTATTGGGCGTGTTATCAAACACCATGCTATCCACCTGGTCACTCTGCAGCCCAAACTCCAGCTCCAGCCGGCCACTGACGGCGGCGCCGCTTTCGAATGCCTGCCCGATACTCACCGACGCTGTGTCACCACCCTCATAGGCCCCGGTCACGCGGGTACGCCCCTCGTCCCCCTGACTGAAGCGCGTATCCCGGAATTGGGTATAACCGCCATTCACGCCAACGTAGTAACTCTGCGCCTGCACTGGTGTCGCCAGTACCAGCATCACCACCGCCACCGCGGAAAAGGCCTGCCTCATGCGATATCTCTCCCTATCGCTGTATCGCGAAAGGCATTGATACCATAGCGTGGCCGGTGATTCCGTGGCGCTCTTAACAGTGCCGGGAATCAGGTTGCGATCTTCAGGCACTGACCGTACGTAAATAACGGCCGGTTCCCCGCTGGCACCGCCCGGGACCCAAAGCAATCCACAGATGAGGCATCAATGGACCAGCCAGACCAGCCAGTACTTCGCGACATCGTCCTCATCGGCGGCGGCCACAGTCACGCGGGGGTTCTGCGCAACTTCGCCATGAACCCCATCCCGGGCGTGCGCCTCAACCTCATCTGCCGCGATACCCACACCCCCTACTCCGGCATGCTCCCCGGCTACATCGCCGGCCACTACCGCTACGACGACGTCCATATCGACCTCAGCCGCCTGGCCGAGTTCGCAGGCGCCCGTTTCTACCGCAGCGAAGCCATCGACATCGACCGCACCAACCAGCGCGTCATCTGCCGCGACCGGCCTGCGATCCCCTATGACCTGCTCTCCATCAACATCGGCTCCACCCCAAGGGTCGACCAGGTCGCCGGGGCGGAGGACCACAGCGTGCCCGTCAAACCCATCAACCGCTTCAATAACCGCTGGCAGTCGCTGCTGGAACGCATGGAAAACCACCAGGGCGAACTCAACGTGGCCGTCGTCGGCGGTGGTGCTGGTGGCGTGGAGCTGACGCTGGCCATGCAGTACCGCCTGCGCCATGAGCTCAGCGCCATGGGCAAGGACCCGGAGGCCGCCCGTTTCCACCTGTTCAATGCCTCCGAGCAGCTCCTGCCCACGCACAACAGCAGCGTTCGCCGCCGTTTCGAGTCCGTTCTGCAGGAAAGGGGCGTCAACGTTTACGAAAAAACCCGCATCAATCAGGTCAACGACCGCCAGCTGGTCGCCTCCAGCAGCGAGACCTTCGAGGCGGACGAAGTCCTCTGGGTCACCCAGGCCGGCGGCGCCGAATGGCTGGCCGGTACCGGGCTGGCGCTGGACGAAGGCGGCTTCATCAGGGTCCGGGATACCCTGCAGACCGTCACGGATCCCAATATCTTCGCCGCCGGCGACATCGCCACCATGATCAACCACCCGCGTGAAAAGGCTGGGGTGTTTGCTGTGCGCCAGGGCAAACCACTGGCGGAGAATCTGCGGCGGGCTGTGCACGGCAAGACCCTCAAGGACTACCACCCGCAGCAACACTGGCTGGCGCTGATCAGCACTGGCGACCAATACGCCGTCGCCTCACGCGGTTCCTTTGGAGTCGCGGGCGAGTGGGTCTGGCGCTGGAAGGACTGGATCGACCGGCGTTTCATGGCGAAATTCAACAATCTGCCGGCCATGAGCGAGGACAGCAAGGACGACCCAACCTCTGGCATCGCCCTCAGCAATGACGAGGCCCAGCAGGCCATCTCCGCCGTGGCCATGCGCTGCGGCGGCTGCGGCGCCAAGGTCGGCAGCACCGTGCTCTCTCGGGCCCTGAACAGTCTTCAGCCCATTGAGCGCGACGACGTCCTGGTGGGCCTGCACGCCCCGGACGACGCCGCCGTGGTGCGGGTTCCGGACGGCATGGCCATGGTGCACACCGTGGACTTCTTCCGCGCCTTCATCGACGATCCCTACATTTTCGGCCAGGTCGCCGCCAACCACAGCCTGGGGGATCTCTTTGCCATGGGCGCCGAAGCCCAGAGCGCCACGGCCGTGGCCACGGTGCCCTACGGGCTGGAATCCAAGGTGGAGGATGTGGTCTACCAGATGATGGCCGGCGCCGTGGAAACCCTGAACGCAGCCGGCTGCGCCCTGGTTGGCGGCCACACCGGCGAGGGCAAGGAGCTGGCCCTGGGCTTTGCCGCCAATGGCTATATCGACCCGGACACCGTCATGAGCAAGGGCGGCATGAAGCCCGGAGACGTACTGATCCTGACCAAGCCCGTGGGCACCGGCACCCTGTTCGCAGCCCATCCACGCCTGGAGGCCAAGGGGCGCTGGATCGATTCGGCCCTGGCCTCCATGCTCGTCTCCAACCAGAAGGCCGCCCGCTGCATCCATGAACACGGGGCCCAGGCCTGCACGGATGTAACCGGCTTCGGCCTGCTCGGCCACTTGGTGGAAATGACCCGCCCCTCGGGCGTGGACGCGGAACTGGACCTGGGCGCCATCCCGGTGCTGCCCGGCGCCGAGGAAACCGCCGCCTCCGGCATCCTCAGCTCGCTGCAGCCGGCCAACGTGCGCCTGCGCCGGGCCATCCGCAACCAGGAGGAGGTGGTCAACCATCCCCGCTACCCGCTGGCGTTCGACCCCCAGACCGCCGGTGGCCTGCTGGCGAGCGTGCCGGCGGACCAGGCGGAAGCCTGCGTTGCCGAACTGAAGGCACTGGGTTACCCGGAAACCGCCATCATCGGCCGGGTTAAGGAGCAGGGCGAGGCGCTGGAACCGATCCTCCTCAACCCCTGAAGCTGAGGCCCCAGCTCAGTCCTGCCGCGTCCAGAGCGTCAACTGCGCCAGCGTGTGCTGGTGCTTGCGCCGTGTCTCACGGATCACAAAGGGCACGTCCTCCGGCTCGGCGGCCAGCACCAGCCCGGGTGCCAGGTGCGCTCTCATGCCATCGAGAACCGTCACTGGTTCGCCATCGCTGGTGTAGTAACCGCCAATCCAGCTGTCGCGCGGCGTGAACTCGGGCAGCAACGTGTAGGGCGAGGTCACCACCAGCACTCCGCCCGGATTCAGGCGCTCCCTGAGCCCATTCAGGAAGGGCCCGGGATTCGGCATGCGGTCGATCAGGTTACCGGCGAAGATCAGGTCGTAACCGCTGTACGCCGGCCCAAGATTGCCCGCATCGCCCTCCTCAAACGATACCCGGTCCGCCTCCTCAGCCAGCCCCAGGGCGGAGAGAGAAGCCGTCTCGCTGTGCCCGATCTCGCCTTCATCCACCAGCCGGTAGCTCAACTCGCCATCCCGGCGCAGCCGTTCCGCAGCATCAATGAACCGGTGCGACAGGTCCATGCCCAGCACATGCTCAAAGCCCCTGGCCAGCTCCAGAGTGCTGCGGCCAGTGGCACAGCCCAGGTCCAGGGCGCGCTCGCCCTGCGGCTTGGCTTTCAGGCAGCGTTCGGCACAGGCTTTCGGGAAGTTTGGTACACCGAAATGCTCGGGGCCGTAATGGAAGTCCATGTACTGGCCCAGCTGCTCATCAGACTCATAGAAGTCGGTCATAGAAAAAGGTCTCGTACACCATGAAGGTCTGAAAGCAGGTGGTCGGGTAGTGTTTTACGGGAAGCTCGGTCGCCACGGATGGCGACCGCGCAGCGTCCATGGATGGATTCATAGCGATTCCCGTAAAACACTACCCGAGCACCTGCCCGCAATCAGTTATCAGTCCTGTGACAACGCACAGGTCCGGAACCCGGTATAAACATCACACCGATCCGGATGATACGCCTGCCGGTAAGTGCCACGAATCAACATGGACGACGCCGCACACCCACCCCCCTTGGTGGTCTTGTGCGTCGCGAACTGCAGCGTCGACATGAACGGATACATATCCACCGAGAACCCGTCATAGGGCATGAAATGGTTGCCCGTCCACTCCCAGACCGTACCCAGCATCTGCCGGCACCCGAAGGGACTTTCGCCCGCCGGGAACGCCGTTACCGGCACACGGCCCATGTAGCGCTGATCCATATCCAGCTTCGCCGGGTCCATCTCATTGCCCCAGGGATAGCGCCGACGCGCCTCACCCGGCCTGTTGGCCAGGGCCGCCACCTCCCACTCATACTCAGTGGGCAACCGCCGCCCGGCCCAGTTGCAGAACGCCTCCGCCTCCCAGTAACTGACCTGCTTCACCGGATGCCCCGGCTCCAGAGGCAACCACTGATCAAAAACGCGCTCGTACCAGCGGCCATCACGCTTGCGCCAATGAAAGGGGTGCGTCTGAGCGCCCATCAGCGGCGGCTCGCCGGTTCCGAAGTTCAGGTTGATCTCACGCTCCAGCCACTTGCGGCCGCCCTGGCTCCAGAACTCGGGGCGCTCATAACCGCCCTCCTCCACAAACTTCTGGAACTCGCCGTTGGTGACCAGGGTTCGGGAGATACTGAATTCGGGCATATCCACCTCAAAAGCCGGCTTCTCGTTGTCGAAGCCGAAGTCCTCGGTGGCATAGGCATCGGTATCCCGGTTGGCCGGCAGGCCGATCAGGTAACGCCCAGCAGGGATGGTTACATCACCGCGTGCGTCCTGATCCACGCCCTCACCGGTGAAGCCCTGGGGTTCCGCAAAGGGCGGCGCCGGGTAGCCCACGGTCTGGCGGCACCAGGTCATGGACTCCACGTGCATGTTCTGGTGGTAGATGGCGTAACGGTACAGGTACAGCGCCTCGTCCGTCAGCGGCTGGTTGCGGATGCGGTCTTCCACACGCTGGACGATGGTGTCCATGTAGGTGAGCGTATCCTCGCGCGAGGGGAAGAGGCTCTTCGACCAGCGGTCCTCGTGATCCATGTAAAAGGAATCCCAGAGTTCATCCATGGAGGGATCGTAGCTCGGGGTGCCGTCGAGCCAGTTGAGGACGAACACCTCGTAGAAGAAGGTGGAATGGCCCATCTCCCAGACTGGCGGGTTCACGCCCGGGTGATAGGGAACGCTGAGCTGGTCCTCGCGCAGGCTGCAGACCAGATCCTTCACGCGGTCCCGGGTATGGTGTAGGGCGTGGATCAGGCTTTCGCGGTCGTTCATCCCGTGCGTTCTCCGTAGCAAACAATTCGACAGGGTTTACTTTGTCCAGCGGCTACCGTATTGGTCCACGACGGCATTGACCACCCGTTCCAGCGCCGCCTGCTCGGTTTCCGGCCGGAACAGGGGAGCGCGCGCCTCGACCCGGCTCTTCAGGGCCGCCAGGAATTCCGGCTCGCACTCGGCGCGCAGGAGCTGCCTGCGCAACGCGGCAGTGTCCTCCACTGGATAGGTACCGGGATAGTCCCCACCGAGCAGCCCTGCATTGCCGGGGATGTCCGAGGCGATCACCGGCAGGCCGGCCACGCAGGCCTCTGAGACCACGTTGGCACCGCCCTCCATCACCGAGCTGATCACCATCAGCCGGGCCTTCGCCATGTGCTGGCGCACCAGCCAGCGGGGCAGTTCGCCCTTCCAGTCGAAGCGCGGGTTCTCCCGTAGCGCCTGCTGCGCCAGCGCCTGCCACTGGTCATCATGCGCCCGGCCGAGCTGGATCACGTTGAACCGCGAGTCCGGCGGCATCTGTCGGGCCGCCCAGGCAGTGCGCAGGGGATCCTTCTCGTCACGCAGGTGGCCGATGACCACAACGTCGAACCGGGACTGTACCGGAGCCCGTCGGGTGGGGAGCGGTTCCGCCGATTGAAAGACTGTATGCAGGCGATTGTGGAATTCTTCCGGAATGTCATCCGCTACCCGTTCATGCAGCCCGATCAGAGCGTCCGCCTCGGCCATGCTGTAACGGGTGACCTCCGGGTGCGTCTTCTGGAAACGGTAGATATCCGTGCCCGTCAGCGCCACAATCAGAGGCCCCGAAGGGGCATGCGCCCGGTACGCACGCACGGAGTCACTGCTGCGCCAAGCGTGAAGGGCCACCAGCAGGTCCGTGGGTTGGGCATCGTATTCCGTTATAATGCGCGCCCGGTGGCCAGCACGCCTCAGCAGAGTAGCCCAGCGTTCCGCGGTCGCGCGGTTGCCGGCGCGGGAACCACGGGGAGCCGGGGTGATGAGCGTTATGTGCAAAGTCTCGGACCTCCCGATGTAATGCTTGCTGTGGGCACTTGCTGTAATCACGAACGGGGCTCGCTCTTACGATAGCAGCTGATCGCTGGCGCCGTCCGCGGCGTATCGTTACGTTACTTCATGAAGAACAAGGACTGAGGAGACACTACCATGCGATGGATCACCGGCCTGATTGCGGCCCTGATAATGGCAACGCCGGCCATGGCGGAGCCAACACTCTACTTCACCGCCATCCCGGACCAGGACGAGACCAGCCTTGAAGAACGCTTTTCCAAGGTCGCGGATTACCTTGAGGCTGAGCTGGACGTGCCGGTACGTTTCGTGCCGGTGAAGTCCTACGCCGCTTCGGTCACCACTTTCCGCAACAATCAGGTGCAGCTGGCGTGGTTCGGCGGCCTTTCCGGCGTTCGTGCCCGCGAAGCCGTTCCGGGCTCCAGGGCCATCGCCCAGGGCGCGGAAGACCAGGCGTTCCGCAGCTATTTCATCGCCCATGAAAGCACCGGCATTGAACCCTCCGAGGGCAAGCTGCCGGAAGCGGTGAAGGGCAAGACCCTGACCTTCGGTTCACGCGGCTCCACCTCCGGGCGCCTGATGCCGGAGCACTACATCCGCGAGCGCTTCAACCAGGCACCGGGTGAGGTCTTCAAGCGCGTCGGCTTCAGCGGCAACCATACCCGAACTGCCCGGCTGGTCGAATCCGGCTCCTACCAGGTCGGCGCCCTGAACTACAGCGTCTGGGAGGAGATGGTCGAAAATGGTGAGGTGGATACAGACGATGTCCAAGTGATCTGGAAGTCGCCCACCTACCCGGATTACCAGTGGACCATCCGCGGTGACGTCAATGAACGCTTCGGCGACGGCTTCAGCGACCGGGTCCAGCAGGCACTGCTGGCCATGGAAGACCCAGAGTTGTTGGAAAGCTTCCCTCGCTCTTCGTTCGTCCCCGCCAGCAACGACGATTACGCGACCATCAAGCGGGTTGGCAGGGAAACGGGTCTGCTCGACTGATGGCGGTACTGGCGGTCAATGACCTTTCCGCCAGCTATGGGGGAGAGCGGGTTCTCGGCCCACTGTCTCTGAGCCTGGCAGCCGGAGAGCGGGTGGCGCTCGTCGGGCGCAGCGGTGCCGGCAAATCCACGCTGCTCAGCCTGCTGTTCGATGAGGCGGGCCCCAGCACGGCCTTCATGCCCCAGGATCTGGGGCTTGTGGATACGCTATCGGTCTTCCACAACGTCTACATGGGCCAGCTGGACCGCCACACCGTTCTCTACAGCCTCTGCAACCTGCTGCTTCCCCTGAAAAAGCCCAGACGGGCGATTCAGGAGCTTCTGGATGAGCTCGGTCTTGGGGATAAGCTGCGTGAACCCGCTGGCGAACTCTCAGGCGGTCAGCGCCAACGCGTGGCGGTAGCACGGGCGCTTTACCAGCAAGGCAGCCTGCTGCTGGCGGACGAGCCGGTTTCCGCACTGGACGGCCCGCTGGCCCGGCGCATCATGGAAGCCCTGACACGGGTCTACCCCACATCCGTGATCGCGCTCCACGATGTGGATCTGGCCCTGGCCTACTCCGACCGCATCATCGGTATACAGGACGGCCACATCGCCCTGGATGAACCCAGTGGTCGACTGACAGTCGCCGACCTGCAGCCGCTGTACTGACATGCTTCGATCCCGCACCGGCCTCACAACCCTGACCTTCATCGGCGTGGCGCTGGCCTGCCTGCCGTTTTCGGACCTGGCGATCACCACGCTCAACCCCTGGCAGGAGCTGCAGCGGCTGCTTTACGGGCTGGCCACACCGGATTTCACGGCCACCAACGAGCTGTTCACCGCCTTTACACGGACCCTGGCCTACGCCTTCACCGGGGTCGCACTGGGCGCGGTGGCCGGCTTCGTGCTGACCACCCTTTTCAGCTCCCGGCTTGTGCGGGCCTTCTGCGCCTTCATCCGCTCCATTCACGAGATCTTCTGGGCACTGATCTTCCTGCAGTGCTTTGGCATCCACCCACTTTCCGGGGTTCTGGCCATCGCCATTCCCTTTGCGGGCATCTTCGCCAAGGTCTACTCGGAGATCATCGACGAGGCGGACCCTCTGCCCGCCCGGGCGGCCCCGAAGAACACGCGCCGCCTGCTGCGCTATTTCTTCACCCAGGTGCCCGAGGCCTGGCCGCACCTGCGGACCTACACCGCCTACCGCCTGGAATGCGGCCTGCGTTCCTCTGCCATTCTGGGTTTCATCGGACTGCCGACCCTGGGCTTCCACCTGGAGGCGGCGTTCTCACAGGGGTACTACTCCCAGGTGGGCGCGCTGCTGCTGGTGTTCTATGCGCTCATCGCCACCATGCGGCTCTGGCTGCGGCCACGGCTGGTCCCCGTCTACCTGCTGGCCGCCCCCTTTTTCCTGGGCGAGGGGCTGCCCATCATCTGGGGCAACGTCACCCGCTTCGTGACCCAGGACATTGTGCCCCGGCCGCTGCGTGATGGCGAAGGCTGGGACGGCCTGCAACCCTGGCTCATGGACCTCCTCGCCAACCAGGCGCTACCAGGCATCTGGAACACCCTGCTTCTGACCCAGGTGGCACTGGTGGCCACGGGCGTGCTGGCGCTGCTGGCCTTCCCGCTGATCTCCACTCATTTCACCGGCCCGGTCCGGCGTACCGGTGGCCATGTCCTGCTGGTCATTGCCCGTTCCACGCCGGAATACATGCTGGCCTACATTCTGCTCCAGCTGTGGGGTCCATCCATGCTGCCGGCGGTGGTGGCGCTGGCGCTGCACAACGGCGGCATCATCGGCCACCTGGTCGGGCGCATGAGCGACGAAGTTCCCCTGCGACAGGGGGCGCCCACCGGGTTCAACCGGTACGCCTGGGAGCTGGTGCCACGGGTCTATCCGCCCTTCCTCGCGTTCCTGTTCTACCGCTGGGAAATCATCATGCGCGAGACGGCCATTCTGGGCATTCTCGGCATCAGCACACTGGGGTTCTACGTGGAGGGGGCGATTCAGGAGATCCGTTTTGACCGTGCCATGGTACTGATCCTGATCACCGCGCTACTGAACATCGGAGTGGATACCCTGTCACGCCGGATCAGGGCATGGCTGAGGCTCCGGACCCGCCCCACCTGCGAGGCCTGAATCCAGGCTCAATGGTCTTTCTCCCGACTGTGTATGGCGTACAATTCTGTTCGGATATAGTTGATAAAATGTCGAGGCTCAAGAAAACGATGTCCTTCAGAACTCTGTCCTGAATACCGACTCTGTGCTTTATTGTCAGGGCTGGATCATCTGCAAGAGGTATTGAATGTCGGACCTGGTACGGCTCGGGCCCGGGCTACTGAGCGTAGGCAAGCCACTCCCCTGGCCGGTTTACGATGAAGCCGGCAACCTGCTGGTGGCACAGGGATACGTGATCCAGAACGAGTGGCAGCTGGAACGGCTCTACGAACAGGGTATGTACGAGCCACCGGCGCGCCGCGCGGAAAAGCGCCGCTATGACGACGTCACGCCCCGAGTCAGTCCGTTCGCGGAATACTCGGTATTGCTGTACGAGCTGGAGCAGGCGTTGAACCGGATCATCAATACCGACACCCGCGCTGGTGACCACCTTGAACACCTTGCCCGGCGCATCCAGCGTCTCTGCCAGCAGGATGCCAACGCCTGTATTGGCCTGATCCATGTTTACGCGGTGGAACCCTCCGCCTACGAGCAGACGCTGTTCTACGCCATCATCTGCTGGCTGGCCGCCCACCACTTCGAACTGGATGATACACGCACCCTGGTTCTTCTCCAGGCAGCACTGACGGCCAACATCTCCCTGTTGCCCTATCTGGACAAACTCAACAACACGAACCGCAAACTCAACGACGAACAGCGCCGAGTCCTCCAGAAGCACCCCCAGGCCAGCGCCAGGGGGCTGCGCAAGGCAGGGATCAAGCAGAGCATCCTGTTGCGGATCGTGGAACAGCATCATGAACGGTTTGACGGCAGCGGTTACCCGGAAGGGATCAGTGGCGATGACCTGCTGGCCGAAGCCAAGGTCCTATCGCTGGCGGAACGCTATACCGCCATGATCACCAAGCGGGCCTACCGCGAGCGCTACCGCGCGGATCACGCCATGGACGAGATCTCCACCTCCATGGCCGAGGACCCTCACCAGGTGGTCTATGAGGCGGTATTCCAGCAGCTCACCCCTTACCCGCCCGGCGTACTGGTACAGCTGGCCAATGGCGAAACCGGACTGGTCACCCACCGTCGGCACAACCCCAGGTCTCCCATTGTCCAGGCTCTGTTCAATGCCCAGGGGAAACGCTATCTGGGGCCGCTCCGGCGCGATACCAGTGCGGAAGAATACCGGGTACAGAACACGCTGGTTCCGGACATGCTGCCCTCGCTCAACCTGGCCCTTCTCTGGGGGTATGGCTGACGCTATCCCCGGTGGCCAACAATACGCCTATCAGCAATGTCGAAGCCTTCTTGCACTGGTATAATTGGCGTCTGGCCCCGCGCAAGCAGTTCCGCAGCAGCCGCTGGTCGGTGATTGGGAGATGACATCATGAGCACCTGTTTCAGCTCGCGCAGACCCCGTGCCTACACCAAGGGCGCGCTCTTGCTGATGGCGTGGTTGGCGGTCATCCCGGTCAGCGCCGACACGGGGCAACTCCGTGTAGAGCGGGCCTGGTCCCGGGCCACTCCGCCGGGAATCGAGCGTGGCGCCGGTTACATGACACTGCACAACGGGGGGGATCAGGCCCGTACCCTGGTGGGAGCCCATGCGGATTGGGCCCAACAGATCCAGATCCATGAATCACGCGAATCCGATGGCCAGATGCAGATGCAGGCTGTGAACAACGGCCTGAGACTGGCGCCCGGCGAAACCGTTGAACTCGCTCCCATGGGGCTTCATCTCATGCTCATGGGCCTCGACGGGCCACTGACCGAAGGCAACCAACGCGCGCTTACCCTTGAGTTTGCCAACGGGGAAACGCTGGATACCCAACTTGAAGTGCGGCCCCCGGGCGCCAACGCCGGCCAGCACAATCACTAAACGCCAGGAGCTGCCCAATGCCCCAGAACCTACAATGGATGGTCATCCTCGCCGGCCTCCTCGCCATCGTCGGGCTCAGCCTCTACATCGCCCGCCAGTGGCGACGTCTTTACCAGTACCGGCGCGCTGTAGAGCGCACACGGGCACTGCAGAACGAGCGCCGGGACAGCATGATCGAAAGTATCCGTATTCTGGCCATGACCCTGCAACAGGAACAGGTGGAACCCTCCGAGGGATGCATCCGCATCAAGGGCCTCCTTGATCATGTCGAACCCGAGCTGTTGAACCACAAACCCTACGACGTCTTCCAGACCATCTACGAGAAGACGGAACACATGCCCACCCATGAGGCGCGCCAACAGGCCGATCCGAAGCTGATCCAGCGCCTGGACGAAGAGCGTTTTGCACTGGAGGCGGAATACGCCGACGCCATCCAGGAAGCCGCCATGGCGATCCGTTACTACGGTTTTGACGGCAGCGTCTCAGCCTCCGCCGGTGAGCCCAGAACCATTGATCCGGGCCGGTCCACCCTCCAGCCATGAGCCGCCAGTGCCCCCACACCGTGCCAACAGCCACCATAAGCGACCCCAGGTACTGATGAACAGCCCCCTGTCCCAGCTGGCCCACTCCGTTTCATCAGCGGTATCGCTGGAGGGCCTTGTTCGCCCCATGCTTGACCTGATCCAGCAGGCAACCGGTCTGGACTCCGTATACCTCACAATGCTGCACCACGAGGAGGACGCCCAGGAAATCGTCTATGCCCGTAATTCCGGCCAGCTGACCTTGAAAGAGGGCAGGCGGATCCCCTGGCAGAACACCCTGTGCCGCCGCGCCCTGACCGAGAACCGCCTTTTGACCCAGGACGTCCCGGACGTGTGGGGCGACTCCAGTTTGGCACGGGAACTGGGGATCCAGACCTATGTAACGGTCCCAGTGCGCCAGAGCGATACCCTTTCGGGAACCCTTTGCGGTGCCAGCGCTTCCAGGAAGGCCATTTCCGATGCCAACCTGGCGACCCTGCACCTCTGCGCGGACCTGATTGCCCACCATATCAGCCGCGAAGAACACGCCTGCACTGTCCGCAATCAGGCACTTGAAGCGGAAAGGCAGATGCAGCGGATGGCGCTGGTTTCCCACGTCAGCCGCCTCTGTCTTTCCGCTTCGCGACTCTACGACGCCGTCACCCAGGTGGCCACGGAACTCGAACGCTCAGGCCTGTGGGAACGGGTCATCCCCCTGCACCTGAGGGATAATGGCTGCAGCCAGGCCATGGGCCGGCATGACCCGGAAGCCACCCGTCTGGCAGATGCCTTGATGGATGCCAGCCCCGACCACCTGGAGGGCATGCTGCACAGTGACCATGAACACCTGATCTTACCGCCCAGGGACATGGACTGGGTCCGCGAACAGCGCCGTCGCGAGGCCCTGCCCGAGGACGGGGACGCGGCACTGCTGGTGGTGACCTCCTCCGAGAAGGCGGAAGCGGCCATCCTGATCCTGTCCGGGCACGACCTCAACCGCGCCCCGGATGAACACCAGCTCCTGAACAGCGTGGCCAATGCGCTCTCACTGCTCGCCAACCGGCTCCTGGATCACGCACGCCTGGAAGCAGCCAACCTGGAGCTCAAGCACAACGCGCTGCATGACACACTGACAGGGCTGCCCAACCGGCGCTACCTCATCGAGGAGCTGAAGCGCCTCCTGGCCCAGGCGGAAAGAGTGGATGGCGCCCTACACGTTGCCTTCATTGATCTCGACGGCTTCAAACAGATCAATGACACCTATGGCCATGAAACCGGAGATGCGTTCCTGGAGCAGCTTGCCGTGCGCCTGCGCAACCTGTCGCGGATGGGCGACCTGGTCTCTCGCTATGGAGGGGATGAGTTCGTGTTCGTGGGCAAGCCCAGCCCCTCCGGCGATCCGGTTCAGGAGCGCACGACCATCACCGAGCGCCTGCGCGAGGGCACCACAGGGCGCTATGAACTAGGGAGCCTTTCCCTGAACTATCCCGGCCCGAGCATTGGGGTTGTCACCTGGCAGGCCGGAGACGAAGCGGATGTGGACGTGCTACTGGCGCGCGCCGACCAAGCCATGTACACCGACAAACAGGCGCGCCGCGCAACCCCCCAGGAGTAGAAGGTCCCGCAGCCCCGCTGTTCAGGAAAGCATACCAGCCATGCTGGCTACAGAATCACTGTTCTCTACCAGAATGTCCATTTCTTCGGCCACCCGCTCGCGTGGCAGCTTGAGCCGCTCATAGAGCGAATCCGGCACGGGCAGCTGCGGACCCAGCCGCACGCCCCGTTCCACCAGCAGGGCCCGAGCCATGTAGAGCGCATTGGCGTAGGCCGCGTATTCTCCCGCGTAATCCGGGTTTTTCTGGTGACGGATCGCGGTAACGACCTCATCGGGCATATTCCAGAGCCCCATCAGCACGCCGCCAATCTGCTCGCGGGTTATACCGATCAGATGATGCTCCACCAGCTCATGGGGCACATGACTGTTGACCTCGGTATAACGGCAGATCAGCGAGAAATGCGGCGGAAAAACGTGCGCCAGCACCAGGTACCCGAAGTTGTGCAGAAGCCCTGCCAGATAGCTGAGCCCAAAGGTGGGGCGCTCCCGTCGGGGCATGCAACTGATGACCACGCTCACCGCCTGGGCCATCCAGATGGCCTGGGTCCAGTAGCCAATGAAACCCTCCGGTTGATCCTTGGGCTGCTTGAGCGTGTTCCCCAGGGACAGCCCCATGGCCAGGTTCATCACCAGATCAAACCCGAGTACCCGCTGGATGGCATCGTAGATGGAATTCACGGGCGTATGCGAGGCATAGAACGACGAGGAGGCCCAGCTCACCACCTGGGCGGCCAGACTGGGATCGTTCTCCACAATGTCCGCCAGATCACCGATCTCAGCATTGGGATTCATGCGCAGGTGCAGAATCCGCTGCGCGGTTTCCGGCAGTGGCGGGATCTCCAGGGTATCGTCCAAGCGCTGCTTGATCCGAAGTCCGGTAAAACTCTCCAAAGCCTGGCGCAGCTGGGCCTCGTCCTGGTCCGGGGACTGGCGGTTCACAGCGATGTCACCAAGCGGGCGACTGATGTCCAGCCAACGCACGCCCGTCAGCAGACGCTGGTACACGTCCATGGGCAGGGCAACATCTTCATCCCCTTGCCCGCTGTAGAAGCGGACCTGATTGAGCTCTCCAACGCGGTTGTCCACCGCTGTCTCAAAGTGGGTCATCGCCGGAAGCGGCGGCAGCTGGCGCACCTGGTATTTCTGGCGCAGGCGCCCCATGTCACGCAGCGCCAACCCCCTCATTTCCCGCGCCAGCGCCTGGTTGAGTCGGTCGATATCCAGGAGGCAGTCCTCCCGGAAGAACGCCTGAACGCGGCCCAGCGCATCCGCCAGAACAGCCGTCCGGATACGGGGCTCGGCTGCAGCCTCACTGGCGTCAGCTGTCTCAGGGATGATGGCACCCTCATCAGTGCGGAAGTAGGGTTCAAGATGTTGCGGTGCACTCATAGCTCGTTCCAATAACAAGTGTATTCAGATCCCTCTCACTCCACTTCCGGGACTCGCTGTATTCCAGCATAGCTCAGACGTCGCCATAACGAATACGTTCACCCAGCCAACGGGCAATCAGAGCATCAACCCGGGCGGGGTCCGCCATGAGTCCCGGCCCGATCCGGCGAACTTCCTCGAGCCAGCCCGTGTCCTTCTCCCAGTCGGCCACCCGGAAGCTCATCAACCCCGTCTGACGGGTTCCCAGCACTTCGCCCGGCCCCCGGATCTCCAGATCGCGCTGGGCAATGGCAAACCCATCCTGAGTTTCACGCAGGGCCTTGAGCCGGGCCTTGGCGGTATCCGACAGCGGCGGATGGTACAGCAGAACGCAATAGCTGGCACGCTCGCCACGGCCAACACGACCGCGCAGCTGGTGCAGCTGTGCCAGGCCCAACCGTTCCGGGTTCTCGATGATGATGAGCGTGGCCTCGGGCACATCCACGCCCACCTCAATAACCGTCGTGGCCACCAGAAGGTCAATCCGCCCCTCCTTGAAGGCGTCCATCACCCGGGCCTTCTCCGCCGCCTTCATGCGCCCATGCACCAGCCCAACGTTCAGCTCGGAAAGCTCCGCCTGCAACTGCTGCGCGGTATCTTCCGCAGCCTGGCACTGAAGGGCTTCGGACTCCTCGATGAGAGTACAAACCCAGTAAGCCTGACGCCCCTCGGCACAGGCACTCCGAACCCGTTCCACCACATCGCCACGGCGTGAATCGGGCAACGCGATGGTTTCGATGGGTTGGCGGCCCGGCGGCAGTTCATCGATCACCGACGTGTCCAGGTCCGCATAGGCGCTCATGGCCAGGGTGCGGGGAATGGGGGTCGCGGTCATGATCAGCTGGTGGGGGACGGTCGCCGCGTTGGCGCCCTTTTCCTTCAGCGCCAGGCGCTGATGCACACCAAAGCGGTGCTGCTCGTCAATAATCGCCAAGGCCAGTCGCTGGAAGCGGACCTCCTCCTGAAACAGCGCGTGGGTGCCAATCACCAGCGGGCATTCACCATTGGCCAGCTGATCCAGAGTGGCCTGCTTGTGCCTGGAACGGCTCTTTCCTGAAAGCCAGCCCGGCTCGATCCCGAGTGGAGCCAGCCACTCATGAAAGCTGAGATAGTGCTGCTCAGCCAGAATCTCCGTTGGCGCCATTAACGCCACCTGGGCGCCCGCCTCAATGGCCTGGAGCGCCGCCACGGCTGCCACCACCGTCTTGCCGGACCCCACGTCCCCCTGAACCATCCGCAACATGGGCGCTGGCCGGGCCAGATCCTGGCTCACCTCCTCGCTCACCCGACGCTGGGCGCCGGTCAGTGCAAACGGCAGGCTTTCCAGAAAGCCGGAAACCAGCTGCCCGTCCCCGGTGTTGAGCGCCAGCGCCTGCCAGCTCTGGACCTGGGCCCGCAGCTTGAGCAGGCTCAGGTGGTGAGCCAGGAGCTCTTCCATGACCAGCCGGTCACGTGCCGGGTGGCGCTGTTCCATCAGGGCAGCGAGATCGGCACTGGCCGGTGGCTGGTGCAGCATCCGCAGGGCTTGGTTGATCTCAGGCAGTGCGCAGTCCCCCAGGACGGACTCGGGCAGCCATTCCCGCACCGGATGGCGCTCCAGCATGGCCAGCGCCTGTTCGCAAAGCCGGCGCAACCTGGGCTGCTGGATACCCTCGGTCAGCGGGTAGACCGGCGTGAGCGTGGCGTCATCACCGGTGGGCAAGGGTCCGGGATTGGTCTGGTATTCCGGATGGTAGATTTCCAGACCGGCCCGCCCGGGCCGGATCTCGCCGAAACAGCGAACCCTCGTGCCGGGTGTGAACTGACGCTGCTGCGCGGAACTGAAATGGAAGAAGCGCAAGGCCACGAAGCCGCTGCTGTCTCGAATGGTCACCTGCAGGCTGCGGCGCCGGCCCTGAACCACGTCGGCGCTGACCACCTCCCCTTCCACCACACCGGCGTCCCCCACCCGCAGCTGCCCCATGGCCAGGATCCGGGTCCGATCCTCGTAGCGCAGCGGCAGATGGAACAACAGGTCCTGAAGACTGGTGATGCCCAGCCGTTCAAGGGTGGCGGCAAGTTTGCTGCCAACCCCCTTGAGCACGGTCACATCCACTGTGGCCGGATCCGCCATCTCAGCTCCGGGTCGGGTTGCGAAGGCTGAGCCCACAGACGGCCTGGGTGGCCGTGCTGTCGCGGCAATGGGCAACGGCGCGGGCCAGGGCATCAATGGCCTTGGGCCGGGGGAAGGTGACCCGCCAGGCCAGCGCCACGGTCCGCGACGGCACCGGATCCACAAAGGGCCGAACGGCCAGCAGATCCGGCTGGTAGTTCATGGCGGTAGCCGCGGACAGCGGCAGCACCGTGATTCCCAGCCCGGAAGCCACCATGTGGCGAATCGTCTCCAGGGAACTGCCCTCGGTAACCACCCCACCGGTGGTTTCACGGCGCTGGTTGATGGTATCAATCAGCTCCGGAACGGACTCCAGGACCTGGTCCCTGAAGCAATGCCCGGGGCCCAGCAGCAACAGCGGCTGATCCGCCAGCTGGCTGCTGTCAATGCGCTCGCACTCGGCCATCGGGTGATCCGCCGGCATCAGTACAACGAATGGTTCGTCATAGAGCGGCAGCGTGACCACTTCCGGTTCCTCGAACGGCAGGGCAACAATAATGGCATCCAGCTCGGAGTGACGGAGTTTGCGGCGCAGGTCCCCGGTATAGCCTTCCTCAATGAACAGGGACATATCCGGCGCCTCATCCCTCAGACTCGGCATGAGCTGGGGGAACAGATAGGGCCCGATGGTGTAGATGGCCCCCACCTTGAGCGGCGAACTGAGCTGGTTCTTGCCGTCCTCGGCCAGGTCGTGGATGACACCGGCCTGGTCCAGGACCCGCTGCGCCTGCTCCACAATGCGCTGGCCAATCTCGGTTACCTGGATGCTGTTCTTGCTGCGCTCAAAAAGCGCAATACCCAGTTCATCCTCCAGTTTTCTGACGGCCACACTGAGTGTAGGCTGGCTGACATGACAGCGTTCCGCCGCATGGCCAAAGTGCTTTTCCCGCGCGAGGGTGACGATGTAGCGGAGTTCCGTAAGGGTCATGGCCGCTCCCGGGCCGGTGATGATTAAATTTTTCTATTGCAGCATAAAAAAAGAGCGGAGACAGCGCAATGCGCGATGCAAGAATCCTCATGGCCGGCTGCGGCCGGCTCGGCCAGCGCATCGGCGCAGCCCTGGCCGAGCATCACCATGTATTTGGCATGCGGCGTCAGGCCAGCCGGGTGCCCCTGCCCCTGACGCCCATTCAGGGAGACCTGCTTGATCTGGATGGTCTGAGAATGCGGGTTCCCGAGGTTGATCTCGCCATCATCTGCCTGACGCCGGACCAGTACGACGAGGCCGGCTATTACCAGACATTCGCGCAGGGGACCACCAACCTGCTCAAGGTACTCGAGGCCGCCGACACACTGCCCCGACGCGTCCTGTTCGTATCCTCCACCGCTGTCTACGGCCAGAACAACGGCGAATGGGTGGATGAAACCAGCCCCACCGAGCCGCCACGCTACAACGGCGAGGCACTGCTCGCCGCCGAACAGCGGCTCGCCGAGAGCCCGCTTGCCGGCACCGTTATCCGCTTCTCCGGCATCTACGGTAACGGCCGCGACAGCATGCTGGCGCGGATACGCGAAGGCAGCATCGCGCCCAACCCGGACAGCGGCTACACAAACCGCATTCATGAAGATGACGCCGTCGGTGCGGTCTGCCACCTGGTGAACAGGGACCTGATCGGCCATGAACTGGCACCCTGCTACCTGGCCAGCGACTGTGAACCGGCCCGCCTGGGCGACGTGGTTGCCTGGGTACGCGAGACCATGAGCTGCGACCCCGTCCGGCCGGATGCCCGGAACGACAGCCGCGCCGGTTCGAAAAAAGTGGATAACAGCCGCCTGCTGGCGAGCGGTTACCAGTTCCTCTTTCCAACATTCCGGGAAGGCTATGCCGGCATGGTCGCGGATCCTGTGCCATAGTGTGGACCCGTTCACTGACCCTGGGAGACCATGGCGAGTAGCGAGCTGATCCTTTTCGGGGGCCTGTACGCACTGGTGCTGGTGGTACTGGCGTGGCTGACCGAGCGCACCGCTGGCTGGCCCAAGCGCATGCGGGGCCTGCTCTACGGCATGTCGCTGGGGGTCTACTGCAGCTCCTGGACCTTTCTGGGGGCCGTAGGCAACGCGGCTGACAGCGGCTGGACCTTCCTGCCGATCTACCTCGGCCCCATCCTGATGTTCCTCTTCGCCTGGCCCTTCGTCCGCCGCCTGCTTCTGGCCGGCAGCCGTAACCGGGTCACCTCCATTGCGGATTTCATCGGCTCACGTTTTGGCAAGGACCAGAAGCTGGCGGCTCTGGTCACCGCCGTGGCGTTGATCGGCACCCTGCCCTATATCGCGCTGCAGCTGCGTGGCATTGCCCTGGCGTGGAGCTCGGCCAGCACCAGTGACTGGTCATTGCCCTTTACCCTGGGCAACAACGTCAGCTTCTTTGCCGCGCTCTTCCTGGCCTGGTTCGCGATCACCTTCGGCACCCGCATCATCGACGGGGCCAACCGCCACCGCGGCCTGCTCGCGGTGGTGGCGGCGGAGTCCGCGGTCAAGCTGCTCGCCTTCCTGCTGCTGGGGGGCTTCGCGCTCTGGCTGCTGGCGGGGGACACCCAGGTGCGCCCCCTGGGCCAGGGCTCGCCCTTCTCGGTGGAGACCTTCACCGACGCCGGCTTCTACACACAGCTGTTGGTGAGTGCCCTGGCCATTGTGTGCCTGCCCCGCCAGTTCCACGTCCTGGTGGTGGAATACCACGACCAAGCCTCCGCCCGATGCGCGCGCTGGATGTTCCCGCTCTACCTGGCGCTGTTCGCCATCATGGTATTGCCGCTGGTGGAAGCCGCCCGTCACCACCTGACCGGCATGGCGATTCCCGGTGACAGCTACGTGCTCGCGCTACCCGCCATCACCGGCCATTCCTGGTTAACGGCAGTGGCCTTTGTGGGCGCTCTCTCCGCCGCAACCGCCATGGTACTGGTGGCCACCATCGCCCTGTCGCTGATGGTCTCCAACGAGCTTTTCATGCCGCTTTACCTTCGCATCCGCGAGCGCCTGAACCGCCCACGCAATGACCTGGGGGCCGTGCTGCGCCAGGTTCGCCAGGCCTCAATCGTCGGTATCCTCTTTCTGGGATGGATTCTGGAACAGGGCGCCCGCTTCACCGAGGGGCTGTCCTACATGGGGCTACTGGCGTTCACCTCCTGCGCCCAGCTCATGCCGGCTCTGGTGGCTGGGCTCTACTGGCGCCGGGCCCACCGCAATGGCGTCCTTCTGGGGTTGCTCACCGGCACGCTCACCTGGCTCTACACCCTGCTGCTGCCGGTGCTGATCCAGTCGGACAGCGGCTGGCTCACCCAGGGGCCGTTCGGACTGGGTTGGTTGCAACCGGAGAGCCTGCTGGGCCTGGGCCAACTCCTGGATCCGCTGACCCATGGCGTGGTCTGGAGCCTGGGGCTCAACACCCTCGTCATGGTCGGCGTATCCCTGGTTTCCAGGGCCACCCCGCTAGACGAACGCCAGGCGCTGGCCTTCATTGATCCCATGCCGGGCTATGGCCTGAGCGATGAAGATCTGGCAGCCACCGGCATCACCCTGCACCAGCTGCACAGCCTGATCCGCCCGGTACTGGGCCAGGAGGAATCAGAGCGCCTCTGGGCGGAACTGGAACAGAGCCAGCAGCAGCGTCTCCTGCCCTTCGACCGGGCCACGCGCCATACCGTCAACGTCACGGAATCCAGGCTCGGCTCGGTGATTGGGGCGGCCTCCGCCCACCGCGCCATCCGCCTGCTGGAACGCCAGACGCCCCTGCAGATGGAGGACATCGCCGACCTGATGGGCGGGACCTCGGAGCAGCTGCAGTTCTCCCGCCACCTGCTCCAGACGACGCTGGAAAACATCCCCCAGGGCATCAGTGTCGTGGACCGTAACCTGGAGCTGGTGGCCTGGAACAGCCAGTACGAAAACCTGTTCAACTACCCACCCCGGTTGCTGTATGTGGGCTGCCCGATATCGCGCATCTATGAATACAACGCCGCCCGCGGGCTGCTCTCGGATGTGCGCGACAACAACATCAACGCGGCCGTGGAACGGCGCCTGGAAATGCTGCGCTCCGGGCGGCCCTACCGGCTGGAGCGCCATATGGCGGATGGCAGCGTCATCGAGATCCGGGGCAAGCCCATCCCTTCCGGGGGCTATGTAACAGCCTACAATGATGTCTCCGAGTACCACCGGGTAATGACCGAGCTCGAGGAAGCCCGGGATACCCTGGAAGAACGCGTGGCCGAGCGCACCCGGGAACTGTCCGCCGCCAACGAGTCCCTGCAGAGCGAGAATGAGCTCAGGGCCCGCATCGAGCGGGAACTCCATCAGGTGCATGCCAGCAAGAGCCGCTTCCTGGCCGGGGCAAGCCATGACCTGCTGCAACCCATCAACGCCGCGCGCCTGCTGTCGTCCACCCTGCTGCGCCAGCACGGAGACGAAGCGGCGCCGGAGCTGCGTCACATTGATTCCGCGCTGGCCTCCGCCGAGACGCTGATCAGCCACCTGCGCGAGATCTCGCGGCTGGATTCCGGACGACTTGAGCCCGAAGTCCGCAATGTCGAACTCAACCCCATCCTGGACGAACTGATCCATGAGTTCCGCATGACGGCCGAGCGCAAGGGCGTCCGGCTCGACTACGTACCCTGCTCGCTGTGGATCCGGTCCGATCCGCACCTGCTGCGGCGGGTCATCCAGAACTTCCTGAGCAACGCCATCAACTATACCCGGGAGGGCCGTGTTGTGCTGGGCTGCCGCCGCAGTGCGCAGTCGGTCAGCATCCAGGTATGGGACACCGGCCCGGGCATTGCCGAGGCCGATCAGCAGCGCATCTTTGATGAATTCGAGCGGCTGCACACGGATGCCACGCGGGACGTTCACGGGCTGGGTCTGGGCCTGCCGATCGCCATGCGCATCGCGCGGTTGCTGGAGCATCCCATCGACTGCCGGTCGGTGCAGGGACGTGGCTCCATGTTCGCGCTCACAGCCCCGCTGGGCACACCAGAGCAGACCCGCCGGGATCAGCCCCAGACCGAGGACCCTCAGCTGAGCGGCCTGCAGGTGGTCTGTATTGATAACGAACCCCACCTTCTGGCCGGCTTGCAGGCCCTGCTCACCCAGTTCGGCTGCCGCGTGACCACCGCCCAATCCCTGGGGGAGGCCATGCAGAAACAACCAGCGCAGGCCCCGGACCTGGTAGTGGCCGACTACCACCTGGACCAGGAGACCGGCGTGGCGGTGGCCCAGGCCCTGACGCTGAACTGGGAGGCGAAGGTACCGGTGGTGATCATCAGTGCCGACAACAGCGACGCCATCCGCCATGCCGTCCGTGAGGCGGGCTACCGCTTCCTGGCCAAGCCGGTGGACGCGGCCTCGCTGCGGTTGACGCTGCGGCGGCTGCTGCGGCGGCGCCCGGGTCGTTGAAGCCCGCGAACTGGATCAATCAGAACGTTTTTCCAGCCACGCTCTTATCCGAGGCCAGATCTGGGTCGGCGCCGCACTGCCCGCCAGTATACCCATGTGCCCACCCGGCACCAATGCCTGCTCCACCTCCCGGCTGGCAACCTGCTCCACCAGCGCCCGGCTGCATTCCGGGGTGACCAGTGGGTCGTTGTCGCCGTAGACAAGCATGATGTCCGAGGTGACGTCCCGGAGCGTACGCTCGGTGTCATGCATCGGAAGCTGCCCATTGGCGGTGCAGTTGTCCACCCACAGGTACTGAACGGTGTCCTGTATCACGCCTCCGGGGTAAGCCACCATGTCATTCAGGAACGCGCCTTGGGTGGCATTGCGCGTAATGTACTCCTCGGAGTGGAGGTTCTTCACCAGGTCCAGGTAATTCTGGAGGCTGCTGATGGGCGATGTCAGCTTGAACACGGTGGCGTTGGCCCAGCCGGGGGAGCGCCAGAAGCGGCGCCTGGTCTGGTGCACCCGGAACCCGAGGCTGTTTTCCAGGAAGCTCAGGGACTTTGAGATCAGCTGGTACTGTTTTCCAATGCTGCCATTGGCGTGGTAATCACAGGGGCTGCCCACGAGCACCAGGTTGCGGATGCGGCTGTCCTCATCCAGTGCCGCCGCGCAGTAGCTGAACAGGGCGCCAAAGCTCCAGCCATAGAGCGAGACCTCTTCCGCGCCACTGTGTTCCAGGACCTCGTTGATCAGTTCTGGTAGGTAGTCCGCAAAGTAGGTGGCGATGTCGAAATGGTTGTGCTCCCAGCCCGGGGTACCCCAATCAACCAGATAGAGTTCAAAGCCGCTGGCGCGCAGGTAGCGCACGAGGCTGCGGTTGGGGAACAGGTCGTAGATGGTCATGTTCACGGCCAGCGGGGCGACCAGCACCAGTGGGACCCTGTGAGTGTCCCGCCGGACGGCCATGGGGATGTCGTCGTCGCCCACCGGTATGTGGTCTTCATGCAGCGGTGGGTAATAGCGCACGCTGACGAGGTCGTCGCTGAAGATGGTGTCGTAGGGGGTCTGTTCGGCCTGGACCAGGGTTTCCGGGTTGAGGAAGCGCTGGCGGGCGTTACGGGTGATTCTGGTAAAGCTGGTCAGGGGTTCATTCAGGGTTTCGGGCATCCCCATTACTCCCATATCACTGGACTATTAGCGCTCTGCCGGCGGGGATCGGGGAGTGCTGTCCGGGAAACGCTATGAATCCATCCCTGGACGCTGCGCGGTCGCCATCCCTGGCGACCGAGCTTCCCGGACAGCACTCCCCGATCCCCTCAGGTTAGGTCACGGAAAACGTTGAGAAAGCATATCACCCGTCTTCCTGGGAGACATCCGCAAGATCCAATTGGCCCAGTTTGAGAGCGGCCTGGGTGCGCGAGTGAACGCCGAGTTTGCGGAAGATTTCGGTGACGTGGGCCTTCACGGTCGCTTCCGTCACGTTGAGCTCATAGGCGATCTGCTTGTTAAGCAGGCCCTGGCTGATCATGGTGGCGACGCGGAACTGCTGGGGGGTGAGTTCGGAAAGCGCATCGGCAACACCGGACTCCTCCTCGCTGACACCGGGAATAGCGAGATCAATCCCGTCAGGAAAACAGAAATCACCACGCGCAACGCTCCGGATGGCCTGGCCAATGGCTTCCATGCTGGCGCTTTTCGAGATGAAGCCGGCGGCACCGTGGTCGGCAGCACGGCGGATGATGTCGTCACGCTCGTTGGCGGAAATCATCAGCACCGGGGTATCCGGGTAGTGGGCGGTCAGGAACAGCAACGCGCTGAAGCCATGGGCGCCCGGCATGTGCAGATCCAGAAGCACAAGGGCAGGCTCGGTGAGCCGTGTCATCACCGCCTGCAGGTCGCCGAAATCCGATGCCTCTTCCAGACTGGCCTCCGGCGTTTCCTGGCGGATCACGTCCTTCAGCGCGGAGCGGAACAGCGGATGGTCGTCGGCAACGATCAGGGTTGTCATGATTCAGGCGCAATGCTCCCTGGCTTGCAAGCAGAAGTGGGGCAACGGCCCATGGCCGATGCCCCACTGAACATAGTCCCTGTTGGCGGATCGCGCAATGATCCCGGGGATAACCGCGCGTACCGGCTTACTGGTCGGAACCGGCGGCGACTCTGTGACCTTCAATCAGGTCATCGACCACATTGGGATCAGCCAACGTGGAGGTATCGCCAAGGGCGTCGAACTCATCCGCGGCGATCTTGCGCAGGATTCGGCGCATGATCTTGCCGGAGCGGGTCTTGGGCAGCCCATCGGCCCACTGGATGACGTCCGGCGTGGCGATCGGGCCGATCTCCTTGCGCACGTGCTGCTTGAGCTCCTTCGCCAGGTCATCGCTGGGTGAGTAGTCATGGGTAAGCGTTACATAGACGTAAATGCCCTGCCCCTTGATCTCATGGGGACACCCCACAACCGCTGCCTCGGCGACACTGTCATGGGAAACCAGGGCGCTTTCCACCTCGGCCGTTCCCATGCGGTGGCCGGAGACGTTGAGCACGTCGTCCACGCGGCCGGTGATCCAGTAGTAGCCGTCCTCGTCACGCTTGGCGCCGTCACCGGTGAAGTAGCAGCCTTCATAGGTGGAGAAGTAGGTTTCCACGAAGCGCTGATGGTTCCCCAGGATCGTGCGCATCTGGCCGGGCCAGCTGTCCTTGAGCACCAGTCCCCCTGAGGTGGCGCCTTCGAGCTCATTGCCCTCGGGATCCATCAGCCCGGGCTGGATGCCGAAGAAGGGCTTGGTGGCGGAACCGGGCTTGAGATCGGTCGCACCGGGCAGTGGCGAGATCAGGATGCCGCCGGTCTCCGTCTGCCACCAGGTGTCAACGATCGGGCATTGGCCCTTGCCGAACTTCTGGTGGAACCAGCGCCAGGCCTCGGGGTTGATGGGTTCACCCACGGTGCCAAGCAGCTTCAGGGAGCTCAGGTCGGCGTTCGCTACCGGCGCATCGCCCTCGGCCATCAGTGAGCGGATGGCGGTGGGGGCGGTGTAGAAGGTCGCAATCTTGTACTTGTCAATGATCCGGCCCAGGCGTCCCACATCCGGATAGGTGGGCACGCCCTCGAACATCATGGTGGTACCGCCGTTGGCGAGCGGACCGTAGACCACGTAGGAGTGACCGGTAATCCAGCCCACATCCGCGCTGCACCAGTAGACCTCACCCGGACGGTAGTCAAAGACGTATTCGTGGGTGATGGCGGTGTGCAACAGATAGCCGCCCGTGGTGTGGACCACGCCCTTGGGCTTGCCGGTGGAGCCGGAGGTATAGAGCACGAAGAGGGTGTCCTCGGCGTTCATTTCTTCCGGTTCACACTGGTCGGACTGGTTGCCCACCAGGTCGCGGTACCAGATGTCGCGGTTGCCGTTGAAGTCAACGTTGCCGCCGGTTGCCTTGAGCACCACAACATTGTCAACGCGGGACTCCCTGCAAAGCGACACGGCTTCGTCGACGTTCGCCTTCAGTGGGACCTTCTTACCGCCACGGCGGGCTTCATCCGCAGTGATCACGATACGCGAACCGCCATCGTCAATCCGGCCGGCCAGTGCCTCCGGCGAGAAACCACCGAAGACCACGCTGTGAATGGCCCCGATGCGGGCGCAGGCAAGCATGGCATAGGCCGCCTCCGGCACCATCGGCATGTACAGCGTCACAATGTCGCCTTTCCCAACGCCGAGCGACTTCAGGCCATTCGCCAGCCGCGAGACCTCCTCGTGAAGCTCCGCGTAGGTAATGACCCGGTTGTCCTCGCTTTCCTCGTCCGGCTCCCAGATGATCGCCGGCTGGCCGCTGCGCTCCTCCAGATGACGGTCGATGCAGTTGGCGGCCGCGTTCAGGGTGCCGTCGTCGAACCAGCGGATGTGCACGTCATTACTGGCAAAGGAGACATCCTTGACGCGCGAGAACGGCTTCATCCAGTCAAGGCGCTTGGCCTGCTCCGCCCAGAAGGCCTCCGGGTCCTGGATGGAACGCTGATACATGGCCTCGTAAGTCTCTCCATCGATCAGCGCCTTGTTCCGGAAGTGGTCCGTCACCGGGTAGACCGCTTCATCACTCATCACTGCCTCCTCAGATCTTGTTCGGTTTATCCATTCGGGGCCTTCGCGACAAAGGCTGTGTACCCCCAGTGTCGACCCGGTGGGCGACGCTGGGTATTAGACCATGGTCTAACGCCCCTGATTCCTTGCATGACAGGGGCTTAACACAGATTTCAGCGTGTTTAGACCAAAGTCGTATGGAGACTGGCGGCCACCGGGTCAAAGCTGTGCTGTAGCGGTGATCCACCGTGGACGCGTTGACAACAATAATGGGGGGAAATGCTGATGGCATTCCAGAATGAAGCTCTCAAAAAACAGTACTGGCGTGACAACCTGCGCATTATCGGGTGGTTGCTCGCCGTCTGGGCCTTTGTGTCCTACGGCTGCGGCATCCTCTTCGCGGAGGCACTGAACGCCATCCACATCGGCGGTTACCCGCTCGGTTTCTGGTTCGCTCAACAGGGTTCAATCATCACCTTCGTGGTGCTGATCTTCGTGTACGCGAAACTGATGGACCGGCTGGACCGGAAATACGGCGTCGAAGAAAAAGACGACGCAGCGTAAAGGGAGCTCACCATGGACCAGCAGACACTGATCTATATTGTCGTGGGCGCCACCTTCGCGCTCTACATCGGCATTGCCATCTACTGTAAGGCGGGCTCAACCCGCGAGTTCTACGTCGCCTCCAAGGGCGTCCATCCGGTTGCCAACGGTATGGCCACGGCAGCCGACTGGATGTCCGCGGCGAGTTTCATCTCCATGGCCGGCCTTATCGCTTTCCTCGGTTATGGCGGCTCGGTCTTCCTCATGGGCTGGACCGGCGGCTTCGTGCTGCTTGCCATGCTGCTGGCCCCCTACCTGCGCAAGTTCGGCAAGTTCACGGTGCCGGAGTTCCTGGGGGATCGCTACTACTCCAACGCGGCACGGATCATCGGCGTTATCTGCCTGATCCTGGCCTCGCTGACCTACGTTATCGGCCAGATGACCGGTACCGGCGTTGCCTTCTCCCGCTTCCTGGAAGTGAGCTATGAGATGGGCCTGTCCATTGGCATGGTCATCGTGTTCTTCTACGCGGTCATGGGCGGCATGAAGGGCATCACCTACACCCAGATCGCTCAGTACTGCGTGATGATCACCGCCTACACGGTGCCAGCTGTCTTCATTTCCCTGCAGATGACGGGCTGGGCGCTGCCGCAGATCGGCCTTGGCTCCACCCTGACCGAGCACGGCACCTATGTGCTGGACCGGCTGGACCAGGTTCTGAACGAGCTTGGCTTTGCCGAGTACGTAGCGGTGGACGAGCACAACCGCATCAACATGTTCTTCTACACCCTCTCGCTGATGATCGGTACCGCGGGCCTGCCGCACGTCATCATCCGCTTCTTCACGGTTCCGACCGTCAAGGCGGCACGCTCCTCCGCGGGCTGGGCACTGGTGTTCATCGCTATTCTTTACACCACGGCTCCAACCGTTGGCGCCATGGCCCGTCTGAACCTGATGGAGACCTTCGGCACCACCGAGGCTACCGAGATGGTCTACGAAGAGCGGCCCCAATGGGTTAAAAACTGGGAGCAGACCGGACTCATCGAGTTCACCGACAAGGACAACGACGGCACCATCACCTACAGCTCCAACGAGGATGAGAACGAGGTCACCGAGCTCAACCGTGACATCATCGTGCTCGCCAACCCCGAGATCGCCATGCTGCCCGACTGGGTGATCGCAATCGTGGCCGCCGGTGGTCTCGCCGCCGCCCTGTCCACGGCAGCGGGTCTGTTGCTGGCCATCTCCTCGGCGGTCTCCCATGACCTGCTGAAAGGGGTGTTCAAGCCGGATATCTCGGAGAAGAACGAGCTGCTGGCGGGGCGGATCTCAATGGCGGCCTCCATTGCCGTAGCGGGGTACCTGGGTTTCAATCCACCCGGCTTCGCAGCGGGGACAGTGGCACTGGCCTTCGGGCTCGCAGCGGCCAGCCTGTTCCCGGCCCTGATGTTCGGCATCTTCTACAAGAAGATGAACAAGGAAGGCGCCATCGCCGGCATGCTGGCGGGCCTGACCGTGAACCTGCTCTACGTGTTCCAGCACAAAGGCATCATGTTCGTCTCCAGCACCTCCTTCCTGGGCGGCCTGGATCCGAACTGGTTCTTCGGTATCTCGCCGAACGCCTTCGGTGCTGTGGGCGCCATCGTCAACTTCATCGTCGCTATGGTGGTGTGCAAGATGACACCGGAACCCCCGGATCACATCCAGCACATTGTGGACGACGTGCGGGTACCGGTCGGCTCCTCGCTGGCCTCCGGCGGCCACTGATCCGGAACCACCAACCAGGACCAGTGCTGGTGCGCCAGCACTGGTCCCCCTTTTTCAACTACCCTGAACGGAGTCGCCGGGAGAGCACCCCCTACTACGGGGTCCTGTCCCGGCAATTCCCTTTACCCTGACCAGAGGCCAAGCATGTTCCGCAACTTCCATTTCATCATCGCGCTGCTGGTTGCTCCCGCCCTGGCCATATTGGCGTGGTTCGCAGCCGACACGATGCTCGCTGAAGAAAAGGAAAAAGCCAAAGAAGGGCTTGGCTATGAGCTCATCGGTGAATCCAACTGCCGTTATGAGAGCGGTACCTGCACCATGAGCAACGGCAACTTTGAGCTCAGTATTCAGGTTGACCGCGCTGGCGAGGGAGAGCTGGCAGTCCGGCTGGCGTCCGCACATCCCCTGGATGCCATGAGCATGGGCTGGGTGAACCCTGGCGCGGATGACACAGAGCAGACCGCGTTGGAGCCGATGAATGAGCCGCGCACCCGCTGGCAAGGCGTGATTCCAGGCGAAGCCAGCACCAAGGCCCGCATGAGGGTGCTGGCCCGTGCGGACGGCACCAGCTATTACGGCGAAGCCAAGACGGTCTTCATCGACTATGAGACCAGCTTTGGGGAGGACTTCCGCAAATGACTGAAACCCAATCCCTGCCCCCGGAACTTGCCTCCATCGCGGACTTCATCCGCCAGACCCTGCCCTTCAGTGCCCTGCCTGAGGGCGAGATTGAGCGCATTGTCCTCGAAATGGAGGTCGGTTATTTCCGCAACGGCCATGTGTTCGACGAAAACACCCGGGATCAGGGATTGCGCATCCTGCGCAGTGGCGCCGTGGAGCTCCGCGGCCAGGACGGTGAGCTGCTGGACCGGCTGGCCGAGGGCGAGAGTTTCGCCCTCAGCGGACTGCTTCAGCAGGAACCGGGGGTGCGCGCCGTTCTGATTGAAGACAGCCTCATCTACTTTCTCCCCCAGAAAGCCTACCAGGAATTGCGCAGCCGCTACCGCGACTTCGACCGCTTCTTCCACGGCCAGCGCTCCCGGCGCCTGTTTCGCGCCACGCGCAGCATGGTATCGCCCGATGGCATGTTGATGCCGGTGCAAAACCTGATGGCCACAAACCTCGTGACCACCTCGGAAACAACCCCGGTGTACGAGTTGGCTGAACAGATGTCCGCCCGACGGGTTTCGTCAGCCCTGGTTCTCAACGGGGAAGAACTCAGCGGCATTGTTACCGACCGGGACCTGCGCAGCCGGGTACTGGCGTCGCGGCGCTCCCCGGATACGCCCGTTTCCGAGATCATGACACCGGAGCCGGTGAGCCTGGACCAGAACGCAACGCTGTTCGACGCCACCCTGCTGATGACGCGCCACCGCATGCACCACCTGCCGGTACTGGATGGGCGCAGGCCGGTCGGCATCCTCACCACCTCGGACCTGATCTCCGCGCGCCAGGACGACCCGGTCTACATCGTCCAGCGCCTGTCGCGCCAGGACTCCATCGCCACCCTGCAAACGGTTCTCCGCGATATTCCACAGTTCCTTCTTCGCTGGACGGACGCGGGCGTGCCCGCCGAGCAGGTGAGCCACATCCTCACCGCCATCAGCGATACCGTGACCAACCGGCTGATCGAGATGGCCATGGACGAACTGGGCCCACCCCCCGTGCCCTTCGCCTGGCTGTGCTTCGGTTCCCAGGCCCGGGCCGAACAGCTGCTCAATGCCGACCAGGACAATGGGTTGATCATCCCCGATGAGGCTACGGACGAGGACATGGCGTGGTTCGAGCAACTGGCCACCAAGGTCAGCGACGGCCTGGATGAGTGCGGTTACGTGTATTGCAACGGCAACGTCATGGCGACCAACCCCTTCTGGCGCCGCCGGCTTTCCGGCTGGTACCAGGCGGTGGATAACTGGGTCTCAAGCTTCAGTCCGCATCACGTCATGGAGATCAGCATCGCCTTCGACCTGCGCACCGTGTACGGCGATGCCTCCCTCACCAGCCAGGTCCAGTCCCACATGCTCCAACGCGTCAAGGCCAACTCCATTTTCCAGGCGGCCCTGGCGGAGAACGTGCTCGAAGGCAGCCCTCCCATCGGCATCTTCCGGCGCTTTGTGGTGGAGCGCAACGGCGAACACAAGGACACCCTGAATCTGAAGAAACGGGGCCTGCTGCCAATCATTGAAATCGTGAGGCTGCACGCGCTGGCCGCTGGCATCGAGCGCATCAATACCCTGGAGCGGCTGGACGAGCTGGCGCGGGGCCGGCACATGACCCGCTACGACGCCCGCAACCTGCAGGACGCGCTGCGCTTTCTGATGCAGGTCCGGCTCCAGGTGCAGGCGGACCAGATCCGCGAAGGCGAGGCATTGAGCAACCACTGCAACCCGCGCAACCTGCCCAAACTTGCCCGTGAACAGCTGCGGGACGCCTTCCAGCTGGTCGACAGCGCCCAGAAATCCGTGCGCCTGACCTACCGCCAGGGGATGCGCTGATGTGGCTGACGCGCGCCCGCCACGAGCGGGCCCGCCGCCGCTATGCACGCCACCCCTTTCCGGACCCGGCGCTGGAACGGCTGCTGGCAAGCCGCTGGCCCAACAGCAACGCCCGCTGGGACGAGGTGGACTGGCTGGCCATTGATCTGGAGACCACCGGTCTGGATCCGAAAACCGGCACCATCATCAGCCTGGGCTGGGTAGCCCTGGACCAGGGCCGCATCCGGCTGGATACCGCCCGGCACGTGCTGATCGACAGCCGCAACCTGGTGGGCGACAGCGCCACCATCCACCACATCCGCGACAGCGACCGCAGCGAGGGCCTGGACCTGCCCTCGGGGCTGCGCATGCTCGCCCGGGCCCTGACGGACCGCCTGGTCGTGATGCATCACGCGCCGCTGGATACAGGCTTCCTGCGTGCCGCTTACCGGGAACAGTTCGGCATGGACTGGTTCCAGCCCACCGCGGACACACTGCGCCTGGAGAAGAAGCGACTGTTCCAGCGCGAGCAGACTCTGCCACGCAACACCCTGCGGCTGGATCGCTGCCGCGAGCGCTACGGCCTGCCGGCGATCAACGCGCACAACGCGCTGGAAGATGCCCTGGCATGCGGGGAACTCTTTATGGCCTGGGCCCGCCACTATGGCGGTGACGGCCCCAGGGTCCGGCACTGCATCAGCCAGGTCTGAGTACTACTTGAGCACCATGACCGCGTCCATCTCGACCTGCGCCCCCTTGGGGAGGGCGGCCACGCCGAGGGCAGCGCGTGCGGGATAGGGTTCGCCAAAGACGGTGGTCATGATTTCATTGACGGTGGCGAAGTTGCCCATATCCGTGAGGTAGATGTTGAGTTTCACCAGATCCTGAATGCTGCCGCCAGAAGCCTCGCAGACCGCCTTGAGGTTGGCGAACACACGCCGGACCTGCTCCTCGAAGCCCCCCGGCACCAACTCCATGGTTTCCGGGTCCAGCGGAATCTGGCCCGAGAGATAGACGGTATCACCCGCCTTCACGGCCTGGGAGTAGGGACCAATGGCTTCTGGTGCGGTATCCGTCTGAATGATGGACTTGTTTGTCATGGGTTACGGCTTTCCTGTCGTCTATCACGAAACCCTGATGCTCGCCCGCCGACGCGGCGCTGTCAACGCCGGACACGGGTGACCGACTTGACCGTGCGCAGGTTTCTGATGCGGCGCATGATCCGTGCCAGTTGACGACGCCCGGTCACATGCAGAGCCATGACGACCACACTGTGGCGGGCATCGTATTCATCCACATTGATGCCCTCAATGCTGGCCTCCGCCAGGGTGACGGTGTTAGCCAGCTCCGCAATCAGCCCCCGCTTACGGGCGGTCTCCACCCGCAACTCCACAGAGAAGTCGTCGGTGATGTTCTTGGCCCAGGTCAGGTAGACCAGCTGGGGAGAGTCGGCATCCAGGTGACGCACGCTATCGCAGCGCTCAGAGTGGATTACCATGCCATCCCCAGAACTCATCCGCCCCACAATGGGATCACCGGGGATCGGCTGGCAGCAGTCCGCAAACTGGATCACCGAGCCCTCGCTGCCGGCAATGGTCATGGTTTGTCCGGCACGCGTCTCTTCCAGAGACGGTGTGGCCTCGCTGTCGCCTTCGAGATCCGGAGCCAATTGCCGAGCAATGATGTAAGCCATGCGGTTACCCAGCCCGATATCCGCCAGCAGCCGCTCAAAGCTCGGCGCCTGGTTGTGCTCGAGCACCCGTTGAATGCGCGCCTCGCTGAGGTCATCCAGGCGCGCCCCAAGGCTGTTGAGTGAGCGGCTGAGCAACTGGCGCCCGAGCTCCATGGACTCCTTGCGCTCCTGGGTCTTGAGCACGTGACGGATGCTTGAACGCGCTTTACCGGTGACCACGTAATTGAGCCAGACCGGGCTGGGCCGGGCACCCGGCGCGGTGACAATCTCCACCGTCTGGCCACTTTGCAGTGGCCGGCTCAGCGGTGCCAGCTGTCGGTCCACCCGGCATGCGACACAGGCATTGCCAATGTCCGTATGGATGGCGTAAGCGAAGTCCACCGCCGTGGCGCCCCGCGGCAGCTCCATGATCCGCCCCTTGGGCGTGAACACATAGATCTCGTCCGGGAAAAGATCCACCTTCACGTGCTCGATGAACTCCAGCGAATCATCCGCCCGCTCGCGCATCTCCATCAGCCCTTCGAGCCAGCGATCCACACGTTTCTGATTGGCTTCACCCACTTCCGAGTCGTGTTTGTACATCCAGTGCGCCGCGATGCCGTGATTCGCCACGCTCTCCATTGCTTCGGTGCGGATCTGGATCTCAATGTTCACATGCTTACCGAAAAGCGTGGTGTGAAGCGACTGATAGCCATTGGCCTTGGGCATGGCAATGTAGTCCTTGAACCGGCCCGGCAGCGGTTTATAAAGACTGTGCACAGCCCCCAGAATGCGGTAGCAGTCATCCACGGAATCGGTGATGATCCGGAAGGCATAGACATCCATGATCTCACCGAAGGATTTGTGCTTGAACTTCATCTTGTTGTAGATGGAGTTCAGGTGCTTCTCACGCCCGACGATGCGCCCGGAAAGCCCGCGTTCACGCAGCTTTTCCTCAAGGCTGCTGCGGATCTCATCAATGATCTCATGGTGTTCGCCACGCAGCTTGCGCACGGCCTTGGCGATGTACTGAGAGCGCATGGGGTACATGGCGGCAAAGCCCAGGTCCTCCAGCTCCACGCACAGGCTGTGCATACCGAGCCGGTGCGCGATGGGCGCATAGATATCGAGGGTCTCGGTGGCGATGCGACGCCGCTTTTCCGGGTTCAGCGGCCCCAGCGTGCGCATGTTGTGGAGTCGGTCCGCGAGCTTGACCAGGATCACGCGGATGTCGCGCGCCATGGCCAGGGTCATCTTCTGGAAGTTCTCGGCCTGCGCCTCAGCCCGGGAACGGAATTCGATCTGGGTCAGCTTGCTGACCCCGTCCACCAGTTCGGCAACCGGTGCCCCGAACTGCTCGACCAGGGCCTCCTTGGGAATGCCCGTGTCCTCGATGACGTCATGGAGCATGGCCGCCATCAGGCTCTGGTGATCCAGGTTGAGCTGGGCCAGTATATTGGCCACCGCCAGCGGGTGGCTGATGTAGCGCTCACCACTGCGACGATACTGCCCCTCATGGGCCTGTTCCGCGTAGAAATAGGCCCTCCGGACCTGGTTGACCTTCTGGTCATCCAGGTAGCTACCGAGGCGTTCCGCCAGTGCGTCGATCGTCGACATTGGCTGTTCGGGATACTCCGCGAGGTGATGTTGAGCCGGTTGCCTCCGTGCCGGTTCTTCCTGCTTCCCTTCCCCTACAGATTATAGTGTGTACACACATAAAAAAACCGGGGATTGCCCGGTTTCTACAGAATCACTAACGGCTGGCTTCAGCTCTCGGCTTCACCTTCTTCGCTCGAAGAAGCGCCAGCATTCGCATTGCCGGATGATGTGTCCACGGACTCCGCTTCCATTGCCCGCTCATCAGCCGCTACGCTCTCGAAGCTGACCTTGCCTGCTGAAATCTCGCGCAGAGCCAGCACTGTGGGCTTGTCGTTCTCCGGTGTAACCTTGGGCTCACTGCCATAGGTCGCCAGCTGGCGGGCCCGCTTGGTGGAGAGCATGACAAGCTGGAAGCGGTTGTCAACGTGGTCCAGACAGTCCTCAACGGTGACGCGTGCCATGGATTACCTCTAGTCGTATGTAGGTCACTGGGGACTGAACAGTGTAACCCAGTGGCAGCTTTCTGGCCATCATTGATCGGCCTGTGACAGCGCGCTCAGCAGCGCCTCATGGCGCTGGCTCTGACGGCTCAGGCACTGGCGCTGCGCCCGCAGCACGACCAGAAGCTCCTCCAGCGCACGCTCGAAGTCGTCATTCACGACCAGGTAATCATACTCCGCCACGTGACGGCACTCCTCGGCCGCCTCGTAAAGGCGGCGCTCAATGACCTCGTCGCTGTCCTGGCCACGCCCCTGGAGGCGTTCCCGCAGCGCTTCAGGCGACGGCGGCACAATGAACACGGACACCGCATGACGCCGCAGGCGCCGGATCTGCTGGGCCCCCTGCCAGTCAATCTCCAGGATCACGTCCCGCCCGGCGGCCAGCTGCTCGTCCACCCAGTCGCCCGAAGTGCCATAGTAATTGTCGAAGACCTGCGCGTGCTCCAGGAACGTGCCCGCTTCCATGAGCGAGAGAAACTCCTGCTCGGTGACAAAGTGATAGTTGACGCCGTCCTGCTCCCCTGGACGCGCCGGGCGGGTGGTATGCGACACGGAAACGGTCAACGCCGGATCGCGCTCCAGCGCCCCCGCCACCAGGCTGGTCTTGCCCGCCCCGGAAGGCGCCGACACCACGAATAGCGTGCCCAGGTAAGGCTGCTCGCTCATGATCGGATTACTCCACATTCTGTATCTGTTCACGCATCTGTTCGATCAGCACCTTGATGTCCACCGCCACCCGGGTCAGCTCCGCTGCCGTGGACTTGCTGCTGAGCGTATTCGCCTCCCGGTTGAGCTCCTGCATCAGAAAATCCAGGCGCCGCCCCACCGGGCTGCCCTCTGCCAACGCCGCCCGAACTTCTGCCGCATGGGCATCAAGCCGGTCCAGCTCCTCGGATACATCCGCTTTCTGGGCCAACAGGGCCAGCTCCTGCGCCAGACGCTCATCCGTTGGCTCGGCGCCGGCCTCCGACAGGCGCTCAACCAGCCGCTGGCGCTGCTGCTCGCGCCACGCCGGTATCCGTTGGCGCAGGTCAACCACATGCCCCTCGACCGCCTCCAGCCGCTCCGCCAGCAACGGGGCCAGGCGGGCACCCTCGCGGCGGCGCTGCTCCGCCACGTCCTCAAGGGTGCGTTCAAGCAGTTCATCCGCGGCGGCGACAATCGCGTCTTCCGGCAGTTCACCGTCGGACAGGATGCCCGGCCAGCGCAGCACATCCAGCGGAGAAACCGGGGCCGCATCCGGGATCTCCTGCTCCACCCGCACCATGGCCTGGCGCAGGCGACGCAGTGCCGCCGGATCCGGTTCATCACCAGAAAGCTGATCACTCCCCTCCAGGCGGAACTGGAGCTCGACCCGGCCCCGTGCAAACCACTGCCCCAGACGCTCCCGGTAGATCATCTCCCGGTGGCGCAGGGGATCAGGCAAGCGCAACGACGGGTCCAGATAACGATGGTTCACGGTGCGGCACTCGCAGGTCAGGGTGCCCCATTGCGCCTGGTGCTGGTGGCGCGCAAACGCCGTCATGCTGTTCAGTGTCGCCATGGCCGCTCCCTTTGTGCTCGGGCATGAACCGGCCAGTGTACCACCGCTGGCAAGCACACGCCCGCAGCTCGGCCATGGCGTGCTAGACTCTGCGCCCCGTACCTTTCACCAACCCAAGGAGCGAGCATGCGCCCGAGTGGCCGAAACCCCGACCAGCTGCGCAACATCCGCCTGACACGTCATTACACCAAGCACGCCGAGGGCGCCGTCCTGGCTGAGTTCGGCGACACCCAAGTGATCTGCACGGCCAGTGTGGAGAACAAGGTTCCCCCCTTCCTGAAAGGCCAGGGCCAGGGTTGGGTAACGGCCGAATACGGCATGCTGCCCCGTTCCACCGGCGACCGCATGGGCCGGGAAGCGAGCCGCGGCAAGCAGGGCGGACGCACCATCGAGATCCAGCGCCTGATCGGACGGTCACTGCGCGCTGCCGTGGACCTGGAAGCGCTGGGAGAGCACAGCGTCGTGATTGACTGCGATGTCATCCAGGCTGACGGCGGCACCCGTACGGCGGCCATCACCGGCGGCTGCGTGGCCCTGGTGGATGCCCTCAACACACTGGTGGCCAACGGTCGACTCACCCGCAGCCCACTCAAACAAATGGTGGGCGCCATTTCCGTGGGTGTTTATGACGGGACCCCGGTCCTGGACCTGGACTACCCGGAAGATTCCACGGCCGAAACCGACATGAACGTGATCATGACGGACAAAGGCGGTTTCATCGAAATCCAGGGAACGGCGGAAGGCGAAGCCTTTGAGCAACAGGAGCTGGACTCAATGCTGACGCTGGCGCGCAAGGGCATTGATGAACTGTTCGAAGCCCAGAAGGCTGCCCTCGCCGACTGATTATTGTGGCGAGACGCGATAGTCCATCACCACGGGCGCGTGGTCGGAAAAGCCCGCGTCCGTGTCGATCCAGCCATCGTCCACCACCTCATGCAGCCCCGGCGTGAGCATCTGGTAGTCCGTCCGCCAACCGGGGGAGCGACGCCAGTTCCGGGCCCACTCCGGCCACCAGGTGGCGGCCCTGCCATCCGTGACCAGTGCCCGGTAGGCATCCAGATAGCCCTGCTGGTTGAACAGCTCATCCATCCAGGCCCGCTCGTGGGGTAGAAAGCCGGAAACCGGCTGGCGATGGAAGAACGAATCCGCATCCTCGTCCCGATGCGCCGTGCGCAGGTTCGCGCAGATGATGTACTGGCGGCGTTTGCGGGCTGTCTTGCCCGTGTGGGTCAGGAAGGCCTCCATGAATTCGTCGCGCGCCTCATCCCCACCGGCCTCGTGCGAGGCGGGCGCCAAAACGGACGCGACACTGAGGTTCTGGAAGTCCGCCTGCAAGTAGCGGCCCTCGCGATCCGCGGGACCGTAGTTGAAACCGTAGATAATGGCCTTGGGGAAATAGCGGGTATAGAACCCCACGCCTCCGCTTTCGGGCGTCTCCGCATCAATGAACCAAGCCTGGTATCCCTCGGGGGTCAGCGCTGGATCATCTTCGATATCAGCCATCCGTACCCGGTGGTCCTGCAGCGCTACCACGTCCGCATCCCGCGCCGCGAGCCACTCGAAAAACCCCTTACTGATTGCCTCGCGCAATCCGTTGACACTGACTGTAACGACCCGCATAAATGATTCCAACCTCGGTTTGCGTGTATCATACCCATGCTTGCCAACGGACAAAACACGCTGATCGTAAAGGGCCCTATGATCCAGACCTATCAGAGAGAGTTCATCGAGTTCGCTATCGCCCGCAAGGTACTGCGCTTTGGGGAATTTGAGCTGAAATCCGGCCGCACCAGCCCCTATTTCTTCAACACCGGGCTTTTCCAGCGCGGCAGCGACCTCGCCCGGCTGGGCCAGGCCTACGCCCAGGCCCTTACCCGCAGTGACCTGGAATGCGACATGGTCTTTGGTCCAGCCTATAAGGGGATCCCCCTGGCCACTGCCACCGCGTCGGCCCTGGCCACCCATCACCGCCTGGATCTACCCTGGGCCTTCAACCGCAAGGAAGACAAGGCTCATGGCGAGGGCGGTAACATCGTGGGCGCCCCCCTGGAAGGCCGGGTCCTGATTGTAGATGACGTGATCACGGCTGGCACTGCCGTGCGCGAGTCCATTGAGCGCATCCAGGCCGCGGGCGCCACGCCAGCCGGCGTACTGGTCGCGCTGGATCGCCAGGAGAAGGGTCAGGCGGAACGCTCCGCCATACAGGAAGTGGAAGCGGAATTCGGACTGCCGGTGGTGAGTATCATCAGCCTCGACCAGATTCTGGAGTACCTGCGCGAGCTGCCCGACATGTCCGACTACGCGGAGAAAGTGGCCCGCTACCGAGACACTTACGGTGTCACCTGAGCACGCCGACAGGAGAGGACCCCGATGCGCCGATGGTTATTGACTGCCCTTTGCCTGCTCCTGGCCACACCGGTCTCGGCCGAGATGTACCGGTACGAGACGGAAGAAGGCAAGACGGTGATGAGCAATACACTGCCCCGGGAGGCGCTGGAACAGGGCTATGAGGTGCTGGACAGCAACGGACGAGTGGTGGAGAAGGTTCCGCCGCCTCCCACGGAAGAGGAACTGGCCAAGCGCCGGCGCGAGCGCGAGCGCCAGAAGCGCCTGGAAAAAAAGCGCGAGGAGCGCAAAAAACGGGACCGCCGACTGCTGCGCCAGTACAGTGCGCCGGATGACGCCGTCCGTGCCCTTCATCGCAAGCTGAAGGAGCGCTTCGGAACCGTCCAGCTCAAGCTTGCCAACATCAAGAGTATCGAGGACCAGATTGCGGAACTGCAGAGCCGCGCCGCCAATCAGGAGCGGGCGGGAGAGCAGGTGCCTGAAAAACTGCGGGATAAGATGAAGCGTCTGCGCGCGGAGAAGGCGACGCTTCTGAACGAAATCCGGAACGAGATCGACGAGGCTGAAAAAACCCGGGACAAATACAGGGACAGGATCGAGCGTCTTGAAACCTTGACCGACAAGAAACAGACCCTGCCGCTAACCATCCCGGAGGAAGAAACGGCCCGCGAAGACCTGGCCACCATGGAGAAGTGACCCCCCATAAAAAACGGGCAGCGGCTCTCGCCGCTGCCCGTTTTGAGCGCCCCGTTTCCGCCTCGTTACGCGGAGGGCTGGCTCTCCGTCTGCTTCTTAGCGCCACCGGAGCTTTTCTTCGCCCCGCTGGACTGCTTGCTGGCGCTGGAGCCGGACTGCTTCTGGCTGCTGGACTGCGAACTGCTGCTGCCCTGCTGCTCACTTTTCTGCTCATCCTGAGCCGCTTCCTTGTCAAAGCGCCCGATCAGGCTGTCAGCGTAGTCGCCCAGCCGCTTGTTCCATACACGCAGGGTTTCATACGCCGTATTGGCGTAGTCGTCATGCTTGGCGCGCACGGACTTCACACTGTAACTCTTGGCCTGCTTTTCGACCTTCTCGGCAAGCTCGAACGGGCGCTCGGCCAGGTTTTTGTGCTGCTTTTCAACCGTGTTGATGCCTTTCTCGATGACGTCCTGTACCTGTTGTTGATAATTGCGGATCTTACTCATGGTCAACCTCCTTTGAATGCTCATCGACGCGCCTGCGCCCACTGATTGCTTCAGCTTGGAGACTACGGTGAATAATTAGAATACGCATACTAATGGTGTAAAAAGTGTGGTTGCAGGGTTCACAAATCACGCCATAATGAACAGCTAACCAGAAACCATTGAAGTGACAGTACCTGACCGCGTACCGGCTCCAGGCTGCTTGGTGGCAACGGTGGGAAGCCCCTTGCCGCCGCCGCCATGGTTAACACCTATGGACTGGGAAACGCCCGTTCTGGAACACTCCGCGTGACCATAACCCTGAAGCGACACCCCCATGATTGAGCTCAGCAAAGACCGACCCGTCGTCCTGGTGGACGGCTCCTCTTATCTTTTCAGGGCCTTCCATGCCCTGCCCCCGCTGACCACCTCAGAGGGCCAGCCCACCGGGGCGGTCAAGGGCGTGATCAGCATGATCCGCCGCCTGCAGCAGGACTACCCGGGCTCGCCAATCGCCATCGTCTTCGACCCGAAAGGCAAAACGTTCCGGCACGAACTGTACGAGGACTATAAGGCCAACCGCCCGGAAATGCCGGAGGACCTGGCCTGCCAGATCCAGCCCATCCACGACATCATCCGTGCCATGGGGCTGCCTCTGCTGATCGAGGATGGCATGGAGGCGGATGACGTCATCGGCACCCTGGCCAACGAAGCCACCGACAAGGGCGTGGATGTCATCATCTCCACTGGCGACAAGGACATGGCCCAGCTGGTGAGCGATCATGTGTCGTTGATCAACACCATGAACGACACCTCCATGGACCGGGAGGGTGTGATCGAGAAGTTCGGGGTCAAACCGGACCAGATCGTGGACTACCTGGCCCTGGTGGGCGACAGCGTGGACAACATCCCGGGCGTGACCAAATGCGGCCCCAAGACAGCCGTCAAATGGCTCCAGCAGTACGGCGATCTGGATAACCTCATGGCCCATGCTAACGAGGTGGGTGGCAAAATCGGCGACAACCTCCGGGCCGCCCTGGACCAGCTGCCCCTGAGCCGGGACCTGGCCCGCATCCGAACCGAACTGGACCTCGGTTACAGCGTGGAAGCACTGGACCCGGACCCGGTGGACCGGGAGCAGCTGCTTGAACAGTTCCGGGCGATGGAGTTCCGCGGCTGGATCCGGGAGCTGCAGAACGACCGTGGCGAACCGGAAAAACAGCAGACCGGTAACGGTGGGGACACTGCCGCGCCGGCCGAAGTGACGACCGATTACCATACGGTTCTGGATCAGCAGGCCCTGGATGCCTGGCTCGCCGCACTACACGATGCACCAGTGTTTGCCTTTGATACAGAGACCACCAGCCTCAACTACATGGACGCCCGCATCGTGGGCGTGTCCTTCGCGGTGGAGGCCGGCACCGCTGCCTACGTAGCGCTGGGCCACAGCTACCTGGGCGCGCCGGAACAGCTGGACTGCGAGGCCGTTCTGGAGCAGCTGCGGCCACTGCTTGAGGATCCCGAGCGCATCAAGGTCGGCCAGAACCTGAAGTACGACATCAATGTGCTGGCGAACCATGGCATCACCCTGCGCGGCGGCATTGAGGACACCATGCTCCAGTCCTATGTATTGAACTCCGCCGGCTCGCGCCACGATATGGGCACCCTGGCCCAGCGCTACCTGGAACGCGAGGTCACCAGCTTCGAAAGCATTGCCGGCAAGGGCGCCAAGCAGAAGCGTTTTGACGAGATCGAACTGGAAACCGCGGGCCATTACGCCGCCGAGGACGCGGACATCACCCTGCAGCTGCACGAAACCCTGAGCCCGCGCCTCAAGGACGACGCAGCGCTGGGGGCCGTTTACCGCGACATCGAGCTGCCGCTGGTGCCGGTGCTGGCTCACATGGAATACCGCGGCACCCTGGTGGATGCCAACCTTCTCGCCACCCAGAGCAACGAGCTGGCCGGGCGCATGAAGGCTCTGGAAGAACAGGCCTGGGAGGCCGCCGGCGAGGAATTCAACCTGGGGTCCCCCCAGCAGCTGCAGAAGATCTTCTACGAGAAGTTGGGCATGCCGGTTCTCAAGAAGACCCCGAAAGGAGCGCCCTCCACGGCGGAGCCGGTGCTGCAGGAACTGGCGGTAGACTATGAGCTGCCCCGTACCATTCTGGAGCACCGCAGCCTAAGCAAGCTCAAGTCCACTTACACGGACCGGCTCCCTGAAGTGATCAACACGCGCACGGGCCGTATCCACACCTCCTACCACCAGGCGGTGACGGCCACTGGCCGGCTGTCGTCCTCGGACCCGAACCTCCAGAACATCCCCATCCGGACCGAAGAGGGCCGGCGCATCCGTCAGGCGTTCATTGCGCCGGAAGGCTACCGTCTGATCGCTGCGGACTATTCCCAGATCGAGCTGCGGATCATGGCGCACCTGTCCGGTGACCAAGGGCTTCTGGATGCCTTCGCCCACGGTGAGGACATCCACAAGGCCACGGCCTCGGAGGTGTTCGGAGTGGCTCGCGAGCAGGTCAGCGACACCCAGCGCCGGGATGCCAAGGCCATCAACTTCGGCCTCATCTACGGGATGTCCGCCTGGGGGCTGGGCCGCCAACTGGGCATTCCCCGGGATGAAGCGCAGGGCTACATTGATCGCTACTTCGAGCGTTACCCGGGTGTTCTCGAGTACATGGACCGGATCCGCAAGACGGCCCATGAACAGGGGTATGTAGAGACCCTGTTCGGCCGCCGTCTCTACCTGCCGGAGATCCACAGCCGCAACGGGCAGCTGCGCCAGGGGGCGGAACGCACTGCCATCAACGCGCCCATGCAGGGGAGCGCGGCGGACATCATCAAGAAGGCGATGGTGATGGTGGAAAACCGGATCGCGGGCTCCGGATTTGATGCGCGCATGACGATGCAGGTGCATGACGAGCTGATTCTGGAGGTCCGGGAGGATCAGGTTTCCCAGCTGAGTTCGCTGCTGGAGGAGCTGATGAGCGGGGCGGCTGAGCTTGCAGTGCCGTTGCTCGTGGAGGCTGGTGTCGGGAAGAACTGGGATGAGGCGCACTGAGCTGTTTAACGGGCTCAACGTTGTCACCAGCCTTTGAGCGCGCCGCTAGCGCTGAAAACGACCGGAAACCATCATGACAATCAATTGGAAACACGAATGGCAGGCCTTCTGGCTCTGTCTGGGCTTCATCAGCCGTATTCCGATGCTGGCGCGGATTGATTATTCGCAGCAGCTGATGAACCACAGCAGCATGTATTTTCCCTTGGCAGGATTGGTGCTTGGGGCGGCTTATGCGCTGGTGTATCAGGCGCTGGCGATTGCCTTCCCCTTAGCGGTGACTGTCATTGGCGTGGTGATTGTCCACCTCTGGCTGACCGGCGCGTTCCATGAAGATGGGCTGGCGGATATGGTGGATGCGCTGGGAGGCGGGTTCACGGTTGAGAGGCGGCTGGCGATCATGAAGGACAGCCGCATCGGCACCTACGGGACGGTGGCGCTGGTCGGGGCCCTGGCACTGAAGGTGGCATTGCTCCTGGCGCTCGCGCCGTTACCGATCTGGGCGGTGCTGCTTTTCACCCCGGCGCTGGCGCGGGTAACGCCGTTGTTCCTGATGGCGGTGATGCCGTACGTGACGGATACGGATACCAGCAAAACCAAGCCGGTTGCGAATACCTTCCCGATGCCGCGGCTCGCGGTGGCAACGGCGTTCAGCGTTGCGCTGGCCGGTGTGGGCCTGTTCTGGCTGCCGGGGCTGGTTATGGGCTTCGTGGTGACCACGGCCCTGGTGGGCCTGCTCTGGGGGCGGCAGCTGCACCGGGCGCTGGGGGGTTACACCGGGGATGCGCTCGGTGCCTCCATCGTCCTCACGGAACTGGCCCTACTGGCCTTTCTGGTGGCCCTGTAAGCGGTGGCGATCGTAGAGGCGCCGGGCCCCATCGATGACCCCCTTCTAGTCCAGGGCCCACCGGTAGTCCAGGGCCCACCGGTAGTCCAGGGCCCACCGGACCTTCTCGCAGTAGTGCGATATCGGGAACTGGTGGAGTGTCAGGGTCATGTCCTGGCTCCTTTGATCAGGAACTGGAAGCCGCTCTCGCCTGCTTGATGCGGTCGTAGGCGTTGGCGATCTCCTGGGTCTTTTCTTCAGCCATCTCGCGCATGCTCTCCGGCATGCCGCGGCCGGCGAGTTTGTCCGGGTGGTTCTCACTCATCAGTTTGCGGTAAGCCTTCTTGAGCTCCTCATCACTGACCTCTGGGGATACACCAAGCACCTTATAGGCATCCTCCAGGGATTGCTGCTGCTCCGCCGCACTTCCGGCGGCACCTCCCCGAAGCATGGCTTCCAGCTGCTCCACCTGACTTTCCGACAGCCCCAGCCGGCGGGCAATGCGCACCAGCATCTCATGTTCGTTCTCGTGCACCTGGCCATCAGCCGCAACAGCTGCAACCTGGACCTGGAGGAACATCTGCAGAAGGCCGGACTGGCCGCCACTCTGGCGCAGGAACTCATTCAATTCCGCGTCCAGATCGAAGTCATCGGCCTTACCGCGATTGAAGGCGGCCTTGGCCGCTTCCCGTTGGCTTTCGGTGAGTCGGAAGCGCTGGAAAAGGGCTTCCGCCACCTCGATTTCGTCCTGGGTAACGACCCCATCGGCCTTGCAGAGCGCGCCCATGACCGCGAACACGGATTCCATGAAACGTGACTGCACCGCACGGATGCGCTGCCGCAGCTTCAGGCGCCCCGCATACACCAGACCACCGCCAATAAGCGCCCCGATAAGGGCGCCAGGCACCCCAAAAGCCGAACCAATCAGGGCACCGATCAGGACCGCAAGGAACATTCAAACCCTCTCAATCATTAACCCGCGAAAGTAGCGTCATGGTAAAGCAATGCCGGGACCGGGGACAGGTGATTAACGCAACCGAAATGCCTGGCCTGCCCCCGCCCCCATTGTTTAACCTGTAGCAAATCAGGACCAGAAGGAGGGACCCAATGAGCCACTACCCAATTCCATGGACACCCGCGGATATTCCAAATCTTACAGGAAGAACCGTGTTGATCACCGGCGCCAACAGTGGCCTCGGGCTGGAATCGACACGCCTTCTAGCGCAGCGCGGCGCCCACGTCATCATGGCCTGCCGCAACCGGGAGAAGGGCCAGGCGGCCCAGGAAAGCCTACAGGCCCAGGATCCGGACGCTGACCTCCAGCTGATGCAGCTCGACCTGGCGGACCTGGCATCCGTGCGGGACTTTGCCCGGCGCATCCATGATCATTACCCGCGCCTGGATGTTCTGCTCAATAACGCCGGTGTCATGGCGCCACCGCTGCAGTTGACCCAGGACGGCTTCGAGATGCAGTTCGGCACCAACCACCTGGGGCACTTTGCCCTGACCGGGCTTCTGCTGGACCGGCTGCGTGCGGCGGAAGCGGCCCGGGTGGTAGTTCTGAGCAGCCTGGCCCACCGCTTCGGGCGCCTCGACTTCGACAACCTGGATGCCCGCAGGGGCTATCAACGCTGGCGTTTCTACGGTCAGAGCAAGCTCGCCAACCTGATGTTCGCTCTGGAGCTGGACCGCCGGCTGCGGCGCAGCGGTGAGACCATCCAGTCCATCGCCGTCCATCCCGGCTACTCGGCCACCAATTTGCAGCGCACCATCCCCGGGCATAGCCTGTTCAATGCCGTTACCGCCCAATCCCAGCAAAAGGGCGCTTACCCCAGCGTTTTTGCCGCCTCCTCACCGCAGGCGGAAGCGGGCCATTACTACGGCCCCCATGGCTTCCAGGAGCTGTGGGGCATGCCCGCCGAGGCCAGCGTAAGCCGCCTGGCGCGGAATCAGGAGGTGGCCCAAAAGCTATGGTCTGTTTCCCAGGACCTGACCGGTGTCTCGTTCACAGGCCTGGACGGCTGACGGGTTACAGCAACAGCACCAGCAAGGCCGCCACGAGCACCGCCAGCACCAATGACACTCCCTGCCAGAACCGCACCGGATCCCGCTCCATCAACGGCAGCGGGGCCGGGTGATCCGCTTCGGGGCTGGGGTGACGCAAGTTGAAAATGAACTCCGAAAGCGCCTCATGACGCCTGTTGGGGTCCGGATGCAGGGCCCAGCGCAGCACTCCATCCAACCATACCGGGAGCTCCGGGTTGTAGCGCCGTACCGACTGGTAACGCAGACGGTTCAGGGCGCTATAACTCCGGGCCCGCGCCACATCCGTACCGTAGGGCAGTTGCCCCGTAAGCATTTGATAGGCGATCACACCCAGCGAATAGATATCCGACCGGACACTGCCCGGACGCGCCATAAAGTACTCTGGCGCGGAATAGGCCGCCGTACCCAGAGGCCCCTCATCAACGGTCACCGGCGCCATCTCCATAACGCCCGGCACACGGGTTGAGCCAAAATCGATCAGCTTGACGGTGCCCTGCTGGTCAATCATGACATTAGCCGGACGCAGGTCCCGGTGTACCATCTCCAGACGATGAAATGCCTGGAGCCCGCGGGCGATCTGCTCAACAATGTCGCGTACTGTTGCAAGCGCCGGGCGCGGGTTATCGGTCATCCATTGGGCCAGGGTGCGCCCTTCAATGAACTCCATAACCGTATAGAGGTAATGCCGCTGGTGTTGTGGCGGGCGGGCACTGGCCACATGCACCTGATCAATGCGCTGAGCAATCCATTCCTCCATCAGGAAGCGCTCCACCTGACCCGGATCATCCCGCATTTCCGTGCCCAATACCTTCATTGCAACCCGTTCCCCGGTTGCTTCATCCAGTGCCAGATAGACCTGACTGCGCGCGCTGGCGTGCAACTGCCTCTGGATCCGGTACCCCTCAAACCGCATGGGTGGGTTAAGCGCTGGCGGGAAGGGTAACCCGATCAGGTGCTGTACGACCTCGGCCGGCTGTGCCTGCTCCGGGACAGCCTCCACCCGGACCACCTGCACCGTGAGGTTGTCCTCGCTGCCATTCTGGTACGCCTGCTCCACAAGCTGACGAGCCAGGCCATCGAGGTCATTCCCGCCCTCGCCGATCACCCCAGCCATGGCAGCTTCGTTGAGGCATTCATGCACGCCATCAGTGGCCAGCACAAAGACATCCCCCGGCTGGATACCGACCCGCAGGTAATCAATCTCCACGCGCTCATCAGCGCCCATGGCCCGGGCCAGGTGGCTTTTCTCAGGGGAAACCCAAAGACGGTGATCCTCGGTGAGCTGCTCCAGCGCCCGTCCCTGCAACTGGTAGATGCGACTGTCGCCCACATGGAAAAGGTGCGCAAAAGTGCCCTTGAGCACCAGGGCACTGAGAGTGCAGACATAGCCGCGGTCCATGTCATACCGGTACTGGCTGCGCCGTGTCTGGGCATGGAGCCAGGAGTTGGTAGCCGCAATCACCCGCTGAACAGCGTTACTGACGGACCAGGCCTCGGGAGTGGCGTAGTAGTCCCCAAAGAAGCCGGCAACCGCCGCCTGGCTGGCAACCTGACTGACACCACTGCTGCTGATACCATCCGCCACGGCAACGGCAATCCCCTTGGTCTCCCGTTCCGTCCCCTGCGGCTGGCATGCACCGTAACAGTCCTGGTTAACGGTCTTGCGCCCCTTTCTGGAGCACTGACCAATGGAGACCGTGAGCCTGGATGCCATGAATGCGGGACCGCCCAGCCTTGCCGGATCAATGAGCCCGCGGGGTATGCAAGTGCGATACCAGCGTCAGGCGCTCCCCAGCCAGCAGCGATAGAACCAGGCCCAGGCACCGCCTTCGGATCGCCCGCGCTGGATCTCCTCACGGTATTCGGAAACGTCCTCGCCAGCGCTGGCCAGCTCTTGAAGCAGGGACTGAAGGCGCCGGTACTCACGTTCACTCAGTGGTGGGTGTTCCGCGGCGCGAAGCTGGCTATGGGCCGAGGGGCCCCCATTGATGCTGCAAATCACGCTGTTACCACCATTGGCGATGCGCAAGCTCCGGCCGGAATTGCCTGAGGCTGCCCCGCTGGTGTCGGTCTCGCTGTTGTCCCCGGCTGCCGTATTGACAGTATCCGAATCGGAGGTGGACGTGGTTGCGGTTCTGGAGGTGGCATCCGGTTCCGATTCCGGTTTCTGCTCCTGCTTTGACTCCGGAGTCGGCTCAGGCTCGGCGTCATCCCCGGATTCGGAGGCCAGCTCAGACTCAGGGCTCTTCCCGGAATCAGGCGCTGCCCCAGGTTCAGACGTTGATTCAGAGTCGGGCGCTGGTTCAGATTCGGATTCTGAGCCAGACTCAGACGCGGTTTCCGTCTCGGAGCCAGTTTCAGTCCCGGATGCGGGTGCAGACCCGGATGCTGCTTCAGAGTTGGACACGGGTTCAGAGTTGGAGGCGGGTTCAGAACCAGACGCCGATTCAGAGCCAGCCATCGAGTCGGCGTCCGAGTCCGCCTGAGGCTCTGATTTCGTACCGGTTTCGGTTACCGATTCTGGCTTCCCTTCCGATTCAGCTTCTGGCTCCTCTTCCAATTCGGACTCAGGTTCTGCTTCAGCCTGAGCATCCGGGCTGGGTTCGGGCGCTGGTTCAGGCTGCTGCTCAGGCTCTGAGCCGGATTCCGTGTTACCGGAAGCGGCCTGACTTGAGGCCCCGTCGTCTTCCTCATCCCCGGATCGGTCCTTGGCGGCTGGCGTGCCGGAAGACGGGCGTTCAGCCCCATCATCCGATGATTCATTGATCTGCGGACCTGAGGACTGGGAGGTTTCCTCACTTGGCTGCGACGCTGTCTCTGTTTCCGAGGTCCCGGTGCTTCGATTGGTCGAATCCCATTGCCAGTAACTACTGGCACAACCTGTTAGCGCCAGTGACGCGATAACCAGTAACACCGCCTGTTTCATGAAGCGCCCCGTCGTTTTGGATTATTGTTCAAGGATGACGTATTGGTAATCCATGAGTGGTCATTCTTAACACAGGCGCGACAACAGGGGCGTGTCACTGCGCACAGTTCAATCCAACGATTATGACCGGAAGCGCGATGGGCTACTTTTCCGGTAACCACTGGCGCGGGCTGGGACCTGAAAGCGACACGATCCCAAAATCGCCCTGTCAGCAGGCTGTCATCTTTCATCGCTAGCGTTCCGGTTCGGGCCTCCCGGTCAACCCGGCCAGGAGCGCCCCTGATTCGACGATCACCCTCAGGAGCCCATCAATGGATGCCATGAAACGCTTGAACGCCGGATTCCTGGTTACGCTGCTCGCACTGTTACTTGTCGGCTGCCTGAACGACGACGAAGACAACGACAGTAAAGCAGGGAGCCAGGAGGCATTCCGCATGCAATTGCTGCATTTCGCCGACGTGGACGGCACCGGGGGCCTTGCTGACGTCCGTAATTTTTCGGCCCTGGTCAACGGCTTTCGTTCTCGTTACCCCGAGCGCACCGTTTTGGTGAGCTCCGGCGACAATCTCATTCCGGGTCCGGAATTCTTTGCGGCTGCGGATCCGGAGCTTGAGCCCGTCCTGGGCACGCCGGGTAAGGGCCGGGCCAATATTGCCTGGCTCAACGAACTCGGCGTCCAGGCCTCCATGGTGGGTAACCACGACCTGGATGCCGGCACCAGTGCCTTCGCGGAATTGATCGCGCCGGATGGAGACTGGCCGGGGGCCCGCTTCCCTTACCTGGCAGCCAACATTGATTTCAGTAACGATGCCACCGCCAGCCTGGTGACCGATGACGCTCAGTCCGCTCAGCCCAATACCGTTGCTGGCAGCGCGACCGTCACGGTCAACGACGAAACCGTGGGCCTGGTCGGCGCCGCTGTGCCCAGCCTGGCGAGCATCACGGACACCGGGAAAATGGTTGTCAGCCCGGATGGGTTTGACGCCACCCAGGCGTCGGACCTGGATGCCCTGGCCGCCGAAATCCAGCCAGCAGTGGATGAGCTGACCAGCGCCGGCATCAACAAAGTCATCCTGCTGGCCCATATGCAGCAGCTTGCCATTGAGGAGGCGCTGGCGAAGCGCCTGGACGGAGTCGACATCATCGTCGCCGGCGGCTCCAATACGCTTCTGGCTGACGCCAACGATCGACTCCGGGAAGGCGACAGCGCCGCCGGTGATTATCCGAAGACATTCAGCTCCGCGACGGATGAACCAGTGATGCTGGTGAACACGCCCGGCGACTTTACCTACCTGGGCCGACTGGTGGTGTCATTCAATGAGGAGGGCATTCTCTTGCCGGACTCAGTTGATCCGGCGGACAGCGGCGCCTATGCCACGGACAGGGTCAGCTTGCCGTTCAACCCCATCAGCGACGTCGCGGCCATTGCCGACGCCCTGGAAGGCGTACTGCAGGAAAAGGATGGTAACGTTCTGGGTCGGACAGACACTTTCCTGGATGGCCGCCGCGCCCGGGTCAGAACCCGTGAGACCAATCTCGGCAACCTGACCGCGGATGCCAACCTCTGGATGGCCCGGCAGACAGACACCAGCACCAGGATCTCACTGAAAAACGGCGGTGGCATCCGCAGTGCGATTGGGCGCGCGGTTCAACCAGCCGGTTCCAACAACCCGGATGACCTGGAGTTGTTGCCGCCGGCCGCCAATGACATTGTGGGTAAGCCGGAAGGCGGCGTTTCGCAGCTGGACATTGAAACCAGTCTGCGCTTCAACAACGAGCTGACCCTGCTCACCGTGACTGCCGCGGAACTGGCCGACATTGTGGAATACAGCGTTGCCGCCACGGGCGAAGGTGCCAAGCCCGGGCAGTTCCCCCAGGTCGCGGGCATCCGGTTTACCTTCGACCCGGACAGGCAACCCAGAAGCGCCGGCGATACCAACCAGGCGGACCCCACCATCAATGGCAACCGGCTGCGGTCGCTCAGGATCGTGGATAACAGCGGTAACGTCACGGATACCGTGGTGGCTGACGGCATGGTGCAGGGCGATCCCGGCCGCACTTTCCGGCTCGTCACCCTGGGATTCCTGGCCAAGTGCGTGGGGGCCAGCAACACCGATTGCGGAGACGGCTATCCCCTGAACGGGCTCGCCGGCCCCAACCGCGTGAACCTGGTCGATGCCGGCACCGACCCGGGTAACGCCACCTTTGCCGCTACTGGAAGCGAGCAGGATGCCCTGGCGGAATACCTGCGCCATCGCCATCCAGACGCCGACAATGCCTTTAACCAGTCACCGGCGGTCAATAACCGGATCCTGAGGCAGTGATGATGGCCCGTTACCGCAGGAGCAGGACCGGTATGCGGGTGCGGCGCAGCATGTCCGTGGTCGTACTGCCCACCAGCAGGTGGCGGATGCGGGAATGGCCGTAGGCGCCCATCACGAGCATATCGATGGCCTGTTCTTCCTGATAGGTGTGCAGCACCCCTTCCACCTCACCGGGGCGGATGGTGCCCTCAGCCTCGTGGCCTGCCTCCCGCAGCGTCTCAAGGGCCCAGTCCAGATGGGAGCGATTGTCCGCCAGGTCCGGCCCGACAAGCACCACATGCACGGGCACATCCTGGAACAATGGGCTCCGGGCGACCATTTCCACGCCCTTGCGGGTCGTCCGGCTGCCGTCAAAGGCAATCATTACCTTCCCGGGGGGTTGGAACGCCTCCGGCACCATCAGGATGGGGCGGTGCAGGGTACGGATAACGCGCTCCAGGTTGGAGCCCAGGTGTTCGCTGGCCTGGTCAACGCCCTCGCCCCGTTTGCCCAGCACCAACAGGCGAATCTCTTGCTGGAGTTCCTCCAGCGTTTCCACCAGGGTCCCATTACGCTGGCGCGTGACCGCCTCGGCCACACCGTCCTCCAGGGCCCGATCCTTCGCCGCCTGCAGCATGACACGCCCCTGTTCCTGGGCAACCCGGGCCCTTTGCTCATCCAGGCGCGAAAGCTCCTCCATCAGGTGCTCACGGGCCCCCAGGCCCAGATTACCGGAAAGATCCTGCTCCTCCGGGGCGCTATGGTTATCGTTCACGTGCAGGAAGGTCAGAGGTGCCCCCAGTGCCAGGCTGGCCCAGGCCGCGCTGTCGCAGACCGCCTCCGAAAACTGTGAGCCGTCGATGGCGGCCATTACCTGTTCGGTCATTTCATTCCTGTTGTTGTTATCCACTTCAGCCATTCAATGGCCTCCCATCAGTTTCTCAACGGCAGCCGGGTCATCATGCACCGCGTAACGGTCGACAATGGTAGCGCTTGCCTCGTTGAGACCCACCATCTCCACGGCCGTGCCCTCGCGGCGGAACTTGATCACCACCCGGTCCAACGCCTCAACGGCCGTGATGTCCCAGAAGTGCGCCCTTGAGAGGTCGATGGTGACGTTCTCCACGGTCTCCTTGAAATCGAAAGCATCCATGAAGCGCTCCGAGGAGGCAAAGAATACCTGGCCCACCACGCGGTAGATACGGCCCTGCCCATCCTCGGTTTCTTCAGAGCCAACATAGAGGATATTGCCCACCTTGTTGGCAAAGAACATGGCCGCCAGCAGGACGCCCACAAACACCCCGATCGCGAGATTATGGGTGCCCACAGTCACCGCCACCGTGGCCAGCATCACAATATTGGTACTCATTGGATGCTTCTTCAGGTCCCGTATGGATTCCCAGCTGAAGGTGCCAATGGAAACCATAATCATCACCGCGACCAGGGCCGCCATGGGGATCTGGGATACCCAGTCCGCAAGAAAGACCACCATTACCAGCAGTGTAACCCCGGCAATCAGGGCCGAAAGCCGGCTACGGCCACCGGACTTGATGTTGATCACTGACTGGCCAATCATGGCACATCCCGCCATGCCACCCAGCAGTCCGGAGCCGATATTGGCAATGCCCTGCCCGCGGCATTCGCGGTTCTTGTCGCTGCGGCTATCGGTCAGGTCATCCACGATGGTTGCTGTCATCATGGACTCCAGCAGACCCACCACCGTCAGCATCAACGCGGTGGGAAAGATGATCTTCAGGGTCTCAAGGTTGAGTGGAACCTCCGGCCACAGGAAAACCGGAAGGCTGTCCGGAAGCTCACCCATGTCGCCCACGCTTCGGATCTCCATACCGGTGGCCATGTAGACCGCCGTCAAAACCACGATGCACACCAGCGGCGAGGGAATGGAGCGGCCAATGACTGGCAGCCAGGGAAAGCCGTAAATGATTGCCAGCCCCGCCGCCGTCATAGCGTAGACGTGCCAGGTCACATCCGTGAGCTCCGGCAACTGGGCCATGAAGATAAGGATGGCCAGGGCGTTGACGAAGCCAGTGACCACCGAACGCGACACAAAGCGCATCAAGTCCGCCAGTTTGAGATAGCCCGCGATGATCTGCAGCACACCAGTAAGCAGCGTGGCCGCGAGCAGGTACTCCAGACCGTGCTCCTTCACGAGCGTGACCATCAGCAGGGCCATGGCCCCAGTGGCCGCCGAAATCATGCCCGGGCGCCCGCCTGCAAAGGCAATGACCACACAGATGGCGAATGAGGCGTAGAGCCCCACTTTGGGATCAACACCGGCGATGATGGAGAACGCGATCGCCTCGGGAATCAACGCCAGCGCCACGACGATGCCTGACAGGGCATCGCCCTTGAGGTTGGAGAACCAACCCAGTTTTATCGTTTCGTACATGGTACAGCCTGATCCGGGGAGGATGGGAAATGGGGAGCCGCCGCCCCATTGGAGGCGCGGGATTATACAGACATCAGGGACGCACGCACAGGATTCAACCTCCCTACGCCTGTACTGCTCAACCGTTAACAAAAGAGGGGGATCTGTTTGGCGGCACGAACCAACGCCAGGATCATAAGGGTTGGAATAAGAGCTACAGGTGGGATACCTCAGCGTTGGGGCGGCGCCGGTGAATCGCCAGCCGGTTCCGCGTGGGGAACCGATACGGGGGTAACGGGCGTTTCAATGGACTCCGGCACCTCCTGACCTTCTGCCAGACGGCGCAGTGTTCGATAGACTTCCCGCCCCATCGCCTTGAAGTCAATTGATACATACCCCGTGACATGGCGACGTGCCAGCAACCTGAAGTCAATCGGCCGGAGCTTCCCCGTCGCCACCAGAATGGGAACAGGCGCCTTTTCCGGCTGCGCACGCGCTACGACATCACTGTAGCGCTGCGCCGCAACGACGGGCCAGGCTCCCACCGAGATGATGGCCGACGCAACGCGCTTGTCCAGAATGTATTCAAGCTGCCTCAATGCGGCATTGACGGCATCATTGTTGTAGAGTGGACAGCGCGGTTCCTCACGCCACGAGGTGTTGCGTTTCAGGTACTGGCGGGCCCCGGCAATGCGCTGTTTCAGGTTGGCATCCTCGGGATCGGACGACATAAAACAGAGTTCGCTGGGTGATTTCCCGGTTTTAACAAGAAGCTGGGCCAGTTTTTTGCCAATCAGCCTGTTGCTGGGGCCAACATAGGCTTGCCTCAGGTGTTGAAGCTCCCGCTCGAAGTCCGAATCAAAGGTGATGAGCGGAGCATGATCCGAGTCCCACCGGCGTAACGCGTTCTCCTTGAGAAAGGACCCTTTCGTGACCGATAAAGCAATACCGTCAGGTTGCTGGATGATCGCCTTGCGCAATGCCTCGTTCTGCTTCCGGAAATGGGCTTGACCGCTCGGCCCACCCTGAATACAGCGGTCACCATGCTTACGGGCCTCTTCCTGGCACCCCGCATAGACCTCAATGAAGTTGATGTCCTCATGACTCTTGCCGACGACGACAAAGGTTCGTTCATCAGCCTGTACCCCCATGCAGGCGGCAACGAACCCTGCCACCACCATCACGCGCAGCCACATAGCATCCTCCCTGACCACGGTTAACGCGATCACTCTGCAATGCCTCTAACCGCAGCCTAGACCCTTTGCCGTGACAATGCCCGGCCTGGAACCATCTAATGGCCCCCGGGCTCAGAGCCCCTGGGCACCCCGACGTAACCAATTATGGGCTCCAGTGAGGATGGTAACGTCCAGAGTGCGCGCAGCAAGTGCGTTCCGCAAGTCGTGAATGCCCAACCACTACGCATGCTATAGTAAACCCTGTAAGCAGAACCGCCAGGTGGCAAGCAGTGAAACTTGGAAGACCATTGACGTTGACGGTGCTGGCTGCCGGCCTGTTCCTGGTACTGGAGGGGCAGGACTTTTTCCACCAGAGCCGGGACTTCAACACAGCAGACCAATGCGACATTCCCATCCGCATCAAGGCCGGCGATTTCGACAGCCGGTTTCCCGTGAGCGAACAGACGTTCCAGCGGGCACTGGATGACGCCATCGACCTCTGGGAAAGCCGCACGGACACGCCACTGTTCACCCGCGACGCCAGGGCCGGCCTGCCCGTCAGCCTCGTCTACGACAGCCGTCAGGCCCGGGCCAATAACCAGCGGGCCGCCCTGAAACGCATCAAGGAACGCGACACGACCGTTGAGCGCCAGGAGCGCACACTCAAGCAGCGCCGTGATGCCCTTGACCAGGCCTGGGATCAATTCGAGCGTGACAGGGAGCGCTTCAAGGAAAACAGTGAGGACGTGGAACAGCTGGTTCAGCAGTGGAACAACGGCCAGATGCACCGGACCCCGCAGAACCGGCGAATGCTTGAACGCCAGAGGAACAAGCTCGACGCCCGGCGTACCCGGCTTGAACAACAGCAGGCACAACTCGAGCGCCGGACGGAACGGTGGCGCCAAGACGCGGATGATCTTAACGCGGCCATCAAGGCACTCAACGAGCGGGCACAATCATTCAACGACACAGCGTCCAGCGAGTCGATGATCACCACGGGTGAGTATCAACAGAAGAACGATCAGCGCCGGATCGAGATTTACCGGGCCAATAACGAACAGGAACTGAGACAGGTCATCGCCCATGAGCTCGGCCACGCGCTTGGCATTGGCCACGTGAGCGACTCCGCCGCCATCATGAACGCCGCGATGACTACGGACAATGCCGGGGCCTCCCGTCTTACAAATGACGATCTGGCCGCACTGGATGGGGTCTGCCAGCTGTGACCGGGCTGGGTCAGTGCCCTCCCTGCCAGTCCCGCACAACATCGATCTCGAACAGATGCCCGTCCAACCGGAAGATCACGCCAGCGGTGGTGATCTCCTCAATGACCAGCCCCTGGAAACGGGCACCTTCGCGCAGCAGCCGGTTATTGATCATCACGCTCCGGCAGGAAGGCCTGGAGGACCAGACGTGGCCATTGAACGTCATCTCAGGTACCTGCTGCTGGACCGAGCGGGGCATATCCTGGATCGGTGGCACCTCTTCCCGGCTCTCCGTCGTACGCGCTGGGGAAGTCACGTTATCCGGCGGTTCCCGATCAGGCGCCTCGGAGGCGGGTTCTGGCGGCTCCGTGGATGACGCCGACGGTTCCGCTTCGGAGACGACCGGGTTAGAAGCCTCGGAGGGTTGGGAGGTACTGACGGCTTCAGGTGCCCTTGTCGCCTCCTGAGCGTTCGGCTCCGGAGCGGGCTTTGCGGTTGCCTCTTCCTTGGGCTGGGGCCTTTGTACCGTCGCCACCTCACCGGACACCAGGGCTTCATTGCCAGGACCGGATTCAGGCCATACCAGATAGGCCACAACGGCGGCATTGGCCGTCAGTGCCAGCGCCAGGAGGTAGGGCCAGATCTCGCGCTGTTTCCCCGGAGCGGACGCGAAGGACACCCGGTGACCGGAATCACCCGGCTCCGCTCCCGAACGCTCGGCCTCGGATTTTTTCAGGGCTTCCAGGATATAGGACATGGGACCGCCTCAGCCTGACAACGGATCGGATGATGCACTGGAAAGCGTCGGAACGGAACGCCCCATGTAATGGTTCAGGCGGATGAGCGTCAGCGGCCCGATAACACCGTCCGTCCGCAGCCCTTCCCGCCGCTGGAAGGCCTCGATTCGCGGTTCAAGCCCATCATCGGGGGAGCCGGGCGCCAGTGACAGCGCTTCCTCCGCCTTGCGCAGGGCCTGATGCAACCAGAGCTCACGGTTGCGGGTGCTGCCGGGCTCGATCAGGCGGGAATCCCATGGCGGCACACGCCAGAGCAGGGAATAATCCCCAAACCAGACCGCTTCCACAGCGTCACGGGAGACCCACTGCCGCTCGCCTCCCACTTCCAGTCGCGCTTTCCCCGGCTTCAGGGCGAGCAGAACCGCGGACACCGGTTCTCCCTGCTGATTGATCAGTTCCAGTACGGCGGGCCGGTCGAGTAAGGCCAGACGGCTCCAGCTCCCCTGTCGGTGAAGGCAACCCAGCCCGCGTGTCTCACCCCAGTCGCACGCCTGCCCGTGCTCACTCGGGCGGTAGTCGTAGCCCCAGAGATCGAACAGAGTCTGATAGGCCCGGGTACGTGAGGCCTCGGAACTCAATGACCCAAGCGACAGCCCGGCGGCCTGGTGGGTGCCCGGGTTGGCTTGCCGCTTCACCTGCCCTTCGTCCGCCCTGCTTCCAGCCTGAGCGATCAGGGGGGTGCGCTCGCCCACTTCATCCGTCGCGGTCATCATCAGTGTGCCGGCCGCCACCGTGAGCAGGAACGCACTGACTCCCAACTTGAGCTGCGGCTTGCTCCACAGAAGTCGGCTGGGGCGAAACCACCGCTCTTCGCGGCCATCACCACGGACTTCCCGCGCCGCACGGCGAACCGTGGCCGCATTGATGGTGAGGGAATTGCGGGTGTAGGCGCCCAGCAAACTGCGGTCACAGATCAGGTTGATCAGCCGGGGAATACCATGGCTGTGACGGTAGACCGCCGCCAGCGCCCGCCGGCTGAAGATCGTGCCTTTCTGGCCCGCCACGGACAGGCGGTGGGCGATGTAGTTGTCGGTTTCGCGACGGCTCAGTTGATCCAGATGATAGCGCGCCGTAATCCGCTGGGAGAGCTGGCGGAGCCGCGGACTGTCCAGCAGGGTCGCCAGTTCCGGCTGCCCAAGCAGAGCAATCTGCACGAGCTTTTTTTCCGATGTTTCCAGGTTCGTCAGCAGCCGCACCTGCTCCAGAACCTCCACTGAGAGATTCTGGGCCTCATCAATCACGACCAGGGTATGTCGCCCCTTGGCATGCGCCTGCAGCAGGTAGTCATTAAGGCGGTTGATCATCTCCATGATCGAATGCCCTCGCACCTCGGGCATGCCCAGTTCAAGGCAGATGGTCGCCAGCAGCTCCCGGGCACTGACCTTCGGATTGAACACCAGCGCAATGTCCACGTTCTCCGGTATTTCCTCCAGAAAACGCCGGCACAGGGTTGTTTTGCCGGTTCCAACCTCTCCTGTCAGAACCACAAACCCGCCCTGGCCCGACACGCCATACAGGAGATGAGCCAGCCCTTCCTTATGGCGTTCACTGAGATAGAGGTATCGGGGATCGGGCGCGATGGTAAAGGGCGACTCGCGGAACCCGAAGAAGTCGTTATACATGGCGCTCTACGGTCAATCGATCAACGGATCAGGGAGTGCACAAAATAACGCAGCAATCGCCGGGTGTCGTGTATTGCGTCGCGGTGCCCGGCCCATCAGCGCCTATGCGGCTTTTCCCCCCAGGCCTGCACCAATGTAAAGGTGATCTGGACCCGATCCGGATCATTGACGGCGCGTTCAACGCCCTGAACCAGGCGCTCAAACTCCCGCTCCGTGGTCAGGCCAGCCTCAATCATCCGCTCCCGCATGGCACGGGCGCCAATCAGCGGCATCCGCCGGTACGGATGCGCATCCTGTAGCGCCTGGACGGACGTCCGGATGCGGACATCCTCCAGTCCCTGCTCTTTCAGCATATGGAAGGTGCGGCGCCCGATGTTGATATCGCCCCGCAAGGCAAACGTTTGTTCCAGAAGCGCCAGCAGTTCAGCCCATTCCGGGCATCGCGGATAGAACCCCCAGGAGCTGTGATCGTTTTCCTGCGAGGCAATCACACCGCCGGGCTTCGCCAGGCCAATCATGGTCCGCAAAGCCGCGGCGGGCTTTTCAACATGAGGCAGGAGGAAACGGGCATGGACGAGATCAAAGGCGCCCTCTGGTAACCCCGGAGCGGAAACGTCGCCCTCCTGAAGCTCGACATTGCTCAATGCCTCAGAGTTCACATAGTCGGCGGCAGCCGCCAGGAGCTCTGGGTCGGCATCCAGGCCCACAACACGCCCGGCGTCACCAACCCTGTGGGACAGAGGGCCCAATACGCCCATTCCACCACAACCCAGATCCGCACACGTCCATCCTGGACCAACCCCAATCTGGTCCATCATTACCCCAGCGTCGGGCTCCCAGACACGGGCCTGAACCTGCAGCCGGCCCAGTTCCTCATCACTGGCGAGAAAGTAATCCTGATCAATGGGCGTGGATGACATCCTATCCTCCTTATTCCTAGGCAGAATCCTACCTGATTTGTGGGCTGTTGGGGACTGGGCACCAGGTTGCCCCATTCTGCCGCAAGTATCGAGAACCCGAGCTCTGTACCATACTGATGATTCAGCCCATGAGCTCAATCCAGTCCCAAGCGCTTATGACCGAGCGGCAAGCGAAACGACACTTAACGGGGAGAAGCCTGCTCCTGTTCGTGCTGCTGATCACAGGCGGAGCGGTGCAAGGAGCGGAACCGCTGACCATGGCCCACACCCAACGCCCTCCCTATCATTACCAGGAGGGCGATCACCCCCTCCCCAAGGGTCTGATGGCCGACATCCTGATCCGCGCCCTTTATCACGCCCGCATCGAAGTGAACTTTCAGGTAATGCCGGCGCGCCGCATCATGATCCAGACCCAGAAAGAGAAGCCGTTTTGTTCGTTCACCTGGTTCAAGACAGAATCCCGAGCCCAGTTTGCCACCTTTACAGAACCGCTCTGGACGGATCGGCCATTCCAGGTGGTGACCCACCGAAGCCACCAGGAACAACTCGAACGCTTTTCAACCTTCGACCAGCTGCTCACGGAAAGCAAACTGGTCCTGGGCACACGCCGCAACATGTCGTACGGCAATCAGCTGGATAAACGCCTGAACCGGGAGGGAAACAGCGTTGAGATTCACAAGGCCGTGAACAATCAGGTCAATATGGCAAAAATGCTGGCGCGCCGGCGCTTTGACTTCATGCTCATGACGCCTGCCGAGCTGCCAGGTGTCTTTGAAGCCGCGGGCATCCCGCGCTCCAAGTACGTGGCCCTTGAATTCCCCGATATCCCGAATGGAGAGAAACGCCGTGTGATGTGCAATAAGGCTGTTGAAGACAGTCTGATCGAACGGCTCAACCAATCCATCCGGAAGTTTTCGGGGCCTTAGGCCAAGACAGTCAAGGCGAAACGCGCTGGCCCCTGTATATGCGAACGCTTTCAGAGCGGTGGGGCTTCTCGCCCTGGTTTTCCCGATCATCAGCCTCCGACGCCGTTGCCGCCACAACCCGGCCGCGATAGATCTTGTGCGGCGCTTCCTGCGTCGGCTCAGGTTCGGGAGGGCGTACCATCGCCTCAAGCTGCTCCTGCAGGCTTTTCAATTGCTCGCTGCGGGAGGCATCGGCATAGCCCTTGAGCTGGGCAAACAGCTGATCGTCGGTTAACGATAGCGCATCCCCAAACTCCGAACGGATATGCCCCCGCATCGCCTTGATGATCGAGACCACTTTGCGATCAATCAGCCAGCTTTTATCCATGGTACTGCTCCGGAGGTGATTTCCCGGGGCGATGCAATCATCATACCGGCCCCGGAGCCCCCTCACATCGGCTTCAGCGCCTTCCTGAACCGCGATCGTGCACCAGGTGAGGGAGATGGCGCACCATCCTGGGCCCGCCGGTTGCCGGTCATCAGTTCCTTTCATGGGCGGGTCATCAAAAACTGCATTCGGACTCGTGCACCAAACAGCGTAATCTTGAAGGAAATAACACCACCGCTTTAATTCCGACGGATCCAAGAAGGCTCAACCATGACTGTTTCGGCCAATACTGCCTTTGTGGTCAACCGCGAAAACCTTCACGAGCATAAGGTACTGGAGCGAGACCCCATTCACCCCGACGATCTGGCCGAGGGCGAGGTGCTGCTGGCTATCGACCGGTTTTCGTTCACCGCCAACAACATCACCTATGCCGCCCTGGGTGACGCCTTCCATTACTGGGATTTTTTCCCTGTTGAGCACCCCTGGGGGCAGATTCCGGTCTGGGGTTTTGCCGATGTGGCCGCCTCAAGGCATCCAGAAATAGCCGAAGGCAGCCGTATCTATGGTTACCTGCCCATGGCGCGCCAGCTCAGGGTTCAGCCGGGCCAGCTCAGCAAGAGCGGTTTCACCGATATTGCGCCTCATCGCAAGGACCTGCCAGGCATCTACAACCAGTATGTATTCACGGCCAACGACCCGGCCTACCACCCGGAATACGAAGCCTTCCAGATGCTGTTGCGCCCGATACTGGTGACCTCCTTCCTGCTGGATGACTTCATCGCCCGGAAGGATTGTTTTGGGGCGGACCAGGTCATCCTCACCAGCGCCTCGAGCAAGACCGCGCTGGGGCTCGCCTTCATGCTCAATCACCAACGTGAAAGCCGCGGCCAGCCCAGGGTGCTGACCGCCCTGACCTCGCCCGGCAATGTCGAGTTCGTGCGCGGGCTGGGTTATTACGACCGGGTGATTGGCTACGACGAGCTTGAAACGCTGGATGCCGCTGAAGCGAGCGTGTCCGTGGATTTCGCCGGCAACGGCCAGGTGCTTCAAAGACTGCATGAGCACTTCGGGAACCAGCTTCAGTTCAGTTCCCTGGTGGGCGCCTCCCACTGGGACCAGCGGGGCGGCAGCAAAGGCCTGCCCGGGCCCAAACCGGAGCTGTTCTTCGCGCCCAAATACTGGGAACAGGCTGCCGGGGAATACGGCACGGCCGCGCTCATGCAGCGTTTTGCGGGTCTGTGGGCGCCACTGGTGGCGTCCATGGAAGGCTGGATGACAATCACCGAGGTTCAGGGAGCGGAGAACGTAGCCCGGGCGTATGAGGATACGCTGGAGGGACGCGTCAGTCCTGAGCAGGGGTTGATCCTGACGCTGGCGCCCTAGGGTGCCGGCCTAGATCGCCCTGACCCGGAATGAGCGCCCTTTCAGTTTGCCGTCACGCAGTTTCTGCAGGGCGGGCTGGGCCGCCTCGCGTGCCACGGCCACATAGGCCCAGTTCTCGGCGATATCGATCTTTCCGACCTGCTTACCGCCAATCCCGTTGTCGCCGGTAAGGGCCCCGAGCACATCGCCGGGGCGGACCTTCTGCTTCCGGCCGCCATCAATCTGCAGCGTCACCATCGGCGCCTTGTAGGCGCGCTCCTCAAGCCGTTCAGACGGCGGCAGTGACTCGGGCTCAACGCTCAGATCCAGTTCGGCCTCCAGCCGGACCACCTTATGGCTCTCTTTCTCGGTATACAGGGTGTAGGCGCTGCCCTGCTCCCCGGCGCGGCCCGTGCGGCCGATGCGGTGCGTGTGGGCGTCGCTGTCGCGGGCGATGTGGTAGTTGAACACCGCGTCCAGTGCATCAATGTCCAGCCCCCGGGCCGCCACGTCCGTGGCCACCAGGATCGAGGCGCTCTGGTTCGCGAAGCGCACCAGGGTCTGGTCGCGCTCCTTCTGCTCCAGATCCCCGTGCAGGGCCAGGGCATCAAAGCCGTGCCGGCAGAGCTCATCCGCCAGATCCCGGGTGTCGCGCTTGGTATTGCAGAAGACCACGGCGGAGGCCGGCCGGAGCTGCAGAAGAAGCAGGCGCAACGCGGTCATGCGTTGCTGCTCATCCGGCAGGCGGATGAAGTGCTGGTGGATACTACTGTCGTCGTGACTGTCTTCCACCTGAACCCGAACCGGGTGGTGCATGCGGCGTTCCGCAACGGTCTGGATCGCATCGGGGAAGGTGGCGCTGAACAGCAGGTTCTGGCGCTTGCCCGGAACACTCCCGAAAATCGCCTCAAGGGCGGATTCGAACCCCATGTCGAACATCCGGTCCGCTTCATCCAGCACCAGGGTTTCCAGTTGGCTCAGGTCGAGAGTGCGCTTGCGCAGGTGATCCTCAATCCGCCCCGGCGTGCCCACGATGATGTGGGCGCCGTGTTCCAGCGAACCGATCTGCGGCCCAATGGGCATGCCACCGCACAGGGTCAGCACCTTCACGTTGGCCGTCGCCCGGGCAAGCCGGCGGATCTCCCGCGCGACCTGATCCGCCAGCTCCCGCGTGGGGCAAAGCACCAGGGCCTGAACCTGAAAGCGCTCGGGATCGAGCCGGTTCAACAGCCCCAGACCAAAGGCCGCGGTCTTACCCGAACCGGTCTTGCCCTGCCCGATGACGTCCTGCCCCGCCAGGATGGGCGGCAGGCTCTGCGCCTGGACCGGCGTCATGGTCTCGTAGCCCAGCGACGACAGGCTCTCAAGCAGCGCCGGCTGCAGCCCAAGGGTGGAAAAAGACATCTGGCTCAACGTGGGTTCCTTGGATTATGCGATGGAGGCGCAGAATAAAGGAGATCCCTGAACCGGGACAGGCTTTTTCGGATTTCCCTCACCGCCCGATGGCATCGACCACGGCGTTGGCTGAGCGCACGGCGGATTCCAGCAGCGGCACGCCCTCGTAGGCCCAGGAGCCGCAGTAGAAGACCCTGCGGCCGGGCTGGCGGTGCCATTGGGCGAGGGCTTCGTGGACCCGGGCAGTGCCGGGGTCGACGACGGCGCGCTCCAGCGGCACCCGGGCTAGAACCGTATCCGGGTCCGGCTCGAACAGCGGGTTCCAGGTCTGGAACACGGGTGCGCTGTGTTTAAGCGAGGACTCCACCTTGTTCACCCAGACGGTGAACATGGGTTTTTCCAGCGCGTCGTCCATCTGAAAATTCAGCGCGGTCCAGTCCGCTTGCTTTGCAGGCATGAAGCGCTGGTCCTGGTGGACCCAGAGTTCGCCCGAGTCAAAACCGATGTTTTCCAGTACGGCCCGCTCATCACCAAACTGCGCATCATCCAGAAAGCTCAGGTGATTGGCCTGGGTGGCGACGACCACCCGGTCGAACACACCACCCTCGCTCCTTTCGTTGTAGACCGTCACCCCCTCGTCGCCGACCTCGAGCTGAGCTACAGGGCTACCCGCATGCAGCGGCAGACCTTGGGCCAACCCCTCGACCAGCGCAGGGGTGCCGCCCCTGAGGCGGTAGAGCTCTGAGCCGTGGATGGTGCCGTCGAGCAGCCAAAGCAGCTGCGCCGCCGGCCAGTTGAGCAGATGCTTTTCCTCGCAGGTGCAGATGGTACTGAGCATGGGCAGCACCAGCCCGCGCCAGAACAGCGGATCGAAGTCGTAGCGCTCCAGAATCTCGCCCAGCGTGGCGTCGCTGTTCGCGCGTTCGAGCTTGCGGGTCAGGCGCTGCAGTTGCCAGATGCCCTGCCCCATACGCAGGGCGCGAACGCCCAGGTACCGCAGGGATCCAACAAAGGGCCAACCCAGAACCGGTACTTCCCCACTGCGGAACCAGGTGTGCCGGTTCTTCCAGCTGCAGGAGGCGTGGAGGTCAATCTCGAAGGTGCCAACCCCCACCTCCCTGGCAAGCTGGAGCACACTGGGCCAGGCATCCGGGCTCATCACGCGCAGGGGCACATCGACCAGGCCGCCGTCCATCCTGAGGGCATGGGCGTCCATGCCATGGCTGTTGCGGGCTTCGAAGACGGTGACATCGTGACCGGCACGACGCGCCCTGTGGGCCGCCGCCAGCCCCGCCATGCCACTGCCGATCACTGCAATGGAGTAGGTCATTCCGGACTCTTGTGGTGAAACAGGGCCGAAGCGTATCAGTTCCCGCTGCGGTTAAGAATCCGGTTACCCAGCCGGCGGCGCCATGAATTCAGGCCCAACGGGATCATCGATGCAACGGGCCAGGATGTCATCGATAGCAGTCATCGCTTCCTTATCCAGCGACCAGCCTTCGATCTCGCTGACCGGGTCCAACTGCTCCGGTCTCCTGGCACCCCAGAGCGCCGTCGTCACACCGGGCTGATCCACCAGCCAGCGAAGCGCCAGCGCGAGGACGTTCTTTTGGTACCGCTCCCTGGCGAACCGATCCAGTTCCGCCACGGCGTTCAGGTACTGGCGATAGCGTTCGCCCTGGAACTTCGGGTCGTTATTGCGCAGGTCGTCACCGTTGAACTGGGTATCCTCCCGCATCTTGCCCGTCAGCAGGCCCCGGCACAGGGCGCCGTAGGTGATGGTCGCGATGCCGTTCTCCCGGCAGTAAGGAAGGACTTCCTGCTCGATGTCCCGCTCAAACAAGTTGTAGGGTGGCTGCAACGCGTGCAGGGGCACCGTCTTCTGCAACTCGTCCATTTGCGCCGGGGTGAAGTTGCTGACACCAATGGCGCGGATCTTCCCTGACTGGTAGAGCTTTTCCAGCGCCCGGGCCGTCTCCTCCATGGGCGTCTCCGGATCCGGCCAATGGACCTGGTAGATGTCGATCCGGTCCGTCTGGAGGCGCCTCAGGGAATCCTCCACTTCCCGCTCAATGCGCGACGCACTCGCATCCCGCCAGACCTTGTCGTGACCATCGTTCCAGTTCAGGGCCACTTTCGTGGCCAGCGCCACCTGATCCCGACGACCGTCAGCCAGCGCCTTGCCCACGATCTCCTCGGAGCGCCCAAAGCCGTAGACCGGCGCCGTATCGATCAGGCCAATGCCCTTGTCGATGGCCCTGTGGATGGTATCAATGGACTGGGCTTCGTCGGTTCCACCCCACATCCAGCCGCCAATGGCCCAGGTCCCAAGCCCGACAGGGGTCACCTGAATGTCTGTGTTGCCGAATGTCCGAGTTTCCATTCGTCCTCCCATGGCCGTGAAAGCCAGTTGGTGCAAAGGCCACACTGTGAGTGCGTCGTACTGGAGACATGCGTGGGAGGGCTGGGGAATTCAACCCCGGTGTTGATCTATTACCGGAATGATCACGGACTTCAAGGTGCTGCCCGTCTCGCTTGGATCACCCCGTTGGAGAAACGATTGGAGACTCCTCCTGCCAGCTCCACAAATTTCACCGTTCTGCTCGAGACCAAGGTTCGTTGGAGCGCGCAATCTCCCCCTTCGGGATGCCAGCCGACCTCTCAAAAGCCTGTCTCCAGGGCAGCCTCCGGCCTACTGATTTCATCCGATTCCATGCAGATTCAGCCCGCCTCTTGGTTGGATCGCGGTAGGTTTCTATAAGCCTGTAAGCATCCATCACCGTATCGGGCGTAAGTTCACCCAGCCGCAACCCCACCTCCAACAAATGGGCATGCTGCTCATCCAGCTCGTCCTCATAGAGGATGTCCGGCGTCATGATTTCGTGGGGAAGCTGGAATAGCTCGGCGATCAGGCCGCCCTCTTCCAGATCAATGAAAATATTGGCGTCACTGATCAGCAGAGGCATTCAGGAGGCCAGCATGCGCTCACGATGGAACGTCATCAGCGGCTTCTTGAGAAGTTCCGCCGCCTTGGACTCCCCAATAATCCCCTCACCCAGGGCGCGATAAACCATCTGGGCGAAAAGATGACTCTGCTCCTGGGGATAAGGCTCACCGGGCTCGCGCTTACGCCAACCTTTCTGGCTGAAGAGCTTGAAGAGCTGGCCACGACGACTGTCACTGATGATCCCAAGATCGCCGGCCCGATAGAGACAGGCACCCATGCTGAGCCCATACTCATGCTTGAGCAGAAGCAGCTCCTGAGCCTCCAGGTTCCGGCGATGTTCCCCCAACTGCTGGCGCAGACTGCCTGCAGGCAGCAGGAAAGACGAGGCAAAACGATCGCACGCTTTCTCCTCGTCAACGGAATCATCCAAGCGTTCATTCAGAATCAGATGCCCCAGCTCATGGGCCAGAGTGAAGCGTTGCCGATCTCCCGGCCAATGGCTCGACACCACGATGAATGGCTTGCCCGCAACGGTCGCCTGCAGCCCATCGAACTTCGCCAGATCATCGACCTTGGTCAGGATGACCAGGATTCCCCGGCCTTCCAGTTCATCAATCAAGTCCGGAATCGGATTGCGCCCCAGGTCCCACGCATCCCGAACCCGGTCAGCGACAGCCTCAACTTCATCCAGAGCCCCTATCCGGTCAGGCAGAGATTCAGGCAATTGGAAATCGGGTAGCGGAAAATTGGGCCACAGATCCGCGAGCATCTGCCAACGTTCAGCCTGATCCAGCACATCGGCTTCGATGCGCTTGAGCAGGGACGCCGGAGCGGAAGACCGTTTGCGGTACTCCACACCGTCCAGGCTCACCTGCACCGGACGAAAGAAATACTCACTGCGCACACCGAGCGCCTTCGCGAGCGCAATAAGCACCCCGGAGTTCGGCATGCTGCGATCTTTCTCATACTTGCTGATCATGGTGGCACTCACGCCAGCCTGCCGGGCAAGTGCATCCATCGAAAAGCCGGCAGCCTTGCGGGCACGCTGTAAACGCTCACCAATCATGGTGTCTCCAGAGGCTGATGGTTTATATATTTACCAATTTGGTGCAAATTATAAACCGACAAAGCGAAGGCGTCGAGGTGAGAGGGTACTCCCCGGAAAATCCAGATGATGCCCGGCGACCAGTTCCCGGGATTCGGCCATGATGCGGCGGCGGGGGGTGGCGGCCTGGGTGGGGCCGACGTCGAAGGCGACCGTGGCCTCGGGGCGCGGAAACTGGATGCCGGGGAGGGGAACCAGCCCCCTCGCCTTCGGGAAGACCAGCTGATCGTCGGCATCGATCAGCCCGCCGACATGGTCGGGAGGCATGTGGGTGATGAGGGCTGATCTGCCCCTGATTCATGCATCACATTTAAAGACGTCACAGGTCGGAGTGTCATGCCTTAAGAATCCATCATAAAGCTTCATCAACAAGGCGGTTTTTTGTCTGATCCGAGGATACCGTTCTGCCAGTTCTTGCAACCGCCCTGGCTCAGTGAGTGCAACTTCCGCATAGAGATTGAAATCGTTCTCAACCCCGGTCCGGCTGTAGTCGGCCAAAAGCCCCTGCCCAAAAAGGTATTCCGAACCAGTCATCTCCGTATCTTCGTCGATAGACGCCATGATGGCCTTCTGGCTTTGCATGTATTCAAAACCAGGAGGATTTAGATCAGACCAGGTATTGGTATCGAAGTTCGACGCATGCATGAACACCGAGCTGAGCTCGTGATGAATAAGCTTGGCAATGTACGATTCCGTGTAGTTGCCGTTGCAATCAAGGGTTAGAAAAAGCTCATCCTCGAAAATCGTGCCACCATAGGTAATCCCGTTGATCGTCAGATCCCTGAAAAAATGCACGGTTGAAACATGGCTGCGGATTACAGGCGCGCGATAGCTCCCCAACTCACGCTTTGCAAGAAGAATCCATTGACGCATACAGGATTCAGCCGCTGGAGAGGCTTCAGCCGACAAGGGGGGAGACCGCCAGGCATCCGGCAGCCCCTCCTCCCCGAGGGCAAATGAAACCGTAATACCGAACCGGTCCTCCAGCTCGGCTATTTCAGCCTTGAGATCAGCCACGCGGTTGTTAGTCGGAAGGTCACGAGGAATGCCCCAAAGCATCACATAGACCCCGACGACAAACATTACGGCTGCAACGCTGAGTTTAAAGGTCTTTCGGATCAACTTTATGCCCTTCAGTCGGAATTGGCTTCCCACCTTGTCAATGGCCATCTATTTTGACCCACCTTTGGCCAATAAAATTGACCCACCCTTCATAGTCTAGGTCTTGGTTTTCTGCTTCAGCCGATAGCTTTCTCCTCCCAGCATAAAGATGTGTGAATGGTGGATGACCCGGTCGATGACCGGTACCGCCACGTTGTCGTCGTGGAAGAACTCGCCCCAGCTGGTGAAGTCCTTGTTGGTGGTCAGGATGATCGAGCGGTACTCGTACAGGCTGTTGATCAGCTGGAACAGGTTGTACCTTGCCTGGCGGGTCATCGGCAGATAGCCCAGCTCATCGATGATCAACAGGTCGTACTTGGCCAGCTGGCTGACCCGCTTTTTGAGCTCGCCCTTCATCTCGGCCAGCTCCAGCTCTTCGACCAGATCCAGGGCGTTGCGGAACAGGACTCGGTAGCCGGCCTCCACGGCCTTGTGGCCGATGCCGATGGCCAGGTGGGTCTTGCCCACGCCGGGCGGGCCGATGAACACCAGGTTGTTGCGCTCATCGATGAACTGGAAGTCCAGCAGGGCGTTGACCTGGCGCTTGGTGATGGTGGTCTGGTAGCGGTAATCGAACCCCTCCAGGTGCTTCTCGGCGGGGAAGGCCGCCATCTTGCGGTTGCGCCGGATCCGCTTGTCCTGTCGCTGGATCAGCTCGTGTTCGGCAAGCCGGTCGGCGAAGCTCAGATACGACATCTCGTTAGCCTCCGCTTGCGCCAACAGGTTTGTCAGTTCGTCCGCCGCCGCGCTCAGGCGCAGGCTGCGGTAACGGGCCACGGTCTGTTCAAGCTGGCTCATGGGTCACCTCCTGGCCGCTGGAGTGGCCAAGCTGCTGGTAAGCGCTCAGATCCAGTGCCTGACCGGCCCCCGGAACCGGTTCCGGCTCTCGCTGGCGCTGGGTGGCCGCCTCGGCCGCCTCCAGATAGCGTCTCAAACGCGTGGCGGTCATGCCGGGGCGATCGGCCACCGTCATGATCAACTGTGGATCCACAGGGGCGTGGTGGCTGAGCAGCTCCCTGGCCGCCACCAGCTGATCCTTGTAAATCCGGGGCCCGGAGCGTTTGAGTTGCTGGCACAATCTCTGCCCTGTCTCTTGGCCGACCTGTTCACGGATGTCGGCTTCCAGCTTATCCAGACGTTGCTCATGATCCCGATAGTGGTGGTTGTTCTTGATGATCCGCCCTTTGTCGGCGGACAGGGTGTGACTGGCAATAACGTCGCCCGTACTCAGATCGCTGATGTGGAGCTGGCCGTCGTCGGAGGCCACAACGCCCACCCGCGCCTGTTGCCAGGCCATGGGCACCGAGTACTTATTGGCCTTCCACGCGATCAGGCCTGTCTTGTCGGCGCGGCGGGTCTCGCGGGCCACCGACTGCACGCAAGCCGGTGCGAGATAGGCCTTCAGGTGCTGGCGTTCGTCGCGCTCAAAGCGCTCCCGGGGCGCTTCCCCGGTGGTGCCGTGGATCCGCACATTGGCCACGCTCTCAAGCCAGTCCTGCACGTGCTCGCGCACATGCGCCTGATCCCGGAAGACTTCCCCGTAGAGACAATCCTGCTTGACGTAGTTCACGCCGGACTCCACCTTGCCCTTGCTCTCCGGGTCATAGCCTTCACAGGCATGGATCCGGTACCCGGCCGCAGTGGCGTACTCGTGGAAGCGCTGGTTGAGGGTGAGCTCGCGGTACTGTTCGTTGATCACCACCAGCTTGGTCTGATCGTAAACGCACTCCTCGGGAAGGCCGCCGAAGTAACGCAGAGCCTCATCGTGGAGCTGGATAAAGGTCTGCGTATCCAGCGGGCGAAAGGCCAGGCCCACGTACATCAACCGCGAGTAGGACAGCACGAACACCACAAAGTGCAGCGTGCGCTGTTCCCCACCGATCACCACCCCGCGCAACTCACCGGGATCCACCTGGCACTGAACCCCCGCCACATCGTCCACGATGGGCTCATAGTAGCGCAGCTGGGCCACAGCCACTTCGTCCTTGAGTGTGTGCACGTAGCGGCGTATGGAGCGATCCGAGACCGGCAGGTCGCCGACCTTGGCCCGAAGCTTACGGGCAATCTTGACGGCACTGAGCTTGGGAAACTCGCCCAATAAATAAACGAGATAATCCCGGTAATCATCCAGTCGCTTGGTACGGGCGGGATCGTCCAGTTGGTGACCGATCGCGCTCTCGTCCATGCGCAGGTACTTGCGAACGGTGTTGCGGGATACGCCCAGCTCCTGGCTGATGGCGCGGATCGACAGGCCCTGGCCGTTGTCGTGCAATGCCTTGATCTTGTGTATCACAACCCACTCCTTCACTGACATGCCCTCGGCCATTAACAAAAGCGGAGGACAGTAGCTGGTTCTGTGGCCTGACGGCCACCCGGAGGTGGGTCAAAATTAATGGCCAGTAGTGGGTCATTTTAATTGGCCACTAACACACCTCTTACCGGTCTGAACAACGCTACGCCACCTGAAAACATCGCCGCTGCCGCCGCGAAGCTTACAGGATTATCCGCTCCCCCCCAGCCAAGCGTGAAGACATCCTCTACCAAAGTCGCTGTCACAAGAACTCCGGCGTCCACGACCAACGCACCACCGGCCAGATAATCCCACGCATCCCTGCCACTGCTTTGCGATGCAGGATTTCTTCAGGCGTTTGGAACGGGGTTCTTTCTAGCGTTTGGGGTCCCAGAGTCCGGACTTTTTGGCGTTATCTCGATCTCGAACCCCAACATTGATCAGCTCCTCTCTTTCCACCAGTTCGGGTGACGACGACCGTGCATAACTGCAATCACCACAACCGTGTCCCCAGTAACCACATAGTGAACACCAAAAGGGAATTTGCTGATCAGCGCTCGGCGTGAGTTCCTGTGAACGACAGGGTAAAGGGAGGGATTCTCACTGATGCGATTCAGTGTCTGCTGCACCGAATCCATAAACTCATGCCCCAATCCCTGGCGCTGCAACTCATACCACTGGGCTGCTTCTTCAATATCCCTCTCGGCGTCCGGACGAATCCGAACGTTGTACGTCATAGTCTCCGGCGTATTCCCTCGAGAACTTTTCCGGCATCATCGCCGGCGTCACCATCCTTTTCATAAGCCAACAGCCTGCGGTCCAGTTCTTCCCGCTGCGCCTGGGTTAGCTCAAGCTTTTGCTGATCTTCAGCAATACTGTCCCAGACGTCTTCCACGAGCTGAATCCGTTCGTCTATCGGCAAATCTCTGATACCTGGATTCATGCAACACCTCCTGAATCTTAACGATACCGCAGCGAGACGGTCAGGGAAATACCGCACCAAGGCTGGTTAAGTTAAACCGTAGGCCGCCAAACATGCGACAAAAACCGAAACCCATCCCCGTCCTCGGCCACATACCCGATCCCCGGAAAATCCAGATGGTGCCCGGCGACCAGTTCCCGGGATTCGGCCAGTTCGGCCATGATGTGGCGGCGGGTGGCGGCGGCCTGGGTCGGGTCGACGTCGAAGGCGACCGTGGCCTCGGGGCGTGGGAACTGGATGCCGGGGAGATGGACGATGTCCGTCCAGATCAGGATCCGGTCCTCGCCGGAGACGATGCGGTAGCCGGAGTGGTCCGGCGTGTGGCCCGGTAGGGGCACGCGGGTGATGCCCGGCAGGACCTCGGTGCCGGCCAGGCGCTGCATGCGCGACCCGACGGCGGCGATGACGCGGTGCGCGGCCTGGAATTGTTTTGTCAGGACCTCGGGCGCGCCCTCCGGGATGTCGCCGCGCCAGTAGTCGAGTTCGCTGGACGGAACCAGCACCCTCGCCTTCGGGAAGACCGGCTGATCGTCGGCATCGATCAACCCGCCGACATGGTCCGGATGCATGTGGGTGATGAGGACCGTGTCGATGGCGCTGGCGTCGAGGCCGATGGCGTTGAGGTTGTCCATCAGACCGGCACCGCCCTCGCCGGCGAAGGCGCCGATGCCGGTGTCGATCAGGATCCGGTGATCGCCGGTATCCAGTAGATAGGCGTTAAGGGTGATGCGCGGCGGCGTGGGCCGGCGGTTTTCGGCGTGCAGGCGCCTGGCCTCTGCTTCAGGGATCGACTGAACCAGGCCGAAGCTGGCTTCCATCTGGGCATCGAGCAGGGTTGTTAGGACGAAATTGCCGATGCGGAGTTGGTGGGTATTGGAGGGCTGGGACTGTGGCATAACATTCGATCATTTGGATTGTCGAGGTCTAGATATCGTGGAGCCCATTCGTCCAAGCTACAACAGGGATGCACCCCTAGCCCACCTTTGGTTAAAACCCTTAAAGCGCGCCCCTGGATTTTCTATAGTCTCACCCCAGTATTCAGCGGCGGCCTTGGCGAAGCGAAGAAAAGGCCAGCCGGTGGAGACCCTTCAGGGTCGTAACGAACTGGCATAACAGGTTAGGCATGCTGCATCAGTTCCCTGAACCTAGCAAAGGATTGGTACAGATAGGGCGATATACTGGAATCACCTTCTTGCTGATTCTTGAACTGGTCGTGAAAACTTCGATCACTACCCATAAACACGGGGCCAGGTCCATCGGAGAATTGGTCCGCTGTTATATCAATGATGCAATCATTTATCTCCAGCCAAGCATGCGATAAGCCTGCTCGACTTCCATAAATGTACCTCACTCCTGCTATACCACTACCTTCCAGCCATTTAGCGAGGAAACAACATGCACTTCCGCAGGCTCCTAGTGGGAAGTCGCCAAAATAGACCTCCCCAAGACACTTACGGTTTGCCTCCAATACGCGCGTTGCTTTTGCGGACTCCTGCTCGAGAGAAGCAATTTCCATGTTCTTCTGCCTAACGCCAGATCCATTGCTAAAAATCTATCTCGGGGTCCCAATCGGGAATACTTGATTCGACAACTTCGTCTTCCGAATCTTGATCAGACAACATTGCAACGAGCCTTTCTCCCTGAGCCAGCAAGTGATCATATGTCATGATTCGGATACCGTTCAGTCTCGAGTTTAACCCGTGAAGAGCTCTATGCTTCTCGTCATCCCACTCGTTAGAACGCCCAATGACAATGGTGGCTCTAGGGTGGTAGGCAATTATCTCTGGATGATCTTGAAGGCCCCTTTCAGCGGCATGATGCAGAACATCAAGATAACGGTGACATTGCCCAATTGTTTTTGCCACCTCAGAAGAGAAATAATAATTGCGATGTCCTTCGTCATAATTTAAGACCACCATATCCGGCCTTTTCAGTTCAACTAGGTCTCGGTAGCCAGCAATTACGTTCGAAAGCATCACGTCTAGTTGATCATGCGGGCTGATAGATCTAACATCTTCATCATGAACCACATAGGCGTTGCCAAATGCCCATGGATGATTGTTGCACCATTGCTGATAGATGCTTTCTTGCCTTGCACACTGTTCCAAATGAGTCCTTAACTCCGCCACAGCTGACTGCATTTCTTTTAAACGAATGGCTCCCTTAAACGCCTTCGTAAGTTCGTCGCTGAGGCTGGCACTTTTTACATGATTCAAGATTTCTTGTTGGGATAGGACTGAGGTCAAAGCGTTTGCCACAGCTGCAGGGTCGTGTTCTCCCAGCTGGGCCACTCCCTCTTCAACTCTAACCAGCAAATAATCACCGTCACCTTCATCAACGGCTTCCAAGTGTACGTTGAGTGCTCGTAAGAGCTCTCGTATTGCAGGCTCTTTTAGAGAGATAGACTTTTCATCAACGATCACCCAATCATTCGGCGGCTGCCCCTTTCTATATGTTTGGATCTTCGCAGCGAGCTCTTCGTGATCACTATGCGGAATATAAAATGGGACAAATACGATCCGGGACCGGCTCGTCTCATGGAGTATAACTGGATCGCTGTAACTCACTCTTCCAGAGTTCGCTTGACGGCGGCTTATGTGGTTTGCCATCTAATTCTTCCTCAGCTTCACGTTCCAGCCCCAATCCCTGCATCAGTTCATCAGGAAGCTCTGCTTAAGTTACCTCTCTAGCTCAATCACGTCACCCCTGCGTTGGCCACAAAACCAGTTCCAAGAATAGCGGCACTCAGCCGGTTGAGCTCCATGAAGGCATCACGTTCGGAAAGATACTCACGCATTTTCCTGCGCCGAACCGGTAATGAACGATTTGGATCTCCTACATAGACGTCCCCCGCCACAAACGCTGATGCTTCCTCTGAAATTTTCCTAGCCGCCGCAGCTAATGCTACGTGTTCGTCGTTTGCTGGATCATATGCCGGTATCAAGCGATATGGGAGCGTATGGATATGGCGCGGACCGAAGTCACCCTCGGGGTTGAAAGGCAGAATAGCTTCTGTGAGAGCCGAGCTATTGAGAATGCCGGTCCTAAACCAAGCTTCGGCCTCTCCCGTGACTAACTGCCAGTACAGCGTCTGGTCGATGACCAGCTCTGCCGCCTCATCAATCGACAAACAGGCCGCGCAGATATGTTTGCCTCCGGCGCCTGACAACACAACAAAACCCTCAACACCAAAATCCTGATTGGAAAGCTTATGTCTAAAATCGATACGAGATGCGAGCATATTGTTGCTAGTTTGCGCTAGCTTATTGTCAATCTCTGAAAAACGGCGAGCTGTGCGGGTAAAGCCCAGGCGGTGGATCTCGACAGGTTCATAAATCCGCCAGGCTCCGTCCGTTTCCCTACAAGCTGGGATCGCAACTGGCGCCCGATGGGGGCCAAAAACGAAAGGCAGCAGGTTTTCAGATTGTGCGATACGATGGATAAATTGCGGAGCAACATAGCCAGGGAAACGCTCACCCTTAAGTTCCTTCGACTGCTTGACGGTGAACCCCCAGCTCGTGCCAAGCTGCGGAGTATCAACACGATATTCTTGGCCGGTATCGTTCAGGATTTCGATGCAGACAGCGCTGCGAGGCATGATATCGGCTCCCTGCCGAGATACGTCTTCGCCGCCTCCTGCCACTGCTGGCATCCCACCGCTTTCAAGGACCCAAGCGCTACGAGCCCTACCGATATTGCGAACGGCAAAGTCGACAGAGTGGACCTCACCTTCGCGGACAACCATACCCGCCGTAACCGAGCTGTACGCTTCGTCAACTTTGCCTTCTTTTCTCCCGATTACTGCCGCGCCTGGATATTTAAAAGTACCCGGAGCAATCTGCCAGATTTCCGTAACTGAAAACGCGACGGGCCGATCGCTGCTCAAATAACCACACTGACGAAATTGCTCATGATGGGTGCCGTTCAAAATAGTACCAGGAACAAGGCATGCCACGGCCGCACCCGGCTTGAGATACCGATCGACTGCATGAAGCAAGTGTGTCGTTCCTAGTTCAAGATGAAGGAAAGACTGTCCGCTTGGTTTTATACCGTAAAGGGCAGCACGGCGAGAGAGCATCTCACGGTACGGGTTATCAGCAAGCGCACTCATCGCGAGCCACGGTGGGTTTGAAACCAGTCCGTTAAATTGTCCGGCGAGAAGCCCGGGCCTATACGTATTTCGGAGTATGAAGGCCCAAATGCCATTGCGCCCCGCAGCAGCAAGCTCTTTCATGCGCAGAGCAAGCGCTAATAGTGCTTCGGCAGAAGCTTCTTTCAATTCATCAGAGAGCGTCACCTGAGACGCAGCAGCCGCAGTTGTGAGTGTAGCTCGCGCATCAAGAGCTGTCGCAGGAGCCACACCAGTCTGCTGGGCCTCATCGTAAGCCCAGTCAATTAGCCTATCGAACAACTCACGATATTCTGGCTGCACTAGGCCAATAGGCAATTGAATCGTCTTTCGGTCGAGTGTGATGTTGATTGCTTCACTCTCACTAAGCATCGGAAGAGAAGCCGAAACCGGGGTAACCGCAAACAAAGAGTCTGCATGATAAACTGGAATCGTAACTGGACCGGTTGCCGAGTTGATCTCATTTGCCAATGCGATGACCCAGGTAGTCTTTGCTAATGCGACAGCCAGAGGATCAATATCAAACCCTGCAACTACGTCACCGAGGTGGCCAATATCATCGTAACCATAGCGTGCCTTCACCGCCTTGATCACCTCGGCAAGAATCGCCCCAGAACCGCAACACATATCAACTATTTTAGGAGCTTCCCCGGCCGGCAAGTCGTCAAGGCAGCGCTCAGCAAGATGGCGGGCCAACCACGCGGGGGTCCACTCCTGACCGAGAAGCTTGCGTTGACTCCTTCTGGCAAGCTGTGCCATCAGACGACCGAAAAGGTCATCCTCCAGCTGCCGCCCAAAATCATAAGCGTAAAGATCACGCTGTATTTCGCGAGCCACTTGGAGAAATCCGCAGACATGTGCTGGTTCAGAAACCCAACCAAAGTAATCCTTTTCTACCAAGTTATCGATCTGATAACAGTCGCGGAAATACCTGCCATTCAATATCTCCTGCAGCTCATCTTCGCCACTAGTGATTGCTATTCCTGCAAGAGCATTGGCACTCAAGAGACGCGCTAGAAGATTTAAATAGATTTCGTCCACATAAGGACCACTTCGAAAGCTTCCGCCCTCACCTTCAAGATGATCAACAAAACTGGACCAAAGATCGGTTGCAAGTGCAATTGAAGGATCAGAGTCTCTACCAGTTTCTACAAGAGCAATAAGCGCATCGACGTTTCGCCTATAGGCGGCGCTCTCAAGTCCAAGGTCAAACGCAAGATTATGCGCAACAAGTGGCCGAGACCGCTCACGAGCAAGGTGCTTACGTAAAAAAAGTGTTAATCGCTCGGCTGCCTGCTCATCATCAACTACCGGCTCAAAACTTTCCACTTCGATAAGCTCTAGATCGTCGACTGTGCATTCACCAGCCTCAACACTTGGATCGAGCTCAACATCATAGGCATACCAGTCGACTGTATCGGAGAGAATGCCTCGCACCTGCGAAACGGGTATACCTTGACGGATCAAACCCGCCGTGTGTTCCTTTACCTGCCCAAAGCCTTCATTGCGCTTAGCTGCTATCCGTAGGTCTGCCTCATACTCAATGGTCGTAGAACCGATCAGATTGTCAATAAAGCGATTCGCCGTCGCGCCGCCTGTTACACCAACTTTGGCATGCGCCTCTGCGCCTTCGCCGTAGTGATTTAACCAATGTTGATCTTCCTGTTCAGGAAAGATCCGACGCAGCCAAGATTGGAATTCACCTCGCAATACGGCTTCCGCAACACCTCTTTCCCGAAGTCCACGGCAGCGCCTTAAAGCTTCACAGGCTTGATACAAGTCGACACTCATACCGCACCCTTTTGACGCGCCGCGCCCAGTGCAGCCCGACGCTCATTGAGGCGTGCTGCGAAAGCGTCGATTTCAGTTTCAGAAGGGGCGTCACTTAGTACAGAATGAAGAATAATTCGATCGATCTGTCGCTGTCCCTCGCTCTCATGCAGGCGTTCTCCGATTTTATTCAAGCTCTCCAGCGCCGAAGGTTTTAAATACGGTACAGGCATCTTTCTAAGATGGGCAGCTTCCAACTTGAGACCACCGCCCCCAAGCGGGGTTCCCGCCGCTTCCATTACCGCACGACACCAAGAGCTATTCAAAAAAGCCGTTAGTCCTGCAGGGCTCCAAGCTTCCTGCTGCGTCCAAAAAGTTGAGAAATTTGCGTCAATAAGTACTGCCGGTTCGGTGTTGGAAAACACCTGAGGAGCATCATTAATAATCCGCGGCACGAAAGCTTGGGCCAAATGACGTGGCTTAAAGTCAGGGAGCATGTACCAGAATCGCGGCATGGCACCGGCTTTCGCGGACCGCACGTTTGTTTTGACAGCCGACATAGCGGAGATCGGGACGGCGTTCACACCATTTCCGAGTGTCGTCTCGCCGGAAGTACGCACATGCGCAGCTAGATCTTCCGGCATTACGACCGGCAGCTCATCCTTGTGCATATACTCAAATCCAACTGCGACACGCACCTCTTCCATATTTTCCGGTAGAATCATTCGACGCAAATCAAGGACCCGGGTGTTGGGTAGTATACCGTTGCACCACGATTCAAGATCAGCCTGACGATGCAATACCGGCTTAATCGAAGTTATCGGTACATTCAGGGTGCGTCCGCCAAGTGACTCGTCGGTTACAATGGATGCAGTCCCTTTTTCAGCATCCTGGTGTATCAGCCGTACATAAAAAAACCTATTACACCCTGTTCGTAGACCTTGGCCAGTGCATATGCCTGTTTCGCTCAACATGCACAGTGAATTCAAGTTAAAAGTCTTTGGGGTAATATCACGAAGTGCTTCAGGCAGGAGCGCGGCAGCCGAATTAGATCGCATGACCTGTGCCCGGTCCGGTACTCGTTGCTCAAGAGCTTTCATCCATGAACTTCTTGCAGCCCGGACGCTCAAAGCGTGCCATTCCTCTTCAAGTGAAAAAAACCGGCCATTGATTCCGGGGAGCTTCGACCGCTCAGCAGGGTCACGGCACCATGCGGCAAAATCGAATTCCGGCCAACCACCACAAAAGGCTTTGCCTACCAGGGACTGGGAAGATGCAGCTTCGGGGGAGACCTGAACCCAAAACGCGGTTGGCCAGCTTGCTCTCGAATTCAAGGGTTCGGTTATATGGCCTTCAGGCAGCCGCCTCGCTACGATGAGGTGTGTCCGTACCAGCGCGTCCGAAAACCATCCTTGTTGGGAGTCCTCAACTATCAGCTCCAACTGAAAACAGCGTAGCAATAGGTAGCGAATGGCATCGGCATAGCCACGAGAACGCCACGTGGCAGGCACAACTAGAGCAAGACGTCCTTCCGGCTTAACCAAAAACGCGCTCAGAAGCCAGGCCGGAACAGACAGGTCGGCAAGCCCAGAATACCCCTTTGTAAGCGCCCTCCACACTTGGTGTGATGAGTCAGAACGCTGATCTACTATATTCGCCAACCCACCTCGAACCTGCATGCCACGTCCGTTTAATGCCTGATACCGTACGTAGGGCGGGTTTGTTATGACAAGATCATAACCGGATTCCAAGATTTCATTGTGGGTTGCAAGATTGAATGCATCACCAAAGACGACACGCGCGTTAGCAGTTTGTCCGCGACAAATATGCTGAAGGCGTCTTTCGCATATCGCTGCACTCGTCTCGTCAATCTCAATTGCATCAAGGCGCTCCAGCTGTGCTTCGTTTGCCGTAGCCGCTTCACTAGCCGCATCAAGTAGATCCCCATTGCCAGCCATGGGATCCAGGATATTCTTGGTCTCCCTTTCGACGGCAAGATGCGCGAGGAGGCGCCCTAGCTGCATACCGGAAAAAAACTGACCGAGTTCTTTACGTCGCGAAGAAGACAGCGCCCGTTCATAGGCACGTGCCTCATCTCGAATCGCTGCATGTACTTCAGTCTCTTGCACAATCAGTTACCTTGGATTCTTGCTGTTTCTCGTACCAGCGATAAAAGTCCTCCGCGTTGAGTGGGACCTGCTGGTGATTCGCCAAAAAGTGATTAACAAATCTAGAATAGAGCCTCTGAGGGGTTTGTTCAGACGAATCAAGTAACAGCGACGCTTGGCTGAGTTGCTCTGCAACCTTCCAAGCACACTCGGGTGCCACCTTCTCTGTCTCAGCAGCTTTTCTTAGAAGCAGTACTGGGTCGCCTCGTACAGCGCCCGATGTAGTAACCTGCTTAAAACTGCCCTGAGTCTTATTGAGCACACCTGTGCACTCTACGTTCAACCCAGCATCGGTATAGGCAGCCTGCAGCGAATTCCATACCTTAGCTGACGCGGAATGAAACACTAGCGTCGCCAGTCCTTCAGGTTTGAGAATGCGCCGAACTTCAGCCAAAGCTTTAGTCAAAAGCTCCTGGTAATCAGAAGTTGTTTTCTTTTGGCTGTTGCTTACGATGATCTCATCAGATCGGTCAGTGAAGTCTCCAAGCCACGCTTCATTGATAAAACTAATTTCAGCATATGGTATATTTCCGCCGAAGGGAGGATCAGTGAAGACATAGTCAATGCTTTCATCAGCCAGATCAACGTCGCAGCTTGAACGCTGACAAACCTCGACCTTCCCCGTGCGATCATGGATGACCGAAAAGGCTTCCGCTATCGTCTTGAGTTTACGCTGTAGGCCAGCGAATAGGTTTTTTTCCACCGGTAAGCCACTGACGTAGAGAACGCCCGGCTGAGCACTCGTCACCACTAGGTCTTTCTGACCAGACTTCGCCACGACGCGCGTCATGATGGTCGCATGAGAAGCATTATAGCTCAGCAACCAAAAACGTAGCGCATCGCGCAAAGCACCTTCATAAACTCCTGCAAGTTCCCATAATCGAGCAAATACGATCAAGTTCCGGCGGGTATAGAAATGATGCAGGTGAGTAATCCCCTGATGGTAGCCGCGACGGTAGAGGTCTCCCCAAGGTATAGTGACATTAGGGACACAGTCGGGGAGAGGTTCTGCCGCGATTTTATCGAGCAGCGCCAAATCATCTTTTGTTGGTGATCGCGACCACCGCACCTTCCCAGTAGTCCCATATACACGAACAATCTTGTGGGCTCTGCGATCAGTATATTCTCCTGTCACATCATCAGCCACAGTCTCTTTGAGGCGCTCAACCCCATCAAAACCTGCTTCATGACTACAGCTTGGACACTGGAATGCGGAAGCAATACGCGCAGGAGCTAGTGAAACGCAGGAATCCCATAACGTTACCTCGCATTGACAGGCAGGACACCGAAGTATGTCACTCCAAACAGCATGGCGAATTACACCTATATTTCCCTCTGGATCGACCGTCTCATACATCCAGCCCACATCGCGGCTTACATCACGCAGTATCCGGTCAGCGGCTTCTCGGAAGGACTTAGCATCAGGGGGGTTGGAAAGCGTCTTACCCACGAATGAACCGAGCGCTCCAAGCTCGTAAAGAACAGCGTTTCGAGCGCCCCACTCGACTTGCAAGCCAAGCCGCTCTGCCTCGGCACGTAGTTCTCTAGATGGTGTCTCACAGAGTAATGCGGCAAGGCCAGTCGTGCCGCTGCCTGCAAACCCGTCAAAGACGGTATCGCCAGGCCTGGTATGAGCAGCAATGTAGAGTGCAATGGCCTCGGGAGAAATTTTAGTCGGGTAGGGGAAAGCGCCATATAGTGGCCCCGTACGCTTGGCAGGCAAGGCACGCTCATACAATACACTGATACCAGACTCGCTAAGCCTTTCCCCAAGTTGTGGCCTGTCCTTCTGATCCACCAAATCCCCCCCTTATCAACCATTGTTTTCGTCAGCTTGAAGACCCGGTTTCTCCACCTTCTGGGGCTGACGTAGCGCCAAGACCGGCTCAGCCTCATGTCGATGGTTGCTGAGATACTCATCGATAGCGCGCCGCACCACCCATGACACAGACACATCATCTTTGTCGGCAAGAGCCGACAAATCATCGTAGCCTTGGGCAGTTAGGCTCACAGTAAGACGCGGGCCGAATTTCTTAACTCTTCCTGTCATCGGACTACACCTCTGCACCTCTACACCTGGATACACTTACAGTAGTATTTTCTGAAGCAGTGTGCAACAGAGTGATGCAGTTTGTTGCACCAATAGCCCAACTACCAAAAATATTTGTCGCCTTTCCCCTTCTTGGAGAGGTTGGGCAAGGTACGTTAAGCAACCAATTTAATTGACGATTCAAACCAACTTTTCAGGTTGCAGAGCATATTGCATTGCATTTAGCCATCATGTATAAACCCGTTTTATTCACGAGCCCTTGCTTTTCGGCCCGGAAACGCCCCATATCCTGAGTCGCTTACCTGATGTGATCACCCCGTAACCACCTAGTTTTGCAAAACAAGGATTGTAAGGCCATGCGAGATGGCTCTATACCATCTTATTGTCGTAATTGGCGGCGCTCTTCCATGGTTACGCGCAGCCGGCCCCGTGGCTCCAGTGTCGGAACCGTTGGATAGGTGGTCCAAGGCCGGTTACTGCTTCAGCGCGCCGGGCTTAGTTCTGCCAGTCCCGCCATCAACGCTGGCCACCATCGTCGCCCGGCCACGCCCAGATGGATGCGTAATTGTCGCGCGTGGATGCGGGTCAGCGCCGCCACTTTCAGCACCTGTTCGCGCAATCGTGCCAGGCTCCAGCCCTCGCCGGTGCGCGTTTGCAGTAGATCACGCAACACGTGCAGCACCTCATAGGCGAACAGACTGATCAACAATTGCACTTCATTGCGTGCGTCCACCTGCTGAACCGTGGAGCAGCCCCGGTCGGTGGAGCCGAGATGGACATCGAGCACCGACTTGAGCTCGCCCATGTGTGCTTCGGCCTTGCCGCGGCGCCGGTAAAGCCGCAGCACCTGCTCAGGGGTATACCACAGCGAATCCAGGTTGGTGACAATGTAGAAGTGATGCAGCAGCAGATCGTCCGGGCGTTCCTGCACCACCAGCACCACGCGCCTTGGCTGCGGCCAGCTCTCGGCCTGATAGCTAAACTCATGACACCACTGGCGCGGCTCATAAGGCGGGCGTCCCGGCGGGCGCTTAAGATAGGGCTCGGCCTTGCGATCGAGCGCTGGGTTGGGCCGCAACCGGCCCAGGTATTCGATTCCGTGCTGCTCCAGCGCTTGCAGCGTTGGATTGCCGGTAAAGCCCGCGTCGAAACGCACCTGGACCTTATCGCTGGCGTGGGCGTGAAGCGCTTGCACCAGCGACGGAATCCAGTCAGCGGCTTCGGCGCTTGGCGCGGCCCTGCCTTCGCGTAACAGCGCCCCCACCATGTCGCCGGTCTCGGCCACCGAGGCCACCAGCGGCGAATAGATGCGACTGGCGGTATGGCCGTTGAACGCCGAGCTGCCCTGGCGGCCGAAGACCTCAATGGGCAGGCCGTCGATATCGAGCGTCAGCGACTTCAGGCGCCGGCCTCCGCGCGGCTGACGCAGCCGCCAGCCGGCCAGTCTGACCAGCGCTTGCTGCAGATTCTGGCGATTACCCGGTTTTGCAAGGGAATCGATCATGCGCGACAACGTCGCCTGCGACGGATGAGGTTGCTGCAGCGGGCTCAACCCCCGGACATCACTGCGTACCACCGACCACAGCCGGTCCGGCCCCAGCGTGGCGGCGTCATGCAGATCGTTCCAGCCCTGGGTGCGTTGCAGCACCAGGGTACGAAACTGCTCACTCAGCGGATGCACCACCCGGCTGGCGTCGCGCTCGTCGATCAACGTCGATTCCAGATGGGGCACGATGGCGCTGGCGTCAAGCGCCTCGCGCAACGCCACCGCGCCCGCGTCGCTGCTGGTGCGCTCATCGGTCAGCTCCACGTGAACGGACCTATTGAAAGCGGGGCTCAGGCTCGATACGGTTTCACCCATGGCGGATGGCCTCCTGGTGTTGGTGCTTTTATCCAACTTGTTGATCAGCCAGGATTTTACCATCCGCCATCTTATTTTTCAGCTGTTGCCGGTGAATAAGACGGGATAAAGTTAATAGAAGTTCACCTAAATGATGATGAGAGTTGGAGGATATTTAATGCAGATTCAGGGAGATACACTTTGGATTGAGGTGCCGCCGGACGCAGTAAGTGGCGGGTCAGGCAATCAAATAGATATACCAAATAATGCAGGGCGTTATTTTTTCAATTTAACTCCTGGGCAACCGTATAGAGAAGAGATAACAATACACTACAACCAGAATACACAACAAAAAATAATGGACTGGCGCGGAGATGAATTATTGAACCAGCAGTTCAGAATAAACCTTCTAACAACCAATCAAGGCGGCCCAGATTCATATCGAAATACTATACTGGTGATCAAATTACTCCAAAATAATCCAATTGTAATTGACACTCTTGCACTTGACCCCTCTACCCCTGAGGTTAGCAGGTTGATGCAAATTTCACGAGCAAAAGGCCAGATTTGGGAAACCCTCCCCGGCCAAGCGAATTCCCGACAGTGGGGGATAGCCTAAGGAACCTCTGAATAACCGGGTCTGAATGCCAACCTACGGCTCTAATCCGGAGTTTAGGCAATTTCAGAAATAAATCCACAGGTTATTAGTTCATCTTTTCTCCACCCCCCACCATTTTGGCAAAACCGAACACTCTCCTGTGTAACATGGTAACGTTCACCTGTGAACAATTTCCGGCCGCCGCTAACAGATAACAGCCAGTTGGTATTTTCGCCAAGCCACTATAACAGACCTTGGCACATCCACATCACCGTTTGATGGTGCGACACGGATACTCGACCTTCGCTCAAACACTGGCTTTGATCTTTTCCGGCTGAGCTAAGCTGCAGTCTTTGGGCAGCTGGCGGATCACGCCGGTGCGTCAGGCGATGTTGTATAACTCCCGGGTTCTTACATCTAAAAATACTGAATAAATCCCTGAATGAAATTCTATTGATCAAAGACATCAAATAACTTAACTATTATTTTAATTAACGAAAATGACACCCATTATGAGTTTCCATTGAGAAGTATAGTAATTCCATAGGATTCGCCTGAAAAATCGAAACCTCCCGCCTATCATATGCATAAATTAACAGTTTTCTATAACTTCATTGATCGAGCAAAATGTTGACAATGCAAGTATAAAATCGGACTGTTTGCTCAATGGCACCAAACTTTAGATTTATTTTTTGTGGGCACTCATAATTATAAAGGTCTTTGAGCTTCTTAATATCATTCTGAAGATAACGAGGACTAATGCTTGTTCCGTGCACTATTGCGTTTCGCCTCGAATAAAGCCAATCCGCATATCCGCAAACGGAGTGCGGTATATTTACTTTCGTCATATTAGCTGTTACCACTACATTTCCATTGCCGGGCTGCACCTGGGGTTTTGGTTTCGTATATTCTAATCTGTCGAAAAGTTTAAGCAAAAACTGTAATTTTTGCGAATGACGCTTTCTTAGAATATTGTTTCGAACAGAAGCTTTTAATCGCTCGTCAATTGCGTCCTGCACGTTGTCGGCATCCATTAGCAACTGCAAAAGATATTGCTCACTCACTGTTTCTGTTAATGATGGCGATATTGCCTCGACAACAAATTCTGATCTGCAGTTACCTAGTATCGCTGTATCAATCATTACATCAAACCTATCCACCAGATTTGTGTAAACCAGCTTTTGAACATGTTTTCTGCTATTATCGTTAAGCCCTTTTATTTCACTGATCGAAGGGGAAATTTGAGTGTCAACATATTTTTTGAACTCTGTTATTCCAGATTCGTTCATCTTATTTCCTCACCTTCTAAAGGGTAGCTAACAGCGACTAGACCTACTACCGCATGAGTGAATATACGAGCTTTCTGCCTGAATTCAGATAATAACGCCATCATTTTGGGCTTCTATCAATAACGCTTTTGGTCCTCAAAATAATAGCCTAGACCATGACCGGGAACTGATCTATGTAATCGTTTGAATTGTCGTTTGGCCCAGGCAAAGGGAGGGTCGAATTGGCGGTGCGCAACAGTATGGAGTCCGTCCTGTTAAAGCAAGCCCGCGCTAACATGCTCCGTCACAGCATCAGCCAGCCGGTCCAGCTCTGCCAATCTGTGTTGCTGATAATCAGTGATTGCCTGGTCGTTTTGTAGCCCGGCCCATATCAGCAGGGTGTCGCAGGCCTCTGCGTCATCAAACACCCCATGGATGTAGCAGCCTGCCACGGCCTGGTCCTGGCTAACCGCCCCATCCGGCCGCCCATCCAATGACACCAACGGCCGCTCCAACGCCCTCCCAGTCGTCACCCCATTATGAATCTCATACCCACTCATCGGCGTCCCGCTTTCCGCGAACACCCCGGTCACCCGCCGCAGCTGCTTCCCTTGCACCAGCCGCGTTTCGAGATCCAGCAGGTTCAGCCCTTCGGTTTCGCCGGGCTCGCCTTCGATGCCGTCCGGGTCGGCGATGGTTCGGCCCAGCATCTGGAATCCCCCACAAATCCCAAGCACCTTACCGCCGTAGCGCAGGTGGCGTTGGATGTGTTCATCCCAGCCCTGAGCCTTGAGCCATTCGCGGTCGGCTCGGGTGCTCTTGCTGCCGGGGAGGATGATGAGGTCGGCGCCGGGTTTGGGCTGGTCGGGGCCGATGAACTGGAGGTCCACCTTGGGGTGGAGGCGCAGGGGGTCGAAGTCGTTATGGTTGCTCATTCTGGGGAGCGCGGGGACGACGACTTTGAGGGCGTCTTCGTCGGCTTCGGTGCCGGTGAGGCCGACGCTGTCTTCGGCGTCCAGGATGAGGCCCTGGAGGTAGGGGAAGACGCCGACGACGGGTTTGCCGGTGTCGTCTTCGAGCCACTTGAGGCCGTCTTCGAGCAGGGCCGGGTCGCCACGGAAGCGGTTGATGAGCAGGCCGGTGACGCGGTCGCGTTCGGACTGGGACAGGAGCTGGAGGGTGCCGACGAGCTGGGCGAAGACGCCGCCGCGGTCGATGTCGCCGACGAGCAGTACGGGGAGGTCGGCGGCTTCGGCGAAGCCCATGTTGGCGATGTCGTTTTCGCGCAGGTTGATTTCGGCGGGGCTGCCGGCGCCTTCGACGATGATGACGTCGTACCGGGCCTTGAGGGCTTCCCAGGCGGCCATGACGCTCTTGCGGGCTTCTTTCTTGAAGCCGTGGTAGTCGACGGCGTCCATGTTGCCGTAGACCTGCCCTCTCAGGATGACCTGGGCGCCACGGTCGGTCTGGGGTTTGAGGAGCACGGGGTTCATGTCGCTGTGCGGTTCGATGCCGCAGGCCAGGGCCTGGAGGGCGGTGGAGCGCCCGATCTCGCCGCCGTCTTCGGTGACGGCGCTGTTCAGGGCCATGTTCTGGGGCTTGAACGGGGCCACGGAAATGCCCTGGCGGTGGAGCCAGCGGCACAGGGCGGCGACGATGGTGCTCTTGCCGGAGTCCGAGGTGGTGCCCATGACCATCAGCGATTGCATGTTACAGCTCCACTCCTTTCTGGGCGCGGACGCCGAGGTCCTTGAAGGCGTGCTTGACGATCTGCACGTCTGAGACGGTGTCGGCCAGTTCGATCAGTTCCTTCGGCGCGTTACGGCCGGTGACGGCGACGTGTTGCATCTCGGGGCGATTCTGGAGGTCGTCCAGGACCTGGTCGAGGTCGAGGTATTCGTAGCGCAGGGCGATGTTGAGTTCGTCGAGCAGGATGAGGCCGTAGCTGTCGTCCTGGAGCATGCGTTGGACTTCTTTCCAGGCGTTTTCGGCGGCTTCGACGTCTTTCTCTCGGTCCTGGGTGTCCCAGGTGTAGCCCTGGCCCATGACGTGGTAGTCGACGTTGGGTTGGTCGCGGAAGAAGCGTTCTTCGCCGGTTTGCATTTTGCCTTTGATGAATTGGACGATGCCGACTTTCATGCCGTGGCCGAGGGCTCGGGCGGCCATGCCGAAGCCGGAGGAGCTTTTGCCTTTGCCGTTGCCGGTGGTTACGAGTAGGACGCCCTGGTCTTTCTGGGCGTTGGCCATGCGTTCTTCCATGACCTGTTTCTTTTTGGCCATGCGTTTGGCGTGGCGTTCGGGGTCTTTTGCGTTCTCTCGCATCTTGTCACCTCTTCAACTTTTGTGTGGGGCGGCAAGCCGGGGGTATTAAACGGGAACCGCCACAAGTACATCCATGTAGGCTACGCGGTCGCCATCCATGGCGACCGAGTTTCCCGTTTAATACCCCCGGCTCACCGCCTTCCAACCGTTTCCGTATTATCCGGCTCCAAAAAGCTCGGCCACTAATTTGGGGGCCGAAGGGAAGTAGCCGTGGAAGTAGCTCGCGGTCAGTGAGCCTTGTTTGAACACGCGCTCCCCTTCACTGCCGTTTTTCTTGGTCGTTCTCATGGCCGGTTCCAGTTCCGTTTCGAGTTCGGAGTGGTGGAAGGTGTGGCCTCTCAGTTCGCCATTGTCGGTGTTCAGGGATTGGATGCCCAGGGCTTTGCGTTTGGGGGCCATGGAGACCCGGCCGGACATGAGGGAGTAGAGGCTGTGTTCGGTGCCGTCTTCGGGGTCGATCAGGGTTTCGGTGCAGGCCATGAGGCCGCCGCATTCGGCGTAGATGGGTTTGCCGGCCTGGTGGTGGGCTTGGATGGCGGCTTTCATGGGGGTGTTTGCGGCCAGTGCGCGGCCGTGGAGTTCGGGGTAGCCGCCGGGGAGCCATAGGGCGTCGGCGTCCGGGAGTTCCTGGTCTGCGAGGGGGGAGAAGAACCTTAGGGTGGCGCCCATGGCTTCGAGGAGTTCGGTGTTGCCCCGGTAGATGAAGGCGAAGGCGGCGTCCTGGGCGATGGCGATGGTGGTGCCTTCGAGCAGTTTCGGGGGTTGTTCGGGTGTTGTTGCTTCCAGGGTGACCTGGGCCGGAAGTTGGTCGAGGCCGGCTTCTTTGAGGACGTCGGCGGCGGCGTCGAGTTGTTGGTCGAGGTCGGTGATTTCGTTGGCCTGGACGATGCCCAGATGGCGGTCCGGGATGTTGAAGGATTCGTTCCTGGGGATGGCGCCCAGGAGGCTGATGTCCTCTGGCAAGCTCTCTTTGCACAGCTGGCCGTGGTAGCCGCTGCCGGTGCGGTTGGCGATGACTTCCTTCACTTCCAGATCATCGCGGTAGCGGGCGAGGCCGAGGGCGATGGCGCCGAAGGTTTGGCCCATGGCGTTGGCGCCGATGACGGGGAGTGCGGGAATGCCGCAGGCGACGGCCATGTCGGCGGTGCTGGGGTCGCCGTCGAACAGGCCCATGGAGCCTTCGACCAGGATCAGATCGGCGGTCTGGGCGGCTTCGGCAAGGCGCCAGCGGACTTCATCCATGCCGGTCATCCAGCCGTGGACCTGATAGACGGGGTTGCCGGAGGCTCTTTCGAGGACCATGGGGTCCAGGTAGTCGGGGCCGTGTTTGAAGACTCTGACGGTGCGGCCTTCGTTTTTGTGGAGGCGTGCCAGGGCGGCGGTGACCATGGATTTGCCGTGGCCGCTGCCCGGGGCTGTGATCATGGCGGCGGCGGTGGTGCCTGCGATGGTTTTGCTTTGGTCTGTCATATCTAGTTCTCTGGTTTGTTGCCGGAGAGGGATCAGGGGTGTTCTTTCCGGGAATCGCTATAAATCCATCCATGGACGCTGCGCGGTTGCCATCCTGGCAACCGAGCTTCCCTCCAAGAACACCCCTGATCCCTCTCTCAGACGATTTCCTATGAATTCAAAAACTCTTCCCTCTCAGCGATTCATGCCGGAACGAATACTGGCGCCCCGTCCACCTCCGCCCATGTGAGGGGCTGGCCATAGAGCTGTTCGAGGGCTTTGGGTTTGAGCATGCTTTCGGCCTCGCCCCAGCAGGCTTCTCCGTCCGGGTACAGGAGCAGGAGGTGGTCGCACCATCGGGCGGCGAGGTTGAGGTCGTGGAGGCACATTACGACGGTGTGGCCTGCTTTGGCCTGCTCTGAGAGGAGTTCCATTACGGCGACCTGGTGGCGGAGGTCCAGGTGGTTGGTGGGTTCGTCGGCGAGCCAGATGTCCGGGTTCTGAGTCAGGGCCGTGGCCAGGGCCACCCGCTGTCGTTCGCCGCCGGAGAGGGTGCTCACGGGGCGATCCGCCAGGTCGCTGAGTTCCAGGCGTTCCAGCGCGCTTTCGGCCATGGCGAGGTCATTGCCGCCTTCGAGCTGCCAGGGGGACAGGAACGGATGGCGCCCGATCAGGGCCGTTTCCAGCACGGTTGCGGGGAAGCCGTCCTGGCGCTCCTGGAAAACGTAGCCGAGTTGTCGTGCGATAGTGCCGCGCCCCATCTTTTGGAGCGGTTGGCCGTCGATCCGGATGTCGCCGCTTCTGGGGCTGTTCAGGCCGCCGAGGGTGTGCAGCAGGGTGCTCTTGCCGGCGCCGTTGGGGCCGAGGATGCCCCAGGTCTGACCGGGTTCCATACGCAGGTCCAGCGGGCGGCCGTCGGCGCGCTCGGGAATGTCGATGATGAGGTCACGGGTCTCCAGCGTGCTCATCAGCGGCTCCGGTACAGCAGCACGAGGAAGGTCGGCACGCCCAGCAGTGCTGTGATGACGCCGACCGGGAGTTGTTCCGGGGCGATGACGATGCGGGCGAGTGTGTCCGCGAGTGTGAGCAGTGCGCCGCCGCCGAGGGCGCAGGCCGGGAGGATCAGGCGTTGGTCGTTGCCGAGGATGAGGCGCAGCATGTGCGGGACGACCAGGCCGACGAAGCCGATGCTGCCGGCGGTGGTGACGGCCAGTGCGGTGAGCAGGCTGGCGAGGATGTAGATGGTCCATTCCAGGGGGCGGACGGCAACGCCCAGGGCGGCGGCCTGCAGGGGGCCGCGGGCGAGGACGTTGAGGCTGCGGCCAAGGGGGATCACCAGCAAACAGGCCAGGACCAGCAGGACCAGCGCCGGCCACGGGCTCTGGGCGTAAGTGAGATCGCCCATGAGCCAGTAGAGCATGCCCGGGAGCTTGTCCTTGGGGCCGATGGCCAGCATCAGAGTGACGACCGCGCCCCAGCCTGAGGCCACCACAATGCCGGTAAGCAGCAACCGGGCCGGCGTCCAGCTGCCGCTGCCGTGGGCCAGGCCGAAGACCAGGAAGGTGGACAGCAGCGCCCCAACGAAGGCGGAGCCGGACAGAACAGCGGTGCCCATGCCCGCGAGCATGGCTGCCAAAGCGCCCACGGAGGCACCGCCGGAGACACCGAGCACATAGGGGTCCGCCAACGGGTTGCGCAGCAGGATCTGCATCAGGGCGCCGGCCACCGCCAGCAGGCCGCCCGTGGCGAAGCCGGCCAGGGCCCGCGGGGCGCGGAGTTCGAAAATCAGGGTGCGATGCAGTTCGCTACCCTCGCCTGTGACCACCGCCCAGAAATCCGATGGCGCAATCGCCACGCTGCCGATCGCCACCGCCAGCCCCAACGCCAGCAGGCCCAGGAGCCCCAGCCAGACCAGCGGCAGGAAGGGGCGCAAGACGGAAACGGCCATGGAGGCGCTGGCACGGTGGGCGACGGCGTCAGCGGCGTTCACGCGCGGTCTCCAGTCTCTCGCACAGGGTCTGCCCGCCCTTGAGCAACCTCGGCGTGGGGCGCTGGAGGGTGGACGGGGGCACGAAGAAGAGGTTGTCGCGTTCCGTGGCCGTCAGCGAGTCGTACTGTTTCCATTCCTTGAGCCAGTCGCGGTTTTCTTCGCCCATGCCACCGGCGACGATGGCTTCCGGGTTCTTGTTCAGGACGGACTCCCGGTCGATGCGCGGCACCAGCCGGTCCAAGCCAGCATAGACGTTCTCGCCGCCGCAGAGCTCGATCACTTCGTGGATGAAATGCTTGCCGTTGACCGTCATGAGGGGCTGGTCCCAGACCTGGTAGAAAACGCGCACCGGCTCGGCATCGCCGTATTCCGCGCGCAGGTCGGCAATCCCATCACGGAAGCGCTCGGCTTCACGGCGCCCGGCCTTTTGCGTATCCGCCAGCACCGAGAGCCGTTCGATGGAGCGGGCAATGCCCTCGAAATCCCGTGGCTCCAGGTAGTAAAGGGTCAGGCCCAGTTCTTCCAGCTGTTCGGTCTGGCTCTTGGGGTTCCCGGTGACCCAGGCGATGACCAAGTCCGGGGAGAGACTGAGGATCTTCTCAACATCCAGCCGCTTGAGGCTGCCGATAATGGGCAGTTCCTTGGCGGCCTCCGGGTAGTCGCTGTAGTTGACCACACCCGCCACGTCGTCACCGGCACCGGCGGCAAAGAGCAGTTCCGTGGCGCCGGGGGAAAGGCTGATGATGCGTTCAGCGGGCTCATCCAGACAGACCTGCCGGCCCTTGTCGTCCGTGGCACAGACTTCCGCATGGGCCGCCGTGGTGGCGGCCAGAGCGAGAATCACGATAGCGGTGAGTCCATGCAGCGTCCGGGTCACTGGCTGTTTCCTTTGTCGATCATGATCATGCGCCCGGTTTCCGGGTCCTGGTAGACCTGGCCCATGGGCTGGAAGCCTTCGCCGGATTCGCCGGCGCCCTTGGGCAGCTCGGGCATTTCGCGGCCGGCTTCCACGTCGACGCCGCTTTCCATGGGGTTGTCGGCCCTTTCGGAGGCGGCGAGTGCAACCATCAGGCCGACGGCGAAGACGAGCATGATGTCCGCCATGTTGGCGAGCGGGCCCATGGGGTCTTCGTCGGTGATGTCGAAGCGGCTGCGGCGGTAGCTGGGGATGCTCATGGCTGGGCCTCCTCCAGTTCGGCCATGGCGCCATCATACCAGCGCCGGCGGGCGCGTCCGAGCATGAAGCCGATGATGCCGGCGAGCAGGCCGAGGACGGTGGTGTTGAAGGCGACGGTTACGGCTTCGGCTAGGAGGTCGAGTTCGCCTCTTCCGAGGGCGGCGAGGCCGGGGCCGAGGGGGATGAGGGTGCCCATGAGGCCGAGCATGGGGCCGATTCTTGCGATGAGGTCGGCTCGGTCGATGCGGCGTTGGGCTCTTGCGGCGATTGAGTTGGTGTCGCCGTTTTGGATCATGCGCTGGAGGCCGCCGGTGCGTTCGCCGATGGCCAGGCCGGTTTCCCAGAGGGCAAGTGCGATCAGCGCCAGGAGGGCGATGATGACGGGCTCCAGTAGGAAGCTGACTATGGAGTCCATGATGTCGAGTGTTGCGGATGTGAACATTGCTGAATCTCCGCTTAAACTTTGGATTCTGTTTGGTCCGGGAGTTTTGGTCCCAGACTGATGATTAGTGACGGAGGGTGTGGGGGTGTTCTCCGGGAACCGCCACAAGTACGTCCGTGTAGGCTACCCGTCGCCCGTCGCGCTGCGCTATCCTGCTTCACGCGCCGGTCCTGGGTTGCCTTCCCTGGCAACCCGTTAGGCCTTTCGGCCTAACCCATGGCGACGGAGTTTCCCTACGAACACCCCCACACCCTCCTGCCTGCAGGCAGAGCTTTAACGGGCTCGTCGGCCCCGCACTACCCCTCCAATGAGCAAGGCCAGTACGGCAGCGCCGATTAGCCACGGGAGGAGGACCTGGCCGCCTTCGGCGGAGGCCTTTTCCTTCTTGGCTTTCTCGGACTGTTGTTGGGCCTGTTTCTTGGCCTGCTGTTGCTTTTGTTTCTGTTTCATTTCGACTTCGCGCATGCTGGCCGGGTCCGTTTTCTTGGACTTTTGGGCTTTCATGCGGGCCGCTTCCAATACGGCTTTGAAGTCTTCTTTGAGTTCGGCGTCGCTCAGTTGTTCGGCCACCCACTTCATTGTGGGGTGGTCGGGCCTTGTGTGGCCGCTGCCGGGGAGGCCGTTTTCGACGACGAGTTGGGCGAACTCTTTGCGCAGTTTCTGGATGGTCTTTTCGTCTGCTTTCCAGAAGTCGCGGTGGGCGGCGACGAGGGCGATGGCCTGCATGTGGGTTTTTACATGCACGTTGTGGTCTTTTTCGAGGAACTCGTCCACACCGAGGTTGTGGCGGTCTTCGAAGTAGACGTCGTTGATGTCGTCCCATACGGAGGATTTGACGACGTCCGGGCTTGTGACCTGCCAGCCCCAGAGGTTGTCCAGGAAGTCGGCGGACATCGTTCTCGCGCCGGCGTAGCCCTGTTCCATCAGGGGTTTGATCCACTGCGGGTTCAGGTTCTGGCCGCGGAGTTCGCTGAGCAGGGCCTGTTGCAGGGATTCGACCCTGGGGTTGTCGGGGTCGGCGTGCATGAGGACGCGGTTGTTGGGGGCCTTGCCGGTTTCGTGTTCCACGGCCATGGAGAGGCCGCCCTGGAAGTCGAAGCCGTCGTCGTTGTCGAGCAGGCCGTAGACGTGGCTGGCGCGGCCCAGATAGGTGCGGCCGACGTCATCCAGACGATCCTTGAACGCATCGTGCGCGGGGCGGCCGCCCTGCTTGTCGCCGCCGAAAGCGTAGCCCATGCGGCGGGTGTAGGCGTCGGCGACCTTGCCGCGATTGTCCCAGGCGCCGGAGCGGTCGGCTAGGCGGTTGACGCCGGCGCCGTAGGAACCGGGGGCGGTGCCGAAGACGCGCAGGGCCGCATCCGAGCCGGCTTTCTCGGCCTTGGCGCCGTTGGCCATCATGGCCTTGGTGTCGGCGACCCAGCGGGCGGCGACGTCGTTCCTGGCCAGTGGTTCATTGCCGGGATCGCGCATATCTTCGGGCAACGGTTCCATGGCCGCCTCAAGGGCCCGGTCCAGCTGGGGGTGCTTGTTCATGATGGTCTTGTAGGCGCCATCCAGGGCCAGGCGCGAGGCCTGGTCGAGGAGCACGAGCTGGTCCTCGTAGAGATCCCGGAACAGGCCGGAGGTGGTGAAGAGCGCGTCGCGGCGACGGTTGCGCTCATCCAGCGGCATGCGCTCAAGGCCTTCCACGATGCCACGGGAATTCCACTTGGGCTTGATGCCGAGCATGTCCAGGCCGAAGGCGATCATCACGCCTTCATCACGGACAGTGTCCGAGGCCCAGAGGACGATGGCCTCGCTGCCCTCGGCCTTGGGGTCACCCTTGTTGCGGGCGTCCCTGGCCATTTCCGCGCCCAGGGACCAGGCGACGCGGGTCGGGACCAGGTCGCTTGAGAGGGCGTGGAAGTTGCGGCCTGTGGGCAGTACCGCCGGGGTACGAACCGGGTCATTGCCCTCGCCCGGGGGCACGAAGCGGCCATCAAGGCCGGCGAGCAGGTGATCCATCTCCTCGCCGGGGGAGGCCTTGAGCTTCTCACGCCATTCGGGTTCGGGTTCTTCGTCGTCGCCAGCCATGGAGCTAAGCATGGTTTCGATGCCTTCCTGCTCCCAGTCACGGCCGAAGACGTGCAGGCCCAGGGGCATGAAGCTTTCCTGCATGGTAGTCAGGTAGTGGCCCACCTCGTGCACCAGGAGTTCGTCGTCCACGTCTTCCAGATGGACTTTTTCCTCGTCGTGATGGTGCTCGTGACCATGTTGATCACGCTCGTCGTGGGCATGCTCATGGGCGTGCTCACCCTCTTCCGGGTGTTCCGCCTCTTCATGCTCGTGATGGTGCTCCTGCTCCTTGTGAGCCACCTCGCCACCGGCTTCGTGATGATGTTCGTGCTCGTGGTGGTCACCATCCTCGTGTTCATGGTCATGGGCATGCTCGCCCCCGCCTTCGGGTTTCTCGGCGGTTTCATGCTCGTGGTGGTGTTCTTCGCCTTCCTCGTGCTCACCTTCTTCGTGCTCGCCCTCTTCCTCGTCATGTTCTTCGCCATGATGGTGGCCGGCGGCAAGCTCCTTCTCGATGTCCTGGACCATGTCCAGTTCCTTCAGGCGCTTGCGCAGTTCCTTCACGGCACGGTCCCGCGAGGAGGAATCGGGATCGTTGGAGGACTCCCAGGTTTCGACGAGCTGGCGCAGTTCCAGCAGGTTGTCGTAAAGCTTGGTGGTTTCCAGCGGCGGCGTGAGGTGGCTGATCATCACGCCCATGGCGCGGCGCTTGGCCTGGATGCCCTCGCCCACCCCGTCAACAATGTAGGGGTAGATGAGCGGCAGGTCCTTGCCCAGCAGTTCCGGGTAGTCGTCCTCGGCCAGGCCGGCGCGGCGTCTTGGCAGGAACTCGCGCGTTGAGTGGCGGCCCAGGTAGACCAGCGCGTCCGCGTTGAAGTCCTTGCGCAGCCACTGGTAGAAGCCGACGTACTGGTGCGTGGGCGGGAAGGTGGTGTTGGCGTGCAGCAGTTCCTCGCTCACTTCCCAGCCACGCGGCGGCTGCGGGCCGATGAACACGTTGCCGAAGTGGATGCCGGGGAACAGCATCTCGCCTTCGTACACCATGGAGCGGCCCGGCGCCTCACCCCAGCCGGAGAGGCCGGGAATGCCGGTACGGATGAGGGCATCGCGGATGCTGGTGACCTTCTCGATGGAGTCGGTTTCGTTGCGCAGCACGGCGCCCCAGTGGGTCTGGTACTGGTCGAGCAGGTCCAGGGCGCGCTGGGTGGCGTCGTGCTCGTAGTTGCGCAGCATGTGGCGCAGGTCTTTCACGCCGCTCTTAAGCAGGTCGTTGCCAAGCTTGGTGTGGCCGTTGTTGGCGGCGTTTTTCAGCTGGGCGTGGAGGTAGCCCACGGGGCCATGCTGCATCTCGGCCTGGACGGCTTCCGGCAGCTTCTTGAACCGCTCCAGGTAGGTCTCCTTGCTGATCGACGGCACCTTGCCCGCCAGGTCCTTGAGGCCGGACTGCTGGTCCGGCAGGTTCACGCCGCGATCCTGGATCTCGTCCAGCAGCGCTTCCGGGGATTCCGGCAGCTCACCGGTTTTGTAGCCTTCCGCTTTCAGGCGCTGCAGGATCTCGAACAGGGATTCCGGCACGTTAAGCTTGTCCGCACCGATGTTCTGCCGGCCAGGCGGGTGGTTGTAGTAGACCAGCGCGATGCGCTTCTCCGAGTTGTCTTTCTCCTGGAGCGTCACCCAGCGGTCCATGCGGTTGGCCAGGGCGTTGACGCGTTCGTCCACTGGGGTGGTGAGCGTGAGCTCCACGCCCGTCAGCTCGTCGATACGCGGCGGCTCGGCCACGGCCAGCACCATGGGCTGGCTGATGCCCTGGAGTTCGGGCATGGCGAGCTGGTAATGCACCGAGTCCCAGGGCAGGCCCTCGTCGGAGAGCAGCCATTCGGGCTTGGTCAGCTTGGAGATGCGGATGCCCTTGATCACGGGCACATCCAGGTTGTTGAACGCCTTGGTCACGGCTTCACGGCCATCGCCGCCGCCAACGGTGAAATACTGCAGGCTGACGATGCCGGACAGGGTCGCGGGCTGGATGCGTTCCTCCAGCGTCTTCACGGCCTCGACGCTCGCCCCACCCCAGCGCGCCAGGATGGTGAAGCACTGGATGCCGCGCTCTTCCAACTCGGCGCAGGCGTCATCCAGAAGCGCCTTGTCGCCCGGTCGGTCGCCGGAGTCCAGGTCGAGCAGGGCGACGGCGGGCCCTTCCTCAAGATTCAGGGAATCCGGGTCGGAACTGGCTTCGCCGTTGCGGTAATAGCGGATGGCTTCACGCGGTTTGGGCTCCGGCACTTCGATGTCGTAGCCGGCCTGCGACAGTAGCCAACGGAAGAGCCCATCCATGTGCTCGGGGCTGCGGCCCTGGTAGAAGGCGCGGCCCTTGAGCCATTCGGACTGCTCGGGATACGCCTCACGCTGGTCGGCCAGGTGGGCCGAGGGATCCTCCCCCGGCTCGGGGTTGGAGACCATCTCGTTGATGGTCTTGTCCGAGAGCTCATCCATGACAGGCTCACCATCCAGCCGCGACAGCCGCGTAATCCCGCGCTTGCTGTTCATGGCCATGATGGGCACGTCAGCCCCCGGCCCCTGATCACGTACCAAACGGCGGATACGGCCAGACTCTTCGCCGAAGACGGCGGCAAGCACCATGGCATCGGCGTCGTCCCAGAGGCTGGTGATCTGTTTGTCAGACAGGTCCTTCAGCTGCTCCGGCGTCCGGAGCACGATCTCATTTTCCGGGAAAGCCTTAAGGTGTTTCTCCGCGCCCGCGGCCATTTCGGCCGAGGAACGGTCGGAGACGATGCCGACGATGGTGGCGGCTTGCGCAAACATGCTGAACATGAGTCCGCAAAGCGCCACTGCCAAGCATTTCCAGTTGCCACGTTTGGTGACCTGATTGTCGCGTCTATGATTGTCCACTTGACTGCTACCTGTCCCTATTGAACGACTAATTGAACTTACTCTGATAGGTTCACAAATTCGATTTGCTTAGGAATCAGGTCAGTGGGGACAAAATCAACCTCCTGACCTGACTCGGGATCAAGGATGCGAATGCCGGGATTATCCACAGCGCCGTCCGCAATCCACAGGTTACCGGAGGGGGCGGCTGCCAATGCACGAATATCAACGCCGTCAAAGCTGTCGATCAGTACCGGGTCTTCGGCCGGTGTGGAAGGATCAAAGCGGAACAGCGACACATCCTTGAAGGCGTTGTACTCAGTGAAATACAACGTGTCTTCATCGATGACGGCAAGGCTGTCTACATCCCGATCCGCCACCCAGGAGGTTGTGGCATAGGTGTCAGGATTGACCTGGTCAATACCACCGAGGTTCTGGTCGTCTCTTGCACCAACACCGTGAATCACCAGTCCCGTTTCCGGATGGTAAGTGATTCCTTGCGGATTCCGTGCCGACAGCTGAATGCCTTTCAGTTCGCTGGTACTTGCGGACGTTTCGATTTCCTCGTCCGTTGCCGTATCCCAGACGGAGACATAGGCCTCATTGGAAGGGCTGAAGTCGCTGTCAAGTCGTTGCATGACCAGGAACAACTGATCATTCAGGACGGTTCCCGCCTGGACACGAGGAACACTGCCATTCGCCGGTGTATAATGGGAAAGGTCCAGCTCACCCTGTTTGAACGCATCCTCGCTTTGCGCCTCAACATCAACAATCCAGGACCTCTCACTGCCATAACGCGGCAGATAGGCCTTGGAGCTATCGGTCAGCACAAGATCCCGGGGATTGGCGGAACCGCTATCGTTTTCATCAATCGTTGAGTATTTCCAGACAAAGAGACTGGGGTTTTCCAGATCCACTTTGCCGATCTGGTCACTCTGAAAGCGCTCCGTCAGGTAGTAGTGCTGCCTGTCGCCGCGTACGCTGATGTCTGAAATGGTCTCGTGGTAGCCACCACTCGCCGTCAGTTCATCTTTGGTCAGGTCTATCAACTCCACCTCACCCGACTCAAAGCTGGAGTCAGCAGTGGCAACGACAGCCGTAGATGCCGACGTTCCACCATCTGACGGGGAGTTCGATGAACTGGAACTTAGACAACCACTCAGCCCACCCCCTACTGCGACGGCCACTGCGAGTATGGATAGCTTCTGAAATTTCATTGTTGATCTCCTGATTGGTACTGGATTTAGATCCGGTGTGTGACTGTGAAAAAGGCTGAGCGCCCCGGCGCCGGGAACCGGTTGAAATCCTGATAGAGCTCGTCGCTCAGGTTCCTTCCTTCCAAACGAAAACTGGTCTGGTGCCCATTGGGCCATTGAGTTTTCCACTTGATCGTGGCATCCAACCTCTGGCGCTGATCCGCTTTAAGCCGGTTGGCGGAGTCGTAATACAAGTCGTCGTCAACGCGCCATTTGACGGAGGTATTCCAACGACCTGGCGACCACTCGATCCCAACCTGATAGGAGGTGTGATAAATACCGGGGAGTTCCTTATTCTCGCGATCCCGTACTGACGATGAGCGGTTTTCTGAGTCTTTGGCACTGACATCACCGGTCAACTTCAGACTGGGCGTCAGATTGATCCAGCTCTGGCCTTCCACACCGTAGACACGGGCCTCGAGGTTGATATTGCGCCCCACCCCGCGAGCATCAAATGTGGTGGCGATGGAGGGGTCAAGATCACGCCAGAACAGCGTCGTCTCGAAACCACCCCAGGCCTGCTCAGTAAGAAGGGTTGTGTCGAGATTCAGACCCTGCTCAGGGTCCAGCTCGGGGTTACCGACAACACGCCCTTGTTTTCCGAAACGCTCCTGAAGAGATGGGATGCGTACCTGCTGCGCGATGTTCCCGAATACCTGCCAGTTCCGGAATGGCGAATACCCAATACCCAGCTGCCAGCTGCTATAGCTGTTACGTTCAGAAACGCTTTGGACGGTGTCGTCGGGGCGGGTCTCGTCGGAACGTTCATCCAGGTGAAAATACCGAACCACGCCCTGCGTCCGCCATCGGCCATTGCGACTGATCCACTCGTGACTCAGCGCCCCAACCAACTGACGCCGCTGTCGTTCATCGGCAGGTTCCGGATCGAGTTGATCATCCTGGTCATAGGAAGCTTCGGAGAGGTCGGTCGACAGCGTGAACGTGTGCCCGGCAAGCAAATAGCTGAACGAGTTGAGCAGCCCAACCCTGCTGGTTCGGGTCTCTACATCACTCCGGCCGATACCCACAAAGCCGCCCTGGTTGTCGAAGTCTTCATTGCTTCTGAACCAGCTGATCCGATGGCTACTGTGCAGTCGCCCTGAACGCCACCCCTTTTCGCCAATATGAAGCTGGCCTCGTGTGGTTTCGCGGCGCAGGAATGCGTTGTTGTCACGCCAGTTCTGAATCGTTGGAATGCCTTCGTCGCTCAGCGAATGCTGAAGCAGGACATCCGCATCCAGGGTTTCCGAAAAGTGATGGCCGCCTTTGACCGTGAAATCGGTCCTCTCGACGTAGGCATTGCGACGCTTGGTTGTCTCGCCATCCCTCGGGTTGAACCAATCAGCTTTGTTCGGGTAGGAAAAGTCATTGTCACTCTGTAGCCGGTTAACAGCCACCCAACCGTTGGATCGTCCCTCCCCAACGCCCTGGAAAACACCCAGACGACGGGTTCCAAAAGAGCCGGCACCAGCGGTTAGGCGAGTCGTATCCGCAGCATCACCCTGCAATGTCTCCATCAATACCACACCGCCAATACTGGCATTCGCAAACTGCGCTGGCGGCGCGCTTGGGTAGATCTGAATACGTTCGATGTTATGGAGGGAATACTCGTTGAGGTTCACGCCCCCTGTCATGGGGTCGTTGAGTAGCATGCCATCCAGATAAACCTGAACCTGATCGTTCGAGGAGCCGCGAATAGACGCTGCCGCGAAACTACCAACGCCGCCAGTTTGACGCATCTGAGTGCTGGGCTGACTGGCGATGGCATCAGCGACGGTCGCCATTCGGTTGCTCAGCTGATCGCGCTCAACAACCCGAACCGGTGTGGTCGCATCCTCTGAATTGGGTGCTCCGGCGACATTATTCTGAGTTCCTACGACTAGGATCTCGCTCCCATCCAGTTTCACATCCGCAAAGGTTGTTACTGACAGCGTTAATAGCCAGGCGCTAACAATAAACCGAATATAATTAAAAGCATATTTCATAGCGAAGACCAACGTCCCAGCAATCAGCTGTACTAGCTTGTTACAGCCCTAGAAAAGCATTGCAGGAAACAGACTTCGACAGGCGGCAGGAAGGCGTAAATGGCACAACAAAGTCGTGCGAGGGAAGATCCGACCGGCCTGTCGTTGCCCACCGCAACGCATGGCGTTCTTTCCAGGCCGGTCTACGGGCTGATGAGCGGATGCGGGCTGCATCCTGAACGACCGCCTTCCCATGCTTCTCCGGCACAGTGGCGCGATGGCCGCTTTTGACTCAATCACCGTTGCGGGGGCAGCGTCGGACTCACTGCGTTGCACAGCTCACCGACTTCCCGTTTCATCCCTTTTCAATAAGGGAAACCTGAAAGCGGATCGAACCGTACCAATCCCCCCCTGTGGGGTCAAATCGGCTTGAGCCGCAAGCCAGGCGCAAAGCCGTATAACTACGGATAAGAGCTGGGTTGGATCCCCGAAACCGATTGCCTATTATGAAGTGGCAAATTATGAATCCTGACTATGAGGAAGAGTGGTTTGCAGAAAACCGGACTTGAAAGCGTTGGGCAACGACTGAGCTGGTGCGGCTGGTTCCTGCTCATCAACGGGGCAGCGACACTTCTGATCGGACTGCGCTACCTGCCCTGGATAACCGTCCCGGATCAGACAACAGGGCTTTACCTGAGCGTTCTGTACCTGAGCCAGTTCCCCCTGCTTGCCCTGATTGTGGGAATGCCCCTGTTCGTGGCCGGCCTGATCCCCAGCCGGCGCCTGCTCATCGCCACGGGCACGGTGTACGCCACCGCGGCCCTGAGCCTGCTCCTGATCGACACGGTAACCTATGCCCAGTTCCGCTTTCACCTGTCCGGCTTTGTACTGGATATGGCGCTGAAAGGGGGCACCCAGGTGTTCTCGTTTCCCTGGCAGATGTGGGCTGTGGCCAATACGGCTGCGCTGGGGGTCCTTGTCGTGGAGTTTCTGCTGGCCGTGGGCCTGACGCGCTGGCGTCCCCGCCCGCGATGGCTGGCTCTCGCCATTTCCGCCATCCTGGCGGGGCAGCTCACGGTGCACGGCTGGCACGCCTGGGCGGACGCCCACCACGACAGCCGGATCACCGGTATAACGCGGACCATACCGCTGTATTACGGCGCAACGGCCAAGCGCTTCATGGCCCAAAATGGGCTTGTTGACCCGAAGGTTGTACAGCAGAACCGCGCCACAAGCGCGCTTTCGGATAATAACGGGGGCGGCCAGCTTGACTACCCGCTGGAGCCACTCAGCTGTAGCCCACCCGAGCAACGGCCTAATGTGCTCGTGATAGCCATCGACGGGGCCCGGGGGGACATGCTGGATCCGCGCTGGATGCCGACTATTCACGCCTTTGCCAAACAGAACCTGCGATTCACCAACCACTACAGCAATGGCAATGCGACCAAGCCCGGCATTTTCACGCTTTTCTACTCATTGCCCGCGGGTTACTGGGACGCCTTCACCAGCGAACAGCGCCCGCCGGTTATGCTGACCCGGGCCCAGGCCCTGGATTACCAGCTCAAGGTTCTTGGTTCCGCGCCGTTGATCAGCCCTGCCTTTAACAAGAACGTCTTTTCGTCGGTCGAGGGCCTGCGGCTGGAAACGCCGGGAGAGGAACCCTGGGACCGGGACAGGCGCATTACCACGGATTGGCTGCGGTTCACGGAACAAAGGCAAAACGCCAGCCAGGATGCGCCATTTTTCGGTTTCCTTTTCTACGATACGCCCCACAACCACCGCGTTCCGGATGACTACCCAGTCAAGTTCCAGCCTTACTGGGATCCGGTGAACAAGCTTGCGTTGGGTCCGGACTTCAACCCGGAACTGATGCGCAACAACTACAAGTCCACACTGCACTTCGTGGATAACCAGGTTGAGCGTGTGCTTTCGGACCTCAGGAAGCGCGGGCTCCTCGCCTCCACCATCGTCATGATCACCGGCGATCACGGCCAGGAATTCAATGACTTCGGCAAGAACTACTGGGGGCATGGCAGCAACTTCGGGCAGTACCAGCTGCATGTGCCGATGATCGTTCACTGGCCCGGCCGGGGCAGCAAGCGCTTCCAATACAGGACGGAACACTTCGACGTTGCGCCCACCCTCATGGGTAAGGCTCTGGGTTGCGATGCCACCCCCGCCGAGCATTATGCAACGGGCAACGGCCTTTTCCAGAAACGCGAGCGCGACTGGAGCATCGCCCACAGTTACATGGATTACGCCGTGCTGCTTGAAGACCACCACATCGTCCAGTACGCCTCCGGCCATGTGGAAACACGGGACGACAACCTTGACCCGGCCCCGGCGTTCACGCCCGAGCCCGCCACGGTCCAGGCCGTGCTCAAGGAGATGTCCCGGTTCTACCGGTAGGCCCTAGTTGCCGCCCGTTGGCAGAACAGCGTCCAGGGCGTCGATCACCTGCTCCCGGCGGGCCTGGTCGGTTCGAATGGAGCGGTTCTGCTCCAGGTGTAGGAACTGGCCCGAGGCAGCCTCCGCCGGCTGCGTGCAGGCATCCGGAGAGTCATTACGCTGGCGCCCCTGCACATTGGTGGTGCCACACAGGTGATGGGTAGCCTCTGTATTGCCGTAGGCATTGCAGGTGGTGACGGAACGGTCCGGGAACCGCGCAGCCAGCTCACCGTGGAAGCGGGCGACAGTACTGGATTGCTCCGTCGCCCTCTGGGTGCCATTGGAAAGGCTGATTCCCTCCCGTGACATGCCATGCAGGTTCAACACCCAGGTGTCCGGATACAGGGCGCCAATCTCACGGTGAGCCACCTGGAAAAAGGCCTCTAGAGTATGGGCCATGTCCGACTCCCGGAACGGCTCGCTGCTGCCGCTACAGACCGAGGTCGTGCCATCACAGCCGGAAGGTGTGCCATTGGCGCAACGGTGGCCCGCGTTCACCAGCAAGGCCCGGGCGTTCAGCTCCCGGAAGATCTCCATGGCCTGCGTAAGGGTGTCCGTCTCGAAGAAACCATGGGGCGATTCCACCACCAGTGGGCGGGCATCGGTCTGGGCGCGTATCGCCCAGCGGGCATGGCCTTCACCCGCGTTCACGGGATACCAGAACACCAGGGTCCCCGCGGCGCTGTCCGAGCGGCACAGCTCATAGGCAGCCGCACTGGCGCCGGCCAGTGCTCCTTTGTAGTCCGTGTTCGCGAACGACTGAAAGGCATCCTGGATGTGGGAGCGGCGGGCACTGGAGGGAACCACATAGGCTTCCGAATCCGCTGGTGGTGCGTCGATTCCGGTAGCCTGGACGCGTTGCCACGGGTCCCCGCTACAGGCCGGGATCACCTCAGCCAGGGTTTCCGGTTCATCGGCGCCATCACTGGTGCTGTCACTGTCGCTACCACCACCACAGCCCGTTAGCGCCAGAACCAGCCCCAGCACAATCAACCGGCACGTCATCATCGCCCCCTGTCCTGCCTCGCCCTATAGCATCAAGATAGTTCGTAAAACGCGATATCTGCCAATCCAGTCGGGTTAAACCTTCAAAAAAGCGGGCAAGCGCGCCAGAGCGTTCTCCAGATGCTGCCATTCGGACGCCGGGCCGGGGAGCCCGAAGCGCAGTGCCGGCGGCGTATCGAACACCCGTACAAGCACAGCCTGTTCCGCCAGAGCCTCAGCCACCTGCCGCGGGCGTTCATGAGGGCAGTACATGAAAAGCGGGGTTCCGCCGCCAGGTGGCAGGCCCGCTTCCCGCAGCATGCTCGCGAGACGGCCACTGTCCACTCTGAGGCGATCGGCCGTGGCCTGCTGCCAGTCCGTATCCGCCAGCGCCCGGCGCATCAGGAACCGCGCCGGATGGCTGACGGCCCAGGGGCCGAGGGCGTCACCGAGCCTGTCACAGAGACTGCCCGGACCGAACACCAACCCGGCCCGCAGCCCCGCCAGTCCAAAGAACTTGCCCAATGAGCGATAGACCACCAACCCGGACCGCCCGGTCTCCGGAACCAGGCTCTGCTCCGGCTCCGCGTCGATGAAGGCTTCATCCACGACCAGCCAGCCGCCCTGGCGTGCCAGGCGTTCATGACAGGCCAGCAAGCGGCTCGCGGTAAGCGCCTCGCCCGTTGGGTTGTTGGGATTGACCCAGACCAGTGCGTCCAGCCCGGCAAGCGCCTCGTCACTGGGAAGCGCGTTGAATGGCACCACTTCGTGCCCGCCAGCCCGCCAGCCCTCGGCGTGTTCCGCATAGGCGGGCTCCGGCACTCCGATACGCCCCGGCGCCCGCAAGCGGGGCAACGCCTGGATCGCGGCCTGGGTTCCAGCCACCGGAAGACAGCCGGCCGTCTCCGGCGCGCCAGCCCAGTGCCGGGCCAGCCCCGCAAGTCCATCATCATCTTCCGGTAGACGCTGCCACACCTGGGTTGGCAGCTCGGGCACAGGCCACGGCCAGGGGTTGATCCCCGTGGAGAGGTCCAGCCACTGTGCCAACGGGATGCCCCAGTGCCGCGCCGCTTCGTTCAGGCGACCGCCGTGTGATGCCACCACTTACAAGACTCCCCAATCCAGCGCTTCAACAAGCGCCATAATCACCATGACCACCACCAGCCACAACACCAGACTGCGCTGGATCAGAGCGGCGGCCCGCGAAATGGTTCCAGCATCGGCGACAGCACCGCTACCCAGCACCGGGCGCTCACGCCAGCCCTCATGATAGGGCGCTCCGCCACCGAGCCGAACCCCCAGAGCGCCGGCGCCGGCTGCCATCACGGGTCCGGCATTGGGGCTCTCCCATACGGGGGCCTGGGTCCGCCAGCACCGTAATGCCAAACGCGTCTGGCCAGCCAGTGCATACCCCAGCGCGGTGAGCCGGGCAGGGATCCAGTTCAGCGCATCGTCCAGCCGCGCTGCCGCGCGCCCAAACCGGTTGTACCGTGGCGAGCGGTAGCCCCACATGGCGTCCAGGGTGTTCACCACGCGGTGCAGCACCAGCCCCGGAAGTCCGCCCACCAGAAACCAGAACAGGCTCGCGAACACGGCGTCCGCACCGTTTTCCAGAAGGGATTCCGTCGTCGCCGTGGCAATACCTGCTTCATCCAGTGACCGGGTGTCGCGGCTGACCATCATGCCAGCACGTTCACGGGCCTCCCCCAGATCCGCCGCCACCAATGGCCGGTACACCGCCATGCCGTGCTCCACCAGACTCCGATGACCGATGGCCAACCAGAGCACAACCGTGCTGAGCCCCATCCAGGCCAGCAGCGGCAGCCAGGAAGCGGCAACGGCCAGTGCCACCAGGGGTGCCAGGAGGATGAGCATCGCCAGCAGGCCAGCGCCAACACCCGCGCCTCCCTCGCGGTTGAATGCTCTTTCCAGTACATCAACACACCAGCCCAGCCCCACCAGCGGGTGCCAGCGCCTGGGCTCGCCGAGCAGACGGTCCAGTACCAAGGCCATAACGAACACAGCAACGACCCATTTCATGCATCAGCCTCATCGCCAAACAGCCGGAGGAGTTTACACTGGCTGTTCCGGCGGGTGCGAACCAAATGTCCTGTGTTAACCGGCTACTCCCAGCTCAGTCACTGCGCGGCCAACCGGGCCCAAGGTCACACTCCGGATCATGAACGCAAACCTGATTACGGCCCGCCGCCTTGGCCCGATACAGGGCCTGGTCGGCCCTTTGGATCATGTCATCAGCGGTGGCGTCGGTACCCGGCCTGAGCGTGGCCACGCCAGCGCTGACGGTGAATGACAGGCAATGCCCACCATGGGCGATCCCGGTCTGGGCCAGCTGCTCCCGCAAGCGCTCAAGGACACCCAGCGCGTCATCATCATTCGCATCCAGGAACACCAGCAGGAACTCCTCACCGCCGTAACGCACGGCGATATCCGGCGTGCGGACGTGATGCATCAGAATTTGTCCCAATTGCTGCAGGCAGGCGTCGCCCGCCTTATGCCCGTAGGTATCATTAAGACGTTTGAAATGGTCTATATCGACCATCACCACGCTCAGGGACAGATCGTTGCGTTCAGCTCGCGCGATTTCCCGGGGCAGGGCCTCCGACAGGTAACGGCGGTTCTTGAGGCCGGTCAGCCCATCGGTAACACTGAGTTCATTGAGCCGCTGGTTGAGCTTCTCCAGCTCAGCGGTACGGGCCTGCACCCGGCTCTCCAGTTCCCGATTGTGACGCTCACTCTCGGCCAGCATGGCCGCCTGGGTCTGGAACCGAAGACGGCGCTCAATGTTGATGCGCTGCGCCAGCGCGAACGACAGCAGAAGCACCTCCAGGAACGACCCCACCTGGGCAGCCGAGTCCGTAATGGCGTTGGAGGGCAGTACGCCCCCTTTGCTGAGCGCCAGAATGAGCAGCCCAAGCAGCAGGAAGGACCAGGCAAGAACGTAATACGGCGCCGTGCGCTGCTTGCGGATCCATGCATAGACGGCCACGAAAAAGCTGTAGAGCGTTGAAAAAACCGCAAGAGGGATGGCCAGCACAATGGCTGAGTAGTAGCTGAGAATCCCCGAAGCCAGGACCATCAATCCGCCAATCGCTGCCTGGAGCAACAGAATGGCATTGAGCCAGCGCGACAGGCGCCGTATTGCCAGAAAGGAACTGGTGAACAGCGCTCCAAAGGCCAGGGCTAACCCGAAGAACACGATGAGCGATTGCAGGTTCCAATCTGGCGCCTGGGGCCACAGGTAACGGAACGTATAACCATTAATGGTCGCCACAAGGATCACGATGCTGAACACCGTTCCCACATAGAGAATGTAGTTGCGGTCCCGCAACGCAATGAACAGAAGCAGATTGTAGAGCCCGATGGCGACCAGCGATCCCATGTAGCCCCCATCAAGGGTACTCCTGAATGTACTTTTGGCCTGGAACGACGACAGCTTTGACAGCGTCAGGGGGACCTGCAAGGCCGTATCCGTTTGCACACGCAGATAGAAGTGGCGCGTCTCCCCCGGTTTCCAGCGCACGGGCACCGCAAACCGGCGATTCTCATAGGGGCGCTCACTGAAAGGCAGGGAAGCGCCCATGCGCAGCAAGCGCCAGTCCGGCCCCTCACTAGTGCCGATATGGAGCCGGAGGTCCTGGAGTAACGGGTAGTCAATGGACAGGATGCGCCGGCGCTCATCCGCCGCCCTGTTGGTCAGGGACCAGCGTATCCACCAAGTGGTGTCCTCATAGCCCTTATTGAAGGTGGTATCCGGGTGTTGTGACCAGCGCTCGCTCTGGCGCACATCCTCAAGGGTCAGGCGGCCACTGGGATCTTCCAGAACTTGCGTCATGCCAGCAAGCTGTCCGTCATTGCCATCCAGGGTCCGCGTCGCGGCGCCCAGCGGCAATGCCTTCACCAGCAATACCAACAAGACGGCTAACTGCCAGCCCGACAGCCGGTCGGACGTCATCAATCTAACTCCATGGGGTTCCATCACAGCCAGGGCCTACGTCAGTCTAGTCCGGACTCAGCGCCTGTGCACTTATTGACCTGACACCAGCACTGCCCTGGCACTGAAGGCGCCTTCGGAGTAAGGTGCAACCATTTCACCAATGCGGTACCAAGCCATGACTGATCCCTTCTGGCAAAAGCCCCTTCCGCAGCCCTCCCAGTCCCACTACGACCGGGCGTTCGCCCGCCAGCAGCAGCTGACCAAGCCACCCGGCTCATTGGGTCAGCTGGAAGCGCTGGCTTGCCGCCTGTGCGCCCAGCAGCAGCGGGACCGACCGTGTGTGGAGCAGGTGCATATTGGCGTTTTTGCCGCCGATCATGGCATTGCGGCGGACGGCGTTTCCGCCTTCCCGCAGGAAGTCACGGCACAGATGGTGGCGAACTTTGCGGCCGGCGGCGCCGCCATCAGTGTTCTGGCGCGCCAGCTCGCAGCGGCACTGGAGGTGATCAACATGGGCGTGGCCCACCCCCTGCCCAATGATCAGGGCGTCACGGACGAATGGATTGCGGCGGGCACGGGCAACCTTATGCACGAACCGGCCATGACGCCGCAACAGCTTGAACAGGCGCTTGAAGCGGGCGACCGCTCGGCGGCGCGTGCCGCGGAGACTGGTGCGGAGCTCTTCGTGGGAGGCGACATGGGCATCGGCAATACCACCAGTGCCTCGGCCCTGGCCAGCCTGTTGCTCGGGGCCCGGGTGGAAGAGCTTGTGGGCCCCGGCACTGGCCTGGACGAGGTGGGTGTGGCCCGCAAGGCCCGCCGCATCCGGGCTGCCCTGCAGCGCCACGGTAGCGACACGGATCCCTTCCACGCCCTTGCCTCACTCGGTGGCTTCGAGATCGCGGCCCTGAGCGGCGCCATGATTGGTTCAGCGCATCGGGGAATCCCGGTGCTGGTCGACGGGTTCATCGCGAGCGCTGCCGCGCTGGCGGCAACCCACCTGAGCCCGAACCTGATGGCGTGGCTGCATTTCTCCCACCAGTCCCGCGAGCCCGGCCACCGTTACCTGCTCCATGCCATGGGAGCCACGCCAGTGCTGGAGCTGGCCATGCGCCTGGGTGAAGGCAGCGGTGCGGCCGTGGCCGTTCCAGTGCTACGCTCTGCCTGTGCGTTGCACAATGAGATGGCAACCTTCGCGGAAGCGGGAGTGAGCGATGGCTGACGGCCCTGAACAAGCACCTACATTCTTCGACCTGATTCGCCACGGTGAACCACAGGGCGGGCGCAAATACCGTGGCCTGATTGATGACCCGCTGAGTGAACAGGGCTGGCAGCAGATGCAGGCCCAGGTTTTTGCAACGGACCAATGGGATGCCGTGCTCACCTCACCGTTGAAACGCTGTGCCGATTTCGCCGCCTCCGTGGCCAGGGACCGGGGACTGCCCCTTTTCGAGGAACGCGACCTTCGGGAAATGAGCTTTGGCGACTGGGATGGCCATACGCCGGATGCCATTGCCCGGGAAACCCCGGATGCCCTCAAGGCGTTCTGGCGGGACCCGGTGCACTGCCCGCCCCCCGGCGGCGAGAACATTGCAAACTTCTACCAGCGGGTGGAGGGTGCCATGCAGCACTGGCGCCAGGAACTGGAAGGCCAGCGCACCCTGTTGGTGTGCCACGGCGGGGTTATACGCATGATCCTCGCGATGGTCATGAACACGCCCCTGGAAAGCGCCATGGGAGCGGTCGCGGTGCCCTTTGCCTGCCGAACACGCTTGCGGATGGACCGTATCGCGGAAACACGGGCGTGGCTCAGCTGCCTCGTTGCCCACCAACCGGGGAGTCCTTGAGAACCTGAGGCAGGCCCGCAACGGACAGCAGAACCTGGTCGCAGCGTTGCGCCAATGCCTGATTGAGCCACCCCAGTTCATCACAGAAACGGCGGGTCAGCTTGTCCATGCCGATCACCCCCATCCCGGCCTCATTACTGACAATGACCAGGGGGCCGGGATAGCGCTCAACCTGGGCCAGGAATGCCTCACGCTCGCGCTCCAGTGCGCTCTCTTCCGCCCCCAGCAGGTTGCCAAGCCAGAGGCTCATGCAGTCGATCAGCAGACAAGGAGCCTCTTCGCGGTACCGTGCCAGCACGCCCCCCAGGGCCACGGGTTCCTCATCCAGCCCCCAGTCATCAGGGCGCCGCTTCTGGTGGCGGGCGATGCGCTCAGCCATTTCTTCATCATCGGGGGTGGCCGTAGCCACATACACCACAGGGGCTTCACAGGCCATGGCCTCGGTTTCCGCCAGGGCGCTCTTGCCAGAGCGAATGCCGCCCAGAATCAGTGTCCGGTTGTTGCTCATTGTTGCATCCGTTTCCTTTGCCCCAGGGGAACCCAGAAAGGGATCTCGCCCGAACCGACGGCCTTGAGGGGCACGCCATAAAGATGTTCCAGCCGATCCTCGGTGAGCAATGCTGTCGCGTCACCGGCCTCCCAGGTGCCGTCAGGATACAGCATCAGCAGCCGGTCCGCGTACTGGCTCGCCAGGTTCACGTCATGCAGCGAGACCATGATCAGGCGCCCATCATCCGCATGGTCCCGGAAACGATCCATCAGGGCCACTTCGTGGCGCACGTCCAGATGGTTGACCGGCTCGTCCAGCAGTAGCGCACTGGGCTCCTGGGCCAGGAGCGTGGCGATGGCAACGCGGCGCTGTTCACCGCCCGATACCTGATCCGCCCGCAGCCCGGCCAGCTCCGAGAGGCCCGCCTCCTCAAGCGCCCACTCCACCACGGCATGGTCGCGCTGGCGCAGCGAGCGCCACGGCGGACGGTGCGCATAGCGGCCGGCGCTGACGGTCTCGTGCACCGAGTACGGAAAGGCCACATCCTGATGCTGGAGCAGCAGGCCCAGCCGGCGCGCCAGCACCTTACGCGGCATCCGCCTCAGGTTTACCCCGTCAACAGCCACCTGCCCCTGAACCGGCGGCAGCAACCCGGCCAACGTTGCCATGAGCGTACTCTTGCCACAGCCATTTTCGCCCAGCACGGCCCAGAACTCACCGGAACGCGCTTCAAGCGTGACCGGATCGGTTAATCCATGGCCCCGGCGCCCGAAGACAAGCCGATCCAGCTGCAGTGATGCCATCAGCTACCGACCTTTGTGCGTTGCAGCATGTACAGGAAAACCGGCACGCCTACGATGGCCGACAGGATGCCCACCGGAATGGCCCCCGGTTCAAACACCAGCCCGGCAACCGCCTTCAGCCCCGTCAGGTAGACCCCTCCGACCACAACGGAGACCGGCAGCAGAACACGGTGGCGCGCCCCCACACCCAGGCGCACCATGTGCGGCACGACCAGCCCCACAAAGCCGATGGGGCCGGCCAGCGTCACCGCCAGCGCCGTGAGCACCGCCGCCAGCACATAACAGACAAGCCTCACCCGGTGCACCTCAACACCCAGCACGGCAGCCTGTTCATCGCCACGCACCAACAGGTCCAGTGCCGGCGCCATGATCCATCCGGCCACCAGTGCCAGAACCAGTGCCAGCAGTCCCCACCAGGCGGATAGGGGTTGGGTCAGGTCGCCCATGAGCCAGTAGAGCATATCGTGAACCGAGGCGCTGGACTCCAGCGCCAACAGGAAGCTGATCACCGTACTCCAGCCCGCAGCCAGTACCACGCCCGTTAACAACAGGCGCTCGCGGGGCACACGGCCGTCACCACCGCCAACCAGAAAGACCACCGCCAGGGAAAAGAGGCTCATTACCAGCGCCGAACCGGAGATCCACCACCCCCCCAACCCGAGCAGCATGCACACCAGACCGGCGCTGGCGGCCCCACCCGAAACCCCGAGCACATAGGGCTCGGCCAGGGGCGTTCGCAACAGCACCTGCATGAGCACACCGGCCATGGCCAGCATGCCGCCAACCGCAAACCCGGTGAGCAGTTCCGCCAGCAGGGCGTCAGTCATCATCCTGAATGGACAGCCGATCCACCGAGCTGGACAGTTCTTCCGCGGTCGCCGCATCGGCACCCAGCTTGATCATCAGGCGCAGGTCGTTGGCCGAATCCGCATGGGCCAGCGCATCCTTGTAGGTGATGCGGCCTTCGGCATAGTGGTGGTAGAGGGCCTGATCGAAGGTCTGCATGCCGGATTCCCCGGACTTGGTCATCAGGTCCTTGAGCTTATCCACCTCCCCCTTGCGGACCATGTCCTGGGCCAGGGGTGTGTTGACCAGTACCTCAATCGCCGCGACCCGCCCGTTGCCGTCCGGCGTGGGAATCAGCTGCTGGGCCACGATCGCCTTGAGGTTGAGCGACAGGTCCATCCAGATCTGGTTGTGCACTTCCGGAGAAAAGAAGTTGATGATCCGGTCCAGCGCCTGGTTGGCGTTGTTCGCGTGGAGCGTGGCCAGACACAGGTGGCCGGTCTCGGCGAAGGTGACGGCGTACTCCATGGTCTTGGCGGTACGCACCTCCCCGATCAGGATCACGTCCGGAGCCTGGCGCAGGGTGTTCTTCAGGGCGGTCTCGAACGAATCGGTATCCACTCCCACCTCGCGCTGGGTCACAATGCAGCCCCGGTGCTGGTGGATGAATTCGATCGGATCCTCCACCGAGACAATATGACCCCGGCTGTTCTGGTTGCGGTGGCCCAGCATGGCCGCCAGCGAGGTGGTCTTGCCGGTGCCGGTGGCCCCCACGAAAATGATGAGCCCGCGCTTGGTCATGGCCAGCTCACGGATGATATCCGGGAGCCCCAGATCGTCGAGTTCCGGGATGTCCGTCTCGATCCGGCGCAGCACCATGCCGCAGAGATTGCGCTGGAAGAAGGCGCTCACACGGAAGCGACCGATGCCCCGGGCGCTGAGCGCGTAGTTGCACTCATTATTGTCCTCGAATTCCCGGGCCTGTTTATCCGTCATTGAGCCATAGACCAGCTCCCGGGTCTTTTCCGGCGTCAGCGGCTCCTTGGTGATGGGCACGATGCGACCGTTGATCTTCACACTGGGCGGAACCCCAGTGGTGATGAACAGGTCCGAGCCGTTTTTGTCCACCACGACCTTAAGCAGCTTTTCAAGTTCCATGACCGTCTTTCCCGCCCGTTATCAGAAGTTGTCCGGCATTTTGGCCTTGGCCTGGGCCTCCTCACGGGAGATGGCGCCCTTTTGCAGCAGGTTCTTGAGGTGCTGGTCGAGGGTCTGCATGCCCAGCTGGCCACCCGTCTGGATGGCGGAGTACATCTGCGCCACCTTGTCCTCACGGATCAGGTTCCGGATGGCCGAGTTGCCAATCATGATCTCGTGCGCGGCAATCCGTCCACCGCCGTTTTTCTTCAGCAGCGCCTGGGAAACCACCGCCTGCAGAGACTCCGAAAGCATGGAGCGTACCATGGCTTTTTCCTCGGCCGGGAATACGTCCACAACACGGTCGATCGTCTTGGCGGCAGAGGTGGTGTGCAGGGTGCCGAACACCAGGTGGCCGGTTTCAGCAGCCGTCAGGGCCAGGCGGATGGTTTCCAGGTCCCGCAGCTCGCCCACCAGGATGATGTCGGGGTCCTCACGCAGTGCCGAACGCAGCGATTCGTTAAAGCCCAGGGTGTCGCGATGCACTTCCCGCTGGTTCATCAGGCACTTCTTGGAGTCGTGCACAAACTCGATGGGGTCCTCGATGGTGAGGATGTGGTCATAGCGGGTTTCGTTGATGTAGTCGATCATCGCCGCGAGCGTGGTGGACTTACCTGAGCCGGTCGGCCCCGTGACCAGCACAAGCCCACGCGGGTTGGAGGCGATGTCCTTGAACACCTGCCCCATGCCCAGATCATCCATGGTCAGGACCTTGGAGGGGATGGTCCGGAAGACCGCGCCGGAACCACGGTTCTGGTTGAAGACGTTGACACGGAAACGCGCCACCCCGGGGACCTCAAAAGAGAAGTCGGTTTCCATGAACTCTTCGTAGTCCTTGCGCTGCTTATCGTTCATGATGTCGTAGATCAGCCCGTGGACTTCCTTGTGTTCCATGGGCGGAAGATTGATCCGCCGCACGTCACCGTCCACACGGATCATGGGCGGCAGGCCGGCGGAGAGGTGGAGGTCGGATGCGCCCTGTTTGGCGGAGAACGCAAGCAGTTCGGTTATATCCATGGTGCCCTCAGACAGAACATCGCAGAAAGACTTCAGTTTTTGTTGCAGCGATAAGGACTCCCGACCTCATCGCCTCTGGCCATCGCAAACGCCCCAAAAACAACCAGGCGCCCGTCGCAGCTTGGTTTTTGCAGGGGCAGACGTTACTTTATGAGCCGTCACATTACCCGCGGGCAGAGCCAATGACCAGCATAGCAGAGAACCTCGATAAGGCAGTCAGCCGCCTCCATACCGCAGCCAATGAGGCTGGTCGGGACAAGGAAAACGTGCAGCTGCTGGCCGTATCCAAGACCAAGCCGGCCGCAATGATACGAGAGGCGGCCCTCGCCGGCCAGAAAGCCTTTGGCGAGAACTACCTCCAGGAGGCGCTGGATAAGATTGACGCCCTTTCGGACCTCACGGATCTGGAGTGGCACTTCGTTGGCCCCCTCCAGTCAAACAAGACACGCCCGGTGGCGGAACACTTCCACTGGGTGCACAGCATTGACCGCGCCAAGGTGGCCCACCGGCTGAGTGAACAGCGGCCCGAGGGGATGGCACCGCTGAACCTCTGCATTCAGGTGAACATTGACGAGGAACCCAGCAAGGCCGGGGTACGGCCGGAGGAGGTTCCGGCGCTGGCTCAGACCCTGGCCGGGCTCAATGGCTGCCGGTTTCGGGGGCTGATGGCCATTCCGGACCCGGCCAATCCGCCGGCGGTGCAGCAGGAGCGGTTCCGGGAACTGGCCGGGCTGCTGGCTGAAGTGCGACGCGGCGTGGATAATGGGGACCTGGATACTCTGTCCATGGGCATGTCCGGCGACCTGGAGGCCGCCATCGCCGAGGGCGCGACCATGGTACGCCTGGGCACAGCCCTTTTCGGACCCCGCGACTACGAGGCTCAGTAATGCAACAGGACCCGCAGCAACCCGCCATCTCCTTCATCGGCGCCGGCAACATGGCCCGGGCCATTCTGGGCGGCCTGGTCGCCAACGGCTATGACCCATCGCGCATCTGGGCCAGCGCTCCCGAAGACAGTCACCTTCAGGGTCTGCGCCATGACTTTGGCATCTACACAACAACCGACAATCGTCACTGCGCCAGCCAGGCGGACATCCTGATCCTCGCGGTCAAGCCCCAGGTCATGGCGAATGCCTGCCAGGAGATTGCCAGCGTGGTCCAGAACACACGCCCCCTGGCCGTCTCCATCGCGGCGGGACTGGACACCGAAACCATCGGGAACTGGCTCGGCGGCGATGTGCCGATGGTCCGCTGCATGCCCAACACCCCCTCTCTGCTTGGCAAGGGCGCGGCCGCGCTCTATGCCACGGAGGGGGTGTCAGCCGAGCAGCGTGAGGCCGTCACCAATATCTTCAGCAGCGTCGGCCTGGCCGTCTGGCTGGAGGCGGAAGAGCAGATGCACGCGGTTACGGCCCTTTCAGGCAGTGGTCCCGCCTACTGCTACATGCTGATTGAAACCATGGAGGCCGCCGCTGTCGATGCGGGCCTGGCTGGCGATACAGCCCGCCAGCTTGCCATCCAGACCATGGCGGGCGCCGCCGAGATGAGTGCCCGTGGTGACGAGGAGCCCGCCCAGCTGCGGCGCAACGTCATGTCCCCGGGCGGCACCACGGAGCGCGCCGTGGACAGCCTTGAGAAGGGTGGCTTGCGGGAGGTGGTCGCCAGGGCGTTCAATGCGGCAAAAACACGTTCGGCAGAGCTGTCGGAACAGTTGAAAAAAGCTTTATAATCCGGATCAATTGACGCTTTACAAGCTGGGGTCCCGGCCCCCTTGTTCAGATCACGCGAAGGCCTCCGGGCCGGAATTCGCTTAAAGGAGCACAGTTCCCCATGGGCACCCAAATCCTGGTTGAATCCCTCCAGATGCTCACCACCGTCTACCTGACGCTGTTGATTCTCCGGTTCCTGTTCCAGCTTTGCCAGGTGGATTTCTACAACCCCATCAGCCAGTTCATCGCCACGGCCACCAACCCTGTCACCAACCCGGTACGGAAGATGATTCCGCCCGTGCGCCGGTTTGATGCCGCCTCCCTGATCACGGCCGTCGTCATCCAGGCCATCATGTACCTGGTCATCCTCAGCCTCGCCGGCTATGGCTTCCAGCCCCTGGCGCTGTTGATCTGGGGTGTGCTCAAGGTGGTCAGCCTGGTTCTCACCATCTATTTTTTCGCCATTATCGGCATGATCGTGATCAGTTGGCTCGCGCCCGGGAACCCACACCCTGGCATCCAGATCATCCACCAGATCACCGAGCCGGTGATGGCACCGTTCCGCAACCTGCTGCCGCCCATGGGAGGGCTGGATCTATCGCCCATTCTGGTTTTTCTGGTACTGAACATGGTTCAGGTGGTCATGAGCCATCTCCAGCAGGCGGCGGGGATGCCGTTTTGAGCGTTTGGTGTTCTCAAACGGAAACATGAAGGCGCAGAGCCATCACAGGCTCTGATTCCAAGGATGTTCTACACTTCCGTCAATTCCCGTAAAACGGGAGCAGGAAGCCGGGAGCCCATGATGGCAGACGCAGTTACCCTCACGGATCACGTTGAGGCCTACCACCGCTGGAAAAAAGACCTGGTCCGGAATATCACGCGGTACCGGCGCTGGCTGCAGTTCAACGAACTGCTGGAAGAAGACATTGAGCGCCACCTTCAACACAGCATCCGGCTGCTGGTCGAGGACGAGCTGACAATCGCCTTTGTCGGCGAGTACTCCCGGGGCAAGACGGAACTGATCAACGCGCTCTTTTTCGCCACCCACGGCCAGCGGCTCCTGCCCTCGGAAGCGGGGCGCACGACCATGTGCCCCACGGAACTGTTCTACGACCGCCATACGCGCTCCAGTTACCTCATGCTGCTGCCCATCGAGACGCGGAACGGGCCGTCATCGCTGCAGCAACTGCGCCATCAGGAAGAGGCCTGGGAGCAGCTGGCACTTGACCCGACCGATCCCGGCGCCATGTCCGAAACCCTGGCCCGGGTTGCCGAGACCCGCAGTGTCACGCGCGCCCAGGCAGCGGATCTGGGGTTCAACGATGCCATGCTCGACGCCGATACGGACAACCCCGACCAGGTCCTCATCCCCGCATGGCGCCATGTCATGATCAGCATGCGCCACCCTGTACTGGAGCGCGGCCTCCGGATCCTGGACACCCCAGGACTGAATGCCCTGGGCTCGGAGCCGGAACTGACCGTGTCCATGCTGCCCTCGGCCCAGGCAGTGCTGTTCCTCCTGGCCGCGGATGCCGGGGTCACAGCCAGTGACATGACCATCTGGCGGGAGCACATTGATACCCGGGATTCCGATCACCGCGCCGGCCGTTTCGCCATCCTCAATAAAATCGATACCCTGTGGGACGACCCGTCGGGCAACGACCACACCGGCAGCGCCATAGAGCGGGTACGCGAAACCACGGCGCGCCAACTCAGCCTGAGTATGGAGGATGTGCTGCCGGTCTCCGCAAAACAGGGACTGCTGGCGCGCATCCGCGACGACGACGGGCTGCGCCGCGCCAGCGGCATGGCTCAGCTGGAGGAGCTGGTCAGTGAGCGCATCCTGGGACGCCGCGAGCAGCTGATCAGCGGCGAACTGGTAAGCGATCTCCGCGCCATGATCCGCGATAACCAGGCGGCCCTGGAGAGCCAGCAGGCCTCATTGGATGCCGAGCTGCAACTGCTGGAGGCCCAGGGGACCGACCGCCAGGAGATCGCCGATCTTGCCGACCAGACCCGGCAGGATTATGACTTTTTCAACCGCCGGCTGATCACTCTCAAATCCAGCCGCCGCCTCATGACCTCGCAGCGGGACATGCTGCGCCGTATCCTCAACCCGGAACGGTTTGAACAGCACGCGGCGCATACCCGCGAGCGCCTGGAAACCAGTTGGACCACCCCTGGGCTGACCAGTGCCATGAACGCGCTGTTCGAGGCTCTGGAAAACGACTTCAACAACCTGATGGCGGAAGCCCGTCGCGCGGAAAAAATGGTGAGCTCCATCTACCGCCGCCATACCAGCAGTTCCGATGCGTGGGCCCCGCAACCGGTCCCCTTGCGCCTGGGGCGGCACCTGATCGCCCTGCGCGACCTGCGCTCCCGCGCTGACCGCTTCCGGCGCAACCCGCGTTCCCTGCTGACCCAGCAGAGCCGGCTCATCCAGCAGTTCCTGAGTACCATCGTCAGTGAGGCCCGCCAGATCATCCACCGCACCATGGAGGACATCGACCGCTGGCCCGGCGAAGCATTGATGCCGCTGCTGCAGCACACACAACAGCAGAAGCAACGTCTGGAAACCCAGTTCCAGCGGCTGCGCCATATCGTGAGTGACGAAAAGGAACTCAAGGCCGAGGCGCAGAAGCTGCGCAAGCAGCGCGACACCCTGGATCAGCAGCTGCGTGTGGCGCGCAAACTGGCGGAGCGGATCGCCCCGCCGCCGGGAACCTAGTTGCCTTAAGGCTGCCCCCTCGATACACTGCCTTGCCTAATCGGAACCGTCCATCACCGAAGGATCCTATTCGCATTCATGGCTGCTGAATCCCAGGCCGCCGACTCGGTGGGCATTGTCGAACCCCAGAGCCTGCACTTCCCGGAGCCGATCAGGCTGGAATCCGGCCATACGCTGCCGGAATTCGATCTGGTGTTCGAGACCTACGGCACCCTGAACGCGGATGCCAGCAACGCGGTGCTCATCTGCCATGCCCTGAGCGGCCATCACCACGCCGCCGGCTACCATTCCCGGGAAGACCGCAAGCCCGGCTGGTGGGATGCCTGCATCGGCCCCGGCAAGCCCATCGACACCAACAAGTTCTTCGTGGTCTGCCCCAACAACCTGGGCGGCTGCCACGGCAGTACCGGCCCCATGTCCGAGAATCCCGACACGGGGCGCCCCTATGGCCCGGACTTCCCCGTGGTCACGGTGCGCGACTGGGTCAAGAGTCAGGCGCGGCTGGCCGACCGTCTGGGCATCCAGCAGTGGGCCGCGGTGATCGGCGGCTCTCTCGGGGGCATGCAGGCCCTCGACTGGGCCATCCATTACCCGGAGCGCATCCGCCACGCCGGCGTGATCGCCGCCACGCCCAGGCTCACGGCCCAGAACATCGCCTTCAATGAAGTGGCCAGGCGCGCCATCACCTCGGACCCCGAGTTCCATGAGGGCCGCTACCTCGAAAACGGCGTGATTCCCCGGCGCGGGCTGATGCTTGCACGCATGGTGGGCCACATCACCTACCTCTCGGATGTGTCCATGGGCGAGAAATTCGGGCGTGAACTGCGCGACCACGCCTACCACTTCGGCTTTGATGTTGAGTTCCAGGTGGAGAGCTACCTGCAGTACCAGGGTGTCCGCTTCTCGGAGACCTTTGACGCCAACACCTATCTGCTGATGACACGGGCACTGGATTATTTCGATCCGGCCCGCGAGTTCGGCAACGACCTGACCCGCGCCATGGCCGAAGCGCGCTGCCGGTTCCTGGTGCTGTCGTTCAGCTCGGACTGGCGCTTCGCCCCGGAGCACTCGCACAAGCTGGTCAATGCCATGGTTGATGCCCGGCGTGACGTCAGCTATTCGGAAATCGATTCCGACTGGGGTCATGACGCCTTCCTGGTGCCGAACGAACGCTATGAGAGCCTGTTCCGGGCCTACATGAACCGGGTGGCAAAGGAGCACGGCGATGCGGGCTGACCTCAAGCTGATCGAACCCTGGGTCGCTCCCGGCTCGCGTGTACTCGACCTGGGCTGCGGCGACGGCACGCTCCTGGACTACCTCCAGCGCGAGAAAGGCATTGTGGGTTACGGGTTGGAGATCAACCCGGAATACATCGAGGAGTGCGTGCGCAAGGGCGTGAACGTCATTGAACAGGACCTGGACGAGAACCGGCTGAGCAGCTTCCGCGACCAGACCTTCGATACCGTGATCATGACCCAGGCCCTGCAGGCCGTGCGCCGTCCGGACCGGGCCCTGACGGAAATGCTGCGCCTCGGGCGCGAAGGCATCGTGACCTTCCCCAACTTTGGCTACTGGCGGTTGCGGCTGCACCAGCTGTGGAACGGGCGCATGCCCATGTCCAGCACCCTGCCGCACACATGGTACAATACACCCAATATTCACCTGTGCACGGTGCGCGACTTCGAGGCGTTGTGCCAGGAGCACCGGATCCGCATCAAGGACCGGACCGTGGTGGACAACGCCCACCGCTCGCGCTGGTACAACCGCCTCTGGCCCAACCTGCTCGGCCAGATCGCGGTGTACCGCGTCACCCGCTGACGGAGGTCACATGGTCAAGCGTCTATCGCTCCTGCTGATGCTGCTCACACTGGCATCAGGATCGGCCCTGGGTTCGGAAAGTCCCGCCGAGTTCGACGGCTATGAGGTCCACTATGCCGCACTGCCGTCCACCTTCCTGGACGCGGAAACCGCGCGCCAATACGACCTGACCCGCAGCCGGTCCGTGGGATTACTGAACGTATCGGTGCACCGCACCACCGGTGAAGAGGCTCCAAAGCCGATCACGGCCCAGGTCCAGGGCACCATCACCAACGAAGCGCGCCAGGTTAAGGAACTCTCGTTCCGGCGGGTCCAGGAGGAAGACGCCATCTATTACCTTGCCCAGTTCCGCTACCGGGAAGGCAAGACCGTGACTTTCGAGCTGGAAGCCGCGCCGCTTGGCGACTCCGAGACCCTGCCGGTGCGTTTTTCCCGGGAGCTCTACCATGACGACTAATCGCCACTGGGTTCTGGCCAGCAATAACGGCGGCAAGATCGCCGAGTTCAACCGGCTGCTGGCGCCCTGGGGCATCGAGGTCAGCGCCCAGAAAGACCTGGGCGTGACCTCCCCGGAGGAAACCGCCACCACCTTCGTGGAAAACGCCCTGATCAAGGCGCGCCATGCCGCACGCATCAGCGGCCTGCCGGCGCTGGCGGATGATTCCGGCCTGGCCGTGGACGCCCTGGGCGGGGCCCCCGGCGTCTATTCCGCCCGCTACGCGGGTGAGCCCGCGGACGATGAGGCCAATAACCGCAAGCTGCTTGAGGCGCTGACCGATACGCCAGACACGGAACGCGGCGCCTGCTTTCATTGCGTTCTGGTGCTGATGCGCTCCCCCGAGGACCCGATTCCCATGATCTGCCATGGCCAGTGGCCCGGTCGGATTGCCCAGGCACCGGCCGGAGGCGGTGGTTTCGGCTACGATCCCCTCTTCCTTGTGCCGGAGGAAGGCTGCACCGCCGCGGAACTGCCGGTCGAACGCAAGGCCCATCTCAGCCACCGCGGCCGCGCCATGGCCGAGCTCAGGGAGCGCCTTGGTGACGCCGTCGCCTGAAGCCCTCGCGGCACCGCCACTAACGCTCTACGTGCACACGCCCTGGTGCGTGCGCAAGTGTCCGTACTGCGACTTCAACTCCCATACCGCTCCTCAGACCATCCCCGAGGACGACTACCTGGCCGCCCTCCTGGCGGACCTGGATGCGGATCTGATGAGCCCGGAAACCCGCCCCATCGAGGCCATCTTCATTGGCGGGGGAACGCCATCGCTCATGTCACCGGGCTTTTATGAGCAACTCTTTGAGGCACTGGGACAACGCCTGGATCTGTCCCGGCTTGGCGAGATCACGATGGAGGCCAACCCGGGGACCGTGGAAGAAGCACGCTTCACCGGCTTCCGAAGGGCCGGCATCAACCGGTTATCGCTGGGCGTCCAGAGCTTCGATCCACAGCACCTGGAGCGCCTGGGGCGCATCCACGGCGGGGACGATGCCTCACGAGCGGTGACGGCGGCCCAGGCCGCGGGCTTCGAGCGCATCAACCTGGACCTGATGCACGGCCTGCCGCAACAGACGCCGGAACAGGCAGTGGCGGACCTCCAGACAGCACTCGCTTTCGGAACGGGCCATGTCTCCTGGTACCAGCTCACCATCGAGCCCAATACCGTGTTCCATTCGCACCCGCCCACACTGCCGGACGAGGACACACTGGCAGCGATCCAGGAGGCGGGAGAAGCTTGCCTGCACGAACAGGGACTCCAGCGTTACGAGATCTCCGCCTGGTCGCGCCCTGGCGAGGAATGCCAGCATAACCTGAATTACTGGCGTTTCGGCGACTACCTGGCCATTGGGGCCGGCGGGCACGGCAAGCTGACCACCCCGGAGACGGACCGGATCCTGCGCTACTGGAAAACGCGCCGCCCCGAGGACTACCTGAACCGCATTGGCAGCCGTACCGCCGGCCGCGAGGCGCTGGAACACACTGAACGGCCCCTGGAGTTCCTCCTCAACGCGCTGCGCCTGAGCTCGGGCGTTCCCAGCGCCGCCTTCACGGAGCGGACCGGCCTGCCCCTGGCCAGTATCCAGGGCGAGCTTCAGCAGCTGCGGCAACGGGGCCTGCTGGTCCCGGACGAGCAACGCCTGGCCGTCACCGACAAGGGCCAGCGCTTTCTCAATGAGGTGCTGGAGGTTTTTGTGCCCTGAGGCGCTGGCCGCTGCTGCTCACTGGCGCTCAAACAACATATCCGCAACCCCGTGGCCCCTGGCCTCACCCCGCTTCTCGAACTTGGTCAGCGGCCGGTCCGCCGGGCGCGGGACCGTGGTTCCGTCTTCTGACAGGTTGCGGTAGCCGGCCGCGTCATTCATAACCTCAAGGATATGCTCGGCGTAGGGTTCCCAGTCCGTGGCAATGTGCAGCAGGCCACCCGGGCGGATGTAGCGATGCAGCGTGGCTACGAATTCCGGCTGGATCAGGCGGCGCTTGTGGTGTTTCTTCTTCGGCCAGGGGTCCGGGAACAGGATCAGCACCCGGTCCAGGCTGGCCTCAGGGACCGCCTCGCTGAGCACGTCCAGTGCATCGGCCCGGTAGATCCGGATGTTGTCGAGACCGCGCGCCTCCATCTCCATCAGCAGCGCGCCACAGCCCGGCTTGTGCACTTCCACGCCAATGAAGTCCTGCTCCGGCGCCGCCTCGGCCATTTCCGCCAGCGACTGGCCCATGCCGAAACCAATCTCCAGGTTCAAGGGCGCCTGCCGGCCAAACAACTGCTGGCGCTCAACAGGGCCATCCGCCAGGCTGAGCCCATAACGCGGCCAGAGCCGGTCCCAGGCATTCTGCTGCCCCCGGGTCATGCGCCCGGCCCGCAGCACGAAACTGCGCACGGATCGCTCCTTGCTGCGGGCGAGGTCGTCACTGGAATCGCTCATGGTGCCTCCGGCTCTGGAACTTGGGCCACGGATTATCCGGATTCGGCGCCGGACTGCAATCGGTAACCCAGTGCTTCCACCAGATGCGCCTTGTCCACCCGCTCGGCACCCGCCAGATCCGCGATGGTTCGAGCCACCCGCAGCACCCGGTGCAATGCCCGCGCGGACAGCCCCAGACGCGCCATGGCCTGCTCCAGAAGGCTCTCGCCCTCACCATCGATCGCGCAGGCATGGTGCAACGCCTCCCCGGCCAGTTCCGCGTTCAGTGCACCGCGCTGGTGCTGGATGGCACGAAGCGCTCTGACGCGCTCCCGGACTTCAGCACTGCTGATCTCTCCCTTTTCAGGACGCAGCAGGGTACGGCCATCCTGGACCGGTACGCCCACGTGCATATCAAACCGGTCCATCAGAGGGCCAGAAAGCCGGCTCTGGTAACGCAGCACCTGCTGGGCGGAACAGCGACAGGCAATGTCGGGATGGCCTTCATAGCCGCAGGGACAGGGATTCATGGCAGCCACCACCTGGAAGCGGGCGGGAAACGTTACGCGGGTATGGGCACGGGCGATGACGATCTCGCCGGATTCCATGGGCTCGCGCAACACCTCCAGCACCTTGCGGTCGAATTCCGGCAGTTCATCCAGAAAGAGCACACCCTGGTGGGCCAGCGAAATCTCACCGGGGCGCGGACTGCTGCCACCGCCAACCAGGGCTACGGCAGAAGCCGTGTGGTGCGGCGCCCGATAAGGCGGCGTGCGCCATCCCCTGGCCTGGCTGAAGGAGCCTGCCACCGAATGCACCGAGGCCACCTCCAGCGCGGCCTCCCTCGCCAGCGGCGGTAACAGCCCTGGCATGCGGCTGGCCAGCATGCTCTTGCCGGTACCGGGCGGACCATGGAACAGGAGATTATGGCCGCCCACAGCGGCGATCTCCAGGGCCCGCTTGGGGATGTGCTGGCCCTGAACGTCCGCCAGGTCCGGCACTGCCCCAGGACTGAGGTCCTCCGCCTCGCGCGGCGCAATCGCCGCCAGTCGCTGCTCCCCTTTCAGGTGGGCACAGACGTTGAGCAGATGATCCGCAGCGAAGGTATCCTCCTGGCTGGCCAGGGCCGCTTCCTCGGCATTGCCGGAGGGCACCATGATGGTGCGCGCCCTGGCCCGTGCCCCCATCACCGCGGGCAGGATGCCCTCCAGTGGCCTCAGGCTGCCATCCAGCGCCAGCTCGCCCATGAACTCCATGGCATCCACCGCACTGGGCTCAACCTGCCCCGAGGCGGCCAGGATGCCGAGCGCAATGGGCAGGTCAAAACGACTGCCTTCCTTGGGCAGATCGGCTGGCGCCAGGTTGATGGTGATGCGGCGGGCGGGAAAGTCAAAACCGCTGTTGAGCAGGGCGCTGCGCACCCGATCCTTGCTCTCGCGCACGCCCGCTTCGGGCATGCCCACGATGGACAGTGACGGCAGGCCGCCAGAAAGATGGGTTTCAACGGTGACGGCAGGGGCATCCACGCCCACCCGAGCCCGCGTGTGGATTACGGCAAAACTCATGGCAACATCCCTGTTGTTAATCGGATTCCGGGGTTACTGCTGGCTGTCGTCCAGGCGCTCTTCCAGCTCCGCGACGCGCTTCTCCAGCGCCTCAACCTTCTCCCGGGTGCGCGCCAGCACCGCGGCCTGGGCATCAAATTCTTCGCGGGTTACCAGATCCAGGCGGTCAATCACCGAACTCACCGCCATCCGCACGTGCTGTTCCACATCGTCACGGGCCACCCGGGCCATGTCCGGCATGGCCTGGTCCAGCTGACCACGCAGTTCATTGAAAAGATCCTGGGGGCTACGGGGCATGGCGGCAACTCCTGGGTTCGTTATCCTGAGTATGCTAGCACAGCGCTTCCAGCGGGCCCAGCCGACCCTCAGATGCCCCGGATTGGGTCACGCCAGGGATGAATGCGCTACAATGGGGCAATGCAGCCGGGCCGCACCTCGGCCGCATGATGTAACTTGTTGTTTTTAAGTTTATTTCAGCGTTGGCACAGGGCGTGCAAAGGTCTGCGCAGAGTCCGCACAACCTGCTGCGGGCCAACGATGCACCCCGATTCAGGCCGCCATAACCCAGTTCGGCTGGGCCGGCAACGAAAGGAGAAACCCACATGAAACTTGTGACAGCGATTATTAAGCCGTTCAAGCTTGATGACGTGCGCGAAGCCCTGTCCGAAATCGGTGTCCAGGGTGTCACCGTCACGGAGGTCAAGGGATTCGGCCGCCAGAAAGGCCACACCGAACTCTACCGCGGCGCCGAGTACGTGGTTGATTTCCTGCCCAAGGTGAAGGTCGAGATCGCCATCAGCGAAAAGCTGCTGGACCAGGTCATCGAGTCCATCTCGAAAGCCGCCAACACCGGCAAGATCGGTGACGGCAAGATCTTCGTCAGCGAGCTGGAGCAGGCAATCCGGATCCGGACCAGTGAAACCGGCGAGGAAGCCGTCTGACGCTGACCCCGAGGCCATAGCGACATTCCTGAATTTGAAAAGCCTTGTGCGGAGGGCTTATTCCAATGGAAAACACAGTCAACGAACTGCAGTTTGCACTTGATACCTTTTACTTTCTGATCTGTGGTGCCTTCGTCATGTGGATGGCGGCAGGCTTCACCATGCTTGAGTCCGGCCTCGTCCGGGCCAAGAACACCACCGAGATCCTGACCAAGAACGTTGGTCTTTATGCCATCGCGTGCATCATGTACATGGTCTGCGGTTACTCCATCATGTACGGCGGTGGTACCTTCCTTTCCGGCATCATGGATCCGGGCGTTTCCGAAGGCTTCACCTATGAAGCAGTGTCCACCTATGCCCCAGCCTCGGATTTCTTCTTCCAGGTCGTCTTCGTGGCAACCGCCATGTCGATCGTCTCCGGCGCCGTGGCTGAGCGGATGAGACTCTGGGCGTTCTTTACCTTCACGGTTGTGCTGACCGGCTTCATCTACCCGCTGGAAGGCGCGTGGACCTGGGGTGGCTCAGCAGTGTTCGGCCTTTACAATCTGGCGGATCTTGGCTTCAGTGACTTTGCCGGTTCCGGCATCGTGCACATGGCGGGCGCGGCAGCGGCCCTGGCCGGTGTTCTGCTCCTGGGTCCGCGCAAGGGCAAGTACGGACGCAACGGTGAAGTCCGCGCGATTCCGGGCGCCAACCTGCCGCTGGCCACACTGGGCACCTTCATCCTCTGGATGGGCTGGTTCGGATTTAACGGTGGTTCGGTGCTGGCAGCAGCCAGTGTTGAGAGCGCCAACTCTGTGGCCATTGTCTTCCTGAACACCAATACCGCCGCTGCGGGTGGCGCCGTGGCCGCCCTGATCGTTGCCCGGCTGATGTTCGGCAAGGCCGACCTGACCATGCTGCTCAACGGGGCGCTCGCGGGGCTGGTGACCATCACCGCCGAGCCGTCCACGCCGACACCGCTGGCCGCAACGATCTTTGGCGCTCTTGGTGGTGTTCTGGTGGTCTTCTCGATCATCGCCCTGGATAAGCTGCGCATCGACGACCCCGTGGGGGCGATCTCGGTGCACGGTGTTGTCGGCATCCTGGGTCTGCTCCTGGTGCCGGTGACCAACGGTGGAGCCACCTTCATCGGCCAGATCGTCGGCATCCTGACCATCTTTGTCTGGGTCTTTGTCGCCAGCCTGATTGTCTGGGGCATCCTCAAGGCGGTCATGGGCATCCGCGTGAGCGAAGAACAGGAGTACGAAGGCCTGGATATCGCCGAGTGCGGTATGGAAGCCTATCCGGAGTTCGAAGGCAACGGCTGAGCCATTGCCTTACACCCCGAACGAAAAAAGGCGCCCCAGGGCGCCTTTTTTTATGGAACCTGCATTGGTGGGGCCTTCACTCCGCCAACTCAGGTCGATCCCGGAAATACGCCAGTGCCTCCGGGTTGGCAAGGGCATCCTGGTTCTTCACCGGCTCACCATGCACGACATTGCGCACCGCCAGCTCGACGGTCTTGCCGCTCAGGGTCCTGGGAATATCCGGCACTGCCAGTATTTTGGCGGGCACGTGCCGTGGCGTGGTGTTGTCACGGATCGTCTGGCGAATACGCCGACACAGCGCGTCGTCCAGCGATGCCTCATCGTGCAGCCGCACGAACAGGACCACGCGCACATCGTCCTGCCACTGCTGACCAATCGCCAACGACTCCACCACCTCATCCACCTTCTCGACCTGACGGTAGATTTCGGCCGTCCCGATCCGGACACCGCCCGGGTTCAGCACCGCATCGGAACGACCGTGGATGATGACGCCCGTCTGGGCCGGAGTGGTGTCGGTGGCTGGGTGGGGAACCAGCTCGCCATAGTCCCCATGGGCCCAGACACCCGTAAAGCGACTGAAGTAGGCGTTGTGGAAACGCTCATTGTCCGGGTCCTTCCAGAATCCCAGGGGCATCGACGGGAAGGCATTCCGGCAGATCAGCTCGCCCTTGCCGCTGGCAAGCGGCTGCCCCTGCTCATCGGCAAATGCCACGTCCATGCCCAGCCCCAGGCACTGCAACTCACCCCGGTAGACCGGCAGTGTGGGGTTACCCAGCGCGAAGCAGGAGACAATGTCGGTGCCGCCCGAAATACTGGCAACACAGACGTTGTCCTTCACGTCCCGGTAGAGGTAATCAAAACTTTCATGGGTGAGTGGGCTCCCCGTTGCCAGCAGGGCATCCAGAACGGCAAGATCATGGCTTTCCCGGGGCTTGAGGCCAACCCTTTCGCAGGCGGCATAGTACTTGGCGCTCACCCCGAAGATCCGGACCTGCTCGCGCTCCGCCATGTCCCACAGCACGCTGGGCCCCGGGGAGAACGGCGAACCGTCGAACAGCACCACCGTGGCGCCCAGCGCCAGGCTGCTGACCAGCCAGTTCCACATCATCCAGCCACAGGTGGTGTAATAGAACACCCGGTCACGCGCGCCCACATCCGTGTGCAGGCCCAGTTCCTTCAGGTGCTGGAGCAGCGTGCCGCCAATGCCATGCACAATGCACTTGGGCGCACCAGTGGTTCCCGAGGAGTAGAGAATGTACAGCGGCGCGTTGAATGCCAGCCGCGTATAGTGCGCCTCCGGCTCGGCCCTTAACGCTTGGTCCCAGTCCATACCGGGGGCATCCTCCGCCCAGGGCAGGTCCGCCCTGTTGTCGATCCGGATCAACCGGCTCAGCGAGGGCAGCTCATCACAGATGGCCTGGACGCGTTCCCTCGTATCCATGAGCTTGCCGTTGTACTGATAGCCATTGATGGCGATGAGGACCTTGGGTTCGATCTGGCCGAAACGGTCAATCACCCCATTCAGGCCGAAGTCCGGCGAACAGGAACTCCAGATCCCGCCCAGCTGGGCCGTGGCCAGCATACCGATGACCGCCTCCATGCCATTGGGAACGAAGGCGGCAACGCGATCCCCCGCTTGCACCCCTTGCTGTTGGAGACAGCCCGCCAGAGCCTGGGATTGGTGGCGCAGCTCCCGGAAGCTGAGGCTCCGGCGCCGCCCGTCCTCGCGGTGCTCAATCAGGGCGGTATCGTCCGGGTTACCGGCCGCCAGCAGATTTTCCGCAAAATTGATGCGGGCTTGCGGAAAGAAGCGTTCGCCAACAACCGGGGCCCCCATTTCGCTCACCGGGCCCTGCCAATCGGCCTGCACCTGGAAGAAGCGGACGAGCGCGTCCCAGAACTCCCTGTGATTGGCCACTGTCCAGCGGTGGAAGGCGTCATAGTCGGCCTCCACGGGCGCCTCGTCGGTGGCCAGGTAGCGACGGAAGGCGGTCATGCGGCTGTTCTCGATCCGTTCCGGGTCGGGTTGCCAGAGAATACGGTCGCTCATGATGATCGGTCACGCTCCAGTGGGTGGTCGTTCAGGATGCGGCGAGCGCGCGGCCCACCCGGGACGGGTTGGCCCGGGCCAACTGCTCGCAGATCGCATTGCCCAGAGCCGAGACGGCTTCAAGGTCAACGCCGGTCGCCATGCCTTCGCCCGCCAGCAGATAGAGCAGGTCCTCGGTGGCCACGTTGCCGGTGGCGCCCCTGGCATAGGGGCAGCCGCCGAGGCCGGCAACAGCACTGTCAAAGGTGCGGATGCCGCGCTCCAGGGCAGCGTGGATGTTCGCGATGGCCTGGCCGCGGGTGTCATGGCAATGGAGGGCCAGCCGCTGCGTCGCGACCAGGGGCATGACCGCGTCCAGCAGCCGGTGAATCTCCCGTGGGCGGGCGACGCCAATGGTATCGCCTAGCGACACCTCGTCGACGCCGATCCCCAGCAGCTTCTGGACCACGTCCGCCACCTGGCCCGGTTCGATAGCCCCCTCATAAGGGCAACCCACCACGCAGGAGACATACGCCCGAACCGGCTTGCCCGCTGCCCGGGCCCCTGCGACTACCGGCCGGAAGCGTTCAATGCTCTCATCAATGGAGCAATTGATGTTCTTCCGGTTGAACGCCTCCGAGGCTGCCGTGAATACGGCAACGACATCGGCATCGCTGGCCAGGGCGCGCTCCAGCCCCTTGTCATTGGGCACCAGCACCTCGGCGGAAACATCCCCGGAACGCTGGATGGCGCTCAGAACCCGGTCGGTGTCGGCCATCTGGGGCACCCATTTGGGAGAGACAAAGCTGCCCGCCTCGATCCGGCGCAGGCCCGCCCCCGCCAGGCGGTTGAACCAGTCCGCCCGGGACTCGAACGGAACCGGTGTGGCCTCGTTCTGGAGTCCATCACGCAGGCCCACTTCCACGATCTCGACCCGGTCATCACTCATGCGTCCGTCTCCTGGTCCGGTTCAAAGGCAACCAGCTCCTGGCCGGCGCTGACGGCGTCGCCGGTACCGCAGTAGATGGCGGCGACAGTGCCGTTGGCGGGGGCACGCAGGGTGTGCTCCATTTTCATGGCTTCCATGATGACCAGGGCGGTGCCCGCTTCCACCCAGGCGCCAGCGGTGCCGGGCACATCGATGATGCGGCCGTGCATGGGCGCATACAGTGCGTCATCATGCCCCCCGGCCTCCTTCTGTTCCTCGGGGTGATTGACCAGTGCCGTCCAGTGGCAGGCGTCCGCGAAAACGCCAAGTCTCTCGCCGTGGCGGCACGAAGCCAGAACCACTTCCCGCCGGCCCAGAGCAACAATGACCTCACCGGGCGAGGGGCCCGGACGCCAGCGCAGGGCCTGGCTGTCACTGCCGGTGCGCACCACGGCACGCCGGTCGTGGCTCAGCTCATAGCTCAGGTGGGCATCCGTCTGGCCGATCCGCAGCTCGCAGGGCTGTTCCCGGGGCCCTCCAAGACGGAAGGCATCACCCAAGGACCAGGGGTCCCTGTCCGCAGCTGTGGCCTCGCGTTGATACCACGCCAGCCAGGTAAGCGCCTGTTGTTCCGCCGCATCGAAGCGCGTGGCGTGAAGGGCCTCCTCATACTGCTCGATGAAATGCGTAGTGAGATCACCAGCGATGAAAGCAGGATGCTCAAGCACCGCTCTCACAAAGCCTGTATTCAGGGTCACGCCCAGGGCCCGGTAACGGATCAGGGCGCTCGACAGGCGACGCCGCGCCGTCTCGCGGTCCGGCCCCCAGGCGATGACCTTGGCCAGCATGGGGTCGTACCAGGGCGTGATCGCCAGGCCTTCAGCAACACCGCTATCGATGCGCAGGTGATCGCTTTCGGGCGGTTCGTCAAGCCGATGGAGGGTGCCCGTGGCCGGAAGGAACCCATTGTCCGGATCTTCTGCATAGACCCGCGCCTCCATCGCATGCCCGCTGTGCGTCAGCTCATCCTGGGCCCATGGCAGCGTCTCGTTGGCGGCGACCCGCAGCTGCCACTCCACCAGGTCCAGTCCGGTGATCATCTCGGTCACCGGGTGTTCCACCTGCAGCCGGGTGTTCATTTCCATGAAATAGAAATGGCCACCGGGTTCGTACAGGAACTCGACGGTGCCGGCCCCGGTATAACCGATGGCCTCGCCACAACGCACGGCCGCCTCGCCCATGGCCTGACGTACCGACTCCGGTACACCGGGCGCGGGCGCTTCTTCAACGATTTTCTGGTGCCGGCGCTGGACGGAACAGTCCCGGTCAAACAGGTAACGCCCTGCGCCGTGACGGTCGAACAGGACCTGGACTTCCACATGTCGCGGGTTCTCCAGGTACCGTTCCAGCAACAGGTGCGGATCGCCAAATCCGGATTCCGCCTCGCGGCGCGCGGATGCAATGGCCTCGTCCAGCTCTTCCGGCCCGCGAACCACCCGCATCCCCTTGCCGCCGCCACCGGCGCTGGCCTTGATGAGCAGTGGATAGCCCGTCTTTTCCGCTTCCGCCCGCAGGTGGTCGTCACTCTGCTCATCGCCGTGGTACCCCGGCACCAGCGGCACGTCGGCACTGGCGACCAGTGCCTTGGCGGCGCTCTTGGAACCCATGGCACGGATGGCCGATGCGGGCGGGCCAATGAAGTGGATGCCGTGCTCGGCACAGGCGGCGGCCATGTCGGTGTTCTCGGAAAGAAAACCGTAACCAGGATGAATGGCATCCGCCCCCGTCTCCCGGGCGGCGGCCATAACGGCATCAATGTTGAGATAGCTCTGGCTCGCCTCGGCCGGGCCGAGGTACACCGCCTCATCGGCCTCCAAAACGAAGGGCGCCTGCCGGTCCGGGTCCGCGTACACCGCCACTGACCGGATGCCCATCCGGCGGGCCGTGCGCATGATGCGGGCTGCGATCTCGCCCCGGTTGGCGACGAGCAGGGTGCGGATCGGGGTATCAGTCATTCCAGGCCTCCTTCCACCCAGCTGGCCGGGCGCTTTTCCAGAAAAGCCGCCAGCCCTTCCTGGGCTTCATCCCCCGTCCTCAGGCGGGCGATCTGGCGCGCTGTGAAATCCATCAATGCGTCATCAGGCTGGTCCTGGCCAATCCGGGCGATCAGCTCCTTGCAGGCGGCCTGGGCCTGTGGCCCATTCTTGAGCAGACGCGCCAGTAGGGTGTTAACCGCCTCATCCAGCCCCTCGCCAGGGACAACCTGATGGACCAGGTTGAGCTCCTGGGCGCGATGGCCATCAATTTCCTCGGCGCTTAGAAAGTAGCGGCGGGCCTGGCGTGCGCCCATGGCTCGGACCACATAGGGACCAATGGTGGACGGCGCCAGCCCCAGGCGGGTTTCGCTGAGGCAGAATCGGGCGTCCTCGGCCGCCAGCACCATGTCACAGCAGCACACCAGCCCCAGGGCGCCGCCGAAGGCGGCCCCCTGAACGCGGGCGATTGTGGGGGCGGGAAAGCGGTCGAGGCTGTCCATGAGCCGGGCCAGTGTCCGGGCATCGTCGATGTTCTCCGCCTCGGACAGCTCGGCGCTTTGGCGCATGTAGTCCAGGTCCGCACCAGCGGAAAAATGCTTGCCATTGCCGGCAACAACGAGGGCCCGGCATTCCGGTGCCTTGCGTGCCCGCTCAAGGGCGTCCAGCAGCTCGGCAATCACCGGGCCGCCGAAGGCGTTGCGCTTGTCGGGACGGTTGAGCGTGACCCAGGCCACGCCGTGATCGTCCAGGTGATAGAGAACGGTTTGGTCGGTCATGTCACATCCGGAAAATGCCGTAGTGGGTGTCCTCGATCGGGGCGTTGAGCGCGGCCGAAAGGCTCAGACCGAGCACGCGCCGGGTGTCCGCCGGGTCGATAACGCCGTCGTCCCAGAGCCGGGCACTGGCGTATTGGGGCGACGACTGGCGCTCAAACTGCTCCACATAGGGTTGCTTGAAGGCTTGTTCCTCGGCCTCCGTCCAGGTTTCGCCCTTGCGTTCCATGCCGGCGCGCTTGACCTCCGCCAGCACGCCCGCTGCCTGCTCGCCGCCCATCACCGCGATGCGGGCGTTAGGCCACATCCACAGGAATCGGGGCTTATAGGCCCGGCCACACATGCCGTAATTGCCAGCGCCGTAGCTGCCGCCGATGATGACCGTCAGGCATGGAACCCGGGAGCAGGCCACGGCGGTGACCATCTTGGCGCCATGCTTGGCGATACCGCCGTGCTCGGCCTCCTTGCCGACCATGAAACCGGTGATGTTCTGAAGGAATATCAATGGGATATGGCGCTGGTTGCACAACTCGATGAAGTGCGCGCCTTTCTGGGCGGACTCCGAGAACAGGATGCCGTTGTTGGCAACGATGCCCACCGGCATGCCATACAGGTGCGCAAAGCCGCACACCAGGGTGGTCCCGAAGGTAGCCTTGAACTCATCAAACTCGGAACCGTCCACGAGGCGGGCAATGACTTCGCGCACGTCATAGGGCGTGCGCAGGTCGGTGGGCACCACGCCGTAGAGTTCCTCGGCCGGATAGAGCGGCTCGTCCGGTTCCTTCAACGTGAGCCCTTCCGGCTTCTGGTGATTGATGTTGGCGATGCAGTGCCGGGCCCGCTCCAGAGCCTCGGTCTCCGAATCCGTGACATGATCCGCTACACCTGAAATACCACAGTGAACGTCCGCCCCACCCAGCTCCTCGGCGCTCACCGACTCGCCGGTGGCCGCTTTCACCAGTGGCGGCCCTGCTAGAAAGATGGAGCTATTGTCCCGGACCATGATGCTTTCGTCGGCCATGGCCGGCACATAGGCGCCGCCGGCCGTGCACAGCCCCAGCACCACAGCGATCTGGGGAATGCCCTGGGCGGAGAGATTGGCCTGGCGGTAGAAGATGTGGCCAAAATCGTCCTCATCCGGGAAGACCTCGTCCTGGCGCGCCAGGTTAGCGCCGCCCGAATCCACCAGATAGACGCAGGGCAGACGGTTCTCCGCCGCTATGGCTTGGGCCCGCAGGTGCTTTTTAACGGTCAGGGGGTAGTAGGTGCCACCCTTAACGGTGGGATCGTTGGCCACGATCATGCATTCAACGCCTTCCACCCGACCGATACCGGCTACCGCACCAGCGGCCGGCACCTCTTCTTCATAAACGCCCTCGGCGGCAAAGGCCCCAATCTCCAGAAAGGGCGACCCCGGATCCAGCAGTCGCGCGATACGCTCGCGGGGCGGCATTTTGCCCTTGTCACGCTGGCGTTGCTGGGCCTTTTCGCCGCCCCCAAGGGCGATCCGTTCCCGCTGCGCGTTAAGCTCGTTGACCAGGGCAGCCATGTCCGCGTGGCGATCGCGGAATTCAGCGCCGTTGCGGTCTATCCTGGTATGAAGCACGCTCATGACGATTCCTTGAACAGTTCACGACCAATCAGCATCCGCCGGATTTCCTGGGTGCCAGCACCGATTTCGTACAGCTTGGCATCCCGGAGCAGGCGGCCGGTTGGGTACTCGTTGATGTAGCCATTGCCTCCAAGGATCTGGATGGCCTCCAGTGCCATCTTGGTGGCGCGCTCGGAGGTGTAGAGGATGGCCCCCGCCGCGTCCTTGCGTGTGGTTTCGCCCCGGTCGCAGGCCTGGGCCACGGCGTAGAGGTAGGCCCGTGAGGCCGCCAGTTCGGTGTACATGTCGGCCAGCTTGGCCTGGATCATCTGGAACTCGCCGATGGGCTGGTCGAACTGCTTGCGCTCATGGACATAGGGCACCACCTGGTCCAGGCAGGCCTGCATAATGCCAACAGGCCCACCGGAAAGAACCACACGCTCGTAATCGAGGCCGGACATCAGCACCTTCACGCCCTGGTTTTCACCACCGAGGATGTTGTCCTCGGGCACCTCGACGTCCTCGAAGATCAGCTCGCAGGTGTTGGAACCGCGCATACCAAGCTTGTCGAGCTTGGGGCCACGGGAAAAGCCCTTCCAGTCCCGCTCCACAATGAAGGCGGTAATGCCGTGTGGCCCCTTGTCCGCGTCGGTCTTGGCGTAGATCACGTAGGTATCGGCGTCAGGGCCATTCGTGATCCACATCTTGCTGCCGTTGAGGATGAAGCGATCGCCCTTGCGGTCGGCCCGCAGCTTCATGCTGGCCACGTCCGACCCGGCATTGGGTTCGCTCATGGCCAGGGCGCCGACCTTCTCCCCTGACACCAGCCCGGGCAGATAGCGGGCTCGCTGCTCTGGCGTGGCGTGACGGGCGATCTGGTTGACGCAGAGATTGGAGTGGGCGCCGTAGCTGAGGCCGATACTGGCTGAGGCGCGGCTGATTTCCTCCATGGCCACGACATGGGCCAGATAGCCCATGTCGCTGCCGCCATCCGCCTCGCTCACGGTCATGCCCAGCAGGCCCATCTCGCCGAGCCGGGGCCACAGCTCATTGGGAAAGGCGTTGTCCTCATCCGTTTTGGCCGCGATGGGCGCGATGAGGTCCGTAGCGAACTGGTTAACCTGGTCCCGCAGGATGTCCGTGGTTTCGCCCAGTCCAAAGTTCAGGGATGTGTATTGGCTTTTCATGGTGCTGATGGCCTCTGTTGATCAGGTGTCTTCGGAAGCGGGTCATTCGCCCAGACCCAGCTCCTCGATGCTGATTTCCCGCATGCGGTATTTCTGGATCTTGCCGGTCACGGTCATGGGGAAATCGTCCACCAGCTGGATGTAGCGCGGTACCTTGTTGTGGGCGATGCCGGACTGGCAGAACTGACGGATTTCGTCTTCACTGGCCTGCTGGCCCTCGACCAGCTTGATCCAGGCCATGACTTCCTCGCCGTAACGGGAATCGGGCACGCCGATCACCTGGGCGTCGGAGATGGCTGGATGGGTGTAGAGGAATTCCTCGATTTCCCGGGGGTAGATGTTCTCGCCACCACGGATGATCAGGTCCTTGATGCGTCCAACGATGGCCACGTAACCGGCGTCATCCATCGTTGCGAGATCGCCCGTGTGCATCCAGCCAGCGCGGTCGATGGCCTTGTGGGTGGCCTCCTCGTTGTCCCAATAACCGAGCATGACGCTGTAGCCACGGGTACAGAGCTCTCCTTTCTCGCCCAGGGGCACGACCTGGCCGGTGGCGGGATCGACCACCTTGACTTCCAGGTGCGGATGGATGGAGCCAACGGTGCTGACTCGCTGCTCCAACGATGCCTCCGGCCCGGTCTGAAGGCTGACGGGACTGGTTTCGGTCATGCCATAGCAGATGGTCACATCGCGCATATGCATCCGGTCGATGACCTGCTTCATGACCTCTGCGGGACAGTTGGAACCAGCCATCACGCCGGTACGCAGGCTGGAGAGGTCGAACTGCTCAAAATCCGCGTGCTCCAGCTCGGCGATGAACATGGTAGGCACGCCGTAAAGGGCCGTCGCTTTCTCCTGCTCCACCGCAGCCAGCGTGGTGGCCGGCTCGAAGCCCTCGGAAGGATAGATCATGGTAGCGCCATGGGTAACGCAGCCCAGATTGCCCATGACCATGCCAAAGCAGTGATAGAGCGGCACCGGGATCACCAGCCGGTCCTCGTTGCTGAAGCCCATGCGCCGCGCAACGAACAGGCCATTGTTGAGGATATTGTGGTGGGAAAGCGTGGCGCCCTTGGGCGACCCCGTCGTGCCGGAGGTGTACTGGATGTTGATCGGGTCATCGAACGCCAGGGCCGCCTGGCGCTGGCGATAGGCCTCACCATTGGTCTGGCTGGCGGCTTCCAGCAGCTCATTCCAGGTCTTCATGCCAGGGGAGCGGTGTGCGTCGTCCAGGCAGATGACGTGGTTCAGCTCGGGGAAAGAGGCATCTTGCAGGGCGCCATCCACCGGCTGGTTCAATGCCGGGACCAGCTCGGTCAGCATCGCCACATAGTCGGAGGTCTTGAACCACCCCTGGATCACCAGTACCGAAATGCCGGAATGCTGTAGCGCGTAGTGCGCTTCGTGACTCCGGTAGCTGGGATTGATGTTGACCAGAATGGCGCCCACCTTCGCGGTGGCGAACTGCGTGATGCACCACTCGGCATTGTTGGGGGACCAGATGCCCACCCGGTCGCCTTTTTCAACACCCAGCGCCATCAGCCCGCGTGCGCACTCGTCCACGGCCGCCTGGAGCTCCCGGTAACTGTATTGGCGATTCTGGTGATGGACGATCAGCGCATCCGAGTCCGGATACTGTTCAACCGTGTCATCAAACTGCTCGCCGATGGTCTTGCCCAGCAGCGGCAGGCTGCTGGTACCGCTGAGGTAACTTTTGGTTGTTGTGGCCATAGCTCACCTGTTGTCGTTGTTCGGTGGCGAGTCATCCGGCTCAAGGGTCCCGAAGAATCCCTAGCCTGTTTCCCCGATGATCGCACCCGAAGTGGATGATCCGTCCTGGGTATCGTTGTTTTTGGCCCTCAATGCCTCGAGACAGCGTTCTTCCGCGGCATCCAGCTCATTCTGCATGTCCTCGATGTCCATCAATTGTTGCCGCAGGGCCTCGCGGCGGTTCTGTATCTTGTCGCGCAGCGCCAGCAACTGGTGCGTGTTGTCAGACGTCGGGTCGTACATCTCAATCAGCTCCCGGGACTCGGCCAGGCTGAACCCGAGGCGCTTACCACGGAGGATCAGCTTGAGCTTCACCCGGTCCTGATCCGTATAGAGCCGGGTCTGTCCATCCCGCTGGGGCTGGAGCAGTCCGGCTTCCTCGTAGAACCGGATGGTCCGGCTGGTCACGTCGAACTCACTGGCCAGGTCACGGATTGTGTAATGAGCCGGTTTCTCAGGCATCGAATGCCTCCTTGATTACGTTTACGTTAAGGTAAACCCAAATCCACAGATTGTGCAAGGGACTCTGGAATGAACAGACAGAGCGCTTGCGCACGGGGTTCAGCGAACCCGGGCCTCCCGGTTCAGAGGCCCGTCAGGGTGACAGCGGGACCAGGTCTTCAGCCTTCCCCGCCAACGGGGTGATCCTCTCCGATGATATCCTGCAGGAACGGCGGGGTCGCGAGGGCGCCCCGATGCACGTCCGCACTGTAATAGTAAGTCGGAAACGGGCGGGCACCGGCATCCGCCTCCCGGAAGTGTTCCAGCGGCGTTACCTTGCTGGCAATGGTGCAACTCCACCAGCCCGTGGGGTAAACCGGCTGCGGAAAGACCAGCGTCTTGCTGTTATGGTAGCCGGCCGCCTTCATGTCCTCATGCGCTTTCCGGATGATGGACCCTGGGCGCTTCATCAGCGGCGATTCGGTCTGCTGCACCATGAGCCCGTTGTCCGCCAGCGCCATGTAACAGTCCCGGTAGAAGTCCTTGGTGAACAGCCCTTCCGCTGGGCCAACGGGGTCCGTGCTGTCGATGATCACCACATCGAAATAGCCTGGATCCGCATCCTGGATCCATTTGATGCCGTCCCCGAAGAAGAAGTTCGCCCGGGGGTCTTCATTGGCCTCGCACAGCTCGGGAAACCACTGCTCCGAAAGCCGCGTTACAGCCTCGTCGATCTCCGCCTGCCACACTTCCTCAACACTGTCGTGACGCAACACCTCGCGCAGGGTCCCGCAGTCCCCGCCTCCAATGACCGCCACCCGTTTCGGGTTGTGGTGGGTAAAAAGAACCGGATGGGCCATCATCTCGTGATACAGGAAATTGTCCCGCGTGGAGAGCATCACGCAGCCGTCAATCGCCATCAGGTAACCGAAGGTCTCGGTCTCGTAGATACTGATGGTCTGGTAGCCGGAGACTTCCTCGTGAACCTTCTGCTTGGTCCGGAGCGAGAAGGCGGTGGACTCCTCCGGGTAGATCTCGGTGAACCAGTTGTCGTCGAGTCCGCTCATGGCTGTCTCCTGAGGCTGGGTGGAAGGCCTCATTGTACGGCCCGCCAGCACTGGACAGAAGCCTGTTGCCAAAACGCCAGTGGCCTTACAATCCCCGGAAAGTTACCGATGCGGAGCCCCCATGAGCAGCGACACCCCCGGCCAGACATGGAATATCGACCGTTGGAGCGAGGGCTACGTCACCGTCGGCGCCGGGGGCGAGCTGCGCATTACCCCCGACACCCGGGAGTCCGGCCTGGCCCTGGCCCGAGTCGTCAGTCAGGCCCAGGCCCAGGGGGCTCGCTTGCCACTACTGATCCGCTTCAGCGATATACTGCACCACCGCGTCAACCGCCTGTGTCGCGCCTTCAACGACCCCATCCGTAACCTCGGCTACGCAGGCGGGTTCACCGCCGTCTACCCCATCAAGGTCAATCAGCAGCGCCGCGTTGTGGAGGAGATCCTGCGCAGCGAGCCGGCCGCCAGCCAGGGCCAGATTGGACTGGAAGCCGGCAGCAAGCCGGAGCTGTTCGCGGTACTGGCGCTGGCCCCCCGCAATGCCCGCATCATCTGTAACGGCTACAAGGACCGCGAAACCATCCGACTGGCACTACTGGGGCAGCGTCTCGGGCACCGGGTATTCATCGTGGTTGAGAAAGCATCGGAACTGCCGCTGATCCTCGACGAGTCCCAGCGCCTGGGCGTGCGGCCTCTGATCGGCGTCCGTGCCCGGCTGGCCACCATTGGCGAAGGCAACTGGCAGAACACCGGCGGCGAAAAGTCCAAGTTCGGGCTCTCTGCCAGCCAGATCCTGACAGTGGTCGACCAGCTGCGCGAAGCCGATGCGCTGGAATGCCTCCAGCTGCTGCACTTCCACCTGGGGTCCCAGATTGCCAACATCCGGGATATCCAGACCGGCCTGCGGGAAGCGGCCCGCTTCCACCATGCCCTGCGCGAGGCCGGGGCGCCCGTGGACACAGTGGATGTTGGCGGCGGCTTGGGCGTGGATTACGAAGGCACCCGCTCACGCAGCGCCTGCTCCATGAACTACAGCATGGAGGAATACGCGCGCCAGGTCGTCCAGGCGTTCCATCAATCCTGCAACCGCCACAACCTGCCCCACCCGCACCTGATCACCGAGTCCGGCCGTGCCATCACCGCGCATCACGCCGTACTGGTGACCAACATCATCGACCGGGAGGCGCCCGCAACCGTCGCGCCCAGCCCGGTTGCTGAATCCGAGCCCGCCCCCCTGCGAAGCCTGTGGGCGGATTTCCAGGCGTTAAGCGCCGACGGGCCAAGGCATTCGGCCGTGGAAGTCCACCACGACGCCGCCCAGGCCATGGCGGACGTGCAAACGGAGTTCGCCCATGGCATGCTGTCGCTGCAGCAGCGTGCCCACGCTGAACAGCTCTACCAGCAACTGGCCATGAGGCTGCGTGCCCGCCTTAACCCAGGCAACCGCGTCCAGCGCGACCTGCTGGACGAGCTCAACGAGCAGTGTGCCGAACGGCTTTTCCTGAACCTCTCAATCTTCCAGTCCCTGCCGGACATCTGGGGCATTGATCAGATTTTCCCGATCCTTCCGCTCCAGGGCCTGGACCAGCCCACATCACGCCGGGCGGTGCTGCGGGATATGACCTGTGATTCCGACGGGCGCATTGACCATTATGTGGAGGGAGACGGGATCGAAACCACACTGCCGCTGCCCGCGGACACGGATGTGGACCAGCTTGCCTTCTTCATGACCGGCGCCTACCAGGAAATCCTGGGGGACATGCACAACCTGTTCGGCGACACGGACGCGGTGGATGTGTGCCTCGATCCAGAGGGCGAGGCAAGAATCACCCACCTGGCGCATGGTGAAACGCTGGCCAACGTACTGCGACAGGTCAACCATGACCCTGACGCGCTTTTCCAGCAGCTGGCCTCCCGGCTTGAACAGAGCCCGCTTACGGCGGAGGAACGCAATAAACTGCTGGAACAGATCCGGAACGGTCTGGACAGCTATACCTATCTCACGGATGAGTGATCCAGCTTTCTACCCGTCGCGTAAACCTGATCACGTATGATTTCCCAACATGGCGACGGGCACCTACAATGGAACTCATAAGAGGCAGCCAAACGGCAGCAACGAAGAGTCGGAATGTGACTTCAGCCCCGGACAGCTCGCGCCCCGAGCGCAGCAAGGATCATTGGAGCCAGCTCCTGGAGCGTGTCGGCAGCCATCATGACAGGGCGGCCTTTCATGAGCTGTTCGAGCACTTCGGTCCGCAGATCAAGTATTACGCCATCTCCAATGGCATTGCCCACCAGGCGGAAGAGCTCGTTCAGGAAGTCATGATCTCCATCTGGCGGCGTGCCTCCACCTACGACTGGCGCAAGGCGGCCGCATCCACCTGGATCTTCACCATTGCCCGTAACCAGCGCATCGACATGCTGCGCAAGATCCAGCGCGGCAGTGCTGAAATGGCGATCGAAACGGAAGATCTGTGGCAGATCCCCGGGGACGACGAAAAGGACCCCGTGCCCTCGCTCCACCGTATCATCGCCGAGCGCCGCATCCGGGATTCCTTCGAAAGCCTGCCCCATGACCAGCTGACGGTTCTGAAACAGGTCTACCTGGAACACAAATCCCACCAGGCTGTTGCCGAAGAACTGGATATTCCGCTGGGAACCGTGAAAAGCCGTGTCCGTTTGGCGCTGAGCAAGTTAAAAGTGATTCTTCAGGATCAGGATCTATGAGTACCCACCATCCCGAGGACGTCCTGCTGATGGAGTACAGCGCAGGCACGCTATCGGAGCCGATGGCTTTGTGCGTTCGCATGCACCTCGACAGCTGCTCCCAATGCCGGGGCCAGCTGGACATGCTGAACAGCCTGGGCGCGATCATGCTCGACCACAGCCGACAGGCCAGCAAGGTTTCCGATGACCTGTTCGACAACATCCTCACGCAGATCGATACCGAGCCGCAGGAGCCGCAACCCCCGGAACCGGCAAAGGACCACGACCCCCCGCTTGAGCGGCTGCTCGGCAGTGACCTTGATGAGCTGCCCTGGAAACGCCAGCTGGCCGACGTCAGTGTGTATGACCTGAGCGACCGCTTTCCGGGCGACGAGCGGGTGACCCTGCAGAAGCTGTGCGCTGGCGGCCGGGCCCCATCCCACAGCCATCACGGCTCCGAGGCGACCCTGGTCCTTACCGGGGCCTTTGCGGACGCCAATGGTGTCTTCAGCAGGGGAGACTTCGTGATCCTTGACCATCACCATGACCACCAGCCGGTGGCACTGCATGGCGAGGATTGCATCACCCTCTCTGTAATGGATGCGCCTGTTAAGCTCACTGGCCGGTTGACGCGGCTGCTCAACCCCTTCATCCGCTAGGCGCCGGGCCGATGGATACCCTGATTGCCGGCATCAGCGGTGGCATCGGCCTGGCCCTGGCAGCCCATGAACTCCAGCGCAACGCCGAGGCACGCGTATTCGGGCTGAGCCGGCAGGCATCCCAAAGCGAGGGCGCGCGCCAACTGGCAACCGCCTTTCCGGGTCGCCTTATCCTGGTGGATGCTGATGTGGCTGACAGGCACTCACTGGATGCTGCCTTCTCCAGCCACCTGCCACCGGACGCCCGGATAAGGCGTATCCTGTATGCCATTGGCATTCTGCATGGTGAGAGCCTTTTCCCTGAAAAGCGCCTCGAAGACGTGGACCCGGAGGCCATGCTCCAGAGCTACCGCGTCAACACCCTGGGGTTTCTCACCACTGTCCAGGCTCTGATCCCTTGGCTACGCCATCGGGAGCCGAAACACATCGCCGCCATCTCCGCGAAGGTGGGCTCAATCGGCGACAATGAATTCGGGGGCTGGTACAGCTACCGCTGCAGCAAGGCAGCGCTCAACATGGCCGTCCGCAACCTGGCCATCGAGACCCGACGGCGCCTGCGCCCCGCCATTGTTGTAGCCCTGCATCCGGGCACTACTGAAACCCAACTGACCGCCCCTTTCCAGCAATCACTGGCGCGGCTCAAGGTCCATTCCCCCGGGGATACGGCCGCCAACCTCTGGCAGATCCTGGACCAGCTGGCGCCGGAGGACAGCGGTCGCTTCCTGAGCTGGGATGGCACTGAACTGCCCTGGTAATCCCCTGAACCAGGCGCTCTATTGGCGCGTATGAACCGGTGTATCCATGACCATCCATCACACAAGGCGAGACACCGATGGCCTACAACGCGCCGATTACCGACTACCGTTTCATCCTGTACAACGTCCTCGGGGCTGACCGTCTCTGCGAGCTTGAGCCCTATTCCGAAGCCACGCCCGACCTGATCAACGCCATTCTTGAGGAAGGGGGGCGCTTCATGCGTGACATCATGGAACCGACCAACGTTCCCGGGGACCAGGAGGGCTGTCACTTCAACCCGGACGACGCCAGCGTGACCACACCCACGGGTTTCAAGGAAGCCTACCGGCAGTTCTCCGAGGGGGGCTGGACATCACTGGATGCGCCCGTGGAATACGGCGGCCAGGGCCTGCCTCACATCCTCAAGTTCATTGTTGATGAAATGGTATGCGCCACGAACCTGTCCCTGGGCATGTACCCGGGTCTGACCCACGGCGCCATCAGTGCCCTTTACGAACACGGCTCGCAGGCACTGAAAGACACCTATCTGGAGAAGCTCATCTCCGGTGAGTGGACCGGCACCATGTGCCTGACCGAGCCCCAGTGCGGGACAGACCTGGGCCTGATCCGGACCAAGGCCCAACCGGACGCCGACGGCAGCTACCGCGTCAGCGGCACCAAGATCTGGATCACAGGCGGCGAACACGACCTGACGGACAATATCATGCACCTGGTGCTGGCCAAGCTGCCCGATGCGCCCGCCGGCACCAAAGGCATTTCCCTCTTTGTGGTCCCCAAGGTCATCCCCGAAACAGGCGAGCGCAACAGCATTGTCTGCGGCGGTCTGGAGCACAAGATGGGCATCAAGGGCTCGGCCACCTGCGTCATGAACATGGACGAGGCGCGTGGCTGGCTCGTGGGTGAGCCCCATGACGGCATGCGCCAGATGTTCACCATGATGAATGAGGCGCGCCTGATGGTGGGCATGCAAGGACTTGGCCTGGCGGAAGCGGCCTACCAGGTGAGCCTTGGCTTTGCCAGGGAGCGGCTCCAGAGCCGTTCACTGGCCGGCCCGAAGAACCCGGATGAGGCAGCAGACCCCATCATTGTGCACCCGGACGTGCGCCGCATGCTGATGCGCCAGAAGGTGCTCAACGAGGGCATGCGCGCCATGGCGCTCTACGCCGGACACCAGCTCGACCTTTCCAAGGCTCACCCGGACCCGGAAACCCGCCAGAGCGCCGACGACATCGTCCAGCTGCTGACGCCGGTGGTTAAGGCGTTCCTTACCGATGAAGGCTTCGCCAACGCCAACACCGGGCTGCAGGTCCTGGGTGGCTCCGGCTTCACCCAGGACTGGCCGATTGAGCAGTATGTACGCGATGGTCGTATTGCCCGCATTTACGAGGGCACCAACGGGATCCAGGCAATGGACCTGGTGGGGCGCAAGCTCAGCCTGCATAAAGGCCGCCTGGTACAGAGCCTGTTCGCGGACATAACCAACTACCTGAAAGCGAACCCGGATTGCGCCCACCGCGACCAGCTCAAGGCAGCTCTTTCAACGCTCGAACAGGCCGTGACCTGGCTGAATGACAATGCCAGGCAGGATCCGGAGCAGGCCGGTGCCGCGGCCACCCCCTTCCTGCGTCTGACAGGGCTGACCGTAATCGCCTACATGTGGGTACGCATGGCCGAGGCAGCCCGCCAGGCACAGGCCAACGGCGAGGGCAACCAGGACTTCAACGACGCCAAGCAGGTATCCGCGCGCTTCTTCTTCGACAAGCTTCTGCCGGAGAAGGATGCCTTGCTGGCGGACATCCGGGACGGCAAGGACAGCCTCATGGCCCTTAACGACGACCAGTGGGCGCTCTGAATCGAGCACAGCACTACGGCTGGACCGAGGCCGGGCCCCCGCGCCCGGCCGTTTTGTGTTCCTCCCCCGCCTGGCGTAAACTGCCGCCATGCGGGCATTTGTGATGAGACTACCGATACTGGTCGCGTGCGGGCTGCTTGCCGCACCAGCGGCGGCGCATCCCCACAAGGAGGACACTCCCGAAGCGACGACCGGATCCAGCTCGATTCCCCGTGAGCGCATGCTGGGGGATTCCAGCATTTTCCAGCCGCACCGGCGCAACTACCTGCTCCCCATCACCTCGGCCAGCACCCCCAATCAGGTCCCACGGACACCAGCGCACCCACCGCGCCCTCACGATGAGACACTCGAAAAAGAAGAAGCGAAGTTCCAGCTCAGCTTCCGGCTGCCACTGCTGACCGGCGTGCTCGACGGCCCCAACCGGCTGTGGTTCGGCTACACACAGCTTGCGTTCTGGCAGCTGTACAACACGGACGAGTCCTCGCCGTTCCGGGAGATCAACTTTGAACCGGAAATCTTCCTGACCCACGAGCTGGACTGGGACCTGGGCCCCGGCTCAATCGAGATGATTTCAATTGGCTTCAACCACGAATCCAATGGCCGCGCGGAGCCGTTTTCACGCAGCTGGAACCGGCTTAAAGGGGGGGCTGGTCTACAGTACCGACAACTGGACCTTCGCACTGGAGCCCTGGTACCGCCTGAAGCCCAAGGCGTCGGAAGACGATAACCCGGACATTGAGCGCTATCTCGGCTACGGGGAACTTAACGCCATCTACAACCCGGCAGGCACACACGCTCTGGGAATCACACTGATGAATAACCTGCGGGGCCACAACAACCGGACCTCAGTGGCAGTGAACTGGTCCTTCCCCATCAGTAGCTCCATCAAGGCCCATGTCCAGTATTACAACGGTTACGGGGAGTCGCTCATCGACTACAACGAGCGCACCCACCGTATCGGTCTGGGCTTTTCCCTCAATGACTGGCTGTAATGGAAAAAGGGGCAGGCGGACGCCTGCCCCTGGAAGGGGCTTCCGGCCAGCCGAGGAGCCTGGCCGGTAACCGGCCGCACCACAGTGCACGGGCAAACCCGCTCTTCCCTGACCCTGCACCAGGATGCTGATCACACTTTACCCACAGCAATCCATGATGGAAAATGATTATTACTATTTGATCTGTGAGTTTCGTTCATGATTCAGCGTCACCATCTGGAAATTCTCCTGGCCCTGAACGAAAAAGGCACGCTTGGCGAAGCCGCCAACCACCTCTGCCTGACCCAATCAGCCCTCTCCCACGCCATGCACAAACTGGAGGAGCAAAGCGGTTCGCGCCTTTGGGCCAAACAGGGGCGGCGCCTGCAGCTGACCCAGGCGGGCCAGTACCTGCTGGAACTGGGCCAGCAGCTGCTGCCGCGCCTGCAGGAGGCGGACGCCACGCTGCGAGCCTTCGGAGAGGGCCGGCGCGGCCGGCTGCGCATTGGCATGGAGTGCCATCCCTGCTACGAGTGGCTGCTCACCGTGGTCCAGCCCTATCTCCAGCGGTGGCCCGACGTGGACCTGGATGTGATCCAGAAATTCCGCTTCAACGGCCTGGAAGCACTGACCCAGCACCGGATCGATGTGCTGATTACCAGTGACCCGGTTTTCAGCCATGAACTCTGCCATACACCGGTTTTCGATTATGAGCTGATGCTCGTCGCCGCCTCGCAGAATCCGCTCGCCAAAGGCGGCACCGTTACCCCCGAACGCCTGAGCCAGGCCCGGCTGATCCACTTTCCGGTGGCCCGGGAGCGGCTGGACGTCTTCACCCACTTCCTCTCGCCCGCCGGCCTTGAGCCGGCCCACCAACAGGAAGTGGAAGCCATGGAGATCATGCTCCAGCTCGTGGCGGCCAATCGCGGCGTCTGCACGCTTCCGGACTGGCTGGCCGAGCGCTATCGCGACAGCCACCCCATCACCACGCGCCGCCTTGGCGAGGAAGGCGTCCACAAGACCCTTTACCTGGTCTATCGCCAGGACGACGCCAGCATCGACTACCTGGCGGATTTCGTCGGTTATGGCCAGTAAATACCAAGCTTGGCCAGCGTGAAGCCTGTCAGTCCCCTTTGAGCCTGGCATCCAGGCCCGGAACCAGGATTTCAGCCATGGCGCCCATGAACTGGCGACGCAGGAAACGTTCCGTTTCCTGCTGGATGGCTTTCTGCTGCTCCGGATGCTCAATGTAGTCCATGCCCCGGAACAACATGAACCGGACCACGGTCCGGGCAATGTCCAGAACCGTGGTGCGGCTGACCTGCGGTACCAGTTCCCGCTCGGTGACGTCATCCGCCATTTCGCTTGCCGCCTCTTCCAGCTGCCGTGCCAGCGCCTGCCTCAGCACCAGGGACGGGCCATGGAGTTCACGAACCGCAACCATAACCACCGCGGGATTGGTGCGGAAGTATTCATAGACGAAATACACCGAATCATGGGCGGCCTGGTCTGATGTGGCCGCTGCCGTGCGCAAACGCCGGACCTGGCGCTTGACCTCGGAGGCAATGCACTCCAGCACGAAAAGGCCAAAATCATCCAGGTCCGAGAAGTGGCGGTAGAAGGTATTGGGGTTGAGACCCGCCTCACGGGCCAGCTCCCGGATCCCCAGCGAACTGATGCTCCGGCTGCTGGTCACCAGGCGCAATGACGCCTGGAGCAGTTTCATCTTCCCTTCCGGGATGGACTGGGTACCGGGTCCGATCATCGCTTTCATGTCCGCTGGTTGCGTCGGGTTCCCGGGCCCCTTCGGACGTGCTTCATGCACCACCTACCAGGTCAGCCCGGACCATCATCCCCCGCCCCGAGTGCTCGCAGGCGGGAGTGGCTTGATAGTTTACCAACCTCAACACCCCCAGCGCATGCTGCACCCCCTCTGCAACACTGGGAAAGCCCGGCACGGGGCCGGGCATTGGATGGGCCAGGTCACGCTCAGAGCGCGATTTCGCCATCATCCTCGCGACGAATGGCAAGCGTCGTCGAGCGCGGCAGGTTACCGGGATCACCATTGCCCTTTGCCGGGAAGCTGTGTGACGGGCGGCTTCCGAAAGACTGGCCCGGATGCTGGACGTTGATGAACAGCGTGCGTGCATCCGGAGACAGCACAATACCGGTCACCTCGCAGCGGCCGGGGCCTACGAAGAACCGCTTCAGGCTGGCCTGGTTCTGGGAATTCAGTGTCCGATCACCACCAAGCCCAGCGGGCACGACCGCCAGAAGCTGATCATTGGTGGCTTCGGCAACCGCATTGCCCCCGTTGTCCGTCTCGATCCACATCACCCCTCTGGGATCGAAGAACAGCCCATCGGGGCCGGCGAACTGGTTGGCTTCCGTCAGGCCGGAACGATTGACCGACTCGGATTCGCCAGCCGGTGCCCCGAACGCGAAGATGTTCCAGCTGAAGCGGGTAGCGCCGGGCGCGTCATCATTCTCACGCAGGCGGATGATGTGGCCCCAGAGGTTGGGGTCACGTGGATTCGCCGAATTGGGTGAATCCGTAACGTTGCGATCCTTGGCGTCATCGCCCTTCTCGTCATTGTTGGTGAGGTTGAAGTAGATCTCACCAGTGTTCGGGTCCGTCGTTGACCATTCCGGCCTGTCCATTGGCGTTGCCTCAAGCAGGTCAGCGGCAATGCGCGCATAGGTCACCACTTCGGCCTGGCTGCTGAAGCGCGACTGGAGGGTCGGATTGCTGATATCCAGGGCCAGCCATTTGCCCGTGCCATCCTCGCTGAACTGCGCCGCGTAGAGGGTGCCGTTATCGAGCATGTCGCGGTTGGGGTTGTCCGGGTTCCAGTTATCGGCGGTAACGAACTTGTAGATGTATTCGTTTTCGTCATCGTCACCACAGTAGAACGCGATCGGCTTACCCGCCTCGATGCGGCCGGGCTCCGCGCCCTCGTGGGCGAAACGCCCCATGGCAGTGCGCTTGACGGGCGTGCTGTTCGGGTCGAACGGGTCGATCTCGACGATCCAGCCAAAGTGGTTGGCCTCGTTGCGGAAGTCATCGGAGGCACTGTTTCCTTTGGGCGTTGTATCCCAACGTGCGAAGTTGCCATCCGCTTCGCTCGAGTCGCCCGCAACACCGTCCCAGCGATAGCCAAACCCGAAGTTGGTGAGCGCGTAGCGGTTCTTCTCCTCAGGGACTGGATCTTCCTGGGTCGTGACGTAGCCACGGAAGTTCTCTTCACAGGTGAGGTAGGTATTCCAGGGTGTAAAACCACGACCGCAGTTGTTGATGGTGCCTCGGCCCTGGGCGCCGGAGGGGCTGAACTTCGTCTGCAATACTTCGGAGTTGGCGGCCGGACCCGAGAAGGTCACGGGGGTCTCGGCGGTGATGCGGCGATTCATGCCGGTATCCGTGATGCGCCAACGTCCGCTCATGCGCTGGATCTCAACAACGGAGACCCCGTGGCTGGCCATTTCCTTGCGGACCTGGTCAGCGTTGGTGGGCAGGTCGGTGTCCGGATCCGTCTCACGGTTTGGAACCGGGTTTCCCTCGCCGTCGAGGGTATAGCCGTGGAAAAACAGCATGTCCAGACTTTCGTGGTTCACCACCAGCAGGCCTCGGTTGTCGGCACCGTTGATGGGGAAGAAGTGCATGCCGTCATGCCATTCGCCGCTCTGCTGGTTCTGCTCGTCCGCGGTATTGCTGCCATCGGCATTGAATCCCGGGAAGGAGCCCAGGATGCCGGTGCCCCAAGGGATGAGGACGTCAAAGGTATAGCCCTCTGGCAGGACCACGTCGTTCACGTTCTCGCCAGCAACGCCCTGTACGGAGTCAAACGAAAGCTGCGCGACCCGACCGGAATCAGAGCCACCACCGCCGGCTTCTCCGCCATTGCCGCCATCACTGCTGCAGGCTGACAACCCGGCGCCCACAAACAGAGTGCCAGCCGCCATTTCGAGACTGCCTCGCAATGCATCACGGCGCGACAGGCGGGCCTGGACGATGTTGCGGAAAGGCGTGCTCTGGTTGTTCCGCTTGCTCGGTGACGTCTTGCCCCGCTTGGGTCTGTGCTTACCGGGAAGGTTAAGCGTCTGATCATCTTGCCCCATGTTGATCCCTCTACTGGTTTCTTGGTCTTAGCAGGTCCCAGGTACAGTAAGAGGGAGTTATGACACGCCGATGAATTCAGGGTCTGAAAACCCCGGATTGCCAGAATGCCAGTGCCCAGGCACTGGTTATCCGGGGTTGTCCGGCCTTAGAATACGGCCTCCACAGACCCAGCAGACAGGCCAGCCGGATCATCATGCCCACCTCCTACGATGTCATCATCATCGGCGCCGGCGCCGCCGGGCTCATGTGCGCCGCCACGGCCGGCTACCGCGGCCGCCGGGTGCTGGTGATCGAGCACGCGCGCCGGCCCGGGCGCAAGATCCTCATGTCCGGGGGCGGGCGATGCAATTTCCAGACAGCTAATCGGCAATCTTTTCCAAGCAACCGGATTTTAACCCAGCGCACCAAGACCTGCCCCTAAGACTCAGGTCGTGCGAACGCCCACCGACAATTTCGTCCTAGCCTCGAACCAGTCTAGGGTGCGCCAGCACGTTTGCGGCGCGAGAAGATGTAATGTATTATTAATAAAATATGTATTTATCCTTATGACAGGCTAGATCGGATGACGGATGCATCCAATCGACACTCAGCTGTCGCTCCCGCTCTTGGGTATTACTACCAAGCTCTATATGCCCTAGATATTCTCCTTTCAGATTCGTCCGATGACGCCTTGGTCTATCTCGAAACAAGGGACGACATCGAGCATCTGGCCTCCAACGAATCATCGTTGTTCCAGCTGAAATACAGCGGATCCAACAAGCCAGTTACCATCCATGACGAGGACCTGTGGAAAACCCTAGGGATATGGATACCACACGCGTTAGAAGAAACTTACCGGCCAGCGCGGTACTTTTTCGTTACTACCCGGCCACTCGACGCAGATACTCTGTTACACACGCTCACCACCAAACACACTAACAAGCGTCCTTTATATAACGCCCTCCTCGCAGAAGCGCGCCGGTTCACGGAAAGAACAGGGGCCGACACGAAAAGCCCAAAGTACCGCGCTTGCAACGCCTTCTTGGGTCTCTACGAGGACGACAGGCTTGCTCTCCTCGACCAGGTACAGATTTGCCCCCGCAGCTTTTATCCCGACTCAGCCACCGAGCGCATCGCCTCCCACTTAACCCACGTGCGAGCAGCCGACAGGCACCGCATTGCTGACCGTCTAATCGAGTGGTGGGACACACAAGCTTTTCGCTCCCTCATGCACGCGCACCAACCGGAACCTATTTACAAGCTACAACTTCAAGAGCGCATCACCACCCTAATCCGCGACTTGTCGGATTCTCGACTATTCGATGACTTTTCAAGGAAGCTCCCCGAGAATCTCTGGGAAGAAGCCGGCGACACAATGGTCGCCCAGATTCGACTCGTGGATGGCTCTAACGCTCACATCGAACGTGCCGCACGCGAAATGTGGCGCGCACGCAGCCAGCGCGGCCGATGGATGGAGGACGAAGTCGGCTTCGGCCGCGAGCTAGAAGCCTACGACGAAGAATTGATTGAAGAATGGTCAGACAGGCACTCAGTTGCCAAAAACGAGCTCGAAGGGGATGACGAGAAAACTAAGAAGGACACTGGTAAGCAAATCCTCGAATGGAGTCACCGTCAAGCGCCATTAGAGGTTCGCCCTATCCGTCATAACTGGTCCGCTCATTTCTTGGTAAGGGGGACCTACCAGCTACTTGCGGATGAGAAGCGCGTTGGCTGGCACCCTGATTACTCGTCCTTGCTGAACTCCGCACCCTACTATTCCGAAGCTTCTTCAATAGACCAGGGCGAGCACAACGAGAATGAGGACGACGAGTAATGGCTAGCCTCGATGTCTATTCAGAGACAAACCCTGTCTTTCTTAGCCTTTTATTGTGGCACTTTTTATATGCCCATGATGAAGCTACGCCCGCGGGCTGCGACCTTGCTAGCCTATACTTAGCGATCCCAATTTCCGCGTCAGAGGAACTGCGCGACACATTCAATCGAACTCAGAAGAATACCGGTTTGTTCACTTGGCTCCGCCGCAACCCTCGGCTTCCGCTATCCATGAGCGACCGAATCTCTCGCGCTCACTACCACAGTGCATCGGCAATTCGTTTCGCTGCCGTCTCTGGACTCATAACCGTGGCGGACACTGGATCGTTTCACGCGGGACCGCAGTCACTGTTCCGTAAAAACCCTACCTATCCCGCCTCCGATGCCCGCGGCGCCGCGTTCCGTCGTGCGAGCAAACTGGGATCTTGGATTGGCCGAATTGGGTCGACCGAGATGGTTTTCAACGCTTTGCGACTCTCAATATGAACCGATGGAACATCGCAGCAGTGTACCTATTCAGCCACGATGGTCGGCGCCGGACGCTGCCCTTCAATGCTGCAAACCTGAACATCATTACGGGAGAGTCCGGCACTGGAAAGTCTGCATTATGGAAGATTATTGACTACTGCTTAGGATCATCCGGATGTGTGGTCCCCAACCTGATCACCGACCGGTGCTCTGCGTTTGCGATTCATTGGAAAAGAGACGACCTTCATCTGCTCACGGCACGCTTGGCACCTACGCCTTCACAAGCCACCTCGAACACTATGTTCGTTGTTCATGGACGAGATCTGGAGGCGCCAAAATCATCCGACAACCTACGCGGTCGCATGAATGTTGGCGATGCGAAGTCCATAATCGAGAGCGCGTTCGGCATTGGGGCCGTAGACCAGGAAAGATCTAGTCAGGAGACTAAGTCGAAACGGATCACTGTTCGGCATTCCGTTCCATACCTGTTTCTCCCGGGCCAGATACTCATGAGCGAGTCGGCCCTCGTCCATGGCATGGATGATAAGCAAAAAGCCGAAGACATCCAGAAAACGATACAGTACTTCCTTCGAATCGTGGATGAAGACACCTTAGCGATTGAGAATCAGATTCGACAACTGACCCATGCACTAGAGGTAACGGAAAGACGCGAGCGCGCCGCGCAAGAGACCACAGCTGACTCAAATAACGACGCTAAGAGGCTACTTCATGAGGCCGAACAAGTAGGTGTAGTGTCCGCAGGGACCTCGAATACAGACGACCCTATAGCTGAACTGCGGTCAGTCCTGGAGTGGACTCCTACCGATGTACCAGTAGTAGGAGAGAATGAGCTTACTCAGGCTTATCGCGACCAAGAAGAGGCGATCGAGCGTATTCGCAATCTTGAAAGGCAAAGGCGCGCGGCTAAACGGTTCGTACAAGAGTCTTTAGATTATTCCTCGACAATTGCTCAGCAAGAAAAGCGACTTTCCGTTGTGGAATTGTTGAATGAAGACTCGCTCGGGAGTTCTTGCCCGGTCTGCGGCAGTACGATTGACGACACAGACGATACCGTTTCCGCAGTACGTAACGCGTACAAACGACTGCAGGAACAGGGAGAGGCCGGACGACGACGCGCTCCGCAACTCGAACGGGTATTGGACGATATCAACGAAAATATTGACTCGGCGCGAGAAAGTAAGCGCGAAATAGATCAGCGACTCGAGCAATTGGTCGCCGAATCGGACTCTGCGCAACGAATTCGAAGCTATAACGAGCGAGCGGCGAGGATTGTTGGGCGAGTATCGTATTTCATCGACTCGTATGACCGTGGTGAAAGGACGAAAGAAGAAGGGAAAAGTTCGGGTCTGGCTAAACAACTTGAAGATTTAAAGGCCACATGGAACAAAGAAGCGCGCGAAAGGGAGCGTGCGAGTGCTGAACGAGCGCTCTCCGACCACATGACTAACATCGTTGCGTGCCTGCCGGTCGAAGAGCCGCTGGAAGGGGCTCGAGTTCACATTGCGCTTGACCGAGTTTCACTCTGGATCGAGACCCCCTGGAAACGGAAGATACCCTTTGCTGGAATCGGCTCAGATGAGAATTACATGGCACTTCACATAGCATTGCTGGTCGCCATACATCGACTTGCATCCGATAGAGGGTCTCCCATCCCTGGAATCCTTGTCATCGATCAAGTCAGCCGCCCGTACTTCCCGGCGCTAGAAGGGACATCTCAGGAATTGGATTTAGGTGACGGTTCAGCCGATAAAGAAACCAGATCGCTGAGGAAGCATATCGAGTTTCTTTTCAGCGAGGTCGACGGCGGCTCAGACTTACAGATACTCCTACTTGAGCATGCGTATTTCTCTGGGGACACGCGGTATGTGGATTCTGTCGTAGAGAGGTGGACAGAAGCCAGCGGCTTGAAGCTTGTCCCACCCGACTGGCCATCCAGTGCCCCTGAGGCGCGGTAAGGCAAATATGTTGGGAGCATCAGTGTACAGTTTTTGACAGCACTCCAAGGGGCGGAATCCTCACCCGCAGAAATCCCGGCCAGCCGGATTGGGGCACTTGTATCGCCCGGCGGACAGGGAGGGTAGTCGCATGTAGGGCCTTCCTCGGGTTACCGGTTAAAGTAGAGAGCAGGTTGCCACAGCGGTAGCGCCGGCCTATCCGTTTCCGCCCCTTTCGTCCAGAGGGTGACGTTAGCCTGGCATTTCAGTGACAGCACAACCCGGCGCCCCCTGATCATGGGCGCCCCGGCCACTGGTTATCCGGGGTTGTCCGGCCTTAGAATACGGCCTCCACAGACCCAGCAGACAGGCCAGCCGGATCATCATGCCCACCTCCTACGATGTCATCATCATCGGCGCCGGCGCCGCCGGGCTCATGTGCGCCGCCACGGCCGGCTACCGCGGTCGTCGGGTGCTGGTGATCGAGCACGCCCGCCGACCCGGGCGCAAGATCCTCATGTCCGGGGGCGGGCGATGCAATTTCACCAACCTCAACAGCACCCCGGCGAACTTCCTCTCCGACAACCCCGGTTTCTGCATCTCCGCGCTGAAACGCTACACGCCGGAACACTTTCTGGAGCTGGTGGAGCGCCACGGCATTGAGCACGAGGAAAAGGCCGCGGGCCAGCTGTTCTGCCGGGATTCCAGCCGGGAAATCGTGGATCTGTTGATGACCGAAGCCGACTGGGCGGGGGTTGAGGTCATGACCCGCACGAGCGTGGACAGCGTCTCGACGAACCCGGGCGGCTACAGCGTGAGCACCCGTTGCGGCGACTACAACTGCGAGAGCCTCGTGGTGGCCTGTGGCGGGTTGTCCATCCCCACCATGGGCGCAACGGGGCTGGGGTATGACCTGGCCCGCCAGTTCGGGCTCAACCTCATCCCGACACGGGCGGGACTGGTGCCCTTCACCCTGGACCCCGGACTGAAGGAGCAACTGGCCCCCCTAGCGGGCATCAGCTGTCCGGTGGCGGTCTCATGCAACGGTGAGCGCTTTCAGGAGCCCATGCTTGTCACCCACAAGGGGCTGAGCGGCCCCGCCATGCTGCAGATCTCCAGCTTCTGGGAGCCCGGAGACGCGCTCGCCATCGACCTGCTGCCGGAGCAGGATGCGGCCCAATGGCTGGCCGATCAACGCCGGGCCCACCCCAACCGCTACCCCGCGCGGGCGCTGGGTGAAGCGTTGCCCCGGCGGTTCGCCCAGGCCTTTGCAACGCTTCAGGGCTGGGAGGACCCCCTTCAGCACTTCAGCAAGGCCGAATTGAGCGCCGCATCGCAAACCCTGAACGGCTGGCGCCTGACACCAGCGGGAACCGAGGGGTACCGGACCGCGGAAGTCACGCTCGGTGGCGTTGATACCCGGGAACTGTCCTCGAAAACCCTGGAGGTTCATGATCAGCCCGGCCTGTTCTTCATCGGCGAGGTCGTGGACGTGACCGGTCACCTTGGCGGCCACAATTTCCAATGGGCCTGGGCCTCCGGCGTTGCCGCGGGCCAGGCTGTCTAGGAGCAACGCATGCTGATTCTTTCCCTTGTCACCCTCCTATGGGCCTTTTCATTCAGCCTCATCGGGGTCTATCTCGCCGGGAATGTCGACAACGACTTCGCCGTGCTCACCCGGGTTCTCTGTGGCGCCCTGGTCTTTCTGCCGTTGCTGCGCTGGCGGGATGTGCCGCTCGGCTTCCAGTTGCGGCTGACGCTGATCGGCGCCAGCCAGTTCGGCGTCACCTACCTGCTGTTGTACCGCTCGTTCGCGTTTCTCACCGTGCCCGAGGTCCTTCTTTTTACCGTCTTCACACCGATCTACATCACGCTGCTGGACGATGCCCTCCACCGCCGCTTCGCGCCGGTGGCCCTGCTGGCCGCCGCTCTGGCAACGCTCGGGGCGGGCATCATCCGTTACGATGGGCTCAGTGGCTCCTACGTTGTGGGCTTTCTGATACTTCAGGGCGCCAACCTCGCCTTCGCCGCCGGGCAGGTGGGCTACCGGCGCCTGTATGAACGCTACTCCCCCCAGGCCCCAGCCTGGCGCCTGTTCGGCTATTTCTTCCTGGGCGCGCTCCTGGTGGCGCTGCCCTCTTTCCTGATTTTTGGCGACCGCTCCATGCTCCCGGCCACGCCCTGGCAATGGCTGGTCCTGGGCTGGCTGGGCTTTGCCGCCTCGGGAGCCGGGCTTTTCCTTTGGAACCAGGGAGCGCGCAAGGTGGATGCCGGCACCCTGGCCGTCATGAACAACGCCCTGGTACCCGCCGGCCTGCTGGTCAACCTGTTGATCTGGAACCGTGATGCGGACCTTCTGGGCCTGGCCCTGGGCGGCGGCCTGATTGCGCTGTCGTTATGGCTCAACCACGCTTGGCGAAGGGAACCGAGGGAGGCCCGGGCGTGACCACCGAGACGGACGCTCCGACGCGAATCCACACCCTTCAGACCCCGGATGACCGGCAGCTTGTCGGTATCGAAGCCGGTGCCCGTGAGGGCGTGCCCGTGGTCTACGCCCACGGCATGCCGGGTTCGGCCCTGGAAGCCCTGTTCTTCCATGAACAGGCTCTGGTAGCCGGTTACCGGGTTCTCGCACTGGACCGCCCCGGGATCCGCAATTCCAGCTACCAGCCGGAGAGGACGCTTCTGGACTATCCCGATGACCTGAGACTGTTCCTGGACCACCTCGGGATTGGTGACTGCATCCACATGGGCTGGTCCAGTGGCGGCTCACGGACCCTGGCAGCCGCCCATGAACACCCCGGGCGCGTCAGGCTTGCCGTGCTGCTTTCCAGCTACACCCATTTTGAGGAAATGGCCGGTGCGCGCCGCCTGCTGCTGCGCACCCTCTGGCCCGGCCCTGTCATTGCTGCCATCAGTACGGCACTGTTCCGGGGGCTGGTCACCCTGATCACCCGCATTGCCCAGCGCCGGCCAGACTTCTTCATGGCACGGGCGCGCAGCCTGTTCAGCGACGCGGATCACGCCATACTGGGGGATCCAGGCCAGGTCCGGCGCTTCCGCGCGGACCAGCTGGCCTGCCTGAACTCAGGCCCCCGCGCCATCGCCACCGACCTGCTTACGGAAATGGGCGATTGGGGGTTCCGGCTGGGCGATGTCGCCACACGGACCCTGATCTACCAGGGCGCGGAAGACCAGCTGCTGCCCCCGGCCTATGCCCACCACCTTGCCGCCACGTTGCCGAACGCTGAGCTGACCCTACTCCCCCATTCCGGCCACTTCTACCCATTAAGCCGGCCCTTCCAGGCCGACCTGTTCCAGCGCATCACGGAGGCAATCAGCCCGCCTCACGGTGACCGATGAACACATAATACGCCAGCGGTACCACGACCACCGTGAGCACGGTGGACAGGGCCAGGCCAAAGATCAGCGAAATCGCCAATCCGTTGAAGATGGGGTCCGTCAGGATGAAGAACGCCCCCAGCATGGCGGAGACCGCGGTGAGCGCTATGGGCTTGATACGGACGGCACTGGCCAGCACCACGGCTTCCTCAAGCGGTTTCCCCGCCTGCAGCAGGTCCCGGATGAACACCACAAGCAGGATGGAGTTGCGCACAATAATGCCAGCCAGTGCGATCATGCCGATCATACTGGTGGCGGTGAACTCCTTGCCCAACAGGGCATGGCCCGGCATGATCCCGATGAGTGTCAGCGGGATCGGCATCATCACAATCAACGGCAACCCGTAGGAGCCGAACTGCGCGACCAGCAGCAGGAAGATGGCGATGATCCCGACCGCGTACGCCAGCCCCATATCGCGGAAGGTCTCGTAGGTGATCTGCCATTCCCCATCCCACTTGATCGCGGCACTATCGGGCCACTCCGGCTGCTGGATGTAGTACTGGGGCAGTGCCTCCAGATCACCAGCCATTCGGAACATGCCATACAGCGGTGAATCCACCTCACCGGCCATATCAGCGGTGACATAGGTCACCGGCATCAGGTTCTTGTGCTGGATGGCCCCGGGCCAGGTACTGGGCTCGATGGAAGCAACCTGTGCCAGCGGGATCAGTTCGCCGGAACGGCTCCGGACCTGAAGGGACAGCAGCGCCGCCTTCTGGGCCCGATCCCCTTCGTCCAGAATGACCCTTATGGGAACAGCGTATTTGGCGTTCGGATCATGGAAGTACTCAAGATGGCGCTTACCCAATGTGGCGGACAGCACATCCACCACCTGGGCCTGGGAAACGCCCAGAGTGGCGGCCCGCTTGCGGTCAACCACCACACGCCAGCGCTCAACCGGCGCCTCCACGGTGGTGTCGATGTCCACCAGCCCCTGGATGCCCTCCATACGCTCAGCCAGTGACTGCGCTTGCCGGGCACGCGTCTCCGGACTCGGACCATAGACTTCAGCTACCACTGGCGACAGCACCGGTGGGCCCGGCGGCACCTCCACCACCTTCACGGCCGCGCCGTACCGGTCCCCGATCGCGGTAAGCGGCCCGCGCATTGCCTGGGCGATGTCATGGGACGCCTTTTGCCGCTCATCTTTCAGGTTGATCTGCAGATCCCCCTGCCAGGGGCCCTGTCGCAGGTAGTACTGGCGGACCAGGCCATTGAAGTTGATCGGGGACGCCGTCCCCGCATAGGCCTGCCAGTTGGTCACAGCCTCGTGCGTCTCCAGGTACCCGCCCATCTCCGTCAGCACCTTCTGGGTGGTTTCCATGGGGGTATCCTCCGGCATATCCACCACCACCTGCAGCTCTGACTTATCATCGAAAGGCAGCATCTTGAGGATGACCAGCATGAACACAGGCAGGGCCGCGGCGATCAGTGTCATGGCAATCACCCCGGAGGCCAGTCCGTGCCGCCGCCAGCTGTGGTTTCCCAGGAAGGGCGTGAGCAGATGGCTGAAGAGCCGGTAAAGGCTGGGGTTTACGGTTTCCGCCCTGCCGCCACTGTCCCCCGCCCCCGGACCACGGCGCCGGACCAGCCTCAATGCCAGCCAGGGCGTGAGGATGAACACCACCAGCTGGGACAGCACCATGCCGGCGGAGGCATTGATCGGAATAGGGCTCATGTAAGGCCCCATCAGCCCGGTTACGAAGGCCATGGGCAGCAGCGCGGCCATAATGGTCAGGCTTGCCATGATGGTCGGCGTGCCCACCTCATCCACAGCTGCCGGGATAACCCGGCCAACCGGATGGCCGGAATCCTGGAGACGCCGGCTGATGTTCTCCACGACCACGATGGCGTCATCCACCAGGATCCCGATGGCAAAGATCAAGGCGAACAGCGATACCCGGTTCAGGGTGAAGCCCCAGGCCCAGGAGAAGACCAGCGTCAGCAGCAGTGTCAGCAGCACGGACACGCCCACCACCAGGGCCTGGCGCCAGCCCATGAAGGCCAGCACCAGAAGCATCACGGAGACCGTGGCCATAACCAGGTCCGAGATGAGCTTGCGCGCCTTGTCACTGGCGGTCTGGCCGTAATTGCGGGTGGTCAGGACCTCAATGGCGTCAGGAACCACCCGCCCGCGCAGGCGTTCCAGCCGCTCCAGAACGGCGGTGGTCACATCAATGGCATTCTCGCCGGCTTTTTTGGCCACCGCCAGTGTCACCGCTGGATAACGTTCCCCCGGGTCACCGTCACCAGCAGGGCCAAAACCCAGCTGCACCGAGGCATCCTGCACAGTGGCACCACGTCTGACAGAGGCGACATCCGACAGGTGGACCGCAGCCTCATTATTCCTGGCAACCACGAGCGAGCGCAGGGACTCAAGCCGTTGGAGTGGTTGTCCCGGCTGGACGGGGACGGAGAGACCGGAACGCGTAACCCGGGTTTCCTGGCCGGTTGCATTGGCAGCACGGATTGCTTGCTGCAGATCGCTGACACCGAGGCCATAACCGGCCAGCCTGGCCGGTTCAATCCGCACGTCAATGCGATCCGGAACACCGCCAACCGTGTAGATATCCCGGGTTCCCGGTACGCGCTTGAGCTCGGTTTCAAGCGTATGGGCAAGACGGGTCAGGTCCTCGGCACCATGGCGGCGCTGGGGATCATAGAGCGTCAGGGTCATGACCGGCACGTCGTCAATGCTCCTCGGCTTGACCACAGGCTCGCCCGCTCCCAGCTTCTCCGGGAACCAGTCGCGGTTGGACTGGACCTTGTTGTGGATGCGCACCAGCGCTTCGCGCCGGGGCAACCCAACCTCGAACTGGACGGTGATCACCGCGCGTCCCTGACGCGAGACCGAATAGATGTTTTCCACACCCTTGATCTCATCCAGAACCTGCTCACCGGGGGTGGCGATCAGGCTTTCGACCTCACGGGCACTGGCACCGGGAAACGGCACCATGACATCCACCATGGTGACGTCGATCTGCGGCTCTTCTTCCTTGGGTGTGATGATGACAGCCACAATGCCAAGCAGCAGACCGATCAGGGCCAGCAGCGGCGTGAGCCGATTGTTCTGGAAAAGCCGTGCAATCCGCCCGGACGGGCCCAGGCCACCCTTCTGTGCCATCAGTACAGGGCCTCGCGGAGCACGCTTTCACCCTGGCTCACACCGGCCAGAACCTCCACCATGCCATCCCGGCGGCTTCCCAGCCTTACCTGACGAAGCCGCGGCGCGTCATCCGGTCCGCGCACGAACACCGCCCGCAGCTCCCCCCGGCGATAGATGCTGGATTCGGGAACCCACAGAGCCTCGCGGCGGCCCGCGGGAATACCCACACGCACCAGCATACCGGGAAACAGACGTGCCTCCGGATCCGCAAGGGACAGTCGTAGACGGAAGCTGTGGCTGTTTGGGTCCGCATAGGGGTAGAAGGTCATCCGGCCGGTTTCCAGACGCGCCCCGTTGGCCAGGGTGACAACCGCCTCGCGCTCGGCACGCACCTGCTCCGCATACTGCTGGGGCAGAGAAACCACCACCCGGAGTTCTTCCAGGGAGAGCCCGCGCATCAGTGGCTGCCCCGGCGAGACGGATTCCCCCACTTCCACCATGCGTTCGGTCACGATACCACTGTAGGGAGCCTGGACACGGGTATAGCCCAGCTGCTCACGCGCCTCGGCAAGTGCGCCCTCAGCACGCGACACACGGGCCCTGGCCGCATCAAACCGATTCCGCGCCTGATCCAGATCCTGCTGGGAGGCCGCCCCCCGTTCGTGCAGCTGCTTAACGCGGTCCAGGTTCTGGCGGGCATCGGTCAGATCGGCACGGGCTTCCGCCAGGCTCGAGCGCGCCTGTTCCACCCGGGCCTGCTCATCACGATCCTCGAGCCGGACAATCAGTTCGCCGGAGTCAACGGCATCATCCACGTCGTAGGGGAGCTCAACGACCGTCCCCGCCGTCTGCGCGGACACCGTGCTTTCACGCACGGCTTCAATCATGCCATCCAGGCGGAGTGTCTCCGTCAGTGCCTGACGTTTGACCTGCGTCCATTGAGACGCCGCCGACGGGACACTGGCCCAGAGGCCAACCAGAAGAACGATCAGGACCCGGCGCATGCCGCCTCCTCAAAAATTAGGTTATTCTAATATTCGAGTCTAGCAGCCGCATGGCCAGGTCGAAAGCCGCCCCAATGCCTCTTTAACCGGAAGCGCTCTCCAGGGAAGGGCTTTCGCGGTCGATCCAACCACCGCCCATGGCCTTGAACAGGGTCGCCGTGGCGTTGAGCCGGTCCCGGATCGCATTCGTCAGGGTCAGTTCTGCCTCCAGCAGAACCCGCTGGGTATCCTGCACTGTCAGGAAATCGGTCAAGCCCTCTTGATAGCGCAGCTTGGCCAGCTCCAGGGTCTGTTCCAGCGCCGACACCTGGTCCCGCAGCCGGCTCACGCGTTCATCCGTGGCCTCATACACAGCCAGGGCATCACGCACCTCACTGAACGCCTGCTGGAGGGTTACCCGGTACTGGGTCTCCGCCTGGTCACGCAGGCTGCGGGCGGTGTCCACCCGTGCCTTGTTACGGCCGAAGTCAAAGATCGGGCCGAGCACCGAAGCGCCAATCTCCCAGGTTTCAGCCGGGTTGGTGAGCAGGTCACCCGATTCAATGGCGGCGCTGCCGATGGACCCGCGAAGGTTGAAGCTGGGCAGGCGCTGGGCCTGGGCCGCCCCGACCTCTTCGGTCGCGGCAATAATGGCCGCCTCAGCCGCCCGGATGTCCGGGCGGCGCTCCAGCAGGTCCGAGGGCAGCACTTCCGGGACTTCATCGGGCAAGGTGATCCCGCTGAGGCTGCCCTCGCCAAAGTCCAGCTCCTGGGTCAGCTCACGCGGTGTCATCCCCACCAGGACGCCCAGGGCCGTCTTGAGCTGGGCCACGCGCTGGCGCTGCTGGGGTACCATCGCCCGCGTTGCCTCAAGTTCCGACTCCGCCTGGCGCAGGGTCAGCTCATCCGTGTCACCCCCCTTATAACGGGCCCGCTCAATCCGCACCGTTTCCTCGCGGGTTTCCACGGTCCGCTCCGTGATCGCCAAGGAGCGCTGGGCCGCCCGCAACTCGGTATAGGTGGCGACGACGTCGGCAATGGTGCTGAGGCGCACCGAGTCATGGGTGAACACCGACTCCTTCAGAGCCGCCTCAGCCGCATTGCTCTGGCTTTCCAGCCGTCCCCAGAGGTCAACCTCATAGTTGAGCAACCCCGTTACCGAGAACCTATTGTTGGTGGTGCCGCCGCCCAGCGGGCTGGCAGCTCCGGACTCAAGCGCACGGGCCGCATCGGCCTGGCCCTCGATGGTGGGCATCTGCTCGGCATTCGCCAGCCCCAGCCGGGCGCGGGCTTCCTGCAGCCGCTGGTACTGCAGCTGCATATTCAGGTTGTCGTCCAGCGCCCGCTCCACCAGCCGGTTGAGCACGGGGTCGTCAAACCGCTTCCACCAGTTGGACCAATCCTCGCGCTCCTCGCCGGTGAGCAGCACCTCATCCGGCCATTCTTCCGGCAGATCAACCTGGGGCTTTTCATAGTCCGGGCCAACCGCACAGCCCGCCAGGACCACCGGAAACATCAATGTTGCAAGCAGTGCTTTACGCATCGGAGACCTCCTGCGAGCCGTTGCCCTTGCGGGATGACAGCCAGATCGAGAACTCCTCGAACAGCCGATAGAACAGGGGCACGAAGAACAGGGCCAGGGTACTGGCCACGATCATGCCGCCCACGACCACGGTGCCGATTTCCTGGCGACTGGAGGCGCCAGCGCCGGTCGCCACCACCAGCGGCAGAGAGCCGATGATGAAGGTCAGCGCCGTCATCATGATGGCCCGGAAACGCTGCTGGGCTGCCGCAATCGCAGCATCCTTCGGTGACAGACCTTCGCTGCGGTTCTGGGCAGCGAACTCGACGATCAGTATGGCGTTCTTCGCGGCCAGCCCGATCAGCACCAGGAGTCCGACCTGGAAGTAGATGTCATTGGGGAAGCCACGCAGCAGCGAGGCCAGTGCCGCCCCGAAGACGCCGAAGGGAATGGCCGTGGCCACCGCCAGCGGCAGGGTCAGGCGCTCGTACTGGGCCGCCAGGATCAGGAACACCATCACCAGCCCGAGGCCGAATGCGATGGTGCCGGCCTGGCCGGCCGCCTGCAGCTGGAAGGCCTGGCCAATCCAGCCCAGGGGCGTATTGGTTCCCAGGTTCTCATCCGCCACTTCCTGGAGTGCAGTCATCGCATCCCCCGTGGTGTAGCCGGGAGCCGGATCCGCCGCGATATTGGCAGCAGGGTAGACATTGAACCGGTTGATGATGTCGGCCCCGGTTTTGCGCGTCAGCGTCACTAGGGAACTGACCGGGATCATCTGGCCGCTGTTGGAGCGCACGAAGACCCGCCGCAGGTCCTCAGGCCGGCTCCGGAATTCGCCTTCGGCCTGCATGTTCACCTGCCAGTTGCGGCCCTGCATGGTGAAGTCGTTGACGTAGTAGGTGCCGAAGGTGCTCTGCATCGCCGAGAACACTTCGCTGACCGGCACGTCCAGCGCCATGGCCTTCTTGCGGTCCACCTCCGCCTTATAGCGCGGAATGCTCACATCCAGGTCCGTGCGCGCGTTGGTCAGCGCCGGGTGCTCGTTCGCCGCCTTCACCATCTTCTGCGCCAGGCCGTAGAGCTCCTTGGTGCTCATGCCCTTCTGGTCCTGAATGAACGCCTCAACACCACCAGTGAGTGACAGGCCCTGGATGGGCGGCGGCACAAAGGACATGACACCGGCCTCTTTCACGCCGGCGCCCATGCCCATGAGTTTCTTGGTCACGGCGGATGCGGACTGGCCCGGCCCCTGGCGCTTGTCCCAGTCCTTGAGGGTCACGAAGGCAATGCCGGCATGGGAACGCATGGCACCCGCCAGCATGTCGTACCCGGCGAAGGCCGTCACATGCTTGACCTCGGGCAGTTTCAGGGCCTGGCTCACCAGATCCTCCCGCACCGCCTCACTGCGGCCCAGGGACGAGGCCGGCGGCAGGTAGGAGGCCATCAGCACGTAGCCCCGGTCCTCCTGGGGTACAAGCCCGGACGGGAGCTGGTCGAGCATCCAGAGGGTACCGCCAATGAACAGGAAGAAGAGCGCGACACCGATGACCGCGTGGTTCAGGAGCCACCTGACGCCGCCCACAAAGACATTGGTGATCGCTTCAAAGCCGGCGTTGAACCACTGGAACGGCTTGGACACGTCCTTGGGCTCCCCGTCCAGAAGACGGGCGCACATGGCGGGCGTCAACGTCAGCGCCACAATCCCCGAGATCACGATGGAGACAGCGATGGTTACCGCGAACTGACGGTAGAGCTCACCGGTCAGACCGCCCAGAAAGCCCACGGGCGCAAACACCGCCACCAGTACCAGGGTGGACGACACCACCGCTCCGGAAACCTGCCCCATGGTCTCAACCGAGGCACCATAGGCGGTCATGCCTTGCTCCTGCATCAGGCGCTCCACGTTCTCCATAACGATGATGGCATTATCCACCACCACGCCGATGGCCAGGATGAGCCCGAACAGCGTCAGCAGGTTGACCGAGAAGCCCAGCACCGTCATGCCCGCGAAGGTGCCGATCAACGCCACGGGAATGGCCATCAGTGGGATCAGCGCCGCACGCAGGTGCTGGAGGAAGACGAAGGTCACCAGTGATACCAGCACGAGGGCGATCACCAGGGTGAGCAGCACCTCCTGGATGGACACCTCGATAAAGGTGGTCGTGTCGTAAGGAATGTCGTACTGGATGTCCTCGGGGAAACGCTTCTCAAGATCCTTGAGAACGTTGCGCACATTTGTGGCGGTTTCCAGCGCATTGGCACCAGGCTGGAGGTAAACGCCCAGCGGCACCGCCGCCTGCCCGTCATAGCTGGCCGAGAAATCGTAGTTCTGGGCACCAAGCTCAACATTGGCCACATCCCCCAGGCGCAGCGACGCCCCGTCACTGGTGGTCCGCAGCATGATGTCCTCAAACTCCGAGGGATCGCTCATCTGCTGCGGTGTGGACACACTGAAGGTAAACGCCTGGTCCACGGGCGCCGGCTGCGAGCCCAACCGGCCGGCGGCAAACTGCGCGTTCTGGGAGCGAAGGGCCTTGGCAACGTCCAGCGGCGACACATTGTATTCCGCCATCTTGTCCGGCTGCAGCCAGACGCGCATGGAATAGTCCTTGGCCCCGAACAGCGAGGCATTGCCGACGCCCGGCGTGCGCACCAGCTCATCAATGACGTTCAGCAACGCGTAGTTGGAGATTTCAATGGTATCGGTGTTGCCGGATTTCGAGGACAGCGCCACCACCTGGAGAATCGAGGTGGAACGCGCCTCCACCGTTACCCCCTGGTCGCGCACCGCCTGGGGCAGGCTGGACATGGCCCGCTGTACCCGGTTGTTGACGTTGATCGTCGCCTGGTCCGGATCCGTGCCCACCTCAAAGGAGACGGTAATCTGGACACTGCCGGCATCGGTACTGCCGGACTCCATATAGATCATGTCGTCAACGCCGTTGATTTCCTGCTCCAGCGGGGCTGCCACGCTGTCAGCCAGGACCTCGGCACTGGCGCCAGGATAGCTCGCTTCAACGACAACTTCCGGGGGGACCACATCCGGATACTGTTTGACCGGGAGCCCCAGCAGCGAGGCCGCCCCTGCAATCACGATGATGATGGACAGGACCGCCGAAAAGATCGGGCGGTCGATGAAGAATCGAAACATCAGTTGCTCTCCCCATCGCTCTGGCTACCGACTTTGACCGTCATGCCGGGCTGACGGATGCCGGCCATGCCTTCAACCACGACCCGGTCGCCCTTCTCCAGGCCGTCCTTGATGATCCGGCGGCCGTCGACCACCTGGCCTGTTTCAACGGCGCGCGGATGGGCCTTGTTCTCGTCATCCACGACAAACACCTGCAGCCCACCGTTCTGACCATCGGAAACGGCCTTGGCGGGAACAGTGACAACATCCTCAAGGGTCTGAAGCGTCACCCGGATCCGCACGAACTGGCCGGGGACGATGCGCTGTTCCCCGTTGGGGAAGACGGCCCGCGCGGTCACTGTGCCGGTTTCCGGATCAATGGTGCTCGCCGTGAAATCGATGGTGCCCTTCTGGTCATAGACCGTGCCGTCCGGCAGGATCAGCTTCGCCGTGCTGCGATAGTCACCATTGCCGCCGGATTGTCTCGCTTCACGCGCACGCCGCCGTGCGGTGGCATCGTCCTCTGGAAGCGCGAACCGGACGTGAACGGGATCCATCTGCGTGATGTGCGCCAGTTCGGTTCCCTTTTCCACCAGATTCCCCTCGGACTGGCTTTCCAGGGACGTCACACCGGTCACCGGCGCGGCCACGCCGGTATAACCCAGCTCAAGCTCCGCACGCTCAACCTCCGCCTCGGCCACGGCGACCTGCGCTTGCGCCAGTTCATAGGCCGATTTGGCGCTGTCACGCTTGCGCTCACTGACGGCGTTCTTTTCATAAAGGCTGGCTACCCGGTTCCACTCCCGCCGTGCCTTGTTCAAATCCGCATGCGCGGACTGCAGCTCAGCCTTCGCCGCCTGCAGGGCAACCTCAAACGGTTCGGGATCAATCCGGAACAGGTTGTCGCCCTGCTGGACCACCTTGCCTTCCTCAAACAGGCGCTTTTCCAGAACGCCCTCAACACGTGGGCGCACAGTCACCTCCCGGGCACCGCGAACACGTCCGGCGTAATCCTCACGGATGGTCACATCCTCTGCCTGAACCTTGGTGACCGACACCGGCGGGGGTGGCATATCGCCCCCCTTCTGCCCCTGGCCACTCTTGTCACCACCGCAGGCCGTCAGGCCCAGCGCCAATGCCAATACAATGCCGGCGCCTCCGATAAAACGGGCTCGGCTGCCCCCTTTGACGTCTGTCCGGGTCAACTGATTCATGGTTCCTTTCTCCGCAAAAGTGACAATCGGTGTGATGAAACGCGTTGTTCTCAGCCAGCGTGGGCGTCGGGCCTGAGAATCCCCCTGAAAAGCAGATCGACAATCTCGTCTGCCCTGCGTGAACGGGACTCACGGTCACCCGCCAGACGCTGCGAAAAAACCGCGCCATAGAGCAGATCGCTGAAAACTTCCTGCGCCAGTCCCGGCGACATGTCTGCCCGCATGCGCCCCTGTTCGATCAGTACCTCAAAGCGCTTGCGCCACTTGTCCTTGTGGCTTTCCTGATAGACGAAATAAAGCGGCTTGCCGTTTCGCGGGAACTCCGCACGCTCCTGGATGAACAGTTCAACCGTCTCCGGGTTCTGCTCAAAGAACGCCAGGTAGCGGTGAACCCCGAGGCGGAGCTGCTCCAGCGGATCCTCCAGCGGATCCACCACATCGTTCACGTATCGGGTGAGGTCCTCGAGCGCCTTTTCCACGGTTGCCATGAACAATGCTTCCTTACTGGGGAAGCAGCGATAGACCGTTCCCTTACCAGCGCCCGCGCGCTCAGCAATGCGATCCATCTCCGCACACCGGAACCCATCTTCCGAAAACACCACGGCAGCCGCCTGCAGAACCTCACTGCGGCGTTGCTCCGGTGTTTTATGCGTCCGGGTTGGGCGTTGCGAATCGTTCACGGAGACAACCTTTTACTTTGTGGACTGACCAGTCCGTCTAATCCTACGATGTTTAATTTGGACTGACAAGTCCGTAATCCAGCTTCTCCTTTCTGATAGAATCCGTAAAACCCGCAGCCATCATTCTGGAGCCACGATGACACCGGATTCTTTTACCCAGCGCTTCGGGGGTATGGAGCGCCTTTACGGCGAGGCAACCGCCCGCTCAATGGCGCGTGCGCATGTCGCCATTGCCGGACTCGGTGGTGTGGGTTCCTGGGCGGCAGAGGCGCTGGCCCGTAGCGGTGTCGGTGCCCTGACCCTGATTGATATGGATGACATCTGTGTGACCAACACCAACCGCCAGATCCATGCCCTGGCGAACACCATCGGGCGATCCAAGGTTGAGGCCATGACCGAACGGCTCCAGGCAATCAACCCGGAATGCCGGGTCACACCGGTAACGCAGTTTGTAACACTCCGGAACCTGGACCAGGTGCTGCCGGCTGACTGCGATGCCATGGTGGATGCCATAGACAGTGTTCATCACAAGGCGGCCCTTCTGGCGCACTGCCGCCGCCACAAGCAATGGATCATCAGCGCCGGAGGCGCGGGCGGCCAGATGGACCCGACACGCATCCGGGTGGCCGACCTCAGCCGCACCACCCAGGATCCGCTTCTGGCCAAGGTGCGCAACCAGCTGCGACGGGAATACGGTTTCTCCCGCAACCCGAAGCGACGGTTCGATATCCCGGCCATCTTTTCCGAGGAACAACTCACCTACCCCACACTGGAAGGCGGCACCACCCACGAAAAGCCCGGTGATGGCCCCACCCGTCTCGACTGCGGCACAGGCTTCGGAGCGGCCAGTTTCGTTACCGGGACTTTCGGTTTCGTGGCGACCTCACGCGTCCTTGATCACCTGGCCCGCCGCCATGAAAGAATGGCCGCGCAGGCACAACACAGAGGCGAGTGACCATGGCAGGCATTCCGGACAGCCTTTCCCTCCAGCTCGACAGCACCATAACGTCCGTGCACCCGGTGGGTGGCGGCAGCATCAACGATGCGGCACGGCTGACCCTCGAAGACGGACGCCACCTCTTCCTCAAGACCCACGCGGCACCGCCAACCGGCTTCTTTGAGGCTGAGGCGGCCGGTCTCAGGGCGCTGGCCGCGGCCGATGCGGTGCGCATCCCTTCGGTGATCGCCGTTGCGGAAGAAGGCTTGATCCTGGAATGGCTGGAGGGTCGCCCCGGCGGGAACTTCGCCCGTGAGCTGGGGGAACAGCTGGCCCAGCTCCACAGCTCCACAGCCCATGAATTCGGTTTCGAACGGGATAACTTCTGCGGCCTCACACCCCAGCCCAACCCGCGCATGCGCGACGGCTTCCGCTTTTTTGCCGAGGCCCGCCTCCTGCACCAGGGCCGCATGGCGCGGGACAGCGGCCGGCTTGGCCAGGGCGATATCCGGCAGCTGGAATGGCTCACGGGCCGACTCGATCGCTGGATCCCGGAACAGCCCGCCAGCCTGATCCACGGCGACCTGTGGTCCGGCAATATCCACTGTGGCCCCAAGGGCGACCCTGTCCTCATCGACCCTGCCACCCATTACGGCTGGCCCGAGGCGGAACTCGCCATGACCACGATGTTCGGCAGCCAGCCGCACGACTTCTACACGGCCTACCTGGCCAACAGCCCTGTTGAAAAAGACTGGGAGGAACGGGCACCGCTGTACAACCTGTACCACGAACTCAACCACCTGAACCTGTTTGGTGGGCCCTGGGTGAGCGGTGTGAAACAGACACTCAAACGTTTTGTGTGACCCGGGGTAGACAGAGCACGCCGAGGATCAGGGCTGTAGCACCAGCTTGCCCCGCACATGCCCCTCCTCCTGGCGGCGATGAGCGGCGGCGGCATCGCCCAGGGGGAAGGCGGCGGCGATGTGCAGTTCGGCGTCGCCCCGGTTAAGCAGCGCCAGGATCTCCTCCAGCTGTTCCGTATCGGGTTCAACCACGTAGCCGGTGGCCTGAATGCCCTTTTCAGCGGCAAGCTCCCTGATCGGCTGGGCCGTTACCGTGGGAACGGTGACCAGCTTGCCATGCTCGCCCAGGGTACTGAGCGCTGCCTTGCCGGTCTCTCCGCCCACAAGATCGAGCACGGCATCCAGTCCATAGCAGACGTCATGGACATCTTCGTTCTCGTAGTTGATCACGTCGTCCGCGCCCAGTTGATGGAGAAATTCCTCGTTGGCCCCCGAACCGGTCGCCACCACATGAGCACCGTGCTGGGCCGCGAACTGAACGGCGAAGTGGCCCACGCCCCCGCCACCGCCCAGAATCAACAGCTTCTGGCCGGTCTGGAGCCCAAGATGGCTGAACAGCCCCTGCCAGGCCGTCAGGGCGGCCAGAGGCACAGCGCCAATCGCCTCCAGTTTCAGCCCTTCAGGCGCCCGGCAGAGTTCATCGGCCCTGACCAGGACCTGTTCCGCGTAACCGCCCCCGGCCCGCGGGAAGCCGATCATGCCCACAACGGGGTCGCCCACACGCCAGCCGTCAACGTCGGCGCCCAGTGCCTCAATGGTGCCGGCCACCTCAAACCCTGGCACCCAGGGCAGGTGATCCCGGATGGCGTTGGCCACGAAGCCCAGGCCGGAACGGGTCTTGAAATCAATCGGATTGACCCCGGCACTGGCCACACGGATCCGGACCTCGCCCGCACCGGGCTCAGGCAACGCCGCATCACGTGTTTCGAGAACGCTGGCATCACCGAATTCGGGAATGATGATCTGGCGCATGGTGGCTCCTCCGGAGTTATTGGTCGTGGCTGGCGTCCTTCAAACGATCCGCCATGGGCGTGGGAATGCGCGCAGGACGCTGGGTCGCGGTATCGATGCACACATGCCAGGAAGCCGCTTCCACCAGGGTCCGGCCATCGCTTGGGCGCACCAGCTGGAAATGGCGGCCGGAGCGCAGCTTGCCATCGAACTCGGTCAGCCAGGTTCCCAGAACCAGTTCGTCGCCTGCCAGCGCGGCCGCCCTGTAATCAATCTCCGTGCGCACAATGGCCATGGCACGCCCAAGCTCTTCCTGCAGCTCCCAGCTCAGGCCAACGGACTCAATGTGTGCCCAGCTGATTTCCTCCATCCACTGCAGATAGATGACATTGTTGGCATGCCCGAGGCGATCCACGTCCTGATCGGTGACGCTGATGTCCATTGTGAACGGCTCGGGCATCCGCCACTGCCAATCACTCATCCGGTTGCTCCCTGAGCTGTTTCATCGCCCGCTCGTAATCCAGTCGACCAATACGGTCATTGTAGAGCGAGCCGAAATAGAGCGCACCATCTCGCGCCTTCACCGAGGTTACCATCTGCAAACGCCTGCCTGTTGGGTCATGCAGGCTGCCCAGCATCCGTCCCTGCTGATCAAAGGCCAGCACAAGACCATAAGGCTCGGGACCGGGCTGCAGGGTCTCCGGCAACTTGGCCAGTTGTTCCTTGAGCCATGGCATCGGGTGGAAAGCGTCCAGTGGGGAATTGCGCTGGGTCGGCAAGGCCACCCAGATGATGCCGTTATCATCCGTTGACAGGTTATCCGGAATGCCTGGCAGGTTCCGGGCAAATATTTCACGGGTGCCCGCCTTCTCTCCTTCCAGCCAGTACTGCTGGATGCGGTAGCGCGCCGTTTCATTGACCAGGACGGAACGCTCATCCTCGGTCAGTGCGACACCATTGGCGAAATAAAGATTATCCATGAGTGTCTCGGTCTTGCCCGTTGCCGGGTTGTAGCGCAGCAGCCGGCCATGGGGCCGTGCCTCAAGCATATCCAGGCGGTAGTCCGGCTGATGGAAACGGCTGCTGGCATCGGAGAAGTAGATGCGCCCATCCGATGCAATGGCCAGATCATCGGTGAAGGCAAACGGTTTGCCCCCGGCCCCAGTGGTCAACACCTCAACCGAGCCATCAGGGGCCACCGACAGCAGTCCCTTCCAGGCATCCGCCACGATCAGGTTGCCGTCATCATCAAACGCCAACCCCAGCGGGCGGCCGCCTGTGTCCGCAAAGGTCGTCACCTCTCCACCAGGGCTCACGCGGATGATCCGACCATCCGCCAGCCCACCATAGACGTTGCCCTCGGCATCAACCTCGGTGTCTTCTGGTCCCTGGACCTGCCCTTTGGCCAGCACTTGCGCATCCTCCAGCGCCCGGTTGGGCTGCGCCGGGCCTTCCAGCGCCGGGGCTTGCGGCGGCTGCCAGGCCACTGCGTCAATCGGGGATGGCCAGAGCAGGAAGACACCGGTGAACACCAGAACAACGATCAGTAGTGTGAAAAGAATCTTTTTCATGGTCATTACCAGTCGCGGGCGTCAACGCCAGGTTCAGAATTCCCCGGCCAGAAAACGATGGCAGATGCGGGCGAACAGGTCAGGCTTTTCCGCATGCAGCCAGTGTCCAGCCTCCGGGATCACCTTCAATTGGGCATTGGGAAAATAACCTTGAACCGCCTCCTGGTGGTGACTCTGGATATAGTCCGATGCCCCGCCGCGAACGAACAGCGTTGGGCCTGCAAAATCCCCGCTGGTCGAGGGCCCGGCCATGATCTGCTCATAGCAGCCGAGGATCCCTGCTACATTCATCCGCCATCGGAATCCGCCCTCCCCGGGCACCAGATTGGTCAGCAGGAACTGGCGCACCCCTTTGTCGTCAATGAATCGCGCCAGCACGGCATCGGCTTCGCGCCGGGAGGTCACGGTCGCCGGTTCCAGCGCCTCGAGAGCATCCTGAATCGCATCATGATGTGGTTCATAGGCCACCGGCGCAATGTCGGCAACGATCAGGCGATGCACCCGCTCCGGCGCCATCAGGGCCAGTTCCATGGCCGTCTTGCCCCCCATGGAATGACCCAGCAGGTGGGCCTGATCCAGCCCAACCCGATCCATGTAGGCCAGCACATCCGCAGCCATCTCCGGATAGCTCATACTGGCCACGTGCGGTGAATCGCCGTGGTTGCGCAGATCCAGACTATGGACCTCATACTCCGGCGCCAGACGCCGACGCACGCCACCCAGGGTATCGCCAGCGCCAAAGAGACCATGCATCAGAATCAGGGGCGGACCGTCGCCCTTCACCCCCGCGTTCAATACTACTGTTTCACTCAAGACGATTTCTCCATGTCCGTACCGCTATCCCCCACTGGCGAACACGCAGTGACAGGCTTAGACTCGTGAGATCAAGCAGTGTAAGCCTAAATGGAACCCAGACCCATGGCCACAGCATCACCGGAACAGGACGAGCGCCGCCATCTGCGGCGCTATCCAGCCGCCGAGCTCGAAGTCCGGCTGAGACCCGGGCGACGCTTCCTGCGGCATGGCGAGATCGTGGAGGCGACCGACTTCACCCGCGAAGGGGTTGCCATCATTACCCCACAGAAACTGCGCATTGGTCAGAAGGTTTTCATTGACCTGACCCTGCGACTGGATCGCAGCGAAATCCGTCAGCAACGGGTTGTTGCAGTGGTTGCCAATGCCCGACCCGACGGGGACGGATACCGTTATGGCCTGAAATTCGACTTCCGGGCCAATGCATCAATGAGGGCCCTTGAAACCCAGGCCAGGCTGGGCCGTATGGAGGGGATTCTGGAAAGGGTTGAAAAAATGAAGGCCCGTCACCGCAGTGGTGAGGACCTCATCAGGGATTACGACGCCAAGACATGACGCTTAGTTGAAAACCGGGATCTGGCTGAGATATTCGGACAGCGCCCTGAGATTGGCTTTTTCTTCTTCGGTATGCGGAACGCAGATTTCGAGACTGGTATCCATATCCATAACACGACTCCTTGGGTTTGTCAGGAATTCAGGTATTATTCTATGCCGCAATGCCTGAACGGGCTTGACAAGCTCGCTCAACCTTTTGACAGGTGGTAACAGTCGATGACAGACAGTCCCACGGTGAGCGCTTCCGGAACCCTTGCGCTCGCCCATTACCTGACCAGCCGGGGATTCGCCACCCAGCAGCAGGTCGACGGCATCCTTGGTATCTCCTCCGACGAGCTGGAGGACCCGGACTGCCGCGTTGTTGTCCATGACCACAACCGGTTGTGGCAGCAGGCGCTGCTTCTGACCGGCGATCCGGCCCTGGGGTTGCGGCTGGGCGAGATCGTGGACCCCGACCGTATGGGGCTGATGAGCCACATCGTGTTCAACAGCGACACCATTGAACACGCCCTTGAGGAATACATGCGGCTGCACCAGCTGGTGAACGAAGCGGTTCACCTTTACCAGAGCCGGGAGGGCGACCGGATACGGGTGACCTGGCATGTACCGGATCCGGGGCTGTACTGCATCCCGGACATGGACCGCACCCTGTCAGCAGCCGTGACGCGGGCCCGCCATTTCATTCATCCCAAGCTGGCGCTGGAGCAGCTGAGCCTGGCGCACGAAGACCCCGGCTACCGCGCCCATTACGAACGGATCTTCCAGTGCCCGGTGACCTTCGGGGCTGGCGAGACAAGCCTGTGTTTTCCGGCCCGCTATCTGGACTCCCCGCTGCCCCACCGTAATCCCTATGTGCACTCGGCCCTGACCACGCACGTCAACCGTCTGCTGCGCCAGCTTCGCCCCCGCAAGACCATCTCCGAACGGGTCCGGCGCATCGTCCAGAAACAGCTTCCCCGTACCCCGGACGTCGACCGGGTGGCCTCAGCCATGCACATGAGCCGCCAGACCCTGTACCGGAAGCTGAAAAAGGAGGGAGAAAGCTTCCAGAGTCTGGCCGAGACGGTACGTCGGGAACGGGCTCTGCAGTATGTTGCCGAGGGCGAATACGGATTGACGGAGGTAGCCTTCCTGCTGGGCTTTTCGGAACTCAGCGCCTTCAGCCGGGCCTTCAAGCGCTGGACAGGGGAAAGCCCCGGCCACTACCGCTCAAGGCACCGGGACGCACAGGCCTCCGCCTCCCTGGAGTAAAGAGCAGCCCTAGTGCGCCTCCATCTCCAGGGACAGATTGTTCACCAGCCGCTGCAGGCGGGCCCGAACATGGCGGGCACTTGATGAGACCCGGTTTGCGGCCCCTGGCGCCTCCAGTACCTCCGGCGTCAGCTCCGGGTGAAAGAGCTCACAGGCGATCCCCAGCTCGGGGACCCTTCCGCCCAGTAACCAGGGGAGGCTGACCACCCCGCTCTGGTCAATAACCCGGCGTAAATGGTGAGGCAGACGCGCCACCAGACAATGGGCTGCCCTCGGGACCGGCACAGGCCGTCCCAGCTTTTCCGTACCGCTATGGGCGAACAGCAGCACAGGGACCTGGGCGCGAACCGCGGCCTCAATGAACCGCTCACTGCGAAATGGCTGGATATCGACGCCATTACCCATATTGCAGTACGCGCCCTCGGGCATCAGGCCACAATCATTGAAGGTGGTCCCCCGCAGTTTCGTCACCAGGTCCTCCACGCCGGTTTCAGCCGTGGTCTGAACCAGACGCTCCGCCAAGGGCCCGACGCCGGGCAGGCGATAGAATCCACGCCAGGTCACGCCAAACGGAACCCGATCCCCCCCGCCATGACGCGCCATGGCCCGTACCAGAGCCGTCAGGGCAGGCGCCGGCCCGAGCATGGGACCATGGTTCATCACAATCATCAGCTTTGGGTGCGCCGCGAGGATGCCAGTGAGTGCCTCCATCCCCTCGCCCTCGATCTCTTCACGGTAGAACACCGGGGCCAGGCGCTCCGCAACGGGAAGCAGGTCCTGATAGGTCCGGGCCATGACTATTCCTTCCTCAGCGCGGCACGTACCGCTTCCAGCCGGCGCCGGTTCACTCCAAAGTCCGAATACCCGAGGCGAGAGGCCGAGCGCACCTCGATCGCGCCCTGTTCCCGGTCACGGACAAAATCAAGGTCATCCACGAACCGCAGGACCCTGGTCCGCGCCTCGGCCCGGATTGCGTCTGCCGTCTGCTCCACAATCCGCACCCCCGGCATCGCTTCAAGCACCCGGGGCAGCCGCTCCCACGTCTCCTCGCCCCCTGGAAAAGGAGCGATGTACTGCCTGCCACTACCCTGGCTGGAAACACAGTTGGGCTTGCGGGGGCAGGATTTCAGTTGCGGGCCTCCTTCATCAGTACTCATACGGACTCCATTCTGGGCGACAGGGCCGGGGTTAATCTGCTTCACTTACACTCAGTGTCAGACACTACCAGAGGCCACCCATGGATCACACCGCCTATCTTGAGGCGCTGCGCGACACTGCTGCGGGTACCGAGCAGAGTTTTGACGCCGATGAGTTCCAGGCACGCCGCCGGCGCGTCGCCAGCACCATGCTCGAGGCCGGTATTGAGGCGCTTCTGGTGACCAACCCGGGCGAGATCAACTACCTGACCGGCTACCGGACCTTTGAGGTCTCGGTGCACGCGGCTCTGGTCTTCCGCCCGGCGCATTGCCTGCTCCAGGTTCCGTCCATTGAAACCGGCCCCGCCGCAGCAACCGCTCTAGTGGATGAGATCGCTGGGTACCGCTGGGAATCCGTCCAGTCCGTCATCGCACCACTGGTGGACCAGCTCCGCGACTGCCAGAGCATCGGCGTGAACCAGTGGGGCAATGGCCTGCGCCCGGGGCTGTTGGAAGCGCTACGGGCGCAACTTCCCCAGGCGACCTTCAGCGACTCAAGCGCCGTTCTGGACCCCGTAAGACGCGTCAAAACGGCAGCGGAGCTGGAACGTCTCCATGACAGCGCCCGCATGACCATGGCGGGGCTGGACGCTGCCATGGCCGTGGCCGAGCCAGGAACCACCGAGAATACCATTGCCGCCGAGGGTGCCCGGGCCATGCTGGCCGCGGGTAGCGAATTCATGAGCCTGCAACCCATCGTGGTCAGCGGCCCCCGCAGCAGCGTGATCCACCTTAACCACCAGAACCGCGTTGTCACCCGGGATGACGCCGTTTTCCTGGAATTCGGCGCGGCGCGCCACCGCTATACGGCGCCGCAGATGCGCACGGTCATTGCGGGGCAGGCATCCGACCGTATGAAACGGCTCAATGATGTCTGCCACCAACTGCATGAGACACTGACTACTGAAATGCGACCAGGCCAGCGCTTCACTGATGCCGCCTCTGCAGCCCACCGTGTACTGGCGCACGCGGGCGTGGCGGACGAGGTCTTCTTCTCCGGTGTCTTCGGCTATACAGTGGGCGCCCAGTTTCCACCAAGCTGGGTGGAGGGCACCGGCTTTATTGCCGAGGGAGAGGAGGCACCGTTCGAGCCGGGTATGGTCTTCCACCTTCCCCTGTGCCTGCGGGTGCCCGGGGCATTCGGTATCGGCATGAGCAATACCGTCGTTGTGGGTGAGCAAGGGGCCACCCCCATCACGCATAATGACTGGCAGCTGCGGGAGTTAGCCTGATGAAAGCACTCGTTGTCGGCGCCGGCATCGTCGGTGTAACCACCGCCCGTATGCTGGCGCGTCGGGGTTATGAGGTCACGGTCGTCGATGCCCACGAAGGCCCGGGCCTGGAAACCAGCTATGCCAATGCCGGCCAGCGCTCCTACGGGCATGTCTCGCCGTGGGCGGCACCCAACCTCATCGGTGTCGGCCTGAAAGGGCTGGTGCGGCGGCAAGGTCCGTTGAAGATGCCGATGCCGCCGGCGCCCCGAACCATGGGGTTTCTGCTTCAGACATTGCGCTACGCCTGGGAAAAGGGTCGCTATGAGGCCAGCAATCGGGCCATGCTGCAGCTCGGCCAGCTCAGTCAGGACGCTTTCCACGCCATCGATCAGGAGCTGCCGGAAGGCTTCGATGGCCAGCATGCCGGGTTGCTGGAGATCAGCCGTGATCCGGCGGAGTATGCCGGTCTTCAGAGCAAGGCTCGAGCCCTGGCGGAACAGGCGATCGACCATGAATGGTTGGCTCCCGACGCAGTCAGGCGCCAGGAACCCGCACTGGCTACAACCGATGGCCTTCAACCATCGCTTCTGATCAATGGCGACGGCACCGGCGACTGCCACCGGCTGTCATGGTTGCTCATGGAACAGTGCCGGGAGGCCGGGGTCCGGTTTCTATTTAACACAAGCGTGACGCAATGGGCGCATAACGGCCACGCCCTGGAAGGCGCCCATGTCTCGGACGGTGACAGCAGCTGGCTGGAAGCCGCTGATACAACCGTAGTCTGTGCCGGCTGCGCTTCACGGGACCTGACCCGGCCACTGGGTCTGAAGCTGCCTGTTTACCCGGTCAAAGGCTATTCCCTGACAGCGCCGCTGGAGGACCCTGGGAAAGCGCCCCGCTCCACGGTCGTGGACCTGGATAACAACGTGGCCATCACGCGCCTCGGAGACCGGATGCGCGTCACCGGGTTCGCGGAGCTCAATGGTTTCAACCGCCGCACTCCCGAGTCACGTCTGCAGGTCCTGCAGGAAGCGGTCAACGAGCGTTTCCCGGGCGCGGCGGCATTCCACCATGCGGAACCCTGGACCGGCTTCCGCCCGATGCTGCCGGACGGCCCCCCCGCACTGGGCGCAGGCAACCTGGACAACCTCTGGATCAACACGGGCCATGGCACCTTTGGGTGGACCCTCTCCGCCGGCAGCGCCGAACTGCTGGGGCTGTTGATGCATGGCGAGACGCCACGGATCGCCACCCAGGCCTTCAATCCCAGGCGTTTTTGACAGGAGGTCAGCGCCTGGCAAACCGGCACTCGCCGTTGATCTCGCCAACCTACAAGGTCTGATAGACTCCGCTGTCTTGACCGAAAGCAGCCTCAAAACATAATGCGCTACGACCTACATTCCCTGAAAACCACCGCCTGCTGGTTCAGCCTCACCCTGATTGCCTACGCAGGCGCATGGCATCTCGCGCCCTCGTTGTACCAGGTGGCAGAAACCCTGCTGGTTCTACTGTTCCTGCTCTGTTGTTGCCATCAATCCAACGCCCCCCTGCGTCAGGACACCGGGGTCCAGGTCGCATTTCTACTTTTGGCTTATATTCTTCTCAGCCACTTGTACCGCTCGCTCTCCCTTCCAGATGACCTTGCACAGAAGGTGCGGTTCTCGCGTTACTACGCCAAGCCAATGTTGGTGGTGATGGTGGGCTATGGCCTTGCCCGTTCAAAGTGGTTATCGCCCTGGACCTTTCTCGCCATTATCTGGATCGGACTACTGACGGCGATCATTGCTTACAACCATGACGCCATACGCGAGCTCATCAGCGCCCACCGCGCTTCACTCGGGTTTCTGAATGCTCAGCACACCGGTGCCGTTTTTGGTACGGCACTCATTGCTCTGGTCCTGTCTCTTCCAAGGTGCCTGCACCGGCCCCATAAGGCCGTCCGCCACTACCTGTGGCTGGTCTTTCACGCACTCTCCATCGCTGTTGCCGTTGCCATTGTAGCCCTCACACAGGTGCGGGCAGTATGGCTTGGACTGGCGGTATGCCTACCTGTCGGCACTATTGCTCACCTTTGGACGTCGAGAATGAGCGCCCCGGGACGGGGCATCGAACGGAAGGCGGCGATTATGGCCGTTACGCTCGTATTCGGGGTTCTGGGAAGCCTGGCTGCGGTTGTTGATTCAACCAGCCTGGAAAACAGGGTTGTTGATCGCCTTGAAATCAACAAGCAGGCCATCACGAACCTGGAACACGCCATCAATCTGGAACCGTTCAAAGAAAGCAGTTCAGCCGTGCGCGTGGCGTCCTGGGCCGCCTCCTGGGAATGGTTCAGCGAAAGGCCCTTGCTCGGATGGGGACCTGGCGTTACCGATGACCTGATTGACCAGTCCGATTTTTTCTCGCCCCGTTTCAAGAAGCGCTTTGGCCACTTGCACAACACGTACCTGGAAACCCTGGTTGCTACCGGGGTCCTCGGGTTTTCACTGATCGCGGCCCTCGTCTTTGTGGTAGGCTGGCGAGCCGTTCAAGCGTTCAGATCGGGGGCCATGCCCGCTGATGCCCTGACGTTCGCCGCTACATTCACGGCTTTCTGGTTAACGGTGAACGTGTTCGAGTCATACATCATGTTCAATTCCGGGCACTTCATTCACGCCTGCATTGGCGGGTTTATCTATCATTTCCACTTAAGACAGCAAATAGAACGCCCTACCCCATGAGCACAGACCCCATTCACATCGCATCCTGCTGTGACGAAGGTTATGCGCCTTTCGTCACCGTTATGATGACGTCTACGCTCTCCAATCATCACGGCTCAACACCAATCCACTTCCACTTTGTCAGTGACAACGTCAGTGAGGTCAGCCTGGAAGCAATGCGCCGCAACGTTGAGCACCGCGGCGGCACCCTTCACGTCTACCCGGCTGATAACCTGGTCTTCAGTGAGCTGCCCACCAGCCGCTTTGGCCTGGCCGCGTACCAGCGCATCATGCTGGCTCAATACCTTCCAGCAAGCCTGAGCAGGATTGTCTACATCGACGCAGACACGCTGGTCCTGGGCGATGTGGAAGCGCTCTGGCGGACAGACATCGGGACCGCCGCCCTGGCTGCCGTTGAGGACCTTTCCCGCTCGGCCTCGGAGACCATTGGTATTGCGCGCTCGGACTACTTCAACTCAGGCGTTCTGATCCAGGACCTCGACCAGTGGCGTCGTTACGGCCTGCACCACCAGGTCGCGGAATACGCTGCCAACCATGCCCACCAACTCAAGTTCATGGACCAGTGCAGCCTCAACGCTGTCTTTAACGGTGACTGGCACCGTTTACATCCCGGGTGGAACCAGCAGGCAACGATCCATAAAGTGATCCGCAAATACGCACAAGGCAGCGGCTACAGCCGCAACACACTGAAGCAGGCCATTGCCACACCGCAACTCATTCACTTCACAGGCCCGCAGAAGCCCTGGCATTACGGCAGTTTTCACCCTGAACGCAGGACTTACCAGTACTATCTGCAGCACATCGACTGGCCTACCCCCCTCACCCCCCAACCCTCTTTCACCCAGCGCCTCGCGTTTCTTGTCCGCCTGGGTAAGCACATCAAGCTGCTCCGAAATCATGTCCGCAAACGCTACTACCAGCTAACAACCCGATCACAGTCCGCTTAACCCCATTCTGCCCCAACGCTTTCCATAAGCGTCCGGGTCAGAACCGGTGCCCTCACCGCTGGAAGACTGGACGGCACCGCTCCCGCCACTGGGTACCAATGATCACACCACCTGTATTGGAACGGGTGATCCGACGGGCCGTTCGTGAAAGACAGCCAATGACACAGCCTCTGTCTCCGGGAGACTGGGCCAACGCCAGCCTGACCGGAGCAGACCCATGCGAACACAGTCACTCAAACGTCCCCAGACAACCCTCCACATTGTGGAAGAGGGCGATCCCGCAAAGCCCGGCATCCTCTTCCTGCACGGCTTCCCGGACTGCCACGACCTGTGGCTGGCGACCATGACTGCTTTGAGCGAGGACTACCATGTCATCAGCTTCGACATGCGGGGAGCCGGCCAAAGTTCAGCGCCAGCACGGGCGCGAGGCTATCGCATTCCCTGCCTTATGGACGATATTGATGCGGTTCTAACAGCAACCCGTGGCGCGCAAGGGAGCGCCCATTTGGTGGGCCATGACTGGGGCTCAATCATCGGCTGGAGCTTCATCGCCGATCCGGTCTATGGCCGGCGGGTTGAGTCCTGGACCAGCCTTTCCGGCCCTCACCTTGGGGCCGCTTCGGAATGGATCCGGGAAAGCATCCTGAAGCCTGGTCCGGCTCACAAGCCAGCACGGACCCAAGCATTACGCTCCTGGTACATGCTGGCCTTGACCATTCCCGGCGTTGGTGAGGCCGTTTTCAAAACCCTTGGTCAGACCCTGTACCGGATGGCCCTGAGGAAAGGTGGCATCCCCAAAGATCACCCTCACCAGGCACGTTCGCGCAGCGCGATTGCCAGCGTGACACACCACACCTTCCAGCTCTATCGAGAGAACACCCTCACGCCACCACCGCCTCCGCGCCCTCAAAGCATCAGCACGCCGACCCAGATCCTGACCCTGACCCAAGACGCCTTTGTGGCCCCCGCCCTCTGCGAAGCCATGACCCGTTTATGCAAACAGGTAACCTGTGAGCGATTGAGGGCCAACCACTGGGCGCCGGTTACCCACCCCGATGGCATTCAGCAACGCATCAGGGCCTTTATAGACAGTCTTGCCTGAAACACAAAACCCCCGACCGGAGGTACCGGACGGGGGTTAAAGCCAAGCCCTCCGAAAGGGCGTAGCGGGCCAGCTTACGCCTTATTGAGCTGCTCTTCGGCGTACTCGTAGTTGGCCAGGTTGTTCAGGAAGTTCATAACATAATCCGGACGACGGTTACGGAAGTCCAGATAGTAGCTGTGCTCCCAGACGTCCAGCGCCAGCAGGACCCTGCCTTCACCAGTGGCCAGCGGGTTAACGGCGTTCGGCGTCTTGGTAACCTTCAGCTTGCCGTCATTGCCAAGCACCAGCCAGCCCCAGCCAGAGCCGAACTGGCCAACCGCCGTGGTCTTGAACTGCTCCTTGAAATCGTCCACTGACCCGAAGTCCTCAACGAGCTTCTGCTCCAGCTTGCCGGGGATGCCACCACCATTAGGGGACATGTTTTCCCAGAAGATGTTGTGGTTCCAGTGCTGCCCCGCCTGGTTGAACACCTTCTGCATATCCTCACGCCCGTAGGCGAACTTGACGATCTCTTCCAGCGCTTTGCCCTGCAGGTTGCTGTCCTGCTCGACCAGGCTGTTCAGGGTCGTGACATAGGTGTTGTGGTGCTTGCCGTGGTGGAGCTCAAGCGTTTCCTGGCACATCCCCTTTTCCGCCAGTGCGTTGTAGGAATAGGGAAGATTGGGGAGTTCAAAAGCCATAATGTTTCCTCCTTAACGGCCTTCAGTATTCGGTAAAGAGCCTCAGCCATGGACGTTAACACAAATTCGACCCCTCGGTGCTCATGCTTGAGCCGGTACTGAACGCCCATGCCAGGGTCCAAGGTCAGAGCTTGGGATCCATTTGGCAAAAATCAAGGGGCTACACGCCTTGCAGAGCCGCTGATCTGTGCAACGATTGAATGATACTATCCGGACAATAGCCTCAACCCGAGTCTCGGCAATGCAGTCGTTCAAGCCCCGCGAAACCCTGAGTGAACAGGTTGCCCGCCACCTGGAGAACATGATCGCCTTTGAGCAGCTCCAATCAGGCGAGCGGGTCCATGAAAGCAGGATGGCCAAGGAACTCGACGTAAGCCATGGTGCCGTGCGCGAAGCGCTGTTGATGCTGGAAAAGCGCCATCTTGTCCGCAACGTACCGCGCAAAGGCGCATTCGTCACCACACTGGATGAGGATTTCGTACGCAGCCTGTATGAGGCGATGAGCGTTTTCCTGAGCCATACAGGGCGCAAGCTTGTCCGCCAGTGGCAGCCCGAGGATATGGAACGGCTTGAGTCACTGTACCAAAGCATGCGCGAGTCCTACCGTGACGGCCAGCTCATGGAGTTCCTGGATACCGGCATGGCCTATACCCAGGCCTCGCTGGCCTATGCTGACAACTACTTCATCACGGCAGCGGTCAACGATCTGTGGCCCTCGGCCAAGCGCTGCGCCTTCGTCGCCCTGCGCCAGGGCAACCGCGTGCTGGAAGCCAACCTCAACCACATGCGGGAATCGCTTGACCTGCTGCGCGCCCGGGATGAGGAAGGACTGGTACAGAACGTTCATGATTACGCCATGACGCAATGCGAGCAGGTCATTGCCTGCCTGCCGGAAAACACTTCGAAAGTCGGGAGACAGGGGAGGTCTGCACCATGAAGCGCCTCCGTCCACTACTGCTGCTGGTGCTCATGACCCTGCTGGCCGGCTGCAGCGTATTCCAGCCCAATAGCAATACGAATCCCGGCGCCGAAAACAACCCGGACTGTGAATGGACGCCAGTGCGCGGCATTGCTGAGCTGGTGCGTTTCGAGGACAATACTGCTCTCATGGATTTCTTCCCTGGCGGAATCCGGTTCCAGACCGACGCATCGGACCACGACTGGACGCCGGGAGATGAATTCAAGGTCCTCCTGGAAACACCGGATCCGCCTGAATGCGGTGCCCCCAGGGTGCGCAAGCTGAGCCCACTCGAGCCTGACGCCTGACCGGAGTCGACATTGCCCTTTTCCCTTCATGCTCTGGTCGCATTTGCTGTTACCAGCCTCTTTGCAGTCGCAATCGCCGGCTCCCTGATCGTTGACAGCCTTCTTTCCCGCGCCACCTACGGCGTTGCGCTTGCCGGCCTCGGATTCATCGTCATGGCCAGGCTGCGCGGCGCCCGTGCGCTTCCTCCCGCTGACCGGGAGATCAAGCTGATCGGCTTTGCTCTGGCGTTCTTTGCACTCGTCAGCCTTGCCACCTGGGCCCTGAACGGTTTCGGGTACGAGGATTTCAAGAACCTGGGCAAACACGGGCGCCTACTGCTTTTCTGGCCACTTCTTGTCGCGCTGGCACACTCAGGCCTGCGCGAGAGACCTGCTTTCCTGGGCCTCGCGGCCTGCGCTTCCCTGGCCGGGCTGGTCTCGCTGGAACCCCTGCTCTGGGGGGAGACCGTTCACCGGGCGAACGGTGGCACCAATGCCATCCCCTTCGGCAACCTGGCCCTGCTCAGCGGCCTCATGCTTCTGAGCATGGCGGGCCCCCTCTTTAGCAACAGACGCTATCCGCCCTGCCTCCTGGCCCTGCTGGCGGGCGCACTGGGGCTGGCTGCCGCCTACCTTTCAGGCACCCGGAACAACCTTCTCGCCCTGCCAGTGCTGATTCTGTTTCTGGTTCTTGTTGCCGGCCCCCGTCAGCGTGTTCTCTCAGCTGTTGTGGGCGTTCTTGTTCTGGGACTCTTTGTGGGCCTGGAATCACGACTCGGACAGGGCGTTCTGTCCCTGCTGAATGGCAACTACGGTCGGGGCATCGAGTACCGTTTCGACGTCTGGCAGCATGCTCTGGGCCTTTTCACCAGCAGCCCGCTTACGGGCGTGGGCGTGGAGGGCTACGCTCAGGCCCTCCAATCCGGCATCGAAGCAGGCGAGCTGCCCCGGGGGCTGGCTCGCTGCTGCCTCGACCACGCACACAACGACCTGCTCCAGATCCTGGCGACCCGCGGTCTCGCCGGGGCGCTATCCTGGCTGTTGCTGCTTGCCATTCCATTCGCCCAGTTCCTGCGTTATACACGCCATGAAAGCGCCCGGGTCGCTGCACTGGCCAGAGCCGGTGCCCTGGTGCCGCTCGCCTACCTGGTATTCGGGCTGACCGAGGCCGCGCTTGAACGTGGCATCTACATCACCTTCTACCTGCTGACCGTTACCACACTGACCCACCTTCTGTTCCGGGCTCTCGATGAGAGCCTGACCCGTACGCGGAGCCAGCGACTCAGCGCCACCGTGATCACCTACAACGAAGCGGACAACATTGGCCCCTGCCTCGAATCCCTGAAGGGCCTCGCGGACGAAATCATTGTTGTGGACAGCGGGAGCAATGACGACACGGTCGCCATTGCCCGGCAATACACGGACAGGGTCACGATCACCGACTGGCCCGGTTTTGGCCCCCAGAAACAACGGGCGCTCGAACAGGCAACCGGCGAGTGGGTCTTATCCATAGACGCCGATGAACGGGTCACCCCCTATCTGGCCCGGGAAATCAACCACCGCCTGGGCACCGAGCCCGACGCGGACGCCTTCAAGCTGCCCTGGGCCGTGACGATCTACGGCAAACGCCTGGACTTCGGCCGCAGCGCCCGCGCTCCCTTGCGGCTATTCCGCAGGGAGGGGGCAGCGTTCTCCAGTGCCCGGGTTCACGAAGCCATACTCCTTCCGGATGGCGCCCGTATCCGTACCCTGCGCGGTCGCCTGACCCATTACACCCACCGGGATTATGGTCATGCTCTGTCCAAGAGCGCGCAGTACGCCTGGCTCAGCGCCCAGCAGAAAGCGGCGAAAGGACAGCGTACCCGAACACTGCTTTACCCCAGCCTCAGGGCCATTACAACCTTTGTTCAGGTCTATATACTACGGCTTGGATTTCTGGACGGGCCTGTTGGGTACCTGATGGCGGTAACCTATGCCCAGACCAGCTTCAATACCTATGCGGGACTCTGGACCATGCGACGGCAAAGCCAATCCACGCACTGCTGAACGACGTATCGAACATGAAGCATTTCCTGGTCAATCGAGTTATCACGAGCTGGCGACCTTTCTACCGACGTTACCCCCTCAACACCCAGGCCTCGGTCACGAGCATCAATGACCGCAACCTGGTGGATTTCGAGCTGGGCGTTTTCTGCAGCAGAATCCCCAAGGCTGCGAACTCTGCGGTCGTCACCAACCTCGCTTTCCTCAAGTTCGGGGAACACCTGCTCGATCGTGACGCCAAAAAGTGCTTCAAGAGCCCAGCCGAGCTTTCCCGGGATGAAGTCCAAGCACTCGATAACCTCTATAAATTCTCGATTGGCCGCAACCCCTATACCCGAGTGCTATCCGCCTACCTCGACAAGGTGGAGCGGGTCACCAAAAAGCACCGGCAATATCCCTCATTTCCGGATTTTATTCGTTACCTTGAAACCAAAGGCCTTTACAGCAATGCGCACTGGGCCCCGCAGACCGAACTGTTGACCCTCCCTGCTCACCACTACCATCTGCTTGGCAGGACTGAAGACCTGGAAAACACCCTGAGTATCGTGTTCAGCAACCTGCAACCAAAATACCAGCTTGATGCCCCAATCACAGCAAAACGTCAAACCATGGGGGCCAGCAAAAGGTTATCTGAATACTACAGCCCGGATCTTGCAGACAGGGTATACAGATTATACGAAAATGATTTCGAAACCTTTGACTACCCTAAAGAACTATCGCTGGGATAAGACGCGCCATCATGCAACTATCAGTCATCATAACGACCTATAACTCTCCGGTTTGGCTGGAGAAAGTCCTGTGGGGCTATACACAGCAATCCCACCATGACTTTGAGATCATCATTGGTGACGATGGCTCGGGCCAGGAAACCCAGGCATGCATCGACAGGTTCCGCAACGAGACCAATCTGGATATCAAGCACCTGTGGCAGGAAGACAACGGTTTCCGGAAATGCCACATTCTTAACCAGTGCATCCTTGAAGCCAGCGCTGAGTACCTCGTATTCACAGACGGCGACTGCATCCCACGCCATGATTTCCTTGAAACACATGCCCGGGAAGCCCGACAAGGCTGTTTCCTGTCCGGTGGTTACCACAAACTTCCCATGACAACCAGTGAAAAGATAGCCAAGGATGACATCCTTTCAGGTCGATGCTTCGACCTTGCATGGCTCAAGTCCAACGGACTCCAATCGAGCTATAAGAACAAAAAACTGACCGCCTCGCCTCAAGCGGCAAAATTCTACAACGCCATCACGCCAACCAAGTGCAACTTCAAAGGGTCAAATGCTTCTGCCTGGAAGGCAGACATCATCAATGTCAACGGATTTGACGAGCGAATGGTTTGGGGTGGACTTGACCGGGAGTTAGGGGCAAGATTGAAGAATGCGGGTATAAAGCCCAAGCACGTTCGTTACAACGCCGTTGTGCTTCACCTGGACCACAAAAGGGGCTACAAGGATCCTGCCGCGGTTCAAGAGAACAAGAACATAAGGCTGAGAATTGAAAAGGAAGGCATAACCTGGACTGAGTGGGGAATCCGTAAGGCCTAACCCAAAATACGCTTCAAGAGGCTGGAGCCGTTTTCAGCGAAGGCCCTGTTAACAACTTCCGTTTCGTAGCGATCTGAGCGGTACTTTTCATCATAGATTAAGTCCTCTGTTTCCTGTGAAGCCAGATAGCCGGCCTCATGACCCAGGTGCCAGATCGGGACATTGTGCGACCTGGCATAAACAGCGAACCAGATATCAGCCATATTCCTGGCCTCAAACGCCTCTATCGGCACCTGGAAGTAACGCGTATCAAACGCCATGACGCCAGTCCCGCCAAAATCAACCTTAAGCGTCTCTGGTTCATGCCTTGCATAACGGTACTTGCAGGACTTACTGCGATAAAAGCTCCTGACGGGATACTTCCTGAAGGTCCTTCCGTTATAGGTCACCACCCCCAGTTCATCCACTTTTGCGATGGTATCCCTAACGTAGGTGGGAGGGTAGATGATGTCATCATCGCATGAAAAATAGTAACCCTTGTTCTGCGCCTGAAACAGGAACTTCCCTGCGTCACCAAGGGAATTGTCAGAGATCAAGCCATTGATTTTACTGTCCTCGGCATAGGGGTCCGTTTCATACCCATTGAGGCACAGATTGATCACATCAACTTGATGGTAGAGACTCTCTATCGTCCTATCCAGCATCTTTTGCCTTGAAGGCACCGATGCAATATTAGCTGAAATGACCAACTGCCCTACCCCCATAGCTTGCGAAGCGACACTTCCAACTGACTGAGCAACTTTCGCCAACCGGTACCTGTCAGAGGGTTATATGCCCATGGCCTGGGCGGTGTTACCGGAACGCACTCCAGGTAATCCTCGGCGATGGCAATCCGCTCAGGCGTACGCTCCAGTAACTGCCTGCTTTCGGCCTCATCCATGATCCGGAATGGATAGAAACCACACTTCCTTTTCCTTTCCGCAAGCCGGAGACCAAGTGTCTTTTTCTTTCCTCTATAGGCCGGTACCTCCGGCAACCACATGGCGAAAGGGGCTTTCAGGAACCCCATCGGGGCGCTTAACGAGCTTGCCTTTCGTTCATTATCCGGCTCCGAACCTTCAAAGCGCCATCCGAGGCTCATAAGCCGATCCGGCTTCGCTATGAAAAGCGCGGAAAAATAGCGCCCAGCACTGCGTTCGTCTGGCTCGCGAAAGAAAAGCTGGCGTTTTTCGTCAAACTGATAGGAAGCCCCTTTAGCAACACTTCTGCCTCGAGCAAAACAGGGGCTCAAAAAAGCGATGTCCGGATTCGCGTCAAAGGTGGCTTTGATCTGCTCAACTTCAGCCTCATCTACCCTCCTGACCACCTGGGTATCATCCTGAAGAAAGCAAACCAGGCGTTCGTTCCGGCATGCGTCAAGTGCGGCCTGCATATTATTATAGAGGCCCCCAAGACGCCCCATGGAGGTTTTCCCGGACCTCTTTACCGGATACTTCTCTGAGAGCCGATCAAGTATTTCCACCGTTTCGGCATCATCACTATCATCATCAAAAATGAGAATATCAGCGCTGGGAACGCAACGCTCTATGGAATCCACACAGTTGGCGAGGAAACGGCCACGATTGAATGAAAAGATGCAGAAAAACACGAGCCACTCCCTAGAGGCAGGCCTTATGAAAGGCTATTTGCGTTCCCGGTACCATGACTGCAGCAGCCGCAACGCGGTTCGGAGCCGTTTATGGGTTTCTCCCCCGGAGTAGCGGCCTTTCTGGACATGCCGTATACGATAGACGCCCGGAATCTGGATAGGGCTCCCTTGAGTCCGAACCAGCCAACGAAACGCCCGGTCCTCATGGGCCTTCCTCCAACGGTCCGCCGGCGTCTGGTACAGCCGCAGGGAGCGGCAATACCCCACCGCCCGACAAACGTCGCCATGGGTAATCTGTAGCGGGCCGGTCGCACGAGAGGGATAATGGGCCGTAAAGGCATGATCATCGACATCCACGAGCGAGGGTTGCCCTGCGCCCTGCTGCAACATGGGATTATCTTCCCGCAAAAGCTCAGAACACCGTTCTTCCGCAGGGTACAACAAGGCATCGCGACGACCCTGCAACTGCTCAGCCAGGGCATCAAAGCACCCATCGCGAAACATCAGATCACAGTCCGTGAACCAGACCCAGTCCGCCTGTGTATTCAGCGCGGCCTGGTTACGACCGATGCCACGCCGAAACAGCTCTTCCTTACGGTAGGGAACCCAGTTCCAGGTCACATTGGGAACATCCTGTTGCTCAAAGAACGCCAGTAGCCGCTTTGTCTGTTCATCCTCGGGGCTATAGCAAACCGTCATGGTGACATGAAGCCCGGAACCGGAAGGGGGATAATGAACCAGCGAACTCAGCTGATAGATCAAAAAATGGGCGTACTGCCAGCAATGGCTGACCACCTCCAGTTTGAGCGGCCCAGTCCGGGCAGCGCGCTGAGATGGTTCGGGGAGATTTGGTTCAAACCAGCGTGCCGGCACCCAGCCTTTGGCTGCCAGACGGTAGAACCAGAGTACAAAATAGGCGTAGAGGCCTTTTAATCGAGAGCCCATAGGAGACCGTTGCGCCACTCAGAGAGCGTTTTTAGCGAGGGCTGATGGTAGCACGCTGATTACCCGTGCGACAGCTTCCCCGTTGGCCGCCGTAATCCCCTCCAGGTCGTTGATGGTTCCCGATCAACCGGCATGCGCCTAGAATGGGATACCGTTGCACTGTCACTCATCGGCGAAACCCATCTTCAAGCGATGGTCCAGGGGGAATGCCAGCGTTGTTCACAAGAAAACACAACCGAACGCAATTCGGCTTGGTGAATTGCATGAATAACCGGGGCCTGGGAACCGAATCCCGTCTTTTGCGGGATTTTTTCAAGGCCCATTTCCCCGATGTCGATTTTCAGATCTACCAGATCCCGGCAGGACGCAAAGGGAAGGATTTTGACGCCACATGGCACACCAAGCGTTCATTCCTGAGATGGCTGAACAGCAAGGACGTGGTGATGACGATTGAGCAGTTCATGCCCAACCTCTTTCAGGCCTGCCGTGAACGTGGCATTCGTACCATATGGCGCCCCAACCACGAATGGATTCCCCCCCACTATGGGCAGGAAGACTTCCGCCAGGTGGACATCATCATGGCGCCACAGCATGCCTGCGCCGACTTGCTGGAACAGCACTTCGGGCTCAGGAACGTCGTCCGGAATCCCTGGATTACCGAGCTTCCGATCCAAGAGAAACAGCCTTCACGGGACAAAACCTTGTTCCTGTTCAATGCTGGTCGCGGCGGGCTTGGCGAACGGCGTAACCATCAGGTGGTAATAGACGCGTTCAGCAAGGTGCTCGCCGAGAGAGACGATATCCACTTCACCCTGAAAACCCAGACGGACCTTGATGTCTCTCCCTTGGCGCCATTTCGGGGGGAAAGCTTTACCTATAGCCACAGGAACACCTCCTACAGGAAGAACCTGGCCTATTACCGCTCCGCCGACTTTTCCGTGGCGCCTTCAAAATGGGAAGGGGTTGGCTTCGCCATCCTTGAAAGCCTTTATTGCGGTACCCCCGTGCTCACGACGGACGCCCCGCCCATGAACGAATGGGTGCGGCACCAGGAGACCGGTTACCTGGTGCCTGCAACCTACCCGGATCTGGCACTCCCCATTCCCCATGACCGGATTAACCTCAAAGGCGTCAACTGGGTCCGGGCAGCACTTTGCGAAGTGAATGACGTAGTCGAGGGGATTCACTGGCTCGCTGATAACAAAGACAGCGTTTATGAGCAATTCAATAACATTAACGGCCGCGAGTTGGCGCAGCGCAAATCGGATTTCATTGCCTGTTTTCGGGCGTTGATTGATAACGGGTTTCAGCTAGATCGCGCTGAAGCCGGAACCAGATCCTCAACTTCCGCCATAGATTGAGCGGCTTGGAGGCAAGATGGCTGTGCTCCTTTGCCAGGAAACGGTCAACTGCTTCAAGAACCCGCTCACTTGAACAGCCATCCGCAAAACTGTGCAGTTCCCGGCAGTAGGCCCGCATAGCGGCGACGAGGTGTTCCGGTCGCTGCAGGGCCCGCTCCAGGGCAGGCTCAACCTCGGATGCCTCCCCCACGTCAATCAACCAGGGCCCCGGCATGCGGGTATTGAGGGTAACCACCGGGCGATCAAGGAACATGAATTCAAACATGATGGAGGATGTATCACAGAGCATCACATCCGCCATGGGAAGGGTTGCGATCAGGTCTTCGTCACTTTCAATGAAGGTCAGGTTGGGGCCTGACAGAGCCCGGTAGCGCGCCACCCATTCCGGGTCCATCTTGGGGTGCAAGGTGACCAGGAAGTGCCAACGTCCGGAACGGGCCATGCGGGCAATCTCGTCATACAGCTCGGGTGCGGCTGTCACGCTCCGGCTGAAGGTGGAAGCGAAGAAAACCGTTGGCCTGTCATGCTCACCTGCCGCGCTCTTCTCCCTGCCCGCCTCTTTGAACAAGGGGTCCAGTTTGGGCCAACCGGTATGAGCCACGGAAAAGAACCCCTTTGCCCGTGCCAATTGCCGGAAGCGTTCGGTATCAGTCTCAGCATGGGTACAGTAGAGGTCAAACCAGCCACGAATCCGGTAATGGTCACTTTCCGCCTCGCTTTCATGCCCTCTTTTATTCCGCGCCAGGCCATGGAACACCTCCACTTTGATGCCGGGGAAGAACCAGGGCACCCAGTCCCCCGGCACGAAGGTCGCCACCGCCTGATACGCCATCACCTCCCGGATGGTTTCCAGGCGCAACTCCCCTTCCCCCAAGGCATCGGCACTGCACCCCGCGACAAACCAGGCCACTTCATCACCACGCGCCCAGATAGCTGCCTGCAGAGGCCGAAGAATGGCATAGGAATAGGGCTGGTTCACGAACAGCAGATAACGCGCCATCAGGCCTCAACCCTCTCGAAATAGCGCCTCATGACCAGCAGCGAGATCAGCCACTCACGGCGTGCGTCCATGAACCGGGCCACATGGGCCTGGGCGTTACGAATGATGGTCTCGGCCGCCTCGGGATGGGCATTGTAGTAGCGGACCTGCTCTTCCAGGTCCGAATGGTCGTCCGCGAGACAGGCGTAATGCACATCGGGTACCAATGCCCCTTCCATGAACCAGGTCTCGTAACGGGGCCGACGCATGAGGCAGAGGGAGTTCGAGGCGAGAATCCATTTCAGGTTGGTAGCCACGTCGTTGCCTTCGATGCTCACCAGGTAGCGATAGTTCAGCTGTTGTGAAGCCGGCATGAACCCCGTGTGCCAGGGTTCGCCAACGGACTCCGGGTGGTTGCACCCCACATTACATACCGGATTGTCATGGTAACGTTCAAGGAATGCCCGCCGTTGCGGCTGGCTGCCCTTGCCGCGCCAGATGGCAATGGGCGCTTTGTCCCGGAAGCTCAGCTGATCCCGTACCATGAAGTAATGGCGGACCTGGTTAAGCTTGAGCAGCACCGAATTGGCATTCTCTCGCTCGGCGGCAACGGGCCGGCTTTTCACGAAGCTTGGGTATTCCGGCACCCAGGTCACATCCCCAAACTCATAGCGGAAGGGGCGATCTTCCGGGAGGCACCGGAGCAGGCGTTTAAAATCCAGATAGTAGGCGGAACGCTGACCGCGACGCGAGAACTGCTGTGGCCGTATGGCCTCTGGCCCCGGATTGAACGGGGCCTCCAGGCGATTGTACCAAGCCACCCGCGCATCCACTTCCGCCCGCGCATCCGGGGCCAATGCGCCATATTCCGCCATCAGGCGCTGCCCCTGCCACAACCAGTAGGGACGGGGAACCGCCAGGTCGAAGACAGCGTTAAGGTAGTAGCCCAGCTTGTGGAGGTTCCGTTCATAACGGTTCATGAGCGTCATGGGCATGCCGTACTGTCTCTGTAACCCGCGAGAAGATGCCCCCAGGCGGTAGCCAGCCCCAACGGCGAGTCACGCCAATCCAGTTTCCGCAATGACCGGTGAAGGCGCTCCAGGTTGCGGCGTTGCCAACGCGCCCCGGTTCTGCCCTGGGCCCGCTGGCGTCCCTTGTCAAAGTCAATCACGTAGACCGACCCATTGACCCAGAGGATATTGAAGCCATTGAGATCCGCGTGATCGATGCCCTCATCGTGGAACCTGCGCAGGGTTCGGCCTACCGTCTCCCAGTGGTTCGTTGTCAGTGCCCCAAGAACCGCCGGCAATGGCTCGGCGCCGTCAAGCCGCTCCACCAATATTGCGGCCCGGTAAAATACCCCCGCCACGGGCCAGAAGACGGCGGCCACCGGCGGCGGCACAGGAAGCCCTCTTGCACTCATGGACTGCAGAAGATCGAACTCCGCAAAGGCGCGGTTCCCACTCCCCGCCGTGCGAAGATAAGCATCCTTGGAAAGGTGCGCCATAAGCCCGCCACGTTGATAGAAACGCAGCACCAGCTCGCCGCCCGGTGCTGTTACGAACCAGGCGCCACCACGCCCCCCCGCATCCACGGGTCGGGCAGCGCTTCCCCAGGACTCCGGGTAGAACCAGCTGGGATCAAATACATGCGACCAGGCGGCGCTTACCCGGCAACGGGCACGAGAGTTGCCGTAACGGACTGGGGCGTGGCTCATCAGGGGCTGCTCTGGTCAGGGTTGGTCGATTCGATTCGCAGAGGGATACGGGACGTCACAGGCATACTACGTTACTATACGTCCTCCTCCGGTGCAGGTGGGGCACAGGTTGCCCTCTGGCGGAGACATTCTAGCAAGCAACAATCAGACGACTCCAACCCGGGCCAGCCCAACTTAATCCATGCTGAATGATTCATCCAGCGCATCCGTCAACTCCATCTGCATCCTCCGCCTTTCCGCGATCGGTGACGTAACCCATGTGCTGCCGGTTATACAGAGCCTGAAGACGCAACTGCCCGATGTGCGCATCACCTGGGTGATCGGCAAGACGGAAGCTCGCCTGCTTGAAGGCCTGCCTGGCGTGGAATTTGTTGTGTTTGACAAAAACGCGGGTCTGCGTGGTTATCTCGACCTATGGCGCCAGCTGAAAGGTGAGCAATTTGACGTGCTGTTCCACATGCAGGTCGCACTGCGCGCCAACATAGCGGCCCTGCTCATTCCGGCCCGCACCCGGATCGGGTTCGACCGGGACCGCAGCAAAGACCTCCATGGCCTTTTCATCAACCAGCGGATCCCCCGGAAAAACGGTCAGCATGTGCTCGACTGCCTGGCCAGCTTTCCAACCGCCTTGGGGCTTGAGCCGGCGGAACCGGCGTGGCACATCCCATTGTCCGAAACGGACAAGGCCTTCGCCAAGCGCATCCTGGACCCTGACCGCTTTAACCTGGTCATCAGCCCTTCAGCCAGCCATGAACTCCGAAACTGGCCCCCAGAGCGCTATGCGGCCCTGGCCGATTACGCGGTCTGCCAATACGATGCCCATATCATTCTTGTCGGTGGCCCCTCGGACCGGGACCGCCAATGCTGCCAGGCGATCGCGGGCGCCATGCAACAGCAGGCATCCAACATCTGCGGCCAGGACACCCTCAAACAGCTGACGGCCCTCATGGCCAGGGCGGATCTCGTGATTGCACCGGACACTGGACCGGCACACATCGCCAACGCCATGGGCACCGATGTCCTGGGGCTTTTTGCCGGCTCCAACCCCTACCGTTCCGGGCCCTATAACTCACTCAAGTGGTGCGTGAACCGTTACCCTGAGGCCCTGGAGCGTTTTACCGGCAAGCGGGTTGAAAACGCCCGCTGGGGCACCAAGGCGGAATATGAGGGCGTTATGGAACTCATTACGGTGGCCGATGCCACGGACATGCTTGATCGCTGGGTGGCCAACCAGCGCCAGAGGGCCTGACCCAGGCTCAACGGCTGTAGTCGCGGTACGACTTCTCCTCCACGAATCGCGAGCCCAGGCTCAGGTTGACCCGTTTCTTGATCGCCGCCCGCTCATCGTTGGTGAAGTAGACCGAGCGCGCCAACCGGATGAAGCGCTCCCCGAAGCGCCCTGCGGCTTCCTCCTCACGGAGACTGTCCTCAATCTCCCAGAGCTGCTCGTTGACCGCTTTCAGTTTCCGGCGCTCCCCATCCACGCGGGAAGGCTCGGCCACCGCATCCCGCCAGTGCTGATTCAGGGTCTCCAGCTCAAGCTGGACGTTACCCAGCTTTTCCGGATCGTCAATCCGTTCAGATTTGATCTCGAGAATGGTGATCTTGTCCAACACTTCACCGAAGGAAACCGGTATGCGGATGAAGTCAGTCATCGAGCTACTGTTTTACCTCTCATGGCCTGGCATTGAAGGCCGCAGTCTATCACCCGTTGCCGGTTTTTGGTTCGTCCGCCAATGACAGATGGGAAATGTCCGGCGCCGGCGGCTCGGGCTTTTCCTCCCTCGCCGCAAGGTCCTCCCCCGGCGGCGCCACAGACCATTCATCCAGATGCTCGAAAACCGGCTCCGGATCCGCCCTGAGCTCTTCCAACCGTTCACCGGGAGCGCCCAGGCTCAGCCCGGAACCCGCCAGGATGCTGTCAACCTTATCGCCGGCTACCGGCAGCCGATCGCCTGGTTCCACAGCCACGCTCTCTGCAGGCGACGCGTCACCGTCAGCCGGCGATGCGGACCGCTCTCCTTGCTGCCCCCCATCGTCTGGCGGGGTCCGGGATCGCGGCGCCTCACTGTCCTGGCCCACGGCCTGCATGGGCTCAATGTGAGCCACTAACCCATTCTTCTTCATGGCCGCCTGGTATTTATAGGCCGTCGCCTCATCAAGGCGGTTCTTGATAACCACACGCTCACCAGAGAACATCTTCTCCAGCTGGGCGTCATTGGCCTTGAACAGATTGCGGGCCTTCTCCCGCGCCGACTGTTCATCCAGGCCGGCTTCCCATTCGCCGCTAAAGACCAGTTGATACATCGCGTTTGTCCGTTGTTGCCTGCGTATTAGTCACAGCATAGCGCAGATGCGGCCCCAGAGCCCTGGCGCACCGTGCGTCTATTCATGCTCGGGCAGGAAGGTCTCTCCCGCAAACTGCTCCATCAGCTGCTGCACCCGATCGAGCTCAAACCCATCAACGGCTTCCACCAGCTGATCAGCAAACACAACCAGCTCTTCCACACCCTGCTCCCGGGCCAGCGACTGAAGCTCCATGGCGAATGCCTGCAACGCCTCCGGATCACCGCTATCCACCAGTGAAGTGGCCTGGGGGATCAGGGAATAGCGCAGGGCCCGCATGACCCGTTTGCGCTGCTCTTCGCCGAGGTCACACCAGGGCGTGAGGTCTGCCGTGTCCTCTTGCTGGTCGCTCGCCTCCAGATCAATCCGCTCATGGGCGAGATAACCAGCCAGCTCACCCAGCAGAATCTCACGGCTTACCGGTTTATGCAGGTACCCATCAAAGCCGGCTTCCCGGATACGGGCCGCCTCGCTGGTCATAACCGACGCGGTAAGCGCCACAATGGGGATCCCGCTAAGCCGCCGGTCCTGGCCGAAGGCATGCAGCGCCTCAAAGCCGTCCATCTCCGGCATACGGATATCCATCAGCACCAGGTCCGGACGGAAATCACGGGCACGTTCCAGGGCCAGAACCCCGTTTTCCGCCTCATCCACCTCAAGCCCTTCCGGCTCAAGCACATCCCGCACAAGCTGCCGGTTCACGGGGTTGTCATCCACGATCAGGACCCGGCTGCAACTGAAGCGATAACGTACCGCCAGCGTCTCATCATTCACATCCGGTGCGGCCAGCGCTGTTTCCACATCACGCAGATGCACGCGGAAGGTCGTGCCCTCACCGGGCTGGCTGCGCACGCTGAGCTCACCGTTCATCATCTCGACCAGCTTGCGGCTGATCGCCAGTCCCAGACCGGTGCCGCCGTATAGTCGACTGCTCTGCCCAACCTGCTGCTCAAACGCCTCGAAGATCCGCTCCTGCTGCTCCGGCGGGATCCCGATACCACTGTCCATCACCTCAATGCACAGCTCTGGTGCCTCGCTTTCCTTCCAGACGACACGCACCCGGACCTCGCCGTGGTCGGTAAACTTGATGGCATTGCCCACCAGGTTGAACAGCACCTGCCGCAAACGGGTCTCATCCAGAACCATCACCGGCGGCATGTTCTCGTCCATTTCAATCGCCAGCTCCAGCCCCTTTTCACGCGCCCGGATCGCGAAGATATGGCGGACATCATCAAGCAGCCGGCCCAGATCCAGTGGCCCGTACTCGAGCCGCATCTTCCCGGCCTCCACGCGCGACAGGTCCAGAATGTCGTTGATCAGCGTCAGAAGGCTGCGGCTGCCCGCCTTGATGGACTCCAGGTAGCCCCGCTGGCGATCATCGGTGATGGTGCGTTCAAGCAGCTCCGTGTACCCGATAACGGCATTCATCGGGGTACGGATCTCATGGGACATGTTCGCCAGGAACTCGCTTTTGGCGCGATTGGCCTCCTCCGCCTTATCCGCCAGCTCCTCGGCCCGCTGCTTGGCGTTCAGCAACTCCTCCTCGCTGCGCCTGAGCGCCTGCTCGGAGCGTACGCGTTCGCTGACCTCCAGGGAGAGCTTACGGTTCCAGTAAAAGAAGGCGGCCAGCACCAGCAGCGCAATGATGGTAACCCGCCGGACCACGGTATAATCCGTCTGCTGTTCCACGTCGAGCTTGATCCAGCGGTTGTAGACCTTGTCCAGTGCCGAGCGGTCGATCCGGCTCAATGCCTTGCCGAGAATCCCCACGAGTTCTGGATGCTCGGAACGAACCGCCAGCCGGAGATCATACTGAAAGGGCGCAATGCTGGTGATGCGCAGATTCTCCAACCCAAGCCGGGAGATGGTGTAACTGACGCCGGGGATATGGGTGACCATAACGTCCAGCTCATCGTTGGCCACCTGCTGCAGCCCTTTGCTGATGGAAGCCAGCTGCGTCACGTTCAGGGCTGAATGGTGGCGATTGAGGTATTCTCCGGCCGCCATGCCCTGAACCACGCCAACCCGGTCACTGCCATCAAGCTCAGAGAGATCACCAACGAACCGGTGGTCATCCCGAACCACAATCGCCACCGGCAGGCTGAGATAGCTGCGCGTGAACAGATGCTCGTCCTGGCGGTCGGGCGTCCGCGGCAGGGCGGGGACCACGTCCACCCCTCCCTCACCAAGTCTCGCGTCCACATCCTCACCAGGGAGAACCGGCACCCGCTCAAACTCATAGTCGAGTTCCTGCTCAATCAAGGCGAGCAGGTCCGGGATCACGCCTTCCAGTTCTCCCCTCCCACTGCCACCACGGAACTCGACAGGCGGCCAGCCGGTGCGCATGGCCACTTTCAGCTCCGGATGATCGGCCAACCACTCGCGCTCATCCGCGGTCAGCACCACTTCCTCTTCCTGCTCACCGAAGATCACGTCATGCCCCATCCAGGCCCCCTGGATGTTGCGGTGCTCCAGCGTGGTCATCGAGTCAATGGCGGCATCCAGAACACCACGCAGGCGTCCCTCTTCAAAGGGGACAGCATAGGACAGGGGCAGCGGTTCCTCCTCCAGCACCTGCACCCGCTGGATGGCGCGCACGTCATTATCTTCGAGATAACGGTCACCCACCGGCACAGGAACAAGGAGTGCATCCGCCTCCTCGCTGCGCAACATGGCCATGGCCTCGCTGAGGGTCAGTGCGGCCAGTGGGGTAAACGAGGGGACGCGATCCAAAAGCTCGAAGGAATAGCGGTCGCCGTCCAGCAAAACGACGCGCTTGTCCTCCAGACTGCCGAGCCGGCTGATGCTGGCGTTATCCCGGCGGGCGTAAATGGCGTAACGCACCTGCATATAGGGACGGGTGAACCGGTACTCGCCAGCGGACCGGTTGGCGAAACGCATGCTGATCGCATCAATCTGACCCTGGGCCAGCATGCGCTCAAGCAGCAGGGGATTGCCGCCCACCATTTCCACGCGCTTACCCAGCTTGCGCTCGAGAAGGCGGGCATAACCAGATTCGGTCCCCAGCACCCGGCCAAACTCATTACGGTAGGCCAGGGGTGGCCGTCCGGACGGTATCCCCAGTCGGATACGCTCCTGATCCTTCAACCAGAGCTTCTGCTCCACACTGAGTTCCGGGAGGTTCTCAGTGGCCGGGAACGGGATGGCGTGCGCCGCCAATGGCAGCATCAACGCCCATGCTATAGCCAGAAGCGCCCCGATCAAGCGCATCAGTGTTTTTCCCCAGGACCCGCGGCCGGTTCGTCGCCCCGCAACACCTGGTTCCGGCCCTGTTCCTTGGCGCGATACAGGGCGCGGTCCGCCAGGTCCAGAAGCTGATGCGGACCATCCACTTCCATGAATCCGGTCACGCCACCGGAAAAGGTCACCTCAACGCGTTCGTGCCGGAAATGGAAGGGCAGCGACCGGATACGCTCACGCAGCTTCTCCAATACATCGACCGCGGTCTCAGGGGGAGTGGCAGGCAGGACGACGACAAATTCCTCGCCGCCATAGCGGGCGATGTAATCCGTCTCCCTCAGGTTTTCCCTCAGCGATCGTGCGAGCAGCTGCAGCACCTTGTCTCCGGCCAGGTGACCATAGGTGTCATTGATCTCCTTGAAACGGTCAATATCGATAATCGCCAGAGTGGTCGGCTCACGATACCGGTGCCAGCGCCTGTACTCCTGCTCCAGACGCTCCTCCAGCGCCTCCCGATTGGGCAACTGGGTCAGCATATCGGTCGTGGCCTTTTCCCGCTCCTTCTTCAGTTCCTTCTGCGCCTCCCTGGATTCAGCCTCCATGGCAGCCACCTTGTCGCGCAGGTCATTCACCTGGGCCTGGAGTTCCTGCTCCCGGTCCGCCTCTGCGTCACGGTATTCCTTCAGGGTGGCATTGAGCCGATCAACATGGTCACGCACCGCCTGCTGCAGCGCACTCAGCTCGGTTGCACCCAGTGCCTCGCTGCCCATCTCGTCGAGTTCCTGGTCAATGCGCCGGTCAAAATGCTCGGATACGTCCTGCCAATGCTCGAAGTCCAGCGCACCGGTCTCGAACTGGGTACGCAGCCGCACAAGGCGTTGGTCCAGCCCTGCCAGGAACTGCTCAAATTCCCGCTGCCCCCGGCCCACGGCCGCCACGATCAGGTGCACCACCTCATCCAGTGCCGCCTGGATCTGATGCCAGTTCTGGCTCTCGCCAACGCCTTCAAGCAGCTGCTCAATCCGTTCTCCGGCCGGCCCAGAGAGCGGGATGTGCTGCTGGATATGGCGCAGCAGCTGCAGCAGGCGAGCCTTGAGGTTATGGAACTGATCATCATCAACCCGGGGTTCACCGCTGTCGAGTTCAAGCCCGTTGGCGCTGGTGTCCATGACAGAGTCTGGAGCCGCTGAAGAAGGGGCTTCAGCGGCTTGCGACGGCGCCTCTTCCGCATCGTTGCCCGACGTTCCGGAGCCGCGACGTCCGAAAAGGCGCTGCAGCAACGACCCCTGTTTCGTGCTCTCGCCGGCCGCACTGAGCAGCTGCTGCTGAATGGCGGCAAGCTGCTCGAGCAACGCCGGCAGCGCGTCGAACCGGCCGATGGTTTCCGGCGACGTACGCTGCAGGGACTTCAGTTGCCGCCGCTCTTCCCGGCCCGCCCGCGCGCGCAGGGGCTCGGCAAGACGTCCAATGGCCCCCTGAAGCCGGCGAATGACCTCATCACGCGCCTCGTCAAAACCGGAAACACGTTCCTCCAATGCTTCCTGGAGCCGAAGCAGGCGGTCCGCATCCGGATTGTCGGAGCGGGCCAGCTCACGCAACTCCCCAAGCAGCCCATCAAGATCGCTATCCTGGCCCTCGGCAACAAGCGAGACACGCACCAGCAAGCGCTGCAGGCTGTTCTGCCGGCGTTGCCACTGCTGCTCGTCCTGCTCGTGCTGCTCCAGCGCCGCGATGTATTTCTGCCGCCAATCCTGATCACTCATCCCGCCCGTTCTCCGTCGCCGCTGCCCGTTTTCTGTCTTTCCGCCGGCGCGCACGCGGATGCGCGCTGTCGTATACCTGGGCCAGATGCTGGAAGTCCAGGTGTGTATAGACCTGTGTGGTCGCAATGTCCTTGTGGCCCAACAGTTCCTGAACGGCCCTCAGGTCACCGCTGGATTCCAGTATGTGACTGGCGAAGGAATGACGCATCAGATGCGGATGGACCCCCTGGTCAGCCTGCTGGAGCTGGCCCCAGCGACGCAGTCTTGCCTGCACGGTCCGGCGGTGGATGCGCCGGCCGTGGCGGCTGACGAATACAGCCTCTTCCCCCGCCGCTGCCAGGGCCGGGCGATGCGCCAGCCAGCAATCCAGTGCCTGCAGCGCTACCCGACCGACCGGCACAATACGCGTCCTGTTGCCCTTGCCGGTCACCCGCACACTGGCGTCACTGGGATCCAGCTGGGACTCGTCCAATGCCACCAGCTCAGCCAGCCGCAACCCGGATGAGTACATCAGCTCCATCATGGCAAGGTCACGCACTTCCAGTGGATCCCGGGGCGTACGCGCCAGCAAATGGTGCAACTGGTCCACGTCCATGACCCCGGGCAAGGGAGACTGGCTGCGGGGCGGGCGGATGTCGAGGGCCGGGTTATCCGTCACCATCCCTTCCCGGATCAGGAAGTCGTAGAAACGCCGGATGGCGGAGAGATGGCGGGCTATGGTGCGGCCAGAGCGCCCTGCACGCGCCAGGCCAGCCGCATAGCGCCGCAATGCGGCTTGATCCAACGACAGAAGCTGCCATCCCTGCTGATCACACCATTCGCTCAGTTGGTTCAGGTCCCTGCCATAGTGTTCACAGGTCCGCTGAGCGCAGTGTCTCTCTGATGCCAGATAGCGCAGGAAGCGCTGTACCGGCTCCGGGTACGTTCCAGCGGCCTCAATCCGTTCAGCGTGCGCATCAGTAGACGCCATGCCGGAGCTCCCGGGGGATGGGGGTCAGTGACCGGCTTCCGCCTCGGGCGGGGTCATACGGCCTTCCGGTGCCAACAGAGGCGGCAGAAGCCGGCCCAGGGTATCGCTGATGTAGGCCATGAACAGGGACCCCATGCTGCTGTGGAAATAGCCTTCTTCAGCACTGGCAATGGCAATCAGCCCCAGGCACTCGTCCCGGCGCACGGGAATCACCGCTGCGGAACCGACCTGGTCAGGGGCCGCAAACAGAGCCTCACGATGGCTATCACGCAGACGCCCGAACAACGGCTGGCTTTCATCCAGTGCCTCACCAAACACCGCCCTGGCCTCATCGCGGCCCAGATAACGCACGGCGCCACACTGGGACGGAGGTTCTCCGTCGGTCAGGACGGTCAGGGTCGCGCCCTGAAGCTGGAACTCACCCCGGATGGTTTCATCCAGAATCGCCGCCACCTCCTCCACGGAACGGGCATCCAGCAACTGCATCAACAACCGTTTGCTACGGGCAAACAACTGATCATTCTGGCGGGCGATACCAATCAGCCCGGACAGCTCCTCGCGCAGTGCATCCCGCTGCTCACGGAACAGGTGCACCTGGCGCTCCACCAGCGAAATCGCCTCGCCGCTGTCATGGGGCAGCCGCAGTTTCTGCAGAAGCGCCTCATGGCGTTCAAAAAAATCCGGATTGGCCTCCAGGTACCTGGCGACATCGGCTTCAGAGACCGTGGCGCTTGCCGGTTCCGCTGTCGGGTCTGTCATTCACTACCTCCCGTCTGTCAGGCGGAGTTTCCGTCCCGACCCTTTTTCTTCCTGTTGTTCTGGGGGCGACCGCCACCCTGGCGGGAACGCCGTCCGTCACCAGGTGGCTTGATCCTACCCTCGAAGACCCGCGTCGCGGGCCCTTCCATAGTAACAGCTGCCCCATCCCCCGGCCACGAAATGGTCAGCGTGCCACCCAGAAGCTCCACCGTCACCCTCTCGGCCAGAAGCCCGCGCAGTCGCCCAGCCACCACCGCAGCACAGGCACCACTACCACAGGCCCGGGTTTCGCCCACACCACGCTCGAACACCCGCAGCCGGATCCGGTCCGGCGCCACGACCTGCATAAACCCCGCGTTGGCTCGCGCCGGGAAGCGTGGATGGGCTTCCATCAGAGGGCCAAGGTTTTCAACGGGCGCCGTGTCCACATCGTCCACCACCAGCACCCCGTGCGGGTTGCCCATGGAAACGGCGGAAAGGGGCAGCGTGTCACCATCCACCGTTACCGGGTAGCTCACCGCCTGCTCATCCGCGGCAAATGGAATCGCAGCCGGAGCCAGCTCCGGAACGCCCATATCCACCCGGACCAGGCCTTTTTTGGTGACCTCCAGAGTCATGATGCCAGTCGCTGTCTGCACCTTGAGCCGATTCTGGCGGGTCAGCTGCTGATCGCGCACAAAGCGCGCAAAGCAACGGGCACCGTTGCCACACTGCTCCACCTCGGTGCCATCCGCATTGAAAATGCGGTAGCGGAAATCCACGTCCGGGCGCTCCGGCGGTTCCACCATGAGCAGCTGGTCAAAGCCAACCCCCAGATGGCGATCCGCCATCTTCCGGATCTGGCTGGTCTCCAGCTGCACCGGCTGGGTGATGGCGTCCACCACCATGAAGTCATTGCCCAGCCCGTGCATCTTGGTGAAGCGCAGCCAGCCACCACGCCCCCGGCGCCCGTCACCGCTCATGAACCGAACTCCGGCAGCGGCATCTCAGGTGCCAGCTGGTCTTCCAGTGTCTCGCGCCGGCGCACCAGATGTACATCGTCACCATCAACCAGGATTTCCGCCGGTCGATTACGGGTATTGTAGTTTGAACTCATAACAAAACCGTAGGCGCCAGCCGAACGCACGGCAAGGAGGTCGCCAGCACCGATCGCCAGCGACCGCTGTTTACCCAGAAAATCGCCGGTTTCACACACCGGCCCCACCACGTCGTAAACCGCCGGTTCAATGTCGCTGCGTTCAGCCACCGCCTCAATCCGCTGCCAGGCGGAATAGAGCGACGGCCGGATCAGGTCGTTCATGGCCCCGTCCACGATGGCAAAACGATGTGCCTCGTCCCCCTTGAGCCCTTCCACGCGAGTGATCATGAGGCCGGCGTTGGCAGCAATGGAGCGCCCCGGCTCCAGCAGCAGTTCCAGATCGCGCCCCGCCAGGCGCTGCCTCAGGGCTTCACCATAGGCTTGGGGACTGGGCGGCTGCTCATCGCCATAGGGCACGCCGAGCCCGCCTCCCATGTCCAGGTGCTGGATGCTGATTCCCTCTTCCGCCAGGGCATCAATCAGGGCCAGCATCCGCTCCAGCGCATCCATCAGCGGCTCCAGACTCTGCAGCTGGGAACCGATGTGACAGTCGACGCCGACGATCTCGACACCGGGCATCGCCTTCGCCTGGCGATACAGCGTCCTGGCCTGCTCGATATCGACACCGAACTTATTGGCCTTCAAGCCAGTGGCAATGTAGGGATGAGTCTGGGCATCCACATCCGGATTAACACGCACGGATATGGGCGCGATCTGGCCACGCTGCGAGGCCACGTCATTGATCATGGCCAGCTCAAAGTCGGACTCCACGTTGAAGCAGCGTACACCGACTTCCAGGGCCCTTTCGATTTCCCAGCGCTGTTTCCCCACGCCCGAGAAGACGGTACAGGCGGGATCACCGCCAGCACGGATCACGCGCTCCAGTTCGCCCCCGGAAACAATGTCGAACCCCGCCCCCAGGCGCGCGAGCACATTGAGCACGGCCAGGTTGCCATTGGCCTTCACGGCGTAACAGATGCGGTGCGCCCTACCAGCCAGGGCTTGGTCATAGGCATGGAAGTGCCGTTCCAGCGTAGCCCTGGAGTAGATGTAGCAGGGTGTGCCGTGCGCCTCGGCAATCCTTCTCACCGGCACGGATTCGGCGTGCAGCTCACCGTTGTATTGATTGAATAGATCCATGGATCGGCACCCGCCTGATCAGCAGAGATGAGTGGAGATAGTCTGCGCGTCCAGCACGCTGGCATTATCCGGCGCCTCGGGCTTGTCCTCCCGATGCAACGCTCCTTTCTGCCCACACCCGGCCAGAACCAGCATCAGTGCCAGCATCACCAGCATAGAGCCACGCATAAGCCACCTCCCCGAGCAAACGGGGCATTATAACGCCACAGTTGACGGAACTCACACACGGATGTAACCCCGCTCCCACGCTTTCTGCTAATCTCGGGCGCTATGAAGGAATATCTGATCAAGCGGGTTCGCACCGAACCAGGCACCAATACCAATACGGCGCCTGCCAGCCTCCAGGTGGACGACGACGGCACCATCCAGGCGGCGGACGATGCGGCCGAGGCCCTTTTCGGCTACGGCATCCTGGAAATGCAGGGAGTGCCCCTGCACAAGCTCGTGGCCAGCCATGAAGACAACCCATTGATGCCACCCCTGAGCGACGCCCTGGAACAGGGCCAGAGCGCGCTCATCACCGTCCGCCACGCCTCGGGCTACTTTTTCTCCATCAGCCTGCGGCGCGCCGCCAATGACACCAGCGCGAATACCGAAGATGCCATGCGCATCCGCCCCCGCCAGGCCACCCCCCTCGATACCCGGGTATTCCGTCTGGCGGAAGAGAGCGGCGGCATCGGCATCTGGGAGATGGACCCGGACCACAACCGCCTCCACTGGTCGGAAGGGCTGTACCACCTGCTGGATCTCCCGCCGGGCAACCAGCTCGACCCGGAACATGTGCTGTTCTATTTCCAGGAGCACCAGAGCCAGGTACGGCGGGCCATCCTCCAGTGCCTGCGCCAGGGCGAGGCGTTTTCCATGGAAGTCCCCGTGCTGACCGCGAACCAGAACCACCGCTGGCTGCGGCTGACCGGCCGCAGCCTGGATGACTCCGGCAAGCGCCGCCTGATTGCCGGCAGTGCCGTGGACATCACAGCCCGGCGGGCGGACGCGCACTCGGCACAGGTCTGGAAGTACCGTACGGAAAGTGTGCTCGCCGCTTCCAATGACCTCATCGTTATTGTGAACCCGGAGCTGGAGATTGTGGCAGTCAACCAAGCCTATACTGATGCCTTCCACTGCGCCTTTGGCGTGACCCCTAACGTGGGCGACCGGCTCTCGGATCTGCTCGCGGACCACCCCGATGAGCGGCGACTCTATACCCGCTTGTGGGAACGTGCCCTGAGTCAGGAGGGGTTCTGTATCGAGATGCCGCTGGCCCAATCCGAGGAACAGCAGCGGGTCTACGAGATCCAGTTCAACCGGATCTTCTCCCCGGATGGCGAGCTGCTGGGCGCCGCCCATGTTGGACGGGACAAGCGCATTGCGCAGCTGGACGGCGAGGACCACGTCCACTACCTCAACCGCCATGATCCGCTGACCGGTCTGCTCAACCGCCGCGAGATCCTCCAGCGCCTGCACCGGGCCCAGAACCTCCAGCGCGAAGCCGGCACGCCCCATGCTCTGGTGCACATGGACCTGGACGGTTTCAGCACCCTCAACGCCCGTTTTGGCTCCGGCGGCTGCGACCGCTACCTGCGCGAACTCAGCAGCATGATCTCGGGCCGGCTCCGCCAGCGTGACGCCATTGCCCGGGTCGCCAGTGACCAGTTCGTGGTCATTCTGGACAACTGCGGTACAGAGGAAGCCGTCAAGGTCTGCCACGGCCTCCGCGACGCCGTGGGGGGATTCAGTTTTGAATGGCGTGGCGATACCATCCAGACCACCGTCAGCGCGGGTCTTCTGCCACTGAACCAGGTAATTGGCGAGACGCCGGAACAGTGCCTGACGCTGGCCGCCGATCTGTGCGAAACGGCCAAGGCCACGGGCCCCTCCAGCATCAACCTTTACCGGGCCACCGATGAAACCGGCAACGAAACCGCTACCCGGGAAGACCTGGCGCAACTGATGTACGCCATAACCACCGACGCCATTGAACTGCACTTCCAGGCGCTGCGCCCCATCGCCAGTGCCAGCTGGGGTGACCATGTGGAAGTGCTCGCACGCCTTCACCGGGAACCGGACGATCAGCGCCCAAACGACGAGCCACTCTGGCGTCCGGCCTCCTTCATGCCACTGGCAGAACGCTTTGACCTGGGGTATGTCCTGGATCGGCGGGTTATTGCCCGCGCACTCGCATGGCTTGAGAACAACCCGCTGATGCAGCCGCGGCTGAAGATGATCAGCTTCAACCTCTCAACCAGCAGTATCATGGATGAAGGGTTTGCCAGCGAAGTGACCCGGCAAATCGAAGCCAGCTCTTTTGAAGCAGCCAGCTTCTGCTTTGAGATCCGGGAATCCCATGCCTGGCGCTACCCGGAAGCGGCCCGGCGCTGCGCCCAGGCACTGCGCGCCTCAGGCTGCCGGATCGCCCTGGATGGCGCTGGTGTCACTGGCCACACCCATAACCTGCTCGGCGACCTGGGGGCCAGCATCATCAAGATGGATGAGAGCCTGGTGCACGACCTGGCGGATAACCCGTTGCAGGTGATCATGGTCGAGGCCATCCACCGGATGGCCCTGCTGTGCGACGCGGTGACCGTTGCCCCCTTCATCGAGGACGATGCCACCCTGCGCAAGGTGCGGGAACTGGGGCTGCACTTCGGCCAGGGCTACCGCCTCACCGCCCCAGAGCTTCTGGACGAACTCGCGCCTCCGAGCCAACCCGGGGCGCGGGAAAGCATCTTCGGGACGCGCCGCTAATCAGGAGCGTCCCCCGCTCCCATTTCATCCAGCCGTTGCGCAGCCTCCCGCGCCGCCTCGCGCACCCGCTCCGGTGCCGTGCCCCCGACATGGTCGCGGGCACTCACTGAGCCCTCAAGCGTGAGGACCTGGTACACATCCTCATTGATGACCCCACTGAACTGCTGCAACTCGCCCAGCGCCAGGTCCTCCAGGTCCCTGCCGTCGTCGTCGGCATAGGCCACGGCCTGCCCCACAACCTCATGAGCATCCCGGAATGCCAGACCCTGGCGCACCAGATAATCCGCCAGATCAGTGGCCGTGGCAAAGCCACGCCGGGCTGCTGCCCGGGTGTTGTCCCGGCGCACGGCGAGCGCGGGCATCATGTCCGCGTAGGCCCGCAAGCATCCCTTGACCGTGTCCACCGTATCGAACAGAGGCTCCTTGTCCTCCTGATTGTCCTTGTTGTAGGCCAGCGGCTGCCCCTTCATCAGGGTTAACAGCGAGAGGAGATGGCCGTTCACGCGTCCGGTCTTGCCGCGCACCAGCTCGGGCACATCCGGGTTCTTCTTCTGGGGCATGATCGACGAGCCGGTACAGAACCGGTCCGGAAGATCCACGAAACTGAACTGCGCCGACGTCCACAGCACCAGCTCCTCACTGAACCGCGACAGGTGGGTCAGCAACAGTGCGGCAAAACTGTTGAACTCAATGGCGAAATCACGGTCACTGACCGAATCCAGCGAATTGGCGGTTGGGCCATCAAAGCCCAGAAGCTCGGCGGTATAGTGGCGGTCAATCGGATAACTGGTGCCGGCCAGGGCCGCGGCACCGAGGGGCAGGCGGTTCACCCGCTTGCGGCAGTCGAGCAGACGCTCGTGGTCACGCTGCAGCATCTCGTTCCAGGCCAGCATATGATGACCGAAAGTGACGGGCTGGGCACTCTGAAGATGGGTAAAACCGGGCATGATGGTGTCCGCCTCGCGCTCGGCAAGCTCGATCAGCCCGGACTGCAGGCGCCCCAGCTCAACCGCGATGGCATCGATTTCGTCACGCAGGTAGAGGCGGATATCGGTGGCGATCTGGTCATTGCGCGAACGCCCGGTGTGAAGCTTTTTGCCGGTCACGCCGATACGCTCGGTCAGCGCCGCCTCGATGTTCATGTGCACGTCCTCAAGGCCCACGGACCACTCAAAGCGTCCTGCCTCAATATCGGCGTGCACCGCCTCCAAGCCCTCAATGATCTGGCGCTCTTCCTCGCGGGTCAGCACGCCAACCCTGGCAAGCATCCGGGCATGGGCAATAGAACCACGAATGTCATGATGGTAGAGCCGCTGATCAAAGCCCACCGAGGCTGTGAACCGTTCCACAAAGGCATCCGTGGGCTCGCTGAAGCGCCCGCCCCAGAGTTTGCTCGCCGCTTTCCGCTCGTCACTCATGGTCTATCCTGTTGTCATAAAATCCAGTAAACCCGCAGACCGCGTAGTATAACAGCCTTCTTACTCAGGGCCCTATTCCTCATGACCCAGACCCCAGAGCCAAAAACCGACGGCGGCTTCATCCCGGATCTGTGCCAGGTCCGTGCCGTCTTTCTGCTGGTGCTCACCACCGAGCTGGTGGTGGTGCTCTTCGCGCTGGCGCAGCCCTCCGACGGCCTTCTGGACTGGCGCTACCTGGGCCTCGCCTCGCTGCTGGTCCAGTGGGTCACCCTGACCGCCGCCGGCCTCATCTGTGCCCTGCGGCGCAGGCTTGAAGCACTGGGCGTAACGCTGACCGTCACCATCATTACTGCCCTGGTCCTGGCCGATACCGCCCTATTCACACTGCTTGGCCAGTGGCTGCTCACACCACCCCCCTCGCCGTTGAACGCCCCATTCACTTTGCTGCGCAACCTGATCATGGCGGCACTGATCACGCTGATGCTGCTGCGTTACTTCCATCTTCAATACCAGCGCCGGCGCCAGGAGGAAGCGGAGCTGGAGGCTCGCATCGCCGCCCTGCAGGCCCGCATCCAGCCCCATTTCCTGTTCAACAGCATGAACACCATCGCCAGCCTTATCGTCTCGGAGCCCGAGCGCGCTGAGGAGGTCGTCCTGGACCTGTCCGAACTCTTCCGGGCCAGCCTCAATACCACCGGCGAGCGGCTCATTACACTGGGCGAGGAGCTGAGACTGTGCGAGCGTTACCTGGCCATCGAACACCTGCGCCTGGGCTCGCGCCTGCACGTGGAATGGGCACTGGATGAGGCGGCGGATGACCGGCCCGTCCCGCCGTTGATTCTGCAACCACTGCTGGAAAACGCGGTCTATCATGGTATCCAGCCCCGCAGCGAGGGCGGCACCATCAGGGTGGAATCCGAACTGACACGGCGCTGGCTCTACATTCTGATCCATAATCCCCTCGCCAGTGACCTGGCCGGCCAAAACCAGGGCCAGCGCATGGCGCTGGAGAACATCCAGGCCCGGCTGAGCGCGGTTTACGGGGATGCTGCGGCACTCAAGGTCAGCCGGAGAGAATCACAGTTCACCGTTACACTGAGACTGCCAGGGAACAGGGAGTACAACCCATGAGCGAACACCGCATCCTGATTGTCGACGACGAGGCCCCGGCCCGCGACCGCCTGCGGCGCCTGATCGACGGCCTGGACGACTGCCGGGTATGCGCCGAAGCCACCAACGGCCAGGAGGCGCTGAGTATGGCGGAAGCACACGGGCCGGATGTCGTGTTCATGGACGTGCGTATGCCGGAGATGGATGGTATAGAAGCAGCCCAGGCGCTGACCGCCCAGGCCACGCCACCCGCGGTGATCTTCTGCACCGCCTATGACGACTACGCCCTTGACGCCTTCGAGGTACAGGCCACGGATTACCTGGTCAAACCCGTGCGCCGGGAAGCGCTTGCTGGCGCCCTGACGCGGGCGGCGCGCGTCAACCGCGTCCAGAGCCGCCAGTTCGTCCCCGAAGAGCCGCCGGCCATTGTGGTACGCAACCAGGCCGGTGTGGAACGCATCGAGCTGGACCGACTCTATTATGCCCACGCCGATAACAAATACGTTTCCCTCGTCCATGACCGGGGCGAAACCCTGTGCGACTACAGCCTGAAGGAGCTGGAAAACAGCTACAGCAGCCACCTCCTGCGCATCCACCGCCACACCCTGGTCAACCGGCGCTATCTGGAGGCGATGACCCGGACCCAGGCCGGGCACCAGGCTCAGCTGTCGGATCCTTCCGGCACCCGCCTGCGCGTCAGCCGCCGCCACGCCGCCACAGTCCGCGATTTCCTTGAAGGCTGAACCGCCGACGGGCGACAACCGCCCCCTGAAACGCTACCCTAGGGCTCCCGGAAACCATCCACCCACTGAGGAACCGCCACCCAATGGCCCGAGACACCCTGCGCATCGCCACCCGCCAGAGCCAGCTTGCCCTGTGGCAGGCTGAGCACATCCAGGCCCAGCTTGAGCAGGCCCACCCCGGACTCAACGTGGAGCTGGTGGGCATCAAAACCCGTGGCGACAAGATCCTGGACGTGCCATTGGCCAAGATCGGCGGCAAGGCGCTGTTCGTGAAGGAACTCGAAGAAGCCATGCTCGACGGGCGCGCGGACATTGCAGTGCATTCCATGAAGGATGTGCCCATGGTTTTCCCGCAAGGGTTGGGCCTGATGGCCATCTGCGAACGCGGCGCGCCCACGGATGCGTTTGTCAGCAACCACCATGCGGATGTGGACGCGCTCCCCGAGGGGGCGGTTATTGGCACCTCCAGCCTGCGCCGCCAGGCCCAGCTCGCCGCCCACCGGCCCGACTGCCGGATCGAGACCCTGCGTGGCAACGTCAACACCCGTCTCGCCAAGCTTGATGAGGGCCAGTACGACGCCATTGTCCTGGCCACCTCTGGCCTGCGACGGCTCGGCTTCGACACCCGCATCCGCTATGAGATCCCTCCGGAGATCAGTCTCCCCGCCGTGGGGCAGGGTGCGCTGGGCATTGAATGCCGCACTGACGACACGGATCTCATCGAGATGCTGCACCCCCTGGTCCACGCGGACTCGCGGGACCGCGTTCTGGCGGAACGGGCCCTGAACACACGCCTTGAAGGCGGCTGCCAGGTGCCCATCGGAGCCTATGCCGAACTGGAAGAAGATGAGCTTTACCTGCGCGGCCTTGTTGCCTCTCCCGACGGCAGCCGCGTCCATCAGGTGGACGGTCGCGCCCACCGCAGCGACGGCGAGGCTCTTGGCCGACAGCTGGCTGAACAGCTTCTGGAAAAGGGCGCCGGCGCCATACTGGCGGAGGTCTATGGCTACGAACCCGAATAATGGCCCCCTCACCGGGCGCCGCATTCTGGTGTCACGCCCGGAGCCCAAGGCCACAGAAACCTGCGAGGCACTTGAACAGGCCGGTGCCAGCACCCAGGCCCTGCCACTGATCGAGATAGAACCACAGCCTCTCGATGGTCGGCAGCGCAGCCTGATTCAGGACCTGGACAATTTCGGGAAGGTTATCGCGGTCAGCCCCAACGCCGCCCGGCTGCTACTGGCACACGCGGACGAATGGTGGCCCCAATGGCCTGTGGCGCTTGAATGGTGGGGCCCTGGCGAAGGCACCGCCAAAGTCTTCCGTGACGCAGGCCTCCCCGGGCAGGCCCCCGCCAGCGGCCATAACTCCGAAGCACTGCTCGATTGCGATGCCTTCCAGCCTGAAGCGGTGGCTGGAGCCAGGATACTGATCGCCCGCGGTGACCAGGGCCGGGAATTGCTTGTGAACACGTTGACGGAACGTGGCGCCCGGCCTGAGGTGCTCCCGCTGTACGAGCGGGCCCCCATCGAATGGCCGGAAACCACGCTCCTGCAGCGCCTGACCCGTTTCGACCCGGACACCGTTCTCGTGCTATCCGGAGAAACATTGAAGCACCTGCTCGAGGTAGGTCAGAATACAGACGCGAAGCTGCGGGAACGCCGCCTCGTGGTACCGGCAGAGCGGGTTGCCCAGCAGGCCCGGGAAGCCGGCTTTCGCGACGTCCGGGTAGCCGCGGCCATGACCCCGGACGGGCTGATCGACGCCTGCACGGCGTCCCCCTCTGATGCGGAGTAACGGACACTCGTGAACGACAACAGCAAACAGCTTCCGGCGACCACCACGGCCAGCCCGCACCCCAAATCCCCAAGACTCTGGCCACTATGGCTGGTCATACTACTGCTGGCTGCCGGCCTGATCGGCTCTGGCGCCCTGCTGTGGCAACAGCAGCGGCTGCAACAGCAGCTCAGCAGCCGCATTGACAGCCTCAACAGCGCCACCGAGGAGCTGCGCCAAAACCAGCGCTCCAGCCGTCAAGCGCGGGAACAGCGCCTCAACCGCCTGGAAGGCAAACTCGACAAGCAAGCCAGCGAGCTCAACACCCAGTCCCGCCAGATCGCGCATAACGCCCGCTCACTGCTGGGACTCGGCGAGCGCACCCGGACTGATTGGCTGCTTGCGGAAGCGGAATACCTTCTGCGGCTGGCCAACCAACGCCTGGCACTCGAAGGCGATCACAAGGGCGCTCTCCGCCTGTTGCAGAGCACCGACGAACTCCTGGCGGGCACCGACGCTGCCGGGGTTCATCCCATCCGCGAAGCCCTTGCTGAGGAAATCCTGGCATTGCGCACCATGGAACCGGTAGACCGGACCGGCATCCACCTGCAACTGGAAGCCGCCATGGGCATGGTTCCGGAGCTTGGCAACGCCCAGTCCATGGACAGCACCGCCACGCTGCCCGAGGCCGAGCGCCCCCCGTCCGCGGCGCAGGATGCCAGCCTCTGGCAAGACATTCTGGGCATCCTTGATCGTATGGTCCGTATCCGCCGCCTGGATAAGCCCACCCAGGCACTGCTGACGCCTGCCCAGGAAACCCAGGCACAGCTTCACCTGCAGCTGATGTTCGAACAGGCCGCTGCCGCGCTGCTGCGCGGCGACAACGCCGTCTACAGGCGCTCACTCGGGCGCGCGGACGAATGGCTGGAGCGCTGGTACGGCAGCGACAACCAGACCGCCACAGCCCTGCGCGAGCTGATCAAGGACCTGCGGGACATCCCCATCAACACCACCATGCCGGATATCAGCGAATCGCTGGCCCTCCTCAAGGCCCGGATCCGGGCCCGCACAGAGGCCTCCGGGCCAGAGCAGAAGTCGCAAGACAAGGCAGGGCCGGACAACAAACCGGAGACTGACACGACCGCCGATGGGGAGACCACCCCATGAGATCCCTGCTCATTGTCCTGTTCACCGCCCTGCTGGCGGGCACCCTTCTGAGCCTGGGCATGGCGGAGGAACCCGGGTATGTGCGCGTCAGCATCGGTCCCTGGCTGGTCGAAACCAATTTCTGGGTGGGCCTGGCGCTGCTGGTGCTGGCCGCGCTGGCCCTGCACTGGCTTCTAAACCTTATGCGGGGCCTGCGGCTGAGCCCCACGGCCATGGGCCAGTGGCTGCGTAACACCGGCCGCAGCCGTTCCCGGCGCCTCACAACCCGGGGCCTTCTGGAGCTGGCCGAGGGCAACTGGGGGCGGGCCCGAAAGCTGCTGGAAAATGGCGCCGGCAACGCGGAAACACCGCTCATCAACTATCTATCGGCAGCGGAAGCGGCACACCAGCTGGGGGACCAGGAGCAGGCAGAACGGCTCCTCAAACGCGCCTGGGAAAGCACCGCGGGCTCGGATCTGGCAGTCGGGCTCACCCAGGCACGGCTCCAGCTCAATGCCGGGCGCAATGAACAGGCACTGGCCACATTGCTCCGGCTGCGCCGCAAAGCGCCCAACCACCCTCACGTCATCCGCCAGCTGGCCAACGTTTACCGTAACCTTGAAGACTGGCAGGCCCTCAGTGAGCTGCTCCCCGAACTGCGCCGCCAGGCCGCGCTGGATGCCAGCAGCCTTAACGAACTGGAACAGGAAGTCTGGCTCAATGTTCTGGACCAGGCCGCAGAGCGGCTGGAGCGCCACCCCCCCGAACAACGCAACATGGACCAGCTGGACCGGATCTGGGACCAGCTGCCGCCAGCCCGGCGCCACGATGAATCCGTGGTGCACCATTACGCCAGCCACCTGGCCCGCCTGGGCGCCGAACCCCGTGCCGAGAGTCTGCTGCGCAAGGTATTACGCCACAACTGGAGCGATCTACTGGTTAACCTCTACGGTCGCATCCATGGTGCGCGGGCGGATGAGCAGCTGTTAACAGCCGAAGGGTGGCTTCAGGAGCGCCCGAATAATCCGGAGCTGCTGCTCGCACTGGGGCGGATCAGCCTGCGTAACCGCCTCTGGGGTAAAGCCCGGGAATACCTGGAGACAAGCCTGGGCGTACGCCACAGCCAGGAAACGGCCGCGGAGCTGTGCCGACTCTACGCTCACATGGGCCGCTATGAGGACAGTGTCACTCTCCTGCGCCAGGGCGTTCTGGAACATCATGGCCTGCCCTGGCTGCCCATGCCCGAGGCTCGCCCTGCCGCCCGAGCACGCTGATCCCTCAGTCCCTGGGGGCGTATTCAAGAACGTCCGAGTAAAAACGGGCCGCATCGAAGCCAGCTGGCGTCAGGCCATCCAGGACATTGTAGACCATGGCCGGCGACCCGCTGGCCAGCACCATGACCCGGGCCAGATCATGACCATCCGCCAGCACGGCCTCCGCAAGGCGCTCGTGGTGGCAGTCCGAGGCAGCATCCGCTTCACAGACCACTGGCTGGAAATGGAAGCCGGGCCAGTCCTGCGCCCAGCGTTCCGCCGTGTTGCGCAGATACATCTCCGCGCTATCACGCGCTCCCCAGTAAAGGGTCACCGGCTGTTCCATCCGGCTTGTACGCAGATAATCCACAATGCTCTTGGCCTGAGCAAAGCCGGTTCCCGCCACCACCAGCAGAAGCGGTGCCTGCGGCGGCTCGCTCAGACAGGCATGGCCATAGGGCATGGAGATCCGGGCACAGCCTTCATGGCGGAGGTAGGCCATCACTTCACAGGCACTCTCCCACTCCGGCGGTGCCTGGATATGCAGGGTCAGCTGATCCGCACCAGGGGCACTGGCGATGGAAAACCAGGCGGGATCCCGGCCGGGCAGATGAATGGCCAGATACTGGCCGGCATGGAAGCGTACGGGGCGCCCCTGCGGCCATTCAAAACGTACCTGATAGATGTCATCACCCAGCTGTCCGATCTCAGTGAGATGGAACAGGTCTGACTTCGGCTGTTGTGTGTTGGCGTCCATACTTCCTCTTACGCAGCGTAAAGGAGCCGGGTTCAATCAAGGCCAAGCTGCGGCCAGAGCTCATCCACCCGGCGCTTCACATCGTCGCTCATGGTGATCGGACGCCCCCACTCGCGGTCCGTTTCGCCCGGCCATTTGGTGGTGGCATCCAATCCCATCTTGGAGCCCAGCCCCGCCACTGGCGATGCAAAATCCAGGTAATCAATGGGGGAGTTATCCACCAGGGTGGTGTCCCGGGTCGGATCCATACGGGTGGTGATGGCCCAGATCACGTCCTGCCAGTCACGGGCATTGATGTCATCGTCGGCCACGATCACGAACTTGGTGTACATGAACTGACGCAGGAAAGACCATACGCCCATCATCACCCGTTTGGCATGGCCAGGGTACTGCTTTTTCATGGTCACAACGGCCATGCGGTACGAACAGCCTTCCGGAGGCAGGTAGAAATCCACGATCTCGGGGAACTGTTTGCGCAGTATGGGCACGAACACTTCGTTCAGGGCCACCCCCAGCACGGCGGGTTCATCGGGCGGCCTGCCGGTGTAGGTGCTGTGATAGATCGGGTTCTTACGGTGGGTGACCCGCTCCACCGTGAAGACCGGGAAGGTCTCTACCTCGTTGTAGTAACCGGTATGATCCCCAAAAGGCCCTTCCGGCGCTGTATCATCCGGATAGATGTGCCCCTCCAGGATGATCTCGGCGCTCGCCGGCACCTGCAGATCCCCCACCCCGGCATTGACCAGTTCCGTGCGCGAACCGCGCAAAAGCCCGGCAAAGGCGTATTCGGACAGGGTATCCGGAACCGGGGTTACGGCCCCCAGGATGGTTGCTGGATCAGCCCCCAGTGCCACCGCCACGGGAAAGGGCTCCCCCGGGTGCTGCTGTTGCCACTGCTGGAAGTCCTGGGCCCCGCCACGGTGGGCCAGCCAACGCATGATCAGACGGTTCCGCCCGATCCGCTGCTGGCGATAGATGCCCATGTTCTGGCGTTCCTTCTCCGGCCCACGCGTCACCACCAGCGGCCAGGTAATCAACGGGCCGGCATCCCCGGGCCAGCAGGTCTGAACCGGCAGCTGGTAGAGATCAACATCCGTGCCCTCCAGAACAACCTCCTGACAGGGGGCGGACCGCCGGATCTTGGGGCCCATCTTCATGACCTGGCGGAAGATGGGCATCTTGTCGAAGGCGTCGCGGAAGCCCTTGGGCGGCTCCGGTTCCTTGAGGAACGCCAGCAGCTCACCGATCTCGCGCAGGCTGTCGACACTGTCGCGCCCCATACCCAGTGCCACACGCCTGGGCGTGCCGAAAAGGTTGGCGAGCACGGGCATGTCGTGACCAGTGGGATTCTCAAAAAGCAGCGCGGGGCCCTCCTTACGCAGGGTCCGGTCCGCAACCTCGGTCATCTCCAGGTTGGGATCCACCGGTGTCCGGATGCGTTTGAGTTCGCCCTGCTGTTCGAGCTGCCCGATGAAGTCACGAAGGTCCTGGTAGTTCATCGACGCCTCGGGGAATCAGGAATAAAGGTCACCGCTTCTTCATGGCCTGGAAGAATTCGTCGTTGGTCTTGGTATCACGCAGCTTGTCCAGCAGGAACTCCACCGCCGCCACATCATCCTCCATGGAATGCAGCAGCTTGCGCAGAATCCAGACACGCTGGAGCTCGTCCTCGCCCACCAGAAGATCCTCACGGCGGGTGCCGGAGCGGCGCACGTTGATCGCCGGGTAAGTGTGGCGTTCAGCGATCCGGCGATCCAGGTGCACTTCCATGTTGCCGGTGCCCTTGAACTCCTCGTAGATGACCTCGTCCATCTTGGAACCGGTATCAACCAGCGAGGTGGCCATGATGGTCAGGCTTCCGCCCTCCTCCACATTCCGTGCCGCGCCGAAGAACCGCTTGGGCTTCTCCAGGGCGTGGGCGTCCACGCCGCCGGTCAGCACCTTGCCGGAGGACGGGATCACGGTGTTGTAGGCGCGCGCCAGGCGTGTGATGGAATCCAGAAGCACCACCACGTCTTTCTTGTGCTCAACCAGACGCTTGGCCTTCTCGATAACCATCTCGGCCACCTGGACGTGACGGGCCGGCGGCTCGTCAAAGGTGGAGGCAACCACCTCGCCACGCACGGTACGCTGCATCTCCGTCACCTCCTCCGGGCGCTCGTCGATCAGCAGCACCATCAGGTGGCAGTCCGGCGAATTGCGCACGATGGACTGGGCCATGGTCTGCATCAGCAGGGTCTTACCGGCCTTGGGCGGGGACACGATCAGCCCCCGCTGGCCCTTGCCGATGGGCGCCACCAGGTCCAGGATCCGCGCCGACAGGTCCTCGGTCGAGCCGTTACCCGCTTCCAGGCGCAGCCGCTCTTCCGGGAACAGCGGTGTCAGGTTCTCGAAGAGAATCTTGTGACGCGAGCTGTCGGCCTTGCCGAAGTTGATCTCATTAACCTTCAGCAGCGCGAAATAGCGCTCACCGTCCTTCGGCGGGCGGATCTTGCCGGATATGGAATCCCCGGTGCGCAGGTTGAAACGCCGGATCTGGCTGGGCGAGACATAGATATCGTCCGGGCCCGCCAGGTAGGACGCATCGGCAGAGCGCAGGAACCCGAAACCATCCTGAAGGATCTCGAGCACGCCATCACCGTGGATGTCCTCCCCGCTTTTGGCGTGTTTCTTGAGGATCGCAAAGATCACATCCTGCTTTCGCGACCGGGCCATGTTTTCGAGGCCCATCTCCTGGGCAACCTCGATCAGTTCGGGAACGGGTTTTTTCTTGAGTTCGGTCAGGTTCATAAATTGTCTGGGATTACGCCTGGATGGATAGGATGAAGTTGATTGTTATCAGACTGTCGGGGAAGCGAATGTCCGGATTGCCCGGGTTCTGCCGATCGGGGCGATCCAGTGAAGCCAGGGTCAGAACGGAGATTCCGGGATTGGCGGACGAGTGGGGCACCGATCCGCCTGCCTTAATCAGGAATTGCAAAAATACACCATTTTCGGCGCCAGTGCAAAACCCTCCGTTATTACCCCTCAGGGGGCATTGGTCCAGCCCCTGGCGGGTCGTATCATGGCAGAATACGGACCCCTTACAGGAGACCCAATCCAATGGCCGCAGCCAGCGATTTCGTGCCCCTCAACCTTGCCATTCTGACCATTTCGGACACCCGGGGTCCGAGCGAAGACAGCTCCGGCCAGTTCCTGGTGGATGCCGCGCTGGAGGCAGGGCACAGCGTGGTGGCGCGACGCCTGCTACAGGACGACACCTGCCTGATGCGGGCGCTGGTCAGTCGCTGGATCGCCGATCCTCAGATCCAGAGTGTGCTGATCACAGGTGGCACGGGCCTGCAGGAGCGCGACAGTACGCCGGAGTCACTGGGACCACTGTTCGAAAAGACGATTGAGGGCTTCGGCGAGGAATTCCGGCGGCTTTCCGCCGGGGAGATCGGCAACAGCACCATCCAGTCCCGGGCCTTCGCCGGGCTCGCCAACCACACGGTTGTCTTTTGTATGCCCGGCTCCACCGGCGCCTGCCGCACGGCCTGGGAGGGCATCGTGCGCGACCAGCTCGACAGCCGCCACCGGCCCTGCAACTTTTCCGCCCTGCTCCAGCGCAAACCCGAACGGGATCTTAAGGGCCTGGACCACTCCATTGCCCTGGACGCTGCCCGAGGCTCCCACTGATGGCGGGCTCCGATGCACTCATAAGCGTTGATGAAGCCCGGTCACAGCTGATGAAGGCGGCCCGGATCCTTCCAGGTACCCAGAGCCTGGCGCTGGATGCCGCGCTCGGGGGGATCCTGGCCGAGAGCCCGGCATCCGCCGTCCAGGTGCCACCAGCGGACAACAGTGCCGTGGACGGCTATGCCGTGCGCACGCTCGATGCCGACAAGCCAGCACTGACCGTCTCACAGCGTGTACCCGCCGGCCAGGCGCCAGCGCCCCTGGAAACGGGAACGGCGGCCCGCATCTTCACCGGTGCCTCAATCCCCGACGGTGCCGATGCCGTTGTCATGCAGGAAAACACCCGGGCCGACGGGGATGAGGTGCAGCTGCTCCAGAATCCCGAGCCCGGCCAGAACATCCGGCCCGCCGGGCAGGACATCGACACCGGGGCGACCCTGATCCATACCGGCACCCGACTTGATCCCTGGCATCTGGGGCTTCTGGCCTCTGCCGGGCTGCCGACAGTTACCACTTTCCGCCCCCTGCGCGTAGCCATCATCAGCAGTGGCGACGAACTGGTTCCGCCAGGCCAACCCCTGGCCCCCGGCCAGATCCACAACTCCAACCAGCCGATGCTGACCGGCCTTGTGCGCGCCGCAGGCTGGGATCCAGTGCCCTTCCACACCATGGCGGATACTCTGGAGGCTACCCGGGACACCCTGGCGCAGGCCTCGGAGCAGGCGGACGCAATCATTACCACGGGCGGCGTCTCCGTGGGCGAGGAAGACCACATCCGGGACGCCATCCAGGCCCTGGGTGAGCTGGATCTGTGGCGCATGGCCATCAAACCCGGCAAGCCCCTGGCGTTCGGCCATATCGGCGAGACGCCGGTACTCGGCCTGCCCGGCAACCCCGCCGCCGTGCTGGTGACCTTTCTGGTGCTGGGCCGCCCCTTCCTGCGGGCATGCCAGGGAGAAGGCGGCGACCTCATGCCACAGGCCTATACCATGCCCTCCGGCTTTGCCGTGGAACGCGCGCAGGGACGGCGTGAATTCCAGCGGGTGCGGTGTCGCTCCATCGAGGGCCGCAGCTGGCTCGAACCAGCGCCCACCCAGAGCTCGGGGGTACTCAGCAGTGCCTGCTGGTCACAGGGGCTGGCTATCATTCCGGAACACCAGACCCTGGCGGTCGGTGACCCGGTGTCTTTCCTGCCGTTCCCGGAGTTGCTTCATGGCTGACACCTGCATCACCCTGCGTTTCTTTGCGAGCCTGCGCGAGCGCCTGGGCACCAGCGAGGCGCTATTGCCAGCCGAAGGCGTTGCCTGTATTGGCGATATCCGGCAAAGGCTCCAGCAACGCGGGGATGAGTGGGCCGAACTGCTCGGTGATGAGCGTGTGCTCATGGCCGTGAACCAGGCCATGGCGCGGGCGGATACCCCGGTACAACCCGGCGATGAGGTTGCCTTTTTCCCGCCAGTCACCGGAGGCTGACATGGTCCGAATCCAGTCCACCCCCCTGGCCACGGAGCCGGTGCTTGCCACCCTGGAAGCGGATGCCCCCGCCGTGGGCGCCGTCTGCAGTTTCACCGGCCTCGCCCGGGAGCTCGGGGACCATAGTGGCGTCCAGCAACTCTTCCTGGAGCATTACCCGGGCATGACCGAGTCCGCCATAGAGGGCGTGGTCGATGAGGCCGCTCAGCGCTGGACCATCCATCGTGCCGAGGTGGTGCACCGTGTGGGCGAAATACAGGCGGGAGAGCGGATTGTCTTCGTCGGGGTCAGCAGCCGCCATCGGCAGGATGCCTTTGAGGCCTGCCAGTTCATCATGGACTACCTGAAGACCAGCGCTCCTTTCTGGAAAAAAGAAATCACGGCGGACGGTCAGGGCGAATGGGTGGAACAGAAGGCCAGCGACCGCGAGGCGGCCCGGCGCTGGTCGGATTCACACGGTCTCTGATCGGGACTCGCCGCTGATCCGCGCCAGATCGTCCGGGCTGTTCACATTCAGGAAGCCATCCACCATGGCACTGCAGTCCATCCACTCTGCCTGCAACTGTTCCGCCAGAGCCAACGCTCGTCGTTCTCCACGACGGAGGTAGCGCTCAACAAGGCCCAACAACGCCACCGGATAATAGCCGTGCACCGGATGGCGTCGATCGCCGGTATCCGAAAGGCAGGGGATAGCCGGACGCCGCCGTGCCGCCTCCAGAATCTGGACCGCCCAGATGGGCGGCAGCCGCGGGGTATCACAAGGCGCCACAACCAATCCCTGGAAGCCACGGGAACGGGCCCAACGCAGCCCCTCTACCAAACCCGCCAGCGGACCGGCATCGGCAAAAGCACGATCAGGCAGGACAGTATCCGTTCGCTGGCCGTAAACCGCTTCGTTGCGATTGGCGCTGATCGCCAACGCCGACGTTACCGGCGACAGAACGTCAGCCAGATGATCCACATAGGCGCGCCCGTCGAGCCGCAGAAGCCCCTTGTCTTCCTGGCCCATCCGCTCACCGCGCCCACCTGCGAGAATCAGACCTCCAACCATCATAGCGCATCACAACGCCCCGTTTTGGCGGGGCGAACCGTGTTACAGGTTGCTGTCGAGAAAAGCTGTCAGCTGGGACTTGGACAGCGCGCCCACCTTGGTGGCGTCCACATCGCCGTTCTTGAACAGCATCAGGGTCGGGATCCCCCGGATGTTGAACCGCGGCGGTGTCTGCTGGTTCTCGTCGATGTTGAGCTTGGCGATCTTGAGCTTGCCCTCGTACTCATCCGCGATCTCTTCAAGCACCGGATGGATCATCTTGCAGGGCCCGCACCATTCCGCCCAATAGTCCACAAGCACCGGTACATCCGATTTGAGGACTTCATCTTCGAAGGTGCTGTCGGTCACGCTCACAATATTGTCGCTCATCGCCCTACTTCCAAATTGCCGCTGTATGAATGGGAGTCCGCCAGTCGCACCCCGCTGTTAATGGGACACGCTGTTTTCCCCTCTGTTGCTTGGACCGCTCCACGGGTTAGTATCCGGTTTGAATACCAGCCCTGAACACGGCGCTGTTCAGAATATATGGGCTTTCAGCAGGATTTCAAGACAGGTGACTTCCCCGCACAGTTCCCAGGACGCCCCCCGGCTTCTGGCCGCCGTGGATCTGGGCTCCAACAGTTTCCACATGGTCGTGGCCCAGGCGGTCCACGGCGAGATCCGTACCATTGAGAAAATGGGCGAAAAGGTCCAGCTCGGCGCGGGCCTGGACAGCGACAACTACCTCTCCGCGGAGGCCCGTGACCGGGGCCTGGCCTGCCTGCAACGCTTTGCCCAGCGAATCCGCAGCATGGAGGCGGACTCGGTTCGGGTGGTGGGCACCAACGCGCTACGCGCGGCGCGCAACGCGGATCATTTCATCCAGGCCGCCGAGCAGACGCTGGGTTGCGCGGTGGAAATCGTCGCCGGGCGGGAAGAAGCCCGCCTGATCTATCTGGGCGTTTCCCACACGCTGTCGGACGATGTGGGCCCCCGCTTGGTCATCGACATTGGCGGCGGCAGCACTGAGTTCATCATTGGCGAGCGCTTTGAGGCCCGCGAGACAGAGAGCCTTCACATGGGCTGTGTCTCGTTCCGCAACAGTTACTTCCCGGATGGCAAGATCTCCCGCAAGCGCATGGACAAGGCCATCACCCACGCCCGCCAGGAGCTGCTCAACATCCAGCAGCGATTCCGGGAGCGGGGCTGGCAGAGCTGCGTGGGCTCGTCCGGCTCCATCAAGGCCATCATCGGTGTGGTGAACGAGCTGAAGCTGGCCCGCGAGGGCGTTACGTGGGACGCGATGAAGTCCCTGCGCTCACGGTTGATCGACATTGGCCGGACCAGCAAGCTGGATGCCCTTGGGGTGCGTGAAGACAGGCGCAGCATTTTTCCAGCAGGCTTCGCCATCCTCTACGCCGCCTTCGAGGCCCTGGGCATCGACTCCCTGAGCTTTGCCGACGGCGCCCTGCGCGAGGGGGTGCTCTATGACCTGCTGGGGCGCGACAACCACGAGGATGTGCGCGAACGCACCATCCAGGCGCTACAGGGCCGCTACTCGGTGGACCTGGACCACGCGGCGGCCGTGGAAACCACTGCCATCCGCGCGCTGGACCAGGTTGGCCCGGCCTGGGAGCTGGACGCCGCCTACTACCCCAACCTGCTTTGCTGGGCCTGCCGGGTCCATGAGATCGGGCTGGCCATCAGCCACACCCAGTACCACAAGCACGGCAGCTACCTGATGACCCATTCAGACCTGCCGGGCTTTTCACAGGACGACCAGCGCGCCCTGGCCACCCTGGTCCGAACGCACCGACGCAAGTTCAATAACGGGCTGTTCAAGCACCTCTACCCGGATGAAATACAGCCGATCAAGCGCCTGGCGGTGGTATTAAGGCTCGCGGTTCTCTTCCAGCACGGGCGCGCCGGCGCGGCGCCACCGCCATTCAGCATCAGTGCCAAAGGGGCCCGCATCAGGGTTTCACTGCCCGAAAACTGGCTGGACGACCACCCCCTGACCCGGGCCGACCTGCTGAGCGAAAGCGACTGCCTCAAGCAGGCGGACATCGACCTGGTGATTCAGGAGTAGGCATCCGCCTCCAATGACTCCAGCGTCTCGCTGGCCTCCAGCCAGGCGGCCTCAGCCTCGGATTCACGCTGCGCCAGTTCCGCCTGGCGATCCAGCAGCTGCTTGAGTTCGTCCTTGCGCGCCGCCTCGTACAGGCCGGTGTCCCCGAGGGCTTCTTCCACCTCGGCCTTTTCCCGGCCAATGCGCTCCAGCTCTTTCTCCCAGCGCTCAACTTCTTTCTTCCAGGGGGCCATCTTCTGGCGTTGCTCGGCGGCCGCTTTCTTGCGCGCCTGGCGTTCCGCCGCGCTTTCCTTCACGTCGGCGTCCGGGGTCGAAGCCTTCGCTCCCGACTTGCTGGTGCTTCCCCCCGAGGTTGCCTCCCCGGATTCCGCCAACCAGCGCTCGTATTCGTCCAGATCCCCATCGAACTCGCTCACGCCGCCGTCCGCAACGCGCCAGAAGGTATCCACGGTGTTGCGCAACAGGTGGCGATCATGGGAAACCAGAACCATGGCGCCATTGAAGGACTGCAGAGCCATGGTCAGGGCCTGACGCATTTCCAGGTCGAGGTGGTTGGTCGGTTCGTCCAGGAAGAGCACATTCGGCTTCTGCCAGGCAATGATCGCCAGCGCCAGACGTGCCTTCTCGCCCCCGGAGCAGTTGCGGATGCTCGCCAGTGCATCGTCCCCGCGGAACCCGAAACCACCCAGGAAGTTGCGGATCGACTGATCCGACGCCTCAGGCGTCAGGCGCTGCAGGTGCAGAAAGGGGCTGGCATCCAGGTCCAGCTCATCCAATTGGTGCTGGGCAAAGTAACCGGGGCGGAAATGCTCGCCGGTAACCCGTTCGCCACTGAGCAGCGGCGTCGCACCCCGCAGCATGCTGATCAGGGTGGACTTGCCCGCCCCGTTCACACCCAACAGGCCGATCCGGCTGCCCGGCAGCAAATGCAGATGGATGCCACTGAGCAGGGGCTTGCCCGCATACCCCACGGCACCACCCCGGACCGTCAGCAGGGGATTGGAGATCTTGTCCGCCTCGGGGAAACGGAACTCGAACTGGGAGTCCACATGCGCCGGGGCAATGGTTTCCATGCGCTCCAGCGCCTTGATGCGGCTCTGGGCCTGCTTTGCCTTGTTCGCCTGGGCCCGGAAGCGATCAATGAAGGCCTGGATCTCGGCCACCCGTTTCTGCTGCTTCTCATACTCCGCCTGCTGGCGGGCAAGGCGTTCCGAGCGTTGGCGCTCGAACGCATGATAGTTGCCCGCGTAGTAATGCAGCTTACGGTGCTCGAAATGGATGACATGCGTTGCCACCCGGTCCATGAAATCCCGATCGTGGGAAATGAACAGCAGCGTGCCCGGGTACTGCTTGAGCCAGCCCTCCAGCCAGTAACAGGCCTCAATGTCCAGGTGGTTGGTGGGCTCGTCCAGAAGGAGCAGGTCCGAAGGCACCATCAGCGCCTGGGCCAGGTTCAGCCGGATGCGCCAGCCTCCCGAGAAGCTTTCCACCGGCCGTTCCATGTCCTCATCCGTAAAAGCCAGTCCGCGTAACAGGGCCTCGGCCTCGCGCGGCGCGTCCCACGCCTTGAGGTTATCGAGCTCGCCATGCACCCGCACCATCTCATTCTCGTCGCCATTGGCTTCGGCTCCGGCCAGGCGCTGCTCCAGGCGCCGCAGTTCGGCATGGCCATCGAGCACAAAATCCCGGGCCGTGCGCTCACTGCCGCCCACTTCCTGTGCCATGTGGGCAATGCGGCAGCCACCGGGGATCTGGATTTCGCCGTTCTCCGGCACCAGTTCCCCCAGGATCATTTGAAAGAGACTGGACTTGCCGGCACCATTACCGCCAATGAGTGCGACCCGCTGCCCCGGTTGGATGGTGGCGGAGCAGTCCTCAAGCAACCACTGGCCGCCGCGCTGAAGTGTTAGGTTATTCAGTACAAGCATGGCGGCATTCTACAGGAAAGACCCCATGCCACGGCAGGAGCCGCCGGACAATCTCGCGCTGGACAACCCTCTCTGGCAGTATGCACTGAGCCTCTGGAGCCACGAAGGCATGGCGCAACGCTGCCTCGAAGCCCAGTCCCAGGGACTGGCAGTCATCCCCTTGCTGGTGGCCCTTTTCTGTGCCGCCCGCAACACCCAGGTCCCTGAGGCCGAACCCGTCGCGCTCCAACAATGGCGCGAAGGGGTAACCAGTGACCTGCGCGCCCTGAGAACGAGCCTTCCCAAACACCACAGCGCCATCGCTGCATTGCGCGACACTGTAAAGGCAGCGGAACTCCAGGCCGAACAGGTGGAGCTGGCCTGGTGGTGGCAGCACCTGGCGGAACACGACCTGCCCGGTCATCCGGGCCTTTCGCGGGCCCAGCTCGCCCGTCATAATCTGGACAGCCTCCTTCCGGAGCTCGCCCCGTCCCTTGCGGCATCGCTGGTTGAGCTGTGGCGGGAGATTATGGAAGCCAACGGAGATCCATTATGATACGACGCACCTCCCTCGCCCGGTACCGAACCCCTCTTGCCGGCGCCTTGCTGATGCTCACGGTCGGCTGCAGCGCCGACGCCGATGTTTCCCTCGAGTCCGAGAACGAGCGCCTGGGCTACGCCATGGGCAAGCTCTTCGCCGACCGCATCCAGCAGGATATGCAGGACCTTGATAGTGATGCGTTCATCGCTGGCGTGCGGGACAGCCTGGAGGGCAATGAGGCCCGCCTGTCGGACGAGGCCATTCAGAAGGCGGTACAGAACTACCAGAAGCGCCTTCAGGAGGAAGCCGCCAGCAAGGGGGGCAAACAACAGAGTGACAGTGATGGCGGAGGCGATGCCGAGGCCAACCTGGCTGCTTCCAGGGACTTTCTGAAGGAAAACCGCCAGCGCGACGGCGTCAAGACCACCGACTCAGGGCTGCAATACGAAGTCATTGAGCAGGGGGATGGGCAATCGCCAGGCAAAAACGACCGGGTCACGGTCCACTATACCGGCGAACTGATTGACGGTACGGTCTTCGACAGCTCCCGCAAGCGCGGTGAGCCCGCCACCTTTGGGCTGCAACAGGTGATTCCTGGCTGGACGGAAGGGCTTCAGCTGATGAACGAGGGCGACCGCTATCGGCTCTATATCCCGCCCGACATGGCCTACGGCGAAAACGGGCCACCCTCGATCGGCCCCAATCAGGCGCTGATCTTCGACGTCAAGCTCATCGAAGTCCAGTAAGGACCCTGATCAGGCCACCTGATCGGCATGCGCGTTGTGGAGGTTCTCGATCAGGAGATCCTCCAGCTCGAAGCGCTCCTCCATGATCTCGCCCAGGTTCGAAACCCGGGCATACATGGCACGCATGTCGTCCTCCGTTGTCTCACTCACCTCAAGCAGGTCGTTGAACGCCAGCATTTCCTGGGTGGTCTTGCTGATCTTCGGATAGACCCGGTTGGCCACTTCAATACCGCCGTCGTCGAATTCACGGGCCTCGTTCATGAGTTGCTCGTAGACTTCGAAATGGCCGGCGGAGACATAGTCCAGGAGCTGCTCGCACAGGGAGGAGAGCTGCTCGTACAGCGGCTCCGGCTGACTGAAATCCGGACTGCTCGCGAGCCCGCAATACTGAACGATCAGCTGTTGGCGTGACTGCAACCAGCGATCGATCAGTTCACTGACCCCTCCCCAACGCTCTTTGGCGCTCCGGCAGTCTTCCAGCATATTCCCCTCCCCTCAACAAGTCAGGTGTCTGTGGAACCCCTGGAGGATTCCTGATTGTTGGCATTCAACACCATGTGCAGTTTCAAACTACCGAAACTTTACCACTCCAGCAACCCATCCCGCTGCCGTCCTGAGCCCGCCACCAGTAACCCCAGACCCACCAGCGCCGCCCCCGCGAACAGAACAAAACTCCAGCCGGCTATGCTCAGCCCCAGGAACTGCCACTGGACTTCCGCGCAATCCCCGGACCCCTCCAGCGCCAACCGGATCACCTCCGTCAACGGGAAGGTTTCACGCAGATAATCGTAACCAGGGCCACAGGGGGGTATCCGGTCCGCGGGCAGGCTCTGGAGCCAGAGCTGACGCCCAGCCAGGCCAGCACCGGTCAGCGCCGGAATCAGCATCAAGGCGCCGCCAAGCCGTACCCCCCAACCGGTAGGCCCAATCAACGCCACCAGAAGGGCCACCAGCCCCAGCCCCACGAATGCCATGCGCTGGAGCATGCAAAGGGGGCAGGGTTCCAGACCCATCCCATATTCCATGTACAGCGCCACGGCCAGCACGGCCGCGCACGCCAGCGCAACAAGCGTGAACAGTATCCGGTTGAATCGCATGCCTACTCCTGGGCCATTCCCTTGGGCCGGATGCACAACCGCAAACGGCCCCCTACAATGGGGATAAGTTACCACCCACAACCATAGGCAGCATCCTCCATGCGTCAATTTCCCGCATTACTGATGGGACTTATCGCGCCTCTGGCGCTGGCAGCGGGCGGCGGGGGTGATGACAAGCCCCCCTCCACCTACCTGGAACTCTCCCCTGCTTTCGTGGTCAACATCGGCGACAAGGATTCAGTAAGCAGTTACGCCAAGGCCAAGGTCACGCTGCGTTTTCATGAGGGCAAAGCACGCAAGAAAGCCAAAGCACACACGCCCTGGCTGCGCCATGAAGTGGTGATGCTGATGAGCGACCGGTCCGTGGACGAGCTGCAGCGTCCGGAAGGGCAGACCAAGCTGCGACATGCCATCCGCAAGGCCGCGAATGAGCGGCTTGTGAGCGAGGTTCCCGAACTGGCGAAAAACAGCGGGGGCGACGGGGACAAGGATCCGGAACAAGCGGAAGGGGGTGAGGGTGAGTCCAAATCAAAGGGACCGGTCCGGGAAGTACTGTTACCGGATTTCATCGTTCAGGCCCGCTGAGCCGCCCTTGAGCTGGACGCTGCTGCTCGCCGATCGCTTAGCAAGCCAACGGCCCCAACACCGTGCTGTACTACAGCCAGCCCAGAAAGCCGCTGCTGGTGGGCTGACCAGTCCGCTCTGTTGCGACGCTGAGACCGTCTTCCCACCCTGCCTCCCAGGCAGCCCTCACCACATCGGTGCGATAAGGGCAACGCGACGGCTCCCTATGGATGGCAGCTGCCGCATAACCATGCTGGTAGGCTTTGTTCAGCGATTCCAGATCCCAGCCGAGTTCCCCCCTTTTCGCCATGGCGCCGTGCCTCCGGATGCCACTTTCAGGTCAGCGAGCAACACCTCGTTACCCTTTGCAACAAACAGTAACAACGGCCAAGGCGATCAACAACTGACCATTAACGGATTGTGCGCCACTGCCTTCCGGTAGAGGGACGGCGTTCACAATGCGGGCTTATTCCGCGAGATAACGGGCCAGGAAGGTCTCGAAGTCCTCGCTTTCCCCGTCCTCGACGGTTTGCTGTTCAGCCAGCGACTGGCGTGCCTGATCAGCAAGGTGGGCGTCCCAGCCATCCGGTGCCTGACTGCGGATCTGCGCCTGCTGGGCGCTTGCCTGAGCCAGCCCCCAGTCCACCAGATCCCGGCCATCGCCAAGCTCTCCCAGAAGACGGCCAGACGGCGTTTGGGCCGGATCATCCAAACGGGCGCGCATGCTGGCAAGAACGGCCTGGTAGCGTTCAGCGCCCGGCAGAACCGCTGCCAGGGATTCAAGCTGATCCAGGATCCGATGCCCTGCCCCGGCCAGCTCCTCGGCTCCGGCACCAAAGCAGAACCGCACCCCCGGACTGCGGCCATGGCGGACCACGTCCTGGAACGCATTGTCCAGGCTGTCGCACTCATTATCGTCAATCAGCGGGCTGTCACTGACCAGGCAATGCAGCAGGAACAGGTCCATGAAATCAAGCTGGTCCTCGGTAACGCCCACGGGTGAGAAGGGATCCAGATCAAGACAGCGTACCTCCACGTACTCCACGCCTCGTTGCTGCAGGGCATGCAGGGGCTTCTCGCCGGATTCGGTAACTCGTTTGGGCCGGATGGCGCTGTAGTACTCGTTCTCGATCTGCAGCACGCTGTCGTTGATCTGGATGCGCTGCCCATCCTGGAACAGCCCAATGTCCCGGTAAGGAGGCCAGGTGGTGTGGATGGCATTATCCAGGGTCTCGGTGTAGGTCTCGAGCCGGTTGAAACAGATATCCAGCGAGGATTGCGCCTGGTTGTTGTAACCCAGGTCGCTCATGCGCAGCGAGGTGGCGCCCTGCTGCAACAGGGTCCGCTCCCCCGATGGTTCCAGGCCGGAGCGCTTGCCGTTCATGAAACTGGTATCCAGCGCCGGTGAGGCCCCGAACAGATACATCAGCAACCAGCTCTGGCGACGGAAGTTACGGATCAGCCAGAAGTACTGCTGGGTCCGGAATTCCCCCAGCGGGCCCGGGTCCCCAAGCTGCTGCTGCCACTGCTGCCAGAAAGCGTCCGGCAGGGAGAAATTGTAGTGGGTACCGGCGATGCTCTGCATGATGCGCCCGTAGCGCCAGGCCAGGCCCCGCCGGTAGACGGTCTTGAGCATGCCAATATTGGAGGTGCCGTATTGCGCAATGGGAATGCTCTGCTCGCCATCCAGCCGACAGGGCATGCTCAACGGCCAGAGACGCTCCTCACCCAGATGGCGATGGACATAGCCATGAATGCCCTCAATCGCCGCCATCAGCTCCGGCGTGCTCCCGCAGACCGGGGTGACCAGCTCCAGCAGCGCCTCGGAATAATCCGTGGTAATGGCCGGGTTGGTCAGCGCGGAACCCAGCGCTTGCGGGTGCGGAGTCTGGGCAATGGCACCGTCCGGGTCCACCCGGAGCCCCTCCTTCTCCAACCCCTTGAAAAAACCCGGCCAGTCACCGCCGGCGATCGACTCCAAGGCCCTGAAACGGCGTTCCCCCATGCAATACTCCCGGTTAATGCTGTTTGTCGGACTGACGGGCGCGCGCAAACGCCTCCGCCATGGCGCCGCCGGCTTCCGGCTGTTTTTTGGATGTGGTTCCGCGCTTATCCGGGCTCTTACGTTGGCGCTTACCAGCCGGTTCACCCTGACTGGCCTTTTTGGCACCGGCCGTGTCCTGTTTGCCCTGGCCCGGTTCATCACCCATACGCATGGTCAGCTCAATCCGCTTGCGGTCCTTGTCCACGGACAGCACCTTAACCGTAACGACGTCCCCCGCCCGGACTACATCCCGTGGGTCCTTCACGAACTCATTGGACAGCGCCGAAATGTGCACCAACCCGTCCTGGTGTACGCCAATGTCCACAAAAGCACCGAAGTGGGTCACGTTGGTGACGTTGCCTTCCAGCTTCATGCCGGGCTCCAGGTCCGCGAGCGTCTCCACACCTTCCCGGAATTGGGCATGCTGGAATTCAGGGCGCGGATCCCGACCGGGCTTTTCCAGCTCGTTCAGGATGTCGCGGACCGTCGGCTCACCAAAGCGCTCATCCGCGAGTTTTTCAGGGTCCTGGGCCCGGGTGAATGCGTGATCACCGATAACCGCATCCAGGGACCGACCCTCCTTCTGCGCCAGGGCCTCAACAAACCCGTAGGCTTCCGGGTGGACCGCCGAGGCATCCAGCGGGTGCTCCCCGTCCATGATGCGCAGAAAGCCTGCCGCCTGCTCGAACGTCTTGGCGCCCAGCCGGCTCACCTCCAGAAGCTCGCGGCGGCTGCTGAACATGCCCTTCTGCTCCCTGAGTCGGATGATGTTCTCCGCAATCCCGGTGTTGAGCCCGGCCACGCGCGTGAGCAGGGGCACCGAGGCGGTGTTGAGATCCACCCCAACGGCGTTCACGCAATCCTCGATCACCGCATCCAGGGTCCGGGCAAGCTGCACTTGGGAAACATCGTGCTGATACTGGCCCACACCAATGGACTTGGGCTCGATCTTGACCAGCTCCGCCAATGGATCCTGAAGGCGCCGGGCAATGGAGACCGCGCCGCGGATGGTCACATCCAGCTCCGGCAGCTCCCTGGACGCATACTCGGAAGCGGAGTACACGGAGGCCCCGGCCTCGTTCACCATCACCCGCGTGACGCCCAGCTCCGGGTAGCGCTTGATAAGATCCGCCACCAACCGGTCCGTCTCCCGGGACGCGGTGCCATTACCGATGGCAACCAGGCCGACCCCGTGCTGGCGACACCAGCCCGCCAGTTGCTCAATCGACTGGTCCCACCGGTTCTGTGGTGAATGAGGGTGAATGGTGCCCTGGTCCAGAAAACGGCCTGTGCCGTCCACGATAGCCACTTTCACCCCGGTGCGGAGCCCCGGGTCCAGGCCGATGGTGGCTGTCTTGCCAGCGGGCGCTGCCATGAGCAGGTCCTTCAGATTGCTGGCAAAGACCTGGATGGCCTCGGATTCAGCGCGTTCGCGCAGACTGCCCATGAGATCGGTTTCCAGGTGTGTACTGAGCTTGACCCGCCAGGTCCAGCGCACCACGTCGCCCAGCCAGGGATCCGCCGGGCGCCCCTCATTGCGGATGCCCCAGTGCGCAGCAATCATCCCCTCAGCCGGATGGGGCGCGCGACTGGCCGCTTCCGGGTCGCCCACCTCGATGCTGTACTGCAGTACGCCCTCATTACGGCCCCGGAATATCGCCAACGCCCGATGGGAGGGCACCTTCTTCAATGGCTCGCGATGATCAAAGTAATCCCGGAAACGCGCCCCTTCTTCCTCCTTGCCGCTGACCACCTGCACACGCAGCTGGCCGTCCTGCCACAGGAAATCACGCAGCCGGGCCAGCAGGTCCGCATCCTCGGCAAAACGCTCCATCAGGATGTAACGGGCGCCATCCAGTGCGGCCTTGGTCCCATCAATGCCGGCCTCCTGATTGAGGTAATCGCCGGCCAGGGCTTCCGGCTCCTGATCCGGCTCCTCGAACAGCGCATCCGCCAACGGCTCCAGCCCTGCTTCCCGGGCGATCTGGCCCTTGGTACGGCGCTTGGGCTTATAGGGCAGGTACAGATCTTCCAGCCGGCCCTTGGTATCCGCCTGGCTCAGGCTGGCCAGCAGCTCATCGGTCAGCTGCCCCTGGTCCCTGATGGTCTCGATGATGGTGGTGCGCCTGTCCTCCATTTCCCGGCGATAACGCAGCCGCTCGTCAAGCTGACGCAACTGGCTGTCATCCAGGGAACCGGTGACTTCCTTGCGGTAACGGGCAATAAAAGGGACGGTCGCGCCGTCATCCAGCAGGGCCACGGTGGCATCCACCTGGCGCTGGCTGATGCCCAGTTCATTGGCAATAGCCTGATTGATTGAGCTCATGGGAAACCGTTTCCAGTGGGTTTGAAATCCGCTCGCCATTATAGCGATGCGACCGCGCAGGTACAGGCTTCAACACTTTTCAACCCACAACCACTTCCGCGCCTGAAAGAAAAATGTCACAGTCCCGTAACCTGCGAGGTCTTCGCGTTTTCAGGGTTGCTGTCGCCTGCTGACGCGACCGTGAAGGCGGAGACGCTGACTGATGACATCCTGTCGATAAACGCTTTTTCGGGAACAAACCATGACTCGCAAGCATCTTCTCACGGCTGCCATTGCCACCGCCCTTGTCGCACCTGGTGCCCAAGCCCTCGAATTTACCGCCCAGGACGGGCTCAGCCTGGCGGAAAACACCACCTTCAACCTTTACGGCACCGTTGAACCCAAGGTCATCTCTGAAAAAAACGGAGCCGGGGACAGTTCCACGGAACTTGATGATGAAGACTCCACCCTCGGGTTCGGTTTCGAGACACGCCTCAGCAATGCGGTCACCGCCTACGGCCAGATCGAACTGGAATACGAGAGCGATGGAGACGATGGCAGCGGCGCCTTTGACGGCCAGGACAGTGCCTTCCTCGGCCTCAAGGGCAACTTCGGCAAGCTCCAGGCCGGCAACTTCGACAGCGTTTACGAGGACCTGATCATCGACGCCACCGAAGTCGCCGAGGACGCCGAGATCTCGGATGAGGCCTTCGCCAGCGAGGACAATCAGGTCGCCTACTACAGCCCGGACTGGAACGGCTTCAGCTTCCGCACCCAGGCGCGGATCCAGGGCCGGGACGAAGGCCCTGCCAGCGAGGAGAGCAACGAGGTGGGTCTCTCCCTCGCCGGTGGCTACACCGGGGATAACTGGGGACTCTATGCCGGTTATGACGACCGTGGTGCCGAGACCGGAACCAATGCCGCTGGCAACGATGTCTATGTCAGCGAAAACACTTACGGTATGTCCGGCCTCTACGGCATCGGTCAGCTTGAATTCGGCGCCAAGTACTCAATCCAGGAAAACCTGGAGGGTGACCCGGCCGGTGACGAGACCACCTTCACTGCCCTGCGCGGCACCTTCAGCCAGGGCCGCACCGAGTTCTACGGCGCCGTTCAGCGCGTCTCACCGGATGACGAAACCGTTGTCAGCGAACGTGACGAACTCACCCTGGGCGTCTCGCATCAGCTCTATGAGCCTTTGAGCCTCTGGGCGGAAGCCGGCTGGTACGACAAAGCGAACGATGAAGGCGACAACGTCATGGTTGGCGCCATCTTCAGCTTCTGACCCCAGGACTGGCTTTTCCCGCCGGGACCGGCCCCGGCGGGAAGGCTGCCCCGCTCCTGTCACAAAACTGTCATAGAACTCTCATAAACTTTCAATCTGATGAACGAGATGAACAATTGGGGCAACCTTAGGAGTCTCCTGATGCAGAACTGGAAGAAATCCGCCATCGCAATGGCCGCACTCATGACCGCGAGCACCACCTCGCTCGCCCAGGAGCGCGATCAGATCCGGATCGTGGGGTCGAGCACGGTTTACCCGTTTGCCAGCTATGTGACAGAGGAGTTCGGGGCAACGACGGAATATCCCACACCCACCATTGAATCCACTGGCTCCGGCGGCGGCTTCCGGCTGTTCTGCGAAGGGGTCGGCGCAGGCACGCCGGACATCACCAACGCATCACGCCGCATGAAGCCCAGTGAATTCGACCGGTGCCAGGAAAACGGTGTCGAGAAGATCACCGAGGCAATGATCGGCTCCGACGGCATCGTCTTGGCTCAAAGCAGTGATAACAAGGACATCAACCTGTCCCGCGAACAGATCCTGTTAGCCGTAGCCGCCAAAGTGCCCCAGGACGGGGAGCTGGTTGAGAACCCCTACGACAGCTGGAACGATATCGACGCCAGCCTGCCGGATCGCGAGATTGAGATCCTTGGCCCGCCGACCACCTCCGGCACACGCGACGCCTTTGAAGAACTGGTTATGGCGGATGTCAGCGAAGAAGCCGGTTATCCGGGCGAATACACCGACATCCGCTCCGATGGCGCCTACGTGGATTCCGGCGAGAACGACAACCTGATCATCAAGCGCATCCAGGAGAACAAGGCGGCTTTCGGCATCTTCGGCTACGGCTTCCTTGAGGAAAACCGGGGCAGCGTCAAGGCTGCAGATATCGATGGCGTGGCGCCAACAACCGAGAACATTTCCACTGAAACGTACCCGGTGGCGCGCAGCCTCTGGTTCTACATCAAGAAGGCGCATGAAGGGTCGGTGGCGCCCGGCATTGACGGTTACGTCAGTCTCTTCATGGATGACCTCATGATTGGCCCGGACGGACTGCTGGTGGAAGAAGGTCTGATTCCACTGCCCGACAGCACACGTCAGGAGTGGCAAAAGCATGTCGCGAACCGGACCGTACTGAAGCGTAGCGATCTGGAATAATCTCTGGTAGTTTCCCGGCTGCTTCCGCCGCCAGCGGACAGTCGGGTTGTCGTGTGTACAGGAGAGGCAAAAGTGGGCGTAGGTGAAACCACGCTGTTACTGCTCGCGGGACTGATCCCGCTGGGCTACGCCGGATTCCACCTGGGCCGGCGCAAGGCTCTGGCCACTCAGGCCGATGGCACTCGCCTGCATTCCAGGCCCCAACAGTACGGCTGGTATTCCGTCGTCTCCATGGCGATTCCCGCCATTGGCGTCGCCGGTGCCGCCTCCCTGTTGAACCTTCTCGGCTGGCTTGCCCTGCCTTCGGAGCTGGTACTGGCCATGACGCTGGTCACGGCACTCGCCGGCTTCGCTTTCGGGCTGAAAGCCATCCGACCCAGCCTGCGCGCCCGCAACACGCTGGACCGGGTGGTGCGCTGGCTGTTACTGGGGGCGGCCCTGATCTCCATCATGACCACCATTGCCATTGTGCTGTCGGTCATCTTCGAAGCCATGCGCTTTTTCCGCGAAGTCAGCTTCTGGGAGTTCATCACCGGAACCACATGGGATCCGGGCGACTCTTTCCTTGAAGCGGCAGGGCGCGGTGACGAGGTCAGCGAAGGCGGTGGCGGCATGTTCGGTTCCGTGCCCCTGTTCGCGGGCACCTTCATGGTCACTGGCATTGCCATGGCCGTGGCGCTGCCCATTGGCCTGCTGTCAGCGATCTTCATGTCGGAATACGCCTCACTGCGGACCCGTGGCATCGTCAAACCCATCCTGGAAATCCTCGCCGGTATTCCCACTGTGGTCTATGGCTTCTTCGCGGCCATCACCGTCACGCCCATCGTGGTGGATATCGCCGGCTTCTTCGGGCTGGATGCGTCCTACAGCAACATCCTCTCTCCCGGCATTGTCATGGGCATCATGATCATCCCCTTCATCTCCTCGCTTTCGGATGACGTGATCAACAGTATTCCCCAGAGCCTGAGGGAAGGCGCTTTCGCCCTGGGCACCACCCGTTCCGAGACCATCCGCAACGTCGTGATTCCAGCGTCTCTGCCCGGGGTCATCTCGGCCTTCCTTCTGGGGGTTTCCCGCGCTCTGGGCGAGACCATGATCGTGGTGATGGCGGCGGGCGTGCGCCCGAACCTGACCTGGAACCCGCTTGAGGACATGACGACGGTCACCGTGAACATCGTCTACTCACTCACCGGGGACCAATCCTTCGACAGCCCACAGACGCTTTCAGCGTTTGCCCTGGGGCTGGTGCTGTTCATTGTGACCCTGACGCTGAACATCATCTCGACGGTGATGGTGCGGCGATTCAAGCAGCAATACGACTGAGCGAACCGAGATGAGCACCCGCAGACTGACCGGCTCCGCCGACAACCCGCACCTTCGCCGGCGCTATCGCGCGGAAAAGCGCTTCAAGGCCTATTGCATTGGTGCGGTCACCATTGCCTTCGCCATCATCGTGGCGTTTTTCAGTGACATCATCAGCCAGGGCTACACCGCCTTCATGCAGCACCAGGTGAAGGTCACCCTGGAATACAACGACCGCTCGGAACGGCTCGGCCAGTTCGCGCTGCCCAGCGACATGCGGGACATCGCCTCGCGCGGGGCTACCCGGTCAATCCCCAGGGCCATCGACCGCAACCCTGACCTGCTCGGGACCACGGAAGAGAAATGGGTCCCGGTGAAAGCGGAGGTCGACCAGTACCTGAAACACGACCACAGCATTGCCAGTGACCTGCAGCAGCAGGTCGATGAACTGGTCTCCCAAGGTCGGATCCAGAACGCCTTCAACACACGCTTCTTCACCACCGGGGATTCCAAGCTTCCGGAACTGGCCGGCATTTTCTCGGCCGCCGTGGGCACCCTTTATGTACTGGGTATCACACTGCTGTTCGCGTTCCCCATTGGCGTGATGTCCGCGGTCTATCTGGAGGAGTTCGCCCCGGACAACAAGCTGACCCAGACCATTGAGGTCAACATCAACAACCTGGCAGCCGTACCGTCGATCATCTTTGGTCTTCTGGGGCTGTCGCTGTTCATCAACTTCTTCGGGGTACCGCGCTCCTCCGCCCTGGCCGGGGGACTGACGCTGGGACTGATGACGCTGCCCATCATCATCATCAGCACCCGGGCCGCGCTGCGCGCCGTACCGGACCCCATCCGCCTGGGCGCCTTCGCCATGGGCTGTTCGCGCTGGCAGGTGGTGCGCGACCACGTGCTGCCATCATCACTGCCCGGCATCCTCACCGGCACCATCATCGGTCTGGCCCAGGCTATGGGCGAGACGGCACCGCTGATCATCATCGGCATGATCGCCTACATTCCGGATGCACCCTCCGGTATTTTTGAATCCGCCACGGTACTCCCAGCACAGGTTTTCACCTGGGCATCGGAACCCCAGCAGGCGTATGTGGAAAAGACAGCCGCCGGCATCATGGTGCTGCTGGCCGTGCTGCTGTCACTCAACGCCACTGCCGTCTTCCTTCGGCGAAAGTTTGAACGCCGCTGGTAGCGCTCTACGAGGTGCCTTATGTACTCTGAAGCCACAACTGACCCATCCGAGACCATGGAATCAACAACCGCTATGACGGGGCAGACCGACACTGACACCACGGCCCAGAAAACCGAGACCGCCGAGAAGAACGTCAAGGTCCAGGCCGAAAACGTACGCCTCTGGTATGGCGAGGCCCAGGCGCTCCATAACCTCAATCTCAACATCTATGAGCGCGAGGTCACCGCCATGATCGGGCCCTCGGGCTGCGGTAAGAGCTCCTTCCTGAAGTGCCTCAACCGCATGAATGATCTGGTCCCGAATGTCCGGATTGAAGGCAACATCACCCTGGACGGCGAGGATATCTACGCCCCGGATGTCGACGTGGTCCAGCTGCGCAGCAACGTGGGTATGGTCTTCCAGAAGCCCAACCCCTTCCCCAAGAGCATCTACGAAAACATCGCCTATGCCCCCCGGCTGCATGGCATCGTCAACAGCCGCCGCGACCTTGATGACCTGGTCGAGAACTCGCTCAAACGCGCCGGACTCTGGAAAGAAGTCTCTGATCGGCTCCAGACGCCCGGGACCGCCCTTTCGGGGGGGCAACAGCAGCGCCTGTGCATCGCTCGCGCCATTGCCGTGAATCCGGAAGTCATACTGATGGACGAGCCGGCTTCCGCCCTGGACCCGCTGGCCACCGCCACGATTGAGGAACTGATCGACGAACTGAAGGATCGCTACACCATCGCCATCGTCACCCACAACCTCCAGCAGGCGGCCCGGGTGGCCAACTACACGGCGTTCTTTCACATGGGCGAAATTGTCGAGTTCAACGACACCGACACCCTGTTCACCAACCCGCGCGAACAGAAAACCGAGGACTACATCACCGGCCGCTACGGCTGAAGGGCCAGACCGGCCCTCAGCCGATCAGCACCGTAGGGTTGCCGACGACCAGCATGCCGCCATGCATGGTGGCGCACCCCTGGGTGGAGGCAGGGCTTCCATTGATGAACACCGTTGGCGAGCCTTCGGCGACGATATCCGGCGGTCCCACGCAGATGGCTGTATCGCCCTGGCGTACTGCCGGTTTCCCCCCAATCAACACATTCGGTGACCCTGCTATTGTAGGGCCTCCCACATGAGGCTTGGGGCCATCAAACATAGGGCAAATGTGGAAATCCCCAAGGGTTGCGGCTGGTCTTCCCATGAACGTCTCCCTGTTCCTTGCTGTAGCATGTCGTAGTGATTTAATCACTGCTCAGAGCGCCGATCAAGCCACGCCCACTCGATGCTACAATACCGGACCATTCAGGAGGACTGCCCGTGGCCGATCTCAACCCCCGCCAACGCGAAGCCGTAAAATACCTGGACGGCCCGCTTCTGGTGCTCGCTGGTGCCGGCAGCGGCAAGACCAGCGTGATCACGCGCAAGATCGCCCACCTGATTGAATACGCCGGCTACCCTGGGCGCCACATCGCCGCCGTCACCTTCACCAACAAGGCCGCGCGGGAGATGAAAGAACGCGTGGGTAAGCTGGTGGACCGCCGCGCGGCCCGTGGGCTCACCGTGGCCACCTTCCACAACCTGGGCCTGACCATCCTGCGCGAGGAGCACGACGCCGTAGGCTACCACCCTGGTTTTTCCATCTTTGACGCCGAGGATGCACGCGCCCTGCTGCGCGACCTCCTGGCCGAACATGCCCCAGACACGGGACTGGAGGTGGGCGACCTGCAGGCGACCATTTCCAACTGGAAGAACGCCATGCTGCTGCCGGACCAGGCCTTGAGCCGGGCCAACGACGCCCGCGAGGAGCGCTTCGCGGTCATCTACCAGCACTACGCGGACTACCTGAGAGCCTACAACGCCCTGGATTTCGACGACCTGATCCTGCTGCCGGTGCTGTTGTTCCGCAACCAGCAGGAGATCCTCCAGAAATGGCAGCGCCGTATCCGCTACCTGCTGGTGGACGAGTACCAGGACACCAACCTGAGCCAGTATGAACTGGTACGCCTGCTGGTGGGCCACCGCCAGGGCCTGACGGTGGTGGGTGACGACGACCAGTCCATCTACGCATGGCGCGGCGCGCGGCCGGAAAACCTGGCGCAACTCAAGGAAGATTTTCCGTCGATCAGGATCGTCAAGCTGGAGCAGAACTACCGTTCCATGCGCCGTATCCTGAGCACCGCCAACACCGTCATCGCCAACAACCCGCACGTCTTCGACAAAGCCCTCTGGAGCGATCTGGGCGTAGGCGACCCCATCCGCGTCCTGCGCACCCGGAACGAGGAAGGCGAAGCCGAACGCATTGCCTCCGAGATCCTGGACCAACGGCTCCGCAGCCGGTCGGAATACCGGGACTTCGCGGTACTGTACCGGGGCAACCACCAGTCTAAGCTGCTGGAGATCAAGCTCCAAGCCTACCAGATCCCGTACAAGATCTCGGGGGGCACCTCCTTTTTCGCCCGCAACGAGATCAAGGATGCCATGGCGTACCTGCGCCTGCTGACCAACCCGGACGACGACGTAGCCTTCCTGCGGGTGGTCAACGTGCCCCGGCGCGAGATCGGGCCCCGAACCCTCGAGCAGCTCACCGGCTACGCCCGCCAGCGCCAGATGAGCCTGACCCGGGCGCTGGACGAAGTCGGTGCCGACAGCCATATCCAGGGCCGCGCCCTGGACAAGCTCCGGCGCTTTTCCCACTTCCTCCACGAGGTACGCCGGCGTCTGGAGAACGAGGACGACACGCTGGGCGTGATCCGGCGCATGTTCACCGAGGTTGAATACGAAGAATGGTTGCACCAGAACGCCTCCAGCGCCAAGCAGGCCCAGAAGCGCATGGAAAACGTCTGGTACCTTCTGGATTCCATCGAGCAGATGGAACCGGATGAGGACGACGGCGACACTGAACAGACTCTGGAGGATGCCGTCAGCCGCCTGGTCCTGCGGGACCTTCTGGACCGCCAGGAGGAAGAAGACGACAGCGACCGGGTGCAACTGATGACCCTGCACGCCTCCAAGGGACTGGAATTCCCCCACGTGTTCATCATGGGGCTGGAAGAAGAGCTGCTGCCCCACCGCAGCAGTATCGAGACGGAAACCATCGAGGAGGAACGGCGGCTGATGTACGTGGGCATCACCCGCGCCCAGCGCTGCCTGACGCTGACTTACACGGCCCAACGCAAGCAGTACGGCGAGCTCATTGAGCCCATCCCCAGCCGCTTCCTGGACGAAATGCCGGACGAGCACGTGGAGCGCGAGGGCACCACGGACAACGACCCGGAAGCCAACCACCGCCGGGGCCGGGCCACGCTGTCCGCGCTTATGGACGATCTTTCATGAGGTGCCCAGGCTGCGCCGTTGGTTTACGCCAAAGTCCCACGCCCCCCCTGAGCTCGGATCTTACAGATCCCGGGCCAGGCGAATACCCCCAACGGTGCTGCCAGGGTGTTTTTTATATTTGCGATAGGCTGACAGCATACTGGCAGGACCAGAGGTTATGGCCCCGCCGCGCAGAACCCGCCTGCAATCCTCATCATCATCCTTGAGCCAGGCCGAACCATCCGTGGGGGCACCCTTGTAGTTGGGGTGCCAGCAATCCTGAACCCACTCCCAGGCATTGCCGTGCACATCATAAAGTCCGAAGGGATTGGGCTCGAAAGAACCCACCGGGGCTGTATCCTGCTCATCCCGGGGGCGATCGTCCCATTGGCTGCCACAACCATCGCAGACTGCACGCCCCTCGCCCCGGCCTGCGTCATTGCCCCACCAATACCAGGTACTCGTTCCAGCCTTGGCGGCGTATTCCCATTCCGCCTCCGTGGGCAGCCGATAGTTGTGGCCCGTCTGCTCGGACAGCCAATCGGCATAGGCTTGGGCACCATGCCAGCTTACTTCAACCACTGGCCGTTGTTGATTTTGAGGTCCTTCCGCAATCTCATACTCATAATGGTGGGTCAGTCCCCAAAACCCCTCGACTTTTTTTTCGATGAGCTTGTTATGCAAGCCCCACATTTGGTCCGTTACCCATTCATAATTCTCCGGACTCTGCAGGCCTGGTCCCCGGTGGCCCTTGGCATTCAGAAAACGCACGTATTGGGCATTAGTGATCTCATGAGTGCTAAGGGCGAACGGCTGGTCAATGGTGACTTGGTGAGCTGGAACACTCTCCCGGAGGACGAAATCATTCGGGGCCTCGCCCATCATGAAACGTCCGGCGGGGATCACAACCATTTCCGGCCCCCGGCCTCGAGCCGGTCCTGAAAACGCGTCCCTGGGGTCAGTTCCCGGGCGTTCACTTGCGCTGATTCAGCGTCCCTACCTTTGGACGCATCACAGCCTGGAAGAGCGCTACAAAGCAGGAGCAAGCCAATGGCATTGAGCCGGTTCCGTATAAGGTTGTCCACAGATGAAGGTCCTTCTTTAGCGTGTTCCTTATCAGTAGGGCCAAAACCCATCATGCCAGATCACAGATCCCGGGCCAGGCGAATGCCCCCAACGGTGCTGCCCGGATGTTTTCGATATGTGCGATGAATCGATTGCATCTCGATAACGCCGGATGATACAGCCCCGCCGCGCAGAACCCGCCTACAATCCTCATCATTGGCCTTGAGCCAGGCCGAGCCATCCTGGGGCGCACCTTCGTAGTTGGGGTGCCAGCAATCCTCGACCCATTCCCAGGCATTGCCGTGCACATCGTACAGCCCGAAGGGGTTGGGCTCGAAAGAGCCCACCGGGGCTGTATCCTGCTCATCCCGGGGGCGATCGTCCCATCGGCTGCCACAACCACCGCACACAGCGCGCCCTCCGCCCCGGCCGCCCTTATTGCCCCACCAGTACCAGGTACTCGTACCTGCCTTGGCGGCGTATTCCCATTCCGCCTCCGTGGGCAGCCGATAGTTGTGGCCCGTCTGCTCGGCAACCAGTCTGCATAAGCCCGAGCCCCATGCCAGCTTACTTCGACCACTGGCCGTTGTTCATTATGAGGTCCTTCCGCAACCTCATACTCATAATAGTGGGTCAGTCCCCAAAACCCCTGGACTTCTTTTTCGATGAGTTTGTTATGCACCCCCCACACTTGGTCCGTCACCCACTCATAATTCTCCGGACTCTGAAGGCCTGGTCCCCGGTGGCCCTTGGCATTCAGGAAACGTACATATTGGGCATTGGTAATCTCGTGGGTGCTCAGGGCGAACGGCTGATCAATGGTGACTTCGTGAACGGGGAGGCTTTCCTCGTCAAAATCATGCTTCGGGGCCTCTCCCATCATAAAGCGTCCAGAAGGGATCACAATCATCTCCGGCCCCTGGCCGCCGTCCTTGAGCGGATCCCGAAAGCGGGTTCCCGGGGTCCGCTCCCGGGCCTCCGCTTGCGCCGGTTCAGTGCCCGTTTCACTGAAGCCATCACAACCGGCCAGCCCGCTACAGAGCAGGATCAAGCCGATGGCGGTGAATCGGTTCCATATCGAGTGGTTCAAAGCGAAAGGTCCTTCTTTGCGTATCCCTGTTCGGCAGGGCAGAACCCCGCCCACGCCCGCTACAGATCCCGAGCCAGGCGAATGCCCCCAACGTTGCTCGCCGGGTGTTTTTTATATTTGCGATAGACCGACAACATCGCGGCAGTTCCAGCGGTTATGCCCCCACCGCGCAAGACCCGCCTGCAATCCCCGTCATTGTCATTGAGCCACGCCGAGCCATCCGTGGGGGCACCCTCGTAGTTGGGGTGCCAGCAATCCTGGACCCACTCCCAGGCATTGCCGTGCACATCGTAAAGCCCAAAGGGGTTGGGCTCGAGAGAACCCACCGGAGCCGTAGTGCGCTCATCCCAGTGCCGATCATCCCAGCGGGTGCCACAACCATTGCAGACCGCCAGTCCCTCGCCCCGGCCCGGCTTATTACCCCACCAGTACCAGGTATTCGTTCCCGCCTTGGTGGCGTATTCCCATTCCGCCTCCGTGGGTAGCCGGTAGTTGTGCCCCGTCTGATCGGACAGCCAGTCCGCATAGGCCTGAGCACCATGCCAGTTCACATGGGTGATCGGCCGCTGTTCGTTATGGGGCCCTTCCGCAACCTCATACACAGGGTGGCGGGTCAGCCCCAGCCACCCTTGCACCTCTTTCTCGACAATCTTGCTATGTCGTCCCCATGTCTTGCTGAAAACCCAGTCATAGTCTTTGGCATGCGGGCCTAGGCGGCCCATCGCGTTCAGGAAGCGCAGGTACTGGGCATTGGTGATCTCATGGGTGCTCAGGGTGAACGACTCGTCAATGGCGACTTCGTGAACAGGAAGGCTTTCCCGGAGAGCGTAATGGTCGGGGGCCTCTCCCATCATAAAGCGCCCGGAAGGTACCACGATCATCTCAGGCCCCTGGCCACCGTCCTTGAGCCGGTCCTGAAAACGCGTCCCGGGGGTCAGTTCCCGATCGCTCTCTGGTGCCGAGGCCGATCCGTTGATCCCATCACAGCCCGCCAGCCCGCTGCAGAGCAAAAGCAAGGCAATAATAACGGTGAGTCGATTCCATATAGGAGGTTGCACAGCGAAGGATCCCTCTTCAGCTTATCCGTGTAAAAATGAAACCTTACGGCAATCCCCCGTCAGGCTCAAGCCTCGGCGTATTGTTGCCCACCGAGCCGTTGGTGTAGCCTATACCCTTCAGGAATGGAGCCAAAAGGACATAGGAGAAACGATCATGGGACTCTCCCCGGACCAGGTGGACATCCAGGTCAGAGAAACGGTAGCAAACTTTATCAGAGACCGATGGATTGATGACGTCACCCAAGGCGTTAAGGAAGGCGCTACAGAATATATCGAGGCTCGGAAACACGATCTCAATTACAGCCTGATGGCCTCCACGGCCATGGGTCTGGCCTGGATACTGGCGCCCCAAGCCATGGCGACCCAGTCCGTGACCCTCTCGGTAATCGGCACCGGCGCGGCCTGGGCCAATCACTTTCGTGGCGAATACAACGATTCCCTCAGGGACCCGGCCAATGCGCCCGGCAACGTCTCGGGCCTGAAAAACCGAATGATCGACCGGCTTCAAAAGCGGCCTTTCGAGTTTGCCCACAGGGGCGCGGGCCAATGGCTGATTGACCCTCTCAAGCAATTCATCCTTGGGGAGGTGCAGGCCGGATCAATCAGTACGAGCAACAAGATTAAACAGAAAGTGGCTGACATCCTCGAAAATCTGAGCCTTAACAACAACCCTAGAAAAAGGGTCATGCCGACGGACCGGGGTAAGTTGAGCAGGGCAACCAAGCAAAGCATCAAGGCCGAAGCGCAGCGCTGGGAGATGCTGTATCGGCATTCCCACCGCTCGGCTGGGCAACTCGTGCGCCGTAGGCCTGTCGCGGGCATCAGACGGCAGACGACGACGATAGACCCGAAGATCATTGTGAAGCTGGGCGATCAGGAACACGAGGCGGACCCCAAGGTCCAGGATTGGCTGCTGCATAATTCATGGCGCCTAGAGGTTCTAGGTCAGGATTCCCGCCTGGAATCGAGCTGGAATGACACGGAGGTACACCGGCAACTGAAGGTAACTCTCGCCCGGGGCGGTCGTGCTACCCTCCCTAAACCCGGCACGAAAGGCGAGATGGAACTCACAACCGGCTCCGCAGACCTTCCCACCAACCTGAAGGTCACCCAGTCCGACATCCGCCGCGCGCTGAACATGGCACCCAACGCCGCCGCCTGAGAGTAGGCCCGGCCATTGCCGGAGAGAGCAGAGGCATCAACCTCTGCTCTCCAGCGCCGTTCGGGGCACAACGGAATCCACGCCCAGAAGTGCGAATCACCCGGATTCAGCGTACCCCTCCTGAACCGCCCAGACGGCGGCCTCAACCCGGGAACGCAGCCCCAGTTTCTTGAGAAGATGCTTAACGTGCACCTTGACGGTGCCCTCGCTGATGTCCAGCCGCCGGGCCACCATCTTGTTGGAGAGGCCTTCGGCGATGTGGCGAAGGATGTCCTTTTCACGAGGCGTCAGGCTGGCGTAATCAGGCCCCTCTGCCTCAGGCGTGGTCTGCTGGCGCAGTGCATCGGCCAACAGCGTCGTCAGCCGGTCGCTGACCACGAGCTTACCGACCGCCGCCTGGTGCAGACGCGTCATCAGGTCCTCGGGCTCCATGTCCTTGAGCAGGTAGCCATCGGCCCCCGCGCGCAGCGCCGTCACCACGTCGTCCTCGGCATCCGAAACCGTGAAGATCACAATCCGGCCCGGGAAGCCATCCTCGCGCAGTTTGCGCAGCGTTTCATGGCCATCTGTTCCCGGCATGTTCAGGTCCAGCAGGATCAGGTCCGGATCCAGCTCACTGGCAAGGCGTATGCCTTCCTGGGCGTTGCTGGCTTCTCCGGCCAGGGTCATGCTGTCTTCCATTTCCAGCAACTGGGTAATGCCCCGGCGAAGCAGGGGGTGGTCGTCAATCAGAAGAATCTGTGCTGGCGTGGTTTCTTCTGTCTGGCTCATGTGGCGTCATCCCGTTACTGTTCAATCACCAAAAGGGTCAGGAGGCCTGGATCAGGCCGGAGTTGTTCTGCGGGATCATCAGGCGCACCTCGGCGCCGCCCTCTTCCCGGTTACGCATACTGAGTTCGCCGCCCAATGTCTGGCTGCGGTCGCGCATGATCACAATGCCATAATGGCTTGGCGGCACCCCACCGTCGGGCAACCCCACGCCATTGTCCCTCACCACGACCCGCAGCGAGCCATTACTCTGGTACACGCGCACCCAGGCTTCAGTCGCCTGGGCATGCTTGAGCACGTTCGCCAGGGCCTCGCGCACAATCTGCAGCACATGGATCTCCTCATTGGGCGATAACATCCGGGGCGAAAGCTCGTACGTCAATGATACTGGATGGCCGAGCCGGTCGCTGAATTCCGTCACCGTCCGGTTCAGGGCCTCCTCCAGACCGGGCGAATCAAACTGCAACCGGAAGGTCGTGAGCAGTTCACGCAGCTGGCGATAACCATTGTTCAATCCATTGCGCAGTTCCTGGATCACTTCGTCCTCGCGAGGATCCACCTCAAGTCCTGAATCCTGCTGGAGCTTCTGCAGCCGGGCCACCTGCATCTTGAGATAGGACAGCGACTGCGCCAGCGAATCATGCAGCTCCCGCGCGATGATGGTGCGCTCCTCCATCAGCGTCAGCCGCTGCTGCTCCGTCATGCGCCGGTTCAGGTAGACGGCGGTACCCAACTGGTCCGCCAGGGTTTCCAGAAGCTGGCGTTCGTGATGCTGCAGGGTCCGCCCCCGTTCGTACCAGACCTCCAGCGTCCCCACCAGATCGTCCCCGGTACGCACCGGCAACAGCAGCCGCTTGCGGTGTTCCTCGGGCTGGTCCTCCAGCGTGTGGCAGCCGGTCAGGCAGGCATCGCAGTTGAAGGACCGACAGTGTTCCGGACGGGCCTCGGCATGGGTGGTAACCGCCTCGAAGGGGGCCTCGTTTTCGCGCTCGTGCAGATAGAGGCTGACCGGTCCAATGCCGAGCAGGCTTTCCAGCTGCTGCAGCAACGGAACAGCCCCCTCGCACAGGTCCGTTGATCCGTAAAGCGAGCGGCTGGCGCTGTGCAACAGCTGCAGGGCGCGGTGACTGCGCTCCAGTTCATCGGTGCGGGCGGCGGCGCGGGATTCCAGGTCCGCATAGCGCCGCGACAGGGATTCGCTCATCTGGTCAAAGGTTCGGCCAAGCACCGCCAGTTCGTCCTGCCCCCGGAAGCCGGTGCGCTGGGAGAAATCCTGGTGCGACGCCGCCCGCGCCATCGCCAGAAGCCTGTTAAGTGGCTCCAGCACCCGCCGGCGCACATCAATGAACAGCACGACGACTACGGCCAGCGTCAGCAGCAGCGACAGAATCTGTACCACGCCCAGAAGCGCAATGCGCGATTCCGCGCGCTCCTCCAGGGCACCCACCAGGCTGTCAACGGCGCCGATGAAAACCCGGGTGTTCTGCAGCGGCATGCCATTGGTACCCGCACCCTGCACAGCGTCTTGATAGGCCGGTCGGATCAACGCAAGCCAGCCCAGGCGGACCCGTTGATAGCGGTCCGTCACCGGGTGCTCCAGCCCCGGCATGGCGCCATTGAGCAATGGGCTTTCCAGACGGTGGGTAATGCGCTCGATCTGATCCTGGACCGCTTGATCGGACCGGGGGGCGCCATCCGTCTCCGGGCCCGCAAGGGTCACCAGCCTCTGGAGCTCCATGCGCACCAGCCCTGAATGGTTGATCGCCGTGGCGTCACCCCGGGCACTGGCCGAGATCACCAGCGACACCACGATATTGATCAGTGCCAGAATCACAACGGCGGCGAGGGCTATGCCGATGCGGGCAATCAACGAATCCCTGAAAAGGCGCATAAGGGTCAGAACCTAACGTAATCGGCAAGACTGCGGGAACCGGTGTACACCGAAAGTAATAGACATACTACACCAATTCAACAACCAGATACCTCCATTGACATTTTGACCGGATCAGCTGCTAAGCGGAAACTCAGGAACCGGAAACGGAAGTCATCATCCGCCTAATCGCGAGGTCTAGAATCCCATGCAGCCCGCTGGCCAAGACTGGAACCTGTCCAGTTCCCTGCCGCTGGCCACCCTGGTAATGGCGCTGGCTGCGGGCAGCTGGGGCGTTTTCGCAGCACTGGTAACCCTGGTATCACAGACCTTTGAGCTGAGCGCGCCCCAGTTCGGGCTCACACTGGCAGTGCCGGCCTTTGTCAGCACCCTGCTGGTGTGGCCGCTTTACCGCTGGGCCGTCCACGCCGCCAACCCTGGCACCGTGCTGCTGGTGGTCTTCCTGGCCCTGACGCCGTCGCTCGCCGGCCTGTCGCTGGCAACCCGGTTCAGCCACCTGCTTCTGGTGGGCACTGGACTGGGGCTGGTTCCCGGCTGCTTTGCCATCGGACTCGTCTACCTGCGCAGGCTCACCCTTATCCCTTGCCGCATTCTCGCCACGGGCCTGCTCACGCTTTGCCTGCTCGGGATCGTGTTTGCGTATGCCTCCACCCCCCTGATCTCCGAAGCTTTCGGCTGGCGCTTCACGCCGCTGATGAGTATCGGGCTGATCGTCATCGCCGCCAGTCTTCTCGCCACCCTTGGGGAAGCACCTGAAAACAACGTGTAACCCGGCCCTATCCCTTGGGGGGTAGAGCCCGGTTATCTCGGGGTATCCATGCAGACCTGATACTTCTTATTGGCCAGAATAGGGACCATCAGCCTGAAGCATTGAGAAAGCTCAACATTCAGGCAGCGCGGACAGGGCAACCCTGAGGAGATCAAGATGAGTAACTTTCTGGACCGACTGACGTTCTTCAAGCGCCAGAGGGCCCCTTTTTCCGACGGCCACGGTGTGACCGTTGACGAGGACCGGCGCTGGGAGGACGGTTACCGCTCGCGCTGGCAGCACGACAAGGTGGTTCGCTCCACCCATGGTGTGAACTGCACCGGCTCTTGCTCCTGGAAGATCTACGTCAAGAACGGACTGGTCACCTGGGAAACCCAGCAGACCGACTACCCGCGCACGCGCCCGGGCCTGCCCAACCACGAGCCGCGCGGCTGCGCCCGGGGTGCCAGCTTCTCCTGGTACATCTACAGCGCCAACCGGCTCAAGCATCCCATGGTACGCCGCCACCTGGTGGAACTCTGGCGCGATGCGAAGAAGCAGCACAATGATCCGGTGGAAGCCTGGGCCTCCATTGTCCAGGATCCGCAGAAGGCCCACGCCTACAAGTCCCGCCGGGGCCTGGGCGGTTTCATCCGCGCCGACTGGACGGAAGTTCAGGAAATCATCGCCGCCGCCAACGTCTACACCGCGCGCGACTACGGCCCGGACCGGATCATCGGCTTCTCCCCGATCCCGGCCATGTCCATGGTCTCCTACGCGGCCGGCACCCGCTACCTGTCGCTGATCGGCGGCGTCTGCATGAGCTTTTACGACTGGTACTGCGACCTGCCCCCCGCCTCTCCCCAGACCTGGGGCGAGCAGACGGACGTGCCGGAATCCGCGGACTGGTTCAACTCCACCTTCCTGATGATGTGGGGCTCCAACGTGCCGCAGACGCGGACACCGGATGCACACTACATGACCGAAGCCCGTTACCGGGGCACCAAGACCGTCACCGTCACCCCGGACTACTCCGAGGCCTCCAAGTTCGGCGACATCTGGCTCAACCCCAAGCAGGGCACCGACTCCGCCCTGGCAATGGCCCTGGGTCACGTCATCCTCAAGGAATGGCACGTCGAGGGTAAGAGCGACTACTTCGACGACTACGTCCGCCGCTACACTGACCTGCCCTATCTGGTCCTTCTGGACGAAGAAAACGGCAACACCGTCCCCGGGCGCTTCCTGCGTGCCTCGGACCTGGCGAACGATCTGGGCGAGGATGACAACGCCGACTGGAAAACCATTGCCTGGGACGACAACAGCAACAACCTGGTCGCACCTACCGGTTCCATCGGCTTCCGCTGGACCGAAAGCAAGGGCAAGTGGAACCTGGAGCAGAAGACCGGCGACGGCAACGACATCCACCTGCGCCTGACCCATATTGAGCAGTCCGACGATGTAACCGAGGTGGCTTTCCCCTATTTCGGGGGCGGCGGCAACCCGCACTTCTCCCACACCAGCCATGATCCGGTGCAGCAGCGTCGCGTACCGATCCGCACCATCACCCTGGCCGACGGCAGCACCGCTCGCGTGGCCAGCGTCTTCGACCTGATGGTGGCCAACTACGGCATTGACCGGGGGTTGGGTGGCGACCACGTGGCCAGCTCCTACGATGACGACGTGCCCTACACCCCGGCCTGGCAGGAAGCCATCACCGGCGTGCCGCGCGAGAAGGTCATCACCGTGGCGCAGCAGTTCGCGGAGAACGCCCATAAGACCCAGGGCAAGTCCATGATCATCATCGGCGCCGCCATGAACCACTGGTACCACATGGACATGAACTACCGGGGCGTCATCAAGATGCTGATGATGTGCGGTTGCATCGGCGTCTCCGGCGGTGGCTGGGCCCACTACGTGGGGCAAGAAAAGCTGCGCCCGCAGACCGGCTGGGCACCCGTGGCATTCGCCATGGACTGGCACCGGCCGCCGCGGCACATGAACTCCACCTCCTTTTTCTACAACCACACCAGCCAGTGGCGCCACGAGACGGTCAGCATGGAGGAGATCCTGTCACCGCTGGTCAACGCCGATGACTGGAACGGCTCCATGATCGACTACAACGTGCGCGCCGAGCGCATGGGCTGGCTGCCCTCCGCGCCCCAGCTCTCGCGCAACCCGCTGCAGGTCGCGCGCGAAGCTAAGGAAGCGGGCATGGCGATCAAGGACTACATCGTGCAGTCCCTGCGCGACGGCAGCCTGCAGTTCGCCAGCGAGGACCCGGACAATCCGGCCAACTTCCCGCGCAACATGTTCGTCTGGCGCTCCAACCTGCTGGGCTCCTCGGGCAAGGGCCACGAGTATTTCCTCAAGTACCTGCTGGGGACCGAGACCGGCCTTCAGGGCAAGGATCTGGACAGCATCCCCAACGCCGAGAAGCCCGAGGAAGTGCAGTGGCGCGACGCGGCCACCGGCAAGCTGGACCTGCTGACCACTCTGGACTTCCGGATGTCGACCACCTGCATGTACTCGGACATCGTGCTGCCGACCGCCACCTGGTACGAAAAGCACGACATGAACACCTCCGACATGCACCCCTTCATCCACCCGCTGACCGCGGCCGTGGATCCGGCCTGGGAGTCGCGTTCGGACTGGGACATCTACCGCGGCATCGCCAAGAAGTTCTCGAAGCTGTGCCAGGGCCACCTCGGCGAGGAAACCGACGTGACCACCCTGCCGCACATCCACGACACCCCAGCGGAAATGGCCCAGCCCAAGGACGTGAAAGACTGGAAGAAAGGTGAGTGCGAGCCCATTCCTGGCAAGACCATGCCCAACATGGTGCCGGTGGAGCGCAACTACCCCGAGACCTACAACCGCTTCACGGCCCTCGGTCCGCTCATGGACAACGCGGGCAATGGCGGCAAGGGCATTACCTGGAAAACCCAGGACGAGGTTGAGTTCCTGGGCGACCTCAACGGCCGCGTGACCGAGAACGTCAGCACCAAGGGCCGGCCCAGGATCCGCACGGCGGTCAATGCCTGCGAAACCATCCTGAGCCTGGCCCCCGAGACCAACGGTCATGTGGCGGTTCGTGCCTGGGATGCGCTGAGCGAGCAGACCGGTCGCGAGCACGCGCACCTGGCACGCTCCCATGAAGGCGAGACCATCCGCTTCAACGACATCGTGGCCCAGCCGCGCAAGATCATCTCCTCGCCCACCTGGTCGGGTGTGGAATCGGAGAAGGTCAGCTATAACGCCGGCTGGACCAACGTCAACGAGCTGATCCCCTGGCGGACCCTCACCGGGCGCCAGCAGTTCTACCAGGATCATCTGTGGATGCGCGCCTTCGGCGAGACCCTGTGCGTGTACAAGCCGCCGATCGACATGAAGACGATCGACCCGATCATGAACAAGAAGGGCAACGGCAACACCGAGATCGTGCTCAACTTCATTACCCCGCACCAGAAGTGGGGCATCCACAGCACCTACACGGACAACCTGCTGATGCTCACGCTCTCGCGCGGCGGCCCGATCGTCTGGATGAGCGAGACCGACGCGGCCAAGGCTGGGGTCGAGGACAACGACTGGATCGAGGCGTTCAACGTCAACGGCGCCATCACCGCGCGGGCCGTGGTGAGTCAACGGGTGCCCGAGGGCATGTCGATGATGTACCACGCCCAGGAGAAGATTGTGAACACGCCCGGATCCGAGATCACCGGCAACCGCGGCGGCATTCACAACTCCGTGACGCGGGCCGTGCTCAAGCCAACGCACATGATCGGCGGCTACGCCCAGCAGAGTTACTTCTTCAACTACCACGGAACCGTGGGTTCCAACCGCGACGAATTCATCGTCATCCGGAAGATGAGCAACATCGACTGGATGGACGAGGAATCGGGCGATGCCATGCGGACAGAGGGGGCATGACATGAGGATACGCGCACAGATCGGCAAGGTGCTGAACCTGGACAAGTGCATCGGGTGCCACACCTGCTCGGTAACCTGCAAGAACGTCTGGACCTCCCGCGAGGGCATGGAATACGCCTGGTTCAACAACGTTGAGACCAAGCCCGGCGTCGGCTATCCCAAGGAATGGGAGAACCAGGAGCGCTGGAAGGGCGGCTGGAAGCGCCTCGACGACGGCACCATCCAGCCCCGCATCGGCGGGCGCTGGCGGGTACTGGCGAACATCTTCGCCAACCCTGACATGCCGGCGATCGACGACTACTACGAGCCCTTCGACTTCGACTACGCGCACCTTCAGAAAGCCGGCGACTCGAAGACCATGCCCACGGCCCGGCCGCGCTCGCTGCTGACCGGTAAGCGCATGGAAAAGATCGAATGGGGCCCGAACTGGGAAGAAATCCTGGGCGGGGAATTCAAGCACCGTTCGCAGGACACCAACTTCGAGGGCATCCAGAAGGAGATCTACGGCCAGTTCGAGAACACCTTCATGATGTACCTGCCCCGGCTGTGCGAGCACTGCCTCAACCCGACCTGCGTGGCGTCCTGCCCGAGCGGCGCGATCTACAAGCGGGAAGAGGACGGCATCGTACTGATCGACCAGGACAAGTGCCGCGGCTGGCGCATGTGCGTCTCCGGCTGCCCGTACAAGAAGATCTACTACAACTGGAAGTCCGGCAAGTCCGAGAAGTGCACCTTCTGCTACCCGCGCATTGAGGTGGGCCAGCCGACCGTGTGCTCCGAGACCTGTGTGGGCCGGATCCGCTACCTGGGTGTGATGCTCTACGACGCCGACCGCATTGAGGAGGCCGCGAGCACGCCCAACGAGCAGGATCTGTACGAAGCCCAGATGGACGTCTTCCTGGACCCGAACGATCCGGAGATCATCGCCGAGGCACGCCGCCAGGGCATCCCGGACGACTGGCTCGAAGCGGCGCAGAACTCCCCGGTCTACAAGATGGCCATGGAGTGGAAGGTCGCTTTCCCGCTGCACCCGGAATACCGAACACTGCCCATGGTGTGGTACGCCCCGCCGCTGTCGCCCATCCAGTCCGCTGCCGAGGCTGGCAGGATCGGCTACAACGGCGCCATCCCGGATGTGGACCAGCTGCGCATCCCCGTGCGCTACCTGGCCAACATGCTCACCGCCGGCGAAGAAGCGCCCATCACCCAGGCCCTGGAACGGATGCTGGCCATGCGGGCCTTCATGCGCGGGCGCAACGTGGACGGCATTGAGGACACCGAAGTGCTGGAACGGGTCGGACTGGATGTGGAAACGGTCGAGCAGATGTTCCGCTACATGGCCATCGCCGACTACGAGGATCGCTTTGTGATCCCGACCAACAAGCGCGAATACGCTGAATCCATCTACGACGGCCAGACCGAGCGTGGCGGCTGCGGCTTCAGCTTCGGCAGCGGCTGCAACGCCGGGGGTGGCGACGACGCCGACGTGTTCGGCGGCAAGCCCAACAACAAGCGCAACTTCTTTTCCGTGCGCGTTGAGAAGATGGGCAACTGAGGAGGTCACCATGAAGACACTGCGAGCCATTGCCCACCTTATGGCCTATCCCACGGCCCCCATGCAGGAGGCCCTGCCGGAACTGGCCGAGGTCATCCGCAGCGAACCGCGCCTCGGGGAAGCCCCCCGGGACGCGCTCCTGGCGCTCATTGATGAGCTGGCGGAACGTCCCCTGGGTGAGATCCAGGAAGACTACGTCAGCCTCTTCGACCGCGGGCGCCACCTGTCGCTGCATCTGTTCGAACACGTGCACGGCGAATCCCGGGACCGTGGCCAGGCCATGGTCGACCTGATGGAACACTACCGCCTGCACGGCTACGAACTCGACGCCCGGGAACTGCCGGACTACATCCCGCTTTTCCTGGAATACCTCTCCACCCAGGACGAAACCGAGATCACCGACATGCTCGGTGACGCCATGCCCGTCATGGTCCTGCTCGGCGCCCGCCTGGAAGAAAAGGAATCCCGCTATGCCGCCCTCTTCCAGGCCCTGGAAGTCATCGGCGGCAGCTGCGAGCAGGCCCGGGACATGCGCGAGCTGGCCGCCAACGAGGGCCCGGATGAATCCATCACCAAGATGGACGAGATCTGGGAAGAGGAACAGGTCACCTTCCTCGGCAACAACGACCCGGCCGGCGGCGGCTGCGGCAATACCAGCCCCGGCGCCGCCACCACACCAACGGACGAGATCCCTGTGCGCTGGGTGGACAACCCGGGCGCCCAGGCCGCCGGCCAACGCTGATCCAGGGGAGAAACACCATGGAAACCTACATCAATCAACTGATCTTCGGCGTCGGCCCCTATCTGGCCGGCACCATCTTCCTGCTCGGCAGCTTCCTGCGGTATGAACGCGGGCAGTACACCTGGCGGGCCATGTCCAGCCAGAGCCTGAACAACCCGCCGGCGTTCCGCTGGGCCAGTATCGCCTTCCACATGGGCATCCTGCTGCTGTTCTTCGGCCATCTCTTTGGCCTGCTCACACCGACGGTACTCTACACCTCCCTGGGCCTGAGTCCGGGCGCAAAGCAGATCATGGCCATGGTCGCCGGTGGCATCTTCGGCCTCCTTTGCTTCGCTGGTCTCACCTACCTGGTGTACCGGCGCCTGTTCAACGCCCGAGTACGGGCCAACAGCAGCCCCATGGACACCTTCATCATCTGCCTGATCTACCTGCAGCTGATCACCGGCCTGTGCACCCTGTTCGTCTCCATGGACCACCTGGACGGCGCCGTCATGCTCGAACTCGCCCACTGGGCCCAGGGCATCGTCACCTTCCAGGGCGGCGCATGGCATTACATCGTGGACGTGCACTGGATCTACAAGACCCACATCTTCCTCGGCCTGCTCATGTTCACCGCTTTCCCGTTCAGCCGGCTGGTGCACATCTGGAGCTGGCCGGTGGAATACGTGGCCCGGCGGTACCAGATCGTAAGGCCGCAATAGAGCCCGAAATCACGGGGCGGCCGATGCCGGGGATGCTCGGAGGGAAACTCGGTGACCATGGATGGTCACCGCGTAGCGCACAGGGATGTGCTTGTAGCGGTTCCCTCCGAGCATCCCCGGCAGCGGACGACCTGCAACAGAGTCCGAGGTCATAACCATGCAAGCAATCCCGATCCAACAAGTCGCCGGCGGCGAAATCCTGGTCAACGGTGTCACCATCACCGAAGAAGCGATCAACCAGGAGATTCAATACCACCCGGCCCCGTCCCTGGAAGAAGCCCGTAAGGAAGCGGCCAAGGCCCTGTCCATCCGCACGATGCTGATTACAGAAGCCGAACGCCAGGGCATCACCGGCGACAACCGCCAGACCGCGGAAACCCAGGAAGAAGCCCAGATCCGCCAGCTCCTTGACCAGGAACTGGACAACCCGGAACCGGACGACACCGCCTGCCGGCAGTACTACGAAAGCAACCGCGAACGCTTCCGCTCACCCAGCCGGTACCACGTCTCGCACGTGTTCCGCCCGGCCCCGGCCGACGACGCCGACGCCCGCGTCGCCGCCCGGGAGCGCTGCCGGCGCATCATCCGCGTCTGCCAGGCCGACCCCAGCCGCTTCACACGGCTCGCGTTCAAGCACTCCAAATGCCCTTCCGCCGAAGCCGGCGGCGACATGGGCACCGTCGGCCCGGGGGACACCTCACACGACTTCGAAAAGGCCCTGGACCGCCTTCCCGAAGGCGAACTCTCCGCTCATCCACTGGAAACCCGCTACGGCTTCCACGTGGTCTGGCTGCACGAACGCCAACGCGGCGACCAGCTGCCCTACGAAGCCGTGAAGGACAAAATCGCCACCTATCTGAAGGAATCCGTGTGGCGCCGCTCCGTCAGCCAGTACCTCCAGATCCTGGCCGGCCGCTCCAGAATCGAGGGCATTGACCTCAGCGGCGCTGACAACCCTCTGGTCCAATGAATGACGAACATGTTGCGATTGGGGCAGATAGAATGGGTGTTAGCGACTCCCAGGGGGGCAAAGCATTGATGCAGGGGACCCCTTTCAGGGAGGCTCGATGACAGGATGTCATCGCGCCAGCGCCCATGGATGGGTTCACAGCGGTCCCTGAAAGGGGTCCCCTGTAGCAATGCCGGCAGCAAACCAACAGTCTGGATACTGACCAGAATCCCAGTAAGGCGTAGACAATGACCGTAGAAACCTTCACCCCCGAACCAAGAATCACCACCTTCGACGACCTGGCCCGAATGTCCGAAATGGACGGCCCCGGCACCAAGCTCCTGGTCGTACTCATCCACGTCCAGCGCCTGCAGGAACAAACCGCCAGCGGTGAAGCCACTGAAATGGATGATCAGGGCACCCTCATGCCCCTGATGGTCCGCGACTTCCCCTTGACACCCGAGACCCGCCTCAAGGACATTGTGGAAGAAGCGGACCAGGTCAGCACCAACTGGGAATTCCTGATGACCGCTGTCCTCCCCGGACGCAACGGCGCGCCCCTGCCCGAGGACGAGACCGAACAACACCTCACCCGCATGGCCCAGACCCTCACAACCGGTGAAAACCTGGAGCAGTTCGCCATCTTCACGCGCGACGGCGAACCGGTCCAGCTCCAGGCCATGAGCGAGCAGTAAGGAGAACACGATGTCCGAACCGCAAAAAGCACTGGTCGACCAGTTCGGGCGCACCATCACCTATGTGCGCATCTCCGTGACCGACCGCTGTGACTTCCGCTGCGTCTACTGCATGAGCGAGGACATGGAATTCCTGCCGCGCCAGCAGGTACTCAGCCTGGAAGAGATCGCGCGCATTGCCCGCATCTTTCACGAGCTCGGTGTTGAAAAGATCCGCCTGACCGGCGGCGAGCCGCTGGTGCGCAAGGACATCCTGAAACTGGTCCAGGACATCGGCAGCCTGGGCCTCAACGACCTGGCGATGACCACCAATGGCAGCCAACTCCCACACATGGCCCAGGACCTGCAGGCTGCCGGGATGGACCGGCTCAACATCAGCCTCGATTCACTGGATGCGGACAAGTTCCGCGCGATTACGCGCACCGGCGACCTCAACAGGGTCATCAAGGGCATTGATGCCGCCGTCGACGCCGGCTTCAAGGGCATCAAGCTCAACAGCGTCATCATGAAGAACCGCAACGACCACGAAGTACTCGACCTGGTCGATTTCGCCCGTTCCCGCGGCATCGATATCAGCTTCATTGAGGAAATGCCCCTGGGTGAGATCTCCGACCACACCCGGGACGAGACGTTCTGTTCCAGTGATAAGGTGCGCGAGATCATTGAACAGCGCTATGCCCTGATCCCCAGCACCGCGGACACTGGCGGGCCCTCACGCTACTTCCAGATGCCGGACTCGCCAAGCAAGGTAGGCTTCATCTCCCCCCACACACACAACTTCTGCGGCGACTGCAACCGTGTACGCCTGACCGTCGAAGGCCGTCTTCTGCTGTGCCTCGGCAATGAACACTCAAAGGACCTTAAGGGACTGATGCGGCGTTATCCCGAGGACGACGAGCCCATCCGGGAGGCCATTATCAGCGCCATGGACCTGAAACCGAAGGAGCACCACTTCACCACAGACGGGGATGTTCAGGTTCTGCGGTTCATGAACATGACGGGTGGTTAAGCGCCACCCGGTCTAGGCCGATTCCTCAACGGGAATGTTGAGAAGCCGGATCAAGTGCGGGGCGTCCTTCTCCGGGACGATATCAGCAAGGGTATAGCGATCCAGGGTCGCCAGGAACGCATCCAGAGCCTCGCCCAGTATCCCTTTGAGCGAGCACACCGGTGATATGACACAGGTATTATCCGGGCCGAAACACTCCACCAGATCCAGGTCAGGCTCCATCTCCCGCACCAGCACGCCCAGATTGATGTCCGCCGCATTCTGGCGGAGACGGATCCCCCCCTTCTTGCCACGCACGCTATCCAGATAGCCCTTACGGGTAAGCTGGTGGACCACCTTCATCAGATGGTTCTTCGAGATCTGGTACCGGTCAGCAACTTCCTGAATGGTCGCCAACCGGTCACCCTGAACAGAGACGTACATCAGCACGCGGAGGGAATAGTCCGTGTAACCGGTTATGCGCATTGACTGCTCTCAAATGCCCCAGATAACAAAACCCGGTACCTGACCCCCTTGCTAAGGAAGCGCAACCGGATTATTTGCTTTCCGCGACCATGTGATCGACGGCGTTCTGGACTTCTTCATCCGAGCAGTCGCCACAACCACCTTTAGCTGGCATGGCATTGAAACCATTGATCGCGTGCTTATAGAGGGTTTCCTTGCCCTTACTGATGCGATCCCCCCAGGCTCCGGAATCACCAAACTTGGGCGCGCCCGCAGCACCGGAGTCGTGGCACGCTGAGCAGGCGGCCGTGTAAACTTCCTCGCCGCCCCGGGGCCCACTGGACTGCTGCTGCATCTGCTGCCCTTCCTGACCCGCAATGTTCACATTGCCGGCGGGCTCGATGCGTTCCCGGATCTGATCCTCAACGGCCGCCAGGGTGAGCGCGGAACCGCCCAACGCTGCAATAAGGCCGAGACTTGCGAAAGTACGGGTCAGCTTGTTCATTACCACACCTCAATCGTCAGAAGCGCCCCTATTATACCCGCTCCCGACCGATGATACGACCCTCCTTATTCGCCGCCTTCCTCAGCGGTACCACTGGACTGCAGCTGGCAGTAGTTCTCGATGCCCATGCGATCGATCATATCAAGCTGCGTTTCGAGGAAGTCCACGTGGCCTTCTTCTTCCGACAGCAGCGACGCCAGCAGATCCCGGGAACCGTAATCCTGAACGGACTCGGCCTGCTGGATGCCCGCCCGGTAGATGGCGATGCCGTCGTGCTCCGCCTTCAGGTCACACTCAAGGATTTCCTTGACGTTCTCGCCGATCAACAGCTTGTTGAGATCCTGCAGGTTGGGCAGCCCACCCAGAAACAGGATACGCTCGATCAGCCGATCGGCGTGCTTCATCTCGTCAATGGATTCGTCGTATTCAATCTTGCCGAGCTTGTCGATGCCCCAATCCTTGAGCATGCGCGCGTGGAGAAAATACTGGTTAATGGCGGTCAGCTCCGCCGCAAGCGCCTGATTCAGATACTGGATGACCTGCTTGTCGCCTTTCATGATGATTCTCCCATGATCCGGTGTGCCTCTGTGATGTTACAAAGTTAGCACACACGGCTCATGGGCGGCCAGCCAATCACAGAGGCTGCCGGTCACGGGAACAGCGGGTTGTTACGCAGGGCGTGCCAGCGCGTTGAGCAGATCCAGGTCCACGCTCTCCCGGTGCTCGTTCAGAATATCCCGGGCCATGGTTCCACACCGACCACACTGGGTGGCGACCCCCAGCTCGTTCCGGAGCTGACGCATACTGGAGCAGCCATCCTCAACCGCCCGGCGAATTTCGTGATCAGTAATTTGGTTGCAGACACAGACGTACATGACAACTCCTGCATGGCAGCTAACGAGCACCTTAATGCTAATTATTCTTATTTGCCCGAAAGAATGCAAGTGTTTTGTGTAAAAAATGTTCTCATCAACCACGGGCAGACTGACCCAGCGGCCCTTGAACACTGAAATGGCCGCGGGGGATGGACGCACGGGCCCAAGGCCCTTATCATACGAGCCCTGTTTCGGTGGAGTGCTCACAAGGCGCCAGCCACCGACCGACGCCGGAGCCATCCATTCCGGTGTCACCCACCGCCCGTAGCTCAGCTGGATAGAGCGCTGCCCTCCGGAGGCAGAGGTCATAGGTTCGAATCCTATCGGGCGGGCCATACAGTCGAGGGGCTTGCGAGGCATCGCAGGCCCTTTTTTCTCTCTGTAGCCAGACCGCAACCACACATTGTTCATGTAGGCGACCAGGCTCATTGATGGTCGGCCACCCATGACTCCTGCCTCTCTGGAAACGTTATCCTTGGTGGCCATACCAATAAGGGCTTCCTGATCGATACACGACACACATTTTCTACTCCGGCTGCGATTGCCCGTTTATTCCACCCACGCTCTACCCCTGAGGGCATACTGAATTTGCCTCCGACAATATCCTTTGCTAGATTGCTTTTAGCGCGCATTGCGATGACCTTTTGAGGTTTCTGAGGATGTGATTCATCCTCATTCAACTGTCTCCCATGTTGGAGAACAAAAGACCCATCGGATCGGCGGTATCCCCGGGAATTAGCCCGGCGATATCGTGCTACGTCTTAGGTAGTCGCCCCAAACTTGGGGAAATCCATGTCTGTTACTCACCACTCCGTCATCGTTGCCACCCATCGCCGCTCAGAATTACTCAAGCGAGCGCTTCATTCCATCGCCTCCCAGTCGTTGCTTCCTGACCGCGTTGTCATTGTCGATGACACACCTCGGCCGGAGACTGACCTAAATGGCCTCCGAGACCTAGGAGAGCATTTCGGCTTGACGCTGGAGGTATTGGCCAATCGCCGTACGGCTGGAGCCAGTGGCGCCTGGAATACAGCGCTGGATCATCTCCAAAGAAATGATCCGACCCCACACGAACATCTTGTCTCCATCCTTGATGATGATGACTGGTGGGAAGCCGATTATCTTCAAAGTGTCAGCACAACTGCTGAAAAAGGATATGAGGTCGTCGCCGGCACCTTAACCCGGCTTGATGGAGCCACCCCCAGTGGACGCCGGATAGCCCCACCGAGTGAACTGGATGCAAGTGCCTTTCTCAAAGGCAACCCAGGAATTCAAGGATCCAACCTTTCAGCCCGTCTATCGACCTTCCTGGAGGCAGGCCTGTTCGACGAGGCGTTAAGCAGTTGCACCGATCGTGATCTTTGTATCCGTTTGGCAGACATACGCCCTGAATTCTGCGCTCTTTCGGAGGCTGTTGCTAATCACGACACTCTCCACGATCAACCGCGGCTCTCCGACAAGGACAATAAAGCGAAGCAGCAAGGGCTCGATATCTTTCACGCCAAATGGCGCCGGCGGATGACGGAGGAGCAATATGAGGCCTCCGTCGCTAGGGCCCATGAGCTATTCAACTGGTCTCCTTCAGGCTATTTGCACCAAACAACCAGCCAGTCGACGACGATTACGCATACTACGTCTGGGGAGCCCCTTTCCCTCGTGGTCGGTGTCATTGTTGATGGCCACAAACCTCAGCGATGTCAGCCACTTTTGGAGGGACTTGCGGCGTTTGCGAAGAAAGAAAAGGTCCAGGCCATTGACGTCGTACTTCTCGAAAACGGCGACCCAAGGGGATTTCAGGACATCGTCAAGCACGCTGAATCGCTGGCTCTGAATGTGTGGCCCGTCGATATAAACGCACAGCATTCAGTGAATTCAGATTTGAGCCTGGAAGCTACAGACATCACACACCGTAAGCCCATCGCCATTGCACGAACCCTTTTACAACGGTTCGTTTTTGAGGTCTCCGCATCGTGTCATTTCGCGCCGGCATGGATTCTGGACGATGATTTTAGGCTACCCAGCGAAATGGATGGGCTCATTAGGACCATGATCCATTGCCGTGATAGCGACATTGATGTGGCATTGGGAGGTAATTCAGGGGCAGCGCCAGTACCCGCATCATCTTTGCTGCGAACACAGTTGTTAGACACTGTTCACTTCCTCCAATCGGCGACAGTAGCTGACCCTACTGGTGATGTTCCGCATGCTGATACTGCAAACGCTCGCTGGATTGAAGATCGCCAGGACTACCATTACGACCTGACCCGCAATGGCACAGACCGTCTGGAAACACCATTTCTACCGTGTTTCGAGAACAGTCAAATCAAAGATGCCGTTGGTGAGTTATTGCGCAAGGCAGAGCGGGTATTGGCCGGTGAGGCCATTTCCCGGCCAGTGCTTCCACCTTCCTCATGCTTGCCAGAAGAGGCTCAGGAGTCATGCTTCAGAGGAGGCAACACACTGGTCTTCGACACGACGCTGCTCCGGGACATTCCAAACACGGCGCCTCGAGTGAAAGGGCGACCTGTTCGGCGCTCGGACATGATCTGGGCGGCTAATGCGCGTTTTCTGTTCGGCAAGAGTGTTAAGTCGGTGTCTTTACCCATGACCCACGACCGGAGCATGGAGCGGTCTGATGAGGATGACAGCCAGCGACTCGTGGACGATATCGTTGGTTATGGTTTTTTCCGAGCCTACGAAGAAATTATTGGACAACGAACGGCCACCAGCTCCTCGCACGCATTTAATGATAACGAGCGACATCAGGTCATTCGTTTGACCAATAAACTTGCGCTTGAGCGTCTGGCTGCCTATCAGCTTAGTTTCTGGCGGTCTAGGGGTTTGGCAAGGGTTTTAAGCCATCTGATAGCTGATGAACCTTGGTGGATAACCCAAGCCAGCGAAGGTGATCACGCGGCCTTTTTGAATTTTCATCGCCTATTGAACGAGACCACGGAACTCGCGCACTTAAAAGATATTGAGGCTGGTGTCACCACCGCGCTGCAAGCCGGAACATTCAACGCATTCTTATCCGAAATCGAAGGTAGCTGCCTGAAACCTTCAACCTTGAACACGCAATCCTTTCGCCCCTGGGTTGAGCAACAGCGTGCAGAAAAGGCGAGACGACTGCTTCAAAAACACCTCAAAACCACGGCTGATACGCTGTTGGGGATGGGGGCCGAAGGCGTGGTCTTGCGCTTTGGCAATCGCGTTGTCAAGGTCTTTGATCAGTGGACAGCGAGACAGCGCCAATCAGCTGCTCCGGTTTTAACGTCTCTTATCGAAAAGCCTGCCGGTAGCGCACTGCCCCAGGTTCTGGAAGTACATAATTGGTCCGAGGCCTTCGCTGTCGAATACCGTTTCGAAGACAGCACACCCTACCAGGGAGGCTCTGGACCAGAGATGGTCGCCATGCTACAGGATCTCCGTCTCAGCGGGTGGGTACACCGAAACATAAGCCCGAAAAATCTCCGGATCACCGCAAACGGAGTCCAGTTGGTTGATATCGGCAAATCGCTTGATCCGGCGACCCCGGATGGCGAAGAGTGGATGCTACGACGAGCATTCCTCTCTTGGCGCTTCCACCACCGTGCGGATTTGGCTCAGCTGAGTCGCGCCTCTTTGCACTCGGAGCTGCTGCCCGAACTCACAGGATGGCGAGTCTTACCGGAATTACTGAGAACTGCGTCATCCAAAGACCGGTTGGATCATCACCTCCGCCAACGGATCCAGGATCTGCGTCCCGAAACCGTTCTGGATTACGGCTGCGGTAAACCACGAGATGTCTCACGCTTGGCGCATCTCTATGACCTGACAGCCTATGATATCGACTCCGGTTTGCGGGAACGCTGGTTTCAACAAGCGCCTGAAGTGCCATTCTGGGACGAGCAGGCACTTGAAACTGCACTATCTTGCGGCGAAACGTTCGACCTCATAATTTGTTCACTGGTTCTCTGCGCCGTCGAAGACGAAACCATGACAGCCATCCTTGGGAAGCTGGGTAAGTTGGTGAACGATCAGGGCCGCCTATTGATTGCGGTGTGTGATCCTGCCGCTTTGAAGGTGACGGCTGCAGCTGACCAGACCCGACATGACACCGAGGGGTTAGACCCGCTTCTTCCCGCCAGTTACAGCAAAACGGTGAAAGGCTCTAAACAAGCCCGTGAAGAGCATCACCGCTCGATTCAGGCGTATCACCGGGCATTTGCTCGGGCCGGTATGCGAGTTCACCAAGAAAACACCGTCAGCGGCTTTGATACCGAACACATTGAGCGGGTGCCAGAGTTTCTGGTCTTTGAATTAGAGCCTCTACCTGAGGTGACAAGCAAAACATCCTTACTCATCAAACTCTGTGCTCTGGAAGCTGAAACAGCGCTTTATCAAGTTCGCCATCTTGAACGGCAATTGGGTCGCCCCAGGGCATTCGATGAAACCGTATTGCTTCTTGACCCCACAGAGGGACCGTTTCATCGAGCCCATTGCTCGGGCAACTTAAATCAGTTGCGTGAGGCAACAGAAAGGCTACTTGCGGAAGGTGTCGTTGATGTCGTGGTGGACGGCCTGACCGATGGGGCCGAAGCAGCCGAGCATGCGTACAAATGGACTGGCCACAGCGCTCACCACGCACACTGTGCCAATGGCCAGCCGGCCACTTCTATTTTAAAAGCATTTGAGGCGTGCTCCGGAGACTACATCTTGCACGCCGATGCCGATGTTCTGGTTGGGCGTCCCGAACCTTCCCTGGATCATATTGCTGATGCCCTGAAGGTGTTTGATCAGAACACGGATGCAGTCACGCTAGCTCTCCCCGTATACGGGGATACAGATTCACACCCACGCTCCAGCTACAGTTCAGGGTATCCGTTTCGAACAGAAGCGATGGTTGGTTGGATTTCACGCTCGCGCTTAATGGCTCTGCGCCCCCTGCCCGGTGAAGCTATATCAGGTCGGCTTGAGCTTCCCTGGCATCGAATGTTGGATATTGCCGTACGCCAGAACCATCGCCAGTCATTACGTTGTGGGTCTTCAGCACTGTGGTTTGTTGCTCCTGATAATGCCCGAAAAATCAGCGTGGATGATCACCTCTTATTCATCGATCACATCGAGAGAAATCAAACACCCGACTTGCAGAAAGGGTATCCCTTGATCCAGGGCGTACTTGGTGACTGGTTAGGCCCGAAACGTCGCGAAGCCATGGTGCTGATTATCTGCGGGCGAAATGTTCGCTCGGGGGCCATCGATCGTTGCCTTTCGTCACTCACGGCCCAGTCCTATCAACACTGGGGCGCAATCGTCATCGATGATGCGTCGGATAATGGGTCCGAGGAGGTCATTTCCCGTGCCTGCCGTGATATGGGGGAGCGTGTCACCTTGGTACGCCGTCAGCGACGCGTCGGGTTGATGGCAAATACCTTCCTGGCTGTGCGAGAACTCATCACCTCCAGAAACAGTATCGTCGTGTTGCTTGACCTCGATGATGCATTGGCAGATCCCGGTGCATTGGCAAAAGTCGCCCGTCGCTACGAAGAAGGAGCTGACTTGACGGTAGGCTCGATGGTCCGCACGGATAAAAACACTAACTACCCCGTCAACTTCTCCAACCCCCGCGATAATCGAGGCGGAAATGTTTGGCAGCATCTGCGAACGTTCCGCAAATCGTTATTCGATCGGATTGCGCCAGAAGACCTAAAACTCGAAGGCCGATGGATCGACCTGGCTACCGATTGGGCGTACATGCTTCCAATGGTGGAAATGGCGTCAAATCCGACCTCGATCTCTGATGTGGTCTATTTGCATCAACCATCGACCGCGCGTCCGCCCGAAGAGAAGGCCGCGCGTGAGCGAACCATCAGGAAGATCATCAACAAATCGCCTTACGCCCAACACACTACTTCACCACAAGTCACGGTGCTTTGTTATCACCGTATTCTGGAACAGATTCCGGACAAAGGCCCAGAGGCCATGTTCCATAAACGGGGCATGGCGGTAACAGCCGCCACCTTTGAATCACAGCTACGCGATGCCCTGAAACATTTTGAACCAATCCGCGCTGTCGATCTTTTGGCCGCACAGCGCGAAGAGAAAGCATTACCCTCAAATGCTTTACTGGTAACCGTCGATGATGGCTATCGAGATTTCATGACCGTCGCCAAACCGATATTAACCAAGATGGGCATTGAACCGATTATTTTTGTTCGTGCCCCCACAAGTGACGGCTACCCGTCATGGGCCCCCTTGGATATGCTTTACGCTGGAAGGGCGGCGGCCGGGATGGAAACACCTATCCCGAGTCCGCAATGGCGCGAGCACACTCTAAACCTGCCCATTGAGCAGCAGAAGTTGGAAGTCCTGAATCACATTGGCCAGACCTCCTATGAACATCTAGCGCAAGCACGCGAGGAACTTTATCTATCTGGGAGCGAGATACGTTCCCTATCAGGTGTGGCAGTGGGCGGCCACGGTCATGAGCATGTCCGATGGACACATCTCGATGATCAGGAATTGGATCGTCAACTGAATCTCACGCGCGCCTGGCTGGAGGAAATAGACGGCCTGCCAATTGCTGCGTATCCCGATGGACAATATGACAAGCGGGTTGCTAATCGACTGGCAGACTGTGGCTACACCTCAGCCTTCGCCTTGAATGAGGGTAGCGATTCCATAGACGCTGCCTTTTCAGTGAGACGAATAGTGATGCCAGACGATCCCAGTTATGTAAAAACGCTTATTGAGTCCAAGCAGGAGAGCCTCTTATGTCACGCCGCCCTGTAATTGCAATTGTGGGTGACGCTGGCATTACCCCTGGTTCAGTCACGTATGACGCTGCAAGAGACACCGGAAGGGCTGCCGTGGATAACGGCTATCGCATTGTCACTGGAGGGTTGACCGGGGTCATGGAAGCTGCCTCTCGCGGAGCACACGAATCCGGATCGTATCGGGAAGGGGATACGGTAGGCATTTTACCCAACGATGATCCAGGTGCTGCGAACGCCTGGGTCGATATCGCAATCCCGACGGGCATGAGTCATGCCCGGAACGCGATTGTAGCTAACGCTGACGCCCTCATTGCCATTGGAGGGCGAGCCGGCACGCTCTCGGAAATCGCTTTCGCTTGGACGCTCCGGCGGCTGGTAGTCGCATTGGATTCCACTGGCTGGGCCGAAAAACTCGCGGGAGCACCACTTGACGATAGGCCTCGTTACTCGGATCTGCCCGATGATCAAATCTTCCGTGCCCTGACGCCCGAAGAGGCGATCATCCAAATTAACGAGCGATTACCTCGTTACAGTAAGTGGGGGCGCTCTTTTCAGACAGGTTTTCACGGATCAGGGTAAAATGATTCCCAGTCAAACCCAGTGCATATGAGCGTTGGGTAGTCGAAGTCAGACCAAGGAATGGTGCCGAGGATAAAGGACATCCGATGGGCCACCCAATCGCCCTAACCAAAGGTCATTTTCCGGAACTACACAATTCTAATCTGTGACCATAACTGAAGGGGGTAACGTGGTCTTAATCGGTATAAGGTGAGAAGACGAACTCCTCTACTTTCCTTTTATAACAACCATTTAGACCATGGCCGGCCAATTTATCTCGATCGAAATTATGTGCGGTGTTGCCCTCCGGAGGCAGAGGTCATAGGTTCGAATCCTATCGGGCGGGCCATACAGTCGAGGGGCTTGCGAGGCATCGCAGGCCCTTTTTTTTGCACTGGCAAGAGGCTGGAGCGAGTCGAGCCTGCTCAGGGGTCCCCGCCGATTGAGCGGGCTGATTCCTTTACCATCCCGCTCCCAAGCTTGCTCGTGCCCAGAATGGTGCCTCCAGGCCTCAGAGAAGCCCCAGCTCCAGCCGGGCTGCGTCGCTGACCATGTCAAAGGTCCAGGGCGGATCAAAGACAATGTCCACCTCAGCGCTTTCCACGAACGGCACTTCCATCAGCCGGTTACGGGCATCACCAGCAATCACATCGCCCATGCCACAGCCTGGCGAGGTCAGCGTCATCCTCAGATACACCGCGTTCTGTTGCGCATCAACAGTCAGCTCGTAGACAAGGCCCAGACTGACGATACTCACCGGAATTTCCGGGTCGTACACCTGCTCCAGCGCCTGCCAGCACTGATCCTCGCTGATCTGCCCATCCTCCGGGGTTTCGAATAGGGCCACGTCACTGCGCAGACCCACCTTGCCCGCCTCCTCTGGGGAAAGGCGGTAGAGATTGCCTTCGTGCTTGACCGTTACACTGCCACCGAGTGCCTGGGTCACGGAGACTTCGGCACCCGCTGGCAGTGTAACCTCATTGCCATGGGGCACGCGCCTGGCCACACACGGCATTGGCAGGGCCAGCTCTTTCGGCGGCGTCGCCGGCTGCTTGGCGTAGGGCGCCTTGATGGTCAGCGTCCTGGAATCGCCCGCTGCCTCAAGGTCGATGCGACTTTCCCTCAGATAAGGAAGGCTCGGCGCATCCAGATAAAGGGTCAAATCGCCAAACGTCAGCGGGGTATCACTGGTCTGCTCCTCTCCGGGCGGGCAGAACGCCAGACAGGTCTCCGCTTTCGATGTACCGCCATTATGCACGAACATCCGCGCCGCAATACCAGGGATGTCCTGTTTTTCCAGAAGGCTGGCCAGATAATCCCGGGCCGTGTCGCTGATCTCCACATCAATACTCATACGAGTAATTCCTTTAAAAGTCTTTCTACCTGCATTGATCGGCCTTATCCATCACCCACCTCAAGTCCCATATCCCAGAACGCCTGCTCCAATCTCGTTGCGTCGGTGAAGATCCGTGACAGCCTGTTGAATCGTGCTGATTGAGCTTGCTGGCCATAAAGGTCATTCATCAGTTGCTGGACGCTTGTGGCAAGTTCCTGGAACTCATCGCCCGAATAGGTCTCAATCCATTTCCCGAAAGGATGCACTTCAAGGTCGCCGCCCACCTTGTCAGCGCATTTCCGCCCAATCTCAGCGTAGCCCAGAACACAGGGAGCCAGTGCCGTCAAAAGATCCAGCAGATCACCGGACAGGCCCGCATCCAGAACGTACCGCGTGTAGGCCATATTGGCCCGGGCTTCCTGCGCCTGCTCGATCTCCTCCTCCGATATCCCCCATTGCCCGCAATACTCAACGTGCATCGCCATCTCATGATTCAAAAGCCCATCCAGAACCGTCACAGCTGACTGCATGGTTGAGATGGAATCGGCCTTGTACACAACCAGCGCCCAGGCACGGCTGAAATGCTTCAGGAAGATATAGTCCTGGATCAGATAATGCTGGAAGGCCGAGCGCGGCAGCGATCCCTCGGCCAGGCGGGCGGGGAACGGATGGTCAATGTAGGCTTGCCACTCTTCCGGGCATTGGTGTTTGAGCGTGTCAAAAAGATCCATCGCTGCATTCCTCCACTCATGACGAACAGTTGTAATAGGACACACCGCCAACATTGAACAACTCCGGCGGCTTCAGTCTGTAGAATGCCGCCTCAACCTCGGTCGACTGCTCGGCGTAAGGCTGGGTCATGACGTCCTGAAGCGCCCGAAGTGGCGCGTAGTGCCCCTTCGACGCCTCCTGGTAGGCCGGTACAACGAACCACTCGCGCAGCGTGTATTTGGGGTTTACACGTTTCATCCGGTGGGCAAGTGCCTCACGACGGCCCTGCAGGTCCGCGCTTGAATCGCTCATGTTGTCGACACCAACCAGTGACCGCCATTTCCTGAGCCATTCTGACCAGCGCTTTTCCAGACCGTCGCGGTCCGCATTCGCCATTGAAGCGTCCACGGCTCCCTCGCTGTCCAATGCCCTGTAAAAGCTTGTCCTGAGCGGACCAATATCGTCGGGTATCTTCGAGAGCTCCCGGAAGAAGATCGTGTAATCCACAGGGGTCTGCGCCATCAGCGTCTTGAGCTCACCGAACAGCTCGGCGTCAAAGGCATCAAGGCCCAGTTTCGCCGCCCACATCGCTTCCATTTGGGCCTGCATGTGCGTGGGGAACGCTCGTTCGATCTGATCGAGTTGCCAGAGATGATCCTGGTTCCCCGCCAGCAGTGGACGCAAGGCGGAGCAAAAGCTCTGGAAGTTACGGTGCGCTGCCTCGGGTTGATTCAGGAACGAGAAGTGATCGCCGCCACCGGTCCAGGGCTGATAGTACGGATCAAAAACCTCGCAGAAGCCGAAAGGCCCATAGTCCAGCGTAAAGCCACCGGCCGCGCAGTTGTCACTGTTGAAGTTGCCCTGGCAGTAGCCGACCCGGATCCAGTTGGCGATAAGAGACGTGAGCCGACTGCGGAACTCGCGCGCAAGCGACAGCACTTTCTGGGGTAGATCGAGCTCATGATCGATAACCTCCCCATACTCCGTGCCAATCAAGTGCAACACGATCTTTTCGAGCTCTTCCAGCGCGTTAGGATGCTCATTCCGGCGGGCACGACGGCTGAACAGCTCCAGTTGGCCCACCCGGATGAAGGAGGGAGCAACCCGGGTGGTGATCGCCACTGGCTCGGCAATAACCGTATCCGGCTCTGTCGAGCGTGAGCCGCCCGAGTACCACGGCCGCCTGACCGTTTCAGTTTTCGAAACATACAGGCTCAGGGATCGCGACGTGGGAACGCCGAGCGCATGCATATGCTCCTGTGCCAGGAACTCCCGCGCACTTGAGCGAAGAACAGCCCGACCGTCTGCACCCCGGCAGTACGGCGTCCGGCCCGCCCCTTTAAGCTGCATTTCCCAGCGTTGTCCCTCGATGACGACCTCCACAACGGAAATGGCTCGACCGTCGCCGTAACCATTTCCGGTCTGGAAGGGGCACTGCTGGACCAATTCAGTGCCATAGATGGAAAGGGCATAACCACAGGCCCAGCCGACCTTCCTCATCGACTCGGGAACAGGCGTGATGTCGCCTGAAAAAAGAGAGACGAAGTCGGCAGATTGCGCCATGCTGTCGGCGAAGCCCAGCTCACGAAACAGATCCTTGCTGTGGGCAACGTATTCCGGGTCCTTAATCGGCGTGGGGGTAACCGGCACATAATGCCCCCTGAAGACCTGGCGCGGCTCATGGTCCTTCCCGCTGGCGTTCGCTTCCGGATCGGCGTTGAGTCGGTCCATGAACGAGTAATCCGTCACCTGTGCGAGGTCATCAAGGTTGGCACAGGTGAATGAGGTTTGTTCGGCCACCTTATCGCCCCTATTCATGCAAAACGTGTTTCCGGTCAATCAGGCTTGTGAGGCATACCCAGACTCGCCTTTTAGTGTCGTATCGACATCAATAGCCTGTCAATGCGGGGCTGAAGCCCTCGCCGGGCGCAGCACAGCGATGAGCACGCTCACGCCGGTCGATGCCAGCAATGCGCCCAGAAAAGGTCCCAGTGTGGGCACACTATCCGGGAAACTCGCTGCCAATACGCCGCCGGTAAGGCTGCCCGTTGTGACCCAGCCCGGCAGTATTGCCCCAAGAAGACCAGCCACGCCGCCAACCAAAGCCGCCAGAGCCGACATGCGCCGCCAGGGCCCGAGCAGAACCGGTACCACGATTGCCGCACACAGCAGATCAGCGATCAGAAACAGACGCAGCACTGAGAATCCCTGAAGACCCACCCAGACGACGGGCACCATCAGCAAAACGGTGAGCCACTGCGCGCCACGCATTGACAGACCCTGGCGACCGGTGCTGGCGACTGCCATGGACGCAATGGCGCTCTGTAGCGTATCCACACTGGAGGCGACAAGGGTTACCGCCAATACCAGCGCCGGCAGGCTCAGCCAGCCCGGGGCCGCCGAAACGAGGGCAAAAAACGGGATGGGCGGCTCGCCCAGTGATAACGCCTGCATGGCCGCCAACATCCCCAGTCCGCCGACGATCATCACCACGACCAGGGTGGCAACGGCGCCAAAGAGGGCGCCACGCCCCAGAGCCCGATCATTCTCGGCGGCCCAGACCCGCTGCCAATAGCCCTGATGGAACAGATTAGCCGCGGTGACCGCAATCACCAGGGTAAGCCCCACCGAGAGCGCGCTTCCCATGGGCGCCGAAGGCATTGTCGCTTCCGGCGGCAAAGGCGGGAGCCCCCACCATGCCACCGCGGCCACGAGCAGCAACAGCGCCAGAAGCAACCAGGCCTGCCAGCGATCCGTTGCCATGCTGGCACGTAACCCGCCCAGGGTTGTGTAGACAAGTGTGACCAAGGCAATACCGATAATAATCAGTGACGGGTCGACGTCGGAAAGCAGTCCGGCAATGGAACCGATGGCGGTCAGTTCGGCTGCCAGGAAACAGGCCATGTAAGCCACCGAAACACAGGCGACCCACCGGCGCACACCGGGGCCATAACAGGCCTCGGCGAACTCACTGATGCTGCGCCCCTCCGGCAGGCGCCTCCGGATCGCTGGCCCATAAAGCCCCAGAACGACAAAGGGCAGCGCGGCGCCAATAGCGTAGCCAGCCAACCCAACAGGGCCCACAAACGCTGCAATCTCCGGTGGCGCAAAAAGAATCCAGGCCCCCATGCTTGATGCAAGAAACGAGAGCCCAATCGCCTGCGTACCCTGGGAGTTGCGGGCTGCCACATAATCATCAAGGCGGATACCAGCCCGGCTTGCGCGCACACCGAGCACACCAAAAAGCGCCAGTGCCGCACCGAGCACGGCCAACGTCACATAAGTCATATCGCGCTTCCTCCACCGGTATCAACCGGATCAGGTTCCAGGGTCGGCGTTTGACCCTCTCAGCCCCGGATTTACACGAGGCTCCCCTGGCGACAAATTAATAAGGTTTGCAACTAGGGTCCCTGTCACCGGCCAACGCCTGGCCACCATAGGCTTTCAGAAATCGATCGATTGACGACCAATCCCCCTCTACAACCTCTTCAACGGTCGCTGATAGCGTACGCGGTCTGGGAGTGCCCCTGGTGGGCTCGACCGCGGGGCGCTGGAGATAGCCAATGCGGTGCTGTTCATATCGGTTGAAGAAGCCATCCAGACGGCCCTGTATGCGGCTGGCGCTGCCTTTTCCCTCAGGTCCGGTTAATGGCCGCAGCACATTGGCAAACCGGCACAGGTTCCAATGGGCGGCAATGGGTTGGGCGGAAAACGCATAACGGCCTGTTGCATCCGAGGGATGCCTGATGCGGTCAAGATCAGAGTTGTCCATGAACCCCGAATAGGGGGTCAGGGACATACCACCATCGATCGCTGTCAGATGCGTATCAAGTTTGCTGTGGATGAACCCAACGCTTGCCCACTGCGCCATCGTTACAGCGAGCTTGTCGCAGACCCGTTCAAAAAATGCTGTGTAGGGTGTGTCGCTATTGATCAGAGCAGGGTCGATTCGGGCAATGGCATAGTCGGTAAGGCGTTCAAGCTCTGCCAGCCCCAGTTCCCGGAACGCGTATTCAAATGCGCCGATGGTCAACGGTGACTCACCAGTCTTGATCACCGATGCACGAGCCTGAGCCAGTCCTCCTTCCGCATCGTCATAGGCAATCGCCAGTATCCGCGGTGCTTGAACCCCCATTGCGTTGAGCACTTCGCCCATCAAAAGCTGGTGTAAGCCGTTTCTGACCGAGAGTTCAGCGCCGGCCGGGTCATGATCACTGTCTTCGTGTTGCTGCAATGACAGATCGCAACGCTGGAAGCAACGATCAATATGCTCGCCCAGAGCAATCTCAGCCGTGGCTCCATGGCGTGGCTCGGGGGCACCCCAGGGCCGTTGTGCGACTTTGCGTCTGATTGGCCGGGCACCGAATGGTACCCGGTGGCCACTGGCAAATGCCGTGATCAGTTCCTGCGGTTGTCCACCAAGACCAAGCACGCTGGCAAGCGGTGCGTTAAACCAAAGCAGTTCAGGCTCCGCCAAGGGTTCCGGCTCCGCCGGGCTGTACATCACCTTTGGCAATCGGGCGTAACTGTTATCCAGTGCCAGACCCGGCCACACAGCCCTAGCATCACCCAATTGCAGGTTATGACTGCTGACAGAATTCATGACTAACCCCGCTGTATAGTTTTGTTTCGACATTAATTGGGCGGTGATACTTTTGTCAATCTGATGTCGTTTCGCTATCATTAACCCATGAGTGACAATGCCAGCACCATCATCGCCGACCGCATCATCCATCTCGCCTGGCAGAGCCACAGCTCTGAGCATGGGCGCGCGTGTGAACTGAGTGGCGCCCAGTGGGCCGCCGTCCGGTTTCTGGCACGCTCGAATGCGATATCGCGCAAGCCGTCGGCCTTTGCCGAATTTCACGGCACCACTCGTGGCACGGCATCGCAGACGCTGAAATCACTCGAATCGGCAGGGCTGGCGAAGCGGGAGAAGGACAGCCGCGATGGCCGGAGCGTGCGCTTCTCGCTGACTGAGGCGGGTGACGCTATCGCGCTCAATGACCCGGTTCTGAGCCTTAAAGAGGCGGTACAGCGCCTCCCTGAGGCTCAAAGGCAGTCGCTGGGCCACCTCATTGAACAACTCACCATCACCCTCTCAGAGAAAGACGGTCATCATTGCTTTGGATGCTGTCATGACTGCGTCCACTTCACTCCCAACGCACGGGAGACGAACGACGGCATCTGTCGGCTGGACGATCAGGCGTTACCCGTGGACGATCCCAGCGCGCTGTGCGTCTACTTTGAACCAGACTGACAGCTGAACTTGCTAGCCCGAGAACGCCTCGTCCAGAAGCGATAGTATCCACTGCTGCAACGGATCCTGGCTGGTACGGGGATGCCAGGCGGCAATCACGTCGAAGCAGGGCGGCGACTCCTCAAGCTCAATGGGGCGTACCAGCGGATGAGGCAGGATTCTCGAGGGCAGAAAAGCGACACAGTCGCTGGATGCAACACAGGTTGGCGCTGCGGAGAAGCTTGGCACCGACATCACTATATTACGCCCATACCCTTTGCTGGCGAACCAGTCATCGGCGGAACCAATCAGGTTGGCACGCGTTGGCGAGACGATGAGCTGCGGTAACTCAGCGATCTCGCCGATGGTCAGCTGTTGCTCATGCAGCGACGACTCATTGCCCGCCACGCAGATGTGATACTCCGAGAACAACAGCTTGGTCTGGCAGCTTTCCGGTGCGAAGGCGGGAAACGTCAGCGCCATGTCCAGCTCCCCGGAGGCCAGCATGGCGTGCACTCGGTCACTCTCAAAATCACGTACGATCAGCTTCAGCCCCGGCGCCTGCTGCCGGACCCTGGTGACCAGCTCAGGCAGCACCACTTCCACCGCGTAATCGGTGGCGGATATGACATAGGTCCCCTGCACACTTGCCGGATCAAACCGCTCCGGGGGAATCAGCTGCTCGATACTGTCGAAGACCGCTTTCACTCGCGGCTCAAGCTCTTCCGCCAACGGCGTTGGGACAACGCCCTGGCGTGAGCGCAGAAACAGCCGGTCCTGAAAGATCTCGCGCAGCTTGTTCAATTGCGCACTCACCGCCTGCTGCGTCATTCCCATCTGGCCCGCGGCCCGAGTCAGACTTCTCTCTTTCAGCAACGCCCTGAGCACACGCAACTGCTTCAGGTCGATGTTACCCAAACCACTCATGTTTGTATTTCTCACCAAAAATTACTGTTTCTGTTTGTGATGATACGTCCTTAACCTTGTCCCTGTCATCGACGCTATTCAATGGGCACGCAGCCTTCTGCGCCCGTCCGCCTGATACGCGTCAGGCCCGCAAAAAAACAGGAGCACGACATGGTCGAGATACTGCCGAAAGCGCAATACCAGCAACTGATCAAGCCCAACTATCAGATGCTGATTGGCGGCGAATGGACTGATAGTGGGTCCGCTCGGACGATTGCGACGATCAATCCAGCCACCGGCGAGACCCTATCGCACCTGCCCCTGGCGGATGCCGACGATGTTAACCGGGCTGTGAAAGCAGCGCGTGGAGCCTTCCCAGCATGGCGCCAGACATCGCCTCAGCAGCGCCAGCAGGCACTGCTGACGATTGCGGATCGGCTGGAGGCGCGTTCCCAGGAGTTTTACCACCTGGAGACACTGGACAACGGCAAGCCCATCAGGGAATCAAGCCAGATGGACATCCCGATGGCGATTGACCACTTCCGCTACTTCGCCGGTGTCATCCGCTCGCACAGCGACGAGGCAACGCAGCTTGACGAGAATACGCTGAGCCTGGTTCTGAGTGAGCCCATGGGCGTCGTCGGGCAGGTCATCCCCTGGAACTACCCGTTGCTGATGGCCGCCTGGAAGCTGGCGCCGGCGATTGCCACCGGCAACACCGTGGTTATCAAGCCAGCGGAGATGACCTCCATCACGCTGCTGACCCTGGGTGAAATCCTGAACGAGGTGCTGCCCGCCGGGACCGTCAACATCATCACGGGTAAAGGCTCCGAGGCCGGCCAGACACTGCTTGATCATCCGGACGTCGATAAGCTGGCGTTCACTGGCTCCACGGACGTGGGCTATCGCGTGGCGAAAGCCGCGGCAGACAAGCTCGCACCCACCACGCTGGAGCTGGGCGGCAAGTCGGCGAACATTGTCTTCCCGGATGCCAACCAGGAAAAAGCGCTGGAAGGCGCTGCCCTGTCGATCCTGCTCAACCAGGGCCAGGCCTGCGAGTCCGGCGCCCGCCTGCTGGTGCACCGGTCCATCCTGGATGACTTCCTGGCATCGCTGACGAACCGGTTCGAAAACATCAAGGTTGGCGACCCCATGGATCCGACGACCCAGATGGGCAGCCAGGTGAGCCAGCAGCAGACGGAACGCATCCTGGGCTATGTCGAGCTCGCGTCCCAGGAAGGCGCCACCATCCTGACCGGCGGCAAGCGTCTTGAAGACGAAAGCCACAGCAATGGCTGCTTCATCGAACCCACACTCATTGTGGATGCCAACAATGACATGCGGGTCTCGCAGGAAGAGATTTTCGGCCCGGTTCTGGTCGTCATGCCCTTCGACGACGAGGACCACGCGATTGAACTGGCCAATGACTCAGAGTACGGGCTAGCAGGCGCTGTCTGGACGCAGGACATCAATCGCGCCCTGCGGGTGGCACGCGCGGTCAGGACCGGCCGGATGTGGGTCAACACCTACCATGAACTGCCGGCCCACGCGCCTTTCGGCGGCTACAAGAAGTCCGGCATCGGGCGCGAGACCCACAAGATGATGCTTCACGACTATACCGAGACCAAGAGCGTCATCATCAGCCTGAACGAGTCCACCACTGGTCTCTTCTGAACCCTCCTTCATGGGGCCTGCCACCCAATGGGCAGGCCCCGGTTCCATTTCCCCATTCAACAGAACAGGTTTAAACCCCATGAATACGGAATCGCTTTTTGAATCCGTCAGGCTCGGCGATCTGACACTGACAAACCGCATCGTGCTGCCACCGCTGACGCGCTCCAGGAGCACACAGCCGGGCAACGTGCCCAACGACATGATGGCGACCTATTACGCCCAGCGGGCGTCGGCCGGCTTCATGGTCTCGGAAGGCACCCAGGTCGAACCCCGGGGCCAGGGCTATGCCTGGACGCCCGGTATATCCACCCCTGAGCAGGTCGAGGGCTGGAAAAAGGTGACCAAGGCCGTTCACGACCAGGGCGGCACCATCTTCTGCCAGCTCTGGCATGTGGGGCGGATCTCGCACCGCTCACTGCAACCTGAACGGGCAGCGCCAGTGGCCCCGTCCGCCATCCGCAACGAGACCGTTAAGGTGTTTGTTGAGACCGGGCCCGGTGAAGGCATGATCACGGATTCCGACGAGCCCCGCGCCCTGAGCACTGATGAAGTCGGCGAAATGGTTGAGCTGTACGCCCGGGCGGCACGCAACGCCATGGAAGCCGGCTTTGACGGGGTGGAAATCCACAGCGCCAATGGCTACCTGGTCAACCAGTTCATCTCCGAACACAGCAACCACCGCACTGACCAATACGGCGGCAGCCTGCGCAACCGGTTGCGCTTCCTTGAGGAGATCGTCAGTGCGGTTTCCCGGGAAGTGGGCGCCAACCGCCTTGGTGTCCGGTTCTCGCCGCTGTTCGAGAGCACGGACGAGGAGCGCGTCTACCTCGGGCTGGTTGAATCCGACCCCCACGAAACCTATGTGGAAGCGGCCAAAATGCTGGACCGCCAGGGCATCGCCTACATCTCGATTGCCGAGGCGGACTGGGACAACGCCCCCGAACTGCCGGACAGCTTCTGCCAGGCATTACGGGACGCGTTCAGTGGCGCGCTGATTTTTGCCGGCCGCTATACGCCAGAGAAAGCCCTGCGCATGTTGAACGCGGGCTATGGTGATCTGTTCGCATTCGGCAAACCCTTCATCGCCAACCCGGATCTGCCCCATCGCATCCGGCATGAGCTCCCCTGGAACAAGGTGGACCCGGCGACAATGTACGGAGGCAGCGCCCAGGGCTACACCGACTACCCCACCTATGAGCAGCAGCTCCAGCAGAGCGCGCCGGAACCGGAAGGCGCGCTGTAAGCCACGGACTCTGACCGATGGGCGCCCTCCCCCAAGGGGGGCGTCCAATGCCTTCCCGGCTACCCATGACGTGGCATTCCCTGCCCCTAAGCAGCTCTCGGCTCAGACAGAAACCTGGGCCCTATCCGAAATCATTGATAAGACTCATTTAAAATATTTCTTTCTGGGCGGATACTGAACTGAGGATCCATTATTCAGACGCCCAGTGGAGATGACGAACCATGACCAATCGACCAACCCTGACGACCGCCCTGCGCACAACCGTCCGCAAGGCGCCCCTTGTTGTGGCTGTTACCGCCCTATCCGGTATTGCCTGCGCCGACCCCATAACGGATGCCATCGCCAATGGCACACCCTCACTGGATACCCGGTACCGCTTTGAAAACGTCGACGAGGACGGTTTCTCCGATGATGCCCGGGCATCCACCCTCAAGGCCACGCTGGGCTATGAAACCGCCGAGGTCAGCAATACCACGGGCTTTCTGGAGATGGAGCATGTCACATCCATAGGCCCCGAGAACTACAACAGCACGCTCAACCAGAATACCGGGCGCCCAGTCGTAGCCGATCCCACCGAAACCGAACTCAACCGCGCCTATCTGGCTTACAGCGGCCTGGCGGATACGCAACTCAAGGTTGGCCGACAGCGCCTGAAACTCGACAACGACCGCTTCATCGGCAACGTGGGCTGGCGCCAGAACGAACAGACCTTCGACGGGACCACCCTGGTCAACACCTCACTGCCGGGCACAACCATCACGGCGGGCTACATCCATAACGCCAACCGCATCTTCTCCGATGCCAGCCCCAATGGCGACCTCGCCATGGACACCGGCATCCTGAACCTGCGCTACGACGGATTTGATGCCGGTTCGCTGTCGGCCTACAGCTACCTGGTCTCCCTGGATAACCAACCGAACGCCTCAACCCAGACCCACGGGCTGCGCTATACCGGTGATGCCCCGCTCAGCGACAACCTGAGCGCGCTGTACACTCTGGAATACGCCCAGCAGAGCGATTACGACGATAACAGCCGCAGCCTGGACCAGAGCTATTACCACCTTAACCTCGGTGTCGATGTCTCCGGCGTCCGGTTCAAGCTCGGCGAGGAAATGCTGGGCAGTGACGATGGCAATGCCGCTTTCCAGACACCGCTCGCAACGCTGCATGCGTTCAATGGCTTCACCGACCGTTTCCTCTCAACGCCGGCGGCCGGACTGGTGGACCGCTATGCCAGCCTCTCGGGAGCCCTGAACGGCGTGAACCTGATGGCCGTCTACCATCAGTTTGAAAGCGATGAAGGCAGCGGCGATTACGGCTCGGAAGCAGCACTGCAGGCAACCTGCAGCCTCAACGAGACCTATTCCCTGGGCGTGAAATACGCCGCCTATGATGCCGACGGCTTCAGCCAGGACGCTGGCAAAGCCTTCAACCGGGACGCGGACAAGGGCTGGGTCTGGGTCCAGGCCTCCTTCTAGGCCCGCCCCGCCCCTGCCTGCCAGGCGTGTGCTTCCCGACAGCACACGCCTGGGGTATGCTACGGATCAACCCGTGGCGTACCACTCATCCAAGCCCCTTCGCTGAACGAATACCCCTGCATGAACCCAGACGCAGACATTGCCATCATTGGTGCCGGCATGGCCGGTCTCACCGCCGCCCTTCGCGCCCGCGAGGCCGGATGGACGCCCATTGTGCTCGAAAAGAGCCGTGGCCCCGGCGGCCGCCTGGCCAGCAAACGCACCCGGGAGGGGGCCAGCGTGGACATGGGGGCGCAGTTCTTTACCGTGCGCAATCCGCGTTTCAGGGCCCTGCTGGAGGACTACGCGGGACGGGAAGCTTTCGGGCTCTGGGACGCCACCCTCTGGCACGAGAACGGGGAAGGCTGGGTGGACAGCTTCCACCAGGCGTTGCGCTATGTCGGCACGCCCCGCATGACGGCCATCACCCGCGCCCTGGCGACCCATGCCCCCATCCAGGCGGGGACCCGCCTCAGCGCTGTGGTGCCCGCCCCCGACGGTTGGTGGCTGGAAACAAGCCAGGGCCAGCTGGGCCCTTTCGAGCGCGTGATCATCACGACCCCGCCGGAACAGGCACGGGATCTGCTGCCGCAAGCCGTCACAGCGTCACTGGCGCTGGAAAACTTCCGGATGCTGCCATGCTGGAGCCTGGCGCTGCGCTTCGACGAGGCCCTTTCACCAGGCTTTGACGGCATGCAACTGGCCCATGAATGCCTGGGCTGGGTGGCCCGCAACACCAGCAAGCCCGAGCGCGGAGACACCGAATGGTGGGTATTGCACGCCAACGGCACCTGGTCGGATGCGCACCGTGACGCGGACGCCATCGAGGTGGCGGCCGCCATGACCACCGCCTTCCGCCAACGCTTCAACATCCGCCAGGTGGCCACCGACCACCTGGTCCACCGCTGGCTCTACGCGCGACCCGGCGCCGTTCCAACGCCGGGCTTTCTGAGCACCGCGGATAACAGTCTGGGCCTGTGCGGCGACTGGCTGGCCGGCGGCCGCGTGGAAGGCGCCTTTGAAAGCGCTGATGGGCTGGCCAGCGCCTGGTTCCGTCAGTCGTAGACGCAATCCCGCCCTGCCCGTTTGGCTCGGTAGAGGGCATGGTCCGCGCGCAACAGCAGATCATCAATGCCCGTATCGCCGGGCGCCAGGGAGGCCACCCCGAAGCTGGCGCTGACGCCGAGGGTCAGGCCCCGGTAGTCCATGGCAATACTGGCAAGACCGTGACGCAGGCGATGAGCGAGCTGATGGGCCTGGGCGTGCTCCGTGTCCGGCAACAGCAGGACGAACTCCTCACCGCCCACCCGCGCGGCCACATCGCTTTCCCGCACAAAACGCCCGATCAGGTCGCCAACATGCTGAAGAAGATGGTCACCCGCTTCATGCCCGTACTCATCATTGATGCGCTTGAACCAGTCGAGATCAAACTGGAGCAGTGACAGCGGCTGGTCGCTGCGTTGAGCCTGCGGTAGCAGCTTTGCCGCCAGTTCAAAAAACGCCCGGCGATTACTCAGCCCTGTGAGCTCATCCTCACGTGCAAGTGCGTCCGCGCGCTCACGCTCAGCCCTCAGCGCGTCTTCCATTTGCCGACGCTCGGTAATGTCGGTGGCGATCTCAAGCCGTACCACGCGACCGTCGGGCCACTGGATAGCCTGGTCGTGGCACTGGTACCAGCGGCTGTTCGCCTCATTCTGGAATTCCCAGACCACGGGTTCCGCCAAAGTGCCATCCTCGCCCACCAGCTGGGGATTGGTGCAGAAGGGGCAGGGGGTGTCGCGCCCCTGCATCACTTCCCAGCACTTGCGGCCTCTGGGATCGCCCCAGAGACGGCGGCCATAGGCGTTCATGAACAGCATGTCGTGCGTGTCCATGTCCGCGACGTAGATGAGGGCATCCACGTTATCGAGGATGGTCAGCAGGGCCTCCGGGCTCGCTACGCACTGGTCGAAAGTAGCCAGATCCCCCGGCACCACCGGATCACATTCCTGCATCACGGCGCTCCGTTGCCACATTTGGGGTCATTATTGTGTTCTGTTCAATTCGTATCCAGACGATGACTATAAGCTGTCAGAAAGCTCAAACACAACCGGCTGGTCAAACCATAGCCACTTTTGTATTATGGTTATATCCATATAAACATTAGTGAGGTGGCTATGCAGACCTTCCGCCAATCCCCATCACAACGCGCTGACCAACCCGACGTAGCCGGCTTCTACGATCCCCGGACGTTCAGCATCCAGTACGTGGTCAGCGACCCGGCAACCCAACGCTGTGCCATCATCGATCCAGTGCTGGACTTTGAGGAAAAATCCGGTGCCACCGCCACCTTCAACGCGGACGCCCTCCTGGATTACGTCGCACGCCATGAGCTGAGCGTTGAGTGGATCCTGGATACCCATCCCCACGCGGACCACTTCTCGGCAGCGCGTTATCTCCAGTCCCAAACCGGTGCGCCAACCGCCATCGGTGAACAGGTCATTGAGGTCCAGAAACTCTGGAAAGGCATCTACAACTGGCCAGAGTTCCCGGACGACGGGCGCCAGTGGGACAAGCTCTTTGCCGAAGGCGACACCTTCCAGCTGGGCCACCTGGACGGGCGCATCCTCTTCTCGCCGGGGCACACGCTGGCCTCCATCACCTACGTGATCGGCGACGCGGCCTTTGTCCATGACACTCTCTTCCAGCCCGACTTCGGCACCGCCAGGGCGGATTTCCCGGGCGGTGACGCCGGCCAGCTGTGGCGCTCCATCCAGCAGATCCTGTCACTGCCGGACGAAACCCGCCTGTTCACCGGCCACGACTACATGCCGAATGGCCGTGAGCCCCAATGGGAAAGCACGGTCAGGGAACAGCGGGAAACCAACCCCCACATCCACGGCAATACCGAGGCGGATTACGTCCAGCTGCGCACGGGCCGTGACCAGCAGTTGCCCATGCCCAAGCTCATCCTGCATTCACTGCAGGTGAATACCAACGGCGGCCAGCTGCCGGCAGCCGAATCCAATGGCCGACGCTACCTCAAGATCCCACTGGACACGCTGGAAGGCGCCAGCTGGGGCTGATGCCATGACCCCAAAGCAACTCCTGCCCATCCTGCGCTGGGCGCCGGACTACAACCGGGCCACCCTGGCTCGGGACCTGCTGGCAGCGGTGATCGTCACGGTCCTGCTGATCCCGCAGTCGCTGGCCTATGCCATGCTGGCCGGCCTGCCCGCCGAGGTCGGCCTCTACGCCAGCATCGTGCCGCTGGCCCTCTACGCCCTTTTCGGCACCAGCAGCACCCTGGCGGTGGGGCCTGTCGCGGTCATCTCACTCATGACCGCGTCCGCCGCCAGCAGCCTGGCCGAACCGGGGACGGCGGCCTACACCGGCATCGTGCTGACCCTGGCCTTCCTCTCGGGCCTGATCCTTCTGGGCATGGCCATGGCGCGCATGGGGTTCCTGGCCAACTTCCTCAGCCACCCGGTGATATCCGGGTTCATCACGGCCTCGGCGCTGATCATCGCCGCCGGCCAGCTGGGCCCGCTACTGGGCATTGAGGCCAACGGCCAGACGCTACCCGGCCTGCTCACCAGCCTCTGGCAGCATGGTGCGGCACTTGAGCCGATGACAGCCGCCATCGGCCTGGTGACGCTCCTTTTCCTGGCCGTTACCCGCCGGTGGCTGCACCCCCAGGCGCTCAAACGCGCAACCCCACTGGTTGCCGTGGGCGTCACCACCTTCGTCAGCTGGTGGGCAGGGCTGGCGCAAGAGGGCGTGGCCGTAGTCGGCGCCATCCCTACCGGGCTGCCGGGACTGACCCTGCCCGCCATGGACCCCTCGCTCTGGCGCGAACTCGGTATGGCGGCATTGCTGATCAGCATTGTGGGTTTCGTGGAATCCGTCTCGATCGCCGAAACACTCGCCACCCGGCGCCGTGAGCGGCTGGATCCGGACCAGGAACTGCTGGGCCTTGGCGCCTCCAACCTGGGAGCGGCCTTTTCCGGCGGCATGCCGGTCACCGGTGGCTTCTCGCGCTCGGTGGTCAACGCCGACGCCGGCGCTGCCACGCCTGCCGCTGGTGCCTTCACCGCTGTCGGCATCGGCCTCGCCACCCTGACGCTGACGCCATTACTGACCCATCTGCCACGGGCAACCCTGGCGGCGACCATCATTGTCGCGGTGATGTCGCTGATTGATACCCGGCTGATCCGCCGCACCTGGCGCTACGCCCGTTCCGAGTTCACCGCCATGCTCGCCACCATTGCCCTGACCCTGCTTCTGGGTGTGGAAACCGGCATTCTCACCGGCGTTGGCCTGTCACTGGCGCTCCACCTGTACCGCACCAGCCAGCCGCACAGCGCCGTAATCGGGCGGGTACCCGGCACCGAACATTTCCGCAATGTGGAACGCTACCAGGTGGAAACCGATGATCAGCTGCTGATGGTCCGGGTGGACGAGAGCCTCTACTTCGCCAATGCCCGCCCCCTGGAAGAGCGCCTTCTCAGTCTCGCGGCAGCACGCAGCGGGCTCCGCCACGTTGTGCTGGCCTGCCAGGCCGTGAACGACATTGATACCTCGGCGCTGGAAACCCTGGAAACCATCAACCGCCGGCTCGGCGAGGACGGCATCCAGCTGCATCTGGCGGAAGTGAAAGGGCCGGTCACGGACCGCCTGCGCGAGACGGACTTCCTGAACCAGCTGACCGGGCAGGTCTTTCTCAGCACCTACGAGGCCTGGCTCCACCTGCACCAGGACGGCCCAGCCAACACCAGACAGACGGCAACGGCGTCATCGTCAACCTGAGCGCTCGTCGCTCCCTTGGGCTTGACTTGGAAGCCGCTTTGTTCCGAAGTGAAGGCTCGACCCTCGATCAGGAGCTCCCACGGACTCCGCTGATCCGGGAGTCGAGTCCACAGCCGTGTTACCAATACAAAGAGCAAGGAGAACAGCAATGGCACAGGTCACTCTTGGCGGCAATCCGGTCGAGGTCAGCGGCCACCTCCCGCAACCGGGCGAAACCGCTCCGGATTTCACCCTCACCAACCCGGACATGGAAGACAAAACCCTGGGCGACTGGCAGGGCCAGCGCAAGATCCTCAACATCATCCCGAGTATCGACACCGGTGTGTGTGCGGCCTCAACCCGTACCTTCAACGAAAAAGCAAGCGGCCTGGACAACACCGTGGTACTGGTCGTCTCGGCGGACCTGCCGTTTGCCGCAGCGCGTTTCTGTGGCGCGGAAGGACTGAACAATGTGGTGACGCTGTCGTGTTTCCGCAACGAGCGCTTCCCCGAGGACTACGGCGTCAACCTGACCTCCGGTCCCTTCCGTGGGCTCTGTGCCCGCGCCGTTGTGGTGCTGGACGGGAACAACCAGGTGCTGCACAGCCAGCTGGTCCCGGAGATTGGCGAGGAGCCGGATTATGAGGCCGCGCTCAGGGCCCTGACCTAAGCCGGCTGATCCGTACGCACCAGCCTGTAAGCGGTCTCCACCAGGGAGGTAACACCCGCCTTCTGGAGACCGGTGTAGTGTTCAATCACTTCCCGGCGCTCAAGCTGCTCGACCCGGAACAGATTCTGGGCGTCCAGCTCCGGGCGCCGCACCGGGAAGGGCGGCCCCTCCATTTCGGCGTCGGGGTATTCAAAGGTGATCAGGACCCCCTGTGCCCCGGGCGCCAACAGTGCCGCCAGCCGCTGGAGATAACGCGGGCGCATCGACTCTGGAAGCGCGATCAGCGCAGCCCGATCGTAGAACGCATGCCAGGGCGACTCCGGCTGCAACTCAAAAAAATCCCCCACGGCCAGATCCACATTACCGGCACTGTAGACGGGCAACCCATCCGCGCGCTCATGCACCCGGGGCTCGCACCCCCATTCAGCGAAGAACTCGTCCACCGCCCGCTGGTCCAGCTCGATACCAGTCACCCGGTGCCCCGCTTCCGCCAGCCAGCGCATGTCCAGTGCCTTGCCGCACAGCGGCACCAGCACATCCATGCCATCGCGCTCGAGAACGGGCCAGTGACGGCGGAGCATGGGATGGATGTCCGAACGGTGGAATCCGATCTTGCGCTCGGTCCAGATGTCGTACCAGAACTGCGGCTCCAAAACGGTCTCCGGTTATCTGTTGAATTCAGCCATCACAGCCAGAGGCGCTCCAGCAATGCCTCAGGCGTGTCATCCACCCGCAGCATACCGCGATGGCGCGGGTGCACGAAGCCCTCGCTCACGGTGGCGTCCAGAAACCGGATCAGATCATCGTAATAGCCACGGGTATTGAGCAGGCCAATGGGCTTGGTGTGAAAGCGCAGCTGGCCCCAGGTAAGGATTTCGAACAGCTCCTCCAGCGTCCCCAGACCACCCGGCATGGCAATGAAGGCATCGGCCCTTTCGGCCATCAGGCGCTTGCGCTCGTGCATGTCCGTGGTGACCAGCAGTTCCGTCAGCGCCTCATGGGCGACCTCCTTCTCCTGCAGTGACCTGGGGATGACGCCGGTCACGGCACCGCCAGCCGCCAGCACCTCATCCGCAATCAGCCCCATCATGCCGATGGAGGCACCACCATAGACCAGCCCGAGCCCCTGCCGGGCCATGGCCTGTCCAAGTGCCCGCGCCGCCGCTTCATAGCCATCCCCGTTCCCGGCGCGTGAGCCACAGTAGACACAGATGGAATTCATGGTCATCCCCCCTGCCAAACATTGCCGGGGACTTTAACCCACCTCCTGCCTCGGTACCATCCCAGACTCACTCCACCCGGAACTGGCGTACCATGGCGTCAATGGAGTCCGCAGTGCTGCCAAGGGTTTCAGACTGCTCCTGGATGCTGTCGAGTTCCTGGCGGACCTGGTCCGCCAGCGCGGTCAGGTGATTGAGGCTGGACGAGATCTCGCTGGAGGCCCGGGACTGCTCCTCGGCTGACGTCGCCACATGCTGGGTCATGTCCGTAATGGTGCTGATCGAGCCAGCGATTGCTTCCAGCGTTTCCCGTGTGGAATCCACACTCGAACGCATGCTCGTGGTCTGTTCACTGCTGCGTTCCATGGTCTGAACCGCGTGGCGGGTGCCCTCCTGCAGCTGGTCGATCATCTTGCGGATCTCGTCCGTGGACTGCTGGGTGCGGCTGGCGAGGTTACGCACCTCATCCGCCACCACCGAGAAGCCACGTCCGTGTTCACCGGCACGCGCTGCCTCAATAGCCGCGTTCAGCGCCAGCAGGTTGGTCTGGTCCGCCACGCTGTGGATCACATCCAGCACCTGGCCAATGTTCTGGGCGTGCTCATCCAGCTTGCCGATGGCATCGCTCGACTGCTGCACCTCATCCACCAGCTTCGCCATACGGTCCCGGGCTTCCTGGGCCGTGGTTTCGCCCTCGCTCGCCCGGTCATTAGCGCTCCGGGCGGCGTCCGCCGCCTCGTTGATGCGCTTGGCCACGTCCTCCACGGTCTGGGTCATTTCCTCAATGGCGGAAGCCACCGTTTCCAGCTCGGTTTTCTCCTTCTCGAACGATTGCCCCGCTTCTCCCACCGAATGGCGAACCCGACCAGCCACCTCCTGATTGGAATGCACCACGTCCCGCAGCTCACGGACCATGTCCTGAATCCGGACCACAAAACGGTTAAATCCCCCGGCCAGCCACGCCACCTCGTCACTGCCGCTGTCATCCAGCCGCCGAGTCAGATCGCCCTCGCCCGTGGCAATGCTTTCCATGGCCGCAGCAGCGGTCCCCATGGGGCGGGTCACGCTCCGCACAATGAGAAAGCTCGCCCCAATCAGAACCAGAAGCCCGATCACCGCCAGCACCGCCACACCGCTCATGGCCGATACATAGCGGGCGTCCTGCGCATCCAGATAGATCCCGGTGCCGATCACCCAGCCCCAGGGCTCGAAACGCTGAACGTAGGAAATCTTGGGCACGGGCTCATCAAAGCCGGGCTTGGGCCAGTGATAGGCCACGAAACCGGCACCGCCCTCATTCCGGACCGTGCGGTTCATCTCGGCAAACAGGCGCACGCCGTTGGGATCCTCGAAATCCGCCAGTGACTTGCCTTCCAGATCCTGGCTGAAGGGATGCATGACCATCACCAGGTCCATGTTGTGGATCCAGAAGTAATTGTCATCCCCGTAACGCAGGCTGCGCACCGCCTCTGAGGCACGACGCTTGGCTTCCTCCTTGCTGAGATCCCCGCTCTGCTGGCGCTGGTGATAGTGCTCAACCATGGCCAGGGTGCTCTGGACCAGGTTGCGGGTCCGCTCCTTGCTGCTGGTGTAAAGCCCTTCTTCAAAATCCTCCGCCACCATCAGGACAAGCGCCAGGATGACCAGGAAGGCGAGGCCAACCAGCCCCATCAAACGCTGGCGGATGGTGAAACGGCGCATCAGGGCAAGCATCCAGGACTCCAAATTGTCGTAGTGGACTCGTTTGCAATATAGTCACGGCCCTGAAATACGTCACGGACAATTTTCAAACAGCTGTTCGATACACGCCTGTTACCATGCTGTTTTTCCGGTTTGAGAGTAACCAATGGAAGCACTCACCTCACTGCTGACCCGACTCGACGGCAAGAGCTACAAAGCCTACAAGGACCTGCTCGGCGAACACCGGTTCGAGGGCTGGACCCTGATCGTGGACCACGTCCAGGCGGACCCGTTTGCGGCCCCCTCGCGCGTCCGGGCCCGGGTGGACGCCGCCACGGCGGATCTGCCGGACGCCGTCTTCAGCACCCAGGCCCGCCAGTGCGCGGCCAGGGACTACATCGCCCGGGCTTTCCGCCAGACCACCCGGGATGACAAGGATCTGGCCATTGACGCGGGCGCCCAGACGGTGATCGAGCGCACGGCGGTGCTGCTGGATGACGGCGCGGTGGAACTGCGCCTGAGCCTGAGCCTGCCGGCGCGCGGGCGCAGCATCCTGGGGCATCAGGCCCGCAAGCTGATCTGTGAACGCCTGCCGAAGGCCGTGCTTACCGCTGCCACGGCGCGCTCACTGAATCTGGATGCCCTGGAACGCCACATGGCAACCGTGGAAGACCAGCAGGCGCTGCGCGCCCAACTGGCGGAGCAAAGTCTGGTGGCGTTCGTGGCAGACGGTGCCATCCTGCCCCGCCACTCCGGCGTGGATGATCGCCCACTGGCGGACGCCATCGCCTTCGAATCCCCCGCCTCGCTGTCGCTGACACTGGATACGCCCAACCAGGGCCCTGTCACCGGCATGGGCGTTCCAGAGGGCATCACCCTGATCGTCGGCGGCGGCTTCCACGGCAAATCCACCCTGCTGGCGGCCATCAGCCTGGGCGTGTACGACCACATCCCGGATGACGGCCGTGACCAGGTGGTCGCACGCCCGGCCGCGGTCAAGATCCGCGCCGAAGATGGCCGCGCTGTACACGGCGTGGACCTGTCGCCCTACATCAACCGGCTTCCCTTCGGTAAGACCACGGAACGCTTCGCCACGGATCTGGCCTCCGGCTCCACCAGCCAGGCGGCGGCACTGCAGGAGGCCCTGGAAGCCGGCGCCGATACCCTGCTGGTGGACGAAGACACCTCCGCCACCAACTTCATGATCCGCGACCGGCGGATGCAGGCCCTGGTGGCCCGGGAAAGCGAACCCATCACCCCCTTCGTGGACCGCATCCGCCAGCTGCGCGACGATCTGGCCACCTCCACCGTGCTGGTCATGGGCGGTTCCGGGGACTATTTCGACTGCGCCGATACCGTCCTCCAGATGCAGGACTACCGCGCCCATGACGTTACGGACGACGCCCGTGCCGTGGCGGAGCGCTTTGCCACAGGCCGTGAATCCGAAGCCCGGGACACACTGAACCGCCCCCAGCCTCGCCCCCTCAATGCCAAACGCCTGAGTGCGGAAACCAAGCCCGGCAAGACCAAGGTACAGGCCCGTGGCCGTGATACCCTGGTCTTCGGGCGCGATGACGTGGACCTGCGCTCCGTGGAACAGATTGCGGACGCCTCTCAGGTGCGCGCCATCGGCCAGCTCCTGGCCGGGCTCGCGAAATCCGGGGACACCCTGGACCAGCCGCCGGAGGCCATCGCCCGCCAGCTTCTGGAAGGCCCCGCCGCACTCAGCCACCGCCCCGATGGCGACCTCGCCCTGCCCCGGATCTTCGAGGTGATGGCCGCCCTCAACCGGCTGCGCCAGAACGGTTTCGGAAGGTCCTGACCCGTACCGGCTGTGCCAGGGCGCATCAGCGGCGTACCATTAGAGGCTCGTACCATGATGGGGCCCATCATGGTACGTCGTTCACTCAGGATCCCTCGCTCCGCTTTTGGAGATCAGCGTCACCGTTAAGGGGTCAATGGACACATCTGATTCGCAGGCTAATATTGCTTTTATAGAACAACCTTCACCTAAGGAACGCAACACCCTATGGGCCTTCGCGAAATCACCATCGGCGGCGTCTTCATCAGCCCTCTGCTTATCTATGTACTGATTGGGTTCACCGTCACCGTGTGTGTGCGCCTGCTTCTTCACTACATCACCGGCCATGGGGCGCTGTGGCAGGAGGCGTGGTTCGATACGGCCCTGTTTGTGATCGCTACCGCCGGCACCGCCTATCTGGGCGCTCCAGCGCCGGGGGGTGGCTGAATGGGAACCCCGACCCGGATCCTGGTCACTGTCGTTGCCATGGCACTGGCTGTTACCGCTGGTACCTGGCTCTGGAACTACTACCTGTATTCACCCTGGACCCGCGACGCCCGGGTACGCGCCGACGTGATCACCGTGGCCCCGGACGTCTCCGGCTGGGTGCGCACCCTGAACGTGACGGACAACGAGCATGTTGAACGCGGCGACGAGCTCTTCCACATTGGCCGGGAACGCTATGAGGTGGCCGTTGATGAGGCCGAAGCCGCCGTGGCCAGGGCCGAGGCCCGGCTTGAGCGCAAGCGCCACGTCGCCAAGCGCCGGTCCCGACTGAGCCGGGAGTCGATCAGCACCGAGGATCGCGAGGCCGCCCGCATCAACACGCGCATCGCCGAGGCCGCCCTGACCCAGGCCAGGGCCGAGCTGGCCAAGGCCCAACTGGACCTGGAGCGCACCACGGTTACCGCGCCGGCCTCCGGGCACCTGCTCAGCCTCAAACTGGCCGAAGGAGACTACGCCAAGGCCGGTTCACCGGTAATGGCCCTGGTTAAGTCCGGCTCGTATTACGTCACCGGCTATTTCGAGGAGACCAAGCTGCCACGCATTGAGGTTGGCGACAGCGCCGAGGTCATCCTGATGAGTGGCAACGTCCACCTGGAGGGCCATGTCGCCGGCATCAGCCGTGGTATTGCCGATACCAACACCTCCTCCAACAGCCAGCTGTTGCCGAAGGTCCAGCCCTCCTTCAGCTGGGTGCGCCTGGCCCAGCGCATCCCGGTCCGGATCGCGCTGGATGAGGTGCCCCCCGACACCCGACTGAGCGCGGGGATGACGGCCACGGTCCGCATCCATCCCGACGCGGACTGACGCCTCATGCCGGTGCTTCTAGAGGCTTACCTCACGCCCTCGCGCCAGGCCCTGCGCTTCGCGTTCAAGGCCACACTGGCCATGCTCCTGGCACTCTACGCCGCCCTCTGGTTTGATCTGGACCGTCCCTACTGGGCCCTGATCGCCGCCGCCTTCCTGCAGATCCGGCCCATGAGCGGCATGGTCATCGAGAAGGGACTGTGCCAGATCGGCGGCACACTGATCGGCGCCATTGCAGGATTCGCCGTTATGGCGGCCGCCGCCCAGGCCGCGATTCCCGCGCTCTACGCACTCACCCTCTGGGTCATGGCCTGCGCCTACGCGGGCTCGGTACTGCGCGGCAACGCCTCCTATGGCTGCGTCATGGCGGCCGTTGCCGCGCTTCTTATCGTATTGCTGTCGCTCAACCAGCCCGACCAGGTGTTCGACGTGGCGCTGGCGCGCGTTTCTGAGCTCGCCCTGGGCGGGATCTGCGCAACCCTGGTAAGCGCCCTGGTGTGGCCGGTGCGCGTAACCGATCATCTGGCCGAGCAGGCGGACGCGGCGATCAACGCGGCGTTCACCCATGCCGGTCAGCGCCTGGATGCCGATACCACGCCGGCAACAGTGCAACGGTCCCTGACCGCCAGCCTGGGCCCGCTGAACCTGCTGGAGGCGGACAGCCAGGCCGCCCGTTACGAAGGCCCGGGCGGCGGTGCCCGCATCCGTGCCGTCCACGTTCTTACGCACCGCGCCATGCGGCTGTTCGCCGCCCTCAGCGGCATCCAGCAGCTGCTGCGCCAGCACCCGGACCGCATTGGCCCCTCACTGCGGGCACTCGCCAACGAGATGGCACAGGGATTCAGCGACGCCCAATCGGCACGGGGTGTCCCGGCCGCGCGGCGCCACCTCCAGAGCCTGCGTGAACGGGCGCGGACCTTTCCAGAGGAGGGCCTTGATCCGCTGCAGCGCCGGGTTGTTACCGGGTTGCGGGCCTTACTCGGCCACGCCATGGTCATGCTCGATGCCCGCGAGGCCATCGCCCATCCTGGCCACCATCAGCTGCGCAGCGCCACGCCCACCTGGCACCGCGACCATGGCGACGCGGCGGTGAACGCGCTGCGGGCTGGTGCGGCGTTCGCAACCACGGCGGTATTGTGGCTCACCACACAGTGGCCCAGCGGCCCCATTGCGATGGTCATGGCAACCCTGCCGTCGGTGCTGTTCGCCAACCGGGACAACCCGGCCACGGTCTGCACCCGTTTCTTCATTGGCATGCTCGCGGCCATACCCAGCGCCTTCCTGTTCGGGCATGTGCTGCTTGCGCAGGCCAGCGGCTTCCCGATGCTGGCCATGCTGGTGCTCACGCCATTGTTCATTGGCCTGCTGGGAGCCGGTCACCCGCAGCTCACGGGCTATGGACTGCCATTCACCATCTTCAACATTCTGCTCATCATGCCCGGCAACGACATGAGCCTGGCCTTCGACAGCTTTGCCAGCCGGGCGCTGGCGGTCATGGTGGGACTCGCGGTGGCAACCATGGGCTTCCGCCTGATTCCCGGCCTCGGCGCCTCCTTGCGCCGGCGCCGGCTGATCCACGCCATCGGCGCGGATCTGCGCAGGCTGGCCCAGCCTTTGCGCCCGGATACCGAGGCGCGATTCAGTGGCCGCATGGCCGACCGCCTCCTCCGGCTGGCCCGCCACGACGATCTCCTTGAGGCGGAACACCGTCACCTTCTCACGCTCGGCCTCACCGGGCTGGACCTGGGGGTCTCAGGGCTGAAGCTGCGCCATCAGCTGACCAGCGAATCGGAGCCCGTCCAAGACGCCCTTGCCGCACTGCTGGAGACCCTCGCCGATGCGTTCCTCCTCAGTGCCCGGGGCCATGCGCCCGGCGACGTGGCCACCGCAGCGCGGAAGCTGGATAGCGCGATTGCCGCCAGCGACGCACTGGATGAACGCGCACGCGCACAGCTGAATGGGCTGCTTGAGCGGCTCCAGCTGAGCCTCCAGCGCCAGGCCCGGGCGATGGCCCACCGCCATGGCGACGCCGAGACCGAAAGCTAGCGATTACGCAGGACTCCAGCCGTAAAGCAGAAGGCGCCACCCAACAGCATGGCGTAGGCCCCGAGCGACAGCACCAGCGACGGGGCCAGCCCGCCGGAGACCATGGCCAGCAGCGGCGCCAGCGCCGCCAGCATCAACAGCACGCCAATGGCCCGCAAAACTCAGCCCCGCTCCGGATCCTGGAGCCAGCAGGCGGAATAGTGCCCGGCCTCCGGCTCGAACACCGGCGGATCCTGCTGGTCGCAGAGCCCTTCCATGGCCCGGGGGCATCTCGGGTGAAAGCGACATCCCCCGGGTGGGTGCAGCAGACTGGGCGGCTCGCCGTCCGGCACGTCCCGTTCAGCCAGCGCGTTGTCCGCATCCACGTCCGCGATCGCCGCCAGCAGGGCGCGGGTGTAGGGGTGCTGGGGTCTGTCCAGAAGTTCCTCCACCGGCGCCTGCTCGACCACCCGGCCGGCGTACATCACGAAGATGCGGTCGGCGTAGTGGCGCACGGTTGAGAGATCATGGGTGATAAAGGCCAGTGTCAGGTCGCGCTCCTGCTGGATACGCCGCAGGAGGTTGAGGATTTCCACGCGCACCGAGGCGTCCAGCATGGAAACGGGCTCGTCCGCGATCAGCATGGCCGGCTCCAGAAGCAGCGCCCGGGCGATCACTACCCGCTGCTGCTGGCCGCCGCTGAGCATGTGCGGGAACTTGGGCAGGATCTCGTCCACCTGGGTCAGGCGCACTTCCGCCAGCGCCTGGCGGATGCGGCGCTCGCGCTCGTCGCGGTCCTTAACGCCATGGATGATCAGCGGCTCCGAGAGCAGACGGCGCACGTCCATGAACGGCGGCAGCGCGCCGAACGGATCCTGCTGCACATAGCCCACCCGCGCCAGGTACTGACGGCGGGCCTCACCCTTCAATTCACTGAGGTGCTCACCCTCAAAGACCACGTCACCATGGCTGGGCCTGTTCAGGCCAAGCAGGGTCCGGGCCAGGGAGCTCTTGCCGCAGCCGCTCTCGCCCACGAAAGCCACGGATTCCCCCTTCGCCAGCTCAAAGTCCACGCCGTCCACGGCGCGCACCGACCCCACACGCAGGAAGCCCCACTGGCGCAGCTCGAACCAGGTATGCAGGTTGGTCGCCCGGAGCAGTGGTTCCTCAGCCGTCATGGTCGGTGCCCTCCTCATGCAGCCAGCAGCGTACGCGGCGCTCACCTTCCAGTTCGAAGGCGGGCGGGTCCTCGCTACAGCGCCCGAAGCGCTTCGGGCAGCGGTCCGCAAAGCGGCAGCCCGCCGGCGGATCGATCAGGTCCGGCGGCTCGCCGGGAATGTAACCGGGTGGCTCACTCTGGTGCAGGCGCGGCACGCTGTCCATCAGCAGCCCGGAATAGGGATGGGCGGGGTGGTGGAAGAAATCACGGGCATCGCTCTGCTCCACCACCTGCCCCGCGTACATCAAAGCTACCCGGTCCGCCAGTTCACTGGAGGTGGCTACGTCATGGGTAATCAGGATGAAGCTGGTGCCCTGCTCGCGCTTAATCCGTTTGAGCACATTCATGATGCTCGCCTGGGTCAGCACGTCCAGGGCCGAGGTGGGTTCGTCAAGGATAACCAGCTCGGGCTCTGTGACCAGCGCCATGGCCAGCACCACTCTCTGGCGCATGCCGCCGGAGAGCTCAAACGGGAAGCGGCTCACAAAATCCCGGGACACCCCAACCGTGGCAAAGGTCTCGACCACCCGTTCCATGGCGGCCTCTTTCGACCAGCCCCGGTGCACGCGCAGGGGCTCGGCCACCTGCTCGCCCACCCGGACCACCGGGTTGAGCGCGTTCATGGCTGCCTGCATAACCATGGATAGGCGGTTCCACTGGACCCCGGAACGGAATGCCTCGTCGTTCATCCCCATGAGCTCGTCGCTGCCCAGCATGACTTGGCCGCTGTAGCGTGCCACATTGCGCGGCAGCAACCGCATCAGCGCCTTGGCCAGGGAGCTCTTGCCGGAGCCGGATTCGCCCAGCACCACCAGGGCCTCGTTGCGCCCTACGTCCAGATCAACACCATCCACCGCCCGGGCCGTGCCCCGGCGGGTGCGGTAATGGAGCTGCAGGTTTCGGACCTGCAGCAGCGGCTCACGAGCGTCCGTCATTGCGTTCTCAGCCTCGGATTGAAGACACGGTCCAGGGCGAAACCGAACATGGCAAAGCCCAACCCGGTCAGCATCAACAGCACCGCCGGCGCCACCATCCAGTAGTAGAAGCCGTTGTAGAGGGCACTCTGCTGCTGGGCGTCATTCAGCACCTTGCCCCAGGTGGGCAGCTCCGGATCACCCAGCCCCAGCACCGCCAGCGACGCCTCCAGGAACACGAAGGTCGGGATCAGCGTTACGAAGGTCGGGATCAGCACCGGCAGGATGCGCGGGATCATGTAACGCAGGATGATGCGCGCATTGCCCGCGCCATAGGCCCGTGCCGCCTCGATGTAGGGCGCCTCGCGGATGGGCAGCAGCATGGCGCGGTAGGTCTTGATGCCGGCGCTGAAGATGCCCAGGGCAATGACCACGCCCAGCATGAGCCAGATGCTGGTGGAATAGAGCGTGCCCACCATCACCAGTATCGGCAGCATGGGCAGGATCATGTTCACCTCGGTCAGGCGCTGGATCAGTGCGTCCACCCAGCCCCGGAACCAGACGCCCGTGGCGGCGATCACCAGGGTCGTGACCGTGGTGCCCACCGCCGCCAGCAGTCCGAAGGCCAGCGCCACCGGCGTGCCCCACATCAACGCCAGCATCAGGTTGCGGCGCTGATAGTCCGTGCCGGCCAGCCCGTGAACCCGGCCATAGACCGCCAGATCCGCCTTCAGCTCGGCGCTGGGGTCAAACAGCATGGCGTCCACCGTGAGCCGGTACTGGCCCTTTTCAGCCCTGGGGGCCGCCGGATCGCTGTTACCGGCGAACAGGCCCACATGGGGGACCATGCCAAGCCTGGCGTCCAGAGCGCGGTTCTGTGAGATGGAAATGCGGTCCTCCTCAGAGACCCGCTGGCTACCGAGCGCGATGGTCTCCCCCGAGGGCGTATGCCAGGTCAGGCGCACGAACGCCTCCTCCTGGGTGCCCTTCTGCTTCAGGAAGAGGTTGAGCTCACTGGGAAAGCCCTCGTTGTCGTACTCGAAGGTGAGTGGAATCCGTACCTGCTTGCCGCCTTCAAAGGGCGCCTCGCGCACTTCGGCATTGGCGCTCTTCACGACCCGGGTCTGCGGCAGGTTGCCGCCCAGCAGCCGGTCCGCCCATACCGGCCCGGCGTTGACCGGGTTCATGCGCCAGTGTTCACCGCCCCGCCAGCGGTCCAGGGCCTCGGAATAGGGAATCGTGATAACGGTATAGAGCGACAGCGCCACCAGGAACAGGATGATGCCCAGCCCGCCGATGGCGGAGGGGTAGCCCTTGAGCTCCCGCAGCCCCTGCATCCAGCGGCTCATTGTTCACCTCCTTCAACCCGCACACGGGGGTCGAGAACGGCGTAGAGGCAATCCAGCATGAAGACCGTGACCGCCAGCAGATAGGCAAAGATCACAACGCCCCCAATGATCACCGGCGTATCCCGGTGGCCGATGGCCTGGAACAACAGGGTTCCCAGCCCCGGCCAGCTGAATACCTGTTCCAGGATGATGGCGCCGCTCCACAGCCCGATCAGCATCAGCAGGAAGTTGGTGATGATGGGCGCCAGCGTCGGGCGCAGAATATAGCGGCTCTGGATCAGGTTCGAGGGCAGCCCCTTCGCCCGTGCCATTTCCACATAGTCCTCGCTGGAATGGATCAGGAAGAAGGTCCGCCAGGAGTAGATGGAGATGAAGATGGAGGACACGAACATGGCAATGACCGGCAGCACCAGATGCTCCAGAACGCTTGCCGCATAGGCCCAGGGGTCCTCGGGCGGCGGGATGTCGACCATGCCCCCGGCCGGCAGCACCGGTACCACAAAGGCAAACACCAGGATCAGGAAGATGCCGTAGAACCAGGCCGGCGCCGCCGAGCTCGGTGCCAGCCCGATCACCGCCCGGTCAAGCCGGCTGCCGTAACGCCGGGACAGGTAAAGCGCGGCATAAACGGAGACGAAGAACACCAGCAGGTTGGCTGTGCCGAACAGCAGCAGCGTGGCCGGAAGACGCTCCGCAATGATGTCGTAGACGGCCCGCGAGCCGGAATCACTGTGCATCTCCTCGGCACGCCCGAGATCCAGCTGGATTGCCTGGGACAGGTAGTCGAAGCTGCGCCAGATGAAGGGCTCGTCCAGGTTGCGCTGCTCAATCCGCAGCTGCACCTGTTCCTCGATCAGCTCGTTACGCGCCTGCGAGTCCATATCCATGAACGACGGGTCCGCCCGCACGGACTCGGACACCGTCGCCCGGATCTGGAGCTTGCGCAGCTCATCCACCTTGCCGCCCATGTTGGCAATGACGATGGTCAGGTAGACCCCGATCAGGACGGTGATGAACAGCGCCAGAACCCGGCGCAGCGTAAACCAGGCCAGACGACGGAGGTCCCTTGCCCGATCAGTCATCAGCAACCTCCATCAGCCGGGTACCTTCGGGCACGGTGGCAAACGCATGGGAGGCGAAGGCGGGCAGGGCAACACGGGATGAGGTGACCGCCACCTCCAGACTGTTGGCGCCCTCTCCCAGATCCGACAGGGTTGCCGCCTCCAGGGACACGCGCCAGCGGCCTTTGCCGGCGCGCGCCGCCTCGCCCTCGGCCTGGAGATTGCCATCGGCGTCGTACAGCAGGTAATCGAGGCGCTTGATGGCGTCCGCCGGGTAGGGCTCGCCTTCGAAGGTGACGTCCACGCTGAAAGTGGCCGACTCGCCATGCGTAACCATCATGGGCCCATCCAGGGTCACCTCTGGGATCTGTGGCTTACTCACGTCCAGCCATTTATCCGCCGGATCGGGGAAGTCCTTGTTGCGCCGCAGCACCACGGTCTTCTCCACCGGATGGACCGAATGCAGGTAGAAGGGCCCATTGCCCACCCAGAAGTGACCGCGCTCGCGGTACCAGTCCTCAAGGGCCGCGTAACGCCGGGCGGCGGGATGCTCGCCCTCGGTCATCTCCCCGAGCACGGACTCAAAAGGCAGATAGCCCTCCTCCCGGGCGCGCCGGAGATGGCGCTCCAGGGCCTCCAGGCTGGGGCCGGACACCAGGCTGAGCCAGGGGACGCGGTTGGCATCCGCCTTATGGGAGGAAAACGCCAGATCCCCGGCCTTTTCCGCCCTCATGCCCAGCGCCAGCATGTGCCAGGGCTCGGCGGATACGGCCTGCTGCGCCACGATGGTTTCCGCATCCGGGAACACCTGGTCACTGTAGACCTCAATCACCAGCGGCTCGCGCTGGACAATGCGCCAGCCCTTGAAATACTTCTGGAAGACCTTGAATCGCGGCACGTGCGCCGGATCAAAGAAGGGGCTGTTCTCATCCGCCCGTGCAAAGCTGAGGATCCAGGGCAATATGACGTCCGCCAGGGACATCTCGGTGCCGTCGTGCCACTGGCCATCCAAATAGCCGTCTTCATACCGGATCCGGGTACGCGAACGCGCGGTGGTGCCCTCAGGGTGAGCATCCGCCACCGTCCGGAAACGGCCCTCTTGCGCGTTCCAGCCGATCCAGGCGCTTTCCGGCACCTCAATGCGGTCGGCGCGCTTCAGCTCAACCCAGTCCTGGCTGCGCTGGGTCACACTATCCCGGGTTACCGTGACCTGCGCCCCCTGGATCCGCTGCGGCCTGTAGAGCCCGGTGTAGGGATCCGGTAGCAGCGGCGGGTCATTGAGGGCCCGCGTGATCATGTTGTCGAACAGCCAGTTGCTCCCCGCAACCGGGTTCCACGGCTCGGTGAGCATACTGGGCGCGGCGAAGGTCATACTGCCACCCAACCGATCCCGGTAACGCAGGGTATAGGGCCACATCCGGGACCCGGCGATGCCTCCGGCCAGGTCCGCCGCCAGCGCCACATTGGCCGCACGCGGCACAATACTGAGCTGATCCACCAACCAGATGTGGTAGGACTCCTTCATCGCCAGCCTCATGCCTTCCGCCATCAGGTCGCGCCGCTCCGCCATGCTGGTGTAGTCCCGGCGCTGGAGCCGGCGGGCAATGGTGTCCAGGGCCTCGGCCGGCTCGTAGGCCTGCCACAGCGGTTCCGGGCGGCCGCGCTTGGTGTAGTAGAGGCTCAGGTTGCTGGAGACATCGCGGTTAATGGCGGTAGAGACCCAGCTGCCGGTGTAGATGTGCCACTGGCCGGCGGCAGGATCACTGGCGATCCAGATGCTCGACGCCTCCTCCGCCGTGCGATACTGGCGGCGTACCGAAAACCCGAGCTCACTCATGAGGTTGCTGATGTAATCCCCCACCTGCTTGCGGGCGTCCTCGGTGCGGATGAGAACGCGCAACGTCACCGGCTTTCCGTCGTGGTACCACTGGCCATCCCGGCGGCGCGCGCCCATGGCCTTCATTTCCCCAGTGATCACCCGGCGTGCCCGCTCAGGGTCATGGCCGTACTTGAGCTCCAGTGAACGGGCGGTTTCCGCCAGGCGGGCGTAATCCGGAAAGGCGGTGTTCATCGGCAGATAGCGGGGAACGGCCATGCCGCCGTAGATTTCCTCGGCCACGTGGCGGCGATCCACCAGCCAGTTCATGGCCTCGCGGACACGGCGGCTGCGGAAGGGATTGAACCCTTCGTCAAACGCCGCGGGGTTGAGCACCAGCTCGGTATTGGACCCGTAAGCGGTCTCGTAGCCACTCTTGCGGGCATTGCGCAGACGCCGATAGGCCGTGATGTTGGTGATTCCCTGGGCATAGACCTGGTGACGGCCCCGCTCAATCAGCCCGGCCACCTTGCCCACATCGGATTCCTGGGTGAAGACCACCTCGTCCACCAGTGCCCCACGGCGCCCGGTTTCCTCAATGGTCTCCTGGAGATCCACTGACTCCTGGCCGGAATCAGGAGCCTCCGGCGGTTGGGATGGCCGAGGCAGCAACATCAGCAGGGCCAGCACCACGAGCCCTGCCAGCCCCCAGACAATGGGCTTTTTCAAGATGACCGACGCTCCCGTCCTGTTTTTCTTTGAGGGCACAGATTATACGAAGCGCTGACGATGGGAAAACCGGATGCAGGGTAAAATCGCTGTAATGCCAACCTGTTGGCGCCTCAACCCCGATCAGCGGGAACAGAAGGGCCAGAACTGCCAGAAATGGCGGCAACGGAACTCGGATTCACACCGGGCAAGCTGGCTGGAATAGCGCTCCGACCGCCGAGCCACCTTCCGGGCCACACGCTGGACGCCGGGCCTGGACCGATAGCTGCCCCGCTCGTACCCCGTTGGCCCCTGATGGTACGCCAGGTAGAGATGCTCGGGATTGTACAGCGAGATCCCCTGGCGCTCATGGCTCCGGCGGTTGTACCAGCCAATGAAATCAGTGGCGTCCTCCATGTCGGTACGGCTGGCAAACAGACTCCCCGCTGCCTCCTCGTACTCGCCCCAGACCGGATCCTGGGCCTGGGCATACCCGTAGGCCGAGGAAGAGCGGAACCAGGGAATGATGCCCCAAAGCCAGGGCCGGGGCGGACGCACATGGCTGCGGAACGACGACTCCTGACGGATGAACGCCATCTGGGTGGCAATCGGCGTACCCCAGCGCTGCTGCGAGGCGCGGGCGTAGTCATACCACTGGGGCTGCTCCCGGAAAATCTCGCAGACGTTGCCCTGGTCCGAGGGCGGCTCCGGGGCCAGCAGCGAACACCCCGAGAGAATGCCCGCAAACACGACCCAAAGGAATTGCCGAAAAACAGCAGTCATCCGCAAGTTCCGTCACTTGAGGCCAGGATTTTCAACAGACGCCGTTGAATGTAACGCCTCCTGCCACGAATTTGCCAGCAACAGGTACGCGTAGCCTATGTGGCCGTACGTAACGCTTCTTTGAGCGAAACTTCGCAATCGCCCAGCCGTTGTTCGGCTTCCTGGCGTTTTTCACGGCCCTCGCGGGTGATCTCGAGCGATTCCTCAATGGTGTCGATCAGGGTCTGGTTCGCCTGCTCCACGCTTTCAATGTCGAAGGCGCCACGCTCTATTTCCTTACGCGCTTCGGCGTTGGCTTCCTTGAGATTCTCCGCGTTGGCCGTGAGGAACTCATTATTCGCATCGGTCACGGTCTTCTGGACCCCGGCTGCCTCGCGCGTATTGGCAATAGCGATCGCCTGGGCCATCTGGGTACGCCACAGGTTGAGCGTATTCACGATGGAGCTGTTCATCTTGTTGATGAGCGACTTGTCCACTTCCTGGGTCATGCGGATCGTGGGCAGGAACTGCATCACCGCCTGGCGGGTCAGCTTGAGATCGTGGATCTTGCGCTCGATGTCGTCACGCGCGGTCTGCAGGTCCTTCTGCGATTGGGCGTCGACCATGTCATCGCTTTGCTCCGCTTTTTCGCGCGCAGCGGGAATATCCTCCTCATCCAGCTTCTGAAGGCGCATCTCGCCGGCGATGATGTAATACTCAAGTTCGCGGTAATAGGTCAGGGTCGAGTTATACAGCCGATCCAGCTTCTCCACATCGCCACTGAGCTTCTGGATCTGCTTATGCAGCTGTTTCTCGGCACTCACCACCTGGGATTCAACGCTTTCATACTGCTGCATGAATTTGGCGATGGGCTCCACGGCCCCCAGCATCCGGCGGAAGAACCCCGGCTGCTTGCCCTCCTTGATCTCTGAGGTATCCAGACCCCGCACCTTGGTCATCATGTCATTGAGGATGTCGCCAGCGGGACCGGAGTCCTTGTTCTTGACGCCTTCCATCATGTTCTGGGAGATGGTGGTCATCTCCGACTGGGCGCCGGAGCCAAAGTGCACGATGGAATGGGAGTCACCTGGGACAAGCTCGCCCATCAACTCTTCGACCCTGGTGCGCTCCTCCTCGCTGAGTTCCGACAGATCCTTGCCCGGCTGGCCCTCGTCATCAACCAGGCCCGTCTGTGCCTCGGTGACATCCTGCAGCGTTTCATCACTCACTTCCGTCATTTTCAGTACCCTTCCCTTTTCAGCGTCTTGGACAGTACGTCCAGATCCACATCCACATCCAGGACGTCGTTTTCAAGATTCTTCTCGTATTGCCGGATGAACAGATCCCTTATGTCGCACAATACCGTGTAGCTTTTCGCAACCACATCCTGAACGCTTTCCGAGGCATTGGCGCTATCCGTTCGCCGCAGGTCCACGACCTTCTGGGTCACTTCCACAGCCGTTTCCAGATGGACTTCAAAGCGCGTGGATCGGGCAATATCCCCGGGATCGTCCACCACACCATCAATAATCCGGTTCGCCCACGCAACAATCTCGTCGATCACCTCGCGGGTCTGCTCGTCCATGTCATCGCGCAGGGCCTCCATGCGGGCAACCTGGGCCCGGTTCTCCTCCACGAAGCGGCTCACATTGGTCAGGTCGCCCCCTTCCAGATTCTGGCGTTGCGCCAGAACCTCGGAAAGGCTGCGCCGTCTCGGCAGAACCAGGCCCAGCCCCGCAAACACCATGACACCCAGCCCCGCCGCATACAGAATGGACGGGTATGGCATGGTCAGAACACCCTGCGCCACGCCGAATGCAACGCTCGCCCCAGCACCGGCCAACAGTGAGCGTTGCAGCTCGGTGGGCCACCATTGATCCATTGCGTCAAAGGCCATGCGGGCTCACTGATCCCCTTTCATCCAGTAATCAACCCGGTCGCGATGGTTCGTGATCCAGTCATGGATCGCCTGGCGATGGCTGGTTTCCCGGGCTGAGGCCATCAGGGCCTCTACTTCCGCTATGCTCAGCTCCATGCGCCGGAAAAAGCCCGCAACCTGGGGCTGGCGCTCTTCAAAGCCCTTGTTGACCATGGCGTGGACCGATTCACTGCCGCCGAACACGCCCTTCGGGTCCTTGAGATAACGCAGCTTGTATCTGTCGAATTTCCAGTGCGGACGCCACCCCGTAGCCACAATCCATTCGTCCCGGTCGATCGCTTTGCCCAGCTCCTTGGCCATTCTGGGGCCTGTTCCGGTCTGCAGCTCATAGTCAAAACCATAGGCTTCGGCGGCCTGGCGGGTCATCTCCATGACGCCGGAGTTGCTACTGATGCCCTGGATCCGGCCACCCAGTTCTTCCCGGACGCCCGCCTTCGCCAGGTCGGCCACGGAATTCAGTTGTGATTCCGGCACCGACGCGGGCACGACCAGTCCCAGATCAGCGCCTTCATAAATCGGCCCGAGATCCGTCAGCCGGTCCGAATACTGGTCAAGAAACGCTTTATGGGTCTGGGGCTGCCAGGACATCAGCATGGCATCCAGGTCCCCATTGGCCACGCCGCGGTACTGGATGGCAATGTCCGCGAGCGTCAGCTCCACATCCTTGTTCATGCCCTGTTGCAGGATCACTGTAGCCAGCTTGGACACCACCTCGGCATCGCCCCAGGTGGTCCAGCCAATGGCCACATCCGGCTGACGCTGCTGCGCCGCGGCCGGCACCAGGGCCAACGCGCCCAGCAGCGTGACTGCAAGCGCGACGCCCCCGAGATTCTGTGTCAGTCGCTTTGTGTTAAAGATCATCCTGAGCAAACTCCTTGGTCGGCACAAAGGAACGCGATTCCGCGAGCACGCTGTCAAGGCCCTGGGCAAGCTGCTCGGGGTTCTGGGCGCTGCGGTAAATGGTAGTCCCGGGCTGGTTCAACGCGGAATCCTCAATGCAGAAGCCCAGCGTATGAATCTCAATGGGGTTGGCGGGATTGCCGGCAATCAGCCCCACTTCCTCGCGCGGGTCCTCATCCCGGCTGTGTTTGCCATCGGTGATCACCACCAGCCGATAGGTCCCATAGCCACGCTGGCGCCGGGCCCCGCGCTCAAGCTCCTGATGCGCCATGGCCACCGCGCTCTGCAGCGGCGTCCCACCTTCGGGGCTGGCGTCGTTCACGGCCTCGAGGAACTGCCCGCGGTTGTTGCGCCCCAGCGGGGTGCGGATGGAAGTGCCCTGCTGGCCAAAAACAATCAGGCCCAGGTTGGCCTCATCAGGCACCCCGGCCAGCCAACGCTCCATGGCGGCTTTGGCGGCATGGGCTTTGGACTCGTGCGAGCCAGCGCATTCCGGCGCGGACATGGAGCCGCTCATATCCAGAACCACCATGTAGTTGGCTCGGGTCAGCTGCGTATCGAGCCGCTCGGGTTCGGGCTCATCCCCGGCCTCCGGCCAGGTGCGCGCTTTCGCACTGGCCAGCGTGAAATCAGCGGGCTTATCGTTGCCAGCCTCATCCGTGGTGCCACTGTTATCACTGCAGCCGCTGAGCATCAGGCCAGCCAGAAGCACAAGCAGCACGGTTCCTTGGCGCATCGTGTCTCTCCTTACCAGGAATTGGCCGGCGTAAAGGTATCCGCTTCGGCTTCGACGTTCACCACCCGGAAAACCACCCGCATATTGGATTTCCATTCGGCCTTGGTTTCCGGAGCACAGGGATCGCCGTCACACATGCCCGTCTTGGGCTCATCAATGCCGTGCCCCATGGTCACGAACTGGCTTTTGTCCATGGACTCACCCTGCTCCCGGGCATAGGACAGCAATGCGTCGCGCACTTCGGTCGCGCGGCTCATCGACAGATTGCGGGTGGCCTGGCGAATGGATTTCAGCTCCTGGGCGCTGGCACCATTGTGCTTTTTCTTGAGGTAATTCAGCGGATCCGAATGGCCCTCCACGGTCAGGACCGCGCCGCCATAGGTCGCCGCCTGCTCCAGTACCTCGTCGAACTCGTCCTGATAGTCGTCGCTTGCAAAGCGCGTCTGATTGGGCTCGAAATGGATCTCGAACTCCACCAGCGCGTTCTCTTCCAGGCCTTTCCCCGAACGCATTTCTTCAACCACGGAGGCGGCCTTGTCATTGTCAAAGCCCGGCAGCTCACTGCGCCGCTGGTCAAAGATCCCGCCAGCGAAGTCGTTGTAGTTCCACTCCGCCGAGCCCAGGGTATAGGCGCTGTTGAGCAGCCCCCTGTCCACCAGCGTGCTCTGAACCGAATCGTTAAGGTTCTTCCAGGAATGGCGCTTGTCAGGGGTATTCCAGTCGATATTGCCCTGCAGCCCCACAGTTTCCACATCCCGCCATAGCTGCCGCGCGGGCTCGACGGCACCGGGGTCCTCCAGAAGCGCCTCGGCCACCGACGACCATTCAATGACCTGTTTAACCACATCCTCGCGTACGGATTCCTCGGCGTTCAGAAGTGATTTAACAAAGCGCCGCACCTGCTCGCGGTTCTGTTTCAGGTAATCGGCGCGCACCACATAGACTTCAGAGATCAGCCGGTTGGCCGAGCGCGATGACAGCATGATCTCGGCGCCCTTGACCGACCCCTCGGCGCCGGTGCCCACCTCGCCGCCACTGGTCAGGGTACGCCCATCAGTAGCGGTCACCACGGCGGCGTCCACGGACGACTCTTCCAGCAGGGCCGCACCAGGCGTATCGCCGTAAAGGCCAACCAGCTCCTCAGTGTAGGCCAGGGTAGGCTCTTCCCATTCACCGCCATCATCCTCAACCTGCTCACGGGCATCGGATAGAATCCGGTTCAGGTAATTCAGGTGCGGTCCGTGTGCCTGGATCGCGATACGGGCGCCGGAAAGATCCGTCACGCTCTCGATGGATTCGCGCGTCACCAGGGCATCCGCACCGTTGGAGAACCCGTGCTGATAAATGCCCACCATTTGGGTGCGGGCATCCGCCTCGGTGATATCGGCCACGGCGTTGAGCATGCTTTGGCTGCCGCGCATGATCGGGACATCACAGCTCAGGTAGGCATCGAGCTGGGCGCGGATGTCATTTTCCAGGTGAAGCTTAACGTCCAGGTCATTCCGCGCGAACAGACTGCCTTCCGGGGTTTCAAGGGCGTAGTCGTTGGCATAGAGCGGCACCAGGTCCATCCCCGAGGTGCGCATGGGGACCCGCAGCTGGTCCGCCTGGCGGCAGGATTTGACGGCCGTGTCCACGGAGTCAACCAGCGGCTGAGGCGTAATGAACTCCACCGCAACCCCCTTGCCGGCCACCAGGGCCAATAGCAGAAGTGACAGCCTGATTACTTGTCGCGTCATTGTTTTCAGTTCCTTTGCAGGATGAATAAAGCCATGCGTGCGACTCCGGGGGACAGCTTGCTCACCATCGCCAGAATCGCCACACCAGTTCCGTCTTACGGAGCCACCACGATTTCCGCACGCGGGAGCCGGCGCTGGAAAGCCCGCTCGGATTCATCCGGACGCTGCTCAAGGGGCTCACTCCCCGCCTTGCCCAGGGTGGTAACGCGGTCCTCGTCCACCCCGGCGTTCAGCATCTTTTGTGCCACGGCCTCTGCCCGTTTCCCAGACAGCGCCTGATTGGCGGCGGTATCGCCGCGCGTGCCGGTATGCCCACTGATGACCACCCGCGCGTGTTCCCTCACAAGGGCATCCTCAATCGCCCGCTCAATCTCCGGCAGTGCGCCCTCGGCCAGGTCCACACCACCGTCGAATCCAACCCGGTAGGTGCTGGGCTGCTGCGCTTCGCCCAGACTGTCGAGAATCAGGGCAGCCACCACGGCGGCACCCAGAATCGCCAGGCCGGACAGACGTTTGACGAGCGTATGGGACATGTCAGGACACAGAGCAGAATGAAGCGACAGTATGCCACGCCCCAGTACAATCAGTCACCAATGGCGGAAGCCCCCGAGCCGGTAGAAACGCCGACGGATCCAGTGATCCCTATCACAGGGACACAATTCGTTTTTGGCGAAGAGGGTGAATGAAACAGGGAAGGAAGGAATGGAGCGGGCGACGAGGCTCGAACTCGCGACATTCAGCTTGGGAAGCTGATGCTCTACCAACTGAGCTACGCCCGCTTTATCTCAGGTTCTTGATTCTACAGCCAAGCCGGCTTTGGGATCAACAAGGCCCCGCGGCGCCACCTCAGCCTTAGGCGGGCTGATGCGCCGATGCTAAGCTGGACTGCACACACCAACCCGGACGGTATGCAACATGGCCCAGCCCATCACCTGGCGGATCCTCCTGCTCAGCAACCTGCTCACGATGCTGCTCACGCTTCTGATCCTGGCTTGTGGGGCACTCTGGCTGCCCGCCCTCCTGTTGGAACAGGCAGACTCAGGCAGCCCAACGATACAGCTTCCAGAACGCCTGCCTTTCCGGGTAACCATGCCCGAAGGCATGACGGCCAGGGTCAACAACGCGGTTGATATCAGGGTGCCCCTGGATGAGCGGGTCTCGGTGCCGATTAACGGTACCTTCGATGCCCGGGCACGGGTGAAAACCGATGTGCCCATCGAGATGACGGTCAGCCTGGACCAGACCCTACCCATCAAGACCACCCTCGACCTGGATACCGAGGTGAAAGCCCGGGTTCTGGGAGCGTGGATGACCATCCCGATACGGGGCGAGGTTCCCATCGACATGGCAGTGCCCGTGAACGCGGACATCCCAGTGAGTCAGCGGCTCCCGGTGGAGCTGGAGGCGCCGGTTTCCGTCGACCTGGACGAAACCCTGGAGATCCCCATGAAAACCACCTTCACCAGCCGGGCACACCTGTTGTCGCCGCTGAGTATTCAACCGGACCCGCTGACGCTGGGCTTCGAGAACCGCCAGCTGGCGCTGCCCTTCCCGGCCTGGTGGCCATTCATCAAAGGCTCAGATACTGATTGATCAAAATTCGGGGTCCACCTCAGTAACTATCTTAGCGCACCGATACGATATAGACTTTATCAGACCTGCACCCTACCGCCAGCTTAGGTTCCACGGGATGGATGGAGACAGACTGTACTCCATCCGAACAGACTTTGGCCTGAACCGACAGCGTGCTCCCAGCAACCCCCCAGATTCCCAAGTTACCATTTTGATCGCCGGCCGCAATGTATTGCTCACTGACATCCAATGCCGTAACAACGCTTTCACCCGGCGCTACATGAAAAGTCGCCTTTTCACCAAGGTCGGGAACCCTATAGACGGTGATTGTGCTGTCGCCGGTCAGCGCCGCTAAAAGCTCAGTTTTTGGGATAAAACGTACTGTGTTCGGCGACTCGAAGGTGTAAACGCTCGTTACTTGTTCACTCTGTCCAGTCTGGAAAAGAACGATCTCGCTGAACGAGAAGTCCAGCCATCCGGCTCGAGCCCCGAGAGCCAAGTAGTTCCCGTCGAAGCTGATATCAGCGGCGGCGATTTGATCCTTGATCTGCCAGCTCTGCAGCGTGCCCTTCTGGATATCCCACAATCGCAGCTGCCGATCGTGAAAGCCGCTGGTAAACATGTAGTCAGCACCGACCAGCCCAATTCCGGACTGAACAGCATGTGATTTGCCCTTGAATGTATCGGTCAGTGTTTCGCTTCGAATATGCAACAGGCACGAGCCGAAGCCAATATAGCTGGCTTGTTCGTTGATTACGGCCTTTTCGCCGTTACATCCCTGTGGGAACTGGTAATGGAAAGCGGTTTCCTGAAACGGCGGATTCCACAGTTTCGCCGTACCGTCGCCAGAGGCGAGAAACAATGTTTGGTCCAATGCCCAGCCAGCGCCAATGCTTTGACCCTCAAAACCCAGCTCGATGCGCTTGTATTCTTCCTCGGCATCCAGCACGACCAGCTGGTTGTAGCTATGGTCGAGCAATAAGTACCGGCCATTTGAGGACCAATGCAGCTCGTCTGGCCAGGAAGGCAGGTTTTCTATTGTCTTCTCAGAAAGTAAATCAGAAGCCTCGGCCTGGAGTGCTTGTGCATAAAACGCACATAGGGCTAGCCATACCAAAACTGGAACACGAAAGCTCATCGGTTTGCCCCGGTAGTATTTCCTGTACGGGGACCCGCACTCACAAACCCATAGTAATAATCCAGGAATTCGGCGACGGTGAGGTTTCGACGGAACTTGTTCACCGACCAAGCCTTGTGCCCCCACGTATAAACATCAAAAGAGATCTTGCGGTCGGATAAGTCATCCGGGTTCCTTTTTATCAACGCTGGAGACAGAGGCTTTCCGTCAATCAAAGGTCTTGAATTCATGACCACCCAGTGATCAGCCGGAACCAGCCCTTTTTTGGCCGAGGAATACAGCATCGTTGCACCGACAAAAAGGCAAACATTATGGCCTGAATCGAACTTTAAGCTGGCCTTGGCAAGATTACCGATCCCTTTATCGAAGATAAGATTCGTGTTTCTGGTGGAGGAGGCAAACCCTGAGGTTTTAAACCAGGATTCGAGATGACTTGGCAAGGTAATGCCAGATGCCGCATCAGAAGGATGGTCGTAGGCGAATATCGCATTAGAGGAATCACGCAAGCTTGCGGCACCGATCCAATCGACAGGGTGGATTCTGACACTTTCCTCGCTGTAGTCATAACTGCGGCAAGCCTTGCTTGGCTTTACGACCAGGTTACCGATTCTGGCCTCACCTTTACTGAATAGATCAACAATATACTGCGCGTATACTGCAGGATATTGTTTGGCAAGGACATAAAGATAGACCGAAGGCCCGCAGAGTGATGTACCCTGCTGGGATATTTTGTGGGGCGTATTGATGCGTTCTCTCAGGCCGCCCACCACTTGGCAATGCCATCAACTTAAGCAAAACCACCCCCACCGGCAAGCTATATCCGCGCTCAGCGTACCCGGTGTGACAACGGCCAGGCACGGCGAAGTCGTGGACTCGCGACTATAACGGGCAATCTGAAGGGGTGATATGGCTTGATCCGCCCACAGATCGATCTTGCGAACGAGCGGGAGCTGACCCGTGTCAGGCACAGTCTGAACGAAGGCGGCGGCGGTGGCGTTGAACGGTGTTGCTTAGCTCAGCGAGTTCGTTTGTAACCCTCACAGCCCTGGGTGGCCGGTCGTCGACGATGACGTGGGTAGCGTCGGCCCGGACGTTCGCACGTCAGACTTTTTCGCATCAGCGCCAGAAGGCGTGCCATGGCCTCGGCGCAGGGCTCGAGCACAAGCGCCACGAGCGTGTTTTTGAGTCGCGACACGCCCTGGGTGAAGTTGGCTTTGCAGCGCCACTGGCGGTGCTGGTTCTGGCGCTCGATGCGCGGCTGCTGCGACAGCTGCATCAGCATGGCGAGGTTTTTCAGCAGCAGCTGGGCATGAAAGTCCTGAAGCACGGCCGTGACCGAGCGCCCGCTGACATTCTCCAGCTTCAGGGTCTGTTTGAGCCGCCGATAGTCGGTCTCGATGCCCCAGCGCTGGTGGTAGAGTTGCTGGAACGCATCAGCCGGGAACGCCTCGGTGTCGAGCAGCGAGGTGGCCAGCACCTCCACTTCGCCGCTCGCCAGCGTCACCCGGATCAACCGCATGGCGACGACGGTGTCCGGGTCCACACCGGATTGTTCACAGACCTTTCGTGACAACCAATTGGTGCAGCTGAACTGGTGTGTTGCCTCGGGCTCGCCGGAGGCGACAAAGTCGTTCACCTGTTGGTTGTAGCCGGTGCCCAGGCGCATCAGAAAATGCTGGTTGCGCCGGCGCAGATCGCCAAACAGCCAATGGGCCGGATAGCCGCGGTCAAAAACGATCAGGCTGTTGTCCGGGGCGTGGTCAAGGTGCAGCGCAGCGCATCCGCGCTCATCCACGTCCGTGGGCACCAGCAGCCCGTGCAGGGTCTGGTTGTCGCATAGATCGTACAGTGTCGAAAGACGCGCCACGGGCAAGCCACTGTGGCTGCCAAAATGTTGGGCCTGGTGTGACGCCAGTGGCAGGTGAACCATCGAGCCATCCACACCGAGCAGGCGCAGGCCCTGCCAGCGTCGGCGCAGCCGCTGTTGGTCAAGCTGGCACTGGAGCACGTCATTCAGAGCCACCAGCGCTGAGGGATTGAGCTTGTTCCGGGCCTTGCTGAACGCCTGCGCGGTGACGCTCTGGCTTTCGAGCGGCGATTGGTGAAGCGTTTGAAAGAACTGATCCAGCTCGGTCTGAAGGGCGCTGTTGGGCTGGTTGAGCAGGAAAAGAATCAGGTTGCGGAAGCTCAGGCAGCGTTGTCGCGTGAAATCGGTCGCTTTTTGCCGGTGGGCAGCAATAAAGTCAGGGCAATCAAGCAGGCTGGTTACTTTCTGTACAATTTGTAGTCAAGGTTTGGGGGCTGATGTCAACTGCTGGATCGTATTGTTGGCTCAAAACCGTGTCTCCGGTTCCGGTTGGTGAGCCCTAATTATATGATATTTTCGGGAAAATGTCTTAAGTTGATGGCATTGCACCACTTGGGCGTGCCTGATCGCCGTGAAAACGCCTTTGCTCTTGCTTTGAGCAAACTTGTTGATGACGGAAAGAGGTGATTGCGCTTGTAGGGCCATCCATTGCTCCGCGTGAGCCTGTCTAAAAATGGGACAGGTGCTACGAATAAATGATAGTAAGATCACTTATGCGGCGCCTGTCCTTGGCGGGAAAAGTATAATAATGCGCATTGAGGAAAGCAACACCCCCGTTTTATTCACCGGCAACAGGTACACGACCAAATGACGGATGTTAATATTCCGGCCGATCAAGTAGTTGGGTAGTTTTATGGTCCCGGATGATCAATACCTTTTTTATGGAATAACTCGGGCTGTTCACCTGCCATTGCTACATCGCTTATATAGGTGGCTGGTGGCTCAGGCCCGTTGAGGGACCTGGTGATTGTAAAGCCAGTTGTAGCGCTTGAGGGTGGTTTCAAGATCCTCGCTGGCACCATAGCTCCGTTTGGCGAGGAAGTCACTCAGATGCCCGGGCGCGGGTGAAGAGACCGATGTACCGATCAAGGGAACCTGACACCTGGCTGCCTCCCAGCAGCCGGTGCCATCGCAACGGGCCGAGTCGGTTCCTTCAGGAGCCGGAGTCGGAGGCGGACTGGTCTCCTCCATCATCGGAGCCGGCCCCACTGCTCTGAGATGAGGTGGTAAGGGTCTCAACGCCGGCTGCTTTCTGAAGGCTGTCCAAAACCGAGGTATTGACGGTGAACACCGTGTCGTACCCGTCCGTCACCAACAGTGCATCTTCCCCCTTGCCGCCAGCATGGAACCGATACTGCCTTGATCCGTCGCCTTCGGTCCCGATACGGAGCCCCAGGGTCGGCTCACCCTCCGGTACCTTCTGATCATCATCAGCGGCCCCGGAAATCCGCAGGGCCGCTACCCGACTGACCAGATCCGACACGGCCCCGGGATTCAGCTCGGCGTCGTCAGCAACCCCGGATACGGCCTTCCATTCCGGCTTCGGTGCCTCGCCACCGCCGTCTTGATCCGGTTCCGTCTGCACACGCTCAATACGGATGTCGTTTATCGTCAGGGACTGAACCTTCTGCTGGTCCAGGCTCAACAGGTCCTTGGTCAGCCACTGGTCCGCCTCCAGGGGCATCATGTGGGTGCCCACGCCGACCCGGAAGACGCTGTCCTCACCCTTGCGGCGGGCGTAGATCTCCCCGGCGCCCGGGGTATCGCCAAAGAACAGAACCGGCTTCCGGTCTTGGTCCGCCAGGGAGACGGTGAGACGGCGCTCAAAGTCATCACCAGCAACGCGGAAGCGCTGAGCCGCGTCTTCGGAGCGGGCTACCGCGAGGCCGGGACGCGCATTGCGCAGCCCCTCAAGCAGTTTACTGACCGAGTCCTGGGATGCTGGCAACTCATTCAGGGCAGGGATGCGCCACCCCTGCTCTGTTTTTTCCAGCCGCACGCTGCCATCGGGGCCCTCAAGCTCAAGGCCGACGACCGCACCACTGGCCACATCCAGGAATGAGCCCCCGGACGCCTCCCCGGAAGTGCCGGAGGCGGGCCAGTAGAACACCGCCACGACGGCCAGCTGAACCACCACGAGCAGGCTGAGAATACGGATCGCGTTGACCATGACTCACACCTCCGCCTTGATCGTTCTGTAAAACGCCGCGTCACGCCGGCGCGCCAGGACCCGCCACACCCAGATGAGGACAAGCCCCAGGCCACTGAGTGCGTAGTTGCCGTATTCCCAATAACGCTTGGCCTGGGCGTCCAGCGGCGCCAGCGTCCGGGCCTCGTGGCTGCGGCCCCGCAACGCGAGCAGCGCCGGATCCTCAAGGGACCAATCCGCGGCGTTGCGCAGGAAAGTCAGCGGTTTGCTGTAGAGTGATCCCGTGGTCTGCGACAGCAACTGCAGCGTGGCGTCCGAGCCAAAGGCATTGCTGGCTACCAGCACCAGGCTGGCTGACGCGGGTGACTGCTCAATCACCCGGGTGTATTGGGGCGCCTCGTCGCCATTGCCCTTCTCCTTGCTCTTCTTGCCCTTACCGGATGCCTCAGCGTCGGACTCTTCCTCCTGATCAGCCAGCAAGGGAGATGGTTTATCAGCAAAGAAGGACTTGAAACGCCCTTTGACGCTGACCGCCATCGGCTGGGACCCAACGGATTCGGAACGGTCAAACCCGGTTTCCGGATGGGCCTGGAAATCCGGCAGTACCGAGGCCTTCTTTTGCAGCCAGCTCTGGCCGGAGCTGGTCGCCAGCCGCGTGACCGTGCGTTCACTGTTGGCCTTGGTATCAACCTTGATTGGTGATGCCCAGGGCATGGTCAACTGGTTCATGGGTGCCGTGATGGGCGATTCGGGGTTGAGCTGATCGCCCCTCAGATCCGGCGCGAAGGGATAGGGTTGCATCCGGATCTCACGCAGCCGGCGCCCGGATACCGTCCGGGTCACGGGCAGCGGTACCGTGGCGTTGCGCGCGTCGGCCACGAGCCGTTCACGGACGGTCAGGCCGTGATGCTGCAACCACTGGCTCACGCCCGAGTCGTGCTTGCTGGCCCGCAATGACCGGCCCACGGAGACCTGGTACGGGGATGCGGCCATCACCACGCGCCCACCCCGCATCAGGAACTGGTCCACGGCGAACAGCTGCTTGTCATTCAGCTTGTCCGGGGCCATAACCATCAACAGGTCCGTTTGAGGCGGCACTCGGCCCTGCTTGAGCTGGCTGGTCTCCACACGCATGGACTCGGAGAGCGCCTCGTTCAACCGGCTGAAACGCGGCCCCTGGGCGGCCATCCGGCGCCGGCCCCGAGCCTGCGCCTCAGGGGTTACCAGCGTAACCGTATCCAGAGCACCAGGGGTGATGCGCTTGAGCGATGCTTCGATATTACGCCGCAGCGCGGCCTTGCTCAGCTCCTCCGGCAGTGTGACCTCAACCCGCTGCTCGCCACGCTCCAGAAGCAGATGGAACCAGAACGGATTGGGATCATTAATGCCCGCCACCAGGGGTTTCAGGTTCAGCTGATCGGTTAGCCGCTGTTCCGTCTTCTGGTCGGGCGCCACAACCTCGGTTGCCAGGCCGCCGCTGGATTCATCCCCCAGGGTGGTGAACAGCTTGCCCAGCTTCCCTCGAAGCTCCGCCAGCGGCTTGGGCAGCTGATCCTTGGGCGAGGCATAGGCGGTGAGCTCAACATTGCCATCCAGCCGTGCCAGCAGGTTGCCTCCTCCCGCGTACTGCCCGGCCAGCTTACGGATGGACCGCGTGATCTCGTATTCCGGATCCTTCAGGGCCACATCCATTTCGGTGCCGTTACCCCGTTGAACACGGATCAGGTCGCGAAAGCCGAGCGTTTCATGCTGATCACCGTATTCAACCACCACATTGAAGTAGGCATTGACCACTGATGACTCATAGCGGCTGCTGGTCTGGAAGGGCACGGGCTCCACGCCGTAACGGTTGGCCGCGCGTTTTTCCGCCTCCTTGTCCTTTGTAGGATCCACGAAGCGGACGCGCACCTTCTGGTCCGTCATCACCGCGTATTCGTTCAGAAGGTCCCGGAGCCTGGGCACCAGGGGCGCCAGCATGGGGTGGGTCTTGCTCGAAAAGTAGGCCCGGATGGTGACGGGTTCGCGCAGCGTCTGCACGCTCTCCAGCGTGGTGGCTGACAGCGTGTAGCGGTTGCCCTCGGTCAGGTCCGCGCGCAGGCTGTTAACCGGGGCCAGCCAGACGTTCACCAGAACCAGGTTGGCGACCGCCAGCGCCGCAACCGCACCCCAGACCCGGTGGTTACGGTTCCGCGGGTTGCCCGCCCAGCGCAACCGTTCCAGCGACAGGCGGTTGAGGGCCAGGAAGATCCCCGCAACGGTGAGGTAATAGCACAGGTCCCGGACATCGAGCACGCCACGGGTGATGTCATCGAACCGGCTGCCGGTACCGAACTGCTCCAGCCAGTCCCCGATGCCGTAACCGAAAAGGCTGGTAATCACGGGCGCACCGATCACATAGAGCACGCCACAGGTGGCCGTGGTCAGTATCAGCGATACCACCGCGTTACTGGTGAGGCTGCTCATACAAAGGCCAATGGCCAGATAGGCGAGCCCCAGGAAGAAGGTGGCCACATAGCCCCCGATCACCGGCCCCCAGTCCAGCGGCCCCAGCAGGGAAACCGTGATGGGTAGGGGCAGGGTCAGCACAATGCCCACGCTCAGCAGCGCCAGGCCCGCCAGAAGCTTGCCAGCGATCAGGCTGCCAGGGCTGACGGGCACGGTCAGAAGGGTTTGAAGCGTTCCGGAGCGCCGTTCCTCGGACCAGCTGCGCATGGTGAGCGCGGCGACCAGGAAGATCAGCAGCAGGGGGAACCACTCAAACAGGGGCCCGAGATCGGCCGTGTTGCGGGCAAAAAACGCCTCGCCCCAGAAAAAGGTGAAATGGACCGCAACGAGGAATACGCCCAGTAACAGATAAGCCGCTGGCGAGGCGAAGAAGCTGCGGAATTCCTTTCGGCATACCTGGAAGGTCTCACGCATGGGACGCCTCCTGGATCACGCTTTCGAACAGGGTTTCCAGATCCCGCCGCCGGGGCTCGACGGCATGCACTCTGAAGCCGGCCTCAACCAGGGCCGCCACGGCCGCTGGTACCGCCTCATCCGTGGCGGCCAGACGCAAGCGATGACCTCCGCGGTCAGGCCCAACGTCGGTGACACCGCTAACGCCAGAGACCGCTTCCAGGGCTGCAACGGGCTGCTCCGCGCCGGAGAGCACCACGTCCACTTCCTCCGATGCCGTCAGGTCAGCGAGCCGTTCATCCACCGCCAGCCTGCCGCTGCGCATGATCAGCACGCGCTCACAGACCGCCTGAACCTCCTGGAGCACATGGGTGGAGAGAATAACGGTGGCGTCCTGGGCCAGATCGCGGATCAGGTCGCGCATCTGGTGGATCTGGGAGGGATCCAGCCCGTTGGTGGGTTCGTCGAGGATGAGAATGTCCGGCTCATGGAGCAATGCCTGGGCAACGCCAACGCGCTGCTGATATCCCTGGGAGAGCGTGTCGATGCGGTCCTCGGCTTTCTCGGCCAGATCGGTCCGCCGGATCGCGCGCGCGATCGCCTGATTGCGTTTTGCCGGTTCGATACGGCGCAGCTCCGCCATGTACACCAGGTAGTCGATGACCGTCATCTCGGGCCAGAGGGGGCAGTTCTCGGGCAGATACCCGATGCGCTGCTGGATGCGAGCTGTGGCCTCGCCCATCACATGGTCATCCACCCGGATGGTCCCGGAAGTGGGTTCCAGCGCGCCGGTCATCATTTTCATGATGGTGGTCTTGCCCGCCCCGTTGGGCCCCAGCAACCCCACCACCTCGCCACGCTCGATCCGGAACCCGACGTCCCGAACGGCCATCAGGTCGCCGTACTGTCTGGTCAGGTGCTCGATTTCAATCATCCGGTTGGTCTCCCTGCATCGGAATCCGATAACCTGCCGATTGAGGTTTTGATCGCTCAGACTGTCCGGATTTCAAAAGAAACAGGCTGGGAATTTCAAGAGGTATTACGGCATTGAAATGAACCATAAAACCGTTCAAATTGAATTACTTAAAGAATCCATTCACCAGTGCCGGATCTGCCGTGACTGCCCCGCGCATGGCCCGCCTCTGCCCCATGACCCCCGGCCGGTGATGCAGGCGGGTGCCGGGGCGCGCGTATGCATCGCCAGCCAGGCCCCGGGCAACAAGGCCCACCAGAAGGGCCTGCCGTTCTACGACCCTTCGGGCGTGCGGCTCAGGGAATGGCTGAACGTCTCCGAAGACCGCTTCTACGATCCGCAGCAGTTCGCCATCGTACCCATGGGATTCTGTTTTCCGGGGTATGACAGTAAGGGTGGGGACCTGCCCCCGAGGCGGGAATGCGCCGAGACCTGGCATGAATCCGTATTCGCGGCCCTGCCGAATCTCTCGCTGATCCTGGTGATCGGCCAATACGCCCAGCGGTACCACCTGCCCAGGCTTCACCGGGAAAAGACACTGACCGCCACAGTGGCCAACTGGCGGACCATTCTGGACGAAGGCAGCAAGCCGGCAGTACTGCCCATGCCCCACCCCTCGTGGCGGAACAACGCCTGGCTCCGGAACAATCCCTGGTTCCAGACGGACCTGCTACCCGAACTGCGCCAACGCATCCAGGCCCTGCTGGGCCCCGAGTCAGGCGCCTGACGTCACCACGGGGTAGCCCGGTTCGCCCCAGTCCGCCTCCGGGTGCGCCATCAGGATATCGATGATCACGGGCACCAGTTGGCCAAGAATGTTCGCGCCATCCTGGACCTGCTCCCGGTTCACGGAACTGTTCCAGGTGGAGCCGCCGTGCATCATCTGGTTGCGCAGCGTATAGAGCCTTGAGAACACCAGCCCCAGCACGCGGGCAGTGTCATCCGAACCCAGTGCCCGGGAAGCCGCCACCTTGGCGCGCTCGAACAGCCCCTGCCATTCCCCGCGGGGCCGGCGCCCGTTCTGGCAATCCCAGTACGGCTGGAACACGTACTGATTGTTCAACAGCATCTGGATGGCACTGGGAAAGGCCGTCCAGACCACTGCTGACAGGCGCTTGTCCGCATCCAGAGCAACCAGCCCCTCCAGGAATTCACGCAGTACCCTCTGCTCCGGCATGGGTTCCTCCAGGCGCATTTCCTGAGCGTAGGCGGCGTTGAACGCGATCCACAGGAAGATGAAACGCCCATCCTCGTCATCGCACCGTTCCGCCCGCTGGAGCCAGCTCAGGGCGCGGTGGACCCGCAGGTCCAGAGCGTCCGGAAGATGGCCACGAATGGCTCTGTGACGGCTTTTGAGCGCCTCAAAGGACTGCGGCACCGACTCCTTCATATTTGACCTCTGATCTCAATACGTATAGGTTCGTACACCATGATCGGGCGGTTACGCACCAGTAATCCTTCCGCGCACCGCCTTCTGGATGTCTCTATCTAATCAGACCACGGGGTATTATTGCAGTGATACGGGCTGAAGGCGTCACCAAAGTATTCGGACCCAATCCGGAATCCGTGAAGCCTCTTCTGGACCAGGGCAAGTCCAAAGACGAAATCCAGGCTGAAACCGGCCACGTCGTCGGGGTCAACAACGCGAGCTTTGAGGTTGGCGCCGGGGAGGTCTTCTGCATCATGGGCCTCTCCGGAAGCGGCAAATCCACGCTCATCCGCTGCATCAACCGCCTCATCGAGCCCACCTTCGGTAAAATCATCCTCAACGACCCCAAGCACGGCGAACTGGACATCGCGGCGATGGACGCTGCCACCCTGCGGCGGGTCCGCGCTGAGCACCTGAGTATGGTGTTCCAGCATTTCGCCCTCTTCCCCCACCGGACCGTGCTCTCCAACGTGGTTTACGGGCTGGAAGTCCAGGGGCGCGACAAGGCGGAGCGCGAGGAACTGGGCAAAAAGTTCCTGGAAATGGTTGGCCTTGGGGGATGGGAAAACCACTACCCGGACGAGCTATCCGGCGGCATGCAGCAGCGGGTGGGCCTGGCCCGGGCGGTGGCCACCGAGGGCAACATCCTGCTGATGGATGAGCCCTTCTCCGCGCTTGACCCCCTCATCAAGGTCCAGATGCAGGATGAACTGATGCGGATCCAGCAGGAACTGGGCCGCACCATCCTGTTCATCACCCACGACCTGGACGAGGCTATGCGCATCGGTGATCACATCGCCATCATGGATGCGGGCGAGATCGTACAGGTGGGTAACCCGGAAGAGATCCTGGTCAATCCCAAGACGGAGTACGTTGCCAAATTCGTGGAGCAGGCGGACCCGACCGGCGTCATCACGGCGGAAACGGTGGCCCTGCCGTTCAGCGAACGCTACTTCAGCACCCTGCGCGAGGAGGACGGGAACCAGGTCTGGCACCGCAGCGGCTACATCGACGTGGAGTTCCACGTAGACGCCGATGGCCGTCTCGCAAAAATGCGCTTCGAGGGCAACGACGTCAGCCTCCATCAACTGGAGGAGAAGATCGTTGAAAGCGAGGGCGCCCCGGAGCGCCACACGGACGCGGCCGTCTTCTGCACCACGGATACCGTCCTCAAACGGGTATTGCGCGGGCGTGCCTACTCCGAGCTTCCGGTTCTTGTTCAGGACACCGAAGGGCGCCTCAAGGGCATCATCGACGAGCCGGAGCTGATCCACGGCATTCTCGAGAAACACGGTTACGCACAGGACGACTGAGGCTTACATCATGAATGATCTGATCCCAATGCTCAGCGGTTCCCTGGGCAACCCGTTCGAACTGGTGGACCTGCCCATCGATGACTGGGTCACCTGGTTCGTCGACTGGCTGGTGGCCACCTTCCGGGATTTCTTCCGGAGCTGGGTCAGCCCGCCGGTCAAGACGGTTATGGAATGGGTCCAGTGGGCGCTGACTTCCACGCCACCACTGGCCGTGCTCGCCGGTCTGTTCGTCATCGCCTGGCGTGCGGCCTCCTGGAAAGTGGGCGTCTTTGCCGTGGTCGCTTTCGCCTTCATCGGCTTCATGGGCGTTTGGGACGAGCTGATGACCACGCTCTCGCTGGTCATTACCTCGGTGCTGTTCTGCCTGGTGATTGGGGTTCCCATCGGGATCCTGTGCTCGCGCAAGGACCTGACCTACACCTTCGTGCGGCCGATACTCGACATCATGCAGACCACTCCACCGTTCGTTTACCTGGTGCCGGCGGTGATGCTGTTCAGCATCGGTAACGTGCCGGGGCTGGTCGCAACCATCATTTTTGCCATGCCGCCCACCATCCGGCTCACCAACCTGGGGATCCGTCAGGTTCCAGGCCAGTATACGGAAGCGGCAACCGCCTTCGGCTCCACGCCAAGCCAGATCCTGTGGAAGATCCAGGTCCCCCTGGCCATGCCCACCATCATGGCCGGGCTCAACCAGACCATCATGCTGGCGCTGTCGATGGTGGTCATCGCCGCCATCATTGGTGCCGGCGGCCTGGGGCTGCTGGTTTTCCAGGGGCTGAACCGGCTTGATATCGGCCAGGCCTTTGTCGGCGGACTGGGCATCGTCCTGCTGGCCATGGTGCTTGACCGGATCACGCAGGGGCTTGGTGAAAAGGCGCCGGGCAACCGGGCCCAGAATGGGGACTGACATCCATCTGTGAAGTGCGGGTACCGGCGTCGCCGGTACCCGTGGGACGACACAGCTCACAACGACGTGAGTCCAATAAGAGCAAATACGGAGGAACGTATTATGAAACGTCTGAAATCCATTTCGCTGAAAGCGCTGGCACTGGCCTTTGTGGGCTCTCTGGCGGTCAGTGCCCAGGCCGACGACCACAAATCCATGCCCGGTGAGGGCGTAACCGTCCAGCCGGCTGTCGCTACATGGACCTCAGCAGTACCGGTAAGCTGGGTCTATAGGGAACTGCTGGGCGAACTGGGCTATAACGTCGAGGATCCGATCTCGCTCCAAAACCCTGTGGCCTACCTGGCCATGAAGGAAGGCGACGTGGACTACTGGCCGAACGGCTGGTTCCCGCTCCATAACCCGCAGCTGCCCGATAACTTCAAGGAGAAGGGCACTATCTTCGATCCGCTGTGCAAGGGCTGCGGTATTCAGGGCTACCTGGTCAACAAGGAAGCCGTGAAGAAGTATGACATCGAAGGCATCATGGACATCGTGAACAACGACAAAGCCCGCAAGGCTTTCGATCACGACGGCGATGGCAAGGTTGAGCTCTACGGCTGCCCGCCCGGCTGGGGCTGCCACGAAGGCATCAACGCCATGATCGACAAGTTTGATCTGGGCGACCGCATTGACCACGTGGATGCCGGCTATTCCGCCAACTTCACGGAAGCCATGTCCCAGATCGAGCAGGGCAACCCGACCCTCTACATGACCTGGGGCCCCAGCGCGTGGATCCTGAAGCTGGTTCCGGGTGAGGACGTGATGTGGGTTAATGCGCCCGGCATCCTCGAAAGCGAGAACGAAAAGGCTTCCGGCATCACCGGTGCCGTAACCGATCCCATCAAGATGGGCTTCGTAGCGGCTGACATCCAGGTGGCCGCGAACAACAAGTTCCTCAAGGAGAACCCGGCCGCTGAAGAGCTGTTCCGTCAGGCAGAGGTTCCGCTGAAGTGGATCAGCCAGGTGGACAGCAAGATGAGCGAGAAGGATCTGGATGACGAAGAAGTCCAGCCCCTCGCCGCTCAGTGGATCGAAGACAACCGTGAGAAGGTCGACAAGTGGCTGAAGGCGGCGCGCGAAGCGGCCAAGTAAGCTGGTAGCGATCCTCGCGGATCGGAACAGGGGGCTCTACGGAGCCCCCTTTTTTTGCGCCCTTTTCAACGCGATGGCCCGCCTCTGGCTCACTCCTTGCGGAAACGGCTGACAATCTCATTCAGGTCATTGCTCATCTGCGCCAGTTGGGTGGCTGTTTCATTCACGCTGGCCACGTCCTGACTCAGATCATCAATGGCCTCGCTGGTTCGAGTCACATTCTGGGTTGTATCCTCGGCCGTTGCCCGCTGCTGCTCGGTGGCACTGGCAATCTGGTTGGCCATTCCGGTGATCCGCTCCACGGCCCCGGCAATCCCTTCCAGTGCTTCACCCGCCTGACTGGCCTGGTCACGGGTTTCATTCGCCGAGCTCTGGGACTGCTGCATCACCGTCACCGTACTCTGTGCGCCGTTCTGCAGTTTCCCCACAATGGTCTCAATCTCACCGGTGGACTCCTGAACCCGTTTGGCCAGGTTGCGCACCTCATCCGCCACCACCGCGAACCCTCGGCCCGCCTCACCCGCTCGGGCCGCCTCAATGGCGGCGTTGAGCGCCAGCAGGTTGGTCTGCTCCGCGACGCTGCGGATCACATCCAGGACCCTTCCAATCTCTTCGGAATCCTGGTTAAGCTGATTGACGGTCTCGCCAGCGTTATTCAACTGCTGCACGAGCTGCTCCACCGACTGGATGGTATGGTTCACCGTCTCCTGGCCGTTCGAGGCCGTCCCCGCCACCGTGTTGGACTCCTCGGCGGCTTCGGCGGTGTTTTTGGCGATATCCTGGGCCGTCGAGACCATTTCTTCCATGGCTACCGATACCTGCTGGATCTGGTCCCGCTGTTGGGACGAACGCTGCTCGGTGCGGTCCGTGATGGTATTGAGTTCGCTGGATTGGGTCGCCAGTGTATTGGCCGAACGCACCACCCGGGAAATGGTGTCCTCCAGTGTGGCCAGGAATTCATTCACGGCCGCGATGAAGTCACCCACTTCATCATTGCGGGCTGGCGTGAGCCGGGTTCCAAGGTAGCCATGGCCGCTGGCGATGTCACTGAGATAGCGCCGGATCTCCTGGCGTGCCCTTACGATGGGGGTTGTCACCATGCGGCCGATCAGCAGGGCCACGGCAATGCCCAGCACCAGCGAAGCCCCAAACGCCCAGTAGATCATGGTGGTGGCGGAATCACTTTCCTGATCCGCCTGCTCAACCAGGTCATCCATGGCCTTGGAGACGGTTGCCTCCAGATCCCGGGACCTTTCGGAAATCGCCGGGCCAAGCTTGTTCAGTGTCCCGGCACTCGCCCGCTGAGCCCGCTCCACGTTGTCCGACAGCGACCGGGCCGCCTCGCTGTAATCCGATACGCCTGAAAGCGCCTCATCCATCAGGCCGCCCAACTCCCCGGGCAACTTCTGCAATGCCGGCTTATTGTCGAGAAAGTCGTTCAGTTCGGAAAGTGATTCATTGATGCGTTGATTGGCGGCATCATCGCGCTCAGCCAGATAACGCTGTGTATCCAGGCGAACCCGATTGAACCGCTCGGACAGGGCCATGATGACCCGGACCAGTTCGGCCTGGCCGTCCCCGGCGGCTATTTCCGCAACCTCATTGAGTTCACTGCTGACCTCAGGCCCCTCGACATTGAGCACATCGCGCAGCAGGCGGTCATTGGCCTTGAACGCCGGGACGACGTCGTTATTAAACGCGTTGTTGTACTTGTTCAGCCGTTGCCGGATGCCGTCAATGAGCGCCTGCTGTTCCTCCGTATGCATTCCGTCTTCCGCCGCATCCAGGGCTTCCTTCAGCGAGGCCACGTGCTCGCGATACGACTCATGAACACCTGACTGTGGGTCCGCCGTATAGCGCAGTTCCCGCAATCGCACCCGGTACATTTCGCTGAGGATGTCCACTGCCAGCTGTGTTTCCGGAGCCAGCTCCTGGCTGACGGTATCCAATCGCTCATCCAGCAGGCTGAACCGCTGGGAGGAAAGAAGGGTGACCGCCGCGAACAGCAACAGGATCAGGACAGGGGCAGCCAAAACCTTGCCGCGGACACCAAGACGCTCTTCAATACCGTTCCCCATAACCCTTACCCTTGCGTTCAAATAATGCCCAGGTGACCCTTCCAAAACCATAGATGGCGCATCGCCTTCACGCCACTGCGGCAAGCGCCTGAGACCGATCAGCCTTCGTCAGACCAATACAAGCAAAAATGGCGCCATTCGATGGGGAAAGGCCAGGCGGGTTTCTCGCCATCACTTGCGCTAGCTCTCAGATCCAGGTGGCAAGCGGGTGATAGGGTTGGGTCCTGGCATACAGACCACCGCGAGTAAACGCATGGGAATGAACAACCCCGTCCGCCTCCTCCTTTTGCTGATCCTGCTTCCGGCTCTTGGCGGCTGCGCGATCCAGCAGTCCATAGGCCATGATGCCGGCGCCTTCCTGCGAGACGTGGAAGGGGACCGCTTCCGCCCGGTTCCCAAACACCGATGGGACAGCAACAATCACGCCCTGCTTTACCTGTACCGGCCGCAATCGGACTGGGGGGACGCAGAGCTCATGGCCCCAAGCTTCTATGTGGATGGCTACCATTACGTGAACCTGCGCAGTGGCGGCTACACCTGGCTGGAAATTCTCCCCGGCACCCGTGAGCTGGACATGCACCGCCCCTTCATGGGCATCGAAGGCGTGGGCTCACCCTTTTCCCACATTCTGGATGCCGAGCTGACGATGAAAGCCGGCGAAATCTATTTCCTGCGCTACTCCGAGGTCAGCGAACCCGACTCCCTGGACCCTCGCCTGCCGGCCGACCACCCCCTGAGCCGTGGTGCCGCGCGCCTTGTCGCCCAGGAATCCGCGATGGAAGAGCTGCGCCAGACCCGCTTCATGCAAAGCGTACTGCTGGCAACCAACCATGCCGGCACCTCCATTGTGGCGGATAATCGCGAGGCGGATTACCAGCGCCGGCGCCAGGCCCTTCTGGAAGAGCGCCGGAAAGAGATCGAGCGGATGAAACAGCAAGGCGACTACAGACACGCCCCCTGGTACTGGCCCTGGGGCGGAGGCCCTACCCGCCCGCTGGAAGCGGATCGCAAGCTCAAGCAACTTGAGCAGCAGCGGCAACAGCAACTGGCCTCACAGAACAAAGGGCACTGGTGGTGGCCGTTTTGAACCCAGTCCCGTAGGATGGCGAAGTTATGAGTGCCAATACGATTGCCATCAACCGAAACAAGGATCAGCTGCCAACCAGCGAGCGTCCGGTCTGGCTCTTCGGTTACGGTTCCCTGATCTACAAGGCCGGCTTTGAGTACCTCGAGACCCGTACCGCGACCATCCAGGGCTGGAAGCGCCGCTTCTGGCAGGGCTCCCATGACCACCGCGGAACCCCGCAATCGCCAGGACGTGTCGCCACTCTGGTTGCGGACGAACAGGCCAGTTGCACCGGGCTCGCTTACCGGGTGAAACCGGCTGTTTTTGATCAACTGGACGTGCGTGAGAAGAACGGCTACCTGCGGCTGGTGCGCCCCCTCATGCTGGCAGACGGTGGCGAGGTTGACGGCCTGGTCTACATCGCCACCGAAGACAACGCCGCGTGGCTGGGTCCGGCGCCGGAGTCCGACATAGCACGGCATGTGGCGGTCTCCGAGGGACCCAGCGGGGCCAACAGCGACTATGTCCTTGAACTGGCCCGGGCGTTGCGCGAGCTGGAAGTGCACGACCCTCACGTATTTGCCATTGAACATCATTTGACGGCGTTACTTGATGGGGACCATAAGCGGTCCTACAGTAAGGCCCACTCCCCAGAGACCCAATGAGTCAATGCTGTGGCCGTTAACGCGAACAATAAGTCGGTCCGGGCCCCTCTGCTAGCAACGCCCAACGTCGCGATTGCCTTCAGAAGGCTGCGCACCGACTTCCAGCTGTCGATCATCACCCTGCTCGGCGCCGCGGCGCTGTTTGGCATCATTCCCTTTGCCGTCTACCGGTTCATGGAAGCCAACTACGTGGCCGGCGTTGCCGATTCCCTGATTTCCTTCGGCATCATCATCAGTGTCATCTATGCCTGGATTACCGGCGATACGGAGCGGACCGGTTTTGTCCTGGCCGTTTTCTGCTGTGCGGCAGGCGCCCTCATAGGCTCCATTCTGCCGCAAGTGGGCCACCTCTGGAGCTACCCCATACTGGTGGCAAGCTTTTTCCTGACGCGCCCGGTCATCGCCATCTCACTGAATACCGCCATGGTTGTGGCCATCATGATCTACGGCACGTCCCTGGCCTCCGGGGAAAGCTTCTGGGCGTACTTTGCCACGGCCACGGTTGTCAGCGCCTGCGCCTTCATCTTTGCCATCCGCAACCAGCAGCAACGCCGGGAAATGGCGGTGCTGGCCCGGCGCGACCCGCTCACCGGCGTCCGCAACCGCCGATCCATGGACGATGCCCTGCAACTGGCGGTATCCACGGCCAGCCGCACCGCAACCCCCTATGCGCTGGTCATGCTGGACCTGGACCATTTCAAGGCCATCAACGACGAGCATGGCCACGGCCTGGGCGATGACATCCTGGTGAACCTCGCGCGCATGGTGGAACGCAATACCCGCCAGAGCGACCAGTTGTTCCGCTTCGGCGGCGAAGAGTTCGTATTGCTGATGCCCGGCGTTGACCACGCGGGCATGAAGGCAGTGGTTCACGGATTACGCCAAAAGATCCGCTCCACCCTCAGAAGCCCGGACGGCCCTGTGACGGCCTCGTTTGGCGCGGCCCACCTGCACCCCAACGAAAGCTGGGAACACTGGCTGAAGCGCACGGATGATGCGCTCTATCAGGCCAAGGAGAGCGGCCGGGACTGTGTCTTGATCGCCAACGATCCGGAGAGCGACACCGACTGAGGCAGCGGGCTCACCCCACCAGCCACACCCGTTTACCAGCACGCGCCATACGGCCCTCATCCGCCAGTTTCTGAAGGTGAGCTTCCATGGAGCGCGCGGCCACGGGGTGCATGGCTGCCGGAACATCCGCGTAGACCCGCTCCAGAAGCGCATCCGTATCCAGGCCTTGCGGTGCCTGCGTCAGACAGCTCAGGACCTTGTGCTCACGCAGATGACGATGGGTGATGAGGTAATCGAAAACCGCCTGGGGTTCAGCCATAAGCTGGCCGTGGCCCGGCAGCACATGGGCTATAGGCTCCGCCAACAAGCGCTCCAGTGTTACCAGATAGTCCCCCAGGTCGCCGTCCGGCGGATCAATGACCACGGTGGAGGACTGCATGACCAGATCCCCGGCCAGTAGCACACGATCCGGTTCCCAGAGAAACGCCAGATGATTCACCGCGTGCCCCGGTGTGTGCAGCACCCGCAGCCCTGGCGCAAGGTACTCGCCATGCTCCGGTTCATGGTCCGGCTCAAGGCCATAATCATGATGCGTGAGGCCACCAGCGGGACGCTGGAAAACAAGCTGGGCACGGGTACGCGCCCTCAAGCGGTGGCTGGCCGGCGAATGGTCCAGATGGGTATGGGTGAGCAGAATGCGATCGACCCAACCGCCAGCGGCGGCCAGAACCGCCTCCACATGGCGCTCGTCATCCGGTCCCGGGTCGACCACCAGCACCTGCCCGCCAACACGCAGAATATAGGTATTGGTACCCGGCCCGGTCATCGTGCCGGGATTGGGCGCCGTCAGGCGGGCTATGGCCGGCGTCAGGGGCACTGGCTCGCCCGGCTCGATGCGCCCGGTTGTTGCCCCTCGCCCTTGCGGGTCCAGAAACCGGGCTTCGTCATAGCCGGGGTCACCGGCGGCCACATGACCATCACCCACCGGCCAGGGCTCGGTCGGCGCCTCATAAGGGGATGACCCGGCCAGCGATGCGATGAGATCCGCAACACAACGGAAGCCCCGGAGCTGGCGCAGCACCCCCAGGGTTGGGGACACCATCAGGCGCTCCCCGCGTGCATGGTCCGCCAGGGCCTGTTCCGGCGTCAGCCAGCAAGCCGCCACCGTCTCGGCGCCATCAGGCCAGGCATCCTGGCCCGCTGGCACCGGGGCCAGGAAGAACCGGGTATCAAAACGCCGTGGCGGCCCCGGGGGTGTGAGCCAGCGGCCCAGATACACAAGCCCGTCCGTAGCGGGCGCCAGCCCCCTGGCATGGCAGTAATCCGCCAGTGACACTTGCGCTTCATCGAGCCGCTGGCGCTCAGCCTTTTCAGACACCGTGTGAGTGATCAAACCACCCAGCGAGCCCCGGACCACGAGCACACCAGCCTCCTCAAAGCACTCACGAAGCGCCGCAGTGCGGTCCACCGGCGCCTCGTCCAGCGTCCCAGCCGCCCCGCCAGGAAACACGTCGAACCCGGGCAGGAAGACCGCCTCATGGGTGCGCCGCATCAGAAGGACCTCCGGGCCGGTGGCACCATCACGTGCCAATACCAGCGTTGACGCCTCACGAACCTCGGTCATGATCCTCTCAGCAAGACGCCTCCATCACCACCTTGCCCCGGGTATGGCGGGTCTCGATGTGACGGTGGGCTTCTTCGGCATGGTAAAACGGGTACACTTCATCAACATGAACGCGGAGCCTGCCCTCTTCCACCCACTGGCGCAACACGTCCAGATCCGCCCGGTTCGAGTGCACGACCACCAGCCGGCTCCGCTTCTGAACACCAACCCGAGCCAGGCCTTCGGCGGGCAAGCTGCGCGCACCGGGAATCGTACTCACATAACGCCCACCCCGGGTCAGGCTGTCGCTGAAATCACGGGCCCGGTAATTGCCGAAGACATCGAATACCGCATCAAAGGGTCCGGGGATGGCGGGCGCTGGTGTCTGCTGATAATCCACCGCCTCGTTGGCCCCCAGTTCAGTCACGAATTTCAGGTTCCGTTCACTACACACGGCGGTGACATGACAGCCAAGATTGCGCGCGATCTGTACCGCGAAATGACCCACGCCGCCACTGGCCCCATTGATCAGAACCCGGTGACCCGGCTGCACTCCGGCGCAATCACGCAGTGCCTGCAAGGCGGTCAAGCCGGCCAAGGGTATGGCCGCCGCGTCGCTAAAGGCCAGCCCTGACGGACAGGGCGCTACCTCGTCGGCTTCAAGCACAGCGTATTCCGCATGCACGCCTCCATGGAATCGGTTGCTCATGCCGAAAACCGGCTGGCCCACCACAAGGCCACGAACCTGGTCACCCACCCGGGTGATCACACCGGCCATGTCGAGACCACTGATCCGTGGGAGTGGTTCGCGGTCGAGAAATCCCAGGAAGGAACGGAACGTGCCCTTGCGCAACAGGATATCCTTGGGGTTGAGTGCGCCGGCGCGCACTTTCACCTGGACCTGCCCGGGGCCAACGGTGGGCTCCGGCCAGTCATCCACCCATTCCAGCACGTTGGGTTGTCCAAAAGCCCGGTAAACAATGGCTTTCATGGCGATTCTCCCTGTCCATCGGCGAGGGGTTTGACGCCATTGTAGTCACGAACCGGCGGATTGTCCTTGCAACGATACAGGGCCGTGTGACAAGACACGACCCTGCGCACACTCTTTACCTGGCGGTTAGGGGTTGCGGAAATCGGCTTTCGGACCGAGGTAATACCACCAGTTCACTACCATGCAGACGGCGTAGAAAGCGGCGAAGGCATAGAGCGCGTTTTCCGGGGTAGCCGCCTTGATCTGTTCGCCAAACACCTTGGGAATGATAAAGGCGCCATAGGCGGCAACAGCCGAGGTCCAGCCCAGGACCGGCCCAGCCTGCTCGGTGTTGAAGACCTTGGCAATCGTACGGAAGGTGGACCCATTACCAATGCCGGTAGCCGCGAACAGCACCAGGAACAGCAGCAGGAAGGGGACGAAGAAGTCCTGCGGTGTCTGGGACGCATAAGCCTGCTGCATGTAGTAGGCCACGCCCAGTGAGCTGGCGATCATCACCACGGCCACGATGCCGGTAACCAGGGCTCCCCCAACCTTGTCCGCAATCCACCCGCCGACGGGACGGATCAGGGCCCCGATGAATGGCCCCATCCAGGCCCACATCAGCGCCGAGGGACCGGCCGGGTTCGGCGTGTCATGGGTCATCACGCCATCCACCATGATGTGCTGATAGCCGAAGATCACCTTGATGGCGAGACCAAAGCCGGCGGAAAAACCAATGAAGCTGCCAAAGGTCATGGTGTAGATCAGGCTCATCACCCAGGTGTGCTTATTGGAGAAGATCCTGAACTGGCGCTGCAGATTCGGCTTGATCTCACCCGGGATCAGCTTCAGGAGCATAACGGTAGCGAACAGGATGCCCGCGATGACAGGCCACTTGACCCAATCCGGCGTCCCCAGCCCAACCGGCTGCGGCAGGATGATGTAGAGGCCAACGGCGGCAGTGAAAAAGCCGATGAGCAGCATCCCCGTCATCTTGCCAAAGGCACTGAGGGGGCTGCCGATGTTGGGCGATACGCCTTCCGTGCGGATATTGTCCATGCCGAACCAGCCGGCGAATGCCAGCGGGATCAGGAACAGCAACCAGACATAGCCCGCATTGTGGATATAGGTCTCACTGCCGGCGGGAATCTTGCCGATCAGCGTCCCAGAACCGTTTTCCAGAACCATCGGCGCGCCGCCGAAGACACCAATGGTCATGAACAGCGGCACCAGGATCTGCATGGTGGTCACACCGGCATTCCCCAGCCCGGCGTTAAGCCCCAGCGCCAGCCCCTGCTTGCTCTTGGGGAAGAAGAAGCTGATGTTGGACATGGAAGAGGCGAAGTTGCCACCGCCAATACCGGAAAGAAACGCCAGCAGCTGGAAGATCCAGAGAGGCGTTTCCTTACTCTGCAGAGCCAGCCCCGTACCGAAAGCCGGAATCATGAGCAGGGCGGTGGTGAAGAAAATGGTGTTGCGACCACCCGCAATGCGGATGAAGAAACTGCTCGGGATACGCAGCGTGGCCCCTGTGAGCCCGGCTATCGCGGTCAGTGTAAACAGCTCGTCCTTGGGAATCGGGAAGCCCAGGTTGTCCATCTGGACGGTAATAATGCCCCAGTAAAGCCAGACCGCGAACCCGCACAGCAGACTCGGTATGGAAATCCAGAGATTGCGGTTGGCGATTGTCTTACCCTTCGACTCCCAGAAGTCAGGGTCTTCAACATCCCACTTATAGAGATCACCCATGATAAGGCTCCGGGTTAATGTGAATGGATTGGCGTGGGCGGGAGGCTGGCCCTCCCGCCAGTGTTTCAGCGTGTCTCGGCCTTGCCCTCGTGCCCGTAGTCAGGCTGGATCTCGGGAAGATCAAAGGCGCTTGCGGTGTCGCCGCGCTCCGAATGGCGGCGCTGCTCCATCCGCACGATGGCGCCATGCATCCACAGCAGCGAAACCAGCACCAGCAGGAACAGCAGCATGAAGCAGCTGGTCCAGACCCCGAGCAGGTCATTCAGGCCGCCAAACATGATGGGCAGGAAGAAGCCGCCAAGCCCGCCGATCATGCCGACAAGGCCACCGACCGAGCCCACATGGTCGGGGTAATAGACCGGGATATGCTTGTAGACCGCCGCCTTGCCGAGAGACATGACAAAGCCCAGGGCAATGGTCAGCACCACGAAGAGGGTCAGCGGTATGCCAAAGGCGAACTCGATCGTGCCATCAATGCCCTGAACGATGTAGCGGGTCTGCGGGTAGCTCAGAACGAACAGGCACAGCAGCGACACGCCATAGGTCAGGTACATCACCGTGCGCGCGCCCATGCGGTCGGACATCCAGCCCCCGAGGGCCCTGAAAACCGACGCTGGCAGGGCATAGAGGGCAGCGAGCATGCCGGCCTGTTCCAGACCCAGGTCGTAGACATTGACATAGTAGTTGGGCAGCCAGGAGGCGAGCGCCACAAAGGCGCCAAAGACAAAGAAGTAGTACAGCGAAAAGCGCCAGACCTGAAGGTTTTTCAGCGGTGCCAGCTGTTGCTTGACCGGGGTGGGCTGGGCGCCTTCTTCTCTGCGGCGCTTAAGGCGCGGGTCATTCTCGGTCATGAACCAGAAAACGACGGCCATGCCGGCGAGAATGACAGCATAGATCTGGGCGGTCATTTCCCAGCCAAGCGCAACGACGAGAAAGGGAGCCCCGAAGTTGGTGACAGCGGCACCCACGTTACCCGCCCCGAAAACACCGAGGGCTGTTCCCTGGTGCGTTTTGTCATACCACTCAGAGGTATAGGCAATGCCGACGATGAAAGACCCGCCGGCCAGACCGATACCCAGGGCCGCAACCAGGAAAAGACCGTAGGTTGTGACAGTGGAAAGAAGGAAAACCGCCACGGACGTGGCCAGCATCAGGATGGTGAAAACCAGCCGACCCCCGAAGCGTTCGGTCCACATGCCAAGGAAGATCCGGCTGATCGACCCCGTCAGAACCGGCGTCGCCACCAGGATCCCGAACTGCGTATCCGACAGCCCCAGGTCCTGCTTGATCTTGACCCCGATCACGGAAAAGATTGTCCAGACCGCGAAACAGACAGTAAAAGCCAGTGTGGAAAAAGCGAGCGCCTTATGGGCTCGCGGTGGATCGTATTCGTGTTCGCTCAGCATCGTTAGCTCCTATTCCGGTCAGCGGCCACAGGGCGTTTTGCGACCCTATGGCACAGATTAACCAGAAAGGAACCTTTCACATACAGGTTTATTTCCAAATAATCAGTAATCTCCCCACATAGGGGTAGAAGCGGAAAAATTGAGGTATCTCAAAACGGCTTCCACAGGGCCAACACAAAGATAACCCCCAACTGAAACAGGGCTGTCAGAGCCGCCGCCGTCCTCCAGGCCGGCGAACGGCCACGGTCCAGGGCCCACTTGCCAGCCAGGATGTAACCAACCAGAAGGATCACCTTGGCGGTCAGCCAATGGTGAACGAACGGCAACCAGCCCGTGATTGCCATGAGTCCAAAAGCGGCGGCCAACAGGACGGTATCGTTCGCATGGGGGATCCAGCGCAGGGGGGTCTCACGCCACCCTGGCCGGCCCATAGCGTCCAGCCCCAGACGCAGCAGCATCAGCCCGGCCGTCAGACAGGCCGTCAGCATGTGCACGCCCTTGATGATGTGATAGAACTCCATTGTCGACTCCCGTCACTAAGATTTATTAAAAATATATCTTAAATGGGTTACACTGGGGCTGTCATGCAGTATGGCAGCAGCGCGATGACGGACTGGCTCATGCTCATTAAAGCGTTCTGGCGCGCGCTCGCTGGCGCAGCGGTGCTCCTTGGTGCCCTGGGCGTGGCCCTGCCCGGGCTGCCCACGGTGCCCTTCCTTCTGGTCGCCGCCTGGGCCGGGAGCCATGGCTGGCCGGAGCTCGAGCAACGCCTGCTGGCGCATCCGCACTACGGGCCCGCCATCCGGGCCTGGCGGGAGCACCGTGCCATACCCAAACGGGCGAAATGGGGAGCCTCGGTACTGATCGCCATCAGCGTGATCATGCTGGTGATCTCGCCCGTGCCGCAACTGCTGCGCTGGCTGCTGCCCCCGTTACTGCTGTGCGTCACAATCTGGCTCTGGAGTCGACCCGATGGCTGAAACCCCCAATACACCACCCCGCCTTTCCCCTGTCACGCTGTTCAATTACCCCTTCCGGATCTTCTTCCTGTCGCTGGCGGTGCAGGCGGTACTGATTGTTCCGCTCTGGGTCGGGGCCGTTACGGGGCGCCTTGAATTGCCGCTGGCCCTGCCGGCACTGGCCTGGCACCAGCACGAAATGCTCTTTGCCTGGCTGCAGGCCGCCATTGCCGGCTTCCTTCTGACAGCCGTCTGTGTCTGGACGGGCACCACCCGCACCCATGGTTGGCCACTGGCCGGGCTCTGGAGCGTGTGGCTGCTGGGCCGGCTCCTGATGACCCTGGGAGAATCCCTGCCTGAATGGCTGGTCATCGGCGTTAACCTCCTGTTCCTGCCCCTGGTGGCCCTGGATGCCGGGCGGCGCGTATGGCAGGCACGCCAGCCGCGCCAGATCCCGATCCTGCTGGTGCTTCTGGGCCTCTGGCTGATGCAGGCGGTGTTCCTCATCACCGGCAGCGGCACCGCTCTGGACGGCGCACTGCTGATGGCCATAACCATGATGCTGATCATCGGTGGCCGCATCACGCCCAACTTCTCCAAGGGGTGGCTGCGCACCCGGGGCTACGACACCGACGACATCGCGACCATTCCCTGGCTGGAGAAGGCGGTTCTGGCCATCATGGCCTTGACGTTCGTGAGCGTTCTGATGCTACCGGATCCTGTGACAGGAGTGCTTGCCCTGGTGGCCGGGGCACTGGTACTGGCCCGGATCCTGTTGTGGCGCGGGTGGCGGGTAGCCCGGGACCCGCTCCTGTGGATCCTGCACCTGTCACTGCTGTGGATTCCCGTGGGGCTCTGGCTGCTGGCCGCCAGTCGCCTCGGGGATGCGCCCGAGACGGTCTGGGTTCACGCCACCGGCCTCGGCGCCATGGGCGGATTGATCCTGGGTGTGATCAGCCGGGTGGTCCTGGGCCATACGGGACGCACACTGACGCTGCCAAGCGGCATGGTCACAGCCTTCGTGATGATCCATCTGGGCGCCCTTCTGCGGGTTGTTACCGGCGCCGGAGGCATGGCCTGGCAGACCGGCATCAGTGTGAGCGCACTTCTGTGGATGATCGCCTTCGGGCTCTTCCTCGTCCGTTATACCGGCATCCTGCTGCGGCCGCGGGTCGACGGGAGGCCAGGCTGATGCGACTCACCAGCCACACTGACTATGCGGTGCGCATGCTCATCTTCCTGGCCCTGCGTGAAGGGCAGCTGGGCACCATCCGCGAGGTGGCCAGCGCCTACGCCATCTCCCGCAACCACCTGATGAAGGTGGCCCATGAACTCCAGGGCCACGGCTACCTGAGGACCCTACGGGGCAAGGGCGGCGGCCTGCGCCTGGCACTGCCCCCGGAGCAGATCAGGCTGGGCGACCTGGTCCGGACCATGGAGCCGGACCTGAAGATGGCGGAATGCTTCGGGTGTGACAACCAGTGCGTGATCACGCCCAGCTGCCAGCTGAAGTTCGTTCTGGATGAAGCGTTGGGGAATTTCCTGAAGGTTCTGGACGGTTACAGCCTGGCCGACGTGACCTCACCACGGGCCCACAAGCTGCGCGAGCACCTGGCCCTGAGCCTCGAAGGCGAGCCCACTCCGGCTCTCAAGGACGCTTCTGATGCCTGACAGGGTGAGCGCTCACAGCGCTCCCAGTTTCAGGCCCCCATGCTGGTCACCCACCAACTGTTCAAGGAAGGCCAGGTCCCGAAGTCCGATGGGGCTGCGACCAGGCGCCAGAACCCCCTCGCGCCGGAAATCGTTGAGAACACGCGAAACGGTCTCCTCCCGCACACCCAGCATCAGCGCCACCTGTTTCTGGCGACAGGGAAGGCGAATCTCACAGCTGCCCTGCTCCTCATGCAGCTGCAACAGGAAGGCAGCCACCCGCTGGTCGGCGGAACTGGCAGTAAAAAAATCCACCTGGTTGAAGGAACGCTGCAGGCGCTCGCTCGCCTGCTCCAGAAGGCGGGCTGCAAAGGGCCCGTTCGCCTCGGCCAATGCACGCAGCTGGGCCGCGGGTACCCCAACAACCCGACTGGGCAGGGTCGCCCGATAGCTCATGATGTAGCCACTGTCGTTGAGAAAAGCCGCCGTCAACGCCACCAGCCGGCCAGGGCCATGGGCGCAGAAGAACTTTTCGTCGCCATTTTCGGTGTAGCGCACGCCAGCCAGCTGACCCGTTTCAACCAGAGCGCAGTACCGCGCCGGCCCATTTTCACTGAACACGAGTTCCCCCGAACGCGCCTCCAGCCGCACACTCGCCCCCACCAGCTCATCAAGCTCATGCCGGGACAGGCACCGGAACGGGCTGTGCGCCAGCAGCTGCTCACGCAGGTATCGCGCTTCGTCGTTCTGGATCCGTGTCTCGTGCATACACCTGAATCACTCTCTTAATGGGCAGGCCCGGCCTACCCCATGAATTCCTGCAGCCCCGACCGGTCCAGAATGGTGACCTCGCGCTGAGAAACCTGGACCAGCCCGCGCTCACGCAGCTCCCTGAGCACACGCGACAGTGTTTCCGGCTGCATGGCCAGTTGCGAGGCCAGCAGCCCCTTGGGCAAAGGCAGCTCCAGAACCAGTCCACTATTACGCCGTTCCCCATCCGGTATCAGGCTCAACAGGTACTGGACCAACCGCTCGCGGGCGTTCTGTGCTCCCAGGATGGTTCGATCCTCGACCGTCTGGGACATGGCCGCCGCCACGTACCGCATGACATTCATCATGTAATCCGAACGCCCAGCGACCATGTCTCTCAACAAGGCACCGCTGAACGACCGTACCCGGGTCGCTTCCAAGCATTGGGCGTACCAGGGATAGCAACCATCCGGTGAACAGGCCGGCACTTCGGCAAGTACCTCATCAGTCCCAGCACTGCCGAGCACGCGCTCGCTGCCCTGGTCCGTCACCCGGAACAGCTTCACCGAGCCGCTCAGAACGATGAAAAACCGCTCGGCTTCGTCGCCCTCGCGACACACCATGTCGCCCGGGCCCAGGTCATGGAGGCGGCTACGCTGGCAGAGGCTCGCCAGGTCCTGGTCGCTCAGGTCCTGAAAAAAGGGGTGCCGGTGAATGGAGCAGTGCTCCAGGCGTGGGCACAGCAGTGGCTCCGCCAGCCGGGCATGGGTTACGTCGGCCAGTTTGATCGCATCACAGGATGTCAAGGCAGCCTCCTCGGTTTGACCGTTATAGGTAATGGGGATCTTCTGCCTTGACATATTACAAAATCCTGCCCTCTCAGACTGCATCTCTTAGGTGGTACTCCCCGCAATCGCTTGGCGCTCTCACACTGCCACAAAGATTTATCTGTAATGAATCTTATGAAACAAAATCACGGATCGCAACCCTCTATTGATACGCATCAATTCATGATGTTGATCTGGCTTACCACTTAGCCAGCGAAAACGATCAGGGTTGTGGGGTCATGGAGGGGAAGATCCCGCCCCCAATTCACAGAATATTGATTTATCTAATTTACATCTTCAAGGTTGCATTGGATAATCAAATCAGTCACGGAATTGCCGTGCAGACCCCAAAGCCATGACCGGGAGGACACGCCCATGTCCGAGGGACTGACCCGAAACGCCGCGCGCAATATCTTCTATGGGGGCTCGACGATCTTTTTCCTGATCTTCGCGGGCCTGACCCTGCATACCCACTACTACATGAGCACCACCTCAACCAACAGCGAGGCGCTGGACGAGGGTGTGATTGCTGGCAAGGAGGTTTGGGAGGAACATTCCTGCATCAACTGCCACACCATCATGGGCGAGGGGGCCTATTTCGGGCCCGAACTGTCCAACGTCTGGCACCGCTATGGCGGACGCGAGAACCCGAAGGCCGCCCGGGCGGGCATCAAGGGCTGGATGAAAGCCCAGCCCACGGGCGCGCCGGGGCGCCGGCAAATGCCCCAGTTCAACCTAAATGAACAGGAGCTGGATCATCTGGTGGATTTCTTCAAATGGGTGGACGGTATCGAGACCCATGACTGGCCACCGCATAAATCCGGCTAACCGTGCCCACAACCCACTCCGTCCGTTCATCCAGGGAGAGAACCGATGAAGTATGAAACCCAGAAAGTGGCCCTGCCGTTCTTCGCGGTGGCCATGGCGCTGTTCGCGCTGCAGATCTGTTTCGGGCTGATGGCGGCCACCGTCTACGTCATGCCTGAATTCCTTTCGGAGGCCATGCCCTTCCACATCATGCGCATGAGCCATACCAACCTGCTGCTGGTCTGGCTGCTGATCGGCTTCTTTGGCGCCACCTACTACCTGTTGCCGGAGGAAGCCGAGACCGATCATCACTCACCAACCATGGCCTACCTCCAATTGGCCATTTTCGCCGGTGCCGGCGCTGCCGCGCTGATCGGATACCAGTTCGGCATCCATGGCGGTCGTCATTACCTGGAACAGCCGGTCTATGTGAAGATCCTGCTCACCATCTCGTTCCTGATGTTCCTCTACAACAACACCCGGACCGTCATGAAAGGCCGGCGCACCTCCGTCTCGACCGTACTGCTCCTGGGTCTCTGGCTTGCCGCCATCTTCTGGCTGTTCTCGTTCTACACGCCGGACAACCTGGCCCAGGACAAGCTCTGGTGGTGGTGGATCGTACACGTCTGGGTTGAAGGCGTCTGGGAGCTGATCATGGCCTCCATCCTTGCCTACCTGCTGATCAAGATGACGGGCGTGGACCGCGAGATCATCGAGAAGTGGCTGTACGTGATCGTGGGCCTGGTGCTGTTCTCCGGCCTTCTGGGCACCGGCCACCACTACTACTGGCTGGGCACCCCGGGTTACTGGCAGCCCATTGGCAATATCTTCTCCTCCATGGAGGTCATTCCCTTCTTTGCCATGGTGGTCTTCGCCTTCTACATGTTCTGGAAGGGCTCGCGCGAGCACCCGAACAAGGCGGCCATGCTCTGGACGCTCGGCTGTGCGGTGATCTCCTTCTTCGGGGCCGGCGTCTGGGGTTTCATGCACACCCTGTCCTGGGTCAACTACTACACCCACGGCACCCAGATCACCGCGGCGCACGGGCACCTGGCGTTCTTCGGCGCCTACGCCATGCTCAACATGGCCATCATCACCTACGCCATGCCGCAGATCCGCCGGCTCCAGCCCTACAACCAGATCATGAACATGTGGTCGTTCTGGATCATGGTGGGAGGGATGTGCTTCATGACCTTCACGCTCACCTTCGCGGGTGTGATCCAGACCCACATGCAGCGGGTTCTGGGCAAGGACTTCATGACCGTCCAGGGCCAGCTTGATGTCTTCTTCATCATGCGGCTTGGCTCCGGGGCGGTTGTAGCGTTGGGCGTGGTGCTGTTCCTCCTGTCGATCTTTGGACCGGCCCGGGAACAGCTGCCCGCCCATGTGAAAGGCAACGGCGGTAACGGGAGCGGCCAATGACAGCGGCCGAAGCGCCCTATTACGAGCCGGTCAGCCACGAATGCGAGCTGTTCGAGTATGCATTCCACCGCAAACTCCCACTGCTGCTGAAGGGCCCGACCGGCTGTGGCAAGACGCGCTTCGTCAGCCACATGGCGGCGCGCCTGGGCCTGCCCCTGCAGACGGTGGCCTGTCATGACGACCTTACGGCTTCCGACCTGACCGGGCGCTACCTGCTGCAGGGTGGCGAAACGGTCTGGACGGACGGGCCGCTCACCCGGGCGGTCCGCCATGGCGGTCTCTGCTACCTGGATGAGGTGGTGGAGGCCCGCAAGGACGTGACCGTGGTCATGCACCCGCTGACCGACGACCGGCGGGTACTGCCGCTGGACCGCACAGGGGAGATCCTGGAGGCACCGGACGATTTCATGATGGTGGCCTCCTACAACCCCGGCTATCAGCATGTCTTGAAGTCGCTCAAGCCCAGCACCCGCCAGCGCTTCGTGGCGCTGGAGCTGGACTTCCCGCCCCCGGAGCAGGAACTGGCCATCGTGATGCACGAAACCGGCCTGAGCCGGGAGCGGACCACCGCGCTGATCAACCTGGCGGCACGACTGCGCGAGCTCAAGGGGCAGGACCTGGAGGAGGCGGTCTCCACCCGGTTGCTGGTCTACTGTGCCCGCTTGATGGAAGCCGGACTACCGGTACTGCAGGCCTGCCAGGCCTCGCTGGTGGAACCGCTGAGCGATGATCGCGATGTGCGTGAGGGACTGATGGAAACCATAAGGGCCACTTTCGGGGGCTGAGGAGACGCCTGTTTGGCATCCTTCTTTGAGGTTGAGGAACTTGCCGGAGAACTCTGGCACCGCTGGGCCTCGCGGGCCGTCAGTTACCCGCGCTACCCGCACGCCGGCATTGCTCTGGCAGCCCTTGAGGGCAGCCTGGGCGTGTTCTTCCGGGCCATGGGCGGGCCGGGCGCCATTCCGGTCAGCGCCGTTGAACCCCGGAGCTCGGGCCACCGGCTGACCTTCCGCCAGAAGCTCGGCTTTGACCGGGAAAGCCTCGACATGGCGTTCCGGGATGACGACCAGCTTCTGCTGCCTCCCAGGATGGACTACTTCCCAAGCCAGGCCCTCAACCGGGGTGCCTACCATTGGCTGACAGCCCTGCTGACCCTGCTGCCCGAACCGGAACCGACCCAATCCGCCCTGCGGGCGGACCTGGACTGGTTGCGGGCAGTGCACCAGGCCGAAAGTATCCTGGAACGGGACTTTCCGGGGCTGGCGGCCACTGGCGCCGCCTGCCGGCAGCACCTTCTCTCGGTCCGCCCCCGACAGCGGCTGCCGGCCTGGGAGGACGCCGTGGACCACGTCATCCGGGTGCTTCTGGGCGAGAAGCGCGATCCCGTGTCCCGGGAACGGGAACAGGCGCTGGCATGGGTGCTGGACGGCCATGATCAATCGCTCCCGGCCACGGCACCTGCCGGTTACCGCCCGCCACTGCCCGTCCCCTTCTGGGGTCAGCGCCGCCCTGGCCTCCACGCGGGCACCCCCAAGGAACCGGAGGACGGCGAGGATCCTCGCCAGGGTGCGACCCCCGAGGCCGAAGGCGGCAAACGCCAGGCCACGCGCCGCCGCCAGGACCAGAGCGAACGTGACGACCCACTGGCGCTGAACATCTTCGAGAAGATGCTGTCCTGGACGGAGATGGTCAACGTGAACCGCCCGGTTGAGGACGAAAATGAAGACGACGCCCGCAAGGCCGCGGAACAGATCGAGGAGATCACCCTGAGCCCGCACCGGGAGAAGACCGCCTCACGCCTGAAGGTGGAGCTGGACCTGAGCCCGGACGCACCGGACATTGGGGCTCTCAGCGGGCCGGTCACCTACCCGGAATGGCATTTCCGCAAGAACCGCTACCTGAATGACCAGTGCCGGGTCTACCCGGCCGTGCAATCCACGGAAGGCGAAGACTGGCGCCCCGACGAAGGCACCCGCAAGCGCATCCGCCGCGTCCAGCGCCAGTTTGAGGCCCTGCAGCCCCAGCGCCAATGGCTGCGGGAACAACCGGATGGCGATGAGTTCGACATGGACGCGCTCATCCGCAACCGCTGCGACATCCAGGCCACCGGCAACGGCTCGGAACGCATCCACCAGGCCCTGCTCACCCAGACCCGGGACCTGGCCGTAACCCTGCTGGTGGACACCTCGCTTTCCACCGAGTCCTGGCTGGAAGACCGCAGGGTGCTCGACGTGGAGAAGGAGGCGCTGCTGGTGCTCTGCCACGGCCTAGCCGCCTGCGGCGATGATTTCAGCATCCATGGCTTCACCTCGCGGCGCCGCAACAACGTCGAAGTGAACACCATCAAGGGCTTCCACGAACGCGCGGACGAAACCGTGCGCCGGCGTATCCAGGCGCTCAAGCCCGGCCACTACACCCGCATGGGCGCCGCCATACGCCATGTCAGCCAGGAACTGGCCGAGCGCGGCAACCGCAACCGCCTGCTGCTGGTGCTGACCGACGGCAAACCCAATGATACGGACTACTACGAGGGGCGCTACGCCCTGGAGGACACCCGCAAGGCGGTACTGGAAGCCCGCCAGCAGGACGTACGCACCTTCGGCATCACCATCGACCAGCAGGCGCGCCAGTACTTCCCCCGGGTCTTCGGGCGCGGGGCCTACCACATCGTGCAGCGCCCGGAACAGCTGAGCGCGGCGCTGCCCGGCATCTACCAGCAGATCGCAGGAGTCTGACCATGCACCGACTGCCCCTTTCCCTGGCCCTGCTGCTCGCAAGCACCACTCTCGCGGGTTGCGGCGAAGCACCGGTTCCCGAAGGCTGTGGCCCCGAGGCCAGTGCCACCGACAAGACCGCCATGGACGGCACGCCCATGAGCGAATGCGCCGGCCCCCAGGCCCAGGCCTGCCTGGCGGCCAGTGGCAGCAAGCACTACTTCTGCAGCACCGCCGACCTGCTTGCATGGCAGAAGGAGCTGGATGAGGACCAGGGAGCGATCATCACCTTCACGCGCGACCTCTCGGATGTGGACTGGAATCCTGACGATGCCGGCGACTGGGTCACCATGCATACGGCCTGGTACGTGGTCGACCACGAGCGGGATAACGGCCAGGGCGAGACACCCCCGGTGGGCTTCTCCGATCTGGGGGATGCCGAGGTCTTCGCGAGCCAATACAACGGCCGGATACGCAGCCAGCCTGAAGCGCCTGAGCACTGATCCGCTCAGAACGGGGTCCAAGCTGATCTCGGTCAATTAAAATCTAAACGACAATCGTTATCATGTGCATGACAATTCAGTCATGCAGTGGAAGGTATGATGACGATGACAAACCACCTGTTACGCTTGGGGGCAGTCCCCCTGACCGGGTTGGCTCTTGTGGCCACCGCGTCCGCAACCACCCTTGAGGCGCCCCCTGTCATCATTGAGGGTGAGCGGATCCAGGGGGTACAGCCCACCCTGGAGGAAAGCCAGCAGTCATTGAGCCGCACCCCGGGTGGCGTGAACGTCATCGACGTGGCCAAAGGCGACCGGCAACAGAATACCCTGTCCGATGCACTGGCGCTGCAGCCCGGGGTGATGATCCAGGAATTCTTTGGCGGCAATGACCAACCCCGGCTCAACATCCGGGGCTCCGGCATCCAGAGCAACCCACAGGCCCGCGGTATCCGGCTGCTGCGTGATGGCCTCCCCATCAATCTTGCGGATGGCTCCTATGTGATCGGCGCGCTGGAGCCCCGGCTCGCCTCCCACATGGAGGTTTACCGGGGCGCCAATGCGGTTGAATACGGCGGAACCGCCCTTGGCGGCGCCATCAACCTGGTTTCTCCCACTGGCCGCACCGACCCGGGCACCGCGCTCGAGCTCAGCGGGGGCAGCTTTGGCCAACGCCTGATTGAGGTTTCCCATGGCGCGACCGAAGGTAACCGGGACTACCACATCACGGGCACGTTCTCGGAAGCCGACGGCTTCCGCAGGCACAACGACTCCCGCCGTGGAGTGCTGGGCGGCAACCTGGGGTTCGCTCACGCGGACGGGGGCGAGACCCGGCTCTATTTCGAGCACGCGGACCTGGAGTTCGATATACCCGGCCCCCTCAATCGCGCCCAGCTTGAAGAAAACCCGGAGCAGGTTAACCGGGGTATCGTTCCCACGCCGCCCCCCAAGCGCCAGGCCGGTTCCGAAAGCGTCGGCCCCAACGTCCTCCGTGACCGGCCCTGGCGGGAATCACGTTTCACGAGGGCGGCTGTCCGCACCACGACGCCCACTGATGCAGGTCGGGCTGAGTTCGGCCTTGGCTACCAGCATGGCGATGACACCTTTGCCTCGCCCACCAACGTAAGGGAAAGCGACAGCGACGATCTCAGCGCCCAGGCCGCGATCGAGATCACGGATACGGGCACCGGCGGCACCCTCAATGTCGGTGTTGATGCGGCCCTGGGTGAGATGACGCGTGAATTCAGCGCCAACGAGGAAGGCAGCGTTGGAAGACCCTTCGCCAAGAACGACCTGACGGCCGTCACCACCATGCTGTTCGGCGATTACCGCCACCCGCTGGCCCAACACTGGACACTGGTCACGGCGGCCCAGTTGATCCACGCGGTGCGAGACGTGGATGAAGCCTTCGCAACCCCCGGCCAGCGGCCCCGCTATAACGCCGGTGCCGGCCAGTACGAGCAGATGCAAACGGACAGCGCGGTCGAGCGGCGCCAGACCTATAACGGCGTCAATGCCAGACTGGGCATCCTCTTTGAACCAGGTGACCATACGGCCTGGTTTGCCAACCTGAGCCAGAGCTATGAGCCCCCAACCTTCCTCGAGATCCTGTCCCCGGCCGGCACGGATCCCACCAACAGCGCCACGCCGAACATCGGGCCCGGTGTTATCGGGGCGGCGCCGCTCGACGCCCAGAGCGCGATTACCTTCGAGGCGGGTACACGCGGCCAATGGCAGGACCTGAGCTGGGACATTGCCGCCTATTACAGCCGTCTCGAGGATGAGCTGCTCACGGATGAAGCCTTCACCGGCGGATTCGGTACCACCTCGAACTACTCGGACAACACCACACGCGAAGGGCTTGAGCTGGGGCTTACCTGGCGGATGGCGGACAGTCTTGTGCAGAAAGGCGACCAGTTGCGGTTCCAGAATGCGTATGACTACAGCAACTTCCGCTTTGACGGCGGCAAGTTCGATGGCAACCGGATCGCCGGTATCCCGGAGCACCGGCTCCAGGCGGAACTCGCCTATGAGCAGGCCAACGGGTTCAGTATCGCCCCCAAGGTGCTCTGGCTGCCGAGCGATACTCCCACGGACCACGCCAACACCATCAAACAGGAAAGCTATGCCCTGCTCGGCCTCAGGGTGGGCTATGATCCCGGCGGCGCCTGGTCCGCCTACCTGCAGGGCGAAAACCTGACGGACCGCCCCTACGCGGCCAGCTACCTGATCCGGGACAGGGTCCCCAACCCGGGCCCGCCCAATGCCACCCCGGAACAGGTCACCTCTTTCCTGCCCGGCACCGGCCGTACCATCAATGCGGGCATCCGCCTGGAGTTCTGACCCCAATGGCCCCGTTTGACGGGGCCACTCCCCGAACCGGAATGAGATCGGGCCAAGTACTCTCAATGACAGCCGGGCGTGCGGCGCTGATGGAACATGCCCATGCCTGGAGCGAGCGTAAACGGCAATTCACGCCGCGTCAGATTGGTCTGGCTGTGGACGTTCTGTCGGGCAAGGGATGGGCCAGACTGGCCGGTTGAGGCAATGCTTCATTAACCCTTGAAGCTTCGGCTTCCCAGGCCATTATCAGGACTGCCCGCAGTTCTTTTCAGTTCCCGGTCTGTGACCCGTACAGCGTCCATGCCGATAGGCAGCGTACGCCGTCAAACCAGCCAATCCGACAACCGCCACCACCAAGGCATGCTCAAGTGATCCCAGCCACGCCATGGCGCCAACCACCCCGAACAGAGTGACCAGATGGGTGGCCAGGCAAGCAGCCAGCGCCAGGGTCGTGGAGACAAGACCGGTGCGGAACAGACGGTCCTTGAGCAACGGTGCTTGAGGGGAGGAACGCGCCTTTTTCATCATTGTGCTCCTCAATGCCAGTAAGACCTTGAATCATTCTTGTTCGCAATCTAGCACACGAGCTGATCCAATGGAGTTGATAGGCATCAAGAAGAGTCATGCGACAGCCCGCTACTTGACCGATCCGGTGGCAGGGGGTGTCCGGCCAGTGAGACAGTGCCTCCTTTTTAAGGACCCCTATCCAAAAGGAAAAACCCTGAATGCACCGTTCCGACGCCGAGCCCTTCTGGCAACAGCCCATTGAAGCGCCCTTTTCCCATTGGCACAGCGAAGCCCTTAAGCGTCAGGACCTCCTGACCAAACCCCCGGGCTCACTGGGCCAATTGGAGGCCATCGCCTGTCGCCTGAGTGCCCAGCAGGGCCGGCCATTTCCAACCCTGAGCCATCCCTGGATCTCGGTATTCGCCGCCGACCATGGCATTGCCAACGATGGGATCTCGTTGATGGCGCGGGAGGTCACCGCCCAGATGATCAACAACTTCCTGGATGGTGGCGCGGGGATCAGTGTTCTGGCGGCTGAGTTCGGCGCGCACCTGGAGGTGATCGATACCGGCGTGGCAACGCCCTTCCCGGGCCACCCCGCCTTGATCCGTTCCCCCATTGCCGCCGGCACCGGCAACATACGCCACGAACCAGCCATGACCGGCCCCCAGCTTGAGCAAGCCCTCACCATTGGAGATGAGGCGGCGGGGCGAGCTCACCACAACGGTGCTGACCTTTACATTGCGGGCGAGATGGGCATTGGCAACACCTCGGCGACCTCGGCTGTCGCCGCCGCCCTGCTGGGCCAACCGGCAAAAACCATGACGGGACGCGGCAGCGGCCTGGACACCGAGGGGGTTGCACGCAAAGCCCGGTTTCTTGACCAAGCGCTGACGCGCCACGGCGACGACCGCTCGCCCTCAACCGTGCTGGCCTCCCTCGGAGGGTTTGAGATTGCGGCCATGGCGGGCTCGTTCATTGGCGCGGCCCGGCGCGGTATTCCTGTTCTGGTGGACGGATTCATCGCTTCCACGGCGGTACTGGCCGCGGTCCGGATGAATCCCTCCCTCTCCCCCTGGCTCCATTTTGGTCACTGTTCAGGGGAGTCCGGCCACCGCCTGCTGCTGGAGGCACTTGAAGCCACGCCCATCCTGGACATCGGCATGCGCCTGGGCGAAGGCACGGGCGCCGCCATGGCGGTCCCTGTGCTGAAAGCAGCCTGTGCCCTTCATCATCAGATGGCCACTTTTGACGAAGCAGGGGTGGCCAAAAACGGAAGCTGACGTTCCCAGGCCAGGCCGGTTCAGCGTCGTTCCCCGTAAAAGCGGACCAGTGCGAGAAGCCGGTATACCCCATGGGCGGATTTGCCCTGTGGGAGCACCAGGAAGAAGGCAAGAACCGCCCCCAGATGCAGCCCTAGGAGCAAACCCATGGCGGCTGTGCCGCGCAGCCCCTGGAGCAGGAGCCCGGTCACCGCAACCACCATGAGCAGTTGCACCAGCAGCCGGGAGTGGGCATCGGGCACGCTTGCGCGTGGTCGCGTATCCCGGCTGTGGTGCAGCCACAGCATCACCACGCCGCCCAGCAGAATCATCAGCCCTCCCAGGGTCCCGGAAACGCCCGGCACGGACAGGACCGGGTAAGGGGCGAGCCAGCCCAATCCATGGTGATACAGGGTTCCAGCACTGGTGGCCACAAAGCACAGCGCAAAACCGGCAACCAGGACCTGGTGCGCCATGCGCCGGACATGCCCGGTACGGTCGTCACGGTCATGGCAGCCCGCGCCATCGCCACCGCCCAGATGCCTGAGACCCACCAGGTCCCGAACCAGTTCCCACCGGCTTGCGGCGCGGGGCGCCACGGCTGACGGCCCGGCGCTGTCGCGCCAGAAGCGGCCTCCGCCCCAGGCAAGGACCAGGACCGCCCGCATGAGGGCCATTGATGCCACCAGGCTCATCCAGCCCCAGGGAATGAGTTGGTAGAAGGCACCCGCGCCGCGGTGCACGGCAAAAAGCCGGTCCCAGGGGATCCCAATCAGCATCAGCAGGGGAACCATCAGCGTCACGCCCCAGACCCAGAGCCCTTCCCGTGCCCAGGGCGGGGTTCCGCTGTAGTGCTGGCGGCTTGCTTGCCGGGCTTCGGATAACGCGGCGGGCAGGTTCACCCCCAGTTCATGGGGCGGCGCGTACTGGCACGAATACCAGCAGGCCTGGCAGTTGTGGCAGAGGTTCGCCAGGTAGGCCACGTCCTGCTCCGTCAGATCGGGCCTCAGGGGAGCTGCCTCGAAAACCGGGCAGAGGTCGCTACAGTACCGGCAGACATTGCAGATATTGAGAGCGCGCGCCGCTTCATCATTCATCCCGCGCTCACACTCCCGCTTTGCTGAACGTAGTGCGCTGCCGAGGCGCCGGCGATCCGCCCGAAGACCCCAGCGATGCTCAGACCAGCCCCTGCCAGGTAGCCCGTCCCGAGCAGGGTCGGCGCCATGATGGAACCAGCCGCAAAAAGCCCATGCCCGGACATTTCCGGAATCCGGATCCGGGCATCGGCATCCACTGCCACGCCTTGGGCCGCGAAGGTAACCCCGGCGGCCAGTGGATAGAGGTGGAGACGCGAGGGAATCCCGCCAAAACGCTGCGCCAGAGCCCGCGTCACCGGCTGCTGGAGCAGCCCCGTATAGTGCAGGAATCCGGAAACGCAGCCGAAACGCACAGGTGGGTAAAGTGTGGCGGGCATGCGAGCAAGGCCTGTGTCATCAAGGACGAGCCAGCCACGACCGCCCCGGCACGCCGCGATACACTGCCCCCATACGGCATAGCGTGACGGTGAGGAAGGCGCGACATCCGGGCATAGCCGTTGGCCCTGGGCATCCAGGACCACCCCCAGATCCAGCCCGTCGAGACGGGTCACGATCCCGCCATCCACCTCCGGCCCACGGGCATCCACCACCACCGCATGACCTGACCCTGCCTCGCCCGACGGTTCCGCGCCGCGTTCCCGAAGCAGGGCCAGCAGCTCACCACGGTTGTGCGGTGTGCCCCGGCACAGAAGGCCACCAGCGGCATAGGGATAAGCCCGCGCGAGCCACTCCGGATCCCAGTGACAGCCGCCTGCCGCCACGACCACAGCGCCCGGCTGTTCCCACGCGTACCGCCCGTTGGCCTGTTCCATGCAGACCGGTTGCCCCGGTCCCTCATGGGCGGGCATGGCCCTAACGCGCATCCCCATACGAACAGGCACCCCCAGCGCCTCAAGCCGGCGGCCCAGGGCACCCACCAGGGCCTGCCCGCCTCCCAGCAGGAACGCCGTGCGGCGGGAGTAACGCCGATTCCGGGACGCCGGATCCTGATACCGGACGCCCTGCGCTGCCAGCCATTCAACCAGCGCCCTGGAGCCCTGGGCCCACTGTTCAAACATCGGGCCACGGGCATGCCCTCCTGCGGCTTCCAGCTCCCTCGCCAGCTCACTCGCACGGTAATGACCAGCAATCCATGGCAGGGGAGCCTCATGCACCACGCGAACATTACGGGCGTGTCTGGCATTGCCACCAAAGCGGGCGGTGGGCGCCGCGTCGACCAGCAGCACCCGCGCCCCCTTCAGGGTGGCCTCTATGGCAGCGCAGAGCCCGGCGAGGCCGGATCCAATCACCAGGACCGAGTTGCGGGTTGGTCCTGGCACACCTGCCCCTGGGCTCTGACGGCGCGGGTTCCGGGGAATGGTTACTGGGCCTCCCGCCAGCCTTCACTGCGCATGAAACGGGCGGCATCCACCATGGCCCGAAGGGCGGGGAGCACTTCCTCCCAGTTGCGGGTCTTGAGGCCACAATCCGGGTTCACCCAGAGCCGCTCCGGCGGAATGCGCCCCTGTGCCTGCCTGAGCAGATCCACCATGCGGGCCTCAGACGGTATATTGGGCGAGTGGATGTCGTAGACGCCGGGCCCGATCTCGTTGGGGTACTCAAAGGCATCGAAAGCATCCAGCAGCTCCATGTCCGAACGCGAAGTCTCGATGGTGATCACGTCCACATCCATGCGGGCAATGGCCGGCATGATGTCGTTGAACTCGGAGTAGCACATGTGTGTGTGGATCTGGGTCTCGTCCTTGACGCCGTTAGCCGCAATACGGAAGGCGTTGATCGCCCAGTCCAGGTACTGGTCCCACTCGGAACGCCGCAGCGGGAGGCCCTCGCGCAAGGCGGCTTCGTCAATCTGGATCACACGGATTCCCGCCTTCTCCAGGTCCTGAACCTCCTTGCGAACGGCCAGCGCCAGCTGATTGGCGGTTTCCGCGCTGGACTGGTCATCCCGCACAAAGGACCAGTTGAGCAGCGTCACCGGGCCGGTCAGCATGCCCTTAACCGGCTTGTCAGTCAGCGACTGGGCGTAGCGGATCCACTCCACCGTCATGGGCGAGGGCCGGTCCACGTCCCCGTAGATGATCGGCGGCTTCACACAGCGCGAGCCGTAGGACTGGACCCAGCCGTGGCGGGTAAAGGCGAAGCCGTCCATCACCTCCCCGAAGTACTCCACCATATCGTTGCGCTCAGCCTCACCATGGACCAGGACATCCAGCCCCAGCTTTTCCTGTTCACTGATGCAGTCCCGGATGGCTTCTTTCATGGCCTCCTGATAGGCCTGCTCGGACAGCCGGCCCTGGCGGTAGTCCAGCCGCGTCCGGCGGATGGCCCGCGTTTGCGGGAAGGAGCCAATCGTGGTCGTCGGGAACGATGGCAGCTGCAGGTCACGTTGCTGCGCCTGGGCCCGCGCGGGATAGGGTGACTGGCGTTCGCCCATCTGAGCGTCAATCGCCGCGACCGCTTCGCGTACCGCCGGGTTACGCACCCGCTGGGAACGCCGCCGGCTTTCCAGGCGATCCCGGTTGGCCGCCAGTTCCGGCGCGATGGCATTGCGCCCCTGGTTGAGGCCTTTCTCCAGGACCCGCAATTCGTCCAGCTTCTGGACCGCAAAGGCCAGCCAGCCGCGCAGTTCGTCATCCAGGTCCGGTTCCAGATCCAGGTCGATGGGCACATGCAACAGCGAACAGGCCGGCGCGAGCCAGAGGTTGTCGCCAAAGGTCGCATGGACCGGCTCCAGCCAGTCCATCAGCGCCTGCAGGTCGGCCCTCCAGACATTACGACCATCGACCACGCCCAGCGACAGCACCCGCTCCGAGGGCAGCGCGGCCATCATGGCCTCCACGTCCTGCCCGCCACGCACGGCATCCAGGTGCAGGCCGGCCACCGGGAGGGCGCAGGCCAGATCACGGTTATCACCAAGGTGCCCGAAATAGGTGGTCAGAAGCAGCCGTGCCGGGGCGTTCGCAAGCCGGTGGTAGGCCGTTTCAAGGGCGTTGCGCCATTCCGGAGGCAGGTCCATCACCAGAATGGGCTCGTCAACCTGGACCCAATCCGCGCCTGCCGCGGCCAGTTCCTTGAGGGTGGTATTATAGGCCTCGACCAGCGCCGGCAGGTGCTCCAGCCGATCGCTGTCGTCCTTGCTCTTGCCCAGCCAGAGGTAGGTCACCGGCCCAACCAGCACGGGCTTGGGGTTGTAGCCCTGGTCCCGCGCTTCCTGCAGTTGCGCCACCAGGGCGCTGGCATCCGGTGTGAAACGGGTGTCGCGAGTGAATTCCGGTACGATGTAATGGTAGTTGGTGTCAAACCACTTGGTCATCTCGCCGGCATCCACCACACTCTCACCCTGGTCCACGGCGGAGCGGCCCCGGGCAAGGCGGAAATACTGATCGGTGGCATTCCCGCCAAGCTTGCTGACACGGGCGGGGATGTGACCCAGCATGACGCTGGTGTCCAGAACATGGTCGTACCACGAGAAATCCCCTACCGGCACCTGGTGCAGGCTCGACTGCTGTTGCCAGTGGCGCTGGCGCAGGTCACGGCTGCGCTGTGTCAGCTCCGCTTCGCTGAGCTCACCGGACCAGAAACCTTCAAGGGCCGTCTTGAGCTCACGCTTGGTGCCGATTCGTGGGAAACCGAGGTTATGCGTTGTCACCATGTTGTCGCTTCCTTTGCTGCTGAATGTGCGCAACACAGTGACAAACCCGTACCATCTATAAAATTGATCTTTTATCGATTACTATTGAATTAATTTCATTGTTAAGGAGCCGGCAGGGCTTCCTCAAACTGCTGCCGGGACTCCTTGAAGCGCGCGACCGGAAAGCTGATGGGCACGCCTTCCAACGCCGCCTCCAGCATCTGCAGGTGGGCGTCCCAGCCGGCGGCGGAGAGCGCAACACGATCCCCGGCCTGCAAGCCCAGTGTCAGCACCAGGCGGGTCACGCCACCGCCGGGCTCCAGAAGCCACCGGATGGGCCGTTCCGGCTCTTCTCCCTGGCTCCAGGAATAGGCCAGGCGCCGCCCGGGCTCAAGTTCCAGTAACCGCGAATCAATAGGCTCACCGCTCATCTCGAACTCAATCCGGACCCGACCACCCGGAATCAGTTCCATTTCACCCGGCGCCAGCCATTCACGCAGCCCCGCGGATTCAGTCAGCCAGGACCAGATGCGCTCCGGTGGATGCGCCAACTCCCGTGCCAGCGTCACCCGCCAGCCCCCGTCAACCGGCTCGAACCCGGCCCGCTCACAGGTGATTGTGGTGTCGTCACTCATCGTATTGGGTCTCCCAAGGTGTGCGGCGTCCGCTCGCCACCAGTCTACGCCAGGGCGGGTCACGACCTGTTGACGGCCGTCAACACGCCGGGGGCAATCAGCGGTGATTGATTGACCGATTCAGTCCCGTCTCGCGCGCGCCTGGGCCACAATAGATGCTGCACCGGTCAACGCCCGAGGAGAATTCATGAGCAGCCACCACCCGGACTGGAACCCTCGCCATCCGGCGACCCTGGAAAACCCTCTTGCGGAATACGACCGCATGCGCGGGCAATGCCCGGTGGCCTGGAGTGACTACCAACACTGGTCGCTGTTCCGGCATGCGGATGTGATGCGGGTGCTCCAGGATCCGGAGACCTTCTCCAACGCCGTCTCCCAGCACCTGTCCGTCCCCAATGGCATGGATCCACCGGAACACGGGCATTACCGGGCCATCATCGAACCCTACTTCAACCCGGACGCCATGGCGCGATTCGAGCCGGAATGCCGCCGCATTGCCAGGGAGCTCGTGCAATCACTTCCCGAACAGGGCGAGCAGGATGTGATTCCCGCCTTTGCCGAGGATTTCGCACTGCGGATCCAGTGTGCCTTCATGGGGTGGCGCTCCGACCTTCACGAACCGCTGCGGGAATGGCTCCACCGCAATCAGGCCGCCACCCTGGCCGGCGACCGCGAGGCCATGGCCCAGGTGGCCGTGGACTTCGACAGCACCATCCGCTCGCTGCTGGCGGAACGCCGCGACGCCGGTGACCAGGCACCGGCGGACACCACCACGGCCCTGATGCATGAAACCGTCAACGGCCGGCCCCTGAGCGATGAGGAACTGGTCAGCATCCTGCGCAACTGGACGGTGGGCGAGCTGGGTACCATCAGCGCCAGCGTGGGCATTGTGTTCCATGCCCTGGCAGGCGACCCGGGGCTGCGCGATGGGGTTGCAGCCAACCCGGAGTCACTGAACGCCACCATTGATGAACTGCTGCGGCGGGACGCCCCGCTGATGTCGAACCGCCGCGTGACCACCTGCCCGGTCACGCTGGGTGGCCGGACCATTGAGGCGGGCGAACGCATCACCCTGCTGTGGGCCGCCGCCAACCGGGATGAAACCGTCTTCGGGGATCCGGATGCCATCAAGCCGGAGGCTAATGCCGCCAACAACCTGCTCTATGGCGCCGGCATTCACGTCTGCCCGGGCGCGCCGTTGGCCCGGCTGGAACTGGGTACGCTCTTTGAAGAGCTTCTCTACTGGCGCCCCCGGTTCCAACCGGCAAGCAACGGGGCGCCGCGTCGGGCCCATTATCCGGCCGGGGGGTTCTCGGCGTTACCGCTGTTGTTCGGATAGAGAAGTGTTGGTCTCATGCGCGTATGCAAGCTATCCATCGCCGCTTGAGAGCCTGAAAACCAAAAGGCCATCAGCCGTTAAGCGCACGAACCAACAGCGCCGTCTCCGGCACGACGCCGGTCACCGGTGCCGGCACCCAGACCCGATGGCCACTCCCCGGCGCGGCGGCTACCGCTTCTTCGCTCCTTGCTGAGAGGAGGGTCTCCGGCTGGAACCAGTGGTTACCATTGGGCGTCATCAGCTCCAGCCAGTCGCCGGTCTCAAACCGGTTCTTGGCTTCAATACAGAGCCAGTTCCCCGACTCGGCCAGCACCTCGCCCACCCACTGGCGCGTGCCCAGCAGCGAGGTGCCGGATTCGTAGCGCTGATACGCCGCTGGCGGATGCCGGCGCAGAAAGCCTTCCGTGTAACCCCGGTTGGACAGCGCCTCGAGCTCATCCATCAGGCTCTGGTCAAAGGCATTGCCTGCCATGGCGTCGTCAATGGCACGCCGGTAGATCTGGACCGTCCGGGCCACGTAATAGGGGCTCTTGGTCCGGCCCTCGATCTTCAGCGAATCCACGCCCATCCGGCACAGCCGCTCCACGTGCTGCACCGCGCGCAGGTCCTTCGAATTCATGATGTAGGTGCCGTGCTCATCCTCGTGCATGGGCACGCTCTCGCCAGGACGGCCGGCCTCTTCCACCAGCAGGCTGCGCTCATCATCCTCCTGGTGCACGGGGATCAGGTCGCCGCTACTGTCATGGGTCGAGGGTTGCGGGGTGTAGGACCAGCGGCAAGCGTTGGTGCAGGCGCCCTGGTTGGCATCGCGATGGTTCATGTAGCCGGACAGCAGGCAGCGGCCCGAATAGGCCATGCACAGCGCACCGTGCACGAACACTTCCAGCTCCATGCCGGGCACCTGCTCGCGCATCCCCTCAATCTCATCCAGCGACAGTTCCCGCGAGAGGATGACCCGCTCCAGACCCTGCCGGCGCCAGAATTCAAGGGTGGCCCAGTTCACGGCATTGGCCTGTACGGAAAGATGGATCGGCATCGCCGGCCAGTGTTCCCGCACCAGCATGATCAGGCCCGGATCGGAAAGGATGAGCGCGTCCGGCCCGAGGGCGATCAAGGGCTCCAGGTCCCGCAGGGCGGAACGGATCTTGTCATTGTGGGGGGCGATGTTCAGGACCAGGTAGAAGCGCCTGCCGTGGGCGTGGGCGTAGCCGATGGCCTCCTCAAGGGCGCTGGCATCCCGGAAGCTGTTGTTGCGCACACGCAGCGAATAGCGCGGCGGGCCGGCGTAGACGGCGTCCGCACCGTAGGCGATGGCCATTTCCAGATGGCGCCAGTTTCCCACTGGCGCCAGTAGTTCAGGAGCATGCTCAGTCATGGGCGCAGGATAGGCCATGGCGCGGCCTGGCTCCTTGATTTCCATCAGCGGTCAGGCCTTCCCCTGCGCCGCAGTCGCGTTTAAGGTAATGCCATGACGGATTTCAGCCTGCATCCACAGCTTGCGGCCGACTGCCACTGGGTTGGCCGCCTGGAACACTGCCAGATCCTGCTTCATCACAATGCCGGCGTGCCCTGGTACATCGTGGTTCCCGAAACCGAAGCGGGCGAGCTGCACGAAATGGGCATGGCCGAGCGCGCCGACGTGGACTGGGTGCTTGATGCCACGGCCCGCTTCATCAAGCAGCATCACGGCAGTGAACGCATCAACCTGGGGGCCATCGGAAACCGGGTTCCCCAGCTGCATATCCACGTGATCGGCCGCAGCGAAGGCGATCCCTGCTGGCCGGATGCGGTCTGGGGCCACCTGCCCGAAGGCCCTGCCTGGAGCGAGGCGGCGATTGAGGCCATACGCCAGGAGGCCCCGGTTGAGGCCTGACCCCTACCAGGCCCCGCGGGTAATCCGGCGGCACCCCCGAACACTGCCGTTGTAGAAATAGACCCAGGCCGGACCAAACCGCGTTGCCATCCGCCGCCGGGTATAGTCACCGTGTTCCGGCGCCTGTGGGTTGTAGCCTTCCAGAGCATCCACCCTTGCGAAGGTGCGCTCATCCACCTCGTACACTTCCACCAGCACGCCTGCCGAGGGCCTTTCAACCGCACCAGGGCAAGGACCCAGGTCATGAAGCACGATCGTGCTCAGGTGGTCCGTACCCAGAAAGCGGGCCCTCATCAGGAGCTGGTGGTTCCTGTAACCGCGTTTCAACGTGCCATAGACGGCGATACGTTCACATTCCTGCTCGCCGGGCTCACTGGACTCCGGCGCGCTGTCATACTGAATGGTCACTGTTGCAGGTTCCTCCGTTTTGGGTTGACCGATCAATGGGATGCGTCACCCCCGTTACGCCGGTAATAGCGTGCCTCAATACCATGGCGCTTCAATCGGGACGCCAGTGTCGTCGGCTTCACGTTCAGCAACTCAGCGGCACCTCCTTGCCCAAACACCTTGCCCTGGCACTGGCGCAGCGCGCTGACCATGTTCTCTCGCTCCCGCTGGCGTTGCTCGGCTTCGGTCAGGGGCCGCTGTGGCGCGCCACCATTGTCGCGACCCGCCACCCCAGAGGGCATCTCGCTGGCGTTCCGGTCCGCCGGCAGGTCGAAATGCAATCGGCGGCCCCGGGTCACAATCACCTGCCGCTCGATCACATTCTCCAGCTCACGCACGTTCCCAGGCCAACTGTAGCGCTGAAGCATCTCCACGTTGGCGCGGCTGAGCTCCAATGGCTCGCGGTGGAACTTCCGGCATGCGTTGCGCAGAAAAAGCTGCGCCAGGGGCGGAATATCTTCCGGGCGATTGCGCAACGGAACGGATTCAATCGGGAAAACGTTCAGGCGGAAATAGAGATCTTCCCGGAACCGGCCCGATTCAACCTCGGCCTTGAGGTTGCGGTTCGTCGCCGCGATCACGCGAACGTCCACATGGCGTGTGCGGGTCTCCCCAATGCGTTCGAAGGTCTGCTCCTGCAGAACCCTTAACAGCTTGCCCTGAAGCGATAAGGGGATATCACCCACTTCATCCAGAAACAGCGTGCCGCCATCCGCGAGCTCAAAACGCCCGCCCCGGTCGTTCACCGCCCCCGTGAAAGCGCCTTTGGCATGGCCAAAGAACTCGCTCTCGAACAGCTCCGTCGGGATAGCCGCACAGTTCACCCGGATCATGGGTCTTTGGGACCGGTCACTGGCATTGTGAATGGCCCTCGCGATCAGTTCCTTGCCGGTACCGGACTCACCGGTCACAAGCACGTTGGCACCAGTCGGCGCGACCAGGTCAATGCGCTGTATCATGGACGTCACCGCCTCGCTGCGCCCAACAATCTCATGGGCGTTGTGCGAGGCGCTGATCTCTTCCTGAAGGTAGGCATTTTCCATCTCCAGGCGGTGCTTGAGGCTTTCCACCTCCTCGAGCGCTTTCTTGAGACTGTGCTCGGTTCGGCGGTGGTCGGTTATGTCGCGGAAAACCACCACGGCGCCCACCAACTGGCCGTTATCCACGATGGGGGTGCTGGTGTATTCCACGGGAAACCCGGAGCCGTCCTGGCGCCAAAAGAAGTCATCACTGACGCGGTGCACGGCGCCGTCCCGGAACGCCTGGTAGATGGGACAACACTCGCGCTGATAAGGACTCCCATCCGAGTGGCTGTGATGGATGGCCGTATGCATGACCCGCCCGAGCAGCTCATCCCGGTGACATCCCAGCATGCGCTCAGCTGCGGAGTTGATGAAGGTGGCCCTCCCCTCGGCGTCCACCCCATAGATGCCCTCGCCCACCGCTTCCAGGATCAGCTGGTTCTCGCGCTCGATCTCGCGGAACAGGTTCTCCACGCGCTTCCAATGCAACAGACCACCCCGGTGATAGCTGTTGATCTCGTGGCGTTCGCGGCGCTCGCGAAGCAAGTCCAGATCGCGCAGCAGCATCAGGACCCGAGGTTCACTGGTCAGCGTCATGACAGACAGGGAGGTTTCCAGCTGGATGATCTGCCCATCACTGTTCAAAAGGCTCAGCTCACGACTCCACGCCTTGCCCCGGGTCATGGCTTCATCAGTAAGGGTGACCAGCTGGGGCGTCTTCCCCCCAAACAGCGTGGTCACGCGACCCTCGGCCAGCTCCGTGATCGGGCGCCCGAGCATGGAGGCAAGGTGCGTATTGGCGGCCTCCACGGCGTCCCGGACTGGATCCACCAACAGCGCCGGATCCGGCAACAGTTCAATCCACTGCGCCTCTGTGTGCGGCGTCATCACGGCGTTCATGAGCGTCCCCTTTCGTGCTTCCCCCTCACTTTTTCAAACACTGTGCCAGGACACGACGTTTCGTAATGCCTCCCTACGAAACGTCGTAAAACACGAAACTGCGTAGCCGCCGTGCCTCCTCGATATCACCATAGGCATCTGATTTTAAAGCTTATTAGTCTTGATTTACGCATTGGCACGATGACTGCGACGGGGATGACGCACTGCCTGGAAACGATGGTTCCGGGTGCCTTGGGGAACGCCCCGTTGAGGGGCATGCAACGTTCAAGTGCACAACGCTGAATCAGGAGAAGCATCGTCATGAACCATGAAACAATGACCGCCACCATCCTCAACGCCAAGAACGAACAGGGCTACAGCTGGGACCAGCTGGCCGAGTCCATTGGCATGTCGCCCGTGTGGACCGCCTCGTGCTGCTACGGCATGAACTCGATGCTGGCCGAACAGGCCCAGGTGCTGTGCCAAACCCTGAACCTGGATGACAAGGTGGCACAGACCCTGCAGAGCTGCCCCCACAAGCATTGGGACAACGCGGTCCCTACAGACCCACTGATCTATCGCCTCTATGAGGCGTGCATGATCTACGGCGAGAGCGTGAAAGACATCGTCCACGAACGATTCGGGGACGGGATCATGAGCGCCATCGATTTCAAGCTGGACGTAGATCGTGTGGAAGATCCTAAAGGGGGCCGCGTCGTGATCACGATGGATGGCAAGTTTCTCCCCTTTAGGCGCTGGTAACAGTCAGGGGCCACGGCCCCTGTCAGGAAATAACCGGACCAAAGAGCAAACGGAGCCATCATGACACGCACTGACGAGCAATCCCCATTCCGGTCAATACCGCTACTGCTGGCAGGACTGGCGGCAACCGCCCCGGCTCAGGCGATGGATCCACTGACGGAGGCCATCAAAAACGGGGAAGCGAACCTGGATACACGCTATCGCTATGAAGCTGTTGACCAGGAGGGCATGGAGCAAGATGCCGGCGCCTCCACGCTGCGCACCCGTCTCGGTTATCGCACTGGCAAGGTCAGTGACCTGACCGGCTTTCTGGAGGCCGAGCACGTCACCCGCCTGGGTGGAGCCACCTACAACAGCACCCTCAACGGTGTTGGTGACCGACCCGTTGTGGCTGATCCCACGGGCACCGAGATCAATCAGGCCTACCTCCGGTATGACGGCCTGGCGGATACGCGGCTGACCTACGGCCGGCAACGATTCTTCCTGGATAATCACCGGTTCATCGGCACCGTGGGCTGGCGCCAGAACGAGCAGACCTTTGACGGATTCACCGTGGTGAATGAGTCCCTGCCCGACACCACCCTGACCGGGGGCTACCTCTACAACGCCAATCGCATCGTCTCCGACGCAAGCCCCAACGGCAATGCAGCCATGGATACGGGCGTGTTCAACGCGCGCTATGAGGGTTGGGAGGCAGGCTCAGTCACCGCCTACACCTACCTGCTGTCCTACGAGAACGCACCGGCGGACTCAACCCGTAGCCATGGGCTGCGCTTCAGCGGCAAGAGCACGCTCACCGACGACGTTGCGGCCCTCTACACCCTGGAATACGCCCAACAGTCGGATTACGACGATAATCCGGGCAGTTTCAGCATGCCCTACTACCGCATTGAAGCCGGAGGCCGTACTGGCGGGGTCACAGCGTCCATTGGGCAGGAACTGCTGGGGTCGGACGACGGCAACCGGGCCTTCCAGACCCCCCCTGGCCACCCTCCATGCCATGAACGGCTGGACGGATCAGTTCCTGAGCACACCGGATACAGGGCTGCGGGATACCTATGCGTCACTGGCCACGAGCCTCAGCGGCGTTTCGCTCAAGGCGATCCATCACCGCTTCGACAGTGATGAAGACAGCCAGGACTACGGCTCCGAAACCGGCATCGTAGCCACCTGGTCACCCAACACCACCTACACCCTCGGCGCCAAGGCTGCGCTCCATCACAGCGAGGATGGCAACCAGCAGACCTCGGATACCGATAAGGCCTGGCTCTGGGTCGATGCCAGTTTCTGACCATCCAATCCCAACGTCCTGAAGGAGAACCAATATGTCCTATCTTCAACCCAATGAATTCGTCACCAAGCTTGTAGATGCGGGCGAGTCCAAGGTTTACATGGGCGCCCGCGACACATTGATACGAGCCTTTATGGCGGGCGCCACACTGGCTCTGGCGGTGATTTTCACAATCACCATCGCCGTCCAGACCGGGTCCTTCCTGGTGGGCGCACTGCTGTTCCCGGTAGGCTTCTGCATGCTCTACCTCATGGGGTACGACCTGCTCACGGGGGTATTCACCCTGGTACCCATGGCATGGCTGGATAACCGGCCCGGCGTAACCCTGCCGCGGCTACTGCAGAACTGGGGGCTGGTCGCGCTCGGTAACCTGGGCGGTGCCCTCTTCATCGCCATTTTCGGCTACCTCAACTTCTCCATGGGGGGCTCTGAAGCCATCAACGAAGTCGGCCAGAAAATCATGTCCGTCGGCGAAAGCCGCACCGTGGGCTACCAGGAAGCGGGTCTCGCTGGCTGGATTCTGCTCTTTCTGCGCGGCATGTTCTGCAACTGGATGGTTTCCATGGGCGTGGTCGGCGCGAGCATTTCCACCCACGTATCGGGCAAGATCATGGCCATGTGGATGCCGATCATCATCTTCTTCTATCTTGGCTTCGAGCACTCCGTCGTGAACATGTTCCTGTTCCCGATCGGGCTGATGATGGGCGCGGATTTCACGCTTTACCAGTACATCATGTGGAACGAGATCCCGACGGTGCTGGGCAACCTTGTGGGCGGCCTGACGCTCGTTGGGCTGGTCCTGTACACCACCCATGTCCGCACCCAGCCCAAGAAGAGCTTTTCCTGAACAGGGCCGGAACAAGCCTGACATGACAATCCAGCAATAACCCGCGACGCCGGGTCCGGATGGCTTGCCGCCACCCGCCCCGGCTTTCTATTCTGGGGGCTCCATACAGGACAGGGAGTGACAGCATGAACGCACTGACTCGCACCCTCACCGGCCTCACCCTGGCTCTCGGTACAACCGCGGCCATGGCCAGTGACGCCCCGGAAGACGCTTCCGCTTACTTTATTTCGCCCAATGAAGGCGAAACCGTGACATCACCCGTGACAGTCCGTTTTGGGCTTAACGGCATGGGCGTGGCGCCCTCGGGCGTCGACCGGGAAAACACCGGGCACCACCACCTGCTGGTGGACGTGGACAGCATGCCCCCGATGGACGAACCCATCCCCTCCGATGACCAGCACCTGCACTTTGGTGGTGGCCAGACCCAGACCACACTGGAGCTGGAACCGGGTGAACACGAGCTGACGCTGTTACTCGGGGACGAAACCCATACTCCCCACAATCCACCCGTGAAATCCGAAACCATCACCATTACCGTTGAATAATCGTCTTTGACGGGCCAGGTAGGGCGGCTTATGTTGCTTTCCCTATGAGCACTCCCTTACCCGGCCCGGTCAACTGGAAATGGAAGGCGCTACGCGCCGCCGTGCGCGTACGCCGCCACCCCTACCTATTCGCGGCCCTGGGGTTCGCTGCTGGCATTGCCAGCTTTCTGCTCGTCGACCGCCAGAAGGACTCCGCGGGGCTGATCGCCGTTCTGATGCTCGCGGGCTGGCTCTGGCTGATTCTGGAAGACCCGCTGCGCCGGCTCATCAGCCTGATCCCCGGGGTGGACCTGCCGCCACCACTGGTCCGTTTCACAACCCAGCTCATTCACCAGGAAAGCTTTTTCTTCGTCCTGCCCTTCTTTGCAATCACCACCACCTGGACCAGCCTCCAGGGCGTGTTCACAGTACTGATCGGGGTCGCCGGCCTGATCTCGATCCTTGATCCAGTGTACCACGGTTGGCTCACCCGCCACCGCTGGCTCTACCTGGCATTCCACTGCCTCGCGCTGTCCACCATCCTGCTGACAGCTCTGCCCCTCATCCTCCACCTGACCACCTGGGAGAGCTACATCATTACGGCAGTGCTCACCCTGATCCTGGCACTGCCCAGTCTGGCCCAGACAATACCTCTTGCCGGCGTAAAACGGGTGGGGGGCATGCTGGCATTGCTCATGGCGCTGACGGCCACTGCCTGGTTCGGGCGCCTTGCCGTTCCACCCGCGACCCTGTGGCTGACCGAAAGCCGTATTTCCCACCTGGTTGACCGCGAAGAGCTCGAACCGGGGCGCCCCCTTGAAACGCCCACCGCTGAAGCAGTGCTCAACCGCGGCGTCTATGCCTACACGGCCATCCGGGCTCCGCGCGGCCTCCATGAAACCGTCTATCACGAATGGGTTCATAACGGTCGCGTTTACGACCGTATTCCGCTCGAGGTCACGGGCGGGCGGGAAGCGGGCTACCGCGCCTGGAGCCATAAGCTCTCCTTTCCGCCCAACCCGGAAGGAACCTGGTATGTGCGCGTCAAAACCGAATCGGACCAAATGGTGGGCCAGGTGCGTTTCCGGGTCCGCGAGGGCCCGGACTAACAACCCATAGTATCAGAACCCGTGCCCCACCATGCCCAGAACCCCCATGGCAATCAGATAGCCTGCCACAATGTAGTTGAGCAGCTTGGGAAAAATCAGGATACCGATACCGGCTCCCAGCGAGATCAACGGTGCAAGATCAATATGAAAGGTCACAATACCTCCTTTCTGGTTTGCGGAAATCCCTAAGGGAAGGCTTACAGACGATCACTAGAATCCTAATAACGTTCAGAACCGGATGCAGTGACCATGTTTTCATCCTCCCTTAGACCGCGATTCACCCCCATCCTGGGCCTGCTCCTGATGATGGTCTCCTCTCATGCCATGGGCACCGGAACCCTGAGCGTTTCCTGGGACAATGACCTGCTGACGGGCGAGGACAAGGGCTACACGAACGGCCTCAGGATCTCCTATCTGGAAGAAGCAGCAGAACAGCAAACCGACTGCGGGCTGTGCCTGAGCCGCCGTGGCCGGGACCACCTAGAGCTCCTGCCGGGCATTGGGGGAGCGCAGCGTCATCACGCGCTGGCCTGGTCCCTGCGCCAGCTGATGATTACGCCGCAAGCCATCGAGGCCCAGCAACCCCAGTACAATGACATTCCCTACACCGGTTACCTTACCGGCCAGGTGACGCTCTGGAGCTGGACCGGCCGGAGCATTACTGGTTATGGCCTGTCAGCTGGGGTTGTCGGGCCGGAATCCATGGCGGAGGAGGCGCAAAAGGGCGTTCACAGCCTCACTGGCAGCACCGACCCCAAGGGTTGGGACAACCAGCTCGGCACGGACTGGACCGGGGGCCTCCAGATCCAGCATGCCCACCGGGCGTTTCAGGCCGGTGGCCAGAATGAGCTGCAGCACCAGATCAGCTGGCTGGCCAGTGCCAGGGCGAACAGCTTCGTCTCCAATGCCCAGTTCGGCACGGGGTGGCGTTTTGGCGAGAACCTGCCCAGCAACTTCATTTCAGACTATGCCGTGCTGTCGTCATCGGTCGGCATGCCGGGGATCCTGAACGCCCCGGGACCAGGCTGGTCCGTTTTTGCGGGGATCATGGGCGAATGGGTTCCCTATTCCTACCTGGAAGCGCATTCCGGCCGATACCAGTATGACCAGGAGCCCGTCATTGGTCACGCCGGCATTGGCGCCAGCTGGCACACGCAGGATGTGCATGTTTCGGTCTCGCTGCGAACCACCACATCGCAGGACGCGACCAACAAGGAGCCCCTGTCTTTTGGTACGGTTTCACTGGTCTGGCGCCTCTGACGCCATCAACCGATACAGGATGGAGACCCCATGGCAACCCGCAAACGGATTCCGGTTCGCTACAGCGCCTATCTGGCCTGCATCCTCATCAGCCTCGTTACACTGTTGCTCAGCCCGCTGTCAGCATGGTGGATGGCCCTCGCAATGCCCGCCCTTGCCCTGACGGCCCTGGGCACCTGGGACCTGCTGCAATCGCGGCATACCATCAGCCGCAACTACCCGGTGCTGGTCCATTTCCGATACTTTCTGGAGTCCATTGGGCCCGAGATCCGCCAGTACTTCATCTTCTCGGATACGGAAGGCCGCCCCTTCAGCCGGGAGCAACGCCGCATTGTCTACCAGCGCGCCAAGAACACTCTGGATAAGCGCCCCTTCGGCAGCCTCCTGGATATGGACGATGCTGGTTATGAGTGGATCAACCATTCGCTTACCCCGGTGGAACACGCCCACACGGACTTCCGCATCACCATTGGCAGCCGCTGCGCCCAGCCCTATAGCGCCAGCATTTTCAATATCTCAGCCATGAGCTTCGGCTCCCTGTCCGCCAACGCCATCCGGGCCCTCAACCATGGCGCGGCCCGGGGCGGTTTCTATCACGACACCGGAGAGGGCTCGATCTCGCGCTACCATTTGGAGGGTGGCGGCGACCTTGTCTGGGAAATCGGCTCCGGCTACTTCGGGTGCCGAGATGATCAGGGGCGCTTTGATGAACGCCTGTTCGTGGAGAACGCCACCCGCGATGCCGTGAAGATGATCGAGGTCAAGCTCTCGCAGGGAGCCAAACCAGGGCATGGCGGCATTCTGCCAGGCGCCAAGGTGACCCCGGAGATCGCCGAGGCCCGGGGTGTGCCAGTGGGTGAGGACGTGGTCTCGCCTGCCAGCCACTCAGCGTTCAGTACGCCCATTGAACTGCTCGAATTCCTGGACCGGCTGCGGATGCTGTCCGGCGGCAAGCCCGTGGGTTTCAAGCTGGCCATCGGCCATCCCTGGGAATGGTTCGCTATCGTGAAAGCCATGCTGGAGACCGGCCGGAAACCGGATTTCATCGTGGTCGACGGTGGCGAGGGAGGCACCGGCGCAGCGCCACTGGAGTTCATCAACCGGTTGGGCATGCCTCTGCTGGACGCTCTGCTTCTGGTCCACAACACCCTCGTAGGCACCAACCTGCGAGAGCACATTGCCGTGGGTTCGGCGGGCAAGATCACCTCCGGCTTCCATCTCGCCAAGACACTGGCACTGGGCGCGGATTGGTGTAATGCCGCCAGAGGCTACATGTTCGCCCTCGGCTGCATCCAGGCACTGAACTGCCACACGGGCCGCTGCCCGAGCGGCGTCGCCACCCAGGATCCGCACCGTGGCAGCAAGCTGGACGTACCCCTCAAAAGCGAGCGTGTGCACCATTTCCACCAGAACACCGTCCAGGCGTTCGGGAACCTGATCGGGGCCGCCGGCCTGCGGGATGCCTCGGAACTGGGGCCGGATCACATCATCCAGCAGACCTCCCAGACCGAGTTCCGCACCTACCGTGACCTCTACCCCTTCCTGGAGCCTGGCGCCCTGCTACAGGGCGCGGCAACCGGGTACGAGCTGTTCGACCATTACTGGGAGGAAGCCAGTGCCCGCGAGTTCGGCATCCCCAGTTCCGTTATCAAGTTCAGCCGGAACCCGGTGCGCTGACAACGACCTGCTGGGCCCATCCTGTGGGCCCTCCATCACGCCGTCAGCTGTTCAATCGACTTTCTCGCACCAGCCAGCGCCTCATTGGCTGCCGTCTCGCCCATCGCCAATCCTTCCGCGCGAACAACGTGCACGTCCTCAATCCCCAGAAAGCCCAGAAAATGCTGAACATAGGGCTTCTGGAAATCCATGTCCGTGCCCGCATACTGGCCGCCGCTGGTCAGGAACACATAGGCCGTCTTGCCGGACAGCAAACCGACCGGCCCATTCTCGGTGTACTGGAAGGTCGTGCCGGCCCGGGCCACATGGTCGAACCAGGTCTTAAGGGTCGAGGCCACGTTAAAGTTGTAGGTCGGGGCGCCAATCACCACCTCATCCGCTGTTTGGAGCTCCTCGATGAGCGTGTCCGCCAGGGCTGCCTCCCGGGCCTGCTCCGGCGTGCGCTCCTCAGGCGCCGTGAGGGCCGCGCTGAACCGCTCCGCCGTCAGGTGGTCAACCGGCTCCGCAGCAAGATCCCGGCGAATGACCCTGACCCCGGGTTCGGCCTCGCGCCGCTTCGCCACGAACTCATCCGCCAGCTGGGACGACTGGCCATTGTCACCAAAAACGCTGTTGTTCAGTTGCAGTATCGTTGTCATGGGACTATCTCCTCGCTTTTTGACTGTAAGGCCATTGAACAAGGTTCCCATTCGATAAAAAATCGGAAATATTTGGTTGGTTTGATCAACTGAGGCGATGGGTATGCTTCCAAGGATTTCACTGGACCAATGGCGGGCCCTGGTGGCCGTGGTGGATACGGGCAGCTACGCCCGCGCGGCTGAGACACTGCACAAGACGCAGTCCTCCGTCAGCTACGCCATACAACGGATTGAAGAGCAGCTGGGCGTGCCCGCCTTCCGGATTGAAGGGCGGCGGGCCGTGCTCACGCCAGCCGGGCGCGTTCTCTACCGCCGCGGACGGGCGCTGATTGAACAGGCGGGCCGGCTGGAGGAAGCCGCCGCCCGGCTGGGCGGCGGCGTGGAAGCGGAGATCGGTCTGGGTGCGGAGATTCTTTACCCCACCTGGCTGCTGCTCCAGTGCCTGGAGACCTTTGCCGACTCCTTCCCCGACACCCGCGTGGAGCTCTACGAGACCGTGCTTGGCGGCGGCGAGGAGTTGCTGGAACAGGGCCAGGTGGATCTGGCCATCTGCTCCCGCGTGCCGCCGGGCCTTGTTGGGGACCCGTTGATGCAGGTCCGCTTCATCGCCGTGGCCGCGCCCTCCCACCCCCTGCACCACCTTGGGCGGGAACTGACCATGGACGACCTCAGCCAGCACCGCCATCTCTTCGTGCGCGACAGTGGCTCGCGCCGCGAACGCGCCGGCGGCTGGGAAGTCACTGAACACCGCTGGACCGTCAGCCACAAGGCCACCTCCATCCGCGCCGCCTGCATGGGCCTGGGCTTTGCCTGGTTCGCCGAGGACATCATCCGGGATGAACTCAACGACGGCAGCCTCCTCCCCCTGCCTCTAGCACAGGGTGGGGAGCGCTGGAGCACCCTGTACCTGGCCTTCTCGGACCCGGATGGCGCCGGGCCCGCCACGCGGCAGCTGGGGGCGTTGCTGAGAGAGGCTACGGCCGCCAACAAACTCAATACGCAGTCTTAATCCGCCACTACTTGCCCGCGCCAGAGGCACCGTGCAAGACTTTTGGTCTGCGCAGCAGGAAGCATTACTGCGCCTGATCCCACAACGTTCTATAAAGCGATAAGGAGGATCGCTCAATGGCTGGCTACTTCTTTCTCGAATCCATTACCCAAAAGGAATTGGACGACTTCCAGGCGTTCTTCCATAAACATTACGCCAACCGCAACAGGAATGAATCAGATCTCCTATGGCTGGATGCGTTCCACGAGACTCCGGACAAGGAATCCTTCAGAAAGGCGCTCCAAGGAAAAGACGTCCAGGACCGCCACAACCTGCCCCATCATGCAAAGATCAACCTCCCCGCCACTAACATCCCGGGTGCCAAGAAGCCCACACTGCACAAGAAAGCTCCCTGGCTCCACCGCCTTCAGATCAAACCTGCTTTCCAGTTACAGACAATCCGTGAAGGGCTCTTGTCACCCGCAGAACGGGAACTCTTCAAGCGCCGGGTACCAGTACGTGCCAACTGGCAAAAGATCTGGAAGGTTGATGCCTTCATCCGGATGCTGAGGAAATCCGAGATCAAGATTGAGGTATACCGCCTTCCGGAACCATTCCTTGAAAGGGAGCTGGAGGGGAAGAAAGCAGATAAGCGTAGCTTTCTGAATGAATAACGGCTCTCTCTCGAACTCCGAATGAAGTCACTCGGGTTGCTCGCGCAATGTGTCCGGGACCGGCTCCCCAATGGCTTCAAACGACTTCTCCAACCAGTCATCAGGTGCATCGTAAGGTCTTTTAAGGTCGACCTTCATCCCTTGATCAACTAGAAATTTTGCAACCTTGGTGCGTGCATCATAGCGTTCTTTTCCGGGAACATACCCGATAACATTTTCTGCCAGAGAATAGGCAATCGTGTACCCCCACCTATTTTCGTGGTATGGATCAACCCCCTTCCGCAACAAATAAATAGCAGGCTCATACTGATTTATCCGCGCAGCTGCCATGGCGGCGTTTTCATTGATTCCACGTGGATCAGATAGCGCATTGATCTCAGCGCCGTGTTCAATCAGTAGCTGTAGTTGCTTTTCTACTTCCTTATTGTTTTCCATCGCTGCCTCAAACAACAATGTCCGCTGCTGCGGACCTCGCAAATTTGGGTCACCCCCATGTTCCAGCCCCATCTTCAGAAATTCACTGTCTTGAGCCCGCGCGGCAAGTCGCATGTAAGATTCGAGATTATCTGTTTTCAGGTTAGGATCAGCTCCGTTCTCCATAAGCTCTCTAAGCCCCTTTTTATCCGTTCCTGCCAAGCTGAATAACAGTGGAGTCATTCCTTCTTTGCCCCGAGCATTAACATCAACTCCATCATCAACCAACTTTCTGATTTTATTTATTTTTCCTGATATCGCTGCCTTGCAAAGCTCAACGACGTGTGGATCGTTAAAATAGACACTGGGATCATTACCTTTACTCATCACACCTCCGGAAACCCCGACCACTGAAAGCAAGCTCATAAAAACTGATGACAAAACGCGTTTACTCATAAACATCCCCAATTCCTGATAATCCACTCATACATGAACACCCCACCATTCATTGAATTCAGGAATTCCCATTGACTCAGTAGGGCTCTTTACCGGATTGAGTGGGACCGAGCCTGATTCCCGGTCAGCGAGCATGGCATACTCAGCCCTGTCGTTGATCACGCAGGAGAACGAGCCGTGCAGGAACCACTGTTCACCCAAGCGCTGGGACTGACCGCCCCGTGGGCCGTTGAGACCATTGACTTCCAACCCGAAGCCCAGCGGATCGATTTCACGGTCAGCTGAGACCAGCCGCATCTCACCTGCCCGGCTTGTCAGGCCACAGATCAGCCCATCCATGACCGCAAGTCCAAGACCTGGCGCCATCTCGATTTCTTCCAGTACGAGGCCTACATCCATGCCCGGATTCCCCGGGTGCGCTGCAGCCACTGTGGCAAGACCACCCAGGTGGCGTTGCCGTGGACGCGCCCTGGCAGCCGGTTCACGCTGCTGTTTGAGGCGCTGTCGCTGACGCTGGCCAAAGCCATGCCGGTGGTCAGTTGTGCCCGCCAGCTGCGGATCACCGACCAATCGCTGTGGCGGGTCATCAACCACCATGTTCACAAGGCCCGTCAGCGCGAAGATTACAGCCAGGTGCGCCACATCGGTATTGATGGAACCGCCTGGTGCCGGGGCCAGCATTACATCACTCTGGTCCATGATCTGCAGCAACGCCGCCTGATCTTTGCCCCACCCGGGCGCGACAGCGCCACTGTTGAGCGCTTCAGCCAGGATCTCAAGACCCACCAGGGCGAGCTCAAGTCGGTACTGAATCCCCACCTGGGCTCCACCGTCCAGCAGGTGGATGCGCGCAATGAAGTGCAGCTTTTGATCAAGCCTCTTCGCCTATGAGTTGATACACGTACTGCGCGATCTACTGCAACAACGCACCAGCGAGGGCTGGAGCCTGGCGAGGTTGCGCGAGCAGGTGCTGAAAGCTGCGGCGCTGACAACGCGCGCCCGTTACGCATCCAGCTGGGCGCGTCCGGACGACGATGGTGGCCGGTGTTGATGCGAGCTGGCGGAACTGGCCCCGGCACGCTGAAGCATTAACCGGCTCATCAAGGCCCACCCAGCGGTTCCAGCACCGGAGCCAAGGGGCCGGCTGCGCGCAAGCACGCCACCCCGGACCAATGACGCCCGTGAAACGGTGTGCGGGTGTTTCACGGGCCGTTAGCGGCTACATTGACCCCTAACAAGCGGTTGTTACACGATCACCCTGGATCGGTGATTCAAGCGACAGAGCAGCTCCGAGCCGGATCGCCGGGGCTGATGAATAAAGCAGGTTTTAAGCTAACCACTAGCCTTTGAGCATATTATCTATAACGCTCAGGTAGTTGCGCATTGATCGCATCATAAGATAGTTCCAGCCAGTTTTCTGGGGCATCGGGGGGGGTTTTAAGGTCAACTTCAATTCCTCGCTCTTCGAGGAATGCAGCTATTCTGGTCCGGAAGTCATATTTTTCAGACCCCGGGAAAAACCCCAAACGGTTTCTCTCTAAAACATATACGATCGAATTACCCCATTGATTCTTTTGCTTGTAATCGATTCCTTTTTTTATCAAAAAAAACGCGGATCTGAACTGGTTAATTCCTGCCGCCGCCATCGCAGCATTAGTGCCGGAATAATCAACTGCGTTTATATCCGCACCATACTCAATAAGAAAACGAATACTCTCTTCAACATTTTCATGGTTCGCAGTAGCTGCAGAAAACAAAACCGTTTCTTCGAGATTATTTCGCAAATTGGGATTTCCACCATACTCCAACGCCATTTTTAAATAATCTGTATCTGGAGAAGCGGCCACAAACCCGATAAACGAATCACCATCATCTGTTAAAATATTGGGCGAGGCGCCATGCTCTAGAAGCCTCCTCATACCAGCCTTATCCGGTTTGCCCACACTCCAAAGCAATGGTGTTATATTTTTTCTACCTCTATAATTTACATCTACTCCTTCGGAAACCAAGCGATCAATAGTCTTTACATCACCAGAAACAGTAGCTTTTGCCAATGCAATAACTTTTTCATCTTCAAAATGCTTTTTTGGATTCATATCTTTACTCATTACACTTGCATTACAGCCACCAAGATTAGATATAACCACCAACAATAAAATAACCGCCCATCTTGTCATCATCTGTCCTTTGACTCACTCGCCTCAATTTATCCCCATAGACTCGACAACAGCATCCATACCATGCCTACTATAAGGACCCCTAAACTGATTGTCGGTCAGGGGTTTACGGTTACCCCTGGCATCCTTTACACCGAAGCCATGGAAAGGATCTTGGAGGGCACTTAACAGGTCACCTTTCACGAAATATGCATCGATCTTATCGTTTGGCGGTAACTCAGATACACCTAAATGTTCAGTTACAGTATTTGGATTAAGCCCTGCTGCATTGAAGGTCACTGCTTTTTTATCAGTGACTTCAGATGCCGCACTAGCCAAACCTCCTCCTAATGAATGGCCAGTAAAAGTTAACTCCGCGCCCTGATGCCCAGAAGCCTGCTCGGCTCTCTCAGCTAGCGTCATCGCACGATCATATTGTGACGAAGATTTTCCCATAGCTTGCAGGCCATTGTGCTTCCAGTCGACCAACTCGTCAGTCCCGCGATACGCAACCATGTAGCTATTTTCACTTTCATTTTTAAAAAGCTTAGCGTGGTAGCCATCTTCAGAATCTTCAAAGAGGCTATTACGCAAACCTAACCCTTCAGTATCCAACCCCTTATCATTGAATCCAACCTCTTCCCATTCATCGAATTGGTTGTCTCTAGAATCACTATAGGCAAGCTTAGCCGCTTGAGCAGCATCTTTTGCTGCCTCTGGTATAGAATCCTTAGGCACCGCTGGCTGACGATAGGCTAAGGCCACGACAGCTCCAATAACACTACCTGCCACGCCAATACTTGTCAGTGCCGCCTCGGCTATCGCTGAACCAACCGCGGACACAGCACCACCGATACTCCCGAGCACCTTTTCCAAACCACTCATATCCTGCATGGAAGGCGCGGCCTCAGAGATAGGAGCCATGTCTCCCTTTGCAGCATTCTGAGCTGTAACCACCGGCTTGCTGTCTAATCCAAGAGGATCGACGTAGTCCACCGGATTGGAGGTGTAGCGGTAACTGTTAAGGCCCCCATTGATCCCGATTGGATCCGGAGTGACATATCGCGCTGTTAAAGGATCATAGTCCCGGAAACGGTTATTGAATAGACCAGTAAGCTCATCCTCGAACTGCCCGGGCAGCCTTATTGGCTGATGGATAGGACCTTGGAGTGTATCGGGATCACAGTTACCCCAGGCATCCGCATTCGCCTGCCACACAAGCCCACCCTGCCCGCTCCAGAGCCGGATCGGCATAGCCCGCCAGTCGAGTTCGTAGTAGTAGGGAGTGCCATTGATCAGCGTCAGTAACGGCGCGTCGGTCTGGGGGTCGCGGATGTAGTACTGCCAGGTGCCGTCCGGACGGTGTTCGCCAAGCAGGACGTCGTTGTGCCACAGGTAGGTGGTGGTGCCTTCGGTACTCTTGCGCCAGGCACGGCGGTTGAGGGCGTCGGTGCCGTACTGGACGCGCAGACCGTCGCGCCTGAGTTCGGTGAGCTGGCCTTCGGCGTCAAATCGCCGGTATTCCGGGGTGTCGCCCAGGACGGTGGTTTCGGCGCCCAGGTCGTCGTAGCGGCGTTCGGCATGGGCCGTTTTGACCAGGCGATCACGCTCGAGTTCGGCGTTGTCGTCCGGGAGGCGGTTGCCGCCGTCGTCGTACTGGAAGCGGCGCTCGTCCTCGCCGATCAGCTGGCCCTGGGCGTCACGCTCGAAGCGGCGCTCGCCCTCGGCGTTGTCGCTGTAGCCTTCCAGTCGGGATTCCGCGTCCCAGTGGTAGTGCCGTTCCCGGGTGGTGGCTGCCTCGCTATCGGGTTGGGCCTGCCAGCGGCGCTGGATCAGGCAGTCGTAACGGTCCCAGTCCTGGCTCTGCTGGTTGTGGCCGGCCTGGCGGTGGTGTTCCCGGCCCTGGGCATCGAAATCACGCGTTAGCCTGGTCTCGCCGTTGACCGCCACGGCCTGCCAGCGGCCCTGGCGGTCGTAGCGGTAGTTGATCCGGGTGCCGTCGGGCAGCTCCATGCCGGTCAGTTGCTGGCCTGGGCCGTACTCGTAGTGGACGCTGTGTTCATCCTGCTGGTGGTGGGTAACGCGGCCATAGGCGTCGTAACCCCAGGCCAGGTTGCGGTCCGCCGCATTGGCGCGGGTTCGCCGGCCATAGGCGTCGTACTGGAAGGTCTTGCGCACGGGGTCGCGATCACGGCCCTGGCTGACCTGCTGGACAACACGGCCCCCGGCATCGCGCTTGAGGTGCTGGACCCAGTCGCCGTCCTGCTCCCGGTGGATGATGTCCCCGGCGGCGTCGTAGCTGAAGCGGATGTTGCGCCCATCCGGCGCCTGGCAGGCGATGACCTGGCCCTTGCTGTCGTAGCTCAGTGACCACTGGCCGCCATCGGGGCGGATGACGCTGGTCAGACGTTGTTCCGGGTCGTACTGGTAGACAACGTGCTTGCCGTCCGGGCGCCGGTAGCGGTTGGGGCGGGCCAGGCCGTCGTACTCAAAGCCGTGCACCTCACCGGTCGCGGCGGTGAAGTGGGTCAGCCGGCCGGCATGGTCGTATTGGTAGTAACGGCTGCGGCGTTGGTCGGGGGCCTGTTCCGGGTACTGGTGGATGGCGCCGAGTTGGTCGCCCTCGTAGTCGTACTCCGTTACCCGGTCCTGGTCGAGCCGGCCTTTCACGCGGCCTCGCTCGTCAAAGGCAAAGCGGGTGAGTGCGCCCTGCTGCTCATCCGCCAGGAGGTGGCCCTCCTGATCGAAGCCGGTGCGCCGGGTCTCGCCGGTATCGCTGACGGTCTCGCTGAGCCAGCCGTTGGCGTCGTAGTGGTAATACCACTGGCTGCCGTCCGCACGGGCTTGCCAGAGCAGGCGCCCCAGGGCATCGAACCGGCGGCGCAGCTCGCGCCCATCGGGCAGGGTTTCCGCCACGCAGAAGCCGAGCTCATTGTAATACCAGCGGTGGTCGCGGCCGTCGGGAAGGTGCTCGCGCACCAGCTGGCCACGGGTGTCATAGACGTACTGGGTGGTGCGGCCATCCGGGAGCCGGCAGGCGGTGAGACGGCCTTCGTCGTCGTAGGCCCACTGATGCACACCGCCGTCCGGGTCCTGCCGGGCAACGATGCGGTCGCGTTCGTCGTAGTGGAATACCTGGGTGTTCCCTAAGGCGTCGGTCACCCGGGTCAGGTACTGCTCGGGCTGATAGTCGAACCGGAAATCGTAGTGGCCGTCCTCGCCGTGGGCGCGCAGGCACCGGGCCTCGGGGCTTTCGCCGTCCCAGTGAAAAAGGAAGTGGTAGCCGGCAGGCAGTTCCCGGTTGGCGATCTGGTGGCCGTTGTAACCATAGCGCTCGGTGCCGCTGCCGGTACCGGCGGTAATCAGGTTTCCGGTTTGATCGTAGTTGTAACGTGCCAGGACCTGCCGGCTCTCGTCCTGGTGCAGTTCGATCTGTTGGATTCGGTCGCCGCCCTCATAAATGAACGCCAGGCGTTTGTGGGGTGACAGCTCAATCCGGGCCAGACGAAGCTGGTCGTCATAGGCCAGGTTCCACTGGTGCCCCATCCGGTTCTGAACACGGGTAGGCCGCCAGGTGCTGCCCCCCCCATGGGTCATGATCCAGACGCAGCCGTCAGGCTCGGTCAGCATCATCCGGTCGTCCTGTTTACGCTCCAGGCGCAGGCCGGCGGCCGCCTGCCAGGCGATGCCTCCTTTCGAAAGCAAGGGGAACCGGATGGGACGGGCCTCATGATCCAGGGCCCAGGTGGCCTCCTCGTCCTGCCAGATCACGCGCAGGCAGTCAGCAAACCAACCAGCCCCCAGGCCCAGATCCCGGGCTGTCTGGCGCGAACGATAACGACGCCGCCAGTGGAACGGCATGGGCGCCGCCACCGAGAAGTCTTCCAGAATGAGGATCTCTTCCCCCGTAACGGGGGCGACGGGATCCCCTTTGCACTGCATCTGATCAGTCGTTGGACCGGTATCCTCCCGGGCCGCACCCTGCGGGCTGGGCGCGGAGCCGGCCTGCCCCGCCCCGGCACCAGTGCCTGCACCACTGCCAGTCCCAGCGGCGGACTGCGAGCGCATTTGCGAGGCGGGCTCACCTTCAGCCGACTGACTCTGACCAGCTGAGGCGGTAGCCGGCCTCGAACCGCGCCGGACCTGGATGGTTCCATCATTGAGCAGGCGGGCCACGCGCTGGAAGGTCATACCCGGGGCCTGGGCGGGAACACGGTCCCCGGTTCTTCTCAGCAGGTTTTCCCAATCCGGGGCCTGTTCGGAGAACTTGAACCGGAAACGTTCATGCAACCAGCTCCGCCAGCCCTGCAGAGATTCCTGCTTGATGCCATCCCCGGCTCCGTCCGCCTGGGAGACCGCGAAAGCAAAGGCGTCCCCGTTATCCGCAATCAGTTCAATAGGTTTCGATTGGCTCATGCGTTCCCTTGCTCAGCTCTGATTCTTCATTTGACCCGAATCCATCCGTTCAAGGCCTCATCCATGCCAACTGACAGCCGAAAGCCCCACCAGGTGGCTTTCATCCATCTCCAGGACAGCGCAGGGCCCGGTCCAATCCCGCAACCGATACCCCGCCTCCAGCCAGGCCCAGTTGTAGAGGCTACCTGCTACCCCCAGTTGTCCCAGCGGCGCCTCGGGGAATTCCCAACGCACTTGCGCCCCAGCCCAGCCCCCCAGCTCTCCCAGAAAAGGCAGCAGTCGTTCCAGATTGTTGTCGCCCCCGGTGCCCGGGCAGACAAGGGCTTCCGGGTGGGCCAGGGTCTCGCGTCCCAGGTTCAGCAGTTTGCCGACATCGGTCTTACCATCGAGACGCCCGTCCATACGGGCCAGCTCAAACGTCATGCCCTTATCGGAAGGCGCCCATTCCAGGGCCAGTGCCCCTTCAACCCCCTCCTCGCCTGGCTCAGGGGCGTAGGCGGCAATAACGCGGCCGGGAGTGGCCAATCGGTTGAGTTGACCCAATGCCAGCGCCACAGTCCCTCGCCCGAACCCGGGCTCGGCAACATCTGCCAACTGGGCCCGCCACCAGTCCCGTTCAGCCCGCTCACCTTCTGGAAGCACAACCCAGTTCGGTTTGTCGGCATCCAGTAACGGCCGAACGCGTCTCAGCAGACGACTCTGATTCGACTCGTCCGCGCGCGGCTCGATCAGACATTGCCCCTGTTCATCCGGCTCCAGGGGCGAGGCAGTGAGCCCGGGCGCCAGGAGATCGGCAGCAGGCCAGCTCCCCAGCTGCCCTTCCACCGATGTCAGTGCCCAGCGCACCATTGGCCTCCCTGTAACGAGGTCGCAGCACCCTCAACGGCATCGGCACACCAGTGCCAGAGCCGGCCCCGGAAGCCCAGCGGCAGGGTATGGAACAGCTGCTGCCACGGCGCCTGCGCGATGGCCTCACCCCAGCATTGCGGCTCCCGATGCCGCTTCTCTTGATCCCCGGTAAGCCAACGGACTTCCCTGTGAGCCGTCTCCTTGAGTTGTTCATCGTGCTGGAGGCTGGTGAGCCATGGCACAAAGCGGCTCTGGCAGCTCATCCCCATCAGCTTGATGACTTCTTCATCCGTCATGTAGGGCGCCAAAGCATTAACCAGTGAGGAAGCTCCTTTTGGGGCACAACACACCAGCAAGGGCGGCAACCAGTGCTCCCAGAGCGCGCCCTCCCCGGCCTGCCAGAGCTCAACCGCCACCGCCACGGCACTCACCCCCTCCGACCGGGCCCGAGCCCAGGCTGTCCACGGCTCTGGTAACGTATCGGCCCGGTTGCGCCAATACAGGGCCCGCGCTGCCCACACCTGGGAAAACCAGGCTGAGGGGAAGCTTTCCGGGCAGGGGAGGCTGGCGTAATGCGCGGCCAGCCACCACGCGGCCGCCTTGCCTCCCTCGCGCTCAAGCAGCAACTGCTGTACCCGGGCCAGCTCCCCCGGCCAGAAGTGATCCCGTGCCTCCAACAAGAGAGCATGCTGTTCAGGATCCGTTTCCAGCGTTGCCACCAAGGCCTCATCAGCCCCCTCTCTCTGGACCAGGGGCGATTCCAATGCCCCTCGATCCATGGCAGCAAGCAGTTTGCGGTCATGCTGCCTCAGATGGCCAAGGTCCGCGTAATCACTGGCAATCAGCTCCGCCCTCTGGCCCAGGTAAAGCGCTAGTTCGTCTTCCATATTCGACGGGTCCTGGTGATGCGTCCCTGTTTGATGCCGCGCGCCGGGCTACCTTCTTTTCCTGGAGCCGGTCTTCCCATGGGCTGCCCCCAGACATCCCGGAACATGATCAAGGGGGTCGTAATCCACATAGACCTTGATATCGCCAGAGCTGATCGCCTCGGCCAGGTCATTGATGAGGTCCTCAAGGTCCTGTGGCTGTTCCCATGGAGACCGGTAGACGTCCATCCATAAATCCAGCAGCTTATAGTTGAACGGGTCCTCCCAGGCATCCGCGATGTCTTCCAGGATGTAACGGGCATACGCCCAGCACTCCGGGACATCCGGCCAGCGGGATCCTCCCGCTTCCTCGCGCTGCAACATAGTGGTGAAGACGTGGATACGACCCAAACAGTCCGTCAGAAAGTGCTCTCTCGTGCCTAACATCCGTTGTTCCTTGATCCCTGCGCTCAGTTGAGTTTGATGGCGGAACCCTGAAGACTGATGGTGGTGCCCTGCAGGTTGATTTGGGTACCCTGGACGGAAATCTTTCCGGAGCTTTCCAGAGTGATGCTGGCAGCGCCGGCCTGGAGGGTGATGCTGGTTCCCGCGTTCACGGTAATGGTCTGGCCTGCCTTGACCGTCTGGCTGCCACCGATGTCCGTTGCCTGATCACCGACGATCCCCACTGTCTGGTTACCGCCGACATCTTCTGTCTGATCACCGGTGATATCCACCGTCTGGTTATTCTTGACCGTCAGGGTGTCGTCATTGCCGACCTGGGTTTCCCGGTCATTACCAATGTCGTCGGTCTCGTCGTTCTCAACCGTCAACTCATGGTCTTTTTCGGCATGGAGGACCAGCAGTTCCTCGCCTTTATCATCGTCGAACCGGATCTCGTTGTAGTTCGCCTTCCCGCCTTTGGTTGTAGAGCGGGAGCGGATACCAGAGGAGTTGTATTGGTCCTCGGGCGAATAGGGCATCCGGTTGTCGCCATTGTAGACGGCACCGGTGATCAGTGGCTGGTCCGGGTCGCCATTGACGAACTCCACCATCACTTCCTGATCCACGCGCGGCAGAAACTGGGCTCCAAAGCCCTCGCCAGCCCAGCTGTGGGCAACACGGATCCAGCAGGAGCTCTTATGGTTATACTTGCCCTCACGATCCCAGTGGAATTGCACCTTGACCCGGCCGTGTTCGTCCACGTGGATTTCCTCGCCGGGCGCAACGGTAACCGTCGCAGTCTGGACGCCCGGAATATGGGGCTTTTTCAATCGCCTGGGGGAGTAGGGCTCCTCGGTGGTAATGCATTCAAAGTTATTGTGAAAGCTCACCCCTTCCCCGGCTGTCCCATCCTCGCTGTTGATCGGCGCGCTCGCTTCAAGCAGCATCCGGGTAATCACAAACTCGTTGGGCGAGGGAATCTCGTCCTCGTGTTCCTTGAAGGAGAACGTCAGGCCCACGCCCAAAGAGGCGTAGTCCGAAACGCCCCTGAAAATCTTGGCCTCCTGGGTCAGCCCCTGAAGATGCGTCTCCGCCAGCTTGGTATTTTGGTTCAACGGTTTGTCTTCACCGATGTACCGATAGAGTTCCCTTTGCCCGAATGTTTTGCCGGGTACCTTTTCCTGGGTGCTATCCGTTACATCTTCCTTGGGTTTGGTGAAGTCAAAACTCTGTTCCACCATGGCATTAGGGGTCGCGCGGAACCCGGTATACCAATTGGAGATCTGGCAATCGCCCGTGTAGCCGGAACGGAATACCACCTGGTTTTCCTTCGCGGGCTGGTAGGCGTTCACATTGTCCGTGATCACCATCTTGTGGGCGGACCTGGAATGCTCAAAGAAGAAAAACAGGCCTTCCTGAGCCAGTAGTCGGCACACAAAGATCCAGTCGGTCTCGTTGAACTGGACGCAGTATTTGTAGGTATGCAGCGTGGACTCAATCTTCTTCGACAGAGCAACGCTGTGTTCTCCCAGCACGGTTTCCACGATGTCCATCGCGGTTTCGTCCTGAAAGATGCGGCAATTGGTTCGGTTGGTCGCAGACCAGGCACGGGGAACGATCACCGCTTCATAACGCTGGCCGTCGCTGTTATGCATCGGCTTGCCCAGCTCACGGATCGTTCTGATGTGGCCGTGAAAATAACGCTCCTCGGCACCTGCTTGGCCGCTGAGCGTGAGGATAATCGTTAGCGGCTCACCGACCTGGCCTTCAACATCCGAAATGCGGGAATTGGCTACAAACCGGGCGTGGATCTCAAAGAGCCGGGACATCCCCTCGTTCACGCGCACGTGTTCCAGGGCCAGGGCGTCTTTGCCCAGCGAGCTTTCAATCTTGATGTGGTGATGCTGCTGTTCCGTTGCCATGAATCTTTGAACCATCCTGGTCGGTCTAACAGAATCAGGAGAGGGCTCGGCCCTCTCCTGTCGACAATGGCCAGTGCCATCCTTACATCTGCTGGCCCTTCACGCCGCTGTAACCGTAGACCAGCGGTGCTGTGGCCGCGTTGGTGTCGTCAGTCGGTGTGACGGACATGGTCATCTCGGTGTAGCTGATCGTGATGGACTCCTGCGGACGATCCCCATCAACAGAGACGCTGAAGTCCGAGATCATGGCATCGGTAAGCTCGATTTTCATGATCTCTTCAATCTTGTCGCCCTGCTTGGTGAGGTAAAACGTTGCCGGCTTACCCTTACCAATGGTGGCTTCCTTGAACAGGTCGGGAGACGCCTTGTCCTGCCGCTTCGTGATGGTGATATCACCAAGACGGGTTGCGGAGGCTTCACGATCCATCGCGGTACCAGTCGGCGCCGCGATTTCCCGATGGACGTTGAAGTCCAGGGTGTCCACTGTGATCAGATCCTTGTATTCCTCAGCGGTTGCTTCACCCTTCAGGCCACCATATTCGAGGTAGGTATTGGTTTGCATTGATTAGCTCCTTTCTTAATTGCGTTACGTCCTGTAACTAGGACAGTGGCGATTTGCCCTTTGCCGAAGCGCCGGGCATACATTCCGGGCCCTTATCCAAGGGCCCCAGAATACTACTCAGGCTTGACCGGACACTTTCCGGTCCTGCTGAATTCCTTTTCCGATTCAAGGTATGCAATCTCGGCATAATTAAGACGCCAGCTCCCTTCCTCTCTGACATACTCAATGTGAAGTGAAGTGGGACCCCCGCTTTCATCAAGGCCATTGATTGTGAGGCAACCCTTCTTCCCGTTGATAATCCGTTCATGCTGACCCATGCGCTTTGAAAGCGTTTCGGGGAGCGCGGCCAGAACAGGGAACTGCTCTCCGAAGGATCCTGTGCCTTTACGGAACTCGGTCCTGTTATCCGCTGAGATACTGCTCTCCACTATCGCGTCATATTCCTTCGCAGCCACTAGCCTGGCGTACTCCTTGAACCGCTCATGAAGCACCTCCCGCTCACCAACAGCGGCACAGGAGACAACAAAAAGAAGAAGCAAAAGAACACTGTTCCGCATTGCTTTAATCAACCATAACCTCCTTCATTATTCTATTTTTCCGTCTGTCTGCATTAAGGGCCCTTGCCGCCCTACACAACAATCCTGAACACGCCTGGATCAGCTCAAACGGATCGAAGCTTCCGGACAGCGTTATACTTCCCGCTCCGTAGAAGTGATAAGAAGCATCATAGGCAATATCACCATTCTCAGCTTCCCGGAAGGTAATGGAGGCTGCCTTGAGCTTTGCTCCCAGCCCCTGGAGGGCAGGGTCACCGTTAAAGGTCACCACACCTGCTGCCCCTTCAACCTTGACCTTGCCATTCTCAGTGACTTTTACCTTGAAGTTCTTCGTGCCCGTAACAAGGCTTGTTGTTACGCCTTTATTCTTGGAGTAGGAAAGCTCCAGAATTCTACCAATCGAAACCTTTATCTTTGCTCTTGTGAACATTCGAAAATCCCTTTACTGAGCAACTTCAACCTTCAGTTCATCACCGGCTACCGACAGGCTCACCGGCCCCGGTTTCTTCTCGTCACCCAGGCACTCAAGTACCCGGCGCGACATCACTGGCAGCACTTCCTGCTGGAGGATGCGCTGGATGTTGCGCGCGCCGGAAGTGCTCTCGGTGCAGCGGTCCACGATGGCCTCGATGACGTCGTCGGTGTAGTTGAGCGTCGAGTCATGGTGGCGCTGGATGCGCTCGGCCACCCGGCCCAGCTGGATGCGGGCGATCTCCCCGAGCTGGGTGCGCTCAAGCGGCTTGTAGGGCAGCACCGAGGTGCGGCCCAGGAAGGCCGGCTTGAAGATGGTCAGTAGCTCATCCCAGATGGCCTCCTTCAGCGCCGTGGGTTCCGGAGCCGTGAGTTCGTCGGCATAGAGGTCCGTGATCATCCCGGAGCCCGCGTTGGAGGTCATCAGGATGACAGTGTTGCGGAAGTCCACATCCCGGCCCTCGCCATCGCGCAGCTGGCCCTTGTCGAACACCTGGTAGAAGATGTCCTGCACACCCGGATGGGCCTTTTCCATTTCATCCAGCAGAATGACGCTGTAGGGCTTGCGCCGCACGGCTTCGGTCAGCACGCCGCCTTCGCCGTATCCCACGTAGCCGGGTGGCGAACCCACCAGCTGGGAGAGCTTGTGCTCTTCCTTGAACTCGGACATGTTGATGACGGTCATGTTGTCTTCGCTGCCGTAAACCTGCTCCGCCAGCGCCAGGGCCGTCTCGGTCTTGCCCACGCCGCTGGGGCCCACCAACAGGAAGACGCCCAGGGGCTTCTTCTCGTCCGCGAGATCGGCGCGCGCGATCCGGATGGTCCGCGCTATGTCTTCAACGGCATGGTCCTGGCCACGCACCCGGGCGCGGAGCTGCTCATCGAGAGCCAGCACATTGGCCACCTCGTCTGACTGCATGCGGCCGACGGGGATCCCTGTCCAGTCGGCCAGAACTTCCGCAACCAGCTGCTCATCCACCTGCCAATGCACCATGGGTTCCACGCGCTCGGACAGGCTGGCTCGGATCGCGTTCAGTTCCTCAAGCAGTTCCCCATCCGCTGCCTCGCTCAGCTTCTGCCCAAGCTCACGAGCGGACTGAACCTTCTCCTTTTCATCCGCCCAGGCCGCTTCCAGCTCCGCCAGCGAATCCTCCAGCGTGTGCAGCTGGGTGGCGACCTCGTCCTGACGACGACCATGTTCAACGCCCATACGACTTTCGGCACCAAGCCGTTCCGCCTCGGCCTGGAGGCCGTTGTAGCGCGCCCTTGCCTGCTCCAACGCAATGGGGAGGTTTGCCTGGCTCATGGCCACGCGGGCACAGGCGGTATCCAGCAGAGCTACCGCTTTATCCGGCAGTTGCCGGCTGGCGAGATAGCGCGTTGACAGGTGAACACCGGCCCGAAGAGCGGCATCAGTGATGCCCACGCCATGATGCGCTTCCAGTGTGGGTGCGATGCCGCGCAGGATCTGGACCGCTGTTTCCTCGTCCGGCTCATCGACCTTGACCACCTGGAAGCGTCGGGTCAGAGCCGCATCCTTTTCGAAATACTTCTTGTACTCGGCCCAGGTCGTGGCGGCGATCATGCGCAGCTCGCCCCGTGCCAGGGCGGGCTTGAGAAGGTTCGCCGCGTCGTTCTGGCCGGCTTGATTGCCGGCGCCGATCATGTTGTGAGCCTCGTCAATGAATAGCAGGACCGGCTGGGAAGCGGCCTTGACCTCGTCAATCACGCCCTTGAGCCGGTTTTCAAATTCGCCTTTCACGCCCGCCCCGGCCTGGAGCAATGCCAGATCCAGTGTGAGCAGGCGCGCGTTCTGAAGGGCTTCAGGTACCTGGCCTTCGGCGATACGGCAGGCCAGCCCTTCCACCACAGCTGTCTTACCAACGCCCGCCTCGCCCGTGAGGATGGGGTTGTTCTGGCGGCGCCGCGTCAGGATATCGATCATCTGGCGGATCTCGTCGTCCCGTCCCAGAACCGGATCGATGCTGCCTTCGCGGGCCTGAGCGGTCAGATCAATTGTGTACTGATCAAGGTGTTGCTCCTTCCCGGCGCTTGGCGCGGATTGTGAGGCAGTTTCCTCACCCACACTGTCGCGCAGGGCCGGCCAGTCATGGAGGAGGCGTTGCGCATCCAGCTGCTCCAGCTCCTTGGCATAACGCGTCGCCAGCGAGGCTGTGGCTGGGTCATTGAGCAGGGTGTAAAGCAGAGTCGCGCCCCGCATGACGGGTTCACCAAACTCAATGGAGGTATCCAGCCAGCATTGCCTGAGCAATTCCACCAGCCGTGGTGAAAGGCTGGGTGTCGCGCCGCTGCCGGTCTTGAACGATTCCAGCGCCTGGTCCAGCTGGCCTTCCAGCCGCCCCCTGTCCACGCCGTAATGGTCCAGCATCTGGACCAGGTCCGGGTCGCGCTCTGCAAACAGCGACTTGAGCAGGTGCTCAATCTCAACGCTGTGGTGAGTGCGTTGATGGCATAGACCAACAGCCCGCTCCATGGCACTGCGGGCGGAGCTGTTCATCTTTTCCACCAGTGATTTCAATGTCATCGATGACATAACGGCTGATCCTTTCCCTAGGTTGGATGGAAACTGATAGTCACCCATCGAGGCGATGAGTGAAGTGCTCTGATGAAGCTGTCGGTGCCCAGGCGTCCCTGTCGCGACAGCTGCACGTTGTCGACTTCCGCCAGGTTTGCCACGGCTCGGTAATGGAGCTTCAATCCGGTTCCGACCAGCTTGGTGCTCAATTGGCCCACCGTTTTGCTGACACGCCCGCCCGGCAACAAGGATTTCAATTGCTCGTTATCCTGAGGCTGGAAGACAATGTTGGCTCCCTTGTCGGCAATCCAGGCGCTTTTCCCCAGCATGGCCTCGCCAAGACGGGCATACTGCCCCTCCGCCAGCCCGCGAGCAGGCATCCGAGTCTGGTCGCTCACCACCACGGACTCCCACCCACCCTGCATGGGCTCAACCGATACCGGCATGTCGGCCACATCCTCCAGCAGACGCTTCAGGGTCGAGGCAGAACGCGGCCCGCGTGCCAAAGCGGCACCGTAATGGATTTCCCAATCCGGCCCGCTTCCCGTCAGTGAGCGCAATATGCTGGTGAAGACATCCTGGTCCTTACGCTCCTGGTGCACCGCTGGCTGCGTCTTTTCCCAGCTGCGATAAAGCAGCGACAGCAAACGGTGATTAAACAGGTCCAGAAAATCCTTCAATGCCGGGGAGCGGGATTTGAGCTGGGACAGGACCACCTCGGTGTAGTGGGCCGGGAGCGCCCCTCGCGCTCCGGTCAGCCCGAGGCTGTCCACCGTGAGTTCCGCGCTCAGAACGCCCCGCGGCAGCCATTCTTCCCGGGCCTCGACCAGGTCCTGGCCAGCGAATCCCATATGCTGACTGGTTCGAAAGCGCACCAGTTCCTGACTCGGCCAGCCATCATGGCCAACACGATGGTAGGACGAACGCTCATCCCGGATCTGGCGCTCAATCCGCCAGACCGTCCGGAAAAAATCCAGGCTGCGGGCAGAGGGAGCGATACTCATAGCAGCGCCTTCTCTCCGATGCGTGCAGGCCAGACGTGATAATCCTGATTCTGGCTACTGAGCCGGATGCGCAACCGTGTAAAACTGTTGATCTGGGCAAAATGCGCAAAGAAGCGATCCAGAACCGCGGAAAACAGATAGATACTGGTGCCGGCATAACGGGGCTTGGAAAAGGTGATCGTGATTTCGCTGCCACGGCAGATGCCGCGCTGGACTCCACTCCCCACCCGAGCGACCGTTGGATTGATCACGACGGCCTCAATGCCATCGATTAGCGCCTGTGACTCCGGCGTCTTCTTGAAATCGTGGAGCTGAAGGACCGTCTTGAGCCGCTCACAGGCATCCTCACCCGCGAAATGGTCCAGGGTCAGGTTCTGGACGAACTGCCAGCGACTCGCATCGTCCAGTTCAGGCCGCACTGTTGCCGTGGGTGCCACCAGCGCATTGGCATGCTTCACCAGTGGTTCCGATACCGCCTTGAAACGCGGCTCACCGCCCCCGAACGGCAGGCTGGTCGGAATGTTCCGGTTGCAGCACTGGGCCCGGACAACCAGCATCTCGTCCTTGGGCAGGGCCGCCTTATCCTGTTGCTCGAACCGTTGATCCACCAGACTCAAATAGGACTCGATGCCCGGCTCGTACTGTCCCCCCGCCCAATCGGCATTGCTCCTGTGCAGGTGCCAGTAAATCCCCAACTCTGTCTGCCAGCGGGGATGACCAAATCCATAATACGGTGCCAACTCCCGCACTTCCCCATTGTTGACCAGGTCCACGCGATCAACACCAACAACCTCATAGGCGTCACTATTGCGGTAACGCGGCACCAGATGAAACGCGTAGTCCGTCTCGTCCCGGCGCACCGGCTCCAGATTCTCTTCAAACAGGTTAACCGCCGGTACACACCACAGCCGCATGTGGTCGGCTACAAAGCTCTTTTCCTGTTCCGCGGAGCCTTCGGCCAGATAGATGTAGAGCTCCACCTCGCTGTCGTCGGGCCACTGGTCCGCCAGGCCATCGAGCTGCGCGAACAGGAACTTTTCCGGGAACAGGAAGTGCTCCACCAGAAGCCGGTAGCCCTCAAAACTTCTCGAGCCGTAGGGCACCATGGCATCCGCTTCTGAAAAGCCGACGGGCTGGATCCTCTGCGCCGGGAAGAACTGGACCTGGCGACGATCATTCACAGGCACCATCGCGAATCCAAGTCCTGTCCTGTGAATCAGGTCATACAGTTCATGGCTCTGATGAGGCTGACCATGGAGATAGAAGCGAAGCCAGGGCGCATTGGTCTCACTCATCGCCACCGGACTGCTGAGCCGCAGCCGGATCACACTGCGTGCCTTTTCCACTCCCTCGGGCCGGGGCGCCTCGAAGGGGCTGTTCTCAAAGACCGCTTCCTGAACCTGAATCGGTGCCACCCATTGCTCGCCCCTGGCTACGAAGCGGCAGGTGGGCACATCGTCGGTCAGTGTTTCAAAGGGCTGACCCTGCTCAAGGGGGGCTGCATGCGTCTGCGCCGGTGCGGGCTCCGCCTGCAGGATCGTCATGGACGGCACGGGCGCCTGATAATCCGGGTAAAGGGTGCCAAGCAGCACATCCGTAAGTTCCGGAAAATGACTGTCCAATCGCTGGCGTATCTGGGCGGTAAGAAAGGCGACGCCTTCCAGGAGCCGCGAGACATGGGGGTCTTCCACCGATTCTTCGCTCATCCGCAAGTGCCCCGCCACCTTGGGGTAGGCTTCTGCGAATTCCGCTCCCTGGCGCCTGAGATAAGCCAGCTCGCGATTGTAGTACTGGAGCAGTTCGTCACTCATGATCAGGCACACTCCTTGAGGGTAACCGACAAACTGACGGGTTCCAGTTCTGAGTCGAAGGCCACCTGCTGCGGCACCGGCTCCACCAACAGGACCGCCTCGATACGAAGGCGCAGAAAACGATCCATGGGCGCCTCGGTATCCTTCATCACCACTTCGACCTGCGTCAGCCGCGGCTCGAACTGGACGATGGTGCGCTTAACCTCGTCGCACAGCCACTGACGCCCGTCCTCAGTACTCAGCTCCATAACGGTGAAATCCGGCAGCCCATAGGTGAGGACCGAGCAGCTCAGCTCACGGTACTCAGAGGGACGCGGGATCCAGCACCGACGCGCGTTGAGCAGCCATTCCAGATCACGCCTGACGGACTGACGGACCTGAGCCAGGCTGGGGCGCAGTGCACCTTCATCCAGGAGCCTGTCCAGCAAGCTAAGCTGGAGTCCGTTACGGGCATCAGAGCTCTGCATGAGGCGTTTCTTCCGATGTCAGGCGTTCAACATCCGTAAGCGCTTCAAGCGAAACAGCCTCGTCGCCAACCAGATACATCTTGAGGCCCAGCCCAGTCACAAGACCGCCGGCGTGCTCTACCCACTCGGTCTGGCGCCCAAGCTTGTCTGCATCCTGCTCGCTGGCCGCATACGTCAGAGGAATGAAAGCCTCGCCCTGGCGACCATCCGCCAGCTCGATCAAAGCCCTCCGCCACACCAGCTCAATGGGCGAGGCCGGTTTCTGGAATCGGAGGGCATCAATCTCATGCCACTGCCAGAGGTAATAGTATCCGTCGGTACCCAGGCCCTCGACGTAGCTGTTCAGCGCATCGTCGCAGTCCCGTATGTCACCTTCGGACTCTCCTACCCGAAACCTTTCGCCGACCCGGCTTGCCTCCAGTGCCATGGCAGCTTCTCGGGCCTGCTCTGTTTCACCCTTGGAAAGATGAAGGTGCAGCTTAAGCAGCGCTTCCAGCGACTCTCCTGGGGTAGCAACCACATCATCGGCCAGCTTGCCCTCACGCAATGCCAACCGTGCCTGTTGAGCCCTTAGAAGCTGACGCAGGTTAGCGGCCCCAGCCACCCAGTCCTGATGGTGACGCACAAGGTGCTCCAGAACGTCATCGGCACGCTCCAGGTCACCGGCAATGCACAGCAATTCAACGAGGCAGGCCCGCAGGTCGCTGGCGCCTGGAGACTGTCTTAGCTCCGTCTGGATCTGTTCGATGGCTTCCTGAAGCTGTCCCGCGGATAGATACTGCTTGATAACATCCATATCGGCTTATCCTTGATTGGTCCATATGTGTCCGGAGGCCTGGCCTGAGCTGCACGGCGTCCTGTAACACTCTCACGTCTGTATTGGTGTAAGTTCGGTGATCAGCCGCATGCTGGTCACAAGCTGATCCAGCTGGAAGTGCGGCTGAAGCCGGATGACCGAGTAATAGCGTCCCGGCTCTCCTACCCGCTGCTTGACCGAGACGCTCGCACTCCGCAACGGGAAACGCGCGCGCATTTCATCCGAGGCGCCTTCCGTCGCCATGGTATAGCTGTGGAGCCAGCGCTGGAGCTGGCTCTCACACTCCTCGGGAGAACGATACCCGCCAACCCGGTCCCTCCCCATCACCTTCAAGTAATGGGCAAACCGCGACACGCACAGCGTGTAGTGCAGCATTGCCGCCAAGCGTGCGCTGACCTGCGCCTCGCCACTGTCATAACGGGCCGGCTCCTGCACCGAGGGTACGGAATGCAGCACCAGCATTTCCGTATTCGCCAACGGCATCAGGGGGATAAACCCTTCCTCAGACAGGACCCGTTCCATACGGTCACTGATCTGCCATTCCACCGGACTGCGGGTGGGGGAAATTCGCCCTGCCGAGGACAGAGCCTGGATTGCCGGCATATTGTCGACGGCGCCATGGGCGATACGGCCCTCACGGTAACCGCGAATCTGGGCAAACCAACCGGACTGACAAAACGCCCGGATGGCGACAGTACCGACCGCGAAACACGCATTGCCCCACAGATAATCCGTTGCCGGGTTGTCGTTGGCCTCACGGAAACGAAACCCTTCAGGGCCCCAGCCGGCGTCCGGATAGGGCTGGCGCATCAGCATCCGGGGCATCGCCAGCCCCAGGAACCGTGCATCCTCCCTTTGCCGCAGAGCACGCCATTTGATCAGCTCGGGCTGATTAAAATGATTTTCCAGGTCCGTAACGCTGGCCAGCTCCGCGTAATGATCCACTCCCAGAAGACTCGGGTCGGCGTCCAGTATCAGCGGCGCAAAGGCTGCGGCAGCCACCTGGGTCAGTTCCTGGAGGGTATCCAGATTGGACTGTCCCCCGCTGGTCCGATGGCTGACACTGTAGGCACCCAGTAACAGGCCAAAGGGCTCTCCGCCGGGCTTGCCAAACTCTTCCGAGTAGACATGCCCGAAAAGATGCGACTGGTCGAACTCAATAGCACGTGACAAATCCCGTGCCAGTTCCCGCCAGCTCAGATCCAGCATCTTGACCCGCACACGGGACTCACCATCGTCGTGATGCGCTTGTTCAGTGAGCAGCCAAACGCCTCGCCAGTTCGCCTCCAGAGCCTGCAGTTGCGGGTGATGGAGAATCACGTTGAGCTGATCGTTGATGCGCCGATCAAGCGCATCCAGCGTCTGAACCAGTAACGCTCTGATGGAAGGCCGGCCCCATTGCTTTTCAGGGTCCTGCCGACTCAACCACATCAGCAACGCGACAAGGTCATCCGCCTCCGCAACAAGCCGCGACGCGAACCCTACATCAGGTATCACCCCCGACTCTTTGGAGCCGGGTCTGTCCAGGTAATCACTGGGCACGAACTGAAGGGCACTGCTCATGGCGCATCCCTGCAAAGGGACGGGGTGCGTGACCCCATCCATGGATTATCCGCTAGCCAAGCCAGGACTTGATTAACCCGCCTCCGGAATCTTGGCGACCATCCGCAACGAGGTGGACAACTCCTCAAGCTGGAGCCAGGGCCGGAGCCAGGCCACAGCATTGTAGGAGCCGGGGCGTCCCGGGATCTCGCGAACCTCTACCCTGGCATCCGCCAGAGGATAGCGCGCGCGGATGTCCTGGCCTCCGCCTTCGGAGCCATTCACATAACCGAGAATCCAGCGGTTAAGCCAGTTCTCCACATCTTCGGCCTCCATAAAGGAGCCGATCTTGTCCCGCGCCATCACCTTCAAGTAGTGGGCGAACCGCGAGGTCGCCATCAAATAGGGCAAGCGCGCGGAGATAGCAGCGTTGGCCGTGGCATCAGGGTTATCGTAGACCTTGGGCTTCTGACAGGTCTGCGCGCCGAAGAATACGGCGTAGTCCGTGTTCTTGTAGTGACACAGCGGCAGGAAACCCAACTTGCTCAGCTCCGCCTCGCGCCGGTCCGTGATCCCGATTTCAGTGGGACACTTGAGGTCGGGGTCGCCATCGTCGCTCTGGAAAACGTGGGTGGGCAGGCCTTCAACCTTACCGCCCCCTTCAGCACCCCGGATCGCAGTACAGAACCCGTACTTGGCAAAGGCCTGCGTAAGACGGGTCCCCATAACATAGGCCGCGTTCATCCAGCAGTAGTCGTTGTGATCCGCCGCTACAGACATACCCGAGCCCGAGTTCATCTCGAACTCCTCGAAGTTGAACGCCTCCACCGGTTGAGTGGCAGAACCGTACGGAAGGCGAGCCAGCACCCGTGGCATAGTCAGGGTAACAAAACGGGAATCCTCGCTTTCCCGGAATGACCGCCACTTGGTGTACTCCACGGACTCAAAAACCTTCTCGAGATCCCTGGGCTTGGTCAGTTCAGTCCAGTCATCAAAACCGAACAGCCCCGGACTGGATGAGGCGATGAAGGGACAGAAACCCGACGCCGCCACGTTGGACATCAGGCTCAGCGTCTCCATGTCAGTGGGGTGATTACTGAATTCGTAATCCCCAATTAGCGCCCCATAGGGCTCACCGCCAGGGGTTCCGAACTCGGACTCGTAAATCTTCTTGAAGGTTTGACTCTGGTCAAACTCGACGGCCTTGGAAAGGTCCTTGTGCAACTCCTTCTTGCTTACGTTGAGCACCCGGAGCTTAAGGGTCGAACTGGTTTCCGAGTTCATGACCAGATGATGGAGCCCCCGCCATGAGCCTTCCAGTTTCTGGAATTCCTCGTTATGCATGACCTCGGCAAGCTGGCTCGAGATGGCTTCATCAATCGCCGCAATGGCCTGGTTGAAGGTGACGTTGAGATTCTTGTTCCACGTCACCGTCCCCTTCATGGCCTCATCAGTGAGCGTCCGGATCAGCTCACGTGCCCGATCGCTTTCGGTCTGCTTGGTGGCACCGATGGCCTGATCCAGCAGACTCAGGCTCTCGCTTTCGGCGGCAACCGCTTCTTGCGTCTGTTCTTCGGCACTCATTGCGAGTCCTCCCCTTCCCTGGTTCCGAGTTCATCATTCAGGCTGTTCAGATCGTCGGAATTACTGAGAACCCGCTCCAGTAGCCCCTCAAGCTCTTCCGATCGGTCCACCTTCGTCATCAGGTCACGCAGCTTGTTCCGCGTTTCCATCAATTCACGCAACGGCTCAACCTGATTCACAACGGATGACGGCTCGAAGTCCTCCATACGGTTGAACTCCAGCTCCACCGTCATCTGGGAATCATCATCGGAGAGCTTGTTATCCACCTTCATGGACAGCTTTGGACTCATGCGACGCATGACGTCGTCAAAGTTATCCCGGTCGATCTGGATGAACCGGCGATCCTTGAGCGGTTTGAGCTCGGTATTATTGTTGCCTGAAAAGTCCCCCATCACGCCGACCACGAAGGGCAGTTCCTTCTTGACCAGCGCGCCTTCGGTCTCTACATCGTACGTAATGTGAACCCGCGGCTTGCGGACTCGTGAAAGCTTGTCATGAACGCTTTCCATGTCGGTTTCTCCTTGTCGTCCTCCGGGGTGGTCGCCACCCCTTTTTCGGTCAATGCGGCCTTCAGCGCTCCGCGTCCTGCAACGGCACCCCCGTCATACGGGCGAAACCGTCACGAACATTCTTATCCTCGATCAATTCCTGCATCAGGTCTGGCAACGGCAGTTCACTCCATCGCACCGCTTGGTCAATGGCATAGGAAACGGGGGAATGGGGCTCAGTCTGACGGAAAAACGCTGCCAGCTCCCTGAGCTGCGCCAAGGCTCTGGCGCGACTATCAATTGCAACACGGACCGGGTCCTGAGCGGAGCTCCCGCCTGTCGCCCCAGCCCCGCTCTCACCGTCAACCGGCTCATCACCGGTTTCGTCAGCCGTTGCCGGCTGGGCTGACGCCAGGCGCTCCCACGCATAATGGAAGAAGATGGCACGACAGCGCTCCAATGCCGATCGAATATGGCTGGTAGGCTGCGGCTCACCGTCCATGGCCTGATCCATGCTCTCACTCAATGCGGAAAAGGCAGTCTGGGCCCGCTCAATGGCGTCAGCCAAAGTCTTGAGTTCGGCCAGTGGGGTTTCTTTGACAGCCTGGGCAACGTCTTCCTCGGAGGGCACCCCCGAGGCCAGACGTTGCTGCGTCTTTTGTTCATCAAGGCGGGTCATCTCGGCGGCTTGTTCAAGCTGCCAGGCGGCAATCCAACCGGATTCCGGGTGAGCCAGAACTGGAATCTCCAGAATCGGCTGGGTCAGCGTTCCCTCAGCATCACCACCATTAAGACCCACCAGGGGCGCGATCCGGGTGGTCATGCCTTCTTCGTCAGGGGCGGGGTAGAGGTGTTCCCAGTAATGCTCCAGCATGGAGCGCGCCAGATCAAATCCTTGCGCCAGCCCTTCAAAGCCATGCCGGCGGCATAACGCTTCAATATACCAGGCTACCAGCTCCAGGTCCTTGCTTCGGGCTGCCAACAACTCGGGAACACGATCCAGCAGCTCTTGCCACTGCGCGGGCTCCCCCGCTTCCCCATCAATCTGGCGTTCGCGCTCCAGAGCACGGGCCTGGCTGCGCAGATCCTTGAGGTTGAAATAGGGGGCCTCGGGCGTGTCGTCCTCCCGGGTATCATCACCGCAGGGATGCGCCTCGGATATAGGCCTTAGGAGTGCTTCAAAGTCGAAGAGAGGTTCTATCGTGTCGTCCATAACCTACACACACGCTATCCCTGTGATGTTCCTGGCGGTACCCGCACCGGTATTGTGGCGTCCGGATCCCGCGCTTCCCTAACTGCCCCTGAATGATAACCGCTCGTTTCAGCTTTGACCAGAAGGCAGGTAATATTATCTCCACATTTGTTAACCAGTGCCGAGTACAGGATGGCATCATTCGCATCCTGAAGGCTGCTATTGGTCAGGAACCGATGCAACTGCTCATCCGCAAACTCGTCACTGATACCGTCGCTACAGAGCATGAATAGATCCCCTGCCCTGGCCTCACCCTGTAGCCGCTCCAGCTCTAGGTGGGACTCCACCCCCAATGCACGGGTCACCACATGGGCTAACGGGTGCCCACGGGCCTGCTCGGGCGCGAGAACGCCAGCCCGGAGCATGTCATTAACCTGACTGTGATCTTCCGTGAGTTGCTCCAGACGCAATGAGCGCAGCCGATAGCAGCGACTGTCCCCGGCCCAGAGCAACTCGTAGCGGCCGTCCCGGATCTGCAACGCCACCATGGTGGCCCCCATGGTGCCGCCATTGAGCGAACGTGCCCCGTAGTCCCGGATCGCTTTATTGGCGTTCTGCAGGGACTGTTCCAATTGATCGGCATCATAGGCGGCGGCGCCATTGTTCGCCAGGTCCCGGTCAACGGTGTCACATATGATGCGGCTTGCCACATCCCCGGCACTGTGCCCGCCCATCCCGTCCACCACCAGCCAGAGACCAGCTTCCGGCCAGGCTCGCCAGGCATCCTCATTGTGTTCCCGGGTTCCGCCCTGATGCGTGAACCCTACTGAATTCAGCTCCATTGATTACTCCACCATCACGCCCTGGCGCCAACCATGCTCCCGCCATTGGCCGCCAATCATGGCCGCAAACTGGCCTACCTGGGGTAACCCTTCCGTCAGAAGGGTTGCTGGCTCTACAAAGGCGGATCCTTGGCTCCACCACAGTACCCGGCCACGACGGACGCCAAATACCGCCGTCAACCAATCGTCTTCTCGGGCATCACCGGGCAGCATCAGGTTCCCCTCGCCTTCCGGCCACTGCAGTCGACTCACCTCAGCTTCCGGACCACTGACCCCGGCGAGTTCTTTGTGCCAGGCGGTTTCATTCCAATCGTCCTCGAGCACGGCCAGAACGCGCTCCTCCATGGCACTGAACCACTCCGGTTGACGCCAGGCGTCCAGAAGGGTCCCCTCATGAGCGCCGGCTACCAGGAACGGGAAGTGGCGCCCCACCCGATCCACCGATGGGATCAGCGTTCCAATCATGCCGCCTTCGGCCAGGGCGCCCGGGCCTGCGGCAAAATGCCAGATCGGGCAGGTCAGATAGGCGTCCAGCCACTGGTCTCCCAATTGCTCACGACTGACGGCAAGGGCCGCCTGGCACCACTCGAACCAGCGTTCACGCAGCTCACCGGGCAGGCCATGGGTGATGAAATCACCACGGCTGGGAACCTTTCCCATATAACCCCATTCCATGGTCACTCTCCCTTACAGGTTTGGCGGCAGCCAAAACGGTTTAAACAGGTCCCGGCTGAACGGGTGGTCAACAGAATCCGCGGTCAATTCAAACCGAGCGCTGTAACCATCCATTTCCAGGGCGACCTCACGCGTTCGGCCATTACCCCTGAGGGCCCCTCCGGATTGCAGCAGGCGGAACACCGACCATTCGCCCTGATAACGCTGACGTCTTGGTTCCTCACCATCACCGCCGGGTTTCAGGGCCAGTAGCGAGTTTCCATCGTCCACCTTGAGAGGCCAGCGGAAGGCCTGATCACGCTCCGGCCCATGCCGATAGACCAGTGTCTGGTCACCAAGTGCCAGGTCCAGCCGGGTTACATCGGCATCCAGGTGGATGGGTTTCAGGCTGAACCCGACAGCCAGACCACCTCCATCCTGATTGAAGAAGGCGCTCCGGAGCTCCTCTGCATGCTCCAGAAGACGTAACGTTCGCGCATGGATATCCAGGTCGCCGGTTACCTTCCAAGGGGAGCTGGATCGATCAAGCTGATCCGCCAGATTCTCCTCAACAAAACTGTCCAATGTGCCGCCATAATCAAAGAAGCGCACAAAATCCTTCAGCGCAATCGACTCAGAAGCATCCAGGTCAATCGGATAGTGACCGGAGATGGCCTCACGGTATTCCCCGTAAACGTCGCTCTGCCACAGCTGATTCAGGCTTTGGGTGCGTGAGGCCCGCTCAAGACGACGTCCATCCTGCAGAAAGCCATCAAACAATGCGGCCAGGCTTTCCGACTCCGTTCCGTTAACGGTTTCATGGAGTCCGGTAACGGCCTTTCGGAAATCCTTACGCGCCAGCCCGGCCTCCTCTTTTGAGAGATAGTCAGCAATGGTCCCAGCACTGTCACGCAAGGATTGATAGGCCTCAGCGGGCACCTTGTGCAATTCACTGAAGGCGTTATCCACTGGGGTAGTGGGCGACTCATCCCCACCATCACCCGACGGCATAAGGCTGCTGAGGCGCGGCCCTCGACCGCTCGCCCTATCGGCCATGCGCCCTGCCTGCTCAGAAGCGGCCTCGGCGAGTTTGCCGCCTCCCTGGCCTTCCAGCACCGGCGTCAGCTGGGTGTTATGGGACACCGCCTTCATGAGCCGCTCAACCGGGGCTTCAGGGCCGGCAAGTGCCTGGGCGATACGAGCACCCTCCGCTTCTTCCTCAAAAGAACGGATACGCAGATCCGTCAACAGGTCACGCCAACGATAAACGTAATCCCTGAAATACCGGTCCCGGACCCCCTGCTTCAGAGCTGTCTCATCCAGATTGCGGAAAGGCTCACTGTCCTCGCCATAAACCCAGGACTCTTCCAGAAGGCGTTCCGAAACCCGCTCAAGTTCTGGCTGGAAAAGCCCTTCGAATCCATTCCGCGTGTAAAGCGCGGGAATGGACTCATCCAGCGGCTTTCCAGAACGGCGTTCGAACACCCGGTCTGCCACAGAGCCCAGAACCAGCGGTAGACGAAAATCGGGAAACCCCGACCCCTGGGCACTGAGCCTGACCCGCTCATATGCCCGCTCCGCCACCGGCAAGCTTGCGAGCTTCTGACGGGCTTTCTCAACCCGTTCGCCGTCCAGCGCCAACCTGTGGCCCAACGCCAGATAACGGTCCAGGTGTTTCAGCAAACGCTCCCGAGCTTGTTCATTTGCTGGGCCCGACAGTTCCCGGCTCACCCAGGCCCGGAACCAGTCACGAACCTGTTGTGGTTGCAGGTGCTCATGCTGGTTCAGCATCAGGTACGTCTTAAGCGTCTCGTAGAGGTATTCCGTATTATCCGGATTCTCTGCAAGAGCCTGCTCCAGGGCATTACCAAGGTGGGTGCTGAAATGGTGCTGGAGCAGTCGTCCATAGGCACCTTCCCCCAGCTGGCTCAGTCGCTCACCCTGGTCAAGCCCGACGTGGCGAGGTCCCCCATCCGGGAACGCGCTGCCCGCCACCCCCGGTAAAGAGGCCACACTGGACAACAGTTGCTCCAGCTTTACCCAGTTTTCTGGACCCGCTTCATCGGCCTTCTCGACCTTGGCCAACCGTTGCTCATAGTTACTGATCAGGGTCTGGTTCCACTGGTAGCTGAACGCCCAAGCCACGCCACTGCCAGCCATCACAAGCACAAGACCAGCCAGGGCACCCCTCTGGAGCCAACGCAGCCTCCAACGGTGCTGACCGTCAGGCCGAACCAGTCCATGCTCGGAAAAAACGATGCTGTCGAAAAGGCGGCGAAGGAAGAACCCCTGCTGATGGGCGCCCAGAGCCTCTGGCTCCACCTGGGCGGGCGTAAGACCGAATTCGTCATCCACCAGCTGGGAAATCCGGTCATAGCTGGTCTCTGATTGCTCCGCGGAAACCAGATAAATCCCGCGCAGTTGCGCCGTGTCCTCATAGGCGGAAGGACAGAACACCTCGTTGATGAGGTTCCACATCGGGGCACGCAGCAGCGCCATCTGTTTGGGAAAATGGTAAAGGCGCCGGGTAGCGTCGGCGGTGCGCTCCTGCTGAACCCGGTGCAGGGCGAAATGGCTGAGGCGCTCAATCAGCCCGTCAAAGGCCTCGCTGAAGCGGGTTGCCAGCGCGTCACTGTCCGAAGCTGGCTCCAGCTCGAAGGTCATCCCAAGCACTTCTTCACGTTCGGTCTCGGTGAGCATCCCGAACGTTTCCGTGAAACCTTCCAGGAGATCCGTCTTGGTCAACACCACATAGACCGGAAACACCACCCCCAAACGATTCCGTAGCTCCTGCACGCGCTGCTTGAGCGCCCGTGCATGCAACGCCCTTTCCGTAGGGGTCTGCTCCAGAAGATCGGCCACGCTTACCGAAACCATGGCGCCATTGATGGGCTGGCGCGGGCGATGGCGCCGGAGCAGCCCCAGGAAGGATTCCCACCCCCTGGCATCGCGTCGATCCGCACTTTCCTGAGCCGTGTAGCGGCCCGCTGTATCAATCACAACGGCACGGTTGGTGAACCACCAGTCGCAGTTACGGGTGCCGCCCACACCGCGGACCGACTCCACGCCCATCCGGTCCCGCAGCGGAAAGTCCAGTCCGGAATTCAACAGAGCGGTGGATTTTCCGGAGCCAGGCGCGCCAATCAGGATATACCAGGGCAGATCATACACCGACCGGAAACGGCCCGGCCGCCAGCGCCGCACCAGGGCGAGCGCTTCCCGGAGGCGCTCACGCTGCTCGCTAACCTCTTCTTCCAGAAAGTCATCTCCGTCACTATCGGCGAGCATTTCGCTGACTACTTTCTCGTTATCAGCCCTTTGCCGACGTGCACGCCATAAGGCAACGGCCAGCGCAGTGACCAGAAGACACAACAGGAAAACCAGACGGGCAGCCATGGAAGCCAGCGGCGTCCAGCCGGCAATGGCCACGAGAGGACCACCGAACCATACCAACAGCACCAGCGCCACGACCGCGAGTCCAATCAGAAAGCCTCGCAGCGTGATCCACTTACCGAGAGAACGCATCCATCCCATTAAACGCATACTCACCTACCTTGGTGTCAGGGTGATAACCACCCGTCGATTCCCTGCCCTGCTTTCAGGCGATTCATTACTGAAACGGGGCTCAGCCGCACCGCGCCCTTCGGGCCAGAGCCGCCCTTCCAGCGACGCCCGTTCACCGAGAAAATCCGAAACCGCCGTGGCTCGCGCCAGTGACAGGTGCCAGTTGGAAGGGTACTGTTCGCTACTGATCGGCGTGTCATCAGTATGCCCGGTCACCTGGATCAGGCTGTCGGTACCCTCGAGCGTACGGGCGATCTTGCCCAGCAAAGGCTTACGGGATTCGCGGATAGCAGCGGAGCCCGGCGCAAACAGTCCCTCGTTACCGAGCACCAAGCTGGCACGATTGTCCTTCGTCTCCAGCTGCACCAGCCCCCGTTCCATCTCGGTCCCCAGAACCTGTTTCAGGTAGCCAATATCCGGCCCTTCCCCCTGTGTTTCCCCGGAGGCAGGCGCCGGAGGCACACCGATAGCTGCAAGCCGTTCGGCCACTGGCTGGGCATGCTGGCCGAGAAAATGGGTCAGCCCCAGATAGACCACCAACAGTACGCCAGCGGCAATAGCGCCAAGCGACCATAATGGAATTCGATGCACCGAACTGCTTCCGGTAAAAACACGCCTCTCCCATTCCGGCTCGAAGGGTTGGCCCTGCTTTTCCCCATCCTGGGCAATTTCCCGAAAAAGGCCATTGCGCAGGACCTCCAACTGTTCCGAACCACGCTCCTCCACACGGAACCGACCGCGGAAGCCTAAAGCCAGGCACAAATACTGGAGCCGCATCAGGGGACGGTTCCCCTCACGCCTGGCACGGTCCACACGCTCAAAAAAGTGGGTTCCCGCCCAGGTCTGTGAATGGAATTCGGAAAGCAGGGAGCTGGCCGCCCAGTCACTGGACTGTCCCCACTCACTGTGAAGAACCAGTTCATCGAGCAGTGCGCACAGACAGTAGGAAGCGGTATCCACCGTCTCAGGACTGACGTCCTTATTGGCAAGGGCCCTCTGATATTCGGCAACAAGGGCCGTGCACTGGCGCTTGAGCGCCGCAACGTCTTTTACGCTGCTGGCCCGCCCAAGTCGGTCGGCCAGGGAGAGCAGCCTGGAGGCCTCATCACACACCGGATCCAACCGGGTTGAGGGCAAGCGCAGGTCAGACGAAGCCGGCACCGAAGCGGGCGCGGCCATCCGGGTGCCTTCCTGTTCACCCTGTGGGCGGGGCTGATTCCTGGCCCCGGGGCGGGGTTTCATAATGGTCTGATCCGTCATGACCCTTTTTCCTCAATCCGTGATTAACGCCGGATAGCCCAGAGCTCCAGTTCCAGGCCCGGATAGTGACCGGACACATGCACGGCCAGCCCCCCGCTGTGATGGAGCTGGCGCCAACGCTCGCCGCCGCTTTCCAGCATGAAGTAGTGATACCCCGCATGATACGGAATCTGGCGAGGAGCAACCGGCAGTGCGCTCACGGGGATACCCGGCAGATGGCTATTCACCAGCTCGCGAATATGCTCCACGGGCCCGAGCTTGATCTGCGCCGGAAGCCGCCGCCGGACCTCCTCCGTGCTGAGATCCGTCCGAACGGCCAGCACGAGCTGGGCCGTATCCAGCAACGATTTGTCGTTGAGTGGCGCTACCCGGATGCCGTAATCCGCTTCCTCCAGTTTCAGCGCCACCGCTGTCTCTTCAAGCACCGTGCTCAGCGACTGGCTCAGAATCGCCCCCAGGTCCCCGAAGGTTTCCGTCAGCGAATCGTGACGATAGCGTGGCAACTCCGGCGGGCGTTTCTCATTCCGGGTGAAGGTGGCGAGCTCGCCCGCCAGGGTGACCAGGGTCCGGTAAAGATCTTCCGGGTGCACCCCCGGGGTCTGCTCGCAGTGCTCCAGCGCCGGCTGCCAGCGGTTCAGGGTCTGCAGCATCATGATGTCGAAAAGCGTCTTGGACTGCTGGTTGCCCTTCTGCATACGACCGGCCAGCGCCTCGCCTCGCTGGCGTATCATTGCCAGTGTTTCATTCAACAGCGAGGTCAACGCGGGAATACGACCCACATCAAGACAGGGGGGAATGAAGTGGCGATCCAGGCGGACCTCCTTTTCATTGGCAACTTCAATGATCCGCGCCACCGGAATGGCCACATAGCCGGCCATATCCTCGCGCCCCAGGCGCAGACAGGGATTCAGCCGGGCCAACCCAACGGTTTCCGGCTCATGCTCGGCCAGGGATTCGTCGAGCAAGGGCGCATCCCGGATTACAAACCGAGCCACCGACCCCTCACCCTCCCCGGCAAAGTTGGTGCCGCTCTGGCGCTCATAGGGCAGCGCCAGATACACCAGCTCATCCCGGGCATCCGCGGGCACCTCGATCACAAGGCCGTCATTCCCGTCGAGGTTGAAAGGCATCCCGTCCGGGAACACGCCGGTCGCCGACACCACACCGAACTGGCCCAGGTTCAGTTGCTGCTCATCCAGACTCAGCTCGCTCACTCCATACCCATAGGGCGTTAAATGGAAGTGCCGGAGCCGGGCTGCGTGGTACAGAAACCGGTCCTGCTGCTGGAAATGCTGCGGCCGGAGGAGCATACCCTCCGACCAGGCCACCCTGGCCATTGCGTCCGTCATGCGTTACTCCGTCAGTCGTCCCTGTTTTTGATCTCAACACCATCCACCCGGAGCTCAATGCCGGGTACGAAGAAGATCCCGTTTGTTGACCGAACCACTCGCCAGTGGGCGTCATCGATGTCGCGGAAGGCAGCGCTTACGCCTAGATAATGAGTCTCGTCCTTCAGGGCTCTTTCTATATGCCAGCTCTCTCCTGGACGAAGCATCGTTTCCTTCATCCCCAGAAGGTCATCACCCAGAACAGACTCCGGATCCCCGTGAAGAGGATCGAATCCAGCATCTTTGAAGGCATCAGGCGCCTTGAGTTCATACAGACGCACCAACACCGGAGAGGCCCTGCCCTCGGAATCCGGGTTGACCTCCTCCCCCGCTGAAACCTGAACATCCGCGACAGGGTGGAAGAAGGCGCACCCCCCAAGCATCAGCCCCATTACCAGGGCACACAGCAAACGCATCAGCCATTCCCCTCTGCTTCCTGTTCCCGCATCGCAGCCTCGTAGGCACCCGCGAAGACGGGGCTGCGCATCATGCGCTCGGTATCTCCCCATTCCTCACGCTGCCAGTCACGCCGATCCATCAGTTCCCCATAGGCACGAGAGCGGCGAACCAGATCCCATTTCGGCGGACGTCCAGACGTCGTTCCTTCCGGACCATCCGCGAGCAATTCCTGGACAACAGCTTCAACCCCCCGCAGCATGGCCCGATCATGCCCTCGGATGTCGGCGAACGCATCCTCAACGGCCTGCTGGGGCTGCATGAACGCCGGATTACGCCGTAGGAGCAATGCTTCAATGGCATCCTCAGGGGTGGCTGAGAACTTCAAGGGGTTATTGCCACGACGCTCGAAAAGAGTCTGCTCCACCCTTAGGGATTGCTTTTCGCGAGCCCGCTGGCGCAACAGGCTCATCAATTGATCCAGCAGGAGACGGGTTAATCCGCCCAGTTCTCTCTGCGCCTCCTCGGAGAGCGAATCACCAACCATCGCGTCCACCCCAAGCGCCTCCAGAAAGGGATCGAGCCCGCCTCGGGACTCATCAGGGGCGACGTTGTCTTCCGGCGGAGCGGGCTGCTCCGCCGTCGTCGCCGGCTCGTCTCCCCATTGCCAATCAGAAGGAATTGAGACCTCTGGCAGGGTGACGTGACTGTCCATGGGGTCCGAGGTGTCCTCAAGCTCCACCATGGGATTCGAGACCGTGGGCGCCTCCTGTTTGGTCGGGCTGCCAGCTCCAGCTCCGGCGCCCGGCCTCGGTTGGGGAGAGGCCTCAACAGGCGCTTCCGGTTGAGCTGGCGCCGACTGCTTAACGCTGACACTGATCTCGTAATCGCCCAGCACAATACGATCCCCATCGCCCAACGCAGCCTCGCTGCTGTTACCAAGGGGCGTATCAGCATGATTCAGAAAAATGCCGTTGGTAGAGCGGTCGAGCAGATGGAAAGCGCCCTCGCGATAGACGATTTCACCGTGTACGGAGGAAACGACACGCTCGGGATCGGGCAGATGCCAGTCGCACTCTTCGGAACGCCCGAACGTATAACGCCGGTCGGCCCCAAAGCGGCACTGACTCGTTACGGTTGGCGAAAGTCGCTGATAGCTGGTTATGGCAAGCGCCAATTCCATTGGCCTCTCCTGTCCCTAGGACGTCCTGAATCAACATTACCTTCATGAATCGCGGTACGGCTGGGCACCCCGATTGGTTAGAATGCTATTGCCTGCGCACAAGCCTGTCAATGACGTGTGTCACAGGCCCTACCGCTCGCATTGACCCTGATGAACGGGCTTGTATAGACTCCAGAAGCGTAACTGGATCAGGGAAAGGGATTGAGCATGGAGGCAACAAGGGTTAAGCCCCAAAAGCAACAGACCGGAGCGGACGAGCAAACCCACTCCACTGGCTCCCGTCATCCGCGGCTGGACCAGCGCCTTGCGGGACGATACCGCATTGAGGCGCTGATCGCCTCCGGTGGCATGAGCGATGTTTACCGCGCCGTGGATGAGTACCTGGAACAGGCCAACTCAAGCGACTGCCAGGTCGCGGTCAAAATCCTCCGCCATTCCCTGACCGACGATCCAGATGCGGTCTCCATGCTGGCCCGAGAGGCAGCGCGGTCAATGCGCCTTTCCCATCCCGGTATCATCCGGGTCAAAGACCTGGAGCGGGACGGGGATACCTGCTTCATTGTGATGGAATTGCTCGAGGGGGAGCCACTCACACGGCTGATCCAGCGCTATCGCCCCCGCGGCCTTCCCTGGAAGGGCTGCCGCTGGATCATACAGCAGATTCTGGAAACCCTGCGTTACGCCCACGGTCAAGGCATCGTCCACGCCGACATCAAACCGTCCAACGTCTTCCTGACCCAGGATGGCCAGATTAAGCTGCTCGACTTCGGTGTGGCCCGCGCCCTGGCATCCCAGCGGCAGATGGAGGACTACCTGGCGCCACGCCAGAGAGATGAAACCCGGATGTTCGGCTACACGCCAGCCTATGCATCCCCGTCGCTGATGGCGGGGAACGAGCCCCACCCCCGGGATGACCTCTACGCCCTGGCCTGCATCACCTACGAGCTCGTCAGCAGCCGCCACCCCTTTGAGCGTCGCGAGCTCTCCGATGCCGAAAGAGCCGCCTACCCGCTGAAACGCCCGAAACACCTACCCGTGCGAGTCTGGCGAGTCATGCGGCCGTTATTGCGCCAGAGCCATACCGAATCCACTACGGAGCGCTGGGAAAAAGCCGTAAGGCCCAAACAGTGGCAGGTACCCACGGCAGCAACCCTGGGCGCGGTCACTGCCAGCCTGGCGCTGGCGGCAGCCTATACCGGACTGGAACTGGACAATGGTGCAACCCGCTCGCTGGAAACCCGGCTGAGTGATCTTGGCCTGCTTTCGAAAGAGGCCACGCCACGGCAGATCCTGACCTCCCTTCCCGCGCTGCCAGAGCTGGAGCGCGAAGCGCTTCTGAGACACCATGAGCCACTGCTCAGCGAGTACTACAGCGAGGCACTTGCGGCAGCGAGCCAGGCACTCCAGAAGGGCGAACTCGAGGAGGTTCCCGAAGCCCGGGCCCTGGGCCAGCAAGCGTACCAGTACTACCCGAACCACGTAGCTATCAACCGGGCTCGCGAACAGTTCCGTCAGGGTCGTGTCTCGCTGACAAACGCGCTGCAGGAACAGTGGCGCCAGCAGTTGGCACAGGGTGATTTCAGGAGCACCGACACACGGGAAACGCTTACCGATCTCCGCCAGCGCCTTGCCCTGCTGGGAGCAGAGCGCCCGACGCCCTCGGCGGAGCTTCGCGGGCGCTACAGCACGGCACTCCATGATGCCATGACTGCCCACGACACGACCGCACTCAAGGACCTGGTTGCCCTTGGCGATCTGGCGTTCGCGAACAATTCCAGCACCAGCGCTGCCCTGGCCTGGGCGCGCACCCAAGCGGGCTTCTCGCTGGCGAATGCCTCCAAGCAGACGCTGGCATCAAAGCTGGAGCGCCTGGAGAAAGCAGTTTCCGAGGCTGAAAGCATTGCGGAACTGGATGCCGCTTTCAAAGCTGTAAAGGCGCTTCCCGAGGCTCAGCAAGAGAATAAGGGCAGGCGGGCAAGCCTGCGCCAATCGCTGGCCAACCGTTACATGCAGCAGGCCCAGAAAAGACTGGACGAGCAACAGCTGGAATCCGCCCAACCCCTGCTCAAGCGGGCCACGGAACTCACTCAACGGAGCCAGGCGTCGCCCTGACTCCAGGGCGGTTCAGCCGCCGTTTTCCTGTTTCAGGCTCTCCAGCAGATCCACGTACTGTTGCATGGCATCCTCGGAGCTGGTGCCCTTGACCTTTTCCCATGCGTTGTACTTGGCCCGACCCACCTGATCGAGAAGGCCGGGCTTCTTCCCCTTCACATCCCCCTCGGTGGCCTGCTTGTAGAGGGCGTAGAACTGAAGTTTGAGGTCATTGGAGGGTTCGAAGTCACCCTCCGCGGTCTGCACGTAATTGACGGCATCATCGAATTGCTGCTTCAGGTCTCCCATGAACTACCTCTTACTCATTGATCGTTGTTTGAAACCGACCCGATCCCTTGCATATTGCATAACCGGCGATCAGTCGCGCACCCGCGTATTCGTGGTGGAATCAGGGGCATAGGTTCGATTCTCGAAACCGGGATACTGGACCTGCGGCGGCGTTTCCGCGTTCTCCCTGGCAGGCCCGAGCAGTTGCTCACGCTGGCGCTCCAGCTGGTGGCGCTCCAGATCCAGGGTGCGGCGCAACTCGTCGCTGAGATACACGGGCTCAACCAGAACCTCGGTATCCGGCCCCACCAGCCCGGACGACGGTCCCAGCGCCCCCTTGATGGTGGTTTCTCCCAGCTGCTTGTCCTTCACCGGCGTGAACTGGATGCTTTCTTTTGTGGAGCGTTCGGCCGGCGTTGACAATGGCTCTACATGGCCCTGATCAGCCTGCTCTGCGTGCAATGGGCCCATTAGCGCAACCAAAAGCGCACTGAGCCAATAAGTGTAGTGGCGGTGTTGGGCCAGCATACCGGATCCACCCTATACAGCGGATTCAGCCAGCATGATACCGCGCCCGGGGTCTGCAAAGCGCCAACGCTCTCGCATTCCCGGCATTCAGTGATAATCAATGGCCGTAATGATCCACAGCCTGTCGCCTTCGCTGGTCTTCTGTACCACCTCATCGTCCACCCGCTTGCGCAGCATGGCACGGGCGAAGGGTGCATCCACACTCAGAAGCCCCTGGCTTACGTCGAATTCATCCGGCCCCACCAGCCGGTAACGCACCTCATCACCGGTTTCGTCATCCTCCAGCGTGACCCAGGCCCCGAAGAAAACACGGCTGGTATCCTGGGGTGGCTCGCGAACGACCGTGAGCTCTTCCAGGCGCTTACCCAGAAATCGCACGCGGCTGTCGATCTCGCGCAGCTGTTTTTTGCCGTAAATGTACTCGGCGTTCTCGGAGCGGTCACCCTGGGCAGCCGCCTCCTTCACGGCCTGTGTCACGGCCGGGCGCTTTTCTTTCCATAGATAGCGCAGCTCTTCACGCAAGGCGCGCTCCCCTTCAGGTGTGATGTAGCGGGAACCGCGCTCGCGCGGGGGTCGATAACGTCCCATAGGTTCTCCCGTGATTTATTCACTGGTGACGAGGACTGTTAGGTTGTGCACTCTAACCATGCGCAGTAGGCTTCTGACAGACTGAATCCGGAACCCAATCAGAGGTGACCCCAATGAATACCAAAAAACTGACCGCAATGGCACTGAACGGCCTTGATCGGGTCGGCTATGAACTCGAAAGTCTCGGCATTACCAACCGGGTCAACCGGCACACGCTGGCCGCCTTCATGATGGCCGAAAAGAACCGCCTGGAGGGCGAGATGGACAGCCTGCACGCGCGCACGGCGCGCTACAGGGCGCTGGCTGAAAACGCCACCGACCTGGCCTTCCGCCCCGCACGCCTGGCCAATGAGACGATACGCGGCCTGCTCGGTGGCAAGAGCGCCTGAACGGGAACACCACGCGTTACTCCCGCTCACCGCTGTCCACTGATGAGGGCTGGGCCGGGAGATAGAGCGTCACTTTCAGGCCTGGCCTCTCGGCACCTGGTTCCGCATCCGAGAGGTCAATGCGGCCCTCGTGCAGCTCGACCACAGCACTGACCAAACTCAGTCCCAGGCCATTGCCGGGCTGCGACCGGCTCTTACCAACGCGATAGAAACGACCGAAGACGTTTTCCTTTTCGTGGTCCGGCACGCCGTCACCGCTGTCCGCCACCTCAAGAACAGCCTGACCCTTTTCACGCCGCACGGCCACCGCAATGCGACCCCCCTCGTCGGTATACTTGATGGCATTGTCGATCAGGTTGCTGACGGCCTGAAACAAAAGATCCCGGTCCCCGAGCAGCTGTACCTCCTCATCCACCGCACAATCAAGAACCTGGTCCTTCTCCTCGGCCACGGCTTCATACAGCTCGACCGCATCGGTCACCAGGGTGTCCAGCTCCAAGGGTTCGCTCTGTAAGGTCTTGCCACCGGTTTCAAGGCGGGCAATGCGCAGAAGGGCGTTGAAGGTACCCAGCAACTGGTCCGCCTCGGCAACCGCCTCCCCGACCTGCTCCTGAGCGTCGGGATCCTTCAGGTTGATCAGGGTATTCTCGAGCTGGCTGCGGAGCCGGGTCAGCGGCGTGCGCAAGTCATGGGCAATGCTGTCCGATACATGGCGGATGCCTTCCATCAGGTACTCGATGCGATCGAGCATCTGATTGAGGTTATCCGCCAGCTGGTCAAAGTCATCCTGAGTGCCGCGGGTGGGGACCCGCTGGGAGAGATCACCGTGCATGATCCGGTAGGCGGTCTGGTTAATCACCTCGATCCGCCTTGTCGTACTCCGGCTCATGAGAAAGCCCCCGATCAGGGCCAGGCCCAGCGAGATTCCCATCCCCCAGTTCATCGCTGCTTCAATCAGGCTCTTCACGCGGTTGAGTTCACTGATGTCCTGCCCCACGAGCAGGCGCAATCCTCCCTGGACCTCGAACACCCGTGCCCGGGCCCGGCGCTCTTCCCCCTCATAGCCCATGGACTCATCAAGGGTAAAGTCGATCCAGCCATTGTCCTTGCGCGCGTTATCTGGCCACTGGGGCAGGTTGCCGGCAAGCTTCAGGTAGTCTTCAGTGGCAAAGAGGTACAGGGACTGGCCGTCCGGGTCCCGAGCCACACGCTCACGCACCACGTTCATCAGACCATTGATGCCCCGCGAACGGTACTGTTCCGCCAGACCGGCGATCTCCGCCTCAATGGTCTGGTCGGTCTGCTCCATCATGAATCCGGCAGTACGCCAGTAGATGAACGCCAACAGGATGAACACGGAGGTGGCGAACACCACCATGTAGAGCATTGCGACCTGGAACGTAGAGGTACGGAGCTGGCTAAGAATCGTCACGAAGCATGTACCCGGCGCCACGAATGGTCTGCAGCAACGGCTTCTCAAATCCCTTGTCGATCTTGGAACGCAGGCGGCTGATGTGCACGTCAATGACGTTGGTCTGCGGGTCGAAATGGTAGTCCCAGACCTTCTCCAAAAGCATGGTACGGGTTACCACCTGATCGGCATGACGCATCAGGTATTCCAGCAACCGGAATTCCCGCGGCTGGACGTCGATGTTCATGCCATTGCGCTTGACGGTACGGGCCAGCAGGTCCATCTCAAGATCCGCCACCTTCAGTACCGTCTCCGTATCGCCACCGCTACGCGCCCGCCGTGCCAGCACATCCAGCCGTGCCAGCAATTCGGTGAACGAAAAGGGCTTGGTGAGGTAGTCATCACCACCGCCACGAAGCCCCTCCACCCGGGCATCAACGTCACCCAGCGCGCTCAGGATCAGGACCGGGGTCTGGTTGCCGGTGGCCCGGATGGTCTTGATGATGTTCAGCCCATCCATCCCCGGCAGCATCCGGTCGATGATCATCACATCATAGTCGCCCGAGGCCGCCATGGTCATGCCTTCCTTGCCCTCGGTGGCGTGGTCGACCACATAGTCGCTCTCGCGGAGCCCCTTATTGAGGTAATCCGCCACATCCTGATCATCTTCAATCACCAGTACACGCACCCTGACACTCCCCCTTTCAAACGGCTACGGATAACATTAACAACTCCTTGGCAGGTTACGGGCGAGGAGCCTTACCGGCAAAGTTACCATGTATTAAACCTGGCAAGCCCCCAAACAGAAAGGCCGCTCCCGGAAGAGCGGCCTTTCAGATCCCTGCAACCAGCCCATCTCAGGCAACCATACTGGTTCGGATCTTCTTCATGGCGTTTTTCTCAAGCTGGCGGATGCGTTCAGCGGAAACGCCGTATTCATCAGCCAGCTCATGCAGGGTCGACTTGCTCTCGTTGAGCCAGCGCCGGCGCAGGATGTCCTGGCTGCGCTCGTCCAGCGCCGACAGGGCGTGTCCGAGCCGCTCGTTGGAATCCTGCGTCCAGTCCGCCTGCTCAAGCTGGCTGGCGGGATCGTACCGCTTGTCGTCCAGGTAATGGACGGGTGACTGCCAGCCCGCGTCCTCGTCATCGTCCGTCGGCGCATCGAAGGCCATATCGTGGGAGGCCATACGGCCTTCCATTTCACGAACCACCTTCGGCTCGACGCCCAGATCCTTCGCTACCGCCTCGGTCTCATCGTTGTTGAGCCAGGCCAGGCGCTTCTTGGAGCTGCGCAGATTGAAGAACAGCTTACGCTGGGCCTTGGTCGTGGCCACTTTCACGATGCGCCAGTTGCGCAGAATGAACTCATGGATCTCGGCCTTGATCCAGTGTACGGCGAACGAGACCAGCCGTACGCCATAACCCGGGTCAAACCGCTTGACCGCCTTCATGAGGCCAACGTTGCCTTCCTGGATAAGATCGGCCTGGTTCAGGCCATATCCGGAATAACTGCGTGCAATATGCACGACGAAGCGCAGGTGCGACAGCACCATCTGCCGTGCGGCCTCAATATCCCCGTGCTCCTGAAAGCGCTGCGCCAGCGTCTGTTCCTCGTCGGAGCTCAGGACAGGAATCTGATTCACAGTCTGGATGTAACTCTCCAGATTGGCACCTGGCACCAGGTTTTGGCTGAGCTGAAGTTCTGTACCCATGGTGCTCCCCCCTATTTCATTGTCTCCCGACAAAGAGTCTGCTGACTGAATATATGGTCATTTATTACGTTTTCAAGCCCTGCGAGTCCATACGGACTAACCCGGACGGGCGATTACGCCGCTTCCACGGACTGAAGATGGCGATGAACGGCCCACCACGCCCCAAGCCACCCGAGCAACAGGGCACTGCCAAGCAGAAGCATTACGTCATCGGGCCCCGGTCTCTGGAGCTCAAAACCGCTATTGTAGAGTTCCGCCAAGCGGCCCACGGGGCCGCTCAGCCACCAGAATGCCACTTCCACCAGCCACCACGCCAGCAGTCCTCCCAGGACCCCGTACCAGAGCCCCGTATAGAGAAAAGGCCGGCGAACAAAACTGTCGGTTCCGCCCACCAGCCGCGCCACAATAATCTCCCGGCGCCGGCTTTCAATCGCCAGCCGCACGGTGTTGGCAATCACCAGCACCACACCAACCACCAGCATCAGCGCCAGCACCTGGGTAGCCCGGCCCAATACCGCCGTCATGGCATTGAGTCGCTGCAACCAGGCCAGATCCAGCTTCACCTGATCCACCCCTTGCGCCTGGCGCAGGCGCTGCGCCAGATCCTCCAGTGCCCCCGCTTCCCGGTAAGCCCGATCGGGGGTCAACACCAGAGTGTGCGGCAGCGGGTTCTCATCCAGAAAGCCCAGGGTTCCACTCAATCCTTCACTGGCGCGCATCGTTTCCATGGCCTCATCCCGTGGGATGATCGACACCTCGGCCACCGCCGCGTTGTCCGCCCAGCGCTCGGCCAACGCCTCCGCCCGCTCCATACCGGCTTGCGGCTCGAGGTAGACGCTCAGGCGCCCGGCCTGTTCCCAGCCCCCGCCAATCTGCTGGATACTGGCCATGATCAGAAAGAGGGCCGTGGGCAGCGCCAGCGCAATGCCCATCACCAGCCCGGTCATCAGGCTCGACAGAGGCGCGTTGCGCAGCCGCAGGGCACTGTCACGGGCAGAGCGCCGGTGATGGCTGAGCCAGCTGTGCAACTGATCCCGCCAGGGCGTCCGGGCACTGGCCGCGCCCCTGGGGTTGTGCTGGCGCGCATCAGCCATGCCCAACCTCCACAGGGGGCGGGCCATCGTGCACCATTTCCCCCTTCGACAGTTCCAGAGTCCGTTGGCCCATGGTCTGGATGAGCCCGATATCGTGGGTCGCCACCATCACGCAGACCCCTGCCCGACTGAACTCCTGAAACAGGTCCATGATTTCCGAGGACAGCGCCGGATCCAGGTTCCCCGTGGGCTCATCCGCCAGCAGGAGCGGGGGCTTGTTCACGACCGCCCGAGCAATGCCCACCCGCTGCTGTTCGCCCCCGGAGAGGCTGATCGGGTTCAACTGCTCCTTGCTCAGAAGCCCCACCTTGTCCAGTGCCGCCCGCACCCGCCGCCCGACGTCGCTCGGCGGCACACCGGTGACTTCCAGCGGCATGGCCACGTTGTCAAAGACAGTCCGGTCAAACAGCAGCTGGTGATCCTGGAAAACAACGCCAATATGGCGCCGGATATAGGGAATACGCCGGCGTGGGGTGCGATCCAGCGCCTGACCGCCGACCACGACCTGGCCAGCGGTAGCACGCTCCATGAGCATGATGAGTTTGAGGAGGGTACTCTTACCGGCACCAGAGTGGCCGGTCAGGAACGCCATCTCACCGCGCCCGAGCGCAAAGCTCACGCCCCGCAGGGCCGTGAACTGCTGCGCGTAGCGCTTGGTTACCTGGCGGAATTCAATCATCGCGCCTCATCTCTGGGCATGGGTCACTCCCGACCATCAAACAGGGCCTGCACGAATTCGTCCGCGGCAAAGGGCCGCAGGTCGTCGGCTGTCTCACCAACGCCGATGTAGCGTATCGGCAGCCCCAGCTGGCGCGCAATGGCGAAAATGATGCCACCCTTGGCAGTGCCATCGAGCTTGGTCAGGGTCACCCCGCTCACGCCCACCGCCTCCTGGAAGGTCTGGGCCTGGCTGAGCGCATTCTGGCCAGTACCCGCATCCAGCACCAGCATGATTTCATGGGGCGCCTCGGGGTCGAGTTTCTTCATCACCCGCACCACCTTTGCCAGCTCATTCATCAGGTTATCCTTGTTCTGAAGCCGGCCGGCCGTGTCGGCAATCAGTACGTCCGTTCCCTTGGCCTGGGCGGATTCCAGGGCATCATAGATCACGGAGGCGCTGTCGGAACCGGTGTGCTGGGCCACCACCGGCACGTCATTGCGCTCGCCCCAGACCTGGAGCTGCTCCACCGCCGCGGCCCGGAAGGTGTCCCCCGCCGCCAGCATGACGCTCTGGCCCTCGTTCTGGAACCGCTTGGCCAGCTTGCCAATGGTGGTGGTCTTGCCAACACCGTTAACGCCCACCATCAGGATTACGAAGGGCTTGTTCTGGGTTTGCGGCTCCAATGGCGTGGTGCACGGCGCCAGGATGCTGTGCAGCTCCTCACGCAGCGCCTGGAACAGGGCATCGGAATCCCGGAGTTCGCTGCGCTCGAGCTTGTCCTTCAGGCTGTCGATGATCTCGGTGGTTGCGGTCATGCCCACGTCAGCGGTGAGCAGCAGATTCTCGATCTCCTCCAGAAGATCCTGGTCAACCTGTTTCTGGGTGGCGAAAAGGTTCGCCAGACCATCCGCGAGCTGCCCCCTGGTCCGGCCCAGTCCCTCGCGCATACGCTGGAAGAAGCTGACCGGCTCCTCGGGTTCGGGCTCAGGCTCGGCCGCCGGGGCTGCTGGTTCAGCCTCGGCGGGCGCCTCCGCCTCGGCCGGTGTTTCCGGGGGCTGCTCCCTGCTTTCCCGCTGCTGGCGCTCGGGGGGTTGGGGCGGTTTCGGGATCTGCTGCCGGCCGCGGAGCAGGTCCACCACGAACCAGGCAACAAGGAGCACGAAGAGGGCATTAAAAATCAGTTCTGCATTCATGGCGATCAGTCCTGCGCGTGTATCGTGGGTGCCATTGGCCGACCATCAGGGAAGCTGGCCGGGCGTGGTCAAGGCGCGTTATTCTACCCGCCCTCAAAGGGGGCGTCCAAAAAGCGAACACAGCATGGCATCACGCAGCCAGCGCCGGGGCCGGCGCAACGACCAGGGCCAGCTCCGCCTGATTGGTGGCGACTGGCGCCGGCGCACACTCAACTTTCCAGCAGTGGACGGTGTGCGCCCGACACCGGACCGGGTGCGCGAAACCCTGTTCAACTGGCTGATGCCGATACTGCCCGGCAGCCACTGCCTGGACCTCTTCGCCGGTAGCGGCGCCCTTGGGCTGGAGGCCCTTTCCCGGGGAGCCAGTAGCGTCACCTTTGTGGAGCAGAGCCCCGCCCTTGCCCGCGCCCTGTCGCAGAACCTGGCCACCCTCAATGCCCAGGGCGCCACGGTGGTCCAGCAGGAGGCGCTAACCTGGCTCCACACCCCCGGCGACACCCGACCCCGGATTGTCTTCATGGACCCGCCGTTCCGGGTCGGGCTGGTGGAACCGGTATGCGGGGCACTGGCCGAGTCCAGCCTGCTCCCGGATAATGCCCGTGTCTATGTAGAACACGAAACGGATCATGACCCCCGCGTACCGCCGGAATGGCACCTGGCGCGGCGCAAACAGGCGGGTCAGGTCGCCTATAGTCTGTTCGAGGTTGCCTGAACCCCATGCCCGAATTGCCTGAAGTTGAAACCACCCGCCGCGGCATTGCGCCCTGGCTGGAAGGCACAGAGCCCCGCGACGTACGGCTGCACGCCCCCTCGCTGCGCTGGCCCATTCCAACCGCTTTGCCCCAGCACCTGACCGGTACCCCCATCACTGAGGTTACCCGGCGCGGCAAGTACCTGCTCCTGCACAACAGCCGGGGCACCGCCCTGGTGCACCTGGGCATGTCCGGCAGCCTCCGCCTGGCTCCACCGGACGAGCCCCGCCGCACCCATGACCATGTGGAAATCATGCTGGCGGAACGGGTACTACGCTTCAACGACCCACGCCGTTTCGGGGCCTGGCTCTGGAGTACGGAGCCGGAAGAACACCCCTTGCTGGCGCCCCTGGGACCGGAGCCGCTGGCGGACGCGTTTAACGGCGACCACCTGTACCAGCTGAGCCGCAAGCGCCGTGCGCCAGTCAAGGCGTTCATCATGGACGCCAAAGTGGTCGTCGGGGTTGGCAACATCTACGCCTCCGAGGCGCTGTTCATGGCCGGCATCCACCCCCAGCGCCCCGCCGGTCGTGTGGGACGGGCCCGTTACCATCGCCTCGCCAGCACGATCAAGGACGTGCTGGCCAATGCCATTGAGCTCGGCGGTACCACCCTGCGCGACTTCACGGACAGCCAGGGCAACCCGGGCTATTTCCGCCAATCACTGGCCGTCTACGGCCGGGAAGGAGAGCCCTGTCATCACTGCGGCGCCCTCCTGCGCCACCGGGTCATCGGCCAGCGCGGCACCGTCTTTTGCGTTCACTGCCAGCACTGAGACGCCAGGGGTTGAAAAAAAGCGAATTTGGGCCATAGTGGAGACAGGCTAACTGACCTCCGGAGATTCCCGATGACAAAGTTGAGCACACTGGTCACCGTGACCCTGTTAAGCAGCTTCATGGTGCTCGCCGGCCCCGCCCAGGCGCAACGCATTGAGGAAGAACCCTCGGCGCTGGCCATGGTCGGTGATGCGCTGATCGCACGCCCTGTGCTGCTGGGCGCAACGGTTGCTGGCGCGGCCGTGTATACCGTTTCGCTGCCCTTCTCAGCCCTGGGAGGCAACGCGGAGCAGGCCGGCGAGACCCTGGTGGTTGGCCCGGCCAGAGCCACCTTTGACCGCTGCCTGGGCTGCACCAAAATCGGCGGTAACACCAACGAGGTCGTCAACCAAGACGATGATTGACTGGCGGCGGGTCCAGACCGTCCTTCTGGATATGGACGGCACCCTTCTGGACCTCCACTACGACACGCACTTCTGGCTCACCCACCTCCCGGCCCGCTACGCCCAGGCCCATGGGCTGTGTGAAGAACAGGCCAGCCGGGAGATCCACAACACCATCCAGAGCCTGCAGGGGTCACTGGACTGGTATTGCCTGGATTTCTGGAGTGAGCGCCTGGGCATGGATGTGAGCCGGCTCAAGCATGAAGTAAGCGACCGCATCCGCTTCCGGGCGGATGCGCCCGAGTTCCTGCGCGCGCTCAGCCGTTCGCACTGCCGCAGCGTGATCGTCACCAACGCCCATCAAGGCGGGCTGGAGCTCAAGCGCCAGCGCACCGGTCTGGATCAATGGGTGGACGCCATCCACACCACCCACAGCTTTGGCCGGCCCAAGGAGGACCCTGCGTTCTGGCCCGCCCTGCGTGCCATTGAGCCCTTTGATCCGGAAACCACCGTCCTGATCGATGACAACCATGCCGCCCTGAGTGCCGCGGAAGCGTTCGGCATCGGCCATCTGCTGAGCATTCACCAGCCGGACAGCCAACGCGACCCCCTGCCCCTGGGCCGCTGGCCGGCGCTGGAGCACTTCGACACGCTCCTTCCGATCACGCCGCCGCAAACGGTACAATGACCCCATGAGCAAGAAAGGCAACCAATCCGACGCTGGCTCTGAGCGCGTACGCCTCGACAAGTGGCTCTGGGCCGCACGCTTTTTCAAAACCCGCACCCTGGCCCGCGAGGCCATTGAAGGTGGCAAGGTCCGCTACGAAGGGCAACGCCCCAAGGCGGGCAAGTTCGTCACCAAGGGCGCGAAGGTGGAAGTGCACAAGGGCTCAACCACCTTTGAGGTCATCATTGACGAGCTCAGCGATAAGCGCGGCAGTGCCCCCCAGGCCGAGATGCTCTACACCGAGACCGAGGCCAGCAAGGAAAAGCGCGAGGACAACGCCTGGCGCCGGCGCATGATGGTTGCCGCCGAACATCCGCCCGCGCGCCGCCCGAACAAGAAGCAGCGCCGCGAACTCAGGCGGGTGAAAGAACAGATGTCCCACTAGCGAGCCGACATGACCGATACCCTGCAGCGTTTCCTGTTCAACGAGGGCGAGGTCCGTGGCGAGCTCGTTCTGATTGAAGACACCCTCAAGAGCGCCACCGAAGGCCGGGCTTATCCCGAGCCCGCACAGCAGCTGCTGGCCGAAAGCCTCAGCGCGGCCACCCTGCTTGGCGGGGTGCTCAAGATGAAGGGCCGCATCAGCCTCCAGGCCAAGGGCCAGGGCCCCGTCACCCTGCTGATGGCCGACTGCAGCGATGAACGCGGCGCGCGCGGGCTCATCCACACCGAAGACAGCATTCAGAACGGCTCCATTGGCGAACAACTTGGCCACGGCCAGCTCGTCATCACCATCGAGCCCGACGAGGGCCAGCGCTACCAGGGCATTGTCCCGCTGGAATCCGACACCCTCCAGGAATGCCTGGAGGATTACTTCGCGCGCTCCGAACAGCTCGAGACCCTGATTCTGCTGTTCGCCAGCACCGAGCGTGCCGGCGGCCTGATGCTGCAGAAAATGCCCGGCTACGAGACCACCGAAGACGATGACCTCTGGAACCGGCTGACGCAGCTCGCGCGCACCACCTCCCAGGAAGAACTGCTCTCCGTAGCCCCCGAGACACTGCTCCACCGGCTCTTCCACGAGGAGTCCCTGAGCCTCTATCCGGCCGAACCAGTGTTCTTCCATTGCCATTGCACCCGCGAGCGCACGGCCAACGCGCTGGAAACCCTGGGCGCCAAGGAATGCTACGACCTGCTGGCGGAACAGGGCGAGATCAGCGTGGACTGCCAGTTCTGCAACCAGCAGTACCGCTTCGGCCAGGAGGACATCGAAGCCCTGTTCGGCCCCCATCAACGCCACTGACACTGGCCCGGGCACCGCCTGGCACGCTAGAGTAACGCCCTCACTGAACAGCGGAGGGCACTCATGGAATACCTGGACTGCGTGGAAAAGACCACCGGCGACAATCCGGACACCAGCGTCATCTGGCTGCACGGCCTGGGCGCCAGCGGGCACGACTTCGAACCCGTCATCCCGCACCTGGGCCTGCCGGAAGACGCCAGCGTACGCTTTGTCTTCCCACACGCCCCGCAGATCCCGGTCACCCTCAACGGCGGCATGGTCATGCCCGCCTGGTACGACATCCGTTCACTGGATCGCCATAACGATACCGACGAACAGGGCATCCTCGCCTCCGCCGGCCGCACCCGCGACCTGATCCACCGTGAGATGGAGCGCGGTGTACCCAGCAACCGCATCGTCATCGCCGGCTTTTCCCAGGGCGGCGCCGTGGCCTATCACACCGCCCTCACCTTTGAGCAGCCCCTGGCCGGGCTCATGGTGCTTTCCAGCTACTTCGCCACCATGAAACTGACCACGCCCTCCGAAGCCAACAAGCAGCTGCCCGTCTTCGTCGCCCACGGCACCAACGATGCCATGCTGCCCGAATTCCTGGGCCAGGAAGCGGTCCAACACCTGCGCAAGCTCGGCTACGAGCCGGAGTACCGCACCTACCCCATGGAGCACGAAGTATGCCTGGAAGAGATCCAGGCGATCGGCGCCTGGCTGCGGTCTGTGATCTGAACGTCCGGCTGCCGCTACTGATCGGGGGAGGGGAGAAACGGGACAGGCTCTCCCCAAAAGTTCAGGCACGACCCTTTTCTTTCCGCCTGCGCTGCCCCCAATCGCTGGGATAACGGGATAAGGGATTGGGGCGGCAGGTTATAATGTGGCAGAGCGTTCCGACACTGGTCACGGTCACCCCAAGACCGATTAACAGCATGACCCAGTTTGGCTCCAGGATTGCACCACCCAACACGAGTACCCCGAGCAGCGTCATCAGCAGCTGGAAGCATCCTGCAAATAGCCGCATGCTATGGCCTCCCCACTAAATGCTCAGCCATGCGCTCAGGGCCGCCCCGAAGAAGCCAAACGGGATGAGCAGCAACGCCAGAAGAAACTGGCAGGCCAGAGACAGGGCCGCGATCACCAGGCTCCGCAGATAACGAACCCCCAGAAGAACGGAAATGACAATCGCCGCTAACCCCAACTCCAGCAACAAGGTAAGAGCAAGGTCCTGGGCAACCTTTTCCGACAAAATCCGCCCCGCCAACACCCCGACAACGGCCAGCACACAAATACCAAAGCCGGTGCGCCGTGCTCCCAGAAGCCTTCCTGCGCCCATGATCGGTAATACGGTCAGCGCCAGGATGAGTCCGATGAAAATGACCAGCTCCATTCAATAACCTCCATGTCAATGCTCCCAAGTCCGCCGCCGCCAATACGCAGAACTCCCCTGGTAGGCGCGAGGTCGTCCCCCATCCTAACCTAGCCCGGTTGCAAATCCGACAACCCCGCCAAAAGCCCCCCTGTTTTCTCCGTTCTATTACCTCCGGCAGATTGCAGACGGCGCTCGCCAGCCGCAGAATGAACACCAACACCAGCCACTTTTCCTGCAACAGGGACCTGTTCCATGACTCAGCCACGTGCATACCTCAGGCGTTACCTCTGGATCCCAGCCATCGCACTGTTGATGAGCGGTTGTGACGGGGATCCCGGCAAGAGCTCCGAAACCGCTAAAGACCAGCCCTTGCGGCCCGCGCGGATGATGACGCTTGAAACGCCCACCGGCCTGGCCTCGCGCCGGTTCAGCGGGCGTGTGGAGCCCGCCGAGACCACCACCCTGAGTTTCCGGGTGCCTGGCAAGATCGAAACACTCAACGCGGACGTGGGTGATGAGGTTACCGAGGGCGAGGTGCTGGGGAAACTGGACCAGCGGGATTTCCGCCTCAAGGTGAACGAAACCGAGAGCAAGCTGGAATCCATCCAGGCCACCCTGAACGAAGCGCGCAAGAACTGGGAGCGGGGCAAAAAACTGGTGGACTCCGATGCCATCAGCGACGCCAGGTTCGACCGCCTCGAAAGCGCCTATGAACAGGCCCGCGCCAAGCGCAACGCCACCCGGCAAGCCCTTGAAACAGCCCGCTCAGCACTTGATGACACCGTTCTGGAGGCACCTTTTGATGGCGTGATCAACCGCCGCATGGCGGAGCCGTTCGAGCAGGTCAGCCCGCAACGCCCGGTGTTCTCGATCGACAACATCGAAACCGTGGAAGTCGAGGTCAGCATTCCGGAACGGCTGATGCAGTTCCGCGACCATCTTGAAGACGTTCATGTATTCATGCCGGTTCTGGACAACAAACGCTTCGACGCGCGGGTGGAGAATGTCCGCCTCGATGTCTCACCCGCCACCCAGGCGTACCCGGTGCGGGTTGCAGTGGACAACCCGGAACGAGAGCTGCTCCCAGGGATGACCGCTGAAGTCTCCTTCAAGGCCAGCCTCAGTGATACCCCCTGGGATGACAGCTTCCTGGTTCCGGTGGAAGCCATCTTCAAGAAAGAGGACCAACCCCATGTCTGGGTCTGGAATCCGGACTCAGGGCAGGTCGCGTCACGCCCGGTCAACACCGAGTCACTGGAAACGGACAGCGTCCGGATCACCGGCAAGATCGAATCCGGTGAACAGATCGTGGTGGCCGGCGCGCAACACCTGAAGGAAGGCCAGAAGGTCAAGCGGCTTGAAGGCGGGGTGGTTCAGTGATGTTGGCGCAACTGGTGCGCGGCGCGATCAGCCGCAATCGCTTTGTGGGATTCCTGATCCTCCTGATCACCCTGCTCGGGGTCATCGCCTTCACCCGGCTCGGGCAGCTGGAGGACCCTGAGTTCACCATCCGTACCGCCATCGTGATGACCGGCTACCCCGGCGCGGACGCGGAGCGGGTGGAGCAGCAGGTGACCGAACCGCTTGAGAAGAAGATCCAGCAGCTGGGTGAGCTGGAGAGCATTGAGTCGTTGAGCCGCAATGGCACCTCCATCATTTACGTGGAGGTCAAGGAGCAGTACGGCGGCCAGCAACTGCGCCAGATCTGGGATGAACTCAACAAGAAGGTCATCACGGCCCGCGCCCAACTCCCCGACTCCGTGCGCGGCCCGCGCGTTAATGACGACTACGGCGACGTCTACAGCATGCTGTTGTCCGTGGAAGGCGCCGACTACAGCTACGCCGAGCTCAATGACATCGCGGACCATCTCCAGCAACGGCTGCTGCGGGTTGATGACGTGGCCAAGGTCGACCTTTTCGGCGACCAGGGCGAACGGGTTTTCATTGAAACCAGCCGTTCCAAGATTGCCGAACTGGGCCTGACTCCCGCGCTGGTCGTGAACGCCCTCAACAAGCAGAACGTGGTCGCGCCCAGTGGCTTCACCGAGATGGGCTCACGGCGGTTGCGGATCAACACCACCGGCACCTTCGAGTCCGTGGAGGAGCTGGCCAGACTCAACATCCGCAGCCCCGTGACCGGTGAGCTTGTGCAGCTGCGTGACTTCGCGCAAGTCAGGCGCGGTTACGCCAATCCGCCCGATGCCAGCCTGCGCCACCAGGGCGAATCCGCCCTCGCCCTGGGCGTGGTGCCGGCTGAAGGGGCCAATGTGGTTGATCTCACCGAAAGGGTCCAGGCCGAGCTGGACCGGATCGAGGCCAAGATGCCAGTCGGCATTGAATTCGGTAGCATCGCGCTGCAGTCCGAGGAAATCGAAAAGGCCGTCGGCGAATTCCTGATCAATCTGGTCACGGCAGTGGCCATTGTGCTGGCGGTCCTGATGATCTCGCTGGGCCTGCGCACCGGCTTCGTCGTCGGGCTTGGGGTGCCCCTGACCATCCTCGGCACCTTTGTGGGCATGTACATGATGGGCTTTGAGCTCCATCGCGTATCACTCGGGGCCCTGGTGATCGTGCTCGGTATGATCGTGGACAATGCCATCGTGATTTCCGAGCTGATGCAGGTGAAGATGCAGCACGGAACCCAGCGCCTGAAAGCAGCCGCGGAATCCGTGCAGGAAACCGCCTGGCCCCTGCTTGCAGCCACCGCCATCGCGGTTCTCGCCTTCGCCCCCATCGCCCTGACCAACACCGCCACGGGCGAGTTCACCCGTTCGCTGTTCTGGGTAGTGGCCATCAGCCTGGCCATTTCCTGGTTGCTGGCGATCGTTGGCACGCCCCTGATGAACTACTGGCTGCTGGACAGCAAAAGCGGGCTTGGCAACCCCGAGGACCGCGCCTTCTATCAGTGGGTGCACCGTTTGATCAGCGCCACACTCCGGCGCCCCTGGATCCTCACAAGCAGTGCCATCCTCATCGTGGCCGCCAGTGCCGTGGCGTTCAGCTTCGTGCCACAGACCTTTTTCCCACCGGCCGAACGCTCCCAGTTCATGGTGGATTACTGGCTCCCGGAAGGCAGTCGCATCGAGCAGACCAGCGAGGACATGGCCCGGATTGAGCAACGGCTGATGGCGATGGAATCGGTGACGGACGTCACCGCCTTCATCGGTGAAGGCGCGCCACGCTTCTATCTGCCCATGATCCCGCGAACCCCCAACCCCGCCTTCGGGCAGATCCTGGTCAACGTGGAGACCAAGGAAGACGTTGACCCAGTGATGGCCAAAGTCCGGGCGCATCTCAAAGATGGTTACCCGGAGGCCGAACCCCGGGTGCGGCCGATGCAGCTGGGCGAACCCGTTCGCTTCCCGCTCCAGCTGCGGGTTACCGGGCCGGAACGGGAGGAGCTGATGGATACGGCCGGGAAACTGCAGGCCGTCATGGCCGAGCACCCGGGCGTCACGAACCTGCGGCATAACTGGCGCCAGACCCAGCCCCGAGTCACCATTGATGTGGACCAGGACCGGGCCCGCCGCGCCGGGATCACCACCAACAGCATCAACCAGGCCCTGAACACCGCCTTTGCTGGGCAAGGCGTGGGCGTGTTCCGTGAGGACGATGAGCGCATTCCCATTGTCTGGCGCTTCCCGCTGCCCGAGCGGACCGACCCCTCCGAGCTTGAAACCATGGTGGTCTGGCCGGAAAGCGGCGGCAAGCCCGTCCCGCTCACACAGGTCGCCGATATCAAGCTCGACTGGGAGCGCCCCGTGATCTGGCGCCACAACCGTGAGCGAGCAATCACACTGCAAGCGGACCTGGCGAAGGGTTATACCGCATCTGAGGTGCGCGCCGCCCTGGCCCCCAAGATCCAGAAACTCAGCCTTCCCTCCGGTTACGACGCCCAGTGGGACGGCCAGGTTCACCAGTCAAACGAAGCCCGCGCGGGTGTTCTGAAGCCCGTGCCGGTAATTCTGGGCCTGATGGTGCTGGTGCTCATGGCCCAGTTCAACTCGTTCCGGCGCACTCTGCTGGTCATGCTGATGGTGCCGCTGGGGCTGGTGGGCGTCAGCGTCGGGCTTCTGCTGTTCCAGCAGCCGTTCGGCTTCATGGCCCTTCTTGGCACCATGAGCCTCTCCGGCATGATCATCCGCAACGCCGTGGTCATGGTCCAGAAAATGGACATGGCGCTGGCTGAAAGCGGAACGCTGGAGGCCATTGGCGAGGCAGCCACCAGCCGCGTGCGCCCCATCCTGCTGACCGCCGCAACCACCATGCTCGGCATGCTGCCACTGGCGGTTTCCGGCCCCTTCTGGGCGCCCATGGCGCTGGCCATCATGTTCGGGCTGGCCTTCGCCGCCATCCTGACCATCCTGGTGCTGCCGGCGGGCTATGTGCGCCTTCTGGGGATCCGACCCGGAAAGTAAGGGGCCTCAATGGCCCCTCAAAGCACCCGGTAGGTGGCCATCTTGCAGGTATTGCCCTCCTCGATCTGGTAGGGCGTTTCGTAGAAGCTGACCAGCTCCCACACGCCCTGCACTTCCAGATCCAGCATCCGCTTGCGGTAACCGTATTCCTCGTAGGCCCCCTCGCGCACGGTGAACACGATCATCCCACCCGGGCGGGTAACGCGGATCAGCTCATCAAAGCCATCAGCCGTGATGTGGCCGTAGGTAAAGGTGCCGGTGCAGACCACGGCATCGTAGGCATTGTCGTCCAGCGGCAGGCGTTCTTTCATGTCCGCCTGGATCAGCTGGCGGTAGACGTTCTTGGTCTCCGCCTGGCCCAGCATGTCCCGGGAATAGTCCAGTGCGTCCAGAGTGTGGTAGCCCAGCCTGGCCAGTTCCTCTCCCACCAACCCGGTGCCGCTGCCGGCATCCAGGATGACCGCGTCGTGGTTGCCAACAAGCGCCTGGTCCAGGGCCTTGGCGCTGGTTACATGCGCCACATAGCCGAGCTCCGCCAGGTCGCTGTCGTAATCCGCTGCCCACGCCTTGTAGGCGTCCATCAGCTGCTCATGATCGTCCGCTGTGTATACCTTGTTCAGGATTTCCGTCTTGGTAATGGTCTTGTCCGTCATGACCGGCTCCTCATCAACAATCCATCAACGCTATCCAATGGGCTACCTTAGCAGGCTGAGCCTGGAACACCGGAAACCATGCTTGCTATTAAGTCGCGCACGATCTAAAATGCCCAGCATGAACGATAACGGTAATTCTCAGGAAAGCCTGCTCGCGCTGGACCGGCAAGTCTGCTTCGCCCTGTATTCGGCCCAGCTGGCAATGAGCAAGGTCTACCGCAAGCTGCTGAAAGAGCTGGATCTGACCTATCCCCAGTACCTGGTGATGCTGGTCCTGTGGGAAGAAGACGGCCAGACCGTCTCTGGGATCGGAGAAAGGCTGTTCCTGGATTCGGCCACCCTCACGCCGCTTCTCAAGCGACTGGAGACCGCCGGCCTTCTGCGGCGCCAGCGCAGCCACGAGGACGAGCGACAGGTCGAGGTGGTTCTCACGGAACAGGGGCAGGCACTACGGGAACGGGCCGAGGCCGTACCGGAATCGGTGATGTGTGCCACGCAGTGCAGCCCGGAAGAACTGGAACGGCTGCGTGACGACCTGCATAAGCTGCGCCAGCGGCTTACCGATTAACGTTCGTTTTTAATCATTTAAATCGCGCGCTATTTAATAGCGCACAACCGCAAAACCCGAGAGGAGGAAGATCATGGGTGCAGAAAAGATCCTTTACCAGGCCCAGGCAACCGCCACCGGCGGCCGTGACGGCAAAGCCGCCAGTGACGACGGCCAGCTCAACGTGAACCTGACCACCCCCAAGGCGCTGGGTGGCGCCGGCGGGGAAGGCACCAATCCCGAACAGCTCTTTGCCGCCGGCTACGCCGCCTGCTTCCAGGGCGCACTGAAGCTGGTGGCCGGCAAGGCCAAGGTCGAGCTGCCCGAGGATACCGCCATTACCGGCCAGGTGGGCATTGGGCCTGAGGGCGAAGGCTTTGGTCTTGCCGTCACGCTGAACGCGCACCTCCCGGGCTTTGAGCAGCAACAGGCCGAAGAGCTGGTGGCCAAGGCCCACCAGGTGTGCCCGTACTCCAACGCCACCCGCAACAACGTGCCGGTGGAGCTCGTGGTCACCGTCTAAAGGCCTATTACGCCTTGACCACCAGCATGTCAGTGGCCCCCTTCTGGAACCGGTAATCCACCGGTTCCAGTGCCACCTGGCATCCCTCACTGACCAACGCCTCCATCACGGCATCCAGGTGCCGGGATCGGTGCCCATCAAGGCTAACCAGCGGAAAGACCCGGACCTCGTCCGCCACACGACAGAGTTCCCGCATCCCCTGCAGATGCCCCTCTGTGTCCAGATGGTCGCTGTAGAGGAAGAGGTAATGAGAACAAAGCGCAAGATCGAAAGCTGAATCCTCGAACGGAAGCTCCGGAAGCGATACCGCCCGGTAGCGCCCCTGCGCATGCCCTTCGGGAAAATCCGACAGGAACGCCATCATCGCCTCCCAACGGACCTGCCCCAGCTCTTCCACCGTCTGGAGATCCTCCCAGAGGTAGTTGGACGCGTTCGCTGATACTTTCGCCAGAATCTCCGGATAGACCGTCTCAATCCGGCGGCGGATCGCATCCGCGCTGAACTGGTAGACGGGATCACAGGAGACCACACGGCCACCCCGGCCCGTAACCGTGGCATTGAAGCTGGCAGGGCCATCGCCACAGCCCAGAATCCGCTTGTCCAGGTCAGCGGGCGCCAGGTTGAACATCCGCTGGTATTCCGGGAAGGACCGCCCCCATGGGACGACATGATCCAGTTCCATGATCACTCTCCGTGTTTGGTTGTGGTTCATCAGGCCCGTTGCCAGGCGTTCATGGCCACCAGCTGAGCCCGCATGCGGCGTACGTGACTGCCCTCCCAGAAAAGCTGGCAGCACCTGGGGCAGGCCCAGACGCTTTGCCCATCCAGGCGTATGGAGTCAGGGTAGTAATGTGCCTTCTCCCAGTCGCTGGCGGCGTGCAGCGGGGTGTTGCATCGCTTGCAGCGGGTGAACGGCGCATGGCACCAATCCAGGTCCAGCCGACGGGTCAGTTCCCGCAACCGGGCGTGTTCATCCGTCCCCTGCAGATGGATAACGTAACGGGGCGCATCCGTAAATCCAAGTAAATCGGAGTCGGCCGTCACCAACCAGCGGCCCTCGGCACGCGCCCAGGCCATCAGCTCATCGTCCGGCAGGCCCTGAGTGGGCACCTCCGTATCATAGCCGGCAACACGGAGCCACTGGGCGATGCCGCCAAGCATTTCGTCGCAGAGCAGTCGCACAGTTGCCAGCTCCACTGCCGTTCAATGTTATCCCTGCCAACGTAGGTGTCATCCACTGACATACTGCCTAATCCTCGCCGCCAACTCCTCCAATCCCTGGTCATCGGCGCGCCGGTAATCATGCGAGGAGATGTAGCCCTCATAGCGCTCAAAGTACTTGTTCACGTTGGACTCTATAGGCTGAAACGCTGACTGATCGCCTGTGCCATGCATGGGAAATAGCTTGGCGTGCAGATGATCCACGCCATAGCCCTCAAAGATCAGCCCGGTTCGAGCGACCCCGTCCAAAGCTGCGTCGAGCAAGCGCCCCACCCGCTTCGAAGCCAGGACCAGCGCTGAGACCACCTGATCCTCCTGGTCAAACAAGTAGCTGGAAACATGGCGTTTCGGGATGACCACGGAAAATCCAAGCGTATTCGGAAAAATCGAGAGGAACGCCATATGATCCGCATCATCCCATATCTTGTGACAGGGCGCATTGCCCGCCGCGATCTCGCAAAATGGACAGGTCACTGATCACTCCCGATTGCCAGCGGCTCGGACAACGAACGGATCATTGGCACATCGCCAACAGTCGTTGCTCCTTCCCGATTCAACCAAACGCCCCGAACGCCTGCCGACTGCGCACCTCGTGCGTCCTTATCCAAACGGTCACCGATATAGCTGGCCTCCGAGGGATGCACCCGAAGCTGATCACACGCCGCTTGAAAGATACGGGCATCCGGTTTTCCGACACCGACCATTTCGGCTGTGACCACCGCCTGAAAGAACCCCCTGATTCCGGTTTTTTCAAGCTTCCTCTCCTGTTGCGCCTGGGAGCCATCCGAAAGAACAGCAAGCCTGTCTTGCCGCGCCCAATACGCCAGGAACGGCAACACATCGGGGAACAGCTCCCACGCTGCTTCATAGAATGCCAGATACCGATTGAACAGCGCTTCCGCATCCCCTTTCGATAGCGAGGGATCGTCAAACACTGTGCGGATCCGCCTGATCCGTTGTTCGGCAAAACTAATGGTCCCGGCCAGGAACTCCCTCATGTGTTGCTCCGACGCCTCCCGCCAGAGCTTCGGAAAGGTCGCTTCCGAGTAACCTGGCAACGCCTCCGCATAAAAAGCCCCAAATGCCTGGGCCGCCTGCTGCTCAGCGTACGCATGGTCAATCAGGGTTCCATCAATATCCAGAATGATCATTCCCAACCACCGCCAACCTGCCTATTCATTCCCTTGCAGGGCCCCGCACATGGCTCTAAAGGCTCTACATCACGCCCAAGCGTTCCTGCCAAGCAATAATGCAATGCCAAAAAGCCGGGAACAACGAGCGCCGAGCTCGGAGCGTGCCTGGAGAACATTCATCTGAATGCATAACACACGTCATGTCGACCCCCCATCCTGCCCTCCGCCATGACCCCCGGGTCAACGCCAACCTAAAGCCAGGGACGAGGAACTGATCAATGCGTATACACGCCCTAGTTGCAGCCTCAATGCTTAGCTCTTCGCTATTGGTGGGCTGCGGCGACGACAATGACAGCTCCGGCAACACCGCAGCAATCGACCGCTTTCCAGCCGAGGGCGTATTCCTGCCCTACCAGGTGCTGCGGGATGACCTGCTGGACCACAAATCCCAACAACCGCTCGAAATCCGCAATGGCGGCTATGGTTCGGGAATGGCAGGCCACCCCTCAAACGCCACCCGTTTCTACGCATTAACCGACAGAGGGCCTAATGCCAGCTTCACGGGTGAGCACGGCAAAGGCAAGAAGTTCCCAACGCCCGACTATACCCCACGGATCGGGCTATTCGAGGTTAAACCGGGTGGCGCGGTTCGCCAGATCAAAACCCTGCGCCTAAAGCGCCCCGATGGTACGCCCATTAGCGGCCTGCCCAACCATTCCGCGCTGGGCGGCACGGGTGAGACTCCCTACCAAGCGAATGGCCAGCCACTCCTGGAAGACAACAGCAAACCCTATGATGACGACACCAACCCGTTCCGGCTGGACGATTATGGACTGGACGGCGAGGGTCTGGTGGCGCTGCCGGATGGCAGCTTTTGGGTTAGTGACGAATACGGGCCGCACATCGTGCACTTCAACGCCGAGGGGCGCGAGATCGAACGCATCAACCCCTTCGAGACCGATGACCGGACCCGCATGAACCTACCAGCCGAGTTTGCCAACCGCCGCCCCAACCGGGGCATGGAAGGATTGACCCTCACCCCGGATGGAACAACCCTGGTCGGTATCATGCAATCGACCATGCACAACCCGAGCAACACGGTAAAAGATCTTGCCATCACCCGTATCGTAACCGTAAATCTCGAATCCGGTGAGACCGGGCAATACCTTTATCGCCAGGAGACCCCCCAGAATGCCAACTCCAGCATTGTTGCCCTCAGCGCCACGGAGTTCCTGGTGATTGAGCGCGACGGCCAGTTCCTCTACGGCGGCCCCAATGGCCCGGAAGCAGCCGCACCGGACGCCCAGAAACACGTTTACCGGACCAACCTTGCCAACGCCACCAACCTGGAAACCGTTGCCACCGGCGGCGAGCGGGTTCAGGACCCTGAACTCGGCCTGACCCTGGCGGGCAAGACCCTTGAGGAAGTGGTTCTGGAACAGGGCTGGAGCGCCCTGGCCAACGCCGGCATTCAGCCAGTCAGCAAATCCCTTGTTGTGGACATGGTGGCCGAAGTGAGCTACCCGCACGATAAGATGGAAGGGCTGTGGCTCATTGATGACCAGCACCTGGGCGTGCTGAACGATGACGACTTCGCCACCTGGTCCACCAATGGCAAGCTTGAGCAAAAAATGCTGGATGCGAATACCGTGGCTGGCAACCGTCTGTTCATTGTTGACGCCGATGTCACCACGGAATAAGGAAGGGAAAGCAGCCGGGGCAAGTCACCCTCTATACCCCGGGCTCCAGGCCATGATCAGGCGGCCCCCGTTAAGCGTGAAGGCGGCCAGCGTCCCGATCCCAGGCAAGCAACCCTGTCTCGCCCAGTAGAATTCAAATTTGACCAGCTTAATGTGGCTCAGATAAGATCAAACGGCGAAGTTTATGGATCAACCAATAAAAGGACTTACAAAATGAACGACCTCACCAAAGAACGCACTGCCCAGGCACGAGTCGGCATTTTCGGAACGGGATTCACTACATCAAAGCTCGATCTTGGTGTTAACGTTGCCTCCGTAGGATTTATAGAAGTACGTAAAAACAAGCTCGCCAACCCAATCGGATATAGCGTAGTAAGCACCATGGATTTGGACGGTCATAGCGGCTCGCTAGTTGTCGGATTTGCGGCTTCTGTATGGTTCTATATCAGCGATGAAACGTTCGAAATACTGGGGCAAAGAGACAACGTTTTGGATAATGGGTATTCGGTCGATATCCAGATCGGCGGAACGGTCATAGGTTCCGAAAAATCTGATATTACGATTAACCTGATTAATGATCAGGGTGTCCATCGAAAAGTTGTCGACCTCTACGACATCAAGGTCTCCGGCATTCAGGTCGCCGGTACCAGTGTGCGAGGCAAGCTAAAAAAAGACCCGTCGACACTCAATCGTGAGCGCCGTGAGCGGCGCAAAACCATTCTGGGTGAATGAGCCTCTTCCGAGCATAGAAACTCAAGAGTACTACCATGACTAATAATGCAAAAATACCGCGCTCCCTTGTCTGGGGCAACCGGGTGGTTTTTGTTCTGGGATTATGGGTAATTGCAGGAACTTCCGGGTTCCCGGAGTTCAGGGGATTCCTGGAAAATATGGAGGTTTTTGAGCAGGGCTCAGGCGTAATACTATTTAAAGCCCTAACACATGAAGCAGTCCGATACATAGCACTGCTGGCCGCCCTGGCAGTAATCGCTAAAGAAGTATGGTTACAAAAAGACTTAAGGACCCGATTCAAAACAAACGTTATTGTTCTTCTCGTTGGTATTGGCTTCGTTACTCTTTTCTTCGTGTTCAATTATATCTACGTGTAACTGCTCTAAACCCGTTTTATTCATCAGCGCCGGCGGTCCGGCGCGGAGCTGCTCTGTCGCTTGAATCGCCCATCCTTGGGTGATCATTCAATAACCGCCTCTTGGGGCTCAACGCGGCTGCTAACGGCCCATGAGACGCGCTCACACTTTCTCAGGGACGTCATTGGCCAGGGATTGGCGTGCTCGCGCGCAGCTGGCCCGTGGCTCCCATGCTGGAACCGCTGGGTGGGCCTTGATGAGCCGGATAATGCTTCAGCGTGCCGGGGCCAGGTCCGCCAGCCCCGCCATCAGCACCGGCTACCATCGTCGCCCGGCCACACCCAGCTGGATGCGAATACCGTGGCTGGCAACCGTCTGTTCATTGTTGAGGCCGATGTCACCACGGAATAAGGAAGGGAAAGCACCCAGGGCAAGTCACCCTCTACACCCCGGGCTCCCCATAGCGCCGTGCCTGCCAGGCCCGCCATAACAGCACCGTGCCCCAGGCCATGGCCAACACCATGATCAAGCGGCCCCCATTAAGCGTGAAGGCGGCCAGCGTCCGATCCCAGGCAAGCAACCCTGTCTCGCCCAGTAGATACTCCCAGTCATGGAAACCGTAGGGCGAGGAATGGCCGTAGTTGCCCCCAAGCAGAAGCAATTGCCCTGCCCGCGCGTCAGCCATGTAGGGCGCGATATCCAGGCAGTTCTGACCCACCCAGCCCAGGCAGATACTCGCACCAAAGGTATCGCCCCGCTGATGCAACAACGCCGCACCCGCAATAGTGGGCATGAGCAGTTGCCCCAGCGTGCCGCCCAACGAGCCGATGAAATCTCCGAACACCCCGAAGATCACATGACCGGCTTCATGAAAGACCATGTTCACGCTGGCCAGCAACCCGCCAGTGCGCCCCAGCGCATCAATGTCCAGAACCATCCAGCTCATGCCGTACACAACGAACACCGCCCACAGCACCAGCTGGGGCCACCAGAACTGCAACAGGTCATCACCAGGGCGCAAAAGCGCTTTTCGCCATTCCCCCGCGCGCGACTCCCCCTCGCTGACCGCCCCTTCCGACCCTTCCTCAACAGCCGCCTGGCGCTCCAGATAGGCCCGATACTTGTGAAATACGATACCGCAATGACGACATTCCGTATCACCACCCTCCACCGGCTGACCGCACTTTGGACATTCCATGGACCAGAACCCCAAACAGAAACCACCAATCCAGGAAAACGCTCCTGAACGCCTCCTATTGCCCTGGATGCAGCTCACTCACCCAGCCAGCGATCCTGCATCCCGCGTCCAATCCGGGGATTGCATCCGCCATTCAGGCGCTGCATCCTGCACAACAGGGTTCATTATTGGATGAGCGGAACCAGGAATTCAAACGATTACATGGATCCCGGGGTTTTTGGTCATAGGACACTGTTTTATATAGGGTTTTTACTGGAAGGACGTGAGAATTAACTGGTGCTATCTCGAATTCAGGGGTATTGATATCGCTGAATTCGAGATATTACCTGTTATGCAGATGGAGAGCAGGTAGCATGAGAGCGAGGCCGAATGGCCATATTTGGATGGCGGCGGAGCAGTTTTTTAATGCTGCCGAGCTTATTTGGAACACTGACGGTATTGACCTTAATCGCTACGTGCATCCATTGGTCGTCAATTACGCCTTTAGTTGTGAGTTGAGCCTCAAGGCGTCAGAAGGTTTGGTGAAATTTTCAGAAGTTACTTCCGAAGGACTTTTGAAAGCTGTAAATACTGAGTCGGCTGTTCGCGGGCATGACCTGTATACGATTTTCACTAAGTTAAAGCCAGATACCCAAAAAGCAATTTGCTCAGAGTTTTTTGCATCCACAGAAACCGAGCTGGCTCCATTGTTGAAGGAGTGCTCGAAATATTTTGAGCAGGGGCGGTATTCTTTCGAGCAAATCGGGGGCTCATACTCACTGACAGGGGTGCGCACGCTTGCAAGAGGCCTACTCGATGCAGTTATGGCATACGGCAAAGGCAATGCATAACAAATCGCAGCAGTACGCGGCCTACGGCCGCCGGACGTCCCTGACGGGCCGCCGCTTTGCTCCGCGTTATGTTTCAAGGAGTAGCTTTTGAGTCTGTGCCTCAGCTTCACCAATGCCGACCTTAGTATCACAAGAGACGTCGTGGGGATGGTCGGTACAGTCGGGGCTTTAATCATTGGAGGGCTGGGGTTAAGTACTTGGCGTAGACAGCTTCATGGGACCTCCAAGTTTGAAGTTGCGAAGAGGATTCTCACGACAACCTACCGGGTTCAGGATGCGATTGACTGGGCTCGTAATCCAATGATTCAACTAAACAAAGAAGAAGTTGAGGCGGGCAGACAGCTTGAAGAAGAGCAGAGAATCTATTCTGAACGCCTCGGAAAAGTAAATGAGCATCGAGCGGAGCTACGCACGCTAGCACTCGAGGCTAGGGCTATTTGGGGTGAAAGTGCCCAGGAGTGTTTTGCGCCTCTCCATGAGCTCGTCGGAGAACTGCATGGAGAGATATGGCTCCATTTTTGGCTCAAAGGGGCGTACGCCGGGCCTGGCGCTCATGTCGATAGAAGCCCGGAAAGAATCCATAAGAATGATGCAATCGTGTACAAGGCTGACGATTCCGATGAATTTTCGCAGCGGCTTATTGAGGCGGTCCGGCACATCGAATCAATTTATCAACCGAGGCTCCGTGGCTAAACAACATAATCGGGTAGCCGAGGGTATCTAACCCCCAGCCCCCACAACACCCTGCATGCGGCTCCGCACAGGGCGTTTCACCGGCAATGGTGAAGCTTGATCCAGCCATCACGCAGCGAGACCAGGCCCTCGGCTTTCAGAAAGTCATTCGATAATGCCTGCTGAATCCCAGGGGTTTTGGAGCTGCGCCATGGTCCTTTGCTGGTGATGCCACACGCCACTGCGGCCTGTACATGAACGCCCAGCTTCATCAGATTCCTGACTTTGGTGCGCGGCTTACGCCACTGTCGCCAGTAGGCCATCCGAACGCGGCGACGGATCCAATGGTCCAGGTCACAGCAGCGCTGGTAGCCGGTGGCGATACCGAAGTAGTGAATCCAGCCGCGGATATACTGGCTGATTTTGAAGAGCTGGTAGTGCATGGACACGCCCCAGTTCCGGTTGGTCAGTGTCCGGATGCGCTGCTTGAACTTGCGCAACGAGTCCGGATGCCAATGGATCTGGGTTCCCTTGAAGGTGAAGCCCAGGAACTTGCTCTCATTGGTTGTGACCACACGGCTTTTGGTCGTGTTGACCGTCAGTTTCAGGCGGTGCGCCAGGAAGTGGCTGATACTGGCCAGTACCCGGTCGCCAGCTCGGCGGCTGTTTACCAGGATGGTAAAGTCATCCGCATAACGGGCGAACCGATGGCCCCGCCGTTCCAGTTCTTTATCCAGTGGATCGAGCATGATGTTGGCCAGCAGAGGCGACAGTGGGCCGCCCTGTGGCACACCTTCCCGACTCTCGAGATAGAGCTGGTTATTGATCATCCCAGCTCGCAGGTACCGTGCGATCAGACCCAACAGGCGCTTGTCCCGGACTTTGTAGCCCAGGTGCGTCATTAGCAGGTCGTGATTCACCCGGTCGAAGAACGTTGACAGGTCCACATCCACCGCAAAGCGTCTCCCTTCCTTGAGAATGCTCTGCACCCGTCGCACCGCCTGGTGCGCGTTGCGGCCCGGGCGGAAGCCGTAGCTGTCCGTTGAGAACCCCGGGTCGAAGATGGGCATCAGGATCTGGGCCATGGCTTGCTGAATCACCCGGTCAATCACCGTCGGGATGCCAAGCTCACGCTTGCCACCGTCCGGCTTGGCGATTTCAACCCGCCTCACCGGCGCTGGTTGATAGTCGCCCGAGCGAATCGAGCGTTCGACCACCGTCCAGTGGCCGGCCTTGACCCAGTCGGGGAAGTCGTCGATGGTCATGCCATCGACGCCAGCTGCCCCCTTATTGGCTCGAACCTGCTTCCAGGCCTGTTGTAGATTGGCCTTCGTAAGCACGGCTTCGAGTAGATCGTCACTAAAGGCTGGCTTCGTGACCGTACGCTGAGCCACGTCACTGCCGGACGGCATTCGTGTGTTCAAATCGGTCACGGCTCCTCCTTTGTTCCCGGTGTTGGGCCCTTCACCCTGTCCGCACCATTACGAGCGGCGTTTGGCTACTATGGCCGTTGCTGACTTCTGCTCAATCACCGCCAGAGTTACCTCCGCCGGCGCTATCGGTGGCCATCTGGTTCGCTCGCAACCGCCGATGGCAACGGCTGCGCCCAGGCTTGATCGACCAGTGGCCTGACTGGTTCATTGACCGATCGCTCGTTGAGCAGATCTCCCCAGATAAGGACATGCACTGTGGCTGCACAACTGCATCATTTACGGTGGCCGTTAGATCACGCGGCTTCGTTGTCTTGTGCCAACTCGCCTCCGGCCTACGCCTCGTATGATGTTCTTGTTCATCAGCTCGCAGCTTTGCTAGCGGCTTCCTCCAGACCGCTCCTCGCGGATTGGCCCTTGCCATTCGCTAGTGGTTAGCGTTCAATCGGGGGAAAACCCGATGAACGGTGATCTTCCCACAGGGGACTTTCACCCCATTAGTTCATGCCCATGCTGGGCGTACACAATGGGCTACAGCCGACCGCTTTTCCGCTATCGCTCCAAACCGGCGGCTGAGCCCAGGCGTTATGTTTCTTTCCTCAGACACCTTGCCTACCCTCATGCGTTGTCGTACACTTTAATGTACACGAAAGCGTACAGAGGTAGTTTCCATGTCAAGAGTTCGCGCCGATGAAGACATTCGCCCTCTGTCCGAGTTCCGGGCAGGAGTAGCCACATTTGTAAAGCAGATCCATGAAACCCGCCGTCCTATGGTGCTGACACAGAGAGGTCGTGGCGTCGCAGTATTGGTGGATGTTCACGAGTACGAGAGGATGCAAGAACGCCTTGAAGTGTTGGAAGAGGTGTACAAGGCTGAAGAACAGATAGCCTCAGGGGACGGTATTGCGCACGAAGACGCCAAAGATCAGATTCTGAGCAAGCTGGCCCAATGAAGATTGTTTGGTCCCCGCTTGCGCTGGAGCGTGTCGAGGATATAGCTCGGTATATAGCAGAAGATAATCCAGATGCCGCGGTACGGTGGGTTGATGATTTATTTGCCACGGTAGAGCGGTTGGCTGACTTTCCTAAAAGTGGGCGCATGGTTCCTGAGGTGGGCTCGCCCCGAATCAGGGAGCTGATATTCGGAACGTATCGGGTTATTTACAGCGTCAAGGATCAGGTTGATGTTCTGACTGTGCGTCGTAGCAGTCAGCTATTACGGATGTCTGAAATCGACGATGACGAAACATAACCAGTGGCTCTACGGCGACCGGCTCTACGGCGCTGCGCGCCTCCAAGCCGGCGCGTAAGCCTTGCCGTTATGCATTAAGGGAGACACTGCGGTGCTAAGTAGGTGTCAGGTGAACGTAGGCGTTATAAGTAGGTTGGAAGCATGGAAACTTCTGTATATCAGAATATTAAGCTCGTTATTCTGGACGTTTTAAGCCTTTCCAAGGATGCGATCCATATACATATAGGTTTGCTAATCTTCTTCCTGGCCGTAATGCTGTGGCGTCGCGGCCAGCCTGATATCTTGGCTTTGCTGCCAGTGTTTCTCGTGGCAGGAGGGATGGAGGTTTTAGACCTGCGAGATGATTTGGGCTCGCTAGGCTATATGCGTTGGTCGGCAAGTCTTCATGATCTGATTAACACAACTTTTTGGCCCATACTCATAGCAATATCGAACAAGTGGTTGATCAAAAAAGTGACTAGAAACAGGTTATTAGCGGACTCAAAAAGATCATCTCTTTTACCAGTCCCAGAGCACACCAGCTAAGTTCTAACCCATATGATCGAAGTAGTATCCAACGCCGAGCCCCACCAGAGCTCCAGTAACAATGATAACCCCCACTACAGCCAGACCTACTGGTCCAGCAGCCATCAACCCCATGCTCGCCGCTAGAGCAGTTTCGCCCATCACAGCGGCCTTGCCTGCAGCTATTCCTGCGGCGCCGCCAACCCCAAAACCGACCATTTGCCGGGAACTTTCCTTCAACCAGTTCCCTCCCGCGTCATAAGTCGCCTTAACCTTACCAACACGGAAGGCGCCATCCACGGCCACATTCAGGCGGGGATCCGCCTTGGCGGGGCTGGCGCTGCGTTCGGCAAGTCGGATGCCGCGAGCAGCATTGCTGAGTGCACTGCCTTTGTTTCTGGCGCGGAGTGCTTCCGGTGCGAAACGATTCAGTTCCGAACGGTACCGGGCTTCAAGCTTCTGGTAAGCTTCACGGATTTGCCGGCGGACCTTCTCGAGATAGTAGCCGCGGCCAGGGCCGGAATGCCGCCGGTAGGATTCCTGGAGTTCAATGAGTTTTTTCTGGTAAAGCGCGGCCTTGGGCAAGGAACGAGTTCTGCCCTAACCCGTTGGCAATACAGAACTGTGTCAGCGTTTCAGGATCATCGCCGACGATGTCACTGGGACGGCGGGTTGAACGGGCGAATCGTATTTCCGGCATGCGTACTCTCTCCCTAGAGGTGGGTTCAAACTCCGTTGTTCATTGAAATCCTACTCACCGAAACAACCTAATGTCCAGCAGAAAGCCCTTCAATTGGCAGGCAGGCTCACTCTGTTTGCTAGTGTGTTACCGCTTGGTGCCCAACTGGCAGAGCTGGCGTAGCGCCTGCTAGGCCACCCGAAAGCACCAATCGTTGATCACGCCGGTGTTAACCGGGTGATTGCCTAGCGCGGTGATCCGGATCTCGAGAACACACTCACCGGCGGGCAGGGTGAATTGCGTCTCGAACGTCCCTTCCCAGGGTATTTCGCCCGCCAGAGTGATTGACTGAACCTTGCGCTTGGAATGGAAGACCACCTAGATTGTAGGCTTGTTCTGACGTTGCTCTACTGCAATGGCGCACAAACATGGAATGACGACATGACTGCCCGCTGGCATTCCCCCTCGCTTGGCCCCGGTTTGCCGGAGATACGGAGCCTTACAGGCCTGACGAGGCCGCCTGAACCGCCGGCGGGCTCGCGGCAGCTCTGCTGTGGCAGCCCAGCCCTGTTACAAAGACACAAGGAAGGAAACCATGAAACCGAAAATCAGCATTATCACGCTTGGCGTGGAAGACCTGGAACGGGCCACCCGTTTTTATGAAGAAGGCCTCGGTCTGCCGAGGCAGGACTTTGAAGATGGCGGTATCTCGTTCTTCCGCCTGGAAGGCGCCTGGCTGGCGCTTTACCCCCGGGAAGAGCTCACCAAAGACATCGGGGTGGCCGGCTCCGAGCAGGGTGGTTTCTCGGGCATCACCCTGGCCCACAATGTGCCCACCAAGGCAGACGTGGACGCAGTGCTTGATCAGGCGGTTGCGGCGGGCGCTCGTCTGGTCAAACCAGCACAGGAGGTCTTCTGGGGTGGTTACTCCGGTTACTTTCAGGACCCGGAAGGGCATTACTGGGAAGTGGCCTACAACCCCTACCAGGACTTGACCTGACGCCGGCGCTTAATCCCTCCATTACCCGGTGAAACCAGACCTCCAGATCTTGGCTGCTCCGGGCTTTTCGGTGAGTGAAAAACCGCCTGTAACACTGGCTCGTGACCTTTGTCACCAGGGGGCGTTCCTGCTTAAGGCAGGAGAAGATACGGACCGCAGCGTGCGAAGGGCAGCAATGCGGCCACTCATAACGCCAACCAAGTGGAAGGGGGAAACATGAGCCTGTTTCTTGCACACAACGCCAAAGAAAACCCGGGCCTGAAAACCAATTCCGTAACGAAGCCGCTGGCTGCAGTGACGGGATTGATTCTTCTAGCGGGCTGCACCCATTACAGCGACACCACTGAGCCCACCTCTAAGCCACTGTCCGAAAAGCGGGTCATGCAGGAGGAAGGCAAAGTGACCTATTGGGTTCTTCCCGGGCCCCGCAAGCTGGATTCTGAAACCTTCGGCACCCCGGAGAACCCCAGGATGCGGCTCAAGCCCAAGATCCAGGCCGCCAAGGCAACCAAGGGACCCAAGACGGTCCCCGACCTGCTGAAAAAGGTGCCCGCCATGGTGGCCGCACCGGAGAAGGGGCGAACGGTTAAGCCCAATGGCGATTACGTCTTTGCCCAACCCACGCCCTTTTCCGATAAGGCGCGGATTATTCAGGGCCATTTCGAAGCGACCTTCACCGACATGGTGAAGACCGATCCCCCCGGCAAACCCGGTAATACCCCGGATACCGCTGAGTTCTCTGCCGAGTTTTCCGATCCCCAGGGGAATCAGTACCGGGTGGTCCTGGATCACGTGGTGAAACCGCCTTTCCCCGGCTATGAAACCGAAGGGGGTGTAATGCTGGACTCCGTGCACCACGGCACCACCGGCACCGGCAGCCCGTTAATGCCCAAGGTGGATACAGTCGCTGCGCTGTGGGGCGTTGGAGAACTGCATATCAATGGCGAAATGGTCGATGACCACCGGGTCATGCACCTGATGACCTCGGAAGTTGTGCGGAATAAGGACTACGAGCTGGTCCACACGGAGGACCTGCCGCTTGCGCCCGAGGAGCGCCATATCAGTGGTCAGGCGCACCACACGCACCTGATGATGCCGCCGATCAAGGGGACCAAGAAGGGGCCGGTGTTCTCCCCCGTTCCCTCGGCCTTCCAGCTGCCGAATGGCAAGAAACAGCCATTCATCCATGTGATGTTCGAACAGGATCAGGTGGAAACGCTCTGATTCCGGCACCCACACGCAACAACAGGACAGGCCGGGCCCTCGGCCCGGGTCCGTCTCCCCATGGGCATGAATTAAGGAAGGTCTTTTATGAAACGCTTGAGCATGCTTACGTCTGCTTCAACACTCCTGCTGGTTGTGCTGGCCCTGAGCGCCGGCACGGCCTCCGCCAACAGCCAGCAGCAGGGCGAGCTCAAAACCGTGGAGTTGGTAGCGAAAGAGTTCACCTTTGAACCCTCCACGGTCCAGGTCGAGCCAGGCTCCCGGGTCAGGATCAAGCTCGTGAACAAGGGCAACCTCAGCCATAACCTGCACATCAAGGGCAATGGGGGCAAGACAAAGACCCTGCAGACGGGTAAATCGGATACCATTGTGGTGACGGCTCCCGACAGCGGGAAGCTGGCATTCTTCTGTAACGTGCCCGGTCATAAGCAAGCCGGCATGAGGGGAGAAATCGCCGTTCAGAAATGATGGTAAAGGGTAAGCAACGCTCCGCCCTGAGAAGATCGCAAAAGGCCGGGCCAAGCCCGGCCTTCCGAACATATCGACGTCAAAGGTTATGAGTCGGTACTGTCTTCGATGCTGTCACCCGTTTCCTCGGCAGTCTCGCCCATTGCCTCGGCGGCCTGCTCGGCCGTTTCCTCAGCGCCTTCCTCCATCTCGCTGGCGGCTTCCTCCGCCTTCTCAATGGCGTTCTCCTGGGTGCCGGTCATATCCTCGGTCGTTTCCTCGCCACTGTCGGCGGTATCCTCGGCCATCTCCGCCGTTTCCTCGCCCGTCTCCTCCATTGAGGTGTCATCCCCACAACCGGTAATGCCCAGCGCCGCCACCAGCGCAAGACCCGTCATCCATTCACGTTTCATACGGCACTTTCCTTTATCTCCTGGAATGTGCCGGCAACTTTGACACTGTTTGACGCAAAAGCACAATAACCGGTTGATTACCATTAATTCAGCCTGATCAGCACGTTAGCACCCCCGATTTCACAGGTCGTCGTTCAGCGAGATCATCTGTGTCTTGCTGATCCGGTGCCTGTAGATCTCGCGCAGGTACTTGATCGCCTTCTTGATGTTGTCACGGTTCAGGCGGATGTCATTGATTGAGACAAAGCTGTTCCGATCGTGGCACATTTCCCGGTACTTCTTCTCATACATCGGCTTGATGGCGTACCAGTTGGTGTCGAGGATCTTGGCCGGATTCTCGAACTCGTTGAGCATCTCGTCCACCAGCTGTTCATCAAAGGTCTCGTTCCGGATGAACTCCAGCATGCTCCGGTCCAGAGCATCGTCAAAGCGGGCATGCTCGTTGGCGAAGCAGCGCTTGATGTAAGCGGTAATCAGCGTGAGGAAGTCATCGCTCAGGCACGGGCTTTTAACCACCAGGGTGGTCAGCGACAGGTTGGCGGAAGCCCCGATCACCAGCGCGTAGCGCTTGAGCGTCGTGTTCGGAAAGAGCGCGTTGAGATGCGTCTTGAGCCGGTTGAGGTCCACGTAGGACAGTTTGTAATCCTTGGGCAGCGAGACGATGGACACAATCGATGAGCAGTTCTGGAAGAAATGCAGATCACTCAGGGTCTCGGCGTTGTAGCCCGAGTCCCGGAACCGTTTGAGCCGCTCGCGATAGCGCTCGGACTCGATCGGAAGCAGGCTCACCCCCTCGATGGCCTGGGTCACCTTATTGAAGTGCGGGAGGTCGATGGACCGGTAGAAGAGGTCGTCGATGTCCAGCCTGGACTCGTCCTCAAAACGGCGCCGATCACCGGCGTCATGGGGCGAGCTCGGCACCACGGACTCGGCATAGGCCACCGCCACCGGGCCCGCCAGGCTCATGAACAGGTCGTTGGCGTCCAGCCGGATGGTCTCGCCAATGTCCACGCCGGCACGGCGGAAGTAGTCCTCGTCGTAGTCGGTGGTCACCGCCTGGGCCGTGAGAATGTTGAAGATCTGCTGGGAGATGTACTGGTTGGCGTACTTCTCCATGGCGTTCACATCCACGTACTGGATGTTGCCATCATCCGTCTGCTCGGCGTAGCGCATGATGTCGTTGGAGATCAGCATCATCGCGTTCCAGGGCCGGATGCGGCTCATCATGTTCTCGTCGCTGGTCTCCTCCGCGTCGAAGTTGTAGGAGAAGTCCCATTCCTCGGAGAGGTACTTGCACAGCAGCCGCCCGGCGTTGATGTGCAGCGCCTCGGACATTTCCACGCGATTGTCCTGGATATTGGGCAGGATGCAGATGCCGCTGGTGAAAATGGGCTCGAAGATGAAGGCATGATCCTGGTTCTGGAGACCGTTATCCTCCAGCCGGGGATCAAAGGTCTTGCGCATGTAGGCGTACTGCTGCGCCAGGCCGAACTCAGAGGCCATGCCGGAGCCGGTGCCGCCGCCGGCCGAGAAGATGTAGAAATAGAGCCGCGACTGGTTGGCCTTAATGCCGCAGGAGTCAATCAGGTAAGAGTGGATGTACTTCCAGTCCTGATTGTTGAACTGGTGAGTGTCCTTGTTAAGGATGATCTTGGCCAGGTACTGACCCAGTATGGGCGCGTTACCGGCGCCCCCCGCATGCACCTCGGACAGGTCCATGATCTTGAGCTTGTTGTAATCGTCCAGCAGGTAGTTGTCGTCTTCCTTGTTGTGGGTCAGCTGGATACGGCCCTCAATGTCCTTGTCCAGGTCGCCGAGCATCACCATGGGCTCGATCAGGAACACCGGTTTCACGGAATGCGGCGTGGGTAGATGGAGGCTGTTACGGATCCACCGGATCGGCCCCACTTCCTTCTCCCGGCTGCGGCGTTCCTCATTATCCAGCTCCTGCAGGTAATGGGTACGCGCACTGTGCACCAGCGCCGCCACGTCCAGCGCGATATTGGAACCGCACCGCCCCAGCCCGATCAGGCATACCGAGGGGAAGACCTGATCGTTGCGCCCCGTCTTGTCCGGTGCCGCACCGGTAATGGTATTAGGGAACACATTCGCCCGGAGCTCATCCAGGTTGGTCAGGATCTGGTCGAGATCCTTTTCCGTGAAGTACATGAACGGCTCCGGCGAGGTGGTGTTCTGACCACCGCCCCGCCGACGGGAGCTGCCCCCTTTGCCCTTGGAACCGGATTTGGCCTGGCCACCACGGCTGTTTCTGGGCGTGGTGCTGGTGGGTTCATCCACTGCCTGCTCGGTATGACCGTTTCCGGAAGTCGTGTTCGACTCGCTCATGATCTGATACCTGCTCTGCGCCGTGCTGAATGCACAATTACTGGTTGTTCACTATCCATCAAGATAGCTGGCACCAGGCAATTCGCAATCCGGCGCTTGCAATTCCACAAAGTGCGGCACAGATGGTGGATACTGGTCTGGGGAGCGCTCAGTCCTTATACTTCCCGGGTTGGGCGCCAGAAATGAGCGGCCCGCCATCCATTCCCGGAGCCAAGCACCCATGAGCGGCCAGAGTAAAACCGCACAAGCCAGCCTCGAAGCCATGTACCGGATCTTCACGGTGCCCGAGGCTCCGGACTCGACGCTCAGCCGCCTGGATCAGGATCTATCGCGGAACCTGACCGGTTTTCTGCAGGACCACATCGTGGCCCTGGAGCGGGAAATGGGCGAGATGGAGAAGGATTTCCAGGACCCCCGCGTGCCCGAAAAGCCCATTTTTGTATCGGAACAGGCGCAGTTCCTTCTGGACAAGCTGGTCTCCCAGTCCGTCCATACCGCCTCGCCCAGTTTCGTGGGGCACATGACCTCGGCCCTGCCGTACTTCATGCTGCCGCTTTCAAAAATCATGATCGCGCTCAACCAGAACCTGGTTAAGACCGAGACCTCCAAGGCATTCACGCCTCTGGAACGCCAGGTTCTGGGCATGCTGCACCACCTGGTCTACGGCTATGAGGAGGCCTGGTATCGTGAGTGGATGCACGACCCCCACCACGCGCTGGGCGCCATGTGCTCGGGCGGCACCATCGCCAACCTCACGGCGCTGTGGGTGGCCCGCAACCAGGCTTTCCCCGCCGAGGGCGGATTCCGGGGCGTGCACCGCGAAGGGCTCTTCCGGGCCCTGCGCTTCTACGGCTATGAAGGCGCCGCCATTCTGGTTTCACAGCGCGGCCATTATTCGCTTGCCAAGGCAGCCGATGTCCTCGGGATTGGGCGGGATAACCTGATCCCGGTGGCCACGGATGCCGACAATCGCATTGATCCGGATGCTCTGCGCGACCGCTGCCTGCAACTGCAGCGACAGAAGACCAAGGTGCTTTCAATCGTCGGCATCGCTGGGACCACGGAGACAGGCCATGTGGACCCACTGGAGACCCTGGCGGATATCGCCCGCGAGTTTGGCGCCCACTTCCACGTGGACGCGGCCTGGGGTGGCCCCACCCTGTTCTCGCGCCAGCACCGGCACCGACTCAAGGGAGTCGATAAGGCGGACTCCGTGACCATCGACGCGCACAAGCAGCTCTATACCCCCCAGGGCGCGGGCATGGTGCTGTTCCGTAACCCGGCATCGGTGAGCGTGATCGAACACCACGCCCAGTACATCATCCGCAAGGGTTCCAAGGATCTGGGGCGTACAACACTGGAAGGCTCACGCCCCGGCATGGCCATGCTGATCCACTCCGGGCTGCGCATCATCGGGCGGGAGGGCTACGAGATCCTGATCGACCAGGGCATCGACAAGGCCCGTACCTTTGCGGGCATGATCCGTGAGCACGGCGATTTCGAGCTGATCACCGACCCCGAACTCAACATCCTGACCTACCGCTACGCGCCAACCCGGACCCAGGAGGCGTTAAGCTGGGCCGACGAGGCAACAGCGGAACGCATCAACGCCAGCCTCAACCGCATCACCCGCTTCATCCAGAAGACCCAGCGCGAGCGCGGCAAGTCCTTTGTCTCGCGGACCCAGCTGGAGCCGGCCCAGCACAACCACTACCCCTGTGTGGTCTTCCGGGTGGTTCTGGCCAACCCGCTGACCACCCACGACATACTGGGCAACATCCTGGAGGAACAGGCCGACATTGCCCGGGAAGAACGCATTGCAGGGGAGCGCCGTGCGCTGGAGTCCGCCGTGGCGTCAGTTCTGGAAGGCAATGAGCAGGCGGCTCAATAGAGCGCCTGTTCCTCCTCAAGCACTTCGTTGATCACATCCAGGAAGATCTCGTCCGCCTCGCTGTAATTCTCCGGAATGCGCACGATGGTCTGGGCGCTGATCTCCGAGGCAATGCGGTCGCGTGCGTCACGCTCGTTGCGATGCTCGCGAGCGATCTCCATACAGCGCGCGGCAACCGTCGGCTCGCTCAGAACCTTGCGGATGAAGCCCCGGAGCTCATCAATGATTTTCTGCTGGCGGCTTTCAGTCGGCGTTGTCATCAATCTCTCCTGCCTTAAGAGGCGATTACTGAGGGGTCAGTGCACCCCAGTATAGCAATGCTATCAGACGAAGATGCCGCGCAACGTGAAGTAGAACATGGCAGCCAGGAGCCCGGATGCCGGAACGGTAATCACCCAGGCAGCCACGATCTTGAGCATCAGCTGACGCTTGACCATCTCTTCCTGATAGATCTTTTTCAGCCGCTTGCGCTCCTTTTTCTTCAAGCGCACTTCCGTCTGCTTCTGTTTCGCCTGGCGGATCATGGCCTCCATTTCCTCAACAGAGGCACGGCGGAAATCGTCCAGGAAGGCCTGCAGCTGGTCGCGGTCCTCCCCCTTGTGGTGTTCAAGGATGCTGTGCAGGCGGCTGGCGTAGTTGGTCTTGAGTGATTCCCGCAGAAAGCCCACGCCGAACACCGCTCCCAGCGCGATGTGGGTGGAGCTGACCGGCAGCCCCAGCTGGGACGCCAGGATCACGGTGATCGCCGCCGCCAGCGCGATGCAGTACGCCCGGGTCTTGTCCAGTTCCGTTATCTCACTGCCCACTGTCCGGATCAACCTTGGCCCGTACAGCGCCAGCCCCACGGCCAGCCCGAGCGCTCCCAGCAACAGCACCCACAGCGGGATGGGGGCCTCGCCGGCGATGCTGCCAGCGGTAATGGCCTCATTGATGGCCGCCACCGGGCCAATGGCATTGGCCACATCGTTGGCACCGTGTGCGAATGACAGCAGCGCTGCTGCAAAAATCAACGGCATGGTGAAAAGGCCGTTGACTCCTTCCGCACTGTTGGACATGGTCGCGGCCTGGCTCGCAATCCGGCTCCGCACCACCATGAAGGTAACAGCCGCGATCACCAGCCCCACGCCACTGGCCTCCAGGAAACTGGCCTTCCACAGCTCCGGCAGCCCCTTGACGATCAGGTAAGTGGCAAACGCCCATGCCATGATCGCGATCAGCCAGGGCACCACCTTCCGGGCCGCCATCACCCGATCCGGCTGGTAGAGCACGCTCACTTTGATCAGATAGAGAAAGGCAGCGGAAATCAAGCCGCCCAGAACCGGGGAGATGACCCAGGAGGCCACGATGCTGCCCATCACGCCCCAGTTGGCAATGGCGAGCCCACCGGCCGCCAGTCCGGCGCCGAGCACCCCGCCCACTATGGAGTGCGTGGTGGAAACCGGTGCCCCCAGTACCGTTGCCAGGTTGAGCCACATGGCGCCCGCCAGGACGGCGCCCGTCATCAGCCAGATGAAGTTGCGGGGGTCTCCCACCATCTGCGGGTTGATGATGCCGCCCTTGATGGTGCTGATCACTTCACCGCCGGCAATCAGGGCACCCGCCGCCTCGAAGATGGCAGCGATGATGACCGCTCCGGTCATCGTCAACGCCCCGGAGCCCACCGAGGGCCCAACGTTGTTCGCCACGTCGTTCGCCCCGATGTTCATGGCCATATAGCCGCCAAAGAGGGCGGCGACCAATAACAGCGGGGATCCGGGAACGGTCAGGCCACCGAAATGCATGAAAGCCCAGATCAGGAGCAGGAAGAGCGCGCCCACACCCAGTCGGAAAAGGCGGGCAGCGGATGCATCGGAGGCAAGGTAATCGAGCGATGCGGACTCGGGAGCGGCTGGCAGGTTCATGAGTCACCGTTTGTGAGGTCGGACTGATGATGGCAGTCGCACTATAATGGACACTGTCACAAAAATGAAAGGTCTGTCACCGCAGCAGCGGTTCCACTGCCCCCAGGGCTCGCAAGGTGACGCTGGCACGCCTTGAGGGCACGGGAAAGGAGACGTCAGCTTCGCTGGCGGACCAGGGCTTCCTGGGCCACGGAGGCCACCAGCTCACCGGCACGGTTGAACAGCGTGCCGCGGTTCATGCCCCGCCCTGACGAGGCGCTGGGGCTGTCCATGTTATACAGCAGCCAGTCATCCAGCTGCAGGGGCCGATGGAACCAGATGGCATGGTCAAGGCTGGCAACCTGCATCCCGGGCGTGGAAAACCCAACTCCGTGGGGACGCATGGACGTGGCAAGCAGCCCGAAATCCGAGGCATAGGCCAGAATGGCCCGGTGCAGCACAGGGTCGTCCGGCAACGGGCCGCGGGCGCGGAACCAGCTCTGGCGGTAGGGATCCCCGGGCTCCGGATTGATGGGGTCCGTTGGATCGACCGGGCGTATATCGATCGCCCGCTCCTTCATCATCTGCTCACGCCGCTCTTCAGGGATCAGATGCCGCACCTGCTCACGCAGCGCCTGTTCGGAGGTGAGGCCTTCCGGCTCCGGTGCGGAAGGGGCTTCAAGCTGATGTTCAAAGCCTTCCTCGGAAGCCTGGAACGAGACCATGGCCGTCAGGATCTCGCGCTCATCCTGGCGCGCAATGACGCGCCTGACGGTGAACGAGCCCCCGTCACGCACGCGCTGGACCTCATAATCAATGCCCCGATGCGGATTGCCCGGGCGCAGGAAGTAGGCATGCATGGAATGCGCCAGACGCCCCTCAACCGTACGGCTGGTGGCCATCAGGCCCTGGCCGAGCACCTGCCCCCCGAAAACATTGGGAAAACCAAGATCATCGCTTTCACCACTGAAATGGTCATCACCCAGCGGTGCCACGTCCAGCAACCCGACCAGCTTGCGCGTTACCTCTTCCATCACTCCGGCTCCCATCCTCACGCCGGCAGGATCGCCGGCACCTGTTTTGACAACGACTGCTTCTCGGTGGCGCAGTCGCCGGTTAACGCGAACCCGAGCAGTTCACCCTCGTTCGAGCGGAAAAGGAGCCGCAGGCTGCGACCCTCGCCCTCTACATGCCACTCACCCTGGGCATCGGCCGGCGGCGGGCACACCGCCACGGGGCACGCCGGCGTTTTCACCGTAACCGGCATGCTGGCGTAGTGCACGGGCGTGGGCTCGCCGGTGAGCGTCTTGGCCAGCGAGCGGGCCGCCGCCATCAGGGGCATGACGTAGGGCAGCACATGCCCGCACACCTCGGCACAGTCGCCCAGAGCATAGACACTGGGGGCGCTGGTCTCCAGATACTGGTTTACCTGGATACCACGACCGCACACCAAACCGGCGGCCTGTGCCAGTTCGGTGCGCGGCTTCAGTCCCACCGCGGCCAGACCGAGATCCGCCTCAATCACCTGGCCGTCATCCAGGGTGATGCTGACCCCTTCGGGGGTACGATGCACCGCCGCCGCGCTGCGTTCCAGATGGAACCGCACCCCGGCCGCCTCCAGCCCGGCCCGTACAGCCCCGGACGCGGCTTCCGGAAGCAGGCCGGGCAGTACCCTGGGATCCGGGGCGACCACATCCACGTCATAGCCGCCATTGATCAGGTCATTGGCGAACTCACAGCCAATCAACCCGGCACCCAGGATCACCACATGACCAGCGTTGGCTGCCGCCTCACGGAAGCGTCCGTAGTCCGTCAGATCGTTCACCTGATGGAGCACTTCGAGGCCATCCCCTGCCAGTGGAACCCGGATCGGGTCCGCGCCCCAGGCCAGGACCAGGCGACCAAAATCAACAGGGCCGGCATCCGTCTGGATCCGCCCCGCCTCCGGATCAATGGACTCAACATGGGTGCGGGTCAGTATGCGGGCATCAAGCGCTTGAGCCTGCGCCTCGGCATCCGCCTGGGCCAGTTCGTCCGCGGCCTTGCCCTTGGCGAAGCCGTTGGAGAGCATGGGCTTGGAGTAGCTGCGGCCATCGTCGGCAGTGACCAGCACCAACGGTGTTTCCGTATCCAGCTTGCGCAGTTCACGGGCCAGGGTATAGCCCGAAAGACCGGTTCCGATGATGACAATGGGCAGGGATTGTTTCTGGGTCATGGGCGGGGCTCAGTCGATTTCAACCATCTCAAAGTCTTCCTTGCCCACACCACAGTCAGGGCAGGTCCAATCCTCGGGCACATCCTCCCAGCGGGTCCCCGGCTCAATGCCATCCTCAGGCCAGCCTTCCGCCTCGTCGTAGATGAATCCACAGACTATGCACTGCCACTTTTTCATGGCCTACTCCTTAACGAATGACAAAAACGTGGAGCGCATTCTAACCAAATACCTCCTCCGGATTACACCCGACAGTGTCAGAATCGGGACAATCCGGTGCCGTGGCGTTATACTTCCGCTTTTAAAGCCACCCATGCCGTGGAGAGCACGACCCGTCATGTCCCGGAACACAGCGGCAATGCAGCAGATCTACGACGAGTCTGACTGCATCTACACAGAATCCCAGGTGAATGAAGCGCTGAACCGGCTCGCCGGTGAGGTCACCACCGCCATCGGTGACCGCGACCCATTGATCCTCTGCATCATGAATGGCGGGCTGGTGGTCGCCGGGCAGCTACTGCCGCGACTGACCTTCCCCCTGCAGCTGGACTACGCCCAGCTCTCCCGGTACCGGGGCAATACCACCGGTGGCGACCTGGAATGGAAGGTCCACCCGCAGACGCGGCTGAGCGGGCACTCCATATTGATTGTGGACGACATCCTCGACGAGGGCGACACCATGGCCGCACTGGCCGATGCCTGCCGCACCGAGGGCGCCGAGCAGGTCTGGACGCTGGCACTGGTGGAAAAGCACCACGAGCGCAAGAGCCAGCCGGCCTTCGAGGCTGATTTCATTGGCCTGGAAACGCCGGACCGCTACCTGTTCGGCTATGGCATGGACTACCAGGGCTACTGGCGCAACGCGCCCGGGATCTACGCGGTCCGGGGCCTGTAATCCCATGGAGGAGCCCATCCGGGGCTTGCGCGAACGCCTCTGGCACTCGCTGCCGCGCCATCAGCGCCGTGTGGTCCGCCACCGCGGCTCATTAACGCGGCTGTTGCGCGCCTTCACACGCAATGATTTCCGGGTGCGTGTGCTGAGAGAGGGGTACCAGGTGCCACAACCGGATGAAGCCATGGCACTCGGGCTGCCGCCCCGCCAGCGGGCCTGGGTACGGGAAGTCCAGCTGCTCGGCGACGGTAAGCCGTGGGTGCAGGCACGCACCGTAATCCCGCTCCACTGCCTCAAGGGCGCCAATCAGCGACTGCGTCACCTCGGCAACCGCCCCCTGGGGTCCGCCCTTTTCGGGCAACAACCCTGGCACCGGGAGGCATTCACCTGTGGCCAGACGGCCCCGCACCAGCCTTCCGGCCCACACCCGGCGCGGCGCTCGCGTTTCCGGCGCGGTCGATGTACCCTGCTGGTCACGGAGTGCTTCCTGCCCCTTTTGTGGGACGATCTCAGGGACCAGGCCGTGCGCCGCCACCCAACCCACGGGGACAGCCTCCGGCCACTCTAAGTCACGGGCCGCAACGGACAGGGAACCATGACGACGACACGCCTTCAGCCCGCACTGGCACGGGTGCGTGAGCGCCTTCCGGATTTCATACAACTGATGCGGATCAACCGGCCCATTGGCAGCCTGCTGCTGCTCTGGCCCACCTGGTGGGCCCTGTGGCTGGCTGCCCAGGGCGTCCCGAGCCTGACCAACCTGGTGGTTTTCACCCTCGGCGTTTTTTTCATGCGCGCCGCCGGCTGTGTCATCAATGACTACGCCGACCGCGATTTCGACGGCCATGTAAAGCGAACCCGTGAACGCCCCCTCGCCACTGGTCGTGTGCGCCCGGGCGAAGCCCTCGCCCTGTTCCTGGGGCTGTGCCTGGTGTCGTTCCTGATGGTGGTGCTGTTCACCAACCAGCTGACGCTCTGGCTGTCGTTTGGGGGCGTGGCACTGGCGTTTGTGTACCCCTTCATGAAGCGCTACACCCACCTGCCCCAGGTGGTGCTGGGGGCGGCCTTCTCCTGGGCCATTCCCATGGCCTGGGCCGCGGAGGCCGGCGAGGTCACCCGCATTGCCTGGCTGCTGTACATCGCCAACCTGGTCTGGACCGTGGCCTACGACACCCTTTACGCCATGGTGGACCGTGACGACGACCTGAAGGTCGGCATCAAGTCCACGGCCGTGCTTTTCGGGGATATGGACCGGGCCGCGGTGGGCGTTCTACAGGCAACCGCCCTCCTGACCCTGTTGCTGGTTGGACTGCAGACCGAGCTGGGCGTGTTGTTCATTCTGGGCGTCATTGCCATGGGCGGGCTTTTTGGTTACCAGCAGTGGCTGGCCCAAACGCGTGACCGACAGCGCTGCTTCCAGGCCTTCCTGAACAACAACTGGGCCGGGTTTGCGGTGTTCCTGGGGCTTGCACTGGATCTGGCGCTGTCATGAAACTGTCATACAGGCACGGTGTAATGGCATGGTAACCCAACCGAAAGACGTGACTTCCATGGCTGAGAAAACCGTCCTGATTGTTGATGACGAGCCCTCCATCCGCGAAATGATCGCGGTGGCACTGGAGATGGCCGGCTATCACTACATTGAGGCCGGGGATGCCCGTCAGGCGCACAGCCTGATCGTGGACGAGCGACCGGACCTGATCATCCTGGACTGGATGCTGCCCGGAACCTCGGGCATTGACCTGGCCCGGCGCCTCAAGCGCGATGAAGGCACTGCGGAAGTGCCCATCATCATGCTGACGGCGAAAACAGAGGAGGATAACCGGGTACAGGGCCTGGAAGTAGGCGCGGACGACTACATCACCAAACCCTTCTCCCCCCGGGAGATGGTCGCCCGTCTCAAGGCCGTGCTCCGGCGTTCGACACCACCGGGCATGGACACACCGGTGGAGATTGGCGGCATCCACCTGGACCCAGCCGGCCACTGGGTGAGCGTCAACGGTGAGCCCGTCAACATCGGCCCTACCGAGTACCGCTTGCTCCAGTTCTTCATGACCCATCCGGACCGGGTCTATACCCGGGAGCAGCTGCTGGACCAGGTGTGGGGCGCGGGGATCTACGTGGAGGAACGCACCGTGGACGTCCACATACGCCGGCTCCGCAAGGTCCTGGGCGAGGAACACGGCAAGCTCGTGCAGACGGTCCGGGGTGCCGGTTACCGCTTTTCCGCGCGCCAGCAGTGATCCAGCAGGGACGCGATGAGTACAGGCCTGAAACAGCACCTCCGCCGACTGACTCTGCTGCTCCTGGCGGCCCTGGTGGTGGGTTGGCTGCTGGGCTGGCCCGCCCTGCTGCTGGCCGTGACGCTGGCCTGCTACACGGGCTGGACGTTGCGCCAGCTGGCCCGCCTCCACCTGTGGCTCAAGCGCAGTAGCCGCGAAGCCGAACCGCCCGAGGCGCCGGGCCTGTGGGGCGAGGTGATGGACGACATCTACCGTCTCCAGAGACGCCATCTGGGCGCGAGGGACCGGCTCCAGAGCATGATCAACCGCGTCCGGGAATCCACCAACGCCCTGCGGGACGGCGTTGTCATGACCGACGCGGCCGGCTCCATGGAGTGGTGGAACCAGGCCGCCGAACACCTCTGTGGTTTCGACAGCACGCGCGACCAGGGGGAATACATCCACAACCTGATCCGAACCCCGGAGTTCCGGAACTATTTCGAGGCCAAGGCGTACGCGGAGCCCCTGGAAATCGAGTCCCCTGCGCGCCCACGCACCCGGCTCCAGATTGAAATCAACCTTTTCGGCGAGGACGACCGTCTCATCACCATCAAGGATGTGACCCGCCTCTACCAGCTCGAAAAAATGCGGCGGGATTTTGTCAGCAACGTCTCCCATGAAATGCGCACGCCGCTGACGGTGCTCAACGGCTACCTGGAAACCCTGGCGGAACAGAGCGACCGCATGCCCACGGGCTGGCAGCGCCCGATGGAGGCCATGCGCCACCAGGCCAGCCGCATGGAGGCGTTGATCACGGATCTTCTCCTGCTGTCACGGCTGGAAACCAGTGCGCACAACACCAGTGACATGGAATGCGTGCCGGCGGACCTGCTGCGCCAGATCCAGAAGGACGCCATGGCCCTGAGTGGCGACCAGGGGCACGAGATCGAGCTGCGCATCAGTGACAACCGCAGCATCCACGGCGATGCGGAACAGCTGCGCAGCGCCTTTTCGAACATCATCTTCAATGCCGTGAAATACACCCCGGGCGGCGGCCACATTTACGTGGATTACAGCACCAATGACGAAACCATCACCCTCAGTGTTACGGACGACGGGCCAGGCATTGATCCGGAGCACATCCCCCGGCTCACGGAACGCTTCTACCGCGCCGACCCCAGCCGCAGCAAGGAAACCGGGGGCACCGGGCTGGGCCTGGCGATCGTCAAGCACATCCTCTACAACCATGATGGCTACCTGACCATCGACAGCACCCCGGGACGCGGCAGCACCTTCCGGTGCCACCTGCCTGCCAGCCGCATCATCCCTGAAAACGGGCAATGAAGTGGCTCAGATCCGCCAGTTTCTGGGGATCGTCATCCACAAACCGCACCACGATCTGGACGAACTTGGTGTCCGGGTTCTTTTCCTGGGCCTGCAGCTGGTAAACGTAGCCGTTCAGCCGCGCCATCTTCTCGCCCAGATCCATATCCACCACCGCCTGCTCCAGGATGCCCGGCAACTGGTCACCGCTTTTGGCGCTCACCCGCACCTCATTCAGGGTCACCGCCCTCAGCACGCCCCTCAAGGCCGCCTCCGAGAAGCGCAGGTCCACCATGGTGGGCTCCTTACCCCGGGGTTTCGCCACCGCCTTTCCAGAAGCGGCTTCCGTGGCCTGGGCGGGTTCGGCCGGGGTTTCACTGGCCTGAGCCGGTGCGTCTTTCGGCGTTTTCTGCGCCTTCCCGCCTCCGGTCAACAGGTCTGCGGACTGGCGGAACGCATCCGTTGACCCTCCCGAGCTGGGATCCGGCTCACCAAGCTGGTTGCCGAGCACCTTCCTGACCTTCTTGCCCAGGGATTCCGGACTGAAAGGCTTGCCGAGATAGTCAGTGACGCCTTCGCGGATGGCCTCCACGACATGCTCCTTGTCACCCCGGCTGGTCACCATCACAAAGGGGGTGCCACTGTACTGGTTGTGTCCCCGTGCCCACTGCAGCAGTTCCAGCCCGGAGACTTCGGGCATTTCCCAATCACACAGGATCAAATCAAACCGTTCACGCCCCATCAGTGTCTGCGCCTTGCGGCCATCCGCTGCTTCATGGAGTTCAATGGACGGGAACTGGGAGCGCATGGTCCGCCTCACCAGGTCCCTGACGAAGCTGGCGTCATCCACCACCAAAGCCTTGAGTCTACTCATCACAGGTATTCCGACATCGGTTTTCAGGAATGCCTTCACTATAGACCCGAATGGCCGGTACTGCCCGCTGTCCTCTTGCGTCAGCATTTGGCCATAGTGCGTGTAAGAGATTTCCTACACCAGTGTAGGAGATTGTTGTTCTGTTACGTCGGCGACAACCTAGAATCGCCCCCAATAACGCCTAGAAACCTGATTCAAAACGGCATTAATTGCAGGCAATGTCAAGAAACGTCATTCCAGCGGTATTGACCGGCGCACCATCGGCTTTTGGCTTGCTATTGTTTCTCCTGTCAGCGGACGACAGGGAAAGGACACCACACGGATGGTTTCTTCAGAGGATCTGAAGGGAAGCAGGGAATAAAAGGATGTAATGCTTAAGGGATGCCGAACAACAAAGCGGGCTCGGACGCCAGCGGGCCAGGGAAGGCCGAGGATCACCACAGGGCGGTGGTAACCGGGCAGGACGCCCACCGCTTTCCCCCGGAGAGCGTTTCGCCAGCTATGAGGGATGGCCTACCGGTCATCCCTTTTTTTATGCCTCACCAGCCGCTGCAATCCCAGGGGCCCAATAGAGCCTTACCCGATTGAACTCCTCGAACTCGTTAAGATCCGGCCAGGTGCGCCCTTCGACGGTCGTGATCAGCCGGTAATCGTCATTATCCAGATGGCGCAGGCGCGAGTCCGCCATCAGCACCGCGTCCGCCCCGAACTGGAAATCCCGGAGCATGGGCCGGTTTTCCGGATCATAGAGCACATCCGCCGCCAACAGGACCTCCGCCCGGGCCGCCTCACGCCAGTCCTCGACCACGGTCACCGTTACCCCGTTGTGCTGGGCGTTGAGCGTTGTGGCCGCCAGCGCGTCCGGATCAATGTCCGCCGCGATGACCTCACGCGCTCCCGCCATCGCCGCCGCAATCGCGACAATCCCGCAACCGGCCCCGAAATCCAGGACACGCCGCCCGGCAACCCGCTCCGGGTTATCCAGCAGCCACTGCGCCATCACCTGCCCGCTGGCCCAGCAGAAGGACCAGTAGGCCGGCTCGGCCACCACTGACTGGGCCTCCTCGTGACTGAGTGGGCCCTCCAGGCAGGCGGGATCGAACAGGCAGAGCTCAATACGGGGACAGCCGGCGGGCCGGCTCCAGCAGGTGCGAGCACGCGGCAGGCTGCGCCGCAGAAGGGTGTCAAGATGATCCTGTGTCATGGCGGCGCCATACTAGCCGGCCCGCCGGGTAGCGTAAAGCGCGGGCAGCTGGGTTAGACTGTGCATTCACTGCAATAACGGGATCAGAACCGTGGCTTCCGACCTGCCGCTTACCGATGACTATGCCGGGCTTCTGCGCGAGGGCCGCCCCCTGCTGGACGTGCGCGCGCCCGTGGAGTGCGCGGAAAGCACCCTGCCCGATGCACACAACCTGCCCCTGATGAACGACGCTGAACGCGAACAGGTGGGCATCCGCTACAAGGAGGCCGGCCAGAGCGCGGCCATTGAGCTCGGCCACCAGCTGGTCAGCGGTGATGTGCGTGAGGCGCGCGTTGCCCAATGGGTGGATTTCGTGAACCATCATCCCCAGGCCCGGCTGTACTGCTCCCGGGGCGGATTGCGCTCACGGATTGTGCAGCAATGGCTGCAGGAGGCCGGAGTCACGATTCCCCGGGTCGAGGGCGGTTACAAGTCGCTGCGGCGCTTTGTGCTGGATGAGCTGATCGAACGGCGGATCCCGGAGCTGCCGCTGCTGGTGGTCGCCGGCCGCACCGGCACCGGCAAGACGCGACTGCTCCACCAGCTCCCCAACCCGGTGGACCTGGAAGGACTGGCCGCGCACCGCGGCTCCAGCTTCGGACGCACGCTCACGCCCCAGCCTACCCAGGCCACCTTCGAGAACGCGGTGGCTGCGAGGCTGTACCAGGCCCATGCCCGGGGCGGCCCCATCCATGTTGAGGACGAAGGGCGACTGATCGGCCGGCGGGTCCTGCCCCGCTCCCTCCAGAGGCGACTCGGCGAATCGCCCCGGATCGTGCTGGAGCAGAGCCGGGAAACGCGGGTTGAGAACATCCTTGAGGACTATGTCATCGACATGAGCCAGGCCTTCATGGCCCGCGACGGGACCGAGGCTGGCTTCGAGGCCTTCCGTGGGTTTCTCCTCGATGCCCTGGCCCGTATCCGTAAGCGCCTGGGCGGGCTGCGACACCAGCAGCTCGAAACCGTGATGCAGGAAGCCCTGACGCAACAGTGGCAGTCCGGGGAACTGGACCGGCATCGTGACTGGATCCGGACCCTGCTGACGGACTATTACGACCCCATGTACGACTACCAGCTCAGCCAGCGCGATGGCCGTGTCCTGAAACAGGGCGGTTTTCAGGAACTGGTCGAGTGGTCCCTGGAAACGTCGCCTCAATACCTCACCGAACAAGCAGCCAAAAGGAGCGCCTGAATGGAAGCCATGATCCCGGACGCAGAACAGCTTTCCCAGCTCACCTCCATGGCCGCGGGCATGGCCATGAACTACCTGCCACAGTTTTTCCTGGCCCTGGTCACACTGGTTATTGGGCTATGGCTGATCAACCGGTTCGTCGCGTCCATCGACAAGAAGCTGACCGCTAAGGATCCAACCCTGGGGCGCTTCGTGTCCGGGCTGACCTCCATTGTCCTGAAAATCGTGCTGCTGATTTCCGTCGCCACCATGGTCGGAATCGCCACCACCTCTTTCATCGCCATCCTTGGTGCCGCAGGCCTGGCGGTCGGCCTGGCCCTCCAGGGCAGCCTTTCGAACTTCGCCGGCGGTATCCTTATCCTTGTCTTCAAGCCGTTCAAGGTGGGGGACATCATTGAAGCCCAGGACCATCTGGGCACCGTCAAGGAGATCCAGATCCTCTACACGTTGCTGGACACCTTCGATAACCGCCTGGTTGTCATCCCCAACTCCTCCCTCGCCAATGACTGCATCACCAACTACAGCACCTACAAACACCGGCGCCTGGATCTGAGTATCGGTATCAACTATGGCGATGACATCCAGACGGCCCGCGACATCATCCAGAGGACCCTGGCCACCGACGAGCGGATTCTCCAGGACCCGGAACCCATGATTGTTGTGGGGGAACTGGGCGACAGCTCGGTCAACCTCAAGGTCCGTTTCTGGGCCCACGGCGATGATCTCTGGTTCTGCTACTGGTATATGCTTGAGCAGATCAAGGTTGCCTTTGACGACAACGGCATCACCATTCCCTACCCGCAGCGCGACCTGCATCACCATCAAAGCGCCGGGTAAAAGTACAAAATGTAACCGTTTTGCGGCACACCCACTGGCAGGGCTGGGCTAATGTGATGGTATGGATCCCCGGATCCATGGGTCTCAGCCCTTTGCCAGTCGAGGTGTTGCCATGCCCGTAAAGACCCTGATTGAACACCTGAACGCCCATGGCGCCGGCTACCAGTGCCTGAGCCATCCCCCCGGCTTTACCGCCCGCTCCCTTGCCCATCACTGCAACGTGCCCAATGACCAGGTGGCAAAGACCGTCATCATTGAGCTCGACGGCCGTATGGCCATGCTGGTGATGCCGGCCAGCTTCCGGATCCGCTGGGACCGGATCATGGAGGTTCTTGATACGGACTTCGTGGCCCTGGCGGACGAAGAGGATTTCACGGACCGGTTCCCGGACTGTGAGGTCGGCGCGATGCCGCCTTTCGGTAATCTCTTCGGTATGACCACCTACTGCAGCGAAACCCTGGCCGAACAGCCGGAAATCACCTTCGCCGCGGGCAGCCATACCGAGGCCATGCAGATCCGCACCCGGGACTACCTGGATGTGGCCCAGCCGGTGGTCATAAGCCGGGGCTTCATCCGCCCGGGCACGCAACGCCCCGGCTGGCTCAGCGGAGGCCCTCGCAAGGCCGGTTAGCCCCCCTGTCTTCGCTCGTCACTCTGGCGTAGACTGCGACCATGAGTGAACGCGAGCACGACATCGCCGTGATCGGCGCCGGCATGGTCGGCGCCGCCCTGGCACTGGCCTGCGCGGCCAGGGGCTGGCGAGTCGCCGTGGTCGAGCCCAGTGCCCCCGAGGCACCCGTTCCCGACAGCGCGCCCGACCTGCGCGTCTCCGCCCTGAGCGCGGGCAGCGAAGCCTGGCTGCGCGAGCTGGGTGCCTGGCCCGCCATGGAAGCAATGCGCATGGCGCCATTCGAACGGCTGGCGGTGTGGGAGGCCCCCGCCGGGCCGCTGGCCAGCATCCCCGGTGGCCGCCTTCTGGCAAACCAAGCCCGGACAGAATTCAATGCCGGCGACCTGGGGCGCGACCACCTGGGCCACATCGTTGAGAACCGCGTAACCCGCTGGGCCCTATGGCAGCGCATGAGCCAGGAGGAGCGCATAACGCGGCTGTCTCCTGCCAAAGTGCAAGCCCTGAACCAACGCGATGACGGAGTCACCCTGACGCTGGACGGCGGGGATACGCTTGATGCGGCGCTGGTCGTGGGCGCGGATGGCGCCAACTCCGTAACGCGGCGCCTGGCCGGCATTGGCACCAGCCGCAGCCAGTACCGCCAGCAGGCCATGGTGATCAACATCCGCCATGCCCTGCCCGTCCAGACCATCACCTGGCAGATGTTCACCCCCCAGGGCCCGAAAGCCTACCTGCCCCTTCCTGAAGCGGAGAACAGTGGCTGGGGATCGCTGGTATGGTATGACCAGCCGGAAACCCTGGATGAACTGATGGGGATGGACGAGGCTCAACTGCTGGCCCGGATCCGGCAAACCTTCCCCCTGGCGCTGCCCGACCCGGAAGCCGCGCCGGCCCGGGGGCGCTTCCCCATCGCCCGGGAACACGCCCACCAGTACACCCGGAACCGTGTGGCGCTGGTGGGCGATGCAGCCCACACCATCAACCCACTGGCGGGTCAGGGCGTGAATCTCGGCTTTCACGACGCCGCCGCCCTGGCGCGGGCTCTGGGCCCGGCGCTGCCACAGGCCGACCCCGGCGAGGCCGCGAAACTCGCTGGCTACGAGGCGGAACGCCGGCCCCGCAACCGACTGATGATGGACGCCATGGACCTGTTCTATCACCTGTTCAGCAACACGGCGCCACCGCTGCATCTGGCCCGCAACCTGGGACTCGGCCTTGCCGGCCGGGTACCGTTCGCGCGCGAGCGGGTAACGCGCTACGCCATGGGGATTGACGAACACCTGCCCGCGCCCATTGAATCACTGCTGAAACGACTGGCCTGACAAACAAGCGAGGTACCCATGTCCGAAACCATCTTCAGCCGCATCATCAACCGCGAAATCCCAGCGGACATCGTGCACGAAGACGACCAGTGCCTGGCCTTCCGGGACATCAGCCCACAGGCGCCGGTGCATATCCTGATCATCCCGAAAAAGGCGATACCCACCGTCAACGACCTCTCGGAAGAGGACGAACAGACGGTCGGCCACCTGTACACGGTCGCCGCGCGGATTGCGAAGGAGGAAGGAATCGCCGAGGACGGGTTCCGGACGGTCATGAACTGCAATGAACACGGCGGCCAATCCGTGTTTCACATCCACCTGCACCTGCTTGGCGGCAAGGCGATGGGCTGGCCGCCGTTCCCGAACGGCTAAAGCCACGGGGGCGTGATCACCCCCCGCTCCCGGAGTCGCTGCCGTGGACGTCAAGCTCGCGTTCCGTCTCGGAGAGCGGGCGGTGGCGCACATCCATGCCCCGGACCAGGTAGATGACCTGCTCGGACAGGTTATCCGCGTGGTCGCCGACCCGCTCCAGGGCCCGGAGCGTCCACATCTGGTTCAGGCAACGCCCGATACCGCGCGGGTCCTCCATCATGTGGGTAACCAGCGCCCGGGCGGAACTCTTGTACTCCTCATCCACGGATTCGTCTTCCCGCATCACACCCAATGCACTCCCGGCATCGAAGCGGGCGAACGCATCCAGAGCATCCCGAACCATGGAGCGGACATGGCCACTGATGTTTCGCACCTCCACAAAACGCCGCTGCCCCATGCTGTCGTCCATCTCATCCGCCATGTCCATGGCCAGACGCGCGATCTTCTTGGCCTCGTCCCCAATGCGCTCCAGATCGGCCACCATCTTCACCACTGACATCACCAGACGCAGGTCGCTGGCTGCGGGCTGGCGCAATGCGATCACCTGGATGGCTTCCTCATCCAGGCGGCGCTCCATATCGTCCACATCCCGGTCGCGGTCACGCACCGCCTGGGCCTTGTCCGCATCATTGGTGACCAGCGCCTCAACGGCCTCGCCGATCTGCTTCTCGACCAAACCACCCATTTCCAGCAACTGGTTCTTGAGCTCGCTCAGCTCCTCATTGAACCGCTGGGAGATATGGCGTGAATAGTTCTCTCGCTCATTGATCATTGTTGTGCCTCTGACAATTCGCCACCCCTATAAAGGATAAGACATATTCTTCCTGTTGCCATGATATCAGCGCTCAGCCGGTACCACATCGCAAATGCCACTGAACTGACTATACTGGCGCCCAAAGTCTACTGATTGAAGCATTGGACAACGCCCATGAAAACACAGCCGGACAAACCCCAACCCCGTGGTGAGCTCACGCTGCAACTGGTCACCATGGCCTCCGATACCAACAACAACGGCGACATCTACGCCGGTTGGCTGGTCAACAAGATGGACCTGGCCAGTGCCACCGCCGCCGGGCGACTGGCCCGGGGGCGCACGGCCACTGTGGCCATTGAGGGCATGGAGTTCCTCTCGCCGGTGCGCCTCGGTGCCGAGGTCGCGTTCTACACCCACCTGGAAGACATTGGCAGCAGCTCCATGAAGATCCAGGTGGAGGTCTGGACGCGCGACCAGACCGAACAGCACGCCCGCAAGGTCACGGAAGCCCAGTTCGTGAGCGTGGCGATTGATGAACACGGCCGCATCCGGGAGGTGCCACAGCCGCAACAGAAGTTGTAGCGCCTGCGGTATTCACTCTATCCTGACCGTTCCTGTACCCAGACCCGACATGGCCCATGACGATCCCTGACCACTACCGCCGCGGCGCCTGCCCCTCCGCGGGCAACCCCATGAGCAGCGGCGACGGCCTTCTGTCCCGGATCCGCCTGGTCGACGGCCGCCTCACGCCGTCGGCGCTGCGGCATGTGGCCCATCTTGCGGACGAGTACGGCACTGGCCTGATTGAGATCACCGGCAGAGGCAACCTCCAGCTCCGCGGCCTCGATGAGGCCACGGAAGCCGAGGCAACGCGCTCACTGGTGGCCGCCGGGCTGGCAACGGAGCCGGCGGCGGCCGAGGCGGCCCGCAATATCCAGTGCAGCGCGGGCGCCGACCGCGACCCGGGGGCCCTGGACGACCCCGCACCCCTGGCGCGCGCCCTGGACCAACGGATCACCAATGATGCATCCCTCTGGGCGCTGCCCGCCAAGTTCCGCTTTGTGCTCAACGGCGGGGGGCTGACCCATCTGGCCGGTACTGATGGGGATATCCGCGCCGATGCCGTTGCCACGCCGGACGGCCTCCGGTACCGCATGGGGCTGGCCGGCACCGCCTCCACGGCCCATGTCGTGGGCAGCTGTTGCCCGTCGCGGGTCGTCGAGGTACTGGTGACTCTGGCCTGGATGTTTCTGGACGAGCGCCAGCGGCTGATCACCCCGGCACGGCGTATGCGGGCCCTGCTGGAGGCCAATGGCACAACGGCGTTCACGGGCATCAGCTCCCTTGAGCACAACCACGGCACCTTGCCGGCGCCACCACCGGAATCAGGGCCCGGCCCAACACCGGCTGGGACTGTACTGGGCGTTGCCCTGGGATGCCTGAGCACAGCCACGGCGCGGCTCATCGCTGATGAGCTGGAGGCCCTGGGCGAGCCCCTGGGGATTACCCCTCAGCGGCGCTTGATCCTCCCCCATGGGGCCGCTTCCAGCCAGCGCCTGCCGCAGGCCCCGGAACTGATCCATAGCCCGGACGACCCGCGGCTGTCAGCCATCGCCTGTCCGGGAACCCCCGGCTGCGCCTCGGGCACCACCGCCACACGCCAGCACGCGCTGGACTGGGCGGCACAGGTGCCAGAGATTTTTGATGGCCGCACCCCCGTCCATGTCTCCGGCTGCCCCAAGGGCTGCGCCCATCCCGGCAAGGCCCCTGTGGTGCTGGTCGCCCGCGAGGGGCGCTACGACCTGGTGCGCAACGACCACGCGCTGCCCGAAGACGAGGGCCACCGGATTGCCACTGGGCTCTTGCCCGAGGAGGTGCCCGCCGCCCTGCGGGCCCTTAACAAATCCCTGACCTGAGCCTGAAGGACCGTCTCAGGTGTCCCGGAACAGGCGGTGATGCGCCGGATCGTAGAGCGCACTGTTGCAGAAATCCGTCTCCCCCAGTGCGGGCCCCACCAGGATCAACGCCGAGCGTTTCTCCGGGATGCGCTCCAGGTCGTCCGCGAGCCGCCCCAGTGGCGCCCGCAGCACCTCCTCGTCCGGACGGCTCGCGCGGAAGACCACGGCCGCCGGGCAGGTTGCGCCATAAAACGGGATCAGCCGGTCCAGCACCGAATCCAGCGTATGCAGTGACAGATGGATGGCGAGCGTGGTGCCTGTGGCGGCGTAAGCCTCCAGTGTCTCGCCTTCCGGCATGGAGGAGGCACGCCCCTGGGTGCGCGTGAGCACCAGGCTCTGGGCAACACCGGGCAGCGTCAGCTCCTGGCCCAGCACGGCTGCTGCCGCGGAAAACGCGGGGACCCCGGGCGTCAGCTCGTAGGCGATCCCCAGCTCCCTGAGCTGGCGCAGCTGCTCCGCCACCGCCGAATAGATGGCCAGATCCCCTGAATGCAGCCGTGCCACGTCCATGCCCTGCTCATCGGCCTCCTGAATGGTGGCGATGATGTCGCTCAAGGCCATGGAGGCGGTATTAACCAGCCGCGCATCCGCCGGCGCGTGCGCGAGCACTTCCTCAGGGATGATGGAGCCGGCATAGAGGCAGACCGGGCAGGCGGCAATACGGTCCCGCGCCCGCAGCGTGATCAGATCCGGGGCGCCGGGGCCGGCGCCAATAAAGTGTACCGTCATTGCGTTTCTTCCCCTGCTTGTTCGGGTTTTGTGGCGGCCCAGAGGGTGATGGGTCGATCCGAGGTCCAGCCGTTGAAACGGCCCAATGGTTCCGTGCGGTCCACGGACAGGCGGGTCAACTGCCCCCCGTACCGCCGCTGGGCGGTCACCAGTGCCGCCTCCCCTTCAACCGTCACCGCCGTCGCCACACAGCGCCCGCCCGCTCGCAGGGCAGACCAGGCGCCCTTGATCACGCCCTCGCCGCTGGCGCCGCCACCGATGAACACGGCGTCCGGGGCCGCGAGCTCAGGCATCACCTCAACCGTCTCCCCTTCCCGCACCGCCAGTTGCCCTACACCCCGAAGGCGCGCATTGTCGCGGATATTGCGCGCCCGCTCGGGTCGCCGCTCCACCGCGGTCGCCTGATTGGCCGGATCCGCCAGCAGCCATTCCACGGCCACGGCGCCGGAACCGGCTCCCAGATCCCATAGGTGCTCCCCGCCACGCGGCGCCAGCCATGCCATCACCACGGCCCGGACCTCGGGCTGGGAAATCTGGCCATCATGGATGAAGGCCTCGCCAGGGCGTCCCGGCACCCGGGCCAGAGGCGATGCCGGCGCTGTATCGCACTCGATGGCCAATGTATTCAGCCGTGCCACCGGATGAGGGAACCCGACCTCGGCGGTTGTTGTAACCAGCCGCTCCCCGGCGCCGCCCAGTGATTCCAGCGCGGTAACGCGGCTCGCGCCATAGCCACTGTCAACCAGGAGCCGGCACACCGTCCCAGGGCTCTGTTCATCATTGCTCAGGACCAACAGCCGCCGCCCGGGCGCAAGCTCGGCCCGCAACCGGTCCGGATCCCGGGCCACCAGCGAATGGCAATGCACCGACTGCAGCGCCCAGCCCAGCCGTGCCGCCGCCAGAGAAAAGGCGGAAGGGCCGGGATGACAGTCCATGACCGCCGTAGGGAAGTGGCGGGCAAGGGTGGCGCCAACGCCATACCAGAAGGGGTCACCACTGGCCAGGACACAGACCCGCCGCCCCTGCCACTGCCGGATCCGCTCAATCCCCTCACTGAACGGCGAGGGCCAGGGCTCGCGCTGCTGGCCCGGTACGGGCGGCAGATGCGCCAGATGACGCTCGCCGCCCATCACGAATTCGGCCTGGCTCACCGCTGCCCTGGCCGCCCCGCCCAGGGCATCCCAGCCGGCCTCGGACAGCCCCACAACGCTCAGCCAACGCTGTTCAGGCGTTTCCGGGCAAGACGTGTCTGTGGTGCTCACTGTATAATCGTGTTTCTCATCCATTCCCAACTCCGGCAACTGCCCATGGCCTTTCGCATCCTGATCCTCGGCGGCACCCGCGACGCCATGACACTGGCGGAACAGCTCCTGGACAAGCCGGAGCTGGCCCCCACGTATTCACTCGCGGGCCGCACGCGCCGCCCCCTGCCGCCAGCCCTGCCCACCCGCCGGGGCGGCTTCGGCGGCATTGAAGGGCTCAAGCAATGGCTGATGGAGCACGACATCGCGGCCGTGGTGGACGCCACCCACCCCTTCGCCGCCGAGATGTCCCACAACGCCGCCATCGCCTGCCAGGAACTCGACCTGCCCCTGGGCCGGCTGGAACGCGAACCCTGGGCCCCCCAGTCCGACGACGACTGGCACCCGGTGGCCGACCTTCATGAAGCGGCCCGCAAGGCCACCGAACTGACCGGCCCGGGCGACACCCTCTGGCTCACCACGGGCCGCACCAGCCTCCCCGCCTTCGAGGGCATCCCCGATCGCCACCTCCTGGTCCGCTGCGTGGACGCCCCGGAGCCGGAACCGTCATTCGATCAATGGACCCTGATCGAAGACCGTGGTCCCTACACGCTTGAAGGCGAACGCCAGCTCATTGCCAACCACCAGATCGCCGCCCTCATCACCAAGAACTCCGGCGGCCAGGCCGCCCGCCCCAAACTCGACGCCGCCCGCGAAGCCGGCATCCCGGTCATCATCATCGACCGACCGCCACTCCCACCGGCCACCCACTCCTTTCAGTCTCCGGAAGAAGTCACACAATGGCTGGAACAGGCGCTAAAGGTTATCGAGGCGTATCAGACAGGAGCCGGGGACTCCTGAACGGGAAGCTCTGGAGCCATGGATGGCGGAAGAGCAGCCTACATGGATGTACTCGTGGCGATTCCCGTTCAGGAGTCCCCGGCTCCTGTCATTCGAGGCGTCAAGAATAATCCCGGGGACTGTAAACAAACCAACGATCCCCGTGCCGCACATACCGCCCCCGAGCATTCGCCACAAGAACCACGGTCCGCATATCCACCTCGGCCGGATCCGCCTCCGCCAGCGTCGTCATCCGCACCCACTCATCCAGCCGCCCGATCGCCGCCGCGAACACCACCGGCGTCTCCCCGGGCTGCTCCGCCCGCAGGATCGACAGCGCCTCGCCCAGCTGCCAGGTTCGGCTTGAGGAGCGCGGGTTGTAGAAGGCCATGGCAAAATCCGCCCGGGCCGCCAGCTGCAGCCGGTCCGCGATGACCGACCAGGGCTTGAGGTTGTCCGACAGCGAGATGGCACAGAAATCATGGCCCAAGGGCGCACCCACGCGGGCCGCGGCCGCCTGCAGCGCCGACACCCCCGGATGCACCTCAAACGTGATGTCCGCCCACTCAGGGCGGGCCTGGTAATCCAGCACCTCGCACAACGCGGCCGCCATGGCGAAAATCCCCGGGTCGCCGCCGGAAACCACCGCCACGCGACGCCCCTGGGCCGCCAGATCCAGCGCCTCAACAGCCCGCTCCAGCTCCTCCCGGTTGTCAGAGGGATGGCACCGGTGGCGCTGCGACGCCAGCCGGTCCAGGTAGGGCTCATAGCCCACCAGATCCGTGGCCGCCTCAATCAGGGCCTGGGTCTCCGGCGTCACCCAATCCGGGCCCGCCGGCCCCACGCCAATCACGTCCAGCCGCTTCATAGCCGCACCCCCGGCCCGGGGATCAGCACCATGGAGAAATACGGCGCCTTGCCGTCCGGTGCCTCCACCAGCGGCATCACCTGCTCCTCCGGCATACTCGCCTTCTCCACGTACCAGGCCCGGTCCTCAAGCCCCAGGTCCGTGACGATGCGCCGGAGCAGCGGCAGATTGGTGCCCACCTTCATGATCACCGTTGCCCGCTCCGGATCAATGCTGGCCCGCAGGGCCTTTTCGTCCATGGTGCCCGGGATGACCCGCAGCTGATCGTCGCGCATCATCAGCGGGTGCGGCAGTAACGCACCCCCGGCCATCATGGCGCCCACGCCCGGGACCACGGTGCTGTCGAACCGGTCCTTCAGGCGCAGGTAGATGTGCATGAAGGAGCCATAGAAAAAGGCGTCGCCCTCGTTCAGAACCGCCACCGAGCGCCCGGCCCTGAGGTGTTGCGCAACCGCCTCCGCGGATTCCTCGAAAAAATCCTCAATCTGCTGACGGTATTCCGGGCTGCCATGGGGGATCTCGTTGGTCACCGGGTAGACCAGGGGCAGCTCCTCATGCTCGGCGGTAATATGGGCGTCGCAGGAGGTCCGCGCCCGCCCCGCACCGCTGCGCTTGCAGAAATAGGCCACCACAGGGCACTCGGCCAGCAGCCGGGCCGCCTTGAGGGTGATCAGTTCCGGATCGCCAGGTCCCGTGCTGATGCCATAGAGGTGGCCGTAGCCATGGGTCCCGGTTTGGGTCGTTGTGTCATTCATGATGGTCATTCCGTTTCGCTGGCCAGGGCGTTGACGGCCGCCGCCGCCATGGCACTGCCGCCACGGCGGCCATGGACTGTGATAAAGGGCAGGTTGGCGGTAGCCGCCAGTGCCTGCTTGCTTTCCGCCGCCCCGATGAACCCGACCGGGAAGCCGAGCACCGCGGCAGGGCGTGGCGCCCCATTGGCCAGCCGGTTCAGGAGGTGGAACAGGACCGTGGGGGCATTGCCGATCGCCACCACACTGCCCTCCAGGTGCTCATCCCAGAAGTCCACTGCGGCGGCGCTGCGGGTGTTGCCGATTGCGGCGGCATGGTCTGGCACCCCTTCATCCCGCAGGGTGCAGATAACGTCGTTATCCGCCGGCAACCGTTTGCGGGTCACGCCATGGGCCACCATCTCGCTGTCACAGAGGATGGGCTTGCCCGCCTGAAGGGCGGCTTTGGCCGCCCCAGCCGCGTCCGGGGAAAACGCCAGGTCTTCGATCAGATCCACCATGCCGCAGGCATGGATCAGGCGAACGGCGGTCTTCTCGAGATCCGCCGGCACCGCTGACAGATCCGCCTCGTTGCGGATGGTTGCAAAGGAGGCGCGGTAGATGGCGGCGCCGTCCTTTTCGTAATCATGGAGTTCGTCCATGGTTTTATCCTTTTGTTTCAAATCCCGGTTAATGTCGTCTCAAGACTTCAGATCCCCAGCTAACGCAACGCCAGCATCACGGCTTGATCCGTACACCTCTTGCCACCAGCCACCATGCGACGCCCCCCGTAATGAGCGTCACCACCGGCAGAACCAGAAACGTCCACCCACCTCCGATGGTCCCCTCGTCGAGAAGGCTGTAACGGAAGCCGTCCACGATGTAGACCATGGGGTTGGCCAGGGAGACGGTGTCCCAGGGGGCAGGCAGGCGGTCGATGGGATAGAAAACACCGCCCAGGTAAATCAGCGGCGTCAGCAGGAAGGTGGCGATGACCGAGGTGTCGTCAAAGCTGCGGGCAAAGATGCCATTGAGCAGGCCCGCAAAGGCAAACAGCAGGGCGCTGAGTACCGCCACCATCAGGCCGACCCCCGGGTGCTGGAGCTCGAGCTCCGTCATGGGCAAGGCCACCATCAGAACCAGCGCCCCGGCCATGAGCCCACGCAGCACGCCAGCGGTGGCGAAACCGGCAACGATGAGCCAGGCCGGCATGGGGGCGACCAGCATCTCCTCAATATGGCGCTGGAGGCGGGCCCCGAAGAACGCCAGGGTGGTGTTGTTGTAGGCATTGGTGACCACGGCGAAGAGCACCAACCCGGGCATGAGGTAATCCGCGTAGCGGGCGCCGCCCACCTGGCCAAGGTCGCGCCCCACGAAATGGCCGAAAATCACCATGAAGAGCGTGGCGGTAACCACGGACGGCAGCAGGTTCTGGACCCAGGAGCGCAGGAAGCGCCGCACCTGTTTGATGACCAGGCCCTGGTAGGCGTTCCAGAGGATGGCGGCGTTCATGGCGATGCCTCCTCACCCGGTTCGCCGCCTTCGAGCAGGCGCAGGAAGCGGGCTTCCAGGCCCTGGTCGCCGGTGCCGCTGCCAGCGTCGGCGCCAAAAAGGCATTCGGGCGTGTCGTTGGCGATCAGGCGCCCTTCCCGGAGCACGGCAACGGTCTGGCAGAGGTCACGCATTTCCTCAAGGTAGTGACTGCTCATCAACACAGTGGTCCCGCCGGCATTGAGTTGCTGCAGCAGCGACCAGGTGTCGCGGCGGGCTTCCACATCGAGCCCGGCCGTGGGTTCATCGAGGATCAGCAGTTCCGGTTCGTGCACCAGGGCCCGGGCCATCATCAGCCGGCGCTTCATGCCGCCGGACAGGCCCCAGGGCTTGCGTTCGGCGCGCTCCAGCAGACCCACGCGCTCAAGGACCGCCCGGGTACGCTCGCGGGCACGGCGGCGGGGCAGGCCGTAGTACATGGCCTGGGTGGTGATGATCTCGTTGATGGGCTCGAAGCTGTTGAAGTTCACTTCCTGGGGCACCAGCCCCACCCGGCGGCGGGCGGCAACGGGGTCGCGCTCCGGATCGTGGCCGAAGAGCCGCACGGAGCCAGCCTCGATCCGCACAAGCCCGGTCATCAGCCCGATCAGGGTGCTCTTGCCCGCGCCGTTGGGGCCGAGCAGGCCCTGGAAGGCACCGCGTTCGACGCTCAGGTCCACACCGTCCAGCGCCGCCTGCCCACCTTTGTAGGTCTTGCGCAGTCCCTGGAGTTCAATGGCCGCGCTCATGCCACCCCCTCGGCAAAGCCGATCAGTTCGCCCCGACGGCTCACGCCGCACACCGTCAGGTGCGGGTTATCAGGGAGGTAGTCACGCATCCGGGCCAGGCCCATGCCCGCCACCCGATCGCCCAGCGGAACGCCCGCCTGCTGACAGGCTTCCAGTGCCTCGATGCTGGTATTGGCGGTGCGGACCCAGTCAGCCAGTTCCGTGCCGGCACCGGCGGCCAGAGCCTGGTCGGCGATGAAATCGAAATCGATGGCGCAGCGGGCACTGTGGGTATCCGGCTCACCAGCGGCGAACTTGCTGAGCTTGCCAAAGCCACTGGCGAGCGTCACGCGCGGCAACGGGTGCTTTTTCAGGTACTTGAGCAGGGCCCCGAACATGTCCCCCATTTCCACAATGGCGCCTTCTTCAAGGCCGAACTGGCCCTGCACGAAGGATTCGCTGGTGCCACCGGTGCAACCGGCAATATGGGTGAGGCCATTGGCGCGCGCCACATCCACGGACTGGTGAATGGAGGCGATGAACGCGGAGCAGGAGAAGGGACGCACAATGCCGGTGGTGCCGAGCACCGACAGGCCCCCTTCAATGCCCAGCTTGGGGTTCATGGTATTGCGGGCGATGGCCTCGCCGCCGTCGATGCCCACGGTTACGCGGAAGCCCCCCTCGTAGCCGGTGTCCGAGGCAACCGTCTCCAGGTGCTCCGTGATCAGCCGCCGGGGCACCGGGTTGATGGCGGGCTCGCCCACGGCCACCGGCAAGCCCGAACGGGTCACGGTTCCGACCCCCTCGCCTGCCTGGAACCGCACCCCCGGCTCACGCACCAGCTCCAGGCGGACCCAGAGGCGGGCGCCATGGGTCGCATCCGGGTCATCGCCCGCATCCTTGATCACGCCAGCGGTGGCGCTGGTACCAGTGACATTCAGGTCCTCAATGGTCATGAGCGGTTCCTGGCCACGCGGCAGGCGGATGCGCACGCCACGGTCCTCGCTCCCGGCCAGCAGCGCACGGGCGGTCGCAACCGAGGCCGCAGTGGCGCAGGCTCCCGTTGAGAGGCCCTGACGCAGGGGGCCATTGTGCTCTGGGGTTTCAGGACGCATGGTGGCTTGAGTCGTGGGCGCTTCACCGCCGTGCCGCCCGCACTGACGCGATGGTTTCCCCTGGGCCGGTCTCCGGACTCATGCTGGAACCTGGACCGGTTCGGGCGGATCGCCTTCCCATGATGGTGCCATCACAGTGGCAGGGATGATCCGCGCCCAGCATTCACCGTTGCGGGGGCAGTCCCGGAGTCTCACCGGGTTCCCGTTTCAGCCGCCATTTGAACAAACGCCGGCCACCCAGGGACGAAAGAGGGGTGAATCCTAGAGGATCGGGGCACCCTGGTCAAACCGCCACCAACTCATCCACGGTTTTTGACTTCCGTCACACGATGCCCTAGCCTCCCCAGCGCTTCGGTCAGCGCTCCATAACGAGCGCACGGGAACCCGGTGAGACTCCGGGACTGACGCGCAGCGGTATTGGGGAACGAGGATCACGGGGGGGCTACCCCCAGGCACTGTCCAGACCGGATGGGAAGCTGTGATCCAAGGCCTGCGCCCGATTTGGGCGCCCGCCCCTGAGTCCGAAGACCTGCCGAAGCCCGGGCCCCATCAAAGGTGGCCCGGAAGCCGAGCCTTCGCGACTGAGGTATTCGGGCCGCCAACGGACCGGTTGCACCACCGCTGACCCCGCCTGTCGGCCTGCGCCCACGTGAGGGCTCCATCGCTAATGTGCAGTGCATGGAGACCTTGTATGAAACGATTATGCCTACTAGTCACGCTTCTATCCCCAGTATCGGCGCTCGCCGCTGATCACCACATGGCGCTCGATGAGCTGGTGGTTCAAGGGTCTGCCCTTGAGGAAACCCTCCCCTCGGAGTTATCCGACTACGGCGCTGAACTGGAAGTGATCGACAGTGAAGAACTCGACAGGACTGGTGTCAGCGACATTGGCCAAGCTCTTCGCGGTAACGTACCGGGGCTCTACCTGAATCCCAAGACCGGCCGCGGTGATTACGCCAGCATTTCCATCCAGGGCTCGCGCAGCGAGGATGTGCTCTGGCTGGTGGATGGGGTGCGCATCAACAACCGGCTCTTCGGCAGCACCTCGCCACTGGATTCCATCAGCACCCATATGGTCGAGCGCATTGAGATCCTGAAAGGTGGCCAGGGCCTGTTCTACGGCACCCAGGCAGTGGCCGGAGTTGTGAACATTGTCCTGCGTAAGCCCGAAAAGGACTCCGGGGGCAACATCACCGGCGCGCTCGGATCACTGGGCGACCGCCGCCTTGCCGGCCATGTCAGCAATCGCAACAAATACGGGCGGTGGCTGGTGTTTGGCGAACACGACCATTCGGACGGCTACCGCCCCTACCGGGACAGTGAGCTGCTTGAAAGCGCCCGGCGTCAGAAGCGTGGTTTCACCCGCAGCTCCTACGGCGGCCGCTACCTGCTGGATGCGGGCGAAGGTAAGTCATTGAACGCCCTCGTGGTCCGCAACGATGTGGAAGCCGATTTTCCCCGGGGCAACAGCAACTTCAAGGCCGTTAACGACCGCGATGAAAACATCGTTTCCCTGAAATGGGACCATCAGGTGAACGAACAGAACGGTTATTTCATCAAAGCCTACTGGCATGACTGGTGGACCGATTACACCCGCCTGGGCATGAACGAGGACGGCACTGTCAACCTCATTAACGATCGCGCGAAATGGGGCTTCGATGACTACGGTCTCAACGTGACCGGTCGCCACACCACCGATGGTGGCTCCCAGATTCTGGGCGGCGTGGATTACCAGCGCTACCAGGGCGAGGACTACTCGCTGCGCATTGACGGCAAGACGGAGGCTGCTACAGCGGGCTTTGTTCAGTATCGGCCGCAACTGAGTTTCTCGCCCAGTACCCACCTGGCCCTGGGCGCCCGCTACAACCACTCCAACTTCGCCGATGACCACAGCATCTGGAACATCAGCCTGAAGCAGCCACTGCCCCAGGACCTCCACCTGAAAGCCAGCGTGGGCACCAACTTCCGGCTGCCCTCGGCCTTTGAAATGTTCGTGATCGACGAGGACTTCCCGGCCGGGAATGAAAACCTGGAACCGGAAGAGAGCATCAACAGCAATGTGTCGCTGACCGGTCACATCGGCAACCCCGTGAAATGGCAACTGGGTGGCTTCTACCGCGAGATCGACAACCTCATCAAGGTTGATGATGGCCAGTACGCCAACAGCAACCAGACGGTCCGGGTCCACGGTGCTGAGGCCGCTCTCAATCTGGGCGGAGACCGTGGCTGGCAGCTGGATCTGGACGCCACCTGGGCCGATGCGCGGGAAGGTGGCAGCGATGAGCAAATCGCCGGCATCCCCGAATGGCACGCCAACGCCACACTCAGATGGCAGGGCGACAATCAAGGCTGGGAGCTCAACGCGCGCCACACCGGCGATGTGGCCACAACCACGGCGGACATTGGCAAGCAGTCCTACGGCGACTACACCCTGCTGAGCGCCAGTGCCTGGCGTGAGTTCGGAGCCAATGGCGCCAACCGGGTCACCCTGCGCCTGGAGAACCTGAGGGATCAGCAGTACGCCAACGGCGTCGCTCAGGTAACGCCCCCGAATGGCGAGCCGTACCGTCAAGACACCCTGGGCCCGCCCCGCAACGTCCAGCTTGAGTACAGCCGGAGCTTCTGATGGCAAGCCGGCTCAAGAAACGGACCCTGCGCTGGCTCATCCCGGTTCACCGCTACCTCGGGCTCGGGATGAGCCTGATCCTGCTGCTGTGGTTCGCCTCGGGCATCGTCATGATGTTCGAGGGCTACCCACGGACCCCGGCCAGTGATCGCATGGCGTGGCTCGCCCCAATGGACCCGGGCCAGCTCGCGGCAACGCCCACCAGGGCATTGGCCGCGCTGGATCTGGAAGAACCCGCGGCCCTGCGGATCAACCAGCCCGGCAAGCGCCCCCGGATCCATGCCATGGACGCCCAAGGGCAATGGCGCAGCGCCTTCGCCGACACCGGCCAACCCGCGCCACCACTGAACCGGCAACAAGCCCGTACGCGGGCGCGAAAACTCAGTGGCGCCGCCGTGGCCTCGGTCACGCGGCTGGATGGGCCGGATCAGTGGACGGTGAACAGCCACGTCCGCGCCCCGGCGCCACTCTGGCGCGTGGCACTGGCGGATGACGCCGGAACCCATCTGTACCTCTCACGCCCCACCGGCGAAGTCATCCACAGCACCACCTTCCATGAGCGGGTCTGGGGCTACGCCGGCCCGGTTATCCACTGGATCTACCCGACCCAGCTGCGCCAGCTCAGCGGCGTCTGGCGCCAGGTCGTGCTCTGGGTTTCCGGCATCGGGACCCTGGCCACCCTCAGTGGCCTCATACTGGGGCTCATGCTGATGCGCCGGAATAAGCGCCGGGGCGGCGTCAGTCCCTTCCAGGGCCTGTTCCGGTGGCACCATTACCTGGGTCTGGCCTTTGGCACACTGGCGGCAACCTGGGTGTTCAGCGGGCTGCTGTCGATGAGCCCCTTCTATTGGACCTCGGCGGACCGGGACCCGGCACTGGGGCAGCACCTGGGCCACAGCAGCCCGGCAACCCATGAGCAGGCCAGTGCCCCAGCACAGGTTGGCGGACTTGCAGGCGCCACACCCCGCGAGCTGCAACTGCACCGATTCAATGGTCAACGCTACTACCGCACCATGGACGCCAGCGGGGCCGAACAGCTGTACCCCGCCTCGCAGGCCGCCGCTCCCGTGGGAGAGGACGGCAACCTGCCGGCAAACCGGGTCAGGGAGGCCGCCAAGGCCGGGGACAGTGAATTAACCGCCTTCCAGGAACAGAACGCGTACGACGCCTACTACTACGCAGGCCGGGCGGCCCGTATTGGCGGGGAACAACCCACCCTGCCGGTCTACCGTGCAACCTATGATGACGGCACCCGTCTCTACATTGATCCGGCCACCGGCGGGGTACTCCAGCACTCAACGCCGCTCACCCGGCTCAACCGCTGGCTCTACAATGGCCTGCACAGCCTGGATTTCCCGGTACTCAACCCTGGCAGCGTCGCCTGGTATGCCCTGGTCCTGGCGCTGTTGAGCGGTGGCACCCTGCTCTGTCTGAGCGCCACCTGGCTGTCCGTCCGCTATCTGTGGCGCCGCAAGCGCGGCCGCTGAGCCCTTCGACTAACCACAGCGCCATCACACAATGGTGAGATGGCGCTATTCTTTCCCCTGCTTCCGCGCTAAAATGCCGTTTTCACTCATGAAACGGGCAGAGACCGCCCCATGGCGCAGAGCGGCAATCAGGAATCCGGCGAGTTTTCCATCGATCAACTGGCACGCGCCAGCGGCATGACGGTCCGCAACATCCGGGTCTACCAGGAGCGCGGCCTCATACCGCCGCCCGAACGCCGGGGCCGCAAAGGCATCTACAGCGAGACCCACCTCTCGCGGCTGCGCATTATTGGGCGGCTGCTTGAGCGTGGCTATACCCTCAACAACATCGCGGAACTGGTTGAGAGCTGGGAAAAGGGCAACGGCATCGAGCACATCCTGGGCCTGGAGAAAGCCGTGGTCAGCCCCTGGTCGGATGAAATGCCCGAATACCTCACCAAGCGCGAACTGGTCCAGCGCTTTGGCAGCATCTTCATGGGCCCCGCGCTCAAGCGCGCTGAAGAGCTGGAACTGATCATCCCCGAAGGCCGGCGCTACCGGATTCCCAGCCCGCGCATCCTGCACGCCGGCTCGGAGCTGGCCAAGGCCGGCATCCCACTGGAGGACATGCTGGATGTGGTGGCGTACCTGCGCCACAACGTCGAGCAGGCGGCGGAGGAGATGGTGAAGCTGGTCGAGCGCCACATCTTCAGCCAGTACGGCCAGCAGATGCCCCCGCCCGGTGAATCCGAAGCAATGGCGCAGCTCATCTGGCGCCTGCGGCCGCTGGTGGAAATGGCGGTACTGCCGGAGGTGGCGCGCGCCATGCAGAAGGCGGCGGACCGCCACCTGGGCGACCGCCTGGCTTACATCCTGGATCACCTCAACCTGCCTGAATCCCAGGACAACTCCGGGTAACTCCCCTGACCAAACGCCACGATTGGCCCGGCTGACGCCCTCCCCCGTCACCTCAGCCTTGTTGCCCCCCTGAATACTGTTACATTGAATACTGTAACTTTCATCAATGTGACAGTGATGGAAGCTGATAATCATCAAGGGGAGGGCGCAACCATGACAGCTGCAACCGACGCCAAAGATCACGAAACGCACGACAGCATTCAGGGCCCGGCCGAAGAGAGCATGGTCATGCCCGAAAGGCGTGACCTGCATTTCCTGCCGCCGCAGGAGCGCATCCACGACTGGCACGCCCAGGGGCCACACATGACACAGTTCATGAACGCCCTGTCGCTGTTCTTCCCGGCCGGCGAGCGGCTGTTCATTGATGCGCTGCGCGCCTATCGCGACCAGATCCCGGACCCGGACCTCAAGAAGGCCGCCACCGCCTTTATTGGCCAGGAGGCCATGCACAGCCGGGAACACATTGAGTACAACAAGCTCATGCAGGAAGAAGGGCTTCCGGCGGACAAGCTGGACGCCTTCGTCTGGTCACTGCTGGATTTCCTCAAGGAGCGGACGCCCAAGAGCGTACCGCTCAGCGCCACCATCGCCCTGGAGCACTTCACCGCGCTCATGGGCGGTTTCCTGCTGGACCATCCCGAAGTGATGGATGGCTCCCAGGAAGACTACCGGCGGATGTGGCAATGGCACGCCATGGAGGAAGTCGAGCACAAGGCGGTGTGCTTTGATGTCTGGGAAAAGTGCATCGGACGGGGACCCACCGCCTACCTCAAGCGCGCCTTTGGCATGACCGCCGCCACCGCCATTTTCTGGCCGCTGGTGGTGGGCTTCTATTTCCAGATGGTGACCAGCAGCGAGGCCTGCCGCAAGGAAGGCTGGCGCGGCCACCTGAGCGTGCTCAACACCCTCTTCGGCAAACCGGGCGTCCTGCGTCGCCAGATCCCTGACTGGCTGGAATTTTTCAAATACAGCTTCCACCCCTGGCAGCAGAACAACAGCCACCATCTCACGCACCTGGACGACCTGGCGGACGAGGCCGAACAGGCCTACCAACAGGCACTGGCAAGGCAGGAACAGGGCCACCATCACCCTCACCCTACTCACCACTAACCTTCGGGACTGCAACGGCTCCTCCCCCTTTGGCCCGGTTTTCCGGGCCCTTTTTGGTCCCCCTCACCGCCGTGACACACCCCCGTGTCACCTCAGCCTTGCCCTGTTTCCGATCAGGGTTACATTGACTGGAAACCCACCCAAAAGGGAGGCGCGCCATGGCCACAATCGCCGCCAACGACCAGCATCAAGGGGCCCCAAGCCAGGCCACCATGGTCATCCCCGAGCGCCGGGATCTCCACTTCCTGCCCCCCAGGGAGCGCATCCACGACTGGCATGCCATGGGCCCGCACCTGAGCCAGTTCATGAACACCCTGTCGCTGTTCTTCCCGGCCGGCGAGCGGCTGTTCATTGATGCCGTGCGCGCCTACCGCGACGAAATCCCGGATCCGGACCTGCGCCGGGCGGCCTCCGCCTTCATCGCTCAGGAGGCTTACCACAGCCGCGAGCATGCCGAGTACAACCGGCTCATGGACGAGGCCGGCCTGCCCGCCGGGCGCCTGGACCAGCAGGTGCACCGGATGCTCGACTGGTTCAAGAAACACGGCAGCCGCCAGGACCAGCTGTGCGAAACCATTGCCCTCGAACACTTCACGGCGTTGATGGGTGGCTTCCTGCTGGAGCACCCGGAGATCCTGGAAGGGTCCCAGGCGGACTATCGGCGTATGTGGGAGTGGCATGCCATGGAAGAGGTGGAACACAAATCCGTCTGCTACGACGTCTGGGAGCAATGCGTGGGGCGCGGCCCGCAAGCCTACGCGCACCGGGTGGTGGGTATGCTGCGCGCCACGACGCTGTTCTGGAGCAACGTCACCCGCTTCTACCTGCAAATGAGCGCCGCCAGCGAGGCCTGTCAGCGCGAGGGCTGGCGGGGTCATCTCAGGGTGCTCAACACCCTGCTGGGGCGGCCGGGCCTGCTTCGCCGCCAGATCCCTTCCTGGCTGGAATACTTCAAGTACAGCTTCCACCCCTGGCAGCAGGACAACAGCCGCCATCTCCAGGGGCTGGACGAACTGGCGGAAGCCGCCGAAAACGCCTATCAACAAGCCGTGGCAGCCCAGGCCGGGGAATCCTGAGACCGGGCCACCCCGGCCACGGCTCTGCTTCCTACAGGAACAGGCCCCGAACCAGCGCCGCCGCCCCGGCAAGGGCGGCTACGCCCAGGATCAACCCGCGCAACCGCTCGCCCTCGATACGCCCGACGAACAAGGCGGAAAGCAGAAAACCGGCGATCACGCCCGGAAAGGTGACGGCGAAAAGCAGCCACTCGCGCGCCCCCAGATAGCCGGAAAACGCCAGTGCCGTCAGGCTCATCAGGCTGGCAAACAGGAAGAACGCCGACATGTTCGCCCGCACCAGGGGACCGCGCTCGTTCTGGTAGATCATGGCAATGGGCGGCCCACCCACGGCGGTGATGGTGCCCATGAAGGTGGACGCCAGCCCAGCCAGGACACTGCTGCGGGCACTCAGCCGGGGCCGCCAGCCGGCCACACTCAGGCCCACGGCCACCAGGATCAGGGTGCCGAAGATCAGCTCAAATCCATCGGGCGATACCGCCATGAGCGTGGCCGCCGCCAGGCAGGTGCCCAACAGCCCACCCCCTATGGCCAGGCGTACCTCGCGTACCCGCACCGCCAGGCGGTTGCGCACCAGCATCATCACGGTCAGCAGCGTGGCATTGAGCGTTAACGGCCCCGGCACCAGCAGCGGACTGATCAGGAACAACAGCGGCGCCGACAGCGTGCCGACGCCGTAACCCACCACGCCCTGCAGGCAGGCGCCGGCCAGGACCACAAGATTTGCCAGCAGGATCTGATGCAGTGCCAGTTCCGCCATCATCCGCTACTCCTCTGCAATGAGCGGGGCAGTCTAACAAACCCCGGTTTCCGTGCGTGTCTTGATATAACGCAATGCGATGAGAAGCGGCTTCACGCACTGTCAATTCTGTGTATTACACTGGAAGGGTTCCGGGCCGTCCTGGCCCTGCTCGACCAACAACAAATAAGGGAACTGCGTCATGATCCTCAACCATGCGATTGGCATGCTATTCCGCCCCGAGACGGAATGGGCCGCCATCAAACAGGAAAAACCCACCCCGATGGTGATCTATGGGCTCTACATCGTGGTGCTGGCCGCCATTGGCCCAGTGGCCGCCTACATCGGTACCGTGGAAACCGGTTGGACCATTGGCGACCGGCTCATCAAGCTGACGCCCGACAGCGCCATGCAGCTGGTGATCCTGACCTATATGGCGATCCTGGCGGGCAGCTTCGCCCTGGGTTATGGCATCAACTGGATGGCCACCACCTTTGGCGCGGAAAAAGCGAAGAACGGCAACAACGCCCTGGCGCTGGTGGCCTACTCGCTGACCCCCATGTACATCGCTGGCATCACCCTGCTCTACCCGGACCCCTGGGGCAACGCCATGATCCTTCTGGCCGCCTCCTGCTACGGCGCCTGGCTGATGTGGAAGGGCGTTCCCGTGGTCATGGGCATGAGCAAGGAACAGTCCATGGTGTACTGCGGCGGCATCCTCACCCTTGCCCTCGTGCTGCTGGTCAGCACCCTGGCGACCACCGGGTTGTTGTGGAATTTCGGTTTCGGCCCCACCTTCATTGAAGCAACCCTGTAACCAGTAAGGAGGAGCCATGGCCGAAACCGCACTCGTCCCCATCGCCAACGGCAGCGAAGACATTGAGTCCGTCACCATTATTGATGTGCTGCGCCGGGCCGGCGTGGCGGTGACCGTGGCCAGCGTGCATGCAGAGGCCACCATCACCGCTGCCCGCCAGACCCGCATCACGGCGGATGCGCTGATCACGGACTGTCGCGACCAGCATTTCGACCTCATCGCCCTGCCTGGCGGCATGCCGGGGGCGCAGCACCTCGGGGAAAGCCAGGCGCTGGTGGCGATGCTGCAGGCCCAGAAGGAGGCAGGCCGGCTCTATGGAGCCATCTGTGGGGCGCCTGCCGTGGCACTGGAGCCCAACGGGCTGCTTTCAGGCCATGCTGCCACGGCCCACCCCGGCTTCCAGGACCGGCTCTCCGACCAGAGCCGGGTCAGTGAAGGCGTTGTTGTGGACGGCCACTGCATTACCAGCCAGGGACCGGGTACGGCCCTGGCATTCGCGCTTACCCTGGTTGAGCACCTGTGCGGCCAGGCCAAGCGCGATGAGGTGGCCGCCCCCATGGTGCTACCCGGAAGCTGAGACAATCCCTTAACCACGGGGCAGCTGTGCCAAAGCAGCCCCCGAGTACTGGCAGGTTTGGGGGTTATGGTATCAGGGTCTAGCATGGAAGCGGTCAGGCCCCGGCACAGTCGATGCAGCGGGTAACCGTGGGATCAACGCTAAGACGCTCCTCACCAATGGCCTCGCCACAGACAAAGCAGTAACCAAAATCCCCGGAATCCACGCGTCGCAGCGCTCCCTCAATCCGGGTCAACATCTCCTGGCGGCGCCTCGCCGAGGCTTCCGCCATCTGCTGGCCCTGGAGCGCGTCCATCCGCGAGAGCCGTCCCATGCGCTGCTGATCCAGCTCCACGGTCCCCCTCGAGTTGGCCTCATCGCGCTCCACGGCCTGCAGTTCCTCACGCAGCTCCAGTAGCCGCTGGCGCCAGATCCCCGGATCAAACTCCTCGGTCATCGCTCTTACCCACTCCAATATGCCTGAATCAGTTGCTGTTTGCGGCTTTCGAGCGTATCACTGATGGCAACCGGGTAAGGGGTATCGGCCGGAGAGAGCGAGCGGATCGCCTCCGGCAGGGCCGCCAGGTCCCCGGCAGCGCGCTCACGTACCGCTCGCAGCGCTGGCAAAGCACCGCTGCACGGCTCGCCAGCCCGGATGGCCGGTTGCAGCAGGGGTTCCGCTCCTTCCGGCGCCGGCTCATCGGCCGCTGCCACCGTATCGCCCATCATCCGCCCCTGCTGTAGATGCCGCCAGACCTGTTTGGGCCCCGGCCAGGTGCTCTTGTTGCTGGATGCCTTGATCCGCGGCTGCCCATTGTACTCGGCCAGCTTGTAGGCAAAGTCGATGCTCGCCGCGTCCGAAACCGCCGCCCATTCAGTGCCCACGCCAAAACCATCAATGGGCGCGCCCGCTGCCACCAGGTGCCGGATGGCATACTCATCCAGGCCCGACGACACAACGATCTTCACATCCGGGAAACCGGCGGCATCCAGGCGTTGCCGCGCTGCCTGGGCCAGTTCCAGCAGATCCCCCGAATCCAGCCGTACCGCCGCAGCAGGCCTCTCGCCTTCGCCGGCACCGCGAAGCAGCTCAATCACCCGATCCACGCCATTGAGCGTGTCCCAGGTGTCCACCAGCAACGTCGTCTCCGGCCAGTAGCGGCTGAAGGCGCGAAACGCCTGCTCCTCGTTGCAATACACCTGCACAAAACTGTGCGCCATGGTCCCGAGCACCGGAATGGCCAGCTCCCGCCCGGCCGCCACGTTGGAGGTGCCCGCCGCGCCCGCGATCCAGGCGGCGCGCGCCAGGTTCATGGCCCCTTCACGACCATGGGCCTTGCGGGCCCCAAAGTCCATGACCGGCCGGCCCCCGGCGGCATCCACCACGCGCGCGGCCTTGCTCGCCAGTACGCTCTGGGCATGCACGGTATTGAGGAGCAGGGTCTCGACCAGCTGGGCCTGGATCAGCGGCGCCCGTACCCGCAGCACGGGTTCCCTGGGAAACACCACGCGGCCTTCCGGAATGGCGTCCACATCCCCGGTGAACCGCAATGAGGCCAGTGACTCCAGAAAATGCCGGGGGAAACGCCCCAGGCTCTCCAGCCAATCAAGCTCCTCCTGCGTGAAACGGAAATTCAGCAGTGCCTGCAGCGCCTGGGTCTGGCCGCCACTGAGTACATAGTTCCGGTCGTCCGGCAGACGCCGGAAGAAGAGTTCAAACACGGCGTCGCCGTTAAGGCCCTCCGCCTGATAGACGCGAGCCATACTGAGTTCGTAGAGGTCAGTCAACAACATCAACGCACCCGGCGTCAGACAATGTCGGCGCCAGCGTCGCGCATGGCCTCCAGCGCCTGGCGACCACCGTCGGGGTCTACTGGTCGGGTGGCCTCATGCATCAGCTTCACGGCAAAGCCCTCCTTGAGCGCATCCAGCACCGTAGCCCGCACGCACACATCCAGGGCCAAGCCGCCAACCCAGAGACGCTGCACGCCCTGGTGCCAGAGCCAGTCCCCAAGCCCGGTACCATCCAGCGCGGAATACTGGTCCTCCGCCTCGAAGGTCCCCTTGGAGACCCGGTGCACATCCTCGGGGAGGGCCAGATCCGGATGGAAGGCCGCACCCTCGGTTTCCTGGACGCAGTGTGGCGGCCAGGGTCCGCCCTGGGGCTTGAAACTACTGTGACGCTCCGGGTGCCAGTCCCGCGAGGCCACAACGGGAACACCAGCCTGGCGGGCGGCCTCGATCGCACGGTTCAACACCGGCACCACCGCATCACCGTCCTCGACCCCCAGCGCACCGCCAGGGCAGAAATCGTTCTGGACATCCACGATCATGAGCGCGTCGTCACTCGCATAGGACGGGGTCATTGCAGCCTCCTACCAGCTGAAGGTATGCCATCTCCCGACTATGGGTGCAGCGCGGTGGTGAATCAAGCGTTCAGCTGGCGCTGGAGACGATTGGGGTAACGAGACTGCAGGAAAAGGTTGGCCCCTTATCCGAGCCCCAGATTTGGTTATTTTCTGTACCGAATATCGTGCGCTCCCGCAAAATCTTCAGCGATTCATGCACAGTGCAGAGCCAAATTTCGCACACACGCGCTTTTCTGTCCGTCGCTGTGACTTTTTCTATAGTCTCAACGCTCAGATCAGTGGTGTGCCACTTCGGCACGTCCGCTGCATCTCAATGTTAGCCGAAACGTGCGAGAAGTCCAGGTAATTCAAGCATGTGCGAGAATACGCTATCAGCTTCCTCCTCACCTGGCGTGGTCCCCGGTGAGTAGTGAAGCGCTCGCATCCCCGCCGCCGAAGCTGCGTCTAGTCCAACTTCGCTATCTTCGACCACGACGCATCGGCAAGGTGCATACCCCATCGACTGGGCGGCGTGCAGGAAAAGCCCGGGATCTGGTTTCCAAGAGCCGACGTCATAGGAGCTGTATATCCTGTCGCCAAAGTGCGGCCACAACCCACTTGTATGAAGAGCGTCAACGATCTTTGGTTCCGGTCCGCTCGAAGCCACGCATCTGGCAAAGCGAAGATTACAGAGCATTTCATGGGTACCGGGCGTGGCCTTCAGGTCCCTCGCGAACAGCTTAGCTACTCGCTCACGGTATCGGCGTTCGAAGTCTGACGGCAGCGCACATCGCCGCCTAACTTCCAAATCCTCCAGGATGTGTGCCAGTTTCAGTCCGCGGTAACGAGCGGTGAGTGAATCGGACGTATCGTCCAGATCAGGCAGAAGGTCCAGAAATGCCTGATTGCAGAGCCCCTCGCTATCCACGAGTGTCCCGTCGAGGTCGAAGATTACGCAGATGTCTGACATGTTTCTTTTTGGATAACGGCTGAGGTAACCGGCCGCTGCAAGCAGAGCGAAGCGGCGCTTCCAGCGGTCCGGTTGACCGATTTGTGTACGCCCAGCATGGGCATGAACTAATGGGGTGAAAGTCCCCTGTGGGAAGATCACCGTTCATCGGGTTTTCCCCCGATTGAACGCTAACCACTAGCGAATGGCAAGGGCCAATCCGCGAGGAGCGGTCTGGAGGAAGCCGCTAGCAAAGCTGCGAGCTGATGAACAAGAACATCATACGAGGCGTAGGCTGGAGGCGAGTTGGCACAAGACAACGAAGCCGCGTGATCTAACGGCCACCGTAAATGATGCAGTTGTGCAGCGACAGTGCATGTCCTTATCTGGGGAGATCTGCTCAACGAGCGATCGGTCAATGAACCAGTCAGGCCACTGGTCGATCAAGCCTGGGCGCAGCCGTTGCCATCGGCGGTTGCGAGCGAACCAGATGGCCACCGATAGCGCCGGCGGAGGTAACTCCGGCGGTGATTGAGCAGAAGTCAGCAACGGCCATAGTAGCCAAACGCCGCTCGTAATGGTGCGGACAGGGTGAAGGGCCCAACACCGGGAACAAAGGAGGAGCCGTGACCGATTTGAACACACGAATGCCGTCCGGCAGTGACGTGGCTCAGCGTACGGTCACGAAGCCAGCCTTTAGTGACGATCTACTCGAAGCCGTGCTTACGAAGGCCAATCTACAACAGGCCTGGAAGCAGGTTCGAGCCAATAAGGGGGCAGCTGGCGTCGATGGCATGACCATCGACGACTTCCCCGACTGGGTCAAGGCCGGCCACTGGACGGTGGTCGAACGCTCGATTCGCTCGGGCGACTATCAACCAGCGCCGGTGAGGCGGGTTGAAATCGCCAAGCCGGACGGTGGCAAGCGTGAGCTTGGCATCCCGACGGTGATTGACCGGGTGATTCAGCAAGCCATGGCCCAGATCCTGATGCCCATCTTCGACCCGGGGTTCTCAACGGACAGCTACGGCTTCCGCCCGGGCCGCAACGCGCACCAGGCGGTGCTACGGGTGCAGAGCATCCTCAAGGAAGGGAGACGCTTTGCGGTGGATGTGGACCTGTCAACGTTCTTCGACCGGGTGAATCACGACCTGCTAATGACGCACCTGGGCTACAAAGTCCGGGACAAGCGCCTGTTGGGTCTGATCGCACGGTACCTGCGAGCTGGGATGATCGATAACCAGCTCTATCTCGAGAATTGGGAAGGTGTGCCACAGGGCGGCCCACTGTCGCCTCTGCTGGCCAACATCATGCTCGCTCGATCCACTGGATAAAGAACTGGAACGGCGGGGCCATCGGTTCGCCCGTTATGCGGATGACTTTACCATTCTGGTAAACAGCCGCCGAGCTGGCGACCGGGTACTGGCCAGTATCAGCCACTTCCTGGCGCACCGCCTGAAACTGACGGTCAACACGACCAAAAGCCGTGTGGTCACAACCAATGAGAGCAAGTTCCTGGGCTTCACCTTCAAGGGAACCCAGATCCATTGGCATCCGGACTCGTTGCGCAAGTTCAAGCAGCGCATCCGGACACTGACGAACCGGAACTGGGGCGTGTCCATGCACTACCAGCTCTTCAAAATCAGCCAGTATATCCGCGGCTGGATTCACTACTTCGGTATCGCCACCGGCTACCAGCGCTGCTGTGACCTGGATCATTGGATCCGTCGCCGCGTTCGGATGGCCTACTGGCGACAGTGGCGTAAGCCGCGCACCAAAGTCAGGAATCTGATGAAGCTGGGCGTTCATGTACAGGCCGCAGTGGCGTGTGGCATCACCAGCAAAGGACCATGGCGCAGCTCCAAAACCCCTGGGATTCAGCAGGCATTATCGAATGACTTTCTGAAAGCCGAGGGCCTGGTCTCGCTGCGTGATGGCTGGATCAAGCTTCACCATTGCCGGTGAAACGCCCTGTGCGGAGCCGCATGCAGGGTGTTGTGGGGGCTGGGGGTTAGATACCCTCGGCTACCCGATTGTGTGGTCCAGGATCTTCGTAGCCGGGTGATCGTCTCCGATACAGCGGCAAACGTCTCTTCAGGACTGCAACGATACCTACCCCTCGCCCAGTCCAACATAACGGGCCCTCTGATCTGAGAAGCATGCTCGGGGAAAGCTACGAGATAATCATCTGTCAGTGCCTGACTCCTTGGGAACACGTAAAAATGAAGCTGCGACTGCTCTTCGCCGAACTGAGCGCAGTAAATACGGATAGGCTCGCACACTGCCTTCACAGAAGTGGCAGCGCTTGCCAGAACCGGTCCAAGTCGTTCGGCGGTTTCCAAGGGCAACTCATCCAACGACTGTGCTTCGGGGACTGGCGTCACGATCAGGTACCCGGGGACCGCACATGAGTAGCAATGCTCCACCAAGAAATCTTGGTCACGACTAATCTCAAAATTCACGGTTTTATTCCACACAACGGCAAAGCGCACCGGCGCGCTTTAGCGCGTCCGCGTGGCGCGACTGGTTATGCTCTGCGATCTGCGGGTGAGCCCGAATTCCAGGGTCGAATATTGCTCAGCTGATCGGCCAAAGCATCTTCAGTCACCTCGGTATCGTAGGCAGCTTGCGCCCGAAGCCAATAGCCATTGGATAGCCCAAAGAAACGACAGAGTCGCAGATCCGTATCGGCGGTTATAGAGCGCTTCCCGGCAATGATCTGCCCAATACGCTGAGCCGGCACTCCAATTTCTTTGGCAAGGCGATACTGAGAGATCCCCATCGGCTCTAGAAACTCTTCCTTCAGCAACTCGCCAGGCGTTACAGGATCAATATCGCGCATAAGTCACCCCCTAATGGTAATCAACGATTTCGACATCTTCCGCGCCAGCTTTCGTCCACCGGAAGCACAATCGAAATTGTTGGTTAATCCTGATGCTGTACTGGCCTCGGCGATCACCACTCAATGCTTCCAACCTATTGCCGGGTGGTACTTTAAGGTCCTCCAGCTGGTTTGCGAGTTGAAGCTGGCGGAGCTTCCTCAGCGCCACCCGCTCAAAATTCACAAAGCGCTTGACGCGACGCCCGCTGGCCAGCTTCTCGGTATCCCTACACTTGAACGAGATGATCATGACTCAATAGTGACGCATCGCGTTAATAACGTCAAGCGTCACCATGGCAAAATGGTGCAGCTGAAATGGGCATAACGCCCGCCATGAGGGGCATATTTGTAGTGGTGCGCGAAGCGCGTAGCGGAAAATATGTCCCTCTCCATGGAGATGTTAGGCACCGGGAAGCTCAAAATCGAGTTCAGCAGCATTGCAAAACTTACTGAGTAGGTATTCTGCATTTTGCCATCCGCCACAGCATTCAGGGCTTAGGCAGACTGTAATGCATACAAATGGATTCTTGGTGAGACCGCCTGTAGCTTTTGCTATCGGAATCAGATGCAACTCTGGGTCTGGCACCGGCGATGAATGGGTAGAGAAATAATCAAGATCGATATTTAGGATAAAGAACTGGTCGCTTGATGCCGCGCTGTGAATCATCGCTATTGCTTCGTCGCAAGCGACATTTCTATATCCTGATTTTTCCGAAGGCGGCGACCCAATTCGATGAGTCAGGCAACCAAAATATTTAATCTGATCTCGATGACTTTGCTCAAAGATAGAAAGGTAATTATCCCAAAGAACCACAGGGGCATTTGGCACAAGCGGCTTACTTTGCACTACGCCAAGGTACTCACCTAGCTCCGCTTCGGCTGGCCTAGGCAGCCGAGAGACATCTTCATCTTTTACCATGCCGGCATCGTAATGTGCGTCGATGTGTAGCAGCTCAATTTGTCGGCCTTCGCCAATCTCCTGCTCCCAGCACCAAGACGCAGCACGATGGTTATCCATGAAGTAAACGCCATTGGACTTGCAAACGAAGTTGATTCCGAACGCGCCAGAGTTGTTGCGGCCCTTGAACGGTAATATCCATTTAGAGGTGGTCATAGTTGCCTAACGCCGCAATCACGCGCTTGTCGCGTGAATTGCTTGGTTAGCCGCATTCAACTGAATATCCGGCAGATTATCTGCCACCTCGTGATATGTCTTTTTTGATAGAAGCACGTCAAGAACAGGCGTTATTGGCTCTGCCCATATTTCCGGCAGATCCGCTTCTCCCGCAGTGACTATAGGAAATGCTAAACGCTCACTCGGGGGGCAGAAATCAGCCGAGACGCCCTCCTTATTTCCTCTAGCATCAACTCGGTACCAGCCGTGTTCCTCAAGATATAGAGCGTTCAAACCATGAAGACAAAAAGGTGGCCCATCACCATCATCACTGATGGTCAACCGTTGATAGCATAGGCCTGCCGGTATTCCATTTGCTCGTAGCAATGCTGCCAGCAGGTGGCTCTTCGCGTAACAGTAACCTGTTCCGTGTTTCAACACGTCGGATGCCTTACATGTCACAGGGTCACACTCGTAATCCCAACTATGCTTGATTTGATCTCGGACGAAGACAAAGCATTTTCCTGCGATTTGCTCGGGACACTCTGCGCCAGCGGCTAGTGACTTCGCCATAGCTAGCACCTCTGGTGTACTCCAGTCTATGTATTCCGTTGACTCTAGATATTGATGCACGATCTTAATTTCCCAATATGGCTAACGCCAGCGGCAGGGGCGCGACGTCAGGAGCGTCCCTTGACCGCATTTGTTAAAAATTCACTGTAAACCCCACATCCGAGGTTTCGGTAATTTGTCTACCTTCTCTGCAAGCTTGTGAAGTGACTTGCCCTCGTGCAGAATTCCATTTAAGAGGGCCCTGAGCTCAGAATCAAAATCAGTGTTATTTATTGGGGAAAGATGTGGCGCAATCACTAAGTTAAAGTCGGTGATGTAACGTTCTCTGAGCTCAACATCATCGCCCAACTGAAACACTTTTCCCTTAATCGTAGCTGCGCCATCATCATATTCGGAACGGCTGACATAGAATTTCTTACGGTATAAACCATATTCTTCATTTGCATAGCCAAAAAGCTCAACCGCCTCAGCTATCCGATCTTCACTCCAGTCTTTTGGGAAAACAGGGGGTTCTGGATGAGCTTCAAGATAAACAAAGCTTCTGTAGTAATCCTTTCCGGGAACGGCTGCGATGCTTTTAACCTTAAACTCCATTCGGTCAATTAGTACGCGCTTCCGTGAGAGAACCTTAAACTCCGAAATTTGCAGGTTACCGTTCCTCCACCACCATATGGGTGTGGTGTATCCGTTTTTGCTTTTAAAATTCAAAGGGTGCCTAAGTAATATACTTAAACGGTCAACTGCATCCTTTCCGGAGTACCATGTAATCTCTCTTATACCCGGAAAAGCTGACGAGAATCTTTTTGCAAAAAAAGCAGCGCTTTGATCTGCAGGTAGATACTCAGGCTCGCCATCACTCGAAGCCGCAGGCTCGTTTCCCTCACCCGAGTACTTTATGACTAATTTTAAGTCAGAAATCCAAGACGATAAAAAGGAAACCCATGATCTAACAAGCAAGAAGGAAAAACAAAAAATGGCCGATGGAACCCCTAAGAGGACAAGTACCCAGAAAAGCTTTTCAGGTACTAGGAAAGAGACGAGGACAGCTATGAGTGATGCGACTAACCCAATCCAAGCATCTTTTTCGGTTTTGATTACTTTGAAGTACTTATCCACTTACTCTCCGATCATTTTTAACGCCAGCGGTAATGGGCGCCAACGGAGCGCAGCGCAGTTGGCGTCCCGTTGACCGCCTTGTTAGGGCCTTTGAATCGGGATAGCATACTTGTATCGGCACTCGCGGAGGCACCATGACTACCAAAACATTAGACCACCTACGCTCCCAGATTTCGACTCTCTCCGAGTCGGAACGTGCAGCGCTGGCTCGGGAACTAATAATGAGCCTCGATGGCCCCCGTGACGACTCAGTTGAGCAAGCTTGGAACGATGAAATTGTGCGCCGTGTGTCCAAGGTAAGGAGCCGAAAAGCCACGCTGCTAAGCCGTGAAGAATTCCGATCAAAGATGCGAGCGAGGTTAGGCCAGTAACAGTGCGAACGGTAAGGATACTGGAAGAAGCCTCGCAGGAAGCAATAGAGGCGGCAGCATGGTATGAATATGAACAGCCTGGACTCGGAGGCGAGTTTTTTGCTGCTGTTGAGGCTGCCATCGACGTTATTGAAGAAAACTTCCTGCCTTTATCACCTCTCCCTAAAGAGGCCGGCGAAACCGGTGCAAGGCGCCTGATTCTGGAGCGCTTCCCATACGATATAGTCGCCATTGAGCTGCCAGAAGAAACTGTAGTCATTGCCGTTGCTCACCACTCCCGAAAACCTGGCTACTGGCTTGGACGCAGTAAGCCCTAACGGCAAGGCTTACGCGCCGGCTTGGAGGCGCGCAGCGCCGTAAAGCCGGTCGCCGTACAGCCGCTGGTTAGGCGCATTACGCCCAACCTCTCAGCCGCGCGGCAATGTACGGTGCAAGGGCCGTTGTCACGAGAACAACGGGCCAGATGTTTCCATTCTTGAATGTATAGGCCTCAAGCAACTCGGGCCACGACTTGCCCTGCCAGAGCCCAAACGAAAACTCAAAAACGAGTGTGAGTGCGAGCCAGCCCAGCCCAACGGCCCAGAGCTGAATGGGGCGGCTAATTTGTAGCCAAGGAAGTGATAAGTACGCCACACCAATGATCAAGGCTGAAAGCAGCAACCCGCTCAGCACGAGTGCGGACGGAGTCCCGATCCCCGGTATAAGTACAGACTCGCGCAGTGCTCCATTGGCAACAGCTAGAACAAGAATGCTGGCCCAAATTACCAGCGCTTTTAAAGCGACTACCGTAAGCACGATTGCTCCTATAGCGCCTAACGTCGCAAACAGGGGCGCGCCTTAGCGCGTCCCCTCTTGCTTTGCCTTGTTAGGTTGCGCTGCGTCTCTGCTGATATCAAACGTCAAGTAGCAATATGATGGTGGATTGTGACCCTTGAGGAATGAGCAGCCGCGCTTGATTTCTCCGACTATTAGCCGGCATGAATTTGCTGAATTACAAGGAGGCCTTGTTGCTGGACTAGCGTCTAAACACCAGTCGACCAACTGCTGTGCCTTGACGGATCCAGCCTCTTCCAGGCAAGACGGCTCATCAGCAAGTGCCGCAGGGGATGAAGCTACTAAAATAAACAAAAACACTCGATACATACTGAAACCTAACGCAGAGGTAACCGGCGCCGGAGCGCAAGCGGAGGGGACCAAAAGCGGCACGCTTTTGGCGTCCGGTTGACCGACTTGTTAAATGGGTGACTAAGACTGATTGCCATACCAATGCGCCCCATAAGCGAGATGGATATAGAATATGGTGGGCAAAAAGATCAGCAAAGCCACCCCAACTACACCCTGATGCTCTAGTGATCGCCTGTAACTCGGCCTGATATGGCCAAAAGAAATAATAAACAACACCACTCGGGCAACGCTGATGAAAGGCCAAGCGACTATAAGAAAAAGCCACCAAAGCACGGCGGCAACTATGAATGTTTTTGCTAGTGACTCAAAAGTGGAGATAAAGCCATCACCAATGTCGTCATACATTGCCTCACTCCATTTAACGCCAAAAATAAGCGGCAGCCTTGGCAGAGCGAAGCGGCGACAAGGCTGTCCGGTGCAGGCCCAAAGGGCCGGAACGAACTTGATTGACTTGTTAGCTGGGTGTGACTGCAACACCTGTTCCCGGCAACCAGCACGACCGCCTTTTCCGCTGCCCTGCACCGCCAATTCACCATGCCCCTCTGATCCAGACCCCGCCAGTGAGGCGGTGAACGAACCTGAAATTCAGAGTATCAGGTCCAGGCCGGCGCTTCGGTGGACGGCCCCACAAGGTGAACACCAATTTCTATACCAACACCCGGGACCGGATGAGCTGCCAGCCTGACCAACGAGGCTGACGGCCCTGGCAAACCGCCAGAATTACCGGTTTTGCTACCCATTTGCGGCCAGGGCCACTGGCACCCAGGCCGCTAAAAATACCACGGGCACCGCCAGCTAACGCTGAACTTTGCGGCAATTTTGGAGCCGTGAAACGGCGGAAAAATTGTCCGGCAACAGTGACTTGTTAGCCTTGCTTGTCGTTGAAAATAATTTCAACAGCATGGTTACGCTCCCATGTCTCTGAATCTTTCGGAAGCCAAGTCACAAGCACAACAGACTTCCAATTTGGCAAAGCCTCAATATCGTCTATTGTCTGTTCAGAGCCCCATAAAGCTAAGTAGGCGTCAGCGTATTTGTGGTTCTTCAACGTTGCGTGCCCACACAGCGTTAGACGCTGATCATCTTTGAAGGTCAATGTACGATTTTTCACCAGCTCTTTTGAGTACTTTTCTCCGAGCACATCCATCAGCATTGTGTGCTTTACATCACCTATCTTCGGAACGACGATGACCACATTCTTATGATGATCCATTAACTCTATCAGCTTAGTAAGTCCGGCTTTGGTCCCATCCAGATTGTCGCCGAACGATTTAACTAGATACCTTTCTCGGTTCATTGATCACTCCATTTTATGGCTAACGTTGAACTCACCGGTGGCAATGGAGCGGAGCGGAATTGGCATCCGGTGCAGTGACTGGTTAGTTTTTATCCTGGATTCAAGAAACAGAACCTGTCTTAAAATGCTCGTTCCATGGTAACTCAAAGTCATCCACAAAGCCTTGAAGGTCCCCGGGCCTTATATACTTATCAGAAACGTGCTTTAGAAGTTTCTCAAGAACCTGTTCTATGGTTTTTTGTTTTTGTAGATTGAAAACTTTACCTTCATCCAAAGGTTTTTGATTTTTTACGTTCTGGATATGAATGCGATTTCGAGTCCTACGTAAGTCATCTAGCTGTTCGTACAGACCGGTTCCAATTGCCCCCAACAAATCATGCTTCCTTGCCGACGCAATGTACGTTTCTAATTGATCAAGTTTCTTACTTCGCACGTCTTTCAGAGCTTTTTCGGCAACGTTTTTCACACCCTCGTTAGTGTGATTCTTAATTCGGAAGAAGAGATCATGAAGGAGTGCTTCGATAATAGAGCCTAAAGTAATGGTTATTGGCTTACATAAAAGTAGAGAGTCGGATGGTGACGCAGTATTTTGCGCCGCGTACATAACTTTCAAGCTATTCAAATTGTAGTTGATATTGTCGCCAGTCTTAAAATGTCCTATAAAACCACTATTTACTGTAAACATCTTCTCTCCATCTTCGATTGGCACGGTTGCGCGAGGTCTTCAAAACTAACAGGTAATCGCTGGAATTCAGCGATATTGATATTCGTGACGTCTGTATAGCGCCGCTCAGCCCACTAAGCCGCCTAGGTACAAACCTGATACAGAATAGTACCTTAGCCCAGTAGCCCGGGCCATACTGTGTAATCGTTTGACTTCTCGATTTTACTCATTCAATATACTGTATATAAATACAGTTTTTTGGCAGGGAGCGCCTTATGTCATCAACCGCAAGCACCAACCTACGCCTGCGTGAGCAGGTCCACAGAGTGATTCGCCTCAACCGGTACAGCATCCGTACCGAGAAGTCGTACTGGTACTGGATTCGCTACTACATCCGCTTTCACGGCGTTCGCCACCCGCAAGAGATGGGCGCCAAAGAAATTCGGGAGTTTCTCACATGGTTGGCGGTAGAGCGCAACGTGGCGGCCGCTACCCAGAATCAGGCACTGAACGCTCTTGTCTTTCTTTACGACAAAGTCCTGGGCGTCTCCGTTGGGGATATCAGCGACACCACCCGGGCAAAAAGGCCACCGCGCCTTCCCGTGGTTCTCACCCATGAAGAAGCCATGCGGCTAATCGCGGCGCTGGCCCGGCCGTACGACCTGATGGCCTCACTGATGTACGGCGCAGGGCTCCGTGTTGTTGAGTCCACGCGGCTGCGAGTGAAAGACGTGGACTTCTCGCGGAGTGTCATCATTGTCCGTGATGGCAAGGGTGGCAAAGATCGCACAACGTTACTCCCCGGTCCCCTTATGGAACAACTCCAGAGTCATATAGGACGCATTCAAGCGGAGTGGAAGATGGCGAATCCTGATTACCAGGTCCCAGCCAGTCTGCCTTTCGCGCTAGCCAGCAAATACCCCAACGCAGGGCGCTCACTGCAATGGCAATGGCTTTTCCCCTCCCATGACTGCGCCCCCGATGGTTCCGGCAATGTTGTTCGGCATCACATACACACCAGCAGTGTGCAGAAAGCAGTCAAAGCCGCAGTTAAAGAGTCAGGGATCGGCAAGGCAGCGGGTTGTCACACCTTGAGGCACACCTTTGCAACAGAACTACTCAGGCGAGGCAGCGACATCCGCACAGTTCAGGAGCTACTCGGCCATTCAGACATCCGCACCACCCAGATCTACACCCACGTGCTCGGCCAGGGCTTTGCCGGGGTTTCCAGCCCTTTGGGCTGAGACCATTTATGGCCACGCTACCGCCCCGGCAGACATGAGTCACCGTGCAACCAGCCTAGCGCGGTCCGGCTGGGTTGCCAACCACATGCCGGGCGCCAGCGGCTTCCGTTCAGGCCGGCTCCAGCGGGGCATAGGCCAGGACCAGCCACTTACTGCCTTCCGCAAAGTTCACCTGCACCCGGGCGTGGCTGCCCGCGCCCTCGGCGTTCATCACAATGCCTTCACCGAATTTGGGATGCACCACGCGCTGGCCGAGCTGGAAGCCGGTTTCCGTTTCGTTGCTCACGGCAGAGCCGGCGTTGCTGAACATGGTAGGGCGGCTTACCGTATTGCGCAGGCGGACTTCGCGCATGTGGTCGTCCGGAATCTCGCGGATGAACCGTGAGGGCGCGTTGAAGCGCTCCTGGCCGTAGAGCTTGCGGGATTCCGCGTAGGTCAGGGTGAGCTTGCGCATGGCCCGGGTCATGCCGACATAGGCGAGGCGGCGCTCTTCCTCCATACGCCCGGGCTCTTCGGCGGACATGCTGTGCGGGAACAGCCCCTCCTCCATACCGGTCAGGAAGACCATGGGGTATTCCAGGCCCTTGGCCGAATGCAGGGTCATGAGCTGGACGCTGTCCTCGTCCTCCTCGGCCTGGGATTCCCCGGCATCCATGGCGGCGCGGGCCACGAACTCGCTCAGCGGGTTCTGGTCGTCCTCCACCCGGAACTCGCGCGTCGCGCCCACCAGTTCGTCCAGGTTCTCCACCCGGGCCTGGCCTTTCTCGCCCTTTTCCTTGCCGTGGTAATCCCTCAGGCCGGTCTCGCGCACGGCGCGCTCAGCCAGGCTGTGCAGGGGCTGGTTCTCGTGGTTGTCCGCCAGATTCTCGATCAGGTCCACAAAGGTCTGCAGGCCGGTGCGGGCCTTGCCCTTGAGCAGTTGATGATGGAGCAGGTTCACGGTCGCCTGCCACAGCGAGACCCCCTCCCGCCCGGCGGCCTCGCGCACCGTCTCCAGCGCCTTGGCGCCCACGCCCCGAGTGGGGATGTTCACCACGCGCTCAAAGGCGGCGTCGTCATGGCGGTAGTTCACCAGCCGCATGTAGGCCAGGGCATTGCGGATCTCCTGGCGGTCGTAGAAACGCAGGCCGCCGTAGACCCGGTAGGGAATGCCCTGGCGCAGCAGCGACTCCTCCAGCACCCGTGACTGGGCGTTGGAGCGGTAGAGGATGGCGCACTCGGAGCGGGCGTTGCCCTGCTGGGCCCAGTCGCTGATGGTATCGGCGATGTAGTTGGCCTCGTCCTGCTCGTTGAAGGCAGCATAGAGGTCGATGGGCTCGCCCGTCTCACCGTCCGTCCACAGGTCCTTGCCGAGCCGCCCCTGGTTGTTGGCAATGACGGCGTTGGCCGCCTCCAGAATGGTCTGGGTGGAGCGGTAGTTCTGCTCCAGCCGCACCATCCGGCTGCTCCCGAAGTCCTGCTGGAACTGCTGGATGTTCTCGATGCGCGCGCCACGCCAGCCGTAGATGGACTGGTCGTCGTCACCCACAATGGTCAGCGGCACCCGGTCCCCACTGAGCACCCGCAGCCAGGCGTACTGCACGGCGTTGGTGTCCTGGAATTCATCCACCAGCATGTGCCGGAAGCGACTCTGGTAGTGGGCCCGCAGTTCCGGCTTTTCCAGCCACAGCTCATGGGAACGCAGCAGCAGCTCACCGAAGTCCACCAGGCCACTGCGCTGGCAGTTCTTCTGGTACTCGCGGTAGACGTTGATCAGGGTGGTGGTGAACACATCCCCGTGATCCTCGATGTGGTCCGGGCGCAGGCCCTCGTCCTTGCTGGAGTTGATGAACCACTGGGCCTGTTTCGGGGGCCAGCGGCTTTCATCCAGCTGCAGTTCGCGCATCACGCGCTTGACCAGGCGCAGCTGGTCGTCCGCATCCAGAACCTGGAAGTTCTCCGGCAACCCGGCATCCTGGCAATGCGCCCGCAGCAGTCGATGGGCCAGGCCGTGGAAGGTGCCGATCCACATGCCGCGGGTGGGGAGCTGCAGCATCTCCTCAATCCGCCCCCGCATCTCGCGCGCGGCCTTGTTGGTGAAGGTCACGGCCATGATGCTTGAGGCCGGCACCTGCTCCACCTGGATCAGCCAGGCGATACGGTGCACCAGCACCCGAGTCTTGCCACTGCCGGCGCCGGCCAGAACCAGAACGTGGCTGTCCGGCGCGGTCACGGCTTCGCGCTGAGCGTCGTTGAGGGGATCGAGGATGGAAGAAACATCCATAGTGCCACTGGGCCCTTTAGCGGTGAATGGGTGAAGGTGCCCCAGTATAACAGCCAGCGCTGTTCAGGTATCCAGTATCCCTGACGCCCAGGCATTGCACTCTGCGCCCCAACTGCTATTGATGTGGCTACAGGGAATAAAATTGTTACGGCGTTGCGGACACTAGCAAACCAGGAGGGATGAACTAGCAGTAACGGCCACCAGCTGCTAAAACTGAGAAACCGTCGTTTTACAATCGAACACGATGCAGGGCCCCGAATCGGCAGGCGATTACGATATCATGACATTCTAATTAAAGGTTGTGCGCTGCGATGCTACAGAGACTCTCAATAGCCCTGAAACTCGCCCTGCTGGTTGGAATCACCGTTATCGCCCTGATAGCAACCCAGGGATACAACCTGTACACCCAGAGTCAGAATGCCGATCGCCTGCACGAGGTGAACGATGAGCTCTACCCCACCATGGAGCTCGCCACCGTGAACCTCGGGGAACTGGAGCTCATGGAGGCGGAAATCAACTCCGCCGTCACTACCGGCAATGAAGACAAGCTGGCTAAGACGAAGAGCCACCATAAGACGATCCAGAACAACCTGTCGGAGCTCAAAAAAACCGCGCCCGAGATGAGCGGACGGTTCAACCAGCTTTCCAACGATCTGGAACGCTACTACAGCGAAGCCACCCGCATCGCCTCCGCCTTCATTGAGGGCGATGCGGATATGAGCGCCCTGAGCGAGGATGCCTCGGCCAACTCGGACCGGCTCAAGGAGCTCAAGCGCGATATGACCAAGCTTCGCGACGAGGCCCGCTCCGCGTTCAACCAGTCCATTGATCATACGGTCGCCTCCACCGAGCGCAGCACCACGCTGGGGCTGACCATTGCCACCATCGCCGTCGTGGCGCTGGTGGTGGTGAGCCTGCTCATTTCACGCTCGATCACCAACAGCCTTAACCGCGTTATCAACCCTCTGAGGGACATGGCTTCCGGCGCAGGGGACCTGACCTCGCGTATTGATTACGACGGAAAGGACGAACTCCGGGAGCTGGTGACCCACTTCAACGCCTTCATCGAGAAGCTCCACACCGCCTTCAGTACCATTTCCACTGACGTGGAGGGTCTGGAAGACGTCTCCCGGAAGCTTTCGGAGACCAGCAGCACCAACCTGACCCGCATCAACGAGCAATCCTCGGCCATCGCCTCAGCCCGCAATTCCGTTGACGAGCTGGTCAAGAGCGTGGAAGAGGTAGCCAGCTTTGCCACCAACGCCTCCGAGCAGACACAGGGGGCCGCCGAATACGCCAAGAGCGGCAAGGACCACGTCGCCGGTAACGTGCAGACCATCCAGGACCTGGCTCAGGAGATCGACCAGTGCGCCGAGCTTGTTAACCAGTTCGAGACCCATTCCAACAAGGTTGCGGGCCTGCTCGACACCATCAAGACCGTAACCGAACAGACCAACCTCCTGGCCCTGAATGCGGCCATTGAAGCCGCTCGCGCTGGCGAACACGGCCGGGGCTTTGCGGTTGTGGCGGACGAGGTCCGGAACCTGGCCGTGCGTACCCAGACGTCAGCCCAGGAGATCGAGACGGTTATTTCCGAGCTCTCCAACCTTGCGGAGTCCTCGGTCAAGGCCATGCAGGGCAGCGTTGAGAAGGCCCGCACCGGCGTTGAGGCCACCCGCGAATCCGGCGAAGTGCTGCAGAGCATCCTGGAGAACGTGGAAAGCATCAGCAGCATCAACGAACAGATCGCGGCGGCCACCCATGAACAGACGGCCACCTTCAACGACGTTGTGAACAACATCACCGACATTCACAGCAACGCTGAACAGGTCATTGAGACCACCCAGGAACTGGACCGGGCCAGCCAGGACAGCCGGGAGATCACCCAGCGCCTGCACCAGATTGCCTCCCAGTTCCGCGTCTAACCCCGAACGCAAACACGCAACGGAGCACAACAATGAAACAGTTTCCCACCAAGCAATCCCGTCTGGCGGTGTGCCTGCTGATCGGCGCCGGAGTGACCGGTGCCCAGGCGCAAGAAGCGCAGGGAGAACGACTGGACCGCCTTGAGAGCGAGCTGGAACGCCTTCAGGAAGACATGCGGGCGTCCCGCGACAGGGACTTTCGCATCAACGGCTTCATGAGCACCGGCTATGCCCGCGCCAGCAATGACGCGGGATACGCCGGGATCACGGAAGATTCTGAGGTCCGGTCACAAACGCTGTTCGCGGTTCAGGGTACGTTTGACCTGAATGACCAGACCAAGGCCACCTTCCAGCTGCTGTCCCGGGGGGAACCGAAAGCGGCAGGGGGCGATAGGTGGGAAACCCAGCTGGAATGGGGCTATGTGAGTCACAAGATGGACAATGGGCTGCGCCTGCGTGCCGGTAAAATGCGCACTCCCCTGTTCATGTACTCCGATTCGCTGGATCTGGGGTACGCGCAACCCTTCGCCAAAGCCCCTGATGCCGTCTATGACCAGGTGTCACTGAGCTCCTTTACCGGCGCAGACGCGACCTATAACTTTGACGTTCTCGGCCAATCGATCCGCACTCAGGTTTTTGCGGGGCATAGCGAAAATCAGGATTTGTCCGGAGGAACGGAGCTGCGCAACACAGCCGGCGCCGTAGTCTCCTGGACGGATTACACCTGGACAGTACGGGGCGTCGCCGCGCGCGCCGATCTCTCGATTGTCAATCTTCTGGCAGGCACCCCTTCCCCTCTATCAATTGACGACCAGGACGGCAAGTTCTACGGACTGGGTATTGAGTACGAACAAGGCAACATCATGGCGGTTTCGGAGATCACCCGGCGCGATACGGATGGGGTGTTCCCGGAGCGCGATGGCGCCTACGCCACCCTCGGCTACCGTTTCGACGGCGTCATGCCCTACGTCACCTACGCGTGGGTGGAAACCCAGGATGACGACAAGCGTCCTGTCGCTCCAACGAGTCCCGCAGCCGCGCTGGCAGCCCTCAACGAAAAGCGTGAGGATTACAGCCTCGGCGTACGCTGGGATGTGATACCCGGTATTGCGCTCAAGGCGGACTGGACCCATTCAAGAGCCTTTGGCGACACCTCCGGCGCTTTGGCCGGTAATGCCACGAGCTTTGCCAGTGGCCAGGGCAACCGCTTCGACCACACCAACGTCTACACCCTGAAGCTCGACGCGGCCTTTTAAGGAGACCCGACATGAAGACACTGCGCATGATTGCACTCGCGGCCCTTATGGCGGCGCCGCTGGCCAATGCTGACGTCGTGGTCATCGCCCATCCGGATGGGCCCGATAACCTCTCTGAAGGCGACGTCCAGGATCTGTACCTCAACCGCAGCAACGCCGCCACGCCCTTCGAAATTGCCGAGGGCAGTGAGGTGCGCCGCGAGTTTCACGACTGGATTACAGGGCGGAGCAACTCCCAGCTCAAATCCTTCTGGGCGGAGCAGACCTTTACGGGCGAAGGCGAGCCTCCCACTGAAGTCAGTGACTCGCAACGGATGGTCGATGAGGTAGCCGCCACGCCGAACAGTGTGGGCTATGCCGACCCTGCGGACGTTGATGACTCCGTGGATGTTATCCTGAAACCCTGATGCCCTCTTCCCAACCGCCTCACCGCCTCCAGCGGTGGGCGGTTGCTGACAGACAACACCCCTTGCCAAAACCAGCCGGAACGACGCCCCGAAATATGTTGTGAAAGCAACTAGCAATCTCGTATTTCATTAGCAATCCTACATTAAAGACCAACGATCCTGGAGCAGCCCGATGGAACCCTCAACACCCAATGATGGTGTAAGGCGCTGCCGTTGTTACTTGGCCGCCGGAACAAAGCCGATCCTGGGCGTCTTGATCCTTCTGCTGCTGCCCCCCTCACTCAGCACCGCCTGCGAGCTGCGCATGGGCTGGGAGCCCTGGAAGCCTTACCAGTACCAAGACACAGACGGTCACCTGAAAGGACTGGATATTGAGCTGATGCGGGCCATGGCCGACCAGGCCGGCTGCGAGCTGACACTGGTTGAGCAACCCTGGAAGCGTCACCTCCGGAACCTGAAAAAAGGACGGGTCGATATCGCGGCAGGCGCGGATTATTCCCCGGAAAGGGCCGACTACGCCTACTTTTCGCGCCCTTACCGTACCGAGTCCGTTGACCTGTTCATGCGCCGCGGCGAGGCCGACAATTATGAACTCAAAGGTCTTCGTGACATACGGGACCAGGACCTTGTGGTCGGCGTCACCCGGGGCTACGACTACGGCAAGCAGTTTGAAACCATGAAGACCCTTCCAGGGTTTGAGGAGCACATCGAGCCGGCCCGCAGTGATCTGCTGAACTACCGGAAACTGGCCCGCAAGCGCCTGGACGCCTTCCTCGCGGACCCCCTGGTCCTGAAGGCACAGGTCCGGGGGTCAACCTTTGAAGGCGCCTTTGAAGCCCACCCCCTGCGGGTCAAACAGGCCCCCATCTACCTCATGTTCAGCCGTGAATCGACCTCGAAAGAGCTGGTGCAGCGTTTCAACAAAGCCCTGGCGACCATCACCCAGACCGGGCTCTATGATCGCATCCTGAACACCTACAAAGCTGCACGCTAGCGCGAAACACTGCTACCTTGATTACATGGCCCATGCATTGGTTTCGGGGGAGCGACCATGACCATTACACAGAAGCTGGTACTGACGTTCACGCTCGTGCTCATTGCAGTGATCGCCAGTGTTTCGGCTCTCTCCATTTACCAGGCCCGCCAGACTGCGGAACAGAGCGCGGTGCGAGCCAGCCGCCAGCAGATTGAGCAGATTGATCATTCCATCACCCAGTTTTTCCAGACCATGCGCAAGGAAGCCAGGTTCCTGGCCTCGGAGCCGCTTCTCGCACAGTCCGTCGGCTCGCTCAGCCGTTATCTTGAGGCCAGCCAATCCGGCCGGATGACGCCCCTGGAAAACAGCGAGGCGGAAGCCCAGCTGCACCGGCGTTTCAAGCGCTACGCGGAGGCCAAGGGCGGGCTGGCCTATGTCTACTTTGGCAGCCGCAAGGGGGAGTTCGTCCAGTGGCCGATCGGCGACAGTGGCGCACCTTACGACCCCCGTGAACGGCCCTGGTACAAACAGGCCAGGAACGCCGCCAACGGCAGTGTGATAACCGACGCCTATTACTTTGAAACCGACGACACCAGCATGGTCAGCGTTGCCCATGAAGTCCGTGATGAGAGCGGGGATCTGGCGGGTGTGATTGGCATTGATGTGTCTCTGCAAGGCCTGATGGAGATGGTGAACAACATTGAGCTGGGCGAAGCCGGGCGCCTGGTGCTGGTGGAGGACGACGGCACCATCCTTGCCAACCCCCTGGCTCCGGAGACCAATTTCCAATCGGTGGATGAGCTGGATGACACAACGCTCCAGCAGCTGAGCAGCATGGAGGAGGGCAGCCGGACCGTTGAAATGGACGGCACGGCGTACCAGGCAATCGTGTTCACCTCCCCGGAGCTGGGATGGCAGTTCATGGGCCTTATCCCCAGGGCCGAGATGATGGCCGGCGCCAACAGGCTGGCGTGGCAGATTGCCATTGTGGGCGTCATCGCGATCCTGATCTCCGCGGGGATCGCGGTCGCTGTCGCCCGCATCATGACCGCTCCCATCCGCAAGGTGACCAACCGGATGTACGACATCGCGGCTGGTGAAGGCGACCTCACGCAGAGGCTGCCGGAAGACACGAACGATGAGATCGGCCAGCTGTCACGCCAGTTCAATGCCTTTGTACAGAGAATGCACGAGACCATCCAGGAGGTGGATGGAACCACCCAGAGCCTGGCTTCCGCCGCCGAAGAGCTGAACAACATCGCGAGCCAGACCCGCCAGACCGTTGACCGCCAGAGCAGTGAAACGGATCAGATTGCCACGGCCATCAACGAGATGACGACCACGGTTCAGGAGGTCTCGCGCAACGGCAGTGAAGTGGCCGACGCCGCCTCGGATGCGGACACCAAGGCCAGGGAAGGCGGGGCCATTGTGGCCGATAATGCCACTGCAATGGAGACGCTGGGCACGGAGCTGGACGATATGACGGCGGTTGTGGGGCAATTATCGGAACGCAGCCAGGAGATCAAGACGGTATTGGATGTCATCCACTCCGTCACCGAACAGACCAACCTCCTCGCCCTCAATGCCGCCATTGAAGCGGCCCGCGCGGGTGAACAGGGCCGCGGCTTCGCGGTTGTTGCCGAAGAGGTCAGGGCGCTCGCCCAGCGCAGCAGTAAATCGGCTGAGGAAATCCAGGGCATCATCGACGGCCTGATCACGGAAACCAACAAGGCCGTCGAAACCATGAAGCAGGCCAAGGAGCGCTCCAACGAGAACCAGGAGCGGGCCTCAAAAGCCAGCGAATCACTGAATTCCATTGAAGCCTCGGTCTCGACAATCAGCGATCAGGTTACACAGATCGCAACAGCTGCCGAACAGCAAAGCCAGGCTGCCGAGGAAATCAACCAGAACGTTACCCGCATTGTGGAGGCGGCCCAGGAGAGCAGCTCCGGGACCGAGCAGACCAACCGCGCCAGCGACGAGGTCGCCTCCATGGCGGAGCGCCTCCGGGAAGTTGTCGGCCAGTTCCGCATCTGACAGCGCACCGAACGCCGGTTCGGGCTGGCTCAGCCGCCCGGGTCGTACACCACCACGTTGTCGTAACCTTCCGCCAGAAGGTGGCCGGCGTGCAGCGTGCTCATACTGCCTTCGTCGCAGTAGAGGAGGTAGCGGTTGGCGCTGTCCAGCTCACCAAAGCGCTGGTTCAGTTCGTAGAAGGGAATAACGTGGATCTCATTGTTGGTCAGCGTTAGCGGCGCATCCACCGCCTCCCCGGGGTGACGGATGTCGATAACCACGTCTCCCGGCGAAGGCGTACTCACGCGCGGCACGTCATCAACTCCCACCTCGCTTTCCAGCATCTGGTCCACGGGAGTCATGGTCCGGTTGGCTACCGCTGCATCCAGCACCGCCTCATCAAAGAAGGCTTCGTCGCGCTCAATACGGCCCTTCTTCGCCCGGGTGGTCGGGCGATCCGAGATCACGCCACAGTACTCGGGCATGTTGGCGGCCATCCAGTAAGCGCCAATCCGGTCAGCGGTGTTGATGATCTCTTCCTTGTTCATGAACACCAGCGGGCGCATCACCAGCATGTCCGTGCTCTGGTCGATCAGACCAAGGTTGATGGGCGTCTGGCTGGAAACCTGGGAAATGCTCTCGCCGGTGACGATACCGGACATGTGCATCTCATTGGCGATGCGTTCGGCCGCCCGCAGCATCAGCCGCTTGAGCACAACGCCCCGGTACGCATGGTTGATGCGGGTCATCAGCTCGCCGACCACACCCTCAAAGGGCACCGAGATCATGTAGACGCGGTGGGAGGATTCATAGTCCGCCCAGAGGTGGCGCACCATTTGGCGGACCCCGGCCTCGTGGGCAGTGCCGCCGAGGTTGAAGAACAGGAAATGCGTCTGGAGACCGCGCCGCATGGCCATATAGGAAGACACGGCGGAATCGAAACCGCCGGAGATCAACGACAGAACCGGCTCCTGGGTCCCAATAGGGAAGCCACCCTGGCCCGGATAGCGCCGGCGCACCACGACCATGCTCCCACGCTTAACCTCCAGGTTGACCGGCACCTCCGGGTTCTTGAGGCTCACCCCGGCGGCCTCGGTATGGTGGAGCAGATGGCCACCCAGGTACTGTTCCAGCTGCTGCGAGCTGAAGCTGTGTTCCCCACGGCGTTTAACGCGCACGGCGAACGTCTTTCCCGCCAGCCGCTCCCGGTACACATCCGTCACTTTCTCGGCCGCGTCCTCGAAGCTCTGCCAGGGCAGATCATCCACCAGCAGGATGAACTGGGAACCAGGCATGCGCTGCAGGTAATGGACAACCCGCTCGGCCAGCCCCGCGCCCTCGCCATGGTCCTGCTCGCGCCGCTGCTCCGCTTCCGGGTCCTCCCCCGGAACGTACACATCGATCCGGTCCCAGCCCGGGCGAACCTCGATGCGTTCATCGATCTGTCGCATCATACGGCGAACATTGCGCCGCATCTGGCGCAACTGCTTGCGCCGTACGGGATCGGATTTGACCGCCATTTCCGGCGAAATCTTGATGAGGTAATGGACCATGGGCAACACTAGTCGGTTTGGATCACGTCCTGCTTCGGCAGGAGGGTGATTTTAACCGACACCAAAGGCCAAACACTATGTCCAGACACGGCATCCACGCGCGCGTCTCCCCTGAAGGCAGTCTCGAAGTACTGTCCAGCAAGGAGGTCAACCAGCTCAAGGACGACGGTGAAGGCGGCCTTTACCGCCTTTTCCGCCAGTGCGCGCTGGCCGTGCTCAACAGTGGGACCGTCAGCGACGACAGCAAGGCCATCATGGAAACCCACCATGACTTCGACCTGGCCCTGCTGCAGCAGCCACGCGGCATCAAGATCGAGGTCCGCAACGCCCCTCCCAGCGCCTTCGTTGATGGCACCATGATCCGGGGCATTCGCGAGCACCTGTTCTCGGTACTGCGCGACATCGTCTACGCCAACGCCATCCTTGCCACCGCCAGCTGGTACGACGCGGATAAATCCGAGGACATCACCAACCTTGTATTCCAGGTGCTGCGCAACGCCGAAATCCTGCAACCCGAGCAGGAACCCAACATCGTGGTCTGTTGGGGCGGCCACTCCATCAGCCGCGATGAATACGACTACACCAAGGATTGCGGCCACGAAATGGGCCTGCGCGGGCTCGACATCTGCACCGGCTGCGGCCCCGGCGCCATGAAAGGCCCGATGAAAGGCGCCACCATCGCCCACGCCAAGCAACGCATCGACAGCGGGCGCTACATCGGCATCACCGAACCCGGCATCATTGCCGCCGAGGCGCCGAACCCGATCGTGAACGAACTGGTCATCATGCCGGACATCGAAAAACGCCTGGAAGCCTTCCTGCGCTGCGGCCACGGCATCGTTGTCTTTCCTGGCGGCGCCGGCACCGCCGAAGAAATACTCTACCTGCTTGGCGTTCTGATCGATCCACGCAACGCCGACCTTCCCTTCCCGCTGATCCTCAGCGGCTCGAAGGACAATGCGGATTATTTCCGGATGATTGATCAGTTCATCCGCAACACCCTCGGCGATCAGGCAGCTAATCGTTACCGGATCATCATCGACGATCCGGAAGAAATGGCCCGGGTCATGAATGAGGGCATGCAGGCCGTACGCGACTACCGGCGCGAGCACCGGGACGCCTACTACTTCAACTGGATGCTCACGGTCGATCCCATCTTCCAGACCCCATTCGAACCCACCCACGAGAGCATGCGCGCGCTCGACCTCAGCCGCGACCAGCAGCCCCATCACCTTGCCGCCAACCTGCGTCGCGCCTTCAGCGGCATTGTGGCCGGCAACGTCAAGACTGAGGGCATCCAGCAGGTAGAGGAACACGGCCCCTTCGAGATTGAAGGCGACCCCGAGTTTCTGGAGCCGCTGGAAACGCTGCTCAACGCCTTTGTGGCGCAGAACCGGATGAAGCTGCCTGGCCAGGCCTACAAGCCCTGTTACCGGATCATCGAAAAGGTGGAATAAGCTCAAGCGCCCGGAGCCATACAGGATGCCATCCGGGCTTACAGCCTGTTACAGCCAGAGTATGTCTTTTGGACGGGCAGCGCCTACTATGGGGAGAATTAGGCTCTGAAAAAGCGTCCATATGATCAAGCGTCTACCCGTTCAATCACTGCGGGTCGGGATGTTCATCACCGACCTCAACAATGACTGGATCCCGCACAACAAGGAAAAGCGGCGCGGCTTCATCCGCCGTGATGAAACCATCGCAGGTATCCACAGAATGGGCGTTCAATACGTCTACATTGATACTGCCAAGGGCCTGGACAGCAATGACGCCGAGCCCGCTTTCGAGGTTGATCGCCGCAAAGAGGCTGATCTTCAGGCCGCGGGAGAATCAGCTCCCTCAGATGTCAAAGCTGCCCCCTTCGAGCAGGAAATGGAGCGCGCCCAGAACGTTCACAACCAGGCGCAGTCGATGGTTGATCACCTCATGCAGGACGTCAAGCTGGGCAAGGCGGTAGACGTTGCACCGATTCATGACCTGGCTCACGATCTCAAAGCATCGGTGTTCAGCAACCCCAACGCATTAAGCGCCCTGGGGCGGATACGCGAGAAGGACAATTACCTGCTTGAGCACTCCGTGAACCTGAGCGTGCTCATGTCCGTGTTCGGCAAGGGACTCGGCCTGGCACCGGATGTCATGGAACAGATCATCGTGGGCGCTTTGCTGCACGACATCGGCAAGATTCTCACCCCCGATGAGATCCTCCATAAACCGGGCAAGCTCACGAGTCGTGAGTTCGAGGTTATGAAAGAACACGTGGCCCACTCCCGGGACATTCTGATGAACAGCGAAGGCGTGGGCGAGATGACGCTGCTGACGGCGGCCGAGCACCACGAACGGCTGGATGGCACCGGCTACCCCGCCGGGCTGTGTGGTCATGAAATCTCTCAGTATGGCCGCATGGCGGCCATTGCGGATGTCTACGACGCGATCACGGCGGACCGTGTCTATCACAAGGGCATCACCCCCACCCAGGGGCTGAAGCGGCTCCTGGAATGGAGCGGGGATCACCTCGACCCCCACCTGGTCCGTGAGTTCATCCGTTGCCTCGGGATCTACCCCGTGGGCAGCGTGGTCCTGCTTGAAAGCGACCGGCTGGGCATCGTCATGGAGACCAACCCAGAGGATCAGCGCCTACCGGTGCTGCGCCTGTTCTACAACACGCGCCTCCGCCAGCACATCACCATTGACCGCCTGGATCTGGCCGCGCCCGGCACCCAGGACCGGATCGTCAAGGCCATTGATCCCCGAGACTTTAACCTGGATACCAACCTGATAATGGCTCTTTAATCGTCACCCCCCGTACGAGGCATGGCCGCATAGTACGCCGCCAGGTCCCGCAACTCCTGCTCGGACCGATCCGACACCTGCCCGTGCATCACCGTCGCCTGCCCGCCACGCCGGTTGCCGTTCTGGTACGCTTTCAGCGCGTTGAACAGGTACGCTTCATTCTGGCCCGCGAGAGACGGGTATCGGTCGACCGCAGCGATACCATCACTGCCATGACAGGACGCACAGCCTCCTGCCAGCGCCTCGCCAGCCTCCGGGTTCCCCGCCGGTGCCTGCCCCACAAAGACAAATACCAGAGTCAGCGCCAGCGCTGCCACAACAGCCAGGATACTCCGCATTCCAACCTCCCTAATCAAGAGACCTGTATTATAACGGCTGGCCGCCACACGCACCCCCTTGATTGGTCCCCCGGCGCAATTCCGGTAGGATAAGAGCCCGTAGTCAACGGCGAGCACGGTTACAGGAGGCATGCCCATGGGCGCCGATACAGCGCAGAACCAGGCGGAAGACACCGTCCTCTTCGAGAAGCAGCCATGCCGGGAGGGCGCGCTCGGGCTTATTACCCTCAACAATCCGCGCAAGTTCAACGTCCTCACCCTGCCAATGATCCAGGCCATCCAGCAGCAGCTCGATGCCTGGGCCGAGGATGACGAGGTGTGCGTGATCGTGCTCTGCGGTACCGGCGACAAGGCCTTCTGCGCCGGTGGGGATGTGCGCTCGGTGCACGATGCCATCAAGGATGCTAACGGCCGCCCTGGTAACGACGGTGAGCGGTTCTTCGCCGAGGAATACCGCATGGACTACACCATCGCCACCCACCCCAAACCCGTGGTGTGCTGGGGGCAGGGTGTTGTGATGGGTGGTGGCCTGGGCATGATGAACGCCTCCCGCTATCGCCTGGTCACACCGGACCTGACCATGGCCATGCCCGAGATCAGCATTGGCTTTTTTCCGGATGTTGGCGCCAGCCGCTTCCTCAACCGCCTGCCGGGCAGCATCGGCATGTTCATGGGCCTGACCGGCGCCACCCTTAACCTGGCGGACGCGTTACGCGTGGATCTGGCCGACTATGGTGTGCCCAATGGTGGGTTCGAGGAGATGATGGGATACCTGCGGGACCAGGCCTGGACCCGCTCCCCGGAAACCAACGACCGCCACCTGCTGGAGATCCTTCAGGGCTTTGCCGGCCAGTACCAGCTGGACCTTTCAGATTCGAACCTGGCGCATCACGAGCAGTTCATCAGCCGGGTCTGCCGGGGCCGCGATGTGGTTGCAGTGGTTAACGCCATCCTCAACACCGAGGCGGAGTCCGACTGGTTCCAGGCCGCCCAGAAGAACCTGCGTGACGGCTGCCCGGTATCCGCCCACATTGTGTTCGAACAGCTTCACCGCGGCCTGCAGCAGAGCCTGCGCGATATCTTCATGATGGAGCTGATGGTGGCAGTGCACTGCGCCCGGCATCGCGATTTCGTGGAGGGCGTCCGGGCGAGGCTGATCGACAAGGATCATACCCCGCGCTGGACGCATAAAGACGTGGCCAGCGTGCCGACGGGCTGGATCCGCTCCCACTTCACATCCCCATGGCCGGAGGGAGAGCACCCGCTGCGGGACCTGTAGCCGCCGGCTCAGTTGCCCCCGGCGTTGTTGAGCATCATGACCAGGTCGCGATTGCCGTTGTCCCGCGCCACATCCAGCGCGGTACGGCCCTTGGGTGACTCGTAGTGCACGTCCGCTCCGGCATCCACGATCACCCCCGCAAGCAGCAGGTCATTGCGGGCGACCGCCCGCATCAGCAGGGATTGCCCCTGTTCGTTGACCGTGTCCACATTCGCCCCGGCACGCAGTAACCGGTTTGTGGTTCCCAGGTGGCTGTTCAGCACGGCGTAGGTCAACGGCGTTTCCCCGGCCTCACTGCGTGCGTTCACATCAGCGCCGGCGCGGATCAGCATGTCCACGATCCGGCGCTCACCGGCAGCGGCAGCCGCCATCAGCGGCGTAATCCCGCCTTCCAGGCCACGCTCCGGGTCCGCTCCCTGGCGCAGCAGATACCAGACCGCTTCTTCATGGCCAGCGCTGGCGGCCTGGTAGAGTGCCGTGCCCTTCGGCCCCATGGCGTTGACCTTTCCGCCCTCCGCCACCAGTGTTTCCAGGCGGCTCTGGTTGCCTTCGGCAGCGGCTTCCATCAACGCCGTGCTGGCATCCGTCCGGGTTTCGGTGCGGTCAGGCCCAGGGGAACTGCCGCAGCCAGCAAGCGCCAGAAAGCCCAGCAGCACAAGGGCTGGCAGTGGATTCAGGGTGCGGGAACGCATGGGTCACTCCGGGAAAAAGGTTTGACCCCATTGTTCGCGGATCGCCTCGCGGATGAAACCGAAGCGGTCACACTCCATTGCCCGACCATTCCTCAACAAGCATTCCCGCCAGCTGTCGCAGCTGCTTCAATCCGGGGCGCCAACCCACCACAAGCCCTTCATGGCGTAATGAAGCCCAATCCCAGCCCTCAGTAACCGCGCGTTGCCAGAGCTGCGTGTCAGCCCTGCTCCAACGGTGGCCCATGGCGGGCGCCCGGGCGGCCAGACGCACCAGGGGCAACCGCGAAACCGCCAGCTCCCGGAAGCCCTCTACAAACGCCTGGATTTCACGCCGGTCGGCCTCGTCCAGGCCTCCTTCGCCTGCGGTCGGGGCCTCCGGCATCATCGCCTCAACGGCCTCCCGCACTTCGGCCTCCAGGCCCTCCATCACCGGGCACAGCCAGGGCCAGTGCACGGCGAACCGTTCCGCCTGGGCCTGGCACACTGCCGCTCCCGCACTCGTCAGCGGTTTGCCCAGCATCGCGGTGTGTGTTCCGCTTGCCGCATCACGCCTGGTTCCCAGGCGCAGGAACCGGAACCCTGCCTGGCGCCAGAACGCCAGCAGTTCCGGCGTGGCCCCGAAGCTGACTGCCAGCACATCCATCCCGTCAGAGCGGGCCAGCTGTTCCATCGACTGCAGCAGGCGCAACCCCAGCCCCTGCCGACGATACGCCGGGTGCACGGCAATCCGGGTCACGCGCAGGTAACGCCGTTGGGCGGCCTCCGGATCACCCCCCTGGAACGCCAGTGCCTGGGCAACCAGGTTCCCCCGGGGCCGACGCTCCCCCAGCCACACCGAGCGCGCCAGCGCCGCATCCAGGCCGCCTTCGCACAGGCCCCAGGCCACGCCCACCGGCTCCGCCCCCTGCAGAGCGGCCACAATGACCGTATCCGGGTCATCCAGGAGCTGGCGCAGATCATCCGGCGAGGTCTGGTAATGGGCGCTGACCAGCAAACCCATCAAGGCCTTGAGTCGATCATCATCGTTGAGAAGCTCGTCCTGCGGAATGACCCGGAGGGTGATCGGCGCCTCAGCATCGGGGCTGGTCGGCAGGTCCGCGTCCAGGCACAGCAGCCGATTCATCAGGCTTTCCAGCGGATCATCACAGGCCCAGCGGATGGGGTCGTCCAGTATCACCTGCTGCCACCCCGGGTGATGACGCGCCAGAACGCCGCGGAAACGCAGGTCAAAACCCCGGCCCGTGCCTTCGTAGCCATGGACGGTGGTCGCCAGCACTGAAGCCGGCCAATGCGTGGTCATGGCCGTAAGCATCGGCACAGGCAGCATGGCCGCCTCATCCACCATCAGCAGGTCCACATCCGGAGGGGCCCGAAGCAGTTCATCCGGGGCCTGGAAGATAATGTCATCGCGGCAATCCTCGGCGACAAACGCCCAGAAGCTGTCCAGCCCCGACGGACGCGCCGCCGTTACGCCAACGCGCCACCCATGCGCCCGGACCAGCCTCGTTGCCGACATGCCCAGGGCAGCGGATTTACCCCGCCCACGATCCGCGCGCAGCACCACGGGCGCGGGCGCCTCTGCCCCGGCGATTGTCATAACGGCCTCAATGGCGCATTGCTGGTCCTCCGTCGGTCCCTCCGGCCCCTGACGGGGCGCAGGGGGTGGCTCTGGTTCCCGCAGCCAGGCCTGGGAGGGGGTAACCAGCGCATGGGGCGGCTGCGCCGCCGCCTGGCCGAGCAGCCGCGCCATCCGCGCCAGGAACCGGTACGGGGGCGCATGGTGGCGCAAGCGTTCATAGTCCGGGTCCGGACCTTCCGGCCAGCTGGCCAGTGGCGGAACCAGCCAGATCAAAAGGCCACCGCCGACCAGCGCGCCACTGATGGCGCCCAGCCCGGCCGGGTGGGTGCCGGCATGACTGTCCCAGACCACCCGCGACAGGTTCCGGCCCAGCCACTGGCGTGCCTGGGCGCCGCTACACTGGGCCAGGCCCGGAGCCGGCGCCGTATCACCCACCCAGAGGCCTTCCCCCGCCAGGCGTGGCGCGAGCTCCGCCGCAAGAGCACGGCCCCAGTCCGCGGGTCCCGCCAGCACCAGTACGCCCCGGTGCCGCCACGCCCGGAGCATTGGCAGGGCGGCTTGCAACCAGGCCTCAAGTGCCTGTTCCATGCTCAGTTCAGGTCCACCGCGTACGCCTTGAGGGTGGCAAAGTCCACGTACTCAAGCATGGCCTCATGGGTGGCCTGGAGCACCAGACGGGGCGCGCAGCCGGCCTCGTAGGCCTCCTTCCAGCGCGCCGCGCACAGGCACCAGCGGTCCCCGGGCTTGAGCCCCTGGAAGCCGAAGGCCGGCATGGGCGTGGTCAGGTCGTTACCGCGGGCACTGGAGAATTCCAGGAAAGCCTCGGTCACCTCACTGCAGACGGCGTGCACCCCCTGGTCCTCCGGCCCCACATGACAGCAGCCATCCCGGTAGAAGCCGGTCATGGGGTCATAGCCGCACGCCTTCAGCGGCTCACCCATAACATTGCGCTGGATGCTTTCCGGTTCACTCATACCATTACCCTCATTACCTCTGGTGCCGTTACAATGGACGCCGCCGCCTGAAGGTCCCCCAGATGATGTCACTGACGGACGAACAGAACAGGGTCGTCACCCTCGATAACCAGCATTGCGTGATCACGGCTGTGGCCGGCAGCGGCAAGACCACCACGCTCGCCTGGCGCATCCGTTACCTGCTGGAACAGGGCCATGATCCGGCGCGCATCCTGATCCTGATGTTCAACCGCAGCGCCCGGGCGGACTTCCAGGCCAAGCTTCAGGCCATCACCGCCGGAACACAGCTCCATCTACCCGAGATCCGAACCTATCATGCCATGGGCCTGCGCCTGTACCGCCGTTTTGTGCGCGAGGGCTATCTCTCCCCTTGGCAGGGCGAGGTTCTGAGCGAACAGGAGGTGAACTACCAGGCCTGGCAGCTGACCCTGCGCTTTGCCCCCGAAGACCTTCAGGACGAGGTCAGGCGCAACAAGAAGGAATTCGTGGAAACAGCCACCAACTTCATCGACCGGGTCAAGACCACCCTGGACAGCGCGGAAACCGTGTTCGACGCCCTCGGCTTTGAGCCCAGGCACCGTTACCTTCTGGACCTCTACCATGCCTTTGAAAACTGGCGGAAGGCGCATCACCGCATCACCTTCGCGGACATGCTCTATGAACCGGTTCTGGCCATGCACCAGCATCCGGAACTGCGCGAACTGGTCAGCAACAAGATGGACATGGTCCTGGTGGACGAATACCAGGACACCAACGAGATCCAGCACCTGCTGTTGAAGGTGGTGGCCGGTGACCGCGCCCGCGTTACCGTGGTCGGCGATCCGGACCAGACCATTTACGAGTTCCGCGGTGCCCGGCCGGATTTCATCCTCTCCCGGTTCCGCGAGGAATTCCCGGAGCCGGTGGAGCTGAACCTCTCGTACAGCTTCCGGTACGGGCACCGGGTGGCCCTGCTGGCCAACCACCTGATCGCCCACAACCATGACCGCAAGGACGTACTCTGCCATTCCCACCCCGGCACGCCGGATACAACCGTGGAGCTGGAAGAGGTGCGCGAGGATGCGGATGCGGTGGTGCGCCTGGCCGAGCAGCGCCAGGAGGCCGGAGAGCCCCTGGAATCCATGGCCGTACTGGTACGGGTCTGGAGCCAGAGCGTGCCCATTGAGCTGCGGCTGCTGGCCCGGGGCGTTCCCTACCGCATCGACGCTCACAAAGGGGCGCTTTTCACCCGTGAGGTGGCGGCACTGATGGATCTGCTGGCACTGGCTGGCGGCGAACACCGGGATCCGGGGGACGCGGCCCGGGCACAGCGGCGCCAGTGCTTCCAGAACCTGCTGCGCTTCCCCCACTGCGGGCTGAAGGAGCAGGAGCTCAACGCCATGGCCGACCAGCTCGCCGCCTTCACGCGGGACTGGGGCCAGGTGCTGCAACAGCTGGATACCAGTGACTGGAAGCCGTTGCCCGCGCGCAAGATGCGCAAGCTGGGCGACGCGCTGGCAGCGCTGGAAAGCAGCCGCCAGCCCGCCCACCGGATCCTGGAGGCCTATGCCAGCGAAACCGAACTCTTCGAGGGCATCCGCAGCCTGGCGCTGAGCCATGAGCAGGCGGATGAACGCATCGGGATCGTGACCGGGCTCCAGCGTTACCTCGCCACCCTGAACCTGGACGCCGCCACCGCCCTGCGCCACCTGCGGGATCTCAAGGCGCGGGCCGGCTCCAACCAGCAGGCGGGCGTGCACCTGGCCACCATCCATCGCACCAAAGGGCTCGAATGGCCAGTGGTGGTGATCCCCGGCCTGCAGGAAAAAACCTTCCCTTACACCGCCCGCGGCAGCGCGGACCTGGACGCCCTTCTGGAGAGCGAACGGCGCCTGCTCTATGTGGGCGTCACGCGCACCAGGGAGCACCTGCACCTGCTGACCACGGACGGCTCGGACCCGGAACGCCTGCCCAGCCGCTTCGTGGCGGAATGCGCCGTCGGGCTGAGCCGCGAGCTGGGCGAGGCGCTGTCAACAGGGAGTACGGGGACCGTGGCCCTGACCGCTCCCACCAGCCGTGTGGCCCGGCGCTATGCGCAGCTGCACAACGTGACACTGGATGCGCCCTCACCGGAGGACACCCGGGAAACCAGCACAGCCCCGGCCCGCCCCATCTGGGAAGCCCGGGAAGTGGACCATGTGCTCTACGGCCCCGGCTACGTGATACAGGCCACCGACACCGCCTTCGAGGTCCGGTTCCACTCCGGCCGGAGCCTGCAGTTCAGCAAGAAGAGCGCGCACCTGTACTTCCAGGCCCTGTCCTACTGACCCCTCAGCCAAAGAGCCAGCTGGCGGGGTTGGGGTGGGCCCGCCCTTCGTTCAACGCCACCATGCCCTTAACACAACGGATGACGAACCAGACCACGGCCCAGATCAGGACCAGCCAGCCGATCACGATGGGCATGGTGATGATGGAAATGACGGTATAAAGCAGCCCGATCCAGAACGTACGGATCTGGAAGCGGTAATGGGTCCGTAGGCGTTCATCGTCCACTGAGGCGTTCACATAGGCCATGATCACACCAACAATCGCAGTCACACCGGCGATCAGGCTGGCCAGGTAGAGCACATAGACGATCATCGGCCAGGTCTTGTCGAATGCGGTATCGGGTTCAGTCATCGGTGGGGTCCCTGACGGATGGATGGAATCCGGGTGGCCTGGATCAAGCCACCCGCCGGCTTCAGTGTAGCGGCGCAACACCCTGGTCGGCCAGCTTTGGATCAGCGCTTTTCAACCCTCTGCCCGGTGCAATGCCACGGCCGATTCGCTACCATTGCGGTCCGTAACACGTCTCCATCCGGTGGCCTGATGAGCTGGTACGAGTACCTCCTACCCTACGACTTTTCCCCGCTGACGCTGATCACGTTTGTGGTGGTGCTGACGATGTACCTGCAGGGGCTCTGTGTGCTGCCGGCAACAAAACGCCCCGGGGCCCTCCGGATCTTTACCTTCCTGCTGGGGCTGCTGCTGTGCTACGCCGTGATGCACACCCGCTTCGACTACTATTCCCAGTACATGTTCTTCATCCATCGCGGCCAGCACCTGGTGCTGCATCACGTGGGCCCGCTGCTGATGGTGCTGTCCAACCCGCTGCCGATCATGCGCTTCTGGGCCCGCCAGCTTCCCGGCTGGCTTGATCCCGTGCTGTGGCCGGTGAAGCAGGCTTACCGCGTGCTGCAGCAGCCTTTGATCGCCGCCACACTGTTCGTGGGGCTGATCTATCTATGGCTCACACCGGAGCTGCATTTTGATGCCATGCTCAGCCGCCCCCTGTACTGGGTGATGAACTGGTCCATGCTGCTGGACGGGCTGCTGTTCTGGTGGCTGGTCCTGGACCCACGCTCTCCCCACGCCGAGAGGGTCCTGGGCTATGGCAAGCGCATCATCCTGCTGGTACTGGTCATTCCTCCCCAGAGTGCCATCGGGGCCTGGATCCTGTTCTCGCGGGACATGATCTACGACGTTTACGAGGTCTGCGGCCGGGCATGGCCCATGGCGCCGGAAACCGACCAGATGCTGGGCGGGATCCTGACCTGGATACCGCCAGCGATGATGAGCGGTATCGCCATCCTGATCGTCATCGGCCGCATGATGCGCGATGACCGTAACACCGGACAGACACTGAAGACGGACGAAGCCGGGGAGGCCCACGCATGAACCAGACCATCCGGACCCTGAGCGTTCTGGGCATACTCCTGATGCTTGCCGGTTGCGGCAACAGCGGCCCGGACTGGCACGCCAAGAACATCCGGGGCCTGATGCCGGAGCTCGAGTTCAAGCTCACAGCCACCGACGGCAAGCCCTTCACCCCTGAAGACAGGGCCGGCAAGATCCGGTTGCTGTTTTTCGGCTTCACCCATTGCCCGGACATCTGTCCGGCAACCATGGCACGGCTACAGAACGCGGTGAACCAGATGCCGGAAGGCATGCGGGATGAGGTGACACTATTGTTCGTGAGCGTGGATCCAAAGCGGGATACGCCGCAGCGCATCGGCCAGTTCGTGGATTTTTTCGGGGACAACATCGTGGGCCTGACCTCGGACGAGGCAACCCTTCGCGCCCTAGCCAAACGCTATCGCACCACCTTCGGCTATGGTGAGCCGGATGATGAGGGCCACTACGACGTCTCACACAGCAGCGCGGTCTATGTCTTTGACGGCCAGGGGCGGGCCCGACTTCTGATCCGCTCGGACCAGTCCGTCAACGCGATCAGCGAGGACCTGGAAACCCTGGTCCGTCAGCGGCGCGGCTGAAGCCCCAGTCCGGCCACCGCGTTAACACCACGCCCCGCAAACGCCACGCTCCGGTAGGAGAGGCGGCTGATCCCATGGTGCATCAGCCGTACCGGCACGCTCACCGGGCGCACGACGGGGATGGCTTCCAGTATCCGGAACGTCTCGTCGGCAATGGATAGATGGATGCGTTCCAGACCCAGCGCTGCCTCCGCCACGCTGATGCCTGCCAGATCCGCCACGCCGAACCACCAGCGCGCGTTGGCTCGGGACTGTTCGGTGGTCATGTCAGCCACTCCGTCAGTTGCCGGGCCACCCTGGGCTCATGGGCGAGCCGGACATGGTGGATCCCGGGAAAGTTCGCGACGCCCGCCAATGCCCAGCCGGAACGCTCATCACCCCGGGCACTGCCCTCCTGCACCAGACCATCCCCGAAAAGCGCGTTCACCGGATGCGGCTGGTTGCGCGCCAGCAGGCCGGAAACCACATAATGGGCCGCGCCTGGCAACAACGGCGGCGCCTGTACGTCCGGTGGCGTCACCTCCCCACGGGAAAGGTTCCGTATTCCCTCACTGCGCAGGTCAATGAGCTCACCGGCCACCCGCAGGTAATCCTGTGGCATGGCCGTCAGGCGTTCGGCGGCCCAGTGGGCACCCCGCGCCAGCCAGGAGCCGTCATGGGGGGAGCCGATGTACACGCAGCTGCCAACGCTGTGGCACCACTGGTCCCCACGCTCGCGTCCCTGATGGCAGGCCGCACGCACCACAAGCCCCCCCATGCTGTGACCAACAAGAATCAGGTTCGACACGGGCACCGGCCAGTTTGCCACCAGCGCCTCCAGCTCCTGGGCCAGAAGCTCGCCGTTGCGGTGGATGGCCAGGCCGGTGTTGTAGCGCAGGGAAAGCGGGGTGGCGTCCAGCTCGCTCGCCAGTTCCGTTGCGTAGGTGCGCCGGGGGTCATCGCGATAACGCCAGACGGATTCCAGCTCCGTCAGGCCATGGACCAGGAGCACCACTGTGCTCGTGGCGCCCGGAACATCAGGGGTGCTGGTATCCAGAACACGCTCGCTCCAGCGCACCTGCATCGGCAACGCCAGCGGATGCGCCCGGGCCTGGAGCCAGTCGCCCAGAAAGCCGGACGCAATGGCGGCGGCGTGTTCACGCCAGCCCGGCCCATTGGCTCTGGTAACCGTATCGCTCGTCATGATCCCCTAGTGTACAGACCGTGGCTTCCCGGCACCTGGCCCAGCAGCCTGGCCAGCGCCGGCGCCACAGTCACCCGCCGCTACTCATTCAGCTTGAGGGTACTGAGGGTATAGGGGCGAACCTCGTTGAGAAGCCCCGCCTCATCCTTCAGCGACCGGCCATGGGAGGGAATCATCTCCTTCAGGCGGCGCGTCCACTCGCCATCCTCGGCCATCTGCCCCGGGAAGCAGCGCTCCAGCACGTCGATCATGGCCTTGGCGGCGGTGGAGGCGCCGGGCGAGGCGCCCAGAAGGGCCGCAAGAGTGCCATCACTGGCCGCGACCACTTCGGTGCCAAACTGCAGCACACCGCGGCCATTGGCATCCTTCTTGATCACCTGGACGCGCTTACCCGCATGCTGGAGCGTCCAGTCATCGAAGCGGGCGCGGGGATAGAAATTACGCAGCGCCTCGACCCGTTCCTCCGGCGACTGGAAGACTTCACCAATCAGGTAACGGGTCAGGTCCATATTGCTCATGCCCGCCCCCATCATTGAGGAGAAGTTGCTGCCACGCAGGGACGAGAACAGGTCGAAGAAGGAGCCTTCCTTCTGGAACTTGGTGGTAAAGCCGGCAAAGGGTCCGAACAACAGGGCAGGCTCGCCGTTGATGATGCGGGTATCCAGGTGCGGCACGGACATCGGTGGTGCGCCCACCGGCGCCTTGCCGTAAACCTTGGCATCATGGCGGTGTACAACGTCCGGCTTGCGACACACCAGCCACTGGCCACTGACCGGGAATCCGCCATAGCCCTTACTCTCCTTGATGCCGGATTTCTGGAGCAGCGGCAGGGCGCCACCACCGGCGCCGATGAACACGAAATCCGCCTCCAGGCGCCGGCTGGCGCCGGTGTTGCGATCCCGGCAGGCCACCCGCCAACTGCCATCGTCTTCCTGATGCATGGCGGTGACCGGGTTATTGAGCAGGAGCTCGAAGTTGGGCTTGCTCTGCAGATAGCGGACCAGCGCCCGGGTCAGCGAGCCGAAATCCACGTCCGCGCCATGGCCCACGCGAGTGGCGGCCACTGGCTCCATGGGATCGCGTCCGTCAGTGATCAGCGGCATCCACTTCTCGACGACCCGTGGGTCCTCGGAGAATTCCATCTCCTGGAACAGATGGTGGGCGCTCATCAGTTCATGGCGCTTGCGCAGGAAATTCACATGATCCTTGCCCCATACGAAGCTGCAGTGGGGCGTGGTATGGATGAACTCCTCGGGATTCAGTTCCCCCTTGCTCACCAGGTAGGACCACAGCTGGAGCGAAACCTCAAAGGCCGCATTAATATCCAGAGCACGGTCAATACTGATATTGCCCTGCTCATCCTCGGGCGTGTAGTTCAGCTCACAGTAGCCGGCATGGCCGGTTCCCGCGTTGTTCCAGCCGTCGGTACTTTCGTTGGCAACATGGTCGAGGCGCTCGACCAGCGTGATATTCAGGGAAGGATCAAGCTCCCGGAGGATCACCCCGAGAGTGGCACTCATTACGCCCCCGCCTACGAGGACGACATCCGTGGTGGTCGTCATGAACACACTACCTCAGCCTTTTGGGCGACACGGTGCCGCATGGTAACAGATGTTTACCGGTAATTTCCCGGCACCGCGCAAAGATTAACGGGAACCCCTGGGTTCGGGTATTCAACCTTCGTAGTAGACCAGCTGTGACACACGGACACATTCTGGTAACGAAAGCACCGTATAAGCAGGCAGTAACCCGCGCCAGAATGGATGAACAAAGGGTTGTCGCGATCAGCACGAGGTCGGTATGGCGGTCAACGAGGAAACACTGGAACGCATCCAGGGCTACAGCATCGTCCGCATCACTGAAACGGACGGCCAGGGCAAGCCGGGGCTGGAAACCTATGCCCTCCGGCATGAAGCCGGCGGGCAGCTGGATGAATTCGCGGACTACGTGGACGCGGTGAGAACGCTCAACCGGATCCTCTTTCCGCTGCCAGGACTCCCGGAAACCAGCCTGCACCAGGCCGGCTGACGGGGTTCAGGCGCGGCCCATCTTCGCCAGCGAATCCGGCTGGAAAAGCTCCACCCAGTAACCATCCGGGTCCTTCACGAAGGCGATGCCTTTCATGCTGCCGTCATTGGGCCGCTTCTGGAAGGCCACGCCCAGCTGCTCCATGCGCTCGCAGGCGCGGTCCACATCCGGTACCGAGACCCCAATGTGCCCATAGCCCTTGGGCTCGTCGTTCCCGTTGTGGAACTGCTTCTCCGGGTCGTTCTCATCTCCCCAGTTATGGGTGAGTTCCAGCAGCGCCTCGCGCCCGAAGTTATAGGTGGTGCGCTCGCTGGGATCGGAAGGCACCTCGGACTCCGCCCCCTCCGGAAGGTAGCCCAGAAAGTAAAGACTGAAGGCCATATCCTCGAAGTCCAGCCGGCGGATCAGGCGCATGCCCAGGGCCCGCGTATAGAAATCCAGGCTCTTTTCCGGGTCCTTGATGCGGACCATGGTGTGGTTGAGTCGATACTGCTGTGTCTCGGCATCCGGCTCGTGGCACAGCCCCGGGGCGTCGTCGAAATGCTGTGGCATGGTGCACTCCTGTTGGTGGGTTTACGCAGAAGATGGGTACGATTAACGAGGATTCCAAGCCCACCGGGACTGCAACCAAAAACGGCACCCCGAAGGGTGCCGTTTCAGCGCACTGCATTCTGACCGGGTGATCAGAAGTTATGCTGCATACCAATCAGCGCCACCGTAACGCTGGAGTCGCCCGCGTTATCGTACTGGATGTTTTCCAGCTCCAAGCGGACGTTGGTGCGGTCGGACAGCGCCTGCTTGATGTAGCCGTAGCTGTTCAGGTCAATGTCTGGTGCATTCGTGTCATCAGAGGCTTGAGAGAAGCCGAGATGACCGGTCAAGCCATTGCCAAAGTCCATCATGGACGCAACCGCGATGCTGTCGACCGTGTCGTCAGCGGCATTGTCCAGATCAACCGTGGTGTAGTTGACGTCCAGCTCCAGAGCATCCGTCACGCTCCAGCGCGCCCCCACATTCATCAGCGTCGGCTCCTGGTTCAGCGCAGCTGCCGAAGTTCCTCCCGAGTAGTTGATATTACTCCGGTAGGAATTGAACTCCGTAGCGTAAACCGCGTTAACACTGAACTGCTTGGCCATGCTGTACTGGAATGCTGCCTGCAGGGAAGTGATGCCTTCCTCATTCTGAACGGTATTACCAGCGCCAGAAGTGGCGGTACCTTCACCCACACCAAGGGTCACCTGAGCGGCGAAGGGGTCGGAATGGCCCCAGGCGCTGCCATACTCATAACTGATCGCACTGTCCTGGCGGAACCCGTATTGCTGGGAGTTACTCAGATAACTGGTAGTACGGTAATAGGTACCATAGCCGTGAACGTCCGTACGATGGGTGTTCCAGCCACCGAATTCATACAGCGCCTGCCACTGGGAACCGACCTTGATCTTACCCCAGTCACCGCCAAGCGCGGCCCAGCCAAGGCGGGTAAAGGTGTCATTGCTGCCGTCATTGAGCACGTCAATGCCAAGCTCAATGTTGTAGGAGGCTGTCAACCCACCAACATCCAGGTCTTCGTTGCCACGCACACCGAGCCGCGAGTGCAGGCCGTTTACCAGCGCGAAATCGCGTTCATCGCTGTTACCGCCCACTGACTTGGCACCCGGGAAAATCTCGGCAGCAATGCCGTCACTGTTGGAAAACTGCTCGATACCAATGTCCACAATGCCGTAAACTTCCGGTTTTGCCATGGCTCCCATCGGTGCAGCCGCGAGACCGCCGCTAACCGCCAGGGCCAGAATTTTCTTCTTCATCATCAACATCCTCTACTGGTTTCTTGGTCAACTTCCCGGTTGCGTTTTTCTTGTCCGCCCCCGGATTTGCCTGCTCCTGCACTCACTTGGGCGAGTATGCTTAGAGCGTAGATCAGGATTCGCCGTTAAGCAAAATTAATTGGGCATTAAACCAGCACCCCGTTAGTACGTCGCTAGCTAGGTACGTCTCCGTATTTTCCAATACGAAACAAAACGCCATGATAGGGACGTCGTCGGGGACAAGCAGTTTGGCGCCCTTATCAGACAGCGTCATTCTGTCCCAGTCGAATGACACGCCAATGACCATCAACCGGAAACCAGACAGGAGGCGATTCATGCGCACCAGGTTGATTCCATCCGCCACTCGCCGCCGTGGTACTGCGCCGGTTGAAGCGTCCCGTCGGGCTGAGGTTAATCGCCCCAATAACGAGCACATGACGCTCGAAGCCCTGACTCGCCCCGCTCAAACGCGCAGCCTCAAGGCGGCCATCCGCCGCAAATGACGGCGTCAAGGCAACCACAGGGAAGGCACCCGAAAGGACCTTCCCTGATCCCTGTGTGAATACCCCGCCATCTCCGCTAGCATATTGCGTTCTTCCACAGCGCCCGTGTGAGGTATTGCCATACCCATGATCAATACATCCGTGGACAGCGCAGGTCCCGGCCGCGAACTGTTCCATCTCACCTGGCCCATGCTGTTCGGTGTGCTCGCGCTGATGAGCTACCAGCTGGTGGACAGCGCCTTCATCGGCCAGCTTGGCGTCAAGCCATTGGCCACGCTCGGTTTCACCGTGCCACTGCAGATGTTCATCATTGGCGTCCAGGTGGGCATCGGCATCGCCACCACCGCCGTCATCTCCCGGGTGCTTGGCGCCCATGATCCAGTGCGTGCACGCCGCCTGGGCGGACTCGTGGTGCTCTCCGGCGCGCTGCTGATTGCCGTCCTGGCGGCGGCCATCTGGCTGAGCCGCCACCTGATCCTGGCCATGCTCGGCGGCAGTGCCGAGCTGCAACCCCTGATCAACGTCTACTGGGCACCCTGGCTGCTCGCCGCCTGGCTGGGCGCGGTGCTCTATTTCGGTTACAGCCTGTGCCGCTCCCACGGCGATACCAAGCTCCCCGGCGCCATGATGGTGGTTACCAGCCTGATCAACGTCGCCCTGGACCCGCTGTTCATCTTTACCTTCAACTGGGGCATTGCGGGGGCGGCCTGGGCCACGGTCGCGGCCTTCGGGACAGGGATCCTGGTGGTCTATTCCCGGCTGTTCGCGCGCCAGTGGCTGACCTTCCTCCTGTCGGATCTGGCCATAAGGCCGGCACTGGCACAGCTTGGCGCCACCGCCGGCCCAGCCATGCTGAGCCAGTTGATGCCGCCCATTGCAGCGATGCTGGCGACCGGGTTCGTGGCCACCTTCGGGGAAGCCGCCGTGGGGGCCTGGGGGCTGGGGTCACGGCTTGAGTTCTTCTCGCTGGTGGCGGTGCTGGCGCTGACCATGGCCATGCCGCCCATGATCGGGCGTTACGTGGGCGCCGGGCGCCCTGACCGGGTCGCGCTGCTGGTGTGGCTGGCGGTGCGGTTCGTGATCCTGCTGCAGCTGGGCATCGCCGCAGCCTGGCTGTTGCTGTCCGGCAGGGTAGCCCCACTGCTGGCCAGTGACCCGGCAGTGCAGGCCCATCTCTGGGACTTCCTGCTGCGACTGCCGGTGAGCTGGAGCGGACTGGGCGTCTGCATGCTGATGGTCTCGGCCTGCAATGCCATGGGACTGCCCATGCGGGCACTGGTCATCTCGGTGCTGCGGCTGTTCGCCTGCTTCCTACCACTGCTGTGGCTCGGTGGCCAGATCGGGGGCCTGACCGGGCTATTCACCGGCGCCATGGCCGGCAACATCGCCGCCGGCCTGACCGCATGGCTGCTTTACCGGCGCGGGATTGCCCAGCTCAGGCAGCAAGCCGGTCAATCAGGGCGCGCACCATCGGCTTCATGAACCAGGACTCTTCCGGCATCACATCAGGCTCAAGGCCGTATTGGGCGAGCTGGTCGGTCACCACTGGCCCCACGGAGACCACCAATAGCCGCTTCAGGGCCTGCACCACTTCATCCTGTTGGGCCATGCCCTGGGCAACGCTCATCAGCCGCTTGACCTGGGCCTGGCTGGTGAAGGCGATGGCATCCAGGTTGCCTCCGGTAAGCCCTTCAACAAGGCGGGCAACCGCTTCCCGGTTGCTCTCATCGGCGTACACATAGGGGGCGACGGGGTCCACATGGGCGCCTGAAGCCCGCAGGAAGTCCTGAAGGCGGTGATTGGGCTCCTCGCCATAGAGCTGCACGCCCACGCTCCGCCCGCCCAGATCCTGCTCCTGAAGAACCGCAATAACCCCTTCCGTGGTGGCCTCAGAGGCCGTCAGGTCGTTTTTCAGGCCCAGCTCCCGCAGGGCGTTCACCGGTTTGGGCCCACGGGTGACCTTCCGGACATTCTCCAGCGCCGCCACAAACGCCGCATGGCAGCCCTCGCGCTCGGCCGCGGCGGCCAGGCGACGCAGACCCTCGCCCGTGAGGAGGATCAGGTCATCCATGCCGCCCGTATTGAAGCGTTCCAGCCAGGCGCGCACGGCCTGTTGATCCGGCGTATCCAGGATCGAGACCAGCGGGCAGCGCCAGGTTTCGGCGCCCCGGCGCTCCACCATCTGGGCCAGTACATCCAGCTGGCGGGTCTCCGGAATCGCAATACTGAGCCCCGCCAGCGGTTCACCCTCAAGCACGTCATCCGTCATGCTCACTCACTCCTGGGGACGGTCTGTGGCTCAACAAACTCGAACAGCCCTTCCAGGCCCCCCTCGCGACCAATTCCGGATTGCTTCATGCCGCCGAAGGGGGCTTCCGGTGTGGGGCCGGTGCCGGTGTTCCACCCCACATGACCGAACCGCATGGCCGGAATCACCCGCTGCGCCCGGGCTGGATCCTGGGTGAACAGGTAGGACGCGAGGCCATAGTCCGTATCATTGGCCGCAGCCAGCACTTCCTCTTCGGTGTCAAAGGTGACCATAGGCACAAAGGGCCCGAAGGTTTCCTCATCACAGCACTGCATCGCCGAGGTCACGCCCGTCACCAGGGTGGGAGGATAGAACAGACTGCCGGATTCGGGGAGCGTGTCCGGGTGCGGGCCGGCCTTGAGCTGGCCGCCCTTGTCCAGCGCATCCTTCACGTGGCGGCGCACCTTGTCGAAGCCGGCCTGGTTGATGAGCGGCCCGATGTCGGTGCCTTCCTGCATGCCATCGCCGACCGTCAGGGCTTCCACCTTTTCAGCCAGACGATCCGCAAAGGTGTCCGCAATACCGGACTGCACAAAGACGCGGTTGGCGCAAACGCAGGTCTGGCCGCCGCCCCGGAACTTGTTGCCGATGAGCTGGGTGATGGCACTCTCAATATCCGCATCATCAAACACAATAAAAGGCGCGTTGCCGCCCAGCTCCAGCGCCAGTTTCTTAACCCTGCCGGCAGACTCGCGCATCAGGTGCTGGCCAACACCGGTGGAGCCGGTAAAGCTGATCATGGTCACCTCCGGATGTTGGCACAACGCATCACCAATGGGTTTCGGCGGCCCCATCACCAGGTTGATCATGCCTTTGGGAAGCACATTGCGATCATGGATCGCCCGGAAAGCGGCGATCATGGTCAGCGGCGTGTCCTCGGCCGGCTTGATCACGCTCGGGCAGCCACCGGCCAGTGCCGCGGAGAGCTTTTTGGCGATCATGCCGATCGGGAAGTTCCAGGGCGTGATCAGGCCCGCCACCCCGATGGGGCGATAATGAACGGTCCAGGTGCAGTCCTTGGGGGTTTCCGGGATGGTATGGGGCGCAAGGTGCTCAATATAGCGGGCGCAATGGTTGAAGAAACCCGCCGCATAGTCCACCTCGCCAACGGCTTCCTTCAGCGGCTTGCCATGCTCCAGACAGAGAATGCGACCGATTTCCTCGCGCTCCGCCTTGAGGGCATCCCGTACGCCCTCAAGCCAGCCCCGGCGCTGTTGCAGGGAGGCCGGCTCCTGAAGGTTCAGGGCGCGGGAGGCAGCAGTGACAGCTTCCTCGGTCTCTGCCGCCCCCAGGGCCGGAACCTGGGCCAGGGTCTCGCCAGTGGCCGGGTTGGTGACCTCCAGCGTGCCGCCGCTGCCCTTTCCAACCCACTGGCCTCCAATGTAGCCTTCCGCGCGCTCGAGCAGTGGTGATTCAATCATGCCGTATCCCCTGTTGTGCCGGTTGCCATGGTATGTCTTGACTATAACAGGGGTTCCGGAGAGGGGCATCCGTCGTTGCCGCAGTGACCCAGCACGCACTGCCACAACGCTGATGGGCCAGAGACCAGCCCCGGGTAGCATTAAAGGGCGCAACCTAGTAGCCTCACTTGCGCAGCATTAAATCTCTTTCACGAGCTAAGGAAGGAGCAAGACCGATGTATCGGAAAATCATGGTTCCCGTGGACCTGGCCCACGTGGAGGCGCTCAAGGGAGCGCTGACCGTGGCCGGTGATCTCGGGCAGCACTACGAGACGGAAATCTGTTATGTCAGCGTCACTCATTCCTCCCCGGGCACGGTCGCCCACAGTCCGGAGGAATATGAAGAGAAGCTGGAAAGCTTTGCGCAACAGCAGGCCCAGCAGCACGGCAGGCCCGTGTCGACGGAGGTCATTGTCTCCGCCGATCCCGCAGTGGAGCTGGATGACCGACTGTTGCAGGCAGTGAAGGACGTGGGGGCCGATCTCATCGTGATGGCGACTCACCTGCCGCGCAAGCTCGACGCGATCATGCCCGCGAATGGGGGCAAGGTGGCCAAGGAGACGGACGCGTCCATCTTCCTGGTGCGCCCCTGAACACCTGATCCCGGGATCTCCAAAACGTCAATTCATAAACGGAGTGTTTTCTAATGACGCAGGATCCGAAGCAATCCAGCGACAGCAGCGAGGGCGTCGACGGCGTACCCGCGCCGGAGGGAGCGGCGAACCTGATCGATACGGATTACCAGATCGGTCAGGATAACTTCTCCGGCAAGGTGACGCTCGACCTTGACCTTCACGGCAAGGTGTTCGGCATCTCGGCTGCCGTCATCCTGTTCTTCGTATTCATTACCCTGGCATTGCAGAGCCAGGTTGAGCCGGTCTACAACGCCGTCTTTGACTACCTGACAAAGAACCTCAGCTGGGTGTTTCTTCTGTCCGGCAACATCTTCCTGGTTCTCACGATCGTCCTGATTTTCACGCCCCTGGCCAAAGTCAGGCTGGGCGGCGCCAAGGCCAGGCCGGACTTCTCCTACATGGGGTGGTTCTCCATGCTCTTCGCAGCCGGCATGGGCATCGGTCTGATGTTCTACGGCGTGTCCGAGCCGGTCACCCACTATGGCACTGCCATGGGCGGCACAACGGTAGAGGACGGCGCAAGAACCGACTGGGCCCCCTTGGGCGCAGCGGAAGGCGATCAGGAGGCAGCCCAGCGCCTGAGCATGTCGGCCACGATCTTCCACTGGGGTCTGCACCCCTGGGCGATCTATTCGGTGGTCGCGCTCGCACTGGCGCTGTTCTCGTTCAACAAGGGGCTGCCACTGACCATCCGCTCCATCTTCTACCCACTTCTGGGGGAGCGGGTCTGGGGCTGGCCGGGTCATATCATCGATATCCTGGCGGTTTTCGCGACCCTCTTCGGCCTCGCGACGTCTCTGGGGCTAGGCGCCACACAGGCCACAGCCGGGTTGGAGCATCTGTTCGGCATCCCGAACGTGGATGCTACCCGTATTGTGCTGATCATGGGCATCACAGCGGTGGCCCTGGCCTCCATCCTGCTGGGGGTTGATAAGGGTGTACGGCGCCTGTCGGAGATCAACCTGGTCCTTGCCGCCATTCTGTTGCTCTTCGTGATCCTGGTAGGCCCCACCATCGCGATTGCCGTTGGCTTTTTCGAGAATCTGGGAGCTTACCTGATCAACCTCCCCGCGCTTTCCAATCCCTTCATGCGTGAGGATGCCAACTTCAGCCAGGGCTGGACCGCCTTTTACTGGAGCTGGTGGATTGCCTGGTCGCCCTTTGTGGGGATGTTCATCGCCCGGGTCAGCCGCGGCCGGACCGTGCGGGAATTCCTGATCGCCGTGCTGCTGATTCCCTCCACGGTCTCCGTCCTCTGGATGACCGCTCTGGGCGGCACCGCGCTGGATCAGTACCTGAACCACGGTGTGGAGGCGATTGCGGACGCCGGGCTGGACCTGCAGATGTTTGTCATGCTGGAACAGCTGCCGCTGGCGGCGATCACCTCCTTCGTCGCGATCACGCTGGTGATTGTGTTCTTCGTGACCTCGTCGGACTCCGGTTCGCTGGTCCTGGACACCATCACCGCAGGCGGCAAGGTGGACGCGCCCAAGCCCCAGCGTATTTTCTGGGCGGTTGTTGAAGGCGCCATCGCCATCGCGCTGCTGCTCGGGGGCGGGCTCCAGGCGCTGCAGACCATGGCGGTTTCCATGGGCCTGCCGTTCGCGCTGGTCCTGCTGGTTGGGTGCTTCGCCATCGTGAAGGGCCTGATGAGCGAGCCCCGCGCCCAGTAACAGGTGGTTCGGGATTCGCTTTCCAGAGAGCGGCCTGCGGGCCGCTCTTTTTTTGTACTCACACCCAGAGGTTGCTGACGGGGGTCTCCGGCGAGAATCGATGGGCTATCTGGGCCTGCAGAAGCTCGGCTGTCGCCAGGGCATCCGTAAGCGCATGATGCCCCCGATAGAAGGGCAGATTGTAGCGAGCCCGGCTCTCGTGAAGCCGTATTGAAAGCGGCTGCCCTCCCACCCATCGGCGCATGCGCGCCCGCAGCGACTGCCGGCACCAGCGGGACTCCAGCACCATGGTGTCGATCATGGGACACATCAGACCCTCACCAAGGCGTACCCGCACGGACTCGTCCAGAAACCGCCGTTCGATCGGATGGTAGTGCACCACCGGCAGATACCCCGCCATCCGGTTAAGCAGCTCCGGCAGTACGTCAGCAAGGTCAGGCGCATTGGCCACCTCGGAGTGGGTGATGTGGTGCACCACCACCGATTCCTCCCGCAGCATCCGCCGCGGCCTGACAATGCGGTACCAGCGTTCCCCAGTGTGGATCCGGTCCAGCGTGAAGGGCAGCATACCGATGCTGACGATGCCATGACGGGTCACATCCATCCCCGTGGTTTCCAGGTCCAGCCCCATCATGGGGACCTGGCTGATGGGGGTGTCCGGATCCAGCTGGCTGTGTTCAAAAAAGTGCGCCAGCTCCGGAGATCGAGCCCTGCGGGCCCGGTCCGCCATGTACTCGCACCACCCCGGTTGGGTCGCCGTGAGGTTCCGGAATGACAGCATCTTATGGCCTCAGGGCTTGGGGTAGCGGAACTGGAGGAAGCTCTGGGCGTTGCTCAGCACCTGGAAGGCATCCTTGAGATTATGGCGCTCACTATTGGAAACGTTCTCCGGCTCGATATTGTTGTCCGGCTCACTGCCCGCCTCCACATCGTAGAGGTGGTGCCAGATGCGGGCCATATACATGAACTCCAGCGCGTAACGGATCTTTTCCACCGCTTTCGGGGTGAGCAGCTGGGTTTTGGCGATGTCGTCGAGGCGGTCGAACGAATTCTGGGCGCGCGAGCCACAGGCCAGGGCATGGATCCGGATCAGGTCCACCATGGGCGCGGTACCACGGCGCTTGATGTTGATTGAGCGGTTCTCGTGCCCGTTCTTCTCCATCACAAAGGTCCGGAAGAACCCCAGCGGCGGCGTCCTGTTGAGCGCATTGCGGGCCATGGCGGCCAGGAAGCGGTCCGCCAGGGGCGCCTTGTTGGCGATCAATCCCTGTAACTCCTCAACAAAGCGTTCTTCGCCGTGCACACAGTCCAGGTCGAAGAAGATGTTGCAATGCAGCAATGCTTCCGGGGTGGGGTTATCAATCCACTCGGTGAAGGTGCGCCGCCAGGTCCCCAGCGGCTTCCGCCACTCCGGGTTGGTCGCCATGATATCGCCCTTGCAGTAGGCGTAACCGCAGGCGGCCAGCCCGTCCGATGCCCGCTTGGCGAGGGTTTCGAAGTACTCGCCGTGCTGCTCCGGGTCATAGTCGTCGCTGAGGATCATGGCGTTGTCCTGGTCCGTAACCACCGTCTGTTCATCACGGGCCATGGAGCCCAGAACCATGAAGGCGTAGGGCACCGGGGGCGGACCCAGCTCCGCCTCAGCCAGTTCCAGAATGCGCCGGGCGAAACTGCGGCCAATGGCGGCCAGCGCCGTACCGATCACCTTGGAATCCGAGCCATCCCGCACCATGCGTGTGAAGGCAATGGACACCTCATGCCGAAGCCCGGCCAGACCGCGCAGGGTGGTCTGGTTGAGGATGCTGCCGACCAGGTAAAGGCTGCTCTGGGTCTCATAGCGGATGATATCGGACAGGTGCAGCAACCCGATGGGGCGGCGCCGGTGCAGCACGGGCAGGTGCTGGACATTGTTGCGCAGGATGCTGAGCATGGCCTCCTGCACGGTTTCATCCGACTGGATCGAGATCAGGGCGCCGCTGTGCAGCCGGGTCACGGGTGTGGTGGTGGCCAGGCCCTCGGCAATCAGCCGCACCCTCAGGTCCGCATCCGTTAGGATCCCCCGCAGCGCCCATTGGCGCCCATCCGCCCCTGTGTAGATGACGGCATCCGCATCGACAGCGGGTTCCACCACCAACGCTGCCGAAACGTTCTCCTCCGTCATCCGGGCGGCCGCGCCCTGGGCCGTGGCATCCGCCTCAATCAACAGCGGCAGGCGGTTCACCAGCTTACGCACCCGCGTGCTCATCAGGTCGTTGCTCTTGTGCTGAGCCTCAACAGTGGCCTGAAGACGCGGCTTTTCCACTTCCACGAACTCGGCAAAGGCATCGTCGGCCTCACACAGCTGGTAGAACACCGAATCCGGGATAAAGTAGATCAGGGTGTCTTCCATGGCGCGCGCGGGGAAACGCACGCGATTGTTCCGGAGAAGATTGAAATGCCCGAAGATATCGCCCTCGCCCAGGCGGTTGTAGAGATCGTTGTTACGGCGATAGATTTCCACCGCACCACTGCGGATGTAGCACAGGTCGTGGATCTCCCGGTCGGCCTCAAGGATCATGCTGCCAGCCTTGAAATAGGCCACCTCAATGGCACTGGCCACCTCATCGATCAGCGCGTCATCCAGGCCGTCAAACGGCGGAAAGCGGGCCATATGATCCCGGATCTCGAGCAGCTCGGTGTTCATGGGGGCCTCGTCGGAAGGAGAACACCCTCAGCATGGTGCAGCCCCGGGCTGGGCGCAATCCGCGTCGGCCGCAATCAGGCCTCCAGAGTGGCGTCCGTGGGAACCTGTTCATCCTGGGCGATGGGCTGATTCACTGCCTCCGCCTCTGCTGCCAGCGGCCGCTCCATACGGGCGTTCCCGGGCGCCACTTTGAGTCGCAATCGCTGCTCCCGGGGGGCACCGTCGACAGTGGCGCGGATCACCAGCGTCCAGTAGTGATGGCAGCACCACTGATCTTCGCTCAATGCCGGGCGTGTCTCAGTACCCGGCAGTGACGCCGGTGGCTCGAATCGAAACGCCACCCCTTGCGCTTGCGCGAACGCCCGGCGGGTCTCCCACCAGACCCATTCCCGCCGATGGGCAACGCTCTGGTGGTCGGCTTTTTCGCACAGGCGGGCACAAACCAGCGTCACCTCGATATCATCCGGTATCACGGTGGCCTCCCGCGGATGCAGGCGCCCGCCCACATCCCCGCCCAGTGCGCCCGGCAGCGGATCCGGTTCAAGCCGGAAAGCCAACGGCGCGGGCGCGCCAGGACGGGCCAGCCAGGCGCGCCACCAGCAGAAGCCGCCCAGCGCCAGAATCGCAATTGCAGGGAATGGGTTGTATGCCAGTGCCACAACCCCCATAACAGTAACCAGCAGGGCCATCACCAGCCAGGTGTGGTAAAGACGCTGCTCGGGGGTGTTCGACAAGGCTTGATCTCCTGGGCCAGATAACACAGCGTCACTATGCCATACCCACCGATAGCACCGAACGGGTCGAGATTCCTGTCCAAAGCGTCTATTCTGTGGGAAAGGCCCCGCCCAACAACCTGACCCATTAAGAGGGAGGTGCCCGTGACCGATCTCATGCACGACGCCATCACCATCGCCCATGCCGGCATACTGGGGGAATACGATGTTCCACCGACAGCCGTGGTGCTGGGCGATGGCAACAATGTACAGCTCGTGCTCGGCGGCCTGCCGGAAGAGGCAGAAAGCGAAGAATGGCAGAACGCCCTGCGCACCGTGCGCGAAGAAATGGACGCACCAGCCGTTATGCTGTATTTCTCCGCCTGGACCACCATCCAGCGCAATGGCGAGGAAGAGTCCATGGATACTCTGATTGTCCAGGTGGGAACACCTGGGTGTCTGTACTTCCGGGCCTACGAACAGATCCGGGAGCCACGGCTGGGCGTGGTAACCGGACTGCAGGAACTGCCCCACCTGCGCGACGAGGCGGATCCCGGCAAGGACACGCCCATGCAGCCGAGCCTGGGCGACGTTTTCGCACCGGCGACGGAGTCGTTCCGTGAATCCAGCACCTACCTCGATATCATCGACACGGTGACGGAAAAGCGCGACGAACAGGCGCCGCTGGGGGGCGATAACCGCTCTCACCTCCACTAACCACAGTGCTGTCTGCACCTGGCGTCTGACCGCGGGTGCAGACTTTCGACCCCATGCCCCTTCACTTTTCGAATGATAATCTTTATCATCCGGGGTTGATTAGCGGATTTCCCCAAAGAGCTGTACAACGCTTATGAGTCTTTCCACACCCGCTTCCGAGAACCTGTTTGCACCGGTGGCCGAGCTCCTGGCCATGGGTGGCCCGGTCATGGGCGTATTGCTGACCATCTCGGTGCTCGGCTTGGGTACTGTTTTGTATACGCTGATTATCAGTCTTGTTCAGGCCCCCCGGCTCAACCGTTCCATCCGGGCGGGCGTGGACCAGTGGTGTGACGGTGATGACGAAGCCGCACTGCGCAGCCTCGGCGGTCAGCGCAACCCACTGGCGGAGCTTCTGGCGTTCATCATGCACCGGCGCAGCCAGGGCGAAACCGAGGACAGCCTGCGCGATGAAGTGGGTCGGCGGGCCCAGCGGCTGCTGCAGCCCTTTGAATCCCCGCTTAAGATTCTGGAAGTGATTGCCGCGCTGGCACCGCTGATTGGCCTGCTCGGTACCGTGATGGGCATGATGAGTGCCTTTGACGCCATGGCGAACGCCCAGGGACAGGCGGACCCCGCCGAACTCAGTGGCGGCATCTATGAGGCCCTTTCAACGACCGCCACCGGGCTGGCCATTGCCATTCCCTTTGCCGCCATCGCTGCCTGGATGGAATTCCGCATGCGCCGCATGCAGCAGCAGATCAATGACCTGCTCGTCCGGATCTTCCGGCGCGAGGTTCCGGGGGACCGGCCCCGTGAAGCACCCGCCACCTCCGAAACCCAGCAGCGCAGCGACGACCACGGGCCCGAACCCGCCCAGCGCCATGCAATGGCTTGAGCCGCGGCCCAGCCGGCGGGTGCCCATCCGGCTCACGCCGCTGATCGATGTGGTCTTCATCCTGCTGCTGTTCTTCATGCTGACCTCCCGCATGGAGCCCATAGGCCTGTTGCAGCTGGACACGCCCTCACCGGAGACCGGCGGCCAGGCCTCGGACGATCCTCCCGCCAGACTGCACCTGACGGCAGAGGCGCTGCAGTGGAACGGCGAGGCGCTGGAAAAACCGCAACTGCGGGACAGAATCCGCGGCTACAACGGCAAACGCATCGAGATCAGTACCGAGGAGGGCGTCGCCCTGGGGCGCTTCACCCACTGGCTCGGGGTCGTGGATGAGGCCGGCGTCAGCGTCAGCTGGGAACGCGACGGTCCGAAGGGGGCGGACACACCATGACACAGCAACAGCCCTTTTTCCCCGAGTCCGGCAATGACCCATCGCTGACCGAAAAACTGGAGGAAGGCCTGCTGCCACTGATCAATGTGGTCTTCCTGCTGCTGATGTTCTTCCTGATTGCCGGCATCGTAATGCGTGACCAGATGCCGAGCCTGCCGGATACCGCCAGCAGTCAGGACGAGCGCCGCCCCAGGGTGGATCTGGTGGTGGCAGCGGACGGCAGCCTCCGCTACAACGGTAACCCCATCAAACGCGGCGCGCTCTCCGAGCGCCTGCCGGAATACGACGAATCCGACCGGCTTCGGCTGGGGGCGGACAAAGAGCTCTCGATGGCAAAGCTGGAACGCCTCTTCAAGACCCTGGACGAAGCCGGTCATCCCCAGGTCATCCTGCTAACGGACCCCGGCGAATGACACCGGATCGCATACGCTCCCTCGCTGCCATCATCTCCATCGGCCTCGCCGTGATCCTGCACCTGGCGGTGCTGTTCCGTTGGCCGGTGGACAGGCCTGAAATGCCCGGCCCGGAGACCGGCAAACGGGGCATTGTCGTCAACACCCAGGCGCCTCCAGCCCAACAGAAAACCCAAGCGCCGGCCTCCAAGCCGCAACCGCGACCGGAGCCCAAACCAGAGCCGAAACCAGAACCAGAGCCAGAACCAGAGCCAGAACCAGAACCAGAGCCAGAACCTGAGCCAGAACCTGAGCCAGAACCTGAGCCAGAACCTGAGCCTGAGCCTGAGCCTGAGCCTGAGCCTGAGCCTGAGCCTGAGCCTGAGCCTGAGCCTGAGCCTGAGCCTGAGCCTGAGCCTGAGAAGACGGTTGAGCCTGTTGAGCCGCCGGACAACCCTGCGCCGCAGGAACAGAGCTCAAAGAATGGGCGCACCAAGGATGCCCGCCAGGAAACCCAGAACGTCACCATCGGCGGTGGCGATAAGGCAGAGGAGGATGCCTATCTGGCCAAGCTCCAGCGCCACCTGGCCAAGCACTATGAATACCCCAGGCGCGCCCAGCGCCTGGGCCAGGAAGGCACGGTCAGCCTGACCATCAACTTCGCCCGTGACGGCTCGCTCAACCGCACCAAGCTGGCGGATAAGAGCGGTTACGGCATCCTGGACGACGCCGCCGTGGAAATGCTGGAACGGGCGGAGCCCTTGCCCAGGGTTCCGGACGCCATCAAGGGCGACACCTTCCGGCTGCAGCTTCCCATCCGCTTCCAGATGCGCTGACGCAGAGCCGTAACACCACCCCGGGGCCTGTCAGATGCTGAAAGCGGCCCGGAAGCTGCTGACCCACTCGGGCACCCCTTCGCTTGCCGGCTTCTGGATGACCCTGGCGCCGGGCAGGTGCAGCCGGGCGTCCGGGTCCACAACACTCACCGGCACGCCTGGCGCAACGAACTCAACCAGCGAAGCGGCGGGATAGACATTCAGCGACGAGCCCACCACCAGCAGGTGATCCGCCCGGCTGACCAGGGCCGCAGCCTCCTCCATAGCCGGCACGGCCTCCCCGAACCAGACCACGTTCGGGCGCATGGGATGCCCCCGGCTGCAGGTCAGCTCCGGTGTGAGATCCCGTTCGCCCAGGGTGATTACGTCATCGGCATTCACCGGACTGCGAGCCTCCATGATGCTGCCGTGGAGGTGCAGAACATGGGAGGAGCCGGCACGCTCATGGAGGTCGTCCACGTTCTGGGTCACCACACTCACCCTACAACGGTTTTCGAGATCCACCAGCGCCTCATGCCCGGCGTTCGGGCTGGCCGCCAGCACCTGGTGGCGCCTGCGGTTGTAGAAATCGCGCACCAGCTCCGGATTGCGCTGCCAGGCTTCGGGCGTGGCCACATCCTCGAGATCAACCTGTTCCCAGAGCCCGCCCGCGTCCCGGAAGGTGGACAGCCCACTCTCCGCGCTGATGCCAGCCCCCGTGAGCACGACCACATGCTCGTTCAGCTGGAAGGATGAGTCAGAGCGTCTGCGCCACATTCAGGCCTCCTGATGGTATTGAATGCCGTTGCTACTGTGCCCAATGATGCCTGAGCCAGCACGCCGGTAAAGCCCTTTCACGGCCAACTCGAATGGGGAAACAACGGATTTCATGCTATTTTGATGTGCATCAAGTCTCATTATAGGTACCAAAGATGCGGCGAAACCTCCCAGTTACCGATAAAGAAGTTCCGGTAAGGGACGATCAGCCCCTGATCTCGGCCACGAACGAACGCGGCGTGATCGAATACGTCAATAAGGCGTTTATTGACGTCAGCGGATTCGCGGAAAGCGAACTGATCGGCCAACCGCATAACCTCATCCGCCACCCGGACATGCCACCAATGGTGTTCGAGCACATGTGGGGCCACCTCAAGGCGGGGAAGCCCTGGATGGGCATGGTCAAAAACCGTTGCAAGAACGGCGATTTCTACTGGGTCAGCGCCTACGTAACACCCATCCGGCGCGACGGTCGCATCGTTGGCTACGAATCGGTGCGCGCCAAGCCGAAACGGGAATGGGTCCAACAGGCCAGCAAGGTCTACGCCCGGCTCAATGCGGGCAAACGCGCCGCCCCCCTCAGCCTTGAGATCAAGGCGCTGGCCATGCAGAACCTGCCGCTGGCGTTGGTGGCCGGCGCGGCACTGGTCCCACTGGCCCTGGGCCTGAGCCCGGCAGTGGTGGCCGGTACCACCCTGGTGGGTCTGGCCGGTGGTGGCGTCTGGAATCGCCAGCGGCTGCAGCAGCGGCTGCAGCAGACCCTGGCCCTGCGGCCGGATGCCTTTACCGATTCCCTGGTGGCCACCACCTATTCGCCACGGGGCAGTGGCCTGCGTGAGCTGGACATGCTGATGATCAGTGAAAAGGCACGCCTGGTGACGGTGCTTGAGCGCATGGAAAACCTGGCCAGCCAACTCTCCGCCAAGGCTGCCGAAGGTCACCAGCTGATGCAGACCAGCCGCGACCAGGTCCGCAACCAGCGCAGCGAGACGGACCAGACCGCTTCCGCCATCAACGAGATGACCGCCTCGATCAGCGAGGTCTCCCAGAGCGTGGGCCAGGCCGCACAACAGGCGGATGAAGCCAATACAGCGACCGGGGAGATCACGCGCATTGCAGGCGAGAACTCCCGCGTCATCGAAGAACTCACCGGCAGCGTCGACAACGTGGCCCAGACGGTGAACCAGCTGGGTGAGGCCACCGATGAAATCGGATCGGCCGCCCAGCTGATCACCGACATCGCGGACCAGACCAACCTGTTGGCGCTGAACGCCGCCATCGAAGCGGCACGCGCCGGTGAAGCTGGCCGGGGGTTCGCCGTCGTTGCCGATGAAGTGCGCAACCTGGCCAGCCGAACCCGTGAATCCACGGATCGCATCCACCAGATCATCGACAACTTCAAGCAGCAGGTCCAGGCCTCGCTGGAGGCCACGCAGAACAGCCGCTCCCAGGCCCAGCAGGGGCTGAACGCGGTCCAGGAAACCGAGACCAAGGTCCAGGAGGTGGCCGGCTACATCGACACCATTGCCTCCCAGACCATGCAGATGGCCTCCGCCGTGGAGCAGCAGAGCCAGGTGGCGGACCAGATCAACCAACAGATTACCCGTATCGCGGAGCTGGCGGACCAGACCACCGGCCAGGCCGACCAGACAGCCGAGGTCAGCTCTGGCGTCGAGTCACTTGCTGAAGACCTGCACGTGCTGGTGGACCGGTTCCGGTCCGGGCAGGACTCAGGCCGCTAGCCCCGCCGGAACCGGTTCCCTGAAACACAGCAAAGGCTCATAATGGATGCGTTAGGTAGGAGGCTGTGCCAATGGCAAGGGTATTGAAAACGGCCACGCTACTCTTGATGCTGGCGACAGTGGCCGGTTGTGCGCGCTATGCCATCATCGATTACGACAGCAGCGCCGGCTTCGAGCGCTACAGCACCTACCGTTTCGCCGAACGCGACGACGACACCGTCCAGGACCTGGATGCCGCGCGCATTGAGCGGGCCCTGAAGCAGGCATTGGCCGATGAAGGTCTGACCCGGGCGGAAGGGGATCCGGATCTCCGGGTCCGGTACCGCATCGAAGAGGCGATCCGGACCGAATCACGGGGACCAACCCTGGGTCTGGGCTTCGGGTTCGGGCGTGGCCCCTTTACGTTTGGTATGGCGAATACCCCGATGGAAACCCGGACAATCCGCGAGGGACGGTTGGTCGTGGAGATGGTTGATCCGGCTATAGACCAGGTGATCTGGGAAGGCCGTGCCCGGCGCTACCTCAGCGACTCCCACAACACAAAGGAGCGAACCGAACTCATCAAGCGCATCATCAGGGCTATGTTTGAGCAGTATCCGCCTGGGCCCTGAGCATTCCCATCCGTACCATCAGGCTCTCGTGGCCACTCAGTGGCATAGGATGGCCGAGCAGGAATCCCTGGACCCAATCGCAGCCTGCTTGCTCAAGAATCGCCCGTTGTGCCTCAGTCTCCACCCCTTCGCTGATCACACCAATGCCGAGGTTGTGCGCCAGCTGGACGATACTTTCCACTAGAAGGCGGTCTTTTTCGGCCTCCGTCACAGGGTCTACAAAGCTCTTGTCGATCTTGAGAATATCCGGGGCGAATTCGCGCAGATAATTCAAGCTTGAATAGCGCACCCCGAAATCATCAATGGCGATCTTGGCGCCAATGCGACGCAGGCCTTCGAAGAGTCGGCGTGCATAGGCCGGTTCCTCCATCAAGGAACTCTCAGTCAGTTCCAGCTCCAGAACCCCCTCTGGCACATTGTAGGCTTCGATCAACCGCTGGGTTTCCGTCAACAGGTTTTCATTCCTCAGCTGCCGGGGAGACACGTTGACCGCCACCGAAAAGGTCTGGGGCAAGCCACGGGCACGCCAGCGAGCCACCCTCTGACAGGCCTGCTCGATCACCCACACCCCCACCTCCACAATCAACCCGGTTTCTTCCAGCAACGGGATAAACTCACCAGGCGAGATCATGCCATGCTCGGGGTGGCGCCAGCGCAACAAGCACTCGGTTCCAATCAAGCGGGTGCCTTGAACATCAAACTGGGGCTGGTAATACAATTCGAACTCGTGGTTCTCCACAGCCCGATGGATATCCGCCTCCAACCGCAGGCGCTCCGTACTGGCGGGGTTATCGCTCTCCCGGAAATAGGACCAGTGATTACGGCCATGGTTCTTGGCACTGTACATGGCCACATCCGCGTTTCGGGTGAGGGTCTCGGCATCGCGCCCATCGAGGGGAAAGAGAGCGACACCGAGACTGACCGTAATAAAGGATCTTTCGCCCAGTAGCTCATAGGGGTGCGAGAGATTGGCTATAAGCTCGCGCACCAGGGACTCCCGGTGCTCCATATCCTCACGCCGGGAAAGCAGGATCGCGAATTCGTCACCCCCCATCCGGGCCAGGAAGCCCCGGCCCTGAACCACCCGCTGAAGCCGCCGCGCCACCTGGCGCAGCAATTCGTCACCCGCGCTGTGCCCAAGCGAGTCATTCACATACTTGAACCTGTCCAGGTCCAGAAACAACAAAGCGAAGCACTCCACTTTCCGGGTGGCCGCATGGCACTGCTGTTCCAGTCGTTCATGGAAGAAGTAACGGTTGGGGAGCCCGGTCAGGCGATCGTAATGGGCGGCTTCATCAAGCGCTTCCTGCTGGTGGTGCTGCTGGGTGATGTCCTCGGTCACTCCCACCACCCGGACAAGCTCACCCTGATCATCAAAGACCGGATGGGCACGATCCTCAATCCATAACCAAGCCCCATCGGCGCGCTGGACGCGGTATTGCTGGGTAACACTCTGCTGGTTGCCGGTCATGGTATCCAGAAAGCAGGCGACCCGCTCACTGTCCTGTGGGTGCACGGTGCGCGACCATAGCCCCTTGTCCTCAAGCAGGTGCTCCGAGGGGAATCCCCATAAGACCTCAGCGGCGGGGGAAACGTAGCTCAGTCCCTGCCGCGCCGGGTCCCAGATCCAGAACACTTCGGGCACCTGTTCTGCCATTTCCTGGAACCGCGCTTCCCGCGCCACCGCCTCACGGCTGATCCCTGCAATCGCCGAATAGAGACGGCGCATCGCAAAGTACAACAGCAAACCGGTTGCCCCAATGAAGAAAAACCCTTTCCAGGCCTGCAAGCGCACAACCATATGTGCATCATCAGCCATCCGTGCCAGCCACAGGTCGCTGAACGCAATCCAGCTGGCTCCAAAAAGGACATAAAGGATCACGATCAGCAATGGCCCCCTTTGCAACATGAGAGGCCAGTAATGACGGATGTCGTAACTCCGGACGGAACTTCTGGGCTGTTTCGCCATTAACGCGCTCCCGCGTCATTCATCGCCAACAATTGCGGGCCTCAGATCCACCCAGGTCGGGTCATGATCCGAAGCTCGCCAGGGTTTCTTGCCGGCAAGGGTCAGGGAGGCTGGCAACTCAATGCGATCATCCCTGCCGTAGTGCAGTAAGGGCGGTTCATCGGCATTGATGGCCCGGATCCCTGCTGCTTCGATGGCCCGACCAAGGGCCCCTGAGGCTAAAATATAGTCAAGTGTACCGGACTGTGCGTGGTAAATGTAACTGCTGGCCGGGCGTGGATGCCGGCCGCTGAGGGCATTCCGGTAGCCGGCCTGCTTAAGCCTTGCTACCGGCGCTTCCCGGGCATAGGCGTTAAGGTCACCCACCAGCAGCACCCTGGGCGCCTCCCCAGCATCGTTCAGCTGCTCCAGCCATTGCAACAAGCGCCGGGTGGCCGCATGGCGATGGGCGCTCCAGCAGCCCGCGCCATCCCCCTGCGCGGCATTGGGGCCACTGGCACTGCCGCAATGCTTGCTCTTGAAGTGATTAACCACCACGCGGAAGACGGTGCCGGATTCCAGGTGGCGAAAGCGCTGGGTTACGGGCGGGCGGCTGCCATTGTTGAACGGTGGCGCCCGCAGCACCTGAGCCTCCCCCACAGGCTCAACCCGGTTCCTGCGCCAGACCAGACCTACGGCAATGGCATCATCACCAGGGCGGCGTGCCGGCCGGACGTAGTCCCAGTCGCCCTCCAGATCCGCCGTCAGCGACGCAATGGCACTGTTTGGGCCGGTGCCGTCATTTTCCAGTTCCACCAACCCAATGATGTCCGCCGCCAAGCCATTCAGGGCGGTGGTCAGGCGCCGGTGCTGGGTCCGCCAGTCGGCTGCCGTTTCCGCGCCACGGCTGGTGGGAAAACCTTCCCCCCTGCCATTGCCATTGAAATAGTTCTGCAGATTGAAGCCCGCAACCCGGACCAATCCCTCCGCCGGGCGCTCCAGCGCCTCCGGGGGTGGATTCCGGACCTCAACCTCCGGCGGTGCCGTGGGCTGGACCCGCCAGGCTTCATACCGGTAGTCCAGTACACCCACGACCTGGGTGAGACCATCCCCCACCCTGAGACGCTGACCGGATTCATAATGCTGGCTCACCCAAGGGGGTAAACCCGGAAACTGGTCTCGAGCCCCATCGTCCAGAGCGAGCCGGCGTTGCTCATTGCGCTCGGCCACCTTGCGCGCCGGCTCTCCAGGGCGAGCGATCTGGGTGGGCTGGAAAAGGCGCTCGTCCGCCAGCGTGACCACGCCATAACGCCCCAGTTCATAGAGGCCGGTAATGGTGGCACCCCCCTGGAGCCGCACCCGCATGCCTTCAACAGACTCCTTTTGCTGTTTGCCAGCAGGCAGGGCCAGTGACCGGGGCCTGGGCAGTGCCGCTGTGCCACATCGGGCTTCAATCCGGGCCTCGGAGAGCTGGGTCATGCCGTGGTATTCACCCGCCTCACCACGCACCCTCAGACGCTCCCCCGACGACACGCGCGCTTGCGGGGCGTACACGAAGAGCCCGCTGGAGCCGTTTTGCTCCGGCGCTGCCGGTTGCTGGATGAAAAAGCCCCCCAGCTCACTGCGCTCGGTAAAATCCGCCGTAACCACGCCCTCAGTCACTACCGTGCGGCCATCCAGCGGCGTAACCCCGCCCATGCCCTGGATTCGGGTAACAGGGGTAGTCTCCCCGTAACAGGCGGATTTGCCTGGTTTCGGCATGGGCCAGAGCCAGTAGCTGAGGCCGAACCAGAGCCCAACGACCACCAGCACCAGCCATGTCGGCACCCGCCTGAGGCTCTTCATCAATGCGTATTCCCTCCGCTCCAGACTGTGGACAACCCCTATGGGGTAAGCCGCTTTCCCCCATTAGACTACCAGAAGGTCATTCAGGGTTGTCGTAGCGGACCTTGGTCCCCTAAGGCACAATGGACCGAATCGGCACTAACGGAACAACCCAGTAATACACCGGAAGGCAGAGCAATGGATGGTAGGATGGCTGATAGCCAGCCCAAACAGAGTTCCGAAACGATGAATCGACGCCAGTTCCCCTTCAGTGTGGCCCGTATCGCCCGTCGCTGGCGCAAGCTTCTCGACGAGCGCCTCAAGGATCTTGGCGTAACGCAGGCGCGCTGGAGCACCATGGTGGCGTTGCACCGGGGCGGCGAAGGGGTTACCCAACGGGAACTGGCGGAACTGATGTCCATCGAGAATCCCACCCTGGTGCGGCTGCTCGATAACCTTGAAACCCAGGGTTTGATCCAGCGCCGCCCCTGTGAACAGGATCGCCGCGCACGCCGTCTGCACCTGACCGAGCTTGGCGAGTCCTTCATCCAGAGACTGGATGAGCGCGCCGAGGGCCTGCGTGAACAGCTTCTCAATGGCGTCAGTGACGAGGAGCTGGCAACATGCCAGGATGTTTTCGAGCGCATCCTGGCCAATGCGGAAGCTGCAAGTACCGAACAACAGACCCCCTCTGATCCAGACCCGGATCTTTAGGCTCCCCACAGTACTCGGGTTCTGGGCGCTTGCCACGGCTGCTTCAGCCGGTGGGCAGGTGTATCAATGGCAACCGGGACAAACGGTTGTCGGAGCCGCTGAGTGGACCACCGCGGCCTACGAGGACACCTTCGCCGGCATCGGCGAAAGGCGCGGTTTTGGCTTTCTTGAAATGGTGCGTGCCAACCCGGAAATCGATCCCTGGCTGCCGGGAGAGGGCACCCGCATCAGGCTGCCATCGCGGCGGCTTCTGCCTTCTCGCCCCCACGAGGACATCGTGATCAATCTTGCCGAGTTCCGGCTCTATCATTTCCGGGATGGCGAAGTGGCCACCTATCCTGTCGGCATCGGTAACGCCAGTACACCCTCACCACTGACCAACACCAGGGTTCAAATGCGCCTGGAATCGCCAGCCTGGTATCCGCCGGAGTCCATCCGCCAGGAAGCGGCCGAAAAGGGCAAGACGCTTCCGGCAGAAATCCCCCCTGGCCCCTCCAACCCGCTTGGCCCGTACGCACTCCAGCTGGAGGAAGATGGTTACCTGATCCACGGGACCAACAAGCGCTTTGGCGTGGGCCAGCGGGTCAGCCATGGCTGTATCCGCATGTTCAATGACGACATTGAGCAACTGTTCTGGGCCACGCCCAAGGGCAGTGGCGTCCGGATTGTGGAGGAGCCCGTCAAGGCAGCTGTTGAGAGCAACACCATCTGGCTGCAGGTTCACGGACAGAAGGAAACCCTCATCAAGGCGGACCATGACCGACTCTGGCGGGAAGCCGGCAAGGCCCTGAAGCGCATCCGGGAGGCCCGGAGTGGCGTTGAGGTCCACCGCGCGCGCGTTGAGGAGGCCGTGGAGCAGGCCAGCGGCATTGCAGTGCGTGTTGGCAGGGTCACGGGCGCGGCATCAGGATGGCGCTATTGGCGTTCCAGCAAATAGTCAAGGCTGGCGCCGTAATCCGGTGCAAACACCTCCAGAAAGTACGCGACCTCCGGCAGCGCCTCGGATTCCAGCCGTGACCGGATCTGCTGTGCCGCCTGCTCGAATTCACGATTGCCCGCGCGCAGTTCCGCCTCACACTTGAGCAGTGCGGCCAGCCGGTCCGCCGCCTTGATCAGTTCCGCCGTGCTGTCGCTCCAGCTGCTCTCCTGCAGGTAGGGCGCCAGCGCCGGACGCAACGCCTCCGGCAGCAGGGCCAGCAGCTCCTTCTGCGCGCGGTGCTCCACATCCGCAAAGGCCTCGCGCATAACGCTGGAATAATACTTCACCGGGGTGGGCATATCCCCCGTAATCACCTCGGATGCATCGTGATAGAGGGCGGCCGCGGCAATGGCATCCGCGTTCACGTTGCCGTCATAGTGCGTGTTTCGGATGGTGGCCAGGGCGTGGGCCAGAACGGACACTTCCCAGGAATGGGTGGCCACATCCTCCTCGATGGCATTACGCATCAGCCCCCAGCGGCGGATCCAGCGCAGGCGGCCAAGATAGGCGAAAAAGGGGCTGGTACGGCGTGCCATGGTCCGGTAACTCCTCTCATCAGGTCAACGCGCTTCACGATGGTGGCATTATACGGCCAGGCGGCTACCTCCGGGCAATGCAGGCGGTAACATGTTAGTGTTCCGTCCTCGGGAAGAGGAGATGAAGCATGGACATTGGCGACATGCGCCGGGAATTCGAAAGCGAGGGACTGGAGCAGGACCAGCTGGATGAATGCCCTTTCCGGCAATTCGAGCACTGGTTTGCCCAGGCCCAGGAAGCAGGGATCGAGGATCCCAATGCCCTGACACTGGCAACGGCGGATGCCGAAGGCTGGCCCACCGCCCGCACTGTGCTGCTCAAGTACTTCGATACCCAGGGCTTCGTGTTCTACACCAACTATGGCAGCCGCAAGGCCAAGGCCCTGGCGGCCAATCCCCGGGCGGCCATGCTGTTCCCGTGGGTGGCGCTCAACCGGCAGGTCACGATTGAGGGCCATGTCACGAGGGTCAGCCGCCAGGAATCACTGACGTATTTCACCTCCCGCCCCGAGGGCAGCCAGCTGGGAGCCTGGGTCTCACAGCAGAGCGCGGCGATTGAGTCCCGCCAGGCGCTGGAAGCCAAGCTCCAGAGCATGAAGGAACGCTTTCGCCAGGGGCGGATTCCGCTTCCGGATTTCTGGGGCGGCTACCGGGTGATCCCCGAGCGCATCGAGTTCTGGCAGGGCCGGCCCAGCCGCCTGCATGACCGCTTTGAATACCGCCGGGAAGGTGAGGGATGGCGGATCCAGCGCCTGCAGCCGTAACGGCGCCGCACCTGTTCAGCACCGCCCCGGGCCCAGCAGGCGAGTCGGCACTGTCTCTCAACAAGGCCGAGCAGGCCCGGGCTGCCGCCATGGCGGACGACCAGCGCCGGGCCACCTATGAGTCCGCGCGCATGCTGTGGCGCCAGGGAGCCCGGGCCTTTACCCAGGCCCTGGGGATGGAGTGCCCTGACTTCAGCCAGCTTCCTGCCCATGGCGCCATTACGCCGCACGATGGCGCTTTCTGCAGCAGCCTCTGCCACACAGACAGCCTTGTTCTGGTCGCCTTCAGCAAGGGCGCCATCGGCGTGGACGCGGAACCGGTCACCCGCACTCCCCCCTGGGAAGCACTGGCCCGGCGCTGGTTCACCACCAGCGAAACCGACTGGCTGCGTCATCAGAACCAGCCGCGAGACGCCTTCCTGACGCTCTGGACGCTGAAGGAAGCCTGGATCAAGGCGACCGGGCGGGGCATTGCCGGCAACCTTCAGGCCCTGTTTTTCAGCCCCGAACGCAACCGGCTGGTCCTGGACCAACCGGATCCTTCCTGGTGTGTGGCCACCACCACGAGCCAGAGCCACCGGATCGGCGTGATCTGGCAGGGGGGGGCCGCCCCTGAATGGTGGCATGACGGGAACGCCTGTAACGTCCACTGGCACCGCCTCGAGGTTGATGAACCATGAAGAACGTGACGCAACGCAGTGACGGGCGCTGCCCCTGGTGCGGCGATGCCCCGGATTACATTGAGTACCACGACCGGGTCTGGGGACGGGCCGTAACGGCACGCGACGAGCTGTTTGAAAAACTCTGCCTGGACGGTCAGCAGGCCGGGCTGAGCTGGTTGACCATCCTGCGCAAGCAGTCGGGCTACCGGCAGCGGTTCGAGGGATTCAACCCGCAACGGCTGAGTACCTGGGACGAGGAGGCGATTGAAGCCGCCCTGCGGGACCCGGGGATTGTGCGCAACCGTCGCAAGGTGGAAGCCATTGTCGGCAACGCCCGGGCGCTTCTGGCAATGGAGGAGGCCGGCGAGGACTTCAGTGACGTCCTGTGGTCGTTCGTGAACCACCAAACGATCATCAACGAGTTCCAGGACGTGCGCGACATCCCGGACGAGACCGCTGAATCCCGCGCCATGTCGCGGGCGCTCAAGAAACGGGGCTTCCGCTTCGTGGGCCCCACCATCTGCTACGCCTTCATGCAGGCGGTGGGTATGGTGAACGACCATCTGCTGGGCTGCCCTGTACGGGAGGAAACACTGGCACTGAGCCGGGAGGCGGTACAGTGATTGGAGAGCTGGCCGCAGTGGCAACCGGCAGCGCACTGGGCGGCCTCTGCCGGTTCCACCTGACAGCCTGGATCGACCGGCAGGCCCCAACGCCGTTCCCTCTCGCCACCCTGGCCGTGAACATCCTGGGGACCTTCCTTCTTGGGCTTCTGGCCGGGGTAGTGGGCAGCGCCGTTGATCAACCGATCATTGCCTGCCTGGCGATGACCGGTTTCTGCGGCAGCGTGACGACCGTTTCGTCCTGGTCGCTCCAGACCCTGACCCTGGCCCGTTCAGGCCGATTGGTCGCGGCCCTGCTCAACCTGGTCATTACGGTGGCGGCCGGCCTGGGCGCGCTGATGCTGGGCATGACGATGACGGGAGCAACGCCATGAACCACGCCACCGTCAGCCTCTGGATGGCCCTGGGCACAGCGACAGGGGGAATGCTGCGGTACGGGGTGGCTCAATCCATCGCCACCGGTGACGCTTTCCCCTGGAGCACACTGATCGTGAACGCGCTGGGCTCCCTGTTGATCGGTTGGATTGCCGGACGCGCCACCGATCCCGGGTCCAGGCTGGCCCATGCCCACCTCCATGCTTTCTGGGTGCCGGGATTCTGCGCCGGACTCACCACCTTTTCGGTGTTCAGCCAGGACACAATGAGGCTGTTACAATCAGGCACCACAGGTGCCGGCATTGCCAATATCACCACCACCCTGCTGCTCATGCTGGCAGCCACTGCCCTTGGATTGACAATGGCGCCGAAGCGGTCCGGGCACAGAGACTGAACGCACCAGCAAACCAGACCCCGCCCACCCATCGTATCTTTAACAACATTCAAGGGCAGGGTGGGAGCCCATCATGCGTATTGCCTTTTCCGCACTCCGGAACGCCGCCAGGCGCATCGAGCATACGGAGATCCGTTCGCTCGAAGGACAGACCTATATCGTCAGGGTACTTCTGGACGGGCAACACTGGCTCCTGTCGGACGACAATAACGAAACAATCCGTTTTCCAAGCCTGCCCAGCGCCAATGAGCTGCTGGATGAGGCCGGAGTCCTCACCCGTGAGCTGGTTCACGACTCCGCCTACGATGAGATGGTGGGTCTGGAGAACAGCGGTACCCACCCCCTGCGCATCCCCACCGGGAGAGACCGCTGATGCTCGCGATCCGTCCACTTGCCGTCACTTTCGGGCTCGCGGGGTTGATTCCCTTCCTGGCCACCCTGAGCGTCATGGTATTGGGCTCTCACCATGACATGCTCGCCACGCAGCTGTTCTACCTTTACAGCGCGGGCATACTGGCGTTTCTCAGTGGTGTCTATTGGCCCATCAGCATGCAGATCGGCGAGCACAGCTATCCGCTGTCTCCCATTCATGCCATGTTTCTGAGCCAGTTCTTCTTTGTTTCGGCGGGTCTCACCCTCCTGCTGGACTGGCACCTCCAGGCACTCATCTTCCCTGTCCTCTACCTTCTGCTGTGCCTGACGGATTGTTTTGCCATGCCAGGCTTCTGGCCCAGCTGGTATCTCCGGCTCCGCCTCTTCCTTACAGCCAGCGTCGTCGCTTGCCAGGCGGCGGCCGCCGCCTGGCTCTACCTCACGCACTAGCTGCGCGGTTCAGTTCCCGGCCACATCCGCGAAGTGGGTGGCATGCTCACGCAACTTGCGCAGCGCCCCCTTTTCAATCTGGCGCACCCGTTCCCGACTGATGCCCAACTCTTCCGAGATGAGCTGCAGGGTTTCGGGCTCGTCCCGGTTAATGCCAAAACGCCGGCCAAGGATGTCGGCCTCGCGGTCCCGCAGCAGATGGAACAGGTCCTTCAGAAGGCGCGCCTGATCCCGTTCCATAAGGGGAGATTCCCCGAGATCGCCACTGTCGTCAGCAAGCGTATCCCCGAGTTCCAGATCGCCTTCACTGGAAATGGGCGTGGCGGTTGAAACCTCGGGGCGGGCAAACCCAAGCAGCTCATCAACCCGATCCGGCGTTGTCTCGGCTGCCTTGGCCAGTTGGTAGCGATCCGGCTGTTCCCCGGACTCACGCTGCAGCCGACCTTCCACGGCCTGAAGGCGACGGATCTCATCCACCACATGGTCCGGGGTGCGCACCACCCGCCGGCCACGCTTAATAGCCCGCTTGACCTCTTCCGAAATCCACCAGTAGGCGTAAGTGGAAAACTTGAAGCCACGGGTCGGGTCAAACCGCTCCACCGCCTTGATCAAGCCCAGGTTCGCTTCCTGGATCAGATCCGGCAGCGGCAGACCGCGGTTCTGCTGACCACGGGCAATGTACACCGCCAGCCGCAGGTTGCTCTGGATGAGCTTGCGTCGCCAACGCCGGAGATCAGCCAGGTGCTGGCGTGCATGGTCGCTCAGGGTGCCCGTGTGGGCCTCGACCCGCGCGAGCACTTCCCGAATGGTCAGTGCCTCGGGCTCTGGTTCGGCCACTTCACAGAGCAGCCCGCGCAACGTCGTTTCCAGCGACGCACCGAGGTCACGCTCCTCCTCTTTGCCAAGGAGCGAGAATCGATGCGCATCACGAAAGTAATGACCAACGACGGAGGCAGGCTCCTGATCGTCCAGCGCTTCCGGCTCGGCTGACGCCGGTTCCTTCCAGTTCTCCGTCGTTTCGGCCCTGACGTCGTCAACCAGCTCACGGTCACGCTGTTCCATTGGGTCCAACAGCGTATCCATAGTATTCCCCTGGTTGATGGTTGTATTGATATATACTTTATGCGGTTGTATGTGGATGACTCAATGCACTGGCGAGTGTTACAGGGAGAGGGCACGAAAGCCCCTGGCGCACAGGGGCTCAGCGCCAATAGTGCGGTTTCATCAATGGCATTGAGCCAGCCAATTAGGCCGCCACGATGGCGTACTCGTGCTTGTGTGGCTCAATCAGCTTGCCGTGCAGGGTGGCGATCGCACGCTCGTAGTCACTCTCCTCCACCACGAACTGCATATCCACCTGCCGCATGCACTGGTGCATGGCCAGGACCGGGATTTCAGCCTCCTGAAGGGCGTTGACGGCGGTCGCCAGAAGGCCCGGCACCTGCATGTCGCTGCCAATCGCCGATACGATGGCCACCTTGCGGGTGGAAATCTCCGCGGACGGAAAGACCTCTTCCAGCGCTTTCACCAGCCGTTTGACGTTGCGCAGCGACGTATCCACATAGTGCGTGATGGTGTTGGCGTTGGTGTCCTTGCTGAGGAAGTGCACCTTGAAGCGGGACAGGATCTCCAGGAACTTACGGTCCGCTCCGGGCTCCCCCAGCATGTCCTGGTCAAACACCTCAATGCCGAAGACATGCTTCATGCCAGCCACGATCTCCACCTGCGGCTTCTCGCTGACATAATCGCGGGTGATCAGAGTACCTGTATGCTCAGGCTCAAAGGTATTCTTCAGCCGCAGTGGGATATCCGCCTGGCGCATGCCCTTGGCCGCGCGCGGGTGGATCGCCTCCATGCCCAGGTTGGCCAGCTGGTCACCCACGTCGTAGTTGGTGCGGCCCAGCGGCACCACCTTCTCCGCATCCACAATCTTCGGATCCGCGGAGCTCAGGTGGTATTCCTTGTGGATCACCGCTTCCTTGGCCTCGGTCATACAGGCAATGCGGGAGAACGTCATCTCACTGTAGCCCCGGTCAAAGGTGCGCATCAGCCCTTCCTGGCACTGGGCGTAGCCGGTCACGATGGCCAGTTCACGACTGAGATCGATCTTGTCGAACGCCTGGGCAAGCTTTTCGTCCAGGGGAAGTGTCTCGGTATCGCGCCAGCCGGTGAGATCCACCAGCCGGGCGTTGTAGCCCTCGTTCTGCAGCAACAGGGTGGTATTGAACGCACTGTGGGCCTCGCCGATGCCGGCGAGCATCTCACGCACCGTCAACAGGTGGTCCTCCAGCTGGAAATGCCCGTAGGAGCACAGGCGCTGGAGATCCAGGAGGCAGTTGCGGACACCCTCAATGCGTTCGGCAATGAACTGGTCGGCCTGCTGGCTCAGCAGCTCGTCGCCAAACAGCTCCTCGTTGATCTCGCACAGATACTTTGAAAGCTTGGTCAGCTCATCCCCCCAGGCCCAGTCGGAGTCCGACTGGGAGAACAGCGCATAGACCCCAGCATCGCCGGTTTTCTTGTGTTCCAGAAGCCGGTCCGTGACGCCGCCGTAGGCGGAGACCACAAAGATGCGGTTGTAGACGTCCCCTTCCTCGCGGTTCGCAAGAATGATGTTGTCGCGAACGGCGGCATAATCCGACATGGACGTACCACCGATTTTCTCTACCGTATGATCTGCCATAGTACCGTTCTTGCCTTGATTCTGACTTTGCGCCCGGTACCGACCGGTCTTTCTGCCGACCAGTATAGCCGGGACGATAACCGTATGCTGTTTCAGTGACCGTTCACGTTGAAGGGGCCAATCCGCAGCAGGATCTCGGAATCATGGTGGCCGCCGAAGTGAATGTCACCGTCGAAGAAGGTTGCCCGCTGCGTCTCCGCCCCCAGCTCCCGCGCGAAGGACAGGAACAGCCCCCAGGAAGCCTCGTTGTCCTCGGTGATGGTGGTGTCCATGAAACGCACGTTGCCGCAGGCCGGGCGCTGGGTGACGAACCGCAGCATGCGTTTGCCCAGGCCCGTGCCTCGGGCTTTTTCATGCACCGCCACCTGCCACACAAAAACCGTTTCCGGCTTGTCAGGCGGAATATAGGCGGAAATGAAACCCACCAGTTCACCGTCAAGCTCAGCCGCCACGCCGGTGGACGCAAAATGGGTGCACTGGAGCAGGTTGCAATAGATGGAATTGGGATCGAGGGGGGGGCATTCAGCAATCAGCCGGTGCAGCCGGTAGCCATCGGTGTCCTTCGGCTGCCTGAGCTCGATTGCCTCCGCCCTGGAGGTCTCGCTGGTCATTCGGTCTCGAGTTCACCCAGCCATCGGAGCTGTGCCCGCTGTTCTGACTGAGTGCCTTTGCCGTTGATTTTGAGGGCTTTTCCCCAGCCCTGTATGGGGTAATACTTACGCCATTATAAAGGGTGGCTGGTGAAAATGGAACCAAGTGCTCAAACACCACCTCTTCACCCCTGGGTTGGCCGGTTTCGCCAGGTCGCCGATGGTCAATGAGTTCCCCTTATCCGGCATGGGCCTTGACGCCATAGTTGACTATGGGAGTAACGTTATCCCAGTAAGGCAACCCCTGAAAAGCGGTCAACGGGCCGGCTTGCGGAGAACGGCGGAATGCATGACAAAGCGAGGCCACACATCGCCGTCATTGGCAGCGGCGGCTCTGCCATGGCGGCCGCCCTCAAGGCAGTGGAACGCGGTGCCCGGGTCACACTGGTCGAACGCCGCACCATTGGCGGCACCTGCGTGAACATCGGCTGTGTGCCCTCGAAGATCATGATCCGCGCGGCGCAAATCGCCCACCTGCGCCGGGAGAGCCCATTTGACCACGGCATCATGGCGACGCCGCCAGCCATCGACCGTACCCGTCTACTGGAGCAGCAGAAGGCCCGCGTTGACGAGCTGCGCCACGCCAAGTACGAAGGCATTCTGGCGGACAATCCGGATATCCAGGTTCTGGAAGGCGAGGCCCGGTTTGTGGATGGCCGGACCCTGAGCATCCGCGACCACCACGGCAAGGACCAGCATCTGAGCTTCGACCAGGCCTTTATCGGCACCGGCGCCCGACCCGCGATTCCCGCCATTGCCGGCCTTGCGGAAACGCCCTACTGGACCTCCACCACCGCCCTTGAAAGCGGATGGATTCCGCCACGTCTGGCGGTGATCGGCGCCTCGGTGGTGGCGGTGGAGCTGGCCCAGGCCTTTGCCAGGCTTGGGAGTGAGGTGACGGTGCTGGCGCGCAGCCGCCTGCTGTCCCGCAAGGACCCGGCGGTGAGCGAGACGCTTGAGGCGATCTTCCGCGACGAGGGCATCACGGTCCTCAACAACACCCGGACCAGCCAGGTCCACTACGGGAATTCGGAATTCACACTGGAGACCACGGCCGGGCCGCTTCACGCCGACCAGTTGCTGGTCGCGGCGGGACGCACGCCCAACACCCAAGCCCTGAACCTGGAGGCCGCCGGTGTGACGGCTCCGAACGGGATGGTTGAGGTGGACGACCATCTTCAGACCAGCGCCCCCGGAATCCGGGCCGCCGGCGACTGCACCAACCAGCCGCGGTTCGTGTACGTCGCGGCAGCCGGCGGAAGTCGGGCCGCCATCAATATGACCGGCGGCGACGCCCGCCTGGATCTCAACGCCATGCCGGCCGTCATCTTCACGGATCCGCAGGTGGCCACCGTGGGGCTCACCGAGCACGCCGCCGGTCAACAAGGCATTGAAGCGGACAGCCGCACCCTGGCGCTGGAACACATTCCCCGGGCCCAGGCCAATTTCGATGACAGAGGTTTCATCAAGATGGTGGCCGAACGCGACAGCGGCCGACTCCTGGGGGTTCAGGCGGTGGCGGAGAACGCGGGCGAGCTGATCCAGACGGCAGTGATGGCGCTGCGCGCGCGAATGACCGTAGAGGATATCGCCGGCGAGCTCTTTCCGTACCTGACCATGGTGGAAGGGCTCAAGCTCTGCGCCCAAACGTTCTCCAGGGATGTCGGGCAGCTGTCCTGCTGTGCGGGCTGATTGCCACCGTCATGACCACGGCAGTCATGGCTTCAGGCGCCGAACACCGGATTGAAGTCAGGGGGCTTTCCTGCCCCTTCTGCACTGACGGCATCGAGAAACAACGTACTAAAGTCGAAGGTGTTGAAGCGCTTGCAACCAACATCAAGGCTGGCACGATCACCATGTAGACTTTAATCATCACCTATGACCACCCTATGGGGCCGAAAGGCCCTACAGAATGCTGTTTTCTGAAGCGTTAAACCTGGAGAGAAACAAATGACGGACAAGCCCCCCCATGGACTGGCCACCCGCAGCATCCACGGCCACAGCCTGAAGGATGCTCACGGCAGCCCCCACACGCCGACCTATGACACCACGACCTTCACTTTCGATTCCACCGCCGACATTCTGGATATCGTGGAAGGACGCAAGGTCGGCAGCCTCTACACCCGTTTTGGTCTCAACCCGTCCATCTTTGCGCTGGAGGAAACCCTGGCTGGACTGGAGGATGCGGAAGCCGCCTGGGTTTTCTGCTCCGGGATGGCCGCTGAAACAGCGCTTTTTCTGACCCATGGCCGTTCCGGCATTATCTGCGTCGGGGATGCCTATGGCGGCACCATGGAGTTGATGTACGATCAACTGCCCCAACTGGGCATTCCCACCCATCCCATCCTCGCCAGCGAACTGGACCAGCTGGAATCGCTGCTGGCCGATGGCGCTCGCATGGTATTCCTGGAGACCCCCACCAACCCGACACTGGAAGTCTTCGATATTACCAGCATCGCCCGCCGCGCCCATGCCTATGGAGCCATCCTGGTCGTCGACAATACCTTCGCCTCGCCGGTAAACCAGCAACCACTGGCGCTGGGAGCCGACGTGGTGGTGCACAGCGCCACCAAGTATCTGGGCGGACACAGTGATGTGACGGCCGGCGTACTGATGGGCTCCAGGGAACTGCTGGCACCCATCTGGGCCTGGCGCAAGAACCTGGGTTCCATGCCAGCGGCCACCACGGCCTCGCTGCTGGCCCGCAGCCTGCGCACACTGAGCGTTCGGCTGAAACAACAGAACGCCTCCGCGCAACGGATTGCGGAAGCCCTGAAAAGGCATCCGGGCGTGGAGCGCGTGTTCTACCCCGGGCTGCCGGACTTTCGAGGGCATGCTCTGGCCCGCGAGCAGATGCACGGTTTCGGCGGCATGCTCAGCCTCGAGGTGAAGGGCGGACCTGACGCCGCCACGCGCACGGCAGATCGGCTGACGCTGTTCGGCCTGGCGGCCAGTCTGGGCGGAGCCGAGAGTCTGGTCACCCAGCCGTGTACCACCACCCATTATGGACTGGCCCCTGAGGAACGGGCGCGACGGGGTATATCCGACGCGCTGCTGCGGCTGTCCGTTGGGCTGGAAGACCCCGACGACTTGATTGCCGATCTGGAGCAGGCGTTGCCGAGCTGAACCGGACACGAGAAAGCATTTCCGGGACCCACGGCGTTCCCCAAAACGACTGTGCGGGCTTCCCGGAGGCTTTCCTCTCGGGTTAGCCACCATCAAAGCGGACCGCCCCTTTGCTTACGGCCCCGATGCCCTCATTTTACGGATCTGGAGACCAACCATGAGACTCCCTTAATGAGGCCAGCCTCCTCGAAAATAGGGCCGGGTACCGGCAAACCGACCCCCTTTGGTCCCAGCCTGAAATGACCCCATCAGCTTGGCGCTGCTTCCCGCATCATTCTCCCGCCTCCCTGCAAGGCGCATTATGCTCGGACTCAAGACCGAGGAGAAAAACGGTAAATCCGACCAACAGGATGCCAATGGTTACCACCAGAAGGTGAGAGTACGTGTGCTCCAGCCCGGTCAGCCCCGACAACAGCGTGCTATAACCACTGTCTTCCAGAAAATAGAGCACCGCCCCCGTAACAGCGGTCACACCGTTGACGAGCAGGCTCCAGCCCGCCACGCGCCGCCCCAGAAAAATGCAGAAGACGATCACCGGTGTCAGAAACAGGGAAGCCGTACCGCTGACGGCAACGGCCGCAAACAAATCGTCAGTGCCCAAAAACACCAATAGCAGCCCCCCTGCCGCGAAACCCGCCATGGCAAGACGCCCATTGACCAGCGTGCGCGGCATAAGACCCGAATCAACCACCATTAACTTGGAAATACTGGAGAAGGTTGAATCCATGGTGGAAACAGCCGAAACAACCAGAGCCAAGCCCACCAGAAACATTGCCGCGTCCCCAAGAAGAGGCCCAAGTGCGGTGAGAAAGTCGCCTTTACCCCCTGCATTATGGCCCGTATAGACCCCAATCACTCCAAAAGCCAAAATCAAGACAGCGGAGATGCCAAAAGCGCAGAAAAAGCTCCGCCGCGTGGTGTCACGATCTGCCAGGAAGCCACGATCCATCATGACGGGATCATGAAGTGGGTAACTGAGAACCTGCAGAAGCGCAACGGCCAGCAGGATCCAGCCAGGGGTAGCATCTTGATTGGCCCCGGCTATCAGGTCGCCAACGGAGAAGTCCTGACTGGTCAGGACCAGCCCCAGCAAAAGGGCGATCACCACAATCAGGAAAGCGGCCTGCCAGACATCCGTATGCAACGAGGCCCTCAGCCCTCCAGCCATGGAATAGACCAGCGTGGTGGCGGCGACCGCGATGATAGCCAGATCGCCAACGCCGTCGCCCCAGGTGCTGAAGACCATTCCAACAACCAACAGGTTCGCAAACACTTCACTCAACAGACGCAGCGCGAGCAGGACATTGTAGGAAGCCGCCCCTGGGGCGCCGAAACGTTCAAGCAGAAAACCCTGGGCATTGTCCGCGCCATGATGGAACCGAAGGCGATCCACGATCAGCCAGCCGGTAAGAAAAGACCCATAGTACGTTGTGTACGCCAATGCCCCGGGCAGACCAAAGAAATAACCCAGAATACCGGCGTTGAGCAGTGACCGCGCAAAAATCCAGGTGGTGACCTGGGACAGGGTCAGCATCCAGACGCCAGGGGCGGTGCCCGAATCACTGGTGCCCCGGAAAAAGCCATCCAGCGAGGGCGCACGCGGCGCGAAAACAACACTGGCCAGCGCCACTGTCACGAGTACCACCATGAAAGAGGGCAGATGGATGCTCATGTCATCCTCCTGAGGACCGTCACTATCACTGGGCGAGCGCGTGCAGGCAGACCTTCATAACGCTCAACGCCACGCAGCAGAGAAGGCCGCAAGCGCCCAACAGACTGTGCGAAGCAGCGGCAAACCCGCTCCGTCATGCCGCCAGGTACTGTCTTGTTGCTGTTGCTCATAGGTAACCACTTCCGGGTCATCGCTGAATCATTGCCGTAAAGACACGCTCAAAGATGGTCCGTTACAGAAGCGTTTGCAGATCAGCCGGCTGCATGCTTCTGGAGAGCGCCGATCATATCGTCCGCCAACACCCTACTACAGGCCTATCAGTGCCTGCCGGCATTCCGGGACGCTGCCCCGGCCCTAGAGGCCCTGCCCCCTGGGACGTGATTGGCGCACGGTCGGCCGGCCTGGAGGCGGCTTGGGTGCAACGCGATTCGGGAACCTCCTTCGATCCCTGGGGAATTGAGCCCAGTCCCGTGATCCAGAACCTGGAGGAACTGGCTGACCGGCTTCCAGTTTAAAGGCCACCAATCAATACGGAGACGCATGCAGATCGTGCGGCACGAACAGCGAGTGGTAACGGTTCGAACACGCAAAAAGTTCCAAATATAAAGAATCGGATTTTTACCCAGACAGTAATAGGCCGTTATGATTGCAAGCCATAGAAACCCTGATGGATGCGGACATGGACGGGGCAGTGACGGACGAGCAACAGTTGGTGGAGCGCCTCCGCCAGCGGGACACCCTGGCCTATCACGAGGCCGTCCAGCGGTTCTCAGGGGCGATGCTGGCAACTGCACGGAGCATGCTCGACCCGGCCACGGCCGAGGATGTGGTGCAGGAGACATGGGTTACGGTCGTGGATGCCATCGATGGCTTCGAAGGCCGATCCGCCCTCAAGACCTGGCTCTGCACCATTACCGCCAACCGTGCCCGTAACCGGCTTCGCCGAAGCAAACGCGAAACCCTGACGGATTTCCAGGCCCCACTGGATCCGGCACTCGAGGCCCGATTCAACGAGGGCGGGAGCTGGGCCCAGCCAACACGGCCCTGGGGCTCGGAGTCCGCGGAAGAGCTGCTGTCCAACGAGGCACTGCAGGACTGCCTGGAGAGGCACTATGACGCCCTGCCTGAAACCCAGCGCGCCGTACTGATGATGCGCGATATCCAGCAGATGGAAGCCGAAGAGGTCTGTCGCATACTGGGGTTATCCGGATCCAATCTGAGGGTCACGCTGCATCGCGCGCGCCAGAAACTGTTCACCATGATTGAGGGCTTCCGGGAGACAGGCGAATGCTGAAATGTCATGACGTCACCGCCATGGCCAGTGACTGGCTGGATGGCCAGCTGACCGTCGGAGAGCGTTTGCGCCTGCGGACCCACCTATGGATGTGCCAGCACTGCCGGAATTTCGTAGACGGCCTGGCGGCCACCCAGAGAGCCCTGCGCCACCATGTACCGGCTGAGGCCGGAGTCACGCCGGACTTTGAACAACGGCTCCAGAAACAGCTCGCTGAGCGCCTTTCGTCAGCACCGGCAGAGCCTGACGCCACGGATTCACCGGCGCATGCGCAACCCCATGCCTGTAATGACGCGGTTTTCGTGCCCGTCGAGGATGAGGGTGACGCACGGGTCCAGGCAGTCTTCGCGGAAATCCGTGAGCACGAGGGCTATGTTCCCAACCTGTTCCGGAGCTATGCCCACCACCCGGAACAGCTGGAACAGGTCTGGGGTCGTGTGCGCAGCCTGATGTTCGGAGGCCAGCTCTCATCCCGGCTCAAGCACACCATCGCTGTGTTGGTGTCCCATGACAACGAGTGTCATTACTGCGTCGTCCACCATCGTCGCTTCCTGCGCCAACTGGGCGTAAGCTCACATCAACTGAAACAGCTGCTCACAACCGCAGAGGCAAACTTCCTGAGCTCCAGTGAAAAGGCTCTTCTGAAACTGGTCCGGGAGGCCAACCGCGCCCCCCACCATGTACCTCCGGAACTTTTGGAAGCGGTACACCAGGCCGGCGCGAGTGACAGCGATATTATTGAGGCCATGAGCACCATGGAGCTCTATTCCGGCATCAACCGCATGCTCGATACACTCCATATCCCCCTGGAACCCGGAATCACCACCGAATCCTGATCCGGCTGTAACGCCCTGACGCCTGACGTGTCCCACCCTGAGCAATGCTCATTTTGGGAAGTAACCGGGGCACCCATGCTCAGATGCCGTGATATCACCCTCATGGCCAGCGATTACGTCGATGGCCACCTGCGCTGGCGCAAACGTGTCCCGCTGGTTGTGCACCTGCTCATGTGCCCGCACTGCCGCCGCTTCATCAGCCAGTTCCGGGCCGTAATCCGGGTGATCCGCAGGTTCGAACCGATGCCACCGGATACCGAAGCGCTCAACCGGTTCGAACATGCCATCGACGAAACAATCGAGCGCGATGCCTCCAATCAACAGTGACCGAAGAACACGGATGCCGGACAACGCCTCTCCAGTCGCACTTGCAGCATTAAGCCACTATTCTTTAACGCAACGCCGTTACTGAAGACCAGGCCAGAACAGAGGTTGATGATGACAGACGCCAGCGGGATCCCCCCGATTCTTCGTGACAAGGATTGGCATGAGCCCTCCGCCTTTACCCCTGAAAGCCTGCTGCGCGAAGCGCGACGCCAGAAGCAGGCATCAACCTCCCCGGTGCCGGAAGTGTGCCTGCTGGATCCGGACGGGGACATCGTGCTCAGCAAGCGGGCCGAAGGGCTGGCCCGGCCCCACACCGACTGGGTCTGCTACCACACCGAGCTCGACGTTATATCGCTGGGAGACAGGGAGCTGGGCATCGTCGGATGTGCTGTGGGGTCCGCCTTCGCCGTACTGGTCGCGGAGGAGCTCTTCGCCTGTGGCTGCCAGCTCCTGTTGAGCCTGACCTCGGCGGGCCATCTCACACCCGTTCAGCAACCGCCTTATTTTGTCCTTATCGACCAGGCACTCCGGGATGAAGGCACGAGCTATCACTACTGCCCGCCCTCGGACTACAGCCATGCCCCCGCCGAGCTGGTGGCGGCCTTTGAGGCGGACCCGGCCTCGCTTCCGGCGCCCGTGGTCACCGGTGCGAGCTGGACCACGGATGCCCCTTTCCGTGAAACCGAGACCGCCATCGAACGCCATCGGACGCAGGGCCTGCTGACCGTGGAGATGGAAGCAGCCGCACTCTATGCGTTTGCCCAGGCACGCGCACGGCCCGTACTGTGCTTTGCGCATGTGACCAACCAGATGGGTCAGGAAGGGGATTTCGAGAAAGGCGATGGCAATGGCGTGAGCGATGCGCTGGCCCTGATCCGGTATGCGGCGGAGCGCCTTCTTCCCCTGCCAGCATGAACGCCACCGGAGGCCGGATCCGGGGGCGCTCATGAGGCCTCCAGGTTCAGGTGCCTACCCACCCAGGCGCCGGCGGTGATACCGCCCCAGCCACTGGATCACCTTCTGTGGCGCGTGGGCCTTCTTCCACTCGCCCGCCGCGAACTTCACGCTTTCGTTCCAGGTCGGGTAGGGGTGGATGGTGCCCAGGATCTTGTTCAGGCCGATCCCGTGTTTCATGGCCAGGATGAACTCGGTGAGCAGCTCGCCGCCGTGTTCCCCGGCCACAGTCGCGCCCAGGATCCGGTCCTTGCCACGGGGGGTGATGACCTTGATGAAGCCGTGGTCCTCGCTCTCGGCAATGGCCCGGTCCAGGTCGTCCAGGCCGTAAGTGGTGACCTCGTAGTCGATCCCCTGTTCCCGGGCTTCCGCCTCATTGAGCCCGACACGGCCCACTTCCGGCGAGGTGAAGGTTACCCAGGGCGTGACCGAGTAATCCACGCGGAAGCGCTTGAACTGGCCAAATAGGGCGTTCACCGCCGCATGCCAGGCCTGGTGCGCCGCCATGTGGGTGAACTGGTAGGGCCCAGCCACATCACCGCAGGCATAGATGTTGGGATAGACAACACTCAGGTCCTCGTTGGTGGGGAGGGTGCCCTGGGGGCCGGGCGCCACGTTCAGCGCCTCAAGCCCCAGGTCATCGGTATTGCCCTTGCGGCCAACGGCCACCAGGACCCGGTCGAACGGAATCCGTACGGTCCCGCCGGCATGCTCGCAGTAGACCACACGCTCGCCGTCCTCGACCGCAAAGCGGCTGGCCTTGTGCCCCAGACGCACGTCCACGCCCTCCTCGCGGAAGCGCTTGAGAACCAGCTCGGAAACATCGGTATCCTCGCGCGGCAGCAACCGGTCTCCCTGCTCAATCTGCGTCACCTGCGTGCCCAGGCGCGCAAACGCCTGGCTGAGCTCGGAGCCGATGGGGCCACCGCCAAGTACCACCAGGCGCCCCGGCTGCTCCTCGATCTCCCAGAGGTTTTCCGAGGTCAGCGGCGCGACGTCCTCCATACCGGGGATGGGTGGCACAAACGGCTTGCCACCGGTCGCAATGACCACGGTCCGGGTGGTGATGCGACGTTTGCTGCCCTCTTCGTCCAGTTCAATCTCCCAGGGCGTCACGAAGCGCGCCGAGCCCTGGACGCAGTCCACACCCAGGCTGGTGAACCGTTCCACGGAATCATTAGGCTCAATGGTCCGGATAATGCCGTGGATCCGCTTCATGACGCTGGCGAAGGGCACCTTCGGCTCACTCGCCTCCAGCCCGTAGCGGTCCGCCTGGCGCATCATCTGGGCCACCTTGCCCGAGCGGATCAGCGCCTTGGAAGGCACGCAGCCGGTATTGAGGCAGTCGCCGCCCATTTTCCCACGCTCGACCAGCGCCACCTTCGCATTAACCGTGGCCCCGATGTAGGCGGAGACCAGTCCGGCGCTGCCGCCGCCAATCACCACCATGTTGTAGTCAAAGCGCTCGGGCTTGTCATAACTGGAATAGAGCCGCTTTTTCTGGATACGGCCCACCACAAACTTGGCAATCAACGGGAAGACGCCCAGTAACACGAACGACAGCAGCAGTTCCGGCGAGACGATGTCGCCCATGCGTTCAATCTGGGCCAGCTGGGTGCCCGCGTTCACGTACACGGCGGTGCCCGGCAGCATGGCGAGCTGGCTCACCCAGTAGAAGGTCCAGGTGCGCATCCCGGTCAGCCCCAGCACAATGTTGATCACGAAGAACGGAAATACCGGAATCAGGCGCAGAGTGGCGAGGTAGAAGGCGCCATCGCGCTGTATGCCATCATCGATCTTTTTCAGGTAGCTCGCGTAGCGTTTCCTCAGGGTGTCCCGGAACAGGAAGCGCGCCACCAGAAACGCCAGTGTGGCGCCAATGGTGGAGGCGAACGAGATCACCAGCAGCCCCCACCCAAACCCCAGAAGCGCCCCGCCGGCAAGCGTCATGACCGCCGCGCCGGGCAGAGACAGGGCGGTAACGACGACATACACGGCAAAGAACAGCGCCAGGCTGAGAAGCAGATTGTTCCCGATCCACGCCTGCAGACTGGCCTGGTGTTCCTTGAGCACAGCCAGCTCCAGGAAACGCCCCAGATCGAACACAAAGAAGGCGGTGATCAACAGTGCGATCACGCCAAGGACGACTTTCTTGCCGTTACTCATTCGTTTGAACCTTCTCCGTAATGAATGGGTGCTGCCATTCAGACATCACCGGGACGGATACGTTACAGACCGGGATGGGGTTTGGATATCCTTAGGCCCGGGACCTTTCATAAGCTCGAGAGTGCGCTAACTTGAGAGTGTCGTCGTAAACGACAATCGCATGGCCCGTGAACAGCAGGCACTATGAGCGATGTGCCATTGATTCCGTAGGACCAGGACCTTGGACAGGCCTTCAATGCCCCGATCAGTGATACGCAAGTGGCTGACAACGGTTCTGGTGTTCACCTTACTGATCGCGAGTGCTGAACTGATCGTCTGGCAGTTCTGGAAAAACCAGCGAGCCAATATGGGCAGGACATTGGTGTCCCAGAGCAGTGACGCCAGGGCTTTGCTGGAGGCGGAGATCAGTGAAGGCATCTACATCACTGTCGGGCTTGAGAGTTTCATCCAGGGTTACGGAGGTAACCCCGAGTTTTCAGCTCTTCAGCGCTGGATGGCAGCCCTTTTTGACCATACCGATCACCTGCGCAACATCGGCATCGCACCCGATAACCGGATCACGGCCGTTTTCCCCAAAGAAGGAAACGAAGCGGTCCTCGGCGTGCACTACCGCGACCTGCCGGAACAGTGGCCGGCAGTGAAACGGATTATGAAGGAAGGCAAAGCAACCTTCGTTGGCCCGCTCGAACTGGCTCAGGGGGGCACCGGCCTGATCTACCGGCGACCGGTGTCAGTGGATGGCAGCTACTGGGGGCTCATCAGCACGGTCATGGAACTCGACTCCATACTGGCCGTCCTTGAACAATTCGATCAGCAACACGAGAGCAAACTACTGATCGAGAACAGAGTGCCGGCACAGCCCGAAACCATCACGGGCCAGTTAGCCACGGGCCCCCGGGTCAGCCGGTCCCAGACGATCAGCTTCACGGATGATTTCCGCTGGCGGCTGACGCTGAGCCAAACCGTCGAGACCTGGCCTTTCTGGCTGATGCGGGCCGGTATCTGGACCCTGGGGCTGGTCATCTGGTTTGCCATCTGGCAATGGTTTCGGTATCAAAGGCTCACCCGCGAGATGGAAATGCGTAAGGCGCGGGAAAAGATCGATTTCATGCACAGTGTCAGCCACGAACTGCGCACCCCCCTTACGTCCGTCTCCGGCGCGGTCTCACTTCTGGAACGCACCCAGGCTCAACACGATCCCAAGGCCAGTCACCTTCTAGACCTGGCGGCGCGCAACCTCAAGCGCATGCAGCACCTGCTTGATGACGTATTGGACCTTGCACGACTGGATTCCTCGCGGATGACTTTCGATCCCGAGAAGGTCGCCCTGTCCCCTCTGATCAGACAGGCGATCGAAAACAACCAGTTCCCGGCAACCACGGATGACATCAACCTGACGTATTCAGAACCGGAATCCGGGGAGCAGATCATGGTCTGGGTTGACCAGAAGCGCTTCATGCAGGTAATGGACAACCTTTTGTCCAACGCCATCAAGTTCTCGGATCCAGGCCAGACGGTTCAGGTCGCCGCAGCCTCCGAAGGGAATCAGGTCGCCATTCATGTTCAGGACGAAGGCGCCGGTATTCCCGATGACTTTCAGAACCGGCTGTTTGAACGCTTTACCCGCGCTGATGAGACCGACAAACGCCGCCACCAGAGCGGCACCGGGCTGGGCCTGAGCATCGCTCTGGAGCTCGTTTCGCGCATGGGAGGTGAGATCCACGTCAGCTCCCGGGAGGGCATGGGAAGCTGTTTTACCGTCAAGCTGCCCCGCGCCGGGATGGGGCCCTCATAGAGGGGCAAGCCGCGGGCGATCACTCAAAGGCTGGGTCAGCCCCAGGCGTGGACTGGGGCAGTGTCAGCCAGAAGTGGGCGCCGTGGTCATTGAAGAAACCGATCTCACCGTTCATTTCATGGACAAGTCCCCTTGAAATGGCCAGTCCAAGCCCGGTCCCGGTTCCCGAGCGCGTCGTCCCCCGCTCCGCCTGGGCAAAGCGCTGGAAGATGCGATTCGTGAATGCCTCCGGAACACCGTCACCCTGATCACTGACGGTGATCGTAACCATGCCCGACCGGCCGGCCTCTGCCGCGACACGAACAATGCCCATGGAAGGAGAGTGCTTGATCGCATTGCTGATCAGGTTATCCAGCACCTGGCGCAGGGCCGTGGCATCCGCGGCAACCCAGAGCGTTGGCGCGGCCTCCATCTGGAGGCTGACCTGATACATTGACGCCATGGCCCCGTTACCTTCAAGCGCCTGATTGATGGCGTGCGCCGCATTACAGGGCTCGAAATCAAAAGTCCTTTGTCCGCTGGCCAGTTTGTTGAAATCCAGAAGGTCGCGGATCAGGCCATTGAGCTGTTCGCTGTTACGAAGCGCGATTTCCGCCATGGACTGAGACTTCACGGGAAGTGAGCCGCCCACTCCCGCCACCATCATTTTAAGCCCGCCCTCAATGGACGTCAGTGGCGTTCGCAGCTCATGGCTGACACTGGCGATAAAGTCGTTTTTCAGTTCATCCAGCTGCTGACGCTCCCCCGTCAGATGATTGAAGGCCCGGGCCAGGTCCCGGATTTCCCGCGGCCCACGCTCGGAAACCGACGCACCTTCCTCAGGCGTTTCAGCCATGGTATTGATCTGGCGCGTTACGCGTGTCAGGGGGTTTGTCAGCGAGCGGGCCACAAGCCACGCCAGCACCAGCAGCAAGACCGTGACACCCGCGACAATCACAAGAAACTGGCGGAAGGACGATGTGAGCGGTTTCATGGCCTGTTGATAGGGAATCGCGCGCACGAAGGTCCAGTTCAGTTCTTCAACGGCATCAGTCGCCACCAGATACCTTTGATGTTCAAACACTGTCTCGCTATCGCTGTCCGAGATCCCCAAAGCCGTATCAATGAGCGGGTTTTCGCCGGGTTCTGGCAGCGGATTAAGGCGCTCCTCGGGATTGGCACCCGGCGACTCGATATAAAGCCTGTTCTCAGTGTCCAGGATGGCGGTGATCACCCGTTCATTCCGCCCGGAAACAGACCGGGCAGGGAGGATGGAGCCTTCACCCAGCTTGATGATGCCACCGATCATGCCCAGAAACGCCCCCTCCTGCTTGACGGGAACCAGGAAAGACAGCAGCGGCACACCGGTAGTGCGGCCCATGATGGGTTCCGAGATGACTGTCTCGTGGGTTTCAAGGATCCGCTTGAAGTGATCCCGGTCCGCGTAATTGGTCCCCAGCCTGCCGGGTACATGGGTGTTCTCGGCAATGGCGGTGCCGTTGGCGTCGAAAACAAGGACACCGTCTGGAAAAAACCGGTTCAGGTAAGGCTGCTGTTTGATGATCGCTTCCAGTTCATCCGGTGATCTGAGTTGCCCATCCTGGATCAGCAGCGACCGCGCCGCCGATAGGACCACCACCCGTTTACGCAGATTCTGGTTCACCTTCTCGGTCAGGCGTCGGGTTTCAAGCACCTCCTGTTGGACGATCATGGCCCGGAAATCATCAAACAGCGACTGATAGGTCGTCGCCATGATGGCCAGCACGGTAAGCAGGCTTGTGAAAGTGACCACCAGCACTACACGGGTGCGAATCGAATTCATCAGGCTCATGCCACCAGGCTCCCCGGCCACAACAGTGAGCCGACACCTGCCGGAAAAGGATCCCTGGAAACCATCAGTCATCACCCCCCGACAGCGGCAGGGTCAGCGTAAAGGTGGAACCACCGCCACTGCCGGATTGATAGGTCACCTCGCCGTGCATCTGGTGCATCAACTCCCGGGTGATGGTCAGCCCAAGGCCGGTCCCGGGTTTTTTCTTATCCGAAGCATCCGCCTGGGCAAACCGGTCAAAGAGCATGCTTTCAAAGGACGGAGAAACACCTGGCCCCTTGTCCTCAACGTCAATCCGAACGTGGCCACTGCCTTTTGAGCACGCCACTATGACGGAGGTGTCGTCTGGCGAGAACTTGATGGCATTCGACAGCAAATTGGTCACGGCCTGGATGAGCCTCTGACGGTCGACCCTGGCAACGATCTCGTCTTCCGGCTGGACATAATCAATCGTGACCCCCCGCTCGCCCCCGACCTCCCAGAGGCTTTCCACAGCCTCCTGGATAATCGGGGTCAGTGGCTGACTTTCCAGGGTTACCGTCAGTTTTCCGGAAACAATCTTCTCCATATCCAGAAGATCGCCGATCAGCTCCGCCAGACGCTCGCCATTACTCTGGGCCCTTTGCAGTAACCTTTCGGCTTTGGCGGGGATCGCGCCCACCGCGCCGCCGTTGACCAGTTTCAGTGCCCCCAGAATGGAGGTCAGGGGCGTGCGCAACTCATGGCTGACCGTGGCAATGAACTGGTTTTTCATGTTCTCGATCTGTTTACGCTCGGTGATGTCCTCGATCAGGGACCAGATCAGTGCCCGTCCATCACTGTCGGTCACAAGCATGCCGTGAAGGCGTACCGGATACCGGCTTCCGTCCTTCCGGATGTACTCCTTCTCGAAGGGGCCGTAACGGCCCGTCGTACAAAGGTGCTCCAACGCCTCCCTTTCGGCCGGCTCGTATTCCGCTGGCGTGAGCTGGTGGTAGGTCAACGCCATGAATTCCTGCCAGGTGTAGCCGGTGGCAGCGAGCAGGGCATTGTTCATCTCAAGGAAATACCCCGTTGCCAGGTCATTGAGAGCAATACCAACGGGTGAGAAGTCAAACAGGCCCCGCAGGCGTGCCTCACTGGATTCAAGGGCCAGCTCCGCCTGTTTGCGCGCGTTGATGTCATCCAGGTAGCCGTGCCAGAGGACACTACCATCCTGGAGCTTTTCGGGGACGGAAGCCCCTTTTATCCAGTGGTAATGCCCGTCGCCGCCCTGCACGCGGAATTCCAGATGCCATGGCGTAAGGTGGGTGAAGGACTCGTCAGTGGTTTGCGCAACTGCGGGTTTGTCCTCCGGATGGGTCTTGTCCAGAACGGCTCCGGCATCCGCCATGGCCGTCTGTGGGTCAATACCGTAGAGCTTCTCCAGCCCGTTGGACATGAAAGGGAAGACAGCCTCACCACTGGGCCACTGGCGGAACTGGTAGACAGCTCCGGGCAATTGACGCAGTAGCTTTTCAAGCCGATGCTGGCGTCGATGGTACGCCAGCTTGTTGCTGATCCAGCGACTCAGAAGACGGACAAAAAGGCGTTCACTCTGGCCAAAAGGCTGACGCGGCCACGGCGAGCTGAAGTTGATGGTGCCCACCGCACCCTGTTCGTCTTCCAGGCGCGCCCCGATGTAAGCCTCCAGTTGGAACATGCCATAACAGGGGTGGGCCCGCTCGTCGGACTGGCCCATGTGGTGGATGGCCACCTCCCTGTCATGGCTCATGACCAGATCGCAGTAGGTATCGCCAAGCCGGAATTCCCGGCCCGGATACAGCTCCACACCAACCGGCGCCTTACACCACTTGACCGTGTACAGCTCACCGACAATGTCACTGACGATCGCAATATCCAGTTCCAGGAACTCCAGTCCCAGTGATAGGGCCCTCTGGACCTGCTCATCCAGAGGGCCCTGCATATCAAACGCAATCTCATTGAGCAGGCCAAGGGCCCGATTGTGACGCTGGAGTTCATCTTCCCGGTGTTTCTGGGCTTCCGCCACGGAACGACGCTGAACCTGATCCTGCTGGATCACGCTTTCAACGGTTTGGGCCAGGTGGCTGAGACAGCGGTACTGGCCGTTATCCAGTTGCCTTGGGCCAGTGTCCATGACACAGAGCGTGCCCAGCGCATGTCCCTGATCGTCATGGATAGGGATGCCTGCGTAAAAGCCGATATACGGGGGACCGGTTACGAGGGGGTTGTCGGCAAAGCGGTGGTCTTGGGCCACATCATTAACGACCAATGGCATATCCCGATAAACCGCATGCCCGCAGAAGGAGACGTTCCGGCCCGTTTCCGCCATATCCAGTCCCTGGCTGGACTTGAAACGCTGCCGATCACCGTCAATCAAGGTCACGAGCGCGATGGGAACACCCAGACTGTACGTCGCGATCTCTGTAATACGGTCCAGCCGCTCATCCGGAACAGAGCTCGCCAGGCAGGTCTGGTCCAGCGCGCTCTGGCGCTGTTGCTCATCCGTCGGCCAGGGAGGCTGCTTCATGGCGGTTCGGCTTGAGAAAACGCGCGGGACACACAATTCCGCCCAGCCTGTTTCGAACGATATAGCGCGATGTCCGCTTGTTTCAGCAGCTGCTCTCCGTCCCGACCCGAACTCGTCTCGGTATCGGCAATACCGGCTGACAGCGTGCAGGAAAAACGGGTGGTGTCATCAAAGAAGCTGATCTCCGAGAAAGCGCCGCGAAGGGTATTGATCAGCCGTTCAGCCTCTGCCACATCACAATTGGGCAATACCGCCACGAACTCTTCGCCACCGTATCGTCCGAGCCGGTCCGAGCGGCGGAAATGCTGGGCCATGAGGGTGCCAACGGTACTGATCACCATGTCACCCAAAGCATGGCCATAGCTATCATTAACCTGCTTGAAATGGTCAATGTCCAGCATTACCACGGAAAGCGGATTGCCACTGCGCCTGGCTCCCTGCAGTTCCGTCTCCAGCGCCTCCTTGATGTTGGCATGCCTTAGAAGGCCCGTGAGCCCATCAAGCGCGATTGCCTGTTCCACGGTCCGCAAGCGCCGCACACGGCTCCGGCATGTCTTGATGAGGTATTCATCACTAACCGGTTTATTGATGAAATCATCACCGCCCCGGATCAGGGCGTCAATACGCTGTTGCTGCTCCTGTTCCTGTGACAGGTAAAGAATCGGAAGGTTGCTCCATTGGTCGAACTGTCTCAACATCGCAGCCAGTTCATCCCCGGAAACTTCCGGCATGTGGAGGTCCATGAGCACCAGCTCGGGCCGGAAATCCGAGGTGCGGTCCAGCAGCGCTTCAGAATGGCAGAGCGTTTCGACAACCATACCGGCGTGGGTTAGAACTGTCGCCAGGTGTTCCAGAAGCGCCTCATCGTCATCGACGATCAGCACCCGCTCCTCGCCCTGGCGACGATCCTGAATGGTCCGCGATATCCTCGCGGCGATTTTCGGAATATCCAGGGGTTTCACAAAATAGCTGTCCGCACCGGCACGTACGGCCTCAAGCCGGGCCCAGAAGTCCTCATGGCCCCCCATGAAAATGACCGGGCATTCGATATCGGCAAGCAACGATTGCCAGTAATCGGTGGGCGTAGGGTGATGTTCCGCCACCCCGGCACGGTGATCAACGAGGAGCAGATCGGGAGCGGGTTCATCACCGGCAAGAAACGCTTGGGGATCACGATAGTGCTGAATCCGGTAGCCGAAACTTTCAAGCTGATGGGCGATATAGTCGGCCAGGATCTGATCCCGTTCGATCAGGCCGATATAGGGAACGTCTGGCCCCGATCTTGCGCCAGCGGCTTCAACTCCCACGTTGGCCGTCAGGTTTTCATCCGCATTGAGGCTTTCAGCGAGCTGGGCGACCTGCCGACGGGCTTGCTCCAGAGCCCGGCGCTGCCCATCTGCATTCTGGGCTAGAGCGGCCTGCAGGTTCTGTTCCAGGGTACGCGCGCTCTTTCCCAGCTGATGGAAGCCGAATGTGCCAGCAGAGCCTGCCAGCTTGTGAAGCCGGTGTCTGAGCGACGCCACCGTACGGGCGACATCCTCATCATGCTCCTGGGGTTCAGCATAAGCACGAATCGCGCCGAGTTCCTGGGTAAGACGCTCGCGATAGGCTGAGCGCAGCTTGTTCAGCTTTGAATCCAGCGATTGGCCGTCAGCGTCATCACTCATGAAAACGCTCCCACATCTGGGCAATGTCCTCCGACACCATCATGGGATCAAAAGGCTTTGGAATGACATCAAACACGCCCAACTGACGGTATCGGGCCATCTCTTCCGGATGCACCTTGGCCGTCATCAGGATAACCGGAACCCCTGTAAGCGCCCCTTTGCGGTGCAGTGCATTGAAGGTTTCGATCCCGTCCATATCAGGCATCATGACATCCAGAAGGATCAGTTGCGGACCGAATTCATCAACCGCCTCGATCGCTTCACGACCGGAGCCACAGAGCCTGACCTCGTAGCCACCCACCTCCTCAAGGGCCATTTCGGCAACCTGACGGATATCGTCATCATCCTCCACGTACATGATGCGGTTCAGTGTTGGCATAACAGGCTCTTCCTGAATCGAACGCGTGTGCCCTAACTATAGAATGGTCCTGGCGCCTTTGCAGGCCCAGGCTTCGCAATCCATCCTTCTGGTGCGATACGCAGAGCATGTCGGCCAGGATGAAGACCATCCGTGCCGCAACCACGGGAGTCAGTCGCATACCAACATGCAACGCACTACCATGGAGCACAAGGTCATTACAGCCACCGCAAAGGGGATCGACGTGCCTGCGCGAGGCGTGCTCCACGTACTGCTTATTGCCATTGCCTTCAACACGGTTTTGAGCAGCCATGCCGAGGCTGGCGAAGGGAAGAGCCCTGTCCTCAAGGGCGCCTACATCGAATTTCCGCCTCTGAGCTACACCACTAACCAGGGCACGCCGGCAGGCCGCCATCTCAACGCGGCCAACCGTCTCGCCCGCGCAGCTGGCTACGAGATTGAATGGCGGGGGTTGCCCATTGACCGGATCTACCTGTACCTGCGGGAAGGGCGGCTGGACCTGTGGCTGGGCTCGAAAGGCGTGCCCACCCTTGCCGAGTGGACCCTGGAACCGGCTTTTTCGTTACCGCCGGTCCACCTGAACGCCTACCACATGCGGGGAACCCAACCGGTATCGGACATCACGGATCTGAAAGGCAAGCACCTGATCCTGATCCGGGGATACACCTACAGGGAACGATTGGAGCCCGCCACCCAGGCCGAAACAACCCAGGTGGATCACGCCTCAACGCACAGGGCCGGCCTGCGCATGCTGAAGGCGGGCCGGGGGGATTACCTGCTGGATTTCGAGGCGCCGGTTACACAGACCCTGCAGGAGGTTTCGGTGCCGGGGATCACACCCAGCCCCCTCACCCAATGGGGCACCACCCTCGTGTTCTCACGGAAAACGAGGGCGGTTCGGGCCATCGTTCGGGATTTCGAGCAAACCTGGTCGCAGAAAGCGCATTCGCTCACGCGTTGAGCACCGACTCAAACACCTGCTCGTGCCGCATGCGATCATCCTCGTTGAACAGGACCCAGCGCATACGCCGGACCGACTGCAGGTTTGCTGAACGGGCCAGGACCGTACGCGAGGCCACCTCCGCCGCCTGTTCCATGGGAAAGCCAAAGGCGCCCGTGGAAATCGCGGGGAAAGCGATGGATTCCAGACCAGCCCCCTCGGCCAGCTCAAGCGCTCTCTGGTAGCAACTGGCAAGCAGTGTGGAAGCCGATTCATCCACACCGTAAACCGGCCCCAAACAGTGGATGATCTGCTTGTTGGGCAGGTTCGGCGCCGACGTCATCACTGCCTCGCCCGGGTTGATTGGTGCCAGCGGCTGGGTTTCCTCTTCCAGCTCAGGCCCGGCGGCGCGGTGAATGGCACCGGCAACCCCGCCGCCCATCCTGAGCTCTGCATTGGCGGCGTTCACGATCGCATCCATATCCGGCTGGTTCGTGATATCGCCCTGAACCACCTCAACCTCAATCCCGTTGGCCTGGAACCCCATAGACTCTGCCTCCTCTGATCCATTGTCGTTTCATTATTGGAGCGCCCAGCCCACGCGTAAAGGGCAGCCCGCAGCTAGCGGGAGAAGAGATTAAGCACCAGCGTCAGGATCAGGCTCACAAGGAGCATGGAGGTCAGCGGGATAAACACCCGCGTCTGGCCGCTTTCGTAACGAAGATCGCCGGGCAGACGGCCAAACCAGTTGAGCAGCCACGGCATGGTCTGTAGCACCACGCCGATCACCACAAGCACAATGCCGGCGATGATGAACCAGCGCGCCATTCCACCCCCTCGGTAATCACTGAAAGACAGCGTCTTCTGGGTTATCCTGCGACTTTTGCCAACAGTGTTCAACGCCTATGGATCCGGAGCACGCCTTCAGTGACGAGGAGCGCCATGCGCTCTACCGATGCATTGCCGAGCGCCGCGACATGCGCCATTTCCGCCCGGAGCCGATCCCGGAAGCAGTGCTGATGCGGCTGCTTCAGGCAGCTCATCAGGCGCCCAGTGTCGGGCTCATGCAGCCCTGGCACTTCATCCGCGTGACGGAGCCGCAGCTGCGTGAACGCATCCATCAGCTGGTGAACACGGAACGTGAACGTACCGCTGAGGCGCTGGGCGAACGGAGCAATGAGTTCATGAAACTCAAGGTGGAAGGCATCCGGGATTGTGGGGAGCTGCTGGTCGTGACGCTGCGCGACGGCCGCGAAAAGCACATCTTTGGCCGCCGGACCCTGCCTGAGATGGACCTGGCCTCCGCCTCCTGCGCCATCCAGAACCTGTGGCTGGCCGCCCGTGCCGAGGGCCTGGGCATGGGGTGGGTATCCCTGTTCGATCCACGCGCACTGGCCGAACTTCTGTCCATTCCCGAGGAAGGCCACCCCATGGCCATCCTCTGCCTCGGGCATGTGGAAGCATTCTATGAGCGGCCGATGCTGGAGATCGAAGGCTGGACCGAGGGGCTATCCATGGACCATTTTCTGTCCGAGAACCATTACCGCTCGGGGGAGGAATCATGAACAGAGCCATACTGCGCACACCGGAATCCCGCTTCGAGCGCCTGCTGGATTACCCCTTTGAGCCCCACTACCGGGATGTGGACGGGCTCCGGATGCATTTTCTGGATGAAGGCCCAGCGGATGCGGCGCCCGTGCTCATGCTCCATGGCGAGCCGAGCTGGTCCTACCTGTACCGCCACATGATCCCCATCTGCGCCGCGGCCGGGCACCGGGTCATCGCCCCGGACCTGATTGGTTTCGGCAAATCCGACAAGCCAGCCCGGATCGAGGATTACAGCTACCAGGCCCATATGGACTGGCTGGGCGGGCTGATCGAACAGCTCGACCTTACCGGGATCACGCTCGTCTGCCAGGATTGGGGCTCACTGCTGGGTCTGCGTTACGCAGCGGAAAACCCCGAGCGCTTCCGCGCGATCGTGGTGGGTAACGGCATGCTTCCCACCGGCGACCAGACCATGCCCAGAGCCTTCCAGCTCTGGAAGGCGTTCGCGCTCTATTCTCCTGTATTTCCACCCGGACGCATCGTGGACCTGGGCAGTTTCCGTCGCCTCAGCCGCGACGAACGCCGGGCCTATGAGGCGCCTTTCCCGTCACGCCATTACAAGGCGGGCGCACGGGCCTTCCCGGCACTAGTGCCAGCGTCGCCGGAGGATCCGGCCACCCCCGCCAACCGGCGGGCCTGGGAGACGCTCACCCAATGGGACAAACCCTTCCTGACCACCTTCAGCAACGGCGATCCCGTCACCCGCGGCGGCGACCGCTACATGCAGGAACGCATTCCCGGCGCTCAGGGCCAGCCCCATGTCACGCTCAAGGGCGGCCACTTCCTTCAGGAGGACTCGCCCGTCCCCTTCGCCCGGGCCATTAATGACCTGATCGCCCGCCTGGAGCACTGAACGGCCGGAACCGCGCCTGTGCCTGTTCGAGCCAGGCGCTATTCCTGAGTAAGCGCCACGAACTCGCCCGTGAGACGGCCCGCCGGCTCGTCGGCAAACGTCAGCACCGATTCCACACGGATGCGGGCCCGCCCCCGCCTCGCCAGCGTCTTGCGAAAGCGCTCCCAGCGCTCTGGTTCCGCCAACATGGCCTCGGCGGTAAAAGCCCCGTGAATCGGCCGCTCATAGTCCATGGCATTGCGCTGGATGACCAGCTGGGCATCCAGGCCGGCATCGCGCACACGCAGGTGCAGCAGGGACCACGCAGCCAGGATCGCCACCGCCGAGGCACTGCCTCCAAAGACAGTAGCCCGATGGTTGATATTGGGCGCCAGCGGTGCCTCAACGCGAACCGATTCGGGCGAGGCAACAAGAACGGAGACATCCATGGCCTGGGAAATCGGGATGTGTTCGTGAAGGTACTGCTGCAATTCGTATGGGGACATGCATTACTCCAGCGTGACGTTCAAAACGGGAACCTGAACCGCAAGAATACCGCCCAAAGTCCGCCACAGGAATGGGACAGGGATTTACGGATGGCAATGAAACGCGATGTTACATCCCGTAGCGTAATGCGATTTGATCCCAGGTTCCCTTTCTTTATCCTTATGACTCTGATTATTACGGAATCATTACCCAGGAGACTGACATGAAATCATTACGCTTGGTTGCTGCCCTGATCTGCGCGGGTCTGTTCTCGCTGCCAGTACAGGCTGAAACCGTTCAACTGACCTCGCTGGAGTGGCCTCCCTATACCGGCTCAGAGCTGCCACAGCAGGGCGCCTCCATGGCGGTGGTCGAGGCCGCCTTTGAAGCCATGGGCCATGATCTTGAAGTCCAGTTCCTCCCCTGGCAACGAGCCGTGGACAAGGCCCGGCAAAGCACGGCAATCGCCGGCTACTTCCCGGAATACTATGCCGACTCTCTGGAAGAGGATTTCATCTTTTCCGACAGCATCGGCAAGGGCCCACTAGGGTTGGCGGAACAGGCGGGTAACCCGATTGAATGGTCCAGCCTTGCGGACCTGAAGGACTACACCATCGGTACCGTCTCCGGCTACGTCAACACCGCTGAGTTTGACGCCATGGCGGAACGTGGCGAGCTTGAGGTGGAGCCTGTAACCGACGACGCCACCAACCTGCGCAAGGTCGCGGGCGGCCGTATCCCGCTTGCCGTCATCGACAGCAACGTTTTCGAATACCTGCTGTCCGATGAAATGAGCGACCTCCAGGGCCAGCTTCAGATGAACGATAAGCTGCTGGAACAGAAAGAGCTCTACATTGCGTTTGCCCGGAACGACAAGGGAGAGCGCATGGCCAGGATCCTCAATCAAGGTCTTGAGAAGATCGATCAACAAGCCATCATGAAGGATGCCCTGAAGCGCATCATGAACTGAGGCGCTCGATGGCCTCCCGTAGTGGCCCCGGGATGGGCGTGGGCTCATCCGTGGCACGGGTGACGAACACGTGCACGAAACGTCCCTGGGCCAGGGGACGGCCATCACGCCCTCCGAAAATACCGACACCCCAGGTCACGGAACTGCTTCCAAGCCGTTCCACCCGCAACCCCACTTCCACCGGCTCAGGATAGGCCACGGCGCGGTAATACTCGCAACTCGAACTCACCACATAGGCGATCACCGGCCCATTGTGGATATCCAGCCCCCCGTCCTCGATAAGGAACCGGTTAACGGCGGTATCAAACCAGGCGTAGTAGGTTACATTGTTCACATGACCGTAGAGGTCATTGTCGTGCCAGCGTGTGGTAATGGTCTGGAAGGCATCAAAGGCGCCGCGTGGCAACGGCTCGTCGCCGGCCCTCACAAGGCCTCCCGGTAGATCGCCAGAGCGTCCGCCTCGGTCACCTCGCGCGGATTATTCACAAGCAGCCGCTGCTGTTGCATGGCATCAGCCGCCAGGGTCGGCAGCCAATCCTCGCCAATGCCCAGCTCGCTTAATGTATTGGGCAACGCCACCTCCTCCACCAGCACGGTCATACGGCTCACCAGATCGCCGTGGCCGCCATTGCGCACCAGTGGCGCCAGCTCCTCGTACAAGGCGCCCGCCACGGGTTGGTTAAAACGCAGAACCTGGGGCAGCACCAGGGCATTGCTGAGCCCGTGCGGAATGTGGAAATGGCCGCCAAGGGGGTACGCCAGGGCGTGCACGGCCGCCACCGGTGCATTGGCAAATGCCTGGCCCGCCTGCATGGCGCCCAGCAGCATCCCGGCACGCGCCTGTCGATTCTCACCGTTGTGCACCGCCTCAACGATATTGGTGGACAGATGTCCCAGGGCCTCCTTTGCCAGGGCATCGGATACCGGGTTCTTGCGGTGAGCGCTGGTGTAGGCCTCAATGGCATGCACCATGGCATCAATGCCTGTCGCCGCCGTAACCTGGGGCGGCAGCCCCAGCGTCAGGTCTGGATCCAGCAATGCCAGATCCGGCAACAGTAACGGCGAGACGATGCCGGATTTGGTACTGGCACCCGTGGTGATAATGGCGATGGGCGTTACTTCCGAGCCAGTGCCAGCGGTTGTCGGCACCTGGATCAGAGGCAGACGGCGTCCGCCAGCCATGTCCACCCCGTAAAGGTCTTCCAGGGTCTGGTCGCAGTGCCCCGAAGCCAACAACGCAACCACCTTGGCGACGTCCATGGAGCTGCCACCACCGAAGCCCACCACCAGATCCGCTCCGCAGTCACGGGCACGCTCGGTGGCCGCTCTGATGATGTTGGCCGGTGGGTCCGCTTCCACCTCGCTGAACCAGTCCACTGCCAGCCCTTCATCGACCAGCCCTGCCTGGGCCTCATCCAGCAGCCCCGCCTTGATGACGCCGGGGTCCGTAACAAGGAACACCGAGCTGGCACCCCGCTCACGACAATACGCAGCGAGGTTGGCAGCGCCCCCGCTCGCCATGGCGACCGAGGGTGTGGTTCTGAAGGCGAAATCCCGCATCAGCGCAGATCCGGATTCAGGGTATAGGTAGCCGTTACCGATGCCTCATCCAGAATGTGGCCCGCCATCGCTTTCTCCACATCAGGCCCGCGGAACTCATCTCCCAGATCCAGATGCTCCACGTCGAGCGCGAACACCGTGAAGATGTAACGATGCACGATCTCATCGTTCCAGGGCGGGCATGGGCCATCATAGCCGGCATAGGTGCCGGCCAGTTCGGGATCGCCAGCCAGAAAGTCCGTGTAGTCATTAATGCCACGCTTACCCAGCGCATCCTTGGATGGCGCCTTTCCCTTGGGCACGACACCATTGGACTCCTGGCCCTCTTCGATGCGGGCCACGGTCGGTGGCACGTCCACCAGCAACCAGTGGTAGAAGTCCACACGCGGAATCTTCTTGGACACCGTCTTGCCTTCCTGGTTCACGTCGTCGGCTTCACTCGGCACATCCGGGTCCTTGATCATGACCACGAAACTGCGCGTACCCTCGGGCACATCACTCCAGGTGACTTCCGGATTCAGGTTGCGGCCCAGCGCCATATGGTTATCCGGATCGTACACGCCAAAAGCGAAATGCTCCGGTACGGGCTGCCCCTCTTTGATATCTTTCACATTGATTTCCATGTACACCTCCTCAAACGGGATGGATTACTGCTGCCATTGAGCCTCGCCAGGGGCTTGCTGTGCAACCCCCGTCCTCCTGTGTCCTGTTGTGACCTTTCCATCCTGGGCGCTGTTGCAGGCGAGCACCTGTCAATGATCAACCAGGAGCTGGCCCAGGCGCTGATCCAGCGCCTGGGCATCCGGGGGCTCATCCATGATGACTTCCAGTCGGCTCTCCCCCGAAGGTTCAACCATCGCCTCGCTCAGGGCCCCGTCAGCCATGTTCAGCGCCACCCAACCGTCGTCCGTGCGCATCACGCCCTTGATCCGGCGCCAGTGGCTCCCATGGCAGAACGCCACAAGTCCCTGGTGATCAAAACAGTAGTCCGGGCTGAGTCGCCAGCCACAACTGTAATGGCCGTCACCGCTGTTGCAGAACTGCTGCCACGGCGTCTCAGTGAGCGGTGTTGGCGCGCTTGGGCCCGCCTCGTGATGGTGGTCATGAGCGTGGGGATCGCTCGCGGGCCGATCACTGCGGGGTTGGGTGAGCCATTCCAGCGCCAGTTGGCCCCGCGCGGTTTCGCCGACCAGCGCCTTGGGGGGCTGAAACCCAGCGGCCCAGGCATGGAAACAGGCCCTGTCCGCGTCGGTGCAGAGATCGCACTTATTGGCCACCACCACATCCGCCACTGCGGCCTGGTCACGGAAATGCACATTATTCAGGACCCGCTCCTCCTGTAGCCGCCTTGGATCCACCAGGCAGAGCACGGACTGCAGGTGGAGCACCCCTTCGTAGCTGCCTCCGGTCAGGGTATCAATCACCTGGCTCGGATGGCCCAGCCCCGTGGGCTCAATCAACAGCCGGTCGGGCCTTTCCCTGCGGATCAGTTCGTTCAACGCCACCTGCATCGGCAGGCCCGCGACGCAACACATGCAGCCCCCCGGCACCTCACGCACAGCAACGCCGCCGGCCTCCATCAGGGCGCCGTCAACGCCCACTTCGCCGAATTCATTGACCAGCACGGCCCAACGTTCGCCCTCCGGGCGCCGCTGCATCAGATCCAGAATCGCCGTACTCTTGCCCACACCCAGGAAGCCCAGGATCAGGTGTGCCGGTATCGTGCTCATCGTGCCAGCCTGCGGATCAGCCGTTCATCCTCCGGAAAAGCAGCCATCAGCATGTCCGGATCCCCCCATTCAAAATCCTCAAAATCAAATCCCGGGCTCACCGTGCAGCTCACCAGCACATAGCCTGTCTCGGGCGCGGGTTCGGCGGCAAACCAGGTGCTGGGCTCAATCGTCAGTGTCAGCTCGGACTGACTGCCCAGCTTATGGGTCGCGATGCCATTGTCGTCAGCGCAATGGACCAGTACTGGCCCACCCGCATGCCAGTGCCAGAGCTCGTGGCTGCACAGCCGGTGCCAGGCGCTGTACTGACCCTGCTCCAGAAGATAGTGAATCGCCGTCATGGTCGGGCGGCTGCCGTGCTCGGTGCGGACATTGACGGGGCTGGCAAAGAAACGGCGATACCAGCCGCCTTCGGGGTGGGGAGCCAGTCCCAGCTCCTGTTTCCAGTGTTCTGCGTTCATCATGACTCCGTGTTTTGTGCGTTGGCGCTGCGACTGTGCAGGTTCAGGCCGATCCGGGTCACGGCATCGCCCGAAACCGCCTTGACCACCAGCTTGATCGGTCCCATCCGCAGCTTGTCGCCCACTACCGGATGCCCATGGCTCCGGCGGAAGCACTCGGATAATGTCTCGCCGGGATCATAGCCGGAAATGTCGATCCCATAGAAGAGCTCCACGTCCCCGACAGTGGCATCGCCATTGAGCACAAACTCACCAAAGAACTGGCGGTCCGCCAGAGGGCTGCTCCGCGAGTGGGTGTCGAAGAGTTTGCTCATCTCTTCCAGCTGCCCCGGCGAGGCCATAACGGCCACCAGATCGCCTTCCTGGAGCTCGGTCTGAGGATCCGGATGGAACAGCTGGCGGTCCCGGAAAACACCGGCACAGATCACATGCCGGGGCAGCATCAACTCACTGAAGGGTAGCGGTTCCCGCCAACGCTCACCGGTCAGCTCAAACACCATCAGCTCATGGTCACCCGATCCGGGCAGGTCCAGTGGCAACCGCCGGCGCGGTTCCTGGCCTGAAGGCACCTCAAGGTGGAGACGGTGGGCCAGCGGCGCCAGGGTTGTCCCCTGTACCAGCAATGATACCAGCACCACACAGAATGCCACGTTGAACAGCAGATGCGCGTGCTCGATGCCCGCCATAACCGGGAACAGCGCCAGCACAATGGGCACCGCCCCACGCAACCCAACCCAGCTGATGAAAACCTTTTCCCGGGTATGGAACCCAAAGGGCCAGAGCGTGGCCAATACCGCAATGGGTCTCGCCAGAAGAATCAGAACCGCGGCAATTGCCAACCCGGGCACCAGCAGGGCCACCAGCTCACTCGGCGTGACCAGCAGTCCCAGGATCAGGAACAGCGCCATCTGCGCAAGCCATGCCAGCCCGTCGTGCATCTGGAGTATGGCCGGCAGCATCCGGATCCGGCGATTACCCAGTACCACGCCACCAAGGTAGATCGCCAGGAAACCACTGCCTCCCAGACTGTTGATCCCTGCAAACACGACCAGACCGCCGGAAGCCACCAGCAGTGGATAGAAAGCCGGCACGAGCTGGACCCGGTTCACCAGCGCCGCCAGGAGCCGGCCGCCCAGCAGTCCTCCCGAGACGCCCAGGGCCAGCTGCTGGAACAGCAACCAAAGGCTGTCCAGCAGCGGGGCCTCGCCGTGGTTCTGGATGAACGACAACAGTACCAGGGTCAGGAACACCGCCATGGGGTCATTGCTACCGGACTCTATCTCCAGCGTAGCGCTGACCCGGTCATTGAGGTGCAGCCCACGTCCCTGCAGCAGGGAGAAAACGGCCGCGGCATCGGTAGAGGAGACAATGGCCCCCATCAACAGTGCCACCGCCACCGGCAGGTCAAACAACCAGACCGCCGCCATCCCCGTCAGCCCGGCCGTAACCGCCACGCCCAGCGTCGCCAGGCTCAACGCCGGCTTCAGCCCCACCCGAAAACTCTCACCGCGGGTTCTCAGCCCGCCATCCAGCAGGATGATCGCCAGGGCCAGGTTCCCAACCAGGAACCCCGTCCCGAAATCATTGAACGCCAGGCCACCTGGTCCATCCTCGCCCGCGAGCATGCCGATGGCGAGAAAAAGCAGCAGCACCGGCATCCCAATCCGGCTGGACAGGGGGCTGAGCACAATGCTCAGGCTGAGCAGCAGACCAACGAACAGCAACAGATCGGTGGTCAATCGAACCTCCGGAAGACCATTGTTTAACGCATCTTTTTAGTAGGATGACTGCATTCCATCATCTTTTCAGCTTCAATGATGGGAGTAGCCGCTTTGAAACACTGAGTGGAACAGGCCATCAACCTGCCTGTTCCAGCAACCTGGAGAAACCCTCTATGACGGATGAGGTTCTGGTTCTGGACGTGCGCTTCGCCGTCCACCAGCTCAAAAGCACTGACCTGGTCCCCGCGGAGGTCTTTCGTACCCCTTATTACTGGATCGGACGCACCGAAGGGTTTCTGTCGCTCATCTGTGATGAGTCGCTGTCACTGCCCGCCGCCGACACCAGCAATGGCTGGCGATGCCTCAACATCGGCACCGACGACCCGGTACTTCCGGAAGCCGCCCAGAAGCTGCGCAACAGTGGCATCGGCCTGGTGCCCCTGCCTTCCGGCGCGGGCGCCTACGGCCTTGTGCCGGAGCGCCAGCTTCCCGAAGCCCGCCGTCAGCTTGAGGCGGCGGGCTACCGGGTCACGGAACAGGACGGCACGGGTTCCGCCTGAAGTCTGTCCTTGCTAGGTTAGGGCAGACAGCAACCGGACAACCCGAGCCCCCGCCCATCATGCACGAGCTGACACAGCATCGCTATTTCCGGCGCAACCAGCGCGGTCGTGATTTCATCGTCAGTGACCTCCATGGACGTCTGGACCGGCTCGACCACAAACTGGAACAGCAGGCGTTTGACCCCGAGCGTGACCGGCTTTTCGCCGTGGGTGACCTGGTGGACCGGGGCGACAACAGCGCGGCCCTTATCGAGCGACTGGAGGAACGCTGGTTCTTCAGTGTACTTGGCAACCACGAACTGATGCTGCTGGATGCACTGGCGGACCCCAGCGCCCGTGTCCTGCATGAACACAACGGGGGCCGCTGGTTCCACCGTCAACCCGCCAGTGCTCAGCAATTCCAGGGAACGCTTCTGCAACAGCACCTGGCGCTGGCTTTCACGGTGGAGACCATAAACGGCAGCGTCGGCATCATCCACGCCACGGCCCCCTCAGACTGGCGCACAATTCAGGAAGTGACCCTTGATCCCGGCCAGTGGGAGGAGCTTGTCTGGGATCGGGCCGACTATAATCAGGCGCTGAAAGCACCCGCCATGATGCCCCCGGTACGCCATATCACCCGCGTGGTCCATGGTCATGTTTCCTGCGAGCGGCCGATCAACGCCGCCAACCGTTTCTGGATTGATACCCTCTTCCGGGGGGGTGACGTCACCCTGATGCCGATCCCGGCCCTGCTCGGCATCCCTGAGCACCAGCGCTCCAGCGCCGGCTGAGACCATGAGGGCAACGAGGCGCCGACTTGCGACAGCTGCCATCGGGTTAAGCCTTCTGGCGCTGGTGGTGGCCACCCCCTCCACCGCGGCCAGCACCAGGAGCCAGCAAGCGGACAAAGTGCTTGTGATCAAGAGCGAACGCCGCCTCTACCTGATCCGTGACGGCAAACGGGTGGCGGATTTCCGCGTCTCGCTGGGGGAGGATCCCGAAGGCCACAAGCTGTCCGCCGGGGACAACCGCACACCGGAAGGCCAGTACACCCTGGACTGGCGGAACCCGGACAGCGACTATTACCGTTCCATCCACATCTCCTATCCCAGCCCCCAGGACCGACGGAAAGCGCGCTCCTGGGGCCTGGATCCCGGTGGGGACATCATGATCCACGGCTTGCCCAACGATGCTGGCAAATGGGCCTTCGCCTTTAAGGGACTCGACTGGACCGATGGCTGCATTGCCGTGAGCAACCAGGCCATGGATTCAATCTGGCGTCAGGTTACCGTTAATACACCCATTGAAATCAGGCCGTAAAACCGGTTTTCACATTCGGACACTTTGATACACTTAATGTTGTATGGACTCGTCAAGACTCAGAGTCCCGCCGAACTTTAACCCGACGTAGAAAGGGGACAATCATGAAAAAGCTGACGCTTGCCGGAGTTGCTCTTACCGCTGTTGCCCTGGGTGGCTGCGCAACCACCAATCAGGAAGCTGCGGACAAGGCGGATAACGCTCTGGATACCGCGGAAGATGCCATGAGCACAGCGGAAAGCGCCGACAGTAACGCCTCGGATGCCCAGACTCGCGCGGACGAAGCCTATGAAATGGCCCAGGAAGCCCTCAAGCGGGCCAAGAATGCGGAGCAGTCGGCTGAAGAAGCCAACGAACGCGCCAAGCGCATGCTGGACCGCGCTACCGGTAAGAAGTAACGCGGGTTGCGGAAGCCGCTCTGACGCGGCTTCCTCCCTGTTACTCGACCCCCACCATCTTGTGCATCTGAACACTCAATCGCCATCGGGGGTTTGCCATGCAATACCGTATGGCCTCCTGTGTGCTCGCATCCCGAACCAGGTCGCGCTCGGCGCCCGCACCCGGGGATGACATAGGGGACAGCAGCCGTGCCCCTGCCTCGATGTCATCATAGTCCGCAGGGTCCTGCCCGGACTGTGGATACACCAGTTTCAGTTCATCACAACGCCGGATCCGGATGGTGGTATCGGCCTTGGGGCTGACACAGAGCCAGTCGATGCCCTCGGGCGCTTCCAGCGTGCCATTGGTCTCCACCGCCACAAAAAAACGCCGGTCATGGAATGCCGCCAGAAGCGGCTCATCCAGCTGCAAAAGGGGCTCACCCCCGGTACAGACGACCATGGGCGACGCCTCACCGTTACCAGAGCCCGGCCATAGAGCAGCGATATGGTCAGCGAGCTCCCCGGGCGTGGCAAAATGGCCGCCATTGGGCCCATCCGTGCCCACAAAGTCCGTGTCGCAGAACTGACAGACAGCCGTGGCGCGGTCCTTTTCCCGTCCACTCCAGAGGTTGCATTTGCTGAAGCGGCAAAAAACGGCAACCCGCCCCGCCTGCAGCCCCTCACCCTGGAGGGTGGCAAAGGCCTCCTTGATCCGGTACATCAGGACGCTTCCTCATAGGGCAGGGGATCGGTGATGCCGTGGGCGGCGAAGGCCTCCAGGCGCTCAGTGCAAGCCCCGCAGCGGCCACAGGCTTGTTCCCGGCCGTTGTAGCAGGTCCAGGTGTGGCTGTAGTCCAGATCCATGGCCAGTCCTTCACCCAGAATCTGGCCCTTGGTGAAACGCATGAACGGCGCCTCTACCCGCACCGGCTCATAGTTCGCCACGCGCGCCACCCGATCCATCTGCTCGATGAACTCGGGGCGGCAGTCCGGGTAGATGGCGTGATCGCCGCCATGGGCCCCATACCACACCGCCTCGCCCCCCCGGCTTACCGCATGGCCAATGGCCAGTGACAGCAGAATCATATTGCGGTTGGGGACCACGGTCGCCTTCATGGTCGCCTCCTCATAATGGCCCTCCGGTACGGGCTCGGAGTCAGTCAGGGCAGAACCGGCCAACAGGTTCTGGATACCGGTGATATCAACCACTTCATGATCGATTCCCAGCGCCTGCGTCACCGCTCGGGCGCAATCCAGCTCGCGTGAATGACGCTGGCCGTAATCAAATGAAAGCGCATCCACGCGCCAGCCCTGGGCCAACGCCTTGTGCAGCAGCGTGTAGGAGTCCATGCCCCCTGAGTAAATGACAACAATACGGCTCATTGGGGTTCCTGATATGGTTGGATCTGGCCCTATTCTATCAACCATGAACCGGTTGCGGAGGGTCTGTAAGGGCTACCCGCAGCTGCCCTTGAAAAAGCCCCGAGCAGGGATACACTGAGGGTATGGAGTCAAAAGGCGTTTATACCATGGCGACAGGTGGTAACCCATTAAGGGTGACATCCATTACGACACGAAAGAACCCGCGGACGACCGCGGGCTCCTGAATGGTGTACCGCACCGGAGGGAGCCCTGCGGGGTTGCCTCCGGTCGGTTGGGCTGATGCCCGTTCCGAAAGCCCGGAGGTGACTGCCTTCGGGCTTTTTCGTTGCATTGAATCCGATGAACGCGGACAGGAGGGGGACATGAGCCAGAAAACCAATCATACGAGTAACCGGATCCGCCGTCCGGGGCGGCTGCCGTTTCTGGACGCCATCTGCAAGCGGCTCAACCAGCGCGTCAACCTGGAAGACGAACGTTCCGTCCTCGCTCTCTATGAGCGGGGCTGGATTTTCCATGGTGTGCTGGGGACGCCGAGCGAGGCGGAAAGCCGTTATATCCGCTCCCTGGCCGCCCGCTATAATTCCTGGATCCAGAAGCAGGTGGCCTGAACGGAGGGCGCACAACAGCGGCTCAGGTGCCGCTGTTGTGGATCATCATGTAATTGTTGACCACATCCTGGATTTTTTCGCGGGAATAGGGTTTCACCACGTAGCCGTTAGCACCGGCGGTTATCGCCCGCTGGATACTGTCAATGGAGTCATCGGCTGTCACCAGTACCACGTGCTGCTGCCGATCAATAGCCTTGATCTCGTTCATCAGCTCGTGACCGTCACGGTCTGGAAGGCCCAGGTCCAGCATCACGATCTGAAAGCTGTCCGCATTGAAAGCCTCAAGCGCAGAAGCCGCATCCGTCGCTTCCACCACCTTGACCACGCCCACCGCATAGAGCATTTCGGTGAGCATCTGGCGCATTGTGGGCTCATCCTCAACCACAAGAACGTTGAGATTCGTCATTCTTTTCCCTCGTTTGTTCTCCGGCCAACCAACTATAGCAGGCGTGCACCGCTACGCCTCATCACTTGACATTCTCTGACCCTCGCCCTCTTTCCGCGGCAGGTCCAACTGGCGCTCACCTTCAGAAGGCTCTTCTTCGGGGGACGCCGTCTCAAACAGAACCGGATCGGGTCGTGTCAGAAGATTACTGATGCTGATGGCCGTGGTATAGAGCGAAATCGCCACGATCAACAGGATCGGCTGGATGAATATAACGACCCAGGGCACCTCCTCGCTGGCGGTGATCAACAGCAGCATCAGGATGGCCGGCCCGAGAACCAGAAGCAGCGTCAGCGCCAGAAAAAAGACAATCCGTTCACGGAACGGACTGAGATTGTGGTCAGTGATCAATCCAAGCACAAACTTGCCGAGGGCCAGACCTCCCAGAATAGCCGCTGCAATCGACAGGTCCGGCGCCATCAGGGTGGCCTCCGGATGACCCTGCCAGGCACGGGTCAACGCCAGCACGGCGAAAGGAAAAAGAATGAAGATCACGTCCGCGTAGGTTCCGTACATCATGTCGACGGTGTCGTGGGCTGTACGGTTGTCCGGAAGCTTGTTCATAGCGTCATACCTGTTGCTGTTTGGCTATTCGCGCCCTTCCAGAGCCTGCCGGATCAATGCGGCAAGTTCCGGATAAACGTTGGCCGCGTGGGTCATCTCCTGATTTTTGAGGGCACGCTCCACCTCAAAGGCCTTCTCCGTAATCAGCGGGTACCCCACGGCCCCCGCCGTTCCCTTGATCTGGTGAACCTGGCGCTGCAGTTCCGTCCAATGTTCCTCCCGGATCGCCTGGTCCATGATATTGAGCCGCTCTGGAAGCCCGTCCAGGAACTGATCCACCAGGTGCTGGACGTCCAGATCCATTGACGGATCCTGAGCAGCATCCCCTGATTCTGACGCCCCTAGATGCTTCTGGAGCAGCATCCGCAACTGCTCCGAATCAATGGGTTTGTGCAATACCCCCTCGCATCCAGCCTCCCTAAGCGCATCGACTTCCGCTTCATCACCGGCCGTAAACGCAATGATCGGTCGCCGGAAACCGGTTTGACGCAACATGCGGGTGGCCTCAGGGCCGTCCATCTCCGGCATGTGACTGTCCATCAGCACCATATGCACGGTTTCCCCCATGGCGGTGGAAACCGCCGCGGAACCCGTATCCACTGTCAGGACGGTGGCCCCAAAACGCCTCAGCAACCGCTCCACCAGCCGGCTGTTGTCCTTGTTATCCTCCGCCACCAGAACGGTTCCATGGTGCTGCGCCGCTTCACCTCGAGCCTCACTGCGAACCATCAGATAACGCCCCAGAACCTCGTAGAAACGGCGCTTATCGATGGGCTTGGCCAGGAAATCGTCACACCCGGCTTCCTGGTAGTCCTGCAGGTCCTCGGCCATCACGTTGGCGGTCAAAGCCACGATCGGGGTCTTGAAACCGGCATCGCGGATGGCACTGGTGGCATCCCGCCCATTCATGACCGGCATCTGGATGTCCATGAGAATCAGGTCCCAGGATTCTCTCGTAGCACGCTCCAGGGCTTCGGCGCCATTGCCCACATGGGCTACTTCCGCGCCCGTGCGGCGGATCAGAAGGTCCACCAGTTGGCGGTTCACTTCATTGTCCTCAGCCACCAGGATCCGGCCACTCAAGTGGGGCGCATGCAGCATGGGCAACTGGCGGCGGCGCTGGGTCATCTCCGAGGCATCCCGGACCATGTGCACCCCTTCCAGCGATCCACTGTCGATGGTGACCTCAAACTCACTGCCCTCACCGTAGACGCTGTCCACCGTGATATCGCCCCCAAGCAGACCCGCCAGGTGCCTGGAGATGCTCAACCCCAACCCTGTGCCGCCGTATTGGCGGGCAGTGGCGGCGCTGCCCTGGGCAAACGGATCAAAGAGGCGCTCCATCTGCTCCGGCTTCATGCCCATGCCGGTATCCACAACCTTGGCATACAGCGTTTCCTGTTCCGGGTCACAGCGGATCGCGATGTGGATGCTGCCCTTCTCGGTAAACTTGAGGGCATTACCGCAAAGGTTGATCAGAATCTGCCGGAAGCGCGTAGGGTCCGTCTGGATGACTTCCGGCAGTGGGTATTCGCACTGGATGAAGAACGACACCCCCTTCTCCCGGGCCCTGGGTGTGAAGAAGGCGCGCACTTCGTCGAGCAGCTCGGGGAGATTGACCTCCAGCCGCTCAACTTCGAGTTTATTCGCATCAATCTTCGAATGATCAAGAATGTCGTTGATCAGGTCGAGAAGATGCCGCCCGGAACGAACCACTGTCTCGGCACTGCTGCGTTTCTCGGACTCGTTGAGATCGGGTTCCATCAGGGTTTCACCATAACCAATGATGGCGGCCAGCGGCGTCCGGATCTCGTGGCTCATATTGGCAAGGAACTGGCTCTTGGCAGCTGCGGAGTTGCGGGCAATTTCCTTTTCCAGGCGCTCGTTCTCCCGCTCCTTCTCAATCTCCTGGCGCTGGCGGCGCTCGGTCACATCCACACAGGTGCCTTCCAGGTGGCTGGGCTCCCCCTCGTCGTTATAGATCGTGCGGATGGAGATGTTCGCCCAGCGCTCCTCGCCATGGCGGGTTTCAAAGGCCGCCTCCACGCCGTGGACCTCACCCTCCTTCTCCAGTTGTCGGATCACCCAATAACGGACGCTTGCCTGGGAGAAGCAGGCCTCCAGCGCATCCGGCACCCCCTGGATCAGCTCATCCACAGAGCTGTAACCCAGAATCCGCGCCATGGATGGATTGGCATCCAGAAAACGGCAACGGGTGGACATCTGGAAGATCCCCTCCATAGCATTCTGGAACAGGGCCCGATAGCGACGGAGGTTGGCGACGGCCTGCTGGTTCCACTCCAGGGCCTCACGCTGGACGATCTTGATCCGGTTGGCGAAGGCCAGCGACAGCAGGATATTCTGTGCCACAAACCCGAGCTGGGGGGCGTGGCTGGTGAAGCTGTTCAGCGGGTAGTAGCCCATGACGGCAGTACCGTAGAAAAAAACCCCGCCCAGCGTACAAAGCCAGGAAACAAAATAGATACCGGAACTTGGCAACTCGTTGCGCCAGGCCCAGTAGCTGAGTGCGATGATCACAACCGCCAGGCCGACTGACCCAATAACCGTCCACTCCATCGCCAGGTGATAATCCTGGAAAAGGCTGAGCACGAGGGTGGTAATGGCTGCGTAGAGGCAGAGCTTGAGCACCTGGTCCAGGTGAGCAGCCCGGTTACGCGTATCCAGAAGTTCACGCGCCATCATGGTGCCGAAGATCCAGCTCAGCTGGATGTAGAACTGCAGGTATTCCTTGTGGAACCAGGGTTGGAGACCGCCAAACACCTGTATGCCATGCACCTGCTCGGTCATCACGAACAGCATCGCAAACAGGATGTAAGTGGTGTAATAGATGTAACCCGGTTCGCGGACCACCAGGGTGACGAAGAAGTTGTACGCAAAGAGGGCAAACAGCGCCCCCATGAACAGGCCCTGAATCCATTCATCCACCGAGACCTTGGCGAGGAAGCTCTCCAGCTCCCACAGATTCAGCGGCAACCGCATGGTATTGCGGGTTTCAACGCGCAGAATCAGGCTGTAACGCTTCCCGGGCTCCAGATCCAGCCGGAAGGCGGGGTTGGGCACCGCGAACTCGCGCTCGGACCAGTCCTCGGCGTACCGGTGGCGATGTTCCGCCACGATCTCGCCGCGCTCATCCACGAGGAACAGATCCGCCTGGTCCACCAAGGGCAGCATGAGCTCGAGCACCCAGTCGGCGGCCGGTTGATTGCCCCGGCGTAAGACAAGATCGCGCTTCACCCAGAATACGGATTCGGTATAGCCGTAGTTGAGGACCCCTACGGTATGCTCGTTGAAATCAGGCGTTCTGCCAGCGATTACCTCCTGCAGGCTGTATTCATGGGCCTCGTCCTGAAGGTAGTGGAAGCAGCGCCCAAGGTTGAAGGACCCCTTCCCCGCCCGGATCTCCGCCGGCGAATCCAGGCAGCTCCCCGGAGCTTGCGCCCGCGCCCCGCCCGCCACCAGGGCCACACCAAGGCAAAGCGCTGCCAGTGTCAGCAGCAACCAGGCAAGGCGGGCATGGGCGGGCAGTCTGGCATTCAAAACTGTGATCTCTCCGAACGCGGGGAAAGCAATAACGGATTATGCTGCACAATGCGCATTCACCGGAACAGTATGGTCGTTGGAGTGGATAAATGAAAACACGCTTGAGCTTACGGGCCTATCACGCACCCCTGGCCATTGTGCTGACGCTGCCTCTGGCGGGATGCAACCTCGACAACAGCACCATGGACGGCGCACCGGGCTCTTGCGCGGAAAGCTTCAACGTTGAGGATCCATCGCAAGTCGAGTACAGCTCACTGACCATCGACGGGGACCCGCAATCCAATCCCGAACAGGCCAACCTGGACAGGACACTGTTCCGACCGTTCGCGCGCATTGCCAAACCGGCACAGACCGCGGATCAGAAAGCAGCCGACGCCTACGCGTTTTTCGGCCAACAGACGGAAGCCTTCATCGGATTCGACAAGGCCAACCTGCCAGGGTATGACAAAGTCAGAAACGGCTTTGACCTGCTGGAAGCCATGGCCGCGTCCGGCAATGTGGCCCCGCTCCAGACCGCTCGTGAGGCCATGGCGAACTGTGTGCGTGAGGACGCCCCTGGCAGTTTGATAATCAATTCGCTTAAAGTGACGGAACAAGCGGCAGCTTCGGAGGGTGATGACGATGAACGCGAATCCTGGGAGCTGGGCGTGAACTACGCGCATAACCCGGAGCCATTGAGCGCCCCCACCCCCTTCGGCCCCAACATTGCGCGTGTTGCCTTTACGCCTGAAAGTTTCGTGTTCACGCTCTACCCGAATCAGGCTTTTGAGGGCATTGGCCCCGCCTCCGGCTTCAAACAGCCCACCAAACTGATCGCGGGCTTCAACGCGGACTTCGAGGAAACCCTCAACGAAGAAGAAAACAGCGGCGATTCCAGCGATTCCGGCGATTCCGGCGATTCCAACGAAGAAGGCGATAACGGGAGTCCGGACTCGGTCATCTTCGAATCCTTCCTTGCAAACACCCAGGATGACCGGGGCGAGGAACGCGGCCAGACCGACCGGTGGTCATGGAGCTCGGAAGAGGGGACAGACGCGTTCAACAGTGTTTCCGGTATTGATACCGCCCAGTGTGTACGTATTACCGCTGATTACGCCGGCGACGTAACGGGCGATCGCATCACCGTGGAGCTCGACACGGAGCCATGCCCGCGCATCAATGACCCGAGCGATTTTGAGGCGGAAACGTCCTTCACCTACCAGTCAGCCTCTCCCGACACGCAGCAGGAAAGGGACTGAAGGGTCAGCGGTTACTGCAGGTGGGGTCCATCCCCCACTGCTCCATGAAGGCCCGCTTCTTACGGATCAGACGTTCATAGGTGCTGACAATGCTGGCACTGTGCGCGGTCGGGGATTGGCGCAGCGCATCCACCCGCTTCTGGAGTGAACGCAGCTCGCGGCATAAGCGCTGGTGTAGGTGATCATGGACACTTTCGAACTGATCGAGGGCAACGTCCGCCTCGGCATCAGCCCTTGCCACATCCTGGTGCTCACTTTGCATCATAATAACCCGTCCCTGCCTGGTTATATCGAATACTTTTTATTCATTCTGCCGCGCCTGTCAACCCATTGCAATACACTCTAAATACAATTTCACCATTTTACAAAATCGCTCAATCGCCAGTCCGGACTCCCTGCAGGACGCCCAGAGGTCGCTCGGATTCCGGGAGTACCGGAAAACTGCGGCAAACCTGGCGCACAAAGCCCGCTAACACCGGCAGATGATGCCCCAGAATGGGGATGCCGGTATTGATCAGGGACACACTGATATCCCGGGCTGGATCGGCCCAACACCACTTGTTGATCAGCCCTACATGACCGAAGGCCTCCTCAGAGCGTGGCCCCCAAAGCCCCACCGGGTCCGCTCCCAGCATGAAGCCGGCGCTGAAACGCATTGGAATCATCATGGTGTGATCGAGCTGCATGCGGCCATAGGCCTGCACCGCGCGGATCACCGTCTGCTGGTCGCAAATGCGCCGGCCATTCCACGTGCCGCCGTTGAGCATCATCTGGAAAAAACGCCCCATCTCCTCGGCCGTCCCGCACAGATTGCCAGCCGGAATAACCGCCTCCTGAAAGCGCGGGTCGTTGCTGACCTCCGCCACCGTGTTGATGTCCCCACCCAGTGCCCGGCGAACGATGTAGGAAACCGGGAATACCAGCCTGGGACCGGTGGCGTAGTTCCAGGCCAGATCCAGTAAGTTGTCGTGGTCGATGCCATAGGTGAAGTAACGCATCCCCATGGGCTGACGGAGGCGTTTGTCCAGCAGTGTTTGAATGCTCTCGCCGGTGACCCGGCGCACCACCTCCCCCAGGACGTAACCGCCGGTAATGGCATGATAGGCCACGGTGCTGCCATCCGCCTCAATGGGGCGGGCATCGCACAGCAGCTTCCAGATATAGCGTTCATCCCAGAGCGCATCAATGGGGGTATTCCGGGGCAGGCCGGGTATGCCGCCACGGTGGGAGAGGATCTGGTGGATGGTGATGTGCTTCTTGCCATGGCGGGCAAACTCCGGGCAATAGAAGCTGACCGGATCCAGAAGGTTGATAAGCCCATCCTCCGCAAGCATGTGCACAAGCAGGGCGGTCACCGCCTTGGAAGCGGAAAAGTAGCAGACCGGTGTCTCCGGCGTCATCGCCAGCCCGCCACTTTCCGGCCTGTCCTCGGGTCCGTTGCCCTGGGCATGGCCGAGCGAACGGTTGAGCAGGAGCTGGCCCCGGTGGCGCAGGGTGATCTGGATCCCTGGATGCGTCCCGGTCCGGTACAGGGCAACAACCCTGTCCCAGACGGCCTCCACCGCTTCCGGAGTGGCACCCGCTGTCTCCGCCGGCTGCTCGCGATCCGCGTCCACTTCCGTCACGGCATCCAGCTCCGTCGGGACACGGCTGCTGTGCAGCCGTTTTCTGAGCCATTCGTTCATAGGGGCTGCTCCTTCCTTTCATGCCCTCGATCAATGTGGCATTCCTTTATGATGGCACAGAAATCAGTCTTCACGAGTGCCATCCCGCCGCTGCAGGCCGTCTTCAATGCGATCCAGCTGCTGCTGGAGCTCACGCATGCGTTCATGGATCTGGTGCACTTCCACCGCCTCGCCCTCACCGTTTTCCGCATCCACGCGCTGGCTCTCCTTCTCCATGACCTGCAGGACAATCCCGATCATCATATTCAGGAAGATAAACGCCGTCAGGAACAGAAACGTCAGGTAATAGATCCAGCTCAGTGGGTAAACCTCCTGAGTCTCGTACATGACATCCGTCCAGTCCTCGAACGTGGCGATACGGAACAGTGTCAGCATGGAGCGTGCAATATTGCCCCAGAGGAACTCATTGATATGGCCAAACAGGAAACTGCCGAAGGCCCCATAGATGTAGAAGATGATGAACATCAACAGCAGGACATAGCCCATGCGTGGAATCGCCTTGAACAGCGAGGCCATGAGAATACGCAGCTCCGGGATCAGCGACACCAGGCGCAGGACCCGGAAAATGCGCAGCAGGCGCGCCAGCAGTACCATCTCCGAATCGTCGATGGGGATCAGGCTGGCCACCACGATGATGAAATCGAAGACATTCCAGCGCTCGCGGAAGAAATCCCTCAGCCGCTCCTCCGCCGCCATCCGGATCAGGATCTCAACCAGAAAGAACACCGTCACCGCCCAGTCCAGGACGCCCATCACCTGATCAAACCGGCTGACGCCTTCATAGGTTCGGGCACCAATGAGCAGGGCGGACACGATGATGATGGTGATCACGGCGCCTTCGAAAAGACGGTTGCGGTGCAGGGCATCAAGCCGGCGCTTCAACTCGCTGGCACTCTGGACCATTCATGACCTCCCCTGTTGAACGCAAAACGCCATTATCACTGATCTGGTCCACCCTGAACGAGTGTTTGACGCCTCTTGGCAGAACAGATAGTGTTCAACACATTAATAGACGACCGGTCTAATTGGCACAAAGATGACAAAACCCCAACGCAACCCCAATCTCCGCCAGGAACTGCTTGAGGCAGGCGTCCACCTGCTCTCCGAACAGGGCTATCACGGCACCGGCATCAAGGAGATCCTCGACCGTGTCCAGGTGCCCAAGGGTTCCTTCTACCATTACTTCAGCAGCAAGGAAGGCTTCACTGCTGAAATCATCGAGGATTACACCGAAGGGCTTCTGGCGCTGATGGACCAGCACCTTGCCCAGCCGCGCGAGTCCGCCCGCGAGACCATCCGCCAGATGTACGGGATCATGATCACCGAGTTTGAGCGTCGCGGCTGTCTCCGGGGTTGCCTGCTCGGCAACCTCGCCGCGGAAATCGGGGCGGCCAGCCAGCAGTGCCAGCGGGCCCTGCAGAAAGGCTACCGCGACTGGCGGGAACGCTTTGTGCCACTCGTTGAAAAGGGCCAGCACACCGGCGAGTTCCGCGATGACATCCCGGCCAGCGCCCTCAGCGATATTTTCTGGAACCACTGGGAGGGCGGCATCCTGCGCATGAAGCTGGAAGGCCAGGCGGATCTGCTGCGCGCGGATCTGGATTGGCTTCTGGACCGCCTGATGGCGCCCGCACCCTGACCCCCACCGGAGTGGCGATCCACCCATTGACGGAGTAGCTGTTATGACCACCCCCCAATTGAACGATGAAATGACGCTGCAGCGCGGGCGTCCCATCAAGAACCGTCTGGCCAAGTCGGCCATGAGCGAACAGCTGGGCAACGCCCGACACGATCCCGACGAACGACTTGCGCGCCTGTACCGCAGCTGGGCGGATGGCGGCATCGGACTTGCCATGACCGGCAATGTCATGATCGACCGGAACGCGCTGGGCGAGCCCAAGAACGTGGTGCTTGATGAGCAGTCCGACCTGGAGGCATTCCGTCACTGGGCCGAACAGGGCCAGGCCAACGCCACCCAGCTGTGGATGCAGCTCAACCATCCCGGCAAACAGATCCCGAAGTTCCTGAACAGCCAGCCCGTGGCGCCGTCGGCAGTGCCACTGGGTGGCGGCCTGGAAAAGATGTTCGCCACCCCCCGCGCCCTGGAGGCCGACGAGATCAACACCATCGTGGACCAGTTTGCGCGTTCCGCGCGCCTGGCCCAGGAAAACGGCTTCGCGGGCGTTCAGATCCATGGCGCCCACGGCTACCTGGTCAGCCAGTTCCTGTCGCCCCGCCACAACCTGCGTGAGGACGAGTGGGGCGGCTCAGCGGAAAACCGGCGCCGCTTCGTACTGGCGGTCTACCATGCCATCCGTGACACCGTTGGCCCGGACTTCCCGGTGGGCATCAAGCTCAATTCCGCGGATTTCATGAAGGACGGCTTCAGTGAGGAGGAGTCCATGGACGTGGTCCGGGCACTCTCGGAGGCCGGCATCGACCTGATCGAGATCTCCGGCGGCACCTATGAAGCGCCGGCCATGACCGGGTTCAGGGCGAAGAAGGAAAACGCGCGCGAGGCCTATTTCCTGGATTACGCGGACGCGGTGCGGCGCCATACGGACGTACCGCTGATGGTCACGGGTGGCTTCCGTTCCGCCCCGGCGATGCAACAGGCACTGGATTCAGGCGCCACCGATTTCATCGGCCTGGCGAGACCCCTGGCTGTGGACCCGGAGCTGCCCCGCACACTGTTGAGCAACCCCCAGGCCAAGCTCGCCATCAAGCGTCCGTCCACCGGCTTCAAGGGGCTCGATAAGGCGCTGATGCTCGACATCACCTATTACGAGTCCCACCTGGCGCGTCACGCTGACGGCAAGAAGCCCAAGCCCCGGCTCAGCCCCTGGATCACGGTGGCCAACACCTTCGGGGCCATGGGGCTGGACGCCTTCAAGCCTCGCCGCGGCTGACTCAGACGCGGAAATTGCCCACCAGCTGGCGGAGCTCCCCGACCAGCTGGGACACCTCCTCGCTGGCGGATTCGGTGGACTGGGTATCCTGGGCCGCCGTTTCCGCCACCTCCACAATGCGCTGCAGGCTCTGGTTGATCTCCTCGACCGTGGTGGTCTGTTCTTCCGCAGCGCTGGCGATCTGTACGTTCATCTCGTTGATGGTTGAAACCGCCTCGCGAACCTGGGCCAGTGACGACTCGGCCTCGGAAGCCTTCTCGACCGTGGTCTCGCCGCGCTCCTTGCTTTGCTGCATCACCGAAACAGCGCGCTGGGCGCCTTCCTGCAGCTTCTGGATCTTCTCATTGATTTCGCCGGTACTGCTCTGGGTACGGCTGGCGAGATTACGCACCTCGTCCGCGACCACGGCGAAGCCACGCCCCTGCTCACCGGCACGCGCCGCCTCAATGGCCGCGTTCAGTGCCAGCAGGTTGGTCTGCTCCGCAATCCCGCTGATGTCATCCACCATGGAGGTGATGTCGCTGACCGCCTGATCCAGGTCGTTGATCACGTTCGCGCCGCTTTCAATCTCTTCCGCCAGGGTCCGTATCGCGGCCGTGGCTTCCTGGACCACGTCCCGGGCGCGCACGCCTTCATCATCCGCTTTCTGGGTCGCACCGGCGGCGTTGTTGGCGCTTTCCGCCACCCCGTGTGCGGTACTGCCCATCTCATTCATGGCAGTGGCCACCTGGTCCGTTTCCGCGCGCTGGTTGTTCACGCCGCTGGCGGTACGGGCTGACAGGGTCTGGAGCGATTCCGTGGACTCGTTGATGCGATCAGCGGTACCAACCACCTGCCGGACCAGGTCCTGGATCTTGGCAACAAAGCCGTTGAAGGCCTCGGCCACAGCGCCCACCTCATCCTGGCGGGCCACGTCCAGGCGCTGGGTCAGGTCCCCCTCGCCCCGGGAGATGTCCTCCAGTGCCTTCTGGACCTGGCGGATGGGGCGAATCACCAGCTGCTGGGTCAGAACCACCACCACCCCCACAATGATGACAATCATCACCACGGTCTGGGTCACGGTCCGGATCAACGAGTCCCGCTGCATGGCATTGACCGTGGACGGATCCGCCACCACCGCGAGACGACCCACGTTATTGCCATCATGGGTCAGCTTCTTTTCCGAAACCCGTTTGGAGCTCTCTGGCAGGCTCTTGCTTTTGACAATGCCACCACTGCTGTCCAGGCTGCGACCGACCACCATCTCGCCCTTTTCATCAAAGACGTAAATGCCGCCAATACTGACCCCGCCCATTTCGGACTCAACCAGTGTCGCCAGCTTGTCGAACTCGTAGTTCCAGAGCATACCTGGAACACTCAGGGCCATCCGCTCCATGGACGCATTCACATCGCGCTCCAGCTGCTGCTCGAGCGAACTTTGCGTCTGACTGTAGTTGATCCAGCCAAACACCAGCATCAACGCGAAGAACACCAACGCAGTGATCAACACGAACCGGAAGAGAATCGAGCGGGTTAGGCGAATTTGCATCAATAGGCCCTGCTGCTATCTGGATGGTGATTTTATGCGAACATCGCATCGCTACGTAAAGGTTAGTTAATAGACGGGCATGACACCACTTTGAAATCGTAAAGGTTGGTTTCCGGCGTCACACTCAGTGCCGCTGACTCGCCTCCCGGGCCTGGGCCAGAACCTGGTCCACGATAGGGTCAACCAGCGCATCCGGGATGTCGTGCCCCATGCCCCGGATCCATTCCAAACGGCTGCCGGGAATCAACCGCTGCAGCCGGCGAGCCGCCTCGGGCCGGATCAGGGGATCGGCAGTGCCATGCAGGATCAGCGTGGGCGCATGAATCCAGCGACTGAAACCGGATAGATCCCCGGTAGCAAAAATACCCCGCATCTGTCGCAGTATCCCATTGGGGCGGTAGCTGCGGCGATAGTCGGAACGCAGGTGCTGCTCCGTCGCGGCCAGATCGCACGGATAGGCGGGGCTCTGGATCCGCTTCCAGAGCCCCAGTCCACGGGCCACCGCGGCCTCCTCGTCGTGGCCCTTGATGCCCCCGCCCTGAAGCCACCACAGCACCTCCGGCTTTGGCATGGGCAGGCGCGGGCTGTTGTTGGACGTCATCACCAGTGCGAGCGTACGCACCCGCTCAGGATGGGCAGCGGTGAGGAGCTGGCCGATCATGCCCCCCATGGAGACTCCCTTCACGTGGGCACTGTCGACGCCCAGCGCATCCATGACCCCCACGGTGTCGCGGACATGATCATGCAGGGTGTAGGGCGCATCGAGATCCAGCCCCAACCGGTACCGCACCATCGCGACCAGGGGATGACCACCCACCGGGGCCTCGATCGCCGAGGAGAGGCCAATGTCACGGTTATCGTAGCGGATCACCCGGAAGCCCTCCCGGGCATAGCGCTCCAGCATGGGCTCCGGCCACAGCGTCATCTGGGCGCCCAGGCCCATGATCAGCAACAGGGGCGGGCCATCCGGGTCGCCCCTTTCCTCAACGCAGAACGTCAGGCCATTACTTTGGATATAACGGGTTTCAGGTGTCACGTGTTCCTCCTCTTCCGGGCAGCCATCGCTCACCCAGCAACAATAGAATCGGGGTAACCAGCAGTGTCAGCACAGTGGCAAAAGCCAGACCGCCGGCAATAGCACTGGAGAGCTGGGTCCACCACTGGGTGGACGGGGCGTTGATGCCGAGCGAGGGCGTCAGCAGATCCACGTTCACGCCCAATACCATCGGCATCAGGCCGAGAATAGTGGTCACGGCCGTCAGCAATACCGGGCGCAACCTCAGGCAGCCGGTTTCGAGTGCCGCCTGGTAGGGCGACACGCCATCACGGCGCATCACGTTGAAGGTATCAATCAGAACAATGTTATTGTTCACGACGATCCCCGCCAGCGCAATGATCCCCATCCCCACCATGACCACCCCGAAGGGTTGGGCATTGAACAACAGGCCGAGCAGCACACCCGCGGTGGACAGCACAATGGCGGAAAGCACCAGCACCGCCTGATAGAGGCTGTTGAACTGGGTCACCATGATCGTGAACATCAGGAACAGGGCCACCACGAAGGCGGTGCCCAGAAAACGCGCGGATTCCTTCTGGTCCTCGTTCTCGCCCGCCATCTCCATGCGGATGCCATCCGGCAGCGCCGGCAGGGCCGCCCGCAGTGCCTCGAGGCGCTCATTAACCCGCTCGCCGGGTGCGACATCGGCCTTGATGGTTACCGCCCTCTGGCCATCCACACGGTTGACCACCCCCGTCTTGGGCGAGGGCTCAAGGCTCATGAAATTGGTGATGGGAACCTGGCCGCCACGGGTTTTAAGCGTCAAACGCTCGAACTGATCAAGATTCCGGCGCAACTCCGGCAGTCGGACCCGGATGTCCACTTCATCACGCACCCCCTCCGGACGGTAGGTGGACAACACCAGCCCGTTGGTCACCAGCTGCACCACGTTGCCCACACTCACCACATCCGCCCCGAAGCGGGCCGCGGCTTCCCGGTTGACGTCAATCTGCCATTCGATCCCCGGCAGGCTGCGATCGTCCTCAACATCCACGAAACCGCCGATCTCGTCCATCGTAGCGCGGATCCGGTCCGCGGCCGTATCCAGCTTCTGCTCCCCGAGGCCACGCACCTGCAGCTCGATGGGTTTACCCTGGCCGGGGCCCTGCTGCTGCTTGCGGAACTCCAGGACGACTCCCGGAATATCCGCGGTACGCGCCTTCAGATCGGCCAGGATGCGGCTGGCGGGGCGGCGTTGTTCCCAATCCACGAACTGGAACTGGATGGTCCCGATCACGTCTGGCGCCATCTGTCTTCCAGCGTTGACCCGGGAACGGGCGTAGAGCGCTTCTACCTCCTTGAGGCCATAGAGCCGCTGCTCAACCTCCCGGACAATGGCGTCGCGTTCATGCACCGACAGATCGCCGCGCGCCCGGATGTGGATCTGGGCGGAATCGGGTTCCACCTCGGGGAAGAACTCAACGCCATGGTTAAATGCACCGTAGGCACCATAGATCCCAATCATGGCCAGGAACAGGATGACCAGGGTCATACCCGGATGGGTCAGGCACCGGTCCAGCAGTCGGCGGTAGGCGTCGCCGAAACGACTGGGCTGATTATCACCAGCAGCACCGCCGCCCCCCACCACGCCTCCGAGGATGGGCAGGAAAATGAGGGCCATGGCGAGCGACATGAGCAGACAGAGTATGACGGTGATCGGCAGGAACTTCATGAATTCCCCCACAACCCCGGGCCAGAACAGCAACGGGATGAAAACGGCGAGGGTGGTCGCGGTTGAGGCGATAACGGGCCAGGCCATGCGGATGGCGGCCTCGGCCCAGGCCTGGCGGGGCGGCATGCCGTCAAGCCGGTTCCTGTCCGCGAGCTCGGACACCACGATGGCACCATCCACCAGCATGCCGGCCACCAGGATCAGGCTGAACAACACAACAATGTTCAGGGTATAGCCCAGCGCCCAGATCAACAGGATGCCCGTCAGGAAGGCCCCGGGAATGGTCATCCCCACCAGCAGGGCCGAGCGGGGTCCCATCACCGCCACCACGATGATCAACACCAGCACGATGGCGGTCAGTACGTTGTTCAGCAGATCGGAAAGGATGTCATCGACTTCCTCCGACTGATCCATGATGGTTGTCATCCGTACAGCGTCCGGCAGCCGTGGCCGCGCCTGATCAAGCAGGGCCTGGACCTTGTGGACGGTTTCGATGATGTTGGCGCCGGCGCGCTTGGAGATCTCCAGTACCACTGCCGGTTCACCGTCGATGCGCGCAAACCCCTGCGGGTCCTTGAAGGTGCGCTGCAGGGTGGCCACATCACCAAAGGTCACCACTGAATCGTCGGCCACCTTCAGCGGCATCGTCATGACATCGTCAATGCTCTCCACCAGGCCAGGTACTTTCAGGGCCATGCGACCGGCGCCGGTATCAAGGCTGCCGGCCGGTATCAGTTGGTTGTTGCGGGCAACGCGGTTGCCCAGGGTGGCGTAATCAATCCCATAGCCCTGGAGCACCTGTGGGTCCACAACCACCTCGACCATGTCCTCGCGATCACCGGCGATTTCCGCTTCCAGGACCTGGGGGATGGCCTCGATCTCGTTCTGCAGATCCCGTGCCATGGTGATCAGTTGCTGCTGGGAAAGCGGCCCGGAGAGTCCGACGCTCAGCACCGGGAACAGGGCCACATTGACCTCGTTGACCCTGGGTTCCTCGGCTTCGGCGGGGAGATCGGCACGGGCGATATCCACTTTCTCGCGCACATCCTGAAGGGCCTGATCCGAGTCGAAACCGGCATCAAACTCCAACAGCACCGAGGCATGGCCCTCGCTGGCCGTGGCGCTCATCTGTTCCACCCCTTCCAGGGAACGCAGCTCCTGCTCCATCGGGCGGACCAGGAGACGCTCACCATCTTCCGGGCTCACGCCTTCGAGGGTCATGGAGACGTAGATCATGGGGATGGCGATGTCGGGGTTGGCTTCCTTGGGAATGGTCTGGAAGGAAACGATCCCGGCGACCACCAGAAAGATCAGGATGAGGATGGTGGTGCGGGCCCGGTCCATGGCCGCAAGGATAAGCCCCCGCATGATCAGCCCTCGTCCCCATCGGCCGGAACGGGCACAACGCGGTCGCCTGCCCGCACGAAACCAGCACCCCGCGTAATGAGGCGTGTGCGCAACGGCAGCCCTCCGACCCAGGCGCCATCGCTGTCGGTACTGAGCAGCCGCACGGGCGTGAACGCCACGCGGTTATCGGATGTAACATGACGGACGCCCAGCCGCCCCTGGCCGTCCAGGCGCAGACGCGCCGGCGACAGCCGGGTTGCCAGCTGCGGCTCAAGGGCAATGCGCAGCGTGGCGCTGGAGCCGGCCACACGCCAGCTCTCCGGGTTGGGTACCACCGCTTCCACCTGGTAACTGCGCGTCTCCTTATGGGCGGCACTGGCCACAAAGTGCAATTCGCCCTTCAATACGCGGCCATCCAGCAGTTCCACCATCACACTCTGCCCTTCGGAAAGCTTGCCCGCTTTCTGCTGGGGAACCCGGCCATTCACTCGCAACCGGTCGGTCTGGACCAGTTCCACGATGGGCTCGCCGGGCTGGAGTTCATCGCCAACGCTCACCTCCCGACGGTTAACCGTACCGGTAAAGGGCGCAGCCGGAGTAACGCTGTCCAGAGCCACCTGGGCCTGCTCCAGCGCCGCATTCGCGGCCGCCCTGTCCGCGCGCCGGGCGAGGTACTCGGACTGGGATGCCAGGTCCTGGCCACGCAGCTTCGAGGCCGCCTCAACATCCGCCTGGGCACGTTCAAGCCTTGCCCGTGCCTGCGCCACCTGTTCCTCGCGGTCTTCCTCGCTTAACCGGGCCACGGGCTGGCCTGCGTTCAGGCGGGCACCCAAGGGCTCGAGCGTTTCTACCTGGGCTGTGATACGGCTCCGCACCATGACCGAGCGCCAGGGCTCAACCTGCCCCTGCACCACCACTTCCGGCTGGAAGGGGCGGGCGTCGCGTTCACTCACCGCCACGCGGGCCGGCTCCGCTTCCGTAGGCTCGTAGGGGTTCTCCATGGTTCCGACGCTGCGCCGCACCTCGCCACTGGCAAGCCACAGCACCAGAAGCACGGTTAATCCCACTGCCAATGCCACGGGTCCCCGCGGAATGCGGTTCATCATGAAGCTGCCTCCTCGCTGAGGGTTGGGTCCGTCCCGGCCAGACCGGCAACGATGAACCCGACGACATGGTCAAAGTAGGCCTCAAGGCTGGGGGTGTCATGGCGTTCCGGCCCCAGGCCGCCGGTGGCGATACGCTCCATGACACCCTGGAAGATGGCGTCCACGCCCCAGAACAGCCCCTCAATCGGCTTATCAGGAACCTCGCCCGCTTCAATGGCGGCCCGCACCAGCTCACGGAAAAACGCCTGGTACTCGCTGTCCAGTGCCTCCATGGCGGAACGCTCCGCCTCCCCAAGGCGGGCCTGCAACTCCGGGCGGTCGCAGTGCAGGCACAGTTGCACGTCCACGGGATGGGCGCGCATCAAGGCGAAGGCTTCATACAGGACACGACGGATGGTCATCAGGGGCGTTCCGGCCCATTCAACGGCCCGATAGTGCGCCAGGCACTCGTGGGAAAAGCGCAGGGCGAGGCGAGCGTAAAGGCTCTCCTTGCTGCTGAAGTGCTTGTAAACGGTCCCCTTCGCCACGCTGGCCTGGTGCGCCACCTGCGCGATGGTCACGCGGTCCCAGCCCCTGTCACGGAACAAAGACAGAGCGGTATCCAGCAGCAGTGTCTCCCGCTGCTGGAAAAGTTCATCCTGATAGCGCACTGGTGCCGGACCTCTGCTGGTGACCAACGGTCATTGTATGACCGGAGGTCATGCCCGGCAAGCAGGGACCAGGAGGATCAGTTACCCCCGGGCTGCCAGCTTTGAAGTGCCTCGTAGGTGCTGGCCACCGTTTGCGCGTCAAACGGCTTCTGGATCATCCCGGCAAGACGGCCGTTGGGTGAAATGATGGACAGGTGGGCGCTGTGCTTCACAACGGGATTACCATCATCATCCGTACTGTGGGTGAACGTGGCGTTAAGGTCGGAGGCCAGCCCCCGCAGCGAGTCGATATCGCCCGTAACGCCCCGGAAATCGTCCCCGAAAAAAGTGATATAACGGTTGAGGACCGCTGGCGTGTCCCGTTCAGGATCAGCGGTGATCATCAGGAACTGGGGCTCAGTCGCCCGCTCGGAGATGCGCCTGTCGGCCCTGGACAGCGTCGCCATGGTGGTCGGGCAGATGTCCGGGCAGTGACTGAAGCCCAGGAATGCCAGCGTCCACTGGCCCTGGAGCAGGGATTCATCAACAGCCTCACCCTGGGAATCGGTCAACTGGAAGCCGTCGATGGGGCGCGGTTGCTCATAGAGGTAAACATTGTCCGCGGCCACCTCAGGCGGCTCACTGCTGCCGGACGGACCGTGCTGGGAAGCCACCCAGACGTTGTAGATGGTCAATGCCATCACCCCGGCGGCAGCCAGGGCCAGAATGACAACGGTAATGGCGATATTGCGGTTCTGGGACATCAGCGCTCCTAGAAACGGACAAAGTGGTCAACAAGCAGAACCACGAACAACAGCATCAGGTAGGTAATGGAATACTTGAAGGTCTGCAGCGCCACGCGCCGGTCATCCCCCCACCAAAGCCGAAACGCATACTGCAGGAAGCGCAGGCCCAGCAGGGTGGCCCCGACCAGATAGATCATCCCGGACATACCAGTAGCCACCGGCAACAGACTCACGGCGAGCAGCATGAAGGTATACAGCAGGATATGCAGCTCGGTGAAACGGTTGCCATGGGTAACCGGTAGCATGGGGATATCCACCTGGGCGTATTCCTCCTTGCGGTGGATCGCCAGGGCCCAGAAATGGGGAGGCGTCCAGGCGAAGATGATCAACACCAGCAACAGGGCGTTGGGATCCGCCGTGCCCGTAACAGCCGTCCAGCCCAGCAGCGGGGGCATGGCACCAGCAAGACCACCGATTACGATGTTCTGGGGTGTGGCCCGCTTGAGGAAGACTGTATAGATAACCGCATAGCCCACGAGGGATCCCAGCGTCAACCAGGCCGTCAGCATGTTCACCTGCCAGACCAGCACCAGCATGCCGGCGAGTCCCAGGGTAGCACTGAAGCCCAGAGCGTCCGCGTTGCTCAGGCGGCCTGTGGCCACGGGCCGCCGCCGGGTCCGCGCCATGCGGGCGTCGATTTCATGGTCCACGACATGGTTGATAACAGCGGCGGCGCCGGAAAGCAGGGCAATACCGAGATTGCCCCAGAAAACCGTAGCCAGTGATGGCAGGCCGGGCTCGGCCACCAGCATACCGATGATGACCGTCAGCAGCATCAACGCCACCACCTTGGGCTTGGTCAGCTCAAGGTAATCACGCCACGTTATGGTCTGTTTCGCGGAAGCGGTATTGTCACTCATAGGGAATCCGGTACTCACGTATTCGGGGGCGCGCCACGCAGTCGTTCAACCCGCACCAGAAGATTCACGCAGCCCAGCAACAGAAAGGCGCCGAACGCATTGTGGGCAATAGCAACTGCCAGGGGAATCTGGAGAAGGATGTTCAGAACACCCAGAATGACCTGCGTTGCCAGCAGCGCCAGGGCGATGCTGGCGGCGTGGGCAACCGCAGCCCCCCGCGCTCTTTTGATTAATGTTAAGAATAACGCACCAAGGACCACCAGAACCACCATGGCACCGATACGATGACTCTGGTGGATGGCCACGCGGGCCTCGTTGGTCAGCCGCCCACCCAGGTAATTCGGGCCCACGGACTGGAACAGGTTGAAGCCCTCGGCAACATCCATCTCTGGCCAGAGCTGGCCCTGACAGGTGGGCAGATCGGTGCAGGCAACGGCAGCGTAATTGGCGGCCGTCCAGGCGCCAAGCGCGATCTGCAGAACAAGCAGAACAAGGCCGCCATAGAGCCAGGGCCGGAGCGCCAGCACTCCGGCCCTGGGCTCGGGAGGCAGATCACCACTCCCCCGGGGGATTTCCAGGCGCCGGAACAGAAGGAACATCAGGCAGAAGGTGGTAAAGCCGCCAAGAAGGTGGGCCGCCACCACCTGGGGCCAGAGCGACAGGGTCACGGTCCAGGCCCCGAACGCCGCCTGCAGCACCACAAAGCCCGCGGCAAAGGTCGCCAGCCCAGCCGGAGCGCCTTCCCTGCGATGCCGGATGCAGGCCGCGGCAATCCCGAAAATCACCAGTCCCAGGGTGCCGGCAGCATAGCGATGAATCATTTCAGGCCAGCCCTTGCTGGCATCAAAGGGTGCCTCTGGAAAGCGCGCCTGGGCCTTGGCAATGGTCTCGTCACCGCTGGGGACGGTGAGGTGGCCGTAACACCCCGGCCAATCCGGACATCCCAGGCCTGCGTCGACCAGCCGTGTCCAGGCCCCCAGCAGGATCACAATGGTCGCCAGCACCAGGGCGGCCAGCGCGGCCCGGCGTAGACGGGGAAAATCAGTGACTCGCGGATTGCCGGGATCGGTATACATCGTCGGTTCCAGGTTCAGCCCAGAGGAGAAACTTCCAGAAGGTGTTCAAGGTCTTCAAGCACATCGTCCCCGGTATGGCGCTGGTCATAGCGCAGCACCAGGTTGCCCATGGGATCCACGATAAAGACCGTGGCCTTGGCGCCATCCGCCGTGTACTCGGCAAGGGGGTTCGCCTGATCGGCCGAGAAGAGCCTCAGCCTGCGGTCATCGGCACCCTCCGGCACGGTACCAGTGGCGCTGATGAAGCCCCGGCGGACACGGTTCCATTCGCGGTGCAACAACTGATGGACGCTCCCGGTGCGATCCAGCCACTGCACACAGGCCTCCCCACATTCAGCCGCGGTGACGAGGATCCACCATTTGGCGTCTTCATTCCCGGGTAGCAGGTAGCTTTGGAAGGGCTTGCCCTGGGCGTCCCGGATACCCTGGCCCAGAGCCTGCTCCTGGCCGTCAACGAATTCCCCGTTGTTGGTTGTACTGCTCGGCATCCCCCAGCCTGTGTAGTACATGACCGTGGCGGCCATCAGGGGCAGAATCGCAATCAGGAACAACAGAGCCGCCTTGCGGCGGGCACGTTGGGTCTGTTCTTCAGTGAAACTGTTCTGGCTCACTCAGGATTCCTCGTCTCGGCGGAAGCTGATTGCAATGGTCAGGCTCAACAACACCAGCGCCAGCCCGAACCACTGCACGGCATACCCATAATGGGTGGCCGCGTCCATCCGGTCCGGCTCCCAGCCGGTGCGTCGTGCTCCAGGCTGGCGATCATCAACCAGGCGAATGGGCACGCCAGCAACACCGGGCAGGGTGCTCCTGGCCTGTGAACGCGACAAGCTGGCCACACGCCTTGGCCAGCCATCCGGGTTGACCGCATCAACCGGCCCCAGTACCAGGGGCTCGGGCCAGTCCCAGACCCGGCCTTCCAGCGTTGTGCTTCCCTCTGGGGTTGCCGGGCGCGGCAAGCGATCACGGTTATCCGGGGCGGGAACCCAGCCGCGGTTCACCAGAACCGGCCCATCCCCGGTATGGAAAGGCTGCAGAACCTCATAGCCCGGTCGCCCCTCCCGGGTTCTGTTATCCAGAAGCCACTGGATCTGCTGGTCATAGTGGCCCGAAAGCGCAACGGGCTGTCCTTCCAGGGGGGCCTCGACAGGCCACTCAACCGGCGCTTCGCTCTGCGACCAGCGGTCTTGGCGCTCCGCCTTCGTGAAGCCGCGGTTGAGTTGCCAGACCCCAAGCCCAATAAGCAGGGCCACGAGCACAGTGGTGGCCACCCATACTTTTGGATTCGGCTGCCAGCGCCAGTGCCTCGGGGCCCCGTTCATGGTCTGTTATAGTGATGCAATTGATTCATTTTCAAGAGACTTCCGCCATGTTCATCAAGTTTCTGATCGTCCTCGTCCTGATTGCCATCATTGCCAGCCTGGCCAGCAGCTTCTTTTTCATGATGAGGGACGATGGTAACCGCCACCGGGCGGTGAATGGACTAGTGGTCCGCGTGTCGCTGTCCGCGTTGCTGATCGTTCTGATCGGGGTGGCCGTTATGACGGGTAATCTCGAAATGAATGCGCCGCCTTTCTAGGCGGCGCACCACTGGATTCACAGTACGTAGACAAAGGTGAACAGCATGATCCAGACCACGTCCACAAAGTGCCAGTACCAGGCGCCGGCCTCGTAACCGAAATGGTCATGGGCGCTGAAATGCCCCTTGATCAAACGGATCAGGATGACACTGAGTATGATGCCGCCCAGCAGCACATGCAGTCCATGGAAGCCGGTCATCAGGAAGAACAGGCTGCCGTAGATGCCGGAATCCAGTGTCAGCTGGAGATGGCTGTAAGCTTCAATGTACTCTTCGATCTGGAAGAATAGAAAGATCGCACCCAGGACCACGGTTGCCCCGAGCCAATAGATGGTCGGCATGCGCTTGTCGTACTTCAGCGCCTTGTGGGAGAAGGTCAGGGTGATGGACGAGGCGATCAAGAGCAGTGTGTTGATCAGCGGCAGGCCCCAGGGGCTGATCACATCATGCGGACCCGCATACTGGCTGCTGTCCGGGTTCTGCAGCAGTGGCCACTGGGCTTCGAAGCCCTGCCAGAGCATGTTCGCTGCGCCCTTGGCGCCTTCGCCGCCCAGCCAGGGCACCACGAAGACGCGCACATAGAACAGGGCGCCAAAGAAAGCAGCGAAGAACGCCACCTCGGAAAAGATGAACCAGCTCATGCCCTGGCGGAAGGAGCGGTCCATCTGGGCATCGTACAATCCGGCCCGGCTCTCCCGGATCACATCCCGGAGCCACCCGGTGATCATGTAGATCAGGACCAGCATTCCGACCGTGAAAAGGACCCAGGCCGTAGTGGTGGGATCCCCGTTGGACTGGTTCACCAGCAGGGTGGAGAGCCCGAAAAAGGTCAGGAGCATCCCGATACTGCCCACAATGGGCCAGATGCTCGACTCCGGGACGTAATAGCTCTGGTTGCTCGACATGCAGCCTCCGCTGTTCTTATTCCGTTACGGTTACCGTTGCTCCGGACCGCCGGGGTCAGTCGACCCGCGGCGGCTGCTCAAAGGTGTGGTAGGGCGCCGGAGACGGAACCGTCCACTCCAGACCCTCCGCGCCTTCCCAGGGCTTGGCCTCAGCCTTGCGACCGCTCTTGATCGCCCGGTAGACGATGACGAGCAACAGCAGCTGACTGGCACCGAACAGGAAGGCCCCCACGGTCGAAATCTGGTTGAAATTGGCGAACTGGATCGGGTAGTCCGCATAACGCCGCGGCATACCGGCAAGGCCCAGGAAGTGCATCGGGAAGAAGGTGATGTTCAACCCAATGAACGACAGCCAGAAATGGGCCTTGCCCAGCGCCTCGCTGTACATACGGCCGGACCACTTGGGCAACCAGTAGTAGACGGAGGCGAAGATGGCGTAGATCGCACCCGGGATCAGGACATAGTGGAAGTGGGCCACCACAAAGTAGGTGTCGTGATACTGGAAGTCCGCCGGGGCAATGGCGAGCATCACGCCCGACAGCCCACCCACGGTGAACAGCACCACAAAGCCGATGGCGAACAGCATGGGCGTTTCGAAGCTGATGGAGCCACGGAACATGGTGGTGATCCAGTTGAAGATCTTAACCCCGGTGGGCACCGCGATGATCATGGTCGCGTACATGAAGAACAGCTCGCCGGGCAGCGGCAGGCCGACCGTGAACATGTGGTGCGACCAGACCAGGAACGAAAGGATCGCGATGGCGGCCGTGGCGTAAACCATGGAGGTGTAGCCGAACAGCGGCTTACGCGAGAAGGTCGGAATGATCTGGGAGATAATGCCGAAGGCCGGCAGGATCAGGATATAGACCTCGGGGTGACCGAAGAACCAGAAGATGTGCTGGTACAGCACCGGATCACCACCACCGGCGGCATCAAAGAAGGCGGTACCGAAGTGGATGTCCATCAGCATCATGGTGACAGCGCCCGCCAGTACCGGCAAAACAGCAATCAGCAGGAAGGCGGTGATCAGCCAGGTCCACACGAACATAGGCATCTTCATCAGGGTCATGCCGGGGGCACGCATGTTGATGATGGTAGCGATGACGTTGATCGCCCCCATGATCGAGGAGATCCCAAGAACGTGGATGGAGAAGATGAAGTAGGTGGTGCTGTCCGGTCCGTAGGTGGTGGACAGCGGTGCGTAGGCCGTCCAGCCAAAGTTGGGCGCGCCACCGTCCATGAAGAGCGTGGACATCAGGATCAGCGAGCCGGTGACCAGCAGCCAGAAACTCCAGTTGTTCATCCGGGGCAGCGCCATATCCGGAGCCCCCACCATCAGGGGGATCATCCAGTTGGCGAGCCCCACAAAGGCGGGCATGACCCCCCCGAAAATCATGATCAGACCATGCATGGTGGTCATCTGATTGAAGAACGCGGGCTGCACCATCTGCAGGCCCGGCTCGAACAGCTCGGCACGGATCACCATGGCCATGGCGCCGCCCGCGAGGAACATCGCGAACGAGAACACCAGGTACATGGTGCCAATGTCCTTGTGGTTGGTGGTAAACAACCACCGTCCAATCCCCTTGGCGGGGCCGTGATCGTGGTGATCAGCGGCGTGAGCGTCTGCAACCGCACTCATGATGAACCCCCGTTACTCAAACGCTGAATACTTAACCGTCTTCGCCGGTTTGCTCGGCGACCCATTCACGGTATTCGTCTTTCGGCACCGCCTTGACCTCAACTGGCATGAAGGCGTGCCCCTGGCCGCACAGCTCAGCACACAGACCGTGATAGGTGCCGGGCTCCTGGATCTTGGTCCAGTTCTTGTTGATGAAGCCGGGAATCGCATCCTGCTTCCAGCCGAATTCCGGGACCCACCAGCTGTGGATCACATCATTGGAGGTGATCAGGAACCGGATCTTGGTATCAACCGGAAGGACCAGCGGATTGTCCACGGAATAGTTGTAGTCGTCGCTCTTTTGGATCAGGTCCTTGCGGGCATCACGCGGCGTGTCCTGGGAACTGAAGAAGCTGATGTCTTCATCCATGTATTCGTACTGCCAGCGCCACTGGTAGCCCGTGACCTTGATTTCCATCTCCGCATCGGAGGCGTCGTACATGTCGACCAGCGTCCCTGTTGCCGGGATGGCCATCATGATCAGGATGAGGAAGGGAATTATGGTCCAGATGATCTCCACGGTGGTATTTTCGTGGAAATGGGCCGGTTCCGCCCCTTTGGAATGGCGATAGGCCAACACGGACCAGAGGATGGCCAGAAAAACACCAACGCCGATCACAACGCAGATCCAGAACACCCACATGTGAATGCCGTAGATTGTGTTGCTGATGGAGGTGACACCTTCAGGAAGGTTGACGCCCCAATCGGCAAAGGCGCTGGATGGCGCCGTTACAGCAGTCGCCAGGGCACCGGCACGCAGGGCCTGCACGCTCATACCTCGTCTCCAACAAGAATTGTGTTTCGGGCCCGCATGCTTTGCGGCCGGGCTGTGGCGTCGCTCCCGGAAGCACGCGGGCAATGTCCGTCTGAGTCTCTAACGCAAAGTTACGCAGAGTTTATCGTTTTTTGCGCACATGACAACCGTCAAGAACTTATTCTAGCGTGTCGGGCTGGCGGCGACCACCTGCCGGGCAGCGCGCGCAAACTCGGCTACACTGTGAAGAGTTGCGCCCCGCTGCGGTCCATCCACCAGTGCTGTACGGTCCATGACACCGGAGTCCATCACCCAGATCATCACACAGGCTATTGACCGGGAATCCGCCACCGGACACTTCCGGGAACGGCTTGATGCCAGGGCCCAGGACCTGCATGGGCTGTTCGAGGTGGATGCGGAGGACCCGGCAGCGGCGCTCCATAACTTCACCCGCGAATACGTGGAGATGACCCCGGGTGTGATCCACTGTGTTCAGGTTTGCGCCCAGCGTGCCGGTGTTGAGACACTTTTCCAGCCCTTTATTGAGACAGCCACGGGCTACTTCGCGCACCCTTCTGTACTGCTGGCGGGCTATGAGGGCCTGGAAGGGCTCCTGTTCAAGGCCTATCAGTGCCACCGGCTGATGGAAGAGATGTACGAGAACAACCGTTCCTTCCGCAACAGCAACCTGCTGGAGCCGGAAGCCACCCAGGCGAATCTTCTCGTGCACCATCTCATCGGTGAGCCTTTTGCGAATGAACTCGATCAGGCCATACTGATCACCGTGCGCCAGATCGTCGGCTCAGGGGACTATTACAGCCTCGATCTGGCGCCCTTTGTCGCCCAGGCCAGTGACGAGGCCTGGGACTGGATGCGTGAATACTGGACCAATCTGCTGGCACGGAACGGGATCCACTTCCGGTTCTCGTTCCGCTCGGCACTGTAACCCATCAAACAGGGAGCGCTTAGTGCTCAATCAACCGGACCTTGCCCGTCTCATGCTGCGTCTGGCGCTGGGTTTTCTGATCCTGCTGCACGGCATCAGCAAGCTGATCAACGGGATCGGACCGATCGAAGACCTTCTGGCGGCCCACAACCTGCCGGTGTTACTGGCCTGGGGCGTACTCATCGGCGAGATCCTCGCCCCGGGCATGCTGATCCTGGGCATTCACACCCGTGTCGCGGCGGTATTGATCACGGTCAACATGCTGTTCGCCTTCGTACTGGCACACCAGCATCAGGTGCTGGCGCTCAAGGCCAACGGGGGGTGGGCCCTGGAACTCCAGGCCCTGTTCCTGATAAACGCTCTCGCCATACTGCTGCTTGGGCCAGGCCGTTACCGGGTCCATTCATGAGTAGAACAGCATGGGAAACCCGGCACACCTTCTGTCCGGCCCATGATCAGTGAGGATCCCCCGAGCCCGAGGGCAGGATCCGTACCGGCTGGGGGGTATCATCCTTTCTGGGCGGGTCGGATTCCGAGGGCTCTACCCGGGTCTTGAGCGCCTCCGAGGCCGGGGTCATGTCCGCCGCCTCCGGCTGGCGGTCCTCGAAGCCGCAATCGACGCATTCGCGAAACGTCCCCTCATCCGTCGTAAACATCACAATCCGGTCCATGGCACTACAGCGGGGGCAGACAGCCCCGGCGATGAAGCGCTTCTTCACTCTGGATCTCCCGCGGCTCAAGCCGCACTGTCCGGTTGCACAATACCCGACTGACGCAGCAGCGGTTCTTCGCTGGGCTCACGCCCCCGGAAGGCTCGATAGAGCTCCGCGGGCGCACGCGAGCCGCCTTTTTCGAGGATGTTCTCACGGAAGGCCCTGCCGGCTTCGGGATCAAAGATCCCTCGCTCCTCGAACAGCGAGAAGGCATCCGCCGCCAGCACTTCGGCCCACTTGTAGCTGTAATAGCCCGCAGCATAGGGTCCGGCGAAGATATGCGCGAACGACTGGGGGAAACGGTTGAACGACGGCGGATGCACCACGGCGACCTGATTGCGGACTTCCGTCAGCAGCGCCAGCGGATCCACCGGGTTGGCCGGGTCGTACTCGCTGTGCAGGCGGAAATCGAACAGCGAGAACTCCAGCTGGCGCACCATCTGCATGCCACTCTGGAAGTTGCGCGCCGCCAGCATCCGCTCAAGCATGTGATCGGGCAACGGCTCGCCGGTTTCATAATGGCCAGCGATCAGCGCCAGCGATTCCCGATCCCAGCACCAGTTCTCCAGGAACTGGCTGGGCAGCTCCACAGCGTCCCAGGCCACGCCGTTGATGCCGGAAACATCCGCCACGTCCACCTGGGTCAGCATGTGATGCAGGCCATGGCCGAATTCGTGGAACAGCGTCACCACCTCATCGTGGGTCAACAGCGCGGGCTGGTCCCCCACCGGCGGTGTGAAATTGCAGGTCAGGAAGGCCACCGGCAACTGGACGCTGCCGTCATCATGGCGCCAGCGGATGCGGCAATCCGCCATCCAGGCGCCGCCACGCTTGCCCTGACGCGCATAGAGATCCAGATAGAAGAAGGCCAGGGGCTGGCCGCCGCGTTCCATGCGGTAGGCGGCGACGTCGTCATGCCATGCGGGGATACTCTCATCCGCCACAATGCGCACATTGAACAGCTTCTCGACAATGCGGAACAGCCCATTGATCACCCGGTTGACGGGGAACCACGGACGCACCTCTTCCTCTGAAATGCTGAACCGGGCCTGGCGCAGCTTTTCGCCGTAATACCCCAGGTCCCAGGCTTCCAGCGGTTCCGGGCCACCCTGCTCCCGCGCGAAGGCGCGCAGCTGCGCCAGCTCGCGCTCGGCCACGGGCTTGGCGCGCTCGGCGAGCCGGTTCAGAAAGCCCAGCACTTCGTCCTCGCTCGCGGCCATTTTGGTGGCCAGGCTCAGCTGGGCGTAATGGTCGTAACCCAGGAGCTGGGCCTGCTCGTGGCGGCGCTTGAGGATCTCATCGATCAGAGGGCTGTTGTCCCAGCGCCCGGCGTCCGGGCCCTGGTCGGACGCGCGGGTCGTAAAGGCCTCGTAGACCTCGCGGCGCAGCGCCCGGTTGTCACAGTAGGTCAGCACCGGGTAGAAGGAGGGAAAGTCCAGCGTGATCACCCAGCCCTCGAGTCCACGCTGCTGTGCCGCCTGGCGGGCGCTGTCCAGCGCTGTCTGTGGCAGCCCGGCAAGCTCGGATTCGTCGGTTACATGGCGGTACCAGTTCTGGGTGGCATCCAGCACGTTGTCGCCAAAGCGGCTCTCCAGATCCGCCAGTTCCTGGGAGAGCGTTGCAAAACGCGCTTTCTGCTGTTGTGGCAGATCCACGCCACCCAGCCGGAAATCACGCAGGGTCTGGCGGATTGCTTCCTGCTGGTCCTCATTGAGCCGTGTGAATTCATCGCTGGCCGCCAGGCGCTTGTAGGCCTCGCACAGCGCTTCGTTCTGACTGATCTCAGAACTGTATTCGGTGATCTTCTGCAGACAGCGCTTATGCACCTCGCGGATCGCGTCATCATTGATCACGCTGTTGAGATGGGCGATCACGGCCCAAGCGTTGTTAAGGCGATCATCCAGCGCCTGCATCGGCTGAGCCAGGCTGGCCCAGGTTGGCGCCTGCTGGTTGGCCAGCTCCGCCAACTGTGCCCGGTTCTCCTTCAGAATCCGGTCGATGGCCGGTTCCATATGCTCGATATCAATGGCATCGAACTTGGGCAGCTGGTCCTGCGCCAGCAGAGGGTTGTTCATGGAACGTCTCCTGCGTGTGACCTTGAGCCAATCATAATGACATACTTCCGCAAACCACCCGAAGTTCAGATGGAGGTACCACTGTGACCCGGATCCGCAGCCATAAGGCGTATCATCCCCAGCTCGGTGACCGTGTGTGGGTTGACCCAACGGCCACCGTCATCGGCGACGTAACCCTGGGCGATGACTGTTCAGTCTGGCCCATGACCGCCATCCGTGGCGATATGCACCGTATCCGCATCGGCAACCGTTGCAGCATCCAGGATGGCTCCGTCTGCCACATCACCCACGCCGGCCCCTATAATCCCGACGGCTTCCCGCTGACCGTGGGCGATGACGTCACCGTGGGGCACAAGGCCCTGCTGCACGGTTGCACCATCGGCAGCCGGGTGCTGGTGGGCATGGGCGCGATCATCATGGATGGCGCCGTGGTGGAGGATGAGGTGATCATCGCCGCCGGCACCCTGGTGCCACCAGGCAAGACCCTGGAGTCCGGCTACCTGTACCGGGGCAGCCCCGTACGCCAGGGCCGTGCCATCACTGACGAGGAACGGGCGTTTTTCACCTATACCGCCAACAACTACGTCAAGCTCAAGAACGAGTTCCTTGTAGAGGCCCCTTGAAAACGCTGCCAGCGTCCACACGTCCGTAATAGGGCGTTAGGGAAGCGGACTGATAGTCCGGCGCCGGTCAGCCACGCTCCCCTGACGAAGCTGTTGTCCCGAATGATTTCAGATTCGTTGAGAGGAGGTGATTACGATGACAGCCATGACTCGCTGGAATCCCTTTGCCGAGTTCGAAGACATTCTCGACCGGTACAACCGTCAACTCGCTAACCGTAATCCGGCCCAGTCCAGTAACGGCAACCGCGAGATCCTGCAGAAGACCGACTGGGCCCCGGCCGTGGACATTACGGAAAACAAGGATGCCTTTGTCATCACCGCGGAACTGCCTGGTATCCGCAAGGAGGACGTGAAGGTTTCGGTCCAGGACGGTGTGCTCACCATCCAGGGTGAACGCAGCTTTGAGAATGCCGAGGATGATGAGCGTCGGCATCGCGTGGAGCGATTCTACGGCCATTTCTCCCGCAGCTTCACACTGCCGGAGAATGTGGACGACGAGAACATCAAGGCCAACTACCACGATGGCGTGCTTGAGCTGACCCTGACCAAGCAGGAGAAAGCCAAGCCCCGTGCCATCGAGGTGGAAGTCAACTGACCCCTCGGGGCAGGACGCCCCATGGTGCTCCGGCGCCGGCCCTGGCCGGCGCCTTTTTTATGGCCCCTTCAAGCCGCTAATGCTTCAACCACCATCGCCGTCGACATCACAGTCCGGCTCATAGATCTCGATCTCCACTCGCCGGTTACGCTCCCGGCCTTCAGGCGTGTCGTTGTCCGCGATGGGCTTGGTTTCAGCGCGCCCCGCCGCTACCACGTTTTCCGCTGGTATGGCCCGGTTAAGCACCAGTTCGTGGACCAGTGACACAGCCCTGGCGGCGGACAGGTCCCAGTTGGAACGGTAACGGTCGCTGACAATGGGTCTGTCGTCCGTGTGGCCTGTAACGATCACCTCGCCGTCACAACGGGCCACAATGTCCACAATATCGTTCACCACCGGGCGGATGCCGGGGATCAGCTCAGCACTGCCCACTGGGAATGTCGCTTCCTCGTTAAACCGGATGACAACCCGCTGGCGATTAAACCCCACGTCAATCTTTTCCTTGCTGACCGCTTCCTCCATCTCCGAAATCAACATGCTGGCCAGCTGCTCCACACCGGGATGGACATCCGGGCGGGGTGGGGTCGCCGAGCGCTCATCACGCAGTATAGCCTCGCCTTCGGACGGCGCGGCGGGAGCACCCTCCATGGGTATGGGGACATCCTCACTGATGGCGGGCGAATCGGCCTCCTCGTCCGCGAGCCCCTGCGGTTCCGGCAGCTCTCCCGGCGCCATATTGAACGCCTGGACCAGTGACTGGACCATGGCCCGGTACTTTTCCGTATCCATGCTCGAAAACGAGAGCATCAGGATGAAAAACGTCAGCAGCAGCATGAACATGTCCGCCAGGGTGGTCATCCATCCCGGCGAGGTGCTGCTGGTATTCCCGCCTCTACGCCGGCGCTTTGGAGGCATCGCCATCAACGCCCTCCATCAGGCCTGCTGGTCCTGTTCAAGCCGCTGGCGCGCACTGGGTGAGAGGTAAGCCGACAGCACATCCTGCATAACCCGGGGATTCTGGCCCTGCAGGATGTTCTGCATGGAGGTCAGCACCAGGGTCATGTTGCGCTGCTCGTCCTGCATCTTGAGCTGGAGCTTGTCCGCCAGTGGCAGGAAGATCACCTGGCCAATAACCACGCCGTAGAAGGTGGTCAGCAGGGCCACCGCCATGGAAGGACCAATCCCGGATGGATCTTCCATCTGGTTGAGCATCTGCACCAGCCCCACCAGGGTGCCGATCATACCCAGCGCTGGCGCGGAATCGCCAATGCCCCGGAACACTCTCTCGGCGTTCTCGTAGCGTTCCAGGGTCTGCTGGAACTCATGGGTCATGGCCTCTTCAATGAACTCGGGCGGGTGACCGTCCACCGCCAGCTCAACGCTCTTGGCCAGGAACGGGTAGCGGAGTTCGTAATCCTCCAGCCCAAGGATGCCCTTCTTGCGAACAATCTCCGCCAGGTCCCGGATCTGGAGAATCAGGTCCAGAGGGTCTTCGGTGCGGTCCCGGAAGGCTTCACCAAACGCCATGCGAAAGGCACTGAACACGGAGCTCAGGCGATGCTTGATCAACGTCACCGCCAGCGTCCCCACCACCACGATCAGGAAGCCGGGAATATTGAGAAACGACGCAAGGCCCGAACTGGTCGCAATCGCCGCGACGATGGTGGTGATGCCAACCAGCAGGCCGAGTAATGTCAGAAGATCCATGGCGCCTCACTCCGTGCCCAAACGTCGCGGGAGCACGCTCCCGGTAACACCTCCGTGCTCCCAGCATAGTCCAGATTCAGCGCTCGGGCCTTCACCCCCGCAGTTGAGCGATAACCGGCTGTGTTTCCGGGCGCACGCCCCGCCACTGGTAGAAGGACTCCGCGGCCTGTTCCACCAGCATGCCCAGTCCATCCAGACGCAATGTAGCGCCCTGCTGTCGGGCCCAGGCATTAAAGGCGGTTTCCTGCTGACTGTACATCATGTCATAGCACACAGTGGCCGGAACTATAAGCCCCTCGGGCAACGGCGGCAGCTCCCCCTGGAGACTGGCGCTGGTGCCATTGATCACCAGATCGAAGGCCCCGTTAAGGGCCTCGAAGGTACTGGCGGCCACGGCGCCGGTATCACCAAACAGATCCCCTAGCCCTTCGGCCCGTGCCAGGGTGCGGTTGGCGATCACCACCTGGGCTGGCGATTCACCAAGCAACGGCTCCAGGACCCCGCGCACCGCGCCACCGGCCCCCAGCACCAGGATGCGGGCGCCAGCGAGGGTCACACCATGGTTGATACTCAGGTCACGCACGAGCCCGGCCCCATCGGTATTGTCGCCAACCAGGGTTGCATTCCCATCCCGCCAGAGCGTGTTCACCGCACCGGCGCGACTCGCGCGCGGCTCGTGACGACCGGCCATCTCCCAGGCCTGCTGTTTGAACGGTACCGTCACATTCAGCCCCGAACCGCCTTCAGCGAAAAACCGCTCCACGGTGTCGTGAAACCCTTCAAGGGGGGCCCAGAGCCGCTCATAGACCAGGTTATCCCCCGTCTGGTCAGCAAAGGCCCCATGGATGCGGGGCGACAGGCTGTGTTCGATGGGGTTGCCGACCACGGCATAGCGGGCCTGTTCACTCATCCGTCTCCTCCAGCCAGTTGCGCGGTTGCAAGAAGTAGTCACCTAGCCGTGCCTCGGGCGTGCCGGGCTCCGGCTGCCAGTTGTAATCCCAGCGTACCAGTGGTGGCAGCGACATCAGGATGGATTCCGTACGCCCTCCGGATTGCAGCCCGAACAGGGTTCCCCGGTCATAGACCAGGTTGAATTCCACATAACGCCCCCGGCGGTAGAGCTGGAACTGGCGCTCGCGGTCCCCATAGGGGGTGTGGCGGCGTGCTTCCACAATGGGGACATAGGCCGGCAGGTAACTGTCCCCGATGGAACGCATCAGTTCAAAGCTGTGCTCAAAAGAGTGCTCATTGTAGTCATCGAAAAAGAGCCCCCCGATGCCGCGCTGCTCGGCGCGGTGCTTGAGGTGGAAATAGTCGTCACACCACTGCCGGAAGCGATGCCAGGTCTCGTCGCCAGCGGGCGCGCAGGCGGCACGGGCGGTTTCATGCCAATAGCGGCAGTCTGCCACGAAACCGTAATAGGGCGTCAGATCAAAACCGCCGCCAAACCACCATACCGGAGCCCGGTCGTCGGGCCTGGCAATGAAAAAGCGCACATTGGCGTGGGAGGTGGGCACATAGGGATTCCGCGGATGGATCACCAGCGATACCCCCATGGCTTCCCAGCTGGCACCCGCCAGCTCCGGGCGGCTGGCGGAGGCCGAGGGCGGCAGCTCAGCACCCATGACGTGGGAGAAGTTCACGCCGCCCTTCTCAAACAGGTCACCGTCCTCGATCACGCGGCTGCGGCCGCCCCCACCCGCCTCGCGCTCCCAGGTTTCTTCCTGAAAGTCGGCGCAGCCATCCAGCTGGCCCAGGGTGTGGGTAATCCGGTCCTGCAGTTCGATCAGGTACTGGTAGACGGCGTCCGGATCAGGGGTGTTGTTCATGGAGACTCCTTGAGGGTTCGCGGGCAAGCGCTGTCAGTCACGCAGAAGGGTACCATCCATGGGGTCGATGATGCGGCTGGGGCGGCGGGCACCGCCCAGGGCGCCGGGAAGGATGCCATCAAGGGCAGCGCCAAAGTGCTGGCTGACCTGCCAGGACCAACGCAGCGGCGGCCCCCCGGCCCGATTACACGAAGTCGAGATCAGCGGCCCTCCAAAAGCCCGGCACAGCCGCCGCACCTGGGGGTGGTCGGGGATCCGTACCGCTACCCGGTGATGGCGCCCGCGCACGCACTGCGGCACTCGCTGTGCGGGATCCGGCAACAACAGGGTGTTCGCGCCCGGCCAGTAATGATCCACCGCCTTCAGTACCGCCTTCGGCGCCCCGGTAAGCAGGTCATCCAGCTGGTCTGTATCGGCGGCGACCAGGATCAGCCCCTTGGACCAGGGCCGGCCCTTCAGCGCCAGAATGCGCTCCACAGCTTCCAGGTTCCATGGATCACAGCCGACCCCCCAGACCGCCTCCGTGGGATAGGCCCAGACGCCCCCCCGGCCCAGCGAATCCGCGGCCCGTTCAATATGCCACCAGTCCGGACTCTGTGCCGTCACCGGTTGTCCTCCGCCTTCAGAATCATCAGGCGGAAGTCTATCCATCCGCGAGCCCCGCGTCAGCCCATCCGGCGACGATAGCCACCGGTGGTGGACTCCACCAACCCCTCCATTTCCAACAGCAGCAGGGCCTGGAGCAGATCAGCAGCACCAAGGCCCGTGGCCTGGCAGAGGCTGTCGGAATCCACCGGTTCGTAGGTTACCGCCTCCAGAACCTGATGACTCAGCGGGTCCAGATGGGCAGGGGTGTCCTCGGGGGCCGCTAGCTGTTCCGGCGTCTGCGACAGCGAATCCCAGGCGCCCAGCTCGGAGACAATGTCGTCCACGGTCTCCACCAGCACCGCCCCTTCCCGGATGAGCCGGTGACAGCCCCGGACACCCGGCTGGTGAATGGAGCCGGGGATGGCAAAGACCTCACGCCCCTGCTCCATGGCCAGCCGCGCGGTGATGAGCGAGCCACTGCGCAGCCCCGCCTCAACGATAAGAACACCCTGGCACAGTCCGCTGATCAGCCGATTGCGCTGAGGAAAAAGGTGGGACCGGGCCGGTGTGCCCGGTGGCAGCTCGGACACCAGTAAGCCGTCGGCCTCAAGCATCTGCGCGGCCAGTTTCTGATGGCGGCGCGGGTAGGGACGGTCCACGCCGTTGGCCAGAATCCCCAGGGTGATACCGTTGCCTTCCAGAGCGCCCTGGTGGGCGGCACCATCAATCCCCAGAGCCAGGCCACTCACCACGCTGAACCCGCCTTCGGCAAGGGCATGGGCAAAGCGCCGTGCATGGTTGAGCCCATCCCGACTGGCGTGACGGCTGCCAACCATGGCCAGGCAGGGTCGGGCCAGGGCGGCCATATTACCCCGGCAATAGAGCACCGGCGGCGGGCCATGGATATGCCTGAGCACCCTTGGATAGTCGGGATGGCGCCAGTGAATCACCCTTATTCCAAGCCGTTCACACTCCTGCCGGGCATGGGCCAAACGCTGCCCTGTGGCCGGTTCCAGGCCCTGGGCCTGCCAGCCAGTCAGACTCTGGCGGGTGGCCGGGGGCAGCCCGAGGGCCTTGAGGCTGTCCGGCGGCATGGCCAGAACGCGGGTGGGCTCCTCAAGCTGATCCAGAACCGTCTGCCAGTGTTCAGGTTTCATGCCAGGCAGCAGCGCCAGCAGATGATGGGCGTCGCCTGTTTCCGGGTCGGGGAGAGGGGGTCGTTCCATGACCGTCATTGGGGACGTCCTCTGTCTAAAGGGGTTGTTTCAGGGGTTGCGGACCTCGTCCATGACCTCCAGCGGCCGGGTCGCCTGAAGTACCAGTCCGTAGCTGAGCTTGTCATAGGTACGGAACACCATCAGCAGCCCAGCCCTTTCGGACGGCAGGCGGAGCAGGTCGTCGGTCTTCGGATCACGAGCCTTGTCACCCTGCTTGTAGGCCGCGAGCACATGGCCCGCTTTAAGCCCTTCGCGCTCACCACGGTTGATCACCACCACATTGTACTGACCGATATTGCTGACGCCATCCTCAACATCGATCATCCGCCCCCGAATCTCGTCCTCCGGTGCCCGGGGCTGAAAGCGCGTAGTGATTTCACGCTCTTCAGTCGGCAGCAGCCTGTCTTCCGGTTCAATTTCTTCGCGGCTGGCGGTCAGGTCCACACTCAGAATCTCGCCGTCGATCTCGGCTACACGACCACGTCCCATGGAACGCGCTTCAAGCCCGAGAAACTCACCGGTTTCCGGGTCCACATGCCGGGTACCGCGACGGAAAACCGCCAGGGTTTCGCCACGAGCCCCATCGCCCCTGGCGTAGACCCGGTCTCCCTCGCCAGCGATGACCTGCCCGTCCCGGCCCTGGACGATATAGGGCGCCTGCTCAAGCGTCGCTTCATCAACAATCCGGGTCTTGGAGAGAAAACTCCGGATTTCATCCAGGGGTATGGTGGGAATGGGTGTGTCCAGAGGCGTTGCCTCTACTTCCGGGGAAAGCTTGATCTCCCGGTCCTGGTCCGTCGCGCGGCTCAACCTTGGCTTGCCATCCACCCAGGTCAACTCCAGAACATCACCGGGGTAGATCAGGTGGGGATTCTCCACCTGCGGATTGGCCTGCCAGATCTCCGGCCAGTTCCACGGTTGCTGGAGAAAGCGTGAACTGATGTCCCAGAGCGTATCCCCTGGCTGGACGGTGTATTGTTCGGGATGGTCATCCCGCAGCTGCGTCTTTGCAGTCACCCCGGTGGCGCCCAACCCGACGGCCACCGTGAGCAGAATCGACAGAATCCTCATGCTCGGTTTCCTTGCTGGCTTGTATCGATCGATCGACGTCATCATGTCACCACTATAGAAGAAATAACGCCATTTGCGATCCCGGACCTCCCATCCGGTCCGCCCTGTGCAACGCGATTGTAGGCAGTCCCGTTTGTGCGGCCATCGCCTGATGCGTGATAATGATGGCAGTATCCTCTTCGGAGCACCACCATGACACTCAACATACTGGAATTTCCGGATCCAAGGCTGCGCACCGTAGCGGAGCCAGTGGCATCCGTCGATGACGAGGTGCGTAAGCTGGTCGATGAGATGATCGAAACCATGTATGCGGCCCCCGGCATCGGCCTGGCAGCCACTCAGGTTAACGTGCATCAGCGGGTATTGGTCATCGACCTTTCCGAGGACCAGAGCGAACCGAGGGTGTTCATTAACCCGGAACTTGAGGTGCCGGAGGGCGAGAAAGAGCCCATGCAGGAGGGATGTCTATCCATACCCGGCATCTATGAGGACGTTTCCCGCGTCCAGGCCGTGCGGGTCCGGGCGCTGGATTACCACGGTCAGCCCTTTGAAGAGGAACACGACGGGTTGATGGCGGTCTGCCTGCAGCACGAAGTCGACCATCTCAATGGCAGGCTTTTCATCGACTACCTGAGCCAGCTCAAGCGCAGCCGGATCCGCCGTAAGGTCGAAAAGCAGCAGCGCCAGAAAGCATCCTGAGGAGCCACCAACCGTGCGCATCGTTTTCGCGGGCACCCCGGATTTTGCAGCGGCCAGCCTCAAGGCCCTGATGGAAGCAGGGCATGAGATTCTTGCCGTCTACACCCAGCCGGACCGGCCTGCCGGGCGCGGCCGGAAGGCACGGCGTGGTCCGGTATCCCAGCTGGCCCATGATCAGGGTCTCCGGATTGAACAGCCGGAGACCCTGCGCAGCGCCGAGGCACAGGCTAGGCTGCGGGAACTGGCTCCAGACGTGATGGTCGTGGCCGCCTACGGCCTGATCCTGCCCCAGTCCGTTCTGGACATCCCGGATCACGGCTGCCTGAACGTACACGCCTCGCTGTTGCCACGGTGGCGGGGAGCCGCCCCCATTCAGTGGGCCATCGCGGCTGGCGACAGCGAAACCGGCATCAGCATCATGCAGATGGACGCCGGCCTGGATACCGGTGATGTGCTCAGCCGCCACCGGATCACCATCGCGGATGATGAAACCGGCGGCAGCCTGCACGACCGGCTCGCGGAACTGGGTGGCGAGGCGATCACCAGCGTTGTGCACGAGCTCGCCCACGGCAGCCTCAAACCCGACCCCCAGGATGACCACAGGGCCACCTATGCCCGCAAGCTTGAGCGCAGTGATGGGCGCATCGACTGGCAGGGCTCGGCGCCGTCACTGGCACGGCGTATCCGCGCCTTTAATCCATGGCCCATGGCCCATACCACGGTGGCGGATGAAGCCCTGCGTGTGCTCGATGCGGAACCGGTGAACACGGAAGTGGCGGATGCCGAGCCGGGAACAGTGCTTGAGCGCGAACGCTCCGGCGCCCTTGTCCAATGTGGCGAGGGCGTCATCCGCCTGACCCGGGTCCAGCTTGCCGGCGGCCGGCCCCAATCCATCAATGACCTGATCAATGGCGGACGCGCCCTCCTTATCCCCGGTCAGAGGCTGGGTGAATGAGCGCCGCGACAGGGGGCTCCCTGCGCGCCACCGCCACCCGCATCATTCATCAGGTGGTTCACCACGGCCAGTCACTCGGTCAGCTTCTCCCACCAGAGCTTGAGGGGCTCCCGGCAGACGAACGCGGCCGGCTCCAGGACTGGTGTTTCGGCAGCTGCCGCTGGTGGCACCGTCTGAACGCGGAACTGCAGCAGCGGCTGCACAAACCCCTGCCCAAGCGTCACGGACTGCTGGAATCATTGCTCATCCTGGGGCTCTACCAGCTTCGCCACACCCGGATTGCACCACACGCGGCCATCCACCAAAGCGTTGAAACCACGCGCGAACTCGGTGCCCACCAGCTTACCGGGCTGGTCAACGGCATCCTGCGCAAGAGCCTTCGCGACGGCGAACCCGAGCCGACGTCCGGGGCCGTCCAATACAGCCATCCTGAATGGCTGGTCGCCAAGCTCAGCGCCAACTGGCCCGACCACTGGCAAGCCATGCTGGCGGCCAACAACCGTAAGCCGCCCATGACCCTGCGTTTCCATCCCGGGCATCATGACCAGGCGTCCGCTCTGGCGGCTCTGGCTGACGCCGGACTGAGTGCCCACCCGGGCGAACTCGCCGCGCACGCCCTGCAGCTCGACGAAGCCTGCCCGGTCACGCGTATTCCCGGTTTTGACGAGGGCCATTTCAGCGTCCAGGACGAGGCCGCCCAGCTGTGCACCCAGCTGCTTGAGCTGGCACCGGGCCAGCGGGTACTGGATGCCTGTGCTGCCCCTGGCGGCAAGACCGGCGCCATCCTGGAGCAACAACCCGATCTCGGGGCCATGGTGGCACTGGATTCGGATCGCGAACGTCTTGGCAAGATCACGGAAAACCTGGAACGCATTGGAACCAGTGCCCGCCTGGTGGCCGCGGATGCCGCGGACCCCGACAGCTGGTGGGATGGTACCCCTTTCGACCGCATCCTGCTGGATGCCCCCTGCAGCGGCACCGGCGTCATTCGCCGTCACCCGGATATCAAGGTGCTGCGCCGCGAAGGCGACATCCGCGAGCTGGCGGACACCCAGTTGCGCCTGCTTGAAGCCGCCTGGCAAACCCTCGCCATGGGTGGCCGGTTGGTCTATGCCACCTGCTCTGTGCTACAGCAGGAAAATTCGCGTATCATTCAGCGCTTCATCAACGGCCACATGGATGCCCAACTGGTTCCGCTGACGGTGGACTGGGGCATCGAGACCGGTTACGGTCGCCAGTTGATCACGGGGGAGCGGGCACAGGATGGCTTTTTCTATGCCTGTCTGGACAAGAACCCGGCCCATTGGGTCTGACGGATCCGGCGAGGGGGTCACCTATTACCCATGAAGATCATTATTCTCGGCGCAGGCCAGGTTGGGGGAACGCTCGCTGAAAACCTGGCCAGCGAAGCCAACGACATCACCGTGGTGGATAACAATCCAGGCCGGCTGCGCGAACTCCAGGACCGGCTGGACATCCAGTCCGTACTGGGGCACGCCTCCTATCCACGTGTTCTCAAGCAGGCCGGGGCTCAGGACACGGACATGCTGATTGCCACCACCAACAGTGACGAAGTCAACATGGTGGCCTGCCAGGTGGGCTGGACCTGCTTCCGAACCCCCACCAAGATCAGCCGGGTGCGTACCGGCGCCTATCTGGCCCGTCCGGAGCTGTTCGAGCGGGACAAGAAGGAAGGCTTCCCGGTGGATGTGCTGATCAGCCCGGAGCAGGTGGTCACCGAACACATCACGCGCCTGATCGAATACCCCGGCACGCTCCAGGTGCTTGACTTCTCACGGGGTCTGGCCCGACTGGTGGCGATCCGGGCGACGGAAGGCGGCCCACTGGTAGGCCATGAACTGTCCTACCTGCGCGAGCACATGCCGCGCATCGATACCCGGGTGGCGGCCATATTCCGGCGCGACCGGCCCATCATCCCCCAGGGCGACACCGTGATCGAGGAGGGCGACGAGGTCTTCTTCATCGCCGCCAGCGACCATATCCGCTCGGTCATGAGCGAACTCCAGCCACTGGAGAAGCCCTACAAGCGCATCATGATCACCGGCGGCGGCAACATCGGCCACCGACTGGCCCGCACGCTGGAGGACCGGTACCGGGTCCGGATCATCGAGCGCAACCAGAACCGCTGCATCGAACTGTCCGAGAACCTGGACAACACCATCGTCCTCCAGGGGGACGCGGCCAACAAGGACCTGTTGCTGCAGGAGAATATCGAGGACACGGACGTGTTCTGCGCTGTCACCGACGACGACGAAGCCAACATCATGGCGTCCATGCTCGCCAAGCGTCTGGGTGTGCGCAAGGTCATGACGCTGATCAACAACCCGGACTACGTCGACCTGATTCAGGGCGGCGAGATCGATGTGGCTATCTCGCCCCAGCAGACCACCATCGGCAGCCTGCTCACCCATGTCCGCAAGGGCGACGTGGTCAATGTGCATTCCCTGCGACGGGGCGCGGCCGAAGCCATTGAAGCCATCGCCCACGGGGATCAGCGCTCCTCGAAAGTCGTGGGCCTGAGGCTGGACGAAATCCCACTGCCCCAGGGCACCACCATTGGCGCCATCGTCCGCGACAACGAAGTGCTGATTGCCCATGACCATGTCCGGGTGCAGCCGGACGATCACGTCATCCTCTTCCTGGTGGACAAATCCCGTATCCGGGAAGTGGAAAAGCTCTTCCAGGTCGGACTCACGTTCTTCTAGAAGGGCACGCCATGCGTTACGGAGTCATTGCCAGAATCCTCGGGCTGCTGATGATGCTGTTCAGCCTCACGCTGCTGCCGCCTGTTCTGATATCACTGCTCTACCAGGATGGACAGGTTCTGGCCTTCGTTGAAGGGTTCGCGGTTGTTCTTTTGTCCGGCGCTCTGATCTGGTGGCCCAATCGCCGGAATAATATGGAACTGCGGGTGCGGGATGGATTCCTGATTACCTCCCTGTTCTGGATTGTACTCAGCGTTTCCGGAGCCGTGCCTTTCTTCTTCAGCTCCGAGCCCAGCATGGTCTTCGTCGACGCCCTGTTCGAGTCGGTTTCTGGACTCACAACGACCGGCGCGACTGTCCTAACGGGTATCGACGATCTGCCCAAGTCGATCCTCTGGTACCGCCAGCAACTGCAATGGCTGGGCGGGATCGGCATCATCGTTCTGGCCGTTGCCATGCTGCCCATGCTCGGCATCGGTGGCATGCAACTCTACCGGGCAGAGGTCCCGGGGCCCGTAAAGGACAGCAAGCTCACGCCGCGAATTGCGGAAACCGCAAAGGCGCTCTCCTACATCTATGTATCGCTGACATTAGCATGCGCCCTGGCGTACTGGGCGGCCGGCATGACCCTTTTCGATGCGGTTGGCCACAGCTTTGCAACCATTGCCACGGGCGGCTTCTCAACCCACGATGCCAGCTTCGCCTATTTTGACAGCTCGACCATTGAGTTGATCGGGTCCCTGTTTCTGTTTCTCAGCGGGATCAATTTCGCGCTGCATTTCATGGCATGGCAACAGAAAGGACCGGGCCAGTACATCCGGGATCCGGAGTTCCGCTTTTACGCTGGCGTGATGTTGGGAGGCTGCGCCATCACTGTCGGCCTGCTTCTGATCAATGGCGTATATGAGCCCTTCAGCAGTATTTCCAAAGGCCTCTTCCAGGTGCTTTCCATCGCCACAACAGCGGGTTTCGGGACAGGGGATTTTGCCGCCTGGCCCGGTATCCTGCCCGTCATGTTGATTCTCATGTCATTCATGGGCGGCTCCGGAAGCTCGACAACCGGCGGCATGAAAGCAATGCGGATCCTGCTGATCTACCGCCAGGGCGCCCGCGAGATCCGCCGCATCCTTCACCCCAATGCCGTTATTCCCATCAAGCTCGGCAACCGCCCGGTATCCGACCGCATCCTGCAGGCGGTGTGGGGATTCTTCTCCATGTACATGGTGGTTTTTGTCGTCCTGCTGATGATCAACCTTGCTGTGGGTCTGGATCAGGTGACCGCCTGGACGGCCGTGGTCGCAACGCTCACCAATCTCGGCCCGGGGCTGGGCGAGGTCTCAAGTACCTTCCAGACCATGCCGGATCTCACCAAGTGGAGTGGCATGGCCGCCATGATCCTGGGACGGTTGGAGATCTTCACCCTGCTGGTATTGTTCACTCCGGAGTTCTGGCGGCGCTGACCAGTCCGCGTGACAGCTGGCAAAGGTCGACTAGACTTCAATCAATGGAACATACCGCCGGGATCCGGACAGCGCTGGTCACGCTCGCCTTCCTGGCGCTGGTCGCCGGCCAGGCCAGGGCGCTCGAGGTGGTCAACCTACAGGACCAGAAGGAACTGGATCTCAACACCCATCTGCGCTGGGTAATGGATCCCGGGTCGGAACTGAGCGCGGACACCCTGTTCCAAAAACCTGGTAAGCCGGATTGGAAGGGCACCAATGGCGAGATCCTGAACCTGGGACTGGAGAACTCCCCCGTATGGCTGGGGGCCTGGCTCCATAGCCCAGCCGATATGGACCGCTACCTTCACATTGCCTACCCACCACTGGACGATGTGCGTATCCACCTGATCCGCGCCAGTGATGGAAAACGGGTCACGGAGATCCATACCGGTGACACCCTTCCCTTTGATTCCAGGCCCATTGCCTATCACGATTTCGTGGCGCGCCTGGCAATGGATGCGGACACACGCTATCTGCTGCTGATCCGTGTCCAGACCGAGGGGGCCCTACAGGTACCAACGCGCCTGTGGCAGCCCCACGCTTTTCTCAAGAATGCCCAACAGTCCTCCGCGCTGCACATGATGTTCTTCGGCATCATGGGCGCTCTGGCGATCTACAACCTTCTGCTTTACTTTGCGGTATGGGATAGCGCGTATCTCTGGTATGTCCTCTACCTGCTGGCATTCGTGCTGTCACAGGCCGCACTGCGGGGCTTCGGCTTCCAGTACCTGTGGCCGGAGGCACCCTGGTTCAATGCCGTCAGCCTCACGTTGCTGCTCTCCCTGAGCTTTTCGGCGACCGGCTTTTTCACCCACCAGTTTCTCAACGCCCCCCGCCACAGCCGGTTTTGGTCCATGGTGTTTCACCTCATCGGCTGGTCGGGACTGGGCCTGGCTGCATTTGGTCTCTGGATGCCCTATCACACGGCTATCGCGCTGATGCTTGTCGTGGTCACCAGCGGGGCCTCGCTGGCGCTTCTGGGCGCCTGTTATCTGTGGTGGCGGGGCGAGATTCTGGCCCGTTTCTACGTCATTGCCTGGGGCATTTTTCTGTTCGCCAACATTGCCTACACAGTCAGCAAGGCCGGCCTGATCCCAACCAACCTCTTCATGGACCACGGCACCCAGATCGGCGCCATTCTCCAGTTGCTGCTGCTATCCTTTGCACTGGCCTGGCGGATCAACCAGGAGCGCGAGGAACGCCAGCAGGCCCAGGCCCAAGCCCTGGCGATCCAGAGGGACGCCAACCTCAAGCTTGAGGCCCGTGTGGAGAAGCGCACCGAGGAACTGCGCGAAGCCTATGATCAGCTCAAACAGCTCAGCGAACTGGACGGGCTTACACAGCTCAAGAACCGCCCCTACTTTGACCAGGCCCTGAAACGCGAATGGCACCGCAGCTGCCGCGAGAGCCAAGCCCTGTCGCTGGTGATGATCGACATCGATTATTTCAAGGCCGTGAATGATCAGTACGGCCATCTATGCGGCGACCAGGCGCTGCGCCGGATTGCCGCAGTCTGCAGGCAGAGCATCGGACGGGCTTCGGATACCGTTGCTCGCTATGGGGGTGAAGAGCTCGTGATCCTGCTCCCCATGACCGAGCTTGAAGGCGCTACCGTGGTTGCCGAACGCATCCGCAAAGCCACCAACTCCATGGAATTCGAATGGGAGGGGAATGCCATTGCGCTTTCGCTCTCGCTCGGCGTGGCCTCCTGCATCCCCAATCGACAACGCGACTGTGAGTGGCTGGTCCGCACCGCGGATCTGGCACTCTATGAGGCCAAGGGGGATGGCAGGAACCGGACGGTGATCGCCCGTGAAGCCGCGCATGGTCTGGAGCTGATGAGCCCCTCCTTACTTCAGTCGTGCCGGGACTGAACGCCCTTCTGATCCGCGTGGCCAGTGTTCTTCCTATTCCGCCAGTGCCGCACCGGCTGACTGCGATTCACGCGGGTTTCATCCTGGATCAGGCGCCAGAAGTCGGCAATCTGATCGCTCGAGCCTGCCATGCGGATTGATGTGGGTTGCACGGGTCCTGTCTCCTGTCTGTCCGTTCCGGGCCTGAGTGGCATCAGGCTTACAGGCAACCTACCACACGCTTATGATAATGCAAATGGTTCGTATTTGCTTTGAGAAACAGGCACTCCCCCTGCCGGGCTGCTCAGTCGGAGCCATTGCCCGTTGCCACCTGTCGCCACCATAGTCGGGCATAGCGGCCGTCGCGGGCCAGCAGCTGTTCATGGCTGCCGCGCTCCACGATGCGTCCCCCATCCATCACAAGGATGGTATCCGCATCGCTCACCGTGGAAAGACGATGGGCGATGGCAAGCGTCGTACGGTTACTGGCAACCTCGTCCAGGGCCTCCAGAATATACTGTTCAGCCGCTGAATCCAGCGAGGAGGTGGCCTCGTCGAGAACCAGTATGGGCGGATCCTTGAGAATGACGCGCGCAATCGCTACCCGCTGTTTCTCGCCGCCGGAGAGCTTCAGCCCCCGCTCGCCCACACGGGTTTCGAGCCCTTCCGGCAGGCTCGCCACGAAGTCTTCAAGGTGGGCCATCCGCAATGCCCGTTGCAACGCCTGCTCATCGGCTTCAGGGCAACCGTAGAGAATGTTACGGCGCAGGGTGTCGTTGAACATGACGGTATCCTGGGGCACCACACCGATCGCCTGGCGCAGGCTCTGCTGGGTAACCGCACGCAGGTCCTGGCCATCAACCCTGATAGAGCCTTGGTCCACGTCGAAGAACCGGAAGAGCAACCGGGCCAGTGTCGATTTCCCCGCACCGCTGGCGCCGACCACAGCCACCCGGGAACCGGCCGGTACCTCGAAGGAGACATCGTCCAGAATACGCTGGTCGCGATGATAGCCAAAGCTCACGTTCCGGAACTCGATCCGGCCACCACTCACCGCCAACGGGTGGGCATCAGCCGCATCCACCACCGCCGGCGCGGTTTCCAGGAGGCCGAATAGACGTTCCACGTTCACCAGCGCCTGCCGGATCTCCCGATAGACAAACCCCAGGGCATTCAGGGGAATGAACAGCTGCAAGAGATAGGCGTTGATCATGGTGAAATCACCCAGCGAGATCTCACCCGCGGCCACATCCGTTACCGCCATGGCCATGATTGCAATAAGCCCAAGGCCGATGATCAGGGCCTGGCCGGTGTTGAGGGTGGCCAGGGAGAGGCGGTTGTTCAGGCGCGCCTGTTCCCACTCGGCGAGGTTGCTGTCGTAGCGCTGCGCCTCAAACGCCTCATTGCTGAAATATTTGACCGTCTCGTAGTTGAGAAGGCTGTCCACGGCGCGGCTGTTGGATTCGTTATCCCTGGCGTTGGCCTCGCGTACAAAACGGGTCCGCCACTCGGTGACCCGGATGGAGAACACCACGTAGATCACCACCGCCACCAGCACCGTCAGCATGTAACCAGGATCAAAAACCGCGAGCAGTATGCCGCAGACGAGCACCAGTTCCAGGAGGGTAGGAACGATATTGAACAGCGTGAAACGGAGCAGAAAACTGATGCCGTTGGTACCGCGCTCAATGTCGCGGGCCAGGCCACCGGTACGGCGATCCAGGTGGAAGCCCAGCTCCAGGCGGTGCAGGTGGCGGAATACCTGGAGCGAGACGCGGCGCATAGCGCGTTCCGCCACACGCGCAAAGACGGCGTCACGGACCTCGTTGAACAGGGTGCCACTGAAACGCAGGAGACCGTAGGCAATGACCAGCAGGACCGGGACCCAGAGGGCAATATCCCCCTGAGCGTCCGTGTCGAGATAATCAACAATGTATTTCAGCGCCACCGGTGTGGCGACGGTGGCGAGCTTGGCAATGACCAGGCAGGCCACGGCGATGGCAACCCGCCCCCGGAACTCCTTGAGATAGGGCCAAAGGCTCGCGATCACGCGCCAGTCCGGGCGGTAATCCGCCGGGTAGTCGTTATCCGCGTAGGATCGCACTCAGGACTCCATCAAAGATCACGGTACGGATTGGGCTGGCCGGGAGGCCGCTTGCGAAAGCGCTTGTACTCCCACTGATACTGTTCCGGAATACGCCGGACCACCGATTCCACAGTGGCATTGAGCGCGCTCACCGAGGTATCAGGATCCTCATCATAAAGCCCTGGATCCACCTCATCCGCCACCAGCCGGAATCCCCGGGCATGGGGCAATCGTTCGCAGTAGGTCACCACAGCGCGAGCGCCGGTCTTCTGGACCAGGCGCGACACCAGCTTCATGGTCAGAACGTCGATACCGAAAAAAGGCGCATAAGTGCCACCACTGGCATCCGGAACCTGGTCCGGCAGGATCCCCACGACACCCCCTTCATGCAGGATACTGAACAGCCGCAGCACGCCCCGGCGATCGGCCCGGACCAGCTCGGACCCGCCACGACCCCGGACCTGTGCCATGTAGGTTTCCATTTCCACCATCTTGGGCGGACTGTAGAGCGCGGCCATGGCAAAGCGCGTGGAATAATAAAGGCCCAACAGCTCCCAGTTCCCCAGATGGGGTACGATCAGCACCACGCCCTGGCCTTCACCACGGGCTTCATCCAGCAGGTGCTGGCCCTCGAATTCCCGGATCAGGTTCAGGCAGCGCGGCACCGGACTTTCCCACATGATCGGTATCTCAGCGATCAGCTTGCCGGTTTCGCGCAGGCTGTCCCGGGCCAGGGCCTGGCGTCCGGCCTCCGGCATGTCGGGATGGGCGAGTTCCAGGCTGCGCTCGGTTACCTTTCGGGTACGGTCATGCGCGAGCCAAAGACAGAGGCCAATGAACCGACCAAGACCCTGGGCCAACGCCAGTGGCAAGTGCCCAATCAGCCAGAGCAGGGCACGCAGCCCCTTAACACGCACGGTTTTCATGGAAATTTGAACGACTCCCAGGCCGGGGGGCTTTCCTAAGCACCGGAGGCGGAGCGTATAATACGCGCCTTTGGTACAACGAGAAACCTATCACCTCAATCCCAGCAGGTGGACGCCGTGAGCGAACAGGCACAACCCGATGTAACAACCTTCCAGGGGCTGATCCTGGCCTTTCAACAGTTCTGGGCCGAACGCGGCTGCATCATCCAGCAGCCTCTGGACATGGAGGTGGGCGCCGGGACCTTCCATCCCGCCACCTTCCTGCGCAGTATTGGGCCGGAAAACTGGCATGCCGCCTATGTCCAGCCCAGCCGCCGCCCCACCGACGGCCGTTACGGGGAGAACCCCAACCGGCTGCAGCATTATTACCAGTTCCAGGTGGTGCTCAAGCCCTCGCCGGACGACATCCAGGAGCAGTACCTGGACTCCCTCAGGGTCCTTGGGCTGGATCCACTGGTGCACGACATCCGCTTCGTGGAAGACAACTGGGAGTCACCAACGCTGGGCGCCTGGGGCCTGGGTTGGGAAGTCTGGCTCAACGGCATGGAAATCACCCAGTTCACCTACTTCCAGCAGGTGGGCGGCATTGAGTGTTACCCGGTAACCGGGGAGATCACCTATGGCCTGGAACGCATCGCGATGTACCTGCAGGAAGTGGACAGCGTCTATGACCTGGTCTGGACACGGACACCAGCCGGTGATGTTACCTATGGCGATGTGTACCACCAGAACGAAGTGGAACAATCCGCCTACAACTTTGAGCAGGCCGATGTCGAGTTCATGTTCCATGCCTTCAGCGTGCACGAACGCGAAGCCCAGCGCCTGGTGGACGAAGGCCTGCCCCTGCCGGCCTATGAACAGGTCCTGAAGGCCTCCCATACCTTCAACCTGCTGGACGCACGGCACGCCATCTCCGTGACCGAACGCCAGCGCTACATCCTGAAAGTGCGCACGCTCGCCCGGGCGGTGGCCCGGGCCTACTACGACCGGCGCCGGGACCTTGGCTTCCCCATGGCGGACGAAGCCATCCGGCGTGAACTGCTCGCGGACGACGAACCCCCGAAGGAGGCATGAGCATGGCCACACCGGATTTTCTGGTCGAAGTCGGCACTGAAGAGCTGCCGCCCAAGGCCCTGAAGACGCTCTCCGATTCGTTCGGGGAAGGACTGCGCGAGGCACTGGCGAACGCCGGCATTGAACACGGTGCGATTGAGACCTTCGCCACTCCAAGACGTCTGGCCGTCCGGATCAACAACCTGGCGGACGCCCAGCCTGACACCCCTTTTGAGAAGAAAGGGCCAGCAGTCAAAGCCGCTTTCGACGATCAGGGCAACCCGACGCGCGCGCTCGAAGGCTTTGCCCGCAACCTGGGTATCCAGCCGGACGAGCTCGACACCATGGAAACGGAGAAGGGCGCCTGGCTGGTCTATCGCGGGGTCGAGAAAGGCCGGCCAACCGCCGAACTGCTGCCCGGCATGGTGGAAGAGGCCCTCAATGGCCTCCCCATTCCCAAACGCATGCGCTGGGGCGCCCGCCGCGATGAATTCGTGCGCCCGGTACACTGGCTGATCATGCTCTTTGGCAGCAAGGAAATTCCCTGCACCCTGCTTGGCTGTACCGCCGGCCATGCCACCCATGGGCATCGTTTCCACCATCCCGGCGAACTCATTATCTCCACACCCGCGGACTATGAACTTGTGCTGCGCCAGCACGGCTGGGTCGAGCCGGATTTCGCGGCACGCCGGGAACAGATCCGCAACGGTGTCAGCCGGGTGGCCGAACAGGAGGCTCAAGGGCAAGCCGTTATCAATCCGGGGCTTCTGGATGAGGTAACGGCCCTGTGTGAATGGCCGGTGCCGCTTCTCGGTCGCTTTGAAGAGCGCTTCCTGGAGGTACCGCCGGAGGCGCTGGTCTCCTCCATGGAGGAACACCAGAAATATTTCCATGTGGTGGACAGCGACGACCGCATGCTGCCGTGCTTCATCACGGTGGCCAACCTGGAAAGCCGGGACCCCTCTGCAGTGATCGCCGGCAACGAAAAGGTGATCCGGCCCAGGCTGGCAGACGCGGCTTTCTTCTATGACACCGACCGCAAGACCCCGCTGATTGACCGGCTTGAGTCGCTCAAGCCCATCGTTTTCCAGGAGACACTGGGCAGCCTTCACGACAAGACATGCCGCATTGCCTCACTGGCCGGCCGCATTGCCGAAGCGATTGGCGCGGATTCCGATCACGCCAGACGTGCCGGCACCCTGAGCAAAACGGACCTGCTCACCGAGATGGTGCAGGAGTTCGATGATCTTCAGGGCGTCATGGGCGACTATTACGCTCGCCATGACGGCGAACCGGCAGCCGTGGCACGGGCGCTGAGCGAGCAATACCTTCCGGGTTTTGCCGGGGATCGCGTCCCCGAGACTGATATCGGTACCTGCGTCGCCCTGGCGGACCGGCTGGATTCACTGGTCGGCCTGTTCGGCATCAATCAGCCCCCCAGTGGCACCCGTGACCCCTATGCCCTGCGACGGGCGGCACTGGGCGTTATCCGGATACTGGTTGAGCGCGGCCTCGCGCTGGATCTGGAGGCATTGGCCGGCTGGGCTGCCGAGGAGTTCAACAGCCTCACGGTAAACGATCCGGTCACGCCGGTTGTGGACTATGTCCTGGAACGCTTCCGCGCCATTTTCGAGGATCAGGGTGTCCCGGCAGAGGTTTTCCTGGCGGTGCAGACACGGCGCCCGACACAGCCGCTGGACTTCCACCGGCGGGTTCTGGCGGTGAACAACTTCATCGCCTTGCCTGAGGCCCAGGCGCTGGCGGCCGCCAACAAGCGTGTTTCCAATATCCTCGAAAAGCAGGGCGGTACCCAGGCGAGCCAGGTCGATCCAGACCGGTTCCAGGAAGAGGCGGAAAGGGCCCTGTTCGAAGCCGTTCAGGTGCAGGAAGAAAAGGTAGAACCCGCCTTCGCCAAGGGTGACTATGATACGGGTCTGCAATCGCTGGCCCAATTGCAGGAAGTAGTGGATCCGTTCTTTAACGATGTCATGGTCATGGCGGATGATGCCTCGCTCAGGGCCAACCGTTTGGCGCTGCTTGAGCGGCTGAGACGGCTATTCCTTCGTGTTGCGGACATCTCACTGCTCCAGACGGGGAGTGACCAGGAGAAAGGGTAGGAGCTCCGATATCAGTGCGAACCATTCTCATTGACATGTGAAAAAACCAAGGCAATACTGGTGATTCAATCATTGCTCAACAACGTGTTGAATCACCATGAGCCAATCCCCCACACACCTCATTCCGGAACTCCAAGCCAGCGTCAACGCCTGTATTGAGACGGCGCTGGTCCTGCACGCCACAACCATGCCCCAGGTTCAAAGGGTCATGGCCGGCGACGCGGTGATCGAGGATTATGTAAGAGCGCTTGGCTTCGGTGATCGGCTGGTGCCTTGGCAGCATCTCGGGACAGACAATGCCGCCGATCCCGACCTGATACTGGCCCATGAGATCGCAGGTGGAACCAGCCTCTGTCCCACCTGGCTACCCAGCCGGTATGAACCCCGTCTGTCCCTGATCCAGGGGGCGCAGACCACGGCCGAGGTTCAGGCCAATCTCAAGCGCATTGCACGGGTACTGGGAAATACCATGGGTGAAATGGTGCCCGCCCAGCGCTTCCGGGAAACCTTTGAGGGGCTCCGGGCCCGACTCCATGTACCCGGGCCCAAGGTTCTGGTTCTGGTGGAAACCGGGCGGGGCAGCTACCGCCTCACAGGACGTGACCATCCGTGCCACGCGTTGTTCGCACGCCTGGGCTGGGTGAGCGCGCCTTCACAACGGATTGCTGGTGAAAAGCTCAGTGTTCGCACCCTCGATACACTCGACCACGACGCCATTCTGATACTCGAAGCCTGGCCCGGGGAGGTGGGGGAATCCGCGCTCGCGCGACATTGGCCCCTGATGCTGTCCCCGGTTGCGGAAACAGAACGCTGGGCGCGAATCCCCATGCTTGAACTGATGTGTTTCGGGCCGTCCCTGCCCGAGAGACTGGCGGATCTGGCGGCCAGGTTTCAGGCCCTCAGGCACGAAACCTGAAACCGCTCGTCTTCAGATATCCAGATTCTCTACTTCCAGCGCATTGCTCTGGATGAAGTCCCTGCGTGGTTCGACCTCATCACCCATGAGGGTTGTGAAGATCTGATCCGCCGCTATGGCGTCCTCGATCGTCACTTTCATCATCCGCCGGGTTTCCGGATCCATGGTCGTTTCCCAGAGCTGCTCCGGGTTCATTTCACCCAGACCCTTATACCGCTGAATGGTGAGGCCTTTCTGGCCTTCACGCATCAGCCAGTCCAGGGCGCCGGCAAAGGTATCCACCGGATGCTTGCGCTCGCCCCGCTGGACATAGGCGCCAGGCTCAACCAGACCATCGAGCTTCTCGCCCAGCCGGGCAATGGCCTTGTAAGAGGGCGATTCGAAAAACTCATGCCGGAACACATACTCATAGGGAATCCCGTGAATCAGCAATGTCACCTTGGGCAGTGTCAGCTTGCGTTCCGGGTCCTCGGTGGTGGAAAACTCATACCGGATGCCGGTCCGGGTATCCAGAACCAGACGTTCACCCAGTTCGCCAACCCATTGCTCGATGACTTCCCGGTTTTCCAGATCCGCAGGGGTCAACGTCCTTTGGGTGATCATTTCCTGCAACACACGTTCCGGATAGATGCGGCTGAGGCGTTCGATGTTTTCCATCACGCTCTGGTACTCATGGACCAGCTCTTCAAGAGCCTGCCCTGCCAGGGGTGGCGCCTCCGGATTCACGTAGAGTGCCGCGTTTTCAAGGGCGGACTGGGTGACATAGGCCGTCTTGGCCTTTTCATCCTTTAGATACTGCTCCTGTTTGCCCCGCTTGACCTTGTAAAGTGGCGGCAGGGCGATATAGACGTGGCCACGCTCAATCAGTTCCGGCATCTGGCGGTAGAAAAAGGTCAGGAGCAGGGTACGGATGTGGGAACCATCCACATCGGCGTCCGTCATGATGACGATACTGTGGTACCGCAGTTTGTCCGGATCATAGTCTTCACGGCCAATCCCGCAGCCCAAAGCGGTAATCAGGGTAGCCACTTCCGCGGAGGCCAGCATCTTGTCGAAACGTGCCTTTTCCACGTTCAGGATCTTACCCTTGAGGGGCAGAATTGCCTGGGTACGACGTTCCCGCCCCTGCTTGGCGCTGCCGCCCGCGGAATCACCCTCCACAATGAACAGTTCAGAAAGCGCTGGATCCTTTTCCTGGCAATCCGCCAGCTTGCCGGGCAGACCCGCCACATCCAGGGCCCCTTTACGGCGAGTCATATCCCTCGCCTTGCGGGCGGCTTCCCGCGCCCGGGCCGCGTCGATCATCTTGTTCACGATCGCCTTGGCTTCCTGGGGGTACTCCTGAAGGTAGTCGGTGAACGCCTGGTTCATCTCCTGCTCGACCGCTGTCTTCACTTCAGAAGAAACCAGCTTGTCCTTGGTCTGGGAAGAGAACTTCGGATCCGGAACCTTGACGCTGATGATCGCAGTCAGACCTTCCCGGGCGTCATCCCCTGAGGTATTGACCTTAATCTTTTTAACAAGGCCTTCCTGCTCCATGTAGTTGTTCAGCGTCCGGGTAAGCGAAGCCCGGAAGCCAGCAAGATGGGTTCCCCCATCGTTCTGTGGGATATTGTTGGTAAACGTGAAGATATTTTCCTGAAAGGCGTCATTCCACTGCATCGCGATCTCAACAACGATGCCATCATCGCGTTCGCGGGTGAAATGAAAGACGCGGTTCAACGGCGTTTTATTGGTGTTCAGGTGTTCAACGAAAGCCCTTAGGCCGCCCTCGTATTCGAAAACCTCATCCTTGCCACTGCGCTCATCGGTAAGCCGGATTCTGACACCGCTGTTCAGGAAGGCCAGTTCGCGCAGGCGTTTTGCCAGGATATCGAAGTGGAACTGGATGTTGGAGAACGTTTCAACCGAGGGAATGAAGTGGACTTCACTGCCCGAGGCTTCGGTATCACCAACAATCCGAAGCGGCTCCTCCGGAATACCGTCGTGGTAGACCTGCTCATGAACTTTACCGTTGCGGCGGATTGTAAGCTTGAGTGTCGAGGAAAGGGCATTGACCACGGAAACACCAACGCCATGGAGGCCACCGGATACCTTGTAGGTATTGTCGTCAAATTTGCCGCCAGCGTGGAGGACGGTCATGATCACCTGGGCGGCGGATACCCCTTCCTCCTCGTGGAGATCCGTGGGGATTCCGCGGCCGTCGTCCCTGACTGTAACGGATTCATCCGGATGGATGACCACACCGATTTCGGAACAATACCCCGCCAATGCCTCGTCGATGGAATTGTCCACCAGCTCGAAGACCATGTGGTGGAGACCAGTGCCATCATCGGTGTCACCGATATACATACCGGGTCGTTTGCGCACGGCATCGAGACCCTTGAGTACCTTGATGCTTGTAGAGGTGTAATCGGACATTCGCAGGGTTCCCCCAGCTTGACGTTCATTGTTCTGTAAACCACCCATGTTCCACGTGGAACACCGATGGTTCATGCTCGAGCATCAGGCTTCCGAGCACTCCTTCGTTCGGAGCCCTAATCCCGGTAAGAAAAACCTGTGTTTGTAATGCCAGCAATTCGCTGGTCAGAAGCGCCTGATTCTGAGCATCCAGCTCTGCGTGGATGTCATCCAACAGACATATCCCCTGGAAGCCTTTTCCCTGCAAAACCCGCATCTGGGCGAGCTTCATCAGAACCACCAGGGACCGTTGCTGGCCGCGGGAAAGAACCTCCCCGGCCGGCTGTTTACCAACGCGGATCCGGATATCCGCACGGTTCGGCCCGTAAAGACTGAACCCGGCCCGCGATTCAGATTCCAGGTTCCCTTCGAGTACTGACACGAGGTCCTGGCTGGCGTCCCAGCCCGGGTTGAAACTGAGCGATACCGTTTCAAGCCATGCTACTGAGGACCGTGCTTTGATTGCCTCGAATTCCTGGTAAAACGCGTCGAATCCGGCCTTCCGGCCCTCGTTCAATCGTTCCCCGAGATCCGCGACCCTGATGTTCCAGGGGCCAATCGAGGCCGCGTCAATTATACCACGACGAAGGAGGTGATTGCGCTGTTTGAGCGCCCTTTGCGCCTCCTGCCAAACCTTACTGAACCAATGTTCCACGTGGAACACCAACCAATCCAGAAAACGCCGCCGATGCCCAGGCCCCCCGGCTACAAGCTCAAACGTACCCGGTTCAATCACGGACACAGGTAGAACACGTGCCAAATCGGAAACAGCCTGAATCGCCTCGCCATCCCTTTGAAGTTTGACGCCTCTAGGATGACCGGGCTCACGTTCGAGCCCAATCCGGATCAAACCCTTCTGTGGGTCCGAAACCCGCCCAAACAGCGTCAATGAACGCTCACCCTCTTGCACCACCCGTCGATGATTCGAGGATCGAAACGAGCGGGCTGTTGAAAGGTAATAGATCGCTTCCAGCAGACTGGTCTTGCCACTGCCATTGGCACCATGGATCAGATTGAGACCGGAAGCGAACTGGAGTTTCTGGTGGGTGATGTTACGGAAATGATGAACATGGAGCTCGTTCAGGGCCATGGATCAGATCTGGTAGTAGTGACGCAGGTGCGCCAAAATGGAATCACTTTCATAGAGCTCGATTTCAAGATTCGGATCCACCAGGTAGGGAAGCGCCACCTTGCCGGTACGCGCCAACAATTCCCGGCGGTTCCTTGTGAGGGGCCGATCCTCAATACCACACCGTTCCCGGATCAGGGGGAACAACCACTCTCTGGCTCTCGACTTACCACAATTACGAAGCACGTAGGGAAGTTCCAGCTCACACAAACGCTCACGCACCCGTCTGGAAAACGGGCTCGATTCAAAACTGTAAAGTTCCAGTAATCGATCCGGTCTCCGCGAAGGCTTTGCATAAACACCACGGCCCAGTCTGGAACCACTTGCCAACACAGAACGGACGTTGTTCAGAGGCTTTCGGCTACTGATCCCTGAAACCACCCCGGGACCGTATTGTCGCCAGAGATACCCCCGAATCCGCCCGCTGCCATAAAGAACCTGACCCTGGGAAGGATCGACCAGCATGGGAAAGCGCTCATACCCACCCAGCTCCCGGGCTTGATTGCGAAACCGCTCACCACCTTTGGGGCAAGGTTGGATGACTGCATCCAGTCCCAACTCCGTCAGCGCTTCCCGGACCAGCCGGCAATGCCAGCAACCCTCCACATCAAAAAGCCGCAGCGGTTGGCCCGGCTGATGGGTTTCCCCAACGCGCACAGCACTCCCCCGCCACAAGGCAAGTGTCGAGGTGACAACCTGGGGAAGAACTGACATCAGGGGCCGCCTCAGTGAAGCATGCTCAGGCGTTCATCGAGGAACATATCCATTTCCGGCGCCAGGATGTGGACATACCGATCAAAATAAAGAAACTGCTTGATCAGCAGAGCGAACTCACGTGGAAAATGCAGCCCATGGTCTTCGCCTACCCGAACGAGATCCATCAGAAGCTCATTAACATCATCGTCGGTCTCTTCGGAGAGGGTCTCAATATCAGGCATCTCATCCATGTCCGTCGGCACCACAGTGTCCATGTGCCGTTGCAGCCCGGACAGGTCCCGGGCCAGGGCCTGAACGTCCACACCCTGACGAGTCACGCCGATCCGGACCATGGCGTCCGCCATCGCCTCAAAGTCACTGCTCATCAGCGCGCCCATGAAATCCGAAACCGCTGTCCAGGTATCCGGATCAATACGCCCTACAATCCCGAAATCAATAAAGCCAACCCGGCCATCCTCAAGTACCATCAGGTTGCCTGCGTGGACATCAGCGTGGAAAAAATCACACTCTGTCAGACTGGAAAACCAGGTGTTCATCGCAGTGATCAGCGTCCGCTCCGGATCATCACTGTATCGCCGAATCGTCTCCAGATCGGTCAACGGAACGCCTTCGAAACGCTCCATTGTCAACACACGGCCGCTGCTCAGAGCACGGTGCACCCGCGGCGCCGTTGCCCCGGTATTGCCGGTACGATCCAGGAATTCACGGAACGCCTCCAGGTTATTCGCCTCCTGAACGAAATCGCATTCCTCCATCATCGTCCGCTGGATTTCCTGGATGATCCCGGAAAGCGAGGTCCAGGCCAGTTTCGGCGCCAAGGTCTCCACCACCCGCGCCGACAGGTAAAGAAAGTTCAGATCCGTAAGCAGAATATTCGAGACACCGGGCTTCTGGATCTTGAGAACCACCTCCTCACCATTGGCCAAGCGCGCTCCATGCACCTGCGCGATGGAGGCGGATGCCAGGGGCTCGCGGTCAATCCGGCTGAAGGCCGTATCCACCGCGCTGCCAAGTTCCTCTCTCAGAATCCGTTCCATGACGCTATAGGGCAGGGGACTCGTCTGGTCCAGACAATTCTGGAATTCGTCCACGTATTCACGCGGAAAGAAGGTTGGCGACGAGGCGATGAACTGACCCAGCTTGATGTAGGTTGCACCCAGCCGTTCAAACGTCTCGCGCATCAGCCTGGGCACCGGTGGACGGTCTCCTCGCAGCCAACGCACCCCCTGGCCACCGAGGACCATCGCTGTCTGTCCAATCCGAAGCGCGCCCTTCACACCATCACCCACAATCTGAACGGGATTGGTTCCCAGGCCTTCAGTCTTGTTATACGACCCCTTCCCAGGTTTCTCACGCTTTGGGATCGGGGACTTTTCAATCAAGGTATTCATTCCCACACTCCCTGTCCTGTCTGTTTTCTACAGACGCATTGGCATCACAACGTACAGGTTGTCATCCGGGCCAGTACTCTCAATCAGTGCGCTTGCATTGGATCCGGAAAGCACAATCCGAACCTGGTCCTCCCGAATCACGTTCATCACGTCAATCAGATACCCAACATTGAACCCGATCTGTAGCGGCTCACCCTGGTATTCCACCGCCATGGTGTCCTCAGCCTGCTCCTGATCCGGGTTATTGGCATAGACATGCAATTCGCCGGGTTCCAGCTCGAGCCGAACCCCACGAATGTTCTCGTTCGATAGAATCCCGGCCCGTTGCAGGATGCTGCGAAGCGTTTCCCGGTCCGCAATCACTGTCTTGTCGCCACCACTCGGAATCACCCGGTTATAATCCGGGAAACGCCCCTCGATAAGCTTGGAGGTAAACGTGAAGCCATCCATTGTCGCTCGGATATGGCTTCCCCCAATGGTAACCGCAACATTGCGATCATCATCACCCAGCAACCGAGTGAGTTCCTGAACGCCTTTGCGGGGAACAATGATCTGCCGCGTTTCATCCAGATAGGTTGGGACTGAGAGATTGGAAAGCGCCAGCCGATGCCCATCCGTGGCCACCGCACGGATCAGATCGTCCCCAATCTCAAGCAGCAGACCGTTCAGGTAATAACGCACATCCTGCTGAGCCATTGCGAAGGCGGTACTGCTCAGCAGACTCTGGAAGGACCCCTGTTCCAGGTTGAGGGTAAAGCTCTCCTCGTCATCTTCCACATTCGGGAAATGATCGGCGGGCAGGGTAGCCAGCGTAAACTGGCTCGCTCCCGCACGGATCCGCATCCGGTCGCCTTCGAGCCCCAGCGTCACATCCGCTGCTTCAGGCAGTGACCGGCAGATATCCACGAGCTTACGCGCCGGCACCGTGATCCGCCCTTCCTGTTCGAGTTCCAGCTCCGTCAAAGTGGCTACAAGCTCCACTTCCATATTGGTGCCGGTGAGCGTCAGGGCTCCGCCCTCGGCCACCAGAAGCACGTTCGCCAGAACCGGCATGGTCTGTTTTTTTTCCACAACACCGGCAATGGCCTGAAGTGGTTCAAGAAGGGCTTCGCGACTCGTCCGGATTTTCATGATTGTCGGATTCCGCCTGATTCGGATGTGGGTTTGTCAGTGGTTCAGGTGGTCAGCAGCCGGAGGAAGTTCTGGTAATCCTCGCGGATATTGGCGTCCGATTCCTGCAGCTCTTCGATCTTCTTGCAAGCGTGGAGAACTGTGGTGTGGTCACGGCCACCAAAGGCATCCCCAATCTCGGGCAGGCTGTGACTTGTCAGCTCCTTGGCCAGCGCCATCGCCATCTGGCGGGGCCGGGTGATTGTCCGCGTGCGGCGTTTCGAGTGCAGGTCCGCCACTTTCATCTTGTAGTACTCTGCCACGGTCCGCTGAATATTGTCGATGCTCACCTGTTTCTCATGCAGCGCCAGCAGGTCCTTGAGGCTTTCCCGGATGAACGCCGGCGTGATCTGCTGGCCGGTGAAGTGGGAGTTGGCAATCACCAGCTTCAACGCGCCTTCCAGTTCCCGCACATTGGACCGGATCTTCTGGGCAATGAAGAACGCCGCCTCGTTACTGAGAGTCACCTGCGCCTGCTCCGCCTTCTTCATGATAATCGCCACCCGGGTCTCCAGCTCAGGAGGCTCCACCATCACCGTCAGTCCCCAACCAAAACGCGATTTGAGGCGCTCTTCCATATTGGCGATTTCCTTCGGGAACCGATCGCAGGTCAGAATCACCTGCTGCCCCCCCTCCAGCAACGCGTTAAATGTATGAAAGAACTCTTCCTGGGAGCGCTCCTTGCCCGCGAAAAACTGGATATCGTCGATCAGAAGCGCGTCCAGGGATCGATAGAACCGTTTGAAGTCATTGATCGCGTTCAACTGCAGTGCCTTGACCATGTCGGCCACAAAGCGTTCCGACCGCAGATAGGCGACCCGCGCGCCCGGGTTACGGCGCACAATCTCATTACCTACCGCGTGCATCAGGTGTGTCTTGCCAAGGCCCACCCCTCCGTACAGAAACAGCGGGTTGTAAGAGCCCCCCGGATTCTCGGCCACCTGACTCGATGCCGCCCGGGCCAGCTGGTTGGATTTACCCTCCACAAAGGTCTCAAACGTAAACTCCTGGTTCAGGAACGTCTCGCTGTGCTGGACACTCCCCTCAACATTGGCGCGACGATCATCACGAGCCCCACTTGCTCGCCCGGCAATCCGAGCTGCCACAGGCGAGTCCTCCACCGGTCGCTCGTCCGCTGCGTTGAGCTCTTCATCATTAACCGGAGGCGCGACTTCCGCGCTCGCGGACGCCACCTCGCCACCACCACTATCCGGTACCGAGGGCTTTGTGGAAGGCCTTGTTTCCTGACTCCGGTTGCGTGCCGTTGCCGCAGGACGTGACCGGCTGTCGTCCGCCGACCCCACCTTGACCTCAACATGAAGCCCCTTGGCGCCGTTAAGGTCACGGAGCACTTCCTCAATCCGGTCCAGGTATTTCTGGCTGACCCAATCGCGCACGAACCGGTTAGGCGCCAGCAGCACCAGTGATCCGCCGTCTTCGCGGGACTGCAACGGCCGCAACCAGGTATTGAACTGCTGCGCGGGAAATTCGTCCTGTAACCGCTCCAGACATTGCTGCCAGATTTCCTGTGGCACGACTGTTGACCTCACCGTGTTCGCTTTTGGACCGGTCTCAAGCCGGTAGGAGCGGTATTCTACGCTCAGCCCCCCGACGGTTAAAGCCCCTCAGTCAACGATATAAACACCCTGTGGATTATTTTTTTCTTTTTACTCAGGTTATTACGAACTTAAAAACAGAGTCGTGCACAAAATTACAAATGCCTGACCGTCCAAACCGGTTTTCCACAGACCATTGTGCAAACACGGTGTGTTAACCCCTGTACAAACCCCGGATAGACCCGTTGATAAGCCAGCGCCCCGAGCCCACCCCTGGCTTCTACCCATTTCATACCGGGCTTCCTACCAGCTTACCAAGCACTCCTGAACAGACCCATCCCCACGCTCGAACCCCGCCAGACCTGAGACAGACCCAGTTATCCACAGAAATCCGCGTCCCTAACAGTAATAACAACAGTCTTATTAATCCATTAAAATAAAAACGTTGTTATGACTGTGACTGCGTAACCAGCTCACGCTTCCCAGCCATTGTCTGATCGCCATAAATTGACTAGAATCCCGCATCCCGATGGCAGATCCGTTCCAGGCCCATCGGCCGAAACCATCGATCCGACATTCGCAGCCCTGAACAGGACCAGCACCAATGAAACGAACCTTTCAGCCGAGTAACCTCAAGCGCAAGCGGACCCATGGTTTCCGTGCCCGCATGGCAACCCAGAATGGCCGCAAAGTGATTGCACGGCGGCGTGCCAAGGGTCGTAAGCGCCTCAGCGCCTGAATCCAGCCTGTTGCCGCCTGATTTCCGATTTCCCCGTGATGCGCGGCTGCTCAACAGCCGTGATTACACGCGGGTTTTCAATGATGTCCAGTTCAGGGCCGGCAGCCGTGGATTCCTGATACTCGCCAGGACCGCTCATGATGCGCAGACAACGCCCCGTCTGGGCATCATCGCGGCCCGGCGTCACTTGCCCAAAGCAACCAACCGCAACCGGTTCAAGCGGGCAGTCCGGGAATCTTTCAGGCACCGCCAGCACCAGATCCCGGCCTTGGACGTCATTGTTCTGGCCCGGCCTGGCGGCAACACGATGGATAATGCCGAGCTTTTCAGCGAGCTTGATCGGGCGTGGCGCAAGTTGAGCAAACAGGCAACCTCCCGGTCTCCGGCTAAAACGGGGTAATCCCATGCGCTGGCTGCTTCTTCTACTGATTCGTGCCTACCAGTACGGGATCAGTCCTCTGATGCCCCCACACTGCCGGCATGCACCAAGCTGTTCTGAATACGCAGCAACCGCCATCCTCCAGCATGGTTTGCTCCGGGGCGGCTCTTACGCACTCCGCCGTCTGTTTCGATGTCATCCCTGGGGTACGTCCGGCTACGATCCGGTACCAGGAACTTCCCCAACCCATCAATCCTGTTCATGCAAAAAATGACCCAATCAATGGATATCCCCCGCGTCGCCATCTGGCTTGGTCTGGCCATTGTCAGCTATCTCCTCGTCATGGCCTGGAACGAGGATTACCACCAACAGAGCCCTTCCAACGAGCCCGTAGCGGCTGAGGAATCCAGCCCGGCCACGGCCGATCCAGCCGGCCAGCCGCCATCAACGACCGGCAAGCCCGATGATGCTGGCGATGGTTTTGAACGCCCGGACTCTTCGATGGGCGGTACAGCGCAGGAGACCGGCCAGGCCCCCAGCGGAACCAGCACCGATGAAACCGCTGGGGATAACGGCAACACGGTTCAGGTGGTAACAGATGTTCTCAACGCCCGAATCAGCCTTAACGGCGGCCATCTGGTTGAAGCCCAATTGCCGGAACACACCCGTACGCGCAAGTCCAAGCAACCGCTCACGCTTCTTCAGAACGACAGTGAACGCACCTATATTCTGGAAAGCAGCCTTCTCGGCGAGGGTGGTTCCAAACGGGGTCATGGAAACCTGACCTTCAATGCCAAGGCGGATACCTACCGCCTGGAAGAAGGTGAAGATCAACTCACCGTTGATCTGACCCATGAAACCGAGTCCGGTGTACAGATCATCAAGCGCTACACCTTTGAGCGCGACCATTACCGCCTCAAGGTGAGCTACCATATCCGCAACGGCTCCAATGAGCCCTGGAAGGGATACTTCTCAGGCCGTATTGTTCGTGACGAAAGCGAGGATCCCACCAGCCAGCGTATGATTGGTGTCCGCGCGTTTCTGGGCATGGTCCTGAGCACTCCGCAGGATCCGTATATCAAGTACGAGTTCTCAGACCTGCGCGAAACGCCATTGAACCGTCAGGTGAATGGGGGCTGGGTTGCCTTCCTCCAGCACTACTTCATGAGCGCCTGGATTCCGGACCCGGATAAGACCCATCGTTACCAAACCCGCATGCGTGGTGACAACCTGCACGTCATGGGTTTTGTCAGTCCCGGCACCAAGGTAGCGCCTGGTGCGGAGAAAGAAATCGATTCCCGTGTCTACGTGGGCCCCAAGGTCATCGAACGCCTTCAGGGCATTGCGCCCAATCTGGATCGTACTGTTGATTTCGGATGGCTGTTCTTCATCTCCCAGCCATTGTTCTATCTGCTGGACTGGTTTCACGATCTGACAGGCAACTGGGGTGTCGCCATTATCCTGCTTACCATCGTGGTCAAGCTGGCATTCTACAAGCTCTCCGCCACCAGCTATCGCTCGATGGCCAATATGCGCCGTGTACAGCCGGAGATGCAGCGGCTCAAAGAGCAGTATGGCGATGATCGCCAGAAGCTGTCCCAGGAGATGATGAACCTTTACAAGAAGGAGAAAATCAATCCACTGGGTGGCTGTCTGCCGATACTGGTCCAGATGCCGGTGTTCATCTCCCTCTACTGGGTTCTGTTCGAGAGCGTGCAATTGCGCCACGCGCCCTTCATGCTCTGGATCCATGACCTGTCCGTTATGGACCCCTACTTCATCCTGCCGATCCTGATGGGTGGTTCCATGTTCCTGCAGATGCAGTTGAACCCGACACCTCCGGATCCGGTACAAGCCAAGGTGATGAAGATTCTGCCGATCATGTTCACCTTCTTCTTCCTGTGGTTCCCAGCAGGGCTGGTGTTGTACTGGCTGAGCAACAACCTGCTCTCAATGGCGCAACAATTCTTCATCTATCGCCAGATTGAGAAGGAGCAGGGACAGTCCCCCAAGGGCTGATCCCTTGAGGTGCCATGAGCGGTGCGGATCGGGATACCATAGCGGCGCTAGCCACGCCGCCGGGCCGAGGTGGCGTGGGCGTTGTGCGGGTCTCGGGTCCAGGGGCCCTTGAGCTCGCCCAGGCATTTCTCGGTTTTGAGCCTCGGCCCCGCCATGCCCATTACGGGCCCTTCCTTGATGGAGCCGGTGAGGTTCTCGACGAAGGTATTGCCCTCTATTTCCCGGGGCCGCATTCATTCACCGGTGAGGATGTCTTTGAACTCCAGGGCCATGGCGGGCCTGTTCTCATGGACCGCCTCATTACCTCGGCCACGACAAGGGGCGCCCGTCTTGCCCGACCCGGGGAGTTCTCTGAAAGAGCCTTCCTGAACAATAAACTGGACCTCGCCCAGGCCGAGGCCATTGCTGATCTCATCGAAAGCAGCTCGGAACAGGCGGCCCGGAGCGCCTTGCATTCGCTGCAGGGGGCTTTCTCCCGTGTTGTGTCTGGACTCATTCAAGAGCTCGTCCAGTTGCGTGTCTATGTGGAAGCCGCCATCGATTTTCCGGACGAGGACGTGGATTTTCTGGGTGATGGCAAGGTCGCCGCCGACCTTCAGGCCTTGCTGGAATCCCTGGATCATACGATGCAGGAAGCCCACCAAGGCACCTTGTTGCGGGATGGCATGCAGGTTGTCATTGCCGGTAAACCCAATGCGGGTAAATCCAGCCTCCTGAACGCCCTTTCCGGCCAGGATACTGCCATCGTGACGGAGATCGAGGGCACCACACGGGACGTGCTGCGCGAGCAGATCCAGATCGACGGTATGCCGCTCCACATCATTGATACGGCGGGCCTGCGCGATAGTACCGACCAGGTTGAACGCATCGGTATCGATCGCGCCTGGGCTGAGATTGAGAAAGCGGACCGGGTCCTGTTGCTGGTCGACAGCACAACGACCCCCGAAACGGATCCAACCACCCTGAGGACCGGCCTGCCTCGCCAGCTGCCCGAAGGATTGCCGGTCACCGTCCTCCGTAACAAGGCGGACCTTTCGGGAGAAACACCGGGTTATAGCGAACACGATGGTACGCCGGTGATCCGCCTTTCCGCCCAGTCCACCGATGGTGTTGGGCAACTCCGGGAGCACTTGAAGGAGTGCATGGGGTACCAGACCGCTTCTGAAGGCCGCTACATGGCTCGTCGGCGCCATCTGGATGCACTGGAACGTGCCCGGGCCATGGTGGTCCAGGGCCAGACCCAACTCAGCGAGTTCGGGGCCGGGGAACTGCTGGCCGAGGACCTGCGGCAGGCCCAGGACGCACTTGGCGAGATTACGGGCGCCATGACCCCGGATGAGCTTCTGGGCGAAATCTTCAGTTCGTTCTGCATCGGCAAATGATCGGGCCGGACTCCTTCCAAACGAGCCAAATCATCCCGTAACGACACCATCACCCATCACCGTTCCGCTTCCAGCGGTTTGTTGGCGTGTCTTGTCTACCTTTAATGTTATGTTATAACCTTGCTATAAATACCAATCAGGAATAGCGGCCAGCCAGCGCTCGATACGGTGTATTGGCATGTCATTAAAGTAACGATATAACATTCTAAAAGAGGGGCATATGCGTTTAATATCCATAACCAGCACGATACTCAGAGGACGGATTGCCAGAGCTGTTCCGGCAACAGGCTTGTTGGTTGTCGCTTCCGCTGTGTCGGTACAGGCAGAAGACACCACTCAACCAATGGCGCTTGACGAAATCACTGTGGAAGCCGGCACTCCTTCACCAGGGTCGCCGTTGTACCAGGCCTCCCAGATTGATGTTCTGCAGGGGGCGGAAAAGGATCGACGCGGAAGCGCCACACTGGGTCAGACTCTGGATCATCTGCCGGGCGTTGACACCGTCAGTGCCGGCAACCAGGTCGGCAAACCCGTCATCAGAGGACTGTCCGGTAATCGGGTGCGTATCCTCTCCAACGGCATAGGAATGGACCACCAGCAGTTTGGCACCCGGCATTCACCCAACGTTGACCCCTTCCTGAGCGACCGGATTGAAGTAGTGCGTGGCGCGTCCAGCATTCTTTACGGCTCGGATGCGCTTGGCGGCTCGATCGACGTCCAGCCTCTACCGTTAATCTTCAGCGATGAGGATACGCGCCATACCAGCGGTGAGGCGCATTTTGGGTACGCCACCAACAATGACCAGAATGATCTTGGACTGAAAGGAGCCAGCGAAGGCACCAACTGGAGCTTCGTGGGCGGTCTTATCCACCGGAACGCTGGTAACATCACCGTGCCGGACGATCCTACTTTCTTTCCGCCACCCTCAAGTGATCCGGATCAGCGCCGGGCACCGGCCTACACGGGCGAGCTGGACTATACGGATTTCGAGCAACTCAACGGGCAGCTTGGTATAGGGTATAAAGCCGGTTTCGGTGAACTGCGCCTGCGTTACACCGGATGGCGTAATGAGCACAACTTCCTGCTGCCACCACCGGCGGGTAAGAAACCACCGGCGGAAGGCCCGGAGGGTGTTGGTCAGCGCCTGGAGAACGATGAGCTGCGCCTCGATGCCATGATTCCGCTGGACGGCAACTGGACGTTCAAGCCCACTCTGGCCTGGCAACGCAACCAACGTCAGTCCAACGGTGGCGGTGTGCCGAGGAACGTGCTTTTTGACGGCACCATTGATATTGAATTCGATCAGTACACGACCCGCCTCGAAGCAGAGCACGCTCAGCTCGGGGTCTTTGATGCGGGGCGTGTCGGTCTTGAGTACCGGACGAAACAACAGGAATCCCGGGGCACCACTCAGCTGAGCCCTGGTGGTCAGGTTGATAACCTTGGTGTTTTTGCCTTTGAGGAACGCACCCTGGGTCGCCTGACACTGCAGGCCGGGCTGCGTCAGGACTGGACCGAAACGGTAGGCAAGAGCAACGAGACCGCCGCGCCAACCTCATTCAACGGGCGTGACGGGAATGACTACTCGGTGACATCGGGCTCCCTCGGGGGCTCTTATGCCCTTACGGACAGGCTAACCCTGGCCAGTAATCTGGGTCGGGGCTTCCGTGCGCCCACCCTCTTCGAGCTTTACGCGGACGGCCAGCATGCCGGTGTTGCGGCTGTCCAGAAGGGGAACCAGAACCTGGATGCTGAAAAATCCCTGAACACGGACCTTGCCCTGCGCTGGCGTTCCACGCGGACGGCTGCGAGCGCCACCGTTTACCGTAATGCCATCGACGATTACATCGATCTCCAGGATACAGGTAATACCGAACAAGGACTGCCTGTTTTCCGGTATCGCCAGACCGACGCCGTGCTGACCGGCGTGGAGCTGACGGCCCGTGCGAATGTGACGGAAACCGTCGAGCTGAGTGCAAGTTACAGCGCCGTGGACGGAGAGAACGACCGCACGGGCAACGACCTGCCGCTGCAGCCTGCGGACGAACTGCGGGTGGAAGGCACCTGGACACCCAGCCGCTGGGGCCCACTGCGCACCCCCTGGGTCCGCCTTGGCCTCCGTCATAACGCCTCAAAGAAGGCCGCGCCCGGGGAACCCTTCTCCCAGTTCGATAACGCTCCTTTCGGTACCGCTTCTACCGATTCGTATACGGTTGCGGACTTCGGAGTCGGTTTCTCCATTGCCAGTAGCGTGGGCGCCCCCGTCCGGTTCAATCTCGAAGTACGCAACCTGACGGACACGAGCTACCGGGACTTCCTGGATACCTACAAAGGGTACGCACTGAGCCCAGGGCGTGATGTGCGCATGACCGTCAAAGTGCCACTCGGGGGTTGACACCCCCGTTAAGGAGAACGCCATGACCGAGAGGACTCATGCATATTCACAGCGGCTTGATCGCCTAGCGATCGGCGTTTCCACTCTCTGTGCGCTGCATTGCCTGGCTTTGCCCCTGATGCTGGTGCTGTCGCCGACATTGAGTACATCCTTTATGGGCGACGCGGCATTTCATCGCACCCTACTACTGTTCGTCATTCCCTCCAGCCTCCTGGCGATGACACTCGGCTGCCTGCAACACAAGGACGCGCGGGTCTGGCTGCTTGCGGCTGCGGGGCTCTCAGTGATGGTGCTGGCGACTTTCTGGGGCCATGGCCTGTTCGGGCACTGGGGTGAACGGGGGGTAACGTTGATCGGGGTGAGTCTTCTTTCGCTTGGCCACCTGCGTAACTACAGTCTGTGTCGTCGGGATCCATAAACTCATACCTGTGGCGATCAATGATCCGTCTTCCCTTCGATTTATTGTGGCCGATGAGCTTCGAAAGTACGTCTTCAGGATTCACCTACAAACCGATAGCCAACACCCGGCTCAGTCTCTATGTAATGCTGCTCGGTGGGATCATCTCCAAGTTTCTGCCGGAGTTTTCCGATAAGAACGCGCAGATAGTGCGTATCTTGAGTATGAGTAGGACCCCATACATCCTTCAGAAGCTGTGGCTGCGTTACAATGCGTCCGGCCTCCTTCATCAGAACCTGAAGCACGGCGAATTCCTTGGGCGTCAGCCGCACTTCGGCACCCTGTCGGTAGACCCGTCGGGTGCTCAGGTCAATACTCAGGACACCATCATCAAAAAACGCCCAGGCGTTGGATTCAGCCGTCTGTTTGTCCTGAATCCTCAGCTGGCTGCGCACCCGAGCCAGAAATTCGTCGATGCCGAAAGGCTTGGTGACATAGTCATTCGCTCCCAGGTCAAGTGCCTCAACTTTCTGCTGTTCCCGGTTCCGGACTGAGAGCACAATAACAGGTACCGATGACCATTCCCGCAGCGACTGCAGCACCTCGGTTCCATCACGGTCTGGTAGTCCAAGGTCCAGAATGACCAGGTCGAGGGGTTTGCGTGCGCAATACGCCAGACCCGATTCTCCCGTTGAAGCCTCGTGGACCTCATAGCCTTCGGTCTTCAGACTGATCTGGAGAAAATGGCGGATCTGGGGTTCATCATCCAAGACCAGTATCCGGGCGAGAGCCGGTGCGGTATCTTTGTCAGTCATTCAGCTTCTTCCTGAACCTCCTGATCATCAGAGGGTGCCAGTGACGGCAGTGTAATCTCGATGGTCGTGCCACGGCCCTCGGGGCCCTCCAGCGCCTGGATACGCCCCCCATGGGCCCCCACCATACCCTGGCAGATAGCAAGCCCCAGGCCGCCGCCATGGGAGCCACGATCCCCGTCGCCACCGGTGAAGAACATGTCGAACACCTGGTCCCGGTGTTCCTCGGGAATACCCGGGCCTTCATCGGTGATCGAGATAACCAGTTCATTATCACGGTTTTCCGCCTCAATATGCAGGGTTGAGTCCCGTGGAGCAAACCGCGCCGCGTTCTCAAGCACATTGACCAGGGCCTGCTCGATGAGCGCAGGGTGCACCCACAACAGCGGCAGGTTTTCCGGGATATCCCGATGGATATGGACGTGGGTCAGAAGCTCCCGGGTCCGACGCAACGCAGAGGCCAGGATATCGGTGAATGCAATCCGGTCGCGTTCGATCTTGAGGGTACCGTGCCCGAGCTTGGCCATGTCGAGCAGGTTGCGGATGTAGCGATCCAGCCGCCGCCCTTCGCCCAGGATGGAATCCAGAAGGCTTTCCTTGTCCTCGTTGTTGAGCTTCTCGAACATGGATCTAAGCGTACTGGCGGAGCCGATCATGGACGCCAGGGGCGTGCGCAAGTCGTGGGAGATGGAAGACAGCAGCGCCGACCGCAGGCGCTCGGTCTCCTCCGCGACCCGGGATGCGGACAGACTCGCGGCAAGCTCGGTCCGGGAGCAGGCGAGCGCCAACTGATGGATGTACGCATCGATTGCCAGGCTCCGGTAGTAGTCAGCCGGCTTGTTCTCCACATGGAGCCCCAAAACCGAGTAAATCTGGCCGTCCACCTCAATCGGCTCAAACCGCCATTCCAGACTGCTCAACGTGTCGCTGTAGGCGCCACTGGGCTTGCCGTTGCTCAGCGCCCATTCGACAGCACTGTAGGCCCTGGGTTTGAGCTCAGCACTGGGGCCGCCACGGGCCACGATTTCAAGCTCCGAGGTGGCCGCATCGCGTTTGAGCAGCACAACAGGCAGTTTGGTGTTGGTATAGAGCGTATCCACGGCTTCATTCTGCACCGAGGCAATATCAGGAGCGGCAGCGAGCCGGCGGGTATACTGGAGCAGCGCGTCCGTCTGGTCATTGGAGGCCCGGAGCATCTGGATCTGCTGATGGAGGCGCGCCGCGAGATTGCCGCCGATAACCGCGATCACCAGGAAGAACACAACCGTCAGGATCTGGTCTGTCTCGGTCATGTTGAAGGTGAGCCGGGGCTCGGTGAAAAAGAAGTTGTACGTAAAGAAACTCAGAAGCGCGGTGAACAGCGCCGGCCTTATGCCCGTTCGGGCGGCAACCCATAGCACGGCGGTGAGAAAGACCAGGGACAGGTTGGCCAATGTCAGCACGTGCTGGAGCAGCATGGAGATGGCCGTGGCGGCACCGACGCTTGCCGGGGCCCAGAGGTAGTCGGCCCTGCGGGTGGTCCGGTCCCGGCTGAGGCGTGTGCCCCGGCGGTGGCGACGCGGCACCGGTATGAAATGGATGTCAAAGGCTTCAGCGGCCTTCAACAGTTTGCGGCTGGTCGAACGCCGGAAATGCCACCAGCGGTTGTGCGAGCGCCCCAGGACGAGTGTCGTGACGTTCTGTTCCCGGGCATAGGCAATGAGCTCCTCGGCAACGTCATGGCCCCGCAGGGTCTTGGTGTCAGCCCCCAGGCGTGAGGCCAGGGCGAAAACCCGCTCAAGCCGTTCCACATCCTGCGAATCCATGCGGCCATTATCGACGGCCACCACAGTCCAGGGTGCCTTGTAGCGTTCCGCAAGCCGGCGCCCGGCCCGCACCAGCGCCTCGCCCTGACCGCTGGCATCCACGGCGACAAGCAACCGGGCACGGATGTGCCAGGGCCCCTCGATGCCCTTAGACTGCATATTCTCACGAACGTCCGTGTCCAGGCGCTCGGCAATAGTCTGGACCGCGAGTTCGCGAAGCGCGGCCAGGTTGGACGGACTGAAATAGTTCTCCAGGGCGGCCCTGGCCTGTTCCGGGACATAGACCTTGCCCTGCTGCAACCGGTCGATCAGCTCCGAGGGCGCCAGGTCCACCAGGACAATATCCCGGGCCCTCTCCAGCAACGCGTCCGGAACCGTCTCCCGCATGCGTACCCCGGTAATCCGGGCAACCACGTCCGTCAGGCTTTCCAGGTGCTGGATATTGATCGCGGTCCAGACCCCGATGCCCTGATCCAGCAACTCCTCGATATCCTGGTATCGGCGCGGATGCCTTGTGCCCGGGATATTGCGGTGCGCCAGTTCATCCACCAGCAGGATCTCCGGGCGGCGTTGCAGGGCCGCGTCCAGGTCGAATTCCTGGAACTGCCGCCCCGAATACTCAAGGATCTGGGTCGGGAGCTGTTCAAGCCCCTCGCACAGAGCCTGGGTCTCGGGACGGCCGTGAGTTTCGGCCACGCCCACCACCACATCCACGCCCTGGCGCTTGAGTTCATGGGCCGCCTGGAGCATCTGGTAGGTCTTGCCGACGCCGGGCGCGGCGCCGAGGAACACCTTCAGGCCGCCGGGCTGTTCACGGTTCTGGGTTTTCAGAAGCGCGTCCGGGTTCGGGCGTTGCTCGGCGCCATTACTCATTTCCGCCAGTCCTTACCATCCAGTGCAAGGTTGATTTTGAGCACATTGACCCTGGATTGACCAAAGATCCCCCAGGTTGGTCCCTGGACATGCTGCTCAATGAGGGTCTCCACCTGGTTCACTGGCATGTTCCGGGCCTGCGCAATGCGCGGCGCCTGGATCCGTGCCGCCTCCGGTGAAATGTGGGGGTCAATGCCGGAACCGGAGGCAGCGATCAGATCCACCGGAATACGATCCGCATCAATGCCTTCGCGCTCCTGAATTGCCTGTGAGTCCTCCTTGGCCCTGGCCCGAAGGTCCGGATTGCTGGGCGCCCAGTTGGAGCCACTGACCGCCGTGGGGTCGTACCCTACCGCGGAGGGCCGGCCATGGAAGTATTCCGGAGCGGAGAAGGGTTGTCCAACAAGTTCCGAACCAACGGGCTGGCCATCGACCCTGATCAGGCTTCCCGTGGACTCGTGGGGAAACAGCAGCCCTCCGACTCCGGTGATCAGCAATGGGTAAAGGCCGCCGCAGAGCAGGATGAAGACCACTGCTGCCCTGAGGGCGGACAGCCAGCTTGCCGAGGCGACTGCTTGATCATCTGCGTTGTGGATTGTCATGGCTCAGCTCCTTTAGATGAAGACGGTGATGATGAGATCCAGCACCTTGATGGTGGGGAAAGGCAGAAGCAGTCCACCAAGGCCGAAGATCAGCAGATTCCGTATGAGCAGTTGCTCGGCGCTGGCCGGCTTGAACCGGACGCCGCGAAGCGCGAACGGAATCAGGGCCGGAATGACCAGCGCATTGAACACGGTGGCCGCCAGCAGGGCATTCATGGGGCTGGAAAGGTGCAGAATGTTGAGCGCACCCAGCGCCGGTGTGCTGGCCAGGAACAGCGCCGGGAGAATGGCAAAGTACTTGGCCACGTCGTTCGCCAGCGAAAAGGTGGTCAGCGAGCCCCGGGTGATCAGCAGCTGCTTTCCGATCTCGACCACGTCGATGAGCTTGCCGGGGTCTGAGTCCAGGTCCACCATGTTGCTGGCCTCGCGCGCGGCCTGGGTCCCGGAGTTCATGGCGAGCCCGAGATCCGCCTGCGCCAGTGCCGGTGCATCGTTGGTGCCGTCGCCCATCATCGCCACCAGTCGCCCTTCCTGCTGCTGTTCCTCGCGGATGAACGCAAGCTTCTGCTCGGGGGTAGCTTCGGCGAGGAAATCATCGACACCGGCCTCGGCCGCGATCGCTGCCGCCGTGGTCGGGTTATCACCGGTGATCATGACCGTTTTCACGCCCATTTCCCTGAGCCGGGCAAAGCGTTCCCGGATACCGCCCTTGATGACATCGGACAGAGCGATAACGCCCAGCACCCGACCACCCTCGGCGACGACGAGCGGCGTTGCCCCCTTCTGGGCGACCCGCTCGGCCAACCGGTCCGCTTCATCCGGGTAATGGCCGCCCTGTTCGACCACGAAATTCCGGATGGCATCGGTAGCGCCCTTGCGAAGCTGGCGGCCATCGGGAAAATCAATGCCGGACGTCCGTGTGGTTGCCGAGAACTCAACGAACTGTGCGTCCTCACCGGCCTGGGCCGTGGAGCCCTGGTCCCCCGCCAGCGTGACCACGGACTTGCCCTCCGGCGTGGGATCGGCAAGGGATGTCAGCAGCGCGGCATCGCGCAGTTCCTCGGCCGCCACCCCCGGGGTGGTCTCAAAGGCGGTCGCACGCCGGTCCCCCAGAGTGATGGTGCCGGTCTTGTCCAGAAGGAGCGTATCCACGGAGCCGGCCACCTCAACCGCCTTGCCCGACTTGGCGATGACATTGGCACGCATGGCCCGGTCCATCCCCGCAATCCCGATGGCGGGAAGCAACCCGCCGATGGTGGTGGGGATTAGGCACACCAGAAGCGCCACCAGGACCGAGTAGGAAGGAGTGATGCCCACGAATCCGGACGTGGGCACCAGTGCAACCACCACGATGAGGAACACCAGCGTCATGGCCGCGAGCAGTACGGACAGGGCCAGCTCGTTGGGGGTCTTCTGGCGCTTGGCGCCCTCAACCAGCGCGATCATGCGGTCCAGCAGGGAGTTACCGGGATCAACCGTGATCTCAACGACAATCTCGTCGGAGAGTACCTTGGTGCCGGCGCTTACGCCGCTGTTATCGGTTCCGGCCTCGCGCAGAACCGGCGCGGACTCGCCCGTCACGGCGGACTCGTTGATGGTGGCGGCACCCTCGACGATCTCGCCATCGCCCGGGATCAGCTCATCCGGCTTGACCCGGACCCGATCGCCTTTGCGGAGCTCGCCCGCCGCGATGGACTGCTCACCCTTATCGGTCATCTTGCGGGCCTGAAGGTTTTCCCGGGTGGCCCTCAATGCGCCGGCCTGGGCTTTACCCCTGGCCTCGGCGATGGATTCCGCCCCGTTCGCGAACAGGACAGTGGCCAGCAGGATCCCAGTAATGGCCAGATCCATGCCAAAAGAGACGCCCTGGGCCATGTGCACGCCAGCCAGTAGGGCCGTAACCACGGTCCCCACGGCCACGACGAACATCACGGGGTTACGGGCAAGCGAGCGCGGCGACAGCCGGCTCAGGGACTGGATCAGGATCTCGCCCATCTTGATGGATTGCATAGTTGTGTTCGGTTTCCTGGACATGATGAACCTCCGGTCAGTGAATGGTTGCCATGGCTTCAGCGATCGGGCCGAGAATCAGGACCGGCATGAAGCTGAGCAGCGTGAACATCACGATGACGGCAAGCGTCATCAGCCCGAAGGTGCCCGTGTCCAGACTCAGGCTGCCCCGTCCCTCGGGGGCCGTGCGCTTGGATGCGAGCGACGCGGCAATGGCCAGGGGTGCGAGCATGGGAATGAAACGGCCCAGGATCAGGTTCACCGCGCAGGTGACGTTCCACCAGATGCTGTTGTCGTTCAGCCCCTCAAAACCCGAGCCGTTATTAGCAAAGGCCGAGGTGTATTCGTAGATCACCTGGCTGATCCCGTGGTAGCCCGGGTTGGAGTTACCCGTCAGGCTCGGGAACGCCAGGGTGATCGCGCTGAACCCCAGAATCAGCAGAGGCTGGAGCAGCAGTGCAATACAGACGAGCTTGATCTCGCGAGTTTCAAGCGGCTTACCGGCAATCTCCGGCGCCCGCCCGATCATGAGCGAACCAAGGAAGGCGGCCAGCAACAGAAAGAGGAGGAAGCCGATCAACCCGACACCAACGCCCCCAAAGATCACGTTGATGAACATGTCCATGATGGGAACCATGCCCCCGATCGGGTTGAAGCTGTCATGCATGCCGTTGACCGAGCCATTCGAGGTCTGCGTCGTCCAGCTTCCCCAGAGGGCCGTGGCCGTCGCACCAAACCGTATCTCCTTGCCCTCAAGGTTCGGGCCTTCGGCGGCAAGCGAGGATAAGGCGGCATTGGGGGTGTTTTCCTGCCAGATGGCAACGGAGACCAACCCGACGGACAGCACCACCATCACGCCCATGACCACCTGAGCAAGCCGCTTCCTGCCCGTGAAAAACCCGAGCGCGAAGACGAGGGCCGCCGGGATCAGCACGAGGGACACGGTTTCGACGAGGTTGGACAGCGGTGTCGGGTTCTCAAGCGGAACGGCGGAGTTCGCCCCGTACCAGCCGCCCCCGTTAGTACCAAGCTGCTTGATGGCGACCATGGGTGCCACAGGTCCCACGGGAATTTCCTGTTGTTCCATGGCGACGTTCGAGTCCAGGGGCTGGACCGTCTGAGCCCCTTCGTAGGTGCTGGGCACGCCCTGGGATGCGAGCAAAAGGGCAGCCACGGCGGCCATGGGCAGCATGACCCGGACAATCGCGCGGGTAAGGTCCTGGTAGAAATTGCCCACGGACACCCGCGCCCCCGGGCTTCCGCCGGTACGGGCATCACGGCCACCGAATAGGGTCCGGAGGATGGCGAAGAGTGTGGCCATACCCGCTGCCGGGGTCACGACCTGGAGTGTCACAATACCGAAGGTGTGCGCCAGGTAGGACAGCGACGCCTGGCCGGAATAGTGCTGCTGATTGGTATTGGTCAGGAAGGAGACGGCCGTATGCAGCGACAGGTCCCAGCTCATCCCGCCAATACCATCCGGGTTTAGAAACAGCAGCCCCTGGGCCATCAAGAGTCCGAAAATGAGCACGCCCAGCATCAGGTGGAACTTCAGCAGGGCCTTGCCATACCCCTGCCAGGTCATGGGCTGGCCCGGGTCTATGCCACAGAGGCTGTAGAGGCCGTTTTCCACGGGGAGGAAGACCCGCCCGCCCATACCGGTTTCGCCGGAATAGACACCGGCGATGTAGCGACCCAGCGGCCAGGCGAGCAGCAGCGTCAGCGCGTAGATGATGATGACCTCGTTCATAGCCGGTCCTCCAGGTCAATGAACCAGAAGCAGAGGGCAAAAAGCCCAACGATGATGCCGATTCCAAACAGTGCCATGATCAGAACCTCTCGGGCTTCAGAAGTGCCGCCACCAGATAGATCCCGATGGCCAGTGACGGGATGAGAAGCAAGGCAGACATAGTCGCGCCCTCCCTTGGTGAATGATGCTTAATGATCGCGACTGAGGGCGTAAAAATGCGATGACCAAAAGCGGCATGGGGCGTAAAGATTGCGTAAAAACAGTGTTGCTTTCAGCTCATGTATCGAGTGGTTTGAAGGGATGGCCGGTTTGATTGGTAGGCATAAAAAAGCCGGCCCGAAGGCCAGCACGGGGGTAGGGGGTGATCAGTAATCGAAGGCGAACGCCTCGTTATCGAGCTGCATCAGGGTCTCGCTGGGGCTGAGCATGCTGTCGGCATGACCCTGGGCCTGGGGTAGCATGCGCTCGAAGTAGAACGCCGCGGTCGCCAGCTTGGCATTGTAGAATGTCTCGCTCTGGCTGCCGCCCTCTTCGAGCCCCTTGCGGGCGGCAGCAGCCATACGCAGCCACATGAAGGCCATGTAGACATAGCCGCTGTACATCAGGAAATCGTGCGCGGCCGCGGAGACCATGTCGCGGTCCTTGCGTGCGATCACCATGAGGCGGAAGGTCAGCCAGTTCCACTGGGTGGCCAGCTTCAGGATGCGCCATGCCCAGGGGCGCAGCGTGCTGTCGGTGAGGTGCTTGCGGGCCTCGTTGCTCATGCGCAGGGTGAACTCGCGCACCGCGCCACCCTGGGTCATCATCAGCACCTTTCGGCCGAGCAGGTCCAGCGCCTGGATGCCGGTCGTGCCCTCATAGAGGGTGGCGATCCGGGTATCGCGCACAATCTGTTCCATGCCGTGTTCCTTGATGTAGCCGTGGCCGCCGAACACCTGCATGCCCAGGTTGGTGGCCTCGTAACCCTTCTCGGTGAGAAAGCCCTTGAGGATCGGGGTCAGGAAGCCGAGCTTGTCGTCGTACTTCCGGATCTTGCGCTCATCCTCTTCAATGTAGCCACAAACCATGTGGTCGGCGTACTGGGCGGCGTCATAGAGCATGGCACGCCCACCTTCGGCCACCGCCTTCTGGGTCAGCAGCATACGGCGCACGTCAGCGTGATACATTAGGCTGTCCGCCACCTGGTTCGGTTCCTTCTTGCCGGAGAGCGCCCGCATGGAACGGCGTTCCTTCGCGTAGGCCAGGGCATTCTGGTAAGAGAGCTCCGCGGGACCCACGCCCTGGATGGCGGTGCCGATGCGGGCCGTGTTCATGAAGGTGAACATGCACTCCAGGCCCTTGTTCTCCTCGCCCACCATATAGCCCTTGGCCTCATCGAAGTTCATGGTGCAGGTGGCGGAGGCCTTGATGCCCATCTTCTGCTCGAGCGCACCCACGGAGACGCCGTTGGCTTGGGCCGCATTGCCCTCTTGGTCTGGCAAATACTTGGGCACGATGAACAGGGAGATGCCCTTGGTGCCCCTGGGCGCTTCCGGCGTGCGCGCCAGCACGATGTGAACGATGTTTTCAGTCAGGTCATGGTCGCCGGAGGATATGAAGATCTTGGTGCCGGTAACGCGGTAGGAACCGTCCCCCTGGGGCACGGCCTTGGTGCGGACCTGGCCCAGGTCGGTACCGCACTGGGGCTCGGTCAGGCACATGGTGCCGGTCCAGCGGCCTTCGGTCATGGGCGTGAGGTAGGTCTGGCGTTGCTCCTCGTCCCCGTGAAGCTGAAGCGTATTCATGGCTCCCATGGACAAACCCGGGTACATGCTGAAGGGCCAGTTGGCGGTGCCCATCATTTCCTGCTTCATCAGCCCGAGGGAGGCGGGGAGCCCCTGGCCGCCGTATTCTTCCAGGCTGGAAAGCCCCTGCCAGCCGCCGGCAACGTAGTCATCATAGGCTTCCTTGTACCCGGTCGGGGTCTTCACCTCACCATCCACAAGTTGGCAGCCCTCCTGGTCGCCGCTCTGATAAAGCGGAAACAGGGTGTTCTCACAGAACCGGGCGCATTCGCCCAGAATGGCGTCTACCATGTCCGGTGTCGCTTCGGTCCCGTTGCTCAGAGACTGGTAATGGCCCGGGTAGTTGAAGACCTCGTTAAGCAGGAAATTCACATCGGTCAGGGGCGCCTTATAGCTCGCCATCTCGGACCCTCCCATCTGTTTGTTGTGGCGACAGTCTCTGACAGCAGCGTCATTGGAGCCAATGGCGACGTGTACATCTGTGTACGTCACTGCGGCCACCCGATGAACCCCGCCGGGCGTACCGGCGTACCCACTAACAGTCATTCATCCTGATGGAGGTTCAACCCATGGTTCCGTACCAGGCCCGTCGCGTCTCCGGCGCTCTTCTTCTACTCCTGCCCCTTCTGGCGGCGTGCTCCGGCCCTGCAATCGAGGACTATGCGGGCCAGGAGCCGGAGCTGGTGCCCAGTGAGTTCTTTCAGGGCGAGCTGACCGCCCGTGGCGTAGTGAAGGACCGTTCGGGTGAGGTGATCCGTCATTTCGATGCCACCATTGACGCCTCCTGGGATGAGGATGGCGTGGGAACGCTGGACGAGGTGTTCCAGTACAGCGACGGTGAGACCGATACCCGGGTCTGGACCCTGGAGCCCCGGGAAGGGGGCTATCACGCCACGGCGGGCGATGTGACGGAGGCCGGTTTCATGGAATTCGCGGGTAATGCCATCCACATGAACTATGTGCTTGAAGTGCCCTATGGGGATGACACTCTCAACGTCCGCATGGATGACTGGATGTACCGGGTCACCAACGACACCGTCATCAATGAAACGGAAATGACCTACTGGGGATTTCGGGTTGGTGAAGTGGTGCTGGTGATCCAGAAACAGTAGGTTGTTCATCTGTGGAAAACTCTGTTCACAGAAAAGGGATAAGGTCTGGATTCATTGTTGAAGATTCCCTTGAATCAGGATCTTAAATCATTTTTGGGGTCTTTTTGAGTTGTTCAGGCTTGTGGACATTTTTTTGAGTGTTGTCTGATGAAAAGCCTTCAGGTCCCTGTTATTAGGGCGATCTGTCGGTCTGCTCAAAATCTGGGCATTGGAGCTGCACAGGGTTGACGCCTCGGGTTATACTGTACGATTCATTCAGAGAAACCGGTAAGCCCTGAGGTCCAGCGTGGAATACCCCAAGCATTTTGACGTCATCGTGATCGGCGGCGGCCATGCGGGTACCGAGGCGGCCCTAGCGGCGGCCCGCATGGGTCGCGCTACCCTGCTGCTGACCCACAACATCGAGACACTCGGCCAGATGTCGTGCAATCCCGCCATCGGGGGCATCGGCAAAAGCCACCTGGTCAAGGAGATTGATGCGCTGGGCGGCGCCATGGGCCTGGCAACGGATCAGGCGGGCATCCAGTTCCGGGTTCTCAACTCCAGCAAGGGACCGGCAGTACGAGCCACCCGCGCCCAGGCGGACCGCGCCCTGTACAAGGCCGCCATCCGGAACATGCTTGAGAATCAGCCCAACCTGCACATCTTCCAGCAGGCGGCCGAAGACCTGATCGTTGAGAACGAACAGGTTCGGGGCGTGGTCTCCCAGACAGGTCTGAACTTCCGGGCACCCACGGTGGTGCTGACTACCGGCACCTTCCTGGGGGGCGTCATCCATATCGGCATGCAGAACCAGCAGGGCGGTCGTGCTGGTGACCCGCCGACCATCGGTCTGGCGCAGCGGCTGCGCGAGCTGCCGTTCACTGTGGGCCGGCTCAAGACCGGCACACCGGCGCGTATTGACGCCAAGACGGTGGATTTCTCGAAGATGGATGTGCAGCCGGGCGACGAACGCGAGCCCGTGATGTCCTACATCGGCGATGCGAGCTGGCACCCGCAGCAGATGTGCTGCTACATCACGCGCACCACACCTGAGACCCACGACATCATCCTGGGCGCCCTGGACCAGTCGCCCATGTTCGCCGGTGATATCGATGGCGTGGGGCCGCGCTACTGTCCCTCCGTCGAGGACAAGGTCCACCGTTTTGCGGACAAGGACTCCCACCAGATCTTCGTGGAGCCGGAAGGCCTGAACAGCCAGGAGCTCTACCCCAACGGCATTTCCACCAGCCTGCCGTTCGACGTGCAGATGGCGTTCATCCGGACCATTCCCGGGTTTGAGAACGCCCACGTCACCCGGCCGGGCTATGCGATTGAATACGATTACCTGGACCCGCGCGATCTTCACCATACCCTGGAGACACGATTCATCGGTGGCCTCTATCTGGCAGGCCAGATCAACGGTACCACCGGCTATGAGGAAGCCGGCGCCCAGGGCCTGCTTGCCGGGCTCAATGCGGCCCTTGCGGCGCATGATGAGGAACCCTGGTATCCGCGGCGTGATGAGGCCTATCTCGGGGTGCTGGTTGACGACCTCATCACCATGGGGGCCAAGGAGCCTTACCGGATGTTCACAAGCCGCGCGGAATACCGCCTGGTGTTGCGCGAAGACAACGCGGATCTGCGCCTGACCGAAACGGGTCGCAACCTCGGGCTTGTGGATGATCACCGCTGGGCCGCGTTCGAGGCCAAGCGCGATGGCATCCAGGCGGAACGCCAGCGCCTTGACCGCACCCGCATCCATCCAGGCACGGATGCGGCGGCTGTTGCCGACCAGTACCTGAAGCAGCCGCTCAAGAAGGACCAGACCCTGTCCGATCTGTTGCGTCGGCCGGAAATCGACTACGAGGCGGTGGCCGCCATTGGTGGCGAACGGGCTGAGGATCCGGTCGTGGCCGAGCAGGTTGCCATCCAGGTGAAATACGAAGGCTACATCTCGCGCCAGGAGGCGGACATCGAACGCCTGCGCCGGCATGAGAACATGGGGCTTCCGAAGGACCTGGATTACGACAGCGTTGGGGGCCTGTCCAACGAGGTGAAGCAGAAGCTGGAGGAAACCCGGCCTGAAACCATTGCCCAGGCGTCCCGCATCCAGGGGGTGACCCCGGCGGCGGTGTCCCAGCTGCTGATCCACCTCAAGAAGCGGGACCTGTTGCAGCAGGAAAGTGCCTGAATGGACACGGAACGCCGCGAACTGGAAGCGGGCGCCAACGAGCTTGGCGTCAGCCTCACTCCGGAAGCGGTGGAGCGGATGCTCCGGCTGCTGGACCTGCTGGAAAAGTGGAACCGGGCCTACAACCTGACGGCCGTGCGCGAACGGCATGCCATGTGCGCCCGGCATCTTCTCGACAGTCTGGCGTTAGTGCCCTGGCTTGGAACCGGCCCACTGCTGGATGTTGGCTCGGGGGGTGGTTTCCCCGGGCTGGCACTGGCATTGCACTCACCGGCGAGACAGGTGACACTGCTGGACAGCAACAGCAAGAAAACCCGATTCCTGACCCAATGCCGTCTGGAGCTGGGTCTGGACAACATGCAGGTGGTGCAGGCCCGGGTTGAGGACTGGCAGGGTGGGCCCTTTCCCCAGATCACAAGCCGCGCCTTCGCCTCACTGGCTGAAATGATGCCCATGACGGCGCATCTTCTGGCGGCGGACGGAGAACATCTGGCCATGAAGGGCCCGGAAGCGAGCACCGAGGTCGAAGCGCTACCGCCTGGATGGCGGTTGCTCGATGACAACCGGGTCACCGTTCCCGGTGTGGATGCGCAGCGGCGGATCCTGCGCATCACACGCAGAACAGCGGATTCCACGGGCGAGACAGGAGACTGATGGCAATGGCGCGCATCGTGGCGGTAACCAACCAGAAAGGTGGTGTGGGCAAGACCACAACCTGTGTGAACCTGGCAGCGTCGCTGGCGGCGACCAAGCGCCGGGTGCTGCTGGTGGACATGGACCCCCAGGGCAACGCCACCATGGGCAGCGGGCTCGACAAGAACGAGCTGCGGGTCAGCGGTTTTGATGTGCTGACCCGGCGCCAGGAGGCCGCCGAGGTGTGCACGGAAGCGCCGGATTCCGGCTTTGACGTGCTGCCTGCCAATGGGGACCTGACGGCGGCCGAAGTGGAGCTGATGAACGAGATCGGGCGCGAGCACCGCCTGCGTCTGGCCCTGAAATCGATCAATGAGCTGTACGATTTCATCCTCATTGACTGCCCGCCCGCGCTCAACCTGCTGACGGTCAATGCCCTGGCCGCCTCCGATTCCGTGCTTATCCCCATGCAGTGCGAGTACTACGCATTGGAAGGGCTGGCCGCGCTCATGGGCACCATTGAGCAGATCCAGGAAACCGTGAATCCGGAGCTGAAAATCGAGGGGCTTCTGCGTACCATGTACGATCCCCGTAACAGCCTGACCCTGGATGTATCACGCCAGCTCAGCGACTACTTCGGTGACCGGGTCTACTCGGCCGTTATCCCGCGCAATGTGCGCCTGGCCGAAGCCCCGAGTTACGGCATGCCGGCACTGCGGTACGATCGCAGCTCCAAGGGCGCCATTTCCTATCTGGCGCTGGCAGGCGAGATGGTCAGGCGTGACGGCAGTCAGGAATCGGAGGGTGCCGTGGCCGTTTAACGGCAGGCGCCCGGACCCAGACACAGACAGGATAACCGGCAACCACCATGGCATCGCGCAAACGCGGACTGGGCCAGCGAGGCCTCAACGCCCTTCTTGAAGGCTCCCAGACCAATCTGGAGGAAACGCCGGATCCGGCGATTGACGCCGAACTGAAGGAGCTGCCCCTGGATCTTATCCAGCGTGGCCGTTATCAGCCACGCCGGGACATGGATGAAGAAGCCCTCCAGGAGCTGGCCGAATCCATCAAACAGCAGGGCGTGATGCAGCCCGTGGTCGTGCGGCCACAGGAAAGCGGGCACTATGAGCTGGTCGCCGGCGAGCGCCGCTGGCGTGCCGCCCAGCTCGCGGGCCTTGAGCGTATTCCGGCGCTCATCCGCGATGTGCCCGATGAGGCGGCTATCGCGCTGGGACTGGTGGAGAACATCCAGCGCGAGAACCTTAACCCCATTGAAGAAGCCAGTGCCCTCCATCGCCTGCAGGAAGAGTTCGGCCTCACCCAGCAACAGACCGCCAACGCAGTAGGCAAGTCCCGAACCACCATCACCAACCTCCTCAGGTTGATGGGGCTGGTCGAGGACGTCCGCACCATGCTTGAGCACGGGGATCTTGAGATGGGCCATGGCCGGGCCCTTCTTGGTCTTCCAGAACAGCAGCAGGCAGCGGTGGCGCGTCAGGTTGTGAGTAAGTCGCTGTCCGTGCGCCAGACGGAAGCGCTGGTGCGTAAAGCCCTTGAGCAGGGCAATGAGGGCGCTTCAAAGCCTGAACCGCCAAAAGAAGACCCCGACATCCGCCATCTGCAGAACCAGCTTGCGGACCGGCTGGGCGCCCGGGTTGCCATCAATCACGGTAAGCGCGGCAAGGGTAAGGTTGTAATCGAGTACAACAGTCTGGATGAACTGGACGGAATCCTTGAACACATCCAGTAGCCTAATGCCGCTAATGGTTCGAATTTTCATCCAAATTTATTGATCCGGCCTACCCAAAGCCCTATAATCTCCCCCGCTTCAACAACGGCCGACAAGGGTTGGCACATTGAGCATCAAGCGGCCTCCGGTAGGCCGACTCATCATGCTTCAGCTGGGAATACTGCTTCTGGTCAGCGGTCTTTTCCTGTTTGAGTCGCCACTGGGTGCCCGCTCCGCCCTGTTCGGAGGACTTGCGTACCTGATTCCGAACAGTCTGTTCGCTTTGCGCTTTTTCCGCCATCGCGGAGCGCGGCGGGCCGGGGCGGTGTTCGCGGCCATGATGGCTGGTGAGATGGTCAAGCTGTCCGCGACGGCGGTGCTCTTTGCGGGCACACTGTTGCTGATCCGGCCAGTCAACGGGCCGGCCCTGTTCACAGGGTTCGGCACCATGATCTTCAGCCACATGCTGACGCCGCTTGTGTTCAGTAGGGTTGTACACCGATGACAGGGCGAGAGTAGAACATGGCAGGTCAATCTCCAGCGGATTACATACAACACCATCTGACGAACCTCACCTACGGCAAACTCCCCGAAGGCTATGAGCGTGCCAACGGCACCGTTCTCGAGGAAGCCAGCTGGACCATGGCGCAGTCCGCCGAAGAGGCTCGGGCCATGGGCTTCATGGCATTCCACGTGGATACCCTTTTCATGTCGGCGCTGACCGGTATCCTGTTTCTGGCTCTATTCCGCCTGGTTGCGAAGAATGCCAGCAGCGACCAGCCCGGTAAGTTGCAGAATGCGGTCGAGATGGTCGTGGAATTCACCCAGGATCTGGTGAAGAACACCTTCCACGGGCGCAACCCCATGATCGGGCCCATCGCCCTGACCGTCTTTGTCTGGGTTTTTCTGCAGAATTCCCTCAAGCTGATTCCAGTTGACTACATCCCGCAGCTGACCCACGCGTTTGGGGTGGAGTACACCAACATCGTACCCACCACCGATCCCAACGCCACCTTCGGCATGGCTATTGGTGTTTTCCTTATGATGCTGTATTACAGTATCAAGGTTAAAGGCCTCGGTGGGTTCGCCAAGGAGCTGAGTTTCACCCCCTTCAACCATTGGTCGCTGAGCTGGTTCAATCTCGTGCTCGAGACAGTGGGCCTGCTGGCCAAGCCGTTCTCCCTCGCGCTCCGGTTGTTTGGCAACATGTACGCGGGTGAGGTGATCTTTATCCTGATCGCGTTGCTGCCACTCTGGGCTCAGTGGACGCTGCAGGTGCCCTGGCTGATCTTCCACATCCTGGTGGTCACGCTACAGGCTTTCATCTTTATGGTGCTCACGATTGTGTATCTGAGCATGGCCCATGAAGAGCATTAACCCATCAAACTTTGATGACCCTAAACCCCTAAACCGTCGTTAAATCAGGAGTTGTTATGGAACTCGTAATCATCGCTGCCGCAATCATGATCGCCTCTGGTGCTCTGGGTACCGCTGTCGGCTTTGCCCTTCTGGGTGGTAAGCTGCTGGAAACCACCGCACGCCAGCCGGAAATGGCCGCTGAACTACAGACCAAGACCTTCATTATGGCCGGTCTTCTCGACGCGGTTTCCATGATCGGTGTGGGTATCGGCCTTTACCTGATCTTTGTTGTTGCATAACACCGGATGGTTAAGGGGTGGTCATGTCGTGACTGCCCCATCGTCCCGAAAGCAACGAATCGGAAAGAGGTAGAACGCCGTGAATATCAACCTCACGATGATCGGGCAAACCATCGGCTTCTTCATCTTCATTGTGTTCTGCGTGAAGTATGTCTGGCCGCCGATTGTTCAGGCCATGCAGGAACGCCAGAAGAAGATTGCCGACGGGCTTGCCGCGTCCGACCGGGCGAACCAGGACCTGGAGCTGGCCCAGCAGCGGGCGACCCAGGAGCTGCGTGAAGCTCGTGACGAAGCGGCCGCGATCGTGGAAAAGGCGAACAAGCGCGCCAACCACATTGTGGAGGAAGCCAAAAACGAAGCCCGCGAGCAGGGCGACCGTATGCTGGCCCAGGCCCGTGACGAAATCGAACAGGAGCGCCAGCAGGCGCGGGATGCGCTGCGCGCTGAAGTCGCCAGCCTTGCCATTGCCGGCGCGGAAAAAATCCTGGAATCTTCCGTCGACGCCAAGGCGCACAGCGAGATGCTGGATAAGCTCTCCGCGGAACTGTAAACGAGGTCCAACATGGCAGAGTCAACGTCACTCGCCCGACCCTATGCGCGGGCGGCATTTGAGGCGGCACGCGATAGCGGTCAGTTCGATGACTGGAGCCAGTCGCTCAATCTGCTGGCGGCCATAACCAGCGACGACCGCATGGCCTCGGTCCTGCGCCATCCGGGCCTCAACGCCCAGGAGCAGATCCAGCTCATCAAGGACGTCTGTGACAACCCGCTCCCGGAGCCGGTTGATAACCTCCTTCATGTCATGGCCAACAACCATCGGCTGCCGCAATTGCCGGCTGTTGCCTCGCTTTTTGCAGCGTACCGCCATGACTATGAACGGATTGCTGACGTCACACTTACCACCGCCTTTGAACTGGGCGAAGACCAGAAGCAGCGGCTTGCCCAGGCTCTGGAGCAACGCCTGGACCGCCGCGTCGAGCTCAGTGTGCAGTCCGATCGCTCCATCATCGGTGGCGTGGTCATTGAAGCGGGTGACGAGGTCATCGACGCCTCGCTGCGCGGGCGCTTGAATAAGCTGGCTAACGCCATGGGCGCCTGAGTCCGCCAGGCACGGCAGGCACCGAATTCCGACACGCGGTCATATTGCAGAATTTTTGAGGACACAGGCATGCAGCAACTGAATCCATCCGAAATCAGCGAGATCATCAAGAAGCGCATCGAGAAGCTCGATGTGGCTTCTGAAGCTCGCAACGAAGGAACGATCGTCGGCGTTTCCGACGGCATCGTCCGTATTCACGGGCTCGCCGACGTCATGTACGGCGAGATGATCGAGTTCCAGAACGGCAACTACGGCATGGCCCTGAACCTCGAACGGGATTCGGTGGGCGCCGTGGTACTGGGTGAAGACGAAGGGCTGGCTGAAGGGCAGACAGTACGCTGCACCGGCCGCATTCTGGAAGTGCCGGTCGGGCGTGAGCTTCAGGGTCGTGTTGTGGACGCTCTGGGTAACGCCATCGATGCCAAGGGTGACCCGGGGACAACCGAAACCTCCCCCATCGAGAAAGTCGCTCCTGGCGTGATTACCCGGAAGGAAGTTGATGAGCCGGTGCAGACCGGCCTGAAGCCGGTGGACACCATGGTGCCCGTCGGTCGCGGTCAGCGCGAGCTGATCATCGGTGACCGTCAGGTCGGCAAGACAGCCATGGCTGTTGACGCCATCATCAACCAGAAGAACAGTGGCGTTAAATGCATCTATGTGGCGGTTGGCCAGAAGCAGTCCACCATCGCCAACGTGGTGCGTAAGCTGGAAGAGCACGGCGCGATGGACAACACGATCGTTGTTGCTGCGGGCGCGGCCGACCCGGCGTCCATGCAGTTCCTGGCCCCCTACGCCGGCACCTCGATGGGTGAGTTCTACCGCGACCGCGGCGAAGACGCCCTCATCGTGTTTGATGACCTGACCAAGCAGGCCTGGGCCTATCGCCAGATCTCGCTGCTGCTGCGTCGCCCGCCGGGCCGTGAGGCATACCCCGGGGACGTTTTCTATCTCCACTCCCGTCTGCTGGAGCGCGCCTCCAAGGTCAACGAGGAGTACGTGGAGAAAGCCACCAATGGCGAAGTCACGGGCCAGACCGGTTCCCTGACCGCCCTGCCGATCATCGAGACCCAGGCTGGTGACGTGGGCGCGTTCGTACCGACGAACGTGATCTCGATCACCGACGGCCAGATCTTCCTTGAGACCGACCTGTTCAACTCCGGCATCCGCCCGGCGATGAACGCGGGTATCTCGGTCTCTCGTGTGGGTGGTTCTGCACAGACGAAGATCATGAAGAAGCTGGGTGGCGGTATCCGTCTCGCCCTGGCCCAGTACCGGGAACTTCAGGCCTTTGCCCAGTTCGCCTCGGATCTTGACGAAGCGACGCAGAAGCAGCTTGAACATGGCGCGCGGGTGACTGAACTGATGAAGCAGGATCAGTACGCGCCGATGTCCGTGGGCGAGATGGCGACGGTGCTCTACGCCGCCAATGAAGGCTATCTTCAGGATGTCGATACCAAGAAAGTCGTCACCTTCGAAAAGGCCCTGATCGATTACATGCGTACTGAGCAGGCCGAGCTTCTGGCCAAGATCAATGACACCGGTAAGCTGAGCGACGACATTGAATCCGGTCTCAAGTCGGCCCTGGACCAGTTCAAGTTAACACAGAGCTGGTAAGTGACGGGCCCCGAGAGGGGCCCCAGAACTGAACTGGGCGATTAACCGGAAAAGGCACTGAGATATGGCCAGCGGAAAAGAAATACGCAATCAGATCTCCAGCATCCAGAATACGCAGAAGATCACCAACGCCATGGAGATGGTGGCGGCGAGTAAGATGCGTAAGGCTCAGGAGCGCATGGAGCTGACCCGTCCCTACGCGCAGAAGATCCGGGACGTTATCGGGTATCTGGCGGAGGCCGACTCCGACTACCGGCACCCGTTCATGGAAGCGCGGCAAGCCAAGCGCGTGGGCTACATTGTCGTATCCACTGACAGGGGTCTTTGCGGCGGCCTGAACAATAACCTGTTCAAGGCCATGCTCAAGGACAGTCGTGCGTGGGATGACAAGGGCGTTCCCTCCGATTTCTGTACACTCGGGCAGAAAGGCAAGGTCTTTCTGAACGTGGTGGGCGCGAACATTGTTGCTTCCGAGTCACAGCTTGGCGACCGGCCCAGCTCCGAACAGGTGATCGGGGGCGTCAAGGTCATGCTCGATGCCTACCGGGATGGCAGTATCGACCGCCTTTATCTGGTGTTCAACGAGTTCGTGAACACCATGACGCAGAAACCGCGGATTGATCAGCTGCTGCCCCTCCAGGCAGAGGTTGAGACGGAAGGCAAGTACCGCTGGGATTATCTCTATGAACCGGATCCGCGGACGCTGCTTGACGGTCTGCTGACGCGTTACGTGGAGTCCCAGGTCTATCAGGGCGTGGTCGAGAATATTGCCTGTGAGCAGGCTGCCCGTATGGTGGCAATGAAGAGCGCGACCGATAACGCGGGTGAGATCATTGATGATCTCAAGACCGAGTACAACAAGGCGCGCCAGGCCACCATCACCCAGGAAATCTCCGAGATCGTCAGTGGTGCAGCGGCCGTTTAAGGCGATACCGAATACTGATTTAGTGAGGAAGCAAGCATGAGTAGTGGACGTATCGTTCAGATTATCGGGGCGGTTATCGACGTGGAATTCCCGCGTGATTCCGTGCCCAACATATACGATGCCGTGCAGCTGGATGACGTGGGCACCATCCTGGAAGTCCAGCAGCAGCTCGGTGACGGCGTGGTCCGCACCATCGCCATGGGCACCACCGAGGGCCTGAAGCGCGGGATGAGCGTCACCGGTACCGGCGAAGGCATCAAGGTGCCGGTTGGCGAGGAAACCCTCGGGCGCATTATGAACGTGCTCGGTGAGCCCACGGACGAGGTGGGTGAGATCGGCGAGCAGGAACGCTGGACCATCCACCGCAAGGCGCCTGGTTACGCGGACCAGTCCGCCTCAGAGGAGCTCCTGGAAACCGGCATCAAGGTCATCGACCTGGTCTGCCCCTTCGCCAAGGGCGGGAAGGTCGGCCTCTTCGGCGGTGCCGGTGTGGGCAAGACCGTGAACATGATGGAGCTCATCAACAACATCGCGAAAGAACACTCGGGTCTGTCCGTGTTCGCCGGTGTGGGTGAGCGGACCCGTGAGGGTAACGACTTCTATTACGAGATGCAGGGCTCGGGCGTCCTGGACAAGGTCTCGATGGTGTACGGCCAGATGAACGAGCCGCCGGGGAACCGTCTGCGTGTCGCCCTGACCGGCATGACCCTGGCCGAGAAGTTCCGCGACGAAGGCCGTGACGTCCTGCTGTTCATCGACAACATCTACCGCTATACGCTGGCCGGTCAGGAAGTCTCCGCACTGCTGGGCCGCATGCCCTCCGCGGTGGGTTACCAGCCGACCCTGGCCGAAGAGATGGGCAAGCTGCAGGAGCGCATCACCTCCACCAAGACCGGCTCCATCACCTCCGTCCAGGCGGTTTACGTCCCGGCGGACGACCTGACGGACCCGTCACCGGCAACCACCTTTGCGCACCTTGACGCGACCGTGGTACTGAGCCGTGACATTGCCGCCAAGGGGATCTATCCGGCCATTGATGCCTTGGATTCCACCAGTCGTCAGCTGGATCCGCTGCTGCTGGGTCAGGAGCATTATGAAGTGGCCCGCGGCGTTCAGGGTGTGCTGCAGCGCTACAAGGAACTGAAGGACATCATCGCCATTCTGGGCATGGATGAGCTTTCCGAGGAGGACAAGCAGACCGTTGACCGGGCACGTAAGATCGAACGCTTCCTGTCACAGCCGTTCTTCGTGGCCGAGGTCTTTACCGGCTCTCCCGGTAAGTATGTGTCCCTGAAGGAAACCATCCGCAGCTTCAAGGGCATCCTGGATGGTGAGTACGACTCGCTGCCGGAACAGGCCTTCTATATGGTCGGCGGCATTGACGAGGCGGTCGAGAAAGCGAAGGAAATGGAAGAGAAAGCCGCATAAACCATTTCCGACTGAGAGAGGCGTAACCAATGGCTAACACCGTACAGTGTGACATTGTGAGCGCGCAGGAAAGCATCTTCTCCGGCAAGGTGGAGATGCTGACCGCGACCGCCACTAACGGCGAGCTGGGCGTCATGGCAGGCCATACGCCCATGCTGACCGGCCTGGCTCCCGGTCCTGTTAACATCCGGATGGAAGATGGCACGGAGGAAGTCTTCTTCGTCTCCGGTGGCTATCTCGAGGTTCAGCCCAAGGAGATCTCGATTCTGGCGGACGCCGCAGAGCGCGCCCATGACATGGATGAGGCCGCTGCTGAAAAGGCGCGCCAGGAAGCCGAGCGTGAGCTGGCGAACCGTAAGAGTGACATGGAGTACTCCACGGCAGCGGCGCGTCTGGCGGAAGCCTCCGCGCAGCTGCGCACGCTTGAGAGGCTCCGGCGCAAGAAGCGCTGATCACCGGCTGATCCGGTTAACCGGGTTGTTACTGGAAACCGCATTGCCGATCATGCCTTTATTGGGGCATGATCCAATGCGGTTTTTCTGATTCAAGGAGTGCGAACGGATGGCGACGCCCCTGCACATCGTCGTCCTGGCTGCCGGCCAGGGTTCCCGGATGAAATCCTCACTGCCCAAGGTGCTGCATTCGCTGGCCGGGCAACCCCTGCTGCACCATGTGTTGGAATCCGCGCGCGGTCTCCGCCCTGACGGGCTGCATGTGGTCATCGGTCATGGCGCCGAGCAGGTGCGGGAAATGACGCCGCAGACCGACATCCAGTGGGTGATCCAGACCGAGCGCCTGGGGACGGGCCATGCGGTTGCCCAGGCCCTTCCCGGTATTCCGGATACCGCAAGGGTGCTGGTGCTCTACGGCGACGTGCCCCTGACTGGTACCAGTACCCTGTCACGCCTCGCGGATGCGATCAGCCGTGACGCATTGGCGCTCCTGACCGTTAAGCTTTCCGATCCGACCGGCTATGGCCGCATCCTGCGCGACACCAGGGGCATCGTCAGCGGTATCGTGGAACAGAAGGATGCCACCGCGGAGCAGCTTGGGATCACTGAAGTGAACACCGGCCTTCTGGGAGCGCCAGCGGAACGCTTGAAGCAATGGTTGCCGTCGCTGTCCTCGGATAACGCCCAGGGTGAGTATTACCTTACCGATGCCATTGCACTGGCCCGCGCTGACGGACTGTCGGTGGCGGTTGCCCAGCCGGATGAACCGGAAGAGGTTCAGGGCGTGAACGACCGGATCCAGCTCGCGGCGCTCGAGCGCTGGTGCCAGCGCAGGGAAGCCCGGAGGTTAATGGCGGAAGGCGCGACCCTGGCCGATCCGGAGCGCGTTGAGATCCGGGGCCATGTGGAGACCGGCCAGGATGTGATGATCGACGTGAACGCCGTCATGGAAGGCGAGGTGGTTCTCGGGGACCGGGTCCGGATCGGTCCGGGCGTGGTTTTGCGCAATTGCCGTATCGGCTCGGATGTGCAGGTGGATGCCCATTCCGTGGTTGAGGGCGCCCGTGTTCATAGGGGGGCGGTCATCGGGCCCTTCGCGCGTCTGCGTCCGGATGCTGTGGTGGGACGGGACGCACGCGTGGGGAACTTCGTTGAAATCAAGAAAAGCAGCATCGGCGCGGGTTCGAAAGTCAATCACCTCAGCTATGTGGGCGACACCACCATGGGTGAAGGGGTGAATGTTGGCGCCGGCACCATAACCTGCAATTATGATGGCACCAGTAAGCACCATACGACGGTGCACAATGGGGCCTTTATTGGCTCCAACACGTCATTGGTGGCGCCACTAACCCTGGGCGAACGGAGCCTGGTGGGCGCGGGGTCCACTGTTACCCGGGACGTTGGGAACCGGGAACTGGCTGTGGCCCGCGGGCGCCAGCGTAATATCCCGGAATGGGTGAACGCGGATGATGAGACAGACAGCGAACAGGGAGGCAGCTAGGCATGTGCGGAATTGTCGGAGCGGCCGCATGCCGTGATGTTCAGGGCATCCTGATGGAGGGGCTCAAGCGCCTGGAGTACCGGGGCTACGACTCAGCGGGGCTCGCTGTGCTGGATCCGGCCAACGGCATCCAACGCCAGCGGGAAGTCGGCAAGGTTGCAGCGCTGGAAGCGGCCCTCGGGGCGCAGCCACCACAGGGCACACTGGGCATCGCACACACCCGTTGGGCGACCCATGGTAAACCCTCCACCATCAATGCCCATCCCCACATGTCCGGTGAGCGTCTCGCCGTGGTCCACAATGGCATCATCGAAAACTTTGAGTCGTTGCGGGACGATCTCAGCGCCAGTGGCTATACGTTTACTTCGGAGACTGATACTGAGGTGCTGGCCCACCTGCTGGCACGGGAATACGCACAGGCCGGTGATCTCACCACTGCGTTCCATAACGCGGTGGCCCAGGTCGAAGGGGCCTATGCCCTGGCTGTGCTGCACGCGGATGAGCCCGAGACCCTGCTGGTCGCGCGCCAGGGCAGCCCCCTGGTCATTGGTGTGGGCATTGGGGAACACTTTGTGGCCTCTGATCAGCTGGCTCTGCTGCCGGTGACGGACCGTTTCATCTACCTGGCCGAGGGCGACACCGCCCTGGTCCGTGCGGAGACCGTCACCATTACCAATGCCTCGGGCGAGCGCGTGGAGCGGGCCGTGAACCGCTTTGCCTACAGCGCGGATGCGGCGGAAAAAGGCAACTACCGCCATTTCATGCTCAAGGAGATACACGAGCAGCCGGACCGGATCGAGGCGACGCTCCAGGGGCGCATAACCGAGAGTCGGGTGCTGGAGCAGGCGCTGGGCACCGAGGCGTCGCGGCTGCTTGGTGACATCCGCCATGTCCAGATCATTGCCTGTGGAACCAGCTTCCACGCCGGGACAGTGGCACGTTACTGGATCGAGGAACTGGCCGGCGTACCCTGCAGTGTCGAGGTGGCTTCCGAATTCCGTTATCGCCGGCACGTTATCCAGGACGGCACCCTCTTCCTGAGCATTTCCCAGTCCGGAGAGACAGCTGACACCCTGGCGGCCCTGCGCCAGGCCCGCAACGCCGGCTTCCGGGCCGCGCTGGCCATCTGCAATGTCCCCGGCAGCTCCCTGGTCCGTGAGTCGGACATGGTGGTCATGACCCAGGCCGGCCCCGAGATCGGGGTCGCTTCCACCAAGGCATTCACCACCCAGCTCACGGCGCTGCTGCTGTTCACCATTGCACTGGGCCGGCACAACGGCCTTGGCACGGAGCGGGAGGCGGAGCTGGTCCAGAGCCTGCGTGCCATCCCGGACCAGATGCGGGCCATACTGGATCTGGATGAAGCCATCCAGACGATATCGCAATGGTTTGTGGATAAGCACCACAGCCTTTTCCTGGGCCGGGGGTCGCTCTACCCGGTGGCCATGGAAGGCGCCCTCAAGCTCAAGGAAATCTCCTACATCCACGCCGAGGCCTATCCGGCGGGTGAGCTCAAGCACGGGCCCCTGGCCCTGGTGGACAGCGAAATGCCAGTGGTAACGGTAGCGCCTTCCAACGACCTTCTCGAAAAGCTCAAGTCCAACCTCCAGGAGGTCCGGGCCCGTGGTGGCGAGCTTTTCGTGTTTGCCGACAGCGAAACCACTATGGGGGACGGGGAGGGGACCCACGTCATGACCATTCCCCATACGGACCCTATCCTGGCGCCGCTGCTGTGCACCGTGCCGTTGCAGCTGCTGGCCTACCATGTGGCCGTGCTCAAGGGCACGGACGTGGACCAGCCGCGTAACCTGGCGAAGAGCGTAACGGTGGAATAACCGGTAATCGCCCGCGTTTCAGTCGACACCGATTGCGCGGAGGGACTCCGGATCCGGGTAGCCATCGGCCCTGAGCCCGGATTCCTTCTGGAATCGACGCAGTGCTCCCCGCGTGCCGGAGCCCAGGATCCCGTCGGCTGGTCCGGGCTCATAACCAGCTTCTTTCAATGCCGTCTGGAGCGCTTTAATGGTTTCGCGCTTGAGGGGCTCATGATTGGGTGGGCGAGTCTGTAACGGGCCCGCCCCAACAATCCGGTCCGCCAGGTGGCCCACGGCGAGCGCGTAGAATTCGGACTGGTTCCATCCCATGATGACGCGGAAGTTGTCATAGACGAGGAAGGCCGGTCCTGTGTGCCCGGAAGGCAGGAGCAGTGCCGCCTCCATATCGGCGTGCGGCAGCGCCCGGCCAAACGCATCGCGTACGCCCAGTTCCCGCCACCGGGAAAGCGAGCGCTTGCCGCTGAGTCCCTGGGCAAGGCTGTAGTCGAAACCCTCTGGAAGCTGGACTTCCCGCCCCCACCGTTCGCCCTCGTTCCAGCCCAGGCTCTCCAGCAGATGGCCCGCCGAGGTCAGGGCATCGGGCACGCTGTTCCAGAGGTCGATCTCTCCCGAGCCGTCCGCGTCCACCGCGTGGTCCAGGTAGACGGATGGCATGAACTGCATCTGTCCCATGGCTCCGGCCCAGGAACCTTCCATGGTTTTTGCGGTTACGTCACCCCGTTCAATGATCCGCAGCGCGGAGACCAGTTCGCGGGTGAAGTAATCACTGCGGCGCCGGTCACAGGCGAGGGTCGCAAGGGCGCGGGGGATTGGCATTTTACCGGTATAGCTGCCGAAATTGGTCTCCAGTCCCCAGAACGCGATCAGGTAACGCCCCGGAACCCCGGTTTGGCGGGTGATCCGCTGCAACAGCTGCGCGTGTTTCTGGTAGAGCCGCCGTCCCTTCTCAATGCGGTGCTCCGTCACCCGCCGTTCCAGGTACTGACGGAAGGAACGGGTGAATTCCGGCTGGCTCCGGTCCAGTTCAATCACGCGTTCCAGGGGTTTCATCCCCGTCAGTACCTGCCGGGTCACAGACTCCGAAATGCCCTGTTCGCGGGCGTGATCACGCAGCTTCCCCACACAGTGGTCAAAATCGGAATTGGCCACAGCCGGCCCGATGCTGGCTGCAATCAGCAACGCCATTAAGGGGAAGGTGCGCATGGGGGCAGTCCTTTGTCTATGTGCTGGGTTGTTTACGCATTCTGCACGAAACGACCGCTGTGTCGACAGGCCAGGGTTGCTATGCTGATTCACTATCAGTGGTCAAGATTGTGGTCTGGCATGGATAAAACCGAGCCGGTCGAAATACGGGTTTCCGTCACAGAGCTTCAACTGGGGATGCGGGTAACGCGCCTGGATCGTTCCTGGCTGGAGACCAGCTTTCCGGTTCAGGATTTCATCATCCGCCATGCAGCCGATATTGAAGCGCTGCAGGAGCAGTGCCGCTATGTGTATGTTGAAGGTCAGGAAATCCAGGACAGTCCATCCCACCGCTTCGGGTTGCGTAGGAGCCGGCGGAAACAACAGGTGCCGCGTCTTGCCACGGTGGATATCGAGGCGGAAATGCCCAGTGCCCGCGAGGCGTTTGAGCAGGTTCGCGCTCTTGCCGAAGAGATCATGGAGAGCGCGCGCCTGGGGCATGCCATTGATTCCCGCCGTGCCCGTACGGTGGTGCGTTCCTGTGTGAACAGCGTGATGCGCAACCAGGAAGCGTTGCAGATGCTGCTCCAGGTTCGACGCAAGGATGACTATACGGCTGAACACGGAATGAATGTTTGCATTATGGCCGCTATTTTCGGGCGCCACCTTGGTCTGCTCGGGGGCGAAATCGAGAAGCTGGCCCTTAGTGGTCTGTTGCATGATGTGGGCAAGATGCACATCCCCGAGGAAATCCTCCATAAACCGGACCGTCTCACGGACGAGGAAGACCGGATCATGCAGGCCCATACTGAACACGGCTGGCGCTTGCTGAGAAGTGTTAAGGGTGTCGATCCAGTGGCGGTGGAAGTCGCTTACAGCCACCATGAACGCATGAACGGAACCGGCTATCCGTGTGGATTACTGGCGCACCAGATTCCCTATTTCGCCAAGATTGTTGCCATTGCTGATGCCTATGATGCGATGACCAGTGAGCGCGTGTTCGATGCCGCGCGTTCATCGAAGGAGGCATTGGAGATCATCTATGAACAGCGTGGTGATCAGTTTGATGAAACCCTGGCCCTGGATTTCATCCAATGCATCGGAGTCTACCCGGCGGGCGCCATTGTGGAACTCAACACTGGTGAAGTGGCGGTTGTGATTACCACCTACGCGCTGAATCGCCTGCGTCCCAAGGTATTGGTGGTGCGGGACGCCCACGGCGAACCCTGCCCCCAGCGGCTGGTGGACCTGCGTCGCCGGGATGAATACCGGCCCGGAATGCCCTACCAGATTGGGCGTGAATTACCGATGGGCAGCTACGGGATCGATCTCCGGTCCCTGACCGAGCAAGGGGTCACACTAACCGATGAAACACCGGACCCGGACGTTACCACCCTGATTAACGCGCTCCAGGGGGTGGATACCGACTGATCAGAAACTGCTCCAGCCGGTGAATTCAACAATCCGGTAGAGCAGGTAACGGCGCCGCCGGCGGTCGGCCCATACGCTGTAGGGCACGCTGCACTGGAAGCCCGGCGGATTGCTCCAGCAGCGCTCAAACCAGTCCCCGGCCGCACGCAGGGCTGGTAGCTCCTCATTGCCCCTGAGCTCACAGCCGGCCTCCAGATTGAGATCATCCAGGTTGCGCCGGGTCAGGTTGGCGGAGCCCAGGATCAAGCCCACGCGCCCGTCCCGCCGTTCCAGCCGCAGCAGCTTGCAGTGGAACTGTTCGCCGTGGGTGCGGTACCAGCGTACCGGGATTCCCCTGGCCTGCAGCTCCAGGGCCACCTGGCGGTTGGGCATGCCGCCCTTTACACGGCCGAAGGCGTCCTTGTTCGGGTCCAGCAGCACCCGGAGGCGGCAGCCCCTGGCATGGGCGCGCTTAAGAGCCTTGATAACCCGCCTGTGGCTCAGGTAGAACAGCGCCAGATCGAGCTCATCGCCCGGCTCGGCGTTGTTGATCAGCGCCAGGCTCGCCGCGCGCAGGCGCGATTCGGTCAGCAGACGCAATGCGGGGCCGTCTCCGGGAGGACGCCAACCTGGCGCCAGTGGTGCATTGAAGTCAGTACCGTAGCCCTTGGCCCAGTTAAGTAGCGCCTGTTCCTGGTCGAGCAGGGCCCGGGCCGGGTCACCACTGACCAGAAGACCCACGTTGGAGTGGGCGCTGCTCGCATCGTGGGGGTTGCCTGAGCTGATCAGCCCCTGCCAGCCCTCGCCACGGTCCGCGACCATGACCTTACGGTGGTTGGCGCGGAAGTTGAGAAGGGTCAGCCAGCTGCGCAGTGTCACTGGCCAGGGCCCGATTGGATTGGCAAGCCAGCCCCTGTGGGGCCGCTGACACCACGGCTTGACCAGCAACCGCCAGAAAACCGACCAGGTGGGATTGGAGTCGCGAAGCCGCGCCAGTGGCGTTTCCAGAACCTCCACACCAGCGGCCTGGAGCCGGCGGAGATGATCTGGCCAGTGAGCGCCGTAATAGCTGTTGATCGGATCCACCAGAACAGTGACCCGCAGCCGGGGGCATTGACGCCGGCGTTCAATCAGGGCGCGGGTAATCGTTTCCGTAACCGGTAAATGCCTGGCCGGGTCGGCCCCGTCAGGATTGAACAGGAACATGTCCATGACCAACCGTTCCCGCGCCCCCTGGATCAGCCCCAGCATGGCCGGAATCAGCTCACGGCGGCTGCGGGAGCGGCCACGCGCGTCCACGTAACGATGGTCCACCAGGAAACGGGTCTCACCCGGTTCGAACCACTCGGATTCCATGGCGACGGCCTTGGGCAGGGGCTTATAGCGGTGGTACAGACCCATGCTGACGACCATTGCCAGCAGAACCAGGATCAGTCCTGTCATCACGGGGAATACCCCAATTCTGTTGAACGACTTGAACAGAATCCCTTGATTGTCTGACGACCAGTACTGGGAAATACTGGTGCCCACAGTAACCGGTACCAATCCAGGGAGTCAGCCATGACCGAACGCATTGTTGAACGTATTATCCGGGGCGAGCGTGCTTCCGACGGTGATGGGGTGCGGCTCAGGCGCAGCCTGGGCCAGGGTCCCCATGCGCGCCAGGATCCCTTCCTGATGCTGGACGAGCTCCAGGCGGATGACAGCAGTGGCCGCATCGGGGGGTTCCCCTCACACCCGCACCGGGGCTTCGAAACCGTCACCTATATGCTCGAAGGCAGCATGCACCACCGGGACTCGCTGGGCAACAGCGGCACCATTGGCCCGGGCGGTGTGCAGTGGATGACCGCCGCTGGCGGGATCGTGCACTCGGAAACCCCCGAACTGGGCGATGGGCGGATACACGGCTTCCAGCTCTGGATCAACCTGCCCGCCTCAGAGAAGATGAAAGCGCCCCGCTACCAGGATATCCAGGGCGATCAGGTGCCTGAATACCCACTGGATGGCGGGCGTGTACGGGTGATCGCCGGCGAGATTGAACGCGAGGGCAACATGCTGGTAGGCCCGGTCTCAGGCGTTGCCACGGGCCCCACCTTCCTGGACCTGAAGCTGGATCCAGACGGCGAGGTGGCGCTCCCGCTCGAGGCCAGCCGCAACGCCATGCTTTACGTCTATGAGGGCGAGGTTTCCGCTGGGGAGGATGGCTTTTCACCCGTCACCGCCACCCACGCCGGCCTCCTCTCCACTGGTGATGAAGTGCGTTTACGCGGCGGGCAAGCGGGCGCCGGCCTGCTCTTGCTTGCCGCCACACCGGTGAAGGAGCCTGTGGTCCAGCATGGGCCCTTTGTGATGAATACCCGGGAGGAGATTGAGCAGGCGATCCGGGATTTCCAGGAGGGACGATTTGAGCAGCAGGATGTGGCGCTGGCCTAGGGTCATTGCTCTGGATGAGCCAATCGTTAAAAACGAGCAACCTGGTAAGGGGAAGGGTGGTAAAAGGGAGAGAGTTGACCTGGATACAGGCTGAGTCAGGGTTGTGAATTGATGACTTGTATCCAGAAAAAACCCCGGCAGGGCGAACCTGACCGGGGTTTTTAACGCTCTGGTACGGGTTACAGCACGTTGTGCTTCACCAGCTTGCGCTTGTCGTGGGCCAGGCCGTCGAACGGGAAGTCGTCCACGCTCAGCATCTCCAGTACTTCCGCCTCGTACTGGCGCATGAACTCGGCGTCGTCCTGGGAGATCAGGCCGGCTTCCAGCCCCGCCTCGAACTTCTGCTCCGGATGCAGGGCCTCGGCGGGCAGTTCGCCCTTGGCGTGGGCCTTGTCCAGGGTCTTGTAGAGCTTGTCCGCGCGCGGGTAGTCCGCCAGCAGCTGGTTGTAATGGGCCAGAGGGTTGAACGGCTCGCCTTCCTGCTCCGGTGTGTTCCAGGTGTTGCTGGTGAGCTTGGCGCGTAGTGACGAGTCCGTGCTGATGGCCCGGGCGATCGCCTGGGTGCGCTTGTCGGACGGCGCCTTCCAGCGCTGCCCCAGCGGCATGGTCACCCAGCGCAGGGCCACGGCCACCGAGCGGTTGGGCAGGTTGTCCAGCAGCTCGTCCAGCGCTTTCTCGGCCCGGTTGAGCAGGAACTCGCAGCTGTAGGCCATGAGCTCGCGCTCGCCTTCCACGGCCTGCCCTTCGTGCCAGTTCTTGAGCACCATGGAGGTCAGGTAGAGGTTGGAGAGTACGTCACCGAGCCGCGCGGAGAGCAGTTCCCGCAGCTTCAGGTCGGAGCCCAGGCTGGCCATGGCAGCGTCCGAAGCCAGGCCAAAGGCGGCGCTGAAGCGGTTCACGGCGCGTGCGTAGGGGGCTGCCGCGTTGTCGAAGGGCACGTCGCCGCGGCCGAGGCCGATCGCCTGTGTAAAGGCGCGGGCGGCATTACCAAAGACCAGGGCGGCGTGGTTGAAGAAGGCATCGTCGAAGGCATCAACGTCGTCACTGTCCTTGGCCGCCAGCTCATCCAGCACATAGGGGTGGCAGCGGATCGCGCCCTGGCCGAAGATCATCAGGCTCCGGGTCATGATGTTGGCACCTTCCACCGTGATGGACACGGCGGAACCGGCGAAGGACAGCCCCAGATAGTTGCGCGGCCCAAGGGTGACGGTCTTGCCACCGTGGACGTCCATGGCGTCGGTCACAATGTCGCGCTGGTACTCGGTCAACTGGCTCTTGAGGATGGCCGAGGGCACCGCCGGTTTCTCGCCATTGTCGATCATGTTGGCGGTCTGCATGACGGCGGACTGGGCGATGTAGGCCCTGCTGGCGATGCGTGCCAGTGGCTCCTGTACGCCCTCCATGTCCGCCACCGGCGTATTGAACTGGCGCCGGATCCGGGTGAAGCCCCCCGCCAGGCCGGTGGCATAGCGGCCGCTGCCGCTGGCCCCCGAAGGAAGGGTGATGCAGCGGCCCACGGACAGGCATTCCACCAGCATGCGCCAGCCCTGGCCGACCATGTCCGGCCCGCCAATGATGTAGTCAAGCGGGATGAACACGTCCTTGCCCTTGATGGGCCCGTTCATGAAGGGGCTGCCGATGGGCGCGTGCCGGCGGCCGATGTCCATGCCGTCAGTCTCACGGGGAATCAGGGCGCAGGTGATGCCCAGGTCCTTCTGGTCACCCAGCAGGTTGTCCGGGTCGAACATGCGGAACGCCAGCCCCACCACGGTGGCGATGGGGGCCAGGGTGATCCAGCGCTTCTCGAAGTTCAGGCGCAGGCCGACGACCTCTTCCCCGTTGACCTCCTGCTTGCACACAATGCCGGTGTCGGGCAGGGAGGTGGCATCGGAGCCGGCGCGCGGACCGGTGAGACCGAAGCAGGGGATCTCGCGCCCGTCCGCCAGGCGTGGCAGGTAATAGTTCTTCTGCTCATCGGTGCCGTACTTGAGCAGCAGCTCGCCCGGGCCCAGGGAGTTGGGTACGCCGACCGAAACCATCAGGGATTCGTTGGCGGAGAGCTTCTGCAGCACTGCCGACTGGGCGCGGGCAGACAGGCCCAGGCCGCCGTACTCCTTCGGGATGATCATGCCGAAGAAGCGCTCCTTCTTGAGGTAGTCCCACAGCTCCTTGGGCAGGTCCGCGCGCTCAAAGCCAATATCCCAGGCGTTGCACATGCTGGCGGCAACGGCGCACTGGTTGTCCACGAACGCCTGCTCTTCCTCGGACAGGCCGGTATTGCGGTTGGTCAGGAGGCGGTGCCAGTCCGGGCGGCCGGTGAACAGCTCGCCGTCCCAGCCCACGGTACCGGCTTCCAGCGCCTGTTTCTCGGTCTCCGAGACCTTGGGTGCGACCTTCTTGAACATCGCGAACACACGCGGCGTCAGCCATTGCCGGCGCAGGCCGGGCAGCCCAGCCAGGGCGGTAATGCCGGCGCCGATGAACAGCAGCAGGCTGAACCAGCCCGTGTGCATGAAAAGGCCGATGATACCGACCACGACCATGACGGTGATGGCCGCCGCCGCACCGGATTCGCGCCGAAGCACGAACAGCAGTCCGGCGAGCGCGAGCAGAACAACGATAAGGAGATTCATAGCGTATCCCTGTGTTGGCCTTGGAATTGGATTGTTCGGGTGTCTACGATACCAGCAATCGACCGGATTGTATCGCCGTTGGGCCTGCCAAGGGCAAGCGTTACAGCCCTGCGGCCACGGTCTTGCCGAGCGGATGGCTTGTTACAAATGACTACCCTGCCCGCTCGCCCTTCGGGGTTTACCTGTGATCAAAAGTTGTCCAATATAGGAGTCAGTCAACCCACCTGAGTGAGGTGAGCGTCATGATTGAAGGCATGAACCCGCAGGCAGCAAATCTGGCGAGGGACAGTGGTGCCCAGCAGTTGCAGTCGCGCGGCGGCCAGGAAGGCGCGAATCAGGGTGTCCAGGCCCGTGAGAACACGGCTGGCAATACCAATGCGCGTCCGGCCCAGGATGTGAGCGTCCAGATCTCGCAGCAGGGGTTGGAGTCCGCTGGCGCCAACAGTGGCGAGGCGGTGCCGGATGTGGCCGCCCCGGACACGAACCCGGCCGCGACGCTGGCCAGTGGTGATACCGGCAATGCCCCCAGTGAAGCAAGCAACACGGCCAGCAGCCGTGCCGAGGCCACTAACAGTCCGGATGGTGGCTCTGTAGCCGGCAACCAGTCCGTCAGCGCGAACGACCAGCTGGGTACCAATATCGACGTGGAGGCCTGACGGCCTCCAGTCCCTTTCCCGCTTTTTCAGGCAATGACGTCTTTGCGGTATGGTCGGGCCTTCACCTGACCGACGACGCAAGGAGTTTACGTCATGAACCAGTCATCCCTTAAGGTGCTTGAGGATCCCGAGCTGAGCGACTGGCAGCGTGCGATGCTGTTCCAGAATGTGCAGCGCTCCCGCCTGTCCAATGAACGCAACTTCCTGAACTGGGTCCGTACCAGTCTGGCGCTGATCACACTCGGCTTCATTGTCCAGCGCTTTGGGGTTATGGTGAATCCCGGGGATGGCGGGGGCACGAGCGCCATGTCCTCAGTGGTTACGCTCTGGGTGCCGCTGCTGTTCTTCGCACTGGGCGCGTTCATGGTGGCGCTGGGAACCTGGGAGTTCTTCCGGGTGCGCAAGGAGATCAATCAGGGCCGCTGGCACGGGCTTCCCTGGCTCCGTGACACGCTGATCGTGGTCACACTGGTATTCATGCTGATCGTGCTTGTGATCTTCGTGCTGGGCAATCTCTAGAGCGTGGTTGTCCCAGGCGGGCGCCCATTGCCCGCGGGCCCCCTTGGGGGTTGCGGGCAATAGGGGAGCAGCGTCAGGTGGTCAGGACCACGCGCAGTCCTTCCAGCTCCACCGTGGCGCGCTCAATGGCGGCGACGCCCTGGTCGCGTTGCTGTTCCAGGGCCTGGATCTCACGCTCCTTGAGTGCCTCACTGGTGCCCTGAAGCCCTCGCAGCGCCTCGATTTCGGCGTTGTAATGGGCTTCCAGCTCCTGTCGGGCCGAAGCGATGGTCTCGGGCAGCCCTTCCTGGGTCCTGGCCTTGAGCGTGGGCAGAAGCCCTTCAATGGTGTCCCTCAGCTGCGGCAGGATCTGGTGCGCGTCTTTGCGCTTGATGCGCCCACCAATGCTGCTGAGCTTGTCGTGGTCGAGCATGGCGCTGAGGTCGCGTCCATCGCTGGTCAGCAGCATCCGGCCCGGTGCCATGGGCAGGAACCGGGCCACCGGGACGCTGGCCGGCGCCGCGGTGCTGATGCGGTGGATGGCCTCCAGCATCAGGGTGCCGGCCGGAACGCTCTTGAGCTCCAGCGTGATCAGCGCGGCGTTGCCCAGCTCCGAATCCAGTACCATGGCCATGCCCTCGCGCACCAGCGGATGCTCCCAGCTCGCAAAGGCCAGATCTTCCCGTGCCAGCGCGGTGTCACGGTCAAGGGCCAGACTCATTCCCTCATCCGGCAGGTTCGGGAAATGGTCAACCTTCATGTGGTCGGTGGGTCGAATGATCCAGTGGCCATCGCTCTCGGCTTCGTGGTGGATGCCATACTGGTCGAACAGCCGCCCCAGGTAGTCCGCGCGTGGCTGTGGGTCGTCCGCCTCCCGGATCTCGGTGATCCGTTGTTCGGCGTTAGCCTTTTCGTCCTGGGTCAGGGTGGCGAAGGTGGCCTGTTCGTCCGCCAGCGCCTGGTCCAGGCGTTGCCGGGCCTCGTGGGTGGCATTCAGCAGTGCGTCCAGAGCCTGTTCCGGATGGTTCAGTGCCGTTTCCAGCTCACCGGCTACGGCCTGCTGAACGGCCACACCCGTGGGGCAGTAGGCGGCAAGGGCGTTCAGGCCTTCGTGATACCAGCGGAACAGAACTTCCTGAGCAGTACCGGCGAGGTAGGGGATGTGCAGGTGGATCCGCTCGCCCTGGCCGATCCGGTCCAGCCGGCCGATGCGTTGCTCCAGCAGGTCCGGGTTGGCGGGCAGGTCGAACAGCACCAGCCGGTGGGCGAACTGGAAGTTTCGGCCCTCGCCGCCAATCTCGGAGCAGATCAGTGCCTGGGCGCCTTGTTCCTCGTCCGCGAACCAGGCGGCGGCGCGGTCGCGCTCAATGATGCTCAGCCCCTCGTGGAAGGCGGCGCTGCGGATGCCGGCGCGCAGCTGCAGATAATGTTCCAGGGTTTCCGCGGTCTCCGCATGGCCGCACAGCACCAGAACCTTTTCGGACTTGTGCGCCTTGAGCGTGCGTTGCAGCCAGGCCACGCGCGGGTCCAGGTCCAGCCAGGTGGCGCCCTCCAGCGCTGTTTCCGGGAACAGACCCGCGTGACCGCTCAGTGGCGCCACTTCCTGGTAGTCGTCATCCACGCTCAGTGGTTCAGGCTCGACCACCCGCTCGGGGAAGCCACCCACGTCCGCGCGGGTATGGCGGAAGAGCAGACGGTGCTGTTCCGCTAACCCGCCGTTCGCCCGCACTTCCTCCTGGAAGGCCTGAAAATCGCTGAAACGGGCCGGGTCGATCAGCCGCAGGCGCGCAAAGTGGCTGTCGAGCCCCACCTGTTCCGGGGTGGCCGTCAGCAGCAGAACGCCCGGGACGACCTCGGCCAGCTTTTCCACGGCCTGGTAACCGGCATCCGCGCCCTCGGGGGACCAGTGGAGGTGATGGGCCTCATCCACCACCATGAGGTCCCAGTCCGCGCCGGTGGCCTGTTCCAGGGTGGTTTCGTCATCGCTGAGCAGTGACAGCGGTGCGAGCACCATTTGCTCGCTCTCAAAGGGGTTGCCCTCGGTTTCCGCTTCCAGCCGTTGCTGGTCGAAAAGCGCGAAGTGGAGGTTGAAACGCCGGCGCATTTCAACGAACCACTGGGTCAGCAGGGCGTCCGGGACCAGGATCAGGATGCGCCGCGCCTGGCCGGTCAGCACCTGCCGGTGCAGGATGAGCCCGGCTTCGATGGTCTTGCCCAATCCGGCCTCGTCCGCCAGCAGTACCCGTGGATGGGGGCGGCGCGCCGTCTGGTCGGCAATGGCAACCTGGTGGGGCAGCAGTCGGGTGCGCGTCCCCAGCAGGCCGCGCACCGGCGAGGCCTGGAGCCGTGCCTGGTGCTGCAGGGTGGCATAACGGAGCTCAAAGTCGCCGTTGCGGTCGAACTGGCCGCAGAACAGACGCTGCTCCGGGTGTACGAAGCGGGCATAGGGGCTGAGCATGACTTCGGTCAGAGTGACCGGTTTGCCCGCTTCATCCTCGCACTCGTAGGTGAATAGGCCCTCGGAATCCTCCACCTCGCGCACCGTCAGTACGCGTTCGTGGCGGTCCCTGAGGGTTTCACCCACACGGTAGCGAACGCGCGCCAGGGGCGCGTTGTCCATGGCGTAGGTCCGTTCCTCGTCGGCGGCGGGAAAGGCAATGGTGACGCGGCGGCCACTAACGTCGGTGATCAGCCCCAGTCCGAGATCGGATTCGGTCTGGCTGACCCAGCGCTGGCCCATTGTGAAGGTCATGAAGACTCCGGACTGACTTTTTCGGGGGCGCAAACGTAGCGGCTGTGTCGTCTTATTGCAATCGGTGATTGGCCGGGTTTGCCGGGCCCGGCTAGAATGCCGGCAACAGTCCTTCACAGGAGCAGGGTGTGGCGTCCACAGACACGGAATCCCGTTATGGCTGAAGCGGACAGCGGCATTCTGGCTGCCCTGTTCGCGGTCTTTTATGTGAGCCTGGCTGTTGCGGCCTCCGGGCATGCCATACTGAACAAAGAAGACAGCCGCGCGGCGGTGGCCTGGGTGGGGGTGATCTGGCTGGCGCCACTGATGGGCTCGCTGTTGTACCTGATGTTTGGCATCAACCGCATACGCCGGCGCGCGGCCGAGCTGCGTGGCGAGATGCCCCGCGTGGATCAGGGCTCGGCGGTGCGCGCCTATGCCTCCGAAGACATGGGCGGGGAATGGTCGCGCGAGCTGCAATCCCTGGCACGGCTGGCGGATCGGGTCTCGCGTCAGCCGCTGCTGACCGGCAACAGGCTGACGGCGTTGAGCAATGGGGACGAAGCCTTTCCCCGGATGCTGGAAGCCATTGCCAGCGCCCGCCAGAGCATCACCCTGAGTACCTACATCTTCAGCAATGATGCCGTGGGCCGGGACTTCGCCCGCGGCCTTGGCCAGGCGGTACGCCGCGGCGTGAGCGTTAGGGTGCTTGTGGACGCCGTGGGGCTGCGTTACTCAATCCCTTCCATAATCCGGCACCTGCGCCGGGAAGGGGTGCCCTACGCCCGCTTCATGCCCACGCGGACACCACTGGCCATGCCCTTCATGAACCTTCGCAACCACCGCAAGATGCTGGTCGTGGATGGGGTTCTGGGATTCAGTGGTGGCATGAACATCGCCGCCGGCAACTGCCTTGAAAGCCGGCCACGCCATCCCATCCGGGATCTGCATTTCGCCATTGAGGGGCCGGTGGTGGCGGAGCTGCAGACGGTTTTCGCCGAGGACTGGGCCTTTGCCTGCCGCGAGCGGCTCAGCGGCGACCTCTGGTTCCCAACCCCCTATGCCCCGGGCGACACCCTCAGCCGCGTGATCCCGGATGGACCGGACGAGAACCTGGATACCCTGCGCCAGATCATGGTGGGGGCACTGTCCGTAGCCCGCCGCCATGTGCGGATCATGACGCCCTATTTCCTGCCCGATGCCACCGTTCAGGATGCGCTCAAGACAGCGGCCCTGCGGGGCGTCACCGTGGATGTGGTGTTACCACGGCACAACAACCTGCCGATGGTGGATTGGGCCTGCCGTGCTCAGCTTGAGGGCTTGCTGCAGTGGGGGGTGCGGGTCTGGTACAGCCCGGGTGAATTCGATCACAGCAAGTTGTTCACCGTGGATGGAAGCTGGTGCATGATCGGGTCGGCCAACTGGGATCCACGCAGCCTGCGCCTGAACTTCGAGTGCAACCTGGAATGCTATGACCCGTGCCTGACCCGATCGCTGGAGCAATTACTGGATCGCGTGCGGGCGCGGGCCGACCGGCTTGAACTGGCCCAGTTGCGCAATGCCTGGCTGGCGGTGCGGCTGCGTAACGGCATTGCAAGGCTGATGTCGCCTTATCTGTAAAAGTGTTAATGAATTCGTGGCCTACAAACGTGAAAGACCCCCCAGAGTCGCGTTATGCTCGCGGACTCATACACCATTAACACCAAAACCAATACCGGAGTGTTCCCTATGAAAACCTTCCGACTCCTCGCCGCTGGCCTTGCCATGGCGATTGCCTTTACCGCCGGCGCCCAGCAGATGGGTCAGCAGGGTGGCGACCAGGTGGACCAGCTGGCGCGCATGATTGATCTCACTGACGAACAGCAGGAAGAGATCCGCGGCATTCTGGATGAGATGCAGGGTGACATTCAGGATACCCAGAAGCAGATCCAGCAGCTGCAGAAGAAGCTCGATGGCCGTGTTGGGCCGGACTATGACGAGCAGGCCATCCGTGATGATGCCGAAAAGCTGGGTAATCTCACCGGTGAGATGACCGCCAAGAGCATCCTGCTGCAATCCCGCGTGGAATCGGTGTTTACCGAGGAGCAGCGCAAGGAGCTTGAGAAGCAGATGAAGCAGCAGCGTCAGCAGATGCAGAAAATGCAGCAGCAGATGCAGAAGCAGCAGATGCAGCAGAAGATGAAGAAGCAGCAACAGCAGAAGCAGCAGGGCCAGCAGTGAGCCGGAACTGCTGAACCGGATGGGCGCCCGGTCAACCGTGGCCGAGGCGCCTGTCAGAACATCCCGGCATCCAACCCGGCCGCTACGTACAGGCCCAGTTCTTCACACTGGGAGATGAACACCTCCTGGAATTCCCCCTGGCACAGCAGCGGCTCCTGAACAGCGCGCCAGCGGAGTCCGGTCGTAATCGAGTCGATCGCTCTTAGCGTGCCTGTCCCATCCTTGCCCGCCCGTACGAAACTGGCAAAAGGCAGGCCCTGGGTCTCTTCCAGACAGGGGTAATAGATCCGATCAAAAAAATCTTTTAGCGCACCGCTCATTGTTCCGAGATTCTCGGTGGTGCCAAGGATGATGGCATCCGCCGCCAGGACGTCGTCGGGACCTGCCTCCAGCGGTGGTATGTGCCGGGCCGTGACGTTTTCGATATCCTCATGGTGGGCACCATTGAGAACCGCGTCCGCCATGCGGGACGTATTGGGCGACGGCGTATGGGCAACAATCAGGAGCTGTTTGGCAGTCATTGGGCCACCTCTTGCAGGGAACCAGCCCTCATGGTGGTGCGTATAAGAACCAAGTCAATCCATTCCAGCGCAACGGGGAATCCAACCTTATGAAATACCGTGGCATGAGTGAGCACTTCACCCACGACCAGCCAGCCAAAGTGGGCGTGCTCATCACCAATCTGGGCACACCGGACGAACCCACAACGCCGGCGCTGCGCCGCTATCTGGACCAATTCCTGTCAGACCCGCGCGTGATTGAACTGCCGCGGCTTCTGTGGTGGCTGATCCTGCATGGCATCGTGCTGCGTACCCGCCCCAAAAAATCCGCCGAGGGCTATCGCAATGTCTGGAGCGATGAGGGATCACCACTGCTGGTATACACCAAGGGCCAGGCCGAGGGTTTGAAGCAGCGGCTGCAGTTCCGGTACGGGCAGAATGTCGAGGTGGCCTACGCCATGCGTTACGGCAATCCTTCCATCGCCTCCGCCATTGATGATCTGCAGCGCCGGGGCGCGCGCCAGCTACTGGTGCTGCCCATGTACCCTCAGTATTCCGCCTCTACGACGGGCTCGACCTTTGATGCGGTGGCCCAGGATTTCCAGCGCCGGCGCTGGTTGCCGGATCTGCGCTTCATCAGTCATTACCATGACTTTGAGCCCTACATTGAAGCCGTGGCGCGCAAGATTGAGCGCTACTGGAACGACCAGGGGCGGCCAGACATGCTGGTGCTTTCGTACCATGGTGTGCCCAAGCGCTACCTGCTCAATGGCGATCCCTACCATTGCGAGTGCCACAAGACCACGCGCCTGTTGGCCAAACGCCTGGGCCTGCGAGAGGGTGAATACATGACCACCTTCCAGTCGCGTTTTGGCAACGAGGAATGGCTCCAGCCCTATACGGACGAAACCATGAAGTCGCTGCCGCACCAGGGCGTGAAGCGGGTGCATGTGGTTTGCCCGGGATTCTCGGCGGACTGTCTGGAAACCATCGAGGAAATTGACGAGGAAAACAGGGAGTATTTCATGGAGGCCGGGGGCGAGGATTTCCATTATATCCCGGCGTTGAACGCGGATCAGGATCACCTGGACATGATTACGACCCTGGTGGAGAAGCACCTCCAGGGCTGGAACCTGCCGGAGAACAACCCGGAGGAGCTGAAGGCCAGCCGCGAGCGCGCCGAGGCGCTCGGGGCTGAACAGTAAGGCTGTAGAGGCTCAGGCGTCGACCAGGTCGAAGCGGATCTGGCGGCGCTCCTCATCCACTTCCTTGAACGTCACCGTGACCGGCTGATCCAGCCGGAAGCGGCGCTGGTCGCTGGCAATGGTGTGGGTAACCGGATCGAAGCTGAACTTCTCCGGCAGATCCCGTGCCGCCACAAAGCCCACCAGACCGGTTTCATCCAGCTTCACCTGGAAGCCGCCCGCGTTCACCTGGACGATGGTGCCCTGCAGGGGCTCGCCGCCCAGGCTGGGGGCGAACTGGCACTTGAGACTGTGCTCCATCTCGTTCACCGCCTGGCGCAGCTGCCACTGGGACTCCTGCAGCGCGCTCAGAACGGACTGATCCCATTCGGGCTGGCCGGCAATGCCCAGGTGATAACGGATCAGCCGGTGGACGAAGTAGTCGCTGTATTTGCGCAGCGGCGAGGTCATGGTGGTGTAGAGCGCCAGACCCATGCCCTGGTGGGGCGCGGCCTGGGTCGCCATTTCCGCGCGCTCCAGCTGGCGCATGACGATGGCTTTGACGGGGAGCTCGGTATCCAAAGCCGAGGCCCGGCGCACCAGGCTGGTGAAGCCTTCAGGCGTGGTCGGGTCCACATCGAGCAGTTCCGGGCAGTGCTGTTCCAGCAGCTGGCGGATGTTGTCCACCTTTTCCTCGCGCACCCCGGCATGGGTGATGAAGAGCCCGTTGCCGCTGCGCTGGTTCAGGAAGTCGGCCGCGCACCGGTTGGCGGCAATCATGCATTCCTCGATCAGCCGGTGCGCACTGGTCTGGTAGCGTTTCTCGATGCTGCGGATCTTGCGGTTGTCGTCCAGACGGATGCGGTAATCCGGACGCTCCTCGTTGACCAGCGCGTTGGTCTCGCGCCATTGCCGGAGGGTCTCGCCCACCGTTTGCAACTGCTTCAGGCTTTGCAGGGTGGCGTCGTCCAGTGCCTGGATTTCCTCGTCAGTTTGCTCGTCAAAGAAAGCTGCCACGCTTTCATAGGCCAGCTTGGCCCGGGAGCGGATGGTCGCCGCCCTCAGTTGGTAATCGCCCATGTTGCCATTGGCGTCGAGCTGCAGGTCACAGACCAGTGCCAGTCGATCCTTACCCGCCATGAGCGAGCCCAGGTCCTGGCTGATGGCTGAGGGCAGCATGGCCCTGGGATGGCCAGGGAAATACGCGGAGCTGGCCCGCAGGCGTGCTTCCTGTTCGGTGGCACCGTCTTCGGGCAACAGCGCGGCCGGGTCCGCGATGGCAATGCACAGGCGCCAGCCGCCCGAGGGCAGGGCCTGGGCCATGACGGCGTCATCCATGTCCTGGGTGCTGGGGGCATCAATGGTCACGAAGGGCAGGTCCGTCAGATCCTCGCGCTTCCTGGCGGCCTCTTCGATGGCTGTTTCCGAGAGGGTGGTCACCTCTTCGTTAACCGCCTCGGGCCACTCGTCGCGCAGCGCATACTTGGCCATGGCATAGCCGCGCTCAATGCCCGGGTCGGACTCGTTGCCAATGACGCTCAGGACTTCAGCCTGGGCGTTGCCGCTGCTGAAGGGGTGGCGGGTAACCCGGGCGTGGACGAAATCACCGTTGCTGGCCTGGTTGCGCTGTTTGGGGGGTACGAAGAACCACCGGCTCAGGCCATTGATGTCGGGGGCCACAAAGTGGCCCTTGCCCCTGATCACGTACTGGCCAATGAAGGTGTCCAGCACCTGTTCATCCACCGTTTCCAGCTCGCCCGCCTTCTTGCCGTCATTACCCTCGGTGATCTGGATCTGGACACGGTCACCCAGCAGCACCTTCTGGGCCTCGTCACGGGGGAGATAGATGTCACGACCATCATCAAGGGTGACAAAGCCAAAGCGTCCGGTCACGCGTTTGACGGCGCCGGTAAACAGCTCCTTGTCGGACTGGATATCGGAACGGAGCTGTTGAAGCTGGTTCAGGGCATCGGGGTTCAGCATTGAAAGAATAACCTGTCAGTATTGCGGAATCAGAGACTGGTCTGAGCGGGGTAGTGTTCAAAAACGTCCTGATCGCCGTTCTGGCGGAAGAGGATCACGTCAAAGGCGTCCCGGCCACGGCCCTCAACCACCATCCCCGGCGACCCCATCGGCATGCGGGGTACGCTCAGTCCGGCAGCTGATGGCTGCTCGCGCAGGAGGCGCTTCACGTCGGAGGCCGGAACATGGCCTTCTATAAGGTAGCCACCGATGAAGGCGGTATGGCAGCTCGCCAGCGAGCGTGGCAGGCCGGCTTCCTGTTTTACGCGGTTGATGTTGCTGACTTCGCGCTTCTCGGCCTTGAATCCCGCCTGGCGCATGTGCTCGATCCAGTCTCCGCAACAGCCACAGGTGGGGGAGGCGAAGACGGTGAGGGTCTCATCGGTCGGGACGCCGGCTTGGTCGGTCGCAGTGGTTTGACGGGTGTTGTCGGCTACCAATTGGGTGGCACCAAGGGCCACGACGGCCAGGGCGACAAGACTCACGGCGGCAATGATCAGGCGGCGCATGGGGGTCAGCTGTACTCTGCAGTGTTGGATTGATTCAGGCCGATGCGTTCTGCCAGCTCCTCCAGATCCAGGAATGGGCTGATCCGTTCCCCCTGGGCGAAGTCACACCGGTGCGCGTTGACGAACGTCAGGTGGGCATCCGTGTCAACGCCTGTGGCGGTGACCTGCATGCCCAGATTATGGGCGAGGTGGATGATCGCCCTGACGATCACACTGTCATTATGACGGCTGGTGACGCGCCGTACAAAGTTTGGCTCGATTTTCAGCTGGTGGACCGGGAAATCCCGTATCCATCCCAGCGAGGCGGTGCCCTGTCCAAAGTGGTCGATGCTGATGGGCAGACCGAGTTCACTGAGTGCCCGCAGCTGCTGTTCCCGCTGCTGAGTGTTGCAGGCCAGACTGCCTTCCGCCAACTCCAGTTCAATGGCGTCAGGAGCCAGTCCACAGTGTCTCAGCGTATCACCGATGTGTTCCGCCAGGCTGCTGTCCTCGAGCTCCGGGCCGTATAGGTTGATGGCGACCGCTAGCGGGCGAGCTCCGTCCTGTTGCCAGTGCCGCAGCTGCTCGCAGGCCAGCGTGATCGTGTGGCGGGTGATGGCCGGCGCCAGTCCTGTCTCCAGCGCCGTTTCCATGAACCCTTCCGGCGCCAGTTCCCCTCTTTGTGGGTGCTGCCAGTGCAGCGCTGCTTCCACCGCCACCCATTGGCCGGTGGCCAGATCCTGTTGGGGTTGGAATCGGAGGTGGAAGCGGTGGTGGTCCAGCGCGTCATGCAGGCCCCAGTGGAGGGCCATGCGTTCCTGGATCTGTTCGTCGAGGTGTTCGCTGTAGAACTGGTAACGGGTGCCGGCAAGCGCTGAGGCTTGATTGAGCGCCGCTTCAGCATTGGCGATCAGCGACTGGGTATCTCCCGCATGTTCCGGGAAGAGGGTGACGCCCATGGAGGCGGACAGGTACCGATCCTGATCGTTCATAGGAATGGGACGGCGGAATAGCTCCCGAAGGCGGTTCATGAGCTGGATCAGCGATTGTAGGTCAGCGAGTGGATAGCAGCGCAGATAGAAATCGTCGCTGCTGGCCCGGCAGAACAGGTGGTTATGGTCCTCCAGGGTGCGCAGACGCCGGGCCACCGCCACCAGCAGCTCATCGCCGTAATCATGGCCCATGGTATTGTTGAGCGCCTGGAATCCGTCCAGATCGAGGGCGACTACCGCGATTTGCTCGCCGGACTGGCGGGCACGCTGCACCGCATAATCCAGGTCTTCCAGGAAAAAGTGGCGGTTGGCGAGACCGGTCAACGGGTCGTTACTGGCGATGCGTTGCAGATCAGCCACGGCGCTCACGCGCTTGTCGGTTTCATCGCGCAGGGCAGCACGCGTCTGTTCCAGAAGCCGGTGGTGGCGCTGCAATCCCTGTCCCAACGCCAGTGCAAGGGTTCCCAGAGCCCCCGCCGTGAGTATCAGCGGCGGCCAGAACTGGCCATCGCGCCACGCGAGCACGGTGCCGGCTGCAACCAGCGACAGGGCAGCCAGCCAAGCGAGGATCAGCTTCAGGGAGGGATGGGAGTCAGCGTTGAGCAGCGAACGCAGCGGCATCGCGTGAGGGCCTCGGGTCCTGCGGTGGTAGCTCCACAGTGTGTGAGAGCTTGCCTCTACTGTCCATGGATCCTATGACCCCTGGCGTGAGGCCTCCAGTGTAACCGATACCGAGTCCGAAAAACGCAACGCATGGGGCTTGTCGATTTCCACTTGCGCTTCCAGTACTGCGTCAGGCGCCATCGCCAGGTCCAGTACTTCCCGGGTCATGCGCTCCAGCAGGGAAAACCGGTTGCCTTCGACATGGGCAATAATGTTCTTGGTGATGGTGCGGTAGTTCAGGGCCGCCTCAATGTCGTTATTGCGGATGGCCTGATCGGCGTCGTACACCAGCCGTATGTTGATGACCACATCCTGGCGGTTGTTGATTTCTTCCTCTTTGATGCCCACATAGGTGCGCAGACGGAGGTCCTTGATGCGGATGGTGGCGGTGCGTGCGTCGGTCATGGCGGCCCCGTTGTGGTCAGGTGCGGTTGAGCAGGGTCAGGAATTCCATGCGTGTTGCCTGGGATTCACGGAAGGTACCCAGCATTACCGAGGTTTTCATGTTGGAGTTCTGCTTTTCGACGCCGCGCATCATCATGCACATGTGATGGGCCTCGATCACCACCGCGACCCCTTTGGCGCCAGTAACATCCTGGATGGCTTCCGCGATCTGGCGGGTGAGCGACTCCTGGATCTGGAGGCGCCGGGCGAACATGTCCACGATGCGGGCGCACTTGGACAGTCCCAGAACGCGCCCGTTGGGCAGGTACGCCAGATGACACTTACCCACAAAGGGCAGCAGGTGGTGCTCGCACAGGGAATAGAGTTCAATGTCCTGAACGGCCACCATCTCATCGTTGGAGGATTCGAAAATGGCACCGTTGACGATGGAATCCAGATCCTGGTGATACCCCTGGGTCAGGAATTCCATGGCCTTGGCGGCGCGGTCCGGGGTATCAGCCAGACCCTCGCGCTCCGGGTCTTCCCCCAGCCGGCGGATGATGTCCCGGTAGTCGGCCGCCAGCCCGTCAGTATTGTGCTCCATGATGTGCTCCCGGGTTGAACCCCTAGTTAATCAACGCTCTATTATGCCGCGCACTTGCCGGTCATCATAGTGAAGGACAATAGGGCACGGCGATCGGATTATCTGTTTTTCTCAATCTACGGTGCCGCTCGGCGTTTGGATGAGTCTTACGGTTTCGTTGCGGAATGGTCATTGCGATAGACTCATCCCCAGGAAGGCCACTGCCGGAAACAGCAATAGGGAGAGACAGTAATGCGCCCGGACACAGAGACCATGCTCCAGGGCAGCCACGCGGGGGGAGGCGAGTCCCATGGACTTCAGTGCTGGCAGGAGGCGGGATGCTGGTTCTGTTACGGCGAGCATGCCATATTCAGCCGGATCGCAGGGCAGGGCGAGCCACTGCTGTTGATCCATGGTTTTCCCACCGCCTCCTGGGACTGGCACCGGCTGTGGCCGGCCCTTGGGGAGCACTACCGGTTGCTGGCGCCGGACATGCTTGGATTCGGGTTCTCGGACAAGCCACAGGATCACGCCTACTCCATCATTGAACAGGCGGACCTCATCCAGGGCTGGCTGCAACAGATGGGGGAAAACAGGGTTCATGTCATGGCGCATGATTATGGGGCAACGGTGGCTCAGGAGCTGTTGGCCCGCCAGCGCGAGGGCAGCCTCGGGTTCCGCATCAACAGCGTCGCCCTGATGAACGGGGCGCTCTTCCCGGAGGTCCACCAACCGATACTGATCCAGAAACTGCTGCTGGGGCCGCTGGGCGGACTGGTCAGCCGGGCGCTGACGCGGCGTGTGTTTGAAGCGAGCCTGGGCCGGCTCTTTGGTGCGGCAACCCAGCCCACAGCCCGGGATATGGAGGACTTCTGGCAGCTGTTGATCCACAACAACGGGCGCGGGGTGATCCACCGCATCATCCATTATATGGAGGAGCGCCGGATTCACCGCCACCGCTGGGTGGGAGCCCTCCAGGCGTGCGAACAGCCAACCCTGCTCATCTGGGGCGGGGCGGATCCGGTCTCCGGTCGGGCCATGCTGCAGCGCTATAGCGAGCTTGTGGGTGAGCACGGGATTGCACTGCTGAACGACATTGGCCACTATCCCCATTTCGAGGCACCTGCGGAAACACTCCAGCACTACCTGGCTTTCCGCCGCCGCATTGCACTGGGTGATGACTGACCGCACTGATGAGTGACTCCACACCGCTTCTGAGCATCCATGCTGGCGACCGGGCGCTGGCCCGAATCCGTGAACGCGGACTCCGGCCCGAGGATGTGGGCGTCATCCCCGGGGCTGCCGGCGGTCCCAAGGCCCTTGGGCTGCAAGGGCTGGATCGGGTGCTGTTCGGGGACTGGCTGGAGCGGGCGCCGCGTGAGCGTGCCCTCATAGGCTCATCCATCGGCAGCTGGCGGTTTGCCTGTGCCTGCACGCCGGATCCGGTGGCGGCATTGGAGCGCCTTGGCGAGCTTTACACGGCCCAGCGCTTCCCCAGGGGGGTCACGCCCGACCAGGTCTCCAGGCAGTGCGAGGCGATGCTGGAGGCATTGATTGGGGGTCAGGAAAACGCTGTCTTTGAACAGCAACGTTATCGACTGAACGTCATGGTCGCCCGCTCAAGGGGGCTGGCGGCCTCGGATAACAAGGCCCTGTTGATGGCCGGGCTGGCACCGGTGGTCCTGGCCAACGCCCTTTACCGGCCCTGGATCCAGCTCGGCTTTGAGCGGGTCCTGATGCACGATGAGCGTGCCGTGCCACCGCTGGACGCCTTTAATGATTTCCCGGGGCGTTATGAGCAGTTGAACGCGGCCAACCTTCAGGCCGCTCTACTGGCCTCCGGTTCCATCCCCATGGTGATGCGGGCGGTTGAGCGCATTCCCGGCGTGGCGGGGCATTGTTTCCGGGATGGTGGGCTTACGGACTACCACCTGGATCTCCCTTATGCTGGCGATGATCTGGTGCTGTACCCGCACTTTACCCAACGGGTGGTGCCCGGCTGGTTTGATAAGAGCCTGCCCTGGCGAAACGGTGACCCGGAACGCCTCCGCAACATGGTGCTGATCGCGCCCACAGCCGAATACCTAGCGACGCTGCCCGATGGCCGGCTGCCGGACCGGCGTGATTTCCACGCCTACGAAGGCGATGATGCCACCCGTGAAAGCCACTGGCGCCAGGCCATGGCCGAGAGCCAGCGTCTGGGGGACGCATTCCTGGAACTGGTGGACAACGACCGGGTTGCTCAGGTGGCGCAGCCGTTGTCCGAGCTGGGTTGAACGTCAGTCGCTCCCCATTCCACGTTCCAGTTCCTCTACCCGCCGGCGCAGCTGGCGGACCTCCTCAAGCAGCTCCAGTGACAGGGCCACCCCTGGCAGGTCCATATCCAGGTCCCGCCGCAGGCGTTCCGCCTTCTTGACCCGGACCAGGTCGTCGCCAGCGAAGACCCATTCCCAAGGGCTGCGGCCTGCGCGCGGCTGGACGACACCAAACTCCACCAGTTCGATCACATACTCGGCATTGACCTGGCAGTCATGGCATAGGTCGCGCAGGGTCAGCCGCGTCAGCTCGTCCATCATTTCGGCATGGGGCGTTCTGCTGCTCATGATCAGACTCCCAGGTGTTCGCGTGGGTTGAACGGCACTTCTTCGCTCAGCTCACGGAAGAGCTCGCGGCTGCGCTGCGTCTGTTTCGGTGGCATGGCAATTTGCAGCATCACGTACTGGTCTCCCGGATTCTTGCCGGGCATGCCCTTGCCACGCAGGCGCAGCTTCTTGCCTTCACGGGCCCCTTCAGGGATGGTGAGCGTGGCTTTGCCATCCATTGTCGGGACTGTTATGCGACCCCCCAGCGCTGCTTCCCAGGGCGTTACTGGAACGGTCACATAGAGGTCCCCGCCTTCCAGCCGGAAGTGTGGATGGGGGGCAATCTGGATGTCCAGATACAGATCCCCATCCGGACCATTGCCAACGCCGGGGCTGCCCTGGCCCCGCAAACGGATGGTCTGCCCATCGCGAACGCCAGCAGGTACCTTCACGTTCAGCGTGCGCTCGCGGCGCTGGACACGGCCGTCAGGACCGGGTTCGGGCTGCTGGACCCGGAGGGATTTCTCGCAGCCGTTGTAGGCTTCCTCCAGAAAAAGTGACAGCTGGTGGTGGAGATCGTCACCGCGCATGGCGAAGCCCTGCCCCCGTTGTTGCCGGAAGCCGCCGCCGGCACCCCCGAAGATGGACTCAAAGAAATCACTGAAGTCCATGCTGTCGGCACCGGTGAATCCGCCCCGGGAGAAGCTGGCGCCGGATTCCCAGCCGGGGGGCGGGTCAAAGCCGCCATCCCCGGTCTGTCCATACTTGCGGAGCTGGTCGTATTCAGCGCGTTTTTCGTCGTCCTTCAGGACTTCGTAGGCCTCGCTGATGTCTTTGAAGCGGTCCTCCGCGTCCGATTCCTTGCTCACATCCGGGTGGTACTTGCGTGCCAGCTTGCGATAGGCGGATTTGATCTCGGACTTGGAGGCGTCTTCATCAACGCCCAGAATCTGGTAGTAATCCTTGAATTCCATTGGCGAACCTCTGTGCAGCGTCTGGCGCCATTAAAGGGTTATCTCTGTGGATAGAGATGGAGGTAACGCGGCGTTATTCAATGGGGCCGCGTGGCGATGCGACGAGCCGGAAGCCCTCGCAATGGGAAAGGGCGTCCACAATGGCACAGATGTGAAGGTGCACGGGCAGGGTGTGGCCTTCAGGATCCCGGAACCAGGTATCCAGGCTGGTATGGCCAGCCTCCCGACGGCTGGTATCGAGGGCATCATCAAAGCGGTTGTGTTCGGATTCCGGCAGGATCATGGCAACGCGTTCGCCGGCCAGAGTGGTGGGGGTATGCCCCAGCCAGGTTTCAACCTGGGGTGAGATGTAACCAATGGCCCGGCTGTCATCCAGCTCCAGGGCAATCCCGGTGCTCAGCCGGATGAAGTCGCGGGTTCGCTGTTCACTGTCGGAAAGCGCCCGGCTCATCACCGCTTTCTCCACGCGCTTGTTTTCGAGGGCGCGGTTGTCGCGTTCACGCAGGCGTTCCAGTCGCACCTCGCGGCGAAGGCTGAGCCGGTGGATACGCACAAGGCAGCCCACGAGCACCGCCAGGCCAGCGCTCACCACGATGCCGGCAAGCAGGAGGACGGTCGGGAATACGGGATCGTCGCCGCTGGTGGCGGCGCGCGCCATCGCCTGGCGGGTTTCAAACCAGAGCAGCAGGCTCAGCGCCACTCCCACCCCGAGCACGAGCGGGGGCAGCGCCCGGTACCACCCCGGCTGATCGCGATCGGCTATGCTTTCCGGTTCCATCGTCCTGGCTCTTGTGCCGCCTGCCTCAGAATAACTGTAGCTCAGAGGTCTGCACAGACCAAGCGAAGGGGTTCTCAGGCTGGTGAACGGGCCCTTGCCACCCAAAGGAGCAGAAAGAAGCCAAAGGCGGCCACAACCACCGAGGGACCAGCGGGGGAGTCCATGTGCCAGGACAGGGTCATGCCGGCTACCACCGACCCCATCCCCAGCAGGGACGCGATGACCGCCATGCGTTCGGGCGTGGCGGCCAGCGGGCGTGCCGCAGCCGCAGGGATGATGAGCAGGGCGGTGATCAGCAGAACGCCTACGATCTTCATGGCGGTGGCGATGACCAGCGACAGCATCAGCATCAGTGCCAGTCGCAGCAGACCGGTACGGTAGCCTTCCACCGCGGCCAGTTCGTCATGCAGGGTGATCATCAGCAGGCCGCGCCAGAGCCAGATCGTGAGCACCAGTATGAAGGCACCGCCCAGGAGGATCCACAACAGGTCCTGCTGGTTGATGGCCAGCAGGTCGCCGAACAGGTAGCCGGTCAGGTCGATGCTGAAATCCTGCATCATCCCAAGCACCACCAGACCGATGGCGAGCGAGCTGTGGGACAGAATGCCCAGCAGGGTATCGCTGGCCAGCGACTGCTGGCGCGACAGCAGCATCAGGATCACCGCCAGCAACACGCACACCAGTACGATACTGAGGTTGAGGTTGGTCTGGAAGGCGGTGCCAAGGGCAATGCCCAGAAGGGCGGAGTGCGCCAGCGTGTCGCCGAAATAGGCCATCCGCCGCCAGACCACGAAACAGCCCAGGGGACCGGCAACCAGGGCTACAATCAGGCCACCGGCCATGGCGCGCCAGAAAAAGTCATCAAGGATCGCGTTGATCATGGCACGGGGTCTCCGTGCACGTCATGACTGTGGTTATGGTGGTGATGGTATACCGCCAGGGTGTTGGCCAGATGCTCCCCGAAGAGCTGGGTAAAGGCCGGATCCCGAGAGATCTGCTCCGGCTGGCCACGGCAGCAGATGTGACCATTGAGACAGAGCACCGTGTCTGTTGAGGCCATGACGACATGCAGGTCGTGGGAGACCGTTAACACCGCGCAGTCGAGCTCGTCGCGAAGGGACTGGATCAGCTCGTAGAGCGCGGACTGGCCGTTCACGTCCAGCCCCTGGGCCGGCTCGTCCAGAACCAGCAGCTGGGGCCGTCGCAGTATGGCCCGGGCCAGCAGTATGCGCTGGAACTCGCCACCGGAGAGATGGTGCACGGATTCATCCGCCAGCTGGGCTACGCCGGTTCGCTTGAGTGCGGCGTTGATGGCGGCATCATCGCCACCTGCGAGCCCCAGAAAACGCCGGACTGTCAGCGGCAGTGTGGGCTGCAGCGTCATGCGCTGGGGCACGTAGCCCACGCGGATGCCGGGGCGCTGGCGTACACGGCCGGAACTGGGCTTTTCAATCCCCAGGATCAGCTTGATCAGGCTGGTCTTGCCCGCGCCATTGGGCCCTATGACGGTGACAATGTCCCCTTCGCTCATGCTGAAGGTGAGGTCGTGAAGCACATGGGTTTCGCCATAGCGAAGGCCGGCATCCTCCAGTCGCACCACGGGCTCAGTCATGGCCATCTGCCTCCTGGCAGGCCGGGCAGAGACCGGTCACCTCGGCTACTGTTTCCTCGTTCCGGAAACCATGGCTCCAGGCTTCATGATTGATGGCTTGCTGGATGCCGGAGGCTTCCAGTTCCAGCACGTTATGGCACTGGCGGCAGATCAGGAAGCAGCCGGTATGGCGGTGGTTGGGCTGGCTGCAGCCGATGAAGGCATTCAGCGAGGCGATCCGGTGCACCAACCCCATCTGCAGCAGAAAGTCCAGTGTGCGGTAGACCGTGGGCGGCGCCGAGCGTCGCCCTTCGCCGTTGAGACTATCGAGGATGTCGTAGGCGCCGAGCGGCTTGTGGGATCGCCAGACCAGTTCGAGGACCTGCTCCCGTAACCGTGTGAGGCGGGCGCCCTTGTCGGCGCATATGCGTCGGGCGTCACTCAGAGCCTGGCTGACACAGGCTTCGTGGTCATGGGAGCGGTAGGGCAGTGGGTGAGTCATACGTTACAGGGTAACACCAGCCCCCGGGTGACGGAACCTCAGCTGGCGGCGCGCTGGGCCAGCTCCTCGAGCACGGCCATGTCCGGGATCACGCACTGTTCTCCCTCAAAGACCACCGACATGAGTGTGGCCTCCCCTTTGGCTTCGGATTCCTTCTGGAGATCGTCTGGGTTCACCTTGGCCTGGCGGGGGATCCCACGGGTGGCCATGGCCATGAACGGCATGGCGTCATGGCGCTCGGTGATGGTATTGAGTACCAGTATCCGGCCACGCCGGCCCTCGGGTGGGAAAGGGTCGCCGCCATTGGCAGCCTCCCAGGACAGAACCGGCAGGTTCAGGCCCCGCCACTGGAGCCGACCGAGCACCCAGTCCTGGTCCTTGTCCGCCGGGTCCGGCTCGTAATCCACGATTTCGGCGATGGAGACGTTGGGCAGCAGCAGGGTAGTGTCCTGGACCGGAATCAAAACACAGGCCAGTTGTTCGGGGTTCTCCGCCATGATGGTTTCCTTACAGGTCGAATCAGGCTGAATGGTATCGGGAGCGGCCCGCCAGAAGGGTCTGTTCCTCGAGTACGCGCAGCAGTCGGGCCGCCAGTTCGCGTGGTTCGCCCTCAAAATCCGGTGTGCCGCTGGCGCGGATGGATTCGGGCATGGCCGGACTGGCACAGCTTTCCGGGCTTTGTACCCAGACATGACCGCCCGCCTTGCGGAGTGCTGGTGCGGCCAGGGCGCCATCATTGCCCATGCCGCTGAACAGGATGCTGTGGCAGTGGCCACCGTGAACCCGCGCGATATTGGTCATCAGCTGGTCGATGGAAGGGCCGTAGGGCCCCGCCCAGGGTTGGTCGCGAAGCTGGATGCGAACCTCCTCGTCGAGCCAGAGTTCCTGTTCAACGGGGACCTGGAGGACTTCACCGCATCGCAGCACTCGCCCGTGCTCGGCGCTGACCAGTGGCCATTGCGAGTCCCGGGTGAGTACGCTGCTGAGAACCCCACTGAAATGGGCGTCAATGTGCTGCGCGTACACGAAGGCAACCGGCAGGCGCCCAGGCAGTGAATCGAGAAACGCCTTAACGGCCGCGGGGCCTCCCAGGGAGGCGCCCAGGATCCAGAGCTGGCGGGCCGGCTGGTTCTCTTCGGCCGTCTCCAGCCAGGTCGGCATGGGCAGGCGCTGGCGGGTTTCGCGTTCTGAAGCCAGGGCGTCCAGGCTGTTCTGGTTTTCCAGTGTCTCCAGGCTTCCCAGCTGGTCGCCGAGCTTGGCGAACAGGCGCCTCTCCCAGCGTATGTATTCCGGGTGGTCTGGTTCCGGGGCGGCGCCCGGACCAAAAAGCAGGGGGCGATCCTCGTCCGTCAGCAGCGTTTCAATCAGCTCCGGATACTCCTCTTCGTCGGTGAGTTCCACCACGCAGAGGCTTGAGTCAGGGGTGGCATCCAGAGCGGCAAACCGCTCCGGGTCACCAATGAAGGCAACCGGCAGGCCGTGTTTGTCCAGTGCCTGCTGCAGGCGGTGGCGCTGGAGTACGTCATCGGCGATGACGATCACGCCCCGGTCTGTGCTCATTGCTCAGCTCCGGCGCCGGTATGCTCCATGATGGTGTCCAGCAGCTCCTGTTCCTGGAACGGCTTGCCAAGGTAATGGTTAACGCCGATGGCCTCGGCCCGCTCACGGTGTTTGTCGCCGGTCCGTGACGTGATCATGATGATGGGCACATCGCTGAGCTTGCTGTCATGCCGGATGAAGCTGGCAACCTCGAAGCCGTCCATGCGCGGCATCTCGATGTCCAGCAGAACGATGTCCGGGCGGCGGTCCTGAAGCTGACCCACGGCGTCGAGCCCGTCCTTGGCCAGCAGTACCTCCATGCCGTGGCGTTCCAGCAGCCGCGAGGTAACCTTGCGCACCGTAACGGAGTCGTCCACCACCATGACCTGGGTGGGATGCTCCTCCTGGGGCGTCTCGCCGGTTTCCACCTGGGCCAGCATGCGCTGGCGCTGGGCCAGGATGTCGCCACGGATCATGGCCGGCAGGTCGAGGATCACCACCACGTTACCGTCGCCCAGGATGGTAGCGCCGGAGACGCCACGCACACTGGCGAACTGGGGCCCGAGGGATTTGACCACGATCTCGCGGCTGCCCATGAGACTGTCCACCTGCAGGGCCATGGGCTGGTCGGCACCCCGGACCAGCATCACCGGCAAAGGCAGTGCCTGGCCCTGCAGTTTGGGCTGGCTTTCGGAGTTGAGCAGCGCGCCCAGGTATTGCAGGCGGTACTGCTGGCCGGCGTACTCGTACATTGGCGCATCCGGCTGGTAGTACTCCTCAAGCTCATAGGTGGACACGCGAACAATGCCTTCGATGGTATTGAGCGGGATGGCGTAATAGTCATCCCCAATGGTCACCATCAGGGCACGGTTGACCGACACTGTGAACGGCAGGCGGACGGTGAAGATGGTGCCCTCGCCAAGGGTGGAGTCGATGTCCAGGCTGCCGCCCAGCTGTTTGATCTCGCTGGCAACCACGTCCATGCCCACGCCGCGCCCGGAGATCTGGGTCACGGACGCGGCCGTGGAGAAGCCGGGCTGCAGGATGAACTGCAGGATCTCATGGGGGGTCAGGTCCTCGCCGCTGTCGAGCAGTCCCTGCCTGATGGCTTTCTGGCGCACTTTCTCGGTATCGATCCCGTCGCCATCGTCCTGCAGGCGAAGAACGACTTCGCCGCCTTCACGGCTGAGGTCCAGCCGGACATTACCGCTGGCTGACTTGCCCGCTTTCTCCCGTTCTTCCGCGGATTCAATGCCATGGTCAACGGCGTTGCGCAGCATGTGTTCAAGGGGTGAGACCATCCGGTCCAGAACCGTCCTGTCGAGCTCGCCCTCGGCGTTGTTGACCTCGAAGTGGGCTTTCTTGCCGGTTTCGCCGGAGATCTGGCGAACGATCCGCCGCAGCCGGGGGACCATGGAGGAGAAGGGCACCATGCGGGTCTTCATAAGCCCTTCCTGGAGCTCGGTGTTGGTACGCTGCTGCTGCAGGAGCAGGGTTTCGGCGTCACGCACCTTCTCGCTCATGGTCTCGCGCAGGTCCGCAAGGTCCGAGGCGGACTCGGACAGCGCCCGCGAGAGCTGCTGGATCGAGGAGTAGCGGTCCATCTCCAGCGGGTCGAAATCCTGGTCATAATCCGGGCCGTATTCCTGTTCCGCGCGGTGCAGGATCTGGGCCTCGGTCTCGTTCTCCATCCGCCGCAGCTGCTCGCGCAGGCGGTCCGTGGTGGCCGCCATTTCGTCGAGCGTATGGCTGAAGTCGCTGATCTGCTGCTCAAGCCGGCCGCGGGTGATGCTGGTTTCGCCCGCCAGGTTGACCATTTCGTCCATCAGCTGCGCGTTGACGCGCAGTGTGTCCTGGGCACTGCGGGCCAGTTCGGCCTTGCGCTGGTCACGGGCCTGTTGCTGCGGCTGGGTTTTCTGGGCCGGCGCCTCGCTCTCGTTGTCTGTTTTCTGAGCGTCGTCGCCAGTGGGGGCCTCCCCGGCGGACGCAGTGTCTGCTTGGGAGCTTTCGGTTTGTTCCGGCGTTGCCGTGGCCTCTGCGGTTTCTGGCGCTTCGGCGGGTTGATCCTGTTCTTCGCGCTCGGGCTGCTCGGCGCCGGATTCCATCTGCCAGGTGCTGCGGACCTGTTCAACGCGGCTGATGATCTCGTCGTGGAGCCCGTTGATTTCGTCCCACTGGGCCTCCGTGGGCTGGTTGCCCTCGGATTCGATCCGCGAGAGCAGGCTTTCGAACCGGTGGGCTTTCTCGCCCAGGGTCGTCAGTTCGGCCAGCCGGGCGCCGCCCTTGATGGTGTGCAGGGCCCGTTGGGCTTCCTGGCTGTGGGCAGCCTGGTCGCCGTCCTCCGCCTTGTGCCAGGCGGCCAGGGTATGGTCCAGGGTGTCCACAAGCTCGCCGGCCTCTTCGAGGAAAATCTCAAGGACTTCCGGGTCGACGTTGCTGGGGTCATCTTCAGCGTCTTCAGTCGGGCCTGCTTCGGAGGCTTCGGCTTGCCCGTCAGCTGCTTCCAGCGTCTCACCGGCCTCAACGCGCTCCAGCATTCCGCGCAGCTGATGCAGGCTGTTTTGGCTGTAATTCAGGGCCTGCCGGCTGTCGCCGGCGCCTTCGATGACGCTGTCCAGCGTGCTCTCCCAGGTGTCCGCGAGCTCGGCAATGGGGTTGAGCTCGGACAGACGGGCGCCGCCCTTGAGCGTGTGAAGCTCCTCGCGCATCCGCGCCATGGGCTCGCCCTGCTCTGGGTTGGGCTCCCAGTCACGGATCGCCTTGTCGATGGCGGTCTCGATCTCACGGGCCTCATCCAGGAAGAGGGCACTCAGTTCGTTGTCCGGTACGCCTGAAGGCTCTGCTTCGGGTTCGGCGATGGCTTCTTGTGCCGCTTCCTGCTCTGATGTTTCCGGCTCCGGCTCCGGCTCCGGCTCCGGCTCCTGGAGTTCCGGCTCGGGGGCGGCGCTTTCGCCCCGTATCAGGGCATTTACCCTTTCGGCCAGTTCGTCCGCCGGTTCACAGGGCTGGAAGGCACTGACCTGCTCAACCATGTTGGCCAGTGCATCATGGCAGGCGAGCAGTGTTTCGCCCGTGGCTTCCCCGAGAGCCAGCTGGCCTTCGGCCACGCGCTCGAAAAGGTCCTCCAGCGAGTGGGCGAGGTTGGCGATGGGGGCGATTTCGGCCATGCGTGCACCCCCCTTGAGGGTGTGCAGATCGCGCTGAAGGGTTTTGGCCAGCTCGGTGTTCCGCGGTTCGGACAGGTACTGGTGCAGTGTCTCGCCCGTGCTGTCGATGAGCTCGTGGGCTTCCTCCAGGAAGATCTCCGCGAGTTCCGGATCAATATCCGCGCTGGCCTGTTGCTCGGCATCGCCTTCATCCTGTTTTTCAGGCTCAGGCTCAGGCTCAGGCTCAGGCTCAGGCTCAGGCTCAGGCTCAGGCTCAGGCTCAGGCTCAGGCTCAGGCTCAGGCTCAGGCTCAGGCTCCTGGCGTTCCGGTTCGGGGGCGGTGCTTTCGCCCCGTATCAGGGCATTTACCCTTTCGGCCAGTTCGTCCGCCGGCTCACAGGGCTGGAAGGCACTGACCTGCTCAACCATGTTGGCCAACGCATCGTGGCAGGCGAGCAGTGTGTCGCCCGTGGCTTCCCCGAGAGCCAGCTGGCCTTCAGCCACGCGCTCGAAAAGGTCTTCCAGCGAGTGGGCGAGGTTGGCGATCGGGGCGATTTCGGCCATGCGTGCACCCCCCTTGAGGGTGTGCAGATCGCGCTGGAGAGTTTTGGCCAGTTCCGTGTTCTGGGGCTCGGACAGGTACTGGTGCAGTGTCTCGCCCGTGCTGTCGATGAGCTCGTGGGCTTCCTCCAGGAAGATCTCCGCGAGTTCCGGATCAATATCCGCGCTAGCCTGTTGGTCGGTACCGCCTGCATCCTGTTTTTCAGGTTCAGGTTCAGGTTCAGGTTCAGGTTCAGGTTCAGGTTCAGGTTCAGGTTCAGGTTCAGGTTCAGGTTCAGGTTCAGGTTCAGGTTCAGGTTCAGGTTCCGGCCCAATGTCCTCGTCGAGCGCTTCATCCATGGAGGCGAGGTCTTCGCTGAAGCGCTCCTCGAAGACCTGCTGCTCGGCATCGCTCCGGGCATGGCGCAGGTCGGCTGCCTGTTCGTTCAGGCGGGTGACCAGGCTGGCCGGGGCTTCAGTCGCGAGCCCTGCGGCCAGCTGGTCCATGAGGTTGATCAATGACTCGTGGGCTTCCCGCAGCAGCGGCGTCAGGCTGTCCACGGGCAGGTCGGTCGTTTCGATGACCTCCTCGTATAGATGCTGCAGTGCACCGGAAAGCTCGCTGACGTGCTGTACCTGCGCCCTGTCGGCGCTGGCGCTGAGCGTGGTCAGGCTGTTGATCAGCTCCTGCAGGGGCGCTTCGCCTGTGTTGCCCGCCAGCCATTCTTCCAGTGTCTGGTCGGCATCCAGCAGCTGCTCAATGCCCTCATTGAGGAAGATGCTGATCAGGCTGTTATGCCCGGGTTCCTGTGGCTGGGGCGTCGCCATGGTCCCGGCCGGTGGCCGTTCTTCGGGATAGCGTGCCTGATGCAGCTCGCGCAGGTCGTCAAGAAAGGCGTCCGTGCCGTCCAGGGGCGTAAGCGGGTCTTTATCCAGGCGCTCCAGGCCCGCGCGCACAAAGTTGCGCACCCGGCGGATAAGCTCAACGACGCTGGCATCGGCCTGGTCGCCAGCAGCCCGTGCCCGCTTGACGAATTTCTCCATGGGGGCCGTGATGCGCGCGATGGGCTCGATGCCGGCGGTGTGGGCGCTGCCCTTGAGGGTGTGCAGGGCGCGCGAGAGCTGGTCGGTATAATCAACCGCGCTATGCCCCTCGGACTCGGAGAGGAACTCGTCCAGCGCCTCCAGGTGGCTGTCGGCCTCTGAACGGAAGATGTCCATGAGCATCGGGTCGAGATCAAGCTCTTCGGACTCGCCGGTCTCTCCGGACTCCGCGCTGCTGGCCTCTGACGCCTGGGCTTCGGGCTCGGCTTCCGGCATGGGCTCGGTATCCAGGACCTCGCCGCGCGCCAGGGCATTGGCGCGTTCTTCAAGCCTTTCAGTGTTAACGGACGGTGCCCGTTGATGCCGGAAATCCTCGACCAGGGTGGGCACGGCCTCGGTGACTTCCTTGAGCACCGATGCCATGTCGTCGCTCATGAAGAGGGTGCCGTCGAGTACCCGGTTCAGGGCATTCTCCACCGCCCAGGCCAGCTCCCCAATACGCTCGGCCTCAACCATGCGGCCGCTGCCCTTCAGGGTATGGAAGGCACGCCGGACTTCGGTCAGAGCGCTGGTGTTTTCGTAGCTTTCAAGAAGCCGCGGCAGGTATTCGTGGATGGTCTCCAGAACCTCTTCCGCTTCCTCGATGAAGATATCGAGGATCTCCTGATCCACGAGGGGCTCCTCGTCACCGCCGTGTGATGGCGCTGCCGCTGGTTCTGAAGGGCCGGTTTCTGCCTCTGGTTCAGGCTCAGGCTCTGCTTCGGTTACCGGCGGTGCTTCCGGTTCGGAGTCCTGTTCAGGTTCAGCGGGCGAGGCTGCCTCCGCTTCTTCGGCTTCCTCCGGCTCTTCATCCTCAGGCGCCTGCTCAAGCGCCTCATGAGGTGCTTCTTCGGCCTCTGTGTCCTCGGGCGCTGGCGCGTTTCGGGCGTCCGCGAGGCTGTGTGCCTCATTCATGAGGTCGTCCACATCCCCCGTCGCCTGGCCGTCGCGGAAGGACTGGATCAGGCCCGGCAGACGTTCAATCACTCTGTCGAGCAGGTTGATGATGCGCTCGCCCGGCTGTATGGAACGGTCCAGGACCCGGTTCAGCAGGTTTTCGACCGACCAGGCCAGCTCCCCAATACTGGTGGCCCCCACGAGACGACCGCTGCCCTTGAGCGTATGAAAGGCACGGCGCACTTCACCGAGCGCCTGATGGTTCGTATGGTCAGTCTGGAAGCTTGGATAGTGTTGCTGGATGGTCTCCAGAACCTCGTCGGCCTCGTCCACGAAGATTTCAAGGATGTCGTCATCCAACAGCTCGGAGTCGCGCTCCTTGGGGGCTTCCGCTGTCGCCGCTGCGTCGCTGCTGACGCCCGCGTGTTCGGCCTCCGCTTCGGCCTCCGGTTCCGGCTCGGATTCCTGCCAGGTGGCCTCCTTGCCGGGGGGAAAGCCCAGGCTTTCCAGCCGTTCCTCGGCCATGGCCAGGATGGCATCGTTATCGTCGATGCCGTCCATGTGCCGTTCCAGATGGTACTCGATGCTGGTGATGGCATCCGCCAGGGTGTCAAGCTGCTCCCAGTTGGGCGCCCAGTTTCTGTCGATGAGCACTTGCTGGACGAAATGCTCGCAGGCTTGCAGGGCAGTGGCGGTGCGTTCCAGTGGAATCAGGCGCAGGCTACCGCGGATACTGTAGAGCAGTTCGGGAACACCGCTGATTTCCTCGGTGTTCCACTGAGAGGCGATGAAGTTGACTACGCCGGTCTTGACCTGCTCCAGTGCGTTGCGGGACTCACGCAGCACAGCGCTCCCGGCCTCGTTGGCCTGGAGCCCGGTAATCCGATGGTCGCTTTCGCCGGTGTCGGCCGGCTGTTGCTCCTCATCCTCCGAGAGCCCGGAAATGGTCGCTTCCACATAGAGCAGGGCACCCGCGATGTCCATCAGGGTGCCGTCATCCACGGCCTCCGGACTGGCTGCGAGCTGCTCAATGCGTTCGATCTGGTCGTTGATGACACGTTCGCTGGTCTGCTGGCGCAGCATTGCCAGTGTGTTGGCAATCTGGCGAAGCCCGGGGAGGAGCTCTGACAGGTCGGCATTGCTGCGCTCGCGGGCGCGTACGAACAGGTCCAGCCGGTCCTTGATGGAGGTGAGCTCTTCACCGAGCACGTCCACGACCGAGGCCATGGCGGCGCGTGCCGGCGCCTGGCTTTGTCCGTGATCGCCGGTATCGCCGGGCAGGGCCTCAAGCAATCCGTAGCGTTCCACCATGGTACGCACGCGCTCGCTGTTGCATTCGGCACCACGCGCAACGTAGTAGAGCAGGTTCTTGAGCGTGTCTTCCGGTACGGATTGGCTGAGGATGGTGTCACTTTCGCTGATCAGCCGTTCGAGCTCGTTGTCGAGCTCGTTGATCAGGGCCAGCGTGGCCGCGCCCATGGCGTTGTGCCCGGAGTTAAGGGTGTCGATGAGCGCGCCCGCTGCCTGCCAGAGCTCACCCTGCGGGGTTTTCTGGCAGAGCTTGATCAGGCGCGTAATGACCTTGTCCAGATAATCGAGATGGGTGTCCTCGTCCACGCCCTTTTCAAGACCAGCGCGTGCGAACTGGAACATCTGTTGGAGTTTACGGACTTTATCGAGCACACCGGAGGCGGTGAGGCGTTGATTGACCTTGGCGGGTGCCTCGAAACGCGCCGGGCTCAGGTCCGGCTTGAAGAGCACGCTGGCCGAGAGGAAGCTTTCACCGCGCGCGGCCCTGAGGTCATTGAGCAGCGGCAACAGGCGCAGCGGCACATCTTCGCTACGGGACTGGAGGGTGTTGAGGTAATCCGGGAGCTGCAGAATGCTCTGCATCAGGCTGCCGATGGCGGTTTCGCTGTCCCCGGTATCCTCATTGAGCAGTGCTTCGGCCAGGGCCTCCATTTCCGCCGCGACCAGGCTGGCACCCTCAAGCTGCACCATCCGGAGTGTGCCGTGAACCTGGTGCAGGTGGTTCAGGCAGAACCGGAGTTGCGCCAGATCATCGCGGTTTTCGGCAAAGGCTTCCAGCGTCTGCTGGCTCTGTCTGAGCGTTTCCTGAATTTCTCCCCTCACCCAGTGGAGGGAGAGGGTGTCATCGTGCTGAGCCATGATCACTCCGGTTGCCATTCTGGGATTCCGATCGCTGCCAGGCGAGTACCTGCGGGGCGGCCACCGGCGTCAGCTCCGGATGCTGCCAGTCCGTCAGCTCGCCTTGCCCGAGGATCAGCAGTCCGCCCGGGGCGAGCAGATCGGCCAGCCGGTTAGCGATGCCCCGCCGCCGCCAGCGGCGGAAGTAGATGAGAACATTCTGGCAGAAAATAATATCCATGCCGTGCATGGGCGCGTGTTGTAGTTCAAGAATATTGAGCTGCGAGTAGCTGACGCGCTCCTTGAGCTCCGGGATCACGGAGACGCTGTTGTCTGCCAGGGTTTCAAAATAGTGAGACTGCCAGTACGGGTCCGTACCCGCCAGTCTGCGTGGTCCGTAAACACCATGGCGCGCCTTGTCGAGCGCGACAAGACTGATGTCTGTCCCCGTCACGCCGTAGTAGCGCCTGCCCGGTGCGTCACTGGCGGCTTCGTGCAGAAGCATGGCCAGACTGTACGCCTCTTCGCCGGTGGCGCAGCCAAGGCTCCAGGCCTCCAGGGTCTTCTGTCCGCCTTCGCGGTAATGGCTGCGGGCGTGCGCGGCTACCAGGTCAAAGGCATCCTGGTCGCGAAAGAAACGGGTTTCCTGAACGGTGAGTCGATCCACCAGGGTCGCCCATTCGGCAATTGCCCCAGGGCCGTACAGGATCTTCTCATAGTAGGCCTGGTAGCTGGGAAAACCGAGCTCCCGGACACGCATGCCCACGTTGGCTTCCAGAAAGGAGCGCCGTTCTGGAGACAGCGTCATGCCGGTACGCGACTCCAGCAGGTCCCGCCACTGCTCGAACTGGGCGTCATCCATGGCCATGCCCGGCGCGAAGCCGGGCGGAACCACGGTGGATGGATTGTTGCTTTCAGCATTGACCATGCTACGCCCGCACCTGACCGGTGGCTGTGATTAACGGACCGTTGGGACATCCTGGTCGCTGTCATCCCCTGCATCCGTGGGCGCGTTCGATTCCAGGGCCTGCGGCGCTTCCGCAGGCTGTGCTTCCTCGGTGGACTCCGGCAGCTTGAACCCGGCCACGGATTCACGCAGCTCGGCGGCCATCGCCGCAAGATTCCCGATGGACTCGGCGGTCTGGTTGGTACCCGAGGAGGTCTGCGAAGTGATCTCCTGGATGACGTTCATGGTGTTCGAAATGTGCGCGGCAGAGGACGACTGCTGGCGTGCCGCATTGGAGATGTTCTGGATCAGTTCCGCCAGGTTGGTGGAAACGTTCTCGATCTCTTCCAGTGCCACGCCGGCGTCCTGGGCCAGCCGTGCCCCGCGCACCACCTCGCTGGTGGTGTGTTCCATGGAGATCACGGCCTCGTTGGTGTCCGACTGGATCGTCTTGACCAGGGCCTCGATCTGCTTGGTCGCCGCCGAGGAGCGCTCGGCCAGCCGCTGAACCTCGTCCGCGACCACCGCGAAGCCGCGTCCCGCGTCCCCGGCCATGGAGGCCTGGATGGCGGCGTTGAGCGACAGGATGTTGGTCTGGTCGGCGATGTCGTTGATCAGCGACACGATGTCACCGATCTCCTGGGAGGACTCACCCAGGCGCTTGATCCGCTTGGAGGTCTCCTGGATCTGCTCGCGGATGTCGTCCATACCCTTGATGGTGTTCTGGACCACCTCGGTGCCCTTCTTGGCGAGGGATACAGAGCGTTCTGCTACTGACGAGGACTCGGAGGCGTTGGAGGAGACCTGGTCGATGGAGACCGCCATTTCGTTCACGGCTGCCGAGGCGCCAGCAATCTCCTGAGCCTGGTGTTCCGAAGCCTCGGCCAGCTGTTTGGCCGTGGCCTGGGTCTGTTCGGCGGAAGAGGCCACGTTCACGGCCGTGTCGCGGATGGACTGCACCAGGGTACGCATCTGGTCGATGGCGTAGTTGATGGAGTCGGCGATGGCGCCCGTGAAGTCCTCGGTAACCGTCGCCTCCGTGGTCAGGTCACCGTCGGCAAGGTCGGCCAGTTCGTCGAGAAGCCGCAGGATCGCATTCTGGTTCTGCTCGTTCTGTTCCTGGGTCTCACGCAGTCGGCGCTGGGAGGCCTGGTAGAGGGCAACACCGATCGCGATGATGTTGGCCAGGATGGCGACCAGCAGCGCATAGGCCCAGATGGGCGTCACGATGTGGTCACGGTTCTGGACCAGCGAGACCAGCTCCGAGGTTTCGCTCAGAAGCTCGGGGCTCTGGGTGAAAATGGCGTTGGCGGATTCGCGTGCCTGGAACAGATCCGGTGAAAACTGGAGGATGCGGTCGACGTTTTCGTCCACCACGTTGAAGAGCTCTTCATCAACGTATTCGAGGATGAACTGGGCGTCTGGATCTTCCAGGGCGCTTACGTTCATGGATTCGTCGCCATTGAGCTGGGCGTTGAGAACCCGCCCGAAGCGCTGGGCGTCCTCGCCAAACTGGTTGGCCGCGACCACAGCGTCCTCGTCACCACTGAGGACGTTGTTGACGCTCCGGGCGATGCGTTCGGCCAGCAGGGACTGGCGCTGCGCCAGGGAGATCTGTTCAGGGTTTGCTTCGGTGTTGATGAGGATGTCCACCACGTCCTCATATTCCACCTGGAGATCGGGGATGATGTTGTTGAGTTCGTTGGCCAGCTTGTGCAGCTCAAGCACGCCGCTGCGGGTGGCGAGGATCTCGTCCGCGCTGGTGCGGACATCGCTCCACAACGATTGGACTTCGGTTTCTTCGGTGAGCTTGAGCGGGGGCAGCCCCGTTTCCGGCCGCCCGTTGCGAAGGTAGCCCCAGAGTTCACTGAATCGGTCACGGGAGCTCTGGAGCTGGTCGAAGGCCGCCTCGGTGCCGCCAGCCGCCTCGGTGGCGTTCTTGGCGATCTCCTGGGAAAGCACCCGGAGGTCACCGGCGTAGTCGATGTACTGGGCGTCATGGCTGCTGTTGCGGTTGATCAGGAACAGCACCACCACCAGCGCAATGGTCAGCACCCCGAGCAGACCGATCAGCCCTACAATGGGCCGGTTGGCGCTCTGCGCTGAAATGAATTTTCCGGCACGGTTCTGCATTTTCGGCTCCTGGCCTATCACTCTGATGTTGTTTTGATCGACAAATCCGGTGGTTAACCGCGCGCACTACCAGTGCGCGACATCCAGAAACTGTTCATCTCCGGCCAGCGCCAGCGTGGAAAAAACGTTCCACACCTCATCATTGCGCTGGTAAGCGCCCCTCAGAAACGGTTTGACCGCCCTGCTGGGTTCTTCCGCCTCCGGTGTATGACTGTCGACGCTGAAATACTGCATGCCCAGCACGTCATCCACCACCAGCCCACTGAACAGTTTCCCCTGCTCAATCACCAGCACACGGCGTTCACGCAGAGCACCGGCAGGCCTGGGAAGGCCGAAGAACAGGGCAAGGTCGATGATCGGAAGCAGGCGGCCGCGGACATTGGCGATCCCGAGCATGAACGCCCGCACACCTGGCACAGGTGTGAAGCGCGGTACGTCGAGGATCTCGGCCACCTCACCCATGGGCGCCACATACCGCTGCCCTGCCAGGGTGAACCCGATGCCACTGAACAGCTCGACCGCTTCCTCCTGCTTGGGCAGCCCGGCAGCTTTTTCATGACTGCGCTGGGCAATGCTTGTCAGGGCGCTGAACGGGTCGGTTTCAGCTGAAATGGCCTGCGCGGACATCCGGTACTCCCGTTCAGCTTAGCAGGTCGTCGATGGTCTTGAGCAGCTCGTCCTCGGGCACCGGCTTGACCAAGTAACCACGTGCGCCCTGGCGCGTACCCCAGACACGGTCGGTTTCCTGGTCCTTGGTGGTCACAATAACCACGGGAATATGCTGGGTTTCCGAGCTGCGGGTCAGTTGCCGGGTTGCCTGGAAGCCGTTCAGCCCGGGCATGACCACGTCCATGAGCACCAGGTCCGGCTGTTCCGAACGGGCAATGGCAACGCCATCGGAGCCATTGTCGGCGCTCAGCACTTCGTGGCCGTTCTTGGTTAGCAGTCCGGAAATCTTTTTCACCTCCGTGGGTGAGTCGTCAACAATCAGGATGCGAGCCATGGGTTCCTCTGCTATGGGTCGTTCAAATGATGGGTCATGCCGAAGCGGTCATTCCTGGCGCGTGGGCATGTGGTCGCGGATGGTGCCGAGCAGTTCATCCTTACTGAATGGCTTCGTGAGGTACTGGTCCGATCCCACGATGCGGCCCTTGGCTTTGTCGAAGAGGCCGTCCTTGCTCGACAGCATGATTACGGGTGTTTGCTTGAATGCATCGTTGTTCTTGATCAGGGCGCAGGTTTGATAGCCATCAAGACGCGGCATCATGATGTCCACAAAGATGATGTCTGGTTGCGAGTCCGCGATCTTGGCGAGTGCGTCGAACCCATCTGTGGCCGTGATGACTTCACAGCCCACCTTCTTGAGAAGGGTTTCCGCGGTGCGACGGATGGTCTTGCTGTCGTCGATCACCATGACTTTGAGGTTTTCGAAGTTATCGTCCATTGTCCAACAGCCCTGCGCTAAATAGAGAGATCATTGTTCTTGCGGCGGCCCGGATGGCTTTCCGTGCCTTGCTTCGGCCTCAGTATGAGGCGCCGTTTTAACACAGATCCCATGCGTGTTCTATATGGCCCCACTTTTATAACGGATGCCGGGCCTGGCCTCCAGCGACGTTGTGTCACTGATTGTGATGGAAATCACTTACCCGGCGTTCAACAGTTGGCCCGGTGGCCAGCTTGCACAACCACTGCCCTTTTTCCAGCATAGCAGGTATTCTCTGGCGCGCATGCCGGTACATTGCCGGCCCGTTAATCACCTCCGGGAGGCCCCTGATGAGTGTGACCCTTAGTGTGGTCATGGATCCGATCGAGCGGATCAGTTTTCACAAGGATACCACGTTGGCCCTGCTGTTGGCTGCCAGGCGCCGTGGCTGGCTGTTGCGTTACATGGAGCTCGACGATCTTTATGTGCGCGACGGCCAGGCGCGTGCCCGTACCCGGGATCTGGAAGTGTATGATGATCCGCAGGGCTGGTATCAGTTCGGCGAGAGCCGGGATCAGGACCTTGGTGAACTGGACGTGATCCTGATGCGCAAGGACCCGCCGGTGGATGATGCCTTCACCATGGCCACCTGGATCCTGGAAATGGCGCAAGGCCAGGGGGCGCTGGTGCTCAATCCCCCGAACACTCTGCGCGACTGCAACGAGAAGCTCTTCGCCACCCGCTTTCCCCAGTGCATCCCGCCATTAATGGTGAGCCGGGATCCCCGCAAGCTGCGTGAATTCCACCGCGAGCACGGCGACGTCATCATCAAGCCCATGGACGGCATGGGCGGCAAGTCCATCTTCCGGGTTCGCCCGGACGACGAGAACCTGAGTGTCATCCTCGAGACCCTGACGGCGGACGGGACCCGCAGTGCCATGATTCAGCGTTATCTGCCCGAGATCCAGGACGGTGACAAGCGCATTCTCATGATTGACGGCGAGCCGTTGCCGTACTCGCTGGCGCGCATCCCTGAAGCGGGTGAAAGCCGTGGCAATCTGGCGGCCGGCGGGCGCGGTGAGGGCCGTGAGCTGACCGACCGGGACCGCTGGATCTGTGAGCAGGTGGGGCCGGCACTGAAGGCCCGTGGGCTGCTGTTCGTGGGGCTTGATGTGATTGGTGATTACCTGACCGAGGTGAACGTAACCAGTCCCACCTGTGTGCGGGAGCTTGATCGCGCCTTTGACGATGACATTGGTGGCCGGCTGATGGCGGCTATCGCCCATCGTCTGGACAACCAGGTCGGAGGCTGAGCGCTGTCGTGGCGGAGGTAACGCATGCGGACCGCCTGGGGTTGACCCTCTTTGCCGCCTTGGTGGTTCACGGTGTACTGATTCTGGGAGTGGGGTTCGCACCAGAAGACCCCCAAACCACCGACCATAGCATGGACGTAACGCTGGCAACCCGGCCCACATCAGAGGCGCCGGAGGAGGCGGACTTCCTGGCCGAGGCTTCCCAGAAAGGCAGTGGCGAGGCACAAGCCAAGCAGGAGCTCACCAGCCGCGAGTCGGCCCCGTTTTCGGACTCACAGCCACGCCCTGCCACACCGCCCCAGCCCGAGCCCCGGCCTGACAGCGGCGGTGTCGCCGAGCGGGTTGCCACCGAGAGCCCATCGTCCCGCCAAACGCCGGACGAAAGTGAGGAGGATGATCAGGCCCCAAAACGTGATCATCCGGACGAGAGCCTTCAGCAGCGCCGCCAGCGGATGGCCAGCCTGGAGGCGCGCCTGAGCAAGCAACAGAACGAATACGCGCAGCGTCCACGCATCGAACACGTTACCTCTGTGTCGACGAAAACGGATGCCGTTGCCGGCTATGTACGCAACTGGCAGCAGACCATTGAGCGCACAGGCAATCTCAACTACCCCCGGGAGGCGCGCCGGCGGGGAATTCATGGGCGGGTCCGGATGCTGGTGGCCATCAACAGTGATGGCAGCCTTCGTGAGATGGAAGTACTGCAATCCTCCGGCCACGCAGTGCTAGATGACGCGGCGCAGCGAATCGTCCGCCAAGCAACGCCCTTCGAAGCCTTCGACCGGCGCATGGCCGAGGAGCAGGACGTGCTTGAGATCATCCGAACCTGGTCCTTTGAATCAGGCGGGCTGAGCGCAAGCGTTCCGGATAAGGGTTAACCCTATTGTGTGCTGGCCCCAGGCAAGGAATACTGCGACCATGAGCACACAGTCGGAATTCCTGACCAATCACTTCCTGATCGCGACCCCCTGGCTTGAGGATCCGCGCTTCGGGGGATCACTGACCTATATCTGTGAGCACAGTGACGAGGGCGCCATGGGGTTAACGGTGAACCACCCCATGGACCTGGATCTGGGCGACCTGCTCTCGCAGCTGTCGCTTGAGGGGGACCCGCCGAGCGCGCCCGTTTACCAGGGGGGACCGGTCCAGCCCGAACGCGGTTTTGTCCTGCACCGGCCGGTCGGCCAGTGGCAGAGTTCGCTGGCACTGACGGAGACGCTGGCGCTGTCCACATCAAGGGACATTCTGGGCGCCATCGCGGCTGGCGAGGGGCCCATGGATTTTCTGATGGTGCTGGGTTACGCCGGCTGGGCACCGGGCCAGCTGGAGGAAGAGCTTGCCGGCGATGCCTGGCTGACCTGCCCGGCGGACGAAAGTATTCTGTTCGAGCGTGAGCCAGCCCAGCGTCTCAATGCGGCACTGGAGAAGCTGGGCGTAAGCCCGGGCCACCTGAGCGGGGGCGTGGGCCATGCCTGAGAGTCGCAGCCTGATGGCTTTCGACTTTGGCGAGAAATGGATTGGCGTGGCGGTGGGCCAGCAGATGCTGGGCTCTGGCTCCGGGGTGGCACGGCTTAAGGCCCGGGACGGGATCCCGGACTGGAACCAGGTGGGCGGGTTGGTCGAGACCTGGCAGCCGGAGCTGTTCCTGGTGGGGCTGCCGCTTAACATGGATGGGACGGAAACCTGGCTGTGCCATCTTGCCCGCAAGTTCGCACGACGGCTTGAAGGACGCTATCATCGCCCCGCAACCATGGTGGATGAACGCCTTACCACCCATGAGGCCAAGCAGGAATCGCTGGCACAGGGCCGGGTTCCGGATCACGCGGATGAGGGCGTGGACCGGCGCGCGGCGGAGCTGATCCTCGAGACCTGGTGCGCCTCCGCCAGTAACTGACGACAGGAGCCGCTGTGCAGGACATTGAACAGCTTCTGGATCGGATGACCGAGGACCTGCGCAACCATATCCACGCGCGGGGTCTGGGCCGAGTGCTCCCGGTAGGCATCCGCACCGGTGGTGTCTGGATTGCTCAAGCGCTGCGGCACCGCCTCGGCATCGAGGCCGATTGCGGCGAGCTTGATATTACCTTCTACCGGGATGACTTCAGCCGTGTCGGGCTCAACCCCCGCGTCAGTCCCTCACGGCTGCCGTTCGAGACCGGCGGGCAGCACCTGCTGCTGGTGGACGATGTCATCATGAGCGGGCGCACCATCCGTGCCGCCATGAACGAGCTTTTCGACTATGGCCGGCCTGAGTCCATTACCCTGGCAACGCTGGTCGATCTGGGTCGCCGGGAGCTGCCCATTCAGCCGGATGTCATCGGCATCCGCCAGGATCTGGGGGCACGTCAGCGCATCAAGCTTCAGGGCCCGGAGCCGCTGGAACTCACGGTAGAGGAGGTGCCCGATGCCTGACAGCAGCCGCCGCCTGCAGCTGACCGCTGACGGGGAGCTGCGCCACTTCCTCGCCATTGAAGGGCTGGACGAGCCCCTGCTCACCCGGATCCTGGATACCGCCGATTCCTTCATCGAGGTGGGTGAGCGCACCATCAAGAAGGTGCCGTTGCTCCGGGGGCGCACCCTGGTCAATCTCTTTTTCGAGCCCAGCACCCGTACCCGCAGTACCTTTGAGCTTGCCGCCAAGCGTCTGTCGGCGGACGTGCTCAATCTGGACATTGGCACCTCGGCCACCTCCAAGGGCGAATCCCTCTCGGACACACTGCTCAACCTGCGCGCCATGGCCAGCGACATGTTCGTGATGCGCCACTCCCAGAGTGGGGCGCCGCACTTCGTGGCCCAGTCCGTAACGCCGGACGTGGCCATCATCAACGCCGGTGACGGGCGCCACGAACATCCGACCCAGGCCATGCTGGATATGCTGACCATCCGTCAGCACCTGACAACCTTCAGCGGCCTGCGCGTGGCGATTGTGGGTGACATCCAGCACTCGCGCGTGGCCCGCTCACAGATCCGGGCGCTGAACACTCTGGGTGTGGACGAGGTGCGGTTGATCGCGCCGGATACGCTGCTGCCCCACGAGCCCGAGGCCCTGGGCGCGCGGGTGTTCCATCGTATGGAAGAAGGGCTGCGCAACGTGGACGTCATCATCATGCTGCGGCTCCAGAATGAGCGCATGGAAGGGGCATTGCTGCCGAGCGAGAGCGAGTTTTACCGCATGTACGGGCTCAGCCGGGAGAAGCTTGCCTACGCCAACCCGGGGGCGCTGGTCATGCACCCGGGGCCCATCAACCGGGGCGTGGAGATCGAGTCCGCCGTGGCCGATGGGCCACAGTCCGTGATTCTTGGACAGGTGACCAATGGCATCGCCGTGCGCATGGCGGTCATGTCCATGGCCATGGGCGGCCAGCTCAACGAGCGTCAGTCGGCAACCGGAGAGGGGGAGGCGTCATCGTGAAGTGGCGTGTCGACAACATTCATCCCGTGATTGACGGTGAACCGGCGTCCATGCCGACTTCCGTGCTGGTGGCCGACGGTCGCATTGCCGGGGTGGGGAGTGAGCTCTCCGGGGAACGGGCGGAACGCGTGGTGGATGGTACCGGCCAGTGGCTGTTGCCTGGGCTGATCGACCTCAACTGCCTGCTCCCGGAACCGGGCAGCGATCGCACTGGCAGTATTGAAAGCGAAACCCGTGCCGCCGCCCGGGGTGGCTTTACCACCGTCTGCACCACACCGGACACCTCACCGGTGAACGACTCCGGTGCCGTCACCCATCTTGTACTGGATGTGGCCCAACGCCAGGGTCACACTCGGGTTCTGCCCGTAGGGGCGCTGACCCGGGGACTGGCAGGCGAGCGCCTGAGCGATATGGCTGGGCTGACCCGGGCTGGTTGCGTGGCCCTGGGCAACGGCGGTTACACCGCCGCCAGCGCCCGGGTTCTGCGCCGCTGTATGGCTTATGCCCATACCTTCGGAATCCGCCTGTTCCTGCAGCCGGAAAACGCCTCCCTGGCTTCCGAGGGCTGCGCCCATGATGGGCTCGTGGCTGCCCGGCTCGGACTCCCCGGCATTCCGGAAGTGGCGGAAACCACGGCGGTGAGTGAGTTGCTGATGCTGGCGGAGGAAACCGGAGCCAGCCTGCACATCGGGCCGTTGAGCTGCGCGCGTTCCGTGGCGTTGGTGCGGGCCGCCAAGGAGGCTGGGCACAGCGTGACCGCCGAGGTGGGCATCACGCATCTGGTGGCCACGGAAGACGCCATCGAAGGCTACAATGGCACCTTTCACTGTCGGCCGCCGTTGCGCAGCGAAGCGGACCGGCGCGCACTGCTCGAGGGTGTGGAAAGCGGCGTGATTGATGCCATTGTCAGCCAGCACCGGCCCTCGGACGAAGCGGCCAAGCTTGCCCCCTTCCCGGAGACCGAGCCCGGCCTCTCCACAGTGGAGTCCACGCTGTCGCTGGGGATGGAGCGGGTGGCCGCCGGGGAGCTTTCACAACGGGCCCTGCTGCGGGCATTGACCACGGGGCCGGCGCAAGTGCTGGGCCTGGATACGCCCACCATCGCCGAGAATGCCGTGGCGGACCTGACGCTGGTGGACCCGCGACGGACCTGGGCGCCTGCGGCCCGGACCCTGTTCTCCGCTGGCCCGCATCTACCGGTTATGGATCGTGCACTGCCGGGGCGGGTGACGTTGACCGCCGTGGATGGCCGTATCCGTCACGAAGATGAGGGTGACGACGCATGAGCTGGATCGCGCTGGTTCTGCTTGCCGTCATGACTGGCCTGCTGTGGCGGATTGCCCGTCATGCCGGGGATGTACTGGATCGTCAGGCCGCCATCCAGACAGAGCTGACGGCGATCGAGCGGCGCCTGGCCCGCCTTGAGGCGGGGAAGGACAACAACCCCGGCTGAGCCACTGGGAGTGTGGCTACTTAATGGCCTCGCGCAGGGGCTTGCCCGGCTTAAATCCCACTGACTTGCTCGCCGGAATCTGGATCGCTGCGCCGGTCTGCGGGTTGCGGCCGGTACGCGCACTGCGTTCACGCACGCTGAAACTGCCAAAGCCCGGCAGGCTCACGCCCTCGTCCTTGGCCAGCGCGGCGCTGACTTGATCCGTAAAGGCATTCAACACGTCCTGAGCCTTGCTCTTCGACAGGCCCGTTTCTTCAGCAATGGCAGCAGCCAGTTCCGGCTTACGCATGATGGGGTCTCCTTTGTCTTTTCGATGATCACGATAACACCGTTCAGATATAGCCCACCAGAGACAGCCGTCAACCCTGACCGGTCGGTAACCTGAGCGCGCCATGGGCTTCTCATTCCAGTCTTTGTGGTACTGATCTCACAACAGGACCCGAGGGTTGCGCATAATGCCGGACTGGATTGGACCGGCGATGACGCTGCATCAGGGAGTCGCCGCACGCACGCAAGAGCAACCCACAGGAAAGGCTGAGGCCAACCATGAGAGTAATCCTTCAACCCCGGCTCTGGGCGCGGGTAACGGTGCTGCTGGCACTGCTCGCGATGCTCGGCGGCTGCTCCATGATCCGCCACCAGATGTACGCCACCAGTGGCAGCGTGATGCAGGGACTCTCCAAGGAACACACCACGCCCTATGTGCTGAAGCAGTCCGATGTGGGCATGTCCTGTGCCATGGGCGAGGCGACCACACCATTGATGATGTCGTTCGGGCGGGTAACGGATGAACCCAACCAGCTTGGCATCATGATGCACCTATCCGCCGCCGGCTGCTCTGAAACACGGGCCCGCGAACGGGACCTGGCGTATGAGCGACTGATGCGCGACCGCGACCCCGATGCGGCTCAGGATGCCCGCTACGCCGCTCGCCGCCACTACCGGCAAGCCGCTCTTCGCTTCCACGAGGCCTGGAAGAACATGAACAGCCATTACGGTGACGTGGGGAACGGGGAATGTCCCACCGAACGACTTGAAACCGAGACGGATCAGTTCATGTTCCTGGCCGGATTGCTCTCTGGCTTGCAGGCGATGAATACCCAGGTGCGTGCCGGTGAACAGCTGGGCATCCCCAACAACATTGGTTCGCGGGTGGCCCGCGCTACCCGATGCCTGGACGACGACCGCTGGTGGGGGGCGCCACGCGCCATGAGGGCCACTGTCTGGGCCATGGTTCCGTCTGCGGCGCCCGAGGGTGCCAAGCCGTTCAAGCAGCTGGAAAAGGCCAGCCGCAAGGGCGAAGAAGCTGGTGTGCGACTGGCCCATGTTTTTTACGCCGTCGCTGCCCAGAACGCGGGTGACGAGGCGAGATTGCGGGAGGTGATCCGCCGCCACGCCAAGGCGATTGAGGCCAAACCCGCCGCCGAAGATTGGGTCATGATCGATGCGACGGCAACGCGTCATATCCAGGCGCTTTCCGACCGGCTCTGGACGAGGGCTCAGGGCCACCGCACCCCGACCGGGCGGTTGGGTGAGTTCTGGGATGATCCGGAACCGGAAGCCGAGCGCATTGACCTGAATGAACTGATGTAACGGGCGCAACCAGGAGGCATGGTCATGAAAACCCTGAAACGCACACTGATGGGCGCTCTGGCGGCGCTGACGCTTGCCACCGCCACGAGCGTCGCAGCCAAGGAGGACCTGCTTGAGCGCAGCCTTTGCGTATTCGACCCAGTGGGGGCCAATGGTCCGCTGTTTGAGCTGATGCAATCCGCCAGGCCGATGGCGCTCAAAAAGGGCGTGGACCTGGACCTGCGGGCCTACACCAGCGAGAAAATCGCCGCCGAGGAATTCCGCAATGGCCAGTGCGACTCGGCTCTTCTGACCGGCACCATGGCCCGTGATTTTAACCGTTTCACCGGATCGCTGGAGGCCATGGGCGCGATACCGGGGGAAGAGGAAATGCGGATGCTGCTGCAGGTATTGAGCCAGTCCAATGCCCGCAAGTATCTGAAGACCAAAAAGTATGAAGTTGTGGGCGTGCTCCCGGCGGGTGCCGTCTACCTGTTTCTTGATGACCGCTCGATCGACACGGTGGAAGAGCTCCAGGGCAAGCGCATTGCCACCCTGGGGCACGACAAGGCGTCGGTTACCATGGTCCGCCATGTGGGCGCTTCCGTGGTCGGCTCCAGCACCTCCAACTTCTCTGGACGCTTCAACAATGGCAGCGTTGATGCCGCCTATGCGCCGGCCGTGGCCTATGAGCCGCTGGAGCTCTACAAGGGCCTGGGCGACAACGGCGCCATCCTCGACTACACCCTGGCGCAGATGAACTTCCAGGTCCTTGTGCGCCGGGACCGGTTTCCCGAGCGATTCGTGAAGCAGGCGCGGGAGTACGCCTTCAACCGTATTGATCAGGCCTACGGCATCATTGAGGACGCCGAATCCAAGGTGAAGGAAAAGTACTGGATGCGGCCCACCAAGCAACAGCGCCATGAATACAATGCCATGCTCGCCGAGGTCCGGCGGCAGCTGCGCGAGGAAGGCGAATTCGACGAGACCGCCCTGAAGCTGATGCGTGGCATCCGCTGCCGGGTGAACCCCTCCAGGGCGGAATGCGCCCGCTCTGAGGGCTGAAGCCACCAACTGACCGGGTCTGCTGTATGGGACTGCCACGCCGTACCGGCATCGAATGGTTCTCGTCGTTGCCGGCCTGCCTGATCCTGTTGTTGTTCGTGTTCCTGGCCACGAGCACGGACCTGCACAACAAGGCGCTTCAGCTGGGGGAACATTTCTGGTCCGGCTACTACCAGCTCCGGGAGGACCCGGAGCCGCCGGACTGTCGTTTCCTGGTGGACATCGAGTCCGAGGTGGACCGGGTTGCCGAGCGCCGGATGGACGAGGAGATTGCCGGACTGCTCGGGGAGTCCGAGGTGGATCGCGAGGCCATCCGGCGCTCGGTGAAGGCGTCACAGCGAGCCTGTGAGGCCGATCACCTCCAGTACCACGTCATGAAGGAGCGCATCACCACGCCGGTGCGGCTCTATCGAGGCTTTGAGCAGGGCCTGGCGGCCATTACGGAAGCAGGGCTCAACTGGCAGCGCCCGCTGCTGATCCTGCTGCTGGCCATCTGCGCGGCCACGGCCACGCTGGGCCGGCACCAGATCGCCATCCGGGGCATTGAGACCCGCATGGATTACCGGGTCTCCTACAGTGCCCAGGCCATTGCCAACCTCATGCTGTTGGGATCCAGCTGGATCTACCGTAACCATGTGCATCAATCCATGGAAGCGGTGCCACCGGCACGGGACATGCTCAATGTGCTCTGGGTAGTGTGCTTTGCGGTGCTGGGTGTGGCCAGCGTCTATCGCCTGTTGCGAGAGCCGGACAACCTGGAGTCGGGCGGCGGTATTGTGCAGTCGCTGACCACCATCCCCCTGTATGCCGTGATGTGCTTCATCTCTGGAGCCTACTTCCTCAGCTTCGGCTATATGCAGGGCATTGGCGTTTACCTGGGGGCGCTGATGGAGCACGCGGAGATCTTCGTGAACGTGGCGCTCTACATCTGGGCGGGGATGATGCTCAAGCAGACCCGGGTAGCCTCATTGGTGTTTGATGTCTTCCGCCCCCTGCGCATGCCCCCCGAACTGCTGGCTACCGTGGCCGTGGTGGTCGCCGCCATTCCCACGGCCTACACAGGGGCCTCTGGCATTTTCGTGATCGCCGCCGGGGCCGTCATCTACCACGAGCTGCGCGCTGCCGGAGCGCGTCGCCAGCTGGCGCTGGCGGCTACCGCCATGTCCGGTTCCATGGGGGTGGTATTGCGCCCCTGCCTGCTGGTGGTGGTCATCGCCATGCTCAACCGCGAGGTCACCACCGATCAGCTCTTCAGCTGGGGCGCCATGGTTTTCGCGCTCTCTGCGATTCTGTTCTTCCTGGTCACAATGCTGTTCAATCGCCAGAGCGAGCTGAAACTGGCGCCATTGAACGAGGCGATCCCCGAGATGCTCCAGGCACTGCGGCCCCTGATTCCCTATGCGCTGGTGGTTGCCGCGGTTGTGGTGGCCTACCGCTGGGGTCTGAGCGTGACCCTGGACGAGTTTTCGGCGCCGCGCATCCTGCCGGTGATGCTGATCAGTATACTGGTATTTGAGGCCATCCGTTTCCGGGGCCGGGAACTGCCCCAGACCGCTGGCGGTCAGGCCCACCGCGCGCTTGAGCCCAGCCTGCGCCAGGCCTCCACGGATACCACCGCAGAGATCGGGGCCCTGCTGCTGCTGTTTGGGCTCTCCATCAGTCTGGGCGGCGTTATCGAGCGCGCCGAGCTCATGGCATTGTTCCCGGCCAGCGTGGCCAGCCCCTGGGCCGCCATGGGCCTGATGGTGCTGCTTCTGGTGGGTCTGGGCATGATCATGGATGCCTTCGGGGCCGTTATACTGGTGAGTGCCACCGTGGCTACCTTCGCCTACCAGAGCGGGATCCATCCCGTTCACTTCTGGATGGTGACCCTGGTGGCCTTTGAGCTGGGCTACCTCACGCCACCGGTGTCACTCAACCACCTCCTGACCCGCCAGGTGGTTGGCGATAACGAGGTGCGCCTGGCGCAGACGGAGGCCAGTGGCGGCAGTTTCTACCAGCGCTATGAACGGATCCTGATGCCGATGGTGGTGATGGGCGCGGCCCTGGTGCTGGTGGCGTTTGTGCCCCTGCTGGTGTACGCGCTCTGAGGCGCCGCCCAAAACGCGGAAAGGCCCCGGCGTGATGCCACGACCGGGGCCTTTCTGTTTCGACCGGAGGCGCCCCGGAGGGCGCCTGGGCTGGTTTACTGGCGCAGCTTGGGACCAGCGTTGACGATCGAATCCGGCACGTCGAACTTGTTGAAGTTCTCCACGAACTGGGCAATCAGCTCCTGGGCCTTGGCATCGTACTCGGCCGGATCGTCCCAAGTGTTACGGGGGTTGAGCAGCTTGGTCTCAACACCCGGCACCGAGGTCGGCACGTCCAGGTTCAGGTCGTCCAGGTGCTGTGTTTCAACATTGTCCAGCTCACCGTCCTGGATTCCGTTGATGATGGCCCGAGTGGTGGGAATGGAGAAGCGCTTGCCCACACCGTAGGGACCGCCGGTCCAGCCGGTGTTCACCAGGAACACCTTGCTGTTGAACGCATCCATCCGCTTCATCAGCAGCTCAGCGTAGACGCCGGCGGGGCGCGGGAAGAAGGGCGCGCCGAAGCAGGTGGAGAAGGTGGACTTGAGCCCCTCATCCGATCCCATCTCCGTGGAGCCTACCAGGGCCGTGTAGCCACTGAGGAAGTGGTAGGCCGCGGACTCACGCGACAGGATGGACACCGGCGGCAGAACGCCGGTCATGTCGCAGGTCAGGAAGATGATGTGCTTGGGTTCGCCAGCACGGTTCTCCACCACCCGCTTCTCCACATGCTCCAGCGGGTAGGCGCAACGCCCGTTCTCGGTCAGCGAGGTGTCCGTGTAGTCCGGCTCGCGCGTTGCTTCGTCGACCACCACGTTCTCGACCAGGGCGCCGAACTTGATCGCGTCCCAGATGATGGGCTCGTTCTTGCGCGTCAGGTCGATGGTCTTGGCGTAGCAGCCACCTTCAAGGTTGAAGACGGTATCCTCGCCCCAGCCATGTTCGTCGTCCCCGATCAGGTAACGGCTCTGGTCCGCAGAGAGGGTGGTTTTGCCCGTGCCGGAGAGGCCGAAGAACAGGCACACATCGCCGTTGTCGCCCACGTTGGCGGAGCAGTGCATGGGCAGCACGTCGTAGTCCGGCAGCAGGAAGTTCTGCACCGAGAACATTGCCTTCTTCATCTCGCCGGCGTAGTGCATGCCCGCGATCAGCACGCGCTTGCGCGCGAAGTTGATGATCACGGTGGCGTTGCTGTTGGTGCCGTCACGCTCGGGCACGCACTCGAAATTGGCCGCGTTCAGGATCTCCCATTCCGGGTTATCAATGGGGTTGTACTGATCCGGGCGGATGAACAGGTTGAGCCCGAACAGGTTCTGCCAGGCGGTTTCGGTGGTCATTTTTACCGGCAGATAGTAGTTCGGGTCCGACCCCACGTGCACATGGGAGGTGAAATGCTCGTGCTCCCCCATATAGGCCTGGACGCGCTCCCAGAGTGCATCGAACTTGTCCGCGTCGAAGGGACGGTTGATGCTGCCCCAGTCGATCTGGTTGACGGTGCTGGGCTCCTCCACAATGAAGCGGTCAACGGGGGAGCGGCCAGTGCGCTCGCCGGTTGTAACCACCAGTGAGCCATTGGAGGCGAGCTTGCCCTCATTCCTTTCCAGCGCCAGCTCAATAAGCCGGGCCGGGCACAGATCCGTGTAGGTTTTACTCACGATGACCTCACTTTCAGATGTTTCAAAATCGGTTGCGGCGCACGGGCTGCCAGGGTGAAGGGCAGCGCAGCGGCCCTGGGGTGCGGGTGGATGTTCGGGGCGCACCCCTCAAAAGCGGTAGCCCCCCGCCATGCCTGCGGCGTGACGGGGCGCGGGAAAGAATTCCTGTCGTCTACAGGAGCGGCAGTATGCCAGAACGTTTCGGTAATTACGACCATCGGGGGCCTTTAAAGAGCGCCCTGATAAGCCTGGAAGCCTATGTGCCGGGGATTTTGTGGAGCCGTTCAAATCCATAGGAAGCTTTCCAGTAGGCCGGGAACCGGTGAAAAGGGCGCTACCGGAATTGGGTGTGCGAAAAGTCCTTGGGCCTTCCGCTCGTTCGGTTGAAACGCTACCTTGAGTCGTCATGATGAAGACAGCACCAGCCGGTGACGAGCCAGGGAGACGACAATGGACCACGTAATTCAGCAACTGGACATGGAAGACGGTCGGGCGCTTAAGGCCGTCTACGACCTCTTCGGGATCCTGCGACCGCATCTCAGCAAGCATCAGTTCATGGAGCAGGTGCCCATCCAGGCGGCCGAGGGCTATCGCATTGCCTGCATCGAGCAGGACGGCGCAATGCTTGCGGCCGCGGGTTACCGGGTGGCGACCTACCTCGCATGGGGCCGGGTGCTGTACATCGATGATCTGGTGGCCCACCCGGAGAGGACGCGCAATGGCGCTGGCGGTGCACTCCTGGACTGGTTGCTTGAAGAAGGCCGGCGGCTGGGGTGCGCGGCAGCCCACCTGGATACGGGGTACCAGCGCCATGACGCCCATCGGCTCTACCTGAAGAAGGGCTTTGTCCTGAGTTCCCATCACATGAGCCTCAGCCTGTGTTGAGGTTGGTCACCCAGGTGGCAGCTGGTTAAGTCCATCGGCATGCCCCAGCTGCGGTTCGTGGGTGTCCGGGTGTGCTACTTGAACCGGGGTGAGCTTTCCGGAACTTGATAGTTGGAATTTTGGCTTGGGGGAAAGAAAACGATGAGCGGAGTCGTTGAGTTAGATGCGCTTTTGAGGTCTTTGACCCCGCGATTGCAGCAAGGGGAGTATGTGTTCTGTACAGTCCCTGGCTCGCTTGATGCTTATACAGCCCTTGAGCCGGTGGTGACCGTTAAAGAGGATGAAGGTTTAACGTTGCTGTTGCCTGTGTCCGTAGCGGAAAGGGAAGGTTTCAGCTTTGATGGCATGTTCCGCAAGATTACCCTGGCGGTGCACTCCAGCCTGGCAGCGGTCGGGCTGACGGATGCTGTATCCTCCAGGCTAGCTTCAAATGGAATTCCCGCCAATGTCGTAGCAGGCTACTACCACGACCATATTTTTGTTCCAACCGGTAAAGCTCAGGATGCTGTGGAGCTATTGCAGTTGCTGGCCGATAGCCGGGATTGAGTTGTGAAGGGCGGCGAATAGCGTCGTTGGGCCTGTTATCAGCGCGCAAGCCAGGCCTGCACCTGCCGCGCTGGCGATGCGAGAGATCCAATAACTGAGTGCTGTTTGGGTAGCCCTACGAGGTGTGCTACAAAAAGAACAGGTTCTTTTTGTGGAACAGTTTAGTATGGAATACTTCGAGACCCTGGCCTGCAATCTCAAGCAGGCACGGCTTTTTCAGGGGTTGACGCTATCGGCGCTGGCACAGCGCAGTGGTATCGCCAAGTCCACGCTTTCGCGCCTTGAAACCGGTGAAGGCAACCCGACTATCGACACCCTGTGGGCGCTCGCGGACGCCCTGAAGGTGCCTTTTGGCGACCTGGTAGTGGGTGGCGAAGGGAGTCTGCCCGAGTCGCCGTCAGCGGGTGAGCATGGGGCTTCTGTTCGGTTCATGGAACGAAGCGTCGGTGAAATCCTGATTGAAACCTACCGAATGGAACTTCCGGCAGGCCATGTCCGCCACTCAGAAGGGCATGCAGAAGGGGTGCGCGAACGGGTGGTCATGCTGTCGGGCTCGATGCTGGCGGGAAGCACGGACGCTCCTGAGAGGCTGGCGGCGGGCGAATCCTGCGAGTACGCCGCTGATGGGGAGCACCTGTACGGGGCGCTGGATTCAGCGGCGGTGGCGATGGTGTTCATTGAATACCCCGGACAGACCACGTCTCAGCAATTGGCGGACCAGGTCATCCATTGGCCGGAGTCCTCCGAGCAGTGGCAGAGCTTTCGGAGCCTGCTTCAGCGTATGGCTGCGGAAACGGCTGCCGGCTTTCAGGGGACGCTGCTCGGGCTGCGGAGCGCGCCTTTGGACGCCGGCGAGGTGCGGGAGGCAATCACCGCAGACACGAGGGGTGATCCGGACGGGAACCGGACCATTATGACGGTCACTGGACGGGATGCCGGTGGGGCCTTCTGGGCGGCTTTTCCGCGCGCAGCGACCTCCGCGTTTGCCGCGAATGAAAGCCCTGGACCCTCCGCCGGCCTTCTGAGTGACGCATGGTGGCTGGCGGGGCTGGCTGAATCCCCTGCTCTCCAGCATTCCGCGGTGATAAGCGGCCTCCAACAGCAGCGGGAGAGCCTGACCCTGGAATGCCTGCTCAGTGACATCGCGCTCCAGCATGGGGTTGTCCGGATGCCTGGCACTTCCGGCCCGGTATCGCCCGGGCAGAGTCTTGTCTCCAGGGAGATGGCAGGTGCTTCAGGCCGGCCCCATGCGGATCGGTACGTGGCCTATGAGGTGTTGCATCCAGCCTGTGCCCGCCAGGTCGTCGCGATGGCGGATGCCATTCAGGCGTATGGGGTAAGCCGGCTCGGGGGTCAGGCGATCGAGGTGGGCTCGGGCGCGGGCATGGCCATGCTCATGCTGTGCGAGCTGGTGCCCGGGCTGAGCGTAAGGGCGGTAGCGCCCGATGGACCCACCCTTGGGCACCTGGAGGCTGTGGCGAGCATCGAGCCACGCATCCAGCCCCAAAAAAAGGATGTGCTGGCCGGTGCCATGCCGGCAGCGTCCCAGGATCTTTTGCTGGAGATGGGAGCCGCTCACCACCCCGACATGGCCCTGATGCTGAGGCAAAGCCATCAGCTGCTCAGGCCTGGTGGCCTACTCTGCATGGCCGGTGAGTTTCTCCCGGAGTACCAGGACCGGCACACCTACCTGCAGGCCCTGGTCCGGCACCATGGCACCTCCATACTGTCCACGGCGACTTTTTTGGCCTGTTGCGAGCGCACGACCATGAGCCCGGCGCTTTGGGAGGACTACGCCGACATCAAGGCGTCATTGAGCCTTGCGCTATTGGCGGCCCAGCGCGGGTGGGTTGAGGACGCCGTCGACCGCTGCCGGGCATTGTCGATGCGATTGAATGAGAGGGTCTGGCACGTCTCTGAGCGCTGCCCGTTTGCCGCCTACCTGCGCTTAGTCCGTCTGGAGGTGCAGGCCATGGTGACGGGTTTTGAGGGTGAGGGGGCGCCCAAGACCCACGTCCAACGGTTTCTGGCCATGGCACGGATGAGCGGGTTCCGGGTTGTGGCGCATAAGCGGGTGTTTGCGACATCGGGGCTGGATGAATGGCAGGGCGGCAGCCATGTGGTCACGCTGCAAAAACCGGAGGGATATTGATGAAAGCCCTGGCGAAAGGTGTGGCCAGCAGCACCGCCATAGCCGTTGGCTACATTCCCATAGCGTTCGCGTTTGCCCTTGCAGCTTTGGAGGCTGGGTTGTCGCCCGCGCTGACAGCCCTGATTTCCGTGGCCGTGTTCGCTGGCGCCAGCCAGTTCCTGTTGGTCACGTTGCTGACCTCGGGTGCCGGCATGGTCAGTACATTGGGGGCCATCCTGCTGATGAACGCACGCCACCTGGTCTACGGGCCTGCTCTCTTGCCACGGTTGGGTGAGGCGGAAAGAAAACTCCCCACTCCGTTGCTTGCGTTCGGGTTGACCGATGAGGTGTTCGCCGCCGCCTCCGGCCATCTTGAACGGCTTACGCCGGAAGCGCGCGAGAACTGGCTTCTGGGCCTTCAGCTTGGTGCCTATTTCGCGTGGGTTGGCGGTACGCTGCTGGGGGTAACGCTGGGGTCGAACCTGGGGGATCTGCCTCCGGCCGTGGACGCCGCACTGTCGTTCATCCTGCCGGGATTGTTTTTTGTATTGCTTCTGGAGGTTGGTGTGCGTGAGTGGTGGGGCACCATCCTGGCGACCGCCGGGGTATCCGCGGCACTCATGGGCGTGTTGCCAGGCCATCACGCCCTTATTCTCGGGATGCTGGCCGGGGGCGTATTCAATCTCTGGGGAGTGAGGGTATGACTCCGGAGCTCACCCTGGTCGTGTTGCTGGCGGGGGCGATGACCTTTCTGTTGCGCTGGCTGCCCTTTCGTTTTCAGGGAAGTGACCGCAAGCCGCTGCCCATTGTCGCTCAGAAATGCCTGCGGGCTATTGGGCCGGCGGCGATCACGGCATTACTGACGGTGTCGCTATTGCCCATGGTGGCCACGGCTCCGTTTGGCAGGAAAGGGCTGGCGGCCTGTGTGGCTCTGCTTTGCATGGCCCTTGCCAAGCGATCCCTCGGAGGCGTGGCGATCCCTACCCTGCTGGGGGCGCTGGTTTTTGGCGCGCTGCACTACGTCTGACAACGTCCGTTAGCCATAGCGGTTGTGGTAGCGCTTGGCCTTGGCTCTATTGCCGCAGGTTTGCATATCACACCAGCGGCGGGTGCCGCTGCGGGTTGCGTCCAGGAAGTAGAGGATGCAATCGGGGTGGGCGCAGGCCCGGATACGCTTAGGGGACCATTTGTTCCGGAGTTCCAGGTAGCCCCGGGCGGCGACCCACGCTGGAAACAGTGTTTCCTCGGCTTCAATCCGTTCGCTGGGGCCAGTGCTTGCCAGTTCGGGAATGATCCGGCCCCAGGCCAGCACCTGATTCAATGCCGCCCTGGCACCGGCATCTCCGTCATCCGCTTCAAGGCACCGTCGTAGGGCGGCCCGCGCTTCGCACAGCGCTGCCTGGGTTGCGTCTAAATCCGCTGGCTGGGGCACGTCGTGCTCTGAAAGCCATTGCGCCACGCCTCCCTCCATTTCCAGCAGATCCATGCGCTGACCGCGCTCGTTCCATTGCGTGTTGACCAGGTCCAGGGCAATGGGTTCGCCCTCAAGGGGTCTGCTCTGTAATGCGGCTTTTACCATATAACCATCATCTCACATTTGACAGGTTAGATGGGACCCTGCTCTAATCTAACCATCTTTTAAACAAAAGGAGGTTAGTGTGATGGGGTCTGGAACTCACTTCATGGGTGGCCGCATGGTCACCATTTCATTCCTGGTGCTGATGGCGGCCTTCGGTCTCAACCTTTCAGCCGGGCAATTCTTCGCGGAACTGCACAGTGTTCATGGGTGGTCCCTGGCAACGCTCAGTACCGCCGTTTCGGTGAACATGATTGTCTGGGGCGTGTTGCAGCCCTTCCTTGGGCGGCTGGTGGACCGCGTGGGGGCGCGGTTGGTCATCACGGCATCCGCGGCGTTGATGGGGCTGGCTTTTCTCCTGGCCGCGACCATCGAGCATCAGTGGCAGTTCTTCCTGTATTACGGGGTCCTGACCGCCATTGGCTTTGCCGGCTGCGGTTCCATGGCCAATGCGGTGCTGGTATCCCGCTGGTATGTAAGGCAGAGGGGGAAGATGCTTGCCCGCAGTTCCATGGGCATCAACATTGGTCAGTTATTGATTCTTCCCCTTGTGGGTTGGTTGATCGTTCTCGGGGGCGCACAGACGGCGTTTGCCGTTCTCGGAGCCGGGATGCTGTTTCTGGTGGCGCCGCTGGTGTTTTTCGGTGTCCGGGATTACCCCGCCCAGGTGGGGCAATGGCCGGATGGGGAGGCTGAGCCAACGGTCACCGGTGCGGCCTCCCCAAGCGCTAGCTTTACAGAGGCGATCCGCTCCTTTGACTTCTACTGCGCGACCATTGGCTTTGTCAGCTGCGGGTATTCGCTCTATATGGTTGCCATGCACCTGCCCGGCTTTGCGGTCGACCTTGGGGGCAGCGAGGCGTTGGGCGGGAATCTTCTGGGGATAGCCGCCTTGGCCAGCGCCTTGAGCATGGGGTTGCTGGGCCAGGCAGCCCCACGGGTTGGAAAGAAGCCGTTGTTGATCGGGCTTTACGGCGTCCGCGCCCTTGCGTTGGCCTGGTTGGCCATGGCTGGCCAGGTCTGGCAGCTGTATGGGTTTGCCGTTGTTTATGGTGTGTCGTCCATCCCGATTATTCCCCTCAAGACAGGGCTTATTGGCGACCGTTTCGGTGCTGGCGGACTGGGTGCCATTCTCGGTTCCGCCTGGTTTGCGCACCAGGTCCTGGCGGCTCTGGGTGTTTACGTTGGGGGCGCCGTACGCGAGGCGACGGGAAGCTACGATCTGGCTTTTCTCTCCGCAGCATTGCTGCTGGCATTGGGGGCGCTCGCCACGGCTGCCTTCAGGGGCATACGGGCGCCTGAGCCGGCTGCTGCCTCGGGATAGTCGCGGTGAGTTGTGCGGTCGAGCCTGGCTGACGGTTTCGTGAAGGAGTTGGGAGCAATTGATTTTTCCGTTGCTTGTGGGCCAGGCTAACGCTCACCGCTAAGCCCAATGTGTTGCAGGAGGCATTATGATTGTTGTCTACGGCATCAAGGAACACCTGAATCCGCTCAAGGCGCTTCTTTCAGACGTGATCCATGGATGCATGCAGTCTGTTCTGGGCATGCCTGAAGATAAGCGGGTTCACCGCTTTATCCCGATGGACGCCGAGGATTTCTATTACCCGGGCGGCAGGACTCCCGCTTATACAGCCATCGAGATCAATATGATGCAGGGGCGCGCGCCGGAGACCCAGAAAGCGCTGATCAAGGAACTGTTCAGGAGGATTCAATCCGAGGTCGGTATCTCACCGGTGGATATTGAGGTGACCATCAAGGAGCAGGCACCCCATTGTTGGGGGTTCCGGGGTATGACGGGTGACGAGGCACGCGGCCTTACGTATTCAGTGAATGTGTAACAAAGCGGTGGGCCAGGCATCGTCAGGGTGTGCCAGTCACCTTGTCTCGCAACCCTCTCGGCCTGCTTACCGATGACGCCTAACAGGTATTCAGGGAGTCGTGTGGTGACGGCAATCGAGGACGTCCTCCGCTTCATTGTTGAGATTGAAAAGCTCAAGGACGTTCACCGGAAGACAAAGCCTGTGGGCTTGGCGCGTTTTGAGAACGCCGCTGAACACAGCTGGCATGTGTGTCTCTCGGCGCTGATGCTGAAAGATTTTGCCAATGAACCGGTCAATATTGATCGCGTCATCAGAATGCTGTTGATTCACGATCTGGGTGAGATCGATGTTGGAGATACCATTGTCTACGCCAGTGAAACGGAGCCGCTGAAAGCCGCGGAAGCTGATGGCGTGGCGAGGATTCTTTCAATCCTGCCCGATGGGAAGGGCGATGACTTTGTGGCGCTCTGGCACGAGTTTGAGGCGGGGGAAACACCCGATGCCCGGTATGCCAAGGCGATTGACCGTGTGCCCCCGCTGCTCCAGAACCTGCAGAGAAAGGGCCACAGCTGGCGTGCCCATGAGGTGACACCGGATCAGGTGTTGAGCCTTAACGCGCGGATTGAACAGGGAAGCACAGAGCTGTGGCAAGTACTCCGAAAGCAGCTGGCGGATGCCTTCGAACAGGGGATTCTCACCGAAGAGAATTAGGGCATGCATGATAGGGACTGGCGTCTTCCTGCTGAACGGGGCTGTGGGAAGGCGCTTGGCTTGTGATCTGGATAACGGATGGGGGAGGGGTGTTGAGCCGCAAGGATATGGCATTGGCTTTGTTGGTGGTGACCATCTGGGGGGCAAACTTCACGGTCATCAAGCTTGGGCTCAATGGGGTTCCACCGATGCTGCTGGCTGCGCTTCGGTATCTGCTCGCTGCACTGCCAGCCGTGTTGTTTGTGCCGCGCCCTGCTGCCAGCGTGCGTTATTGGGTTCTGTATGGCCTTACGGTGGGTATCGGGCAGTTTGGCTGCCTGTTTTACGCCATGCACATTGGCATGCCCGCTGGCCTGGCCTCCGTGGTCCTTCAATCCCAGGCGTTTTTCACGCTCATCTTTGCCGGCGTTGTTTTGCGTGAAGCGGTCTCCGGCGCCCAGCTTGCAGGGCTTGGCATAGCGGCCTTGGGGTTGTTCCTGATCGGGTATTCAGGGGCCCAGGGGTTGGGAGAGCTGCCGGTGCCCGCTTTCCTGTTAACACTCGCCGGCGCGGCCTCCTGGGGGGTATCCAATATCGTGGTGCGGAAAGCGGCGGCGGAGGCCGTGGCGAAAGGCCAGCGGCTGGATATGTTCAGCCTGATCATCTGGTCGAGTCTTGTGCCCCCAGTGCCCCTTCTGGTGTTTGCTTTCGCATTGAACCCGCCAGAGGCGATTGTTGGCGCATTCACAAACCTGGAAGGCATGTCCCTCTTCGCCATTGTCTATCTGGCGTTCGGGGCCACTCTGTTCGGGTTTGGCGCCTGGAGCAGCCTGCTCTCCAGGTACCCAACGCACAGCGTTGCGCCCCTGTCGCTGCTGGTGCCTGTAACAGGGCTACTTACAGCGGGGTTGGTACTTGATGAGCGGCTGTCCCTGGCGCAATGGGGGGCGTGTTTCCTGATCCTTTGCGGTCTCAGCGTGTCCACCTTTGGGGTTCGAGGATTGCGCCGTTTGTCAGGGGCTGTAACCAGATAGTTGGCAGGGGAGAGGGCTGAATGGAACTGCGTGCTGCCCGGGAATCCGACCTCGCCGTGGTGCTTGAGTGGATTGAGGGCGAAGCCGCATGCCGTATGTGGGCCGGACCCACGATACGTTATCCCGCCACCCCTGAGACCGCATGGGCGGACATGGGCGCGTCCGAGCGCAATGCTTACGTTCTGGTGGGCGCTGCGGGCAACGTTGTTGGATTTGGTCAGGTTCTCCCCAAAAATGACAAAACTCTTCACCTTGCGCGGTTGATCGTCGATCCGGCAGCTCGGGGCCAGGGTATTGGGCGGGCTCTGTGCATGGCTTTAATGGTCATTGGTGCAGCGAACCACGGTGCCGAGTGCTTGACGCTCAATGTCTATGAATCCAACAGCAAGGCGGTTCGGCTTTACCAGGGGTTAGGATTTGCGGTAGAAAAAAGGGACGTCTCAGGAGCGTTGGCCATGGTTAAGCCGCTCGCAACGGCGTCCGCTTAACGTTGCCCGCTTTAATGGAAACCTCGAATGCCCTTCCGGTGCCCGCCGGGTAGGGACCCTTAAGCGTTCGTGGCGCAAGGACGGAAAAGGAACCAGAGAATGGATGCATACCAACCTAAATCGCCTCCGTTACATAGCAATCTGGTCGCCTTAATGGCTTGTACTGCCGTTCTGGTGACGCTTTTGATGATGTTTCCCGGCCTGGCCTGGGGGCAGGACGATACGCAGCCGGTACAGGATGTCGGCGAATGGATGTCAGATCAGCATGAAACAGGAGATCAAACAGCTATGTTGTCACGCAATATCGCGCTGGCGGTTTTTATTCTGGTGCCCCTGGCCCTGATTGTTCTGTTCATGGGGTGGAGTTACAACAGCCTGATCAGCAAGGAAGAGGCGGTGTTCTCGCAGTGGGCCCAGCTTGAAAGCAACTACCAGCGTCGCCAGGACCTGATCCCGCAACTCGTGGATACGGTCTCCCGGTATCTGGAGCACGAACGCGAGACCATGGAAGGCGTGGTGGAAAGCCGTAACCAGTCGGGTGAGGGACTGTCGCAGGTGCTGGAAGAAGTGGAAACCGCCCGCGAGGAAGCCGCCAAGACCACCGCCGAGGCCGGCGGCGCGCCGCCGGAGGATGAGGCAACCCTGGAGCGCATCGCGCAGGCCCAGGCCCGACTCTCGGAGAAGTCAAGCCGTCTGGTGGCCGTTGTCGAGGATTATCCCGAGCTGCGTTCAGCGGATCACTTTCTCAACCTTCAGGCCCAGCTTGAGGGCACCGAGAATCGCATCAATGTGGCCCGTATGCGGTTCAATGAAGCGGTGCAGGCCTATAACTCGGCCATTCGCCGTGTTCCCGGCAACCTGATGGCCGGGATGGGGAACTTCACTCGCAAGACCTATTTCGAGGCGGATGAGGGGGCGCAGGATGCGGGTTCTCTGGAGTTCCGCTAGTGTTCTGGTCCTGGTCCTCCTCGTTGCCTGCTCGGACTCGGGGACCTGGCTGGAGGACCGGGCGGATCTGTTGAGCGAGGATCAGGCGCAAGCGCTGAACACCTACCATGAGCATCTGCTGGCGGATCACGGCATCGATTATCGGGTGGTGATCGAAGCCGGGGAGGCGGATGTAAACCGTCGTGCCGTAAAGCTGTTTGAGTCCATTGGCGTGGGTCAGCGTAGCGAGGGTGGCCGGGGGTTACTGTTGTTGCTGGACCCGGAGCAGGACCAGGTGCGGGTTGAGGTGTCCCAGGCGCTGGAGGGCGTTTACCCGGATGCCCTGATCAGCTATCTGGAGCGTCGGCAGATGGTGCCGTTTTTCCAGCGTGGCCGTGTGGCGGATGGCATTGTGGCCACCACTGAGCTGATTGTGACGCGCGCCCAGGAAGCGGCCGAAAACAAGGCTTTTGACCCCTCAACACTGCCCGCTGCCACTGGCGGAGCCGGGGCGACCACCGAGGCGGAGCTGGGCGCAGGCGGGGAGCGCCAGCGTTCGTCGGGCGGCCCGGATGTGGCAGCCGGCGAGGGCCCCGAGAGACGGTCCGGGCCTATCTGGCGGCGATGGACGAGCGGGATGATCGCCCGGGGCTATCCATCTATACCGAAAAAACCCAGGCGATGTTGCAAGACTGGACGGTAACCCCCGCCCAGATGGACAACATCGTGCGCCAATACCGGGGCTGCGGTAAGGGGGACGTTCTGGAATCCAGTGATGGCCGGTTCGCGGTGCTGCGTTATGGCATTGATGAACGCCAGTGCGCGCCCTGGTTCCTGAAGCAGGATGGCCAGCGTTGGCGACTGGATCTGGTGGTGCAGCAAAAGGCCGTGGGTTTTGGTCGCAATAATGCGTGGCATCTGAACCCCAATGCCATCCACCGCTACCGGTTTGCGTTCATGGACTGGCAGTTGGACGGCAACGGTTACCCGCAATCCAGGCGGGAACTGCGTTGGGGGCTGACAACCACAACCACAAGCAAGGGAACTTCCGTGATCGCCGTCCAGCCGGACTCGGCCGCTGAGCGGTTCGGGTTTCAATGGGGCGACCGGGTCGAGCAGTGGAACGGAGAGCCCATCCGGGATCATCGCCATGTGTTGGCGTTCATGCAGGAAGCGGAACCCGGGGCGCCGCAGGCGGTCGCGATCCAGCGCCGTAATGGCCGCTCAACCCAGCTTAAGGGGCCAGCGCCGGAATAACTGGCCCGGTTGCTGGCAATGACGGCAGGTGTAGTCCCTTTCCGGGGGCTACCCCTGATCCTCCTCTGCCATCAACTCCCTGGCCACATCATGGATCTGCTCGCGCAGCCATTGATGGGCCGGATCCTGGCGGTAGCGCACATGCCACCCCAGGTGTACGGGGAAGGTCCCCAGATCCGCAGGGGGCGCCACAACACGCAGGCGCGGGTCGCGGACGAACCGCCGGCAGATCAGCTGGGGCAGCGTGGTGCAGTAGTCGGTGGTGGCGATCAACTCAGGGATGGAGAGAAAGTGGGTAACAGACACAGCCACGTCCCGTTCCAGGCCCTGGCGGCCGAGTGCCTCGAAAAGCCCTTTCTTGAGGCGTCCAGGCGGCAGCATGTTGACGTGCTTTAGACTCTCGAAAGCCTCACGCGTGAGCTGATCGCCCTGGAAGGGGTGGTCTGCCCGCAGCACGCAGGCCAACCCATCCTCCATCAACGGTTGGACCACCAGGTTGTCCGGTGGATCTACAATCCGCCCCAGCACCAGGGCCGTGTCCCCTGCGGCCACCCCCGTCTCGGCCAGGTCAGCCCCATAGGGAATGATCCGGATCTGGATCCCCGGCGCCTGGTCCTGCAGCCGCTCCACCAGCCGTGGCACGAAGACGTATTCCACATAGTCGTTGGCGGCGATGACAAATCGCATGGTCGTTGTGGCCGGGTCGAAGGTCTGCTGTTCCAGCACCAGGTGGTCAATTTCCTCCAGCGCCTCGCGGATGGCGGGCCCGATGGCGAGGGCTTTTTCCGTGGGCCGCATTCCGTAGCGCTCCCTGATGAACAGGGGATCCTGGAACAGCTCCCGGCAGCGGGCCAGGGTGTTGCTCAGGGCTGGTTGCGTCATGCCCAGCCGCTTGGCCGCGCGGGTCACGCTGCGTTCTTCGAGCAGGGCGATGAAGGTGCGTAACAGGTTCAGGTCATAGCGCATGGAAATGTTGCATCAAAATATCTGGAATAACAGAAATAAATTAGCTGAATTTTAGAGGAAGCGCCATAGTGTTCACCAAGTCAAACGAACCAGGGAGAAGCCCTTATGAGTCACGTTCTTTTTGTTCTGACCAGTCATGAACGCATGCTTAATGGTGAACCGACCGGCCTCTGGCTGGAAGAGTTTGCCGTGCCTTACCAGCAGCTGCGCGCGGCAGGCCACGAGGTAACGGTGGCGTCTGTTGCCGGCGGCGCGGTGCCCGTTGATCCCAACAGTGCCGTGGGCGAGGAGCAGGTCCGGGCCTGGCAGGATGCGATTGACCAGCTCTCCGACACCCCTGCCTTCGACACTCTGGATACCTCCGGTTACGACGCGGTCTATCTGCCCGGCGGCCACGGCACCGTCTTTGATATGCCTTACAACCGCAAGCTGCACGACCTGCTGTTTGCTTTTGAAAAGTCCGGTCGGGTGATCAGCACCGTGTGCCACGCACCGGCGGTTTTTGCCGGTATGCGCCAGGCGGACGGTGTGCCCTTTATCCAGGGGCGGCGTGTAGCGGCCTTCACGGACGCCGAGGAACACGCCGTAGGCGGTGCTGAGAAAGTGCCCTTCTTGCTGGAAAGCCGTCTCAAGGAGCTGGGTGCCGAGCACGAGGCGACGGATGACTGGCAACCGCTCGCCGTTCAGGACGGCAAGCTCATCACGGGCCAGAACCCGCAATCTTCGGCAGCGGTAGCGGAAAAACTGATCGCAGCGTTGCAGCAGTAAGCCCACGAATCACAACAGAGGAGTTCCCACTATGTCCGAGATTGCAGGCAAAACCGTCATCATAACCGGCGCCAGCAGTGGCCTGGGTGAGGCCACCGCCCGAATGCTGGCTGACAAAGGCGCCAGGCTGATGCTGGCGGCCCGGCGTGAAGACCGGCTGAAAACGCTGACCGAGTCCATCAACGCGGCGGGTGGCGAAGCGAGCTACCAGGTGGCGGATGTGACCGATCGCAACGCCATGCAGGCGCTGGCGGATCAGACCCGGGAAACCTATGGCCGTATCGATGTGCTGGTGGCCAATGCCGGGCTGATGCAGCTCGCGCCGCTGGACAAGCTCAAGGTTGATGAGTGGGATGCCATGATCGACATCAACATCAAGGGCGTTCTCTACGGCCTGGCAGCCGTCCTGCCGACCATGCGTGAGCAGCAGTCCGGCCATATCATCAATCTGTCCTCGGTGGCGGGCCATAAGGTCTATCCAGGGTCCGTGGTCTATTGCGCCACCAAGTACGCGGTCAAGGCGCTTTCAGAAGGGATCCGGCAGGAATCGAACGGTGAGCTCCGCGCCACCAATATCTCGCCCGGTGCCGTTGAAACCGAGTTGACCGACCACATTACGGATCCGGATGCCCAGCAAGCGGCCAGCGAGGTCTACGCCGTCGCGATCAGTTCCGACGCCATTGCGCGCGCCGTTACCTATGCCGTTGAGCAGCCAGGTGACGTGGATGTGAATGAACTCATCATCCGGCCGACGCAGCAGCAGCTGTAGCCTCGGGGCACCGGGGGCCGTACTACCCCTTACTTGCTTGCATCCGGATGTTTCCCCAGTCTCTAATTGAGATTGGGGATGCGCATTGAACGAGGGAGTCTTTCAATGGTGCTGGAGCAAGCAAGTGTGCGGAGAGCGGTTCTGGACGATGTCCCTGCCATAGCGAGCGTTCATGTAGCCGCCTGGCAATCGGCTTACGCTGGCATCCTCCCGGATGAGGTCCTGGCCGCATTGTCCGTGGAAAACCGGGCGGCCATGTGGGAAAAGGTCCTCGCCGAGGAAAGCGATGCCAAGCATCTGTTCGTTGCCGAATCCGCGGATGCCGGAATCGTGGGGTTCGCGGCTTTGGGGCCGGAAGGAAGCGGGCAAAGTGATTACGAGTCCGAACTCTACGCGATCTATATTCTGGAAGCGTATCAGCGACAGGGCATCGGCTTGGCCCTCTTCCAGGCCGCGGTTAACGCCTTGCTGGCGGATGGGTTCCGTTCCATGATCGTCTGGGTCCTGGCGGACAATACGGCGCGGTATTTCTATGAAGCCCTGGGCGGTAGCCAGGCTGCAAGGCGCACGGTTTCCGTGGCGGATACGCGCTACTCGGAGATCGGGTACGGATGGGCCCCCCTCACCGCGCCGGCATCGTGACCCCGATAGGGCAATGGATATCCTCATTAAGCGCTATGCCAGGGGTAAGCTCACCCGCGAGGCGTTTGAACCGATGAAAGAGGATCTTGAGTGTTGGGCCCGGGGCGTGGGCGTCCTCTGGGCCTTCCCTCATCACAAACCCAGTATTCTGTGCCCGGCACAGAAGCGTTCATTGATCAGTGAGGTAGCATGAATTCCGTTATCGATCTTCTGAAATCCCACCGCTCCATTCGCAAGTTCACCGACGACAAGATTCCCCATGAGCTGTTGCTCGAGCTGGTGCAAGCCGGCCAGAGCGCTGCCACCTCCAGTCACATCCAGGCTTACAGCGTTATCCATGTGACGAATCAGGCCAACCGCGAGACCCTGGCCGAACTGGCCGGCGGTCAGGACTACATCGCGAGCTGTTCGGACTTTCTGGTGTTCTGTGCCGACATGAAACGGCCCACGGACGCGGCGGAGCGCACCGGTGCCAATGTGGTGCGCGGCATGACCGAGCAGCTTCTTGTGGCAAGCGTGGACACCGCTCTGATGGCCCAGAACGTAGCGGTTGCGGCTGAGTCTGAAGGGCTGGGGATCTGTTACATCGGGGGCATCCGCAATAACCCCGAGGCCGTTAGCGATCTTCTCCGGTTGCCGGAGCACGTGTATCCCGTCTTCGGGATGTGCCTTGGCTATCCCGCGCAGGACCCGGAGGTGAAGCCACGCTTGCCGGTGGAGACGATCCTCAAGGAGGATTACTACAGCGATGACGCGGAGCAGGTCAATGCCTTCGATGAGACCATGCGGGATTACTACCGCGCCCGTACCGGGGGCAATAAGGACAGCAACTGGTCCCAGAACCTGACGCCTCTGTTTGATACCAAGCTCCGCCCCCACATGCGGGACTTCCTGGTGAGGCGTGGTTTTGAGATGAAGTGACCGGCCTCAAAGCGGCTGGGACAGGGCCGCCCTGTAGACCACGCTCTGGTTCCGGCCGCTTCGCTTGCCGTGGTAAAGCGCCTCATCGGCGCGGTCCACGCACATTTCAAAGGACTCCCCGTGCTCCCAGAGCGCTATACCACTGGTGATCGTCACCTGGATGGTCTGGTCATCCACCTCGAACACATGCTCGCTGATGGCCTCGCGAATCCGCTCGGCAACGTTGAAGGCCAGTGCCAGATCCGCATTCTGGAGCAGCAGCAGGAACTCCTCGCCGCCCCACCGGGCGAGCGTGTCCTGCTCACGGATCTGCATTTGCATCGTGTTGGCGATCGTCCGGAGAACGGAGTCCCCAAAGCTGTGGCCATAACGGTCGTTGATGCTCTTGAAATGGTCCACGTCGATGATAAAGGCCACCGCCTCGGATTGGTCCGTGTCGGGCTGGGCTTCCAACCTTTCGGTAAAGCGTAGTAGCCCGCGCCGGTTGGGCAGGCCGGTCAGTTTGTCGGTCTCGGCCAGGGTCTGGAGGTTGTGTTCGGTGCGTTGGATGCTGTGGGAGTAGACGTCCAGGAGCAGCGCGAGCAGCGTCAGCGCCAGGGTCAGGTTCATATAATGCATGCCCTGGATCAGCGCGGGATCCAGCGGGTGCCAGGGCGTGGCGGTGCGCGTCCAGGCGCTGATCGCAATGTACACCAGGATTAAGGTGCCCATGACCGAGCTCTTGGTCCGCTTGGTCACCTTGGGGCTGATGAAAATAAGCGGCGCCAACCCCAGCACGTAGTAATGGAAGCCGCTTTCCCACCCTGTTACGCGGGATGCCAGAGCCGCGTGCACAATGATCTCTGTGCCAGCAAGTATCAAAACGGGTTTGAAGTACGTGATCTGTTCGGTCAGTTTCGCGCACAGGGTGTAAATGCTCACACTGAGGACGTTGAACGCGGCAAGGATCCATATTTCGAGTCCCACGAACAGCAGCAGCAATCCTAGGTGTATGAAGAACGCGGCGGTAATGCCGGATCTGACAACACGCTTCAGGCGGTCTGAGCCGCTTTCCGGTTGGGGAAGCTGGTCTGTTTCGGGACTACCCGGCCCGGAAGCTATGACAGAGTGGGGATCTTTTGCCATTGATGCACCTGATGATCCGTGGATCAGGATCAAGGTTGGAAATGGATCAATACCAAAAGTGTAGGCAAGAGAACCTGTGGTTTCACTGTTTTCTGGCGATTACAAGACCAACGTGGAGGCCAGGAACAGCATCAGGCCCATGCCAATGATGTCCGTGAAGGTGGTCAGGAAGATGCTGCTGGCGGTGGCTGGGTCGGCACCGAAGCGCTTGAGCACCAGGGGAACCGCAACCCCGAAGATGCCACTGCCCATACAGGCGCCGATCATGGCGATGAAAATCACCAGCCCGAGCATGGCCGGGTTGGCGGAGTCGGTGGCTACGGCATAGGCGAACATGGCGATGCCGGCAATTACACCCACCACGGCGCCATTGAGCGCGCCCAGCAGGATCTCCTTGCGCAGTAACCGCCTGACCGGGTAGTCCTTGATCTGCCCCAGCGTGATGCCGCGCAGAGTGATTGCCAGCGCCTGGCAGCCGGTGTTGCCACTCTGCCCCGCGAGCACCGGCAGGAACGCCGCCAGGGCAACGATCTGGGCAATGGTGCTCTCGAACATGCCCACGACAAATGCGGCGGCAAAAGCAGTGATCAGGTTCACCTGGAGCCATGGGTGGCGCATGCGGAAGGCGGCGAAAACCGGCGTATTGATCTGCTCTTCCTTCGCCACACCGTACTGTGAGCCCGCCTGGCCGCTCAGTTCCGAGGCGATGCGCTCATACAGCTTTCCGCCACGCACTTCACCCACGACACGCCGGTTCTCGTCCACGACGGGGTACAGGCGGTAATGGCGCTGAAGGACATCCCCGACCGCGCTCTCGATGGGGGTGTCCTGGCGAAAGGCAAAGGGCTCCGGCGCCATGACGCCTGACAGGGCCTCGGAAGGCTTGGCGAGAATCAGGTCGCGCATGCCCACTACGCCTATAAGGCGGTGGTTCTCGGTCACAAAGATGTAACTGATCTGGGACACATCAGCGCTTTTCACCATGAAGGCCAACGCTTCGGCCACGGTATGGCTGGCCGGCAGTGTCGCGGTCGGCGGTGTCATCAGTTCACCGATGGTGTCTTCCATGCCGGACAGCACCGCGCGCGTTGCCGCATCGTCCGGAGCGGCTGCTTCGCCCAGGTGGGAGGCCGTGGTCAGGGCCTGATCCGTGGGCAGCTGCGAGAGGATGAACTGGATGTCGTCCGTCGGCATCCGGACCAGTTCCTCGGCGGCGTCCAAGGGGGGCATGGCACGGATATGCTCGACCCTTTCGGTCAGTTCCCTGTTCTGTGACATGGCTTGGCCCAGCACGACTGAAGTGTGGTCAGACTATAACAGGGGGATCAGGACAGGGCGACTGGCACCGCGATTCGCCCTGGGCGCGGAAACGGGGTGGTTATGGCGTCTTGACGCAGAGGGAAAGGATGGAAACTGAAGGGAGACAGGGCGGCCCCTGAAGACAGAGGGCCGCCCTGGACGGGACCTGGATCAGAAGTAGTAATCCATGGTCACGTACATCGCGTCGAAATCCGACTCGTAGATATCGCCGTTGCCGTTGATATCCCCGTTGGAGTTCAGGTATTCAACGTAAACCCAGCCAGGGCCGTAATCATAACGGACGCCCGGTGAAATGCCGTAAACGGTATCGGCGTTGTTCCCGTCTGTGTCCGTCGTGGCTGCAGTCGCATCCAGGTAGGCGAACCAGTTACCTGAAGTGTAACCGCCCTGAAGTGCATAGCGGGTGTTTTCAATATCGGCCTGCGCGCCTGCATCAGGGATATCGCGATCAACACGAATTACTTCCGCTTTGGATGTAAAGTTGCCGTATGAGCCTTCAAAGTAAGCGGCGAAAGCGCTGTGTGATCCGTCATCATTCGTGCTGCAGGTCGACGTATCACATTTGTTGCCGAGGTCCTCGATGTCCTGGAGGACACCGGCTTGGGCTGAGATACCAAAGGTCGAGCTTGCGTTGCTGCCTTGCCCGAACGTGTAGCTGATGTCGGTTACGCCGGTCTTAGCCTTGCGGTAGGTAGCCGGAACACCCTTGAAGCTGCCCCAATGCCCGTTGTCATCAACGGTGTCAGTGCTGGTTTCGCCCCAGTCGTCCTGATGGAAGTAGGCAACAGAGATATCGAACGCAGAAAGCTGGCCCGTGAATTTGGCGCCAACGTCCATCTGATCCCCGTAACCGCCCAGGAGCATGTCGCCGGGCCAGAAGTTGACGGTTTTCCAGCCAAAGGGCACCTGAGTCTTACCGATTTTAACGTCCCAGTTGTCGTTCAGGGTACGACCGGCCCAAAGTTTATGGACTGCAAACCGGTCTCCTGTTGAGTTATTGACCGGGTCGGTAAAGCTGCCCGGGCCAAAACGTACTTCAGAGGAGAGCTTCCATGGGCCATCGTCCTGGGTATGACTGCCGTAGAGGATGAAGGTTTCTTCGCCGATATCGCCGCCCGTTTCATTGTCCAGGTTTTCATTGAACTTGAGCGAGCCGAAGTCGGAGTTGGTCACATGCCGGTAAGTTGCCCAGACGCCAGCCGAGATGTTGGTCGTTGCGACGGCCAGCGAGGGCGCTGCTGCTGTTACGGTGGCTGCTATTGCAGCTCCTAACAGATTCTTTTTCATTACATAACCTCCTTTTGTAAGGGATTGCCGAAATTCAGCATTGCGGAGGGTAAATTTATTTTAATTGAACGTCCAGTCAAAAAAGCGGCGTGACGTTACAGACTGTAATAGGTCGTGGTGCGGAGGCGGCCTCTGGAAGAGCGGGGAGGTCAGCCGTCAGGGGGCGTCAGTGTCTTCCTGTATCCACTCCACAATGTGGTCTTCGTAGTCTTCGGGCTCCACGATGGGTTCGGGCAGAACGCGCCCCTGGACGGATATACCGGCCGTGTGAACGGTATCGCGGGAGCCGGAGACCAGGTGGTGCCACCAGGCCAGGCCCCGTCCCTCGGCAATCCGCCGGTAGGCGCAGCTCTTTGGCAGCCAGTCACTGTGGCGCGCAATCCCGGGGGTTACCTGGAGGCAGTCCGGCACTTGCTGCAGCCGGCCAGGGTAATCCGAGCACAGGCAGGTGGTGCAGTCGAGCAGGCGGCAGGCGATCTGGGTGGCGTAGACATCACCGGTATCCGCATCCTCCAGCTTGTGGGTACAGCAGCGGCCACAGCCGTCACAGAGCGACTCCCATTCGGTTTCGCTCATGGCTTCCAGTGATTTGCGTTCCCAGAACGGTGCTGCTGTATCGGCAGGGGCCATGGTGGGTCTCCCAGTGTTTTGGGTGAGGATAAGGCGCGCGCCCCGTGCCTTCAAATGCTTGTTCCCGCACCGCTGCTCCCCTATCCTCGAATGGTCTGGATCGTGGCCAAAACACACAAGGAGTCCTCCATGCTCGAATCCGTCCTGCAGCACATCGACAACGGCCTTGAGGCGTCCATTGAGCGCTGGTCCGAATTGCTGCGCATCCCCAGCGTCAGTACGGACCCGGCCTATGAGGGCTCCATGCGCGAGGCCGCGCAGTGGTTGAAGGCCGAGCTGGAGCCCCTGGGCTTCCGTATTGAGATCCGCGAGACCGAGGGCCACCCGGTTGTGATCGGCCATTACGTGGGCCCCGCCGATGCCACCCATGTGCTGTATTACGGCCACTACGACGTGCAGCCCCCGGAACCGCTGGCGGAGTGGCGCCATGAGCCTTTTGAGCCAACGCTGGAGGACAGCCCTCATGGCCGGAAAATGGTTGCCCGCGGGGCGGTGGATGACAAGGGCCAGCTGATGATGTGGGTGGAGGCCCTGAAGGCCTGGCACGCGGTGCATGGCAGCCTCCCCATCCAGGCAACAGTGTTGCTGGAGGGCGAGGAGGAGGTTGGCAGCAAAAACCTTCGCCCGGTGCTTGAACGGTACCAGCAGGAGCTGAAAGCGGACGTGTGTGTGGTCAGCGACACCGGCATGTGGGATGTGGATACACCAGCCATTACCTACACGCTGCGCGGCCTTCTCTATACCGAACTGACCTGCCGTGGGCCCAGCCATGATCTCCATTCCGGTTTTTACGGTGGCGCCATTGAAAACCCCATCAATGGCCTGACGCGGGTCCTGGGGGCGCTCCAGGACGGGCAGGGCAGGATCCAGGTGCCCGGCTTCTATGACGATGTGGTGGAGCCCTCGACGCAGGAGCTGGCCGCATGGCATGCCCTGAACATGGATGAGGCGGGCTTCCTCGGCTCCGCCGGCGTAACCACTCCGGGCGGGGGCGAGGCCGAGCGCAGCCTGCTGGAACGGCTCTGGTCGCGCCCGAGCTGCGACATCAATGGCATCATCGGCGGTTTCACCGGCACCGGGGCCAAGACGGTGATCCCCCGGCAAGCCAGCGCCAAGGTCAGCTTCCGGCTGGTGCCGGACCAGGACCCGGAGCGCATCATTGAGGGCCTTCGCCAGTTCATCGACGCCCATACACCGGAAGGATGCGCTATTGATCTCACGGTGCATTCCGCGGCCCCCGCCATCCGGATTCCCACCGGCTCCCGCTACCTCAAGGCGGCATTGAGCGCGCTGGATGAGGTCTACGATCATCAGCCGGTACTGCTGGGCAGTGGTGGCTCCATTCCCATCGCGGCCTGGGCGCGGGACATTCTGGGCATCGACACCCTGCTCATGGGGTTCAGCCTGGAGGACGATGGCATGCACAGCCCCAATGAAAAATTTGAGGTAACCTGTTTCCATCGCGGGATCCGGGCCCATGCGGCACTCCTGGAACAGCTTTGCTGAACCCTCGGCAGGTACCAGCAAGCAGGGGCATGGCTCACTGTCTATACTGGAGTCTGTAATGCACAGGCTCAGGGGTGACGATGAGCAGGGTTGCGCTGCACCATTGGAAGGCATGTCGAAGCGCCATGGGCATCATGCTCATGTTCGCGCTCCTGCTGACCACTGTGCCCGATGCACACGCGATCACGGTGCTGCCGGGCGCTGAAAGCCAGATCCCTGCCAACAGCCTGCAGTATTGGCCGGAGCCGGCTGAAGGCCGTGTGGCCATGCCCGCCATTCTCGCCGGTGAGGTCAGTCCTGACTGGTCGCCGGTGGCAGCGGCCGCGGCTAATTTTGGCTACAGCCGTGGCGCCTATTGGTACCGAATGCGGCTGGAGAATCCGCTTCCAAGCGCAACGGAGCGGTTTCTCGAGATTGATTACCCCCTGCTGGACCACGTTGAGTTCTACCACGTCCGTGATGGCCGCATTGTTGAAAGCCAACGGACCGGCGATGACTATCCCTTCCACTCCCGCGCCATGGCGCACCGGACTTTTGTCCTGCCGGTGACACTCAAGCCCGGGTCGGTAAGCCAGGTCTTCCTCCGGGTCAGAACATCCGGCTCCCACCGGGTGCCCCTGATCTTCTGGGAGCCCGAGGCGTTTTACGAGGCGAATGAGGCGGACATGGTCGGTCGCAGCATCTTCTATGGCATGCTGCTGATCATTGTCGTATTCAATATCTTTCTTTATGCGGCATTACGGGAGCCTCGCTATCTCTATTATGTGCTGACCAACGCAAGCTTGCTCGTTTTAATGGTCAGCCTTCATGGCGTTGCCTTCCAGTTCCTCTATCCGGACCATCCTGAACTCAACAAGCGCTTGACTCTTGTCAGCTCCGGCATGATTGCGCTTTTCTTCAGCCTGTTTGCACGTACCTTCCTTGAGATCACGCCGGATATGCGCTTCCGGCGCGGTGTCTTCCATGGCCTGACCGGGGTTACCGCATTGAACACCCTGGCGGCGTTCTTCTTAAGCTATGAGGTGTCCACGCGGCTGTCGGTGGTGCTGGCCGGCGCCGTGAGCCTTGTCATGCTGCTGATTGGCCTGGTGATGATGGTTCAGGGGCACAGGACGGCCCGGTACTTCATGTCGGCTTGGGTCATGCTGTTATTGGGGGGGGTGGCCTGGCTGTTGATGCTTGCCGGTATAGTCCCTTCGAACCTTGTAACCAGGCATGGCATCGAGTTGGGCGCGGTCCTGCAGGCCCTGGTGCTGACGTTTGCGTTGGGGCAGCGTTTCAGTCACGAACAGCGTGCCCGCCGTGAGGCCATGAAAGAACGTGAATCAATGGAACAGAGCCTGTTGGAGCAGGCACAGCACCATGGGCTGACCGGTTTGCCGGGGCGCAGCCTGCTGGAAATGGTGTTGGGGGAAAGCATTGAACGGGTGGCGGATCGCGGGGATTGTCGCCTTGCTCTGGTGCTTGTGCATTTTGGCGGTTTTGATGACATCAATAAGACCCTGGGGCATGAGAATGCGGACCAGCTGCTCTATCAGCTGGCCTGGCGGATGAATGAGGTTGTGCTTCGCCTGCCGGATTCGATCATCATCGAAAAGGCCGATAGCGGTCCCTGTTCCGTAGCTCATGTGGAAGGCATCACCTTTGCCTGCGCCTTTCATCCCCGCGATACGGAGACCATGTCCGGCCAAACGGAGACCCTGATGGAGTCGCTCAGCGAACCGGTGGCGTTCCGGGGGCTCAGCCTGGATATGCGCATGGTCGGGGGATGTTCCTTCTACCCGGATGACAGCCCCGATACCTCAACGCTGTTGCGCCACGCCTTTATCGCCTTTGATCAGGCGGACAGCGGTGGTAATCATGTGGCGACCTATACGGAATCCATGAATCCCTACAGTGAGCGCCGCCTGACCCTGATGACCGAGTTGCGGCGGGCCATCAACGAGGACGCTCTGGAGCTGTATTTTCAGCCCCAGGTGCGGCTGAGCTCCGGGGAGGTGTGCGGCTTCGAGGTGCTGTTGCGCTGGAATCACCCGGAATACGGGGCGGTTCCGCCGGATGAGTTCATCCCCATGGCGGAACAGACGGGCCTGATCCGGCCGCTTACCCGGTGGGTCCTGGATCGCGCACTGTTGTTCTGCGCCACCATGGATACTGCCGGTTATCCGGTGCGCATGGCGGTCAACATATCGGCGCTGAATCTGGAGGAGCCGGCATTCGCGGACCAGGTGCTGGCCTTGGTGCAGGCGCGCGGCTTGCCTGCCGGACGACTGATCCTGGAAGTGACCGAAACCGCCACCATGATCAATCCCTCCATAGCGTTGACGGCGTTGCGCGGGCTCCATGACGCGGGGATCCGGTTGGCAATTGATGATTTCGGTACGGGGTATTCCTCGCTTTCCTACATCCGCAAACTGCCCGTGCATGAGATCAAGATCGACCGTTCCTTTGTCAGGGAAATGGATGCCAACCAGGAGGATGCGACCATCGTGCGCACCACCATCAACATGTGCCATGACCTCGGATTTGAGGTGGTTGCCGAGGGTGTGGAAAGCGATGACACCTCACAGCTTCTGCACACCATGTCTTGTGACATCATGCAGGGCTACCATCTGAGCAAGCCCATGCCGGAGGCTCAGGTGACCGGCTGGCTTGATACCTGGTATCACGCCAGCAGTGCCGACGGCTGAAGCCGCGTCCGGCTCCCTCCCGTTAAACTATACCGCATGATAATGCGATTGATTATCGTCCATGTTACCATCCGCTGAATCGGTTAAATGCCGATCCAGGCAGCTGGTTCCAATCGGACGCCTCCCATCCTGAATCAGGGCGCACGTGGTTCGCGTGGTTAACGGGGTTTATGGCTGCGCATTCGTGATCGGGGCACTCTTTCGGGGCTCGCGGAAAAGGTTGATCTGAACGCTGTATGAGAGACGGATTTCGACAGAGCATGGCATGGCTGCATACCTGGTCCGGGCTGGTGGTCGGGTGGGTGCTGTTCTTTGTCTTTGCCATGGGTTCCGCCGGGTATTTCGAGGACGAGATTACCCGCTGGATGAAGCCGGAATTGCCATTGGAGACCCCGCCCTCCGCCTTTGAACAGGACGCCCTGATCGACAGGGCGCTGTCGCGGCTGACCACGGTGGCGCCAGAGGCAACCGCCTGGCGGGTGATTCTGCCTCATCATTCCCGTTCGCCCAGGGGATGGGCCGATTTCGGCATCCAGTGGCGGACGCCTCCTGAGAATGGGGAAGGGCGCGGGGCGCGCCACAGTGAAACGCTGGACCCCAGCACCGGTCAGCCCGTGGAGCCGGTCAGCGCGCGGGAAACGGGCGGTGGAAGCCAGCTCTATCGCATGCACTACGCATTGCACTACATTAACACTGCCATTGCGTACCGCATTGTCGGTGTTTGCGCCATGCTGATGCTGGTTGCCCTCATAACGGGGGTGATTACCCACCGCAAGATCTTCAAGGACTTCTTCACGTTCCGGCCCGGTAAGGGCCAGCGCAGTTGGCTGGATGCGCATAATCTCATCAGCGTGATGGCATTGCCGTTTTTCCTGATGATCACCTACAGCGGGCTTGCGTTCTTTGCCACCACGTACCTGCCAGCCGGCATCGCCGTCACCTACGGTACCAGTGAGCAAGCGCGTGAGGCGTATTTCGATGACCTCCTGGAGCGAGGGGAAGGCAGTGCCGGGCCGGTTGCCAGGCCCGAGGCCCCGGTGGCGCCAATGGTGGCTCAGGCGGCCTCGGACTGGGGCGAGGGTCAGGTCCGTGCGGTGCGGGTGCGGAATCCGGCCCAAGCCGGACTCACGGTCGGCGTGGAGCGGGTGCGGGGCAGCCGGTTGCGTTTCCACAATGACGTCGTACGTCGCTTTGACGGCCAGACGGGAGAGCGGCTCCCGCCCGCGCCGGGTCTCAACGCCACCGCGGCCACGACGCGGACGCTTTTTGCCCTGCATGAGGGCCTGTTCGCCGGGTCCATGCTGCGCTGGCTGTATTTCGGTTCCGGCCTGCTCGGGTGCGGGATGATCGGCACCGGGCTGGTGCTCTGGACGGTCAAGCGCCGCCGCCAGCACGCCACCCAGGGGAGGGGCCTGCAGTTGGTGGAGGCGCTCAATGTGGCGACCATCGCCGGGCTGCCGGTGGCCGTGGCGGCCTATTTCTGGGCCAACCGTCTCCTCCCGGTTGGCATGGAGGCGCGCGCCGCCTGGGAGGTGCACTGCCTCTTCCTGGTCTGGGGCGAGATCCTGATCTATGCGTGCTTTCGCGACACTCGCCGGGCCTGGGTGGACGTACTCGGGCTTGCCGCTGTCGCCTTTATCCTGGTGCCGGTTATCAACGCCCTCACGACCAACCGTCACCTGGGCGTTACGCTGCCGGCGGGTGACTGGGGACTGGCTGGATTGGATCTCACAGTGCTGGGGCTGGGGTCTCTGTTTGGGGTCTTGGCCGTCAAGGTGCGGCGGCGCTGGCTGGGTGTCGCGGCGCCCATACATGGCTCGGGTCAGGCAGCCACAGGCCTGGGAGAGGCGGCATGAAGGGCACCCCGGAACAGCGGCTCCGGTACCGCCTGGCGGTGGCGTCGCGGGTGCTGGCGGCGGTGATTGGAGGCTACACCCTGACATCCGCGATCACTGTACTGTTGGCATTGGTATGGCCGCTGCCCCGCGCTGAAGCCGTGGCAGCAGCCACGCTATTGAGCTTTGCGCTTTACGCAGTGGTCATCCTCTGGATCTTCAGTGCTCAGAATCTGCGCACTGTTTGGGGGGTACTGATTCTGGCTACCGGGGCCAGCTCGGTCCTGGCCTGGGCCCTTCTGCCGGGGGCGGGATGATGCTTGGTCACGGGGTGGTTGCTGTGCTGAGCGCGCTCGGGCTGGGGATGCTGGCGTTGGCCATGGAGCGTCATGGCCACCACGTACTGGGTCAATTCCCAACGGGGTCACAGCAGCGCCTGTGGCGCTCCGCCGGCAGCGGCCTTTTGCTCCTGGGTTGGCTTTCGGGCGTGGCGTTTTGGGGGTATGGCATTGGTACCGTAGCCTGGGTGGGCTGGCTGGGCGTGGTCGGTCCGCTGCTGGCATTGTGGCTTACACGCTGGCAACCAACCCAGTCCAGCAAGCGCAAGCCTAAGTCACCAGAAGCGCAAACACCGGCTCCTGAGCCACGTAGTCCCGGGCGCTTGCTCACCTTCGTCCTGATAATGGCTGTATTGCCGGCCGCCGCGATCTGGCTGCTGCCGGGATGATCCTCCAACCTCCCGCGCCACCACCGCAATGGATCAGGCCCCTGATTCGGTTCCCTGATGCACGCGATAGGGATGCGGTATCGACGCGCCGCCCACCATGTACTGTGACATCCATCAAGGCTATCATCTGAGCAAAGCCATCCTTTAGGCGAGAGCTGAAGCCCCATGTCGTTGACCGAGACCGTACCCGTGCCTTGCCCATGCTGCGGGGAAGTGATCAGCGTTCTTGTTGATTGCTCTCTGGGCGACCAGACTTATGTGGAAGATTGTTTCGTCTGCTGTCAGCCGCTGGTGATGACGGTCTCGGTGGACCCCGAGACGGGCCAGCCCGCAGTGGATGCCACCCCCGAAAACGCCTGATCCGAGGAGAGCCCATGCTCGCACCTGCCACTGCCTTTTACGCTGTTGTCTTTGTCGTCCTGAAGCTGATCCTTGTATGGCGGGTTGTGGCCCTGCGCCAACAGCTGGGTGTGGGCGTGGGCGACGGGGGGCATCACGAACTGAGCGTGGCCTCGCGGATTCATGGCAACTACATTGAGTCCATGCCCCTGATGCTGGTGCTGATGTTCATCGCGGAGATGAACGGGGTTGCCTATGCGGCCCTCCACACGGTGGGAGGGCTTTTCCTGGTGAGCCGTGTCGCCCATGCCTGGGGCATGTACGTTGCCCAGGGGCGCTGGCATCTGGCCCGGGCCGCGGGCGTTCTGGGCACCTGGTTGGCGTTGCTCGGGGTTTGCGGTCTGCTGGTGTACAACGTGCTGACGATTCGTTACTGATGGAACCGCCCTGTAAGGCGTTTCGGTTCACACCTACAGTTCTGCGTTCGTTTCCAGTACAATCCGCGACCGATCCGGGCCGTTTTCAAGCTACCTGTCTGGTATAATCGGCCCATCGAATAACCCTACCAAGGGAGGATGCCATGTCGCCTGTCGATAGTTTCAAGACCGCCCAGACCCTCGAGTCTGGCGGCAAACAGTACCGGTACTACAGCCTGCCGGAAGCCGAGAAGCATCTCGGTGACCTGCAGCAGCTGCCCGTTTCCCTCAAGGTTCTGCTTGAGAACATGCTCCGTCACGAAGACAACCAAACCGTGACGAAGGATGACATCGAAGCCGTTGCCGGCTGGCTGAAGAACCGCTCGTCCAGCCGCGAGATCCAGTACCGCCCGGCGCGTGTGCTGATGCAGGACTTCACCGGCGTTCCCGGTGTCGTGGACCTTGCCGCCATGCGTGACGCGGTCAAGAAGGCCGGTGACGATCCCGAGAAGATCAACCCGCTGTCGCCGGTGGATCTGGTCATCGACCACTCCGTGATGGTCGACCAGTACGCCACCTCCGACGCCTTCCGGGCCAACGTCGACATCGAGATGACCCGTAACCGCGAGCGTTACGAGTTCCTGCGCTGGGGCCAGGAAGCGTTCGATAACTTCCGCGTGGTTCCGCCGGGCACCGGCATCTGCCACCAGGTCAACCTCGAGTACCTGGGCAAGGTTGCCTGGACCAAGGAGCAGGACGGCGAGACCCAGGTCTACCCGGACACCCTGGTCGGCACCGACTCCCACACCACCATGATCAACGCTCTGGGCATCCTGGGCTGGGGTGTTGGCGGCATCGAGGCGGAAGCCGTGATGCTGGGCCAGCCCATCTCCATGCTGATCCCGGAGGTGGTCGGGTTCCGTCTGACCGGTTCCATGAAGGAAGGCGTGACCGCCACCGACCTGGTCCTGACCGTGACCCAGATGCTGCGTGAGAAGGGCGTGGTCGGCAAGTTCGTTGAATTCTACGGCCCCGGGCTGGACAATCTGCCTCTGGCCGACAGGGCCACCATTTCCAACATGGCGCCGGAGTATGGCGCCACTTGCGGCTTCTTCCCGGTCGACAACGAGACCCTGAATTACCTCAAGCTTTCCGGTCGCAGCGATGAGCAGATCAAGCTGGTTGAGGAGTACAGCAAGGCTCAGGGTATGTGGCGTGATTCCAGCAAGCCCGAGCCTAAGTTCAGCGATACGCTGGAGCTTGATCTGGGCGATGTGAAGGCGTCACTCGCCGGCCCCAAGCGGCCCCAGGACCGGGTCGACATGCCGGCCATGAAGCAGACCTTCGAGAAGCTTCTGGATGACTCCGAGGTCCAGGAGAAGGATAAGCGCGTTCCGGTCCGGGATCATGACTACGACCTGGGGCACGGGGATGTGGTGATCGCGGCGATTACCTCCTGCACCAACACATCCAACCCGAGCGTGCTGATGGCTGCCGGGCTTGTGGCTAAAAAGGCGCGTGAGAAGGGGCTGGATCGCAAGCCCTGGGTCAAGTCGTCGCTTGCCCCTGGCTCCAAGGTTGTCACCGACTACCTGGATACCGCTGGCCTCAGTCAGGAGCTTGATGCCCTGGGCTTCAACCTGGTCGGCTATGGCTGCACCACCTGTATCGGTAACTCCGGACCGCTGATGGACGAAATTGGCGAGGCCATCAATGAAGGCGGTCTCCAGGTCTCCTCGGTGCTGTCCGGTAACCGCAACTTTGAAGGCCGCGTGCACCCGGATGTTAAGGCCAACTGGCTGGCATCACCGCCGCTGGTGGTTGCGTTCGCACTGGCCGGTACCACCCGGATCGACATGGCGAACGAGCCTCTGGCACATGACCAGAACGGCAATCCGGTCTATCTGAAGGACATCTGGCCCTCTAACGCGGAGATCGCCCAGGAAGTGTCCAAGGTGGACAACGAGATGTTCCGCAAGGAATACGCCGACGTCTTCAAGGGCGACGAAGTCTGGCAGGGTATTCCGTTCAGCAAGGACAAGACGTACCAGTGGGACGACGAATCCACTTACGTGAAGAACCCGCCATTCTTCGAAGGCATTGAGAAGCCGCTGCAGCCGCCGAAGGACATCGAGGGTGCGAACATCCTGGCGCTGTTCGGTGACTCCATCACCACGGACCACATCAGCCCGGCCGGCTCCATCAAGCCGGATTCCCCGGCAGGCAAGTACCTGCAGGAAAAGGGTGTGCATCCCAAGAACTTCAACAGCTACGGCTCGCGCCGTGGTAACCACGAAGTGATGATGCGCGGTACCTTCGCCAACGTCCGCATCAAGAACCAGATGCTGGATGACGTGGAAGGCGGCTTCACCAAGTTCGTGCCCACCGGCGAGCAGATGGCCATGTATGATGCGGCCATGGAGTACCAGAAGCAGGGTACGCCGCTGGTTGTGATTGCTGGCAAGGAGTACGGCACCGGCTCGTCCCGTGACTGGGCCGCCAAGGGTACCCGCCTGCTGGGCGTGGAAGCCGTGGTTGCCGAGAGCTACGAGCGGATCCACCGTTCGAACCTCGTGGGCATGGGCGTTCTGCCGCTGCAGTTCAAGGACGGCGAAAACCGCGAGACGCTGGGTCTGACTGGCGATGAGAAGATCAGCATCAAGGGCCTGGATGAGAATCTGGAGCCACGCCAGGTGCTGAAGCTCATGGCCGAGCGCCCGGACGGCAGTACCACCGAGACAGAGGTGGTCTGCCGTGTGGATACCGCCAACGAGATGAACTACTACCGTAATGGCGGCATCCTGCACTACGTGCTGCGCAACATGATCGCCAAGTGATTGATGGCGGTTGATGGGTTAGCCTCTTGGGGAGGCTGACTCGCGGAAAACGGGTGGCTTTCGGGCCACCCGTTTTTGTTTGTGCTACTGTCACCAGACTGCTGATTGGTTGCAGGCAGGCGATCGGGGAGGGCTTTCAGGGAATCGCCACGAGTACATCCATGTAGGCTGCTCTTCCGCCATCCCTGGCTCCAGAGCTTCCCTGAAAGCCCTCCCCGATCCCCTGCTTTCGAACGTGTTGGAGACGCTGATGTCGCTTGAAACTGACGGAATTCCGGAAAACGACGACGAACTCCGCGCCAAACTCCATCAGGAGACCGCCCAGATCGGATGGGTGGAGCTGCAGCGGTTCTACGCTCGCGGTAATGTCGTGCGCGTGGCGCCGGGGCAGGATCTGATCGAGGTTGGGCTTTCACTGGTGCGGGACGACAAGGCCCGCTTCCAGCAGTGGATCCAGGAGGGGTCCGTGGGTGAGGTTAAGCCGGATGAGGCTCAGGGGTGGTTTGATTCGGATGCGACGGTCTGGGCCCTGGTTGTGGCTCCCTGGGTTCTGGTGCAGCCGAGTCACCAATAACGCCTGATCGGTAAGGGGAATGAGGGAGTGCTTTCAGGGAAGCTCGGTTGCCAGGGATGGCAACCGCGCAGCGTCCATGGATGGATTCATAGCGATTCCCTGAAAGCACTCCCTCATTCCCCTTACCAGGCAACGATCTATCAATCCTGCTGACTGAAGAACACCGCCTCACTGTTCCGGTAAGCCTGTGCCAGGAACGCTTCCACTTCCAGCCCCTTGTGCTGGGCAATGAACTCCCCAACGAATGGCAGATAGTACGGCATGTTCTCCTTGCCCCGGTACGGCACCGGCGCCAGGAAGGGCGAATCCGTCTCCAGCAGGATCCGGTCCGCCGGCGTCATATCAATGATCTCACGCACATTCTCCGCCTTCTTGAAGGTGCAGATCCCATTGAACCCAATGTACCAGTCCTGATCCAGCGCATAGCGAGCCAGCTCCGGGCCCGAGCTGAAGCTGTGCACCACGCCGCGCTGCTTCAATGACCCCTCGAACTCCTTAAGGATCTCGATGGTGTCCTCATCCGCCTCCCGGGTGTGGATCACCACCGGCCTGTCCAGCTCCGAGGCCATTTGCAGCTGCTTGCGGAAGACCGACTTCTGGGTGTCGCGATCGCTGAAGTCGTAATGATAATCCAGCCCGATCTCCCCGATGGCCAGCAGCCGTTTCGGGCTGGCCGTCATGGCGTCTCGGATAAAGGGATCCAGCCCGTCATGCCAGTTGTCCGCCTCGTGTGGATGGATGCCCTGGGTGCCGTATACGCGCGGGTGGGCCGCGGCCAGGTGCTGCACTGTCTCCAGGTTGTCCGGGGAGACAGTGATGGTGATCAGGCGTTCGATGTTCACCTGCTCGGCGGCCATGACCACATCCTCCACCGGCTCACCCTTGAGATAGTCCAGGTGGCAATGGGTCTCGATGAGCGGGTGTTCGAAAACCGGTACGGGACGGCGCTTGTGCTTGCTCATGGGGTACAACTCCAACGGATCATGGCTGTTGGCAACAGCGCCCCATGATAGCGGAAGATCCCCGACTTGGCATGGGCGGCGTGCTCAGGGTTCGTGGTGCGTGCCCCACAGGTAAAGCGCGGTCTCCAGCAGTGGCAGGTAGAACCAGTCCGGGTAAGGGTAGCGCATGAGCAGGAAGAACCCCCAGATCAGGGCCAGCGCCCCCATGTACTGGGGGTGTTTTAACAGCGAGAAGGGGAAGCCCTGCACCCAGGGAACATGGTGACCCAGCTGGCTGCCGTAGAAGACCCCAACGCGGCCGAGCCGGGCAAAGACACTGGCATTGAGCACCAGGCCCAGACCCATCAGGGCGATGCCTGCCCCCGCCATTACGGGGTCGGCGGTGGGGGCCGGTAGCCAGTTGCCCGTCATGACCATGCACCACCCCAGGAAGACGCCCGCCTGAACCATCTTGAACAGGTAGAACAGCTTGTGGACCACGTCCACGGGCGAACCGAGCGCCGCCAGCGGTGGCCGCTGGCAGGCGGCGTGCCAGCGCTCGGGGTGGTTGGCAACGGCGTAATAGGTGAGCCGTTCCAGGCTCAGCAACAGGGCGCTGAGTATGAGCGCGGTCAGTAGCATCCAGGGCTCCGTAGGGGTCGGCCAGTTCGCCGGAGCATGGCGGGTGGATGTTACGCCCTGGTGACAGCAGCGGCGTCATTAATCGGTCATACCCGCAAGGCATGCTGGCGGAATGAATCCGAGCAACGGGGCCGGTGGGAGCGCCTGTGCCAAACAAATTCCTGCACCAGCTGTCCGTGATTGAGCGACTCAACTTCCTGTTGACCAACCGCATCCCACGCCGCTGGGCCACGCGCTTTATGGGCTGGTTCAGTCGTATCCGCCAGCCCCTGGTGCGGCGGGTGTCGATGGTGCTCTGGCAGGCTTTTGCCGGTGACTTGCGGCTGGACGAGGCGCGCAAGGATCACTTCGAGAGCATGCATGAGTGCTTCATTCGCGAGCTGCGCCCGGGTGCCCGGCCCGTGGATGAGCGCCCAGGGGTACTGGTCAGTCCCTGTGATGGCATTGTCGGGGCTTTTGGCCCGATGCGCGGGACCGAGGTGTTCCAGGCCAAGGGCTTTCCGTACGCGCTGGAAGAGCTTCTGGGAGATGCGGAGCTGGCCCGCCGGTATGCCGATGGTTGTTTCCTGACACTGCGGCTCACCGCCAGCATGTATCACCGTTTCCATGCCCCTGAAGCGTGCCATCTGCGGCGAATCCATCACATTGCTGGTGACACCTGGAACGTCAACCCCATCGCCCTCAAGCGGATTGAGCGCCTTTTCTGCCGCAACGAACGGGCGGTCCTGGAGCTCGCCCTGGCCGGGCGGCCGAATTGCCGGATCCTGATGGTGCCGGTGGCCGCCATCCTGGTGGCCAGCCTGCGTCTGCACGCCCTGAAGTGCCCATTGGGCCTGCGTTATGACGGGCCCGACCGTATTCCCTGCGATGTGCCCTACCAACGGGGCGAGGAGATGGGGTACTTCGAGCAGGGCTCCACCATCCTGCTGTTCACTGGCCCCGGGTCCCGTTTCGAGGAAGGGGTGGCTACCGGAGCGCATTGGCAAATGGGAGAAGCAATCATGCGGTACTGACGGCACGAGTTACTGGATTCGACAACCGGTTTGATGTTCAAAGCACAGTGGAGGGAACGATTGATGAAACTGCTTGAAGCACTCGAGGAACAGCGGTGGGATGACCATCGGTACTATCACCAGAGCCGGATCAACCAGGCACTGCATCTGGTCAGCGCCATCAGCTTTCTGGTGGCCTACGTTTACCTGGCCATCAACCCGGTGGTCTCGGCATTACTGGGGTGGGGCGTGGCCATGGTGGCACGCCAGATCGGGCACTTTGTCTTTGAACCCAAGGATTACGACAAGGTGAACCGGGTGACGCACTCGCACAAGGAAGACATCAAGATTGGCTACAACCTTCAGCGCAAGCGGATACTGCTGGCCTTCTGGGCCATGACGCCGGCGCTGGCCTGGTTACAGCCCAACCTGTTCGGCCTGATCGAGGCGCGCCAGGGGGGTGGCGGCTACCTGTATACGCTGTCCCTGCTCTGGATCGGGTTGGCCGCCATCGCACTTGTGGGCCGGACCGTGCATCTGTTTTTCATCCGTGATGTCCAGACGGGGGTGATCTGGCTGATCAAGATCCTTACCGACCCCATCAACGACGTGCAGATGTACTACAGCGCCCCGTTCCATCTCATGCGGGGCCAGTTGATTGACCCCATGGATGACATTGCCCCTGATGGCTCACGCCGTTACTGAAGCGGCCGCTCCGCGGTCGCTGTTCCCGCCTTGCCCGGATGGCTGCCGGACTGGGAGAGCCGCAGCCGCCGGCGGATGAGCTCACCGACTACCTGCTTGCGGATGGCGCTGTTGTCCAGCTCCGGGTTCTCCCAGAACCAGCCATCCGCCGCCATGGCCCTGGCCGCCGCGAGGAAGCGGTTCTGGAAGGCCTCGAAGTCGGCTTCATCGTAATCGTGACTGAAGATGAGGCGACCGGTGCCGGTCCATGCCAGCTGCAGGCCCTGATCCCGCAGGTAGAACTGGAACATCCAGTTGTAACGGCTCTGGGCGGTGTAGATCACGCTCCAGACGGAAACCAGGTTGGCGATGCGCAAGGGCAGGGCCTCGGCCTCCAGGCACTCGTTCAGCCGCGCCGCGCGCTGGTTCCAGCGTTCGTGCAGCCCCTGGTAATACGGTTTGATGGCCGGGTCCCGGAGCCGCTCCAGAAAGGCGTTCATGCAGCCCATGACGGCCGGGTGGGCGTTAAAGGTGCCCCGGGCGTAGCAGATGTCCGCCGGGCGTTCCGGCCGGTAGCGTCTCATCAACGCGGCGCGTCCGCACAGCACCCCAACGGGCAGGCCGCCACCCAGGGTCTTGCCGTAGGTGACCATATCCGCCTGCACACCGAAATACGCCTGGGCGCCTCCGGGGGCAAGGCGGAACCCGGAGAACACCTCATCCATGATCAGTACAATGCCGCGTTCACTGCAGATGTCGCGCAGCTGGTGCAGCCAGCGGCGGTAGGTGTCCGGATCAAACCCGCACTGGCGGTCACCGGTGACCAGGGCGGCGTCGCCCGGTGCGCCGGCGTTGGGGTGCAGGGCCTGGAAGGAGTTCACCAGGACGCAGGCAATATCCTGGCGGCTGCGCAGCACCGCCAAACTGCGTTCATCCTGATCGCGCAGCGTGTAGACATCACGGGCCTCGCGCTGGGCCCCGACACCGGGCTGAACGCCGTCCCACCAGCCATGGTAGGCCCCGCAGAAGCGTACCAACTGGGACCGGCCCGTGTGGTAGCGGGCCAGGCGTACCGCCTGCATGACCGCCTCGGTGCCGGACATGTGGAATGAGACCTCGTCCAGCCCGGAGATCTGTTTGAGCGTCTGGACATTGTCGAGCACCACAGGGTGGTAGGCCCCCAGGTAGAGGCCCAGCGATTGGGTGCGCTGCTGACCGTCCGCCAGGCACTCCCGGTAGAAGTCGTGACCGAAGACATTGACCCCGTAGGAGCCTGAGACATCCAGAAGCCAGTTGCCATCGATGTCGCGCACCCAGGGCCCCTGCGTGGCTTCGGCCATCATGGTGGGCGGCAGCAGGCGGTTGATCAGGGTGCGGAACTGGAAGGGCACGCGGTAGCGGCTGGTGAACGCCAGGTCCGAGAGGTCCTCGTCAAGTTCCGCGCCCGCCCTGAGCGCTTGGGGCGAGCGGGCGTGCAGGTTCTGGGAAAGGCGGTGCAGGCCCGCGCGGCGCTGTTCGGCGATGGATTCTGGAGGCGTGTCACAGCGGAAAAAGGTGGCCTCATCGTAGTCGTAGAACGGCAGGAGGCGGGCGACCCGCCGCGCAAGCCGGGAATGGCCCTGGAGCGAGGGATGCTTGGCGCGCGAGAGCTGGAGTCGTTGATAAAGCCGGGAGCTGACCCAAAGGAGCAGGGCAGCGCCTGGGACCAGAAGCGTCAGGGTAGTGAGGCTGGGCATAACAGGATCTCCCGTGGCGTGGATAGACAGGTTCATGCCCAGCGTGCCGGCTTTTTATGAGATTCATGTGACAGGCTGACCCTTGTGGGCTGTTACAATGGCGTTAGTTCGTGGATGGAGGGATTCCCGTCATGGGGCATCTGCTGTTGAACCTGCGCAACGTTCCGGATGATGAGTATGAGGAGGTCAAGGCGCTGTTGGAGGCCCATGATCTGCCGTACTACGAGACCGAGCCCAGCCGCTGGATGGTCTCCTTTGGCGCCATCTGGCTGGAGGATCCTTCCCGGGTTGAAGAGGCCGAGAGGCTGCTCGCTGACTATCAGGCGGAGCGGCGTCAAAAGGCCCGGGTGGCCCATGAACAGGCCCAGGCGCGAGGGGAAGTCGAGACCGCGGGGCAGCGCTACCGGCACAACCCGCTGGCGTTCATCGGGGCATTGCTCGGCATTGCAGGCATGCTCTATCTGGCCCTGACGCCTTTCCTGACCCTCTAAGGGGGCTCAGAACCACCGGGGAACCCGCTCCCGGTACTGCCGGTAATCCGAGCCGTGAAGTGCCTCCAGGGTTGCCTCTTCGGCCAGCGCCTGGCGCCTGAGCACCACCACACCGGCAATCAGGCAAACCAGTGAGAACACGCTGGGCAGTGCCAGGAAGAAGCCAAGCTGCCCCGCCATGATGGTCAGGAACATGGGATTGCGCGTGCGTGCCCAGGGACCCGTGGTAAGCAGTTTCGGCGGATTGTCGGCATCGATCCCCGAGCGCCAATCCTCGTGCATGTAGGCCTGAAGGTAGTTGATGGCGGTGAAGACGGCGAGCAGAAGCACGACACCAGCCACCAGCACCGGTGCTGAGTAGAGCGGTTGGATGATGCCCAGCCAGGGATCCACGGGCACTGCAATGCGCAGAACACTCACCAGCAGTATGGCGGTTCTGAACGCGTTGAAGATCTGGCGGTTCCACCAGGGACGAGACCCCACATGGCCGTAATGGATGTGGGAATGGTTGGTGCGCGTGCTCAGCCCCAGTGCCCGGGCGGCGAAAAGAAGGCCGATCAGCAGGAAATAGGTGCCGAGGAAACTCCGCGTGAACAGTTCAATGTCCATGGAGTGGCTGTCTCCTGATTGATTTGGGTATCATTCTAGTCCGGGATTCGCTATGGGTCAGGCAGTCTGTAATAGTATGCCTCAATCCCGCCTGTTGCCCGGAGCTGGCAATCGTGGCAGTTTCCGGTTCCGCATCCATTCCGGCGAGGTACCAGCATGCTTTGTTTCGCCTACGGTTCCAATATGTCCATCCGCCGCCTCCAGGCCCGGGTGCCGGAATCGCGTTTTCTGAGCGTGGCCTGGCTGCACCAGCATCGTCTGGTCTTCCACAAGCGCAGCCGTGAGGATGGCTCCGCCAAGTGTGATGCCTTCCATACAGGTGATCCGGGAGACTGGGTCGTGGGCGTGGTCTATGACATCCCGGACCGCGAAAAGCCAGTTCTGGACCGGATTGAGGGCCTGGGTAATGGTTATGACGAGGCCCTGATCCAGCCCCGGACGCCCCAGGGCGAGCTGTTAAAGGCACGGATGTATGCCGCCACGGACGTGGATCCCGCGTTGACGCCCTTCAGCTGGTATCGGGCCCATGTCCTGATCGGTGCCCATGAGAATGGCTTCCCCACCGACTATGTCGAGCGCATCCTGGAAACACCGGTCCAGCCTGATCCGGACGTTACGCGCAACCGCAACGAGCTTGCCATCTATCCGGAGGCGGTGCTGCCCCATGGAGCCGTGGCATGAGCCAGGCCACTGCCGCGACTCGCTGGCCGGCCCCGTGACCGGGCCTCTATCACAACCTGAGAGTTTTTCCTTCCCCGGCTGCCTTACTGGTGACTTAAGTCAATTTGTGCCCCTTCCGGTTTCGATTACTCTTTATTCAGGCAGTAAGGAATTCGCGGAAAGCAAGGAGGGGGAATGCCCGACTCACAGGATTCGCGGGTAGTGCTGGTCACAGGCGGATACGGCGGGCTCGGCACCGCGATCTGTCAATCATTCGCGCGCGACGACTACCAGGTGGTCTCCACCTACCGCGCCCCGGAGCGCTGGGAGCACGCTTTGGAGTGGCAGCGCCAGATGGCAGCTCAAGGGCTGGAAGTGGACCTGGTGTGCATGGATGTCTCTGACCCGGAAAGCTGCCGCACTGGCGCCAATACGCTTCTCGAGCGTTACGGTCGGCTTGATGTGCTGGTGAACAATGCCGGCATCACCCGGGATTCGACCATGAAGAAGATGACGGTGGCCCAGTGGCAGGACGTCATCCACACCAATCTCGACGGTGTCTTCAATGTCACCCATCCATTTCTCAACCCTATGCTTGAGCAAGGGTTTGGGCGTATTGTCAATATATCCTCCGTTAACGGGCAGAAAGGCCAGATCGGACAGGTGAACTATTCCGCCGCCAAGGCCGGGATCCATGGCTTCACCAAGGCTCTTGCCCAGGAGGTGGCGCGCAAGGGGGTGACCGTGAACACGGTGTCTCCTGGCTATGCGGCAACAGACATGGTCATGTCGGTCCCCGAGGAAGTGCGGAACCAGATCCTGGCCCAGATCCCCATTGGCCGGTTGGCCCAGCCCGAGGAAGTGGCTCGGGTGGTGCGGTTCCTGGCGGATGATGAGTCGGCCTGTATAACGGGCGCGGACTATTCGGTTAATGGCGGCATGCACATGCACTGACCCTTACTTGAGCCGTGTAAGGATGTTCAATCAGAAGGAGCGCAACAATGTTTGACAATCTCAAGAAAACGGCGGAACCCCTCACCCAGTTCAACAAGCTGACCATGAGTACGGTCTCCAAGGTGGGCGAAATGCAGATGGACGCCCTCCGGGATTTCATGAATATGGCGGGCCAGCAGGCCAAGGCGGCCACCCAGATCCGTGATTACGAGGATTTCCAGAAATACCTCAGTGATCAGGCGGAAATGTTCAATAAGATGGTTGAAAAGGCCAGCGAAAACATGAATGAGCTCTCGCGCATGGCCGATGAATTCAGGGAGGAAGCCACCGAGGTGTTCCAGCAGGAGGATGAGGGCGAATCCGGGGAACAGCAGAGCTCGCAGAGTGCCGATACCAATGCCTCGAAGACGGCCTCCACGGCTTCGAAAAGCCAGGCGGGTAAGGCCAAGACCTCCGAAAAATCCACCCAGTAATCCCAACCCATGAGGTGTGAGGCACTGGGGAGCCGTCTCCAGTGCCTTGTTTCCGAGGCTTACCCATGATTGAACTTCTGAAGCGCGTCAAGAACGAGTTTGGCGAGCACGTGCCGGCGCTCGGTAAACTGATGATGGATACGGCCAGCCGGCACCTGGATCCACGCAACCTGCCCACGACCGATACGTCTTTTCTGCTGGATGTCAGCTCCGTCATGCTGGAAACCTGCCGTGAGGCAGCCATTAATCCGTCCAAAGCCCTGACGGATAACCTGGAGCTGGCCCGTGGGTATGCAACACTGACGCAGAACATTGCAGCAAGGGTGCTCGGGCAGCACCCGGAACCTGTGATTGAGCCCCACAAGAGTGATCACCGCTTTGAGGACGAGGCCTGGGAACGCAATCCCCTCTATTACGCGGTGCGCCAGACCTATCTGCTCAACGCCCATTATCTTCAGGAAATGGTGGATGACCTCGAAGGACTGAATGAGCATAACCATCGCCAGCTCAGTTTCCTGACCCGCCAGTTCATCAATGCCATGGCGCCCACCAACTTCTTCCTGACCAATCCGGAAGCGGTGCGCCGCTTCCGTGAGACCTGGGGATTCAGCGTCATCCGTGGCATGGAGAATTTCCTGGAAGATGTGCGCCGTTCGCGCCAGATGCTGAATGTTTCCATGACCGATACCAATGCGTTCCGGGTTGGCGAGAACGTGGCGGTTACACCTGGCAAGGTGGTCTACCAGAACGACCTCTTCCAGCTGATCCAGTACCAGCCAACGACGGAGACAGTGCATCAACGGCCCCTGCTGGTGGTGCCGCCGTTCATCAACAAGTACTACATCATGGACCTCACCGAGGAGGACTCCATGATGCGCTGGCTTGTGGCGCAGGGTCATACCGTGTTCATGATGTCCTGGGTCAACCCGGATGCCTCCTATGCGGAGACCACCTTCAGTGACTACGTGACCCAAGGGGTTGTGGAAGCCATGGATGCCGTGGAGGCGGCCACTGGTGAGCGGGAAATGAACGCCATCGGTTATTGCGTTGGCGGGACCCTTCTGGGGACCACCCTGGCTCATCTCAGGAAGAAGGGTGAAGATGCCCGCATCCGTTCCGCCACCTTCCTGGCCACACTGCTGGATTTCAGGGATCCGGGCGAGATCGGCATTTTCATCAATGAAAGCATCCTCCAGGCGATGGAGTCGTACATCGACCGGCTGGGCTACTACGACGGCCGCTTGGTGGCCTTCAGCTTCTCCACACTGAAGGAAAACAATCTGATCTGGTCCTTCTTCGTGAACAACTACCTCAAGGGCCAGGACCCGCTGCCCTTTGATCTTCTTTACTGGAATTCCGATTCGACCAATCTGCCGGCGGCCATGTACAAGTTCTATCTGCGGGAGATGTACATGAATAACCGCCTCAAGGAGCCCAATGCCCTGGAAATCGCGGGTACGCCCATTGATCTGACCCGCATTGATACCCCCTCCATGTTTGTCTCCACGGTCAAGGACCACATCGCGGTCTGGCACAGCACCTACGCAAGCTATCGCCTGCCCAGCGGGCGCAAGCAGTTTGTTCTCGGTGAGTCAGGCCATGTTGCCGGCATCATCAACCCGCCGCATGCCAACAAGTACGGCTACTACCTGAACGATACGGAAGCGGAAACGCCCGAGGAGTGGTTCGAGGGTGCCGAACGCCATCCCGGCTCCTGGTGGCCCCACTGGCAGGCGTGGGTGAGCGAGTTCCAGGGTGAAGAAGTCGCCCAGCGGATTCCCGGCGACGGCAAGCTGGATGTGATCGAGGACGCGCCAGGGAGTTATGTGAAACGCCGCATTGTCTGAAACAACAAAAAGGGCTGACAGTGACAACAACAAGAACGCATCAGCATTCTGGGAACCTGGAGCGGTGTATCGACACCGTGATCAACAAAGTGGGCAAGGAGATCCGGCTGGGTCTGCCGCTTGGACTGGGCAAGCCGGTTAATCTGGTCAACGCGCTCTACCAGCGCGCCTGCCAGGACCCGGAGATCCGTCTGCACATTTTTACTGCCCTGTCGCTGGAAAAACCTGTGGGCAGCCAGTCCCTTGAGCGTCGCTTCATGGCGCCTTTCGTGGAGCGTGTTTTTCAGGGCGTTCCGGATCTTGATTACGTGCTCGACCTGCGCCAGGGGACGCTGCCGGACAACGTCCGGGTCTCTGAATTCTTCTTCAAGGCGGGCAGCTGGCTGCGCCACCAGCCACAGCAGCAGAATTACATCTGCACCAACTACACCCATGCGGTGCGGGACCTCATGGCCCAGGGCATCAATGTGGTGGGGCAGATGGTCGCGCCGCACCCCAACGGTGAAGCGCGCGTGAGTCTCAGCTGCAACCCGGACCTGACCCTCGACCTGCTGCCCCTGCTGCGGGAACGCGAGGCCCAGGGGCAGCCGGTCGCCGTTATGGCCGAGCTCAACGACCAGCTTCCCTGGATGGGGCACCATGCGGACCGGCCCATGGATGAGTTCGACGTCCTGTTCAACGGCGAAGGGTGCAGCCATCCGCTTTTCAGCGCCCCCAAAATGGCGGTGGCCCCCGAGGACCACATGATTGGTTTCTACGCCAGCGCGCTGATCCGCGATGCGGGGACACTGCAGGTGGGGATTGGATCGCTGGGCGATGCGGTGGTCTACAGCACGCTTCTGCGCCATCACGACAATGGGCGCTATACCAGTTTTGCGGCACAGGTTGGACTGCAGGAACACTTCCCCATCGTGGACGAAGTGGGTGGCACGGATCCGCTACCCGACGGCCTTTATGGTTGCAGCGAGATGATGGTCGATGGTTTCCTTCACCTGCTCAAGGATGGGGTTCTGACCCGAGAGGTGTTCGAGGACGAGGCACTTCAGCGCCTGGTTGATGACGGGCGGGTCAGCAAGCAGGTCTCGCTTGAGACGCTCGATACCCTGGTCGCGGAAGGGCTGGTCCGGTCACCGTTGCGGGCGAGGGATCTGGATTGGCTGCAGCGCTTTGGCATCCTGCGCGCGGACTGTGAGTTCAAGGGCGGCCAGCTGCTTGTGGATGGTGAAGCCATTACACCGGATCTCAGCGAGGCGACCAGCCGGGAGGCCATGGAGCAACACGCCCTCGGGGATCGGCTCAGTGGCGGCGTGGTGATGCATGGTGGGTTCTATATTGGCCCGGAAGATTTCTACCAGGGGCTGCGGGAACTCAGCGACGAGGAGCGGGCCAGCCTATCGATGACCAGCGTCAGCTTCATCAACCATCTCTACGATCACCCCTATGGCGGCCAGAGCCTGAAGGCGGCCCAGCGCCGTCACGCACGCTTCATCAACTCGGCCATGATGGTGACGCTCAACGGCGCGGCGGTTTCCGACGGGCTGGAGGACGGCCAGGTGCTCAGTGGCGTGGGCGGCCAGTACAACTTTGTTGCCATGGCCCACGAGCTGGCCGAGGGTCATTCGGTCCTTACATTGCGCGCCGTGCGTAATGCCGGGGGTAAGCCAGTTTCCAACATTGTATTCAACTACGGCCACTGTACGATCCCGCGTCACCTTCGGGATTTCGTGGTGACGGAATACGGCATTGCCTACCTGAGGGGGAAGCCGGACGTGGAGGTCTTCCAGGAGCTCATCAAGATCGCGGACTCGCGCTTCCAGCCCGAGCTTGTCAGTCAGGCCAAAAAGGCCGGCAAGATTCCCCCGGACTGGGAAGTGCCGGCCGAATTCAGGCACAATACGCCCGAACGCATCCAGGCCCGGATCAGTGAGTGGCAGCAGTCCCACGACCTGTTCCCGTCCTTTCCCTTCGGGTGTGATTTCACCGACGATGAGCTGGCGCTGGGTAAAGCCCTGAAGAAGCTCAAGGCGAGGGGAGGCACTATCAAGGGACGGCTCGGGTTGTTGCTGCAGGCCCTCAGAGCCCGCGAACCGGATGCGGACAGGGCACGCCTGCTGCAGCGCATGGGTCTTTCAGAGCCCGACAGTTTCCATAGCCGCCTCGAGAGGCGACTGTTGATGGTGGGCCTGGACGCGACCGACTAGCATTCGGGGCGCACTAGGCTCCCGATGCACAGGGCACAACCTTCTGAACGCCATTGCCCGACGCGCCAGCAGGCCGAGGGCAATGCCCCCAAAACGGTTCTCCTGCCGTTCTCCTCCCCCTTACCAACGATTTGACATTGCACTCAGGCTCCTGATTATCCGGCCATATTGCGGATATCCGGTATTGTCATGCGGTTGACCTGTTGATTCTTGTCTTTTCGCAAGCTATCCTTAATTTTAATTGAACGGTTAATTAAAAACGCTTATGCCAAAAGTCGGAGTCCAGGAAGAGCGCAGGCGTCAGCTGATCGAGGCGACCCTTGAAGTAGTGGGGGAGCTGGGTCTCCAGAACGCCACCATTGGGGCGATCAGCCGCACCGCGGGGCTGTCATCGGGGTTGGTGAGTCACTATTTCGGGGGCAAGCAGGCCCTGGTCGAGGCCACCCTCCGCCAGCTTCTTGAGGAACTGAAGCTGGCGCTGCTGGAGCATACGCAAACCGACGTGCTCACACCCCAGCAGCGGCTGATGGCCATCGTGGAAGCCAACTTCAGTGACTTCCAGCGCTCCAGCGCCACCACCCGCACCTGGTTGAGCTTCTGGGCCCGGGCCGTTCATGAGCCGGGTTTGACCCGGCTGCAGAACATCAACAGCCATCGGCTGTACAGCAACCTTTGTTATTCGTTCCGCCAGCTGCTACCGCTGGAAGTAGCACGGAGAACATCCCGGCAGGCGGCTGCGATGATCGACGGTTTCTGGCTGCGTAGTGCCCTTGGTCCCAATCAGGAGCAGGGCTTCCAGGACAGCGAGATCCTCTGTAAAGCCTTCATCAACGACACACTGAAACAGCACGGAGTCGAACCATGCCACTGACCCGCTATCAGAATTTTGTAGCCGGCCAACCCATGGCCAACAGCACCGGGGAAACCTTTGAGGTGGTGAATCCAGGTACCGGGGAAGTGATCTACGAAGTGGAGGTGGCGGACGAAGGCGTGCGCCAGGCCGCTCTTGAAAGCGCCCGCGAGGGCTTCGCCACCTGGTCCGCCATGAGTGGCATGGAGCGGGCCCGCATCCTGAACCGGGCGGTGGCGATGATGCGCGAGCGCAATGATGAGCTCGCAAAGGTGGAGGTGCTCGACACGGGCAAGCCCTGGCAGGAAGCCAGCGAGGTGGACGTGAACACCGGTGCCGACTCCCTTGAGTTCTATGCCGGTCTGGCGCCGGCACTGGAAGGCAATCAGCAGGATCTGGGCGGTGACTTCTACTACACACGGCGTGAGCCGCTGGGCGTGTGCGCCGGCATTGGGGCCTGGAACTACCCGCTGCAGATCGCTTGCTGGAAGTCCGCGCCGGCTCTGGCATGCGGCAACAGCATGATCTTCAAGCCCTCCGAGGAGACCCCGCTGGGGGCGCTCAAGCTGGCTGAGATCCTCATTGAGGCGGGCATGCCGGCGGGCGTGTTCAACGTTGTTCAGGGTGCCGGTGAAGTCGGCAGCTGGCTGAGCCACGAGCCGGGCATCGACAAAGTCTCCATCACCGGGGAGGTGGGTACCGGCAAGAAGGTCATGGCCGGCGCCGCCACTACCCTCAAGGAAGTCACCATGGAGCTGGGCGGCAAGTCGCCGCTGATCATCTTTGATGACGCCGAGATTGATAACGCCGTCTCCGCGGCCATGCTCGCCAATTTCTACACCCAGGGCGAGATCTGCACCAACGGTACCCGTGTGTTCGTTCACGAGGACCTGTACCCGACCTTTATCGAGAAGGTTCTGGAGCGCACCCGCAACAACATTGTTGCCGGGGATACCCTGGACCCGGACACCAACCTGGGCGCCCTGATTTCCAGTGGCCACAGGGATCTGGTCATGGACTACATCCGCAAGGGCATCGAAGAGGGCGCAACCCTGGCCTGTGGTGGCGAAGAACTGGCACCGGCCGGTGTGGAAGGGGGGTATTTCGTGGCACCCACGGTCTTCACCGGCTGCACTGATGACATGACCATCGTGCGCGAGGAAATCTTCGGTCCGGTTATGAGCGTGCTGACCTTCCGGGACGAGGACGAGGTCATCCGCCGGGCCAACAACACCCAGTACGGCCTGGCCGCCGGTGTCTTCACCCGTGACATCAAGCGCGCGCACCGCGTGATCCACCAGATCCAGGCCGGCATCTGCTGGATCAACAGCTACAACGAGTCCCCCTCTGAAATGCCGGTCGGCGGCTACAAGCAGTCCGGCATCGGACGCGAGAATGGCGCGGCGACCATCCAGCACTATACCCAGCTCAAATCCGTTTACGTCGGAATGGGTGATATCGAAGCACCGTTCTGACGCCGTTTCCGACGACCTCGAACGCGGGAGGGTGTTCCAACCCTCCCCGGCAACGACACCGGAAGAAGATCATGAGTAAACACCAGTACGACACCATCATCGTGGGTGCCGGCTCGGCCGGCTGTGTGCTTGCAAACCGGCTCACAGAGGATCCACACCATCGGGTTCTGCTGCTGGAAACCGGCGGCAGCGACCGGAGCATCTTCATCCAGATGCCCACGGCATTGTCGATCCCGATGAATACCAGGAAATTCGCCTGGCAGTTCCATACCGTGCCAGAGCCCTATCTGGACAACCGCGAAATGCATTGCCCGCGCGGCAAGGTGCTGGGCGGTTCCTCGTCGATCAACGGCATGGTCTATGTGCGCGGTCATGCGAAGGACTTTGATGAGTGGCAGGACCATGGTGCCGAGGGCTGGGACTACCAGAACTGCCTGCCTTACTTCAAAAAGGCTGAAAGCTGGGTCTTTGGCGGAGACATGTACCGTGGCGAATCCGGGCCCGTGGGCACCAGCAACGGCAACAACATGAAAAACCCCCTGTACCAGGCGTTCATCGACGCCGGCGAAGAGGCGGGGTATCTGGTGACCCAGGATTACAACGGGCACCAGCAGGAAGGCTTTGGCCCCATGCACATGACCGTTAAGAACGGCGTGCGCCAGTCCACCGCCCATGCCTATCTGCGGCCGGTGATGAATCGCCCCAATCTGACGGTTCAGACCGGTGCCCAGGTGCACAAGGTACTGCTGAACGGCAAGCAGGCGGTCGGCGTGCGCTATGAACGGGGTGGCAAGGTGCAGGATGTGAAGGCCAACAGCGAAGTGATCCTGTCGGCCGGCTCCATCGGCTCGCCGCACATCCTGCAGCTGTCCGGCATCGGCAACCGGGAAGTGCTCCAGAAGGCGGGCATTGAGGTCAATCACGAGCTGCCGGGCGTGGGGTCCAACCTGCAGGACCACCTGGAGTTCTATTTCCAGTTCCGCTGCAAGCAGCCGACCTCGCTCAACAGCAAGCTGAACCCGCTGAGCAAGGCACTGATCGGGGCGCGCTGGATCCTGCGCAAGGATGGTCTGGGGGCGACCAACCACTTTGAGTCCTGCGCCTTTATCCGCTCCCAGGCGGGCGTGGAGTGGCCGGACCTGCAGTACCACTTCCTGCCGGCCGCGATGCGGTATGACGGCAAAGAGGCCTTTGATGGGCATGGCTTCCAGGTGCACGTGGGCCACAACAAGCCCAAGAGCCGGGGGCATGTGTATGTTCGCTCCGCGGATCCGAAGGCGGCGCCGGAGATCCTGTTCAACTACCTCCAGCACGAGGACGACCGTCAGGGCTTCCGCGACTGCGTTCGCCTGACGCGCGAGATCATCAATCAGCCGGCGATGGACGACTATCGCGGCGAGGAAATCCAGCCGGGCGCTGATGTCACCTCGGATGAGGCCATTGATGCCTTTGTACGCCAGGCCGTGGAGAGCGCCTACCATCCGTCCTGCACCTGCCCCATGGGCACGGATGAACAGGCGGTGGTGGATCCGGATACCCGCGTCCACGGTATCAGCGGCCTGCGTGTGGTGGATTCTTCCATCTTCCCGACCATTCCCAACGGCAACCTGAACGGGCCCACCATGATGGTGGCCGAGCGGGCGGCGGATCTTATCCGCGGGCGCCAACCCGAGGCGCCGCTCAATGCCCCTGTGGGAATGGATGAGCACTGGCGGGTCCGTCAACGGGCCGGAGAGCCCGTACGGGCGGCCCGCTAACCCCTTTCTCCTCCCCGGTGTAACCAGCGCTGACCAGGGCGGCCTGTAAACGGCTCCAGGCTGCCCGGGAGGGGAACGATCGCCATAAAAACGAGACGCCGCAACCAGCATAGGAGTTGGTTTATGTTAACCTGGTTAAGTATTGGACTGATATTCACCTTTACCATGATCGCGGTGATCCTGCTGCGATGGGGGAACCTCAAGGTAGTGGGTGTCACACCGGTCCGCACATTCACCTTCATGGCCATCCTGTTCACCTCCGGCCTGGACGTGGGACTGATCATGTTCCCGCTGACCGAGTTCGGTGGCTATTCACAGGACTACAGCGTGACCAACCCGCTCGCTATTGAGTTCGGGTTCTGGGCATTTCTGATCTGGGGATTCTACTTCCTCACCTGCTTCTATTTCTGCGTGATTGAACCGCGCGTGAAGTTCTTCGAGATTCCCGTGGTGAAGGTTGTTAACAATGTCGTGATCATTGGTACCTGTGCCTTTACCGCCTATCTCCTGCTCAAGAACCTCCCGTGGTATCTGCCAGAAGTGGGCGATGGCCAGGGCGCGCAAGCGCTGTTCTACAGCATTGTGTTCCTCTCCATCGCTGTATCGGCGTATTCCAGCACCAGCCTCAAGTACGTGCGGGTGTTGAGTGTGAGCACCAGCTGGATGTTCATCGGGCTGATTGTACTGTTCTGGTACTACGCCTTCATGACCGACAATGGCACCTTCGGCGACTTTGCCAGTACGCTGAGCCTTCTGGGCGGCTACTTCGGCAATATCCACGAGTTCATGCTCCCGCTCAGTGATTACCACGCGTTCTACCTGTTCTGGTGGTTTGCCTGGTCCATCATGATCGGTCAGTTCACCTCGCGCTTCGTGGGTGGTCTGCGGACATGGCAGCTGCTGCTGGCGATGCTGTTCCTGCCGTCGATCGCGATCGGCATCTGGTTCACCGTGCTGTACTACTATCATGTGCAGGACATCGCCACCGCAGGCCTGTTCAACATCCTGATGGTCACAGTGGGCATTACCATGGTCATCAACTCCCTGGACTCACTGATCCGGCTCTACACCGACAACCTGAACCTGACGGTGAAGCGTTTCGGCAAAGGCCGGTACTTCGTGGGCAACCTGGTCGCCATGAGTGCCCTGACCCTGCTGTTCCAGCTGGAGTTCCTGAAGATCCAGTGGGTTGGCGCGCTGGTGATCGGTATGTACTTCACCTGCCTGCTGTACATCATCAGCCGGCACTGGAGTACGGTACGTCAGATCAAGAGCTCGCCGGAAGAGAACAAGCTGGACTACAGCCTGGTCGATTCCGCAACCTGATGGCCTGACGGGCCACTCCCTCCTGGGCCCCGGCCATCAGTGCCGGGCCCAGTGGCCTCGGGGCAGCCCAGAGCTGTCCTGAGGCCGTTTTTCCTTCCCTGCAAGCATCATTTGTAGTCCCGCATTACAGGCTTCTCAGGGCACTTCGGCGACGCATGTCGTAGGTGCTTGCCCATGCTCCTAAAAATCGAACGCATTAAAGGCGTCTTCGCGGTGCCGCTGATGCGGCGATGGTTATCCTGTTTGTGACTGGCTTCCACCCGTAAGGGGCAATTCTGGAGAGAATGTGCGAATAAAAGCCTCTTCGGAAACAGGGACAGTTTGCAGTATCCCGGTGCCTATCTCTGAACCATAAACCATAACAATCAGGAGCTCTCGGATGATCAAAGTTGATGACAGGCCCACCACGCTGCACAGCCTCTTCTATTGGGCTCAGCGCTCCCCGGAGATGATCTATACCCACCAGCCGTATCCGGACGGCTCCGTGGTACAGACCACCTGGAAACAGGTTGCCGATCAGGTGCTGCGCATGGCTGCCCACCTGAAATCGCTGGAACTTCCGGAAAAAAGCTGCATTGCCATCCTGGGCAAGAACACCGATCACTGGATCATGGCGGATCTGGCCATCTGGGCCGCCGGGCATGTGTCGGTCCCCTTGTATCCCACCCTCAATGGCGATACGGCCGCCTATGTGCTGGAGCACAGTGAGGCCCAGCTGATGATGCTCGGCAAGCTCGACGGGACCGCCGACGGATGGAACGACATCAAGGACCATCTGCCCGCGGATCTGCCGATTATTTCGCTGCCGATGGCGCCCCGCAGGGACACGGAACAGTGGAAGGACATTGTGGCGCGCACCGAGCCGCTGGCCGAGCCGCACCTGCCGTCACCGGATGAGCTGGCCACCCTGGTCTATACCTCCGGCAGCACGGGCAGGCCCAAGGGCGTCATGCATTCCTTCGGGACCATGATCTCGGTGGCGGAAGGGCTCAAACAGATCTTCCCCGTGGACCAGAATGACCGCATGCTGTCCTATCTGCCCCTGGCGCACGTGGCAGAAAGGGCGGCCGTCCAGACCTCCTCGCTGTACTTTGGTTTTCCGCTGTATTTCGCCAACTCGCTGGATACCTTTCAGGAAGATTTGCAGCGGGCACGCCCAACGCTGTTCTTCTCCGTGCCGCGGCTGTGGATGAAGTTCTACCTCACCATCTGCGACAAGCTGCCGCCGTCCAAGCAGAAAATCCTGTTCCGGCTGCCGCTGGTCAACCGCCTGGTTAAGCGCAAGGTCCTCAAGCAGCTAGGGCTCGATCACGTGCGGGCCGCGCTCACCGGCGCCGCGCCACTGGCTCCGGAAATCATCCACTGGTACCGCAACATTGGTCTGGAGCTGCTCGAGGTCTACGGCATGTCCGAGAACTTTGGCTACTCCCATGCCAACCGCCCGGGGGCGGCCAAGGTTGGTACCGTCGGGTTGCCGAATCCGGGGGTGGAACACCGTGTGACCGAGGAAGGGGAGCTCCAGGTGAAGAGCCCCGGCCAGATGCTCGGGTTCTACAAGAACCCCGAGAAAACCAGGGAGGAGATCACCGAAGACGGCTTTCTCAGGACCGGGGACATGGCGGAGGTGGACGAAAACGGTTACACGCGCATTACGGGCCGCGTGAAGGACCTGTTCAAAACCGCCAAGGGCAAGTACGTGGTGCCGGTGCCCATCGAGGGCCGATTCACCCATCCCAAGGTGGAAGTGGTCTGCGTGGCCGGTGCCAACCAGCCCCAGCCCTGTGCGCTGGTCACCCTCTCCGAGGAGGCCCAGGCCGAGCTGGAGAAAGGGGCGGACCGCGCGACTATCGAGAAAGAGCTGGAGGCCGAGCTTGACCGGGTCAACAGCGACGTGGAGGATCACGAAAAGCTGGCTTTCGCGGTGATCGTGAAGGAGCCCTGGACCATGGAAAACGGCATGCTGACGCCCACCATGAAGATCAAGCGCAACGTGATCGAGGATCACTACGCCGAACGCCTGCCGAAGTGGTACGACCAGGGCCGCAAGGTGATCTGGGAAGCGTGATTCCCGGGGCCGGATGTCTCCCCGCCTGGGAAGGGTGGGGAGGTGTCACGCCGGATGCATTGCCCCCTGGGTTTCAATGAGCTGGACATCCGGAAGGTGATCCGCCACTTCCTGGTAGGTCCTGTGGCTCAAAAGCACCTCGAGCACGGCGGTGACTGGTTCCGCCCATATCGCGGGTAGATCCGCCTCGCCATCGGAGGTCACCGGGTACGCCAAACGCTCAACCGGCGGGTGGAATCCGGCTGCGACGCCAGCTTTGTCAATGTATTGCGTTGATGCAAGATATGGCTGCACGTTTTCCTCTCTTCTTTAGGGGGGCGCAATGGCTGGATCAAGCTTCGCCATTGCCGGTGAAACGCCCTGTGCGGAGCCGCATGCAGGGTGTGGTGGGGCTGGGGTTAGATACGCCTGGCTATCCGATTAGCTACTATCAAGCATGTACGCACGAAGCTGCCGCTCCTCTCTCATGACATAGAGGACGAGAACCCGACTCTCATCCTCACGATAAAAAATGCGACACGGTGGAACCACTGCCTCCCTGTATACCGAATCAGGGAGCTCTGGTGGAATCCGTCCGGATTGGGGGAAATCTTCTAAACGCTCGGTCTTATCGAAAACTTCCTGGACCAGATGACTTGCGGCCACAGGATTATCCAGAGCAATGTACTCAGCGGTTGCGTCCAATTCCTGAAGGGCAGCCTCAGTCCAGATTACTTCAGCCATTTACTCATTTTTTCCCTGGCCTCACTTTGGCTGTACGTTCTTCCCTCAAGTACAGCACGCTCTCCCCGTGAGAGCCCCTCAAGCAGCTCAAGTCGGCGTTGCATGAACTCGTAATCCTGCACATCAACAAGGTATGCAGATGGCTGACCATGCTCCGTGATCAGTATCGGCTCTTTAGACAAGTGCAGATCCGCCAGAATCTTTGTCGCTTGGCGCTTGAGGTTCGTAACCAGCTCAACTTTCATGGGCTCACCCTGAATCAGATTAACAGTGATACTATAGTGTCACTATTCAGGTGGGGCAATCCCAGCTAACGCAGAGATAAGCGGCGCCCCGACAGGGGCGTCCGGTGGACGGCCGCAAGGCCGGGGACGAACTTAATTGACTTGTTAGGGCTTTTGAGCCGGGATAGCATAACCGTATCGCCACTCGCGGAGGCACCATGACTACTGAAACATTAGATCACCTGCGCTCACAGATTTCGACTCTCTCCGAGTCGGAACGTGCTGCACTGGCCCGCGAGCTCATAATGAGCCTTGACGGCCCCCGTGACGAATCTGTTGAGCAGGCCTGGAACGATGAAATTAGTCGCCGTGTATCCAAGGTCAAAAGCGGAAAGGCCACGCTACTCAGCCGTGAAGAATTTCGATCAAAGATGCGAGCGAGGTTAGGGCAGTAAAAGTGCGAACGGTAAGGATACTGGAAGAAGCCTCGCAGGAAGCAATAGAGGCAGCAGCATGGTACGAACATGAGCAGGCTGAACTCGGAGCCGAGTTTTTCGCGGCCGTTGATACTGCCATAGACGTTATTGAAGAACACGTCGTCCCCTTATCACCTCTCCCCGAAGAAGCTGGCGATACCGATGCAAAGCGCCTCATTCTGGAGCGCTTCCCGTACGATGTTGTCGCGATTGAGTTGCCGGAAGAAACCGTCGTAATCGCCATTGCCCACCACTCTCGCAAGCCGGGCTATTGGCTGGGACGTGGAACGCCCTAACAGAGATTAGTGTGAAGGCACCTATATCCAATATACGCGCCTTCTCAATCACTCCAACCCCCAGGTTCCCAGACCTGATGGAAACGATGCTGCGAGAACAATACCTTACTCGCAGCGGTCTCCGTGAGCCCTGGAATCGGTTGCGTTCTCGTTTTTGCTCACTCAATAACGCCGGGCATGCCAAGCGGTGGTTGGCGCTGGGAGGTTGCGAGGCCGGTCCGGAATGGGCGCGCGCCCATTCTCAGACGTGGTTCCGCAGGCCCAGTTCATCCGGGTAGGGCGTGAGGTAGTCCTGGCGCTGCAGGTAGGCCACGGGCTCGCGCCTCTGGAGCATGCGCAGCAGCGTCATGGGCACGATCAGCGGGACCTCGCCTTGCTGGTAACGATCAATCTGCTCGTTCAGCGTCTGCCGGTCCGCATCGCTCATGGTGTCCCGCAGAAAGCCCATCAGGTGCTGCATGGCGTTGGCGTGGTCGCCCCGGGTGATCTGGCGCTTCATCGCCTGCATGAAGGCGGTGATGTAGCGTTCGGCCAGGTCGTCCAGTGGTTCGGCCTTGAGGTTTGAGAGCATGGGGCCCAGTTCCCGGTAGGTTTTCTGGCAGTGGGCCAGAAGCTGGAACTTGTGGCGGGTGTGGAAGTCCAGCAGGGCCGACGGTGTCAGGCCAGCTTCCCTGGTGCGGCACCAGTCGTCGTAAACGAAGACGCGTTCCAGGAAGTTCTCACGCAGGTGACTGTCGTTCAGGCGGCCTTCTTCTTCCACGGGCAGCAACGGGTAGGCTTCCAGCAGGGCCTGGGCGAAGAGACCCCGGCCATCCCGCCGGATGACCTCTCCATCCTCGTTGTGGACCCGGATCCGCTCCATGCCGCAGCTGGGCGATTTGGCCTTGAGGATGTAGCCGCGCAGGTCCGCGAGCGAGGGCAATACATCCTGGATCCACTGGTCCATGGGCTGGGTATGGTCCGTATCACCGTTGGTGGTGATCAGGCGAAGGCCGTTGCTGTGTTCACGCAGGTGGATTGCCGGCCGGGGAACGCCCATGCCGGCTTCCAGCTCCGGGCACAGGGATCGGAAATCGAAGTAATGGGAGAGAATGCGGGAGCAGTAGCGGGCGTTCTTGTGACCCCCGTCATAGCGCACCTCCTCGCCCAGCAGGCAGGAACTGATCCCGACCGGAATTTTCCGTTTCTGTGGGGTCTCTGTCATAACGGCCTCCGCGCCATTGCGTGTCTGTTTTTATTGCTATACGCCGTTGCCTGTTTCTGCGATCAGGGAAAACGGGGATGACGGGCCAAAACGGCTTGAATGTCGTCCGCCGGCATCGGTCGCGCCATCAGAAAGCCCTGGGCACAATCGCATTCCAGTTCGCGCAGTTTGTCCATTTCCTCGGGGTGCTCGATGCCCTCGGCAATGATGTCCAGCTCGAGGTCCCGCGCCAGTCTGGATATGGCGCGGACAATGCGGAATCGGCGTTCGTCGTCGAGCATGTTCGAGACGAAGGAGCGGTCGATCTTGAGGGTGTCCAGGGGAAACAGGTGCAGGTAACTCAGGCTGGAGTACCCCGTCCCGAAATCATCAATGGCGAGGCGGACGCCTTTCTCCCGGAGCTTGTTCAGGGCCACGGCTGCATGCATGGGGTTATCCACCAGGAGGCTCTCCGTGATTTCGAGCTTCACCTGCTGCGGATCAACGCCGGAGGCTTTCAGAACCTGGCCAAGCCGCTCAATTTCCTCCAGCTCCAGCAATTGCCGGCCCGAGACGTTGACGCTCATGAACAGCGGCGTCTGGCCGGTCCCATTGGCACGTTCAAAGTTCTTGAGGTCGTGCAGCGCCTGTTCCAGGGCCCAGTACCCCATCTCAACGATCTGACCGGTCTTTTCGGCAACGGGAATGAACTCCCCGGGTGAGACCAGGCCATGGTCCGGATGGCGCCAGCGGATCAGGGCCTCAAAGCCGACGATGGTGCCACTTTCCAGGCCGATGACGGGCTGATAGAAGAGTTCGAACTGCTGCTGTTGGATGGCAGTGGCCAGGGCGTTCTGGAGGCTCAGCTCACTCTCCGCCTTTTTCTGCAGCGAATCGGCGCCGGCAAAGTCGTTGGTGTGCTGCAGCATGAAGCGCTGTGTCCAGGCAAAACGGCCCAGGTTGCCCTGGAGCAGGTTGGTGAGCAGCGGGTCCGCGTTATCGATGACACGCTGCAGGTGCTCGCGCGTGATCACCATGACGTCCGTATCGTCCAGGGCCCGGGCCGTTGCCGTCCGGGGCTGGTGGCTGATCAGCGCCAGTTCCCCGAACACTTCGTGAGGGCCCAGGTTGGAAATCACGACGTGGTGACCGCCTTGCTGCACCGAGATTTCGATGCGTCCGCTCAGGATCATGTAGGCGTGAGAGGCGTCGTCACCGTGTTCAAAGAGGGTTGTCCCGCAGGGGTAATGTTCGGTGTCAGCATCGTCGGTCATGGCAACCTCTGGAGGCGGTCCGGATTGGTGACAGGCGCTATACCTGACTAAAGTGTAATCACTCAGATGCGATCTTGCCTGTATCCAATGATGTCAGAATGAAAATCCATGTCTTCAAAGACCGACGCCTTGCCGCCGCCACGGGGCTGGTGCTGACGCTCGCCGCGCTCTGGCTGGAAGTGGTCGGTACGGGGTTTACCGACAGGCTGATTGAGCGCCTTGATTTCCTGGCCTATGACCTGCGGTATCAATGGGCAACGCCACGGCTTGAGGTCGAACACCCGATTGTCATTGTGGACATTGATGAACGGAGCCTGGCGGCGCAGGGGCGCTGGCCCTGGCGCCGGGAACGCATCGGTGAGCTGGTGAGCACCCTCGGCGAGGCGGGGGCGCTGGTGGTTGGGTTCGACGTCGTCTTTTCTGAGGCCGAGCGCAATCCGGCCCGGCTGGTGTCGCAGCGGTTGCCGCCCGGTGAGACAGCTGTCCGCGAGAGGCTGGAAGCCATTGAGGCCGAGGTGGACGGGGACCGGATCCTGGCCAGGCACCTGGAACAGACCGAGACCGTTCTGGGTTTTCTGATGCACCATGAAAGCGGCCGCAGCGAAGGCGTTCTTCCGGAGCCGGTGCTGGCGCTTGACCCGGTCAGGGCGAGTGCGCTGGTGGTGCCCCGGATGGGCGGCTACACAGGCAATCTGGCGCCGTTGCAGTCCGCAGCGAGGGGCGGTGGTTTCATGACCACCATGCCGGATAGCGATGGGATCATCCGGCGTGCCCCCCTGATTCTGCGCCATGGCGACAGGCTTTACCCTTCCCTGGCCCTTGAGATGGCGAGGGTTCTGTTCTTTGCGGATGGCATTGAGCTGGCGACCCAGCAACGGGGGGATCATCGCTCTATTACGGCTGTTGAGATGGGGCACTTGAGTCTCGACACCGACGCCCAGGGCCGGGCGCTGGTGCCGTACCAGGGCGGGCGCTTCCATTACCCCTATGTGTCGGCAACGGATGTGCTCACGGACTCGCTTTCCAAGGCGGAGCGGGCCCGGTTGCAGGATGCGCTGGTACTGGTCGGGTCATCGGCGCAGGGACTCGCGGATCTGGCGGCGACGCCCGTGGGGACGGGATTTCCCGGTGTGGAGGTCCATGCCAGCCTGCTTGAGGGCATCCTGGCCCAGCAGCTGCCCCATTCCCCGGATTGGGAGCAGGGCTTGCAGCTGGTGACATTGCTCGTGGTCGGGGTGGGGTTGGCGCTTGTACTGCCGTTGCTTGCGCCTCTGTCTCTGTTGTTCACCGCGCTGCTGGTGTTGGCCGGTCTCCTGGCCGGCTATGTTGGCCTCTGGGTTCAGTTCCAGCTCCATGTGGCCGTTGCGTTACCCGTGCTGCTGGTGGCCGCCTTGCTGACCGTCAATCTGATGTTCAGTCTACTCCGGGAAAACCGTACGCGGCGTGAGCTCAAATCCATGTTCGGGCAGTACGTGCCACCCGAGCACATTGATGAGATGCTGCGCCACCCCGGGGCCTATGGGTTTGCCGGCGAAACCCGGGAGATGACGGTGCTGTTCTCGGATATCCGGGGCTTCACCAGTATTTCCGAGCGGCTGGACGCCACCGAGCTCAAGGCGCTGCTCAACCGTTTCTTTACCCCGGTCACCCGTGTGATTTTTGAGCATGAGGGCACAATCGACAAGTACGTTGGGGATATGGTGGTGGCGTTCTGGGGCGCGCCCCTTGAGGACCCCCGGCATCGGGAGCACGCCCTGGATGCAGCCCTGGCAATGCTCGATGAGGTGGCGCGCCTCAAGCCCGCCTTCCGGGAGCAGGGGCTGCCGGAGATCAGCGTTGGTATTGGCCTCAACACCGGGCCCATGAACGTTGGGGATATGGGGTCGGGCTACCGCCGTGCCTACACCGTCCTGGGCGATGCGGTGAATCTTGGCGCCCGTCTGGAGAGCATCACCAAGTATTACGGCGCCCGCCTGCTGGTTGGAGAGGAGACCCGGGATTCGGTGGAAGGGTTTGTCTTCCGGCCGGTGGATCGGATCCAGGTCAAGGGCAAGGACGAGGCCGTCGAGGTCTTTGAACCCCTGGGCCGTGAGGGGCGGGTGACCGACGATGAGCTGGCCCGGTTGGCGCGCCATAATCAGGCGCTGGCGGCCTACCTGCAGCGGGACTGGGATGAGGCGGAGCGTCTATGGCAGCAACTGGCCGCAGAGGATCCAGAGTGTGCCCTCTATACGCTCTACATCGAGCGGGTGCAGTGGCTGCGGGCGGAAGATCCCGGCCCAGGCTGGGACGGGCGCTTCCGCCATACCAGCAAATAGGCCCTCAGCGTTCCTCAAGCAGGAGGATGCCGGTGGCTGAAGCGCTGTCATCCTGGGTCTGGAAGTGGAAGTTGTTCAGAAAACCCAGGGCGTTTTCGGACTCATCAATGACCACCAGCCCCCGTGCTTCGCCCGTGGATGCCGGCGTATTGTTGTATTCAGGATTCTGCACCTCAAGCGAGGCGGTCTCACCCAGCTGGCCCTGAAGATCCGCGCTCCAGCGCCAGTCGCCGCCACCCTTCAGAACCTCCAGCAGGCCTGTGAGGTTGCCGGTGTCCGGATTGAGGGTCATATGGCTGTTCCCAAAGCTGATGCTGGCATCACTGAGATCGGTAACGGGGAACCCGGCATTCTCATCCCGCATATCCCCGATGGCGGCGCTGACCCCGGTGAACTCGATACGGGTACCGGTGGACCGCCGCGACTGGATTTGCGAAAGCGACAGGGTTGGCGCTGAGGCAAGGAACAGCGGTTGGCCCAGTGGTTCCGTGGGGGTTCCGGCTTCATCCTGCTCATCCTCGTGCAGTAACAGGTCCGGTTGTCCGTTCCAGGCGCCCCAGTTAATGCCGTAACCGCCAATATCCTGCTGGAAGCGCTCCAGGCCCGCGCCTTCCAGGCTGAGGAATCGCCCTCCAGGTGCTTTCACCACGTACTGGGTCTGTTCGGGAGTCAGCTGGTTGCTTACCTCGGCAAACAGGTGGTTGCGGATCTGAACGTTTTCCCCCAGAGCGGCGGATGCGGCAAGGGTGGTCTGCGTGAACGTCTCGGGAAGCCAGGAGGTCTCGTCGTCGCTGTGCGTCCTCTCTTCGAGCACGCGTTCCTGCTCATCCTGGAGGGTATCGCTGGTCTCAAACCCGGATGCCTTATCATTCGTTCCGTCGTCTTCCGTTGCGTCGCCTGAAGGCGCCGCTTCAACCATTCCATCACCAGGCGTCAGGCTGGCGGGCGGCTGAAGCTGCCCGCTCGGAGGCAGGCCCCGTGCCGTCACGGTGGCATAGCGGTAATTGGCATTACGGCCCAGCGGGAGGGTGCCGGCTTCGTTGGAGACAATGGCTCGACCGGCCCAAACGGCGACGGCCAGGGTCTCATTGCGCAACGCCAGCTGATAGTCGGTGCCGCGAACGCCGATGCTGGCCAGTGGTGTCTCGACCTCGTAGTTGTCCGGCTGCGTCTCGGCCACTTCGCCCGTGAGCGTGCGAAGCCCGCCGGTGAGCAGCCGGACCACAGCGTGATCCGCTTTGTCTTGCTCCTGGAAACGGTAGCGTTCAATGACCAGGCGGCTGTTACTGGCGAGCGCAATCACCGCGCCGTCTTCAAAGCGCAACTGGGTCCGGCTGTCGCTGCCGGTGACCACGGTTTCGCCCTGGTGGACGGCCGAGCGGCGCTTGAGGGCGCGCTTGTCCGCATCCGGGGCACGCGCGGTTACCTCGCCGGTGGCGACGACCACCCTGGCAACAGGCTCGCTGCCTTCATCCTGAGCGGACAAGGGCAGTGGGATCAGCAGGACAGCCAGGCAGAGGAACAGTCCATAACGTGTGATGAAGGGAGACGCTTTCATGATGAGCTACTCCTTAATGAACCGGTAACGGATCCCAACCTCGCCCAGGGTCCGGTCGAACTCATAGAAGGCGGTGTTGGAGTCGGACCGTTGATGGGTGATGTGGGTCTGCAGCGTCAGCCGGCGCGTTAGTGACCAGTGCCATCGGGTGCTGAGAATGCTCTCATGGTCCCGGCGCCGTTTCCCGAACAAGGGGTGCTGGCGCTCATAGCGGGAGAACCGGTACGCGCCCTGGGCTCCCAGCTCGTGGTGTTGCGCCACCGGCCAGCCAGCGCCTATTCGCACCCCGGCAAAGCGGCGGCCGAAGTGCTTGTTGTTGCTGTCCCGGGCCTTCTCCACGCCGCCCGACAGAGACAGCCGGCCCTTCCAGGAGGCGCTTTTATGGCGGCTGCTCAGCGCCAGGCGGAATTCATCTGTATCCCTCTGGTGCTGGTCGGGATAGCGTTGGGTTGAGACTGCCAGGGCAATGCCGGCCCGTTCCTCAGGGGTGAGCAACTGTTGCAGCTCAAGGTTGAGCCCGCCCCGCCACCGCAGCTGGTCCCTGCCCAGGTGGGTCTGGCGTGTTGTGGCCGTCACCTGCATCCGCCTGCTCTCGCCGAGTTGCTGGAACCAGGAGGAGCCGAAGCGCAGGTGGGTAAGGTCGAAGTCGTCCTGTGAGAAGTGCGTTGTCCGGTCGACATCCGCCTGGACGCTGAAGCCGTTGCGTTGACTCAGGGGCTGGCGGTAGAGCGCATCAATGCCGAACGCCTGAAAGGCGTCATGCGTTTGCCGGTTGTCATCGCGCAGAGCCAGATCCAGTGGTTGATCGAACAGTTCCAGCTGGATGCTGTCCGCGTCCGTTGCGGCATTGATGTTGGTGTCGTGCCCGAGGTCATAGCGGGCTGTTAACCGGAAGCGGGGCTCCGTTTGTTGCTTCCTGGTGGCAATGCGGTCCAGGAAGCGTTGTATATTGCGGCGTACCGTCTCCGGCGGCGATGTGTCCATAACCCGTTTGAACGCCCGCTCAGCGCCCCGCCAGTTGCCCGTTTGGTAGTGGGCGCGGCCGAGTTCCAGCCGGGCTCGATGGTCATCGGGGCGGGCGATCAGTGCCGCTTCCAGCGCCAGTACGGCCTCGGAGTAGGCTTCCGCCTCAAGGGCGGCCAGGCCGTACAGGTACTGGAAGTCAGGGTCGCCGGACCATTCTTCGGTCAGCTTCCGGGCTGCACTCAACGCTTGTTCCCGATTCCCCTCCCGTAGCGGCTCCAGGATGGGGTGCAGTGCCTTGGGCACCGACTCAACGCTGGGCGCCACACCGATGTCCGCGGCCAGCGTTGGTGACAGCAGTAGCAGGAAAAGCCCCCCGATCAGCCATGCGCGGCGGAGGGGGGGAGGACTGAAAACACCTGTTGCGAACACATCGAAACCCTCTTGCCAGTGGCACCTATGGATTAAGGCTAGATGAAAAATTAGTCACTTTCTGGTTATGTCGCAAAACAAATTATCGGGGCGGGCAGGTCTGGAGTGCCTGGGTGGTGTGTGGACGGGATCGTCACGGAGGGGACAGGCCTCTATAATGGCCGCTTTGATCGGGAGGAGTCCCAGTGGAGCGGAGCCGTGCCATCGCCGGCCTCATGACCGATGCCTGTTACAGCCTGCACCGTGTCTGGGCGCCGGAAAGCCGGTTGCGCACGCGGGTTGGACGTGGCCGGGCCACCTGGCACCGGTACGATCCCCGCCGTGATGAGCACTGCATCACCATCGGGGCGCTTATGGTGGCGGACAAGGCGGATCCCTCCCAGTGCGGCGGCTGGCTCTCCACCCGGGAGATCCGCAACCGTGGCTACTTCAATGGCGAGGTGTCGGAACTCAACCTCCTCGCCCATGGCTGTTGCCATGAATTCGCGCACCTGCTCCAGACCCGCGCGGGCGGCCGACGTTATGGTGAAGTCCATAATGCGGCGTTCTATGAATGGCTGGACCGGCTGTACGAATCCGGCAGCGCGGGGGAGTTGCGCGCGGGGCTGGCAGGGGCCGCCACCGCGCGCAACCTGGCGTTATCGAGTGCGCCGGTCAGCCCGGTTGCGGAAGCCGCCGCCCTGGAACGCTTCCGCCCGGGTGACCGGGTCCGCTTTGGCCCGGGGCTTCAGGGCCGCATCCGGAGGGTGAACCGCCGCACCTGCACCGTGGACGGCACCGGCCCCTGCCGGGGCCGCCGTTACCGTGTGCCGCCCAGCATGATGACCTTCATTTCACGAAACGGATCCCTATGAACCTGAGCCTTACCATTGATGCCCTGGGGACGAGCGAGTTGGACGCGCTTACCCTAACGGTTCCCCCTGGCCGCATCGTCTGTCTATCCGGCGCCTCGGGTTCCGGTAAATCCCGTCTTCTGCGGGCGATTGCCGATCTGGATCCCCATGAGGGCGAAGTGCGCCTGGGGGATGCGCCTGCTCACAGTATGCGGGCGGATGAATGGCGCCGGCGCGTGATGCTGGTGCCGGCCGAGAGCCGTTGGTGGCATGACACCGTGGGTGAGCACTGCGGCCCGCTCCGTGAAGCCGACCTGGCGGCCCTGGGGTTTGAGCCCGAGGTTCACCAGTGGCCGGTCAGCCGGCTCTCCTCCGGTGAGAAACAGCGCCTTGCCCTGTACCGGGCCCTGTCACTGGATCCAGACGCGTTGCTGCTGGATGAACCCACGGCGAACCTGGATGCCGCGACCCGTGAGCGGGTGGAGCAGTGGCTGGTCCAGCGCATCCATGAACAGCAACTGCCCACCCTCTGGGTGGCGCATGACCGGAGCCAGATCGCGCGCGTGGGCGATGCCCACTACAGCATCAACGGCCGTCATCTGGAAGAGGTCCCCCATGGAACTGATTGAGCTTCAATACTGGCAGCTTGCGCTTGCGTCCGTCCTGGTGCTGATCCTTGCTGGCTGCTCCTGGTGGATCCGCCTTGGCTTCGGGCGTTCCCTCGTGATCGCCGCCGTGCGCACCACCGTTCAGCTGTCGCTGATTGGTCTCATCCTGGAAGCCCTGTTCAGCGTGGGCGCGCTTGGCTGGGTGGCGCTGATGGGCGTGGTCATGGTCGTACTGGCCGGCCGTGAAGTAATGATGCGCCAGCGCCGTCGCCTCAGGGGCGGCTGGGCGTTTGGCATTGGCACCTCCGCCATGTTCGTCTCCGCGTTCACCATTGCGGTGATGACCCTGCTCGTCATCATCCGGCCGGAGCCCTGGTACCAGCCGCAGTACGCCATTCCGCTGCTGGGCATGATGCTGGGCAACACCATGAACGGCATCTCACTCAGCCTTGACCGACTGACCGACACCGTCTGGCGCCAACTCGAGGACATTGAAGGGCGCCTCATGCTCGGTCAGCGGTGGCAGGATGCCATCAGCGACATCCGCCGGGAGGCCATGCGCTCCGGCATGATCCCCACCATCAACATGATGGCCGCCGCCGGCCTGGTCAGCCTTCCCGGTATGATGACCGGCCAGATCCTCGCCGGCAGTCCGCCCGCGCTGGCGGTGAAGTACCAGATCCTGCTGATGTTCACCATCGCCGCCGGTACCGGCTTCGGGACCATGCTGGCTGTAACGGCGGGCAGTTACCGGTTGTTTGATCACCGGCAACGACTCCGTACGGACCGCATCACAGGTCCCATGCACTAGTGCCGGTGGTAGTGCCTCGACGCCTTGGAGCGGTTGCCGCATTCCTTCATGGAGCACCAGTGCCTCTGGGCCCCGTTTGACTTGTCCAGAAATACAATCCCGCAGCGTTCTTCCGCGCACTCCTTGATGTTTCTGGACAGGTCAGAGGCAAAAAGATGGGCACAGTCTTCCGCGATCACCCCCAACGCGCCCTCCAGTTCAAGATTGTCCTGCGCGGATAACGCCCCGCCATCGGTCGATAACTGCCAGCAAGGCCTTGCTTGAGCAAGCTGGTTGACCGTTTCGATGTCGTCCGCGGAACAAGCCCTGGTAAGAAACCGGCCAATCAAGTTCCGTAGTTCGATCGCCTGGTTCTGGATGCCCGCCGGCACTGGATTCTGGGCAGCGCTGGTACTGAGCGGCGGATAAAGCGTCGCCCATCCCGCCTGGCGCTGCGCCTTGAGCAGCCATTCCCTGAACCCATCCGTCTCGGCCAGAAGGTCCTGGGTCTGGGAGTATGGATCCTTGCGGCGCCTTACGGTATTGAACAGATCCAGGCAGGGACGTCCGCCATGGAACACAAAATCAAGAAGCTGGGGGTCGGCCATTGAGCCCTAACCGGTTGTGAAAGTGCGCTTCAGCGTATCGAGCGGCGCCATGGATGTCGAGGTGGGCTCTGTGCAGGAGGGGGGTTCTGTCTTGAAATAACCCCCTTAGGGGGTTAGAGTCAGCAGGGGTCTGATCGAGGGGCTCGCAATACGACCAATACCGAAAGGAGCTTGTATGCCCACCCAAAACACGGAGCGCGTCACCATTGGTGGTTTAAAAGTTGATTCCCGTCTCTACCGGTTTGTCACCGACGAACTGCTTCCCCGTATTGGCAGGTCGTCGCAAGCGCAGCAACAGGCGTTCTGGGACGGCTTTGCCGGGATCGTCGAGGCGTTCACGCCACGTAATCGTGAGCTTCTGGCTGAGCGCGATGCGCTGCAGGCGAAGCTGGACCAGTGGTATCGGGATCACAGGGGGGCGCAGGACCCGGAGGCGTACGACAAATTCCTGTGGGAGATTGCCTATCTGGCTGAGGATCCCGGCGAGTTCGAGATCGCCACAAAGAACATTGACCGGGAAATCTCCGAAACGCCGGGGCCGCAGCTGGTGATTTCGGCCCTCAATGCCCGCTTTGCACTGAATGCGGCAAACGCCCGCTGGAGCTCCCTGTACGACGCGCTTTACGGCACCAACGCCATCCCGGAAGCCAACGGCCAGGAGAAGGGCACCAGCTACAACCGGGTGCGTGGTGACAGGGTTATTGAGTGGGCCCGCGAGTTCCTCGATGGCGTCATCCCGTTGGAGACCGGCTCCCACAAGGATGTCACCCGATATGCCGTCGAGTCCGGCCAGATCACCGGCGAGATCGACGGTCGGGCCATCAAACTGCGCAACCCGGCGGTCTATGCCGGTTTCAGGGGGGATCAGGCCAACCCGGAAGGCATCCTGGTTCGCAATAACGGCCTGTACCTGGAAATCCAGATTGATCCTGAATCCCGGGTCGGCAGCACCGATAAGGCCGGCGTTAAGGACATTCTCATGGAGTCGGCCATCACCACCATCATTGACTTCGAGGATTCCGTGGCGGCGGTGGACGCCGCCGATAAGACCCTGGGGTATGCCAATTGGTTGGGGCTGAATACCGGCGAGTTATCGGTGGCGATCACGAAGAACGGACAAACCGTCACCCGTGCGCTCAACGATGACCGGGTCTACACCGATACCGACGGCGATGCGCTGCGCCTGCATGGCCGTTCCCTGATGTTCGTCCGCAACGTGGGCCACCTGATGCAGAACCCGGCGATCCTGGACCAGGAGGGCGAGGAAATCTTTGAGGGGATCATGGATGGTGTGCTTACCGCAGCCGCGGCGATCCCGGGGCTGGACCAGGACAACCCGCACCGCAATTCCCGCACCGGCTCCATCTACATCGTGAAGCCGAAGCAGCACGGCCCTGAAGAGGTGCGATTTACCTGTGACCTGTTCGCGGCCATCGAGGACCTGCTGGCGTTGCCCCGTTTCACTCTCAAGGTTGGGGTCATGGACGAGGAGCGCCGCACGTCCGTGAACCTGGATGCCTGCATTGCCGCCAGCAAGGACAGGGTGGCATTCATTAACACCGGTTTCCTGGATCGTACCGGCGACGAGATCCATGCCTCCATGCTGGCCGGGCCGATGGTACGCAAGGCCGATCTTCAGACGGCACGGTGGAAGCGCGCGTACGAGGCCAACAACGTCGACGCGGGCCTGGCGCACGGCCTGCCGGGCAGGGCGCAGATCGGCAAGGGCATGTGGACCCGGACCGAGCAGATGGCTGAAATGCTGGAGCACAAGATCGGTCAACCGAAGGAGGGGGCCTCCACCGCCTGGGTGCCATCGCCTACAGCTGCCACCCTGCACGCGACCCATTACCACCAGGTGAATGTGTTCGAGGCGCAGGAAGCGCTGTTATCCGGCGGTCGTCGCGCAACCCTGAAGGACCTGCTGACGATTCCGGTTGCGGGCCCTGCCTATGGGGAAGGGGATGCGCAGTGGAGCGAGCGGGAGATCAGGGAGGAACTGGATAACAACTGTCAGTCCATTTTGGGCTACGTCGTTCGCTGGGTCGAGCAGGGCGTTGGGTGCTCCAGGATCCCTGATATCCACGATGTGGACCTGATGGAGGACCGGGCCACGTTGCGCATCTCGTCCCAGCTGCTGGCGAACTGGCTCAAGCACGGTGTGGTGAGTGAGGCGCAGGTTGTCGAGTCGCTGCAGCGCATGGCGGAGAAGGTGGATCAGCAGAATGCGGGTGATGCCGCTTACCGCAACATGGCGCCCAACTTTGGGGACTCCGTGGCGTTCCAGGCTGCGAAGGACCTTATCCTGAAGGGGCACGAACAGCCAGCGGGCTATACGGAGCCGATCCTGCACGCACGGCGGCGTGAGTTTAAGCACAGGAACGGCGTGGAGTAATGTTTGAGTCGAAATCTTCCACCGCCGGCGGGGCCGAACCCCGCCGGCGGTTTTATGGAGAGTCAGCCTGGGCGCTTCCGGTCAGGGTTCATTTCACATCGCAGCAGGCGCATACCGACATCTGGCCGGGCTTGGTCGTCCGCCACTGACCGTTCCAGCCGCCCAGCCAACTTGCGCGAAGCAGTCCGTCAGCACCAATCCCTTCTTTATCAAGCAGCCGACAATCAACCGATCACGCTGGTTTCGGGTACGCTTGTTCCCCGTTTACCCGCCTCCCGTTTGTAAAGCGCGATGGAGTCGGTTGGCCGTTCACCTCGCGGGTGACTGCATGACGCCGAAAATAATGTCTTTTTTTGTTGATTTATTGTCGTATTGAGTCAAAAGCGTTCGCCATGATGCCTCCACTCTGTTTCACAGATTCATTAAGCCACAGGAGGCCGAACATGAACCGCAGCGTCATCCTCACCTGCGCCGTCACCGGCGCCGGCGATACCGCCGGCAAGAATCCCAATGTTCCGGTCACGCCGCAGCAGATCGCCGACAACTGCATCGAGGCTGCCCGCGCCGGTGCCAGCATCGCCCACATCCACGTGCGCGACCCCGAGACCGGCGGCATCAGTCACTCCACCGAGCACTTCCGTGAGGTGATGGAGCGTGTCCGCGAGGCCGACGTCGACATCGTCATGAACATCACTGCTGGCGGCGGCGGGGACTGGGTGCCGGATGTCGAGGATCCGACCCGCGGCGGCCCGGGCACCGACATCCAGATCCCGGCCGAGCGTCATGCGCCGGTGGGCGAGCTTCTGCCCGAGCTCTGCACCCTGGACTGCGGGAGTCTCAACTTCGGCGACATGGTCTACGTCAACACTGCCGACTGGCTGCGCGAGCACGCGCGCCTGGTGCAGGCTGCCGGGGTCAAGCCGGAGCTCGAGTGCTTCGACCTGGGCCACGTCTGGTTCGCCCGTCAGCTGCAGCAGGAGGTCCTGCTCGACGGGGATCCGCTGTTCCAACTCTGCCTGGGCATCCCGTGGGGCGCCGAGGCCGATCCCGAGACCATGCTGGCAATGCGCAACAAGCTGCCCGAGAACGCCAACTGGGCCGCCTTCGGCATCGGTCGCCACCAGATGCCGATGGTCGCTCAGGCGATGCTGCTCGGTGGCCATGCCCGGGTCGGGCTGGAGGACAACCTCTACCTCGAGAAGGGCGTACTGGCCACAAACGGCGGCCTGGTCGAGAAGGCCGGCACCCTCATCGAGACCCTCGGCGGGCGTGTGATGACCCCGGCCGAAACCCGTGCGCACCTCAAGCTGCGCGACCCGAACACTGGTAAGGTCGTGGGAGGTGAGGCATGAGCCAGCAACTGACCGTCATTGGCACCGGCGTTATCGGTAATGGCTGGATCTCCCGCGCGCTGGCCCGGGGTTGGGACGTGGTCGCGTTCGACCCCTCCCCCGAGGCCGAAGCCCGCACCCGCGCCTTCGTCGGCAACGCCTGGGATTCCCTTGAACGTCTGGGCCTGGCCGAAGGGGCGAGCCCCGAGCGGCTGACCTTCGTGGATAGTCTCGAAGCGGCGGTGATGAACGCCGACCTGATCCAGGAGAACGTCCCCGAGCGCCTCGAGCTCAAGCGCGAGATCCTCGCCGCCCTGGATGCCGCGATCTCACCGGGCACGATCATCGGCTCCTCTACGTCCGGCTTCAAGCCCAGCGACCTACAGCGTGACTGTATCTGGGTTCCGGGACGTGTGATTGTCGCGCACCCCTTCAATCCGGTCTATCTGCTGCCGCTGGTCGAGTTGGTCGGCGGTGAGGCCACCGAGCCCCACCAGGTTGAGCGGGCCCAGTCGCTCTACCAGGACCTGGCCATGCGCCCTCTGGTGGTTGAGCGCGAGATCGAGGGGCATATCGCCGACCGTCTGATGGAAGCGCTGTGGCGGGAGGCTCTGCACCTTGTCAACGACGGCGTCGCCACCACCGAGGAGATCGATGCCGCCGTGGTCTACGGTTGCGGCCTGCGCTGGTCGCTGATGGGCACCTTCCTGACCTTCCACCTGGCCGGCGGTGAGCAGGGCATGCGCCACATGCTTGAGCAGTTCGGCCCGGCGCTGAAGCTGCCCTGGACCAAGCTAGAGGCCCCCGAGCTCACCGATGAGCTGATCGACAAGGTGGTCGAGGGCTGCGAGCACCAGGCTGCCGGCCGCAGTGTGGCCGAGCTCGACCGCCGCCGCGATGATTTTCTGGTCGAACTGCTCGACCTGGTGCACAAGTACTGGCCAGAGGCCGAGGGCCTCGAGGGGCGCATCTGATGGCTCTGCTGGAGATCCGCGTTGCCCCGGAGTGGGTCGACTACAATGGCCACATGAACGACGCCGAGTACGCGCGGGTGTTCTCTCTGGCCCTGGAGGCGTTGATGGATGCCATCGGTCTCGACGAGGCCGGTCGCACCCGTCACGGCTACACGATCTATACCCTCGAGACGCATCTCTGCTACCGCCGCGAGGCCCACAAGGGCCAGCCGCTATCGCTGGAGGTGTTGGTTCTGGGGCGCGACGCCAAGCGCCTGCATGTGTTCCTCACGATGCACGACAGCGAGGGCACCCTGTTGGCCACCAGCGAGCAGATGCTGATGGGCATCAACAGCGATGCCGGTCGCCCGGCGCCGTTCCCGGAAGCCGTGGCCGGCCTCATCGACACGCTGCCCACCGTCGCCGAAGGCGACTGGCCGGAACTCGCCGGCCGTCGCATCGGGCTGCCGCCCAAGTGCTGAGCGTCTTCGGCACCCACGCCAAGGATAAAGAACGAGGTACCACCCGGCCGACGCCGGGCGGCTAACGGGATCGCCGGCTCGAGGCCCGGCTCAAGAGGATTATGTTATGGCTACTCAAAATTCCCCCACACGCCGTGCCAGCCATGAGGTCGAGACCTCCACCGACTACATGGTTACCGAACTCTCCCAAGACGGCTTTTTCAGCGGTATGCACAAGGGCATGTCCATCACTGCTGCGCTGCTGGTGCTGGCTTTCGTGCTCTTCACCGGCGTTATGCCGGATCTGGCCGGTGGTCTGTTCGGCACCACCCGTGCCTGGATCGAGACGACCTTCAGCGGCTATTATCTGATCACCGTGATGATTCTTCTGGTGGTCTGTGGCTACATCGTGCTCAGCCGTCACGGTAGCGTGCGCCTGGGCCCCGATGACAGTCGACCCGACTTCAGCAACTTCGCCTGGTTCTCGATGCTGTTCTCCGCCGGCATCGGCATCGGCATCCTGTTCTTTGGCGTCGCCGAGCCGACCTTCTACTTCGACAACACCGGCGCTTTCGGCTACCCCAACAACCCCCACGCTGATATGGCCGGGGCCGTCGCCATGAATCACGAGCGCGCCATCGACGCGCTGCGCGTCTCGGTGTTCCACTGGGGACTGCACGGGTGGGCGATCTATGTGATCGTCGGCATGTCGCTGGCCTACTTCGCCTACCGCAAGGGACTCCCTCTGGCGCTGCGCTCGTCGCTATATCCGTTCATTGGCGAGCGCATTTTCGGTCCAGTTGGGCATCTGGTCGATATTCTCGGGGTGCTGGGCTGCGTGTTTGGGGTTGCCACCTCGCTTGGGCTCGGTGTCAGCCAGATGGCCGTGGGGCTTGAGCGCCTGATTGGCATCGCCTCGGGTTTACCGACGCAGCTGATTCTGATCGCCCTGATCTCGGTCATCTCCATCGTTTCCGCCGTTACCGGCGTGCGTCGCGGTATCCGCATCATCTCGGAGATGAACATCTGGGTCTCGGTGTTCGTGATCGGGACCTTCCTGATCGGAGGTCCGACCCTGTGGCTGGCCAGCGCCTTCGGCGAGACCGTGCTCGACTACACCATCAACTTCATCCCCATGGGACTATGGTTCGCCAATGATCCCGGCACGGTCGAGTGGCAGCAGGACTGGACTATCTTCTACTGGGGCTGGTGGCTGGCCTGGGCGCCCTTCGTCGGGATCTTCATCGCGCGCATCTCCCGGGGTCGCACACTGCGCGAGTTTGTGCTCGGCGTGCTGCTGGTGCCGACGATGATCATCTTCGTGTGGCTGATCATCTTTGGTGGCAACGCCCTGCATCAGGAGCTTACCGCCGCAGGCGGCCCGGGCAGCGGCGGGATCATCGAGCTGGTCAACGCCTGGAAGCTACCGGCCGCGCTGTTCGCCAGTGCTGACGGCATCGCCGGTACTGGGGTGTTTGGCTGGTTGCTCTCGGCCATGATGGTGTTCCTGCTGATGAGCTGGTTCGTCACCTCGTCGGATTCCGGCACCCTCGTACTGACCACCATTCTGTCGCTGGGTAACGACGAACCGCCGCAACGCTTTCGTGTTTTCTGGGGCGTGGTGATTGGCATGGTGGCTGCAGTGTTGCTGGTCGCTGGCGGTCTCAAGGCACTGCAGACCGCGTTGATCGCCGCGGCCCTGCCGCTGAGCGTTGTCATTCTGGTGATGACCGCCGGGGTGCTGGTCTCGCTGATCTGCGAGTCGCGTCGGTCCCGGATGGCAACCGAATGATGCACCAAGATGCCTTTCGTTGACGCTTCGAGAGCGGTCTCAACACCCTCGCCGGGTTGCCCATGAAGGCAGCCTGGCAACACTTCTGCCGCGCCCTGACGCATTGATTGGAGTGAAGAAAACGTGTTCCCTCAGCTCTTACGAAGCTGCCGTGGCGACTGACCGTAACGAGCGCGGAACGCCCGGGAAAAACTCGAGCTTGAGCCGAAACCACAGGCCAGGCCCACCCCCAGCACATCGAGGTCGGTCTCTTCGAGCAGGTAGCGGGCGCGTTCCAGTCGCAGCCCCAGGTACCAGTCACGCGGCGACTGCCCCAGTTCGCGTTCAAAGAGTCGCTGCAGTTGACGCAGCGAGATGCCACTGAGTAGCGCCACTTCCGTTAGACTCAATGGAAATTCGAGGTGCTGTTCCATCAGATCGACCGCCTCGACGAGATGGCGACGGTGCGTGCCGAGCCGACGGGGCAATGTCATGCGTTGCTGATCATGGCGGGTACGAATGCGCTCGTGCACCAGCTGTTCCGAGACATCAATGGCCAGCTGGTTGCCATGGCGCCGGGCGATCACGTCCAGTGCCATGTCCATGGCCGCCGCGCCCCCGGCACAGGAGAATCGCCGCCGCCCGAGCTCGAACAACTCGTCCGAGGTCGCGATGGCCGGAAAGCGTTCCTGAAAGGCCGGCAGACTCTCCCAATGGAGGGTGACGCATTCGCCTTCCAGCAAGCCGGCGGCAGCGAGCAGAAAACAACCGGTATCGAGCCCACCCAGCGCGCAGCCCGATTCGTTGAGTCTATGCAACCAGCGCATCAGGGCTCGACTCAGGCAGGACTCAGGGTCGAAGCCGCTGCACACCGCGAGTGAAGGGAGGTGATGTACCGACTCGATGGACTGATCGGCCAGCAGCGTCATGCCGTTGGAGGCCGTCACAGGGCCACCGTCCTGGCTGAGGAGCGTCCAGTCGAACAACTCCCGTCCGCTGATCCGATTGGCGATGCGCAATGGCTCGACAGCCGAGAAGAAGGCCATCATCGAGAAACGCGGCAGCAACAGAAAACCAACGAGTTCCGGCGCGGGTCCGTTGTAGTCGAGGCGCATGATGGAAAGCCAAGGGCGCAAAGGGCCGATCATGATGACCGGCCGGAACTTCTCGGGCAAGCGTGCCAAAGCGCATGGTTCACCAGAACGATGAGGACGATACACCGACACGGATAATGTGATTTCCGTTCAAGCTGGAAAAACGATTCCCTTGAAGGGAGTGAGGAGGGCAAGAAGGGGTTGGAGTAATGCGCGAGTCGAAATCTTCCACCGCCGGCGGGGCCAAACCCCGCCGGCGGTTTTATGGAGAGTCAGCCTGGGCGCTTCCAGTCAGGGTTCATTTCACATCGCAGCAGGCGCAAACTGACATCTGGCCGGGCTTGGTCGTCCGCCACTGACCGTTCCAGCCGCCCTTGTCCCTGCAGGTTTCAGCGCACTTCTTGACGGCGTCGGTCTTGCTCCAGATGGGGCCGGCTTTTACTTCCGTTGGGCTGCATTGGCCCTCGATGATGTCGTCGAAGCTGTGGCTCAGGCTGGCATAGGGTGAGGTGTTAACCTGGTCCCCCTTGTAGCTGTGGCACCCGAAACAGTTGGACGTAAAGCCCTTGTTCAGGTGGACGTCCTGAAAGGTTGTCTCCATCACGGTGTTGGCCAGGCGCATGGAACCGCGCTGGTTTTTCGTGACTGAAGACGGTTTGCTGGTGTCATTTTCCCAGAGCGCGCCCACATTCATGTAGTGCTTCCAGACAGACATGGAATGATCCTTGTCCAGCTGGCTCAGCATCTTGTGAAGCTGCGTGTTGAGCGAATCCACCACCTGGAAATTAATGTTGCTCTTGTGATCGCCCTTTTGGGTGCCATCACGATAAAGGCGGCATATTTCCGTGGGCTTACCGGTTAGGCTCTTGCTGGTGTTGGCCTTGTTGAATGGGCACTTGTCTTTATTGCCGGAAGCCAGTGCGCTGGCGCATTCAGCACTGGTGAACGACCAGCCTGGCTCCGGTGTGCTTTGCGGGTTGGTGCAGTCCGGGGCATTGTCGCGGTGCTCAAACGTTGACCAAACGAACTCCGGATGCAGGTCAGTGGCGCGCACCAGGTGGAAACCGATCAATCCCAACAGCTGTTTGCCCTTAAGCCCCTCGATGTCGGCTTCCATCGAGAAATAGCGGTCCTTGTGCTGGGGCTTGATGACGCGCCAGGCGGTCTTGAGCTCAGTGGTGCCGGATGGGTACTGGTCCTGGCTCTGAATCTTGCCGACATTGCAGAGGTTCCGGCTGAACCGGATGCCATAGAACACCACATTGCCCTGTTGATCATAGATCGTAGCCTGATTACGCCCGGCTTGATGGATGCGTTCAGGGAGAACGAAGCTTCCGTCCGGCTTGTGTTCTTTGGTGGTGCGGACAAAGAACTCATGTTGTGGGGCCTGGCTGTCACATGAGTCCTTGTTACTGCCCTCCAGTATCGGGAATTGTTCCGCCATCTGGAAACGTCGTTCCGAGTGGCCTTCAGGCTTTGAGGTTAGATAGAAGAACCATTGCCAGCTGAATTGATAGAAATCACAGAAGTCCGCGCTCTTGCCGTTGGGTACTTCCGATGGAGGATTGGGTGAGGTGATCCAGTCCTTGCTTGCGCTGCAAGAGGGCGTATCGGCAAAACTCGCGGATGAGTAGAACAGGATGGTGATCAGAATACATGCGGCGGTGGCGAGGCGTTTGATCCACATAGGTCCTCCGTATTCCCGGTGGTTGATCCATAACCCATTGGATGCGGTTGCCGGCTCGCGACATGAACAAGCGTGAATCTGCGGGCCTATCGGAACATCATTTGCCTTAAGCTATAACTTACAGTGAATGGGTTGGTATGCCAGATTGTGTCTGGACGCTGTAATACGACTGAGCAACCGGATCCTGATTAAAAGATAGGAATAGAATAGAAAGGGCGCAAGGAACCGACCAGGCTGTGCACGCGCCAGGCTGACGATGACCCTGAATCACAAAAGCCGGCCCCGAAAGGCCGGCTTTGATCACGCGAGTATACTGGGCCGTGATTACTGCTTCTTCCTGAAGCGGAAGATGCCCCAGGTCAGGTGACCACTGTTGCCGCCGTGGACCCAGTTCTTGAGCCCGGTCTTCATGCGGTCAATGTACTCCTGGGAGACCAGGTTGCGTTCCACCAGCTCCTGCTCGCGGCGCTCGGTCTCTTCCAGAACGCGGCCATAGTGGCGCGGCAGCTGGGGGGTGTTGTCCTCAAAATCGATCTCTTCCATGCCATTGCGCTGGCACGCATCCCGGTAGAAGGCCGGCGATCCCAGGGTATCCAGGTGCAGACGGTCCAGGATCGGCTGCAGGACGCCTTCCGGGCAATCATCCGCCATCATGGGATCCGTGAAGATGAACAGGCCGCCCGGCTTCAATACCCGGCCCACTTCCTCGATCACCTTCTCACGGTTGCCGCTGTGCAGGAACGAGTCCTGGGAAAAGACCACGTCGAAGCTGTCGTGCTCGAAGGGCAGCTCTTCGAAGTTGCCATCCACGACGGTGATCCGGTCTTCCAGGCCCTGTTCCTTGTTGAACTGGCGGTTGCGGTCGTTCTCAACCTCGGAGAGGTTCAGGCCGGTCACTTCCAGGCCCAGTGTCTGGTGCAGGTAGCGCCCGGAGCCGCCAAAGCCGGAGCCCAGATCCAGCAGCTTCTGGCCGGACTGGACATAGGGCGCCATCAGCTCGCCCATATGGGAAACAATGCGGCGGCTGGCATCCAGGATGGGCTCCTTCTCATCCTTGTAGAGGCCAACGTGCAGATCTTCGCCTCCCCAGACGTGGAAGTAGAAGTTATCCGCATCCGAGCTGTTGTAGTAATCACGCGCCGTGTTTACGGCTTCACTGTCGTATTTCTCGGTCATGAGATCAGACCTCCTCAGTCTGTTGGTTCTTCCTCGGTAAAACGGGTCACGGCGGCTGCGCGATACCATGCACGGCCATCGTCACAGCACGACGTTGTCTGACTGGCCGCTGGTTGTGGCGCAGCGGCGCTGCTTTTCGTTTCTGAATCAGTTCTACTGGCCAGGGAAAGTGTCCATCACGTGTCCGACGAACGTCAGACCAGATCATGCGGTCAGCTTTCCTGTTCAACGGCCTCTCGGTGAGGCCAGACCGAATCATCCCGCTGAGACGGTGTAACGCGGGACAGGGGCTCAAGCAGCGGGGCCGTAGCCTGCCGGCTAAGCCTGGGCAATTGCGGGTTTTACGTACACCTTACCGGCTTGAGATAAGATTTCAAGTCCCTGGCGGGGTCGGGGAGAACCCGACCGGGCCAGATTTGATGATCCAACCCGGTCGGGCAGGGGCTAGCGAGTGCCCCTAGAGCAGGTTATAGATGAACACGATCGCCACGGCCACCGGGGTAAAGAAGCGCAGCACGTTGTGCCACACCGCGAACCCACGGGGGGACATGGACAGCTCGTTTTCCAGCGCCTGGCGGGACAGGAACCAGCCCACAAAGACCGACACCAGGAGACCGCCCAAAGGCAGCAGGATATTGGCGGTGAGGAAGTCGAGCAGGTCGAAGATGGTCTTGCCCTCGAACATCGCGAAGCCGCCCAGTGGTGTGACGTCTGACCACAGGTTGAGCGACAGGACTGACGCGATGCCCAGTGCCCAGCAGGCGACGCCGGCGACCACCGAGCTGATGGTCCGGTTCATGCCTTTCTGTTCTTCCAGCCATTCCACCAGTGGTTCCAGCAGGGAGATGCCGGAGGTCCAGGCCGCAAACACCAGCAGAATGAAGAACAGCGCCCCGAAGAAGCTGCCCATCGGCATCTGGCCGAAGGCCAGTGGCAGGGTCTGGAAGATCAGCCCCGGCCCGGAACCCGGCTCAAGCCCATTGGCGAAGACGATGGGGAAGATGGCAAGACCCGCCACCAGGGCCACAATGGTGTCCATCACGGAGACGGTAACGGCGGTCTTGGCAATGGAGATGTTCTTCGGCAGGTAGGAGCCGTAGGCCATCATGATCGCCATACCCAGGCTCAGGGTGAAGAACGAATGCCCCAGGGCCACCAGCACGCCGGACGTGGTGAGCTGGGAGAAGTTGGGCTCGAACAGGAAGGCCACGCCCTCACTGAAATGGCCCGTGGTCATGGCGTAGCCCACAACCATGATCAGCAGCAGGAACAGGGCTGGCATAAGGATTTTGACGGCCCTCTCCAGGCCCGAGCGGACACCGCGAGCCACCACGAACACCACCATGGCCATGAAAACCGTATGCCAGAGCAGCAGGGTTCCGGGGCTGGCCAGAAGGCTGGAGAAGATCTCCCCAATGCCATCCGAGGATTGCCCGGCCAGGCTGCCACTGGCGGTTACGCCAACGTAGGAAATGGCCCAGCCACCGATTACGGAATAGAACGATAGAATAATGAACGCGGCCAACACACCAATGGCCCCAATCAGCCGCCAGGCGGGGTTGAGGTTGTCGCGCTCGGTGATCAGTCGCATGCTGTTGACCGGGCTGCGGCCACCGCGGCGGCCGATCATCACCTCGGCCATCATGATCGGCAGGCCCACGGCGGCAATACACACCAGGTACACCAGCACAAAGGCGCCACCGCCGTTTTCGCCGGTCACGTAAGGGAACTTCCAGATATTACCCAGGCCCACGGCCGAACCCGTAGCGGCCAGAATGAAGGCCAGCCGCGAGGACCAGGCGCCCCTGTGTCTGGGCGGCTGACCCGGGGTGCTGTCGGCGGAGGAAAGTGGTTCGTTCATACTGTCTCCTGCAAGGTCTTGTTGTTTTAGGGAGAAGGGGCGCGCCCCTGTTTGGTATCACCCTCTGATCGTTGCCGGAGGGGATTTTACGTCAAAGTCCCTGCCCGAAGACATCCAATTGTCTGTTTTTGAGGCAGGGACCATGAACCCGTGGTTATTGCCGGAAGCGTTCCTCCGCCAGTTGGTTGGCGATCGTGCCGGTGGGCTGCGCGTCCCGGGCTGATCGCGTGAAGATTTCCGCCAGGGTGTCACCAATGGATTCCACATGCTGGCGAACCGTTTCCGGTTCCGGCTGCTGGCGCTCGTAGAAGACGTCAATAATGCCGCCGGCATTGATCACGAAATCCGGCGCGTACAGGATGCCACGCTGGTGCAGTGCCGCATCGTGCTCGGGGCGGGCCAGCTGGTTGTTGGCGGCACCGGCCACAATGTTTGCCTGGATCCTGTCGATGGACTGGTCGTTCAGTACAGCCCCCATGGCACAGGGGGCCAGCACGTCCACCGGCAGATAGAGGATCTCCTCGCTGTCGGCGGGCGTTGCGTTCAATTCGGCAACGGCCCGGTCCATGTTCTCCTGGTGGATGTCGTGAACCCACAGGCGTGCTCCGGCGTTATGGAGGTGCCGGGCCAGCCGGAAGCCCACATTCCCGATGCCCTGAACGGCGATGTTGATCCCTTCCAGGCTGTCCCGACCGAGCTGGTGCCTGACTGCGGTCTGGATGCCAATAAAGGCGCCATAGGCGGTCGCCGGTGAGGGGTCGCCGTTGCACGGCGTGCCGTCAATGCCCTGGCGCTCCTTGATGCCGGCCACGTACTGGGTATGGTGCCCCATCACCTTGAGATCGGGGACACTGGTGCCCGAGTCCTCGGCCGCGATGTAGTGGCCCCCGAGTTTTTCAAGGCAGCGCCCCATGGTCGCCATCAGGGCCTCGCTCTTGTGCTCCCGCGGGTCGCCGATGATGACGGACTTGCCACCGCCCAGATCCAGGTTCGCGAGCGCCGACTTATAGGTCATGCCACGGGACAGGCGCAGCACATCCCGCAGGGCTTCCTCGTCAGAGGCGTAGGGGAACATGCGGCAGCCGCCCAGGGCTGGGCCCCGGTTGGTGTTATGCACGGCAACAATGGCGCGGAGTCCGGTCTCCGGGTCGGTGAAAAACGACAGGTGTTCGTGATTGTCAAATTCCTGATGACTGAAAATGCTCATGGTGTTGGCTCTCTGTTTTTAAGGCCACCCTGGTGGGTGGCATGGGCGGGGCCTTGCCGGTCCCGCCCATGGCGTTTGGTTTGCCCGCCTGGTTCGGCATGTGAACCAGCGGGCCCCTGGGTCTAGGCCGCCGCGGAAGCAATCTGGCGGTGCGAGGGACTGTTCGGGTTGAGTTCCTGCCTCAGCTGCTCCCGCTCCTTGCGTGTGCTCTGGTAGGCCTCCTCCTTCACCGGACCATAGCCCCGGATCTTCTGGGGCAGGGCTGCCAGGGCGCGCGCGGCATCCAGGTGGTCGGGGTTGAGGTGGCGCAGTATCCAGTCGATATCCGCCTCGTATTCGCGGATGATGCGGCGCTCCAGGCGCCGGTCCGCGGTGTAGGCGAAGGGATCGAACGGCGTGCCACGCAGGACCTTGCCCCGGGCAAGCACATGGAATACCCGCTCCATCCAGGGACCGAACCGCAACTTGCGGGGGCGTTCACCCTGTTTGCTGCGGCTGAGCAGCGGGGGCGCCAGGTTGAATTCCAGCTCCACATCCCCCTCGAACTGTTCGTTGAGGTACCGCCGGAAGCTGCCGTCGCTGAACAGCCGGGCGACTTCGTATTCGTCCTTGTAGGCGAGCACCTTGGCGTAATTCTCCGCGACGGTGCGTACCAGCATGGGGTCGCCGCCGAGGCGCTCCCTGGCGGTTGTCTCAACCTGGCGCACCCGATCCTCGAAGCGCTTGGCGAGCGCGGTGTTCTGGTACGCCGTCAGGTGTTCCTTCTCCCGTTCAATGACGTCATCGGTGGTTTCCATCACCTGAACGGCAACGCCGTCGTTCTTCGGGGGGAAGGCGAGCTTCCTGACCCGCTCCAGGTCATGCGCCGAGCGCCGGCCCCAGAGGAACGCCTGCTGGTTGGCCTGAACCGCCACGCCATTGAGCTCGATGGCCTTTTCGATGGCTTCGGCTCTCAGGGGCAGGAGGCCCTTCTGGTAGGCAAAGCCCACGATGAACAGGTTGACCGCCATGGCATCGCCCATCAGGGCCTTGGCGAGCGTGCCGGCGTCCAGGCACCAGCTGGCGTCCTGGGCACAGGCGGAACGCACGGTCTCTTCCATCGCCTCACCGGGGTATTCCAGGTCCGGATCCCGCGTGAAGCTGGCCGGCATGGCCTCTTCGGTGTTCACAACACTGCGGGAGAAGCGGCTGTCGAGCTTGGCCAGGGCCTCGTCGCTGGCCGCCACCATCATGTCGAAGCCGATCATCAGGTCCGCCTCGCCAGCGGGAATGCGCACGGCGTGGATGGCCTCCTGGTTCGATGCGATCCGGACATGGCTGACCACGGGCCCGAATTTCTGGGCCAGTCCGGCCTGATCCAGCACGGACACGCCCTTGCCTTCGATGTGGGCCGCCATGCCCAGCAGGGCGCTGACGGTGACCACACCGGTGCCGCCCACGCCCGTCAACAGGATGCCGTAGGGATCGTGCTCGCCATCAAAGACCGGTTCTGGCAGTTCCTCAAACGCCACATCCCGGGAGACACCGGGGGGCTGGCGCAGCCGCCCGCCCTTGACCGTCACGAAGCTGGGGCAGAATCCACGCACACAGCTGAAGTCCTTGTTGCAGCCCGACTGGTCGATGGTCCGCTTGCGGCCACGCTTGGTCTCCAGTGGCAGCAGCGACAGGCAGTTGGACTGGATGCCGCAGTCGCCACAGCCCTCGCAGACCTCCGGATTGATCATGACGCGCTTGTCCGGGTCTTCCATCGTGCCTTTCTTGCGCCGGCGGCGCTTTTCGGCGGCACAGGTCTGGTCGTAGATGAGCACCGAACAGCCTTCGACCTCACGCAGCTCGCGCTGGAGCTCGTCCAGGTCTTCGCGGTCATGGAAGGTGGTGCCATCGGCAAAGTCGGCCCGCGAGGGGTACTTGTGGATGTCATCGCTGACAACGGCGATGCGGCGCACGCCTTCGCCGTAGAGCTGGTGGCTGATCTGCTGCACCGTGAGGGTGCCGTCCACCGGCTGGCCCCCGGTCATGGCCACCGCATCGTTATAGAGGAGCTTGTAGGTGATGTTGGCGCCGGAGGCGATCGCGGCCCGGATGGCCAACAGGCCGGAGTGGAAGTAGGTGCCGTCACCCAGGTTCTGGAAGACGTGCTTCTCACGGGTGAACGGTGCCTGCCCCAGCCAGGTCACGCCCTCGCCGCCCATCTGGGTAAAGGTGTGGGTTTCGCGGTCCATCCAGGTGGCCATGTAGTGGCAGCCGATGCCGCCCAGGGCGCGACTGCCTTCCGGCAACCGGGTGGAGGTGTTGTGGGGGCAGCCGGAGCAGAAATGCGGGGTGCGTTCCAGCCGCTCCTTGGGCTGCTCCAGGCTGGTTTCCTTCTCGTTAAGGAAGTCGAGTCGCTGCTGGAGTGTCTCATTGCAGTAGCGGTCCCGCAGCCGGGAGGCGATGGCCCGGGCCACGGTGGCGGGGGAGAGTTCGGCCACCGACGGCAGCAGTTCATGCCCCTGCTCATCCTGTTTGCCGATGATGGTGGGCCGGGCCTGGTCCTGCCAGCTGTAGAGCTGGGTCTTGAGCTGGTCCTCGATCAGGCCGCGTTTTTCCTCAACCACCAGCACCTCTTCCAGGCCGTGGGCAAACTCAAACACGCCCTCGGGTTCCAGTGGCCACGGCATGGCTACCTTGTACAGCCGCAGGCCGATGGCCTGGCGTTCAGCCTCGCCCAGACCCAGGTCGGTCAGGGCCTGGAGCACGTCGAGGTAAGCCTTGCCGGTAGTGATGATGCCGAATCGCGGCTCCGGCGCGTCGAGCATGATCCGGTCGAGCCGGTTGGCACGGCAGAAGGCCTGGGCGGCCGCGAGCTTGTAGCGGTGCAGGCGCTCCTCCTGCTGCATGGGCCGGTCCGGCCAGCGGGCGTTCAGGCCATCGTCCGGCAGGTGGTCGATGGACGGGCGCTGGATCTGGATGCGGTCCAGGTCGATGGTGGCGGAAATGCTCGAATCCATGGTCTCGGCCAGCGCCTTGAAGCCCACCCAGCAACCGCTGAAGCGGGACATGGCCCAACCGTAGAGGCCCAGGTCGAGCACCTCCTGCACCCCACTTGGATGCAGAACGGGAATGGACGCATCCATGAACCCATAATCGCTCTGGTGCGGCAGCGTTGAGGATTTGCAGGCGTGGTCGTCACCAGCGACCGCCAGCACCCCGCCGTATTGGGAAGTGCCGGCAGCATTGGCGTGCTTGAACACATCACCACTGCGGTCAACGCCAGGGCCCTTGCCGTACCAGAGCGCGAAGACGCCATCGTAGCGGGCGTGTTCGAACATGTTCACCTGCTGGGAGCCCCACACCGACGTGGCCCCCAGGTCCTCATTCACACCGGGAAGAAAGTGGATCCGGTGCTTGCGCAGGTGATCCTTGGCACCCCAGAGGGTCTTGTCGAAGCCGCCCAGCGGCGACCCCCGATAGCCTGAGATGAAGCCGGCGGTGATCAGTCCCGCTTGTTCATCGAGCTTGGCTTGCAGCAGCGGAAGGCGGGCCAGCGCCTGGCTGCCGTTCATGTAGACGTCGCCGGAATCCTTTTCCCAGACGTCATTGAGACTGACATTCGTACGCATAACCATTCCCCCAAACGACGACACCATCGCGTGACACACTTCAAGCGCACGAGACGGTTCGGACGTTCTAAACGTTGGATTCAGTGGCCGTTAATGGCGTCCAGCAGACGCGGCGAACCCGGCGGTCGGGGAATGGCGGATCCCTTGGGATGGGACGAGATGGAACGGATGGGTGCGGCGTCGCACCGAGGACGGGCAGAGGCAGGGCACACCTGACCCGGGTAAGACGTATCATCAATCATGGCAAAACCTTCTCCCACCAGGCCGGATCACGGCTTTCGTGGTTGTCTTGTTGTTGTCTGCCGGCTTTTGGCCAGCAACGGTTTATCTCGGTGCCTGAAGCCCCTTGTGAGGGCCGGCAGAATTAAGCCTAGAAGGCTCCTTGATGGCCGTCAATGGATAAAAGATAAACAGCTGATCTCGCCCGGGGCGCCGAAGCCGGGCGTGCAACAGGGCCTGGAAGCGATTCAGTGGCCGCCGGTATGGCGGTATTCGTTGGGCGATTGGCCCATTACCTTCTTGAACAGGCGCGAGAAATAATAGGCGTCGTCATAGCCCATCTGGCGGCTGATCTCGGCAAAACTCTGGCTCGTGGTATCCAGCAGCTGGCAGGCTCGCTCCACCTTCAGGTGCAGAAAGTGCTGGATCGGGGAGGTGCCCGTTTGTTCCCGGTAACGGGTGGCGAAGTGGGCGGGCGAGAGTCCTGCCAGCTCCGCCAGTTCGTTCAGGGTCAGGCGTTGCGACAGGTTTTCCCACATGAAGTTGTGGATGGTGTCCAGCGCCGCCTGGTTACTCTGGCCGATTTCATCCATGTTGCTGGCGACCGCCACCAGCAGTTGGCGCAGGCGGTTACTGGCATGAATCAGCCCGCTGGCCCGAAAGCCCGTCTTCCGCACCGACAGCAGGCCGTTGAAATCAACCAGCAGTTGCGGCTGGCGGCCGATGGGGCGGATGCGGGTGGTGTCGTCAAACCCCATGAATTCATTAAAGGCCCTGGCCAGCGGCCCGGCGTAGTGAACCCAATGGATCGTCCAGGGGTTATCCGGATCGGCGGCGTAGCGGTGCCGGGCCCCGGCGGGCAGTAACAGCAGGTCGCCCGCCGTCACCGTATAGGCCTCGCCCTCGATGTTCAGGAAGGCTTTGCCATCCGTGCAGTAGATCAAAAGATTGTCTGGATGGTGCTCCCGGTGCATGTGGTGGCCCGCGGCACGGCGGTAGTGCCCGAACGCCAGCGGGTACAGCTCCCGGGTCAGCGAATGACCAGCCAATAGCCGGACAATCGGCTCCGGCACCACGTAACGGATACTGCCCTCTGGTACCGGCCAGCGGGAGGTTCGGGTGCTCTGGGCAGCATGCGGCGTCTCGGTCATCTAAAAATAGTCCATCATGATCGAAATTTAGTCAATCACCCCTCGCTGGACGCCGTGCTAGTCTTTTCAGGAATTGATGCCTCGCTGACCAGCCAGAAGGCCGGCGGGGCGCCCCTTATAACAACAACAGGGAAACCACATCATGCACTCAGTTCCCCAGTACATCGCCGGTGAATTCGTCCAGAGCGCCAGTCAGCAGTGGATGGAGGTTACCAATCCGGCCACCAACAACGTGATCGCCCAGGTCCCTTGCGCCACGGAAGGGGAAATGCAGCAGGCGCTTGATAACGCCAGCGAGGTGTTTCGCGACTGGAAGGAGACGCCGGTGTCCGAGCGTGCCCGGCTCATGATGCGTTACCAGGCGCTGCTGAAAGACCACCATGACGCCATTGCCGAGGTCCTGTCCGAGGAGACCGGCAAGACGTTCGATGATGCCAAGGGGGACGTCTGGCGGGGCATCGAGGTGGTGGAGCACGCCGCCAATGTGGCCTCGCTCATGATGGGCGAGACCATGGAAAACGTGGCCCGGAACGTGGATACCCATTCCTGGAGCCAGCCGCTGGGCGTTTGTGCCGGCATCACCCCATTCAACTTTCCGGCCATGATCCCGTTGTGGATGTTCCCCATGGCCATTGCCTGCGGCAACACCTTCGTGCTCAAGCCCTCGGAGCAGGTTCCGCTGACAGCGATGCGCCTGGCGGAACTGTTCGAGCAGGCCGGGGCGCCCAAGGGGGTACTGCAGGTGGTCCACGGCGCCAAGGAGCAGGTGGATACCCTGCTCACCACGCCCGTCATCAAGGCCATCTCGTTCGTTGGTTCCGTGCAGGTTGGCCAGTACATCTATGAAACGGGCACCCGTCACATGAAGCGGGTCCAGAGCTTTGCCGGGGCCAAGAACCATATGGTCATCATGCCGGACGCCGATAAGCAGCAGGTTCTCAATGCGCTGGTGGGCGCCTCCGTGGGCGCGGCCGGGCAGCGTTGCATGGCCATCTCCGTGGCCGTGTTCGTGGGCGCGGCCCAGCAGTGGATTCCGGAGCTGAAGGAGGCCATGGCCCAGGTGCGTCCCGGGGCCTGGAACGACTCGGGCGCCAGCTATGGGCCTCTGATCAGCGCCGGCGCCAAGGAGCGGGTTGAATCGCTGATTGCCACCGGTGAAGCCGAGGGCGCGCAACTGTTGCTGGACGGGCGCGGTTGCACCGTGGACGGCCTGGCGGAGGGCAACTGGGTGGGGCCCACGCTGTTCAGTGACGTCACGCCGGAGATGACCGTCTACCGCGAAGAGATCTTTGGGCCCGTCCTGTCCTGCATGAATGCCGACAGCCTGGGCGATGCCATCGCGCTGATCAATAACAGCCCTTACGGCAATGGCACCTCCATTTTCACCAATCACGGTGGCGTGGCGCGCCGGTTCCAGCACGAGATCGAGGTGGGCCAGGTGGGGGTCAACGTGCCCATTCCGGTACCGCTGCCGTTCTTCTCGTTCACCGGCTGGAAGAACTCCTTCTACGGGGACCAGCACGCCTACGGCAAGCAGGCGGTGCGGTTCTACACAGAGACCAAGACGGTGACCTCGCGCTGGTTTACCAGCGAGGCGACCTCGCCGGAGGCCGACTTCTCCATCCAGCTTCGGTAACAGCATTGTCCGCCCTGAACCAACAGGAGTCTGCTCATGGACTTTAGTCTGAACGAGGATCAGGTCGCCTTCCGCGATGCCGCCCGGGCGTTTGCCGCCCGATCCATGGCGCCCTACGCGGCTGAGTGGGACCAGGAACACACCTTCCCGGTTCATGTTCTCAGGGAAGCCGGGGAGATGGGCTTCATGGGCCTGTATACCCCGGGAAGCCTCGGGGGCATGGGCCTGTCCCGCCTGGATACCTCGCTCATTGTCGAGGAGTTGGCAGCCGCCTGCCCTTCCACGGCCGCCTACATCACCATCCACAACATGGTCAGCTGGATGGTGGCCAGCTTTGCCGGCGAGGCCCTGAAACAGGCCATCGTCCCGAAGCTCGCCAGTGGCGAATGGCTGGGCTCCTATTGCCTGACCGAGCCGGGTGCCGGTTCCGATGCGGCCAGTCTGCGCACCAAGGCGGTGCGTGATGGCGACAGCTACGTGCTCAACGGCAGCAAGATGTTCATCTCGGGCGCCGGCGAAACCGACACTCTGGTGGTGATGGCCAGGACCGGCGGGCCGGATTCGGGGGCCAAAGGCATCTCGGCCTTTGTCGTGCCCGCCGATGCCGAGGGCATTTCGTTTGGCAAGAACGAGGCGAAGATGGGCTGGCACAGCCAGCCCACCCGCTCGGTCACCCTGGAGGATGTCCGCATCCCGGCCAGCAACCGGATTGGCGAGGAAGGCGAGGGCTTCGCCATTGCCATGAAGGCACTGGACGGCGGCCGGCTCAACATTGCCTCGTGTTCGCTCGGCGGTGCCCAGGCGGCGCTGCTGCGGGCCCGTGACTACATGCACGAGCGCCAGCAATTCGGTCAAACCCTGGGCTCCTTCCAGGCCCTGCAGTTCAAGTACGCGGACATGGGCACCAACCTGGTGGCGGCCCGCCAGATGGTGCGGCTGGGCGCGTTCAAGCTGGACAGCGGCGACCCCCAGGCTACGCTCCATTGCGCCATGGCCAAACGTTTTGCCACCGACACCTGCTTCGAGGTGGTGAACGAGGCCCTGCAGCTCCATGGCGGCTATGGCTATATCCAGGAATACCCCCTCGAACGCCTTCTGAGGGACCTTCGGGTGCACCAGATCCTGGAGGGCACCAACGAAATCATGCGACTGATTGTTGCCCACCGCATGCTCGAGACCGGCGTTGCAGAGGCCATCCAATAACAGGAGAAAGCAACATGAGTGAGCTGATTCAGCTGGAAAAAAGGGATCACATCGCGATTCTCACCATTGCCAACCCGCCGGCCAACACCTGGACGGCCGAATCGCTGGAAGCGCTACGCGAGACCGTGGCCTCGCTGAACGCGGACCGCGATATCTACGCCTTAGTAGTCACCGGGCAGGGAGAGAAATTCTTCTCCGCGGGGGCGGACCTCAAGGCCTTTGCCGATGGCGATGTGGCCAACGCCACCCGGATGGCCCAGAGCTTCGGCCAGGCGTTTGAGGCCCTGGTCAACTTTCGGGGCGTGGCCATTGCCGCGCTCAATGGGTATGCCATGGGCGGAGGGCTGGAATGTGCCCTGGCCTGCGACATCCGCATTGCCGAGGAACACGTGGAGATGGCCTTACCGGAAGCCGGGGTTGGCCTGCTGCCCTGTGCCGGAGGGACCCAGAACCTGCCCTGGCTGGTGGGCGAGGGCTGGGCCAAGCGCATGATCCTGTGCGGTGAACGGGTCAAGGCGGACAAGGCCCTGGCCATCAGCCTGGTCGAAGAGGTGGTGCCCACCGGCGAGGGTCTTGATAAAGCCCTGGAGCTGGCTGAAAGCGCCTGCCGGCAGAGCCCGTCCGCCGTTGCCCGCTGCAAGCCCCTGATCATGAGTGCCCGGGAGGGCCGTTCACACGCCGATGGTTGGCGCATGGAACGGGAGCGCTTCGTGGCGCTGTTCAGTACCGAGGACCAACACGAAGGGGTGAACGCGTTTCTTGAAAAACGCCAACCCGAGTGGAAAAACCGCTGATTGAGGGGGCGCCATGAGCGATCAACCTGTTGTTTTTGACGAGTGGCCACTTCCCGGCGATGACTGCATTGGCGTTGCCCGGCTGAATTCGCCCCGGAGCCACAACGCGCTATCGCTGGAGATGATCCACCAGCTTGGTCCGCGCCTGCAGCAATGGGCGGAGGACCCGCGGGTGCGGGCTTTCTGGCTGGAAGCGGAGGGCGAGAAAGCCTTCTGTGCCGGTGGTGACATTGTCTCGATGTACCAGAGCATGACCGGTGCCGGTGATGTCGGGGAGGGGCAGCGGTTCTTCACCGAGGAGTACCAGCTCGACTACCAGATCCACACCTTTCCCAAGCCGATCATCTGCTGGGGCAACGGGATCGTGATGGGGGGCGGCATCGGCCTCATGATGGGCGCGTCTCATCGGGTGGTGACGGAGCAGTCGAAGCTGGGCATGCCCGAGGTCAATATCGGCCTTTACCCGGACATTGGCGCCGGCTGGTTTCTCAGCCGCATGCCCGGCCACACGGGCCTTTTCCTGGGCCTGACCGGGGCCGTTATCAATGGTCCGGATGCCCTGTTCACGGGGATGGCCGACCGCTTTATCCGCCAGGACCTCAAACAGGAAGTGGCCGATGCCCTGACCCGTGCCCCGTGGCATGAACGGCCTGACCATGCCGTGGTCGGTGGTGTGTTGCGCCGGTTTGAGCAGCACAGCACTGAGGTCATGCCCGAGTCCGCGGTCCGCACCCATTTCGACGCCATCAACCGGGCTGTGGACGCCGACACCCTGGAAGCGGTTGTTGGCCAGTTGATGGAGCTCAGCAGTCGAGATGATTGGCTGGGCAAGGCCACCAAGGGGCTCGCGAACGCCTCGCCAACCTCCATGGCACTGATGTGGCGCCACTATCACCGCAGCCGCCTGGACAGCCTCGCCCAGGTTCTGGAGACGGAAAAGGTGATGTCCCACAACTGCGTCCGGAAAGGCGAGTTCGCGGAGGGCGTTCGGGCGCTGCTGATCGACAAGGATCACCAGCCCCGGTGGCACTACGCCACGCTGGCGGAAATGGACAGCGACTGGATTGACGACTTTTTCAACTGATCACAACAACAAGAAAGGAGCAACAACATGGCCAAGATCGCATTCATCGGCCTTGGAAACATGGGCGGGCCCATGGCCACTCACCTGATCCAGGCCGGGCATGAGGTGACCGTTTTTGACCTCTCCCAGTCCGCCGTGGAGAACCTGGTTGCACAAGGGGCGCACAGCGCCGGGTCCGCCAGCGCCGCGGTGGAGGGCTGCGAGTGTGTCATCACCATGCTGCCGTCAGGGGAGCATGTGGAGTCGGTCTATCTGGGGGATCAAGGGCTGCTTGCCATGCTCGCGCCCGGCACCCTGGTCATCGACTCCTCCACCATCGCGCCGGAAACCAGCCGTGGCGTGGCGGAAGCCGCCACCGCCCGGGGCCTGGCCTTTGTGGATGCCCCGGTGTCCGGCGGTGTGGGCGGCGCCAAGGCCGGCACCCTGACCTTCATCTGCGGCGGCGAGGAGGCCGCGTTCAGCGACGCCCAACCCCTGCTGGAGCCGATGGCGAAAAACGTCTTCCACGCCGGGCCCCATGGCGCGGGCCAGGTGGCCAAGATCTGCAACAACATGCTGCTGGCGATCGTGATGGCAGGCACCAGCGAGGCGCTGACCCTGGGGGCGAATAATGGCCTGGACCCGGCGGTGCTGTCGGAAATCCTGAAACAGAGCTCCGGTGGCAACTGGGCCCTGAACGTCTACAACCCCTGGCCCGGCGTCATGGAGGGGGTACCGGCCTCCCAGGACTACGCGGGCGGCTTCCTCGTGAAGCTCATGAACAAGGATCTTGGCCTGGCCCTGGATAACGCGGTCAAGCAGCAGTCGTCCATCCCCATGGGGGCGTTGGCACGCAACCTCTACCAGCTCCACGCGGGGCAGGGCAGTGCCGATCTCGATTTCTCCAGCATCCTGACGTTTTACCGAATGGACTCATGACGGCAAAGGGCCCAGCCGGCGCCGCTTCATGAGCCAGACCCTGTGCACGCTAAGACAACAACAGGAGCACACCATGAACCTTCCACAATACAGCGATGTCTACAACAACTTCGACGCCGCCGAACTGGAGGCGGAAGTCCTGGATGGCAGCCTGGCCGGAGGCCTGAACGTCTGCCATGAAATCTGCGATCAATGGGCCTCGGATTCGAGCCGGGTTGCCCTGTTCTACGAAACCCAGGATGGCGGCGATGGTGTGCTCACCTTCGCCGAGCTCCAGTCCGCGGCGGCGCGCTTTGCCAATTACCTGCAATCGCTCGGCGTTGAGAAGGGAGACCGGGTGGCCGGTCTGCTGCCGCGGGGGCCGGAGTTGCTCATCGTGATTGCCGGAACCCTGCGCCTGGGGGCGGTGTACCAGCCGCTGTTTACCGCTTTCGGATCCGCTGCCATTGAATACCGCCTGGGGCGTGCCGAGACACGGTTGATCGTGACCGACCCCACGCATTATCCCAAGCTCGGCGAGGTCTCGGGTTGCCCCAGGGTGCTCTGCGTCGATGCGGCGGAAACCGGGGCGGATGTGGCGGATTTTGAAGCAACCCTGGCCAGTCACTCCAATCACTTCGAGCCGGTGATGATCAGCGGCAACGATGCCTTCCTGCAGATGTTCACCTCCGGCACCGTGGGCAAGCCCAAAGGGGTGGCCGTGCCGGCCCGGGCGCTGCTGGGCTTTTACGTCTACATGCGTTATGCCATCGACCTGCGTGATGAGGACGTGTTCTGGAATGTGGCTGATCCGGGCTGGGCCTACGGGCTCTATTACGCCGTGGTGGGGCCATTGCTGATGGGGCACGCGACCCACTTCAACCCCAACGCCTTCACCCCGGAATCCACCTACGCCATGATCCGCAAGTACGGCATTACCAACCTCGCGGCGGCGCCCACCGTCTACCGGTTGCTGAAGGCCAATGATGGGGCCCTGCCGGAAGGCGAGAACCTGGGGTTGCGGGTGTGCAGCAGTGCCGGTGAGCCCCTGAACCCGGAAGTGATGCACTGGGTTGCCCAGCGCCTGCATTGCACGGTGAAGGACCATTACGGCCAGACCGAGACCGGCATGACCTGTTGCAACTTCCACGGCCTGGCGCACCCAGAGCGTGAAGGGGCGATGGGCTATGCATGCCCCGGTCACCGGGTCGTGGCACTGAACGACAACCACGAAGAAGTGAGCGAGGGGGCGGTTGGCCAGCTGGCTGTGGACGTTACCGCCTCACCGCTGTTCCATTTCGACGGCTATACCTGGGGCGAGAAGCACCCGTTCGCGAACGGCTATTACCTGACCGGCGACATGGTGGTCAGCCATGGGGACGGCAGCTTCTCGTTCAGCGGCCGGGATGACGACATCATCACCACGGCGGGGTACCGCGTGGGCCCCGCCGAGGTCGAGAGTTCGCTGCTGGAGCACGATGCCGTGGCGGAGTCCGCCGTGGTGGGCAAGCCGGATGAGACCCGGGGCGCCATCATCAAGGCCTTTGTGGTGATCAAGGAGGGCCAGGAGCCGTCGGACGACGACGAGCAGGCGCTCAAGGACGAGCTGCAGGCACTGGTCCGCCGGCGCCTGTCCACTCACGCCTTTCCCCGTGAAATCGATTTTGTCGAGGCCCTGCCCAAGACCCCCAGCGGCAAGATCCAGCGGTTCATGCTGCGCGACCGGGCCAAGGAGCAAGCGTAGCCACCCGTGCCCCGTCTTCGCTGCAGGCACACCAGGGCCCCCGTGGCCTGGTCGTGCCTTGCCAGCCGGGGAGGTATCTGCTATTCATGGTTTATGTTTACGTAAACGTAAGCTTGGTGGCTTGGGTCACCGGGCGAACGGGCATCAGGAGATGGATGGATGGAATTCAGAACAGTACCTGCTGTGGTCTCGGGCGGTGCGTCCGGGCTGGGTGAGGCAGTGGCCCGCCAGCTGGCGTCGGCTGGCTGCAAGGTGGCCATTCTCGACATGGACCAAGCGCAGGGTGAAAGGGTTGCCGGGGAAATCGGTGGCCTGTTCCGGCACTGCGATGTCAGTTCCGCGGAAAGCGCCGAGGCGGCGGTTGCGGGCGCCGCGCAAGCCCATGGACCCTGCGCCATTGCCGTGAACTGTGCCGGTATTGCGCCGGCGGGCAAGATCGTCGGGCGCGAGGGGGCCATGCCGTTGGAGGCCTTCAACAAGGCGGTGCAGGTGAACCTGGTCGGCAGCTTCAACATCCTGCGCCTGGCCGCCGCCGACATGGCCCAGCGTGAGCCCAACGCCGAGGGGGAGCGGGGCGTTATCATCAATACCGCCTCCATCGCCGCCTACGAGGGCCAGATCGGCCAGTCCGCCTACAGCGCCTCCAAGGGCGGGATCGTGTCCCTGACCCTGCAGTCGGCCCGGGAGCTGGCTCGCCATGGCATCCGGGTGAACACCATTGCACCGGGTATTTTCAGGACGCCGATGATGGAAGGCATGCCGGAAGAGGTTCAGGACAGTCTGGCGGCGACCCTGCCGTTCCCCAGCCGCATGGGCAAGCCCGAGGAGTTCGCCATGATGGTGGACCAGATGGTGCGCAACCCGGTGCTCAATGGTGAGGTGGTGCGTCTCGACAGCGCCCTGCGCATGGCGCCCCGGTAGCGTCCACAACCGACAGGTGACCCCCATGACCCACTCGATCGATCAGCAAGAGATGGCGCTGTTCCGGGACTCGGTGATCCGGGCCCTGGAAACCGAAGTGGCGCCCCACTACGAGGCCTGGGAAGACAACGGCATTGTGCCGCGCGCGCTCTGGCACACCCTGGGCGAGGCCGGGGTGCTGTGCGTGGATGTGCCGGAAGAAGCGGGCGGTTGCGGTGCGCCCTTCCAGTACTCGGTGGTGGTGGGGGAGGAAATGGCCCGCATGGGCTTTGGCGCTCTCTCCACCAATGTGATGGTCCACTCCGACATTGTGGCGCCCTACATCAGCCACCTGGGGAGCGAGGCTCAGAAACAGCAGTGGCTGCCCGGCATGGTCTCGGGCGAGTGCGTGGGCGCCATTGCCATGACCGAACCGGACGCCGGCAGTGATCTCCAGGCGATGCGCACCAGCGCCGTCAAGGACGGGAATGAGTACATCCTGAACGGCGCCAAGACCTTCATCACCAATGGCCAGCATGCCGACCTGGTCATCGTGGCTGCCAGGACCGACCCGGAGGCGGGCGCCAGGGGGATCAGCCTGTTCCTGGTGGACACCTCGCTGCCGGGCTTCAGCCGGGGCCGCAACCTGGACAAGATCGGTCAGCACAGCGGCGACACCTCCGAGCTCTTCTTCTCGGACCTGCGTGTGCCCGCCTCCGCGCTGCTCGGCGAGGAGGGTAAGGGCTTCGTCTACCTGATGCAGGAACTGCCCCGCGAGCGCCTGGTGATTGGCGCCCTTGGGGTCGCCGCAGCGCGGGGATCGCTGGACATGACCATCGAGTATTCCCAGCAGCGGGAGCTGTTTGGCCAGAAACTCGCCCAGCTCCAGAACACCCGCTTCGAAATCGCCCGAATGGAAACCGATTACCGCGTTAACAAGGCCTTCGTGGACCAGTGCATCCGCCAGTACGAACAGGGCGAGCTGGATGCCGCAACCGCCTCCATGGCCAAGTACAGCGCCACCGAAATGCAGTGCCGGGTGGCGGACGGCTGCCTGCAGCTGTTTGGAGGTTATGGGTACACCAGCGAGTATCCCATTTCCCGGAATTTCATCGACGCGCGTGTACAGCGGATCTATGGTGGCACCTCGGAAGTGATGAAAGAGGTGGTTGCGCGTTCCGTTCTGGGCAAGGCCTGACCCCTGAGCATTCGTTCCCGTAATCCCATCTGGAGGATCAGTACAGTGAACAGAGACGACGTTGTCATCGCAGGCGCCGCAAGAACCCCCATGGGGAGCATGATGGGCGCGCTGAGCGCCGTGCGCGCCCCGGAGCTGGGGGCGACCGCCATCAAGTCCGCCATTGAGCGGGGCGGTCTCCAGCCAGCGGATCTCCAGGCGGTAATCATGGGCTGTGTGCTCCCGGCTGGCCTGGGTCAGGCGCCGGCCCGCCAGGCATCCCGCAGTGCCGGCATCCCGGACAGCGCTGGCAGCACCACCGTCAACAAGATGTGTGGCTCGGGCATGCAGGCGGTGATCATGGCCCATGACCAGATCAAGGCCGGCACCAATCACCTCATGATCGCGGGCGGCATGGAAAACATGAGCCAGTCCCCCTACCTGCTGCCCAAGGCCCGGCAAGGCATGCGCATGGGCCATGGCGAGGTGATCGACAGCATGTTCCTGGATGGCCTGGAAGACGCCTACGAAGGGGGACTGATGGGGGTGTTCGCGCAACGCACCGCTGATGATGAGGGCATCAGCCGGGAGGCCATGGATGCCTTCGCCATCCAGTCCCTGGAGCGGGCCAACAGGGCCATCAGTAACGGCTGGTTTGAGCCGGAAGTGGCACCGGTCACCGTATCCGGCCGACGGGGTGACACCACCGTGGCCGTTGACGAGCAGCCGGGCAACGCGCGGCCGGACAAGATTCCGGAGCTGAAACCGGCCTTCACGAACGAGGGCAGCGTCACGGCGGCCAACGCCAGCTCCATCAGTGACGGCGCCTCCGCGCTGGTCCTGGCCTCCGGGAGCGAGGCGCAGAGCCGGGGCCTGACGCCCCGGGCCCGGATCGTGGCTCATGCCACCCATTCCCGCTGCCCGGCCGAGTTCCCCGTGGCGCCCATTGGCGCCATGGAGAAGGTGCTGGAAAAAGCCAACTGGTCCGTGGAAGACGTGGATCTGTTCGAGATCAATGAGGCCTTTGCCGTGGTCGCCCTGGTGGCGATGGAGGCACTGGCCCTGCCGGCGGACCGGGTCAACGTCTTTGGTGGTGCCTGCGCGCTCGGCCATCCGATCGGTTCGTCCGGCTCGCGGATCATGGCAACGCTGCTCAATGCCATGGAGCAGCGCGGGCTGAAACGTGGCGTGGCGTCGCTTTGTATCGGTGGGGGCGAGGGTACGGCGGTGGCGATTGAGCGGTTCTAAAGCAGCTGCTTGGCGCGGCACCGCGTTGGGGTATAGGATCTATCCGAATGCCGCTGGATCCTGAAGGTACCTGCTGATGGCCCCTGACGACCCGAATCCCCGAACCGGCTTCAAGCCCGCGAGGCCCTTTGGGGACGATGACATCTGTAACCCGCTCACCCCGGGCAAGGGGCGCCATCACCTGTACATCTCGTACGCGTGCCCCTTCTCCCACCGAGCGCACCTGATGGTCAATCTGCTGTCTCTGCACGATTACGTCAGCGTATCCTCGGTTGCGCCGGTGCGCGACGACCGGGGATGGGTCTTTGATGCCGACTGGCCTGATGACGTGAACGGGGTGTCCGCCCTGCGTGACCTTTTCCCGGATACCGGCAACGGCGCGCCGCGGCGAGTGAGTGTGCCCGTGCTTTGGGACCGCTGGGAGAACCAGGTCACCCATACGGGATCGGCGGATATTGCCATGCAGTTTGCCGAGCACTTCGCCAGCGTTTCACCCACGCCTGAGGAATTGGTGCCCTCCCACCTGCGCGATGACATCGAACGCATGAATGTGTGGCTGCATACCGAGGTCAATCGTCCGCCGTATCAGGCGGGCTTTGCGCAGGACCAGCAAACCTACGAGAAGTTCGCTCGCCGCCTCTTTGAGACCCTTGATGGCCTGGACGCGCGCCTGGCGCAGCAGCCCTGGCTGCATGGCAACGCCATGACGCTGTCGGACCTCTTTCTTTTTCCAACGCTCGTGCGCTTTGAGCCCGTCTACCAGACGCATTTCAAGTTGAATGTGCATCCACTAAGCTGCTACCAGCACCTGTACCGCTACATGCAGCGCATGCTTGCCGATGACCGGATCCGCGAGACCGTGGATGTCGACTATTCAAAGCGCCACTATTTCGAGACGCATACCCAGATCAATCCGAACGGGATTGTGCCCCTCGGTCCTCCCTTGCCCTGGGGCGTGTAAGCGGGTGGATTACGAAACTGGTGAGCCGGTGATGGGCGACGGTACCCGTAACCGGTTGGCGCGGGGTTCTTTCCCGCGCTACGCTGACTGGACGGTGACGAAAGTCCGCCGGGGCGGTAGCGTGGCCAACAAAGCCTTCGATCTCTTTCCAGCTCATGGCTAACGGGCTGCGAGTGCCTTACCGGTTGAACCGAACCGCACTTCGGAGCTGCTCAAGAAGCTGTAGGTTGATTCGTGCTGTTGATGGAGTAAGACTGCCCTGCGCACAAGACTGCCTAAATATACAGTATTATTAAAAGCGTAAAATCAAGACGTCAAACGATTACACGGCATAACCTCTGATGCTGCGCTATGTTGTTGTTCTTTAAAAGGTTTGTGCCGGAGCGTCCGTGCAGGACAAGCGGCGCTATACAGACGTCACGAATATCAATATCGCTGAATTCCAGCGATTACCTGTTAGATTTTTAGTTTGTAATTCGGTGAGTTTTATGAAGAAAATGATTTTTATATTCGTCCTGTTATTGGTCTATGGGGGAGCGTTCGCAGAGGAGTCAAAAGAATGGCCTGGCGGCAGTGCCATGCATAGCGGTTCTTTAGCTTTGAGCGAAAAAGAAAGATATGAGGAAAAATCAAATGAAATACTTGAAAAAATATACTCAAAAGTAAGCGGGTTTCATAAAAATGCCATTAAAGCGCAAGTTAAAGCTTTGAGAGAATATGCTGATTCTGCATGTATGATCGTTGGAGCCTCTTCCGGGTCGGGTGGTTCATGGCCATCTACATATGCGGTTAGATGCGAGTCCGGGGTTGCATACCATCATTATATTAATTTGAGAAGAGCTTTATCTTGTATTGAAAGAGAAGAAGAAAAGGAATTTATGTATCCCGGTGCAAAGATGAACTGCCTTATCCAAACCTTGAATACAAAATTCTTCTGAAGGTCATCTAACAAGGGGCTGCAGCGGACCGCTTTTCCGGCGCGGTTGCGCCTCCAAATCGGCCGCTGAGCCCAGGCGTTATATTTTGAAAGGAGTATTCATGCAGGTAGCAGGTGTTATTGGCGTGATAGGTGGCTTTTCTGGTCTTGCCGCACTTGCACTTCAGGCTTATCAGCTATGGCAAAAACGAAAGCCCGATCTTAAATTGTTCGTTCCATATCACTTCTCGGGTAATCACGCAGAGTCAGGTCAGCGGATGATGTTCTGTCTTGTTAGAATATCCAACCTTTCTGAAAGGCCCGCTTATGTCTACTTCGAAACGTTAAAGGCAGAGATATTGTATCGAGGTAGGTGGCATCCAGTTGATGTACCGAGCTTTCCTGAAGGCGCGAATATGCAATTTGATCTACCTGAGGATATCCAATTCCACGCGGGAGTTAAACAGATCCCCTTCTTCAATAAATTTAGTAGCCCGGTTATTTCACTAGATCAACCCTATTCCAAGTACTTTGCAGTGACGTGTCATGATCGTGGCGCTATGGAGCACGGAGAAAAGCTTCGACTTGAATTTAAAGATTGCAATCTCGAAAAGCACATCCTGGAAGCAGAAATTCTGAAGAATGATCCAGAACACGCGGCATAAATATAACCAGTGCAGGCACGGCGACGCCCTCTCCATTGCGCCTTCGGCTTCATTCCAAGGGCGCGCATGCTGCAAGCGTTAGGAAGGGAATCATGAAACCCAAAATTAGCATTGTCACTCTTGGTGTGGAGGACTTGGAGAGGGCCACCCGCTTCTATGGCGAGGGTCTTGGCCTGCCAAAGTATGACTTTGAAGGTGGCAATATAGCCTTTTTCAGTCTGGAAGGGACCTGGTTAGCGCTCTATCCTCGGGAGGAGTTGGCTAGGGACATTGGCTTACCCGTTCCCACTCAAGATGGCTTTTCTGGCATTACGTTGGCCCATAATGTTGCGAGTAAGTCAGAGGTTGACGCTGTCCTTAGTCAGGCAGGATCAGCCGGAGCTCAACTTATCAAACCAGCGGTAGAGGTTTTCTGGGGTGGTTACTCCGGTTACTTCCAAGACCCGGAAGGGCATTACTGGGAAGTGGCCTATAACCCTTATCAGGACCTGACGTAATGGAGGGGCCATTGTCAGTTCCTAACCATGCCAGGCACGGCGACGGCTACTACATTGCGGCTTCGCCTCCATTCCGTAGCCGCGCATGCTGGCGGCGTTAAGCGACAGGTAGTCTCAATGAACGATCGGAGGCAAATGTGAATCCAATACGTAGAGCAGGCGTAATCGCCTTTATTGATTGGCTTGATCGTACCCATCCCGAAGTCAGATCACTTCGCGATTTAAGCGAAGACGAGTTTCTCTCCTTGGCGACGGAATACGAGGGATTCAAGGGGCTGCAGATCGACAAAGGCCACGACGTCTACCGTAAATGGGAGAGCACGTATTACGTCTTCCGGCGCGCATTAAGCGACGGTGCAGCTCTGCAAGAATTGCCCTGATCAGCCATGAAACACAGTCGTGATACTGACCGCGGGACTTCAGACGACCTTGCGAAGGCCGGTGTCCGCGTTCGCAAAGACAGCACTCCCGAAGCGAGGGACACCGACCTGCTGCAGCGTTATCGCTCAGTCGCGAACCACGCAATATTTCTTTTTTCGAGCGCCGACACAGTACTCGACAAATACATTCGCGATCACTGGTGGGAACTTGATGGATTGAGTGCAGACAGCTGCGACATTCATGTGTCAATGTTGCAGCTATTTGGTGACGAGGATGCCTACACGCAACTTGACGATGTGCGCACGATTCCTGGTCTCGACTCCATTAACCCAACCGAACTTCCGTCCCTCCACGTTTGGTCACGTGATGCAACTCTCCGCATCTCATTGACACCGTACGATTCTGAATCGAGCCTTCGAGATGCATTAAGGTTGGTATTCGGAGAACTTCGCCGCGTGGATTCCCCGCTGTCGGTGACAAAGGCCAACGAAATAGGCGATTCGATCCGCAAGTTGCACACAAAAGTGATCGGCAGCAACCACCAGGTAAGCAACGCGAGCGTGGGGCGCGATATTGTACAAATAACAAATAATTACTTTGGGATCAAAAACATGCCTGATAGCGAATCAGCGCGCAGCGAGTCGAAACAGTCGGTCAAGGGCGTGAGAGTGTCTGGGGAGATGTACCAATCCACGGATGCCGAGAACGCGGACCAAGCAATCGAGAACGCAACCGGAACGGACGCGAAGCAATCCGTTAAAGGACAAAGCCAGAAACTCTCTCTTGGTAAGTACTCCGCATCCGGTAAATGGGCTGTTGTGGGATTAGTTTTGTTGGCAGTCATCGCTCTCGTAATTAAGTTGCTCAGCGGATAACTTGCACCGACGCTCGCCTAACAAGCTGGTGCATGCGGACGCCGCTTTGCGGCGCCGGTGACCAGCAACGTTATGCCTATCTCAGCTGCACCATCTTGCCATGGTAATGCTTGACGTTATTAACGCGACGCGTCATTATTAAATCATGATCATCTCGTTCAAGTGTAGGGATACCGAGAAGCTGGCCAGCGGGCGGCGCGTCAAACGCTTTGTGAATTTTGAGCGGGTTGCGCTGAGGAAGCTCCGCCAGCTTCAACTCGCAAACCAGCTGGAGGACCTTAAAGTAGCGCCCGGCAATAGGTTGGAAGCTTTGAGTGGTGACCGCCGAGGCCAGTACAGCATCCGGATTAACCAGCAATTTCGATTGTGCTTCCGGTGGACGAAAGCTGGCGCGGAAGATGTCGAAATCGTTGATTACCATTAGGGGGTGACTTATGCGCGATATTGATCCTGTAACGCCTGGCGAGTTGCTGAAGGAAGAGTTTCTTGAGCCTATGGGGATCTCTCAGTATCGCCTTGCCAAAGAAATTGGAGTACCGGTGTCAATGGCCATCTATTTTGACCCACCTTTGGCCAATAAAATTGACCCACCCTTCATAGTCTAGGTCTTGGTTTTCTGCTTCAGCCGATAGCTTTCTCCTCCCAGCATAAAGATGTGTGAATGGTGGATGACCCGGTCGATGACCGGTACCGCCACGTTGTCGTCGTGGAAGAACTCGCCCCAGCTGGTGAAGTCCTTGTTGGTGGTCAGGATGATCGAGCGGTACTCGTACAGGCTGTTGATCAGCTGGAACAGGTTGTACCTTGCCTGGCGGGTCATCGGCAGATAGCCCAGCTCATCGATGATCAACAGGTCGTACTTGGCCAGCTGGCTGACCCGCTTTTTGAGCTCGCCCTTCATCTCGGCCAGCTCCAGCTCTTCGACCAGATCCAGGGCGTTGCGGAACAGGACTCGGTAGCCGGCCTCCACGGCCTTGTGGCCGATGCCGATGGCCAGGTGGGTCTTGCCCACGCCGGGCGGGCCGATGAACACCAGGTTGTTGCGCTCATCGATGAACTGGAAGTCCAGCAGGGCGTTGACCTGGCGCTTGGTGATGGTGGTCTGGTAGCGGTAATCGAACCCCTCCAGGTGCTTCTCGGCGGGGAAGGCCGCCATCTTGCGGTTGCGCCGGATCCGCTTGTCCTGTCGCTGGATCAGCTCGTGTTCGGCAAGCCGGTCGGCGAAGCTCAGATACGACATCTCGTTAGCCTCCGCTTGCGCCAACAGGTTTGTCAGTTCGTCCGCCGCCGCGCTCAGGCGCAGGCTGCGGTAACGGGCCACGGTCTGTTCAAGCTGGCTCATGGGTCACCTCCTGGCCGCTGGAGTGGCCAAGCTGCTGGTAAGCGCTCAGATCCAGTGCCTGACCGGCCCCCGGAACCGGTTCCGGCTCTCGCTGGCGCTGGGTGGCCGCCTCGGCCGCCTCCAGATAGCGTCTCAAACGCGTGGCGGTCATGCCGGGGCGATCGGCCACCGTCATGATCAACTGTGGATCCACAGGGGCGTGGTGGCTGAGCAGCTCCCTGGCCGCCACCAGCTGATCCTTGTAAATCCGGGGCCCGGAGCGTTTGAGTTGCTGGCACAATCTCTGCCCTGTCTCTTGGCCGACCTGTTCACGGATGTCGGCTTCCAGCTTATCCAGACGTTGCTCATGATCCCGATAGTGGTGGTTGTTCTTGATGATCCGCCCTTTGTCGGCGGACAGGGTGTGACTGGCAATAACGTCGCCCGTACTCAGATCGCTGATGTGGAGCTGGCCGTCGTCGGAGGCCACAACGCCCACCCGCGCCTGTTGCCAGGCCATGGGCACCGAGTACTTATTGGCCTTCCACGCGATCAGGCCTGTCTTGTCGGCGCGGCGGGTCTCGCGGGCCACCGACTGCACGCAAGCCGGTGCGAGATAGGCCTTCAGGTGCTGGCGTTCGTCGCGCTCAAAGCGCTCCCGGGGCGCTTCCCCGGTGGTGCCGTGGATCCGCACATTGGCCACGCTCTCAAGCCAGTCCTGCACGTGCTCGCGCACATGCGCCTGATCCCGGAAGACTTCCCCGTAGAGACAATCCTGCTTGACGTAGTTCACGCCGGACTCCACCTTGCCCTTGCTCTCCGGGTCATAGCCTTCACAGGCATGGATCCGGTACCCGGCCGCAGTGGCGTACTCGTGGAAGCGCTGGTTGAGGGTGAGCTCGCGGTACTGTTCGTTGATCACCACCAGCTTGGTCTGATCGTAAACGCACTCCTCGGGAAGGCCGCCGAAGTAACGCAGAGCCTCATCGTGGAGCTGGATAAAGGTCTGCGTATCCAGCGGGCGAAAGGCCAGGCCCACGTACATCAACCGCGAGTAGGACAGCACGAACACCACAAAGTGCAGCGTGCGCTGTTCCCCACCGATCACCACCCCGCGCAACTCACCGGGATCCACCTGGCACTGAACCCCCGCCACATCGTCCACGATGGGCTCATAGTAGCGCAGCTGGGCCACAGCCACTTCGTCCTTGAGTGTGTGCACGTAGCGGCGTATGGAGCGATCCGAGACCGGCAGGTCGCCGACCTTGGCCCGAAGCTTACGGGCAATCTTGACGGCACTGAGCTTGGGAAACTCGCCCAATAAATAAACGAGATAATCCCGGTAATCATCCAGTCGCTTGGTACGGGCGGGATCGTCCAGTTGGTGACCGATCGCGCTCTCGTCCATGCGCAGGTACTTGCGAACGGTGTTGCGGGATACGCCCAGCTCCTGGCTGATGGCGCGGATCGACAGGCCCTGGCCGTTGTCGTGCAATGCCTTGATCTTGTGTATCACAACCCACTCCTTCACTGACATGCCCTCGGCCATTAACAAAAGCGGAGGACAGTAGCTGGTTCTGTGGCCTGACGGCCACCCGGAGGTGGGTCAAAATTAATGGCCAGTAGTGGGTCATTTTAATTGGCCACTAACAACCGGCTCAGCGTATTGGGCAGATCATTGCCGGGAAGCGCTCTATAACCGCCGATACGGATCTGCGACTCTGTCGTTTCTTTGGGCTATCCAATGGCTATTGGCTTCGGGCGCAAGCTGCTTACGATACTGAGGTGGCTGAAGATGCTTTGGCCGAGCAGCTGAGCAATATTCGACCCTGGAATTCGGGCTCACCCGCAGATCGCAGGGCATAACCAGTCGCGTCACGCGGACGCACTAAAGCGCGCCGGTGCGCTTTGCCGTTGGGCGGTTCAGGAAATTCGCGCAGCTAGCCTTTGGCAGACGTTGGCGCAACACATCGGACCTGCGAAAATTCGTCCCATGAGGCCTGCGTACCAGATCGTCCTGAGTGAATTGAGACTACTGGAGAAACTTCGCAATTTTCATCCGGTAGTTATTGGGACACCGCCATTGGAGATAGATGTCGAGACGAGCGATATCGATATCGCTTGCTCGTCGGAGGGCGTCTCCAGCTTTTGCGAAACGGTAAAGGCCCGATTCCCCGAGTTGTTCGTCAAAGGCAAGCATATGAATGTTCGTGGCGAACCAACGGCTTGTGCAAAGCTCCGGTCACACGGCTGGGATATCGAACTGTTCTGCCAGGGCATCGCCGTGGAAAGGCAATGGGGCGTTCGTCATTTCGTGATTGAACGCCGGCTGCTGAATCTCGCACCGTATTTGAGGAGCAAGGTCCGAAAGCTCAAAAACGAAGGGGTAAAGACAGAACCTGCCTTTGCACGGGTGCTCCAGCTTACCGGAGATCCATACGAAGCAATGCTGCAACTGGAAACAATGGCGGACGATGAGTTGGTAGAATTGGCCTCCCGATCGATTTGAAATGTAGGGAGTCAGTTGACTCAGGCACTAAAAGGACCGGGTTACCGCCTAACGATTACGTTGATGGTGAGACGGACTGGAGACGCTTATGACCCGAGTGAAAATCTGCTGTATCAGTTCAATCGAGGAGGCGCATCTTGCCATCCAGGAAGGCGCGTCCGCCCTTGGTCTGGTTTCCGAAATGCCCAGGGGACCGGGTGTGATCACGGAGGATGCGATCGCGGAGATTGCTGCCGCGATACCAGCCCCTGTGGGCACTTTCCTCCTAACGAGCAAAACTGAACCGACCGAAATTATTGAGCAGCAGAGGCACTGCGGTGTCAATACGGTTCAGATATGTGACCGCCTTGCGCGCGGAGCGCACGAAATCCTGCGGGAGTCGTTACCTGGGGTGTCACTCGTTCAGGTCGTACACGTCAACGACTCGTCTTCAGTGGACGAGGCGATAGAAGTCGGCCGGATGGTTGACGCAATTCTGTTGGACTCGGGTAACCAAGCGCTTCCGGTGAAGGAGCTTGGCGGGACGGGCAGAACACACGATTGGGCGCTAAGCAGGAAGATTGTTCAGAGTGTAGAGGTCCCGGTCTTTCTTGCTGGTGGTCTGCATGCTGGAAACGTGGGTGAAGCAATTCGAGCAGTTGGGCCATTCGGCGTTGACCTATGTACCGGCGTACGGACTGGAAGAGCGCTGGATCCGCTGAAACTCAGCGACTTTATGGGTGCTGTTGGACGCGCAGCCCAACAAGAAGCTGCAGCCGATGCGGCAAAGCCGCACGGCTGAGCTTAAACGTTATGTGTAATCACAAGGAGTGAATTTTGAAGTTTGAGCGAATCTATAAAAACATCACCGGTCTTAGCTGCCCTATATTTGGAATTCAGTGGAATGCGCCAGCGATAGAGTCTGATGAAGCGAAAAACGTAATACTATTTCTCGAGGATAAACGTGTTCTTTTTAACCCAAGTCACATGGAAGACGCAGGGCATTGCGCTCTGAGCGTCATTGAAATCAGGACTGAATTAACAAAGCATTTGCAGGCGCTACCAAGTGGTTCCAACTTGGCAAGTGCACTCAAGCGAATGCGAAGGGCTTGCCAAGCGTTTAGCAATAACTTGGGCCATCCAAAATTTTCCAGCTTTGACCCGGCGGTACAGACCTCAATGCTTGAAAGAGAGCTTATCAAGTTGCGAGAAAAGTTCGGGGTTCCTGTGGCAGAGGTGGCGGTCGCTTACGGATTGGACGTTGATGATGGATTGGCAAGTATCATCCCCTTCAACAACGCCGAAAACACATAACCATGCAAGTCACGGCGACGTCTACTACATTGCGGCTTCGCCTCCATTTCGTAGCCGCGCGTGCTTAGCGGCGTTAGCAATACGGGGAGCCTATGAAGGCGATTGTCCATAAGGGGTGCGATAACTGTCCCGGGAAACTCACAGCGAGAGTCGACCTCTGCTCGTTTGACAGGGAGGAGGCATTCAGCCTTAAAGACATTATGGCTGGGACACCCGTATATCTTTCGTGCGAATCATGTGGCAACGTCCGCGAATATGTTCTGAGCGAAATCAACTCTAGATACAGGATTTATCCGGAGTCAGAAGACCTGGAGCTCCACTTGGCGAGCGTGGGCAACCTGGAGTTTGAAGTCGAGTACTGGAAGAGCTCCCAGCAGTATAAAATTTTCGTAGCGTCAGTTTGCGACGTGGAAAGGCTCCTTTCATCGGTCGACTACGACGATATATCTACGAAGACATTGAGGCAACTACTCTTCGTTCAGATTATTACCACGCTCGAGGTGTACCTATCTGACAGATTGAGGGAGGAGGTGCTAAAAAGTGAGTACTACTTCCTCCCGATGCTGTTGAAAGCTGACAAGTCTATTGGCGAGAGGAAAGTGACACTTTCGGAGGTCTTGACGGATCCGCGTCTGGTGCACGGATATGTTTTGGAATACTTGTCATCAATCGTTTACCACAATTTATCTAGAGTTAACTACCTGTATAAAGGTGTTTTTGATACCCCCCTTGAATTCTATGATGACGCGGAAAAGACCCATATTTACAAGGCTATCGAGAAGCGGCACGACATCGTACATCGCAATGGCTACAACGAAAGTGGGGCGGAAGTTTCTTGCACTCGGGAGTATATAAGCAGAGTACTGTATGCAGTCGTTGGTATCGTCAGCAGGCTGGAGTTGTCAGTGAATTCGGCAGTCGAGGGGGCAGCGGAGAGAAGCTGCCGACCCGACTGGTTAGATGATGAGGTACCGTTCTAAATTGTCTCCGGTGCTAACAAGTGCAGGCACGGCGACGCCCATTACATTGCGCCTTCGGCTTCATTCTATGGACGCGCATGCTGCAAGCGTTAGCGTAAATTGCGACGCTCATTCCACGGTGAAGGGAAATACCAATAGCATGGCAAAGCTCTTGTTTAACCTAAAAATATTTGATCTCGAATACAGGCTCTCTAAATTGGTCGCCTACAACGAGACTTTCGAAGAGCAACTGAATTACGTGACAGACCAAACATTGTTGCGTGCCAAGGCAAAGCTTTTTGCTGATGGAGTTGATCAGGATAGCCATGAATTCGACCAGCACATAGAGCACTTAGAGCAGGAGACCAAAGAAGAATTCCCCCAGCTTCTGAGATCTCAGGTTCTAACCGCAACATGGTCGCTCATTGAAAAATCAGTGAAAACCGGTGCTGACATTCTCGCGGAGCGGAAGAACCTTAATCTGAGGTTATCCGATTTAAGAGGGCGTTCGCCTGAGGATCAATGGAAGAAATATTTTAACTATGTCTTAGAGTCACCATTTGATTTCGAGAATAGAACATGGAAACGCATATCCGACCTTCGGGAGATACGGAACTTTAAAGCACATGGCGGATTTGCCGGGCAGCCATCGGAGCAACAGGAAAAGCGATTTCAAGAAATCGCCAATCGAAGTGACGGGATCGTCTTTTTTGGAGGCGATTTCTTTTTTCAGAGAGCTTATGTTGATGCCGCGCTAGATTTGGCTGAGAGGGTTATTTCGAACGTGTCGGCATTGGTGGTTTCTGGTACCGGTGGAGACGCTAACAAGTAAATGCAGCCGACCGCTAAAGCGGCGGCTGATTTTGGCGTTATGAAATGAAGAGACTCTCGCGTGGATAGCTCTAATTTTGAAATCTTCAATCAAATCACTCTTCATTTGCTTGTTCGATTATTCGAATCTTTCCCAAATTACGTCCAAGTAGAAGCGCGGACATTGGGCTTTGATGCAATCGAAAGGGAAGATGATGAATCATTTGAAGAGGGATGGGAGCTTCTGGAACTCAGCAAAAATTCGGTAAGTTGGTTGCAGGCCGAAGGCTTTATTGAAGTGAAGGGAGATGTTCATTCAGGCAGTGAGTTGGAAATGCGCCTCACTCTCAAAGGCCTCACTTTGCTTGGCTACGCACCCCCAACAATGGAAAACTCTGTATATAAAACATTTGCGGAAGAAGCCCAAGAGGCTTTGGCTAGTGGCTCAAAGGCCGCAGTAGCTGACGTTGTTAAAAGCCTTTTTATCCGTGGAGTTACGCTTGTACCTGAGGTGTTTTCATAACAAGTCATTCAAGTACGTTCCGGCCCTAGCGGGCCTCCACCGGACCGCCTTGCCTACGCGATGCTACGGCAAGTCGGCCGCTTAATATTGGCGTTATGTGTAAGGAGAGCATGGATGCAATTTCAAGCCATCCCGATTATCCGGATCTTCGATGAGGCAAAGGCCAAGGAGTTCTATCTGGAATTTCTGGGTATGTCGTTGGATTGGGAGCACCGCTTTGAGCCGGGCTTCCCTATCTATATGCAGGTTTCCAGAGGTGATCTGGTCTTTCACCTGAGCGAACATTCTGGAGATTGTACTCCGGGCTCTAAAACGTTCGTGAATACCGATGAGCTTGAGGCCCTGCACCGCGAAGTTACGTCTCAGGGTTACAGGTACTACCGGCCGGAAATTACTACAGCACCCTGGGGCGACAGGGTGTTCGAAGTGGTAGATCCGTTTTCAAACAGAGTATTGTTCAATGAACGTACAAACACATAACCATGCCAGCCACGGCGACGGCTACTACATTGCGGCTTCGCCTCCATTCCGTAGCCGCGCGTGCTGAGCGGCGTTAGCGGTACTGATATGAAAGTTGCCATATGCGGTGGTCTAAATATTCTGCCAGTAGGCATCTTTTTGGTTGGTTTGCTTTCGCCACTCACGCCATCTTTTATCCATTTCGGAAAACTATCCTGCCTATGAACATCCATTACAAATACTGGCGTGAGCTAGGAGTCACAAGGGAGCTTTTAGACTTCCCTTATTACAATATTGAGTTCGGAGTCATCCTGCTTTCGAGGATAGCTGAACGGATTAAAGATCCAACACCAAAAAAAGATCGCTTCTGCATATAACTTTGTCGGAGCAAATAAAGTCAATAGCTATGGGGCTCGGGTAGCAAAGATCATGAGGAGTAAGCCGTGGGTTAAGCGGGGTTGCGCGGCATGAAGAAGATATTTGGATTCTGCGCTATAGGGGCAGCGATTGCTGCAATCTTAATACTTTATGTTGGCCTAAAGCATAATGCAATGCGGGAATTTTGTGTTGATCCCAATGCTGCTGCCTGCCAACTCGACTATATATATATGGCAGGTATATGGGGGAGTTGGTTTTTAGTGTTCGTGTTGCCGAGTATTGGCATTTCATCATTAATTAATTAAAAGGTTGCTGCGACAACGAGGCAGTTCATAACATGTCGCTCAACCGGACGCAGGCAATCTTGGCTTGCCTGCGCCGGTCAGCTCTGCGTGTGTGCCAGGCATGGCACAGAACCAGGGAGGTGAAAGTCCTCCTGCCAGGTATTCGCAGTGCCGAAGGCTAGGAGAAGGGCAAGGGCGTCATCGTGAGGTGGGGTCTGGAGGAAGCCCAATCCAAAGCTGCGGGGCGACGAACAGGAACCTGATATGAGGTGTGGTACATCCGGGGCGAGCGGGCACGTGACCGCGAAGCCCTCCAGCTGCGACTGGGGTGTGCTTTATAAATCAGGCGTTCACGCAGTGACAGTTCTGTGTCTTACCCTGGGAGGTCTGCCTCGTGTGGAAGGAGCCACTGAAGGCTGAGCGATTGGCCTTGACCGCGTGGCAGAAGTCAGCAGAAGGCATAGTAGGCTCAACGCGTGGAGCCGAAGGCCTGAACAGTGATAGGAGAAAGGCCTCCGTGCAGAGGGATGGGATCGCATCTGCTAAGCAGCTAACGCTGCCCCTGGAGTCACCAGGGGATGAACCCAGCCCTGGAAAAGGGAGCGAACCTGACTCCGTTCAACCGTCGCCGTTGATGGCGCGCGTACTGAGCCGGGACAACCTCAGTCGCGCCCTGAAACAGGTTCAACGTAACAAGGGGGCGCCGGGCATTGACGGCATGACCGTCCAAGCCCTGCCGGATTACTTACGCCAACACTGGCCCGGGATTCGGCAACAACTGCTCCAGCAGACCTACCGGCCGCAACCGGTCCGGAGGGTTACGTGTGGAAGCAATGGGACCGAAGAGGGTATCGTGAGCTGAGAAAGCGTGGTGTCTCGGTCAAGCTGGCCTGGAACACCGCGAAATCGGCCCACGGTCCGTGGCGGCTGAGTCATTCGCCAGCCCTGCGGCAAGCCCTACCGGCCCGGTTGTTCCGGAGCTATGGACTGCCCGAATTGGCAGCACGGTAACGGGTTGAATCAAGTCACTGAGTCGCCGTGGTACGTGATCCCTATCCCGATTATGCCCATCTCAGCTGCATCATCTTGCCATAATCACGCTTTACGTTAATATCGCGAAGCGTTACCCTTAGGTCATGATCATCTCGTTCAAGTGTAGGGATACCGAGAAGCTGGCCAGTGGGCGGCGCGTCAAGCGTTTTGTGAATTTTGAGCGGGTCGCGTTGAGGAAGCTCCGCCAACTTCAATTAGCGAACCAGCTGGAGGACCTTAAAGTACCGCCCGGCAATAGGTTGGAAGCATTGAGTGGTGATCGTCGAGGCCAGTACAGCATCCGGATTAACCAGCAATTTCGACTGTGCTTCCGGTGGACGAAAGCTGGCGCGGAAGATGTCGAAATCGTTGATTACCATTAGGGGGTGATTTATGCGCGATATTGATCCTGTAACGCCTGGCGAGTTACTGAAGGAAGAGTTCCTTGATCCTATGGGGATCTCTCAATATCGCCTCGCGAAAGAAATTGGGGTACCGGCTCAGCGTATTGGGCAGATCATTGCCGGGAAGCGCTCTATAACCGCGGATACGGATCTGCGACTCTGTCGTTTCTTTGGGCTATCCAATGGCTATTGGCTTCGGGCACAAGCTGCTTATGACACCGAGGTGGCAGAAGATGCTCTGGCCGATCAGTTGAACAATATTCGGCCTTGGAATTCGGGCTCCCCCGCAGATCGCAGGGCATAACCAGTCGCGCCACACGGACGCGCTAAAGCGCGCCGGTGCGCTTGGCCGTTAACATGCAGGATAAGGCCATGGAGGGAGAGTTGCTTACTCGGGACGAAGCAGGGAAAGCCTTGGATGTTTATCCGTGGAATGTGGTGGGATTGAGGGGGTCAAAGTCCTCCTGCCAGGTTCAGTCAATCTCCAGCCGGGTATCCAGAATGGGCGCATCAATCCGGTCAAGGATCGCCTTCTCAACCTCCTGCAGGCGGTGTTCCAGCAGCCTCGGATCCGGACCGGTGGTGATCACGCTCCATGTGGCCAGCCCCGGGTCGTCCTGGTCGGCAATCTCGGCCACGGCCAGGTCGGGTTCCTTGCCCCAGACCCGGCGCATGGCGGCGAAGACGCGTTTCTTGTCCCTGACGGTGTCGCAACCATAGACCTGGAAGCGCAGGGTCATAACGGCCACATGGGGGTGTTCCATCAGTCCTCCACGTTGGGCGTTGCGCGCTCAATGATGGCGGCACAGTCCACGTCGTCCGGCAGGTTGCCGAACTGGAAGTGATCGCGCTGGCGCAGCCGGCCGGCGCAGAAACCGTGTGCCACCGTCTGGTTGCCGCCCCGCAGCAGCAGCGAGGCCTGGATGGCGAGCGCCATGCGGTCCGTGAGGTTGCGGGCCCGGTATTCCAGGTTGTCGCTGTGGCGGAATTCGCTTTCCAGCTCACTGGTGAACGCATCGAAGTCCGCATTGGTGCCGCGGGCCTGATTCACTTCCGCGAAGAAGCTGTCCAGCACGCCGGGTTCCTTGTTCATGGCCCTTAATACGTCCAGGCACTGGACGTTGCCGCTGCCTTCCCAGATGGCGTTAACCGGGGATTCGCGCAGCAGCCGGGGCATGATGCAGTCTTCCATCAACCCGCTACCGCCAATGCATTCCATGGCCTCATAGGCGTGCTGGGGGGTGCGCTTGCAGATCCAGTACTTGCCAACGGCGGTGACCAGGCGCACGAGGTTGCGTTCTTCCGGGTCATCCTGGTTGTCCATGGCCCGGGCCATGCGCATGCTCAGGGCTACGGAGCCTTCGCTTTCCAGGGCAAGGTCCGCGAGGACGTTCTGCATCAGTGGCTGCTGGTTCAGGCGCCCGCCAAAGGCGTCCCGGTAGGCGCAGTGGTGCAGGGCCTGGGCGGCTGCCTGGCGCTGGCCGGAAGCGGAGCCGATCATGCAGTCATACCGGGTCATTGCCACCATTTCAATGATGGTGGCGACCCCCCTGCCTTCATCCCCCACCATCCAGGCGTGGGCGCCGCGCAGTTCCGCCTCACTGGAGGCGTTGGCCACATTGCCCATCTTGTTCTTCAGGCGCTGGATCTGGAGGGCGTTCTTGCTGCCGTCCGGGCGCCAGCGCGGCATGAGGAAGCAACTGAGGCCACCGGGCGCCTGGGCCAGTACCAGGAAGGCATCGCACATGGGCGCTGACACGAACCATTTGTGGCCCACCAGCTGATAGGCCTGCCCGGGGCCTTCTTCCGCCACCGGGTAGGCCCTGGTGGTGTTGGCCCGCACATCCGAGCCGCCCTGTTTTTCGGTCATGGCCATGCCGATGGTGACGGCCTGTTTCTCGGAATCCGGCACGTTGCGCGGGTCATACTGGCGATTGAGGATCTTGGGCAGCCAGTATTGCGCCAGCTCCGGCTGTTTCTTCAGTGCGGGTACGCACGCGAAGGTCATGGTCACGGGGCAGCAATGGGCAGGCTCTACCTGGCCGTGCAGGTAGTAGCGCGCAGCCCGGGCCACATGCGCCCCCTTGCCGGGCTCGGACCAGGGCGCGCTGTGGAGTCCGCCCTCCAGCGCCATGGTCATCAGCTCATGGTAGGAGGGGTGGAAGCGGACTTCGTCAATGCGGTGACCAAAGCGGTCGTGGGTATGGAATTCAGGCTTGTTGGCGTTTGCGCTGAAGCCCAGTTCGATGACGTCCTGGCGCCCGGTAATGGCGCCGTAGACGTCGAGTTCGCCTTCAGCCCAGCTGCCGCCTTCGCGGTGAACGGCTTCCTGAAGGGCAAGGTCTTCGCGGTAGAGGTTGTAGCTTTCCAGTGCCGGTGGCTGGTTGAAGACGTCATGGGTGTCCGCCAGGAAAGGGTTATCGGGGTTGTTCTCAAAAGGTGCGTTCATTGTTATTGGCCTCCGGGTGCCCGTACGGACTGAAGACAGAATCGTACGATGTCATGGATTAACTGTTCCGCCTGGGACTCTTTCAGCCCCTCTGTCGCAGGCGACAGGGGGCCGATCAGTGCCTCGGCAATGGCACCTACTGTGGCGGCACTGCTGAGTTTGGGGTTCTGTTCCGGGTGGAAGCGGCCCTCGCGCATGCCCTGGACCAGCGTCTGTTCAAAAAGTTCCGCATAGGCCTGGCGGTAGCGAAGGCGCGCCTCCTCGACCAGGGGATCCACGGGTTCCGCAATCAGCGCCCAGGCCATGGTGGGGGCCCGGATGGCGCGTCGCGCGAAGACCTCCAGCGCGGCCTTAAGAGCCTGGTCCGCAGGCGCCGTGGAGTCCAGCGCTTCAGCTACCCGGTTGACCTCCACCTCGGTGGCGCGCTGGAACACTTCCGCAAAGAGGTCGCCCTTGGAGTTGAAATACCGGTAGACGGAGCCGGTGGCGACTCCAGAGGCCTCCGCCACGCGGGCCACCGAGGTAGCACGAAAGCCGCCCGAGGCAATCATCTCATGGGTGGTTTCCAGGATGCGTTGGCGGGTGGCCTCCTTGCGGGCCCGCATCCGGGGTGTTTCGCGATAGGCCATGCTGTTCCGCTGTCACCGTCATTTCAAATAAGTGAATCACGGTTCAGTTTTTGGGTCAAGACGCATGACCCGCCTTCGGTAGCGGCAAAAAGCCGGGCGTGAGGCCCGGCTGAACAGTGGTTCAAGGGATAAAGGCCCGGCGCTGGGTGGGCACCCGACCTTGATTCAGTCTAGATGGTGCAGGCGGGATGGACCTGTGCAGCAACAAAATGTCACATGCGGGGGTGGGGAGCGATCCTGCCCGGGATCTGCCCCGGATCTGGCATAATGACCTCTGTAACCGGACCAACAGCAACAGGAGGCAAGCCGTGAGCCGCCATAGCCGAGAGTTTCCCGCGACCCGCATGCGCCGCAACCGCCGCGATGAGTTCAGTCGTCGGCTGGTCCGCGAGTCCCGGCTCGGTGTCGATGATCTGATCTATCCGGTCTTTGTGTTGCCGGGCCAGGGCCAGACGGAGGCGGTTCCTTCCATGCCAGGGATTGAGCGCCACAGCATCGACTGCCTGTTGGTTCACCTGGAAGAGGTGGTGGAGCTGGGGATACCGGCAGTGGCGCTGTTTCCGGTGACCCCGGCTGAGCTCAAGAGCGAGGATGCCGCCGAAGCCTGGAACCCGGACGGGCTGGCCCAGCAGGCAGTGCGGGCCATCAAGGAGCGCTTCCCGGCGCTCGGTGTTATGACCGACGTGGCCCTGGATCCGTTCACGAGCCACGGCCAGGACGGAATCATTGATGACAGCGGGTACGTGCTCAACGATGAGACGCTGGTGGCACTGGTTCGCCAGGCGGTATCCCATGCCCGAGCGGGCGCGGACGTGGTGGCGCCGTCGGATATGATGGACGGGCGCATTGGTGTGATCCGGGAGGCACTGGAAGATGACGGTTGTGTGAACACCCGGATCATGGCCTATTCTGCCAAGTATGCCTCCAGCTACTATGGCCCTTTCCGGGATGCGGTGGGCTCGGCCTCCAACCTTGGCGGGGGCGATAAGCGGACGTACCAGATGGACCCGGGGAACCTGGACGAAGCGCTGGAAGAAGTGGCTCTGGATCTGCGCGAGGGCGCGGATATGGTGATGGTCAAGCCCGGCATGCCCTACCTGGATGTCATCAACCAGGTGCGTAATGAGTTCCGTGTGCCGGTGTTCGCCTATCAGGTGAGTGGCGAATACGCCATGCACATGGCGGCTGCCGAGAAGGGTTGGCTGGATGGAGATGCGGTCATGATGGAAAGCCTGAGCGCCCTGCGCCGTGCTGGGGCCAGTGCCATACTGACCTACTTCGCCGTCCGGGCCGCGCGCCTTTTGAGGGGCACCAATGAATAAGGACGTAGCATGAACCAGGCGGTAACCGATACCAGTGATCTGCAGCTGCCGGACCTGAAAGCGCCGGAGAATTACTTCAATCGCGAGATCAGCGACCTGCAGTTCAATTACCGGGTCCTGCGCCAGGCCTGTGACGAAAACCATCCCTTGCTGGAGCGGCTCATGTTCTGCTGCATCTTCAGCAGTAACATGGACGAATTCTTCGAGATCCGTGCTGCTGGCTTGCGCCAACAGCTCAAGTATGGGCGGGAGGTTCCCGGGCCCGACGGTCGGGCCCCGCAGCAGACCCTCAATGAGATCTCGGACGTTGCCCACCGTTATGTGGCGGAACAGTACCGGATCCTGAACGAACGGATCATCCCGGAGCTGCGCGAACAGAACATCCACTTCGTGCGCCGCCGTGACTGGACCCGCGAACAGGCGGACTGGGTGGCCCGCTATTTCCGGGATGAGATCATGCCCGTGGTTAATCCCATTGGGCTGGACCCGTCGCATCCACTGCCGCGACTGGTGAACAAGAGTCTCAACTTCATGGTGGAGCTGGAGGGCAAGGATGCGTTCGGCCGGGAGACCGGTATGGCCATTGTGCCGGCGCCCCGTTCCCTCCCCCGGCTGGTCCGGTTGCCGGACGAGGTGTGTAGCAGTGGTGACAACCTGGTCTTTCTGTCATCCATGATCCATGCGCACGCCGACCTGCTGTTCCCGGGCATGCAGATTAAAGGGTGTTACCAGTTCCGCCTCACGCGCAATGCGGACCTGGAGCTGGAGGACGACCTGGAGGATCTGGCCTCGGCGCTGCGCGGCGAGCTGCTGAGCCGGCGGTTTGGGGATGCGGTGCGCCTTGAGGTGGCGGACAACTGCCCCCGGCACCTGGCGGATTTCCTGCTGCGCCAGTTCGGTCTCACCGAACGTGAACTCTACTGGGCGAACGGCCCGGTTAACCTGGCGCGGCTGACCGCTGTCAGCCAATTGGTGGATCGTCCGGATCTTCAATACCCGGCCATGACGCCGGGGCTGCCCAAGAGCCTGAAGGGGCGTGACAGCACGCTTGATGCCGTCCGCCAGCAGGATGTGCTCCTGCTCCACCCTTATGAGAGTTTTTCGCCCGTGGTGGATTTCCTGCGCCAGGCGGCCCGAGATCCGCAAGTGCTGGCCATCCGCCAGACCCTCTACCGAACCGGGGCGGACTCTGAGATGGTGGAGGCGCTTGCCGAGGCGGCCCGTCGGGGCAAGGAGGTGACCGCCGTCATCGAGTTGCGGGCCCGCTTTGACGAGGCGGAGAACCTGGAGCTGGCGAGCCGGCTCCAGGAGGCGGGTGTGATCGTGGTCTACGGCGTTGTGGGCTACAAGACGCACGCCAAGATGATTCTGATCGTGCGCCGGGAGAACGGGCGCCTCAAGCGCTATGTGCACCTGGGTACCGGCAACTACCACGCCGGCAATGCGCGCCTTTACACCGATTACAGTTTCATGAGCTGTGATGACGCCCTGGGCGATGATGTGAACAAGATCTTCCAGCAGCTCACCGGCATGGGCAAGACGCTGCGCATCCAGAAGTTGCTGCATGCTCCCTTTACCCTGCACCAGCGGGTGCTGGAACTCATTGACCGTGAAACCGAGAACGCTCTGGCTGGCAAGCGGGCGCGCATCATGGTCAAGGTGAATGGCCTCACCGAGGCGGCCGTGATCCGGGCCCTCTACAGGGCGTCCTGTGCCGGTGTGCAGGTGGATCTCATCGTGCGCGGCATTTGCTGTCTCCGTCCCGGGGTTGAAGGGTTGTCGGAGAATATCCGGGTGGTGTCCATTATCGGGCGCTTCCTGGAGCACAGCCGGGTCTATTGGTTTGCGAATGCGGGGGAGCCGGAGGTGTATTGCTCCAGTGCCGACTGGATGGAGCGTAACCTGATCAACCGGGTTGAAACCTGTTTCCCCGTTGAGGACCGGCGCCTGGCCCGGCGGTTGCGGCGCGATCTGGAAGTGCATCTGCGGGATAATGCCCAGAGCTGGGAGCTCCAGCCCGATGGCCGTTATGTACAGCGTGAGCCCGCTCCGGGTGAGAAGCGTGTGGCCTCACAGCAGGCGCTCATGCGGCGATTGACGGGGTCGGGTTGAATCATGCGCTGGTTGCCCCTGATAGCGCTGGTGCTGCTGGTGGGGATTGCTGCCGGTGCGCCCTATGGCCTGGGCTCGCTGGCGGAGTCCGAATTCCGCTCGGCGGTGGCTGAGCTGGACGACCCGCAGCGTGACTGGCGAATCACCAACCTGGATTATGAGCGTGGTTACCTCACGGCGCTTGCCCGTTATGAACTGCGTTGGGACTCCAGCGACGGGAGCGAATGGGTGCTTCCGCTGGAAACTCATTTTAATCATGGCGTTACGGATATCCAGACCCAGACCCGTCTAGCGGACCAGGCGCTTGATCCACTGCGCAGCCTGATGCCGGAAGGCCAGCGTCCCCAGCTCCAGGTGGAGGTGGGCGTTGGGGGCAGCGCCGATATCCGGCTGAGCGTTCCCGAGCTCAGGTGGGAACCGGATACCGACGTGCGCTGGCTGGCCGGCTCCAGGGGCCAGGTCTCGCCCATTGAGCTCACGGGCGCCTGGTCCTGGGGCGGTGAGCACCGCCTGAGCACGGAGTGGCCGGGGCTGACCATGGACCTGGGGGATGCGCGCATCGAGGTGGGTAAGCTCAGCCTGAACCATAGACTCAGCCCGCTGGAGGGCCACCTGTGGCAGGGCGAAAGCCGGCTCAAGGTGGATCAGCTCTCCCTGGATCCCGTGCTGGATGACCCGATTGTTGCCGATAACGTCCAGCTTCGCTTCCAGGCGGGAACCAGTGATGGCTGGCTGGACGCTGGCCTGGAGGGTGTGATCGGGGAGCTGCGTAATGCGGGGCGTTCCTTCGGCCACCAGGCGCTGGTGCTGAAAGCGCGCGAACTGCACACCACAACGCTGGACGCGGTGGTGGACAGCGCCATGGCGCTGAATGAGGCGCAGGCGCGGCACGATGGCGGCTCCATGGAGGCGCCCATGGCTGAATATGAGCGTCTTTCCGACAACCTCCAGGCGCTGTCTGCCCGCGGTGGCCGGCTGAGTCTGGAGGAACTGTTGCTGACCTTGCCGGACGGAACCGTGGAGGGGGAAGGGTTCATCGAATACCCTCGGCTGGCGGAGTCGGAATGGGAGGAGCCCGTCAGCCTGCTTCGCCACGCCAGGGCGGAGGGCGTGTTCAATGTGGATCGGGGCATGGTTTGGGCGCTGCCGCGCGTGGCCCGGCGTGTGCTTGAGCGGCTGGAGCGCGAGAAGGTGGTGACCCCCCGGGAGGGCCGCTACCACCTGGATCTACGCCTGGAGTCCATGGAGCTCCGGGTTAATGATGACCGCTTTGAGGTGCCGCCCTTACTGTGACTCTACCGGCTGGTGCGTGAAACCGGCGCGTCCGATGCCCCTGGGGTCGGCCGCTCCCTGGATGGCTCCCGAGCGTCGCTTCCTCTGGATCAACTGCATATTGCCGTAGGTCCGGTCCACGTCATGCAGGTTATGTCCCATTGCCCGTAGCGCCTGCTTCTCAGCTTGCGAGAAGGTTGTTGGTTCGTGTTCGATCCGGTCCGGCTCGTACTGGTGATGGAACCGGTCGCGCTTGACCACTGTTCGGGGCGCCTTGCCCTCAAGTACATCCAGGGCCGCCAGGAAGTTCATGGTGATGATCCGGCTGCCGCCCGGTGCGCCCAGGGCCGTGATGCGCCGGGGAGTCTGGATGATCAGCGGGCTCATGCTTGAAAGCGGGCGCTTGCCGGCTTCCACCTGGTTGGCAGCACCGCCAACCAGCCCCCAGGCGTTGGCATGGCCGGGGCGGATACTGAAATCATCCATCTCGTTGTTGAGGACAACCCCCGTCTGCCTGGACGTTACCCCAGAGCCGAACGGGTAGTTGATGCTCAGGGTTGCGGAGACAATGTTGCCCGCCGCATCCATGACCGATAGGTGGGTCGTGTGGTGACCGTCGGTGCCAGGGTCGTTGAAATCCGCGCTGGGCGTGGCCTTGGAGGGGTTGATGCTGTTGGCCAGGGTCCGCAGGTAGGCGGGATCCCGCAGCCGTTCACGGGGGATGTCGGTGTAGGCCGGGTCGCCCATGTGCACCGCGCGGTCCCGGTAGGCCCGCCGCATCATCTCGGCCAGCCAGTGGACGCGGCGAACCCGGTCCGCGCCATCGGGCACGGGCCGGTGTTCCAGCATTCCGAACAGCTGGGCCAGGGCCATGCCGCCTGACGAAGGGGCTGGTGCGGTCAGCAGGGTGGCGTTGCCGTAATCAATGCGCACGGGGTTGCGCTCGATCACCTCGTAATCAGCCAGGTCTTGCGCGGTCCAGATCGCGCCGGCCTTACGGGCATCCGCCACCAGCTGCTGCGCCACCGGGCCCTGGTAGAAACCGGAACGCCCTTCGCTGGCCAGGGTTGTCAGTGTCTGCGCCAGCTCGGGCTGACGGATTTCATGGCCTTTCTCAGGGACCACGCCGGCATCCAGAAAACGCTCACGGGTCCCCGGGTATTGCTGCATCACCTCCAGCCGGAACCGGGCCAGGTTGCGGTAGCGCTCGTCCACTGGAAACCCCTCACGGGCGAGGTGGATGGCCGGCGCCAGGCTCTGGCTGAGCGCCAGCTGGCCGTAGGCCGAGGCCATGTGGGCAAAGGCGGCTGGTTGCCCCGGAATGCCCGCGGCGAGTCCCCCGTTCAGCGAGGGCTTACCGTCTTTCACCTTGCCTTCTTCGTTAAGATAAAGCTGGGGATGGGCCTTGCTGGGGGCTTCTTCACGGGCATCAATGACGACGGAGCTGGCGTTGGCTTGCTGGATGACCCAGAAACCGCCGCCGCCGATGCCCGAGCTGTAGGGCTCGACAACGCCCAGCGCGGCGGCCGTGGCGATGGCTGCATCCACGGCATTACCGCCGTTTTCAAGCGCCTCAAGCCCGGCCTTTGTAGCCATGGGGTGGGCCGAGGCCACGCCAGCATTGGGCTCGGAGGGGCCCGTCAGGGCGCACCCGGTCATGAACAGCGCTGTCAGCGCCATGGTGAACAGGCTGCTGATGCGGATCATGGGGTAAGCCTCAGTCGTTGCGTTGCTGGAAGTGGCGGTGGAGGCTCCCGGAAACCTCGGGGTCCACAAAGCCGCTGACATCCCCTCCGAGGCCGGCAATTTCCCGGATCAGGCTGGAGGAGATGAAGGACAGGTGATTGGCCGGTGTGAGGAACAGGCTTTCCACGCCCGGGGCCAGCTCCCGGTTCATGTCCGCCAGCTGGAACTCGTATTCAAAGTCCGACGCCGCGCGCAGGCCCCGCAGAATGATGTTGCCGCCCTGTTCCCGGACAAAGTCCGCCAGCAGTTTGCTGAAGCCGACAACGCGGATGTTGGGAAGATCTGAAAGGACGTGTTCGCAGAGCCGGACCCGTTCCTCAAGGGGCAACAGGGGGCCCTTCTTGGTGCTGGCCGCCACGGCGACCACCACTTCGTCAAAAATGCGGGATGCGCGCTGGACCAGGTCCGTATGCCCGTTGGTAACGGGGTCAAAGGTGCCTGGGTAGATGGCAGTGTTCATCAGCGTGTCTCCAATGCCTTATGCGTTGCTCTGGAGTCGCCCAGCCTTGGTGTGACTGTTGCGTGCTGCCAGAGCATACACGGTCAGCTTCGGATTCGCACCCGGGGTTGGGCTCGTTTAGCGGATGAACAGCTTGTAGATCACCTTGTGCATCAGCGTGCCGTGTGGTGCGTGGATCACCTTGCCGCTGTTGAGCCGCTGTTTGCACATGATGCCCCTGGCATTGCTGAAGGTGATAAAGCCCTCGCGGCCATGGTAGTTGCCCATACCGGAGTGGCCTACGCCTCCGAATGGCAGGTCATCCTGGCCCACGTGCACCAGCGAATCGTTGATGCACATGCCCCCGGAGTGGGTCTGTTCCCGCACGTGGCGCTGCTCGCTGCGGTCATAACCGAAGTAGTACAGCGCCAGAGGCCGTGGGCCATTGTTGATGTAATCAAGGGCATCCTCGAGGCGGTCGTAGGGCACAATCGGCAGCAGGGGGCCAAAGAGTTCGTCCTGTAGCACCTGCATATCCGCGGTGGCGTTAAGGATCAGCTGGGGGGCCAGTTTACGGGTGTCATGGCCAAAGTATTCGTTGCCTGGATTGACCTGGATGATGTCCGCTCCCTTGTCCCGGGCGTCGCCGAGAATGCCCATGAGGCGCTCATGCTGGCGCTCATTGATGATGCTGGTGTAGTCCGGGTTGTCCTTGAGGGTGGGGTACATGGTCGCTACCGCGCTGCGGAAGCTGTCCACGAAACTGTTGATCCGGTCACGGGGGCAGAGGACGTAGTCCGGTGCCACACAGGTTTGGCCGGCGTTGATGCATTTGCCGAACGCAATACGCTCGGCGGCATCCTTCATGGGCACCTCGCGTGAGACGATCGCGGGCGATTTGCCGCCCAGTTCCAGGGTTACCGGGGTCAGGTTCTCGGCGGCTGCCTTCATCACCATGCGACCGATGGGCGTGGAGCCGGTGAACAGAAGGTGGTCGAACGGTTGCGACGAGAAGGCCTGTGCCACGTCCGCCTCGCCGTTGATGACGGTGACGAGGTCGGAGGGGAAGGTCTCGTGCAGCAGGCGTTCCAATAACGCCGAAGTGGCCGGCGTGTATTCGGAGAGCTTGAGCATGGCCCGGTTGCCGGCGGCCAGGGCTGCGGTCAGCGGTCCGGCGGCGAGGAATAACGGGTAATTCCAGGGCACCATGATGCCGACCACGCCCAGTGGCTCGTAGTGAACCTCGTTACGGGCTGGCTGGAAGAGCATGTGCACCTTGCGCTTCTCGGGCTTCATCCAGCCACCCAGGTGGCTCAGGGTGTAGTTGATGTTCTGGACCGAGGGCATGATCTCCGCAAGCAGGGATTCGTCCCGCGAACGGCCGCCAAAATCCTCGCTGATGGCATCGCACAGCGCGTCCTGGTTGGCGAGCAGCATGCGCTTGAGCCGCTTGAGGTGCTCGCGGCGTTCGGTAGCGCTGGGCACGGGGTGGGCCCTGAAGGCCTCGCGCTGGGCATTGAAGGCCCGGTTGATCTGCTGGATCTGTTTCCGGTTATCCGTCAGATGAACAACGTTGGCGACCATGGCTGGTTCTCCTGTATCGTCCCGGCGGTCTGCCGTGGACCTTGTCGCAGAGTCGCACTGGCAGAATTAGAGTATGAACTCTAGTATCAATGTTAGAGCATAAACTCTAGCAGTCAATACGCTAATGCCGCTGAAATGCTCCGACAGAGCCCAGGAAGCCCATGAAAACCCGTGACCGGATTCTCAAAGCCAGTCTCCAGCTGTTCAACGAGCAGGGCGAGCGCAATGTAACCACCAACCACATTGCCGCGCATCTGGGTATTTCGCCCGGCAATCTCTATTACCATTTCCGCAACAAGGCGGACATCATCTACACACTGTTCCGGCAGTACCAGGGGCTGGTGGACCGTTACCTGAAGGTGCCCAGGGATCGCGCGCTCACCCTGGAGGACAAGATGTTCTATCTGGAGTCCGTGTTTGACGGACTCTGGCACTATCGGTTCTTTCACCGTGACCTTGAGTACCTGTTGACCATGGACGAGCGGCTGCGCCGTGATTACCGGGCGTTCACATACCATTGTCTGGGCGAGATCCAGGCGGTGCTGAAAGGGCTGCAGGAGTCCGGCATCCTCAGGCCCCATTCAACGCATGAGCATGAACCCATGGCCCTGAATGTGTGGCTGGTGGTTACCAACTGGATGGCTTTTCTCAAGACGGCGAGTACCGAGGGCGCCAATGACGGCAGCAGCCAGCGGGAGCTCAAGCAGGGCATCTACCAGGTGCTGACCCTGGAGATGCCGTACCTCACCGATGAATACTACGAGCGCGTGGCGGCGATCCGTGAGCAATACCGGCCAGACATCACTATTATGGAAGATGGAGGCGAGCTGGCGCCGGATCCGTCAGGCTGATGCCGTCTGCGCATCAAGCAGCCAGTCACTGAGGTGGTTGCGGGCTGGTTCCACGCCCTGGCCCTTGAGCGCTGAAAACGGCAGTATATGCTGAATGCATTCAATGCCTTCCAGGTCCTGTCGGACACTGTCGAGCTGACGCCGTGCCGGGTTGCTCTTGAGCTTGTCCGCCTTGGTCAGCAGCAGCATCATGGGCAGGCCGTGGTGTTCGCACCACTCGATCAGCATGGCATCAAACTCCGACAACGGGTGGCGCAGGTCCATGATCAGGGTCATGCTCACCAGTGACTGGCGCTGCGCCAGGTAGTCCCCCAGGTGTTTCTCCCATTGCTGCTGGGTATTGCGTGAGACCCGGGCGAAACCATAGCCAGGCAGATCTACCAGTCGTGCGCCGGGTGTGCTGAGTGAGAAAAAGTTGATCAGCTGGGTACGGCCCGGGGTCTTGCCGGTGCGCGCCAGGCTGCCGATGCGGGTAATGGCATTGATGGCGCTGGATTTGCCGGAGTTGGAACGCCCGGCAAAGGCGACTTCGCGCCCTGTGTCCTCCGGGCACTGGTCGAGCCGGGCGGCGCTGGTCAGAAAGCGCGCGCTGTTGAAGGCGATGCGATTGGGATTTCGGGTCATGGCGCGGCCTGCGTCCATTGATTTCAGTAACGGGTGAAACATGTATAATACCACACCAGTTTGCGGGGCCGGTTCTGTTTTGAGGACCGGTCGAACGGACAATGTGTAATCCGAGTGGTGTCACGATGAGAAAACTGCTGACCGGTCTTGTACTGACGTTTGGCCTGGCCGGATTGGCCCAGGCGGCCGACCCCAGTGCCGGGAAAGAAATCGCCCAGAACCAGTGCGTGTCCTGCCACGGCCCCAAGGGCGTTGAGCCGCTGCAGCCGAACTACGCGCGGCTCGCCGACCTGGGCGAGGATTACCTGTTCAGGCAGCTGAAGGCCATCAAGAGCGGCGACCGGAATGTGCCGGCGATGATGGGGGTTGTGGCGAACCTGGATGAGCAGGACATGCGCAACCTGGCGGCATACTTCGATCAGCAGGAAATGCCCCGTGGTGAGGCCGATTCGGAGAAGGTTGAGGCCGGTGCCTCCTTGTACCGTGGCGGCGATCTTTCCCGCGACATAGCCGCCTGCATTGCCTGTCATGGTCCTAAAGGGCTGGGCAATGAGCCTGCGGTTTATCCGCGCCTGAGTGGCCAATCCGCCGGATACGTGGTCAAGTCACTGAAGGACTATCGCTCCGGGGCTCGTGTTTATGACGAGCACAGCCAGATCATGGGCGACATTGCCAGCAAGCTCAATGACGAGGAAATGAAAGCGGTTGCCGAGTACGTTGAGGGGCTCTACTGAGCGCCAGTGGAGGGCTTTATCCAGGCCCTCCCTTGCCGGCTCCTGCAAAGTTCGCTTCAATAGGAGGCGTTTCAATGGACCCTGACCGCAGGAGAACGGCATGCTTTACCGCAGTCTGATCGCTTTGATCGCCTTCCTAGCCCTGGTGCCTGCCGCCCTGGCAGCTGAATGGGAGGAGGGCACTCATTACAAGACCCTTTCCAACCCGGTTGAAACCCGCTCAGGTGATCAGCTCGAGCTGGCCGAGGTCTTCTGGTACGGCTGCCCGCACTGCTACCGCATGCAACCCTCGATAGAGGATTGGAAGAAGGATAAGCCCGAGGATGTGAATCTTCGGCACGTGCCCGCATCCCTGCGCAGTGACTGGGAACCCCACGCCAAGGCGTTCTATGCGGCACGTGAGCTTGGCGTTGTGGAAGCGATTCACTCCGAACTGTTTGAGGCGCTGGCGGGCGAACACCAGGACTTGAGTGATGTCGATGCCATCGCCAGCTTCTTTGAGGAACAAGGCGTGGCGAAAGCCGATGCGGTCCGCGAGGCCTGGAACAGCTTTGCGGTGGATACCGCCATGCGTCGCGGCCGGCAATTCCAGAAAGGGGCCAGGGTCACCGGCACCCCGACGCTCGTGGTTGAGGGTAAGTATGTGATCTCCGCCAGTGCTGCGGGCAGCTACGAGAATATGCTGGCCATTGCGGACTACCTCCTGAGCAAGGAACGCACCGACGGCTGAACCGTGTATCCGAAACTGCGCGACCAGCTCTGGCGATTGGCAGCGCCGGAGCGGCCCCGAGGGGTAGCCTCGGACGCCGAACGAGCCCCGTCCCTGGCCGAGGCAGGCCGTATACGGCTGCTCACTTTCAATATCCAGGTGGGTATTGCCACGGCAGCCTATCGCCACTATGTCACGCGCAGCTGGCAGCATTTTCTGCCCCATTCCCGGCGCCGGGAAAACCTGGATCGTATAGCGGAGCTGTTGTGCGACTACGACGTGGTGGCCCTCCAGGAGTGTGATGGCGGCTCGTTGCGCAGTGGGTTCGTCAACCAGGTCCAGTACCTGGCCAGCCAGGGTGGGTTCCCGTACTGGCGCCAGCAACTCAACCGCAACCTCGGACGCATCGCCCAGCACAGCAACGGTATCCTCAGCCGCTACCAGCCCCTATGGGTGGAGGAACACCGCCTGCCAGCCCTGCTCCCCGGGCGTGGCGCCATGATGGCCTTCTACGGCAACCCGGATGATCCGCTGGTACTGGTGCTGATGCACCTGTCCCTGGGCAAGGGAGCCCAGAATCGCCAGCTGGACTACATCCGGAAGCTGATCGCCCCCTATCAGCATGTGGTGTTGATGGGCGACATGAACGCCCACGCCGAGCAGCTGCTGACGCATTCGCCACTGCGTTCCGCCGATCTTATCCCGCTGCCGGACTCGGCGATGAGCTTCCCCAGTTGGCGTCCCGAGAAAGCTCTGGATCATATCCTGGTCAGCCCGACGCTGGATGTGCATGACACCCGGGTGGTGGATTATCCAGTGTCCGATCACCTGCCCGTCAGCATGGAGATTGAGGTTCCCGGTCTTTCCTGATCAGTCGCCATTCATCAACTATACTCCGGAAGACGGTAATGTTCTCTGGCCCGGGGCTGATAATGGCGGAACTCGATGAGGAGCGGAATCAGCTCCACGTCAAGCTGGTTTACTACGGACCGGCCCTGAGCGGCAAGACCACCAACCTTGCGGCGCTCCATGATCTGCTTCAGCCGGATCTCAAGGGCGATATGATGGTGCTTGAGACCCAGAATGACCGGACGCTGTTCTTTGACCTGTTCCCTTTGGGCTTTCAGCTGCCTTCCGGGCTGAACGTGACCATCAAGCTTTACACCGTTCCGGGGCAGGTTCAGCACGACAGCACCCGCAAGGCGGTCCTGTCACGGGCGGATGGTGTGGCCTTCATCGCTGATTCCCAACGCAACCAGGAGCAGAACAATCTGGAATCCTTCCGGAATCTGAGCGAGAACGCCAGCCGTGTCGGGCTGGATTTCGAGACCCTGCCGATCGCCATCCAGTTCAACAAGCGGGATCTGGCCGAAATCGTGCCCAAGCCGGAACTGGTTGCCCGGTGGCAACCGAGCCCCTGGTGGCCCATCAAGCTTGCGACCGCCATGGAGAGCAAGGGTGTGCTCGAAACCTTCCAGTTGCTCCTGGAAAGAACCTGGGGTGCGCTTGACCGCGACTACGGGCTCGGGCAACGCCACGGCCTTGATGCCGAGACTTTCGTTCGCAGCGTATTGGGGCAGCACAATGGCAGGGGTTGATTCAGGAACGGGAGACTTTGAACAGCTGGAAACGTTGCTGGACCAGCTGGGGTGGCGCGACCTGATGACCGAGCGTGAAACGGCACTGCTGGAAAAGGCGCTGTCGCAGGCGGCTGGGAGGGCGGTTGCCATCGTAGTGGCAACGAGCGAGCCCTCGGCCGTGCCCATTCGCCATCAGTTGCACACCGTTGCCTGGGTTACGGCGGATCTTGAGGCCAGCGTCCTAGAGGGGCTGGCGCGTACGGCGGAGCGGGTGCTGTACCAGGCCTCACGGTACTATCTGGCGGCCAACCTGCACCTGGATGTAGTCCAGCGCAACTACGAAGAGCTCCAGCAACAACATGCCCAGCTGCAGGCGTCCGAGGCCCGTTACCGGGAGCTGTCGGAGCAGCTGGAACAGCGTGTGCAGGAGCAGGTGGCCCAGATTGAGGACCGGCAACGGCGCCTGTACGCTTCAGAGAAACTGAATGCGGTCGGGCGCCTGGGGGCGGGCGTGGCTCACGAAATCAATAATCCCATTGGGTTTATCCGCTCCAATCTGAGCTCGGCTCAGGATTACCTGGGGACCCTGACGGAGCTGTCCAAGCGGCTCCGGACATTGCCGGGCGGGGAAGCGGTGGCACAGGAGCTCGACCTGGATTTTGTGATTCCCGACTTCCAGGACCTGATTGGTGAGTCCATTGAGGGTGCCGGTCGTGTGGCTGGCATTGTTGGGGCGTTGCGGCGGTTTGCGGGAACCGACGAAAGCGGCACCACCATTGCCGGGCTCAATGAGCTGCTGCAGGAAGTCTGGCGGGTGGCGGAGGGCAGCCTTGAAGGGGTAGCCGTGAGTTGGGACCTGGATGAAGCCCTCCCCCCCATCCGGATGGACCGGGCGGGCCTCAGTCAGGCTTTTTACAATCTTCTGGAGAATGCCTCACAAGCTGGGGATGGAGCCGTAGCGGTGGCGGTTGAAACCCAGGGCGATGAGCAAGGGGTGTATGTACGGATCCGGGATGATGGCGAGGGGATGACGCCTGAGGCGGTCTCCCGTGCTTTTGAGCCTTTCTATACCACGAGGTCTGTTGGGGCCGGCACGGGCCTGGGCCTGAGTGTCTGTTGGGACACCATTCAATCGCATGGAGGAGACATTGAAATCAGCAGCGAGCCAGGGCGCGGCACCTTGGTTTCGGTCTGGTTGCCAACGGCTTCGCCCGCTGATGCAACCTGAATCGGGGGCGGGATATGGCCCAGTTTGATCAGTATTTTCTCTCCGATAGCAAGCAGGGCGACGAGGAAAGGTCCCACGGACAAGCGTCGGAGCAAGTGGACTGCTATCGGCTGCTTTTTGTCGATGATGAGCCAAATGTACTGAGCTCACTGCGCCGCACGTTTCACCGTGAACGCTACGAGATCCATTGCGCTGCCAGCGCCGAGGAGGCACTGGCGCTGGTGCGGTCCCAGCATTTCCATCTGATGATCACCGACTTCAAGATGCCCGGCATGAATGGCGCGGACCTGTTGCGCCAGGTTCGCGAGCTGTCACCGGATACCATGCGGATCATGCTCACCGGCTATGCGGATACGCAGGCGGTGATGACCGCCATCAACGAGGGGGCCGTCTACCGGTTCATTCTCAAGCCGTGGAACGACGATGATCTGCGCGTCACCGTGGCCCTCGCGCTGGAGCAGTATGAGCTGCGGGAAAAGAACCGCAAGCTGGAGGAGACAACGAGCCGCCAGCAGAAGGACTTGGACGTCTTCAAGAAGATGAACCAGCAGCAGCGCAGTCAACTGGCGCTGATGCTGCATAAGCATGGACTGCTGAACCGCCAGCAGGCCCAGGAAGTCTACAAGATCCAGCAGGCGCGTAAGGTAGCAACCATCCAGCTGCTGCTGGAAAAGGAATGGGTAAGCCGGGAAAAACTCTACAAATTGCTGCGCGATGAGCTGTTGTTCGACGAGGTCTCGCTCCAGGAGTTCAGCATCGAGCCCGAGGCGCTGGAGTTGATTCCCAGGGACGTCTGTCGGGCGCAGCTCCTGCTGCCTCTCAGGATCAAGGGCCGGCGTCTGGTGCTGGCCATGGCGGACCCGCTCAACCAGCCATTGATCGAGGAGCTTTCGTTCGCGGTTGACTTGAAGATCGAGCCGGTTCTGGTGCGGGTCGAGGAGCTGGAGGAGCGCCTGGGGGAACTGTTCGGGGAGCCCAGCGATAGCCTTGAGGAGCTGGAGTCTGTTGCGGATACCGGTGATGCGGCTGACAGCATTGAGCTGGTCATCGATGAGGACGACACCGATCTGGATCTGGACAAGCTGCTGTCGGATACCCAGCAGCCGTCGGCCGTCCGGGTGGTCAACGCCATCATCATGGAAGGGTTGCGCCTGGGCGCCAGCGACATCCACATACAGCCACGCACGAATGTTGTTGTGGTGCGTTACCGGATTGACGGCGTGTTGCAGGACAAGATCCGTATCCCGGCCACCCTCCATATGAGCATTGTCTCGCGGATCAAGGTGATGGCCGAACTGGACATCACCGAAAGGCGCAAGCCCCAGGATGGGCGGCTGACCGTCAAGACGCCGATGAAGATCGTGGACCTGAGGCTCTCCACCCTGCGCACACTTAACGGTGAGAAAGTGGTCATGCGCGTGCTGGACCGTAATTCCGGCATCAAGAACATTGACCAGCTGGCCCTGTCGGATCTCAACCGGCAGCGGCTGCTCAATGTGATCACCCGCCCCCAGGGGATCATCCTGGCCACCGGGCCTACCGGCAGCGGCAAGACCACGACGCTCTATGCCATGCTCCAGCATCAGGCAACCTCGGAGAAGAATTACGTCACCATCGAGGATCCAGTGGAGTTCTATATGGACATGGCGGGGCAGGTGCCGGTCCGGGAGAAAGTGGGCATGGATTTCGCGTCGGTGCTCAGGGCCATCCTGCGTCAGGATCCGGATGTGATCCTGCTGGGCGAGATCCGGGACCGGGAAACGGCCGAAGTGGCGTTCCATGCCGCCATGACTGGCCATATGGTGTATTCAACACTGCATACAAACTCGGCCATTGCCTCCGTGGCCCGCCTGATGGATCTTGGCCTGAAACCCTATGTGGTGGCCTATGGGTTGGAGTGTGTGATCGCTCAGCGTCTGGTGCGGCGCTTGTGTCACCATTGCCGTGAAGCCTGTGCGCCGGATCCGGAGGTTCAGAAGCTGCTGGGGCCGATTTTTGCTACCCCGGATCTGCAGGATTATGTCGCCAAAGGCTGTGACCAATGTCATCACCAGGGATTCAAGGGGCGGGTGGCATTGCATGAGGTGCTTACCGTGACCGGGGCCATGCGGCACGTGATTGCATCGGGCGGATCGGTCCGCGACATGGTAGCCCAGGCGGAGAGCGATGGCCTGGTCACGTTGGCGGCGGATGTCCGCTATCGCGTGGAGGTGGGCGAAACCTGTCTGGCGGAGATCCTGAGAGTGCTCGGCAGCCAGATCGATATCTGAGACGGCTCACTCCTCGTCCGACAGTACGATAAAACCGTCCTCGTCCCGTTCGACCTGGGTAATGCCGGGCACTTCCGATTCCAGCCGGTCCAGTTCCTTTTTCTGGTTTTCCAGCGCGCGCTGCTGGCGTCGGACGGTTTCTGCCAGGCGCCGGTTCTCCAGAGCCATTTCCTTGTAGCGCAAGGCTTTATCCAGAGTGATGAGCAGGTCATCGTTGGACCAGGGCTTGAGGATGAAGCGGTACACTTCCGAGTCATTGACCGCCTTGATGACTCCTTCCAGATCCGCCTGCCCACTGAGCACGATCCGCAGGGCATCCGGGTGGGATTGCTTGAACTGGTTGAGCAGCGACACTCCATCCATCCCCGGCATCCGGTAGTCGGAAATGATCAGGTCAAGCTGATGGTGCTTGAGTTCGGAATGCGCCTTGCGGGCGTCGTCGCAGGTCACCGTTATCCAGTCCCGTTGACGGAACAGGCGCACCAGGGCATTCAGGATATCGGGTTCATCGTCGATCACCGCAATGGTGGGTTTCTGTTCGTCCGACATGGGCTCATTCCTCGTTGGCGTGGACGCCGCCGGCCGGGACCGTTACGGACACCTTGAGTTGTCTGCGGTCTTCCCGGCTCATTCTCTGCAGGTGTTTGATGGCGCTTTCATTGAGCACGGTGCCCTTGACCATCAGGAGGATACCGTTGGTGCTGACGATATCCCGCGTCAGCTCCATGCCCGGGCGCAGGTCCGAGATGGGCAGCATCATGCCCGTCGTATCGTCCTGGGGCTCCAGCGTGAACTGGTTGACGAGCGGCTCAAGGGCAGCCAGCACCGCCGGGTCATAATAGCGCCCGGAGTGCTCTTTCATATTGCTATAGGCCTCCGGGGGCGAGGCGGGTACCTCCCTCAGTAGAGGGGTCTGCTGGCCTACAAAATCGCGGCTCGCACGGATGATGCGTGCGCCCAGCGGGACCGCGTCGCCCGCCAGTCCATCAGGGAAGCCGCTGCCATCAAGATTTTCCATATGCGAACGGATCAGTTCCGCGCAGGGGCGCAGCGCCTTGATCGGCATCAGCGCCATTTCCCCCAGCGTTGGGTACTGGCGGTATTCAGACAGGTCGCGGAAGGTCAGCTGGGTTTCAGACCGGCCAAGGACGTCATCGTTCAGGCTCAGCTTCCCCACCTCATGCAGCAGGGCCGCGTAGTAGATATAACGGATCTGGCCCGTCTCCAGTTCCATCCGCTGGGCAAGGCGGCGGGCAAGGTCCGCCACTTCCCGGGAGCGGCCCTTAACAAGATGGGGGCGGGAGGCGATCACCGATGAGAAGACCCGCACAAAGGCATCGTAACTGTTCTCCAGCTGGCGGAAAGCCTTCTGGAGGTCGGCTGTGCGTGATTCCAGGGCCCGCGTGCGCTCATTGACGCGCTGCTCGAGCTCCTCGTTGAGCTTCTGGAGCTTCTGGTTCTGCTCACGGCTCTGATCAAGGATTTTCTTCTTCTGGCGCTCCAGTTTACGGATGCGCAGGCCTTCCTCGATGGCTTCAATGAGGGCTTCGTTATCCCAGGGTTTGGAGACGTAGCGGTTGATCCCGCCCAGGTTAAGCGCATCGATGGTAGCGCTCATGTCCGCATAGCCGGTCATCAGGAAGCGCACTGTAAAGGGCCAGCGGTTCCGGACTTCCGTGAGGAACTGAGCGCCATCCATTTCCGGCATGCGCATGTCGGAAACCACGAGATCAATGGGCGTCTGTTCCAGGATGGCCAGCCCCTCCCTGCCACTGGAGGCGAACCAGCAGTCATAGTCGTGGCGGCGCATGAGGCGCCGGAGGGAATTCAGGATGGCTTCCTCATCGTCGACGAACAGGATGCGGAAACGGTAATCGCTCATCCCTCATCCCCCGCTGTCGCTGGATGTCTGTTGTATGGGGAGAATGACGTGGAATGTGGTGCCTTCACCGGGAGTGCTATCGACTTTCAGTTCACCCTGGTGGCTCTGGACAATGCCGTAGGATAGGGACAGGCCCAGTCCCGTCCCCTTGCCAACGGGCTTGGTCGTGAAAAAGGGTTCAAACAGGCGGCGCAGGTTGTCGGGCTCAATGCCGGGTCCGTTGTCGGCGATCCGGGCTTCAATGTGGTCCGCGTCAATGCGTTCCGTGGTTATGGTGATAAGCCCCTGCTCGTCAATAGCCTGGGCTGCGTTCACCAGCAGGTTCAGGAAAACCTGCCCCAGTTGTGAGTCCACACCGGTGATCATCGGCAGGTCCGCAAAATCGGTTTCCACCGTGGCCTTGTACTTGATCTCATTACGGGCCACGGCCAGCGCCTTGTTCAGACACTGGTGGATGTCCAGAGCTTCCATCTCCCCGGTGTCCGTGCGGGAGAAGTCCCGGAGGGACCGTATGATCTTTTCCACCCGTTCGATGCCGTCGCTGGACTCTTCCAGCAACGACGGCAGATCCTCCCGGATGAAATCGAGATCATGAGTACGGCACAGTGCCTGGAGCTCCGGCGACTGGAGTTTGTCGCCCAGCGCCTTTGCAAAGGCATCATTAAGGGTGAGCAGAGACTCGGTGTATTCACGCAGGGACGACAGATTGGAGCGCACAAAACCGATGGGGTTGTTGATCTCGTGAGCAACGCCCGCGGCCAGTTGCCCGATGCTTGCCATTTTTTCGGATTGCATCAACTGGTCACGGGCCTGTTTGAGCTCGCTTATCAGCGAATCCTGTTCTTCCTGGCGCTGCCTCAGGGCCGCATTGCTTTCCGCCAGTTCAGCCATGAGGGTGTTCCGGTCCATCGCGCTCATGGCTTCATGGATCAAGCGGTGGGCATTGAGTTCATGCTCGCGCGTAAACAGCTCGCTTCCAGCGCTGCGGATCAGTATCAGCGTCATTTCCTGCTGTTCGCCGTGGCAATAGGGAAGACTCATTACCGGAACCGGCTGCGATGCCTCGTCCAGCGGAAAATAAGAGCTGAAAGGCGTTTCCGGAGCCAGGACGGAATGACCCTGTTGCTCCCATTGACGGATCTGTTCCAGTTCCAGGCCATGGCTGATCCAGGTCACCTCTTGCGAGGGGTTCTGCGCGATCCCGCCAGCATGGGCCTCGCTAAGCAGACAGGCCCGGGTCAACAGCTCGTGGTAGAGGTTGGACTGTTCCCGTTGAACGTGGCGGAGCCACTCGTGGATCTCCGACCACAGGTAATGTTGATAGGTACTCATTGTCTCTGTGTCCGGTTGCTGGTCATGGTCTCCTACCAACCAGTCTATCTGCTTTTGCGCGTTCTGCTCGGTATGGATGTAATGGCTTTGTTTCTGCCGGTGATTTTTTGCATTGACAAGGCATACAGCGCCAGGAGTGGCTAGACTCATGGCAAAGGCAATGGAGATGGCTTGCCATGAAACATACTGCGTCCTTCCCCCGCCTGCTGCTTTGGGGCCTGGATGAGGCCGAGGCCTACCGGGTTGCCGGTGCGAGTTCGCTGGCAGGATTCCCCGAGGCTGAAATGGTATCCGCGTTGACGCCGCAATCGCTGGAACAACTGCTGACGGCGGGCGGTATTGATCTTGTGGTGTTGAAAGACGGCTGGAGGGAGGTTGACGGCTCCCAGTCGGTTCTGACGGACCAGGTGGTGGCTGAGCATCCCGGGACTGCGTTTCTGGTTCTCACCAGCAGCTCGGTTACCGATCCATGGGGTGAGCGCTTCAACGTTCGGCTTCTGTCAGACCCGGGAGAGGGGGATCAGGGACTGGCCTGGACCCTGGGGCAGCTGCTCAATGAAATCTGGTTCTGCCAGCGTTCGGCCCTGTTCCACGCCTGCGTTGAAGCCAGCATGAATGGCATCGTTGTTGCCGATGCCTGTGCCGACGACATGCCCATTGTTTATGTGAACGAGGCCTTTACCCGCATTACCGGGTATGAGCTGGCAGAGGTCTATGGGTCCAACTGCCGCTTCCTGCAGGGAGGCGATCGTAAGCAGCCCGGGGTTGATCAGCTGCGAATGGCACTGCGGGCGGGTGAGTCGACGGTGGCGCAGGTTCGCAACTACCGCAAGGACGGCTCCCAGTTCTCGAATGAACTGCAGATCTCGCCAGTGCGGGAAAATGGCAAGCACATTACCCATTATGTTGGCGTGATCAACGATGTGTCCGCCCGTATGCAGGCTGAGTCAGCGCTTGCCTATCGCACCAGTTTTGATGGGCTGACGGGGCTGGCCAATTTCGAGCACTTCAAGAGCCGCCTTGGGGAAGCTTGCAGGGAGTCGGAGCATCACCATCATGCCGTGGCGCTGACGCTGCTGAACATTGATAACTTCAAGGCCATTAACGCCACTTTTGGCGCCGCAGCCGCGGACCAGCTGCTCAAGGCCGTGGTTGAGCGGGTGACGCCACTGCTGGAACGCGGCGATCTGCTGGCCCGCTTGAGTGCGGATGAATTCGGGATCCTGCAGGCTGAGGTGCTGGGAAGCCATGATGTGAGCTCACTGGTGGACTCGGTGGTTTCGGAGCTTGCCATTCCGTTCCGTGTTGCAGGTCATGAGCTTTTCGTGACAGCGAGTGCCGGTATTGCCTGGACCCAGGAGAATGCCGTTGGCCCCGATGATCTGATGAGCCATGCGAGCCTGGCGCTGAGGAACGCCAAACAGGCGGGGGGTGGCAGTTATCGGTGGTACAGCATTTTTCTGGCTGAGGAAGTGGAGTGGACACTGAAGCTGCACAATCAGCTGCAGCACGCCCTGAGCCATGAACAGTTCGAGATTTTCTATCAGCCTGTGGTGGAATCGCTCAGCCAGGAAATTGTCGGCGTTGAGGCGTTGCTCCGCTGGCATCACCCAGAACAGGGTCTGTTGTACCCGGCCGATTTCCTTCAGGTGATTGAAAGTGGTGGCCTCATGGTTGAGGTTACGGAGTGGGTGCTTCATAGGGCCTGCATGGATCTGCAGCGGTTCATGGAGGAAACCGGTCGTGCGTTGTGGGTCTCGGTTAACATCTCACCCAACCATTTTGTTCGCGGCGATGTGGTTTCCACGGTCAAGCAAGTACTGGACAGTACGGGGCTTGCGCCCTCATGCCTGAATCTGGAGCTCGTAGAGTCCACCTTCCTGTCCTTTGATGAACCGGTACGCCGGGCGCTCGACGAAATCCGCACTCTCGGTGTCGGTTTGATGATTGATGATTTCGGGGCGGGCTTTTCAAGCCTGAACTACCTCAAACAGGTGCCCGCCTCCCGGATCAAGATAGACCGCTCCTTCATCCGGGATGTGGTATCGGACAGCGCGGATGCCGCCATCACGCGGGGGGTGATCGCGCTGGCGCACAAGCTCAACCTGAAGGTTGTGGGCGAGGGCGTGGAGGACCAGTACCAGCTGGCGTTTCTGCTGCGAAATTATTGCGACCTGGTTCAGGGATACCTGTCAGGGGCGCCGATGCCCTTTGATCAATTGCTCGCCTTTGATTTGAGCCCCGAGATACGGGCGGCTTTTTCCGAGGTGAAGGGAGGTGAGTCCGGTCACCAGGACGTGCGTCGACTCCTGATCCTCGATGATGAGCCGAACATACTGAAAGCGCTTAAACGGCTGCTGAGGCGTGACGGTTATGAGATTCACACCGTGACCTCGGCGCAGGAGGCGTTGAATTTGCTCGCCCTGCATGAGTTCCAGGTGGTGCTGTCGGACCAGCGTATGCCCGAGATGACGGGGACGGACTTTCTGAGTCGCGTCAAGGATCTCTATCCGGATACGATCCGCATCGTCCTGTCCGGCTATACCGATCTTGATTCCGTTACCGATGCCGTAAATCGGGGGGCGATCTATAAGTTTCTGACCAAACCCTGGGATGATGAGCAGTTACGGGATCAGATCAGGCAGGCTTTCCTGCATCATGCCGCCGCCCTGGAGGATAGGGGGCAGTAGTATCGAGGAGCGCCCCACCGTGGGGTGGGGCACGCGGGAGCCGGCTTACTTGAGCTTGGTTTCCCGATAGGGAACGTGCTTACGCACAACCGGATCGTACTTTTTGATCTCAAGCTTGTCCGGTGTGTTCCGCTTGTTCTTCGTTGTGGTGTAGAAGTGGCCCGTGCCGGCGCTGGATGCCAGCTTGATCTTTTCGCGCATGGTTGTCTCCTCAGACCTTCTCGCCGCGGGCACGCAGGTCTTTCAGGACCGTCTCGATACCCTTCTTGTCAATGGTGCGCAGACCCTTGGTGGAAACGCGCAGTTTTACAAAGCGCTTTTCGCTTTCCACCCAGAAGCGGTGGGTCTGCAGGTTGGGCAGAAACCGCCGCTTGCGATGGTTCATGGCGTGTGAAACGTTGTTACCGGTGGCCGTGCGCTTACCGGTCACCTGACAGATTCTGGACATATTTGGCCTCCAACTGAGCGTTGGTCATAATGATTGAAATCGAATCCCGCGCCCGGTGGTGCCCTGCCGCCTTTGCATGCATCCGCTGACAGCTCGCGCCCGACGCTCCCGGAAAAGGCCGGTTTTATACCAGAAAAGGCCGCCTGACGCAAAGGTTTTCGTTCTCAGAGGTGGCCCGTTTCCGCCATGGAGGTCACCTCATCATGGCCCACGATCATGTGGTCCAGTACGCGCACGTCAATCAGTCCCAGCGCGGAACGCAGCCGTTCCGTGAGGGTGACGTCCGCGCTGCTGGGTTCGGCCACGCCCGAGGGGTGATTGTGCGCCAGGATCACGGCGGCCGCGTTGGTCTCCAGGGCGCGGCGGACCACCTCACGGGGGTAGACGGCGGCGCCGTCGATGGTACCGGTGAACAGCTCTTCATACCGGATCACCCGGTGCCGGGTGTCCAGGAACAGGCACGCGAAGACCTCGTGGTGGCGAGTTACCAGTTTCGTCTTCAGGTAGCTCCGGGTAGCTGCCGGCGAGGTCAGGGGGTCGCCATTGGTCACCGGTGATTCCAGCACGCGCTGGGTCATGGTCAGAGCCGCCTGGAGCTGGGCGTACTTGGCGGTGCCCAGCCCGGGCGTCTGGCAGAACCGCTCCGCCGAGGCCCCCGTAAGGGCGCGCAGGCTGCCGAAGGCGCTGAGCAGTTCCCGGGCCAGTGTCATGACCGGGCGGCCGGCGCTGCCCGTGCGCAGGAAGATGGCCAGCAGTTCCGCGTCGGTGAGGCTGTCGGGGCCGTGGTGCAGCAGCTTTTCCCGCGGGCGTTCCGCGGCGGGGAGGTCTTTCAGTGACATGGCGGCTCCTTCGCTGATGGGCCTGATCCTTCAGGGCACCGCTTAATGGCGATGAATCTCAAAGTCTAGCGCTGGCAGGGCCGGCTGCCAATACCGGGGTGGGATCTGGTATCTTTAGCATCAAAACAGTTCCCAGGGGCGACAGTGGGTAAACGGATTCTTCTCGGCGTTACCGGTGGCATTGCCGCCTACAAAAGCGCGGATCTGGTGCGCGGGCTGCAGCGCCAGGGGCATGAGGTGCAGGTGGTGATGACCAGTGGCGCCCGTGCCTTTGTGCAGCCGCTCACCTTCCAGGCCCTGAGTGGCCATCCGGTGCGGGAGAGCCTGCTTGATCCGGAGGCGGAAGCCGGCATGGGGCACATTGAGCTGGCCAAATGGGCGGAGCTGGTGCTTATTGCTCCCGCCTCGGCGGACAGCCTGGCCAAGCTGGCTACCGGCCTGGCGGATGACCTGCTGACGACGGTCTGCCTTGCCACCGCGGCCCCGATTGCGCTGGCGCCGGCCATGAATCAGGCGATGTGGCGCAATGCGCGTACCCAGCGTAACCGGACGCTGCTGGCGGAGGATCCGCAGTTCCGGGTATGGGGCCCTGACGCCGGGGACCAGGCCTGTGGTGATACCGGACCGGGGCGTATGCTGGAGCCCGACGTGCTGGTGCAGGCAGTAGCTGACCTGGCGGAGCAGCCGCTGGCCGGGCTCAAGCTGGTGGTGACCGCTGGCCCCACCCGGGAGGCGCTGGATCCGGTGCGCTACATCTCCAACCACAGTTCCGGTCGCATGGGCTTTGCATTGGCCGAAGCGGCGGCGCAACAGGGGGCGGAGGTCACTCTGGTGGCCGGCCCCGTTGAACAGCCCACACCAGCGGGAGTGACCCGCATTGACGTGACCACTGCCCTGGAGATGAAAGACAGGGTGGATCGCGCGGTTGCGGACGGTGCGGACTGGTTCATTGCCACCGCGGCGGTGGCGGATTACCGGCCGCTGGCGGCTGCCGACCAGAAAATAAAGAAGCAGGCGAAAGGCGAAACGCCCTCCATTGAGCTGGTGGAGAACCCGGACATCCTGGCTGGCGTGGCCGCGCGCCAGCAGCAGCGCCCTTTGACCATTGGCTTCGCCGCCGAGACGCGGGACCTGGCCGACTACGCCCGGGACAAGCTCAGCCGCAAGGGCCTGGACCTGATCGTGGCGAATGACGTCGCCGCGCCCGGCCTTGGCTTCAACAGCGACCGTAATGCGGTTGAGGTGTTCTGGGCGGGCGGCAGTGAACGGTTCGAGGCGCGCCCGAAGCGCGAGCTGGCCAGGGACCTGATGCGTTTCTTCCTGGCCTATGCCACACACCGTTAATCCCAACTCTAGAGGAGTTCTTCCCTGTTATGGCGAATCCGTCCATTGAAGTCCGGGTGCTCGACGAACGACTGGGCGACAGTATCCCCATGCCCGATTACGCCACGCCCGGCTCTGCCGGGCTGGACCTGCGCGCCTGCCTCAAGGCGCCATTGACGCTTGAGCCGGGCCAAACCGAGCTGCTGCCAACAGGGATGGCGGTGCACATCGCCGATCCAGGGTTGGCGGGCATGATCCTGCCCCGCTCCGGGCTGGGCCATAAACACGGCATCGTGCTGGGCAACCTGGTCGGGTTGATCGACTCGGATTACCAGGGGGAACTGATGGTTTCCTGCTGGAACCGGGGGCATACCACTTTCACCGTGGCCCCCGGGGACCGCATCGCCCAGTTCGTGGTGGTGCCCGTGGTGCAGGCGGATTTCCGGGTGGTTGAGTCATTCGGCGCCTCCGAGCGGGGCGAGGGAGGCTTCGGCTCCACGGGCGGCCAATAGGATGCAATCCCCGGCCAGCCATCTATACTGGCGTTCACAGCCCATCCAGATCCAAGGATAACACCATGAAATTCCGACTCAGAAAGGCCGACTCAGGGGCGGGATCCGAATCGGGCGGCGCCCGCGCTTTTCCGCTGTTCCGGGTGCCGGCGCTCCAGTCGCTGGTTGTTGTCGCCGGCCTGGCTCTGGCGGGTGTGCTGCTTAATGCCCTGCTGGTCTCGCCGGCAGAGCACCAGGTCCTCAAGGACCAGGCCCGGGAGCGCACTGAGGAGCTCAAATCACGCTTCGACCAGCACCTGGGCTATCTCCACGATGTGGTGGCCGGCTTTGCGGCTCAGGAATCCACCCATGAGGCGGCTATCGGCAGTGGTGACCAGAAGGATACCGCTCGCGTGCTGCAGGCTACGCTGCCAGCGGCAAAGGCCGTGTTCCTGTTTGAGCCTGGGGATGTCAGCCAGCCGGAAGGCCGGAGCTGGGAGCTGGGTTTTGCCAGTATCGATCTGGCGCGCCAGGCCGAACGCTCTGGTGAGCCCCGTATGGATGCGTTTCAGCGTGATGGCAGCTGGTTCGTTCAGGTTGCGGCGCCGGTTGCCGGCTCGGAGGGCGGTAGCCTGTTGGCGATTTTTGATGACTCGGTGATGGCGCCGGTGTTCTCGGCTACAGGGGAGCTGGCAGGGCGCGTGACGCTGCGCCAGCGGGTGGACGGGCGCGATGTGCCTGTTTTCGCCCGGGGGAGCGCCCAGGGCGATGGCGTGGTGCGGGATCTGGCCGTAAGTGGCTGGTCGGTGCGTTATGTGCCGGCTTCCCGGGAGCCGCAACTGGTCTCGCCGGTGGCATTCTGGGGGTTGCTTGCCGTTGTGGCCTTGCTGTCGATAGGCGGGATCTGGTTGGTCTTCGGCCAACTCCAGAAGCAACTCCGGCAGGATGTATCCGGGCTGAGCCAGTGGGCCCAGAAAACCCTGGCGGGGGAACGGGTGGCAATCCCGGAACTCCGTATCCCCGCAGCGAGGGCCCTGGCGGAGACCCTGCAGCGCCTGGCCCGGGAACGCCCGGCGGCAGCCCATGGCGAGAGCCGGTCGGCTGGGCCCGGCACGGCGTCGCCGGGCACCCCGGCAACGCCGTCCGCCACCGGAGCCGCACCAGCTGCGCAGGAAGAGGCTGGTGGTGACAGCGAACCGCTGTTCGGGGATGATGCGCTCGACATTGACATGCTCAACGGCGACGAGGATGTGCTTGGACTTGGAGACAGCCCTGAAGACAGCGGCAGCAGTGAGGACAGCATGAGCATTGAAGAAGACACAACGCCACTAGTGGAGGTTCCGGATTCCATCTTCCGGGCTTATGACATCCGGGGTGTTGTGGGCGAGAGCCTGACTCCGGAGATTGTGGAGGCGATTGGTCGGGCCATAGGAAGCGAGGCGCTGCAGCGGGGCCAGAACCGCATCTGCGTTGGCTATGACGGGCGCCATTCCAGCCCTGAACTGGCCGAAGCACTGGTAAGCGGCATCCTGGCAACGGGTGTGGACGTGATCAGTATCGGCCGGGTACCAACACCGGTGCTGTATTTTGCGACCCATTATCTGGAGACGGGCTCCGGTGTCATGATCACTGGCAGCCACAATCCCCCCGCCTACAACGGCCTCAAGATGATGCTTGGAGGCGAGACGCTGGCGGGCGATGCCATCCAGGCTCTGTTGGCCCGGATTCGTAACCGGCAGCTGGAGGAAGGTCAGGGGCAGCGCAGTGAGCGGGATGTGCGCAAGGCCTATATAGAGACCATCGCTGGCGATGTGGCGGTGGCCGCTCCACTGCGGGTGGTCGTGGATGCCGGTAATGGGATCGCGGGTGAGCTTGGCCCGGAGCTGGTCCAGGAACTGGGTTGTGAGGTGACGCCGCTGTATTGCGATGTGGATGGCGATTTCCCCAACCACCATCCGGATCCGGGCAAGCCGGAAAACCTGGAGGCGCTGGTCCAGACGGTGCAGAAGGAGGGCGCGGACCTGGGCATCGCGTTCGATGGCGATGGTGACCGCCTGGGCGTGGTCACCAACAGTGGCAAGATCATCTGGCCGGACCGGCTGTTGATGCTGTTCGCGCGTGACGTGGTCTCCCGCAACCCGGGCGCCGACATCATCTACGACGTGAAGTGTTCGCGCCGGCTTGCCGGGGTAGTGAACGAGTACGGCGGCCGGCCCGTCATGTGGAAGACCGGCCACTCCTGGATCAAGGGCAAGATGAAGGAGACGGGGGCGCTCCTTGCGGGTGAGATGAGTGGGCACATCTTCTTCCGGGAGCGCTGGTACGGCTTTGATGATGGCCTCTATGCGGCGGCACGACTGCTGGAAATCCTGGGGATCGAGGACCGCGAGGCGGATGCCATCTTTGCGGAGTTCCCCGAGGACGAAAGCACCCCCGAGATCAACGTCGCGGTTGCGGATGAGGACAAGTTCGCCCTCATCGACCGTCTGGCCAGCGGTGGTGACTTCGGCGAGGCCAGCATTGCCGACATTGACGGTCTGCGTGTGGATTACCCGGACGGTTGGGGCCTGTGCCGTGCCTCCAACACCACGCCCAACCTGGTGTTGCGCTTCGAGGCCCAGAACGCCGAGGCACTGGAACGGATCCAGGGCGTTTTCCGTGAACAGCTGCAGAAGGCGGAGCCCTCGCTGCAGGTTCCATTCTGATTTCAGGAGCAGAGCATTCCATGACCATGGATCGTGACACGGCCATGCAGGTGGCCTCGGTACTCAGCCGGGGGCTGCCTTACATCCAGCGTTTCACCGGCAGGACCATCGTGGTCAAGTACGGCGGCAACGCCATGGAGAACGAGGAGCTGAAGAACACCTTCGCGCGGGACATGGTCCTGATGAAGCTGGTGGGCATCAATCCGATCGTGGTCCATGGCGGTGGGCCCCAGATCGGGGATCTTCTGGAGCGGCTTGAGATCCACTCCGAATTCGTGAACGGCATGCGCGTGACCGACAGCGAGACCATGGATGTGGTCGAAATGGTGCTGGGCGGCCGCGTGAACAAGGAGATCGTTTCGCTGATGAACCAGCATGGCGGCAAGGCCATTGGCCTGACGGGCAAGGATGCCGGATTGATCCGGGCGCGCCAGCTGGAGGTCCGGAACCCCTCACCGGAAGTGACCCGTTCTGAGATTGTGGACATTGGGCATGTGGGAGAAGTTGTCTCCGTGAACACGGACGTCATCAACATGTTCACTGCCAGTGACGTGATCCCGGTGATTGCGCCGATTGGCGTGGGGGATGATGGCGCGGCCTACAACATCAATGCCGATTCCGTCGCCGGCCATGTGGCCGAGGCATTACAGGCTGAGAAGCTGATTCTGCTGACCAATGTGGAGGGGCTTCAGGATGGAGACGGTGAGGTTCTGACCGGCCTGAGCGCTGAAAGGGTGGATGAGCTGATTGCGGATGGCACGATCCAGGGGGGCATGCTGCCCAAGATACAGTGCGCTCTGGACGCCGTGAAAGGCGGGGTGACCTCGGCTCACATCATTGATGGTCGGGTGGCTCATGCCACCCTTCTGGAGATCTTCACAGATGAGGGCGTGGGAACGCTGATTACTCGCTCCTGACCGTTTCCGAATCCACTGGCGCGAAGTAGGGGGCATACTGGTGGATCCACTCCGCTGCCGCCTGATCCAGGGTCAGGTAACGCCCCTTCTGGATGACCTGATCCAGGCGGTACTGCTGGATGTGGCAGGCCTGTTCAACGAGTCGCATCCGGTACGCGTCCGTTGTGTCCTCGAAGGCCACCCCCACTTCGTAATGGTCACTGCAGGCCTCGCACCAGGCAACGTGGCCGTCCATGCTTGCAGTGGGTGTACAGCAACTGATGCCAATGCGTACGGGAGTGCCCTTTTCCCAGGGCTGTTCCGAGGAGAACGCGACGCCACCCAGGCTCAGGTTGCGCATTTCTTCCCGGTACCGTTCGCCCTGGCGAGGCTCCACGTCAATCGGCATATCGATGGGGTGCCGGATAAAGGTCCGGCCTGAATATGGGTGCGCGTTCATGGCGCCTCCTGTAACCCGCGGCGGTTATCCTCTGCCTCTTACCCCTACTATAGTGAATGTCATACGTTTTGCCCGGCTCATGCTGCGGTGTGTGCGATGGTTGCCGCATTATCGCGCATGGATCAGGTACGATAGGATGTTCATCACGTTTTGTCCTACGCCATGACCCCGGACGGTCGACTATGAAAAGACTAACAGGCGCCCTGGTGATCCTGTTGCTGCTCGGAGCGAGCGCCTTCTATGCCTCGCTCTGGTACGGGGCCCGGTCTGCGGCCCAGGAGTTGGGCCAGGCGGTCAGTCCGTGGGGCAATCTTCGCTGGGATGTGGTCCGCCCGACATGGGATGGCAACGTGATGTTGCAGGGGGTTCGGTGGCACTGGTTTGACATTACGCGGCCGGTCAAGGCGCAGCGTATCATCCTTGAAGCACCCGGGCTGCTGGCGCTGCCAAAGTGGCTCCTGCGGGGCGAGCAGCCGTCTCGTTGGCAACTGCAGGTGGATAACCTTGAGCTGGTGGTGGAACCCGATCTTTTCCGACCCTGGGCCCGTACCCAGCGCGCCCTGTCGCTCAAGCGCCACCCCCTGCATTTTCACGGCTGCGGCAAACAGCCGGCGCTGACACCCGCGGACCTGTTGCGCATGGGAGTGGACCGGGCCAGTGGCGACGTGGAGCTCGTGGATCGTGGCAGTGGGGCGGATGGCTACCGTTACCATGCGGCGGTGGATGCCGGGCGTCTCGGGAGTCTGTCACTGGACTGGCGTTCGCAGCCGTTGCGGCTGCCGGTCCTGTCCGACGATTGGACCCGGCCCGCGTTGCCCAAGCAGGCGCGATTGCTTGTCCGGGATGCCGGACTGATGAGGCGCCTTTCCTCGTTCTGTGCGGCGGCCGAGGATGAGCCCGTGGCGGAGTGGGTACGCCGTGCGTCGCGTAATTGGGCGGATGGGATGGCTGAGCAGGGACTGGCTCCAACCGGCGCCACAACGTCGCTTTACCGGGATTGGCTCGCTGAAGGGGGGGAGTTGGCGCTCGAGTGGGCGTTGAAGGGAGAAGCATGGCCCGGCACTGGCACGTCAGCGCCTCAATGGCAGCAGAAATCAGGGCTCCGGGTCATCCACAACGATCACGAGCTGGAGGGTATTGGTTTCAGCGTGCGCGAACCCCGGGAACCGTCCGCCGAGCCGGAGCGTTCGCCCCTGGTGTCCGGGGACGAGCCCAAGCCGGAGCCGGCATTCCGAGAGTCGGATACGGAAAGGGCCAGTGCCTGGATCGACCGTCGTGTGCGTTTGGAGCTGAGCTCGGGACGACGGATCGAGGGCCGGCTTGTGGCGCGCGAAGGGGACCAGCTGCACATCCGGCGCAGGCTTGAGGGCGGCACAGTGGTGGCGCCGTTCCAGGTAACGGCTATCGAACGGTTTGAGGTCTGGCGGCGCGCTGATGATATGGGTCGTCCGGTCTCCGATGGCGAACGTGCGCCGGGGCTGGATGATTTTCTGAACCCGGACCTTGGTCAAATACACCCCATACCGCCAGAACCAGGCTCTCGGGAGAAGTAGAATGCAACGACCGATTCCGGATATCCGGACGATGCTGGGCGAGCTGGTGGCCATGCCCTCCGTCAGCAGTGTGAGCCCGGCCTGGGACCAGAGCAATGAAGCGGTGGTGGCACGGTTGGCGCAATGGCTGGGCGATCTGGGGTTCAGCGTGGAAACCATGCCGGTGCCCGGGGCGCCGGGCAAGTCCAACCTCATCGCGACCAAGGGCCAGGGCCCGGGTGGGCTGGTTCTCTCCGGTCATACGGACACCGTCCCGTTTGATGATCAGCGCTGGCAAAGTGACCCGTTCGCGCTGACCGAGCACCAGGACCGCTGGTACGGCCTTGGCACCTGCGACATGAAAGGTTTCTTCCCTCTGGCCCTGGAGGCGGCCTGGCGGATGCGCGATCAGGCGCTCGCGGCGCCCTTGGTGATTCTGGCCACGGCCGACGAGGAGAGCGCCATGGGTGGTGCCCGGGCCCTGATTGAGGCTGGGCGCCCCAAGGCCCGGCACGCATTGATCGGCGAGCCCACGGAATTGCGGCCCGTCCGGATGCATAAGGGCATCATGATGGAGCGCCTCATTTTCCGTGGCCAGTCCGGCCATTCCTCCAATCCTGCGCTCGGTCGAAATGCACTGGAAGGCATGAATGAGGCACTGGGACGGATCCTGGCGTACCGGGACGAGCTGCAACGCGACCACCGTCATCCCGGGTTCCGGGTGGCGTACCCGACCCTGAACCCGGGCCATATCCATGGGGGCGATAACCCCAATCGCATCTGTGGCGAGTGCGAGCTTCACTTTGACCTGCGTCCGCTGCCGGGAATGGATCCGGCCGCACTGCGCCATGGCATTCTCGAGCGGGTACAGCCGGTGGCGGATCAGCGGCAACTGAGCTGCACCTTCGAGCCGCTGTTTGACGGTGTTCCGCCCTTCGAGGAACCGGCCAGCGCCCGCCTGGCGGGCATCTGTGAGCGCCTGACCGGCCATGCGGCGGAAGGCGTTGCCTTTGCCACCGAGGCGCCCTTTCTGCAGCAGCTTGGCATGGAGACCCTGGTGCTGGGGCCGGGCTCCATTGATCAGGCCCATCAGCCGGACGAGTTCCTGGCCCTCTCCCAGATCGAGCCCATGGTGACTATACTGACCGGCCTGATCGAGCAATGCTGTAGCAAGAGAGGAGCCCAGGGTGAGTGATCACGACTGGCTGTACTGGTTTCGTCATTCCGCCCCCTACATCAATGCCCACAGGGGACAGGTGGTGGTCATCAACCTGGGTGGCGAGGCGCTGGCCCATCCCAATCTGACCACCATTATCCATGACATGGCCCTGCTGGCGAGTCTCGGGGTACGGCTGGTGGTGGCCTTCGGGGCGCGTCCGCAGATCCACCAGCGCCTGTACGAGGCGGGCGAAACCTCGGGCTATCAGGGGGGACTGCGGGTGACCACGGAATCCCAGCTGCCGCTGGTGCTCGAGGCCGTGGGCCGGGTCCGGGCGCTGCTTGAAAGCCGTCTGTCGATGGGGCTGGCGAATTCGCCCATGCATGGGGCCCAGATCCGGGTTGCCAGCGGTAACTGGCTGACCGCCCGCCCCATAGGCGTTATTGAAGGGGTAGACCATGGCTATACCGGGCGGGTGCGCCGGGTGGACGCGGCCAGTATTCAGGAACAGCTGGCGCTCGGCCAGGTGGTGCTTCTGCCGCCGTTGGGGTATTCCGCCACGGGGGATGCCTTCAACCTTTCCCACGAGGAAGTGGCCGGCGAGGCCGCGGCAGCGCTGGAGGCGGATAAACTGATTCTGTTCAGTAACCGCAACGGCATCCCGGATGCCGATGGCGGCCTTATCCGGGAGCTCAGCGTTGCCCGGGCCCGGGAGCTGCTCAACGCAGGCAGCCTGGAAGATGATGATGCTGCCGCCCTCGGGGCGGCAGCCAATGCCTGCGATCGCAATGTGCGCCGTGCGCATGTGATCAGTTATGAGCGCGAAGGCGCCCTGCTGGAGGAGCTCTTCACGCTTGATGGGCTCGGTACCCTCGTGACCGATGACGATTATGAGCACATCCGCATCGCCACGCCGGAAGACATCAACGGCATCCAGGAACTGATCCAGCCCCTGGAAGCCAGGGGCATCCTGGTCAGCCGGCCCCGGGACCTGATCGAAACCGAGATCGACCGGTTCCTGGTGGACGAACGGGACGGACAGGTGGTCGGCTGCGCCGCGCTCTACCCCTATCCCGCCAGCGCCATGATGGAGCTGGCCTGTTTTGCCGTGAGCCCGGATTACCAGGGCGGCGGGCGGGGTGACCGCCTGCTGGCGATGGTTGAGCGTTATGCCCGTGCGGAAGGGCTTGGTGAACTCTTTGTGCTCACGACTCAAACCTCTCACTGGTTTGCGGAACGCGGCTTTGCGTCGGTTGGGGCGGATGCTTTGCCGGCTGAAAAGCGTCGTGACTATGATACAGGCCGCAACTCGCGGGTTTTCGTGAAACAACTCTAGACTACGGATTACCGTGATGCGGAAACCCGTAATGGTCTGTCCATGTGGTATCGCCGTACGCTGCTACCGGTATCGGAAATGCAGGGAAACCTCATGGAAAGGGGCAACGCAGGACTGCTCAGCCGCAACGCGGGACGGCGGGATACGCGCCGGCACAACATCCGCCTTGCTGTAAGAGCGGTGACATCGCATGGCCTGTCCTGGCTCTGCCAGGTAACCGACTTCTCCTCGGAAGCGGTTTCCGTGCGCTATCCCGCCTCGCGCGAGCCCGCAGTCCGTCACTGGCTGGATGCGGGCGGGTATGCCCTCCGCCTCCAGTTTCACAACGGAGGGCTGGACCGCTGGCAGACCATCCATGGCTATGTCATCCGTTCCGCCCCCGGGGCTCTGGTGATCCGCTTTGCCGACGATGCCCTGAGGGGGTTCGAGACACTGCTGGCCCAGGCCGGTCTGGCCCCCTCCCATCAGTACCAGGCTCCGGATGTGATCCCGAGTCGAGCCCTCTCCGCAAGGACCCGTGGCCACCAGGCGGAGGTGGCGGTGCAACAGGCCGTGATTCCACCCGTGCCGTCATTGATCGAACCGGCCAATCTTCGTCCGGACACCCGGAGCGGGCCTGCCCTCCAGGAAGCCGTTGCCCAGCTTCATGATCCCGGCCAGGCGGATGGCAGTGCTTTCCCCGCAGCGCTGATTCCGGGGCTGGTCCGCGCCATGGCGGAAAGCCCGCGCATGACGGGGCGTGGCCGGGCATTGCTGGAATGGCTGATGCCAGTGATTGAACGCTGCCTGGAACGGACACCGGAGGCGCTGAGCCGCAGCGGGCATCCGTTGCGCCGCCTTTTGAACCGGCTCGGTGATCTCGAGACAGCGGACCATGAAAACCCGGGGCCCTGGCCCGAGGCACTGCTGCGCGTACTGCGGTCCTCGGCGGTTCTGGATGAAGAGGCGCTGACCGAGGCGACCCGGATCCTTGGGCGCGAACTCCAGCAGCGCGATGAGGTTCATCGGCGCAATCTGCGGCGTGTGACCAAGGCGGTGGCTGGCAGCGAACGTCTGCGCGAGGCGGAGGCTGCGACGGACAGGGCGCTGGATGAGCGGTTGCTGGGAGCCCCGATTCCGCTCGTGGTACTGCGCTTTGTGGAAAACGACTGGCGCAACCGGCTGGTCCTGCTTCATCTGCATGAAGGCGCAGCCGGACCCACCTGGCAGAAAGCGCTGGCTCTCCTGGATGCGCTCCTGGCGCACCATGAGCACGCTGGAACAACCGCTACCGACGGCATCAGTGAATGGCTTGAGGCCATTTGCACCGACCCGGGCGACTTCGAGGCGGCCCAAGCCATGATCGGCAACTGCCTGGATCAGACCGGGGAACAGGAGCGTGTGCGCCTGAGTGAAGGGTTTGCGCAGGCGGAAGAAACCTCCACAGAGGACGAGCGTTTGCAGCAGTGGCGCCCGGGCCTGGAAGCATTGCCCGTGGGCAGCTGGTTCACCGATGAGCACCAGGGCCAACCGCCGGTGAGGCTGGCTTGGACCAATGCCAGCCGTGGACGTTTCGTGCTGGTCACCCCCTCCGGGCGCAAGCAGTACGACCTCAGCCTGGCCGAACTGGCCCATGAAGTGGCGGAAGGGCGCCTCATCCCGGTGACCCGTCAGGATCATTACCTTGTGGATGAAGCTCAAGGCCGGCTACTGGAACGCCTTTACGAACAACGCATCCAGGAGACCATCACCGAGGCCGACACGGGGCTGGTCCACCGGGAGGCGTTCCTGGGATGGCTTGAGCGCACGCTGTGCAATGCGCCACTGGACCGGAAACATGCCCTGGTGATCCTGGGGTGGGATGGGGTCATGGAGGCGTCTGCTGTGGCCTCGGAGGTGCGCCGGGAATTTGGCAGCGGCGATATGATCGGCCGGGTCGGCGCTCGCCGGCTGGCGTTCCGGTGCCGGCGGGAGGGCCTTGAGCCCTGGCTGGTGCTGCTGATGCAGCGTTGCAATGCACAGGTCGCGGAAGCCGGCAATCATGTCTGTGCCGGCGTTGCCGTGGGTGATCCGGCGATCGTGACAGCGGCCCGGTGGTATCACCTGGCGGAGGCGGCCCTCAGGCAGGTGTCGCTGGAACACCCGCCCGCCTTCCGTTTTGCCAGTGTTCCCGCCGAACGGAGTCACTACATACGCCAGCTGGTGGACAGGCTGGCGGGCAACGGCGCGCTGCGCCAGGATGAACTCGTGCTGCAGGCGCAGCGGCTCATTCCGCTGCATGGCTCAACCCGGATGGCGGCCCAGTATGAGCTTCTGCTGACGTTACCAGATGAGCACGGCAACCTGATGACCGCCCGGGAGCTGATCCCGCTTGCGGAGCGTTTCGCCGGCGCCAGGAACCTCAATGACTGGTTGATGCAGTCGGTTCTGGATTGCCTTTCCAGCCCCATGCAGGCGTTGCCGGAAGCCAACCCGGGGCTCGGCATCCCGGTGCTTGGGTATACATTGACCGAACCTGGGCTGGTGCGCTTCATACAGGAAGTGTTCCGGATTCATCCCTGTCCGGTGGAACGTCTCTGGTTCTGTATCTCGGAAGTCGATGCGTTGGCGGATCCGAACAAGGTTGCGCTGTTCATGCGCGAGGTGCGCGAGCTGGGGTGTCGCGTCTGTCTGGATGCGGACGAGACGGGCGCCGGGCTGGCTCAGCTGATCAGGCGGCTGCCCGTGGACCTGGTCCGGGTGCGCCCCCGGGTTCCTGAAGAGGATGGCGGGGGTCATGAGTTCAGGATGAGGGCGGTTGTAACGGCGGCCCACCAAATGGGGGCCGAGGTGATTGCCTCCGCGATCAGCCGTCCGGAGCGTATAGAGCGGCTGCGTGAGCTGGGCGTGGACTATGCGCAGGGCAGTGCCATTGCACGGCCCCATCTGCTGCACTACTGAGGCTTGTCAGCGGGGGGTGCCCCGTGCACCATAGCGGATTCCCGATGGGGGGAATACCAGCGCAGACCGGGCCAGTCGATCATGTCCAGCCAGTACCCAGTCATAGCGGTTACCGGGTCCTCCGGGGCCGGAACTACCACTACCGGGCGGGCTTTCAACAAGCTGTTTGCGAGTGAGGGGCTGCGTGCGGCCACCGTCAGCGGGGACAGCTTCCATCGCTACACCCGCCAGGAAATGGCGCAGGTCGCCGAGCGCGGTGACTACGGCGACTTCAACCATTTCAGCCTGGAAGCCAACCACATTGATAAGCTGGAAGCGCTTTTTCAGGACTTTGGCAGTACCGGCACCGGACAGTATCGGGAATACGTGCACGATGACGACCGCGAGTTGATTGCCGCCGGTCATGAGCCCGGCAGTTTCACGCCCTGGCAGAGTCTGCCGCCGGAGTGTGACCTGCTGTTCTACGAAGGATTGCATGGCGGGGTCCAGAGCGAGCAGCATGACGTGGCCGGCCATGTGGATCTGCTCATTGGCGTGGTCCCCATCGTCAACCTGGAGTGGATCCAGAAGATCCATCGTGATACCCGGTATCGCGGGTATCACCAGGAGGAAGTGGTCGAGACGATCATCAATCGCATGGACGACTACGTCCAGGATATCGTGCCGCAGTTCTCCAATACCCACATTAACTTCCAGCGCGTGCCCACGGTGGATACCTCTAACCCATTTGTGGTGAGCGAGGTCCCGTCCGCTGACGAGAGCATGATTGTGGTGCACTTCCGGCATTACGCGGATGTGGACTTCCAGCGCCTTTTGCGGATGATCGATGGGAGCTTCATGTCGCGTCAGGACACCATCGTGATTCCGGGCCCCAAGTTGCCATTGGCCATTGACCTGATTCTCAGGCCCCGGATCCTGGAGCTGATGGAGCACAAGCGCTACGCGTGGTAGCGCTGCTTTCAGCCGTGCTCGCGCATAAAGCGCCTTACCACGCGAGCGGTCCGGAGGGGGGCTTCCAGCATCGGCAGGTGGCCAACACCCCGCAGTATCGTTACTTGCGCCCGTGGCAGGAGGGCGCCGTAGTGATGGGCGCAGGAGACATCCACCACTTGGTCGCGTTCCCCCCAGATCACCCGGGCCGGTGCCTGGACGCGCGCCAGCAGTTCCGGGATGCGCTCGCGCGGCTGCATCATGTCCATGAACAGATGCTGGTTGATCGGGCGCCTGTGGCGCATTTCCGGGCCCATGGCCAGGGGCATGACGCGGCTGAATACTGCCTGGCCGCGCCAGGTTGTATACCGGAAGAGCGAACGGGTTTCGGATGCGTCACCCGGAATCAGTGGATTGCGACCCTGGAGAAGCTGGCTTTCCATTGGGCTGTGGCGGGCACTGCCCATGCCGGCGGCGTTCATCAGCACCAGCCCGGCCACCCGCTCCGGGTGATTGGCGGCCAGGGTAGCGCCAATGGCTCCGCCCATGGAGGATCCCACCCAGTACGCCGGGGGGAGAGCCAGGTGACGTGCCCATTCACCCATGCGGTGAGCCTGGACCTCATAGGTGTAGCGGGCATCCGCGCGATAGTCGCTCTGGCCGAATCCCGGCAGGTCTGGCAGGTAGAGGGTCATGTGGCGCTGCAGGATGGCTGGAATCAGGCTGGCCCAGGTCTCCTTGCTGGCGCCGAAACCATGGAGCAGCACCACCGGCGTGCCATGGCCGGATCCAATGCGCCAGTAGTGGATTCGGTGGCCATCAATCTCCATGCGTTCCTCATGGATCCCCGGGATCCAGCTGCTGGCCGCCTGGAGCTTCTGCCAGGCGCTGGGGGCGGGTTGCCACTGCTCCAGTGAGGCCGGGTCTGGCTGAGCAATGGGGGCCTTCAGGTAGGTGTCGCTGACTTCCTGCAGCGAGTCCAGTATCGCATTGAAAGTGGTCGCTTCCATCAGGTTCTCCGTGCGGCTCTCTGGCGTTGACGCTTGCGTTTAAGGGCTCCGGTCACAAGGCGCTGGTAGCCTGCTGGCAGCAGCCGCTGCATCCAGTCCGCTGCATGGGCTTCAGCCCCGATCAAAAGCCGGCGCCGGTCCTGTTTGACTGCCTTCAGTATAGCTTGTGCCGCTTCATCCGCGGTGGTTCGGAACAGCGTTTCGAAGTGGGCCTGGAGGGCCCCTGTGTCCTCGCCCATGAGCTGGGCCATGCTGTCATCCATGCGCGCTGTGCGGGCAATATTGGTCTGGATGCCGCCGGGGTGCACACAGGTGGCGGAGACGCTGCTCTCTGCCAGGTCCAGTTCCTGGCGGAGGGATTCGGTGAACCCGCGCACGGCGAACTTGGTCGCGTTGTAGGCGCTCATGCCGGGCTGGGCAAACAGCCCGAAGATGCTGGAGATGTTCACCACATGCCCTCCTTCTGGTGCCTCTTTCAGGTAGGGCAGGAAGGTTTTGGTACCGTAGAGTACGCCCTTGAAGTTGATATCCAGGATCCAGTCATAGTCGCTGTAGCCAGATTCGGCCACCAGCCCCGCATGGGCCACCCCCGCGTTGTTGATGATCAGGTTGATGGCGCCATGCTCCCGGGCCGTGGCCTGAGCCCATTCTTCCACTTCATGGCGGTTGGCCACATCGACCGTGGCGTGGGTGACGTGGACGCCGTGCTGTTCACACAGTCGGGCCGTCTCGGCCAGCGGTTGCGCGTCCACATCACTGAGGGCCAGGTGACAGCCCTCGGCGGCCAGGGCTCGGGCCAGGGCGCGACCGATGCCGGATCCGGCGCCGGTGATGGCGGTTACCTTGTTGGAAAAGGACTTCATGCGGGCTGCTCCTCCGGCGTCGCGGTGGATGGGCGTGGCTGCTCGGCGGTGCCCGCCGGTGTCTCTGCCTTGCCGGCCTGATAGGCTGAAGCGTCAAACTGGCGGGTCTGCCTCCTGAACCGGAAGGTGAAATCCGGCCACAGGGCTACGTTCTTGCCGGTCTCGGGGTGGATGTACCAGCTGGTGCAGCCGCCATCGTTCCAGATGGAGCCATCCAGCCGGCTTTGCAGCCGCTTGTTGTAGGCGTTCTGGGTTGCCTCCTTAACCTCGACCCAGTCCATGTGCTTCTGTTCCATGGTATGGATGGCATCCATCACATACTGGATCTGGGACTCGATCATATAGACCATGGAGTTATGCCCCAGCCCAGTGTTCGGACCCATGACCATGAACAGGTTGGGGAAGCCGGCAATGGTCGAGCCCTTGTAGGCCTCCGGGCCATCCCGCCAGGTTTCATGCAGGTCCCGTCCGTCACGGCCCCGGATCAGCCCCCTGGGAACCGGGTCCGTGGATTTGAAGCCGGTACCGTAGATGAGCACGTCGACCTCCCGGTGCTCGCCATCGCGGGTCACAACGCCGGTTTCGGTGATTTCCTGGATGCCCTCGGTAACCACCTCCACGTTGGATTGCTCCAGGGCTGGGTAATAGTTGTTGGACATCAGAACCCGCTTGCAACCGAATTCATAATCCGGTGTCACCTTGCGCCGCAGTTCTGGATCCCTGATCTGGCGGTGGATGTGGGAACGGGCCAGGTGACGCGCCACCTTGAGCAGCTTCGGGTTGATCAGCATGGGCACGATCCGGCTCTCCAGAAGCCAGTACAGGGCGTTGCGCTGCAGTAGCTGGGCGCTGGGCAGGCGCCGGAAGACGCTGCGTTCGGTGTGGCTGATCGCGCGGTCCGGCTTGGGCATGATCCAGGGCGCGGAACGCTGGAACAGGTACAGCTGACCGGCTGCCTTCTGTACTTCGGGTACGAACTGGATGGCCGAGGCGCCGGTGCCGATCACGGCAACGCGCTTGCCACTGAGATCGTAGCCGTGGTCCCAGTCCTGGGAATGAAACGCCTTGCCCTGGAAACGGTCCATACCGGGGGCATTGGGGTAGGCCGGGATCGACAGGGCGCCCATGCCGGAGACCAGGACGCTGGCCGTGAAATCACGGCCGTGGCTGTCCCTGAGCTGCCACAGGGCCCGGCCTTCGTCCCAGCGCGCCTCGTGCAAGGCTGTGTTCAGGTGGATGTGGGGGCGGATGCGGTATTTGTCGGCACAGTGCTCGAGGTACTGGCGGATCTCCTCCTGGGGCGCGAACATCCGCGTCCATTCCGGGTTGGGCTCAAAGGAGTAGGAGTAGACGTGGGATTGCACGTCGCAGGCGCACCCCGGGTAGTGGTTCTGGCGCCAGGTGCCGCCAATGCCGTCGTCTTTCTCGAAGATCCGGAAACTGTGCCGGCCTTCGCCCTTGAGCCGGATGGCCATGCCCAGCCCGGAGAAGCCGGAACCGATGATGGCCACCTGGGTGTGTTGGGTCGCAATGGTGCCGTGTTGTTGTTGGGCCATGGGATGTCTCCGTTTCTTGAGGTATACATCTGTCTACCAACGTAGACGAGTGTATACCTCGGCGTAAAGACTTTCAGTGCAGAAAGTGACATTACCCAATGTAACGGTATGCAATGGTGTTCCATTGGCGCCCGTGACCGGGCGCCGGGTCAGGAGGGATAACGCTCAGGGCAGGTTGCGGGAGTAGAAAATCTCCAGCATTTCCTTCTGCAGGCGCTGATGGATGTCTTCGGCTTCCTGTTCGTCCAGATCGGAGGCGTTGACGCCGAAGACGTAATTATCCAGATTGAACTCGCGCAGGATCATCTTGGTATGGAAGAGGTTATCCTGATACACGTTCACGTCCATCATCTGGTACGCCGCCCGCGTGTCCTCGGTGAGGTAGTCCTGGATGGAGCTCATCTCGTGGTCAGTGTAGTGCTTCTTGCCGTTCACATCCCGGGTGAAGCCGCGAACACGGTAGTCCACGGTGACAATGTCGGAGTCGAAGCTGTGGATCAGGTAGTTGAGCGCCTTCAGCGGCGAAATAAGCCCGCATGTGGAGACGTCAATGTCCGCCCGGAAGGTGCTGATCCCCTCGTAGGGGTGGCTTTCCGGGTAGGTGTGGACGGTGACGTGGCTCTTGTCCAGGTGGCCTACCAGGGTTTCCGGCAGCGGGCCGGGTGAGGCCTCACTGGTGTCGCCCTCGGGCGCTTCCTCGTGCTCGGCGATGAGCATGGTAACGCTGGCGCCATGGGGGTCGTAGTCCTGGTGCGCGATGTTGAGGATGTTGGCGCCGATGATCTTCACCACGTCGGTGAGGATCTGGGTCAGGCGTTCGGCGTTGTACATCTCGTCGATGTATTCTATGTACGCCTGGCGCTGCTCCTCGGTGCGCGCGTAGCAGATGTCATAGATGTTGAAGCAAAGGGACTTGGTCAGGTTGTTGAAGCCGTGAAGTTCCAGCTTGGGTTCCATCGGCGCGCACCTCCAGTCTCTTGCTCGTGGGCCGGTAAAACCGGGCATTATGCCTGTGTGTGGTGCGGGTGAACACCATTGGTTGGCTCAGGGATTTCCCGGAGTGAGTGATCCATCCTCGTATCAGGATTGACAGTCTGGTGCTGGCAGCGACGTCGGTGGTATGGCTCTCCGGGAATCCTTACTCCTCATAGATGGTGTAATCATGCGTGATCTCAACCCCGGCCTTTTCCAGCATGATGGAAGCCGAGCAGTACTGCTCCGCCGAGAGCTGGATGGCGCGGGCCACGCGCTTGTCGTTCAGGCCCTGGCCGGTCACGTGGAAGTGGATGTGAATCGTTGTGAAGACAGACGGGACCGCGTCGGCGCGCTCCGCCGTGATCTCGGCGCGGCAGTCGGTGACGTTCTGGCGGGATTTCTGGAGGATGCTCATCACATCGAAGGAGGTGCAGCCGCCCAGGCCCACGAGCATCATTTCCATGGGCCGGGCGCCGTGGTTCTCACCGCCGTGGTCGGGCGGGCCGTCCAGCTGGATGTCATGGCCGGAGCCGGTGGTGGCTTTAAAGCTGGCGGCGCCGGTCCAGTTGATTGTGGTGTTCATGGCCATAATCGCGGCAATCTCCCAAAGCGTTGAATGGAGGTGTGGTCGGGCGGTGTCATCCGGGAAGCTCGGTCGCCAGGGATGGCGACCGCGCAGCGTCCAGGGATGGATTCATAGCGTTTCCCGGATAACACCGCCCGACCGCACCCCCCTGCAGCACAGTGGCAGGCTACCACAGCGGCAAAACAAGAGGGTATTGCACCGGACGACGAACCCCTTGTGCTGATTTACATTGGGTGCTATCAAAAGGGTATTGTCCCTAAGGGCCAGAAAGGAAACATCAATTGCAGAATCAGGATGCCAACATGAGCAGTATTGCCCGACCCGTTGATAACAAAACCAAGCACCTGGACTACTTTCTCTCCCAATGCCATCGGCGGCGTTACCCGGCCAAGAGCACCATCATCTATGCCGGTGACAAAAGCGACTCGCTGTTCTACATCGTCAAAGGCTCGGTCACTGTCATCATCGAGGATGACGACGGCCGGGAAATGATCATGGCCTACCTCAATGCCGGAGACTTCTTCGGTGAAATGGGCCTGTTCGACAACATGGACTCGCGCAGCGCCTGGGTGAAGGCCAAGACCGAGTGCGAGGTTGCCGAGATCAGCTACACCAAGTTCCGCGAGATCTCCCAGGAAGATCCCGGCGTGCTTTACTTCATCGGTGAACAGATGGCGTCGCGCCTGCGCCAGACCACGCGCAAGGTCGGTGATCTGGCCTTCCTTGATGTGACCGGCCGGGTGGCGCGCACCCTGCTCGACCTGTGTGAGGAACCGGACGCCATGACGCACCCTGACGGCATGCAGATCAAGATCACACGCCAGGAAATCGGCCGCATTGTGGGCTGTTCCCGCGAGATGGTGGGCCGCGTCCTGAAAACCCTCGAAGAGCAGGGCCTTGTTCAGGTCTCTGGTAAAACCATGGTGGTGTACGGAACCCGATGATGAAAATCCATGAAATGCAGAAAGCGCCCAATCCGCGGCGCGTGCGTATGTTCATGGCCGAGAAGGGCATTCTCGGCCAGGCCGAGTTCGTGCAGATGGACCTGGAGAAGGGCGACAACCTTACCCCCGAGTTTGCCCGGAAAAACCCGATGAAGAAGGTGCCGGTGCTGGAGCTGGATGACGGCACCTGCATTGCCGAAACCATGGCCATCTGTCGCTATTTCGAGGAGCTGTATCCTCAGCCCCCGTTGCTGGGCAAGGATGCGCTGGATAAGGCGAAAGTGGAGCAATGGCTGCGTTGGCTTGAGCTCTATTTCTTCATGCCCACCGGGATGTGCTTCCAGCACACCAGTGGCCATTTCAAGGACCGGATGAACCCGATCCCTGAGTGGGGCGAGGAATGCCGGCAGGGCGTGGAGAAGTTCATGCACTTTCTGAACAAGCACCTGGAAGGGCGGGAATTCCTCGTGGGGGACCACTTCACGGCAGCGGACATTACGGCCCTTTGCACCATTGATTTCAACAAGGTGAACCGGATCGGCATCCAGCCGGAGCAGACCAACCTGCAAGCCTGGTATGACCGCGTTGCCCAGCGGGAGTCCGCATCCGCCTGATTGACGGCGCTCCCTGGATGGGTCAGGGCACTATCACTCGGGAGGCGCCCTCAGTGGCGCTTTCGGTACCGAGACAATGTGGTCATGGAGAGGCACGAGCCGGGCTAGCAGACGGTTCTGGGCCCAGGTCGGGATGCCCTGCTTTTCCATGATGAGGATCAACTGTTCGGCCAGCGCATTGAACTCGGTTTCGGTGATTGCCATGCCGGCGTGCGCGGAGCGCATGGTTTTGCCCTCATAGGTGCAGGGGCCGCCGCTGAGCTCGCACAGCTGGTCCGTCAGGTTGTGGTGGAAGCGCCTTACATCAATACCACGGAACTGGGGGGCGAGGCGCCGGTCCTTGGCAATCCGCTCCAGAAGTCCGGTTACAAGGGTTTCGATGCCGGCGCGTTTGCCCAGGGCGTTGTAAAGGGTGGCTTTTTCCGCCTGGAGGGGCAGTGACGTCAGCAGCAGGGCGCTGACAACGCAAACGCTCAGGATGATTCGTGCCCGCATGATCAGAAGCTCCCTTCGATGGACAGGTAGGCACCGTCCTGGGATTCCAGGCCGGCGATGTCGCCCAGGTTAACGTAGGCGACGGTGACCGAGAGGCGCCGGTCCGGGATCCAGGCGACATAGAGATCCCACCAGTCTTCTTCGTCCGCAAAACTCAGGTTGTCGGGCTTTTGCCGGTATTCCCCGCCCACCAGCCAGTCCCGGCGCAGGAAAAGCCCGGCGCTGGTTTCCGCCACCGTTTCATGGCTGTCCCGCCGGTCGCCGCCGAAGCCGAGCAGGCCGCCCTGGTTGGCCCGGGTAGCGCGGAGCGTGCCGTTCACTACCAGATTGCGGTCAAAGGGCCCGGCAAGGAAGAGTTTGCTGCCACTGAGGTAAACATCGGTGCCGGTATCATCCCTGGCGCCTATGGCCGCCGGGATCTCAGAAACCCTGTGGCGCTTGTGCTGGGCTCCAAGGCTCCACTGGCCGTAGGGGCTGTAAATGAGGTCGCCGGCGAGCCGGGCTTTCACGCCGAAGACATCCTGGGTCAGGTCGGATTCCGTCAGGGGCAGGAGCGCGGGTGAGAAAGCCAGGGTATCCAACGTCAGTTCCTGGCGGGCAAAGCTCACCTCAATGCGGTTGCGCCAGTTTACAGCGGCGCCCTGGACGTTGAGCGTGTAGTCCTGGGTATTGGCCCTGGATAGTGCGACGGTGCCGCCCCACTCTTCGTCGCTGGCATAGCCGGCGAGGGTGGCCCAGGGGCTGATGCCGCCACCAGCGCTGCCGTCAATGCTGCTTACCCCGCCCGTGCCCCATAACCGGCTCCCCGGCTCACTGGCAAGCGTGGGGCCTGCCAGCAGTAACAGGGCCATGATACCAGGATGCAGCATTGGGGTTATGAAGGTCATGTGCCATCTCCACTGTTAAGCAGCCCATGCTCGGCCGCCCAAGCCCGGTACCGGTCGGCCCACTCCGGGATGGTTGCTGCCGGCATTGGCCGTGCCATGAAAAATCCCTGGGCCTGCTCGCAGCCCCACTGCCTGAGAAGGTCCCAGGAACCCCGGTCTTCGATGCCCTCGGCGCACACCGTCAGGTTAAGCCCGTGTGCGAGGCTGATGGTGGAGCCCACGATGAGCTGGTCCTGGTCGCTCCTGGCGAGATTGAGCACAAACGACTTGTCGATCTTGAGTTCCTGTACGGGCAGGTTGCGGAGCTGGGACAGGGACGACTGGCCGGTTCCGAAATCATCCACGGAGATCCAGGCCCCCAGTGACCGCAAGGCTTCCAGTGTCTGCAGGGCCAGACCGGTGTCATTCATGACAGCGCTTTCCGTCACCTCGAAAGTGAGCCTGGACAGCTGTTGTGGATCGTCCTTGAAATGCGCCTCTACGTCCTCGGCCAATGCCGGGTTACCAAGATCCAGTGCCGACAGGTTGATGGCAAGCCGTGGGTGCAGGCCCCGTGAGCGCCAGTTCGCGCAATCCGCTGCTGCCAGCGACAGCACCAGGCGCGTCAACGCCAGAGTCTGCCCGGAACTTTCAGCGAGTGGGATGAATTCCTCAGGACTGATGAAGCCCAGCTCCGGGTGGTGCCAGCGGATCAGCGCTTCCACGCCTACGAATTCGCCGGTTCCCAGCGCCAGTTTGGGCTGGTAGCTGAGGTGCAGGGCCTGTTCCTCGATGGCATCGCTGAGGTCACGGATCAGACGGATTTCGCGCAAATGCTCCTCGTCGCCGCCGGGCTTGTAGGAGGCCAGACGGTCGGTGGCATGTGACGCCTGCTCCAGTGTCAGGCCGAGACGACGCTGGATTTCATCAATGGTCCGGGCCTGGTCCGGGATCCGTAGCGTGCCCAGGTTCAGCTGGATCTGAAGCGGGCTTCCCAGCACCTCCACGGAGGTTTCCATCTGGCTTTTCAGCGTCACCATTGTCTGGTGCAGCTCATCGTCCGGTGCCCACGGCAGGATGGCCATGAACTGGCTTCCGCCGGTCCGGGCCAGTTCGCCGGGGCGTTTCAGAACCCCGTTGAGGCGCAGTCCGGTGGCGATCAGGGTTTCGTCGCCAAACCGGAATCCCAGCATCTCATTAATGGGCTTGAGGTTGGGTAGATTGACGGCAAGGACCGTTGCCGATTGGCCGTGTGCAAGGCAGTCTTCCAGTCGCTGCCGGAGCGCGCGCCAATTGGGCAGGCCGGTAAGGCTGTCGTGGGTAGCGGCGTGCTCTATCCGTTTCTCGTGCTGGATGATGTTGTTGCGCAGTTCCAGGAGCGACTGCAGGAGAATCCGGGGTTCGCCGGATACCCGCAGCGTTGGTGGTTGAGCACTCCGGTCCCGTCCCAGGTCCTGGGCGAACCGGGCCAGTCCGAAAATGGGGCGCCCCAGGGCTCTGGCCGTGACCAGTACCACGGCAGTCGCGATCGCCAGGACCACAGCAAGCACCAGGCCCATTTCCAGCGCCAGGTTGTAGTACCGCGACAGGGCGCTGGCCCGGTCCTTGAGCAGCCAGAGCCGGGCTACCCTGGTGTTGAGACCGTCGATAGGGACCGCCCGCATGAAGTAGTCGCTTTGGCTCCGGAGCGAGCTCTGGTGCGCCATGGAGTCGGTGGGCTGAAGTGTGGGGGTGTCCTCGGGAGCCAGGCTGGATCCGAGCACGGGCCTGGTATCGCCCCCGGTCATCTGGAAGATGGCTTCGGTGGCGGTGAGGTTGGCAATATGCTTGGCAAAGCTGTCGTCCAACCTGAAACCGGCAATCAGCCAGGCCCGAAGGCCCGCCCCCTTGAGCGGGACCACCAGAACCTGGAAGACGCTGTTATCCCACTGTCCCATGGCCACGGAGGTACCCGGTTTGGCGCGGGCTTCCCGCACAATGGCCTGGAAAGGAGCCGGGCTGCCATTATTCAGGCCCGAGAGGTTGGCGATCAGGCGGCCCTCAGCGTTCACGATCATCCCCAGGTCTGCGTTGGCCCGGCGGCTGAGATTGCGGAGGGCGCTGGTAATGGTGGGCGTGTCGCGGGAGCCGATGGCTGACTTGAAGCCGTAGTCCCGTGCAACCACTTCAAGATTTGATACCAGAAGCTCAGTGCGTGTCTGGATAACCTGGTTGGCCACCCGCTGGGCCACTCCGAGCTGCTCCTCCGCCCGGGCCTGTTCTTCCTCAAAGAGGTTGTAGAGCATCACACCGGCCACGCTGGCACTGCTGAGAATGACCAGGGTCAGCATGGTAAGCATCAGTCTGGCCCGGAAACCGGTTGCGTGCAGCCATCCCATCACAGGTCGTTGAACTCCTGCTGGAGCTGGTCCAGCTTATCGCTGGTGTTGGGCCTGGGCGGCAGTGCCAGATGGATCTCTGTCGCTGCCCCACTGAAGGCAGCCTCCCGGAACCGGGTTTTATTCCTCAGCCTGGGATGCCATACGCGCGCCGTGATGGGCTGGCCTTGCGGTGCCGCACTGCGTTTGAAGTGGATACGGCCAGTCTCGTCGGTACGCCCGTAATAGGGCCGGTCGGTGACGATCACAAAGCCCTGCATGCGGTCGTGAATGTTGCAGCCCAGCTCAACAATGCCGGGTTGATCGAAGCGGATCGGGGATTCCGGCTCACCCGCGTAGAGCTCAATATCAAAGGTCTTGGCCTCGGAGAACGAATAGACGTGGTGCTGGGTATCATCCTTGTTGGGAAAGTTGACCTCGGAGCCGGCGGGCACCGTTAGAACGCGGGGCTGAAAGGCGCGGTCTTGCTGCGCAATGCGGAACGTTCCCGGGCTGGGTTCACCAGCACCCGGCAGGGTGACCACCGCGCCCGGGACCGGGGTGCCGGATTGCTCATCCAGCACCGTGACGGTCAGTGTCTCTGCGGGCACGCACACACAGAGCAGAAGGCTTGAAAGGCCGGTGAGCCGGAGCAGCGGTAGTGGAACTGCGGGCATGGATGGGACTCGTTCGGCTCGGTATACAGACTGACGATAGCAGATTTCCGTTATGGGTGAAGCGCAGGACTGTATGGAGGGAGGCGCGGTTGAGTCTTTCTCCCTGGAAACGGCAAACCGATTTGCGGGCTGACTGGTTCGGGACCACACTTAATACCGGAACCAGTCGACACTCAGAGGGGCTCGTCATGCAAATTTTCAAAGCGTTTCTAACAGCGACAGCGTTTCTGGCAACAAGCCTTTTCGCGGCAAACAGCCTTGCCGAACTCACGGACTACGACATCATGACGGAGACCTACCCGCCGTATAACTTCAAGCAGGATGGCCAGCTCAAGGGTATTGCGGTGGAGATGCTGCTGGCGGCTTCCAAGAAGGGGAACCTGGGGCTGAGCCGGGATGATGTCCGTCTTCTGCCATGGGCACGGGGTTATGAAAACGTTCAGAACGATCCGAAGACGATGCTGTTTTCAACCACCCGCACCGAGGCTCGCGAGGATCTATTCCGGTGGGTCGGCCCGATCACCGAAACCAAGGTGGCACTGATTGCGCAGAAGGGATCCGATCTGTCATTCGAGAGCGAGTCTGACTATGCCTCGCCCACCATCGCTGTGGTTCGGGACGACGTGGCGGAGAGCCTTGTCCGCAAGCAGGGAGCGACTGATGGCAATCTGGATATCACGTCCCAACCGGAACCGGCCATGCGAAAGCTCGCTGCCGGTCGCGTTGATGCGTGGGCCTACGAGTCGAATGTCGCGTTCTGGCTCCTCAACAGCGAAGACTTTGACACGGATAACTATGAGATCGTGGATGTGCTGAGTGAATCCGAACTGTACTACGCCTTCCATAAAGACGCGCCCGATACGGTGGTCAACAGCCTGCAAGAGGCCATTGATGCGCTTTCAGAGAAGGAACGCCAGAAGATCCTGGATGAATACCTCTGAATGGCGATGGTCCCGTGGAGAGGCCGGAAGTCACTTGCTCCAGCCCATTTGCTATGCCATGGAAGGCATCGCTAATCAGGCTGGAGGTGGAAAAAACAGCTCAGCCAGCTTATGGCCGGGGCTGGCTGAGCGCATGAAGGACTCGCCCACCAGGAACGAGTGAATGCCCTGGTGGCGCATGGTGGCCACATCCTCGCGGGTATGGATGCCGCTTTCGGTGACGGTCAGGCGATCGTCCGGGACCTGCTGGTGGAGGTTAAAGGTGGTCTCCAGTGAGACCTCGAAGCTGTGCAGGTCGCGGTTGTTGATGCCCAGCAGCGGGCTGTCCACCTGGAGTGCCTGTTCGAGCTCCGCTTCGTTGTGCACTTCCACGAGCACATCCATGCCCAGCTCCCGGGCCACTCCAGCCAGGTCCTGCATCTGGGGGGTGGATAGGCAGGCGGCGATCAGCAGGATGCAGTCGGCACCGGCAACGCGGCTTTCATGGATCTGGTACTCCTCCACCATGAAGTCCTTGCGCAGCACCGGCAGACTGCAGGCCTCCCGGGCCGCGAGCAGATCCGCCTCGGACCCTTGGAAAAAATCCCTGTCGGTGAGCACGGACAGGCAGGCTGCACCGTGGGCCTCATAATCCCGCGCAATGGCAGCCGGGTCATAGGGATCGCGCAGCACGCCAGCGCTGGGGGAGGCGCGCTTGATCTCGGCGATGACCGCTGGTTCGCCCGCATCGATCCGCTGTTCCAGGGTGGCGGCAAAACCACGCGGTTCTGGCTGTCTGCGCGCTTCGGCGCGGCAATCCTCAAGCGACAGCCGGCCACGACGCTCCGCGATTTCTTCGTGCTTGCGGGCGACGATGCGCTTGAGGACTGTTGGTGTGCCCGTCATCCCTGCTGCTCCATCTGCTGGCTCAGGGTGGCGAGCTGTTCCATGCGCTGCAGTGCTGCGCCATTAGCCATGGCGGCGTGGGCTTTTTCGGCGCCGGCCTGCAGGGTGTCGGACAGGTCCGAGGCGTAGAGCGCTGCGCCCGCGTTGAGCGCGATCATGTCGCGCGCCAGGGCGGCACGCTCACGGGGATTGGGGCTCAACGCCTCACGGATCAGGGCCAGTGACTCGCCAGCGTCAGCCACCTGAAGGTCCGTGATGGCCTTGGCTTTAATGCCCATGTCCTCGGGGCGGATGTGATACTCGCTGACCTCGCCGTCCTTCAGCTCCGCCACCCGGGTGCGGCTTGCAAGGCTGATCTCATCCAGGCCGTCCTCAGCATGGACGACGAGGACATGCTCGCTGCCCAGCCGGCGCAGCACTTCCGCCATGGGTACACAGAGATCGCCATTGAAGACGCCGATCACCTGGTGTTTCACGCCCGCCGGGTTGGTCATGGGGCCGAGGATGTTGAACAGCGTCCGGATGCCCAGCTCCTTGCGGGGACCCACGGCGTGTTTCATGGCGGTGTGGTGGTTGGGGGCGAACATGAAACCCACGCCCAGCTCGTGCACGCAGCGGCTGATCTGCTCCGGGGCCATGTTCAGGCGCAGCCCGGCCTGGTCAAGCAGGTCCGAGCTGCCGCTGCGTGAGGACACGGAGCGGTTGCCATGCTTGGCCACATGGCCGCCGGCGGCGGCGATCACGAAGGTGGCGGCAGTGGAGACGTTGAACAGGTTGGCGCCGTCACCGCCGGTGCCCACAATGTCCACCACATTGGGCACATCCAGCGCGACGCCGGTGGCCAGCTCCCGCATCACCTCCACGGCGCCGGTGATCTCGTCGATGGCTTCGCCCTTCATCCGCAGGCCCACGAGGAAGCCGCCAATCTGGGCATCCGTGGCCTCGCCCTGCATGATGGTGCGCATTACCGCTTTCATGTCCGCGGTGCCCAGGTCCTGTCGCTCTGCCACCTTGGCGATGGCCGTCTGGATGTCCATGGTGCTTTACCCTCGATTCGGCATGTTCAGGAAGTTCTGCAGCAGCTGGTGACCGTGGCGCGTCATGATCGACTCGGGGTGAAACTGCACGCCCTCGATGGCAAGACGACGATGCCGGAGTCCCATGACCTCCTCCATGGAGCTGTCCTCATTCTCGGTCCAGGCGGTGATGGCAAGCTCGTCGCCGGGCCAGTGGGCCTTATCCACAACCAGAGAATGGTAGCGTGTGGCTTCAAACGGGTTGCTCAGGCCGGCGAAAATGCCTTCGTCCTGGTGGTGGATCAGGGAGGTCTTGCCGTGCATCACCTGGCCGGCACGAATGACGGTGCCGCCGAAAACCTGGCCGATGCACTGGTGGCCCAGGCAGACGCCGAGGATGGGCAAACGGCCTGCGAAGCGGCGGACGACCTCCAGCGAGATGCCCGCTTCATCCGGGGAGCAGGGCCCGGGGGAGATCACGATCCGCTCGGGCGCCATGGCCTCGATCTCGTCCACGGTGATGGTGTCGTTGCGGTGCACCACCACATCCGCCCCAAGCTCCCCAAGGTACTGAACCACGTTGTAGGTGAAGGAGTCGTAGTTGTCGATCATTAAAAGCATGCTGTGCTCCCTCTCCGGTCAGTGGTCAAAGTCCGTCAGGGCCATGTCGGCGGCCCGGAAGATGGCGCGGCCCTTGTTCTGGGTCTCCTCCCATTCAAGGTTCGGCACGGAGTCCGCTACCACGCCCGCCCCGGCCTGGATGTGCAGGGTGTTGTCCTTGATAACGGCGGTGCGGATGGCGATGGCGGTGTCCATGTTGCCACTCCAGGAGAGATAGCCCACGGCGCCAGCGTAGACGCCGCGTTTCACCGGCTCCAGCTCGTCCAGGATCTCCATGGCGCGGATCTTGGGCGCGCCGCTCAGGGTGCCCGCCGGCAGCGTGGCGCGCAGCACGTCTGTACAGGACAACCCCTCCCGCAGGCGACCGGTGACATTGGAGACGATGTGCATGACGTGGGAATAGCGCTCGATCGTCATGGTGTCGGTGAGGGTGACAGAGCCGGTGTCGCTCACGCGGCCAATGTCGTTACGCCCCAGGTCGATCAGCATCAGGTGTTCAGCACGCTCCTTGGGGTCCGCCAGCAGCTCCTGCTCCAGCGCCTCGTCCGCCTCGCGGGTAGCGCCGCGCTTGCGCGTACCGGCGATGGGGCGGACCGTGACCTCTTCGTCTTCCACCCGTGCCAGGATCTCCGGTGAGGAGCCCACAATGTGGAAGTCGTTGAGGTTGAGGAAGTACATGTAGGGTGACGGGTTGAGGCAGCGCAGGGCCCGGTACAGGTTCAGCGGCGGTGCTTCGAAGGCCACCGACATGCGCCGGGACAGCACCGTCTGCATGACGTCGCCCGCCAGTACGTACTCGCGGATCTGCTCGACAGCGGCCTCGAAATCCGCCTGGGTGAAGTCCGAATGGAAATCACGCTCTTCGATGCGATTGCCCGTGTCCTCGGATACGGGGCTGGTGACCCGGGTCTCGCGCAACTGCTTTTCCAGTTCATCCAGCCGCTGGACGGCGGCCTGATAGCTGCCGGTCTGCGCCGGGCTGGCCTGGACGATCAGGTGCAGCTTGCCCCGCAGGTTGTCAAAGACCACCACCTCGTCGGACACCATCAACAGCACGTCCGGGGTTCCCAGCTCGTCCGGCGGCATGCTGTCGCGCAGCCGGGGTTCGATGAAGCGCACCGTGTCGTAGCCGAAATAGCCCACCAGGCCGCCATTGAACCGGGGCATATCCGGCAGGTCGGGCGAGTGGTAGCGGGCCTGGAAGGCCTCGATATACGCCAGCGGATCCTCGGCGGTCAGGGCTTCGATGACGCCGTCATCGGATTCATGAACCACCTCGTGGCCGTTCACCCGCAGCCGCTCGCGGGCAGGCAAACCGATGATGGAATAGCGGCCCCACTTCTCGCCCCCCTGGACGGATTCCAGCAGATAGGAATAGGGGCCATCGGCCAGCTTGAGATAGGTGCTCAGTGGGGTATCGAGATCGGCATACACTTCCCGGTGGACGGGGATGCGGTTAAAGCCTTCCTCGGCGTAGGCGTCGAACTGTTCGGGCGTCATGGGTCTTTCCTGAAAAAAGCATGGGCATTGGGAAATCGTGGTCCTGGCCACGGGCGCTCAAAGGTGATGCGTCACCATCGCCAGCGCGGATTAGCCCAGCGTGCGGGATGCACGATCAGCGTTGCTTCTTTCAGTCCGGCGGTCACGGCCGCTCTCCCGATGATTGGAACTGGTGCACTAGATTAGCGGACAGAGGTTGCGGAAGCAACCGCCAGGCCCGCCATGAGGGCTCGAATGATACGGATTCTTATTTGCGGTATTCCCCCCTACGCGGCACAATACGCACAGGTTCTATTACCGGTTTCCGGATCCGCGGGCACGGCTATGACAGCATCGGAGCATTCCAGTACAGCAGGGTTTCTGACGTTGGCGGCACGCCTGCACCCCGGGCTCAACGGTCACGCAGGACCCTCCGGCGAGCCCGGATTGGCACATGACGCGGATAATACCGGGGTGGTGGAGGCCGTCCATGCGGTCTGGGAACAGGCCCATCCGGAAGCCGGGCAGCCGTATTCGGCGGTACGGACCTGGACGCTGCTCATCTGGCAGCCGGTCTTTCTGGCCGTTCTGGGCGTGCATGGAACCGGCGCTGTAGCGCCGGTTGATCGTCTCTGGCAGCGGGTTGAGCGGGGCATTGTCGCCGGCTTCCGGTTGCCGGAACCCTGGCCAACGGCGCCGGGCTCGGAAATCGAACGCATCCGCGATGCGGCTGCCCGTCTGCTCAGGGCCAGGGATGGATTACTGGCGGATCTGAAACAGGTAACCCGGATCAAGCCACTCATCGCCAACCGCCTGATGGCGGATATCCTTCTGATGGCGCTTCAGCGCATGGCAGCGGGGCTCGACGGGGTGGGTAATGAACGCGTGCAGGCGTGGGGTGAGGCCTGGCTGGCAGCAACCGGGCTGCACGATCAAAGCCGGTTCCTGCCCTTGCAGCTGCCTGATGGGCAGGAGGTCCTGGGGCTGGAGCGCCGCGCCTGTTGCATGCACTACCGGCGGGATGACGGCGCTTATTGTTCATCCTGTCCCAAACTGGCGCATGCTGAACGCACCCGGCGCCAACTGGAGGAGTTGAGCCATGAAGCTGTCACTGTCTGATATCCGGGTCCACCGGGACGGCCGCACCATACTGGGCGTGGATGAGCTTGGGCTGCGGGACGGCGAGTTCACCGCCATCCTGGGCCATAACGGCTCTGGCAAGTCCACGCTGATGCAGGTAATGGCGCGCCAGATGAAGCCCGATGAGGGCATGATCCGCCTTGATGATCAGCCGCTTGACGGCTATGGGCAGCGGGAGCTGGCCCGGCGCATGGCCTTCCTGCCCCAGCAGCTTCCCGAGGTGGCGGGGCTGGATGTGCGTGAGCTCGTCCGCCTGGGCCGCTTCCCCTGGCGTGGTCTGGTGCGTCGCTGGCACCGGGACGATGCCTGCGCCGTGGATTGGGCGTTGGAACAGACCGGTATGGCGGATTATGCTACGCACCTGGTCGACGAGCTCTCCGGGGGTGAGCGCCAGCGCGCCTGGATCGCGATGCTGCTGGCCCAGGAGGCGCCGCTATTGTTGCTCGATGAGCCGACTTCGGCACTGGATCTCTCCCACCAGTACGAATGCATGGCGCTGCTGCGCGACCTTAACCAGTCCGCTGGTCGTGGCGTGGCGGTGATCCTGCACGATGTGAATCTGGCGGCGCGTTACGCCGACCGGGTGATCGCGCTCAAGCAGGGCGAGGTGGCTTTTGATGGCACCCCGCAAGCCATGCTTTCGTCCGAGCTGCTTACGATGCTGTACGGCATCGACATCAACCTGATCGCCCAGCCCGGCACACAGCGCCCGGTTGCGGTGGTCGCCTGACAGGAGTTGCCCGCACTCATGGCTCTGCAACTGAAACATTACCTGACCCTGATCCTGGGCATTGGCCTGACGCTTGCCGCTCAGGCGCAGATTACCGTCACCGACAGCCGGGGCGAGCAGACGTTCGAATCGGCCCCAGAGCGCGTGGTGGTGCTGAACTGGTCCATGGCGGAGAACCTGGTGGAGCTTGGCGTTGATCCCGTTGGCGTGGCGGACGTCGCCGGTTACCGCAAGTGGGTGGTGCGCCCAGAACTGCCGGGGTCGGTGGCCAATGTGGGTAAGCGCTCGGAACCAAACATGGAGAAGATTGCGTCCCTGGAACCGGACGTCATTGTGCTTTCCACGGACCAGGCCGGGTTGGCCGACAAGATGAGCCGGGTGGCGCCGGTGCTGTTTTTCGATGCGTTCCGCAAGGATCACAGTAACGCTGAAAAGGCACGCTCAATTTTTCTGGAACTGGGCCGGCTCTTCGAGCGCGAGGACAAGGCCCGGCATAAACTCAAGGCGCTGGAAGCCCGTTTGATATGGCTGCGTAGCCGTATCCGTGATCATTTCGGGGACGAACTGCCCCGGGTGACCAGCTTGGGCTTTGCCAGCCCGACCGTGGTCCGGGTTTTTGGACGCAACAGCATGCCCTGGTACGCCCTTCGCCAGCTGGGCCTGGAATCGGCGATGCCTCAGCCGGCCAGCCAATGGGGGCAGACCCAGAAGGAAGTGGCGGACCTGAATCGGATCGGCCAGGAGGACGTACTGCTTTATTTCAAGCCCACTGTCCTCGCTGGCGATCTGTTGGAGAAGCCGCTCTGGAATGCGCTTCCAGTGGTCCAAGCCGGTCGGGTGGCGCCCATTGAGCCCACCTGGGTCTATGGTGGTGCCATGTCGCTGCGCTACCTGGCCGAGAACATGACGGATGCCCTTCTGACCATTGAGCCCTGATGCAGTCGACCTGGGCCCTGCTGGCAGCGCCGTTGTCCCGCTATGGGGTTGCCCTGGCGGCTGCGCTCGTGCTGGTGGTATGCCACCTGCAGTTCGGCAGCAGCCTGTTGCTGGCCGAACAGTGGCGGTTGGTGACAGGGGGCCAGCCCAGCGGCTTTGAGCAGATCCAGTTCTATTACACAGCCTTGCCGCGTGCCCTGCTTGCCGTCCTCGTGGGGGCGGTGCTTGGCATCGTGGGCAGCCTTCTGCAGCAGGTTACCCGCAACCCACTGGTCTCACCACTAACGGTTGGCGCCTCCTCCGGTGCCTGGCTGGCTCTGGTCTGTGCCAGTGTCTGGCTGCCGGCACTGGCCACCGATGAACGGGCGCTGATCGCCATGGGCGGCGCCATGGCATCGGTGGGGCTTGTCCTGACCATTGCCGGGCGCAACGGCATTGGCGGGTTGCCGGTGGTGCTTGCCGGTATGGCAACCCATCTGCTGATGGGGGCGGCGGCTTCGGCCATCATTCTGCTGAACCAGGAGGCGGCACAGGGGGTCTTCATCTGGGGTGCCGGCAATCTCACCCAGAATGACTGGAGCTGGGTCCAATGGCTTTGGCCGCGGCTTCTGGTTATGCCCTTGATGCTGGTGCTGGCGCCCAGGCCACTGACCTTGATGCGACTCGGGGAGGCCGGCGCACGCGGGCGTGGCTTCAGCTATGGGCCCGTGCTGGTGGTGCTGCTCGTTGGCGCGTTATGGATCCTGGCCAGTAGTATCACCGCTGTCGGGATCATCGGGTTCCTGGGGCTGATCGCGCCCAACATAGCCCGCTCCATGGGGGCGCGCCGGGCTGGAGATGAGCTGGCCTACAGCGCGGTGCTGGGAGCCGGGCTGCTGCTGGCAACGGATTCGCTGGCCCAGGCAGCGGGCGATTGGTTCGGGGAGCTGGTGCCCAGTGGAACGGCTGCCGCCATGGTGGGCGCGCCAGCGCTGGTGGTGTTCGCGCACCGCAAGCTGGGCCATGGAGACCAGACTGCGTTGGCGCTGCCTCAAGGCGCGCGCCAGACGACCGGGTTGACCTGGGTCAGCGCCGTGGTCCTGCTACTGGTGTTGGTTGTCCTGACCCTGACCTATACGCCGGCCACCCCGCTGTCGTTGTCCAGCCTGCCTTTTACCTGGCCCTCGGAACTGGTCTGGTCGCTGCGCGCGCCGCGCCTTTTGACCGCCTCCGCCGCCGGTGTTGGTATGGCGGTTGCCGGGCTCATTCTTCAGCGCCTGATCCGCAATCCGCTCGCCAGCCCGGATATTCTGGGCATGTCCGCGGGCGCAACACTCGCCCTGGTCATCTTCACCATCTGGACCGGCACCTCCATCTATCACGCCGGTCCGGGCGTGGCGTTTCTGGGCAGTCTGGTGGTGCTCGGCGTTCTTCTGCTCGTAGGGCGGCGCTCCCACTATGCGCCGGGTATCGTGATCCTGGTGGGCATTTCACTCGCGGCCCTGATGGAGGCACTGGTGCATTTCGTACTGGCCCAGGGCACCCAGAGTGCCCACATCATTCTGGGCTGGCTGTCTGGTTCCACCTACCGGGCCTCCACCGACAGAGCTCTGCTACTGGCGGCTGGCGTGGCGGTCCTGGTCCTGCTGGTTGTGGCGTTGAGCCGATGGCTGACGCTGATCTCCATCGGGGATCCCATGGCTCGGGCCCGAGGGGTCAACGTGGCCCGGGCACGGCTGGTGCTGCTTCTGGTGGTGTGCGCGCTCTGCGCGCTGGTAACCGCCCTGATGGGGCCGGTTGCTTTCGTGGGTCTGCTGGCCCCCCATGTAGCAGCGCTTCTGGGCGCGCGCCGTGTTCGGCCCCAGCTGGCATTGGCGGCCATGGTGGGGATGGGACTGATGACGCTTTCGGATTGGCTGGGGCGGACGCTGCTTTACCCGGACCAGTTACCTGCCGGTTTGATGGCGGCCCTGCTCGGGGGAAGCTACTTCATTTTTCTGTTGACGCGGCGGCGTTTGGGGTAGCACTGGAAAACGGGAAGATCTCCCCGGCCATGGCCGGGGAGGGAAGGGTACTGACCTGGCGTCAGTACTCGATGGTGTAGGAAAGCGAGTAGGTGCGACCACGGCCCTTGAAGTCCGTAACCTCGGGCAGGCCGTAGAACACCTTGGCCCGCTGGCTCCAGACCGTGGTGTACTGGTTATCAAACATGTTGTTGATACCCAGCGTGAGCTCACCGCCGGCCAGGCTCTGCGTGGCCTGTAGATCAAAGGTGGTATGGCCATCGATCTCGTTGCCCTGGCCATCGTCGATGTCAAAGGCGCGTACTCCCTGGAAGCGGACGCTGGTGTCGGCATTGCCCCACTTAATATGCGCCGTCGTCTTCGGCAGGCTGGCGTCGGTAACGACCTGGTCCTGCCAGTCGCCATTCTGCTTGGTTTCCGACTTGACGTAGTGGCCGGTACCGCCGAGCTGCCACTGACGGGTGATCCGCCAGGTACCGCTGGCTTCCACGCCGTAGGTCCGTACCCGGTTGTCCACGACGTCGATCGTGAAGTCGTCCGTGTTCACGACCGTGTCCTTGTCGGACCAGGTGTAGTAGGTCGCGACTTGGGCATCCCAGTCCGGGGTGTACTGGCGCCACCCGAGCTCCACCTGGTCGGTTTTCAGTGCCGGCAGGTTGTTGTCATCCAGATCCAGATATTCCTGGAGCTGATACTGACCGCCGGGTGCCGCCAGGCTGTAATTCCCCTGGCCCGTGGCCTTGGCCGGGTCCGGGATTTCCATCCCCTGGCTGTAGTTGGCCCAGATCTGCTGGTCCTGCGTCAGGTCGTAGATGGCGCCGGCATTGACCAGTGAGACGTTGTAATCGTTTTTACCTCCCGGAATGGGTTCCGCGCCTGTGGCCAATCCGCCCTGAACAAAGGTATTGCCATTGGTGTTAACCACTTTCTGTACGGGCACGATGGACCCGGTTTCCAGGCTGGCATGGCGATAACGCACGCCGGCGCTGAGCTGGAGGCGCTCGGTTGCCTGCCACTCCCCATTGAGGAAGCTCGCGATGCCGTCGACGCGGAAGGAGGGGTAACGGGCGGTGCGGTAGCGCTCGTTCAGCGTCATCAGGCCTGAGTTGAGCGCTTCGCCGCTGTTGAAAATCATCTGGCTGGCGTCAAAGTCTTCCCGGTCAAGGTCGACGCCATAAGTCAGCTGAACGTCCCCAATCTGCTTGACCAGCATGGCCTTGAGCGTGTGCTGCTTGGTGTTCTGTTTGGACGAGCCCACATAGGACAGGTCCACATCCGCGAGTCCCCCAAGGTTACTGCCGGGCGGAAAGGTGCCGTTGTTCCGGTAGTAGCTCAGGGCTGCTTCGTCGCCCTGGTAGGGGAAGCCCTGGAAGCTCATTTCCTCCTGCCTTGAAGACAGTTGCAGGTAGGCGGTATGGCCGAGAAAGTCGGTATCGCGGAATGAGGCATTGACCATATAGCGGTCGGTCTCGGGCGGGCGGTCCGTTGAAAAGCCATTCCGGATCTGTGGGTTGTCCAGTTGTGACAGCCCCTGGCCCAGGTAGAGGCCTTTGCTGCCGTCGAACTTGGAGTTGTAGTACTGCGCGGTCAGGTTGAGGCTCTGGGTCTGGCTGAACTCGAACTCCAGGTTCCCCATCACGTCAACGGTACGGTTGTACTGCAGGTCCGTCTGGGTGATATCCGGCAGGACGGGATCGCCGTTGCCATCGTAGAAGGCGCCGTTATCCTGGCCTGCCACCGCCAGCCGGCCCTTGACGAAGTCAGTGCCGCCGCTGATGGATTGGCCGCCTCTCAAGTCCCGGTCGTTGCTGTTGTTGAAGCCACTGCTCGCACCGATCTCGGTCTCGAAAGACGGCTCACCGGCTTCGCCCTTCTTGGTGATGATGTTGACGATGCCGCCGGTGCTGCCGCCCCCGTAGATGGCCGTGGCGCCGGAGAGCACTTCAATGCGCTTGATGTTGAAGGGGTCGATGCTGTCCAGCTGGCGACTGAGCCCACGGGAGGAATTGAGCGAAACCCCGTCGATCATCACCAGCACGCCGCGTCCGCGCAGTTTTTGGCCGAAATTGGTGCGGTTCTGGGTGCCCAGGTCCATGCCGGGAACCAGGTTGCCCAGGGTGTCCTTGAGGCCTTTGCCACCGTCGAACTGGCGCTGCAGCTCCTCGCCTTCCAGAACCCAGACGGTGCCGGGGACTTCACTGATCTGGGAGGGGGCGCGGTTGCCCACAACCACCATTTCATCCAGGGATCCAATGGCTTGCTGGGCCAGTGCCACGGGCGCTGTCCCCATGGCTGCGCCCGTGATGAAGAGAACTGCCAGGGGATTGCGCGACCAACTGCTCAATTGCCGCATAGAAAGACTCCTGATTTTGAGGATTATTCCGGGTCGAGAGATTAACAGAACGCAACAGTAATGCAAATGATTATCAGGTTTTCTCCTTGAGAAGGCTCAGCAGTGATTCATCCTCATCCGCGTGCCTGGCTGATGGTTCCGTACCGCGCCAGTCGACCAGCTCAACCCCCTCGTTGACCGGGAAAAGTGTCTCCCCCGCCAGGTGGTTGATGATCCGGGCGGAGCGCCAGCACATCAGGCTCATCTGGGGCTCGGCGATGCCGTGGGAATGGCGGCCGGCGTTGACGGCATAGATGTGGCGGCCCGGCGGTCCGTCCCAGTGCGCCTGGAAGTCGGCACCCAGCCTGAGCTGGCCGTGGTCGTCCGTCTCCAGCCGTTGTCTCAGCGGTGCGGCGAGATAAGGGGGAAGCTGCCATTCAAAACCGGTGCACAGGATGACGCGGTCGGTCGTTACCGCTTCGCGTGTGTTGGTGAGCCCGTTATGGACCGTCAGTCGGTACGGGGCGGGCCCGCTCATGGTCTCCAGGGTCCGGTGGGGCTGCAGGACAACGCGTGGCGCATCACCACCGGCAACCCGGTTTTCATAGAGCGTCTGGTAGAGCGTTTCCAGAGTGTCGGGCGATATCCCATCCGCGGCCAGTTTCTGGTCCTGAACCATCGCCAGGCGCTGGGCTTCAGGCAGGTCATGGAAGGTGTTCACGTAGCCCGGCGTGAAATGGTCGTTGGTGAAAGGGGTTTCATCCAGGGGCTGGAAATTCGGCCGGCGCGACAGCCAGTGAATGCGCTCGGGCCGGCCCCAGTCTCCTCGAAGAAGGCTCAGAACCACTTCCGCGCCCGATTGGCCACCGCCAACCACGGTCACGCATTGGTCCGTTACATCGGGCTGTCTCAGGGTCATCTCCATGTTGTGGAAGCAGTCATCGCCCCGCCAGGGCTGGCAGGTTTCCGGGATGACGGGTGTCTGGCCGGTGCCCAGGCACAGGTTGCGGGCCTGGATCGGCTCTGCGTGTTCCCGGAGATGGATCTGGAAAAGGTCCCCATCGAAATCGACGTGTTCGATGTTCCTCCCGAAGTGAAGCGTATCCAGGCCGTTCGCCACCCAGGCCATGTAGTCCGCGAACTCCGCGCGGCTGACGGCGGGCAGGTTGGCATTCATGAAGGCATAGAAGCGGCCATTCTGCACCAGGTAATTCAGGAAGCTGTTGGGGCTCCAGGGCGCGACGCCAGTGACCAGGTCCTTGAGGTAGGAGGTCTGGAGGCGGACGCCGGGCAGCATCATGCCTGGATGCCAGTTGAAATCCGGTTTGCGGTCGAAGAATGCCGCCTGGAGTTGCGGCACTTCCCGCACCAGGGCAGCGATGCTCAGGTTGAACGGGCCGATACCCAGTCCGGCAAGGTCCAATGGGGTATTCATGGCGTCTCTCCAGTCAGTAACGGATTGCTCAGTGGCTCACCCAGTTCGGGGCGGGGACGGTCCGCATGGTCCTCGTAGCCCACACGGAACCGCACCCGGTTAACGCAGACCCGGTCGAGGGTGGGCGTCAGCAGCGGGAACAGCTCGAACCGTTCACTCAGCTCGGGGTGACGCGCCTGATAGGCGCGCAGGCGCTCGGCCAGAAGGCTGTAGAAGTGCGCTTCCGGCAGTGCCAGTTCGTCCTCGATCAGGGGGGAGATGAAGCGCAGGGTCGTGATGAAATGACCGGTAATGAGGTCATGCACCAGATGTTCAGGGGGCAGGCGGGTCAGTCCGTCCACAAGGTGTTTCGGCATGCCCGCCTGTTCGGGCATCGGCTGGTCCGTACAGCGCAGGTCACCATGGAAATCCTTGAGCGCCATGCGTTTCGGCAGGCCGTCTTTCAGGATCAGGCCCAGGTTCTGGCCGTGGGCGACCACGCCGATCCCGTAGGCGCACATCAGGTGATAAAGCGGTATGGTGACGCGCTCGAACAGGTGCGTGAGCCAGACCTCGGGGCTCACTCCGGAATGCCTGATCAGCGCGGCGATCAGGGCGCGCCCCTCACCGTCGCATTGCGCGAGAGCGGCCATCAGCATGGGGTGTTCGCCGGCGTCCGTCTTGCCGGAGAGGCTCTCGCGCCAGACGCTTCCGAGCATCTCGTGGTAGCGATAAGGCGCGCCCGCGATCTGTGACTGCTGGGGATGGGGCACGTGGCTGCCGGCCAGCTCACGTTGGACCTCCAGCCCGGCCTGCAGGAATTCGGTGTCCGCCCGGCTCTGCTCCCACAGCCACTGGGACAGGGCGGGGCCGAGGGCAATGGGGCCTGCAGGGATCCCCCGGTAACAGGAGGTGTTCAGGACGGTAAGTGCGAGCTTAACGTCGCAGTTGCCGGGGACGCTGGTATTGGTCAGGGTTCGCAATGACTGCTGGGGGTGGTACCAGTGTCCGTGAACGCCCAGGTCGCGGATCAGGCCCCGGGCCAGGAGTTCGCCATACTGGCTCTGGATCCGGTTGTCCCATTGCCAGGGGTGTACCGGGAGCAGGGGCCAGTGTCCGGCGCCCCCGGAGCCCCGGACCAATGCCGCGTGCTCGCTGCTGTCGAGGCATTGCTCAAGGGGCGGCGTTCCCACATGGGCGCCTGCGAGCGAGGGGGCGACCGCCAGCCACCGCAGCCGGAACGGATTGTTGGCTTCCGGACTGTAGGCTTCAAGGTCGGCCTGGCCCCAGCCCATGCGGCCCCGGTTGGCCAGGAATTTGGGGTGGCCGTCCAGGAGCCCTTCCAGCTCCGGTGCGGGCAGCTCCAGCATCTCGTCGGCGGTGAGCCGGGTCAGACGTGCCAGCTGGATCTGGTCGCCTGCCAGGGTGTTCTGGAGTTCTTCCAGGAAATTGGCGAGTACGATGTCGCTCATGCCCAGGGCGTGCTGGGCATCAATCACCAGTTGGGCGGCATTGGTTGCGGGTTGCCCGTTACGGGTGAGGCTGTTGGGAGCCAGGCGCAGCCACCCCCAACAGCTGCAGCGTGCCCGGAAACCATACTCATGGTCCCCGAGCACCAGCCGGTAGTGGCCGTTGCCGGTGAGCTCCGGGGACAGGCAGCCCTCATAGGCGGTTTCGCCGATGACCTTGGCCATCAGTCGCTGGTTGGCCCGGTGCCAGAGTGTTTGTCCGTCCATTGCGGCGTTCCTGCTAGAGTCGTGTGTCACGGAAGAATCTTTCCCGTTCCGTGGTCACCAGCGCGGCGCGCTTGTGCGGGAAGTCGAACTCGTAGTGCTTGCGCCAGCTGAGGTGGCGCAGCTGCCGGAAAATGGCTTCGTTGGTGGCGTCGGGCTCGCCATAGAGAGTTGTGGTCCGGGGATCGGTCAGGAAGAGGTAATGGCTGATGGTGTTGAGCCACACCGGTGCCTGGCCCTGACCGCAGTAGCGGTCCTCGCCGATCAGCACATGCACGCCCTGGTCAAAGGGGCCGGCATCGCAATAGGGGCCCAGCCGGTCCTCCGGTACGAAATAGGTTTCGAAATAGCCGACCGGATCCCCGTCGGCCTCCAGGATCAGCGGAAAGCTGTTGGCGGCGGCGCGTCGTTCCTCGAGCATGGCATCCAGCCGCTCCCGGCTGAACGGGTATTCCCAGAACCGTGCGACCCGCGGCAGGTTGTGCCAGCGGTGGAAGCGTTCGCCATCGGCTTCAACGGTGGCCGGGCGCAGCTCGAGCACCTTGTCCACACCCGGGTGGTAGCGCCGGTAGAGGGTGGTATCCGGGAGACGGGGGCGGCGGGGATGGACGACTTCTCCCGTCTGTTCGGGGACTTCCGGCATGACCGGCCATAACGACGGGGCCAGCCATGCTTCACGGATCTGGTAGAAGGCGACCCTGCTGATGGAGAGTGTGCCGTCGTCATGAGCCTGCCAGGCCGGGTGCGCCAGTGCGCACAGCTCCGCGATGTCAGCAGTCAGGGCCAGGGAGTCAAGGTCGAAACCACTGAACAGCCGGTCAAGCAGGGGATAGACCAGGTGGCTCTCCGGTAGCGGGCCTTCCCAGCCGGTCAGGGTCCGGTGGGCTCCCTCGCTGCTCAGTCTCAGTTGCCAGCTCTGGGGTCCGGCTTGCAGGTATGCCTGGTCGCCGCTGGAGCTCAGGGTCAGGTGGACCCTGTGATTACCGTCAAACATGGCACTCGGCCTCCCTATAAAGTGGATTCGTCAGGGCGTGGTAGATGGAAAAGACGTCATCCAGTGTGTTTTCGTTCAACGCCCGGAGCGTGCACAGGAAATTGCCTTTGGCGTAGAGCGCCCGGCTTTCAAGCAGGTAGCGGATGGCACGGTCGTCCGGGGGCTGTTCGACCAGGCGGGCCTGCAACCAGTCGCGCAGCGTCCGGATCAGGTCGGTCTCACTGGCAAGCCGGCCCGCCGCCAGTGACGCGATAACGTTGAAGGTGGCATTGATGAAGAGGTAATAGCAGAACAGCTGGATGCCGAGTTCGTCCGGCAGAAGGTTCTCACTGTCTTCGGCCAGGTTGCCCAGTTCATCGCCCAGGCGTTGGGGCGCCAGACTGGTGAATCCCGTGCCCTGGCAGTCCCGGAAGAACAGCGTCTCGGGCCAGACCCCGTTCAGGCCCAGAACCAGGTTCTGCTGGTGGGCGCCGAACAGGATGCCGAATTGCGATTGCGCCTCCAGTAGCGGCGCGACGGCCACGTCGAGATAGCGCCGGAACCAGTCGCGCGTGGCGCTGGCATCCAGCCCCGCCTGGCGGAGCCGTTGCGAGAGGCGTGACTCACCGTTGCGCGGGTCATCCTGGAGCAGGGTGGCGAGCACTTCCGTGTTGCTGGTCCTGTTGCCGCGGAAGGGGTTATCCCGCCAGACAACCAGGGTTTCCGGCAGGGGCTGGCCCTCGCTTCCCCGGATACCGGCGGCGATGGGTTCGCGCAACACCTCAAAACCGGGCCTGTTCCGGAGCCATTCCCGGACCGGGCCGCTATCCAGAACGCGGCAGAGCTCGGCGCCGCGCACCACCTCTTCCGGCTGCAGGTGGCGCCGGGAATTGGTGAGCCAGACACTCAGCGAGAACTTCAGCATCCAGGGGGCTGACTCGCAGTAGATGGCTCTTAATGATGACGTGGCCCGCCAGTGGGCGGCGCCCTCGCCCAGGTAACAGAGGCTGCCGGCATCGCGCAGCGGTGCCAGGGCAGCGGAGGCCTGCCACTGGCGATGCTGGAACGGGTGGCATGGAAGCAGGCAGTGGCCGTTGGGCAGGCGTGCCCGCAGGTGATCGGCGGCCGGCTCCGTTTCGAGAAGGGCGTCAACGCCATGGGTTGGATCCAGACCCTCTGTGTCGCGATGGAACAGGTGGTCCCGGGCGACGCTGTACCAGGCCAGGGGAAAATGGCCACCGTATTCCGGCGCATAGCGCCGGGCGTCCTCGTTGTCCATGTTGCCCCTGTCCTTGGGGCAGGGGTGAATGGAGTGGCCGCTGAAAAGCGCTTGTTCCGCTTCCAGAAAGGTCAGTGGTTCCCGGAACAGGTGATCCAGCTGAGGTTCCCGGTGTGGCTGGGCGGCGGCCAGGTTCTGTCGGCTTGCATGGACTCTCTGTTTCAATGCCTCAAGCGCGCCTGCCGAGGTTTCCTGCCGCAGCGGCTCAAGTGCCATGCACCATTCCACGGCCTGTTCAAAGGTGACTGGCCGGTGTTCGCCCTGATGGTCGAGCAGCAGGGGTGCGGCCAACAGGTGGCGGCCGGTCCGGGCCCTGAAGCGACAGGGGATGAGCAGCGCTGTATTGTCGGGCCCGGGGATCTCGAAAAGACCCTGGCCCGCAATCGGGGCGCTGGCGTTGAGGGCGCCTGGTTCGTGGTAGCGTGCCAGGGGCCATTCCCGGATCAGGGCGTTGAAGAACGCGTTCAGTGAAGGGTCATGGGGCATCAAGGGACTCGATTACGGTGCCAATAGTTAGGCTTAATGTATTAGCGAATAAGAATCGTTGTCAATTAATAGTTCAGGAGTGTTAGCGTCGAATGCAGATCGGATTAAAGACCCTGACCCTGCTTTTCGCCATCGGATTCGGGGCCTGGTACTGGTGGCGTGCCCTGGGCACCAAGGAGCTGGCGCTCCAGGTGGCGCGGCGGGCCTGTGAGCGCGCGGATGTGGACCTGCTGGACCAGAGCGTCTGCCTGAGCGGACTGGGGGTGCAGAGAGACCGACAGGGGCGGCTACGACTTCGGCGGACCTTCAGTTTCGATTTTACCGCCACCGGTGAAGGACGTTACCGGGGGCGGCTGGTGTTGCTGGGGCAGCGAACCGAGTCGGTGGCGTTCGAGCCCCACCGGTTCTGATCAGGTCATGTCCGGGGCTGGCAGGTCCAGAAGGTAACGCTCGCCGCGCAAGGCCTGATCCAGCCGGTCCGCGAGGATGGCCAGGGTCCCGTCATGCTCTCCCGCAAGACGCGTTATCCGGGTTTCCAGGCCCGGGTTGCGGGTTTCGGCTTGCTCGCAGATAGTGACCACGTCCCCGTCCACCCCAGCGTGTTTCCCCGGCGACAGGAACAGCATGGAAACAATGACAGGGCCCTCGCTGAACCCGGGCGCATCAAGCAGGTTCTCGAGCAGGGGCTCGTTGAACCGGTATTCGTCCCCCTCCCGCCGCTCCATCGAAGCCGGCGTCACGCTGCGGACCCGCCCCTCCATCAGTGCCGCCACCTGACCGGCCAGAACGTTGCGCACGGCCGTCACCTCCGGGATGGGGCTGCCATGGTCGGCAAGTACCACGGCGGGTCTGGTTCCCGCCGGGAGTTGCTGGAGCTGTTCCTCAATGCCATCGCGCAGCACGCGCGCCAGCCTCAGGTCCGTGGGCGCCTGGAGATCGACCAGCGGTGAGGCGACCCGGACGTGGACGTTCGGGTGTGAGGCCTGCATGTCGCCCAGGCGCTCCGGGAGGTAACCGCTGAGGGCCCGGCTGGGGCCGAAGAAGAAGGGCAGGACCACCATGTTCGTAACGCCCGCCTCGGCCCGCCAATGAGCAGCCGGGCCGAGCGTGGAGGCGGCAATACCGTCCAATTGGTCCGCTGGTACCTTGTTGGAATGCAGTAGTGAACGGGCTTCTACTGGCATGCCGGTTTGATCACCAAGAGCACTGGCAACACGCCTCAGGTTCAGGGTGGCGTCAGGCCGCAGGGAGCCGTTATCGACGAGGAAAACGTGGGTCATGACTGCTCCAGGAAAGGGGTTTGCTCCGGAAATACGGACGCGGAGCGGGCCTTGATCACCCTCCATTTTACAGGATCTTTGAACCGGAAAGGGCGGCTAGGGGTGAGAATGCTTTACATGCGGCACAATAAAAAGAATAATTCGCATTCCTTTATAATGATCCCCCGCAACCCATCCCGGATGAGGAGACCCTGTCGTGAAACACCGGAGCATCGCCGCACGCGCTCGCATTATGCCGCTGGCACTGGCAACGTCACTGGCTCCGTTGTCGCTGGCGGTACAGGCGCAGTCAGAAACCAGCATGCGCATTGACCCGGTTGTCGTGTCCGCAACGCGGAACGAAACCTCGGTGTCGGAAACGGCTCGATCCGTAACTGTACTGGATGAGCAACAGCTGGATGAGCAGGCGCGGGTCAGCCGGAACCTGAATGACATCCTGGCGCAAACGGTGCCGGGCCTTGGGCCGAGTACCGAGGGGACCACCAACTACGGCCAGACGCTGCGGGGCCGCAAGTTCCTGGTCCTGATTGACGGCATACCGCAGTCGACGCCTCTGCGTGACGCCTCCCGTGGTCTTAACAGCATCGCCGCCTCAGCTATTGAGCGTGTTGAGGTCATCCGCGGCGGTACCGCGATCTATGGCTTTGGGGCCAAGGGCGGTGTTATCAACGTCATCACCAAGCAGGCCAGCGATGAGGCGGTAGCCGGTTATTCCCAGGCTGGCGCGCGCTTTTCCACCGAGCACTTTGATGAGTCCCTGGACTATGAGACAGAGCACCGTGTCAGCGGTACCCAGGGCAACTGGGATTATGTGCTGTCCGGCTCTTTCGTGGAACGCGGGGGCCGGTTTGACGCTGACGGGGACCGAATCCCTCCCGGTGGCCCTGGAGGCACCCAGGGCGGGTTTGCGGATACGACGGAATACAACGTGCTCGCCAAGACCGGTCTGGACTTTGATGGAGGCGATCAGCGCATCGAGCTGATGCTCAATGAATTCAACAATGAACAGGATTCAGACCATACGTTCGGCTTTGCAGAGGGAGGCAGCAAAACCCCGGCGGTACCGTTGGAGGAAGCGCCCACCCAGGCCGTGCCGGTTATTGACCCGGAACAGGATTTCACGTCGGCGAAAGTCACCTATTCCCATCAGTCCATCGCCGGCAGTTCCCTGAAGGCGGATGTCTATTACGGGGATTCCCGTCAGGCATTTCCCAAATACTACTACCCGGGCGCCGGTCCCTATCCCCAGAGTGCCATTGAATCCGAAAAGCTCGGGGTGAGGACCTCGGTCACGACCCCGCTGGATGAGCTGACGGCGGGCGCCAGCCTCACCTGGGGTGTTGATTACCTGTCTGACGAGACAGAGTCCCGCAACTATGACCAGAGCGGTGAGGTACCCGCGACCTCGCCCGCCATGGACCAGGACGCCTTTGCGGGCTACGCCCAACTGGAGGTTCCGCTGGGGGAGGTGGCCGTCGTGCGAAGCGGCCTGCGTTACGAGGACATCAGCGTCGATACGGACACGGTTGATCCCAACGGCAACGGCCACCGCGTCGAGGCCGGGACTCTGGATTATTCCGAGCCGCTGTTCAACCTGGGGGCGGTGTTCTACGTCTCGGAGAGTACGGATGTCTTTGCCAGCTATTCCCAGGGCTTTTCCATCGCGGATGTCGGCCGGGTGCTTCGTGATGCCGGCCCCTATCCCGGAACCCAGGGCTACTCGGAACAGACCTTCCAGGCCGGCCAGTTTGAGTCGGAAGCTGAGAAGGTGGACAACTACGAACTCGGGACGCGTTACAGCAATGGCAGCCTGGGCGCCACTGCTGCCGTGTTCTACAGCACCTCCAATGGCGGGACCACCTTTGACAGTAATCTGAACATCCAGAAGAACGAGGAAGACGTCTGGGGGGTTGAGAGTGCTGTCGACTATGGTGTGACGTCCGCGACGACGGTCGGGGGCACACTGACCTGGTCCGAAGGGCTGAGGGACACGGCCGACGGCGGACGTGAGCGACTGCCGGGCACACGGATCGCGCCGCTCAAGGTAACGGGCTATCTGGAAGACGAGACCCTGAACGGCTGGCATAACCGGCTCCAGTTCACCCATATCGGCAGCCGGGACCAGTTTGAAGGCTCAACGGCCTTCGGTGAGGGCGAAGTGGAGCGCTACACCGTCGTGGATTATGTCGCGCGCATTGACGCTGGGCCCGGGGAGGCAACGCTGTCCGTCCGGAACCTGTTGAACAAGGACTACTATCCGGCGATCAGCCAGGCGTACTACCAGATTGACTCGTCCAGAAGCGCCACCAGCCGGGTGAAGGGCCAGGGCCGGACCATGGGCGTTGGTTATTCCGTTCACTGGTAGTGTCCAGCGCCTGCTGGCGCTATGCTGATTGCTTTCCACTGAACCGGGGTAACGGCCATGGATGAAGCAATTGGCGCTGAGGGACTGGTGAAGCAGTTTGGTGCCACCCGGGCGCTTGATGGTATTGATCTGAGCGTGCCGCGTGGCACCGTTCAGGGTCTTTTGGGCCCCAACGGGGCCGGGAAAACCACGGCGGTCCGGATTCTGGCGACCCTGCTTGCGCCGGATGAGGGCAAGGCCAGGGTGGACGGCTGCGATGTGGTGGCCGGCGCTGCTGCGGTGCGCTCGCGCATTGGGCTGACCGGCCAGTACGCTTCCGTGGATGAGAAACTGACAGGTCGCGAGAACCTGATCCTGATAGGGCGGCTGTTGGGGCTCCCGCGACGGGATGCCCGTTCAAGGGCGGGCGAGCTGTTGGCGGCGTTTGGTCTTGAGGATGCGGCCCACCGGCCAGTCCAGACCTATTCCGGCGGTATGCGCAGGCGTCTGGACCTGGCGGCCAGCCTGGTTGGGCGCCCACCTATTCTGTTCCTGGACGAGCCAACCACAGGGCTCGACCCGCGTGCCCGCCTGGAGCTATGGAACCTGATCCGCGAACTTGTGGCCGAGGGCACCACCGTCCTCCTGACGACCCAGTACCTGGAGGAGGCCGACAGCCTTGCGGACAAGATCGTTGTGCTCGACCAGGGCCGCGTCATCGCCAGTGGCGCCCCGGAACAGCTCAAGGCGCGCGTGGGAGGGCAGACCCTGGCAATGGCGTTCCAGCATAGAGCGGATCGGGAGCTCGCCCGGTCTGTTGTCACTGGCATTGTGGGCCGCACGCCCGAAGTGGACGGTGTCCGGTTGCGGGTTCCGATCAGTGACCCGGCTCTGGTGCCCGCTGTCGTCCGGCGCCTGGACGAGGCCGGCATCGTGGCCCGGGAGCTGACGTTGCGCGGCGCCAGCCTGGATGATGTCTTCCTCACGCTGACCGGCCGGCATACCGATGTCGAGACCCCGGAACAGGCTCCAGAGGTGGCCCCGTGAACAGCCTCCAGCAGACCCTGACCCTGGCATGGCGCACCCTCTTGCAGCTGCGCCGCAACCCCTGGGAGCTGATGGATTTCAGCATTCAGCCGGTGCTGTTCCTGCTTTTGTTCCTCTACGTTTTCGGGGGTGCGGTTGCCGGCTCCACGGCGGCCTACCTGGACTTCATCCTGCCCGGCGTGATCGTGATGAATCTGGTCTTTGTCACCGTCTATGTAGGCCATGGGCTCAACACGGACCTGACCCGGGGCGTTTTCGACCGTTTTCGCGCTCTGCCCATTGCGCGGTGGGCGCCTCTGGCGGGGCGTATCCTGGCGGACATGGTCAAGCAGGCGTGGTGCGTTGTGCTGTTGCTTGCGGTTGGTTTTCTGTTGGGGTTCCGGCTGGAGGCGCCGCTGGGTGGTGTCCTGGTGATGCTGGCGTTGCTCCTGGTCTTCGCCTTCGCCATGTCCTGGGTCATGGTCCTGGTCGGGGTCCTCGCCCGGGATCCGGAGCATGTGCAGCTCTTCGGATTCACCGCGCTGTTCCCTGTGACTTTTCTGAGCAACGTCTTTGTGCCCATGGAGACGCTGCCGCCATTTGTCCAACAAGTGGTGGCAGCCAACCCGGTCTCCCTGCTTTCGGAGGCGGCGCGCGGGCTGCTCAGTGGCGGCCGTGTGCTGGAGCCCGCGCTGTGGTCACTGGTTTGGGCCGGTGTCATTACCCTGCTATTCGCGCCGCTATCGCTCTGGGCGCTGAACCGGCGCCTGGCGCGCGCCTGATGGCGGCTTACAGCAGCTGCGTCAGATCATCGACCAGCTGGTCCGGTCCGTAATCCGCCACAGGTGTGCCCTGGCTGTAGCCATAGGTTACCGCCACGCTGGGGACCCCAAGGTTCCGGGCCCCCACGATATCCGACTCGGAGTCGCCGATCATCCAAGTGCTCTCAGCACTCGTGCCGAGCCGGTCCAGTGCCAGCTTTAAGTGACCCGCTGCCGGTTTGCGGATAACGGTGCCGTGGTGGTCCACCAGGCTGTCCCCACTGACCGTGGCCCCGAAGAAGGGGGCAAGCTCGAGACGCTCCAGAAGGGGAAGGGTGAACTCGGCGGGTTTGTTGGTGACAATGGCCAGCCAGCAGCCCCGGGCTCGCGCCGTTTCGAGAAAACGCATCACGCCGGGATAGAGGCGACTGTGGTGACCATTGCAGCTGTGGTAGGCCCGGAAGAAGAGGGATTCCGCCCGTTCCAGGAGCTCCGCCTCTGCAGAAACAGACTCGCCAAACGCATCGGCCAGGGCCCGTTCCACCAGCTTGCGGGCCCCATTGCCCACCCAGAGGCGGGTCTTTTCAAGCCCTGCAGCCGGGCGTTCCAGTTCCGCCAGCATGGCATCCACGGCGGCCGCCAGGTCCGGAGCGCTGTCCACCAGGGTGCCGTCCAGGTCGAGTAGCAGCGTGTCAGGCAGTGTCTGTGCTTTCAGGTTGAACATACCCCAATCCGTATTGGTCGGTGGTCGCGCCCGTTCACATGGTCTCCGTCTGTTACGGAGAGCGCGCGTGCTCGATCTGCTGGCGCATGGCCTGAATCACGCTGGCGTAATCGTCCTTCCTGAAGATGGCGGAGCCGGCCACAAAGGTATCCGCCCCGGCTGCCGCAACCTCGCCAATATTCTCCTCCTTGATGCCGCCATCCACCTCCAGGCGGATGGCGCGACCGTAGGCATCGATCTTGCGGCGGGCCGCGCCCAGTTTGTCCAGGGTGCCCGGGATGAAGGACTGGCCACCGAAACCGGGGTTCACGGACATCAGCAGGATCATGTCCAGCTTGTCCATCACGTAATCCATGTAATGCAGCGGCGTGGCCGGATTGAAGACCAGCCCTGCCTTGAGCCCGGCGTCCTTGATCAGTTGCAGGGAACGATCAATGTGCTCTGACGCTTCCGGGTGAAAGGTGATGTAGCTGGCGCCGGCGTCGATGAACATGCGGATCAGGTCATCCACCGGCTTCACCATCAGGTGGACATCGATGGGCGCGGTCACGCCATTGTTGCGCAGGGCCTCGCAGACCATGGGGCCGATGGTGAGGTTGGGCACGTAGTGATTGTCCATCACATCGAAATGGACCATGTCCGCGCCCGCGGCCAGGACGTTGTCGGTTTCCTCCCCCAGCCGTGCGAAATCGGCGGAGAGGATGGAGGGCGCAATCAGTGGTTCGTTCATGGGAGGATCCGCCATTGTTGATAGACTGTTCCGGAAAGACACCAGTTTAACGCTTCCAGCTCACCCCGCACCACAGGAGGTTTCTTGATGCGTCGCTCCATTCCTGCAATGGCTGTCGGCCTTGTCCTGCTTTGCCTGGCACTGCCGGCTGTCGCCCAGCAAGAGCAAGAGCAAGAGCAAGAGCAAGAGCAAGGGGAGGCGGAACCGGGCTCCGGCGAGGGGGAACAGGCGTCGAATGGCAAGACGGAGAAGGAGGCGGAAGCGCCCAGTGTCACCATGGTGCACTTTGGGCCGAATCGTGCCGGGGGGGCGCTGGCATCACGTTATCCGGATCAGGCACGGGAGATTGGCCAGGAGGGCGCGACCTTTACCGGGCTGTTGAAGCGGGAAACCACCGCGAAGCGCCATGGGGGCGTTGTGGTGGTGGCTGCCTCCGGCCAGTCGGCGGATCAGGGCCTGACCGGGGCGGTGCGCCGCCAGCTGCCCGAGGCCGGCTGGTTGACGTTGTCCCTCGGGCAGCCGGCTGAGCCGGTGGCGGATATGCCAGAGCGGGTCCTGGAGCCCGGCGAAAGCGGTGGTGGCCAGGCCGAGCCGGATGGGGCCGGGGATGATAATGGAGAGCAGGCACCGGAGAACGGCGGCGGTGACGGGGGTAATGACGATACGGAGGCCGGCGGCGAAGAGGGTGACTCGCCGGACATGACCATCCAGGTGGCAGAAGACGGCGGCACCCCGGAACGGGGGGAGGACTGGCAAAGCCGGGCGCTGGGGCGGCTGGAGGCAGCCGTCCAGGTGCTGCGGGATGAAGGCGTGGGCGTCATCGTGCTTGTGGGCATTGGCGATGGGGCGGATCTGGCCCTGCGTTACGCCCGCGCCAATGCCGCTGCCCTTGCCCCTGGGCAGTTCGGCATGGTTTGGGTCGCGCCCCGGCTCAGGGCGCCGTTCAGCAGTGACCTGGGAACCGAACTGGGACAGGGCTACCCCATCCCGATTCTGGATCTGTATGACCGGCGATTGGGTTCGGACAGCCGCGCCGGCAACCGCGCCGCCGCTGCCCGAAGGGCCGGCTTTGAGACCTATACCCAGTCGGCTCTCCCCATCCCGCTCGGCGAGGCTGCCCGGGACCATCGGCGGATCCCGGCGCGCATCCGGGGCTGGCTTGGCAATCATCTGAAAAACCCGGGGCAGAGCCGTACGGACCAATAGTACGCGTCTGGGCTGAGCTGGCATACTTGAGCCTGTACCAGACAACGTCATAACAACTGGATTATGAGGACCCTTCATGAAACCGGATACTCTTGCCATTCACGGCGGCTTCCAGCCCGACCCTACCACCAAGGCGGTGGCAACCCCGATTTACCAGACCACATCCTATGCCTTTGACGACACCCAGCACGGTGCCGACCTGTTCGACCTGAAAGTCGAGGGCAATATCTACAGCCGGATCATGAATCCGACCAATGCCTTCCTCGAGGAGCGTGTAAGGCTTCTGGAAGGCGGTGTGGGCGCGCTGGCCATGGCCTCGGGCATGGCCGCCATCACGGCGGCGATCCAGGCCATTGCCGAGGCCGGGGACAATATCGTCACCACCACCCAGCTCTATGGCGGAACCTATAATCTGTTTGCGCATACGTTCCCGAAGCAGGGGATCGAGGTCCGGTTTGTCAGCGCCGACGACCCGGATGCGTTCGAGGCTCGTATCGATGAGCGTACCAAGCTGATCTTCTGCGAGACCGTGGGCAATCCGGCCGGTAATATCGTGGACATCGAAAAGCTGGCCACGATCGGTCACCGCCACGGTGTGCCGCTGTTTGTGGACAACACCGTTGCCACGCCCTGCCTATGGCGGCCCTTTGAGCATGGCGCCGATGTGGTGATCCATTCACTGACCAAGTTCATGGGCGGGCATGGCACCACCCTTGGGGGCGCCATCGTGGACTCCGGCCGCTTCCCGTGGGCCGATTACCCGGAGCGTTTCTCCATGCTGAATGAACCGGATCCGTCCTACCACGGTGTGGTCTATACCGAAGCCATGGGTGAGGCCGCCTTCATCGGGCGCTGCCGGGTGGTACCGCTGCGCAACATGGGTGCCGCCCTCTCGCCGATGAACGCGTTCCAGCTGATGCAGGGCATTGAAACCCTGCACCTGCGTATGGAGCGCCATTGCGAGAACGCCCTCAAGGTGGCCCAGTACCTGGAGAAGCATCCGGCCGTGAACTGGGTTGGCTACGCGGGACTGGAATCCAGCCGGTACCATGACCTGGCGCAGAAATACATGGGCGGCCAGGCCTCCGGCATCCTCTCCTTTGGCATCAACGGGGGCGACGAAGCAGGGGGCCGCTTCATTGATGCGCTGAAGATGATCGTGCGGCTGGTGAACATTGGTGATGCCAAGACACTGGCCTGCCATCCCGCCAGCACCACCCACCGTCAGCTCAATGACGAGGAACTGGCCAGCGCCGGCGTTTCCCGGGATCTGGTGCGACTCGCGATTGGTATTGAGCACGTGGATGACATCCTGGCGGACGTTGAGCAGGCTCTGGAGGCATCGCAGGTCTGAACCAGGGTAAGCCCGGCTGCGCGCTCAGCTGGGCTTATTGCTTAATGAATCTTTAAGGGAAGACGAACCGTTCTCCGCTGGGGAAATCAGTTCTTTCCTGTTTTAAGCGTGGCTTTCACCCGCAGCCCTCCCATCGGTGAATCATGGAAGGTTAACCGCCCCTCGTATTGTTCGATGATATCGGCAGCGATAGCCAATCCCAGGCCGGACCCCGGTTGATCCCCGTCCACCCGCCAGCCCCTTTCCGCCAGTGAGTCACGCTGTTCCGAGGGGCAGCCTGGGCCGTCATCGTCAACAGTGAGCAATGTCGCTTCTTCAGTGCGTTCCACGGCCGCCTGGACCTTCTGGTGGCACCATTTGCATGCATTGTCGAGAAGCACCCCCGCCAGCTCCAGGAAGTCTTCCCGGTCCAGGGGCAGCCTCATGTCGGAGGATGCCTGGATATCAAAGGCGATGCGTTTGTTCGCGTACACCTTCGAGAATACATCAACAAGTTCATTCAGGGCGGTCTCCGGTGCCAGTGTTTGCCCCGGCATACCGCCGCCGGCAAGGCGGGCGCGGCGGAGTTCGCGTTCAACAATGTTGCGCATGGTTGTCACCTGGCGGCGGAGTTCGTCGCTGGTTGCGGGCTCCCCGTTCTCAGACAGCCCATCGAGGATGGTCAATGGCGTTTTCAGTGCGTGCGCAAGGTTTCCCAGGGCTTTTCTGGAGCGTGTTAAGCGGCTGGAGAGCAGCCTGATGAGTTGGTTGATCTCCCGGATCAGGGGCTGGATCTCGGCGGGAACCCGATTGGTATTGAGCTCCGTGATATCGCCCTGTTCCAGGCGATGCAGTTCCTGTCGCAATGCGTTGAGTGGTGCCAGGCCGCGACGGATCAGCGCCGTTTGTGCCAGCACAATAAGGATGAGAAGCAGCATTCCCAGACCGCCGATGCTGAGCTGAAGGAGGTGAATGGTAGCGCTCAGGGGGCCGAGATCCTCGGCGACACCGACCACAGCGCAGCGCCCCGACTGGCTGAAACCTTCAGCCAGTACCATCAGTGGCTGGCCCTCTGGCCCCTGGGTGCGGAAAGTGCTGCGTTCGCCAGGCTCAAGGTCCGGCAGGTCCAGTTGATGGTCCCAAAGGGAGCGCGAGCGCTGGGGTGTGTTGCCCTCCGTTTCAATCTGGAAATAGTGACCGGAATAGGGCTTTTGATAGACCTGGGTGAGCTGTTTGCCCTGATGTGGGGGCGCGTTAGGGGGCAGCTCCACGCCGGCGACCAGGGTCTCCAGATCGTGTTCCAGGCGGGTCAGGACAAAGTCGTCCACCAGCTGACGGGCGCCATAGCTGACGAGGACCACGGTCAGCAGTGTCGCGATCGCCACCGGGATGGCAATGCCAATGGCAAGCCGGGACTGCAGGCTGGTAGGTACCCTCATCCCCTTTCAGGCGTCCTGTGAACGGAAAACGTCGGGGTGAAAGACATAACCCTGGCCGCGCCTCGTTTCAATGGCTTCGTGTCCAATCTTTCGGCGCAGCCGGTTGATGTAGACCTCGATGACATTGCTGTCCCTATCCTGATCGTACTCATACACGTGTTCTGTCAGGCGGCTTTTCGACAGGAGGGTATCGGGATGAAGCATCAGGTAGCGCAATAACCGGAACTCGGTTCCCGTGAGTTCCATCTGGGTTCCAGAGGGCAGAATGGCTTCCTGGCGCTCTTCATCCAGTGTCAGCCCGCCTGCGGTAAGGGCGCCGCCGGGCTGGTTGCTGGCTCTGTGGATGAGAGCAGTGAGCCGGGCAATCAACTCCTCGGTGTGGAAGGGCTTTCCCAGGTAGTCATCGGCCCCGGCCTTGAACCCATCCACCTTTTCGTGCCACGCATCCCGGGCGGTGAGGATCAGAACCGGCAGGGCGTTACCCGCCCTTCGCCAGTTCCGCAGAACCTCCAGCCCTGAACGGCCGGGGAGTCCGAGATCCAGAACGGCCACGTCGTAGGCTTCTTCCTCGCCGAGGTACTGTGCTTCGATGCCGTCGCCGGTCACATCCGTGGCAAAGCCCGAATCACTCAGCGCGCTCCTGAGCTGTTCCACAAGAGCGGTTTCGTCCTCAATCAGCAACAGTCTCATGCGCCAATCACCTAATCACCTTCGTTCAGGAGTCCGCCCGAAACAGCGTCAAAGCGCAGTTCGCGGACCTTCCCTGATGAATCCAGGATTTCCAGCTCGTAGATGTGTTGGCCGTCCTTGCACTCCAGTTCCACTTCCAGGACCCGGCCATCGGGGTAATGGTCGCGGAAGGTGGTTAGAATCTGCTCAAGGCCCACGATGTCCTGGCTCTGGTGCAGTTTTCGTACCCTGTCATGATCCGCGCCAGCCATCGGAATGACCGCTGCCAGCAGCAGGGCAGCGGTTATAAGCCGCCGCCAAGGGGGAGTGACTGTCATCATTGGCCTCGCTTGTAACCGCTGAACATGGACCGAACGAGGTTCTGGCGTTCGCGCAGGCTTTCCACGATGACGGCGATCACGTGCAGAATCACCAGGGCGAGTGTCAGATTGGCAAACAGCTCGTGGACCTGTTCGGCTTTTTCCACCAGGGCGCTTTCCTCGTGCTCTGTGTCTGCGTGGGCTTCTTCTTCGCCTTCCGATTCCTCATGTGTTTCGACGGGGGCGCCCTCTGCCTGCATCTCCGGTGAGGCGACCAGCCACCCCGCCAGTGGCCCTTCACCCTCTTCTCCTGCCAGGATCACCATGCCGGCACTGGAGGTGATCAGCAGGGAGAGGATGATCGCCAGGATCATGGCACCGCCTGCCGGGTTGTGCCCGCTGTAGTACTCGGCGCGCCCCCGGATATTGTCGCGCAGGTAAGCCAGTATGGTGCCGGGAGAGAACACGAAACTGCTGAAACGGGCGTGTTCACTTCCGATAAAGCCCCAGATAATGCGCAATACCAGCAGCCCCACAATGAGGTAGCCCGCCCAGGCATGCAGCCATTCGGGCTCGCCTTCGGTGAGATAGGCTGTAAAGAAGGCCACGACCAGAAGCCAGTGGAAGATGCGTATGAACGGGTCCCAGACCCGGACCTGGTTGTCTTGATTCATGGTTGGTTCTCCGCTGTCCATGTCTTCAGGCTCCAGCCTGGGGGTGCAACCTTAATTCAGTCTTAAAAGGCATCCGCGTCCGTACTGGTGAGGCCAAAGTCGCTGAGGATGGCGTAGAACGCCGGCAGTGCGATCAGAATCAGCACGGTGGAAATCAGCAGGCGGACCACCATGGAGACCACCCGGGGAGTGGCGGCTTTCATCCATCAGGTTGGCGTTTTCGAGCTCGGGTTGGCGTTCGCTAATGCGTCCGCCAACCCGTGTAACCGCCTGTGTCAGTGGCTGGTGCCCTCTTTGTATTGGATCTTGTTCCAGACGTTGTACTTCCCAGAGGGCTTCTTCATGGGAATGCGCTTGATTTCCTCCAGGGTGTCGGCGTCGTAGACGATGACGGCCCCGTCGTCGTCCCAGATACTCAGGAGAAGCGTCTCGCCGTTACGGTCAAACTCCACATGGGCGGACGTCTTGCCGGGTTCCGGCTGGAGCGTTTTCTCGATCTCCAGGGTCTGCTTGTCAATCACGTGGACCTTGTCCTTGTTGGGGCCAAAGAAGACATCCACCCAGGCGTAGCGTGAGTTCTTGTGGCTGCGCATGAAAAAGCCCGGGCCGGCGGTCTCCAGTGTCTTGAGCACCTCCCAGTTCTCCATGTCGATGATGGAGACGGCGCCGGTGCGGAAGTGCGGCGTGGCCATCACGCGCCGGCCCTCATAGTCCCAGGTGATCCCGGAGCCCAGGTGCGGCATGCCAGGCAGTGGCAGGGTGGCGATGGTCTCGCCCGTGTCCAGGTCAATCACGTGCCCGTTCTTGCCGTCGCGAGCAGCACCAATCAGGTGCTGGTAATCCTGATCAAAAAAGAAATCATCCAGGTGGGTTTGTGTCTTCATGCGGCGGACCTGGGCTTCCCCGTTTACGACCCGTATTTCCCAGGCCTCGGGAATGTCCTTGAGGGCGGCGATGAAGCTGTTCCTCGGTGGCGCCGTATAGACGGCGCTGACGCGGGAGCTTTCCATCGCCTGGGGTACGGCATCCTGGTATTCCAGGCTGTGCCAGCTGGTCTTGGCGGACTGGTTCTCATCCGGACGTGCCGCGGGGATAACCTCCATCAGGCTGAGGTCCTCGGCATCGAACAGAGCCATAGTGTGGGGGAGGTAGTTGGCCGCCAGCACGTGTTCGCCATCGGCGGAGACGGCGATATTGCGCATGTTGATGCCGGCGCGCACCTCGGCCACCACCTTGAGGGTGTACAGGTCGAACTTGGTAATCCAGCCATCCCGCGAACCGAAGTAGACAAAGCGTCCCTGAGGGCCGTATTTGGGCCCGCCGTGGAGCGCGAAGCGGGTCGGGAAGCGGGCAATGGGGGCCATGCGGTCGCCGTCGAGCAGCGTGGCGTGATGGTCGCCTTTCTCAACTACCAGGAAGAGGTTCATCAGGTCCGCCACATAGATGGGGAAGGGGGCGAGCGTGTCGACCGGGTTGGGAACACGGTGTGAGGCCGTTATGGCCTCCTTGTTCCATGCCAGATCCTCGTCCGGCTCGGTGTAGATGTAGTCCACCAGCTGCCCAATCTCGTCCTCCGAAAGGACGGATTCATAGCCACTCATCTGGGTGGCGGCCCGTCCCTCGCGGATGACCCTGGTGGCTTCGTCCCGGGAAAGTCGGGACAGGTTCTCCGGCAACAGGGCTGGTCCTGTTACGCCAAGCCGGTCCGAGCCGTGGCAGCTGGCGCAGTGCTGTTGATACAGCGAGGCCGTGGCGCTGGCCTCATTGCTGGCCTGAAGGGCCGGAGCCACGGCCAGAAGGAACAGTAATGCGGTCGTCGTGATGGTGGTCTTCACGGTGATACTCCCTGGTGGGCCCCGGCCATGGCAGGGCGGATCTGGGGGCTCTGGGACGGCATCAAGCGGGCCGCCAGGGCCACCACTTCGCCAACAATGATCAGCGTCGGGGGCTGGAAGCCGTCCTGCTCGACTGTTTGCGGGAGTCCGGCAAGCGATGTAACCGTCGTGCGTTGCTGCTCGGTTGTCCCCCGTTCCACCAGGGCGACCGGGCAGGTTTCCGGCACACCGTGGTGCAGCAGGTTGCGCGCGATGGCGTCGGCGTTGCTTAGTCCCATGTAGAAGACCCGGGTCTGGTTGGGGGTCGCGAGGGCTGCCCAGTCCAGGTCCAGGCTCTGGTCCGCCTTGCGGTGGCCGGTTACGAAGGTCACGCTCTGGGCATAGTCCCGATGGGTCAGGGGGATGCCACAGTGTGAGGCACAGCCTGATGCGGAGGTGATTCCCGGCACGACCTGGAAGTTCACGTCCTGTTCCATAAGGTATTCAGCTTCCTCGCCGCCCCGGCCCAGAATGTAGGGGTCACCGCCCTTGAGACGGACCACGCGCTGCTGCTGGCGGGCCCGTTGCACCAGGAGGCTGTTGGTGTCTTCCTGGCGCACGGCATGGTTGCCGCTGCGCTTGCCCACATGGAGGCATTCCGCGCACGGGTTGACCAGCTCCATGACCTGTGGGGAAACCAGCCGGTCATGGAGGATCACGTCCGCCTGCTGGATGAGCATCAGCGCCCGCAGGGTCAGCAGGCCGGGATCACCCGGACCGGCCCCAACGATCGCCACATCCCCGGCCCGGAAGGGGGGCTCCGCCAGCTGGAATTCCACCAGGCGTTTTGTCGGGTTGGTGTTGTCCATGCAGCGCTCCTTTAAAGGTTATGGACCGGGATCTCCATGGCGGGCGTGGCCACCCGGCGGTCGCTTTCAGCGACCCCGATTTCCTCGTTGGTCAGGTAACACCCGGGGTCTTCTTCCCAGAAGTCGCCGGAGACGTTATAGGCCCTGACCCGCGTGTTGCCGTTGCACACGGGCAGGTAATGGCAGGCACCGCAGCGCCCTTTCACCGGCCTCGGACGCTGGCGGAAACCGGCCATCAGCGGATCGCTCTCGTCGCTCCAGAGCTGGGAGAAGGGGGTTTCTCGAACGTTGCCCAGCGTGTAGTTCCACCAGAATGTATCCGGGTGAACATTGCCCAGGTTGTCGATGTTGGCGATATTCAAGCCCGAGGCATTGCCTCCCCAGTTCACGAGCCGCTGCCACAGGTTCTCCACCTGGTCCGGGTAGTGTTCCCGTGCCCATTCCATCAGGAAGGGCCCATCGGCATCGTTGTTGCCGGTGACGTACTCGCGCTCAATGCCCTGCTGGAGCTCACTGTGGCAATGGTTGAACATCATGGTCATGGCCTGGCGGGTCATGTCGTACCAGGTGTCGCGCTTGCGGTTGCGCCCGCCACGCCCTGAGTAGTTCAGGTGCGAAAGGTAGAACTTGTCGATGTCGTATTCATCCAGCAGCCGCAGTATATCCGGCAGTTCATGGAAATTGTCCTGGGTCAGGGTGAAGCGTAGCCCCACCTTGATGCCGGCCTGCTGGCACAGTGCCACGGCCTCCATCGAGTCGGCGAACGAGCCCTGCTTCTGGCGGAACCAGTCATGGGTGGCCTCGAGGCCGTCAATGCTGATGCCGACGTAGTCGTAACCCACATCCGCGATCTGCTGGATGTTGGCCTCGGTGATCAGGGTGCCGTTGGTGGACAGGCCCACGTAGAACCCCATCTGCTTGGCGCGATGGGAAATATCGAAGATGTCACGCCGCATCAGGGGCTCGCCACCGGACAGAATCAGCACCGGCACGCCGTAGTGCTTGAGGTCGTCCATCACGGTATGGACCTCGTCGGTCTCCAGCTCGCCCTCAAAGTCAATATCCGCGGAGACCGAGTAACAGTGCTTGCAGGTGAGGTTGCAGCGCCGGATCAGGTTCCAGATGACCACGGGGCCCGATGGCTTAGCGGGTGGTGGCACCGGGCTGGGGTGCATAAGGCTCTTGATGTAGCGGGTCATTCTGAACATGGCGCCCCCTTATTGTTTGCGCTGAAGGCGCAATCCGGTCTTTTTCAGGATTGCGGAGCTGTACAGGATCCGGTGCCCCTGGCAGGCATCGCCCAACAGCTCGTGAATGCGTTCGGCCTTGGTTTCCACTTCCGCCTGGCTGGTGCCATGGACCATGGCGAACAGGTTGTAGGGCCAGAGCGGCGGGTGGCGGGGCCGTCGGTAGCAGTGGCTGACAAAGGGCAGTTCGCCCGTTGCCTGGCCCAGCTCCTGGATCCGGTCATCGGCCACATCCCAGACGGTCATGCCATTGAACCGGTAGCCCAGCCGGTAATGGTTGGGCACGGCCGCGACGCGGCGCAGTACGCCACTGGCCTGAAGGCGCCGGAACCGCTCCAGGGCTTCGTCGCCGCTGATGCCGATCTGTTCGCCCACTGCTGCCCAGGGGTCGGATACCAGCGGCAACCCCTGCTGGGTGGCGACGATCAGCTCGCGGTCCAGGTTACCCAGGGGGGCTGGCTCAGACGTAGAAGCGGAGGTTGACATGGAACTCCTCCTCCTTGGGCATGTTGTAGACCGGGTAGCCGGTCAGCGATTCGATGGCATGGATGACGCGGGCAATGGCGTCTTCCTCCTCGGTGGCCAGCACGAACCACATGTTCAGGTCATGTTCCCGGCGGTAGTTATGGGCCACTTCCGGAAAGCTGTTGACCTGGTCCGTCACGGTTTCAAAGTCCGCCTCCGGGACGGCCATGGCCGCCAGGGTCAGGCCGCCGCCCATTTCCCCGGCATGGAACATGGGCCCGAACCGGGTCAGCAGGCCGGCGTCCAGCATGGAACGAAGGTGGGCCAGTAGGGTGGCCTCCCCGATGCCGAGCTCCTGTGCCACGGTTGCATAGGGGTGAGGGACCAGGGGCAGACCATCCTGAAGGCGGTTGAGGATAGCCCGCTCCGTCGCGCTCAGCGCGGGCACTGGGTCAGCAGCGTTCATGACCGACATAACGGCCTCCGCACTGTCGATAGGCCTTGCGGCTGAACAGCACGTCGTGCTCCGCGTTCTCAAGGCCGTGGCGCTCACGCAGTTGCCGCAGCTGCTCCAGCACCTGTTCCCGGTCGGTGCCGTGGATCATGCAGAACAGGTTGTAGGGCCAGTCCGGGCGTTGCCGGGGCCGTTGATAACAGAGCGTCACGAAGGGCTCTTCCGCAAACGCGTTGCCAATGGTGGCAACCTCTCCGTCCGGAAGGTTCCAGACCACCATGGCATTGGCGCGATACCCCAGGGTACGGTGGCGTACCACCAGCCCCATGCGTTTGATCAGGCCCTCGGATTGCCATTCGGCGACGGCCGCAAGGACCTGGTTTTCAGTAAGACCGCATTCCGCCGCGAGCACCTGATAGGGCCGGGAGCACAGCGGCAGCCCCCTTTCGAGTTTGCGCCGCAGTAGCAACCGTTTCTGCGCCTCGCTCAGGGTGGGGGTGACAGCCTGGGGCATACGGCTCATGGCAGTGCCTCCCAGTCGATGTTGAAGGCGAGGTCGATGTGATAGGCCTCAACCATTGGCAGCCTGAGAACAGGCAGTGCCAGTGTCTCCTCCAGCTCATCCAGGCGCGCCGCCAGCGTTGTTTCATCCGGCGCGGTCATGACAAACCAGAGGTTGAATGTGTGTTCCCGGGCATAGTTGTGGTTGATGCCCGGGAAGTGATTGATCCGGTCGGCGACCCGATCAATCCGGTGTTCCGGTGTCGCAACAGCCGCGAGCAGGCTGGCGCCCGCCCGGCTGTGCTCAAAAACCGGGCCAACCCGGCTGATGACCTGCTGCGCCTGGAGCGCCTCCAGCCGGCCGATGACCGCCTGTTCGGACAGGCCCACCGCCTCACCCATTGCCAGGAAGGGGCGGGCGGTTACGGGCATCTGCCTCTGGTAGAGGTCAATCAGCTGCCTGTCGGTCGCGTCCAGTCGCATCAGGTCACCCGGTTCAGTACACGTCGTGCTGTGTGTTGTAGACGTTGAACTTGCCCGTGGGGGTAACCAGGCGCTCGTCCTTGATCACTTTCTTCAGCTCACGGGTTTCATCATCCACAACCACCAGGGCGGATTCCTGCTCCTTGCCGTTCCAGACCGAGAACCAGACCTCGTCACCGGCCTTGTTGTACTCGGGCTGCACAACCCGCTTGGGCCCTTCGCCCAGGTCCGCCCACTTGGCAATGGGCAGGCGCTCATAGCCTTCATCCAGGTTGTTGATGTCAAAGACCACAACGCTCTGCTTGATCTTGTCATTGGGGTTGAGCGGGGTGTCCACGTACAGGTTGTCGGATTCCGGATGGGTTTTGATGAACAGCGAGCTGGCGCCCTGGCCTTTCAGGGTGCGGACCACTTCCCAAGCGTGTTCCGGATGGTTTTTCGGGTCCGTGCCGATCAGCTGGACGGTGTCGTCACCCAGGTGGGACGTCGCCCAGACGGGGCCGTATTCCGGATCCACGAAGTTGGCGCCACGGCCTGGGTGGGGGATGTTGCCCACGTTCACCAGCTCTTCCAGTTCACGCTCCCTGGAGTCGACCACCGCAATCTTGTCGGACTCGTTGGCGGCGGTAAGGAAGTAGCGCTTGGTCCGGTCCCAGCCGCCGTCATGCAGGAAAGGGGCGGAATCGATGGTGGTCACGGACAGGTTGTTGAGGTCCTCGTAGTTGACCAGCTTGACCTTGCCGGTTTCCTTCACGTTGACGATGAACTCCGGATGCTCATGGGAGGCAACAATCGCCGCCACGCGGGGCTCCGGATGGTATTCCTGCTCATTGACCGTCATGCCACGTGTGGAGACGATCTTCTTCGGCTCCAGCGTCTGGCCATCCATGATGGTGTACTGCGGCGGCCAGTAGCTGCCGGCAATGGCGAGGTCATCCTCATAACCCTCGAACTTGGAGGTTTCCACGGAGCGGGCTTCCAGACCCACAGTGATTTCGGCCACCTTGGCGGGGTCCTCCATCCAGAGGTCGATCATGGTCACGCGGGCGTCGCGGCCAATGACGAAAACATAGCGGCCTGAGGCGGACATGCGTGAGATGTGGACCGCATAGCCGGTTTCGATGACCTCCACGATCTCCTTGGTGTCGCCACTGATCAGGGCCACCTGACCCGCATCACGCAGTGTGACACTGAACAGGTTATCCCGGTTCAGGTCATTCTGCGGCTCAGTGGGGCGTTCTTCCGGGGGCACATAGACCTCCCAGCTCTCACGCATTTTCTCCATACCAAACTCCGGCGGCTCCGGTGGCTCATGCATGACGTATTTGGCCATGAGCTCGACTTCGTCGTCCGTGAGCTCGCCGGATTTGCCCCAGGCCGGCATTCCGGCGGGCGAGCCGCTGTTGATGAAGGCCTTGAGGTAGGCCAGGCCCTTGTCCTGAGTGATGTCCGGTGTCAGGGGCTTGCCCGTGGCGCCGTTGCGCAGCACCCCGTGGCAGCCAGCGCAGCGGTCAAAGAATATTTCCTTCGCCTTCTTGAACTGCGCCTTGGTCAGGTCCGGCGCTCCCGGGGAGGTAACCAGGTCCTTGGTGGAATCCGGATCAACGGCGCTGGGTGCGCTCTTGTAAGCGGCACCGGATTGGTCATCCGCCTCCTTGGGAGAGGCGTGCACCGTCGTACCGGCAGTGATGGCAAGGGCCGCGGCCAGCGCCATGGGTTTGAAGAAATGGTGGGTGGTATTCATCGGCTGTTCTCCTTGGTGCCCATTTAATACATCTCCCATATTTCTTTTTATTAATGGTGTCATCATTGAGGAAAGTCATGGCCGCGCAACAAAAGCAGGTCATTACCCCGCAAGGAGTACTTACAATGAGTTCGGATGTGGTCAAACATTTAATTATTATCAATGAATCGTGACGCAAGCTTAGCCATGATTCATGAAACAGTGAGAAGCAGGTGGCGCTGTGGGCGTTTGCAGGCGAACGGTTTTGGTAGTGATCAGCATCGCCAGCCTGGCGGTACCGGCACAGGCAGCGGCGTCTGACAGCGCGCAGCTGCGGGAACTGGTCCGCCAGGACTGTGGCGCCTGTCATGGCCTGCGGCTTGGTGGTGGGCTGGGGCCAGGGTTGCGTGCCGGAGATCTTGAAGGTCTTGCGGTTGACGCCATTGCGGCGATTGTCCGTAACGGTGTCCCGGACACTGCCATGCCCCCGTGGCAGGCGCTTCTCAGTGAACAGGAAATCCAGTGGATCAGCCGGAAACTGAAATCCGGTTCCCTGCTCCGTGGTAACGACCCAAGGTGACTTTATGACCCCCATGTCCTATCGGCTCCGAGTCCTCGCTCCGCTACTGGCTGTTGTGCTTGTGGCGGGCTGCCAGATGCTGCCGCCATCCGGAACGCCGTCACCAGCGCTGCGTGGCACCGGTGACCTGGGGTTGATTGTGGAACGGGCCTCGGGGTCGGTGCTGGTGGTGGATACCACGGAAAAAGCCGTTCTCGGGCGGGTCGAGGGGCTGGGGAACCTCTCCCACGCCTCGGTGGTCTATTCCCGGGACGGGCGTTACGGCTATGTTTTCGGCCGCGACGGGGGCCTCACCAAGGTGGACCTTCTGACCCGGTCCATCGACAGGCGGATCATCCAGTCCGGCAACAGCATTGGCGGTGCCATTTCCCAGGACGGTCAGTACCTGGCGGTGTCCAACTATGAGCCGGGCGGGGTCAGGGTTTTTGACAGCGAGACCCTGGAGCCGGTGGCCAGCATCCCGGCCGAGTACGAGGGTGAGGATGGTGAAACCCGCCAGTCCAAGACCGTCGGCCTGGTTGATGCGCCGGGCAACCGGTTCGTGTTCAGCCTTTTTGACGCCGGCGAAATCTGGACCCTGGATATGGACAATGGCGAGCCGGAGGTGACCCGGTATGAGGCGGGCAGCAAGCCCTACGATGCGCTGCTCACCGGCCAGGGCCGCTATTACATTGCCGGTCTTTTCGGCGAGGACGGTCTGTCACTGCTGGATCTGTGGCATCCGGAAAAGGGGACACGGACCATCCTCCCGGACTACGGCCGGGGCGAGGAACGGCGTCCGGTCTACAAGATGCCGCACCTGGAAGGCTGGGCGATTGCCGGTGATCGTGCCTTCGTGCCGGCTGTTGGTGGCCATGAGGTGCTGCAGGTGGATATGGAGAGCTGGGAGCTCAGTGGACGGATTCCCGTTCAGGGCCAGCCGGTGTTCGTGATGGCCAGCCCTGATCACCGCCGTGTATGGGTCAGCTTCGCCCATCCCAATAACGACGTCGTTCAGGTTATCGACTCACAGACTTCGGAAATCATCCGTACCCTGGAACCCGGTGAGGCGGTGCTGCACATGGAGTTCAGCCCCAGGGGCGAGATGGTCTGGATTTCCGCGAGGGACAGCAACCGGGTCACGGTCTATGACACCCGGAGTCTGGAGAAGGTGGCCACGCTCAAGGCGAAGGATCCCAGCGGTATCTTCTTTACCAGCAGGGCCCACAGGTTGGGGCTGTGATTCAGCGGTGGGCCAGCAATGCCCCGGCGGTAACCGTGTAGGCAACAGCCCAGCAGCCGGTCGCACTCCAAAGCAGCATGGGCGAATGCCAGGGCGGCGCGCCAGCGGCAAGGCGCGTCAGTGCGGCCAGCGCCACGGGGCCAAGGGTGGCGAGCAGCACGGCCACCGGTGGCGGCTGTCGGCGCGTGGTATGGTAGTGGCCGCGCAGCATGACACCGATGGTCAGTGTGCCCAGAGCGCCCACGGTGACCAGGTGCAGCACGGCCGAGGGATCCTGGCTGCCCACTCTTGCCGCTCCGATGGCACCCGCGCCGCCCGCCAGCCAGAGCGTACCCAGCGCCAGCCCCAGCAGGTCCGGCCTGTCGAGGCAGAGCCAAAGGCGCCACCTCAGGGTCCGGACCAGGATCAGCAGGCTTGATGCCAGCAACAGGCCGCCGCTCAATACCGGCGGCAATGGCAGCAGCGTTGCCAGTGCCGCGCCACCGAGCAGCAGGATCAACGCGGCCTCGATGCGCGGCTGGACCCGTGCTGTCTGCGTGATGCCGCGCTTTTCCAGTGTTCCCGCCACTGCCGGCGCGATCAGGCGCCCGCTCATGAAGGTCATCAGAAGCAGCAGGAGCAGCACCCCGGTGTGCAACAGAGTCGTCGTTCTGGGTGCCGGCGTGGCGCCGGGGATGAGCCAGAGCAACGGGAGGCCGCAAAGCGCCAGAAGCAGCGGCACCAGCATCCGGTTGCGCCATTTCTTGGCAGCATTGAACCGGGGCACGACCCGCCAGGCGAGCAGTAGCGCGAAGGCGGGGCTGAGCAGCTGGCTCAACCAGAGACCGGGGGCAACCGCTGTAGCCAGGCGTGCTGCCACCCAGAGCCCGAACAGGGGTGCCAGCCAGCGCGCCGGCTGGGGGCCAAGGGTATAGCCGGCCACCACCGCGAGCGCGAAGCCAAAGATCATTGCGTGGCCGTGCTGGGCGCCAACGAGCCCCGGTGTCCAGGGCCAGTCCAACAGCATGGCCGCCATGGACAAGGGCAGGGCGGTGGCGGCATAAAGGCAGGCCGCCGGAAAGAACAGGCGGTGGCTCTTCAGGCGGGCGGAGCGCGTGCTCGGCATGCGAGGAGGACCCGGGGCTGCCAAAAGATGCAGGGAACATAAATCCTTTTCTGGCGGCTTGCAATGCCGGTTTCCCGGGTGCTGGCTTGCCCGGTAAGATGGGAGCCTTGGTCACAGAGGGTTTAGGAGGGGGAATCGTGGCAACAGCACTCAAGCATCTTTTCGACAACAATGCGCAGTGGGTCCAGGACACACTGGAACAGGATCCGGATTTCTTTGAGCGGCTCTCACAGCAACAGGCACCGGAGTATCTGTGGATCGGCTGTGCCGACAGCCGGGTCCCCGCCAACCAGGTGGTGGGCCTGATGCCTGGGGAACTGTTCGTGCACCGGAACGTGGCCAATGTGGTGGTGCACACGGACCTGAATCTGCTGTCGGTGTTGCAGTTCGCCGTGGAAGTGCTGAAGGTCAAGCATGTCATCGTGTGTGGCCATTACGGCTGTGGTGGCGTTAAGGCCGCCTACCAGGATGCGCACCTGGGACTGATCGACAACTGGCTGCGTCACATCCAGAACGTTGCCAGCAACCACCAGGAGCTTCTGGCGGCCCAGCCGGATGAGGAAGCCGCCACGAACAAGCTGTGTGAGCTGAACGTGGTGGCCCAGGTGGCCAATGTCTGCCGCACCACCGTGGTGGCGGACGCCTGGCGCGGCGGGCAGGAGCTGTCCGTGCACGGCTTCATCTACGGGCTGGCGGATGGCCGACTGCGGGACCTGGGGCTGGGCGTTCGCAGCACGGAGGAACGCGAAGCCCAGTGCCGCCAGGCCGTGGAACGCCTGAGCCGTGGGGCGCCCACGCCGCAAGGGGATTGAGTTCCAGCCCCGGTCTGCTTAAGGAGGAGCACGCATGAAGTTGTTTCTGGCGGTTGCCACCGTCACGGTGATGGGGCTGTTCCAGTCCTCGCTATTGGCGACCCTGCCCTGGATTATTGACCGCACCGGGCTTCCCGCCGCGTTCTGGTCCGTGCTGGTGGCCGCCAGCCTGATCCTGGTGGCGGTGAGCAGCCCGGTGTGGGGGCGGCGTACGGACAGCCACGGCCCCCTGCCGGTGATGCGCCTGACCATGGGCCTGGTGGTGGTGAGCTATGGCCTGTTGATCGCCGCGGTTCTGGCCCTGTCGGCTCCGATCTGGATCGCGGCCATCGCCATCGTGACGCGTCTTGTCTATGGCGTTGCCACAGGCGGCGTCTTCCCCTCCGCGCAGCGTTTCGCCCTTGCGGACAAGCCGGTCTCCCAGTGGCCGGAAACCCTGGCCTACATCCAGGCCTCAACCCATGCCGGCCGGGTCCTGGGGCCGGGGATTGTGGCCCTGGCGGCGATCTGGAGCCTGCCGCTCGGGCTGGTGCTGATCGTTGTGCTCGGTGTGGTGCTCTGGTTCATGCAGTGGTACTTCGCAGCCGGGGTGGCCGCCGAGCCCGGTGGCAACCGGGAGCAGGCGCAACCCCCGCCCTGGAGCGAGGATTGGCCCCTCTATGGGCTTGGGTTCATGATTACGCTCTGGGTGGGGCAGCTCCAGTTCGCGCTTGGCCCCTACCTCCAGAACCTGGTGGGCGTGGATTCGGTCACGGCCTCGCAATGGACGGGAACCGCGCTGATGGCAGCCTCCGTTTCCGCCATTGTGGCAGGGCCGTTGGGGAACCGCTGGTTGTCCCCCACGCCCCGACTGTTGTGCGGGGTCTGGCTGGGTGTTTTTACCCTGGGTGGCGTATTGCTGGCCGCCGCCTCTGGTGTGTTCGGGGTGGGAGCAGCGGTGTGCCTGATCACGGCCGGGCTGACGCTGGCTGCCCCCTGGTACGGCAGCATCCTGCGGGCGCGGCGCCCGGACGCCCAGGGGCAGGTTTCCGGACGCATGATCAGCGTCCACACCATCGGCTTCGGCAGCGGTACCCTTGTGGGCGGCCTCATGCTCGAACTGGCTCCCAACCATGCCATGGCCGCCTTCTACCTGCTGGGGCCGCTGGCCGCCGTACTGGTGGTTATCCACCATCTGAGGGTTCAGGCTGGCATTGTGCCACCAACTGCCTGAGCTCCGGGATGCAGGAGCCGCAGTTGGTGCCACAGCCCAGGCTCTTGCCGAGGCTGGTCACTGAATCGCAGCCTTCCGCCACGGCCTCCTCAATCCGGCGTTCGCCCACCTGGAAGCAGGAACAGACAATGGGCCCGGGATCGGGTTGGTCGCTGTCGCGTGCGGCCAGCACACGGCGCCGGGTGCTGTCATCCAGCCGGGGGGCCTGGAAGAGGCTGTCCAGCCAATCGAGACCCGGGAAGTCATTGGTCGGCTCCACCAGCAGGACCGCCTGCAGCTGGTCACCCTCGTACCAGGCGGCGCGGTAGCGGCCCGCCGCCGGATCCCGCATTTCCGAGTCCGGATGGCGGCCCAGCCACTGCCGCGCTGTGCCCGGCCAATCCGCAACCGTGGTGTTGCCGGCCAGGTGCCAGCATGTGACCTGGGACAATGGCACCCGTGCCCAGTAAAGGTTGCGCGGCCACTGTTCCGGTCCGCCTCCCATCAGCCGTGCGTGCCACTGGGCGTGGAAGGGCTGCAGCGTGGCGGTGCTGTGCTTGGTCTCCGGCTGGCCGGATAACGGGTCCGTCACGCGCGGAAACAGCGCCGAGGCCAGTCCGTGGGCGGTGAAACAATGGTTCCAGTGGATGGGAATGAAGACCTCCCCGCGCCGCATGCCCTCACTGGCCCGTGCCCGGCCCAGATACCGGCCCTGGCCGTTGCTGAGCCAGGCCAGGTCGCCGTTGTTGATATAGTGCGCTGCCAGGTCCTCCGGGTTTGCCTCGATGAAGGGCTCGCACAGGTGCTGGAGCAGGCGCGGGGCTCGGCCGGTGCGGGTCATCGTATGCCACTGGTCGCGGATGCGCCCGCTGGTCACCCGCAGGGGGCGGGAAACCGTGGTGCCGCTGGCGGGCTGGGTGGGCTGGACGGGCATGAAGCGGGCGCGACCGTCCGGGGTGGCAAAGCCGCCCTCTTCGAACAGCCGGGCACGCCCTCTGGGGTGCGCTGGTGTGACCGGCCAGCGGACGGGGGCCATGGCGTCATAGTCCGCATCCGCCATGTCTGCCAGCGCCGCCAGGTTGAACTGCTGCCCCGGGTGTCCGGACAGGGTTGAGGCACGGGCGTGTTCCCGGAATATGGCGGCGGGGCCGGCGTAGTCGAACGCATCCCGGAATCCCAGGGCCTGGGCTACGGCGCTGATGATCCACCAGTCCGGGCGGGCCTCGCCCACGGCGGGAACCAGGCCACGCTGGCGCGAGATACAGCGTTCCGAGTTTGTCACAGTACCGTCCTTCTCGGCCCACCCCATGGCCGGCAGGGCCACATCCGCCAGGGCCAGGGTGTCGGTGTCCGCCACGCAGTCCGAGACGATCACCAGCGGGCACTGCGCCAGGGCGTTGCGCGCCCGTTCGGGATCCGGGAGCGAGACCAGGGGATTGGTGGCCATGATCCACACGCACTGGATCTCACCGCGCTCAATAGCCTCAAACAGGTCAATGGCTTTGTGGCCCGGTCCCGTGGGCAGGGCCGGCGCTTGCCAGAACCGGGTCAGGGCCTCCCGGGCGCTGGGTGTGTCGTAATCCATGTGGGCGGCCAGCTGGTTGGCAAGACCGCCAACCTCGCGTCCGCCCATGGCATTGGGCTGGCCGGTAATGGAGAAGGGCGTCGCGCCCGGGCGGCCAATGCGGCCGGTAGCCAGGTGGCAGTTGATGATGGCGTTGGCCTTGTCGGTCCCGGATCGGGACTGGTTCAGGCCCTGGGACCAGAAGCTGGTGGTGCGCGGGGTGGCCGCGAACCATTCAAAGAAGGTGCGTACGTCCGCCAGGGCCAGGTCACAGCGTGCCGCAACCGTTTCCGGGTCCGGGGCACTGTCGCGGGCGGCCTGCAGGGACGCTTGGGGGTCGTTGCAGTGCGCGTTGATCCAGTTCTCATCCAGCGCGCCGACATCGGCCAGCCAGCAGAGAAGTCCATTCCAGAGGATGGCATCGGTGCCCGGCCGCAGGGCAAGGTGAAGGTCAGCCTGGTCACAGGAAGCGGTCCGGCGCGGGTCGATGACGACCATGCGCCGGTCAGGCCTGTCGGCGCCCGCATTCTGCATGCGCTGGTAGAGGATGGGATGGTTCCAGGCGGGATTCGCTCCGGCCAGCACCAGGAGGTCAGCCAGCTCCAGGTCCTCGTAGCAGCCTGGCACCGCATCCTCCCCGAAAGCGCGCTTGTGGGCGGCGACGGCGGAGGACATGCACAGCCGGGAGTTGGTATCCACATGGGGCGTGCCAATGAAGCCTTTGGCGAACTTGTTGGCCACATAGTAGTCCTCGGTCAGGAGTTGGCCAGAGAGGTAAAAAGCAATGGATTCCCCTCCCTGATCCCGCCGCAGGCGGCCCATTTCACCAGCCAGGTAGGCGATCGCTTGCTGCCAGTCCGTGTCCCGTCCCTGGATTCGGGGCCGCGTCAGGCGGTCCTGGGCGCCGAGGGTTTCATGCAGCGCCGAGCCCTTAACGCAAAGCCGCCCGGCATTGGCAGGGTGATCGGGGTCGCCCCGCACGGGGGCGAGGCCGTCGCCCTCGGCGTTGGCCTCAACACCGCAGCCGACGCCGCAGTAGGGGCAGGTGGTCTTGCAGCCCATGATGGAGTCTCCCTGAATAGAAAAGGCCCGGCCGCCGATCCCCGGAACAGGGGTAGCGACCGGGCCACGGTGCCCGTTGTCTGTGATGACGCAGATTTGCGTTTCATCAAGCATTTCCCGTGCCTGCTCTGAATGGCCTGTAACGGGGGCTGTTGGGCCTGCTGGTGTCCCGTTACGGGGCAGGCTGCACTGTGTTGGGGCAGTGATGGGCCCTGGAAGCGGTTTTGAGGGCTTCACTGAGGGTTGGCGTGGCTTTTGCTGTGGGACAGCCGAATCGAGATTGAGGGTGAAGCATGTCGGCGGATCAGAACGGTGTGCGAGTCATGCTGGTGGATGATGAACCGGAGCGGGCAGCGATGGTGTGCGATGCGCTGACCTCCGAGGGCTACCAGGTGGTGGGCCAGCGTAACAGCGCGCGCGGGCTGGTGGCGGCCGTGGTCCAGGAGGAGCCGGATGTGGTGATCATCGATATGGATTCCCCGGACCGGGATACCATCGAATCCATGTCAGCGCTCAATGAGCATGCGCCCCGGCCGGTGGTGTTCTTTGCCAGCGACGACAGCGACAGCCAGACCATCCAGCAGGCCGTGAGCGCGGGCGTCAGCGCCTACATTGTGGACGGCCTGGAACAGCACCGGGTCAAGCCGATCGTGGAGGTGGCGGTTGCGCGCTTTGAGGCCTTCCAGTCCCTGCGCAACCAGCTTGAGGAAACGCGAACGGCGCTGGAGGACCGCAAGGACATTGAGCGGGCCAAGGGGTTGGTGATGAAGAAGCAGAAATGTTCCGAAGATGAGGCGTTCCACAGTATGCGCAAGTTGGCAATGGACCGGAACGAGAAACTCAGCGAGGTCGCGCGCCAGCTGATTGAGGCGCTTGAAGGCGGCGAGGGTGCCGGATCCCCGGAGGCGATGGATGAGTGACGGGATGAACATTATAGCAACGGACAACGGCATCCGCCTGGGGTTTATTCCGCTGCTGGATGCAGCGCCGCTGATCATGGCCCGGGAGGCGGGATTTTTTGAGCAGGAGGGATTGAGCGTCAGTCTTCACCGCCAGCCCTCGTGGTCCAGCCTGCGGGATCGGGTTGGGGTGGGCATGCTGGACGGTGCGCAAATGCTGGGGCCCATGACCCTGGCCATCAACATGGGGCTTGGTGCGCCACCATGCCCGGTGATCAGTCCCATGGTGCTCAGCCGCAACGGTAATGCCATCACGGCCAGCCGCGCCCTGCATGAGCAGCTGGATGCCACGGGCTTCAACCTGTCCGAACCCGCCGGGGCAGCCCGAGCGCTGGGGCGGGTCGTGGCGTCCAGCCGCCAGCCGGTGCGGCTGGGGATTGTTTACGCCTGGTCCAGCCACTACCTCCAGCTTCTCGACTGGCTGGCCAGTGGCGGCCTTGAGCCCGGAGCAGGCCTGGAACTGGTGACCGTGCCGCCGCCGGACATGATGACGGCCCTGGCCGAAGGCAGTGTTGATCTCGCCTGTGTCGGGGAACCCTGGAACTCGCTGATGGAGTACCACGGTGTTGGCCGGATCCTGGCCACCGGCTGCCAGGTCTGGCAGAACGCCCCCGAGAAACGCCTGGGTCTGCGCCGGGACTGGGCGGAGGCCAACCCGGAGCAGACGCAGGCGCTGATGCGGGCGCTGGTCCGGTGTTGCCGCTGGCTGGATGACCCGGCCAATCGGGAAACGGTCTACCGTCATCTGGTGCAACCGGACTACCTGGGTCATGCCATTGAGCCCATGGGGGGTCCGGGTCAGTGGCTGTTCCATCCCCGGGTTCAGCAGCATTTCTTCCGCCAGAGCGCCAATTTTCCCTGGCTATCCCAGGCGCAGTGGCTGCTCTCGCGCATGCGGTTGAGCGGTCAGGGGACACAGGTGTCTGGCTCACCGGATCTGGACGCCATCTTCCGTCCCGACCTGTACCGCCGGGTGGCGCACAGCCTGGGTCTGGATGCGCCCGCCATGGACTACAAGGAGGAGGGCGAACACGGCCAGCCGTTTGTGGTTGAGGGCGGTCGAGGCCAGGTCGAGGTCGCTTCCGATGCCCTGATCGCCACCGGTGGCAGCGGCTGATCCGCGCCGGTGCACAGGGCCCTGGTGCTGCACCCGAATCGCTCGCCAGCAACGGGGCGGGCCTATTGGAAATCCAGGAAATCTTTTTTGAATCAGTAACATAATAACGTGGCACGCTTCCTGCTTCAGGAGGGTGGCCACGGAACGGATGACGGTTCGCCATGGCACGGACTGGCGTGGCGACCGAGTGCAGAGGGAACTGCACACCAGAGAATGATGTTTGATGGCAAAGGCGCCTGCTCCCGGATGGGAGTAGGCGCTTTTTTTTGGGTTGTTGAGAGGGAGACAGTCTCATGAACGGGAACAGGCAGATCAAGCGTGGTACGGGTGCACTGTTGTTGGCAGGCCTGATCAGTACCCTGCCGGTGGGCGCCGAGACGATCGGGCCCGCCGAGAAGCCGGACCTCAAACTGGGGTTCATCAAGCTGACCGACATGGCCCCGCTGGCCATTGCCAAAGAGAAGAACTTTTTCTTTGACGAGGGTCTCTTCGTGGACCTGGAAGCCCAGTCGAACTGGCGCGTGCTCCAGGACCGGGTTGCCCGCGGGGAGCTGGATGGCGCCCATATGCTGGCCGGTCAGCCCATCGGGGCCAGCATCGGCGTTGGCGGTGGTTCGTCCGACATCGTGACCGCGTTCAGTATGGATCTGAACGGCAATGCGATCACGGTGTCGAATGACGTCTGGGAGGCCATGCGTCCCCATGTTCCCAATCGCGAGGATGGCAAGCCTGCGCATCCCATCAGCGCCGAGGCGCTGAAACCGGTGGTGGAGGAAGCCCGCTCAGAAGGCGAGTCGTTTGATATGGGCATGGTGTATCCGCTGTCCACGCACAACTACGAGATCTGTTACTGGTTGGCTGCTGGAGGGCTTCATCCCGGTCTCTATGACCCTGAGGAAGGGGATAACAGCGGGCGCAGCGGCGCGGATGTCCGCCTGTCGGTGACCCCGCCGCCACAGATGCCCTCCACCATGGAGGCGGGCACCATTCAGGGCTACTGCGTGGGCGAACCCTGGAACCAGCAGGCGGTGGCCATGGAGATCGGGGTGCCGGTGGTCACCAATCACGACATCTGGCCGTACAACCCGGAGAAAGTATTCGGGGTCACGCGTGAATGGGCCGAGGAGAACCCGAACACCCACCTGCGCGTGGTGCGGGCGCTGATCCGGGCCGCCCACTGGCTGGATGAGAACGGCAATGCCAATCGCGAGGAAGCGGTCGAGATTCTGTCGGACTCGCGTTACGTGGGAGCGGATGAAGACGTCATCGCCAACTCCATGACGGGGACCTTTGAGTACGAGCCCGGCGATGTGCGCAAGGAGCCGGACTTCAACGTCTTCTTCCGCCACAACGCCAATTACCCGTACTACAGCGATGCCATCTGGTTCATGACCCAGATGCGGCGCTGGGGCCAGATCCCCGAGCACAAGCCGAACGACTGGTACATGGAGAAAGCGCGCGAGGTCTATAAGCCCGGCGTCTACGAGAAGGCGGCGCGCTCGCTGGTGGCGGACGGCACCATGGAGCCCTCCGATTTCCCGGATTTCGACGAGATCGACGGCTTCAAGCCGGTGCAGGATAACTTCATCGATGGCCACGCCTACAACGGCCGCAAGCCCAACGCCTACATCAACAGTTTCGATATCGGCCTCAGTGGCGACGAAACGCCCTGATCAATCCAAGGAGGCGTTATGCAACAGACAGCACCGGTGGCGCGGATCACCGACTTTGTGAAACAGCAAATGGCCGGGTTCAGTCCCCAGGGCTTGGTGCGCTCCATCACCATGCCCGTGCTCGGTGTGCTCGTCTTCCTGCTGCTGTGGCAGCTGGCGGCACAGAACGTGACCACCTCCCTGGGCAGTCTGCCCGGGCCCGCCGACGTCTGGGAGCAGGCGGGCAATCTCTGGGCGGATCATGTCGAGGAACAGCAGCGGGCGGCCGAGTTCATTGAAATGCAGAAGGAGCGCAATGCGCAGATCCTGGAGCGTAACCCGGACGCGGAGGTCCGCATCCGGCCCTACAGTGGCAAGGAGACCTTCATCGACCAGACCCTGACGAGCCTGGGGACGGTGTTCACCGGTTTCATCCTGGCGTCGCTGCTGGCCATCCCGCTGGGCATCGTTGTGGGGCTGAACCGGTACCTGTACGAGGCGGTGAACCCGGTTATCCAGGTCTTCAAGCCGGTTTCGCCGCTGGCCTGGCTGCCCATTGTCACACTGGTGGTGTCCGCCACCTACACCGTTGAGGACCCCATGGTTTCGCGGGCCTTCGTGACCTCCATGGTCACGGTGGCCCTGTGCAGCCTCTGGCCCACGCTGGTGAACACCATCATGGGTGTGAACGCGGTGAGCCAGGATCTGCGCAATGTCAGCCGGGTCCTGCGGCTGGGCTTTTTCACCCATGTCTGGCGGGTGGTCCTGCCCTCCGCCATTCCCATGATCTTCACCGGATTGCGGTTGTCACTGGGCATCGCCTGGATGGTGCTGATCGCCGCCGAGATGCTGGCCCAGAGCCCGGGCCTGGGTAAGTTTGTCTGGGACGAATTCCAGAACGGCAGCAGCGAATCACTGGGCCGCATCATGGTGGCCGTGATCGTGATTGGCCTGATCGGGCTGGTGCTGGATCGCGGCATGCTGATGCTGCAACGCCTGCTTTCCTGGGAGCGCGCCAGCGCTACACACTGAACAAGGGAGGTTTCCCCATGACTCATTCACGTCCCCATCTCGAACTGTCTTCCGTGGGCATGGGCTTTCCCGTCAAGGGTGGGTCCTTCACGGCTCTGGAGGATGTCAATCTGCGCGTGGCCGAGGGGGAATTCATCTCCCTGATCGGCCATTCCGGCTGTGGCAAATCCACGGTGCTCAACATCGTCGCTGGCCTGATGCAGGCCACCCGGGGTGGTTGCCTGCTGGATGGGCGCGAGGTTACCGAGCCCGGTCCGGAGCGCGCCGTGGTCTTCCAGAACCATTCGCTGATGCCCTGGCTGACCACCTTCGGCAACGTGGAACTGGCGGTGCGCCAGGTGTTCCGTCGCTCCATGACGCGCCGCCAGCGCCGTGACTGGATCATCCACAACCTGGAACTGGTGCACATGGGCCACGCGCTCGACAAGCGCCCGGATGAGCTCTCCGGGGGCATGCGCCAGCGTGTGGGTATTGCCCGCGCCCTGGCCATGCAGCCCAAGGTGTTGCTGATGGACGAACCCTTCGGCGCTCTGGACGCGCTTACCCGGGCGCACCTCCAGGACTCGCTCATGGCCATCCAGCGGGAACTCAATAATACCGTCATCACGATCACCCATGACGTGGATGAGGCGGTATTGATGTCGGATCGCATCGTGATGATGACCAATGGCCCCGCGGCTACCATCGGTGAGGTGCTGGACGTATCACTGGAGCGGCCACGGGACCGTGTGGCGCTGGCGGACTGCCCGGAATACAACCGCTGCCGCCAGGCCGTGCTCAGCTTCCTTTACGAAAAGCAGCAGAAAGTCACCCCCATGCCCAAGCGTGAGGGGCCGGACAGCACGGGCGAGGGGGAGACCCCAGCGGCGTCGGGCGTTGGAGCCGTTAACGCCTGATTCTGGTGCAACAGTACCCAGCCGTGCACCAGCAGGGCTCCCGGTTGCGCCCGGGTGACAAGAGACTGGGTGTGTAAGTGGCTGATTCACGGTGGGGTCAATGTTGGCACGCCGTCTGCATCCAGAAGGATGTGTCTCAGGACACGGACATTGCGAACCATGAAGGGCATTGGCGCCTGATCAGCCTTCCTCCGGGAAGGTTGGCAGGCGCCTTTTTTATTGGGGCAACCCCCTGGAGGACACAATGGGTGGCGAACTTGTCATTATCGGTCACGGCATGGCCACACAGCGGCTTCTGGAGTCGCTGGCGGGAACACGCCACGGCTGGCGCGTGACGGTGATCAGTGACGAACCGGAGCTGGCCTATAACCGGATCCTGCTCTCGCCCTGGCTGGCGGGGGAAACCACCACGCAAGCCTTACCGCTGGCCGCGCCCGGCTGGTACCTGGAGCACGGTGTGCATGTGCACAACGGCGATGGCGTAGCGCGGATTGACCGTGGTGCCCGGGTCGTGATCACGCGGGCGGGGCGCCGCATCCCCTATGACCGGCTTGTGATCGCCACCGGCTCGCGCCCTGCGATGCCGGCAATCGAGGGGACCGGTCTGGACGGGGTCACCGGCTTCCGGACCCTGAAGGACGCCCGGTGGATGACACAGCGCAGCCGTCACGCAGGCCATGCCGTTGTGCTCGGTGGTGGCTTCCTGGGCCTGGAGGCCGCGGAAGGGTTGCGGGCCCAGGGAATGAGCGTCTCGGTGGTGCATCGCGGTGACTGGCCCCTGAACCGCCAGCTGGACGAGGCTGCCGGTAACATGCTGGCGGCCACCCTGCGCCAGCGTGGCATGGCACTGCACCTGGGCAACGGCGTGGCCCGGATTGAGGGGGAACAGCAGGTTGAGGCAGTACACCTTGCCGACGGGCGGGTACTGGCGGCGGACCTGGTGGTGATCGCCGCCGGCACCCAGCCCAACCGGGAGCTGGCGGAGGAGGCCGGGCTCGCGTGTGCCCGGGGCATCCATGTAGACGCCACGCTCACCACCAGTGATGCCCATATCCATGCCCTTGGTGAGTGCTGCCAGTTCGGGGACCTGACCTATGGCCTGGTCGAGCCCGTTCACCGCCAGGCCGGCGTCCTGGCCGACCGACTCTGTGGCGGCCACCAGAGCTACCGCGAGGCGCCCCTGGCCACCCGACTCAAGATCAGCGGCGTGGAAGTGTTCTCCTGTGGCGACATCGACGCCCGTGACGGGGATACGGAATCCATCCTGTACCACGACCGCCGCGGTGGCGAATACCGCCGCCTGTTCCTGAAGAACAATCGCCTCGTGGGTGCCGTGCTCTATGGCGACGCATCAACGGGCCCCTGGCTGTTCGAGCACCTGTGCCAGGGAACGGATCTCAGTGCCTGGCGCGCCAGCCTGGCATTTGGCGAAGCATACTGCGAGGCGGCCTGAATGGGCGCCCGCTGGCAACCGGAGGACAACGTCATGAGCAAACAGAACCTGATCGTGATCGGTAACGGCATGGTGGGTCATCACTTCCTGGAGCAACTGGCCGAGAGCGGGCAGACGGAGGGATTCCAGGTGACGGTGCTGGGTGAGGAACGCCATATCGCCTATGACCGTGTGCACCTGTCCGAGTACTTCCAGGGCAAATCCGCCAATGACCTGGCGTTTTCCACGGCGGACCAGTACGCCCAGTGGGGGTTTGACCTGCGCCTGAACACGGCGGCCACGGCCATTGACCGGGAGGCCCGGACCCTGACCCTCGATAATGGCGAGACACTCGCGTACGACAAGCTCGTGCTGGCGACCGGCTCCTATCCCTTTGTGCCCCCCATCGAGGGCAATGACCGCGAGGACTGCCTGGTCTACCGCACCCTGGACGACCTGGATGCCATTCGTGAAGCCGCCGCCCGCGCCAATACCGGCGTGGTGGTGGGTGGTGGCCTGTTGGGGCTGGAAGCCGCCAATGCCCTGCGGGAACTGGACCTGGACACCGCCGTGGTGGAATTCGCGCCCAGATTGATGCCGGTGCAGGTGGACGAGGAAGGCGGCGGCATCCTGCAAGAGAAAATCGAGGAACTGGGGGTGCAGGTGCTGACCGGACGCGCGACCCAGCGCATCGAGGACGGCACCAACGCCCGTCACCAGATGGTGTTCCAGGATGATCGCCTGCTGGAGACCGACCTGATCGTGTTTTCCGCCGGCATCCGCCCACGCGATGGACTGGCGCGGGAAGCCGGCCTCACCATGGGCGAACGCGGGGGTGTCGTGATTGACGATCACTGCCGCACCAGTGATCCCGACATCCTCGCCATTGGCGAAGTGGCGCTGTGGAACGACAGCATCTTCGGTCTGGTCGGCCCTGGCTACCAGATGGCCAAGGCCGCCCTGGACACGCTGACCGGGGGCGATCGGGCCTTCACCGGGGCGGACATGAGCACCAAGCTCAAGCTCATGGGCGTGGACGTGGGCGCCATTGGCGATGCCCACGGCAACCAGAACCCGGGAGCGCGGTTCTACCGCTACACCAATGGCATTGCCCAGCAGTACCGCAAGCTGGTGGTCTCCGCCGACGGCAAGCAGCTGCTGGGCGCCATGCTGGTGGGCGACAACAGCTACTACGACACCCTACTGCAGTACACCCTGAACGGGCTGGAACTGCCGGACAGCCCGGAGTCACTGATCCTGCCCGCGAGCGAGGGCGGCGCCCCGGCGTTGGGCGTGGACGCCCTGCCGGAGACCGCCGGCATCTGCTCCTGCCACAACGTCACCAAGGGCGACATCGTCCAGTGCGTGCATGACGGCTACACCTCTGTGGGCGATGTTAAGGCGGCCACCAAAGCCGGTACCGGCTGCGGTGGCTGTGCCGGCCAGCTCAAGGAGATCGTTGACCACGAGATGGCGGCGCTGGGCATGGAAGTGGATAACAGCGTCTGCGAGCACTTCGATTACTCGCGCCAGGAACTGGAACACATCATCCGGGTTGAAGGCATCGAAGACTTCCGGACGCTGCTGCGCAACCACGGCAAGGGCCTGGGCTGCGACATCTGCAAGCCCACCGTGGCCTCGATCCTCGCATCCACCTGGAACGACTACGTACTCCGGGAAGAGCACGTGGGCCTTCAGGACACCAACGACACCTTTCTGGCCAACATGCAGAAGGACGGCACCTTCTCCGTGGTGCCCCGGGTTGCCGGCGGCGAAATCACCCCGGACAGCCTGATCACGCTTGGCCAGGTGGCCAAGGAATTCGAACTCTACACCAAGATCACCGGCGGCCAGCGTGTGGATCTTTTCGGCGCTAAGCTCAATGACCTGCCGGCGATCTGGCAGCGGCTCGTGGACGCCGGCTTTGAGACCGGCCACGCCTACGGCAAGGCGGTGCGGACCGTGAAGAGCTGCGTTGGCAGTACCTGGTGCCGTTACGGGGTGCAGGACAGCGTGCAGCTCGCCATTGACCTTGAGCACCGTTACAAGGGCATCCGCGCCCCGCACAAGCTCAAGTTCGGCGTCAGCGGCTGTACCCGCGAATGCGCCGAGGCCCAGAGCAAGGACTTTGGGGTGATCGCCACCGAGAACGGCTGGAACCTCTACGTGGCCGGTAATGGCGGCATGCGCCCACGGCACGCGGACCTTCTGGCCCAGGACCTGGATACCGACACCCTGATCCGCACCATCGACCGCTTCATGATGCTCTACATCCGCACCGCGGACCGGCTGCAGCGCACCGCGCGCTGGCTTGAGAACCTCGAAGGCGGACTGGACTATGTGCGCGGGGTGATCATGGAAGACTCACTGGGCATTGCCGCCGAACTGGACGAGCAGATGGCACGCTTGATCAACAACTACCAGTGCGAATGGAAAACCACGCTGGAAGATCCCGAGAAGCTCAAGCGCTTCCGCCAGATGATCAACGAGGACGGGGATGACCCTTACGTGGTGACCGTGGAAGAGCGTGACCAGCCGCGCCCCGCCACGCCGGAAGAGAAGCTGGAGCGCATTCCAGCGGTGTCTGTCTGAGGAGGAACCACCATGACACAGCACAACGAATGGACCTGTATTGGCCGTGACACGGACCTGGTTGCGGGAGCGGGCGTTGGCGCCCGCTTCGGGGACCGCCAGGTCGCCATCTTTTACATTCCGGAGCTGGAACAGCCACTGTATGCCGTGGATAATTACTGCCCCATCTCGGGGGTGAACATCATCGCCCGGGGCATCGTGGGGGACATTGAGGGCGAACCCGTGGTAGCCACGCCGCTGTACAAGAAGCATTTCTCATTGCTGGACGGCCGTTGCGTGGAAGCCCCTGATGACTACCGGCTCAACGTCTACGCCGTCCGTCTTGCCGGCAACGCCATCGAGGTAAGCCAGGGCAGCGGGCAGGCCGCCACTGTCGCCTGACGGGTCAGGCAGGATCATGCACGGCGGCAGAGGGCAAGGCAATAGCCCTGTCTTATCGGGCGGATCGGCAAAAATGATTGATGGGCGGCAGGGGCAAAGTTTAGCATCTTCTAAACAAGTTAGCGCTCACTGTCAAAACCAAGGAGGTTCCAACCCATGTCGCTGATCACTACCGAAATCAAACCCTTTACCGCACAGGCTTACCACAACGGCGAATTCGTTGAGGTGTCCGACGAGACCATCAAGGGGCAGTGGAGTGTGTTCTTCTTCTACCCCGCGGACTTCACCTTTGTATGCCCCACTGAGCTTGGTGACCTGGCGGACAACTATGACGAGTTCCGCAAGCTGGGCGTCGAGATCTACAGCGTCTCAACCGACACCCACTTCACGCACAAGGCCTGGCACGACAGCTCCGACACCATCGGCAAGCTGCAGTTCCCGATGGTCGCCGACCCGACACTGACCATTTCCCGCAACTTTGAAATCCTGTCGGAAGCAGACGGCCTCGCCGAACGCGGTACCTTCGTTGTGGATCCGGACGGCCGCATCCAGATCGAAGAGATCAATGCCGGCAACATCGGCCGCAACGCCGAGGAGCTGCTGCGCAAGGTCAAGGCGGCCCAGTACGTGCGCGCGCATCCCAACGAAGTCTGCCCCGCCAAGTGGGAAGAAGGCGAAGAGACGCTGGAACCGTCCCTGGACCTCGTCGGCAAGATCTAAAGCCTGCCATTGCCTGATCCGGGGAGGCGCCCGCGTCTCCCCGGCTCCACCATCCCGGATTCAATAAGCCTTTAGTGAGGGTGTATTCATGCTGGACCAGAATCTGAAGACCCAGCTCCAGGGGTATCTGGACAAGGTCACCAACCCGTTCGAGATCGTGGCCTCGCTGGATGACAGCGACAAGTCCAGTGAAATGCGCTCGTTGCTGGAGGACATCGTCTCGCTCACGGACCGGATCACGCTGCGCACTGACGGTCAGGACGCGCGCCGGCCCTCCTTTACCCTGAACCGGGAAGACGGGCCTACGGGCGTGGTCTTCGCTGGTCTGCCCATGGGGCATGAGTTCACCTCTCTGGTTCTGGCATTGCTGCAGACGGGCGGGCATCCGCCACGCGCCAGCGAGGAGACCATTGAACAGATCCGGGCGCTGCCGGGGCCGCTGAGGTTCGAGACCTATTTCTCGCAGTCCTGCCAGAACTGCCCGGATGTGGTTCAGGCGCTCAACCTCATGGCCATCCTGAATCCGGCGATTGAGCATGTGGCGATCGACGGCGCCGTGTTCAAGCAGGAGGTTGAAGACCGGGAGGTGATGTCCGTCCCCAGCGTCTACCTTAACGGAGACTTCTTCGACCAGGGCCGCCTGGGTCTGGAGGAAATCCTGGCGAAGGTGGATACCGGCGCCACCGAGCGTGAAGCGGCCCGCCTCAACGACAAGGGCACCTTTGACGTGCTCGCCGTTGGCGGTGGGCCCGCTGGCGCGGCTGCTGCTATCTACGCCGCTCGCAAGGGCATCACCACGGGCGTGGTGGCGGAGCGCTTTGGTGGCCAGGTGCTGGATACGGCCGCCATTGAGAACTTCATTTCGGTCCCGGAAACCGAAGGGCCGCGCCTGGTTTCGGCCATGGAGGAACATGTCCGCCAGTACGACGTGGATGTGATGAACGTCCAGCGTGCCGTCAGCCTGAACCCGGCCAGCGAGACCGGTGGGGTGCACGAGGTGGTCTTCGACTCCGGGGCGCGCTTGCAGAGCCGTTCCCTGATCCTCGCGACCGGCGCGCGTTGGCGCCAGATGGGAGTGCCCGGCGAACAGGAATACAGCACCCGTGGCGTGGCCTATTGCCCGCACTGTGACGGGCCCCTGTACAAGGGCAAGGACGTGGCCGTGATCGGGGGCGGTAACTCCGGCGTGGAAGCCGCCATTGACCTGTCCGGCCTGGTGAAGCAGGTTTTCCTTCTGGAAGTGATGGACGAGCTCAAGGCCGACGCCGTACTGCAGGACAAGCTCAGGAGTCTGCCCAACGTGGAGGTCATCACGGGCGCCAAGACCACGGCCATCAATGGTGATGGCAAGCGCGTGACGGGCCTGACCTATGAGGAAACCAACAGTGGCGAGGCACGCGACCTGGCGGTGGAAGGGGTATTTGTCCAGATCGGGCTGGTGCCCAATACTGAGTGGCTGCAGGATTCGCCCATCGAGCTGTCACAGCATGGCGAGATCGTAACGGATGATCACGGCATGACCTCGATACCGGGGATTTTCGCCGCCGGTGACGTCACCACGGTCCCCTACAAACAGATCGTGATCGCCATGGGCGAGGGCTCCAGGGCCGCACTGGGTGCGTTTGATTACCTCATCCGCCACTGAGCCGGCCAACGGTGTTGGTGCCGGTGAATTGCAACCCCAGCCGCCGCGCCCCACGGCGGCTGGGCTTTGACATAAATCAAATTCAAAATCAATGAGATAGGTCAATCATAAGGGGCCGGGCTCTGCCTTAGACTGTGATCAACTTCAAAGGCAGGAGCTTTAACCTATGCAACAGAACCTGACTCGCCAGTGCCTCATCGCAGCGCTTTCCATGACAGCCGTCGGCGTGGCAGCGCCTGCCGTTGCCTATGATCAGGGCGACACCATTGTCCGTGGCGGTATTGCCAGCGTCGTACCCGGTGGCAGCTATTCTTCCGTCGCGAATGGCGCTTTCGACCTGCGTGCGGACTCCGACATCCAGGCCGGCGCCAGCATCAGCTACATGATGACCGGTAATACCAGTGTCAATCTGCTGGCCGCAACGCCTTTTGAGCACGATATCGAGGCGAGCCAGCTGGGCGGCTCAAACATTGGTTCCACCAAGCACCTGCCGCCAACCGTAACGGTCTCCTGGTATCCGCTGTCCGGCCAGAATCTTGGTTTCGAGCCCTATGTTGGGGTCGGTGTGAACTACACCACCTTCTGGGATGAGGAACTGAATCAGACCGGTCAGAACGCCACGGGCGCTACCGACCTGAGCCTGGACGATTCATTCGGCCTTGCAGGCCAGGTCGGGGTGGATGTGGCCCTGGACGAACGCTGGTCGGTGGGTGCCGCCGCCTACTACGCGAACATTGAGACCGACGCTGAGCTCAATGGCAATGATATCGGCACGGTCGAAATCGATCCCATGATCTATCGGCTGCACGTCGGCTACAGCTTCTGAAAGCCATTCCCCGGCGCGGGCCCATCCCATCGGGCGCCGCGCCACCAGCCCCCCGTTGTTTGCCCCCGTTGCTTGGCGGCCCGGCCTGGGCCGCCAGGGTTCTCAGGCCGATTTCAGCGGCTTGTGGGCAATATCGGGTTCCTTGCCCTGCAGCATCTGGTTCCAGTAGAAGGGCGGCAGCAGGTGCTTCTTGACCACCCAGTAGAACCGCGACTCCTTGAACGGGCTCAGCGGCAGCGTTGGCGTGACCACGCCGTCGTACATGAACTCCGCCAGCATCACCTTGCCGTAGCCGGTCACCAGTGGGCAGGACGTGTAGCCATCGTACTGGGCGGACAGCGCCTGCCCGTCCACCTGGGCCAGCAGGTTACGCACCGTGACCGGCGCCTGTTTGCGCACGGCGGCTGCCGTCTTGGACGTGGGGAGGGAGCTGGCATCCCCGAGTGAGAACACGTTGGGGTACTGGTTGTGCTGGGTGGTGTGCTTGTCCACGTCGACCCAGCCATCCGCATTGGCCAGCGGGCTCTGCTTCACGAAATCCGGCGCTGTCTGGTGCGGTGTTACGTGCAGCAGATCATAGGGCTGCTCCACTTCCTTGCGCTCCCCGTTGGCATCCCCGGTGGCAAAACGGGCCACCTTGCGCTCGGCGTCAATGGCCACCAGGTCGTGGCCCAGATTAACCCCAATGCCGTAGCGATCCATCACCTTCTGCAGGTGCGGCACAAAATCCGGCACGCTGAACAGGGCGCCAGCGCCGCTGTAGAACTGCAGGTTGCTTTCCGGTGCCAGGTTGTTGCGCCTCAGATAATCCGCTGCCAGGTAGGCAATCTTCTGCGGCGCGCCGGCGCACTTCAAGGGGGGCGGCGGCTGGGTGAAGATGGCGTTGCCGCCCCGGAACTGGCGCAGGCATTCCCAGGTGTAGGGCGCCGTTTCCGGACTGTAGTTACTGCAGACGCCGTTGCTGCCCAGCGCCTCGCGCAACCCTTCCACACGATCCCAGTCCAGCTTGATCCCCGGGGCCACCACCAGATAGCTGTACTGGAGCTGGCGCCCATCATCCAGGGTGAGCTGGTTGCTGTCCGGCTCAAAGGAGGCCACGCCAGCACGCACCCAGGTGGCCTTCTCCGGCAGTGTCTCTTTCTGGGCGCGGTGCGTGCTTTCCAGGGAATAGGTGCCACCGCCGACCAGCGTGAACGCGGGCTGGTAGTAATGGTGCTCTGACGGTTCCACCACGGCCACATCCAGATCCGGGCGCTGACGGAGCAGGGAGGCGGCCACGGTCGTGCCGGCGGTACCGCCGCCTACGACCACCACCTGATGGTTGAGCGGGTTGGAAGACGTGCTCATGGAAACCTCTTGACCAGTTGGATGATGCGTTGGAAATGGCGCTCAGGATACTGACTCTGACGAGATCATAAATTGATAAAAACAAAAATGGTAAGTTTGTTTTGGAATATACAAATCAGACAAACGCATGGCCAGCCCAATTGATGGATTCGGTGGTGGGCACCTGCGGGTAACGGGACAATGTGACTTGCCCTCAGCCACCGGAGGCACCCATGGAACTCGTCTGTCCGGCGGGCAATCTGCCCGCCCTGAAAGCCGCCGTTGATGCGGGCGCCGATGTGGTCTACATCGGTTTCCGTGACCACACCAATGCCCGCCAGTTCGCCGGTCTCAATTTTACCGAAAAACGCATGCGCGAGGGCATGGACTACGCCCGGAAACGCGGCACGCGCGTGTTCTGCGCGCTCAACACCTACCCGCAACCGGCGGGCTGGCCGCACTGGACGGCCACCCTGGACCGGGCCGTGGATCTGGGCTTTGATGCGCTGATCCTGGCGGATATGGGGCTACTGGATTACGCGGCCCGGAACCACCCGGAGGTGCCCCGCCATCTGTCCGTTCAGGGCTCGGCCACCAGCTACGAGGCGCTGCGCTTCTATCACCGGGAATTCGGCATCAGCCGGGCAGTGCTGCCGCGCGTGCTGTCCATGGACCAGGTGCGCCAGGTGGCGGCCCATTCACCGGTGGAGCTGGAGGTGTTCGCCTTTGGCAGTCTCTGCATCATGGCTGAGGGGCGCTGTTACCTGTCGTCCTACCTGACGGACGAATCCCCCAACACCTGCGGCGCCTGCTCCCCAGCCAAGGCCGTCCGATGGCAGGAGAAGGGCGACGAGCTGGAAGCCCGTTTGAATGGGGTGCTGATCGACCGCTTTGGGGGCGACGAACAGGCGGGCTACCCGACCCTGTGCAAGGGGCGCTTCGAGGTGGGCGGCTCGGTCTATCACGCCATCGAAGAGCCCACCAGCCTCAATACCATGGATCTGCTGCCCGAGCTGCACCAGCTCGGCGTGGCCGCGCTCAAGATCGAAGGGCGCCAGCGCAGTCCGGCCTACAGCGGCCAGGTCGCGGGAACCTGGCGCGCGGCGATTGACCGGGTCATGGCGGATCCTGAAACCTTTGAACCCGCCCCGCAATGGCGCCAGACCCTGGGGGAACTGTCCGAGGGTGGGCACACGACATTGGGCGCATGGACCCGGAGCTGGAAATGACGATGAAACTCTCCCTGGGGCCCATTCTCTGGTACTGGCCCCGCCAGGACGTACTCAACTTCTACGCCGAGGCAGCGGAATGGCCGGTGGAAACCATCTACCTGGGGGAAGTGGTCTGTTCCCGCCGTCGGGACATGAAGGTATCGGACTGGGTGGATCTGGCGCGCGACCTGCAGGGCTGCGGTAAGGAAGTGGTACTCTCCACCCAGACGCTGATCGAATCCGAAGCGGACCTGCGCACCCTGCGCCGCATCCGCGACAATGCCGAGTTCCTGGTGGAGGCCAACGACCAGAGCGCGCTCAACATGGTGACTGAAGCGGGCCTGCCGTTTGTGACCGGTCCCTCCGTCAATCTCTACAACATCGCCACGTTGCGGGTCCTGCTGCGCCATGGGCTTCAGCGCTGGTGCCTGCCGGTGGAACTGAGCCGGGATACCCTGGCGGACATGCAGTCGGCCCTGAATGAGGCGTCACTGTACGCACCGGTCGAGGTTTTCGCCTGGGGCTTCCTGCCCCTGGCCTGGTCGTCGCGCTGCTTCACGGCCCGCTATTACGGCAAGCCCAAGGACCGCTGCGAATTCGTCTGCCAGCAGCATCCGGAAGGGTTGCCCCTGAAATCCCGTGAGCACCAGGAGGTATTCCGGCTCAATGGCATCAGCACCCTCTCCGGCGCCCGCTATGACCTGATGCGGGAGCTGCCGGACATGCAGCAGCTGGGGGTCGATACCGTGCGGCTGAGTCCGGAATACGACGGCATGGCGGAGGTGGTGCGGCGTTTCGACCGGGCACGCCACGGTGAAATGCCCGAGCGCCACCCGCTGGCGCTGGCGGAAGCACCGCCCTGTGACGGCTACTGGTACGGCCGCCCGGGCATGGACTGGAGTCACAGCTGATGAAAGAGACACTGGATCGCGCGGCACGGGGCATTGTGCCGCTGGTGGATGCGCGCCTGCCCTGGCCCCTCAAGCAGGGACTGGTGGAGGTGGCGTTGAATCACCTGTTCGCGGACGCCCTGGCGGAAGGGGATTTCGAGGAGCTGGAAGGCCGGCTCCTGCGACTGGAGCTGGATGACCGGGCCACTGGCGTCACGCTTGGCTTCTGGGGCGGGCGGCTGCGTATGGCGGATGCGGAGGCGGAAGCGACCATCCGCGGCACCGTGGAAACCTTTCGGCGGCTGGCGGAGCGCCGTGAAGATCCGGACCGGCTCTTTTTCCAGCGCCAGCTGGTGATTGAGGGCGATACCGAGCTGGGGCTGGCGGTGAAGAACCTGCTGGATGCGCTGGAGTGGCGCATTCCACTGATCAGCGCGCTTCCGGGTGACGCCGGCTGATCAGGTCCCAGGCTTTGTGGATCTCCTCCAGGCGGGTGCGCGCGAGTTGCGGGTCCATGTCCGTGTGCTGTACCCGGTCCGGGTGATACAGGCTGCGTTGCTTACGGTAGGCCTGGCGCAGGGTCTCCAGTGAGTCCGACGGCTTACCGCCGACTACCTCGCAGGCGCGGGCCAGGCCGGTCACCGGGGTTGAGCTGGTCCCGTTCCGGGAGGCATCGGACCAGACCTTGCCCCGGTAGCTCTGCAGGATCCGGTTGCTGGCCGTGGCGGGCAGGCCGGTGGCGGTGATGGCAGCGTGGCAGCGCGCCACGCGGGCGGCCGAATCCGACGACCCCTGATAGCACAGATGGACCAGCGCCATGCCCAACCGCAGCGCCGTTTCCGGCCAGCGCCGAGCGATCAAGCGGAACCATAGGGGGACGGTGGGCTGGGCGTCGCCTTTGCCGGCGTTGAACCGGCGGATCAGCCGGCGGCGCTGGCGGGGACCGGCCTCAAGGCCGCGCATCAGCGATTCACCGTAGCGGATGTCCAGCTCGGTCACACGCCCGTCCGCCTTGGCCACAAAGCCCATCAGCCGGAACAGCGTGCCGCGTGCCCAGCGCGGCAGGCCGGTGCGTTCCAGCAGGCGGGCGCCGTGGTGGCCGCAGGCGGTCAATTCCTGGAGCAGCTCCGAGAGGTTATCCGGAAGCGCCTCGTTGGTCTGGCTGCTGTGTTTCGCGTTCATGGGGTCTTGCCGTTCCCTGCCAGGGTGCGCGCTGTTTCAAGCCGTTCCGGGCTGCCCACATCCACCCAGAGCCCATCATGGCGGGTGCCGATAACCCGCTCCTGCTGGCACGCCTGTTTCAGAACCGGGCCCAGCCGGTCCGTCTCCACCGGTGCGCTGTCAATCAGGCGCCGGTGCAGCCGGCTGATGCCGGCAAAGGTGAGGGCGTCCTCCTTATCCAGGGTGACGCGCCCGCTTTCGGTCAGCCCAAAATCGCCGCAGCTGTGGTGATCCGGGTTCGGCACCAGGACCAGGTGCGCGTCGGTGTTGGCGTCCAGTCGGCTGGCCACCAGCGGTGCCAGCTGAAAGTCCGTCCACACGTCCCCGTTGAGCACCAGGAACTCGTCATCGGTTTCCGTGAGCATGGGCAAGGCATTGCGGAGCCCGCCCAGGGTCTCCAGTGGTGTGCCCTCGCGGGCATACTCAATACGGGCGCCCAAGCGCTGCCCATTGCCCAGCGCGGCTTCAATGCGCTCGCCCAGCCAGGCGGTGTTGATCACAATCCCCTGGATCCCCGCTGCCACCAGGGCCTCAATGTGCCACTCGATCAGGGGCCGCCCGCCCACAGGCAGAAGCGGCTTGGGAGTTTCCAGGGTCAGCGGTCGCAGTCGTTCGCCCCGCCCGGCGGCCAGGATCATGGCTTTCATGAGGTCGTGACCATCCGCTCCACCGCCGGCGCCACGCGCTCGGCCAGCCAGTCCCCGAAGTGCTCCATGGCGGGCTGGCGGCGGGAGGCCGAAATGATGTAGTCCAGGGTGCGCGGGATGTCGGCCAGGTAACGGGGCTTGCCGTCACGCTGGTCGAGCCGCGCAAAGATGCCGCTGGCCTTGAGGTGGCGCTGGATGCCCATGAGCTCGAACCATTGCCGGAAGGTGGCCTCGTCCGCCTGGTGCAGCCCCTCCTCCCGGGCCTCGATGCGGTAATACTCCAGCCACGCGTAGACCTTTTCCAGCGGCCAGCTCACGTAGCAGTCGCGCAGCAGTGAGGCCACGTCGTAGGTGATGGGGCCGATGACCGCGTCCTGGAAGTCGATGATGCCGGGGTCATTGTCTCCGGTAACCAGCAGGTTGCGGGAATGGTAATCGCGGTGGACGGTGACCCGCGGCTGGGCAAGGGCGGATTCAGTGAGCGTGGCAAAGGTGGTGGCCAGCATCGCCTGTTCCTGGCTTGAAAGGCGCATGCCCAGCTTCTGCTCCAGGAGCCAGTCCGGGAACAGCTGCATTTCGTTCTGCAGGCGCTGCTGGTCATAGGGCGGCAAGGGGTAGTCAGGCGGCGAGGGCAGGCCCTGAAGCTGCGCCAGGGCTCTCAGTGCCTGTCCATAAAGGCGGTCCGCGGCCGCCTCGCTGGTGAGCTCATCCAGGTAGAGCCGGTCGCCCAGATCCTCCAGCAGCAGCAACCCCTGGTCGGGGTCCGCCGCGAGCAGCTCCGGCACGTGCAGGCCCTGTTGATGCCAGTGGCGGGTCAGCGCCACGAACGCCTCGCAGGATTCCTTTTCGGGCGGCGCGTCCATGACCACCCGCGACCCCTGCGGCGTGGTCACGCGGAAATAGCGGCGGAAACTCGCGTCGCCGGCCACCGGCTCGAGCGCTCCCGGCTCGGTTCCCAGGGTCTGGCGCAGCCAGGCCAGCATGGCGTCGTAGCGTTGATCCATGGTTGCTCCCGTTGAACGGCGCCGCGCCACGCAGCACCTTGCAGATGGGTTGTATTCTGCATTAACCCTCAGCCAACTGGCCAGAGAGCGTTAACATGCCGCAGTGGCCCATGTAGACTGTGTGGCTGTTTTCAGCCGCATGTTGGCGGACGCTCCGGAGAGGGTGAGTGGCAATAAAGAGGTGGATCAACAACCGCACTGGTGGTTTCTGGATGCTGGCTGCCAGCATCGTGTTTGGCTGTGCGTCCGCCCAGGCCGGTCAGCCCCCTTCGGCGGCCGCCATGGATTGGGTCGACTGGGATCAGCTGCCCCCCGCCCTGCAGGAGCAGGTGCCCGCCTACTGTGGCGGCGCCTATCGTCCCCCCGCCCTTGAAGCCGCCAGTTCGGAGGCCGGTTCGCCGGAAGGCGGCACCAGGCCGCTGGAGATTACCAGCCGCAACGCCCGTTACCGCATGCAGCAGACCCTGGAGCTCAAGGGCGACGTCCGGGTCCAGCAGGGTGAACTCAGGGTGCGCAGTGACCGGGCCCGGTATGATCAGGCCAGTGGCGAGCTCGACCTTGAGGGTGATGTGGTCAGTCGGGCGCAGGGGGCGCTGCTCACCGGCAACCAGGCGCGCACGGATGACCAGGGCGGCGAGCTGACCCTCCATACTGCGCGCTTCCTGCTCCATGACAGCCGCATGCGGGGCAGCGCGGGCCGCATCGAGCGCACCGGCGAGGCCGCCATGGGCATTCATCAGGCGGTCATGACCACCTGCCCGCCAGGCCAGGATGACTGGTCGCTCGCGGCAAGCGGGGTGGAGCTGGACCGCGCCAGTGGCTTTGGGACCGCCCGCCATGTCCGGTTGCGGGTAAAGGACGTGCCTTTACTGTACGTGCCCTGGGTCCGCTTCCCCATTGATGACCGCCGTCACACCGGCTTCCTGTACCCCACTTTCGGGTCGTCCACCACTGGCAATGGGGTCTTCGTGGCCGCCCCCTTCTATTTCAACCTGGCGCCTCATTACGACGCGACCTATACCCCCCAGTTCGTCCAGGGGCGAGGCTACTTTTCGGAGCTGGAAACACGGTACCTGAGCCGTTTCGGGCAGACGGATGTGCAGCTGGGCTATATCGCCAATGATTCCGAATTTGACTCGGACAATCCGGGAGAGGACGGGGAGCGCTGGGGGCTGGATGTGACCAGTAACGCCGATTTCGGGGGCGGCTGGTACGGGGATCTGGACTACGCGGTGGTCTCCGATGACGATTACGCCACCGACCTCAACCGCACGCTCGATATCCAGCAGGACACGCATCTGCGGCGCAACGGGCAGCTGCGCTACAGCCAGCCGGGCCTGGACTTTTCCGCCGCGCTCCGGGGCTTCCAGACCATTGACCCGGCCATTCCAGAGGGCGACCGGCCCTACAGCCAGCTGCCTCGCCTGCAGCTGGATCTCAGTACCCGCAGTGGCAACTGGTATGCCAGCCAGGAAACGGAATACAACTACTTCTGGCGTGACAACGACGGCCTCCAGGGGTTGGAAGCGGCGACCGGCCACCGGTTGCGCGCCCGCCCGGAAGTGGGCTGGGAGCTGCGCGGTCTGTCCGGATTTGTGGACACCTCCGTCATGCTCGACCATACCGAGTACCAGCTGGACGACCTGGACCGGGAGGAGCGCTTCAGTCGCAGCGTACCCTTCGCGGATCTGGATGCCGGACTCTACTTTGACCGCTTCTTCGAATCCGGCGGGACCGCCTATACCCAGACCCTTGAGCCACGGCTGTATTACGTCTACTCGCCGCAACGCGACCAGAGCGACATCCCCAACTTCGATACCCGGCTCAATTCCTTCCACTTCAACCAGCTCTTTGCCCGGGACCGCTTTGTGGGTGGCGACCGGGTGGGCGATAACAACCGCCTCACGACGGCCCTGACCTCTCGGGTGTATGATAGGGAGGCAGGCATCGAGCGGGCCCGGCTGAGCTTTGGCCAGATCCACCGCTTCGACAATGAGAAGGTGGCGCTGCCCAACGGCATGGGGGCGGATGCGGACCGGACATCGCCCTACGCCGGTGAGCTGCAGCTGCGCCCGCTGGAAACCATGGATCTGCGCATTACCGGCCAGTGGGATAACCGGGCCCATAAAACGGTGAGAGGGCGCAGCCAGCTCGGCTTCCATACCCGCGACTACCGGAACCTGCTCAATGCCGGCCATACCTATGACGCGGCCACCGATCTTGAGCAAGCGGATGTGAGCGGCGTGCTGGCGCTGGGTGAACAGACGAGCCTGATTGGCCGCTGGCTTTACGATATGGACAATGAGGCAACGGCGGGCACGCTCCTGGGCGTTGAGTACACCAGCTGCTGCTGGAACCTGCAGTTCGTGGCCCAGCGCTACCGCACCCGGAACGAGGGCCTGGACACCCGCTTGCTGTTCCAGGTCAAGCTGCTCGGGCTCGGTGGCAGCGGCAGTGCCGGTGAAACGGCCCGCGATGCCATTCCGGGTTTCGGTCGCCGTGGTGCCACCCGCGAGCGACCGAGCCCCGACCAGCTGCGGCGGCCAGCGCGGGCGCGGTGGCCCTGAACCCAATCACATTGAGGTAAGCATGACTCTGAAACGACAGCGTCCTTCCAACCTGCTGGCCCTGATCCTGCTGGCCTGCCTGCCCATGCTCGCGGCTGGGGCCGACCGCCAGCCCCTGGACCGCGTCGTGGCCGTGGTGGACGAGGGCGTGGTGCTGCAGTCCGAACTCCAGGCGCGGATGCAGCAGATCCGTTCACGCATGAATGCCCAGGGGACGCGGCTGCCGCCGGAATCCGTGCTGCAACAGCGGGTGCTGGATCAGCTCGTGCTCGAAGAGATCCAGATCCAGCGGGCCCGCAAGATGGGGATGCGCATTGGGGATTCCGAACTCAACGACGCCATGCGCAACGTTGCCCGCAACAACGGCTTCAGCAGCCTGAACGCGTTCGAGCAGGCGCTGGCCAGCGAGGGGATGAGTTTCCAGCAGGCACGGGAGCAGATCCGGCGCGAGATGCTGGTCAGCCGGGTCCAGCAGCAGCGCGTGGGCCGGCGCGTGCGCGTGACGGAACGGGAGGTGGACAACTTTCTCAGCTCCGCCCAGGCCCAGGATCAATCCGGCATTGAACACCTGCTCGGTAACATCCTGATCAAGGTGAACAACTTCAATGATGAAGAGCAGGTCCAGGCTGCCCGCAGCAAGGCCGAATCCATCCAGCAACGGCTGGAAGACGGGGCGGACTTCCGGGAGCTGGCCGTTGCCGAGTCAGACGGGCGTAAAGCGCTGGAAGGCGGTGAGCTGGGCTGGCGCACCGGCCAGGAACTGCCCTCGCTGGTGGCCGACACGATTCCCAAGCTGGATGTGGGCGAACCCTCGCAAGTACTGAAGAGCGGCAGCGGTTTCCATGTGGTCACGCCCCTGGACCGCCGGGGCCAGGATTCCGGGAAGGTCGTCCAGCGCAAGGTGAGCCACATCCTGGTCAATACCCAGAACCGCTCGGCCTCCGAGGCGGAATCGCTGATCCGCGACATCCAGTCACAACTGAGCAACGGGGCCGACTTTGCAGCCCTGGCCCAGGAATACTCCGACGACCCCGGCACCGTTTCCGATGGGGGTGAGCTGGGATGGGTTGGTCCTGGTGAAATGGTACCGGCGTTTGAGGACACCATGATGAATACGCCGGTGGGCGAAACCAGTGACCCCTTCCGTTCCCGGTTTGGCTGGCACATCCTGAAGGTTGAGGATAAGCGCCAGGCCGAGAAAAGCGACCAGGCCCGGCGTAACAAGGCACGCCAGGCATTGCAGCAGCGCCAGTACGAACTGGAACTCCAGAACTGGTTGAGCCAGATCCGTGAGGAAGCCTACGTGAACGTGAAACTCGGGGAGGACCAATCGTGAGTCGCCCAGCACGCCTGGCGGTCACGGCGGGTGAGCCAGCCGGCATTGGGCCGGACCTGTGCCTCAGCCTGGCTGAGCGCGAGCGGGAAACCGAACTGGTGGTGGTTGCGGACGCCGAGCTGATGCGCGAGCGCGCCCGCGAGCTGGGATTGACGGTGCGGGTTGAGTCCTGGGAGCCGGACCAGCCCATTCCCACCGAAGCCGGGGTGCTTCCGGTCTGGTCCGTCGCCTCCGTTGCCACCACCGGCGCCGGGCAGCTGAACCCGGATAATGCCGCTTATGTGCTGCGCACGCTTGAAGCGGCGGTGGAAGCCTGCCAGCTCAGCATCGTGGATGCCATGGTCACCGCGCCGGTGCACAAGGGCGTGATCAATGAAGCCGGTATCCGCTTCAGCGGCCATACCGAATTCCTGCAGGAAAAGACCGGTGCCAGTGGTGTGGTGATGATGCTGGCCACGGAAGGGCTGCGCGTGGCGCTGGCCACAACCCATCTGCCGCTGCGGGCGGTGCCCGATGCCATCCAGGGGGATCGCCTGAGCCGTGTGCTGCACATCCTTGATGCCGACCTGCGCAAGCATTTCGGCATCGACCAGCCCCGGATCCTGGTGGCCGGCCTGAACCCGCATGCCGGCGAAGGCGGCCATCTTGGCTGCGAGGAGATCGATGTGATCGAGCCCCTGTTGGCACGGCTGAACAGTGAGGGCATGCACCTGGTGGGCCCGCTGCCGGCAGACACCCTGTTTACGCCCTACAATCTGGAAAAGGCGGATGCAGTGCTCGCCATGTACCACGACCAGGGCCTGCCCGTGCTCAAGCACAAGGGATTTGGCCGCGCCGTGAACATTACCCTGGGCCTTCCGATCATCCGCACCTCCGTGGATCACGGCACAGCCCTGAATCTGGCCGGCACCGGGCAGGTTGACGCCGGCAGCCTGCATGAAGCCATCGACACCGCGGCCCATATGGTGGGCCAGCGGGAACAGACACGGCAGGAGCGCGCATGAGCCGACCGCCAGGCCACCAGGCGCGCAAGCGTTTTGGTCAGAACTTCCTGCACGACGCGGGGGTGATCGACCGCATCGTGGGGGCCATCAACCCGGCGCCGGAAGACAACCTGGTGGAGATTGGGCCCGGCATGGGGGCGTTGAGCCAGCCACTTCTGGAGGCCTGCCCTTCGCTGCAGATGATTGAGCTGGACCGGGACCTGATCCCGGGCCTGCGGGCCCAGTTCTTCCGTTACCCGGAACTCAGCATCCACGAAGGCGATGCCCTGCGCTTTGATTTCAGGACCATCGCCGACAAGGGGCCCATCCGGGCGGTGGGCAACCTGCCGTACAACATCGCCACGCCCCTGATCTTCCACCTGATGGAATACGGGGATGTGGTCCGCGACATGCACTTCATGCTCCAGAAAGAAGTGGTGGAGCGCATGGCCGCGGCGCCGGGCGAGAGCCAGTGGGGCCGGCTGGCCATCATGACCCAGTACCGGTGCCGGGTGCAGCCGTTGTTCACGGTGGGGGCGGGCGCCTTCAGCCCGGCACCCAAGGTGGAATCCGCCATTGTGCGGCTGATTCCCCACGAGACCATCCCCAACCCCGCCCATGACACGGAACTGCTGGCCAGGGTTGTGCGCACGGCCTTTAACGCGCGGCGCAAGACCCTGCGCAAGGCGCTGGCCCCGTTTTTCGGGGACGAGGACTGGCAGCGGCTGGGCATTGAACCGATGCTGCGCCCCCAGAACCTGACCCTGAAGGACTATGTGATGCTGGCCAACGATCTGTACGCACAGCGAGGCAACGGGAGTACGGAATGAGCGAGTACGCCATTGGCGACATTCACGGCTGCCACGACACCCTGCGACTGCTCATGGACCGTCTCGGGTTCAGCCCGGACCGGGACCGGCTCTGGTTCGTGGGGGATCTCATCAACCGTGGGCCCAAGTCCCTGGAATCCCTGCGCCTGGTGCGGGACCTGGGCGACAATGCTCTGGTCACCCTGGGCAACCACGACATGCACTTTCTGGCCGTTGCATTGGGCGGGCATGCGCCCCGGCCCAAGGACACCCTCCAGCCCATCCTGGAAGCGCCTGATCGCCATGGTCTGATTGAGTGGCTGTTGCAGCAGCACTTTGCGGTACCCGACTCCGAGCGTGGGCTGCTGATGGTCCATGCCGGGATTCCGCATCTGTGGACGGCGGAAGAGGCGGTGGATTACAGCCGGGAGCTGGAGGCCGTACTCCAGAGCAGCGAGGCGACGCGTTATTTCCGCGAGATGTACGGGAACCGGCCGCAACGCTGGGACGACGCCCTTGAAGGCATGGACCGGTGGCGGATGATCACCAATTATTTCACCCGCATGCGCTTTGTGGCCCGGGACGGCACGCTGGACCTGGCCACCAAGGAGGGCGCCGGCGCCGCTCCCGAGGGCTTTGCGCCCTGGTTCCAGTACCCTCGGCCGGACTCGGCGGAACTGATGTTCGGGCACTGGGCGGCCCTGGAAGGCCGCACGGGGACGCCCGGCGTTCACGGGCTGGACACGGGCTGCGTCTACAACGGCCAGCTCACCGCAATGAACCTTGATACCCAGGAGATGATCCGTGTTGACCCCTGCGACTGATACCGGATTGGCGGCGGGAAACTGGCTGGCAACAGGCGCTGTGCTGGGTGGTCTGGCCGTGGCGGCGGGCGCGTTTGGCGCGCATGCGCTTGAAGGCAAGCTCTCGAGCCATTACATGGGCGTGTTCGAGACGGCCGTCCAGTACCAGATGTTCCATGCGCTGGCGTTACTGGGGGTGGCGCTGATCGGCATGATTCGGCCGGATGCGTCCTGGCTGGTGCCGGCGGCCTGGGCCTTTCTGGTGGGCATTCTCCTGTTCAGTGGCAGTCTGTACGCCCTGGTTCTGAGTGGTACCCGCATTCTGGGGGCGATTACGCCGATCGGGGGGGTGGCCTTTTTGATTGGCTGGGTCTGCCTGGTGATGGCCGGGGTACGGCTGGGGGCTTGAAGCTGGCTGCTTTAAGCCTCAGTTTTATGGAAGGTGGTCTCCGGCTCCCTTCCTGCAGTTCTACTGGCGCACCGAGCGAACGATATGAAGATCGAACTGAACGGCGAAAACACTGAAGTCAGCGACGGCGCCAGCATCCAGGCACTGGTGGAGCAGCTGGAACTCACCGGGCGGCGCATTGCCGTGGAAGTGAACGAAGAGATTGTGCCCCGCAGCGAGTATGGCTCCCATCAACTGGCCCCTGGTGATCGCGTGGAGGTTGTGCATGCGATCGGCGGCGGCTGAGCCGGCACCAATCAGGCCCCTGAAACGAGAGAGATGATGACCAACGAGACCCCCCAGGACGCGCGCCTCACCATTGACGGCACCCCCTACCAATCCCGCCTGCTGGTGGGAACGGGCAAATACGCCAGCTGGGAACAGGCCCGTGCGGCCATTGAGACCAGCGGGGCGGAGATGGTGACCATGGCGGTGCGGCGCACCAACCTGGGCCAGAACCCGGACGAACCCAGCCTTCTGGACATCGTCTCGCCGGAGCAGTACACGCTGCTGCCCAATACCGCCGGGTGCTACAACGCCAGGGATGCCGTGCGCACCTGCAAGCTGGCGCGCGAGCTGCTGGACGGCCACAACCTGGTCAAGCTGGAGGTTCTGGGCGATGAGAAGACCCTTTACCCGGACGTGACCGAGACCCTGAAGGCGGCGGAACAGCTGATCGACGACGGATTCCGGGTCATGGTCTACACCAATGACGACCCGCTGATCGCGCTCAGGCTGGAGCGCATGGGGTGTGTGGCGGTCATGCCGCTGGGCGCCCCCATTGGCTCCGGGCTGGGCATCCAGAACCGCTACAACATCCGCACCATTGTTGAGAACGCCAGTGTTCCGGTGTTGGTGGATGCAGGCGTGGGCACGGCTTCGGACGCCAGCGTGGCCATGGAACTGGGCTGTGATGGCGTCCTGATGAACACCGCCATCGCCGAGGCCAGGGAGCCGGTCCGCATGGCCAGGGCCATGGGCAAGGCCATTGAAGCCGGTCGTGACGCCTACCTCGCCGGCCGTATGCCCAAAAAAGCCTACGCGAGCGCCTCATCGCCGTTTGACGGCACCTTCTTCCAGTGACCGCTGGGGCGTAAGAGCCCCAGCCCCGTGTGACAGGCCCCGACCGCGCTTTGGCCGACCCTGTGCCCAACCCGGCGATAGGGTCGATTTGTATAAATTGTGGGCGAAAGCCTGTGCCTCTGCTATACAAATAGAGGGGAGGCGCAGTCCATAGAGCCTCCTACTCAGTCAAAGCCGTGATCGTGGAGGACCACATGAAAACAATGCTAAGCGGGCTTCTGTTCGGCGTCCTGCTCCTTTCGGGCGGGATGGCAACAGCGCAGACCGGCAAGACCCTCAACGTATTCACCTGGGAAGGCTATGTGCTGCCTGAGGAGGTTGAAGCCGTTAACAAGCTGCTTGAGCGCAAAGGGTATGACTACCGGGTGCAGGTTATTGAGCCGTGGGCGGAGGGCCCGTCCCAGATGTTCAACGTGATGCGCAGCGGCAACGTGGACATCAGCTTTCTCACCCTCAACTACATCAAGATGCAGGGGGGCAAGATCCAGTCGCTGTTGCAGCCCATCAACACGGATTCCCCACGACTTACCAATTACGACGCTCTGAACGACGACCTGACCCAGATTTCAATGGGCATGGATAATGGTGAGCCCCTCTACATTCCCTGGGGCGGGGGCGCCTACGGCATCTGGGCCAACATGGACAAACTCTCCAAGGATGAGCTGCCCCAGTCGGTGAACGACCTCTGGAACGATCGCTGGGAGGGTAAACTCTCGCTCACTCAGGGCCAGATCCAGCCCAACATTGCCCTGGCGTTGATGGCCCAGGGGAAAGAGCCGTTCCACATCAACGAGCTGGCAGGGGACCGTGCCGGACTGGGTAAATACTCCAAGGCGGACACAGCCCTGCAGCGCAAGATGAACGCCCTGTACGACCAGGTTGGCAATTTCTGGTCCGATGGGCCGGTATTCAGCGACGACCTCCTCCTGGTTGCCTCCTACGGCCCCGGCGTATCAGCCCACAATGCCGAAGGCGGTAACTGGGAGCTGGTCTCCTTTGAGGAAGGGAATACAGTTTGGCTGGACACGATCAACTTCAGTTCAGAGCTCTCCGGTCGGAAACTGGAAGCGGCGGAAATCTTTGCCAACTACTTCATTGGCAAGAAGGTCCAGGAGCGGGTGGTTGAAGGACTGGGTATGGTCGCCGCCTCCAGCAAGGTGGACTCCAACCCGCTGATCGAGGACAACCCGAACTTCTTTGACTCGGCCATGTTCTGGCCTCCCTATGACAGTAAGGCCAACAACGTGATGAAGATCATCTCGGATCGGGCGATGGAGTAAACCATCCAAGTCGCCGCTAAGTGAACTCGCAGCGGCCATTGCCAAAGGGCAATTGGCCGCTGGTTTGCTGGATATCCTCCTGAGCGACTCTTTGGGAGGTGGCGTTGCGTCAATTCCGACCAGGGCTCAGGTCTTGTCGTTGGTCTGACGACGCTTGGCCAGTTCCTTTTTCGCCCAATCGCCAGCGTGCCGCATCTCTTGCCGCAGTGATTCGATCTCGGATTGTGTCAACCGCCGGTGCTTTCCGGAGGTATCCTGTTTCGCCTTGTGTGAGTTGGTCGATGTCATAATGAAACGCCTCTTTCCGATCGTTGTTTATTGGCTGGCCATCTTTGTTCTCCGTGCCGGCCCGCATTGTGTCTTTGGCAACCAAACGTAATCTACCCATTTGGATGTTAGCCGCGTGCCCGAGTGGCGCAATCTGGGGTCTGGAACTTGTCAGCCCAGGAGAACCGGTTTCTATCCACGCGCCCGCGTGGGGCGCGACTGGGCGGCTATAACCGCCGCTGCAAGGGAATCAAGGTTTCTATCCACGCTGTTAGTGGCCAATTAAAATGACCCACTACTGGCCATTAATTTTGACCCACCTCCGGGTGGCCGTCAGGCCACAGAACCAGCTACTGTCCTCCGCTTTTGTTAATGGCCGAGGGCATGTCAGTGAAGGAGTGGGTTGTGATACACAAGATCAAGGCATTGCACGACAACGGCCAGGGCCTGTCGATCCGCGCCATCAGCCAGGAGCTGGGCGTATCCCGCAACACCGTGCGTAAGTACCTGCGCATGGACGAGAGCGCGATCGGTCACCAACTGGACGATCCCGCCCGTACCAAGCGACTGGATGATTACCGGGATTATCTCGTTTATTTATTGGGCGAGTTTCCCAAGCTCAGTGCCGTCAAGATTGCCCGTAAGCTTCGGGCCAAGGTTGGGGAGCTGCCGGTATCGGATCGCTCCATACGCCGCTACGTGCACACACTCAAGGACGAAGTGGCTGTGGCCCAGCTGCGCTACTATGAGCCCATCGTGGACGATGTGGCGGGGGTTCAGTGCCAGGTGGATCCCGGTGAGTTGCGCGGGGTGTTGATCGGTGGTGAAGAACGCACACTGCACTTTGTGGTGTTCGTGCTGTCCTACTCGCGGTTGATGTACGTGGGCCTGGTCTTTCGCCCGCTGGATACGCAGACCTTTATCCAGCTCCACGATGAGGCCCTGCGTTACTTCGGTGGCCTGCCCGAGGAGTGCGTTTACGATCAGACCAAGCTGGTGGTGATCAACGAACAGTACCGCGAGCTCACCCTCAACCAGCGCTTCCACGAGTACGCCACTGCGGCCGGGTACCGGATCCATGCCTGTGAAGGCTATGACCCGGAGAGCAAGGGCAAGGTGGAGTCCGGCGTGAACTACGTCAAGCAGGATTGTCTCTACGGGGAAGTCTTCCGGGATCAGGCGCATGTGCGCGAGCACGTGCAGGACTGGCTTGAGAGCGTGGCCAATGTGCGGATCCACGGCACCACCGGGGAGCCGCCCCGGGAGCGCTTTGAGCGCGACGAACGCCAGCACCTGAAGGCCTATCTCGCACCGGCTTGCGTGCACTCAGTGGCCCGCCAGACCCGCCGCGCCGACAAGACGGGCCTGATCGCGTGGAAGGCCAATAAGTACTCGGTGCCCATGGCCTGGCAACAGGCGCGGGTGGGCGTTGTGGCCTCCGACGACGGCCAGCTCCACATCAGCGATCTGAATACGGGCGAGGTTATTGCCAGTCACACCCTGTCCGCCGACAAAGGTCGGATCATCAAGAACAACCACCACTACCGGGATCATGAGCAACGTCTGGATAAGCTGGAAGCCGACATTCGTGAACAGCTCGGCCAAGAGACAGGGCAGCGGTTGTGCCAGCAGCTCAAACGCTCTGGGCCCCGGATTTACAAGGATCAGCTGGTGGCGGCCAGGGAGCTGCTCAGCCACCACGCCCCCGTGGATCCCCAGTTGATCATGACGGTGGCCGATCGCCCCGGCATGACCGCCACGCGTTTGAGACGCTATCTGGAGGCGGCCGAGGCGGCCACCCAGCGCCAGCGAGAGCCGGAACCGGTTCCGGGGGCCGGTCAGGCACTGGATCTGAGCGCTTACCAGCAGCTTGGCCACTCCAGCGGCCAGGAGGTAACCCATGAGCCAGCTTGAGCAGACCGTGGCCCGTTACCGCAGCCTGCGCCTGAGCGCGGCGGCGGACGAACTGACAAGCCTGTTGGCGCAAGCGGAAGCCAACGAGATGTCGTATCTGAGCTTCGCCGACCGGCTTGCCGAACACGAGCTGATCCAGCGACAGGACAAGCGGATCCGGCGCAATCGCAAAATGGCGGCCTTCCCCGCTGACAAGCACCTGGAGGGGTTCGATTACCGCTACCAGACCACCATCACCAAGCGCCAGGTCAACGCCCTGCTGGACTTCCAGTTCATCGATGAGCGCAACAACCTGGTGTTCATCGGCCCGCCCGGCGTGGGCAAGACCCACCTGGCCATCGGCATCGGCCACAAGGCCGTGGAGGCCGGCTACCGGGTCCTGTTCCGCAACGCCCTGGATCTGGTCGAAGAGCTGGAGCTGGCCGAGATGAAGGGCGAGCTCAAAAAGCGGGTCAGCCAGCTGGCCAAGTACGACCTGTTGATCATCGATGAGCTGGGCTATCTGCCGATGACCCGCCAGGCAAGGTACAACCTGTTCCAGCTGATCAACAGCCTGTACGAGTACCGCTCGATCATCCTGACCACCAACAAGGACTTCACCAGCTGGGGCGAGTTCTTCCACGACGACAACGTGGCGGTACCGGTCATCGACCGGGTCATCCACCATTCACACATCTTTATGCTGGGAGGAGAAAGCTATCGGCTGAAGCAGAAAACCAAGACCTAGACTATGAAGGGTGGGGCAATTTTATTGGCCAAAGGTGGGTCAAAATAGATGGCCATTGACAGCAGCGAACGGGCATCCACGATATCTACGGCCTGCAGGAAATTTTCTGAGCTGCCTACGCGGCAGCGAACCCATCCGTGGCGGTCGTTACCCCTGCGGTAGTTTTCTGAGCTGCCTACGCGGCAGCGAACGGCTCGGAAGAAGTTGCGGGTGATGTGCTTGTTTTCTGAGCTGCCTACGCGGCAGCGAACGCGACAGCTTCCAGCCTGCGTACAGCGTGGATTTTCTGAGCTGCCTACGCGGCAGCGAACGGTCAGCTCCGCGATTTCCCGGCTGGACATTGTGTTTCTGAGCTGCCTACGCGGCAGCGAACGTCCAGGATGCCCGCAAGTATGCAGACCTGGATTTCTGAGCTGCCTACGCGGCAGCGAACGGCCAACCTTTGGGGCGAGGACAAGGTCTCTCTTTTCTGAGCTGCCTACGCGGCAGCGAACAACTTTACGACGCTTTTCGGGAAGGCTCGGAATTTTCTGAGCTGCCTACGCGGCAGCGAACGATATGACGATTCAGGATGATGAATCAGTGATTTTCTGAGCTGCCTACGCGGCAGCGAACCGGCTTGTCAAGCTAAAGGCTGGCTACGCAAGTTTCTGAGCTGCCTACGCGGCAGCGAACTCGTCGTCATCCCAGTTTTTTGCCTGCTCTTTTTTCTGAGCTGCCTACGCGGCAGCGAACCTATGGGATTACGCTACCGCTGCTGTGCTACATTTCTGAGCTGCCTACGCGGCAGCGAACTAAGAACTGCGAGGGGTCCGGCCATCTTCTCTGTTTCTGAGCTGCCTACGCGGCAGCGAACCTCGGTGATCTTGATATAACGTACTCGGTCCATTTCTGAGCTGCCTACGCGGCAGCGAACGCCCGCCTGATGGGGTTCTATCAGGGTCTGAAGTTTCTGAGCTGCCTACGCGGCAGCGAACAAATAATGGCGGACAGAATGATGGAAATGTTCTTTCTGAGCTGCCTACGCGGCAGCGAACCGAAGCATGAGTCAAAACGTATACACCACAGTCTTTCTGAGCTGCCTACGCGGCAGCGAACTGCTGCCCATGTTGAGCCATCTGGGGATGATATTTCTGAGCTGCCTACGCGGCAGCGAACCTTAACGTACGTTTCAACCGTCTGGTAGGTGTTTTCTGAGCTGCCTACGCGGCAGCGAACCACTCCTTCCGGTTAAGACAACCAGTCGTATATTTCTGAGCTGCCTACGCGGCAGCGAACGACCGTCGCGCCCTGGTGCTCGTGTAGCGACTTTTCTGAGCTGCCTACGCGGCAGCGAACGGGCAAGCTCGGAAAGCGCTACTGGGATGTATTTTCTGAGCTGCCTACGCGGCAGCGAACGTGGTAATGATCATATTTCATGAGGGGTTACCATTTCTGAGCTGCCTACGCGGCAGCGAACGTCTTATGCGGAAAGGCAGCGCCAGAGCGGGGATTTCTGAGCTGCCTACGCGGCAGCGAACAATCACCAACGTCAATCCCGTCGCTGCCACTCTTTTCTGAGCTGCCTACGCGGCAGCGAACGGTCATCGACAATGAGCGCAGTAAGCCGCTTGATTTCTGAGCTGCCTACGCGGCAGCGAACAAGGAACGGTTTAATAGCGAGGCCGGCATGACTTTTCTGAGCTGCCTACGCGGCAGCGAACTCGCTTAGACAATGGTTTGTCGACTGCCTCCATTTCTGAGCTGCCTACGCGGCAGCGAACATCGAAGACGGCATTATCCGGCGGCTCTCTCGCTTTCTGAGCTGCCTACGCGGCAGCGAACCCGACCTTGGGCGTAGCCTGACAGGGCGTTGTTTTCTGAGCTGCCTACGCGGCAGCGAACGAAAGAGGGGACGTAAAAACGGCAACCAATCATTTCTGAGCTGCCTACGCGGCAGCGAACAGGGAAACGTGGTCTTTTTTGAGGCCCGGTAGTTTCTGAGCTGCCTACGCGGCAGCGAACCGCTGATATTTGAAACTTTAGGCGAACTGTTCTTTCTGAGCTGCCTACGCGGCAGCGAACAACTTCCTTTGTAATGCCGCCCGCGTTCCTGCTTTCTGAGCTGCCTACGCGGCAGCGAACTGAGCCAGACCCTGAACCTGTTCTTCCTGTTCTTTCTGAGCTGCCTACGCGGCAGCGAACTGGGACAGTATGACTGTTGCCGCCGCTCGCCATTTCTGAGCTGCCTACGCGGCAGCGAACGGCGAAAAGATGGCGTACATGATTACGTACAGTTTCTGAGCTGCCTACGCGGCAGCGAACTTCCCCGACATGGCCACGTCGCCCGGCCAGTATTTCTGAGCTGCCTACGCGGCAGCGAACATCCTTCATAATCTCGTGGATGTCCCGACCTTTTTCTGAGCTGCCTACGCGGCAGCGAACCTGGCAGACGGTTGCAGCTTACGTAAGCTCTGGTTTCTGAGCTGCCTACGCGGCAGCGAACGAGGAGGCTGTGGCGTGGCGGGTAAGCCACCCGTTTTCTGAGCTGCCTACGCGGCAGCGAACGGATGATGAGGGCTTCACGGAATTCGATGCCTTTTCTGAGCTGCCTACGCGGCAGCGAACATCGTCGGCGTCTTGTGCCCAGTCTCGGAGTTTTTCTGAGCTGCCTACGCGGCAGCGAACGCTGGCTCATTGAGTTTTTAAGCTGGCTGCATTTTCTGAGCTGCCTACGCGGCAGCGAACTTCGGCGAAGTTGCAGCTGCTGATCTATTTTCTTTCTGAGCTGCCTACGCGGCAGCGAACGATTTGACGGACCTTGGCTGCGTGCTTGCGGATTTTCTGAGCTGCCTACGCGGCAGCGAACAAACCGGCCTGCACGTCCACCCGGAATACGACTTTTCTGAGCTGCCTACGCGGCAGCGAACGCGGTTTGTAGGCTTAAACTCCCGCGCAGCCGTTTCTGAGCTGCCTACGCGGCAGCGAACGCGGCGAAAACCTAGTGTTTGGTACCGCGGCATTTCTGAGCTGCCTACGCGGCAGCGAACGCTAACGGCGGCTACCTGTCTGGCAGGTCAGCTTTCTGAGCTGCCTACGCGGCAGCGAACCTCAGTTTCCGGGAATCAACTACTGGGCACGATTTCTGAGCTGCCTACGCGGCAGCGAACCCGGGGAAAAGGCGGAAGCCTCCCCGGAGCGGTTTCTGAGCTGCCTACGCGGCAGCGAACGCAATGGGTACACGCTCGCATGGCGGGCGAATTTTTCTGAGCTGCCTACGCGGCAGCGAACGCCCGTTCTGTTTTATCAAGGGCATGACCAGCTTTCTGAGCTGCCTACGCGGCAGCGAACACGATCCGACAAACGCCAGCCACCGGGGGGCATTTCTGAGCTGCCTACGCGGCAGCGAACTTGCGGTACCGGACAAGCTCGCGGGGCGTTATTTTCTGAGCTGCCTACGCGGCAGCGAACACATAGGACCATGGCCGGAAAAGACGCCTATGCTTTCTGAGCTGCCTACGCGGCAGCGAACGTGGACGCCGACTGGATGCTCGGTCGCCTTAATTTCTGAGCTGCCTACGCGGCAGCGAACCATAGTCATCCGTGATCTTGCCAAAACTAATATTTCTGAGCTGCCTACGCGGCAGCGAACACTCAGGTTGTAGTTGTTTATGACACATCAGGATTTCTGAGCTGCCTACGCGGCAGCGAACAATATGTTTCGCGCCAGCGCGGGCAATATCACTTTTCTGAGCTGCCTACGCGGCAGCGAACATCAACAGCATCAACGGGGCGGCGATACAGCTTTTCTGAGCTGCCTACGCGGCAGCGAACATTCACTCGCGTCAGTTCTGCGTATATAGAAACTTTCTGAGCTGCCTACGCGGCAGCGAACCTGGACGACCAAATCGAAGAGTGGGATCGCCATTTCTGAGCTGCCTACGCGGCAGCGAACTAGAACCGAAAAAGCATAAGTCTCTGATTGTTAAAGAGCAAGAGCCCAAAAGGCCTCCAAAACCCTTTTTGGAGGCCTTTGTGTAGGTGGTTGATTTTAAAGTTTGTTTTTGAAGCTTCTCAAAAAGGGTTCAAAAACAGGGTACCGTTGCATGGTCACTCAGGCCATAAGCGTTAAAGGTGCCAGGCACCGGCTCGTTTTTGGGAGCACTCTGCTCGATAAAACAATGGAAACGCTGGCGGGTGCTCTGGCTTCGCAGTACAAGAAATGGCAATGACGGGGTTTGTTCCACCTTTGCAGGTATTGCATCAGCCGCCTGTTCATAGGTTTCATCGTGGCGTTTCATACGCCGTCGCCGCAGTCGTTCCACGTTGGTCTTGAACTGGCGGCGCTTGAAAATACGGTGCTCGGCGTCAGCCGGAACGGGATTAATACCACTGCTTGCCGTCTGTTCGGAGAGGCCCCGGAGCCAGTCAGTGGCCATCAGGCTCTCCAGTCGCTGTGGCGTTGAGTGCACCCTGAGCACGCTCCCCAGCGAACGGGGAGCTGTGGAATAGCCAGGGAAGCTGACACCCACGTCGGTCCACTGCTCATTGGCCAGTTGCCGGTGCAGTTTGCTGAAAAGCGCACTCATCAGAACCGGCGGCGTGAACTCCGGATCGGGAAGCACCTCAAGCTCAATGTAGTGCGACATTACTCGCCTCCTTCGCCGAATACCCCACCCCGGATCAGCGTTGCCATCACGAAGTGCTGGTTGCCCGCGTCAGCCGGTTTCTTGTCCTTGAGGATCCAGTTGTCCAGCAGTGAGTAGAAGTCTGCTTTCTGTTTTGGCTGGCGGTAGGCGGCTCCCTTGGTGGTTACGGAGCCGTAGGGCTCAACAGCGATAGGGCCGACGTCGTCGCCGTTGTCCGTGGGGTACCAGGTGTCGATGGTCCTGATGGCGTTGCCAAGTTTCTGGGAGTGGATGCCGGCAATGCCATCAACGCTGTATAGGGTTTTGCTTTTGGTGCGGTTGCCCTGGTTCAGGATGAGTTCCTGGGAGGGGAAAACTTCCTGGCCATCCCCAATGCGGACGGCTGCACTGATTTCCAGAAGCAAGTGCTCCCGATCTTCCAGGGCCGCCTGGATGTGCGAGGCCAGTTCGGCAACCTGCTGTTTTTCCGTGTCTTCAACGTTAAAGTTCCGCATGGGGACATTGAAGGCATCAAAGCGCCATTGCTGGCTTCGCTCTCCTTTCTGGAGCCGACTGACGTCAACCTGGACCTCTTCCGCACCCATGCGATTGCGCCACAGAAAGCGGCCATTGGCCAGGTTGGTCGCATAACGGAAGGCGAGTGCCTCAAAACCATGCTTATCGCGGTATTCGTTCACAACCTCGCGGAGGCGGTCTTCATAAGGGGCGTTGTTGCAAGCGGAGGGAGTGCCCGTGCCGCCGAGCACCCTCAGTGTAAAACGCACCACCAGCGTATCGTCTGTGTTGGGAAGGGCGGCTACATCCACGGTTTGCAGGTTGGGGTTCTCGATGTCGGCATCGATCTTGGCGGCATCCTGTTGCTTGGCTTTAAGCCGATTGGAAATGGTGCCGCGGACGGATTTCTCCCGGATTGACACGGGTTTCCAGTGCTCTGAATGGGCCCGGTCGTCCCAGGTGGTGCTGAACATGAGGCCATCGGAGGGGTCCAGCTTGCGTTCAAACGCGAGGACGGAAGCGGTTTTGAGTGCGTCGTTTTTAGCCATTATTAAAGCTCCTGTGATGGGGTTGAGCTGGTGTTTTGGGTTTCTGCAAAGTCGTTCTGAAGTTGGTAAAGACCTGTTTCGGGGTCTGTCTCGGGATACCAGAGCATGTCCGCTGGCGTTCTCAATCGATGGGGACTCACCCATTGCCCGATTGAGAACAGGCTTTCAACAAACCGGAATGGGACGGAGGCGTCCCGGCAGTTGTTGACCTGTCCCTCTCCAAGAGTTTCCGTCAGTGCCCCGAATCCGACCGGTATGGGAACAAACCAGCCAGGGCGGGACGGGCGCCGTACCTGCCATTCGGTGTCGTTCTGGGTTTCCTCGCCTGCGCCAGCACTATCGGAGTTCGTGGCCTGGATGTTCAGCCGGGAGAGGTCCAGCCAGGCATCCAGAAGCGAGGTTTCCGGATCATGCTGGCGGCGTTCGTGCCAGTGCTCGTGCAGAAGATCGTTGCGCAGCACGAGGGAGAACCCTGGCAGCAGCTTGTAGGTCAGTTGGCGGAATTGGCTCTGCGCCTCGTTTGTATCGTCGCTCAGCGCCACTAGAGAGGAGTGGGTGCGTCGGCCGGGCGCGTTGGTTGTGGGGGCATCGGGTAGCACGGTTCCGCCGGCTACCCGCATATCGCCGAGCATCTCACGAACGGCCTGGGCCGTTGAGTCCTTCTCCGCATCGGGGGCGTCACAAAGCGCCCCGAAAACCGAAAACACAAGACTGATGTCCAGGTGGATGCGGCCTTCTTCAACAATAGCGGCTGTCTCACCCTTATGGTTGACCGGGTTGCGGGTCAGGTGAAGGGCATTGACGTAACCGGACTGCGAGGCCTGGGCCTCATGGCGGTGGCAGACCACGCCCACACCATTAAAGTAGAGGTCCATGCCGGCGGCCTGGATCTGTCTTTCCAGGGCATGCATGAGGCCCACGAATGCCGTCATGGCAGGGAAGCCCCAGGTCATGGGCCCGGAAATGGCATTGGCGTTCTGCACCCTGATGCGGGGCAGCACCAGTAGGGCTTGCGCGTCAGACATGGGGAAGCACCTCCTGCAGTTCGTCCAGTCTTTCCTTCAGTTGCTTGGACCAGTGGTCGTACTCGGTATCCGAAACGGGAAGGGCGGCTTCAAGGCTGCCGTTGAGCCAGGCGGCGAATGTCTGGCGAATGTGGAGTGGCCAGTCGATGGTCGCGTGGTTGTCGGCAAATGCCTCGTCGACCCGTGTGCGGTCCGGATCGAGCCAGTGGGCTTCCGCCTCAGGGAGGTCGCACTCCTCATGGCGGCTCCAGCCAGGCTCCGCCGAGTGGAGTTCGCTGGTGAAGAGGATCAGCTCATCGATCAATGCATGGATGAATTCGTCCCGGTGTTCCCGGGTAGCGGCGGTGGGTTTAGGGTCCGACTTGAGAAACGCCCTGAGGTCCCTCACAAGCTCTCGGGTCGTGGTTCGTTTCCCGAAAATCTTGAATGCGGAGGCGACCCGCAGGGGGAGGCGAGCATCCGGGGAATGCCATGTTGGCGGAAGCGATCTCAGCAGGTAGTTGACGCCTCCACGTTCGCTGTTGAGCTGGGAGATATTCTGCGGTTTGGAACCGCCGAATTTCTGGATGGCGAGATCGGGGTAAAAGCGGACCTCGGTATCGGAATACGCTCCGTTCCGGCGGGCTTGGCGAGCTGCTTTGGCGCTTTCCCCGAAACGGTCCTCGTTGATGGTCCGGTACACATCATGGGCCAAGGAGGTGGCGTAAAGCGGGGCCAGCAAATGGAACTGGGAGTCGTCGCTCGGGTCATCTCCCGTCAGCCAGTAGAACTGTTTGGCTCTGGTGTGGGAAGCGTAGGTGCCTGCGGGCTCCGTGATGCCGGCAAAGGCACTGACCCATTCCAGGGCTAGCTCCCGATCCTCACTCAGCGCGGCGATCAGTTCCGGGTCTTGGCGCAGGGCGCGTTCAAGCAATGACTCACCATTGAGCTCAATACGGAGAAACTTATAAACGTCCAATTGGGCGGCGTTGCCCACCACATCAGGGCTGAAGTTCGTTTTCAGGAGGTGGCTTCCCACAAAGGGATGATCTGGAAGCTGCTCTGGGGGGGCGTACAGATTGGTCCCTTTGGCGTCGGGGTGGATGGGCTTGAGGGAATGGGTGACGACCTGGAGCTGATTGACGCGTTTTGCCGCCTGTTCGAGCCAGGTGCTGAATTGGTGTTGCTGCGCCAGGGCGTTCCGTTTGTCGGGGTCGCTCTGGGTTTTGAGTTTGGTTTCCAGGCGCGCGTTGATGAAAGAGTTTATGAGCTCCCTCAGTTGAGACGCCTCTTCCGATACAGTGTTTTCCATAATCGCCTCGTAGTGTCCGGCTTAATCCTGGTTTGAAAAGCCAATCAGTGGGTTGAAGCGCCAACCTTGATCATTGTTCCGAAGGCTCAGCTTTCCAAACTTCGCGGCGCATTCCATTAAGTCCATCTCCATGTTGTCAGCAAGTTGGTTTAATAGTGTCATATAATCCGTTTCAACCCAGGGCCCTATGGCAGTCTCCTGGGGAGAATTAAGCGTGATTCGATGGAGCTTACTTTTTTCCACCTGGCGGTAGATGGTCTCCCCTCGCTTCTCGCCGTTCGCTATTTCGTGCAACACGAAATCCTCTTCCGTCTCGTCAGGCAAAAGGACGAGCTCGGACTCTTGAGCCGTTCTTTCACGGAATGGCTTCCACTGCTGAAGGACGCCGGTCAGGTGGGCGTAAGGCAGATAGTGGAAGCTGTAAGCGCCCAGAACCGGTTCGCTGCGGCGCTTCGCCTTTTGGCGTGGTGACAGCGCCTGGCCGCTGTCAGTGTCTTGCGAAGATTGGCCGTCTGGCATTTCCGGTGCCACGAGCAGCTCTTCCAAACGGGCGTGTTCCAGGTCACAAAGATTGCCTTGGGGGTCCAGTTTCGGCCGTCTTAGAAGGCGCGGTCGCGAGTCGATCACCTCGTATTCGTCTGGGGTCAGCACGTCGCTGAGTGAGTGGCTGCGGAGTTGCCATTGGCCGTATCCCTCGAATCCGGGCCGCATGAACGCAGGCTCCGCGGGCCGCTTCAATGCTGCGAGGTTTTTGTCCAGAAGGAAAACGTTGGGCTGTTCCGGCGTGATGGTGCGATGGCGCACAACACGGCCGGCAAGCTGGATGATGGAGCGCATGGAAGAGGGTTCCACGATGGCCCAGTCATAGTCGTGATCCCGCCCCACCTCGGTCACCGGCGAGCCCAGCACGATAAAGAGCTGGTCCGGTTCCGGGTGGCTATCCAGCTGGCCCCGGATTTCTGGTAGCTCGAAAACAGCCTTTTCATCCGAACGGCTAAGCGCACGATCAAGATGATGCTCGATCGCGGAACGCACCAGCAGTGGGAACTGCGAATGGTAGACGCACAGGTGGATGCGCGTACCGGTGACGCCTTCCAGAGCGTACATGGCCTCGGCGACCTGGATCAGCGGATCAATGTTGGCCATGCGGATGAGGCCGAAACTGACACGTTTGCCCGTCTTGGGGTCCTCCGTATGATGCCGGCCGTGCAGGGTTTGGCTGTGTTCCAGGAATTGCTTGGCCAGGCTGCTGGGGATTTCCGTTTTGTGCACGCCTTCGGGCAGGTTGTTGATGAGGGCGCCACGACGCCTTACAGCATGCTGGCTGAGTTTCCGGGTTCGCTGGTGGGCGAACTCGGCATGCGCTTCCCCGAACGCTTGTTTGGAGTCGCAATTGTGATGAGTGCGCTGATGTTCATCGAACCAGGCACAGCAGACGTTAGCGGGGCGGCTGGACTCGCCCCGGTTCTTCTGGTACTCCGCGCGCCCGGCGCGGTACGCATCGAAAAGGCCCATTGCCAGGTCCGGGGTTATGGTTGCTGACGAGAGTATGAGCCGGGTGCCAAGAAGGCCGGCCCAGAATGTTAGCCGGGTCAGCGCATGGAGGTCGTTCAGGGCAAAATCGTCGATTTCGTCGAGTACCAGGTCGCTACTCAGCAGGCGCAGCATGGGAGCAATCTGGTGGCCGCTCTTGAGGCTTTCGGTGGCTGGCATGAGGTGGTCGACCGTGCAGCTCAGGATGGGGGCTGAAAGCAGGGAGCGCGTATGCGGATCATCGGCAACCCGGTTCAAAAGGGGATGGTCATCAATGTTGCCTTCAAAGTAGACATGCGAATCTTCACTCATCAATCCTTGTGAGGAAGCGGACCCAGCCTTCTCTGCCTGCTCCTCATAATAGTCGTGAAGCACCCGGTTGGCGGCGCCGCCGACCCTGATGGCGAGCTCGTCTTCACCCAGGCCCAGGCGTTGCCGGTACGCCTGGCCGGTCTGCAGCGTCAGCGTGCGTAACCCCAGGGCAATGGAAAAGCGGGCACCGCGATTGGGATCCGCCAGAGCGTAAAGAATGCGCCCGTTGGCCAGGGTTTTTCCGCACCCGGTTGAGGCCATGTTGATGCCAAAGAAGCCCTGATCCTGGCTCTTCTGGCGGAGTGATTCCGCAAGGTCAAAGGCGTGGTCCTGCCAGCGGAAACGGCTGTTGCTGCTGCGCTTCCGGAACCCTTTATGGCGCCCGAGGCGTGGGAGGTAGCGTTCGACACCGGGCAGATTGTGGGCAATTTCCATAGAGGTCTTCATGACCCCCAGGATGTGCTCGTCCAGTGGTTGATTGAACGCTCCTGTTTTCCTGTCGGTGTTGGCGAAAACCGGGTAATCCGGTTCACCCTCGTACCGGTACTGTTTTTCAGTAAGGCTAGAGTAGTGGTGGTCCGCCAGCATCAGCGACAATCTGGTCAGATGCATCAGATAGGCGTTATCAAGGTAGCCTCCGGAGGGGTGGCGTCGAGCCTGAAGCCGACGGGCTACTTTCGCTGCCTGGTTCTGCCATTTCTCGGTGGTAACAGGGGTTGGATGTTCAAACGCCCAATAGGGTTTTAGGTCGCTCGGTGACGTGGACTGGGTCCGCTCATTCCACTCAGCGTCAATGATTCCCGGAATGTTACGCAGTTGGCCGGCACGCAGGCTGTCTGGTTTGGCCCCCCATCTTGACTTATCAGTGGGCATCGCGGGCAGGCGGTGATGGGACAGGATCAGCCATCCAATGGCGGCCGCTAGTGGTGGAAGGTTGGCGAGCGGGTAGTCTGTCTGTTCCGTAAGGCCATCCTGCTGAAGGCTGTCCATAAACGCCTTGTCGGAGACCGAGTTGGTTGAGGCAAGTCGTTCAAGCCAGGCTGCGTCATCGTCGCTTCCCACAAATGCTTGGAAGAGCCTCAGAGATATCCATTCATGGCGGATCAGGTTCTTCTGCTGGGCATCGGCACCGCCTCGGAGCCGGTTCTGGAAGGCGGCACAGACTTTACCGAGGTCATGCATGAGCGCGGCCATGGCAGCCAGCAGTTTGATGTCCTCGCCGGTATGCCAGTCGTTCTCATCCATGGAACGACGAATGTCGTGGGTGGTGGTATTGGTGGGCACAGTACCTGTCGCGCTGAATTGGCGGGCATTGCCCACAATCCATAGGAGCTCACTGTGGTCTTTGCCTCGGATCCAGTGGCAGGCCACGGCTGTGTTCTTTCGGGCTTTTTGTCTGAGCAGTTTGCGCAGGGTGTTCAGGCCTTCCTGGGTGATCGGTGTCTGCCAGGTGCGTTCACCCTTGCGCTCAGCGAACTGATCGAGGATCCGGCGGGTTTCGGTGAGCGCACGGCCGCTGCACTGGGATACCAGCAGTATGTTCATGAGCTGGTACCTGCTTTGAGTGTTGCCGGGACGGTTTTAACGGTGTCGATCATGAAATCGAGAGCTTCGTTACGGGATAAGAGCTCAATACAGGATTGCCTGAAGTCCTGTTCCTCATCGCCCCGGACCGCTGAGATGAACGCCTGGGGCAGTATCGTGGCGTCCTTGATCAGGTCGGCAATATCGAACACCAGTCCGCCGCGCCGCGTCTTGCCATGCAGTACGGACAGCCCGTGTGGCAATCCGAGGACCCAGGCCGCCGTGGCTCCGAGTCCATAGGCGAGGTAATTGCCATGGTCGAGGAACCGGTTGGCGGGATCGGTACCGGTTCCGCGCTTGGCCCTGGAGAAATCACCGTAGTTCACTGATGCAGCTGCAAGGCTGAACAGCTTCTTGGTGAGTCGCGCTTCTTCGGTAAGAAGGGCTGTATTATCCGGCGCCTGCTTTATGGCGTTTTCGGATTCCTGCAGCAGCGGTTCGAGCTGTTGCGCTTCAATCCGGAAGTTGTTGTCAGCGAGGAGCCGATTGTTGAGCCATACATCGCGGATGCGCTGCAAGCGGGCTTGTTGGAACAATCGGGCGGCGTTGAGCCTCTGTTCGTCGTCAAACCAGAAGGCAACCCAGCTCTGAAGGTACTCGGTGGGGCGGTATTCGGATTGGGGCGAGAACCAGGAAACATCGAACTCGACTTCGTTCGCACTGAAAAGCGGTGTCCCGCCGCCGCCACAGAAGCCGAGCATGACGCCAGCCTTGGCAAGCTCCCTGACCGCAGCCTGTGTTATGGATGTTCCGGTTCCCAGCAGAACGGACGAGGTATTTGCGATTGGGATGTTCCAGTAGAGAGATCGCTTGGCCTCATCGGTCACAAAGGCAACACGGCCTCCTTTCACCAATACACGGCAGTGCTCCAGGAAGTAGATGTTGGCCCGCTTGCTGATCAGGATTGTTTTCAGGTCACTTGGTGAAAGGTCATCCATGGTGTCTGCCCGTGTTTCCTGATGATTTGAGTATTGTAGTAGGTAGGCTAACAGCGGGCCTGCCCCACATAACGCATCACTGGTGGAATCACCAGTACAAGCCGTGCATGCGTGAGACCTGGTCCGCAACATCCCGCCTCAATGCCTCGGGACCAATCACTTCCACGTCGGGCCCATAACGGAGAACTTCCATAACCAACTCCGTTGGGTCCGCGTAGGGTACGTAGAGGTGGAAAAAGCCATCGGCGGTCCATTGGCTCTGCTGGTCCGGGTGCCACAGTTCCTCGGCGCTCCAGCGCGCCGCCCGTGGTGAGAAGCAAAGATGGGCCGTTTGGCGCGCTTCGCCGGTGAAGATGCCGAAACTGGTGCCAAATTCGGCGTCCAGGGTTTCGGGCGGGCATTCATGGGCGTTGCTGCTGGTGACGCAAGTGGCGTTGATCCGGTCCAGCGAGAACAGGCGCAGCGCCCCGGTTTCATGGCACCAGCCCAGCAGGTACCAGTTGGAGCGGTAGTGCAGCAGCCGCTGCGGGCTGATGGTTCGTTCCTGCGTCTGCTCCCGGCTGCGGCTGGTGTAGCGAACATGGAGCTGGAGGCCACGAAGGGTCGCCTCGGCCACATTGCGGAAGATGGACTCCGGGGCATGGCGGGCCAGGATGGGCTGGATCCGGATGCGTTCGCTCAGGCGCTGGGCCGTGTCGCCGTCGTCGCCCAGAAGCTCCCGGATGCGGTTCTTGAGCGGGGCCAGGTGCGGCGTCATCAGCCCGGGCTGGACGGCTTCCAGCAGTTGCTCGCTGGCCAGCAGGGCGTGGAGCTCGCTGGCGTTCATCCAGAAGCCGGGGAGCTCGAAAACCGGTTCCTCGGGGTCGTATTCGTGGCCGTTGTGCTCGCGGTTGTAGGTGATGGGCGCGCGGAGGATGTCGCGCATGAACTGGAAGTCGCGCGTGATGGTGTTGCGCGAGGCCTCCAGGGATTCCATGAACCGCTGCATCGGCACCGGCGAACGCGCCGAGCGCAGCATGTCATGGATGCGGTAGATGCGTTCGATCTGGCTCACTGGACGTCCTTATGGGGCTGCTTATGCGCCTCTTGAACACCATCTTTAGCACAGGTTTCTCATGGATTTGAACCAGTGGCAAGGGGGGTAAAGATAAACCGGGCTTAATTGGGCTGGCTTGTCACCATTGACGGGGAAGTTGTAAGCTTTATCCAGGTTCTGGCAAAAGCCATGGAAACAGGGAATAGAGAAGCAAGGAGCAAGGGAATGGCAGATTTCAGGATTCAGGCCACTGTGGGTCAGGGTGGAGACAACCGCGCGAATGACTGCAAGCTGATATGCGCCCTCCTCAATGTCTATGCCCGCAAAAAGGGAAAGGACACCGTTGAAATCAAGAAAAAGGCCGACTCGGATGTCATTACCGCAATAGAGGGGTTTCAGAAAGATCAACTGGGTATGGACAAGCCCGACGGTCGTGTTGACGTCGGTGCTGGCACCTGGCGTGAATTAAACAGGGTTCTGAAATCCACCCGCACCACAAAGTCGATCACCCCACCCGAAAACGGCGTTATAACCTGGAAAGCGGAAGGCAATGAAGGCGGCCCCTTCCACAGCCGTATCCTGCACGTCCCAAGTCAGTGGTCTGGCCTGACATTGGGGCGCGGTTACGATATGAAATACCGGGAGAAAGCGGCTATTGTCTCGGCTTTGACGAAAGTTGGTGTCAATGGAGATAAAGCCAAGCGGATCAGTCACGGTGCGGGTAAAAGTGGCGGGAAGGCGAGACAGGTTATCATTGATCAGGATCTTCTGGATTTTGAGATAAGCCCGAAGGGGCAGCTTCAGTTGTTTGAGCAGGTTTACGGTGAGTATGTTGAAAGGGCCAAGCGACTTTCTTTGACGAACAGGTATGCAAAAAAATATAAGAAAACTGAGTGGGGGAGTCTCAACCCAAAAATAAAGAATGTTCTTGTGGATTTGACGTATCGTGGCGATTATAGGCCGGATACCATGAAATTTCTACAGAAGCACGTTTCAAATAATGATTTTAGTAAATTTAAAATAGAATTGGAGAAAAGGGGTAATTGGTCAAACGTGCCAGAAAATCGTTTTCAGGCACGGGTTTCCTATTTAAATGAAGGTTCAGGGTAGAGGTATGACAATGTTTTCATTGTTAAAGAGGGCTGGGATGATGTTGGTTATAGGGGGGGCGGCCTCACTTACTTATGCGCAACCCTATTTCCAGGTGCCAGCTGATGTCTCTGAGCTGAAAGCTGAACGTCTTAACGGCGTTATATTCCGCTATATCGAATTTTTTGACTACCCTTGTTTGCGCCTTGAAACGCTGGCCCTGAGCGAGGGGAGTCTATCGGTTGACGCACAAAAAGACATCTGCAGCCTTACTCCCAAAGGAGAAGATCCGATAACCTTTAAGAAGAATGTGACCTCTGTCGTTTCTGATGATATTAAGGAGCAAGATGCGAGTTTTTCATTTCGTGCAGAGTACGTTCTAGCCGAAGTAAGTGCGCCAATCTTCTATACCGACTGCAACGTGAAGGTTGAAACGACGGGTGCGCTGGGCGAGGTCAAATGCGGTCCGAGGAAGCAACTCGATCTTGATGCTGAGTGAGCCCTTGCTCGGGCGTTGCGTCTTCACCCAGCGCGGTGGGCGCAGGAATGACCATAGGATAGCCCTCTGGAAGTTGAATAACCCGGCATTGGAGGCCGTAGACCGCTTCCAGGGTTGGGGGTCTCAGCACCTCCTCCGGTGCGCCTTCGGCAAAGACCACGCCGTTGTGGAGCAGCATCATGCGGTCGGCGTACTGGGCGGCCAGGTTGAGGTCGTGCACCGCCACCAGCAGGGCAACGCCCTGGTCCGCGAGGCGTCGCAGCTCGCGGAAGATCAGTTGCTGGTGGGCTGGGTCCAGCGCCGAGGAGCATTCATCCAGCAACAGCAGTAGTGGTCCGGGTTGCTCCCAGATCTGCGCCAGCACGCGGGCGAGTTGGACGCGTTGCTGCTCGCCGCCCGAAAGGGTGGGGACAAGGCGTTCGCCGAGCTGGGCAATGTCCAGGCGGTTCAGGAGTTCGTCGATCACCCGGCGCCGCTGGGCAGTACTTTCGCGCGGGCGGCCGAGGGCGATGACTTCCCGCGCCGTCATGGGGAACTGCAGCTCAACGCTCTGGGGCATGACGGCGCGGTGGCGCGCGAGGTCCGACTGGCGCCATTCCGACAGGGCGTGTTCGCCAAAGCGAACCCGGTCGGCATCCAGTTCAATCTCGCCGGCCAGTGCCCGGATCAGGGTGGATTTGCCGGCGCCATTGGGTCCGAGAAGCGTCACCACCTCGCCCGGCTTCAATGTCAGCGAGAGGTCCTGGATGATGGGTTGGCCGCCAAGGTGGACGGAGATGGCGTTGGCTTCCAGTACCGCGGTGTGTTGGAACAGGGGCGTTGGGTCGTTCGGCATCATCAGGCAAACCGGTTACGCATCAGTAGAAACAGGAAAAACGGCCCGCCAAGCAGTGACATGACCAGCCCAATGGGCAGTTCCGCAGGGGCCACGACCACCCGGGCCAGGCAGTCGGCCAGAACGAGCAGGGCGCTGCCGCCCAGCGCGCAGGCGGGTAACAGGAGCCGGTGGCCGGCCCCGAAGAGCTGGCGCAAAAGGTGGGGGATGACGAGCCCTACGAACCCGATCAGCCCGGTCACCGCAACGGCCGCGCCCACGCCCAGGGTGGCCAGTACGATGGCGCCGCGTTTGACCCAGTTTGTGGAGTAACCAAGGTGGCCGGCGACGGGCTCGCCCAGCAGAAACGCATCCAGCGGCCGAGCCAGCGCAGGTGCCAGCACCAGGGTGGCCAGCATCCAGGGCCCCGCGACCCAAAGGTCCGCCCACCGGGCGTGGGCCAGGCTGCCCATGCTCCAGAAGGTGAGCGAGCGCAGCGCGTTGTCGTCCGCGAAATAGGTCAGGATGCCGGTTCCGGCGCCAGCAATGGCATTGATGGCGATGCCCGCGAGCAGCAGCATGGCGACACTGGTCTGGCCCTGGCGCTGGGCGATCTTCCAGGCACTGAGGGTGGTGATGGCGCCACCGGCGAAGGCGGCCAGCGGCAGCGCCCATTCTCCGGCGAGCTGGGTCCAGCCCGACAGCGAGGAGCCGCCAAGCACGATCACCGCCACGGCGGCCAGCGCGGCGCCACTGGAGACCCCGATCAGGCCCGGGTCGGCCAGCGGGTTGCGGAACAGGCCCTGGAGCAGGGCGCCGGAAACCGCCAGTACGGCGCCGGTCAGGGCGCCGAGAAGCAGCCGAGGCAGGCGCACGTCCCAGACCACGAACTGCGCATTGCTGTCCTGGGGTAACCCGCCAACCATCATGTGGAACAGCTCATGGGTGGCCACCGGATAGGCACCGCTGGAGAGCGACAATACCGAGGCCATGGCCAGGGCGATGGCAAGGCCGCCATAGCCGATGGCCGGTGGCAGGCGTTGGGCGGTATCAGTGTGCATCGGCGGTTGCCTTGGCTTGCGGTACCACGGAGGCGACCTCGGCCATTGCCTTGGGCAGCCGGGGCCCGAAGCCCAGAAGGAGCATGGCGTTGGCGCTCAGGTGGTGCCCCTGGTTCCAGGCGTCGAGCTTCCTGAGCGCTGGCCAGTCGTCCGCCGCGAACTGTCCGGGGTTGGCTTCGGCGATGACGATGGCGTCCGGCGCGGCGGCGAGAAAAGACTCCCGGCTGGCCGGCTTATACCCGGAGACGTCCTGCAGGGCGTTTTCAAGACCCAGCGAGGCCAGCAGGGCATCCGCCGAGGTGTCCTGGCCCGCGAGCATCAGCCCACGGTTGCCGGCGGCCAACAGAACCAGGACCCGGGCTTGGGCCTTGCCTTTCATTGTCTGGCGGATCGCCTTGATTCGCTTGGCCATGGTCTGGGTCAGCTCCTGGGCTTGGCGTTCGCGATTGACGAGATCGCCAACCCGGCGGATGCGTTCCATGGCGGCCTCGGGGGTGCGCGCCACTGGCAGCTGGAAGACGCTGACGCCGGCGTTTTCAATCCGCCGCAGCGTCTTGTCCGGCCCGGCCTCTTCCGTGGTGATCAGCCGGGTTGGCTTCAGCGACAGGATGCCTTCCAGAGGGAGCGCGCGCAGATAACCAACCTTGGGGAGCTTGTTCACGACCCTGGGCGGGTAGTGACTGGTGGTATCCACCGCCACCAGTTGGTCCGCCGCGCCTAGCGCGGCGATGGTTTCGGTGATGGCGCCGTCGGCGCTGATGGTTCTGGGTTCAGCGTGAGCCGTTGATGCGAACGTGATGAACACCAACGACCACAAGAGGGCGAGCCTTGGAGCGGTGCGTGTCATGATTCAGTCTCGTCCTGAAAGTCAACGTCCACCCAGCGCACCTTGGGGTGGCCGCTGGTGCCGGCGTCGTTGTAATAGCTGACTACCTGGAGCGCGTAGACCGGGGCCTGTTCGTCGGTCCTGTCGGTATCGATCAGGTAGACCCGGTAGTTGGGCCAGAGTTGATGTTCGCCCTGAAGGTTGTAGGCGTACCAGGATTGGTCGGAGAAGATGCCGCCGGTGGTGTCGGCGCGGTAATGGCCGGTGATGTCACCCCCTTCGGGGCTTGTGGTGGCGCTGTTGTAGTTCTTGGCCTCGCTCCAGGCCATGGGGCCGAAAACGCCCGCGTCGCCGTTGCCGGAGACGCCGCTGTTGCTGCGCAGGTACAGGTTCCGTTCCTGCACGCCCACCTTGATGTCCCAGCTGCTGGCGGTGTCGCAGTCAACACTGGCGTTGCTGTCAAAGTCGAAGCAGGCTTCGCCGCCGCTGCTTGGCAGTGTGCCCGAGAATGACGCGCTCGTGGCGAAGGCGCTGTTGCCCGCGGGCTGGACGTCGAAATCGAACTGGAACTCGGCGCCGCCATTGGCGGCCGGGTAATCGAACTGGTTCACCCTGAGCCGGGCGTAGCTGTCGCCCTCAGCCGAGCGAAGCAGCCAGCCATTGTCCGGGTTGGCGGACACGGTGTGGGTCTCCCGGTTGTAGGTGTACCAGGCGTCCCCGAATTCCGTGACGACGGCGTCGCTGGTCCAGGAGTCGGGGGCGCTCAGGGTGGCCAGCAGGTGTTCCTTTTCGCTGTCCGCCGTAGCGTTCAGGAAGACGCTGGCGTTGGGGGAGCCGTCCTCGGTGTAGAAGTCCGACTGGGCCACACCGACCGCGCCGGCCACATCACCGGGGCCGGAGTTGCCGCCGTTGAGCTTGATGTCGTTGCGCCGGAAAGCCAGGTGCCAGTCGGTTGAGGCCGCTGCTTCCTCGGCCGTCAGTGCCAGCGTATCGCCGGTTTTCAGGTTGAGGTAGGTGGCGCTGTCGTGGCTGCTGGCGTCCAGGCGCTGGCTGGCAATCTCGTCTTGCGGGTTGTCGCCGTTATTGTCCTCGTTGTCGGAGGGGGTGTTGTTGCTGTCGCCGTTGCAGGCGGTCAGCAGGATGGTGGTGATTGCGAGGGAGAGGGTGCTTCGCCGTGTCATGCTACTTTCTTCCTGTTGCGAATGGGGGTTAGGACGAGGGTCCAAAGTTCAGGCTCAGACCCGCGTAGATGTAGCGGCCTTTTACAGGGCCGAAGTCGTTGCTGTCGTTGAAATCCCGTTGTTCGTCGGTGAGGTTGTCGATGCCCGTGAACAGCGTCAGGTGCTCGCCCACGGACTGGTTGATCTTGAGGTCCGCCGTGGTAAAGCCGGGCGATTCCGCGCCGGTTTCCTGGTCCACCAGTTCGGAGCTCTGGGACCGCACCTGGACCCGCCATGACAGCCCCTGGACGGGGGTGGCGCCATTGAGCGTGAGTCTGCCCTGATGGCGGGGGCGGCGGGTCAGCCGCTGCCCGGTATCGCGGTCTTCCGCCGCCAGGTAGGTGTAACCGGCCGATAGTTTCCAGCCAGGACTGAAGCGCCAGCCCAGGGTGGTCTCAACACCGCTGGTGCGTGCGCGGTCAACGTTGGCGTACTGGAAGACCTGTACCCCATCGTCGCGCTGCCGGGTCGCTTCCGGGTTGGTTTCGGTCTGGATGAGCGCCTCAACGTCATTGCGGAAGCCGTTCATCTCGAACCAGGCTTTGTCGCGGTAATTCAGTCCCCAGCCCAGCTGGTAGCTGTTGGATTCCTCCGGCTCCAGGTCGGGGCTTCCGAGCACCACATACCCCAGTTCGCTGTGATCGAAGCGGTAGTGGCGTTCCTTGAGGTTGGGAACGCGATAGCCGGTGCCCCAGCCTCCGCGCAGGAATACGTTCAGGCCCTGGCGCTCCAGCAGGTCATAGCGGGCATTGAGCTTGGGCGTGGTGTGGGCGCCGAAGTCCGAGTCATGCTGGCTGCGCACGCCCGCGACCCATTCGCTCCTTTCGGTCGCGAACCAGGTGGCCTGAAGCCAGCCCTCCGCGTTGTTCCGCGTTACCGTGCCATCGGATGCCAGTTCGCTAACGCCATCCTTGTATTGCTTGAGGCTGGCGCGGGAGGCATCCACGCCCACCTGAAACTGGTGGCGCGGTGTGGGTTCGAACTGGGTCCAGGCTGAGCCCTTGGAGCGTTTGTGGGTGGATTCGCGGTGATCGAAGCGCCCGGCCGGGGTATGCTTGCTGGTTGTGTCGTCCAGGGTTTCGTGCAGCAGGCTCCAGTGCCATTCCGGGCCCTGCTCGGGCTGGTGCTGGCCGGTCAGTGCTCCCCGCCAGCGCTCAGCCTCTTCGTCCTTGCCGGCATCGATGGGATTACCCGGGCGGTCAAGCACATAGCGCGAGCCGGCTTCTTCCTGGAAATAGCGCAGCCGGGCGGTGATCCGGTGGCCGTCGCCCGGATGCCATTCCAGCCGTTGGTTAATGTGGGAGCGCTGGACGTCATCGCCCGGACGTGCCCAGGTGTCGGGCTCGGGGTCGACGCCGGCGGTATCCTGCCGAGACGCGGATAGACGTCCGCGCCAGTCGGAGCCGCCCAGCGATAGCGAGGCCTCGGCATTGTTCCTGGCAAGCTCGCTTGCCGAGCCGCTGGGGTTCTGGTCCCCATGGGTGCCCCCGTCCACCGTCAGGGATCCCCCCACGCCTTCCGGGATGGGGCGGGTGATGATGTTGACCACACCGCCCATGGCTGCGCTGCCGTACTGAGCGGAGACGGCGCCCTTCACGATCTCGATGCGCTCAATGTTGAGGGTGCTGAGCTGGCTCACGTCCATTGAGGAGCCGGTCGTGGCGGTCATGGGCAGGCCGTCGATGAGCACCCGTACCCGGTCGGCGTTGAGCCCCTGCAGCCAGACTTCCTTGCCGGATTTGCCATGGATATTGCGCAGCATGAGGCCAGGCACGTTCTCCAGCGCGTCGGTCACCGTTCGGGCATGGGTCTGGCGCAGTGTTTCATCCGGGACCACCTGGGTCCGGACGGGCGTCTCGCTGATCGGCCGGGGCGTGCGCGTGCCCGTTATCACCAGTTCGTCGAGATAGAGCGCCGGGTTGTCCGGTTCCGGAGAGGGGGAACTAGCGGCCGCTATTGCGGGAGCGAGGGCGGCAGCGACCATCACTCCTGGAACAGCACGGGCGTGGAGAAAGCCTCTTGGGGGCCGGTTCGGCATTGCGCCCTCCGCTAATATGAATTCGAATGAGACTAATTATCATTAACATTAATAAAAAGGTCAACAGGGATTTAGAGAGAGGGCCAGGAGCCGGAGTGGTTCAAAAAAGGGGGGGGATGGCGGGTTGGTTGCCAACCCGCCATGGTTGGTGACGCTGTGTCTTATTCCTTGTCAGCGTTTTCCAGGTACTGATAGAAGTCCGAGTCGGCGCCGAGCATCAGGGTCGTGTTGTCGCCGATGGTGTCTTTGTAGGTCTCCAGGGTTTGCAGGAAGGCGTAGAATTCCGAGTCCTGGCCGAAGGCATCGCCGTAGATCTGGGTGACCTGGGCGTCAGCTTTGCCGCGGAGCTTCTTGGCTTCCATTTCCGCTTCGGACTGGATGGTCTGGAGCTCCTTCTGCATTTCACCCAGGATTTCCTCGCTGCGACCACGCCCTTCGGAACGGAACTTCTCCGCGATGGACTGGCGCTCGGAAATCATGCGGTCTTCCACCTGTTTGCGCACGGAGTCAATGTAGTTGACCCGCTTGATGCGGACGTCTTCAAGCTTGATGCCGTAGCTGGGCATCTGTTCCTCGGCCACGTCCAGGATTTCGCGCTCCAGCTCCTGGCGGCCCCGGTCGGGGCTGAGTTCCAGGTCCACGTCCTCGCGCTCGGCGACTTCATCCTCAAGTGCTTCGGTGTCCACGTCCCAGTCCGACGAGCGTACGATTTCTTCCAGCTGGGCACCGGAGATCTTGTCCCGCACCACGGAGTCGAGGATGTCATCGATACGGGTCTGGGCGCCGGCTTCGTCCCGAACGCTCTCCATGAAGCGTCGTGGGTCTTCGATGCGCCAGCGCGCGGTGGTGTCCACGATGATGAACTCCCGGCCACGGGTCGGGATTTCCTCAACATCGCCGTCCCAGGCCAGAAGGCGTTTATCGAAACGGCGGACGTCATCGATCAGCGGTACTTTCCATTTCAGGCCGGGCTCGGTGATGGCTTCGCCCTGTATTTCACCAAAGCGCACGATAAAGGCCTGTTTGGCCTGGTCCACCACAAATACCGCCGAGGAGCTGACCAAAAGGATCACGAGTACCACGGCAGTAAGAACAATCCCTGCAATACTGGTGTTGGTTGTCTTCATTGTGCGTTACTCCCTTGCTTGGCTGACTCGCGCAGGTGATACAGCGGCAGTGGGCTGCCCTGCCCGTTCTCCTGGACAACGAAAATCCTGTCCGCCTTGGGCGCGACTTCGTTGATGGTCTCAAGGAAGAGCCGCCTGCGGGTTACTTCCGGGGCGCTGCGGTATTCGTCCAGAATGGCATTGAAGCGGGCCACTTCGCCCCTTGCCCGGTTCACGCGCTCCACGGCGTAGCCCTCGGCCTCGGAGATGGTGCGCTCGGCCGCGCCCCTGGCCCTGGGGATGCGCTTGTTCCGTTTCTGCTTGGCCTCGTTGATCATGCGCTCGCGTTCCTGGCGGGCTTCGTTCACCGCGTTGAAGGCCGGGCGTACGCGCTTGGGCGGGATTACGTCCTGCAGCTCCACCGTTTTGATGTTCAGGCCCGAGTCGTAGCGTTTCATGATCTCGCCGATTTCTTCAGTGGCCTGGCTTGCGATGTCCACACGGCCCGTTGTGAGGACCTTGCTGCCGAGGCGGTTGCCCACCAGTCGGCGCATGACCGATTCCGAGATATCGCGCAGTGTGCGCTCGGGCTGGCGCAGCTGGTAGAGGTATTTGATGGGGTCCTGGATGCGGTACTGTACGACCCAGGAGACATCAACAATGCTCAGGTCGCCGGCCAGCATCTGGCTCTGGGCCCTGAAATCCCCCTCGGAGTACTGGCTGCGTGAGCCCTGGCGCCCGGTCGTCCGGAAACCGAATTCCTGTTTAAGGACGCGTTTGGTGGCGACTTTCTGTACCGTGTCGATGCCGAAGGGGAACTTCCAGTGCAGGCCCGGTCCGACCTGGTACTTCACTTCGCCGAAGCGCTTCACAACGGCCCGCTCTTCGGGCTGAACGGTGTAAAAGAGGCTCCATGCTCCGAGGAGCAGCAGCAGCGCGATGATGCCTGCAGCAATAAGCTTTGGTCTGGCATTGATGTCCATTGCCCAATCTCCTTACTTGGATGGATCGATGGTTTCGCCACCGGCAGTGTCCATACCACCAGCTGGCAGCAGGGTGGCTGAGCGGGTGGGTGGGAGGATGGCGGTCCGGGCCATCATGTCACGGGGATCATCGTTTGTCTTTAACCGTTCGGCATCCGCTCGAGGGGGCTGGCCGCCTGCCAGGTTCTATTCGCCTGCCCGAAAGCGTGGCGATGAGATCAGGCAGTCCGCTGTGCTCTGATTGGAGGCCATCCGCAATGCATGCGCCACCAGCGCGATGGTGCGGATTGGTTTCTGCATCAAATCCCTCCCTTTTGGGGTAGCTCACCTGTTCAATAGGGACGAGATCCCTTGTCTTCAGATTACCACAAGAGTCTGACAGGCCGGTTTAATGGGGAGGAATGCCTTTACTGTTCATTTGAGAATAGTTATTGTTTGCGCACCAAGATAGAAAAACAGAGGAATGGTTTTATGAAACACCGCACGGTCACAACGTTCAGGAGTGCACTTCTGGCCGCAACGCTGGTAGCACTGCCGCTTACCGCGAGCGCAGATGGGGAAGTGGGCGATCATGTGAATCACCTCAAGTCGAACCTCGACACCTATGAGAGCGATGTGAGCCGCTTTGTGGAACGTGTTGACACAATGGTGGGCCAGTATTCGGAGCAGGGCGCGGACGCTGTGGAGACCGGGGCATTGATTGAGCTCTGGGAAGAGGTGAAGATTCATGCCGCTGTCGAGGTGAACTACGCTCCCGTGTATGCCAAGATCTGGCAGGGCATCTATGGTATGAAAGAGGCGATTGACCAGGAGAAGAGCCTCGAGGCGGTGCGCGCCGAACAGAAAGCACTGAAGTCTGCGTTGTGGCAGGGGCTGGGAGCGGTGAAAATGGCGGCCCGGCACCAGGCGAAAGGTGGGCATTCCGAGCAGTCCAGCGAGTCTGAGGGAAGTGCCAGTGCCACGGTGGACCAGATCGTCGCCAATCTGGATGAAGTGACGGTGGAGCATGCCGAGGGCGAGACCGAGGAAGCCACCGAGCTGGTCCACGACACCTACATGGAACTGTTTGAGGGGATTGAGGGCGCGCTCATTGAGCAGGATGCCGAGCTTGTTGAATCACTGGAGAAGGACTTTAATGTGACGCTCCCCCAGCTGGTGGAAAAGGGCGCGTCCGTGTCTGAGGTGACTGATCAGGTTGATGCCATGAAGGAAAAACTGGCACGGACCCGGAAGCTGCTTAAAGAGGCGGAAGAGAGCCAGGGCGATGTGTTCTGACGTGACCCGTCGTGATCTGCTGCGCGCCCTGGGCGCGCTGGGTGTCATGGGCGCTTTTCCCTTGTCCGGCCTGGCGGCCGGCAAGGGGGAGGCGCCTTTTTCCGTTGATTCCCTGCCGCCGCTGGAAGGGGAGCTGACCCTGTACCTGGGGCGTGGCGAGGGCGGTCTCTATGAGGACGTGATCAACGCCATTCGGGACCGCAACCCGGATCTTTCTCTCCAGGTGCGGCGTGGGCCTACAGTGGCGCTGGCGAACACTATTGTGGCGGAAGCCGATGCCGGTGCCCGCCAGGCGGACCTGTTCTGGGCCGTGGATTCCGGGTCTCTGGGCCTTGTCAGTGATGCCGGGCTTGCTGTTGAGCTGCCGGACTCGCTCGGGGCCGGCCTGCGTGAGGGATTCCGTTACAGCAACTGGGCACCGGTATCCGGCCGTGTGCGGACACTGCCGTTCAATACCGATCGCGTGGCCAGGGAGCGTATTCCCGAGGATATCATGGCACTGCCGGAGACGGACCTGAGCGTGGGCTGGGCGCCAGCCTATGGGTCGTTCCAGTCGTTTGTCACTGCCATGCGTCACCTGGAGGGTGAAGCCGCCACACGTGAATGGTTGCGTGGCATGAAGGCGCAGGCGCGCCAGTATGCGGGCGAATTCGGGGTCGTGATGGGCGTTTCCCGCGGGGAAGTGGATATGGGTCTGGCGAATCACTACTACACCCTGAGGCTGAAAGCCGGTCAGCCAGAGGCGCCGGTAGCGCTGGCCATGACACGGGATGACGCCGGCTCGCTGCTGAACGCCTCTGGTGCCATGGCGCTGACGGATCGCCCGGTTGCCCTGAACTTCATCCGCTACCTGTTGACGCAGGAGGTCCAGTCCTACCTGGCGCGGGAGGCCTATGAGATCCCGATGGTCAATGGGGTGGATCTGCCGGAGGGGTTACCCGGGCAGGATCGCATCCAGCCGCCATCGCTTGAGTTGACCCGTCTGGCGGATATGCGCCCGACCCTGGACCTGATGCGAGATACCGGCGTTCTATGAAGCGCTGGCCGGTGTCCTATGGGCTGGCGGCGCCCGTGGCGGCGCTCGCGGTGCTTCCATTGCTGGTCCTGCTGGATCTGGCGTCGGGCGCTGATACCCTATGGGATCCTCACTGGTTCAGTGTGCTGGGTCAGTCATTGGCCCTTGCCGGGCTGACGGTGCTCGGCTCACTGCTTCTGGGGGTGCCGCTGGCGGTGATGACCGCCTATGTGCGACTGCCCGCGAGAGGGCTCTGGCTGCCATTGCTGGCGGCGCCGCTGGCGATGCCGAGCTATATTGGCGCCTTCACCTTCTATGCCGCCTTCGGTCCCGGCGGTGAGATCGAGGTGCTGACCGGTATCCCCACCCCGGAACTGCGCGGGCTGACCGGGGCAGCCGTGGTCATGTCGCTGTACACCTTCCCCTTTGTGCTGCTTACCACAAGGGCGTCGCTGCGCGGGCTGGATGCCAGTGTTCTGGATGCTGCCCGAACCCTGGGGCTTTCGTTGCCCGAGGCCCTGTGGCGGGCGGTGCTGCCGCGCGTGCGGCGGGGTATCGCCGCGGGCGCCCTGCTGGCGGCCCTCTATACACTGTCGGATTTCGGAACGCCGGCCATCATGGGCGTGGACACGTTCACGCGCGTCATCTTCGTTGAATACAACGCGTTCGGGCTCAGCCAGGCGGCCATGCTGTCGTTGCATCTGCTGGTGATCGTGGGCCTGATCCTGTTCCTGGAAAGCCGCTTCGGCACAGAGCAGGAACGCCCGGGCCGGACTCTGGTCCTGACCCCGGGCGCCATGGCCGGGAGTGGTATGATGGCGGTGGCGCTGCTGGTGTTCGCTCTGGCTGTGGGGCTGCCCCTGGGGCTTTTCGGCATCTGGATCGCGCGCGATGGTCTGGCCGGTTTTGATCCCATGACGGCGGTCAATTCCGCCTGGGCGGCCGCCCTTGCTGCGCTTGGCGCCGTGTTGCTGGCCCTGCCGGTGGCCTTTGCCGCGTTGGCGGGGCGGGCGGGCCGGACCATGGACCGGATAACCTATCTTGGTTTTGGGGTGCCCGGGATCGTGATGGGCACGGCGCTGGTTCACCTCGGACTCAGGGTTCCGTTTCTTTACCAGACATTGTTTCTGCTGGTTCTGGCCTATACGCTTCGGTTTCTGCCGCTGGCCGTGGGGGCTGTCCGTTCCACGGCGGAGCGGCTGGACAACAACCTGACCCATGCTGCACGCCTGCTCGGGGCCTCCCGTGGAGAGGCGTTCCGGCGGGTAAGCCTGCCGCTGACCGTGCGTGGCGTGGTGGCCGGGGGCGCCCTGGTCTTTCTCGAGGCCATGCGCGAGCTGCCGGCAACGCTGATGCTGCGCCCCACCGGCTTTGACACCCTGGCTACGGAACTGTGGCGGGTCTATGAGGCGGGCTATTTCGGGCGCGCTGGCGTGCCTGGGCTGCTCCTGGTGGTGATTTCCGGGGTAGCACTGGTTCTGATGGTCAGTGGGGAACGGGGGCTGAAAACCGGCCTGACAGAAAACAAGGGGTAACGATGCTTGAAGTACGCGACCTGAGTGTTGCCTATGGCCAGACCCGGGTTCTGGATGACCTGGCGTTCCAGCTGGGGGCGGATGAGATCCTCATGCTCGTGGGCCCCACAGGTTGTGGCAAGACGACGGTCCTGCGTGCCCTGGCCGGGCTGGTACGCCCCAATGCGGGCGAGATTGTCCTGGGCGATAAGCGGATTACCCCCAAGCGGGATCTGCCCCCGGAAAAACGCCGGGTTGGCATGGTCTTCCAGGATTTTGCCCTGTTTCCGCACCTGAGCGTCATCGACAACGTGGCGTTCCGCCTGAATGATCGCACGGCGGCCCATGAATGGCTGGACAGGCTGGGGCTGACGACGCTGGCGGATGCCATGCCGGAACGGTTGTCCGGTGGCCAGAAGCAGCGCGTGGCCCTTGCCCGGGCACTGGCCCACGAGCCCCAGCTGATGCTTCTGGATGAGCCCCTGTCCAATCTGGATGCCGCGCTCAAGGATACCCTGCGCTGGGAGATCCGGACGGCCCTCAAGGAGGCCGGGGTGCCGGCGATCTGGGTAACGCATGACCAGGAAGAAGCCCTTTCCGTGGGGGATCGTCTGGGCGTTCTCAACAATGGCCGACTGGAACAGCTGGACACACCGGAACGGTGCTTCAGCCAACCCACCAGCCGGTTCGCGGCGCGTTTCCTGGGAGAGGCGGCCTTTGTGCGGGGGCGCCGGGAGGGCGATCTCGTGATGACGCCTCTGGGCAACGCGCCTGCGCGAACGCCGGGGTCAAGTGGAGAGCCTGTTGATCTGCTGGTGCGTCCGGATGACCTTACGGTGGTTCCATCCCAGGAGGGCAACGGTGTTGTGGAGTGGCGCCGTTATGAGGGGGAATCACGGCTTTATGCCATCCGCGTGTGTGAAGGCGAGCCCCTGAGAGTGCGCACCAACCATGAGCTGGACCTGGCCGTGGGGGCTCCCGTGGACCTTCGCATCAGTTCCGAACACCCCCTGGCCGCATTTGCCGCTGAAACAGCGCCCGCCTGAATGGGGTACAGGCTGCCCTGATCAGACCCGCTGTCATAAAAAATTCATATTCGGACATTTCAGGATTGATTGATACAGCCGCTACCCTTAAACGTAGCAATAACAATCATCCTGAAAGGTCCGGAGTGCTATGATCCGAAGCAGTATTGCTCGCCAGGTGCTGGTGGCCATATTGGTGGCCAATGTTGCCGTTGCTGTTGTTGCCGGTGCGTACCTCAGCTACTCCCTCAGCGTAACCGAGTCGTTTTCACGCCTTACCTCCCAGGATATGAGGGCGGCTACGGAAGCCCAGAGTGTGCTTGCTGATTTCAAGACCCAGGTTCAGGAGTGGAAGAACGTACTGCTGCGAGGACACGACCAGAGTCAGCGTGATAAATACTGGTCTGACTTCAAGGAGCGGGAGGCCAGCATCCAGGAAAGCCTGGATGAGTTGCTGCCCCTGGTGTCGGATGCCAAGGCCAGGGATCTGCTGCAGCGGTTCCAGAAGGCGCACCGGCGGATGGGTGACTCCTACCGTGAGGGCTACCAGTCTTTTGTGGACTCAGGGTTTGACCATACCGAGGGCGATGCGGCCGTTCAGGGCATTGACCGTGAGCCCGCCCGGTTGATCAACGAGGCCACGGAGCGGATCCGTGAGGTTGCTTCCGGGGAAGCGACAGAACTGGCGACCAGTGCCCGCTCCACAACCTTGTGGGCTGGTTCGGGGCTCCTGATTGCCGTGTTGCTCGGGACCTTTATTACGGCCTTTATGATCAACCGGCAGGTGATTCAGCCCACACGCCTGATCGCTGGGCAGCTGGAGAAACTGGGCGAGGGCGAACTCGGGGAGAGGGCTTCGCTGGAGCGCCAGGACGAGCTGGGCCGGCTTGCAGAGGCCGCGCGAAAACTGCACGACTTCCTGAACGAGATCCAGCAGGTTACCCGCACAAACGCGGCGGATCTGACCACGATCAAGGATACAATCGGCTCGGGGGCGAGGGATGTGGCGGAACGCTCCGAGCAGGCCCGGCAGCGGATTGACCAGATGGCTACGGCCATGAACGAGATGGCCTCGACCGCGAGCGAGGTGGCCCAGCATGCCGCCAACGTGTCCACGCGCGTGGATGAGACCACCTCGGAGACGGATCATGCCAACCGCAATATTGCGACGTCTGTTGAAAGCATGAACCGGCTCTCGGAGCAGGTGCGGTCAACCTCGGAGACGGTTGTGGCACTGGCGGAGAACAACAAGAAGGTGAGCAATGTGATGAAAGTGATCCGCGAGATTGCGGATCAGACCAATCTGTTGGCGCTGAATGCGGCCATTGAAGCGGCCCGGGCCGGGGATGCCGGACGCGGGTTCTCCGTGGTAGCGGATGAGGTCCGCAACCTGGCCGGCAAGACCCAGGAGGCGACTGGTGAGATCGATGAGATCGTCAACAGCATTGCCTCCGGATCCGACGAGGCCACGGAATACATGAAGGCCAGCGAGACCGTGACCGAGGAGTGTGTTCAGCAGGTTACGGAGGTTCAGCGGATTATCTCAGACATCAATGCCCGTATGAACGAGGTACGTGATGAGACGACCCAGGTGGCCACAGCGGCGGAAGAACAGACCAGCACCAGCGAGGAGATCAACCGCAACATCACGGAAGTGACGGAGCTGGCCGAGGCCATGAATGAGGCGTCTGATGCCAACCTCAAGACGATCCCTGAACTGGAGTCGATGGCCGCCAGCGCCACCAACCTGGCCAACCGGATCCGGTAACGCTTGGCTGGGAGCTCAGCTCCCAGCAGGGTCGGGAAGCAGCTCCTTGAGCGCGGCATGAATCCCCGGGCTCGTGATGATCAGGTCCCGGCCCCAGAGGTCTTCGGGGTAGCCGTCCGGCACTTGTGAGAAATGGCCGCAGGTGGCACCTGCTTCCAGTGCAATCAGCCGGGCGGCGGCAAAGTCCCAGGGGCTGACGCTTTCGTAGTAGCCGTCCAGGCGCCCGCAGGCCACCCAGCAGATGTCCGCCGCGGCGGAGCCGATACGGCGGATATCGCGGCACTGGGTCAGTACCCGTTCCAGGCGCCGGATCAGCGTGGGGATCTGCTCCTTGCCATAGGGAAAGCCGGTGGCAATCAGGCTCTGGCGCAGGTTGGTGGCGCCAGACACCTCGATCGGCATGCGATTGAGCCATGCCCCCTGGCCGTGGGTGGCCATAAAGGTTTCCCGCTGGAAGGGGCAGTGAACCACGCCGGTCCGGACCCGGCCCTGTTCCGCATAGGCGATGGAGACCGCCACCTGGTCATGGCCGTAGGCGTAGTTCACGGTGCCGTCGATGGGATCGACGATCCATAATGGCGTATCCAGGTTCTCGGCCTGGGTGAGGTCCGGCATGGCCTCCTCGGACAGGATCCGGTGGTCCGGGAAGCTGGCCTGGATGCGCTGCGTAATGAAGGTGTCCGCCTGAATGTCCGCCTGGGTCACCAGCTCGGTGGCGTTCTTGTAGTCGTGCTCCAGCCCGCCCTGGCGGCGTTGCTGGATAATCAGCTCGCCCGCTTGCTGGGCGGTTTCCTCAGCGAATTCCGTGATGGCGGTCAGCTCGTTGTGCATGGAGGCGCGGCCCCTCTGGTAGGATGGGTTGGAACGGTTTGGCGCTGTGCGTAGTGTACGCTGGCCCCGGGAGACCCACAAAGAACGGACCCCAGAATGCACCTGATCCTTGGCCTTGCTGTTACCGTTCTGCTGTTCCTGCTGCTGCGCCAGTGGGCCCGCCTGGACCCGGCTGAAAAGCGCAAGGGCCTGTTCTGGGGGGTGGCCGTGGGCGTTGGGGCATTATGTACGCTGCTGGTGGTCACGGGCCGTGTGCATGTGCTTGGAGGGCTTGTGGCCGCGCTCGTGCCCTTCGCGCACCGCGGTTGGCGCGCTCTCCAGCTCTGGTGGTTGTGGCGCCGCATCCGTAATGCCGGGGGTGGGGGCGGCGCAGATCAGGAGCGGGACCAGGAATCACAGGGTTCGGCTGGAAACTCCGGTCGCATGGATCCGGAGGAGGCCCGTGCCGTGCTCAATGTGGCGCTGGATGCGGACCGCGATGAGATTGTGAAGGCCCACAAGCGGCTGATCCAGAAGGTACACCCGGACCGGGGCGGCAGCGATGCGCTCGCGGCCCGGGTGAATGAGGCCAAGACGGTACTGCTCGGGGGCCGGAAAGAACGCTAGTGGCCCCTTCATTCGGTTGGCAATACCTCCACTTTCACTTCCCAGTACCGGTCGTTTTCAGACTGGGTGGCATAGACCCGGCTGTTGGCCTGGGAGCGGCTGCTGCGACGTTCCTCGCCCAGTTCAACCCATTCGCCCGGCGTGACGCGGCGGATGGTGACCACCCCCGCGGTCTGGTAGCCCGGCCGGCTCTGAACCGGTTCGTTCCGCAGGGCGGTAATGTGCAGTTCCACCTGTTCCTTGCTCAGAACGGTGGGGCGCACCAGGAAACCGCTGGTCATATCCACTTCTTCAAGCACAACCATGGGGTCCTTTCCGCCCCGGGCCGCGACGGGCAGCCGGGCGATCCTGCCGGATGAAATGCGGGCCAGTTGCCTGTCCTGCACCACCAGTGAGCGCACTGAATCCTTCTGGGTGCTGTAGGACCGGCTTTGGGTACCCTTGTTGCTGTCACTTGTTGCCATTGTGCGGTGGCGAAGGGAGAGCCGGACCTGGCGGACCGGCTGGTCGATGCGCTTGAGCAGGCTTTCGATCTCGGCGAGCTGCTCGGCCTCGGCTCGTACCATCAGGTTCTGGCCATCCGGGGAGAGCTGGATCGCCTCCCCGTACAGGTTGCGAAGCTGCGGCACCACCGTGTGCGCCTTCCGGTTGTCGAGCTTGAACACCTCGCTTTCCGGGGCGCTGAACGCGGACGGGGCGGCCAGCAGCAGCGCGAGGCAAAGGGCAATGGGATGGCGTATGGCTGATTTCATGATAAACCCCGGATTTCCAACTACGCTCAGGGTATCGTACCGTTAAAGGGTGCGCGAGCGTTCCACGCTCAGCAGTTCATCCTGTCAACAAGGGAGTGGCCGTCATGACGGTGACCATCACTGTGCCCCGGGAGACGCGGGCCAATGAACAGCGGGTGGCCGTGGTGCCCGCGGTGGCCGGTAAGCTGGAGAAACTGGGGGCTGAGATCCGGGTCCAGAAAGGGGCGGGCAAAGCGGCCCGGATTCCCGATGAGGCCTATGAGAATGCGGGCGTTCACGTGGGCAGGCTGGAGATGGGCAAGGCCGATGTTGTGCTCAGTGTCCAGCCTCCGAGTCCCACCGACATCCGCAAGATGCCCCAGGGCAGCATTCTGTTGTCCCTTGTTTATGCCCATCGTGAGCCCAAGGTGGTGGAAGCCCTGGTGGAAAGGGAGATCACCTGCTTTGCCATGGACTGGGTGCCCCGGATCACACGGGCCCAGGCCATGGATGCTCTCTCCACCCAGGCGGCCCTGGCTGGTTATTACGGCGGTCTGCTGGCGGCCACCAATCTGCACCGCATCCTGCCCATGATGACCACGGCGGTGGGTTCCATCCGTCCGGCCAAGGTACTGGTGATCGGCGCGGGCGTGGCGGGGCTCCAGGCCATTGCCACCGCCCGTCGCCTCGGGGCCGTGGTGGAAGGCTATGACGTGCGCCAGGAGGCGGCGGAACAGGTGGCGTCACTGGGCGCGACCTTCGTGGAGACGGGCATTTCCGCCACCGGCGAGGGGGGTTATGCCCGGGAGCTGACGGACGAGGAGAAGGCCCAGGCGGAGGCGGTGGTCACACGGCATGTCCAGAACGCGGATGCGGTGATCACGACCGCCAATATCCCCGGGCGTGAAAGCCCCAAGGTGCTCAGCGAGGACCAGATCCGGGGCATGAAACCTGGCGCCGTGATCGTGGACCTTGCGGCGGATGGCGGCGGTAACACGCCCCTGACGCGGCCGGGTGAGACCGTGGAGGACGGTGGCGTGACCATTGTGGCGCCACTGAACGTACCCAGCCTGCTGGCCGAGCACGCCTCCGAACTGTACGCCAAGAACCTGCTCAACTTCCTGGGACTGATCGTGGCCGACGGCCAGGTCCATCTCAACTGGGAGGACGAGGTCATTGCCCGGACGTGCCTCACGCACGCGGGTGAAATCTGGAACGAAGCGGCGGCTGAAGCCGTCAGGGAGGAATGACCATGGATCCCACCACGGCCATTACCGGTTTTGTTGCGCTCTACATCTTTATGCTTGCGGCCTTTACCGGCTACGAGATCATCGGACGGGTACCGGCCATTCTGCATACGCCGCTGATGTCCGGCTCCAACTTCGTGCACGGGATCGTGGTGGTAGGGGCGATCTGGGCCCTTCTCAATGCCGCTACGCCACTGGAGCAGATCATTGGTTTTGTGGGCGTTGTGCTTGGCGCGGGTAACGCGGCTGGCGGTTACGTCGTGACCGACAGGATGCTTGATATGTTCAAGTCCAGTGACCGGCAGGAGTAAGGGAGCATTATCATGGTGAATTTCCTGATCGCAGCGGCCTTCTTTGCCGCTACCCTGCTGTTCATCTACGGGCTCAAGCGCATGGCCAGCCCGGTGACTGCGCCTTCCGGCATCCGAGTGGCGGGCTGGGGCATGGTGATCGCGGTGGCAGCGGCGTTTCTGTACGCCTTTGACGTGCGTCCGGCGGCTGAAGAGCACCTGGGGGCCAACGTCCTGCTGGCACTGGTGGCCCTTGCCATTGGCGTGGGCTGGGCCTGGCGCAGCGGCAAGCGGGTTGCGATGACCGGCATGCCGCAGATGGTGGCTCTTTACAACGGCATGGGTGGTGGCGCGGCAGCGGCCATAGCGGCCGTGGAGCTGTATTCCGGCAACGCCCAGGTCCACGGCTTCGTGGTCACGGTCCTGGCCCTGGTGGGCGGACTGATCGGAGCGGTGGCGCTTTCAGGCTCGGTCATTGCCTGGGCCAAGCTGGATGGCCGCCTGAACCGTACCCTGCGTTTTGCACTGCAGCAGCGCGTTAATGCCGGGGTTCTGGCGGTGTCGGGGATCCTGGCGCTCTATATACTGATCGTGGGTGCCGGGGGTGTGCCTTCCTTTGCGGTGACGCTGTTCTTCATCGCGGCCCTGGTGCTGGGGGTGTTGCTGACCACGCCCATCGGTGGCGCGGATATGCCGGTGGTGATCTCGCTCTACAACGCCTTCACCGGCCTGGCCGTGGCGTTTGAGGGATTCGTGCTCCAGAACCCGGCCATGATCATCGCCGGCACCGTGGTGGGCTCGGCCGGTACACTGCTGACCTTCCTGATGGCGAAGGCCATGAACCGCTCGGTACGCAACGTCATCTTTTCCAACTTTGGTGAGGAGGACGATGGCTCCGCGGGTATCGAGGGCACCATGAAGTCGGTTGATGCTTCGGATGCCGCCATTTCCATGTATTACGGCTCCAGGGTGATCATTGTGCCTGGCTATGGGCTGGCGGTGGCACAGGCGCAGCACAAGCTCTATGAGTTTGTGAAACTGCTCCAGAAGCAGGGGGTGGCGGTGAGTTTTGCCATCCATCCCGTTGCCGGGCGCATGCCGGGGCACATGAACGTGCTGCTGGCGGAGGCGGGTATTCCCTACGACATCATCTACGACCTGGAAGACATCAATGAGGAATTTGCGCTGGCGGACGCGGCCCTGGTCATCGGCGCCAACGATGTGGTGAACCCGGCGGCGCGCACCAATGAATCCAGCCCCATCTACGGCATGCCGATTCTGAACGTGGACTGTGCCCAACAGGCCTTCGTGGTTAAGCGTGGCCAGGGCAAGGGCTACAGTGGCGTGGAGAACGAGCTGTTCTTCGCGGACAACACCCACCTGGTCTATGGCGATGCCCAGAAGGTGATGGTGTCGATGATTGAGGCAGTGAAGTCACTGGGATGAGGGTTATTACCCCTGTCCCCCGCTAGGATCGGATGGCCTCCTGGATGCGCCAGAGCCGGTCCTGGCCCCAGGCGGTGACGTCGCCAAAACGGAAGGTGGGCACGCCCCAGTGACCGGTCTCGTAGAGCGCCTGGCGGTTGGCTTCCACCTCGTCCTGCCAGTCCTGGTGGGTCAGCCAATGCCGGGCGCGGTGCCAGTCCATCCCGGCGGCCTCAACAATGCGCTTGAGGCCCCGGTCGGTTTCGGAACGGATGCCTTGGGCGTTCACGGCCCGGGCGAAGGTCTGGAGCCAGGTGACGCCCAGCCCCTGTTGGCGGGCGTAGGGCAGCAGGGCATAGCAACGTTCAACGCCCGCCCCCAGCGGGTCGGCCACGAACCCATAGGGAATGCCCAGCTTGTCGGCTTCCCGCTTGGTGTCCTTGAAAATGTACCATTGCTTGGCTTCTGGTACGGCCTGGCCCCGCATGACCATGGGCAGGACGGGGCGGAGGTGCAGGGGGCATCCAAAATAGTCTGCCAGCTGTTTCGCCCGCTCCAGCCCCAGATAGGAATAGGGGCTGCGGATGGAGAAGAACACTTCCAGGGGCGTCGTCACCGGGTCGGCTGGTCTTGGCTTACGGCCGAGGTCCGCCCAGGTGCGCACGAAGCGGGCGGTCTCATTGGGGTGGCGGGCATACCCCTTGCTGATCAGGCGCCGCTCCAGGTGGTCCAGCCGGTCCAGACCCCAGAACCACTCGCCCTCGTAATGGAGCATGGCGCCGCCGTAGTGGCCGGCGTCATGCAGGTTCTGCTCATTGTGGGCGAGGGTGGTTTGGGTCGCTTCGGATTCGGCCTCGGAAGGCGCTGGCAAGGGGGGATCGCCGTGCCAGAGCCCACGCAGCGCCGCCAGGGCCTCGTCCAGCGCGTTTGGGCTCTGCTCTGCCTGGGTCAGGCGCACCGCCGCTGCATGGACGGCTTCTTCCGTCAGCCCGGGATCGGTTTCCGGGAAGTCCAGCCGGTAGAGGCGGGCAAGCTCACGGGCATCCGCTATGGCCCAGGACTGCCAGAGGTCGGGCTCCGGGAACAGGTCCTCCTGGAGGGTGGCGACCGTGAACAAGCGGTAAGTCAGGCCAAAGCGTTCCGCTACTGACGGCAGGACCTGGAGCAGGAGATAGCCATGGGGATCCCGTGGATTGAGGTACACATCCACCTGGCGCTCCACGCCCTGGCGCCGCGCCCGGCGGGCCCGCAGGCCTCGGCGCAGGTTCCGGTAGAGCGGGCTGCTGACCGCGCGGGCCGCATAGGGCTTCAACGCGGCCTTCATTCAGGAGGCGATCTCCAGGGTTGGTACGTGTTCGTGAAGGAACCAGCGCTCGGTGACCACCCGGCGGGTGAACCAGTGGGTCTTCATCAGGGCCGGGGCCAGGCGCAGCTTGGCCCAGTCCGGAATGTCCAGGCCCCCTTCGCTTTCCACCTCGCGGGTGCCGAAGCGTTCCCGCAGCCGGTCCGCATAGGGCTGCAGGCTGGCAGCACTGTAATCCGCAGCGTTCTGGATAACCTCCGTCGCCAGGAAGGCGGACTCCACGGCGGGCCGGATGCCTTCCCCGCTCTGGGTATAGGCGAGGCCGGCGGCGTCGCCTATCAGCAGTACACCGTCATCCATCAGCGGGCGTTCGGCGTGGTCGTAGAGCAGGTAGGCATGGCCCTTGAACCTGCCGGGCAGGTCCTCTGGAATCCGCTCCTCGGCCTGCATCTTTGCGACAAAGTCATTGAGGTGGTCCTTGAGGTCGTTCGGGTCTTCCCGGCCCAGTCCGATGTTAAGGAAGTTGTCCTTGCGGAACACCCAGGCGTAGCCCATCAGGTCGCGGCAGAACCAGAGTTCCGGAGTGTCCTCGCGCACCCGGCAGCGCCGTGCCTGCTCCGGGGTCATCTCGAATTCCACTTCCTTGGCGGTCACCGCGGTTTCATGGCTGCCCGGGCCCTCGCCGATGGTGGCCGCCACCGGGCAGAAGTGGCCGCCGGCACCGATCACCAATGGCGCCTGGTACTCGCCGTTCAGGCACCATTCCCCATCGCAGGTGCGTTCCAGGGAACGGAACTTCACGCCCTCGGCGCGCTCACTGGCGCTGCGCTCCAGCAGGTAGTGATCAAACTCGCAGCGGCGAATGCCGTAGCTGACCGGGGCGCTGCCATGATCGTTCACCACCGCCTTCTGGCCCATCATGCCGATGCGGAAGCGGTGGATGGGCTGCATCACGTTCCTGCGCTGGTAGTCGGCCGGGTCAATAGCCAGCAGTTCCAGAACGGCCGGGGTCACCCAGCCCGCGCACGTCTTGTCGCGCGGGAAGGTCTGTTTGTCCACCACCAGGGTGTGGTAGCCGCGCTGGGTCAGTGCCCGCGCCATGGTGGAGCCGGCCGGGCCACCGCCAACGATCAGTGCGTCGTAGCGCTGTACCATCAGTAGCTGCCCTCCGCCGGCACATTGGAGCTGGTGTAGAGGTGTTTGCGGTTACGCGGCACGTTGTTGTTTTCCGGGTGCGCCAGCACCATCTGGAACAGTTGCAGCGAGCTGGCCCGGAAGGAGGCAATGGAGCCGGCCAGGTACAACCGCCAGGCGCGAACGAAGTTCTCGCCGTACATCTCGCGCACGGTGTCGATATTCGCTTCGTAGCGGGCCAGCCAGTCTTCCAGGGTTTCGGCGTAGTGCAGGCGCAGGTTCTCCACATCCAGAACCGAGAACGGGCCGGCCTCGCCGATGCTGGTGAACTCGGTGATACTGGGCGGATAGGCGCCGGGGAAGATGCGCTTCTCGATCCAGGCGTTGGTCCGCATCGGGTAATTGCGGCCGATGGAGTGGACCAGTGCCAGGCCATCGTGTTTCATGTGGCGGCGGATAACGTCGGCCAGATCGGGGTAGTGGTCTGTTCCCACGTGCTCCAGCATGCCTACCGAAACAAAGCGGTCGTACTCGCCGGTGATGTTGCGGTAGTCATCCAGAACGTATTCCACCTGGTTTTCCAGACCTTCCTCTTTGGCCTTCTGACGGGCGAACTCAACCTGGGCCTGGGAGATGTTGAAGGCCCGGACCTTAACGCCGTAATGCTTGGCCATGTAACGGGCCAGGCCACCCCAGCCGCAGCCGGCTTCGATCACGGTCTGGCCTGGCTGGAGCTGGAGTTTGCGGCAGACCAGTTCCAGCTTGGCGAGCTGGGCCTGTTCCAGTGTGATGTCCGGCTCTTCGTAATAGGCGCAGGTGTACTGCATCTGGGCCTTATCGAGCCACAGCTGGTAGAAATCGTTGCCCAGGTCGTAGTGGTGGTGAATGTTGTCCCTGGCGGCCTTGAGGCTGGTGGAACGGGGGGCCTGGTTGCGCCAGATCATGCGCAGGAACAGCGGCAGCTGGTCATAGGCGCGGTCCAGCGCGTAGTACAGGTCCGTGAGCAGGTCGGGCATGTGCCCTTCCATTTCCAGGCGCCCCTCGCTGTAGAGGTCGCCGAAGGCGAGATTCGGGTTGCTCATCAGCTCGTAGAGGGCAGCCCGGTCTGCAACATGCAGGCGGTAGCGTGGTGTTTCTCCCGAAGGTTTGACCTCCTCGGTGCCCCAGAGATCCAGGACAAGCGGTGGATTGCCAGCCACGGACAGGAACTTGTCCGCCATCCAGCGCTCGGGCGCGGTTGCGGAACTGGTGGGTTCAATCAGTGACTGGGTGAAAGCCAGGGGCGAAAAACGCTCATTGCGATCACTGCGTGCTGTATCCCTTTGCGGGGTCTTATGTTCCATAGGTGCGCTCCAGCATCCGGTTGTGACTCCCCATATATGAGGACGAGTATAAGAAGTCATCAGCTCAAACAGCAACTGGCTATATCAATGCGGGTGAAATCCGCCGTTTGCAAGGGTGGGTGGGCAATCAGTATGGGAGCCGGTACGCTTGTGGTGACTATGGGGATTTCGGGAGGCGCTGACGCATCGTGATCGACGGGGCCCTGGCATGGCTGCAAGCCCACGAAGGCGTCCTGTGGGCCGTGGGCGGCGTTTCGCTGTTCATGTTCGTGGCGACTCTGGTGGCGGTGCCTGTGATCGTGGCACGGATCCCCGCCGATTACTTCGTCCGCTATGAGCACCGTCCCCGTTTGATTCGCCAGCGTCTTCCGGTGATGGGGCTGATCGTGCTGGTTCTCAAGAATCTTCTGGGTCTGGTCCTGCTGCTGGCGGGGATTGCCATGCTGGTCCTGCCGGGTCAGGGGCTTCTGACCATCGTGATCGCGCTCACGCTGCTGAACTTCCCCGGCAAATATCGCCTGGAGCGTTGGGTGGTCTCGCGGCCCCCGGTGTTTCGCGCCATCAACTGGATGCGCCGCCACCGGGGTGTGACGGAGCTGGAGCGGCTCCCGCCAGGAGATCCCTGACGCGGATCGTTGAAAGGAGGATCCTGCTTTTCAAAGGCGTTTACTTAGGGTAGAGTTTACGTAAATATATGCGGATATCCCGATATGGTAACGCCGGAGCAGTTCTTCAGGGCGCTTTCTGATACAACGCGTCTCAACAGCCTTCTGTTGCTGCAGCAGGAAGGGCGGCTCTGCGTCTGTGAGCTGGTGGCGGCGCTGGACCTTTCCCAGCCCCGGGTTTCACGGCATCTGTCCCAGCTCAGGGATCAGGGCATTGTCCAGGATGAACGCCGGGGGCAGTGGGTGCACTATCGCCTTGCGTCCGAGCTCCCGGAGTGGGCGTATGAGACGTTGCGGTCGGTCCTGGTGTCCCGGGACCTGTCCGAGCACCGGAGGCGTCTGGTGGCCATGGGCCAGCGCCCGTCTGTTGATGCGGCTGAGTGAGGCAGCGCGATGAACGTGCTTTTTGTGTGTACCGGCAACGCCTGTCGTTCCCAGATGGCCGAAGGCTTTCTGCGGCATAGGGGGGGCGGGCGGTTGAACGTCGATTCGGCGGGGTTGGAGGCCCATGGCCAGAACCCGAGGGCGCTGCAGGTGATGGATGAGGTTGGCGTGGGCATTCAGGACCAGCAATCCAGCACTCTGACGGAGGCGCATCTGGCTTGGGCGGATCTGGTGGTGACCGTCTGCGGGGATGCGGATGAATCCTGCCCCATGCTGCCGCCGGGGACCGACAAGCACCATTGGGCACTGCCCGATCCGGCACGAGCGCAGGGCGATGAGGCGACGGTGATGACGGAATTCCGAAGGGTGCGTGATGACATCGAGCAGCGTGTACAGGCGCTCCTGAAGGCGATTGACGGAGGTGAGCTCTGATGCAGAGAACCGATGAGCCGGATATCCGGGAAGGGATGGGGCTTTTTGAGCGCTACCTGTCGGTGTGGGTGGCGTTGGCGATTGTGGTTGGTATTGCTATGGGCCAGTGGTTGCCGGTAGTGCCGGATGTGCTGTCGCGCTTTGAGTACGCCCAGGTGTCGATACCGGTGGCGGTACTGATCTGGGCCATGATCTTCCCAATGATGGTGCAGATTGATTTCGCCGCCATCGCGGGTGTTCGGCGTCAGCCGCGTGGTCTGATCGTCACCACGACGATCAACTGGCTGGTCAAACCATTCACCATGTTCGTCATCGCGTGGTTTTTCCTGATGGTGGTGTTCGAGCCACTGATCGAGACGGGCCTGGCACGCGAGTATCTGGCTGGCGCTATCCTGCTTGGAGCCGCCCCCTGTACGGCGATGGTCTTTGTCTGGAGTTACCTGACCCGGGGCGACGCGGCCTACACGCTGGTGCAGGTGTCGCTCAATGACCTGATCATGCTGTTCGCGTTCGCGCCGATTGTGATGTTCCTCCTGGGGTTGTCGAATATGATCGTACCCTGGGAGACCATCGCACTGTCAGTGGTTCTGTATATCGTGATTCCGCTGGCGGCGGGCTACGCCACCCGTCGCTGGGTGATTGCCCGCCACGGCACCGACTATTTTGACAACGTGTTCATGAAGCGCCTTGGGCCCGTTACGCCGGTCGGGCTGATTCTCACCCTGGTGCTGCTGTTTGCCTTTCAGGGCGAGGTGATCCTGCAGAATCCACTGCACATTGTGCTGATTGCGGTGCCGCTGATTCTTCAGACGTTCCTGATCTTTGCCATCGCCTATGGTTGGGCCATGGCGTGGCGGGTGCCACACAGCGTGGCGGCACCAGGGGCCATGATTGGCGCCAGCAATTTCTTTGAGCTTGCGGTAGCGGCCGCCATTGCCCTGTTCGGGCTTCAATCCGGCGCGGCGCTGGCAACGGTTGTGGGCGTTCTGGTGGAGGTGCCGCTGATGCTGGGGCTGGTGAAGATCGCGAATCGGACCCGTCACTGTTTCCCGGCCATCAACCAGGCCTGAGGCGTAGGGTAGGAAAGGAGGATGTCACCAAGAGCGCGTTGCCACTGGAATAGGCGAGCGCGCTCTCGGTGATCATGCCTCAGGTGCGCTCTAGCGCGCGGAACCCTATATCACGGCGGTAATGGGCGTCTTCCCAGTGAATGCGCTCAACGCCGGCGTAGGCGCTGTTCTGCGCGTCGGCCACGGTCTCGCCAAGGGCGGTGACGCACAGCACGCGACCGCCTGCGGTCACCACCTGGCCGCTTTCATCCTGCTGAGTGCCGGCATGGAAGACCTTGCGGTCGTCGGTGTCCACGCCATCGAGCCCTGAGATGGCATCGCCCTTGCGGTATTTGGCCGGGTAGCCGCCGGCGGCCATGACCACGCCCAGCGCGGTGCGCTCATCCCAGTCACAGCTGACCTGGTCCAGCGTGCCCTCAGCGCCGGCCATGCAGAGCGGGACCAGGTCCGAGCGCAGGCGCATCAGCAGTGGTTGGGTCTCGGGGTCGCCCAGGCGGCAGTTGAACTCGATCACCTTGGGCGAGCCATTGGGGGTGATCATCAGGCCGGCGTAGAGAAAGCCCGTGTAGGCGTGGCCTTCTTCCGCCATGCCGTTCACTGTGGGCTCGATCACCTCCCGCATGATGCGCTCGTGAACGGCATCGGTGACCACCGGCGCTGGCGAGTAGGCGCCCATGCCGCCGGTGTTGCTGCCGGTGTCGCCATCGCCCACGCGCTTGTGGTCCTGGCTGCTGGCCAGCGGCAGGATGGTCGCGCCATCAACCATGGCGATGAAGCTGGCTTCCTCGCCCACCAGGCATTCCTCGATCACGACCCGGTGACCGGCATCGGCGAAGGTGTTGCCGGAGAGCATGTCGCGTACCGCGTTCTCGGCTTCCTCCAGTGTCTCCGCCACGACGACGCCCTTGCCGGCGGCGAGGCCGTCCGCCTTGATCACGATGGGGGCGCTCTTTTCACGCACGTACTCCAGGGCCGGCTCGACCTCCGCAAAGGTCTGGTACTCGGCAGTGGGGATGCTGTGGCGCGCCAGAAAGTCCTTGGCAAAGCTCTTGGAGCCTTCCAGCTGCGCGGCGGCCTCGCTGGGGCCGAATACAGCGATACCCGCCTCGCGCAGCCGGTCTGAAACGCCTTCCACCAGAGGCGCTTCCGGGCCCACGATCACAAGATCAATGCCATTGCCGGTGGCGAATCGGGTCAGCCCCTCAATGTCCTCAGCCCCGATGGCGACGTTTTCGACGCCTGCTTCCAGCGCGGTTCCGGCGTTGCCAGGGGCAACATGGACGCGCTCCACTTTGCTGGACTGGGCTGCTTTCCAGGCCAGCGCATGTTCGCGGCCGCCGCCGCCGATGATCAGGATCTGCATGGTTCAGGTCTCGCTGCTGCTTGTATCAGTGGCGGAAGTGGCGCATGCCGGTGAACACCATGGCGATGCCGTGCTCGTTCGCGGCGTCGATCACTTCCTGGTCGCGCATGGAGCCGCCGGGCTGGATTACTGCCTTGATGCCCGCTTCGGCGGCCTGGTCAATGCCGTCCCGGAACGGGAAGAAGGCATCCGAGGCCAGAACGGAGCCGGCCACTTCCAGCCCTTCGTCTGCGGCCTTGATGCCGGCGATGCGGGCACTGTAGACGCGGCTCATCTGGCCGGCGCCGATGCCGATGGTGCGCCCGTGGCGGGCGTAGACGATGGCATTGGATTTCACGTACTTGGCTACTTCCCAGGCGAAGAGCAGGTCTTCGAGTTCGTCCTGCTCAGGGGAGCGTGCCGTCACCATCTGCAGGCTGTTTTCGTCGACCATGCCAAGGTCCCGGTCCTGGACCAGCAGGCCGCCGGTGACCCGCTTGTAGTCCCAGGCCGCGATGCGTTCGTCATTGAAGGGGCCGCAGGTCAGAACACGCACGTTCTTCTTGGCGGCGAGGACCTCGGCTGCTTCCGGGGTCACTTCCGGGGCAATGATCACTTCCACAAACTGGCGCTCGATGATGGCGCCAGCCGCGTCCGGACCCAATGGGCGGTTAAAGGCGATGATGCCACCGAAGGCCGAAGTCGGGTCGGTGGCGAAGGCCAGGTCATAGGCCTGTTTCAGGTCCGCTCCGATGGCCACGCCGCAGGGGTTGGCGTGCTTGACGATCACGCACGCCGGATCCGCGAAGGGCTTGACGCATTCCAGGGCGGCGTCGGTATCCGCCACGTTGTTATAGGACAGGGCCTTGCCCTGGATCTGGCGTGCTGTGGATACGGAGGCCTCGGTAGCACCGCGCTCGCGGTAGAACGCCGCCTTCTGGTGCGGGTTTTCGCCGTAACGCATGTCCTGCACCTTCTCGAACTGGTGGTTGAGGGTGCGGGGGAAAGGCGCCGGCTCGGCCTGGCTTTCCAGGCGGCTGCCCAGATGGTTGGCGATGGCGCTGTCGTAGGCGGCGGTGTGCTCAAAGGCGCGAGTGGCCAGGTCGTAGCGCGTATGCGCCTTCAGGCCGCCGCCGTTGTCATCCATCTCCGCGACAATGCGGTCGTAGTCGCTGGCATTCACGACCACGGTCACGTCCTGATGGTTCTTGGCCGCGGCGCGCAGCATGCCGGGGCCGCCGATGTCGATGTTTTCGATGGCCGTGGGAAGGTCGCAGTCCGGGTCTGCAACGGTCTGTTCAAAGGGGTAGAGGTTGACCACCACCATGTCGATGGGCGCGATCCCCTGTTCGTCCATGACCGCGTCGTCCGTGCCACGTCGCCCCAGGATGCCGCCGTGGATCAGCGGGTGCAGGGTCTTCACTCGGCCGCCCATGATCTCCGGGAAGCCGGTGTGGTCCGAGACTTCGGTGGCCTCGATGCCGCTGCTGGTGAGCAGGCGGAACGTGCCCCCGGTGGACAGGATCTCGACACCGCGTTCGCGCAGTGCCTGGGCGAATTCAACAATGCCGGTTTTGTCCGAGACGCTGATCAGGGCCCGGCGGATGGGCGTTGCATTCGGCTGTTCCGTCATGATGGCTCCCTCTCCTTACAGAAGGCCGTATTGCTTGAGCTTCTTGCGCAGCGTACCCCGGTTGAGGCCGAGCATGGCGGAGGCGCGCGTCTGGTTGTCGCCGGTGTATTCCATGACCTTTTCCAGCAGCGGGGCCTCTACTTCGGACAGCACCAGCTGGTAGACGTCACTCACCGGGGCGCCGTCGAGCTGGGAAAAGTAGTTTTCCAGCGCCTGCTCCACGCTGTCACGCAGCGTTACCGTCTGGCCATTGCCCGCTGCCGTGGTGAGGGGCTCGTCCGTTTGCCGGGCCCGGTTGTCCTCGGCCATGAATTCAGTGCTCATGCGACACGTACCTCTTCTGTCTGAATGCTTTGAAAGTAGTTATCAAGCAGCCGCAGCTGCTCGCCGGCGTCTTCAATGGTGTTGAAGTGCCGGCGGAATGTCTTGTCCGGATCACGGGCCTGCAGGTACCAGCCCACATGCTTGCGTGCCACCCGCAGCCCGATGTAGTCGCCATAGAAGGCGTGCAGCGCTTCCACATGCCCCATCAGGATGTTCCGGATTGCCTCTGGCTCGGGGTCCGGCAGTTCCTCGCCCGTGGCCAGGTAGTGGTCAATCTGGCGGAACAGCCAGGGCCGGCCCTGGGCCGCCCGGCCAATGAACAGGCCGTCGGCGTCCGTTTCCCGCAGGACCTGTTCCGCCTTGCGGGGTGAGTCCACGTCCCCGTTGGCGAAGACGGGGATATCCACGGCCTGCTTAACCCGGGCGATGGTTCCGTATTCCGCCTCGCCCTTGTAGGCGTCGGCTCGGGTGCGCCCGTGTACCGCCAGTGCGGCAATACCGGTGTCCTCGGCCATGCGCGCGATGGTTTCGGCGTTTTTGTTGTCACGGTCCCAGCCGGTGCGCATCTTGAGCGTAACCGGTACCTCGACCGCCGCCACGACCGCCTCCAGGATCGATTGAACCAGGGCTTCATCGCGCATCAACGCGGAGCCCGCGGCCTTGTTGCAGACCTTCTTGGCGGGGCAACCCATGTTGATGTCGATGATCCGGGCGCCGTTGGCGACATTGAACCGGGCGGCCTCGGCCAACATGGGGGCGTCGCCCCCGGCAATCTGGACCGCAATGGGCTCCGGCTCCCCAGCATGATCCATGCGCTGACGGGATTTGCGGGAGCTCCAAAGGCTGGCGTCCGCGGTGACCATCTCGGAGATGGCCAGCCCCGCGCCCATTCTGCGACACAGGAGCCGGAAAGGTCTGTCCGTAACACCCGCCATAGGGGCCAGAACCAGGTTATTGGGCAGCGTATGGGGGCCAATGGTGACCACTGCGTTCTCCCGGGATTGGGTCCGTGCGGATTGGTCAATTATCGACCAGCTCAAGGGCAGACAATGATACTCCGGGCTCCTCTCCCATTAAAGGGGCAAAGCCGCTGAAAAATTGAGTATTTTTTGTCCAGGGCTATTGACGGGCTGGGAGGAACTCGATCCGGTAGTTGATGGCGTCCTTGCCAGGGTCCTGAAGCGCCAGGCGCACGCGCCGGCCTTCGCTGGCGGGGATATGGCCCCCGCTGGCTTCCTTGCTGGCCAGGTAGTCGTCCGGCTGGAACACGCGCTGGGCTACCACGTCGTTGTTGAGGTTGGAGAAACTCAGGGCAATGGCGGGCCAGGGCTGATCAAAGCCGGCCTCGTTGACAATGCTGACCTCCAGCAGGAGAGCATCCGCCATATCCGGGTGGCTGCGAACAACGAGTTGGCGTGGTTCCAGCTGGTCCGTAGCCACCAACGGGGGCAGTTCGCATCCAAACCATTCACAGGCCTGGTCGTACCATGGGCGGATTGGCTCATAGAGGGCAAGGCGCTCAAAGCGGTACCAGCCCACCTGGTACACGAGAAGGCCAGCCATGCCGGTGATGGCGAGGAGCCACATGGAGCGGCGGAGCCAGCGCCAGCGATCCGGCTTGGTGGCCACGATGGGGTCGGCGTTCAGCGAGCGCCAGGTTGGTTCGAAGTCGAATTCAGACGGCTCTTCCGGCGTTGTGTCCGGCTTCCGTTTCGGTGTTGGCTCCGGCTCTGACCCCAGCTCTGACTCCAGCTCCAGATCAGGCTTTGGTCCTGGCTCGCGCTGGCCGCCGGTCGTCTGAGTAGGGGGCGTGGGCTCTGGTTCCTCTTCAATCTCCTGGAGCAGGGATTCCGCCCAGCTCTCATCGTCATCGAGCTTTTCGCCGGAACTGTACTCTTCCAGCTCGTTATGGAAGCCGGACCGGTCCCCCGCATCCAGGTTCAGCAGGTCCTCGCTGAATTCCTCTTCCTCCTGTGTCCCATCGCCTGCGTAATGGTCCTCCTGCGCGTCCTCCTCAGGATCGTCTTCGAAGACGAGGTCCTCTTCGTCATTGTCCACTGCGGGCTGGGAGCTGGCGGAAGCGGGCTGCGACTGGTTTGCGCCATCAGCCGTGGACCCGGAAGCCCGCGCCTGGGTAGCGGTGGGTGTTTCCTTCTCCGGCTCGGCGTGTTCGATGGCATTGAATACATACAGGCAATGGCCACACCGAACCCGCCCGCGCGCCGCCTCAAGCTGGCGCTGGGTAACCCGGAACCGCGTCTGGCAGTAAGGGCAGCGGGTGAGTGTTTCCGATTCAGTGGCCATGCAGGCGGCTCCACTTCAGTCCGTGTGGCGCGTCCCGGTCAGACAGATCCAGCCTTCCTGCTCCGTTGGTGACTGCATGTGGAACCAGCGGGCATAGCGGTCACTGATGGCGTCGGCCTGGCTGGACAGGATGCCGGAAAGCACAATCCGTCCACCTGGCCGGACCTGACCGGCCAGTGTTGGTGCCAGAGACAGTAATGGCTGCGCCAGTATGTTGGCAAGCATGAGATCACAACGGCTGTCCGGTTGGTCCTCGGGCAGGTAAAGGTCCAGGGCGTCATCCGGTATGCCGTTGCGCCGGGCATTGTCGCGGCTGGCATCCAGTGCCTGAGGGTCATTGTCGGTACCGACCACATGGCGGGCCCCCAGCTTGAGCGCTGCCAGCCCCAGAATGCCGGAGCCGCAACCATAGTCGACGACCTCCAGTCCGTTGGCCGGATTGGCGTCGAGCCATTCCAGGCAGAGGCGGGTGGTGGGGTGGGTTCCCGAGCCGAATGCGAGACCCGGGTCCAGGGTGATGTTCACCGCCTCCGGATCCGGCGGTTCCTGCCAGCTGGGGCATATCCAGAGGCGGTTGCCGAAGCGTTCGGGCTGGAAGTCGTCCATCCAGGCCCGTTCCCATTCCCGATCCTGAAGGAGTTCCGTTTCCATGGATTCCAGTTGGGTCTGGGTGGCCGCATGGTAGGCTTCCGCCACCTGGGACTGGATGCCAGCAAGATCCGCGTCGCCCTGGAACAGCCCCGTTACCGTGGTGCTGTCCCACAGGGGCGTGGTGCCCCGTTCGGGCTCATAGAGCGGCGTATCCGCGCTGTCTTCCATGCTCACGGCCTCGGCGCCGGCTTCCAGCAGCATCTGTTCCACGAGCTCGGCATGCTCGCTGTCCGATTGGACGTGTAGTTGAACCCAGGCCATCAGTCAGTCCCGCCGAATCAGCTGTTCCAGGTAATGGATCGTGATGTCGGCGCTGCGGAAGCCTTCATCACGAACCAGTCGCTGGTGCAGTGATCCGTTGGTTTTGATGCCGATCACCACCAGCTCATCCAGTGCATTGTGCATGCGTGTGAGGCAGGTTGAACGGTCCTCGCCGAAGGTGATCAGCTTGCCCACCAGTGAATCGTAATACGGTGGGATGCTGTAGCCGGAGTACAGGTGCGAGTCCACGCGCACCCCCAGTCCGCCCGGTGGGTGGTAGCGCTCCACCCGGCCGGGGCAGGGCGCGAACGTCTTGGGGTCTTCGGCATTGATGCGGCACTCAAGGGCGTGGCCACGGATCTCGATGTCCTCCTGGCGGTAGCGCAGTTCCTCGCCAGCCGCCACCCGTATCTGTTCAGCCACGATATCGACGCCGGTGACCATCTCGGAAACCGGGTGTTCCACCTGGACACGGGTGTTCATCTCGATGAAGAAGTATTCCCCGTCCTGGTACAGGAACTCGAAGGTACCGGCGCCCACATAGCCGATCTCGCGGCAGGCGTTGAGGCAGGCCTGGAGCGTGCGTTCACGGGCCTCGGGGTCAATGTAGGGGGCCGGCGCTTCCTCGATGATCTTCTGGTGGCGGCGTTGCAGTGAGCAGTCCCGGTCGCCCAGGTGGATGACGTTGCCGTACTTGTCCGCCAGGACCTGGACCTCGACGTGCCGTGGCCGTTCCAGGTATTTCTCCAGGTAAACCGTCTCGTCGCCGAAGGCGCCTCGCGCTTCGCGCTGGGTAACGTGTACGCCCTTGAGCAGTGCGTGCTCGGTGTGGACCACCTGCATGCCACGCCCACCACCGCCGGAAGCGGCTTTGATCAGGACTGGGTAGCCGATTTCCTTCGCGATCTCGCGGGTGCGTTCCTCGTCTTCGTTCAACGGTCCGTTGGAGCCGGGGACCGTGGGAACGCCTGCCCGCACCATGGAGCGGATGGCGGATACCTTGTTGCCCATCAGCCGGATGGTTTCGGCGGAGGGTCCGATGAATCGGAAGCCGCTTTTTTCCACCTGCTCGGCAAAATCCGCGTTTTCGGCGAGAAAGCCGTAACCTGGATGGATGGCGTCGGCATCCGTTACCTCGGCGGCGCTGATGATGGCCGGGATGTTGAGGTAGCTGTCACTGGCGCTGTTGGGCCCGATGCAGACGGATTCGTCGGCCAGGCGCACGTGCATCAGGTCGCGGTCCACGCGTGAATGCACGGCAACGGTGCGGATCCCCAGCTCCTTGCAGGCCCGCAATATGCGCAGGGCGATCTCGCCCCGGTTCGCAATCAGTACTTTATTGATCATGATGCGGTGCTTCGCTGTCAGGTGATGACGAACATGGGCTGGTCGTATTCCACGGGCTCACTGTCGTCGACAAGAATCTGGGAGACGGTCCCGCTGATGTCGGCCTCGATCTGGTTCATCATTTTCATGGCCTCGACAATACAGAGGGCGTCACCAGCATGCACCTTCTGGCCTACTTCCACGAAGGGTGAAGAAGTGGGGGATGGTGCTCGATAGAAGGTGCCTACCATGGGCGAGCGTACCAGGTGGCCCTGGGGTTCGTCCGGTTCGGTCTTCTCCTCGGCCTGCTCACTGGCACCGGTGTTCTGCGGCTGGGCAGGCTGTGCCGGTTGCTGTGGCGCCGGGGCCGGAGCGGGAGCGGCCATGGTCACGGTGTCGCCACGCCGGCGACTGATGCGAACGGAGTCCTCGCCTTCCTGGATCTCCAGTTCCTCGACGTCGGATTCTTCCAGAAGTTCAATCAGTTTCTTGACTTTGCGAATGTCCATAAGGGTCTCATTCACCTTAGTTTGCGGCATGCGGCCGTCAGGGCCAGCTCATACCCCTGGGCACCGAGTCCGCTGATCACGCCCTCGGCGATATCCGAGAAAAATGAGTGATGACGGAAAGGCTCGCGCGCATGCACGTTGGAAAGATGTACCTCAATGAACGGAATCGCGGCGGCGAGCAGGGCGTCCCGCAGGGCGACGCTGGTGTGCGTGAAAGCGGCGGGATTGAGCAGGATGAAGTCAATGCCTTCATCGGCTGCGTCATGAATCCGTTCAATGAGCTCGTATTCGGCGTTGCTCTGGAGCGTGAGCAGATGATGGCCGGCTTCACTCGCCTGTTCGTGCAGGTCCCGGTTGATACTCGCCAGGGTCGCTGCCCCGTAAGTGTCGGGTTCGCGGGTACCGAGTCGGTTCAGGTTGGGACCGTGGAGGACGAGGATGGTGGCCATAGTTGTTTGTTTTCGGATTATTTTGCGCTGGTTTTTGTGTTTTTGCGCCAAGATCCGGGCACGTTCAGAAAAGTGTGAACGCATGTTAGCCGTAGATCAATAGCGGTGATACGAAAAATCAATCTCTTGCAACCGCCTGGTTGCGCCCGTGCTTCTTCGCCTCATACAGCAGGGTGTCGGCGTTCTCGCACAGTTCCTGCGGCGTCTCACCCCGCCACTGGGCCACGCCACAGGAAAAGGTCACGTGGAAGTCGATGCCGGCGGCCGGCTGGCGGAGCTGGCTGAACTTCTCGCGGATTTCGTTCATAACGCCGAGTGCGTCTTCCTCCCGGGTGTCCGGCAGGATGATCGCGAATTCCTCACCGCCGTAGCGGCCGATATGATCTGTCTTGCGCAGCCGCTGCTTGAGAAACAGTGAAAGACTCTTGAGGATCCGGTCGCCGATAGGGTGGCCATAGGTGTCGTTGATCTTCTTGAAGTGGTCCAGATCCAGCATCACGAAGCTCAGGGGCTGGTTGGTCTGGCGCGCGCGGCTGATTTCGGATTCCAGAAGGCTCAGGGTATGGGTGTGGTTGTACAGCCCGGTGAGGCTGTCACGAATCATCAGCGCGAGCAGTGAGCGTGCCCTGCGGCCACGGTTATGCAGTGTGGTGATCAGGTGCTTGGCATCAATGGGTTTGGTGAGGAAGTCGTCCCCGCCCATGCTCATGGCGTGCAGCTGTTTCGAGACATCTTCTTCGGCGGAGAGATAAATGATGGGCACACTGTGCAGATGATCCTGCTGGCGGATGACCTTGGCCAGCTCGGTGCCGGTGCAGCCTGGCATGTACATGTCCAGAATGATGATCTCGGGTGAGAACTCCTCCAGTGCATCGATCACCTGCAGGGGATCGGTTAGCACGCACGAGCGCATGCCGGCTTTCTGGAGCACATTCTCGATGTACTTGGCCTGGGCCTTGGAGTCGTCCACCACCAGTACCCGATAGGGTTCGGGCGGATGGGCAAACGAATAATGCTCGATCTTTTCGATCAGCTGGCCCGGGTCGAGGGCCTGGTAGAAGAATTCCTCGCCACCGGATCGGACTGCCCGCAGCCGGGTCTCGATGGACCCATCCTCGCGGCTCGTGTACAGCACCGGGATGGGTGTCTCGTGACGCTCCTGGATGCGCTCCATGGTGGCGATGCCCGCCATCGGGTCCTCACCCCCGAAGTCCACGTCGATCACGATGGTTTCCGGTTTGTTGCGTGCGCATTCCGCTTCCAGCTCCGCAGGCGTGGTAAACGCCGCGGCTCTGAACCCGAAGAATTCCATCTGGCGGATGATGCGCTGGGCGTAATCCGTGTCGTTGACCGCAAGGTAGATCGGTGTGCGCAGGTAGGCCCGGGGCCCTTCGTCTTCGTTCTGGTCCGAGCGCCGAAGCGTGCAGCGGGACAGCTGGTCCATGCCCTGCTGCAGGCTGTCGCGGATTTCGGTGTTGATGGGGTGACCTTCTGGCCAGATCTCAAGCGCGGTCCGGATGCTGTCCGCGGCCGCTTCGTGATCGGTCATCTCGAAGCGCCGGGCGTATTTGATCAGCTTCTCCGCGGCGACCATCAGGCTTTCGCGCAGGTCGCGCGGTGGCTCACCCGTCTCGAGAAACTTCTGCCAGGTTTCTAGAACCACCCGTGCCTGGGTTGTTACGCGGCGGGCGAAGTGCTGGCGCAGCTTCTCCTGCTGGGAGTTGTTGTCTGTCATGACCGTGGGCTTCGTATTGGTGTGTCTCGTCACATTCTGTTCAATCACTATAGTCGCTTCTTCAGCATCTGTGTCAATCTTGCCGTTTTGTGCCCGTTTGGAGGGGCGGCCATGCGTCGAGCGGACGAGACCGGGTACAGCCTGCGCGTGCCCCTCGTGACCTTCATCGGAGGGCTGCTGGTGCTGGTTCTGGGGGCCAGCACCTGGTTCAGTGCCAACCGTTTTGGGGACTATCTAGCGGATGAGCTCCGTATCCAGACCCAGGATACGGCCCGGGCCCTGGGCGTGGCGATTTCGGCGCTTGAGCGTGAGGGCAAGGTCAGGCGCCTTGTGGATGCGGTTTTCGACAGCGGTGCCTATAAGCAGGTGGCGCTGGTCAGGGCGGACGGCAGCGTGCGTCATCGCCGTCAGGTGGCGGCGGGCGCGGCGCCGGTGCCAGCCTGGTTCCGCTGGTGGGCGGATCTGCCCTCGCCGCAAGGTGAGGCCACTGTAATGGCGGGTTGGGAGCCGGCAGGCAGCGTGCGGGTGCAGGGTGATCCCGCTCCCGCGCTGCTGCGTCTCTGGCGCAGCTTCCTGATGGATCTTGCCTGGAGTGGTGCCCTGCTGGCGGTGAGTCTGTGGTTGGCCTGGCGTGGGGCTGGACGCTTGCTGGCCCCGTTGCGCCGGATGGAGGCGCAGGCCCATGCCCTGGAGGCGAATGACTTCTGTGCACGGACCGAGCCGCCCCGTGCCCGGGAGCTGGGCCGGGTTGCTCGGGCCCTTAATGGCATGGCCCAGCGTTTGGGCGAAACGTTTGAGCGCCAGCTTGGCCTGATCAATGAACTGGAGGACCGCGTCAATCGGGACCCGGTGACCGGGCTGCGTACCCGGGAAGCATTCGACCAGGCGCTGGCGGCGCAGTTCCATTCCCGGGAGTCCACGCCAGGTGGTGTGGTGGCCATCGTCCGTCCGCTTGAGTTCCAGGCGTTCAATGAGCGCCATGGGCGCGCCCAGGGCAATGCGGTGCTGGCCGGGAGTGGCGCTTTACTGCTGGATTTTGAAGCCCGCCATGAAGGCGTGGTGACCGCCCGTGGCCAGGGCGCGGATCTGTTGCTCTGCATCGCGGGTGTGGAACCGGCGGATGCGGATGCCTGGCTGGAGGCGCTGGTGGCGCAGCTGACGGCGTGCTACAGCGCCCATGGCGCGCCCGAAGCGGGATGTTTCCAGGGGGGTGCTGCCCCGGTGGAGCCGGGCCTGAGTGTTGGAGGGCTGTTGGCTCGTGCTGACCAGGGGCTGATCGGGGCGTCTTCAACCGAAGGGGATTCCCTGGTCTGGTGGGAGCATACAGTGGCTGGGCCCACCGGTGGTGACGACAGCTGGCTTGAGGCTATCGACAGCGCGCTGACCAGCGCCGATGTGGCCCTGGCATGGCAGGCACTGCATGACCGGGACGGGCATGTACTCATTACCCAGGCCTTGGGTCGGATGCTTTTGGCAGGGCGTTGGCAAGCGGCGGCGCGCTTCCTGCCCCACCTGGAGCGTTCGGGATGGACGCCGGCATTTGATCGGCTGGTCATTGATCGGGCCCTGAATCGTGAAGCAGCTGGTTCCTCCAGGGAGCTGGCCGTATCAGTGGGGGTGGCCTCACTCGTAGATGACGCCTTTATGAAATGGCTGGCCTGGCGGCTGGAAGCCGCGGGCGAACGGGCCCGCTCGCTCTGGCTCGTGGTGCCGGAACGGGCCCTGCGCCTTCAGCCCGCTTCCGTGTCACTGCTGGCGGAGACAGCGGCGCGTACCGGGGCTCGTGTGATGGTGGACCATTTCGGCTCCGGGGGCGTGAGTTTCGGGTATCTGGGGCGCTATGCCATCCAGGCGGTTCGCATCAGCCGTGAGCACGTTCAAAGTCTGGACCAGCGACGTGAGGCGCGCTTCTTCCTATCGACCATTGTGCCGGTGTTGCGCGAGCAGGGGATCCGCGTTTTTGTCAGCGGTGTGGAGATGGAGGCCGAGTGGGCCGTGATCCGTGAGCTGCCGGTGGACGGCGTGATGGGGTACTGGTTTTCCCGGCCCGAGGAACCGGGTGGCAGGGACTGACCGGGCGGTTGCTGCCGCCCGGTCCAGGAGTCATTCAGCAGCCTTGACGGCTTCCTCCACCGCCTTGCGGGCGGCTTCGGCGTTGTCCCAGTTGCGCACCTTGACCCACTTGCCGGCTTCGAGGTCCTTGTAGTTCTCGAAGAAGTGCTTGATCTGCTCCTTGAGCAGTTCCGGGATGTCCTCGACATCCTGCACGTCTTTGTAGGCGGTGGTGAGCTTGTCGTGAGGGACGCAGATCAGCTTGGCGTCTTCGCCTTCCTCGTCTTCCATGTTCAGCACACCCACGGGGCGGGACCGGATAATGGCTCCGGGCTGGACCGGGTAGGGGGTTACCACCAGGGCATCCAGCGGGTCATCGTCGTCCGCCAGCGTGTTCGGGATGAAGCCGTAATTGGCCGGGTAGAACATGGGGGTGGCCATGAAGCGATCCACCAGGACAGCGTCCATGTCCTTGTCGATTTCATACTTGATCGGCTGAGCGTTGGCCGGGATCTCAATGGCAATGAAGATGTCTTCCGGCGGGTTCTTGCCGGGCGGGATCTTGTCAAAGTTCATGACGGTGTCCTTTTTCTGTGGATGAATGAAGGCTTCATGAAACAGGCCATGATTATACGCGTGGATGGCTAGGGATAAAAACCAATTGGCAACCAAGCGCTTGCTTGGGTGTTGGCGCTTGCGGCACACTTGGCCTGTTCATACTGGCCTGATGGCGGAAGGAAGGCATCCATGAAGACCTCGACACACTGCTTCAATGAGACCCACGAGCAGGCCCGCCAGACCGCGCTGCGTTTCGTGGAGCGGGAGGTGCTGCCGCATATTGATGAATGGGAGGAGGCAGGCGAATTCCCGCGTGCGCTGTACCGCAAGGCCGCCGAGGCTGGTCTGTTGGGCGTTGGGTACCCGGAAACGCTGGGTGGCACCGGCGAGGGCGATCTCTTTCTCAAGGTGGCCGTGAGCGAGGCACTGATGCGCAGCACCTCTGGTGGCCTGGTGGCGGGGTTGGGCTCCCATGACATTGCCCTGCCGCCCATCGTCCAATGGGGTCGGCAAGCCATGCGGGAGCAGGTGGTGCCCGAGGTGCTGAGCGGCGAAGCGGTTGCCGCTCTCGCGATTACCGAGCCAGGGGGCGGCTCCGACGTGGCCAATCTCCGGACCCGGGCGGAGAAACAGGGTGATCATTACCGGATCAACGGCAGCAAGACCTTCATCACCAGTGGCCATCGGGCCGACTATTTCACGGTGGCGGTGCGTACGGGGGAGCCCGGCCAGAACGGCCTCAGCATGCTGCTGGTGGAGGGGAACAGGCCGGGGTTCAGCCGCGGTCGGGCCCTGAAGAAAATGGGGTGGTGGGCCAGTGATACCGCCGAGCTGTTCTTTGACGATGTGACGGTGCCGAAGGAAAACCTGATCGGTCATGAGCATGGTGGGTTCATGGTGATCATGACCAACTTCCTCCAGGAACGGTTGATGCTCTGCCTGATGGGGGCCATGACCGCGCGCCTGGCGCTGGAGGAGGCCATGGCGTATACCAGCGAGCGCGAGGCGTTCGGGCGGGCGATCAATGGCTTCCAGGTGACCCGCCATAAGCTGGTGGACATGGCCACCCAGGTGGAACTGGCCACGCAGTACACCTACCACTGTGCCGGGCTGATGGATGCGGGGAAAGCACCGGTCAAGGAGGTGGCCATGGCCAAGAACTACACCGCCCAGGTGGCGGAGTCCGTCACCCGCGAAGCGGTCCAGCTCCATGGCGGCATGGGCTACATGCGTGAAGCGGTGGTGGAGCGCCTGGCCCGTGATGCCCGCATCCTGGCCATCGGGGGCGGTACCACCGAAATCATGAAGGAGCTGATTGCCAGGCAGATGGGGTTGGGATCCTGAATTCAGGCAATAGCGAAGAGGCCGGTTTCGAACCAGAGGTTGGCGCCGGCGAACGAGTATTCCAGTAGCTCAAAAGCACCTTGCTCCTTGATTTCAATCCTATGGGGCTTCGCTATCTGACTGTGATTCAGCGCCTGGCGGGGTATGTTCCTCAATCAGGTAGAGCGGTCGGCGTTTCGTTTCGTCAAACATGCGCCCAAGGTATTCGCCCAGAACGCCAAGAAACAGGAGCTGGATACCACCCAGGAACAGAATGACAGTAATAAGGGTCGGGAAACCTGGAACCGGATCACCGTAAAGCAGGGTTTTCGCCACAATTACGATCCCGTAGGTGAATGCGGCGGCTGCCACCAGCGCGCCGAGGTAGGTGGCAAGCTTTAGCGGCATGGTCGTGAATGAGGTAATTCCGTCGATGGCGAAATTCCAGAGTTTCCAGTAATTGAACTTGGTATCTCCGGCAAAGCGCGGGTCTCGCGAATACCTGAGGGCCACCTGGGGGTAACCAATCCACGCGAACAGGCCCTTCATGAATCGGTTGCGCTCCGGGATCTGCCGCAGGGCCTCCACGGACCGTCTGCTCAGCAACCGGAAATCACCCGTGTCCTCGGGGATGGAGAATCGTCCAACCCCCTGCATCAGGCGATAGAAGGCTCGTGCGGTCCCCCGCTTGACCCAGGTCTCCCCGTGGCGCTCGGTACGCTGGCCATAAACCGTGTCATAGCCTTCGCGCCAGAGCTTGACCATGTCAGGGATCAGTTCTGGTGGGTCCTGGAGGTCGGCGTCAATGATGACTGTCGCATCTGAATCAACCAGATCAAGCCCGGCCGACATGGCTGCTTCTTTGCCAAAGTTGCGCGACAGGTTGATAAACCCAGCATTGGGGTCTGTGGTTGCCAATCGCTTCAACACGACAAGCGAGCCATCCACGCTTCCGTCATTGACGTAAAGGATCTGCCCGCTCACATCGTGCATGCTGGACAGTACGCTCTGTAATCTCTGGTGAAACTCATCCAGAACCTGCTCCTCATTGAAGACAGGAACGATGATGGAAACGGTTGGCATAGAGTCCCTACCCTTGGAACGTCCAGATTTTATTGAATGCAAATGTGACCAGAAATACCGTTAGCGTTGCCAATAACTGTGAAAGCAGGTAATAGACATCAAGTACATCGGTCAGAAGTGCCATCACCGCAAGGTTAAGCAGGAATCCCATTGCGGCTATCAGCATGAAGCGCGTCAGCGTGGTGCGTCTTGAATGGGATGTGCCTGCAAAGACAATCCCGCGATTGAGTTCATGGTTAATCAGCGCGCCAACAATGAAGCCCGTGCAGGAAGCCGGCGTTGGCGCTAATAAATCCCATTCAACCAGGCCCATGAGTACGATGTAGTGAGCCACGGTGCCACCGGCCCCGACCAGTCCATAACCGACGATCTGGCGTATTAACGCACGGCGGTGAACCGGTATGGTGGCTCGCCGTGCACTCTGGTCGGTCGATGATTGCGGAACGTCACCCATTGTCAGTAATCCAGGCATCATGGCTCGTTTCATCCCATTACGCCTAAACGCAATGGCGGGCTTTGGTCTCAATGGTAAGCGCCCCAAGTGCCAGGGGAGGCGTCAGAGTATGGTTATGATGATCAGGGCGCTCGTTCGAGCGTTATCGATCCACAACCCTTAGACCGGAGCCAGTAGCGACAAAGAGTTTATCGGCGGGCCGGCGCGCAAAGAGTCCGTTGGTAACCACCCCGGTAATCTGGTTGATGGCTTCTTCCGCCTTGATGGGGCGGCTCAGATCCAGGTTGTGCACGTCCAGGATGATGTTGCCGTTGTCCGTGGTGATACCGGAACGGTATTCCGGGTCGCCCCCCAGTTTCACCAGCTCACGCCCTACATAGCTGCGGGCCATGGGGATGACTTCCACGGGCAGCGGGAAGGCGCCCAGGATGTCCACTTCCTTGGTCTCATCCACGATGCACAGGAAGGTGTCCGAAGCCGCGGCCAGGATCTTCTCGCGCGTGAGTGCACCACCGCCGCCCTTGACGAGTTCGAGCCGCTTGTTGGCTTCATCCGCGCCATCGATGTAGAAGCGCGGTGGGGCTACGGCATTCAGGTCATAGACAGGGATGCCGTGTTGCCTGAGGCGTTCGGCCGTGGCCTCGGAGCTTGCAACGGCCCCGTCGAACTGATCGGTTTCGCTGGCCAGGGCTTCAATGAAGCAATTGACGGTGCTGCCGGTTCCGATACCGAGAATGCTGCGTGGTGTCAGTTCCGGCAGAACATGGTTCAACGCGGCCTGGGCTGCTTCCTGCTTGTGGCTGTCCTGGCTCATAGGGGGTGGCTCTCCGTCGTTCGGTACTGGCCCCCAGTATACGGTGTCAGGGGGCGATTAGGAACGGGCCTTGAGCGAGTCCCAGTCCAGCTCCTTGAATCGCCTGAGCTGCCCGCCGTGTTCCGCGGCAAAGCGTTCGGCATCCTTACTGTCCGAAAAGGGGGCCGGGGAGTGTCCCATGGCCCCTTCCTGATCATGGCCGGCAACATACACCGCTTCCCTGGCGTCAACCCAGGCGTCGTTGGAGGGTGACTGCCACCGGGTCTGGCTCAGGTCCTGCACATAGAGTCTTTGGATTCGGGGCTTGGAATCCGGCTGCCAGGCCCAGGAGAGCAGGTCGTTGGTGGAGCAGAATCCCAGGGTCTGACCGTCGTCCACGCAAGCCTGGCCCTTGGGGCCAGGGAAGTTGCTGATGCGCATGCCGCAGAGGGCGCATTCCCGGGTGTCGGATAACGCAACAGGCTGGCAGCTTGCGCCGGTTTCGCCCTGCCCGCAGCCCACCAGGGACAGGATGGGAAGTGCCCCGATGCAGGCGATGACGTGGCGTCTTGTGGTCATGGCGGCTCCTTGGTTTCAGGTGCGGCGGCGCCGGAACACGGCGGCGGCAATCGCGAGCGGGGCAACAACCCATAGCCCGAGAAGGGCGATCAGGGCGGCTACCGAATGCTGCTCACGGGTGGCAATGGCGAGCATGCCGCTGGCTTCCGCGACCTGCTCAAACCCGGTCAGGTTGACGAGCCGGAAGATGTCCGTGGGGTTGATCATCAGCAGCGTCTGGAAGAGGCTTTCATTCACCTGCCCCTCGGTTCCCACCAGGATTCCCAGAAGCGTCAGGTCATAGACCAGCACGAACAGGAACCATACGACCAGGGCCATGCCGGCGGCCCGGGCCTTTTCATGGGCGATGGCGCTGATCAGGTAGGATATGGCCAGAAAGCACCACCCGAGGAGAATGGCGCTGCCGATGAAGAGTGTGAAGGGGCCGGCAAGGGCGCCCAGTGTGGCCTCGGCATCGAAAACCACGATCACCAGCCCGGCAATGCCGAAACCCAGAAGGGTGGACAGGGCCATGATGGCGGCATGGCCGAGGAACTTGCCCGCCAGGAGTCCGGTCCGGCTCAGAGGGTAGGTCATGAGCAGCAACAGGGTGCCGTTCTCATCCTCGCCCACGATGCTGTCGTAAGCGAGCATCAGGGCGATCAGGGGAATCAGGAAGACGGCCAGGCTGGCCAGGCTGGCAATGGTGGTCGAGACACGGGTGAACCCGACCTCTCCGGAGACGGCGGCCCCGAACCAGGCCAGCGCAATGGCGAGTATCGCGAACACCAGGGTGATGGCCAGCACCCAGCGGTTGCGCAGGCCGTCCCGGAATTCCTTGCCGGCAACCACCAGTGATTCATGCATACCGGGCTTCCCCTTCATTGAGTTCAGTGTCGAAATGGGCGTACAGGCTTTCCAGGGTCGGCTGTTCGACTGTGACATCCTCAACGCCGGGCCGGTTGAGCAGTTCATTGAGCACCCTGAGCTTGTCCTCGGCGCTGACGGTCAGAGCCAGGCTGTTGTCGCTGTCGGGCGTGGCGTGCTGTAGGGACGGATGCAGGTCAGTATTCTGGAAACGCGCCGAGGCCTGTCTGCGGACATGGATGGTCAGGGGCAGCTGGGCCCGGCTGCGCAGGGCCTCAATCGAGCCTTCCGCAAGGAGGCTCCCGCGCCCGAGGATGGCCACGCGGTCCACGTGTTGCTCAATGCCGGGCAGCACGTGGGAGCTGATGATGATGCCGGTGCCCTTGGCGCGCAGTTCGTCCATGGTGCGGTAGACGTCCCGTGTCGCCATGGGATCCAGTCCCACCGTGGGTTCGTCGAGCAGAAGCAGGCGGGGTTCGCCGAGCAGTGCCTGGGCGAGGCCGAGGCGCTGGCGCATCCCCTTGGAATAGGTGCGTACCCGTCGATTGGCTGCATGGTCAAGGCCTACCTGCGTCAGAAGCCGGCTGACTTCCCGGGGTGGCACGCGCTTGAGACGTGCGAAGTAGGCCAGGACCTCACGGCCGCTGAGGTTGTCGTAGAAACTGACGTTCTCGGGCAGATAACCCAGCTGCAGCCGGAGACGGCCTGATTGGGGACCTCTTGGGTCCTGTCCGAAGACCCTGACCTGCCCCGAGGAAGGTGTCAGGATGCCCAGAATCAGTTTCATGGCCGTGGATTTGCCGGCGCCGTTGTGGCCCAGCAACCCCAGAACTTCCCCCTCGCCGAGGGTGAGGTTGAGGTCGCTCAATGCCCTTACGCCGCTGAAGTGGCAACTCAGTTGTTCAAGGTCCACCGCGTTGGTCATGGTTGCTGTTCCTGCTTGTCCGGGCGGTGCATCAGCGGGTGGCTGTCTTTAACGCCCCGGGGACTGAGTATGGGGAAGGCGGACTGGACCCAGCGCATGAGGGCCACGGCGGGGCTGTTCATCAGTACCCGTGCCATGGGGTAGGTCCACAGGATCCGGTCCACCGCGTCATTGGGCTCATGGGGCGTATCGCCGATGCCGTCACCGTCGATGTCCCACCCCATGTAGTCGCTCCAGTAGTTGCCGCGCCCGTTCCTGGACCATTCCTGGGCGCGGGTGGCGACGTACTTCACCTGGGTGCGGTTGCTGATCAGCGCGTTGCCGTGGATTTCGTTGTTCTCCGAGCCCGCGGTCATGTGAATCCCGATGGCCGTGCGCGCGAAGGTATTGTCATGGATCCGGTTCTGCTGCGAGTTGTAGATGAACAGCGCCTTGCCTTCACCGCCTTCGATACTGCGTTCGCTGCCAGGGGCTGTCGAGGCCTTGATGTCGATGGCGGTGTTGTCGCGGAGAACGGAATCGGTGATGTAGTTGAGCAGGAAACCATAACCCTTGTCGTCCTCCGCCCGGTTGCCGATCACGTTCAGCTTGGTTGACTGCATGAGTGCGTAGCCGGTGCGGTTGCCCCAGCTCCGGTTGTTACGCACGGTATTGCTGTTGGAGTACATGTAATGGATGCCATAGCGCTGGTTGCACAGGCGGTTGCCGGCCAGCGTGTTGTTGTTGCTGACGTTGATGTAGATCCCATCCCGCGCCTGGCAGACGGTATTGTCGCGAATCATGGCGCCATTGACATGGTGCAGGTGGATGCCGTTACCCCGGTCCTGGGAGCGGATGCTGGTATTGCCGGTGATCCGGTTGCGTTCGATCAGGACATCGGGTGCTTCATCAATCCAGACGCCAAATCCCTGGGCCCGGATGTGGTTGGCCTGTATGTGGGTATTACGGCCACTGCCTTCGATGAAGATGGCCGCGTCGAGGTCCGTCAGGTTGCTGCCGCTGTTGCGCAGGAGAAGTTGCTTCACGGCGACGTCGGGTGCCGCGATGGTCAGTATTGTGCCCTTACCATTGCCATCAATGAGGGTGCCGGGGCTTCCCTGGAGCGTCAGGGAGGTGTCGATCCGGTAGTGGCCCTTGAACAGGCCCGGCTCGAGTTCCAGTGTTTCACCGCTTTCGGCGTTTTCAAGCGCATCGCTCAGGTGGCCGGGTTCAATGCCGGCGATCGCGGATGCGGGGAGGAGTACGGCGCCCAGCAATAGGCTGAGAAACGGCTGTATTCGGGTCAAGATGATCACCGTTGGTGAAACAGGAACCGGGCACGGGGTGCCCGGTTCCGTGACAGCGGATCAGGCGTCCGCGGGTTCGACCAGCATGCGGCCCGACATTTCCATGTGCAGGGCGTGGCAGAACCAGTTGCAATAGTACCAGTAGACCCCGGGAGAACCGGCAGTAAAGGTGACCGATGACGTCTGCTGGGGACTGACCTCCATGCTGACACCGTGGCCGATCATGCAGAAGCCGTGACTGACGTCTTCCACCGTGTCCTGGTTGGTGATCACCACGGTCACTTCATCGCCGGCCTTCACGCTGAACTCGGTGATTCCGTAACGGGGAGCGACGGAGGTCATGTAGACCCGTACCTTGTTGCCGTCACGGATGACCTTGTTGTCGCTCTCGATATTGATGCCGTCTTCCTCGGCCATGCGCACGGTCTCGGCGAAGAAGGGATCGTCGCGCTTCCAGACCTGCTGGGTGCTGATCATGTCGCGGGAGACAATGACGGCGTCATGGGGTTCGGCGAAGGTTGGCGTGTCGTGCACCAGCTTCATTTCCTCGCCGGAGATGTCGATCATCTGGTCGTTCTCCGGGTGCAGCGGTCCTACGGGCAGGAACCGGTCCTTCGAGAACTTGTTCAGCGAGAACAGCCACTTGCCATCCGCATCCTTGGACTCTGCCAGGGTGGCATGGTTGTGGCCGGGCTGATAGTGCACGTCCAGCTTCTGGATGATGTAGTTCACGTCCTCGCCATTGTAGTGGCGGACCGCTTTCTCCATGTCCCACTTAACAATCTGGCTGTCGATGAACAGTGTGGTGTAGGCGTTGCCGCGCCCGTCGTAGGTGGTGTGCAGTGGCCCCAGACCCAGCTCGGGTTCACCCGCAATCACGTCGCGTTCGCTGGACAGGTTGCCCGCGAACAGGTCGTCCAGCCTGGCAATTTCAACCATGCTTACCGTCGGCGACAGCTTGCCCGCGCAGATGAAGTACTTGCCGTCGGTCGAGGTGTTGCAGCCATGGGGGTTTTTCGGGATCGGGATATAGCGGGTCACCTCGGAACCACTACGGCCGTCCACCACGGGCACATCCGAATCGCCAATGGTGGTGTAGTTGCCCTCCTTGACCGCCTGCTCAATGCGCTCAATGTTGAACACCACCACCCAGTCACGCTCGGCGCGCTGCATGTCGGCGAGGGTGGTCCCTTTTTCCGAGTTGTAGCAGGTGGCTGCGGCGTACTTGCCGGTGTAGTCGGCATCCATGTTGTCGAGGTTGCCGTCGACCATGACCTGCCAGGCCACTTCCATGGTTTCGCCGTCCACAGCGGTCCAAAGCGTCCAGTACTGTTGGGGCTTATCAAGCTCACGCCCGTCATTGGGCTTGGGGATGGGGAATTCCGCGTTGGCGAAGACATAGCCGGTCTTGGGGACCTTCTGCAACCGCAGCCCGTGCACCGCCTGGATATTGGGGATGGTAACCATGGCATCGGGCTTGAACACGTCCAGCCGGATCCGTGCGATGCGCGAGTTGGCCTTATCGTTGATATAGAGATAGCGGCCGTCGTGGCTGCCGTCGGTGTAGCTGAGGTGCGGGTGGTGGGCGTCGCCATTGGTGTACTTGTGGCTGTCGCCCATGATCCGCTTGGATTCGTTGGTCATGCCCCAGCCAGTAGCACTGCAGTGATTGAATACGGGAATGCGCATGATCTCGCGCATGGAGGGCACGCCGAATACCCGGACCTCGCCGGAGTGGCCACCGCTCCAGAAACCGTAGTAGTCGTCCAGTTCGCCCAGTGGTACATGGCTGTTCTGGGCTCCTTCCGCGGCCCTGGCCTCGCTGGCGCCGCCCATCATCAGGGCCGTGCCGGTGCCACCGGTTGCGCCCAGGGCACCCACCGTGGCCGTGGCGCCCAGGAAGGACCGTCGACCGGGGTTGGCGACCTCTTCGTGACGGTCGTTGTCGCTATGCTCGTTATCGCCTCTTGTCATGATATTGACTCCATGGTCTGTCGCTGGTTTTGGGGCATACCTAGCGGGTGACGTCCACCGCGGGTATCTTGTTCGGGTTGTTCTTGCTGTCATCGGCATCCGTGCGCGCCATCTTCTCGCGCTTCTTGCGCTTCTGGATCATGGGCGGACACTTCTGGTCGTTCCAGTAGGTGACCTGGCAGTCCAGGCAGTGATGGCATTCGTTCGGGTTGATCCGGCCATCCGGGTGGATGGCCCCGATTTCGCATTCATTGGCGCAGATCTGGCAGGGGGAACCGCACTCCTTGTGCCGCTTGAGCCAGTCGAAAAGCCGGATCCGGGCCGGGATGGCCAGCCCCGCGCCCAGGGGGCAGATGTAACGGCAGTAGAACTTGTGATTGAAGATGCCGATCACCAGCAGCAGGGCGGCGTAGAGGATGAAGCCCCACTCACGTTGCCAGTGCAGCGTTACGGCCGTCTTGAAGGGCTCCACTTCGGAATAGTGTTCGGCGGCCCCCAGTGATTGCAGGGAAATGCCGAACAGCACCAGCAGGATCAGGTACTTCAGGGCCCAGAGGCGCTCGTGCACGGCGAAGGGGACGTCGAACTGCGGCACCTTGAGCTTGCGGGCCGCCAGGTTGACGAGCTCCTGCATGGCGCCGAAGGGGCACAGCCAGCCACAGAACACGCCACGACCCCAGAACAGCAGCGTGGCGGCCACGAAACTCCACATGATGAACATCATCGGGTCCATCAGGAAGGTGGTCCAGCTGAAGTCCGTGAATACGGCATTGGTGAAGGTGAAGATGTTGACCACCGACAGCTGCGCCAGGGCGTACCAGCCGATGAACACCACAGTGTAGATCAGGAAGCCGATGCGCAGCGGATGCAGCAGACGGGGACGTTTGGCGAGCCAGTCCTGGAACAGCAGGATGAAGACGAGTAAGCCAAGCCCAGCCCCGAGTACACCGATCTGTATCTGGCGGTCCTGCCAGACCGAGACCCAGAGTGGCTGGTCGCTTTCGTCATTGAGTGCCCTGCGTTCAGGGATGTTGAACCATGCCTTGATCGGCTTGTGCTCCAGCGTGAAATTGACAAACGTGGAGTCGAGGGCCCCGTACTGACGCCGGACCCGGAGCTGCAGTTCCCAGGGGGTGGCTGGATCAAACTTGTGCTGCTGGCGGACAATGAAAATGTCCTTCTCCGAGATGGTGGGCGGGTCCGCCAGTGCGAAATCCGGGGCCCGGACCAGGTCGCTGTCGCGGAACTGGATGGAGCGGTCACGCTGGTTGATCTGGATGCGGTCAAAAATGCCGCCCCGGACAAAGCCGGTGCCTTTGAACGAATAGCGGCCATCGGCCATCAGCATGATGGCATGCTCGCCTTCCTCCAGCCGGTCCATGAGTTGCTGGTAATGCTCTTTGCCCAGCAGGTTGCGGCCAGTGGTCGGGGTGTTCAGGTAGGTGGCGTACAGGTTGATGAACGTCTCGTCACGGGCGTCTTCCGGGGCGGTTTTCACACCTTCGGCTTCCGTCCCCTTGAAGGCATCGTCCACTTCGCCGCGGGTCAGGTGCAGCTTGCTGATGGCGCCTTTGTCGCGGAGCGTGTCCCAGTCTGCCTGTTCGAACGTTTCGGCCTTGACCGTGGCCGGCTCCCGGAGGTCCACAGCATCCTCTTCCACCAGTCCGTGGGTCACCGCCGCCTTGCGGGCGGCCCGCATGATGGTGTCGCCCATGACCACGACCGTGACCGTGGCACCGGAGACCGCATCCACGTAGTCATAGCCCTCGCGTTTGTGTGAGGACAGCCCTACGCGCATGCGGTCGTGGATGGATTTGCCGACGTATTGATCCACGAATGCATCAATTTTCTTTTCCGGGATCCCGGTGAGCACAATGGGTTCGGAATGCTCAAGGATTTCGCCGCCCACGATCTCGCCATCGCTGTTCAGACCAATGCGCATGTTGACCGGTTTGCCGGAGTAGGCGGGGATGGGCGCGTAGTCCACGGTTTCAAAAACCAGCCCGGCCAGTTCACTGTCGTGGTAGACGCCCATCGCCGGCTGGTCGCCGCTCAGCGGCTCAACGCGGTCTGCCTCCGGGAAGAACGCTTGAGCGTCCTCTTGGGTGGTTTCCGTGGTGGCGGATACAGAGAACAGGGCCGCAGTCAGGCCCAGAAGCAGGGACTGCAAAAGGCGCTGGGTGGTCATACGGCATGCACTCCGGGGCTTTTCCTGCAATGGTTGTGACCACAATGACACCAAACAATTTCTGGCTCATTGATTTTGGGCAAGAATTGATTCATTTCATTTGAACTAATATAGCTGGTGGGCACGCGTTGACAAACTGAGGAGTGAGCGCAATGGGTGATGATGCCGCAGCTGTCGCGAGAGTCTTTGATCAGCCCGAGATCCTCGGGGCCAGGCAACTGGTGACCGAGTACAATTTCCGCCTGGAGGGCATCCTGACCACGATCCGTGTCTGGATTTACAGGGGAGTGCTTGGCGATTGGGTGGAGGCCGATCAGGACTACTACCTGCAGGCGCCCGGTATGGCCGAGCCAGCGGTGCCTGAAAGTGCCCGCTATGCCAGTGTGGAGGAAGCCCTGAGTGAGGTGCTGGCCTCTTTCACGCAAGGCTACAGGGCGGCCGTGCAAGCCGGGTATGAGCCCAGCAGTGACTGGTTGATGCCCGGCTATTAGTCCGCCGGGTTGCTGGTAACGCCCTGGGCGGCCAGCCGGGCCTCGGTCCACTGGTCGACGAGGGCGATGGTGTCCATGCTGATTTCGTGGCCCAGCGCCAGCGTATGCCAGTCCACGGGCAGGCCCAGATCCCGCAGCCGGTCACGATTGGTCTTGGCTTCTTCCACAGGGATGAGCTCATCACCGGTACCATGGATCATCAGGATCGGGGTGGCTGCGTTGGCAGGGTGGATTGCCCCGGCAAGCGCCTCCGGGTGGAGCAGCTCCCCGGACAGCACGATGATGCCTGCCAGTGGGTAGGGGTACTGAAGGGCCGTATGCAGTGCCATGGCACCGCCCTGGGAGAAACCGCCCACGAGGGTCCTGGCAGGGGGGATGCCGGTTTCCCGTTCCGCATCAAGCAACCCGGTCAACTGGGTGTGGCTTTCGCAAAGCGTTTCCGGATCCGCTTCCCCGGAGTCCGCTGCAGCCACGTCGTACCAGGCCCGACCCATGCGCCCGCCCAGTGCTTGCAGCCGGCGCATCGGTGCGTTGGGTGCCAGGTAGCGCAGGCCCAGTTCCCGTGAGGCCGCCAGGTTCTTGAACAGGGGCGTCAGGTCTTCGGAGCTGGTGCCCTGGCCATGCAGCCATAACATAGCGGCTTCAACGTTGCGCCGGGTATGGATGGTCAGTGTTTCGTCTGATCCATGCATTGCGTCTCTCCAGTGGCATGAGCGTGCGGATGACAATACCTGTATCCGGGATGAATGTTAAGTGCCGGGCTGCTGAAAAGCGCCCCTCTGGTCGCCTGCGGGCGGGCATGTGGTTTTATGGAGTCACGCGGGCTAGTGTGTCCATAACCACCCTGGTTGCCTGGGCTTAGTTGAGGCAGGTCAATGTTATTGTGGGGTGGTCTCTGTAGGATGTAACCAAGGCAAGCCCTGTTCAACTGACCAAGAAAATAAAGGAGCTGATATGAAGGCTACCGTTAAACCGATTGCGATCCTCGGCGCTGTCCTTGCCATGGGGGCGGCCAGTACCGGGGTAGCCCAGGAGCGTTCCGGCGAGAAGATCTACAGCAGTTACTGCAGTACCTGCCACCAGATCGGCGCTGCTGGCGCGCCCAAACTGGATGCCGGGGACGAATGGCAGAGCCGGCTTGATGAGCGGGGCCGGGAGGGGCTCTACAAGAACTCCATCAATGGCTTCAAGGGCATGCCGCCCAAGGGCACCTGTGGTGACTGTTCCGATTCGGAAATGAAGGCGGCTGTCGATTACATGCTCGGCGAAGCTGTTGAATGACGGATAAACGGGCATCATGCGTGGACGTGGTGCCCGGATCCTTCTTACACTGTGAGGCTGTCTGACCAGAGAGAGCCTCACCATGCCCGACCGCTATATCCGCAAGATTCTGGACGCACGCGTTTACGACGTGGCGATCGAATCACCGGTAACCCATGCGCGCAACCTGACCCGCCGCTTCAATAACAGCATCTTTTTCAAGCGCGAGGATCTGCAGCCGGTCTTCTCCTTCAAGCTGCGTGGGGCCTACAACAAGATCAGTCAGCTTTCGGATGCCCAGAAAGCCTGTGGCGTGATTGCCGCCTCCGCCGGTAATCACGCCCAGGGGGTGGCACTGGCGGCTACCGGGTTGGGTATTCATGCCACCATCGTCATGCCGCGTACCACGCCGGAGATCAAGGTCAATTCCGTGCGCGACAGTGGCGCCGAAGTGGTGCTGATCGGCGACGCGTTTGACGAGGCCGCCGCTTACGCCCAGCAACAGATTGAGAAGCACGGCTACACGTACATCCATCCCTATGATGACCCGGATACCATTGCCGGCCAGGGCACGGTGGCGATGGAATTGCTCTGGCAGTTCACAAAACCGATACACGCGGTGTTCATCCCGGTTGGTGGCGGCGGTCTGATCGCGGGTATGGCCGCCTATATCAAGTATCTGCGCCCGGAGACACGGGTTATTGCGGTGGAGCCCGAGGATTCAGCCTGCCTTTCAGAGGCCCTGAAGGCGGGCCAGCGTGTAACGCTCCCGCAGGTGGGAATCTTTGCCGATGGTGTGGCCGTGAAACAGATCGGCAACCATACCTGGGATATCTGCAAGGATCATGTGGACGAGGTGGTGACCGTAACCACCGATGAAATCTGTGCCGCGATCAAGGATGTGTTTGAGGATACCCGTTCCATCCAGGAACCGGCGGGGGCGCTGTCGGTGGCGGGTCTCAAGAAGTACGTCCAACGCCAGGGAGTGGAGGACGAGAACATGATCGGGGTCCTCAGTGGCGCCAACATGAACTTTGACCGGCTGCGCTATGTCTCCGAGCGCACGGAAGTGGGCGAGCAGCGGGAGGCCATCCTGGCGGTCACGATCCCGGAGAAGCCTGGCAGCTTCCGTCAGTTCATCCAGGCGCTGCACAAGCGCAACATCACGGAGTTCAACTACCGTTATTCCTCCGCGGACGAGGCCCATATCTTTGTGGGGGTCCAGATTCAGGCTGGTGGCCTTGGCCGCAACGAAGTGGTGAGTGAGCTTACGGATCTGGGCTACCCGGTCCTGGATCTGACCGACAACGACCTGGCCAAACAGCATATCCGGCACATGGTGGGCGGTCATGCGCCCTCGGTCACCAATGAGAAGGTCTTCCAGTTCACCTTTCCGGAGCGCCCGGGAGCGCTGATTACCTTTCTGATGTCGCTGGGGAGCCGCTGGAACATCTCCATGTTCCATTACCGCAACCACGGCGCCGCCTACAGCCGGATCCTCATGGGCGCCCAGGTTGAGGACGAGGATCTGGATGACTTCCGGGGCATGTTGGATGAGATCGGTTTTGAGTATGAAGAGATTGGCGACGATCCAGCCTACCGCCTGTTTCTGGGGCAGTAAGTTTCAAAACTTTGCAAACTCATAATGAACCGACAATGTTTTGGAATTGTAAAAAAGGCCACTACTGCTAAACTCTCTCATGCTGTACGAAAAAACCGAAATACTCAGCTGTTTTGCGGGCACTGTTGCGATCACAGTAGGAAGCAGGTGCTGGCAGGAGACGATCAACAATGAACCGACAACCTGACGTCATCCGTGTTCTGGTGGTAGTGTTCGCCATTGGGCTGCTGGTCAGTGGGCTGACATCCCTGGCGGTATCCGATGAGCCCAGACTGACCTCCGATGCAGCGCAGGAGGTGATCCTGAGCCAGGGGACCGAGGAAAGGGCCGTTAACTGACCCCGTAACAGGTCAGGCCCTTACCGGGTAATACCCCTGGTCTGTCACAATCGCATCCATGGGAATGTCCCAGCTGGCTGTTGGCATGGCCTCAACACGCTGGCATTCATGAGCCAGTCCAATCAGTCGTGGCTTATGCCGGTGAGGCTGGCTCAGGAATTCGAACGTCCGGTCGTAGAAACCGCCCCCCATCCCCAACCTGTCTCCTTGCGCTGTAAACCCCACCAGAGGCATCAGAACCACATCCAGGGCCCAGGCGGGCCGGGAAGCTGCCCGGTGAAGGCTGGGTTCTGGTATGCCAAAGCGATTGGGGGTCATCCGGGTGCTGGCGTCCACTCGCAGAAACCAGAGCTGGTTGCCCAGTATGGGGTGGAGTACGGGCAGATAGCAGGTCTTGTTCATGCGTTCCGCCGCTGGTCGCAGCGGGCGCGGATCAATCTCGCCGTCGTTGGGCCAGTAAAGGGCAATGCTGCGTCCATCCCGCAGCTCCCGGCTCGCCAGCAGGTTCCGGCAAAGCCTGCGAGAGGCGCGTCGCTGCTGCTGGGGACGGAGGGCGCGTCGCCGTGCGCGCAGTTCCTTCCGGAGCTGTTTTCGGGTCGGTTGATGGTTCGTCATGGAGACTCTGGCAAGGCAGGTAATGAGACCCTCCGGGCTGCCGGACCGGATTGTGCCCTTGAACCCTAGAGTTCAAGGCGGGAGCCCCTGGATGGTGAATTAGGCTTTCCTCTGCATGGAGGACCTGCTCACATCACCAGGGAGCGGCTCCCTTTGATTGTGCGCATCGGCTCGAGGACAACATCCAGTAAAGTCGCACAGCCCAGAGAGTCCATGTGATTATAGGCCGATTGGAGGGGGTGAATGCAATGGTGGCGTCCGGCCCTGTCAGGAATCCGTGCCCGTTTGCGACTGCTCCAGCGCCTCACGCACCCGGTTATCCATTTCGCGCAGGGTGCGCTCCGCGGATTCCGGCATGTTGCTGCTGCTCTGCAGCAGTTCATGGGTGATGTTGAGCGCGGCCATGACCGCGATCCGCTCGGTACCAAAGACGCGACCACTGGCCCGGATCTCGCGCATCTTTTCGTCAAGATACCTGGCGGAGCGCTCCAGCTCGCCACGAGCCTCGCCTGGGCTGGCCACCAGGTATTCCTTATCGAGGATGTTGACCGCGACTGTTTCCTTATCCGTATGTTCTGCCATCAGTGATGCTCCAGTGAGCGCAGCCTTGAGATCATTGCTTCGATCCGGTGACGTGCCATGTCGTTTTTCTGCATGAGCTGTACCCGCTCCTGTTGCCAGTCCTCCTGGGCCTGGCGCAGGCGCGCGTTTTCGGCTTCAAGCTGGCGATTGCGCTCGATCAGCCGCTCAATGCGGGCGGCCAGCGCCTCGAGTTCCGCTTGCTCCATGATACGTCTCTCCGGGAATCGCCTCTGGAGAATCACTATAGTGGGCGCCTGGGGAGCGGTCAATTTGCGGTACGACAGTCCCTCACTGCATGATAGTCTGAATGCCTGCATAATCTGGCAGTTGATACCTGTAATCCAAGACCCGGAGCTGATCACCGCATGAGCGGAACCGACGAGAACGATACGCAGCGTCTGCACGACGTTGTCTATGACTTTGACCTGTGGTCCGATCTGCATGGACGCCACGGTGCCATCAACCACCCCAGCGAACTGCACGGGTTGCTGGCGGGAGAACTGGCCGCAGGCGAGCGCCTGTCCAGTGAGCGCTGGGAAAACCTGGCGCTGGAACATCTGGGCTGTGACCGACTGGAAGAACCGCAGGAGGATGACCAGGGTGATGAGCAGGTGTCCCCCCGTGCCCTGCTGCATGCGTTCTATGCCGCTACCCTGGCCGCACTGCAGTCTGAGGACATGGACTTCCAGCTGCTGCTGCCCCCGGAGCAGGCGCCGTTGAACCAGCGGCTTGAAGCGCTTTCCAACTGGGTCAGGGGTTTCCTCGAGGGGATGGCCCGGGCCGCGGGCGACGGCCTGAGCCGGGCGCCTGATGACATCCGTGAACTGATCCGGGACTTTGTGGCCATCAGTCAGGTGGAAAGCGACGCGGACGATGGCGAGGAGGAGGGCGATCGCGACATTGAGGAGGTCTCTGAGTACATCCGGGTTGGCGTCCTTAATGTCTTTGCCGAGTTCAACCATCCCCAGCCGGATTCCGAGGCTGACCAACAGACACTGCACTGAACCGGGAGTGCCGATGACCGCCGCAAGCAAGCAGACCCATTGCCTTATTGACCGCGACGAGCACGCCAGCCGCCGGCGCCGTCTGATGGAGCAGATGGCGCCGGACAGCATCGCCATTGTCTCGGCGGCCCCGGAGCGCACCCGCAGCCGGGATACGGAATACCCCTATCGCCAGGATAGCGACTTCCTCTACCTGACCGGTTTCCAGGAGCCTCACGCGGTGCTGGTGCTGATTCCCGGCCGTGAGCACGGGGAGTCGGTCCTGTTCTGCCGGGAGCGTGATCCGGACCGGGAGCTCTGGGACGGGTTCATGGTAGGGCCGGATGGCGCCGTGGCCGACTACGGCATGGACGATGCCTTCCCGATCAGTGACATCGACGACATCCTGCCGGGCCTGATCGAGGGGCGCTCCCGGGTCTATTATTCCATCGGCCGTGATTCGGCGTTCGACAGCCGGGTCATGGAATGGGTCAACAGCATCCGCGCACGGGTGCGCAGCGGCGCCAAGCCACCGGGTGAGTTCGTAGCCCTGGAATACACCCTGCACGACATGCGCCTGTACAAGAGTGCGGCGGAACTGCAGGTGATGGAACGCGCCGGCCGGATCAGCGCTGACGCCCACTGCCAGGCCATGCGCCGTGCTCAGCCGGGGCTGCGGGAATACCAGCTGGAGGCCGAGCTTCTGTACCGTTTCCTGGACGAAGGAGCGAGTGCCCCCGCGTACCCGACCATTGTCGCGAGCGGCTCCCACGGCTGTGTGCTCCATTACACCGAGAATCAGGGCATGCTGGCCGACGGTGAGCTGGTGTTGATTGATGCCGGCTGTGAGTACAACGGCTATGCCGCGGACATAACCCGGACTTTCCCGGCCAACGGCCGTTTCACGGGTGAGCAGAAAGCGGTGTACGAGATTGTGCTTGCGGCCCAGAAGGCGGCTATTGAGAAGGTGCAACCCGAGAACCACTGGAACCAGCCCCACGAGGCCGCCGTGGAGGTCCTGAGTCAGGGGCTCCTGGATCTTGGCATTCTCTCCGGCACTCTGGAGGAGGTCATCGAACAGGGCCATTACCGGGATTTCTTTATGCACCGCACCGGCCACTGGTTGGGCATGGACGTGCACGACGTGGGCGATTACCGCATTGGCGGCGCCTGGCGTGTGCTCGAGCCCGGGATGGTGATGACCATTGAGCCGGGGCTCTACATTGCTCCGGGGCAGACAGGCGTGGATGAGCGCTGGCAGGGGATTGCCGTGCGCATCGAGGATAACGTTGCCGTCACCCGGTCCGGGTATCGCAATCTCACCACTCATGTGCCCAAGGACATAGCGGCGATTGAGGCATTGATGGCGGATGAGTGATCCGGCGGCCTCCACCCGGCACTGCGACGTACTCATTGTTGGCGGCGGCATGGCCGGCGCCTCGCTGGCGCTGGGGCTGGCCCGCCATGCCCCATCACTGGAGGTGGCGGTGGTCGAATCCTCGCCGCTGGATCCGTCGGTGGATCCCCAGGCCCAGTTCCAGCCCAGCTATGATGCCCGGGCGACGGCACTGGCCCATGGATCCAGGCTGATCTACGAGGATCTTGGCGTGTGGCCGGAACTGGCCCAGGCGGCCACGCCCATCGAACACATCCATGTCTCCAGCCGCGGTCGCCCCGGCACCACCCGAATGCATGCCTCGGAGCATGGTACCCCGGCTCTGGGGTATGTGGTGGATAACGGTTGGCTGGGGCTGAATCTCGTATCCGCGTTGCAGGATACGGCCACACACTGGCTCTGTCCGGCCCGGGTGGTGACGGCGCAAACCGCCGGTGACGGGGCGCACGTGATGGTGGAACAGGGGCATGAGCAGCAGTGGTGGCAGACCCGGCTGCTGGTGGTGGCGGACGGCGGTCGTTCTGGGTTGCGGGAGCATCTGGGGTTCCAGCCCAAGCGTGAGTCCTATGGCCAGCACGCGCTGGTGGCCACCGTTACCACGGATGAGCCACACCGCAACCAGGCTTATGAGCGGTTTTCCGATGGGGCTGCTGTGGCATTGCTCCCCCACAGGGGCTCCTATGATTACGCTCTGGTCTGGACCATGGACAGCAGTGCTATCGAGCGCCGGATGACGCTGGAAGCGGATGCCTTCCTGGCTGAGTTGCAGGAGCGCTTTGGGTGGCGCCAGGGGCGGTTCAGGCACGTGGGTCAGCGCCACAGCTATCCCCTGGCACTGGAGCAGGTGGCCCACCCGGTGAGACCCGGGGCCGTGCTGGTGGGTAATGCGGCCCATTCGCTGCATCCGGTGGCGGGGCAGGGTTTCAATCTGGCGCTTCGCGGGCTGATGCGGCTCAGCAGCCGACTGGGCGAGGCCGCGGCCAATCCGGCATCCCTGGGCCAGCCGGAAACCCTGGCTCCCTGGCTGACGCGCCATCAGGCTGACGTGGACGCCGTTGTTGGTTTCTCCGACGGCCTGGTGCGCGTCTTCTCTGAAAAGGGTGGCTTTCCGGGGGTGCTGCGTGACCTGGGGCTGGCGGCGCTGGACGCCGCTCCTGGCGCCCGCCAATGGCTGGCCCAGCGCAACATGGGGTTGAACACAAGACGGAGTTCCCTTGGCCATGACTGAGCGTGCCCTCACGGAAAGAACCACCATTGCCATTGTGGGGGGCGGCCTGGTGGGCGGGGCCCTGGCATTGCTTCTGGCGCGCCTGGGCCTGGAGGTCACGGTTGTGGAGCCGCAATCCAGGGACGCGCTGCTTCATGAGATGGAGCCGGCGACGACGGTGGATGGATTCGAGCCACGCGTCAGCGCCCTGACCGAGGGTACCCGCCAGCTTCTGGAGGACCTGGACATCTGGCCTGAAGTCGAGGCCCGGCGGTGTTGCCCCTACCGGGATATGCGCGTCTGGGATGCTGAGGGGACCGGGAGTATCCATTTCGAGGCCGCGGAACTGCAGCTGTCACGACTGGGCAGTATCGTGGAGAACCGCGTGGTGCTGGGCGCGCTTGCCCGGGCCATGGTGGCGCAACCGGGGCTGACCTGGCTGGATGGCGAATACGTGCGCCACTGGCGTCCCACTGGCGCCGGCTCGGCGGTGATGCTCAGTGATGGCCGGTGGCTTGAGGCGCGGCTGGTGGTGGGGGCGGATGGCGCCAACTCGCGCATACGCCAGTGGGCCGGGTTGGCGACTCGGGAGTGGGATTACGACCAGCAGGCGATTGTGTGCACGGCCCGCACGGCATACGGTCACCAGCGCACCGCCTGGCAGCGGTTTATGACCACGGGGCCACTGGCCTACCTGCCCCTGGCCAATGAGGCGGGCAGTGACCGGTTCGTCTCCATTGTCTGGTCCCAGGACGTGGGGGAGTCCGCGCGCCTGATGAACCTTGATGATGGCGCCTTTGCGGGTGAGCTGGCTGCGGCACTGGAGTGGACGCTGGGGTCGGTGGAAGCTGTTTCAACGCGTCATGCCCTGCCGTTGCGTCAGCGCCATGCCCGCGAATACGCCCGTCCAGGGGTAGCCCTTGTTGGGGATGCCGCGCATACCATTCACCCGCTGGCTGGCCAGGGCGTGAATCTCGGTTTTGCGGATGCCGCCGTGCTTGCGGACGAAATCCGCCTGGCCATGGAGCGCGGTCTGGAGCCGGCGCACGCCAGCGCGTTGCAGCGTTATCAGCGCCGGCGCAAGGTCGAGAATCTGTCACTCATGGCTGCCATGGAAGGCTTCAAGCAGCTCTTCGGGCGGGACGAACTGGCGTTGCGCTGGTTGCGCAACGCCGGGATGCGCTGGCTGGATGGCCAGACCGGGATCAAGAACCGGATCGCCGCTGAGGCTATGGGAACCCGTCATCCCTTGCCGACGTTCTGAAAGCGCGACCTCACTCCATGAGGTCCGCGTCTTCGCGCGACGCCTGGGCAATTTCACGGTGGGTGATCACCCCCAAAACATCATCACCCTGCTCACTTTCCCGGTCCCGCATGACCAGGGCCACCTCACAATCGTGCAACTGCATTTCCCTGAGGAAGGTTGTCCAGCGTGACTGCTCGGAGACCTTGATGTAGCGTTCTTCAACCGCCCATACCGCCCGGTTGGGGTCGGACAGGTAATGCAGGTTTTCGTGGGCCACGCCCTCAATGAGCCCGTTGCGGACCAGGACGGCATAGCGCCGCGTTTGGCCGGGTTCATGGGACGCTTCCCACTGGCGTGCCAGCTGAGCGTCCACCAGGTCGAAGGACTGGCTCATGATGGTACCGGCGTTATGCAGCTGGGATGTGGCCGCCTGCAGCCCCTGGGGAACGGAAAAGCCGCGCCGGACAAGCTTGAGGGTATAGATGCTCTCCTCGGTGAGCTTGGCGCGCACCACATAGGCCAGAGAGACGGTCGCGATGATCGGGAGCATGGCCGCGTAATCCCCGGTCTGCTCGAAGATCATGATCACCGCCGTCAGGACCGCTCCCGTGGTGCCAGCAACCATGCCGGCCATGCCCGCGATGGCGAACACCACCGGATCAATACCGATGGTTGGGAACAGCATCGCCATAACATGACCGAAGAGCGCCCCGAAGGTGGCGCCGAGAAACAGGGAAGGCGAAAACACACCGCCTGACGCGCCGGAGCCAAGGGTGAGTCCGGTCGCCAGCCATTTGCCGAGGAACAACAGCCCCAGGAACAGCGGGTCCGTGAGAGCGCGGCGCAGCACGTCCAGTATCGTGGGGTAGCCCACGCCGCCGGTGTAGTATTCTCCCGCGTAGAGAAGGAAGCCGTACAGAATGAGCCCCACGACCAGCATGCCGAGTGCGTGGCGGACGTAGGTGTTGCTGAACCGGGCTTCGAACCAGTCTTCGAGGGCGTAGATGGAGCGGATGAATCCGGCCGAGATCAGACCAATGGAGGCTCCCAGCGGGATACAGGCCAGCAGGGAGAAGAACCCAACCAGGTGGTTTTCAAAGATCACCAGTTCCGGCACGTCAAAAGAAGGTTCCAGGCCGCTGTAGAAGCGGCCGATGTAGGTGGCCGTTACCGTCGCAACGGCGACAACGGTGACCGTTCGGGCACTGATGGAGACCAGCATCAGCTCCATGGCAAAGGCCAGCCCGCCAATGGGCGCATTGAAGGTGGCGGCAATGGCCGAGGCGGCGCCGGCGCCCACCAGCACCACCCGCTGACGGGCGGGCATACGGATCACCTGGCCCAGGCTGGAGCCGAAGGCCGAACCGATCTGGACAATGGGCCCCTCACGACCGACGGAGCCGCCGCTGCCAATGGAGATGGCAGAGGTCAGGGCCTTGGCGATGACCACGGTCGGGCGCATGCGGCCCTGACTGTAGTAGATGGCGTTCATGACCTCGGGAACCCCGTGGCCCCGGGTCTCGGGGGCAAACGTCTCGGTGATCCAGTTAACCAGCAGGGCCCCGACAACCGGGACCAGGATGATCCCGATTCCCCAGATGCTGGGGGCAATGTAGATGTCCGGATTGAAGACAAGGCTGAAATCGGCGTAGAAGAACAGGTTGCGGAAAAAGGCGATGATTGCCTTGAAGATGATTGAGCTGAAGCCACCGAATACGCCCACCACAACCGCCAGGGCCAGCATGGTGCCGGCGTTCAGCGGTGTGTGGCGACGGGTGTGCCAGGTGTCGTCGGGAGCCTCCTCGGATGAGGGTGCTGATGCGTTGGTCATGCCTTGCTTGCCTCCACTTGGGTTACGCCACGCTCAGGTCAAAAAGGTGTCCGAGTAGTGCCGGGACCGCGGTTTCGGAACGCAGGATCCGCGATCCCATGTGTACCGCTTCAAAGCCCTGATCACAAACCAGCGCCACCTCGAAGGGGATGAAACCACCTTCCGGCCCCATGCAAAGGGTAACCGGCTCGCTCAGGCCGGCGGGGCAGGCGGGTGTGACCCCGGGGTGGGCGATCAGTCTCCGGGTTGAGTGGGCGATCCAGGGCAGCTCGTCTTCCACAAAGGGCCGGAAACGCGGCCGCTGTTCGATGCTGACCCAGCCCGTATCCCGGGCCTGCTCCAGGCCCAGCGTGATCTGGTCGGTTAGCGATTCCGGCTGCAGCCAGGGGGTCTGCCAGTAACTCTTTTCCACCCGATAGCTGTTGATCAGAATCAGGTGCTTGACACCCATGGCCACTACCGACTGGATGATCCGGCGCAGCATCTTGGGTCGTGGCAGCGCCAGGACCAGCGTCAGTGGCAGTGGTTGCGGGGGCGCCTCGTCCAGGACCAGGCTCAGTATCGCTTCATTGTGGTCCAGCGTCTCGATGCGGCCTTCGCCCATCGCGCCATCGCGCACCCCTACCTTGATGCGATCACCGGTGCGGGCCCCGTGAACCGCGTGCAGATGCTGCAGCTGGCGTCCGGTAACACGCGCCTGTTGTGGCGTGATCTGTTGTTCCGGTTGCAGCAGGAGCAGGTTCATGCCACGTCCACGTCCTCTGGTGGCCGGCGGCGTTCGACCATGCGGCCGAAGATGAGTCCGATTTCGAACAGCAGCCACATGGGCGCGGCCAGAAGGGTCTGGGAGATCATGTCCGGGGGCGTCATCATCATGCCCACCACGAAACAGCCCACGACCACATAGGGGCGCTTTTCGCCAAGTGAGCGGGTATCCGTGGCGCCACTGAGGATCATCAGCATAATGGCGACCGGGATCTCGAAGGCGATGCCAAAGGCGAACAGCAGCTTGAGCACGAAGCTGAGGTAACTGCTCATGTCGGTCATGACCGTGACTTCCGCCGGCCCCACGGAGGTGAAGAATGCGAACACCAGCGGAAAGACCACGAAGTAGGCGAACACCGCGCCCAGATAAAACAGAATGATGGACGAGGCCAGCAGCGGGAAGGCGATCTGTTTCTCGTGCCGGTAGAGTCCTGGGGCCATGAAACGCCAGATCTGGTAAAGCACGACGGGCATGGCGAGGAAGGTTCCCAGTACCAGGGTCAGCTTGAGCGGGGCGAAGAAGGGAGCGGCCACATCGGTGGCGATCATGCTGCTGCCTTCCGGGAGATAGGCCCGCAGTGGCCCGGAAAGCCAGGTGTAGAGCTGGTTGGCGAAGGGGTAGAGCGCCAGGAAAATAACCAGAATGGCGAGGATCGCCTTGAGCAGCCGGTTGCGCAGCTCCACCAGGTGCGCCACCAGCGGCATGGTTTCTTCGTCGGGGTGCTCGTCCTGCTGGGTCATGAGCGGTTCTGGGCGTTGTTGGGATCGGGTGCATCAGTCCGGTTGCCACCGGTCCCGTCGCCGGTTCCGGTTGTCAGGTAGTCTTCATCCAGTTTTGCTTCGTCCAGTGCGTCGCGCACATTCTGCTGAATGTCCTCATACCCGATATCGCTTTTCTCCCGCCGTAGCTGTTCGCGGATCTCCTCGGCCTTGACCTGGCGGTCGAGCTCCTCGGAGAACTGGCGGGTCATGCGGCGGGCCTTGCCGATCCAGTGGCCAGCGGTGCGCGCCGCTGCCGGTAGGCGTTCAGGGCCCAGCACCAGCAGCGCGATCACGCCGCAGAGAAAGAGTTCCAGGAACCCGAGATCAAACATTCAGGGCCCTCAGGAGTGCTCGTGGTCGCGGCGCTTCTCCGCTTCGGGCGTCTCCTCGGTGTTCTGCTGTTCCAGGGTGCGCCCGCCGGAATCTGCGTCCTTCTTATCGGCCTCGGAGGTCTCGTTGTCGCCATCATTCATGGCCTGCTTGAAGTTGCGGATGGCGCTGCCAACATCGCCGCCCATGTTGCGCAGTTTCTTGGTACCGAACACCAGCACGACAATGCCGAAGACGATCAGAAGCTGCCAGATACTGATTCCACCCATAATCATTCCTCCTGTTCAGGATTCCGGCGTGCGCCGGGCTTTTTCGTCCAGGCCGGAGAGACCGAAACGCCGGGCCAGCTCGTTGAGCACGGCTTCGGGCCCTTCACCCTGATGGGACAACATGACCAGACTGTGAAACCACAGGTCCGCTGTCTCCGCGATGAGGTCATTATTGTCCTTTGAGCGCTCCGCGTCCTTGGCGGCGATCAAGGCTTCGGTACATTCTTCGCCCACTTTCTCCAGAATCTTGTTGAGTCCCTTGTCGTGAAGCCTCGCCACATAGGATTCATCGGGCGTTGCGTTGTGGCGCCGGTCCTCAAGTACCTGGGCGAGCTGGCTCAATACGGTGTCCATCAGCCCTGCTCCGTTCCGTAAATGGTGTCGGGGGATTTCAGAACCGCTCCGGATTCCTGCCAGACGCCGTTGTCAAGCCGGCGGTAGAAGCAGTGGCGCCGGCCGGTATGGCACGCGATGCCGCCGATCTGTTCGACCTTCAGGAGGATGACATCCGAGTCACAATCCAGCCGCATTTCGTGCACTTTCTGAACATGGCCGGAACGCTCGCCCTTGTGCCAGAGCTGGTCCCGTGACCGGGAGTAATAGATGGCCTGGCCGGTATCCGCGGTCTTCACCAGGGCGTCGGCGTTCATCCAGGCCATCATCAGTACGTCCCCGTTGGCCGCGTCCTGGGCAATGGCAGGGATCAGGCCGTCGTCATTGAAGACGACTTCCCCAATCCACTCCGGGTAGGCGTTTGCTGTCATGTCAGTGCCCATTACTTCGTTTCCCATACCACAATAACACGGTCGCAGCGCCGAGCAGAATCCAGCTTGCCACCGGCAGCGTCTGAAGCCATTCGCGGATGGCGGGTTCCGCCAGGGCAAGCGCGCCCACCACACAGGCACCGCCTCCAACAAAAGGCCAGAGTCGGCGGCGAGGGGAAGCAGTGGGTGGCTCGGGCCTTGGCTGGAGCGGCCCCTGATCCGTGGCAACGCGCTCCAGCGCGTCATGGACCAGCTGCGGCATCTCCGGGGCCTGTTCGGCCCAGCCCGGCAGGTGCTCGCGCAGTGCGCGTATCATGCCGGGAGGGCCCATCTGCTGGTGCATCCAGTTTTCGAGGAAGGGTTGGGCCGTGGCCCAGAGATCAAGGTCGGGGTAGAGCTGGCGCCCGAGGCCCTCCACATTCAGCAGTGTTTTCTGCAGCAGCACCAGCTGCGGCTGGACTTCCATGCGGAAGCGGCGGGCCACTTCAAACAGCCGCAGCAGGAAATGACCGAAGGAGATGTCACGCAGGGGCTTGGCGAAGATGGGTTCGCACACCGTCCGGATGGCGGCTTCGAACTCGTCCACCCGGGTATCGGCGGGGATCCAGCCGGACTGGATGTGCAGTACCGCCACCTGATGGTAGTCGCGGCGGAAGAAGGCCAGGAGGTTGCGTGCGAGGTAGTTCTTGTCCGAGGGGCCCAGGGTGCCGACGATGCCGAAATCCAGGGCGATGTACTGGGGATGCGCCGGGTTGGAGGCGTCAACGAAGATATTGCCGGGGTGCATGTCCGCATGGAAGAAGCTGTCCCGAAAGACCTGGGTGAAGAAGATCTCCACGCCCTTTTCGGCCAGCACCTTCATGTCCACGCCCGCCTCATGCAGAGCCTCGGTATCCCCGATGGGGATGCCGCTGACCCGCTCCATGGTTACGACCCGGCGCCCGGTATGGGACCAGTACACCTGGGGCACGTAAATCAGTGGCGAGTCCGGGAAGTTGCGACGCAACTGGCTGGCATTGGCCGCCTCACGCTGCATGTCGAGCTCATCGAAGATGGTCTTCTCGTAGTCCGCAACCACCTCGACCGGGCGCAGGCGCGGGCCTTCGGCCCAGAATCGCTGCAGCAGCCGCGCCATCAGGTAGAGCAGGCGGATGTCCTGGCGGATGGTCTTCTCGATGCCCGGACGGATGACCTTGACCACCACAGGAGTGCCGTCCAGTAACCTGGCCCCGTGGACCTGTGCCACGGAGGCCGAGGCCAGGGGGGACTGTTCGAATTCGCTGAAGCTGTCGGCAATAGCCGCCCCCAGGTCCGACGCCACGATGGCGCGGGCGTCATTGCTGTCAAAGGGGGCGACCCGGTCCTGGAGATGTTTGAGTGAGTCGGCCATGTCTGCCGGCAGTAGATCGCGCCGGGTGGAGAGGATCTGGCCGAACTTGATGAACACTGGACCGAGTTCCTCCATGGCCTGGCGCAGGCGCTCGCCACGGTCGGCTTCCGGCTGCGGGAAGAGCCGCCAGGGGGCGATGGCCAGCAGGAGGCGGATGCCAGCGGGCAGGGCCAGCAGGCGCAGGAAGGTGTCCAGCCGGTAGCGGCTGAACACCCACAGGATCCGGAGCAGGCGGCCCGGGTTGATCAACGGTCTGCCTCCGGGTCCAGCTGGTTCAGGCGGTTCTCAAGGGCCTCGGTACGGGCCTCGAGGTCACGGATGTCACTGAAGCGGGCCTCCGCTTCCCTGCGGCCTGGCACCAGCCCGGACTCCTCGTGCAGGTAATCCTCGATATTGGCGTGGATGGAGGCACGCGCCTGCTGGCTCCAGTGAATGCCATCGCGCAGGCGCTGCGCGATGACGTGGGCGGGCACATCGCCCATGGTCCGGGCGAAGAGCGCTTCCCAGTCCGGTGCCAGTTCGTGCAGGCGCTGTGCGAGTCGGCGGACATGCTCGGGGTCCCCTTCAATGCCGATCAGGCCCTGATCCAGGCCACTGGTGTCGCCGCCAGCCAGTGCCAGCAGTGCCAGGGGCGTGGCGCTGATGTGGGTTTCTGGGTGGCGGGCCGGTGTACCCTGTTCCAGCGCGAGCTGGTTTCCGGAACGGGCCAGGGTGAGCGTGGCGCCGAAGGGCACCAGCGTGACCGAAATGGGCGCCACCAGCTCCTGAAGCAGGATGTCGCGCGCCGCCGGGTCTGCTTCAAGAGCCCGGTTCAGCGCTGAAGCGGCCAGCGTCGTGGCGCGGTCCAGCAACGATGCGCCCAGTCCCATCAGGGCTTAACCCCCGCGTGCAGGGCGACCACGCCGCCGGTCATATTGTGGTACTTGCACTGGACCAGGCCCGCGCTTTCCATCATGCCCTTGAGCGTGTCCTGGTCGGGGTGCATGCGGATGGATTCGGCGAGGTACTGATAGCTCTCGCTGTCCCCCGCTACCAGCCGGCCCATCAGCGGCAGGGCCGTGAAGGAGTAGGCATCGTAGGCCCGGTTGAGCAGCGGGTTGACCGGTTTGGAGAATTCCAGGATGAGGAGCTTGCCGCCGGGCCTGAGGACCCGGGTCATTTCGCGCAGGGCCAGGTCCTTGTCGGTGACATTCCGCAGACCGAAGGCAATGGAGACCACGTTGAAGGTGTTGTCCGGAAAGGGCAGGTATTCGGCGTTGGCCTGGACGTAGTCCACGCGCCCTGCGTAGCCGCGGTCGATCAGCCGTTCCCGGCCCACCTCCAGCATCTCCTGATTGATATCCGCGAGGACCACCTCTCCTTCGGCGCCGACTCTGTCGGCAAACTGCATGGTCAGATCGCCGGTACCCCCGGCAATGTCCAGGATCCGGTGGCCGGGCCGGACACTGCTGAGCTCAATGGTGAAGCGCTTCCAGAGCCGGTGGATGCCCATGGACATCAGGTCGTTCATGAGGTCGTACCGGCTGGCCACCGATGAGAAGACCTGGCCGACGTGCTTCGCTTTGTCCTGCTTCGACACCTTGCGGTAGCCGAAATGGGTGGTGTCCTGATCCGCCATGGGGACCTCCGCTGATGCTTTGGCGTATTCTAACCCCGGATGAGCAGCTTGTCTTCGCCGCCTGGCCAGGGCTCGCCTCCGGGGCTGCAGTTGCGTAAAATATCGCGCACCGCTCGTTACCGCAGTCAGTCGAGGAGTTCCGATGTCCCGAATCCAGATCCGCCGCACGCATGCCATGGACCATGATCACGCGCTGCGGGTGGCTGATGAGCTGGCTCGGGAGATGACGGAACACTACGACTTTGAGTGGCACTGGGAGGGCGAGCGCCTCAAGCTGCGTCGTGCCGGGCTCAACGGGGAGGTGGCCATCTACCCGGAAGAGATTGGTGTGGACCTGGCGCTGGGCATGATGCTGCGACCGTTCAAAAGCCGGATTGAACAGGAAGTGGTCAATCATCTGGAGTCGATTCTGGCGCGCCACAGCTGAGGCGGTCAGTTTTGTGGCGCGCCGTGGCGTGGCAGGGCGCCGCCTGCGAGAATGTGCTTCATGATGCGGGTCTCGCGTTTGCGGATGGTTTCCAGAAGCTCGCTTACGTCCCCCATGGCGCGGAAAGCATGAACCCCTTCCGTAATGAACTGATAGAGGTCGCCCAGCCCGGCCATGCGTGCGGGCTGGTGCATCATCTTCAGCCCCATGCGCAGCGATCGGCTGTCCACGTAACGTTCCAGGTCACGCCCCACGTTGTCCATCAGCTCAATCTGGCGCTGGCGTTCATCCACCTGCCCGCAGGCCCGATAGGCTTCCGCGTAAGTAGCGTCGGAAAGGGTTTCAATGCCAATTGGGTCCAGGCCCTGCTCATGAGTAAGCCATTCCGCCATGGCCAGATCAAGGCGCTGGCTGATCAGGTTGAGTTCCACCAGTTGTGAGAGGGTGAACAGGGCACTGTCCGGGCTCAGCCGGATCAGGTAGGGGAAGATCCGGTCAAAGTCGTCATCCCGGCGACTGAAATCCTGGGGCGCGTAAAGGTCCTCCAACAGGAAATCCAGGGCTTCGTGGTAGCGCGGAGACTCGTACAGGTCGCGATGGGTCTCGCGCAGGCGTTGCGCCTGCCAGCAGCCCAGGGCCTCGATCGACGGCTCCAGGGGATGGCCTACCCGCTTTTGCCGGAAATCGTGGTAGCTCAGCATCAGCTCCTGCAGCCGGCGCGCATTGGGAGTCCGTGTCTGGGTCTGAGTCAGCTTGTAGCGGTACACGCCCGTCCTCCAATCATGGCGACGGGCATTCTAGTGGGGGCAGCGGCGCCGGACAATGGCGCTCAGGCTGCCCAGGGGATGTCATTCATGGAAGGCACCCAGCTTTCGCTGTCCAGCGTAATGAAATGGCTGGTGCTCTCGGTTTCCACGATCCGCACCGACGTGGCCGACTGTCGGGCGGCGGCCATCATCATGTCACGATCGAGTATGCGGTCCGTTTCCGGGATCAGGATGGTGCCCTGGCGGATATTGCCGAGAACATCCGTATCCCATTGCTCCATCCAGGCGATGATGTTCTCAATGTTGCGCACAATGGTGAGGTGGTCCTGGGTAGCCGAGAACATCCGGTTCAACAGCGTTTTCTTGCGCGGGTTCATGCGCCCGAAGAAGGTCTGGGCATACGCGGATGAGGGCGTGCTGTTGATGGCGCGCACCACCCAGGGCCACATGCCGTGGCTTACCGGCTCCAGGATGGCCCGCACCAGGGCGTGGAGCTGCCCCTGGGGCAGTACCGGTGCTTCCAGAACCACATCAATGGTTTCAAACAGCTCGGGCCGCTGGCGGGCGGCTTCCACGATCACACCGCCGCCGCGCGAATGACCGTGAACCCGGATCCGGGTTGAGGACGGCAGGTTTTCCAGGGTCTGGATGAGGATGCGGGCATCGTACTCGATGGTGCCTTCCAGGTGTGGGTTGCGCACCACCCAGTCCGGCCGTTCGAGGTTGGGGCCACTTACCGGGATATGATAGTTGGAGCAGTTCAGCAGGATCAGCTCGGTGGTGGGCTCCTGGTAAAGCTGGGTGAAATAGCACTGGTTTTCCAGAAAACCATGCACGCCGATCACTGTGTGCTGGACTTCGCCACTGTGGTTGCGTACTGCGACAGCGCCGGAACCGACTTCGTGCACCCGGCCGGAGAACATTTCGCTGTAGGCGGGTTCGATCCGTTTTCTGAGCTTGCGGATGTCACTGGCTTTCATCGCATCTGCCCCCTTGTTTCGGCGCGGCACTACACCTTTTATGTGACCGGCTTATGTCACGATCTTTACCTTACATTATAGAAGTGATTCTGGATTGGGCGTTAAGTTGTGTAACAGCAATGGCTGTTGAGACAGCGATCACGCGGCAGCTGGCCTGTTTATTCGAGCAACGCCTGAGGGCCAATGACTGGAAAACCGGGCCTTCGAAAGGCACTATAGCCGCAGTTCTGAACTGCCTGGTCAAACCTGACGGAGGTCCCAATGAGTGACAAGCGTATCGAAAAAGACAGCCTCGGCGAGGTGGAAGTCCCGTCCAATGCGCTCTGGGCGGCCCAGACCCAGCGCGCCATTGACAACTTTCCGGTAAGCGGCCGGCCCATGCCCGGCGCCTTCATCCACGCCGTGGTGCGGATCAAGCGCAGCGCAGCCCGCGCCAATGCCGTGCTGGGGCTGCTGGATGCGGGCCGTGCCCAGGCCATCGAGACCGCCTGCGACGAAGTGCTCGGCGGTGATCATGCTGACCAGTTCCCGGTGGATGTGTTCCAGACCGGTTCCGGTACCAGCACCAACATGAACGTCAACGAGGTGATCGCACGCCTGGCTTCCGGCCACAACAGCGAGCCGGTCAACCCCAACGATCACGTCAACATGAGCCAGAGCAGCAATGACGTGATCCCCACCGCCATCCATCTGAGCGCGGTGACCGAGGTGCACGACGCCCTTCTGCCGGGGCTGGATCACCTGATGCAGACCATTGCCGGTCGCGAGAAAGAAACGGAATCCGTGGTCAAGACCGGCCGCACCCACCTGATGGACGCCATGCCGGTGACCCTGTCCCAGGAGCTGCGAACCTGGCGCGACCAGATCAGCAATGCCCGGGATCGGCTGGAAGAGGCAGCCAGGGGATTGCTGCGTATTCCCCAGGGCGGCACCGCCGTGGGGACGGGCGTGAACGCGCATCCGGACTTTGCGCGCCTGTTCGCGGAAGAGCTCAGTGCGCTTACCGATCTGCACTTCACCGCGATGGACCATCCCTTCGTGGGTCAGAGTGCCATTGATGCGCCGGTGGCGCTGTCCGGCGCGTATCGTGGTCTGGCCACCGTGGTGATGAAAATCGCCAACGACCTGCGCTGGATGAACAGCGGTCCCATCCATGGCCTGGGCGAGATCACCCTGCCGGCACTGCAGCCCGGCTCCAGCATCATGCCCGGCAAGGTCAATCCGGTGATCCCTGAATCCGCAGCGATGGTGGCGGCCCAGGTGACCGGCCTGGACGCCACTGTGAACACTGCCGGCCAGTCCGGTAACTTCCAGCTCAATGTGATGCTGCCGCTGGTGGGCTGGAACCTGCTGGAAATGAACGGTCTGTTGGCCAATACTGCAAGGGTGATGGCGGACAAGGCGATTGCCGGGTTTACCGTCAACAGTGAGGTTATGGCCGAAGCGGTTGGTAAGAACCCGGTACTGGTGACCACCCTCAACCCGGTTATCGGCTACGCCAAGGCGGCGGAAGTGGCCAAGAAGGCCTATGCGAGCGGCCGCTCCATTCTGGAGGTGGCGAAGGAAGAGACGGATGTGCCGGAAGACGAGCTGCGGGCGCTGCTCGACCCGATCAAGCAGACCCAGGGAGGCCTGCCGGACGCGTGATTGGCGTCTGCTGCCGGGCAGCAGGTCATGCTGTTGATCCCGGAGCTGGTCGCGCTGCTGTTGGTGGCCAATGGTGCGCCCATGGTGCTGAGCCGGCTCCGGGGCGTGCCGGGGCTGCCGGTGGATGGCGGTTGCCGGTTGCCCGATGGCCGCCGGCTGTTCGGTGCCAGCAAGAGCTGGCGCGGGCTGGCTGTGGCGGTTGCTGTCACGGCGGTGCTCGCCTGGCTGTTCGGGTTGGGTGTCCTTTTCGGGGCTGTCTTTGGCGCGGCCGCCATGCTCGGCGATCTGGCTTCAAGTTTGATCAAGCGTCGCCTGGGGCTTGAGGCCGGAGATCGGGCATTGGGTCTGGATCAGGTGCCGGAAGGGGTGTTGCCTGCGTTTGTGGCCTGGTGTTGGCTGGGCGTTGGCGCTTGGGCAGCCCTTCTGGCGGTGCTGATCTTCTGCGGGATCAATATCTGGGGATCGCCGCTTCTCTACCGGTTGGGGCTCCGCCAACGGCCCCATTAACGGGGAGCATCCGGCCCAGCAGTCAGCCGGTGCAGGGTGACTTCCGGCGGGCAGTTGAGGCGCACGTTGAGGATCGAGGTGCCCGCGCCCGTTGTTGTGTAGCCCTGCATGGCGTCCTCCTGCCAGGCCCCGCGGCCCAGGCGGCGTGGAATCGTCGCATCCAGGGTCAGTGGCATGCCGCCCGGCAGGCACAGCTGGCCGCCATGGGTGTGCCCGCACAGGTAAAGGTCGAATCCGGCGTGGGCCGCCTCGCGATGGATCTCGGGGGTATGGCTGAGCAGCAGTGACAGCGCGCCTGGCGGGATGGCGCTCGTCGCGGCCTGCAGGTCATGGGTCTGGTAAAGGTGGGGGTCATCGACGCCGGCGATCCATAGTTCGCTTCCGGCGCGCTCCACGCAGAGGCTTTCGTTCATGAGCATGCGATAGCCCATGCTTTCCATCTCCGGAATCATCAGCACGCTGTCGTGGTTGCCCAGGATGGCCAGAACCGTCCCTTTCAGGTGGTTGCGCAGCCGCCGCATGCCTTCCATGGCCGGGGTGATGTCCCCCCAGGTATCGCGCCGGTAGTCGCCGGTGATCACGCAGAGGTCGTAGTCCAGTTCCCGCACCGTTTCGATGACTGCGTGCAGGTTGGCCTCGTCCATGTCCACATGGAGGTCGCTGAGCTGCAGCAGCGTATAGCCCTCAAGCGCGGTGGGCAGATTGGGAATGATGAAGCGGTTGGTCGTTACCCTCAGGGCCCGGCTGTTGCGCACCGCTCGCCGGTAGAGACCACCCAGGCGAAGAGCCAGCCGCACCAGGGCCGGCATGGAATAGAGGTTTTCCAGGTGAAAATGCTTGCCGGAGCGGCTGAGAAACAGTGATTCACGCTCACGCTCCGTGGCCAGCCGTTGGCGTGCGTGATCCGCTCCCAGCCTCAGTTCCAGCTGGTAGGTGCGTTCCGTGTCGCTGTGATCTCCAATCAGGAGGCTGGAAAAACCATCCATCGAGGGGGGTGCTCCGGCGTCCGTCGATTTGCTGCCATCATAGCAGGCTATCGGCACGCTCGCCCTGGCTTGACACCTGGAACCTGAGCCAGGATTCTTGCGTTAGTCAAGGATTTCAGGCTCATTCAGGGAGAACGGGGCATGCCACATCAACGCCTATCCGCATTCGTAGCCGCGCTTACCGTCGTGCTGGTCGCCCCTTGCAGGGCGGAGCTCTACACTTGGACCGACGACCAGGGTGTGACGCATTTCACCGATGAACGACCCGAGGCTGAGGCTCACCAGGAAAAAGTCCGTCCAGACCTGGTGAATTCGCCAGCGCGTTTGCCGGAACCAGGTACCTGGGCACCGGAGCACACGGACGATACTGAAGAGCAGGATCGGGAGCAGATAGCCAGGGAGCGCGAAAAGGCTGCCCAGGAGCGTCGTTGCCGGGAGTATGAGGCGCGGTTGAAGCAGATCAATGACCGGTTGCGCAGCGGTTACCAGGAGCCCACGGGCAATCGCTTGCGGGAAGAGCGGCGGGCGTTGCGCTCGAAAGTATTCAATGAATGCTGAGTGAGGGCGAAATGGAAGGATGGGGCAGCTCCTTCCCTGGAGCCTGGAAAGGGGTCCGTTAGAAAGAGCGGCTGAGTTCCACGGAGGCACTCCATGCGCTCAGGTCGTAGGAGCCTTTGTACCGCGACTGATCTGTGTTGGGACTCTGCTGCGGCGTAGCGTGTGTGTAATTTTGTTCATCGACTTTCGCATCGCCATCAAAGATGAGCGTGCCCACCGCCGCATCCACGGTCCAGTCGCTGTTTGCCGGCGCAAACTGGGTGCCCAGAGTCAGCCAGTGGCGATCCTGGGACGGGATCCGTGCCGTGCTGTAGTTGTCCACGGGCGATTCATCCCAGGCATAGCCGGCCTTAAGCTTCCATTCCGGGTTGGCTTGCCAGGTGGCGCCGAGGTTGTACTGCCAGGTATCTTCCCACTTCTCCGTGATGTGGGTGATGGGGTTTCCTTTGCTTGCAGGTACATCAGAGACTTCGCCTGTGCCTGCTTCAGCAGAGTAAACATCGAGTTCTTCGAAGTCGCTCCAGCGCGCCCAGGTGGCGCCGAACAGCAGGGTGACTTCGTCATTGAGCTGATGACGGGCACCGAAGGTCACACTGGGTGGGATATCGAGCGGGACTTCGGCATCTTCCTTAAGCGTTTTAGTGTTAGCAGGATTCTGATTAGTGGGCGCCGGAAAATTACTGACCGTAATATCCCCTTCCAGTTCTGATCCGGTGCCGGTTTCTGCGGTAATACCAAACTGAGTTCGGTTCGAAAGCTCGTAAAGAGCGCCTAGGCGAAGAGTATATTCAATGGTATCCCCTTCAACATTGGAGTAGGGATCCGGGTTAGCCAGCTGCGCGTCTGCTATAGCTTCTCCTTTAGGACCTTGACTGCGAAGAGCGGCTAGCTTTTTTGACCTGTCATTGAATCTGGACAGCTTGCCATCCAGATACATGACATTCACGCCCACGCCCAGTGACAGCCCATCACCAGAGTCCACGGCAATGGATGGGGTCAGGGCGATGCCAGTGAGCTCGGTTTCGTCCGCGAAGTAACGACCGGTGAAGTCGTCATCGTAATCGGCGGCCAACCCATAGGGCGCATGCAGACCTACACCCACCGCCACGTTTTCGGTCATCTCGTGGGTCAGGAAAGCGCTGGGGAGGTAGGCTGGATCGGCGATATCACCACCGGTTGAACCTTGAACGGGCTGACCCACCTGATTGGTCGCTGATGCCTTGTCGGCCTCAGCATCAATGTCCAGAACCGCTGCACCAAAGGAAAGGTTGGTGCCGGAGAGCTGAGTCATGCCCGCCGGGTTGAAGATGACGGTGGACGCGTTCTGCGGATTGGCAGCAGCGCCGGCGTTGGCGGTGCCCATGGCGCTGGCGCTCTGTTCGTTCAGAGAGAAGCCACCGGCCATGGACAGACTGGGAGCCATTGCGGCGGTCAGGATTACGGCCCTTTTGGCGTCAAAAACTGTACGCATCATTACCTCTATCATCGTCATGGAGTTGACGAATTCTAATCCTCTTATTGCTTGAACGACAAACCTTTTGGCGCATTTTGGCCATTGTAAATGAGGGATAACCGGTGGTGCCGATGGCTTAAGCGTTGGCAGCCATCCTGTGCTCCTGGGCTGGTTCACACTGTGAAAGGTTTGTTCACAAACCAGCTTGTGACGGGAACAGATTCTATACAAGGCTGAAGCACAACAATGGATTGCCTTTGCTGGTCAAAAAGTGCACATTTGACCTAAGGGAGCGAGATGCTGTAGAGGCACAACACGGAGCAATTACGCATGCTTTCAAGGCTTGATCTGGGATACGGCCCGGCGCGACATCTTCGATTACATCGAGATGTTCTATAACCCCATCAGGCGGCACGGCACCAACGGTGGCCTGTCTCTGATGGAGTTCGAAAAACAGTACTTTGAGCAGCTCTCAAGTGTCTAGAATATCGGGGCTTGCCAAATGCCCGCCTCAAGAAGATGCTGGCGGGTTCCATGCTCGACCAGGAAGCCCTCAAAGCGGCGCTCAATCGAAAGTACTGACGGTCAGTAATAAGCGCGAGGCTGTGCGCACGATGCAGTGTGAGACGTCGATCTCGCAGCGCAGAGCCTGTTCACTGGTCGGGGTATCCCGCGCTGCATTTCACTACCAGTCGTTGAAACAGCCGGCTGATGCTGGCCTTTCGGAGCGTATCCAAGCGCTCGCCAATGAGCGTCGGCGGTTAGGTTATCGCCGTGTGCATCAGCTGCCGCGACGAGAAGGCGTGACGGTGAATCACAAAAGGTCCATCGGCTGTACTGCGAGGCCAATCTGGCGGTTCCAAAATGAAAACGGCGCAAAGGCATCGCCATTGAGCGCCAACCACTGGTGCAACCAGATGGACCAAATCGGACCTGGTCGATGGACTTCGTCATGGATGCCATGGCCTGTGGTCGACGCCTGAAATGCCTGACGGTGGTCGATGACGACACGGAAGAATGCCTCGATATTGCAGTGGCGCGGGGCATCTCAGGCGATGAAGTCACACGCATTCTGGAGGCGGTTGCCGCCTTCCGGGGTTACCCAGAGGCCGTGAGAATCGACCAGGGCCCCGAATTTACCGGTAAAGCACTCGACCAATGGGCAAGCGACAATCACATTGAACTGAAGCTGATTCAGGCCGGGAAGCCGACCCAGAATGGTTTTATCGAGAGTTTTAACGGGCGTTTCCGGGATGAGTGCCTGAACGAGCACTGGTTCCGAGACCTGTCTCACGCCAGAGACATCATCAGTGACTGGCGGCGGGACTACAATGAACAGTGACCGCATTCCAGTCTGGGGTACCAGACACCGCTGGAGTTCGCGGTGCAACAACGAACCGGGCAATCGAAGCCCAAAACTTGGGATATCCCTAAGTAGTGAGTGGTCAAGTTACTGGGGGCAGGTCAGGCGCAATTTACGGTCCCGATCATCAAGGCCGCCTGACGACGATAATACTCCTTGCTGCTGGCGTTGTTCGCGCCGCCACCGTTCCAGACAGCTTCGGTCAATCCCCAATCGTCGTGCCGCTTACGTAACGCCGTAACCTTCCTGTTTTACCAGGTTAACGGCATCAGCTTTGAACTCATCCGAATATTTGCGTCGGGTTTGTTTACTCATCTACACCTCCAATGCTCATGGTAAGGCTTAGCTGGGATGTTCGCTATTATTAGACCAGTTCACCCGAAAGCGGCCAGGTGTCACCGGACATCAACGATATGCCGCCGGCGTGGCCGGGTAGAAAGCAGTACAGCCTGCCGGCGACAGGGAAAGGCTACAGGCTGGCTGCGCGGATCCTGGAACGGTGGGGGTGAATAATGCGGATTATTGGCTTTTGTTACGGGTTGGGCCTTGGCTATACTGCGCGGTCGCCGGTAGGCTATAGGTAAAGCGTGGGAACGCGAGCTATAATGAATAAGGAAAAGTTGTGGTTTTGAAGTGGGCTGAACTGCTGGATATTGGGGGTTCAGCCCTTACTGTGCTTGCCGCAGTGGCCGTTCTGCGGCGGCTGCTGGACACGTTCGATCGCGAGCGTGAACGAAGCTTCCAGAATAAGCTGCACAAGCGCGAGAAGGATTTCCAGCGCGAACGCGAACGGAACGGAAACTCCGGAGGAAGAGAATGATGTGGACGCTCATCACAGCTCTGATCAGCGCACTGGTTGTGCTCTACACCGTGTGGCGCCGCAAGATCGCGGTTCGCCAGCTGGATCAAGTTCTGGAGCGCGTGGCGGATCTCTGCGTCCGCGAGGATGTGGGCGAGGCTCCGAAGGAAGTGGCTAAGCGCGTGGCCCGTGACGCCATCCATTGGCGGACGCCATTCGGAGCCACCTGGAACTATGTGCGCTACGGCGCGGCACAGGGGCGAGTGCACAGCAAGCTGAAATCCGAATACGGGGAAGATGCCCTGAATGAGATCTACGCGATCGCCAAGGGTGCGATGTTCGTGAACTTCCGGATGGCGCCCATCACCTGGATGCTGTGTCTGCAGGTGATTCTGGTTGTGAGCCTGTTCCGCACCCATGGAAGCACCCCGAACGGTTCCGGCGGTTTCGATGCTATGGGCCGTGATCTCGAAGGATCCTGGCTGAAAGCCGTGCACTGATGACCCGCAAGCTTAAGTCCGGCTGATATCCAGCTGCCGCCAGGGCAGGTCGCGCACGTGCTGCGCCACACCTTTGCCAGCAACTTCATGATGAGCGGCGGCAACATCCTCACCCTGCAGCAGATCCTGGGCCACGCCGATATCAAGATGACGATGCGCTATGCGCACCTGGCTCCGGAGCACCTGGAAGACGCGCTGCGGCTGAACCCGCTGAACCGCGTTGGACACTTCGGGGGATGGCGCGCGGGGATAGAAACAAAAAACCCCTGACGAATCAGAGGCTTAAAAGGGATGAAAACTGGTGGAGACGGCGGGAGTTGAACCCGCGTCCGCCGGTACTCCGCCCTTGGCTCTACATGCTTAGGTTCCTTCTATTGCTTTAACCCCAGGCGACCCGAAGGTCAGGGTGCAAGGGGCGAGCTCACCAGAATTTAACCGTTACGTTGCGAGCATCACGCAACGGCGATCCTGTCTGCTATGACTGCCTGTGAAACGCGGGGGACAGGCACCCCGGTCAGGCAGGCACTAGCGGTTTTTACGCCGCGAGTGCGTAGTTGTCGTCGTTTGCGACTATTTTAAAGCAGCTTTGATTTATCGAGACTCGCTGCCGTCTCGGCATGCACCTCGGGTTTTGTCACCGGCGTCGAATCCGGATCGTCCCCGTACGGTCCAGTATAGGGGCGACCGAGAGTGGATTCAAGGGGAATCCGGTTACAGAGCGCGAGATCACGGAGCTGGTGGAAGGCGTCTGCGAAAGCAGTGGCCAGGTTTTCGGGGCAGTCGATCAGCTGGCGATCACTGATGACGCCAAACTGAACCTCGCCCGCATAGCTGAAGATGCTCAGTCCAATCCCGATATCGCCGGTCTGGGGCACCCAGAACATCGGTGTCCGCAGGCGCGAGCCACAAAGATGAAGTGGCTTGTCCGGGCCCGGCACATTGGTGAGTACCGCCGAGGCGCGCCGGCTCAGCAGTTCCAGGGCGCGGCGTTCCATCAGGTCCGGTCCACGGCCGAGCACATCCAGCAGCCCGTAGGAAACCTGGGCCTGGTAGGAGCGCTTGAGGTCGTTCATGGCGCTGCGTACGGCTTCAAAGCGTTCCCTGGGGCACAGGGTCTGGACGGGCAGAGGGACCAGCACCAGTCCGAACTGGTTTCCGAGCCGTGTGATTGGTTGATCCAGGGGGCGGAGGTTAAAGGGAACCGCTACATGGATGCCGGTTTCGGGCAGTGGTGTCGCACTTTGCTGGATGTGTGCCTGAATGGCCCCCGTCGCTGCAGCCAGGAGTACATCGTTGACCGTACCGTCCAGCGCCTTCGCCGTGGCCTTGACCTCGCCAAGGTCCAGTGGCTCGGACCATGCCACCTCCTTGCGCCCGCACTGGGGGCCTTTCAGGGAGGTTGGGGGGTCCGGAGGGCGGACGGCGACCCTGAGCAGGTCGCGTCCCACGAATACGCATTCGCGCCCCAGACGCACGAGGTAGGCGGGGTCCTCGCGCATTGTGCGTAACGTCTGGCGCAGCTGCCAGCGTGCCAGGCGCAGGTTGCGGCGGGCACGGAAAAGGGTCTGTCGCCATTCCGGCGTTTGTTTCCGGGCCCGCTTCCGGCGCTTTGCCTGTTTCGGGCTGTTGCCTGTGCCGTCCTGCTCATCGGTGAGCGACAGCAGCACCCGCACCAGCGAGATCCCGTCCGCGATGCAGTGATGGATGCGGATGATGAGCGCGCACCCACCCTGGTAGTTGTCCACATAATGGATCTGCCAGAGCGGGTGATTGAAATCCAGTGGCGTGCTGTTGAGGTCGCTGGTCAGTCGCTGCAGCGCGGCCTGGTCGGCGTCTCCGGGGAGGGCTGTCAGGTGGAGGTGGTTGTCGAGATCAAACCATGGATCGTCTTCCCAGTAACAGCGGTCATTGACACAGACGACGCGTTGGCGGAAGCGCTCAAAGCGCAGGAACTGATCCTGAAGCAGGTTGCGGAACGCGCTGAGCTCGATCGGTTCGTCAAACACAAGGACGGCACCGATCATCATCGGGCTTTCAGGCGACTCCATCCGCAACCAGGCGGTGTCGACCGAGGACATGGCTGTTCGCTGAGCAGTCATGATCCCTCCCTGGTTGCCGTGATGTTGGCGTTGTGAACAGCCAGTATACTGCTAAGTGAAAGCAGGTAAAATAAGCAGTCGACAATCAGCGCAGTGTGTCGCGCATGATGCGCTGCTTCTGGCGGTTCCAGTCGCGTTCCTTCTCGGCATGGCGTTTGTCATAAAGCCTTTTGCCCTTGGCCAGCGCGATTTCGCACTTCACCAGGTTTTTCTTCCAGTACAGCGCGAGTGGTACACAGGTGTGGCCCGTTTGCTGGGTTTTGCCGAGCAGGCTGGCCAGCTCCCGGCGATGGAGCAGCAGCTTGCGGGTGCGCGTGGGGTCCGGATTGATGTGGGTGGACACAGACGGCAGTGGTGGAATATGGGCGCCCAGCAGCCACGCCTCCTCATCCTTGAGCAGGACATAGGCATCCGTGATCTGGGCCTTGCCCGCGCGCAACGCTTTGACCTCCCAGCCATGCAGCTGGACGCCGGCCTCGAACGTCTGTTCGATGTGAAATTCGTGTCGTGCTTTTTTGTTGAGCGCGATCGTGCTGCCGCCCTTGGCGGGCTTTTTCTTCTGAGCCATGGGAGTCATCCGGCCTGGCGGAATGGGTGTCTCTGCAAACGGCGTATTGTAGCCCATAGGGCCTGCCTCTGGGCAAAGGTTGAAGCACTTCGGCTGAACGAAGCGGCTATACTGGGCTATAATCCGTCTCCCATCCAATCAGGAGCCTGTCGATGCCCTCCAATACGGTAGCGCCGGTTACTGCCTGGGGCAGCCGCTGGACCTTTGCGCTGGCGCTGGCCGCCGTGGTTCTGGGCCTGAGTAACCTTTGGCGGGTTCCGCCGGCCCTGGTCGAGCATGGTGGTGGTGCTTTCCTGTTCGTCTATAGCGTGGGATTGGTACTTGTGGGTGTGCCATTGATGATGGCGGAGTTGGCCATTGCGCGGCGCTACCGTCACAGCCCTGGCCGCACATTGAAGGCTGCCGCCGGGGCCTCGAGCCTGAGCACCCGGGCACTGCCCTGGGCGGGCCGCGGCATGGTGCTGGCTGCGGTGATTCTGTTTGGCCTCTATTCCGTGCTCGGTGGGGCTTCCATGGCGTGGCTTTTCCGGGCGGCGCTCGGTGAGTTGCGGGGGGGCAGTGAGGCTTCGGCAGTGGCTCTGTTCACGGATTTTACCGGTGATGCCCGGCAGCTCGGCGCCTGGCAGGTCGCGTTCATGGGCTTGGTTCTGGCAGTGGCCGTGCGCAACCTCGGTCAGGGTGTGCAGCGTTCCCTGCGCACCGTGGTTCCGCTGCTTGTGATACTCGTTGCGGTTCTGGCGTGCCTGGCGCTGTTTTCCGGCAAGGCTCAGGAGGCGGCCTGGTCGCTGTTCTGGCCACGCTGGGGGGAGTTGGACTGGTATGGCGTGGCGCTGGCCCTCCAGCTCAGCATCTACTCGCTGGCGCTCGGAGTGGGCGTGCTCATGACACTGGGTGGGTACATGCCGGGCAATGCCTCCATGCCGGTTTGTGCCATCAGTGTGGCGGTGGTGGATCTGTTGGTGACCCTGGCGTTGGGCGTTGCGGTTACGGCGCTGGTCATGGCTCAGCAGATGCCCCTGGCTTCGGGGTTTGAGCTGGTTTTTGTGGTGCTGCCCCAGGTTTTTGAGACCATGGAGGGTGGCCAGCTTGTTGGCAGCCTCTTCTATCTCGTTGTGGTGCTGTTGGTCTGGACTTCGGCACTGTTTGCCCTGGAGGTTGTGGTTGCCTGTGTAACAGAAATGGTGGGAGGGCGCCGGTCCCTGGCGGCGATGATTGCCGTAGGGCCAGCTGGTGCCGCCTCCGCCCTGGCGTTATTCGGCTTCACTCGACCGGACCTCCTGGATGCCTGGGCGTTGATGGAGTTGATGGTCATGCTGGTGCTGGTGCCGGTATCGGTGCTGACCCTCGTTAGACTTGCAGGATGGCAGTTGCCCCCGGGCCAGCTGCTGCCCTTTCTGGGGGTGACGGGGTGGCGGTATCGGCTATGGCGGTGGCTGATGGCATGGTTGGTGCCGCTGGTACTGGGGATCGCGGTTGCTTTTACCGTGGTTGATTACAGAGGAGGGTATTGCCGACTGGTAGGTGGCATGCTGTGTGGCGGGCTGGAGCAGTCGGTGGTGCCCATTGAGGACGAACCCCATGGGGTAACCGTTGAATGACTCGAAAGATTGAGCGCAGTGCACTGGTGCATCATTCCGCTGACGAGATGTTCCGCCTGGTCAGCGATGTGGAGCGCTATCCCGAGTTTCTGCCCTGGTGTGGAGGGGCTGTACTGCATGAGCAGGGCGCGGATCAGCTGGTAGCCTCGCTGGATGTGGAGCGGGGTGGGTTGAGGCAACGCTTTACCACGCGCAATCACCTGGTGCCCGCTGAGTCCATCCGTATGGAATTGGTTGACGGACCCTTCGAGCATCTGGAGGGGATCTGGCGGTTCCGGGCGCTGCGGGCGGATGCCTGCAGGGTCACGCTCAACCTGGAGTTTGCGGTCCAGAGCGGGTTGGCGCGCATGGCTTTCAGCGGGATCTTTGCCCAGGCGGCGAACACCATGGTTGATGCGTTCTGTGAGCGCGCGAGCTCGCTTTACGAGGGAGTCGGTGGATGATCCGCGTTGAGGTGGCCTATGCGCGCCCGCAAGCCCAGCGCCTGATTGCGGTCACGTTGCCCGAAGGCAGTACAGCGCTGCAGGCCATCAGGGCGTCCGGTATTGAAAGCGTCTTTCCTGACATTGATCTGGCGCAACAAAGCGTTGGTGTGTTCAGTCAGGTTATTGCGGATCCGGGGACGTACCGCCTGCGTGACGGTGACCGGGTGGAAATCTATCGCCCCCTTGAGATGGACCCCAAGGAGGCGAGGGCGAAACGGGCGGGAACGCGGCGCTGACCGGGGTCAGTTCGCGGGCGTCTTCTCAAGCAGCTTGGCGCTGTGCTTGAGGTAATGGTTGCCCTCGTAGATGATGGTCACGCGCTGCTTGCGGATATCGCCGCCGCCTTCCTGGAAGGTATAGAGATAGTGCTCGCGATTGGGGTTGAAGCTGCTGACAGTAATGGGGGTACCCAGCAGGTCGTGCACCTCACTCCGGGTCATGCTGGGGTTGAGGTCATCAAGATCCTTCGGGTCAATGATGTTACCCTGTTGGACATCAATCCGGTAGACGCCCGGAAAACTGCACGCTGCAAGGCTGAGCGTCAGAGTGACAACAGCCAGGCAGGCGGGAATGGAAGCCTTTTGCATCGTGGAAGGAAATCCTCTATCTTGAGTGCCGCTCCGAGGCGCGCTGCCCGCCTGAAGACGAGCGCACATGATAACGAAAGCCCACTCCATCACCAACGGTTAGGTTCAGCATGGCACCAGAAAACGTCGAGCTGCGCAAGGCAGGCCTTAAGGTCACGCTGCCGCGGGTCAAGATCCTGAGTATCCTGGAAGCCGCGGAAGCCGCGGAAGATGCCGAAGGCGATCACCATCTCAGTGCCGAGGATGTTTACAAGAAGCTGCTGGAATCCGGGGACGACGTGGGGCTGGCCACGGTGTACCGGGTTCTGACCCAGTTTGAGGCGGCGGGGCTGGTGCTGCGCCACAATTTCGAGGGCGGTCATGCCGTATTCGAGCTGGCCGGGGAAGAGCATCACGACCACATGGTGTGCACCCAGACAGGGCGTGTGATTGAGTTCTATGACGAAGTCATCGAAGAGCGCCAGCGTCGGATTGCCGAAGATCATGGCTTCGACCTGGTGGATCACAGCATGATCCTGTACGTGAAGCCCAGGGAATGACCGTCAATCACGGCGGCGCCGGCCGCCTGTGAACACCCCCGCCGCGCCTGCCCAATGGGCAGGCGATGGTGGCTGCAGCCTCAGTGATGGGTTGCCTGTCCTTTACGGAGCATCTCGCTGGCATGCGCCATGGTCTGCTCCGTAAGGTCAACGCCGCCGAGCATCCGCGCCACTTCCCTGATGCGCTCTTCGGAATCGAGGCTTTCCACTGTTGAATAGGTCTGTTCATCCTCCGTGAACTTGCTCACGGACAGGTGCTGGTGCGCCTGACTGGCCACCTGGGGCAGGTGTGTCACGCACAGGATCTGGCCGTTATCGCCGAGCTGGCGCAGAAGGCGGCCCACCACCTCGGCTACCCCGCCACCAATACCAACGTCCACTTCGTCAAAGACCAGCGTCGGAATGGTTGAGGTCTGGGCCACGACCACCTGGATGGCAAGGCTGATGCGCGAAAGCTCGCCCCCCGAGGCAACCTTGCCCAGGGGCCGGGCGCTCTGGCCAGCATTGGTGCTGACCAGGAACGCCATGTCTTCATGGCCGCAAGCGGCGGGCTGGCCGTCCTGGGAGGGGGCGGCGAAATGCGTCTGGAACTGGATGTCCGGCATGCTCAGCCGGCGCAGTTCCGCGCCCACGCCAGCGTCCAGGCGTTCCGCCGCCTCCCGTCGGGCGCTGCTCAGTTCATCCGCCAGTCCAGCCCACTCGGCACGGGCCGCCTCAAGCCGTTCGCGCAGCTGCTCCAGGCTCTCGGAACCATTCTCCAGCTCCTCCAGTTCGGCACGCAGAGCCTGCTGGTGCTCAGGGATGGCCTGGGGCTGGATCTGGTGCTTGCGCGCAATCTGGTAGATCCAGCTCAGGCGTTCTTCCACTTCCTGGAGGCGCTGGGGGTTGCAGTCGTAGTCGTCGATGAACCGCCGCAGGTTATCGCTGGCCTCCTCCACCTGGATGCGGGCTTCTTCCAGCATCTGGGAGGTTTCAGCAAGCTGTGGCACGTCGATCGGCAGCCGTTCCAGTTTCTGGCGTGCCTGATCCAGCAGGCCGGCGGCCGCGGGCTCGCCTTCGCCGCAGTGCTGGGCGGCTTCATGGCACTGCGAGAGAAGGCTCTCGGCGTTGGCCAGCTGCTTCTGTTCCGCCTCGAGCTGCGCCAGTTCGTCCGCCCCCAGATCCAACCGGTCGAGCTCTTCCACCTGGTAGCGCAGCAGCTCGGTGCGGGCATTGCGTTCATCACGCTGGTTGCTGGCCTGTTCCAGGCGCTGGCTGAGGTCGCGCCACTGCTTGAAGGCGTTACGCACCTGTTCCGCCAATCCGGTGTTGCCACCGAACTCATCCACGAGGCGGTGGTGTGTCTCGCGCTTGAGCAGCGATTGGTGCTGGTGCTGGCTGTGGATGTCCATGAGCATGCCGCCCAGGGTCTTCAGGTCGGAAAGGGTGCAGGGCTGGCCATTGATGTAGCCCCTTGAGCGCCCGTCGTGCCGGATAACGCGCCTGAGTACACAGTCGTCATCCTGTTCCAGGTCGCGCTCCGCCAGCCAGGCCCGGGCATCGGGAATGCGGGACACGTCAAACACTGCGCTGAGGTCCGCCTTATCCGCTCCCTCGCGCACGGCGCCGGCATCCGCGCGTGCGCCGGTCACCAGGCTCAGGGCGTCCATGACAATGGATTTACCGGCGCCGGTTTCGCCGGTAAGCGCTGTCATCCCCTCCTTGATGGTCAGCTCCACGCGTTCCGCAACGGCGTAGTTGGCAACGGTCAGGTGCGTCAGCATAAGCGGCTCCTGGTGTGTATCCATATACAGTATATGGTTATTTGTACAGCTATTGGGCGGGTGCTTCAATTGGCCGCAGTGACGCCAGGGGCAAGAAAGTGTGACGGGGTGGTTGAAACCGGCAACAGGGGCCCCATATTGGCCGGCAGACGTCCCCAAGCGGGCCAACGAATCCGATACCGAGCGATGAGGTCGATCATGAGCGATGACGAAACCCGTAAGGATGAACAGGTGAACGAAGCCGAGACGGGTGAGAGTGCGGGCGCGGAAGACGCCGCACCGGAACCCGGGGCGGCGGAAGAGGCGGCGTCCTCCGAAGGCGGTGAGGGCGAAGCGGCCCAGCTGCGTGAGCAGCTTGAGCAGCAGAAGGAAGAGGTGATGCGCGCCAAGGCGGAGATGCAGAACATTCGCCGGCGCGCCGATATTGATGTGGAAAAGGCCCACAAGTTCGGCATCGAGAAGTTCGTGAAGGAGCTTCTGCCGGTGGTCGACAGCCTGGAAAAGGCGGTTGAAAGCACCCAGGGCCAGGAAGTTCAGAACGAGGAAGTGCTGACCCGCATCAAGGAAGGGGTCGACATGACGCTCGACATGTTCGTGGGCGCCCTGTCGAAGTTCAACGTGGAGCAGATCAACCCCGTGGGCGAACCCTTTGACCCGCAGAAGCACGAAGCCATGTCCATGGTCCCGAGCAACGAGGCGGAGCCCAACACCGTGATTGCGGTGATGCAGAAAGGCTACCTGCTGCACGATCGTGTGGTGCGCCCGGCAATGGTCATGGTGGCCAAGGCGGATGATTCCGAGGGCGGAAACGTCGACGAGCAGGCTTGAAATTGCGCCGTTAAACCCAATTAAAGGCAGTAACGGCAACCGGATACCGGATCTGAATTCAACGATCAAACAATATTGGAGTGATTTCCATGGGTAAGATTATCGGCATTGACCTGGGCACCACCAACTCCTGCGTGGCCGTTCCGGATGGTGACGGGGTTAAGGTGATTGAGAACGCGGAAGGCGACCGTACCACGCCCTCCATCGTAGCCTACACCGATGAAGGCGAGACGCTGGTGGGCCAGGCGGCCAAGCGCCAGGCGGTGACCAACCCGAAGAACACGCTGTTTGCGATCAAGCGCCTCATTGGCCGTGCCTATAATGACGATGTCGTGCAGAAGGACATCGAAATGGTGCCCTATGACATCGTGAAGAACGACAATGGCGATGCCTGGGTACAGGTGAAGGACGACAAGATGGCGCCGCCGCAGGTGTCCGCTGAAGTCCTCAAGAAAATGAAGAAGAGCGCCGAGGACTATCTCGGTGAAACGGTGACCGAAGCGGTTGTGACGGTTCCGGCTTACTTCAACGACAACCAGCGCCAGGCTACCAAGGACGCCGGCCGCATCGCCGGGCTTGAGGTCAAGCGCATCATCAACGAGCCGACCGCAGCCGCGCTGGCCTATGGCCTGGACAAGCAGGGCAAGGATCGCACCGTGGCCGTCTATGACCTGGGCGGTGGTACCTTTGACATCTCCATCATCGAGATCGCGGATGTTGACGGCGAGAAGCAGTTTGAGGTGCTGGCCACCAGTGGTGACACCTTCCTGGGCGGCGAGGACTTCGACCTGGCGCTGATTGAGCATCTGGCGGATGAATTCAAGAAGGACCAGGGCATCGATCTGCGCGGCGACTCCCTGGCCATGCAGCGCCTGAAGGAAGCCGCCGAAAAAGCCAAGGTCGAGCTCTCCAGCGCCCAGCAGACGGACGTGAACCTGCCGTACATCACGGCGGACCAGAACGGGCCCAAGCACCTGAACGTGAAGGTGACCCGTGCCAAGCTGGAGTCCCTGGTTGAGAACCTGGTCAAGCGCAGCATCGATCCGTGCAAGACCTGCATTGAAGATGCTGGTGTGAAGGTCGGCGACATCGACGAAGTCATCCTGGTGGGCGGCCAGACCCGCATGCCCAAGGTACAGGAAGCGGTTAAAGACTTCTTCGGCAAAGACCCGCGCAAGGACGTGAACCCGGACGAAGCCGTGGCCATGGGTGCCGCCCTGCAGGGCTCCGTGCTCTCTGGCGACGTCAAGGACGTGCTCCTGCTGGACGTGACACCGCTGACCCTGGGCATCGAGACCATGGGTGGTGTGGCCACGCCGGTGATCGAGAAGAACACCACGATCCCGACCAAGAAGTCGCAGACCTTCTCGACCGCCGAGGACAACCAGACCGCGGTGACCATTCACGTGGTCCAGGGCGAGCGCAAGCAGGCGAACCAGAACAAGTCGCTCGGGCGCTTTGACCTTCAGGACATTCCGCCGGCACCGCGCGGCACGCCGCAGATCGAAGTCACTTTCGATATCGACGCCAACGGTATCCTGAACGTCTCCGCCAAGGACAAGGCAACTGGCAAGGAGCAGTCCATCGAGATCAAGGCTTCTTCCGGTCTCACCGAGGACGAAGTGGACCAGATGGTCAAGGATGCCGAGCAGAACGCTCAGGAAGACGAGAAGTTCGAGGAGCTCGTTCAGGCACGGAACCAGGGCGACAGCATGATCCATGCGGTCCGTAAGAGCCTGGAAGAGGCCGGCGATCAGGCTTCCGAGGAGGAGAAGACCGCCATCGAGAACGCCATCTCCGAGCTGGAAGAGGCGATGAAGGGCGACGACAAGGAGCAGATCGAGGCCAAGACCCAGGCCCTGACCGAAGCCTCCTCCAGCCTGGCGCAGAAGATGTACTCCCAGGAAGGTGAGGAAGGCGCCGCCGGGGCCGAAGCCGGCCAGAGCCAGGGCGGCGGGGATGATGCGGTTGATGCCGAGTTCGAGGAAGTCGATGACGATGACAAGCGGTAAAACCGCTGGCATCATCCACACCCTTTGAGCGACGTTCGCGGGAGCCTTCTCCCGCGTTCGTCGTTGTTGTGAACACCTGAATTACGGTTGACAGACTGTCATGGCCAAACGCGATTATTATGAGATCCTTGGCGTCTCCCAGGGCGCTGACGACAAGGAGATCAAGAAAGCATACCGGAAGCTGGCGATGAAGTATCATCCGGATCGCAACCCGGATGACGAAGACGCCGAAGCGCGCTTCAAAGAGGCCAGCGAGGCCTATGAAGTCCTGAGTGACCCCGAAAAGAAAGCCGCCTATGACCAGTTCGGCCATGCCGGTGTGGACGGTTCCGCCGGTGGTGGCGGTGGCTTTGGCGGCGGAGGTGGCGCCAGCTTCTCCGACATCTTCGGGGATGTCTTTGGTGACATCTTCGGTGGCGGCCGCGGCCGCAGTGGCCGGGGCGCGGATCTGCGCTATACGCTGGAGCTGGATCTTGAGGACGCCGTGCGCGGCAAGAACGTCAAGATCGAGATTCCCAGTGCGACCGAGTGCAGCAGCTGCCACGGCAGTGGCGCGGAACCGGGAACCCGCCCGGAAACCTGCGGGACCTGTCGCGGCATGGGCCAGGTGCGCATGCAGCAGGGCTTTTTCTCCGTGCAACAGACATGCCCCAACTGTCGCGGGGCCGGCCAGATTGTGAAGAACCCCTGCAAGGCGTGCCGTGGCGAAGGCTTTGTGGAAGAGGAAAAGACCCTCTCCGTCAAGGTGCCGCCGGGCGTGGATACGGGCGACCGGATCCGGCTCTCCGGTGAAGGCGAGCCGGGCATGCACGGTGCGGCGCCGGGGGACCTGTACGTCCAGGTCGCCGTCAAGGAGCACCCGATCTTTGATCGCGACGGGCGCAACCTGCACTGCGATGTGCCCATCAGCATCACGGATGCGGCCCTGGGCGGTGAACTGGAAGTGCCCACGCTGGATGGCCGGGTCAAGCTGAAGATCCCGGCGGAAACCCAGAGTGGTAAAACGTTCCGCCTGCGTGGCAAGGGCGTTACACCCGTTCGTGGCGGTGCGCCCGGCGACCTGTTGTGCCGTGTGGTGGTGGAGACGCCGGTTAACCTCACCAAGAAGCAGAAAGAGCTGCTGCGGGAATTCGAGGCGACGCTCCAGGAGGACAGCGACGGCAAGCAGCATGGGCCGCGCAAGAGCTCCTGGTTTGAAGGCGTGAAGAACTTCTTCGAGGACATGAAGTTCTAGATTGCGGATCCCGGGTCACGGGTTTGGAGGGCAAATGACGCGCATTGCGGTGACCGGCGCTGCCGGTCGAATGGGAAAGACGCTGGTTGAGGCGGTAACGCTGGCCGAGGGCGTAACGCTCGGGGCGGCGACCGTCCATCCGGAGAGTTCGCTGATCGGTTCGGACGTTGGCGAGATTGCTGGCGTTGGCCGCAATGGCGTGCTGTTGGCCGCGGATCTGGCCGAGGTGGTGGATGACTTCGATCTGGTCGTCGACTTCACCTTCCCGGATCTCACCCTGGAGCACCTGGATGTCTGCCGGGAGGCGGGGAAAGCCGCCGTGATCGGCACCACCGGCTTCAGTGACGCCGAGAAACAGCAGCTCGAAGCGAAAAGCGAGGGGCTGAAGGTCGTGTTCGCGCCCAACATGAGCGTGGGCGTGAACCTGCTCCTCCAGATCCTGCAGACGGCCGCCCGGGTTATGGGGGATGACGCTGACGTGGAGATCATAGAGGCGCATCACCGGCACAAGAAGGACGCGCCCTCGGGAACCGCGCTTCGCCTGGGCGAGGTGGTGGCGGATACGCTCGGACGCGATCTCCAGCAATGTGCGGTCTATGGGCGTGAAGGGTTTACCGGCGAGCGCCCGCGCGAGGCCATTGGCTTCGAGACCGTGCGTGCAGGGGATATTGTTGGTGAACACACCGTAATGTTCGCCGGCCTGGGTGAGCGCATTGAAATCAGCCACAAGGCCAGCAGCCGTATGACCTTTGCCCAGGGCGCTGTGCGGGCCGCGCAGTGGCTCGTTCAGCAACCAAAGGGCCTGTATGACATGCAGGATGTCCTGGGCCTGGGGTGAATCTGACGACCGCTTAATAAAGCCGCTCGGCTGGCGCCCGTCTGTACGGTTATTCCCGGATGGGACCGCCACAACAGGCTTTTGACACCTTCACGGTCCCTTCCTAGAATGCTCCATCTCCAAAGTCGGCACGCCTGGAGCCGGAGCCAAGGCTCAGGCCATTCCGACGCCAAAATCGGTAAATCTGCCAATGTCCAAAAAGTCCGAATCCGAGAAAAGCGAGCCCACGCCGCTTGAACTCGCCCTGAAGCAGTGCAAGCGGGCCTTTATTTCCGTGGGTGTCTTCAGCATGTTCATCAACCTGCTGATGCTGGTGCCCGCCATCTACATGCTCCAGGTCTACGATCGCGCGTTGGGCAGCCGGAGCGTTGAAACACTGGCGTTTCTCACGCTGATCGTCGTGATCCTTTTCATTACGCTGGCGATCCTCCAGATGGTGCGGTCCGCCATACTGGTGCGTGTTGGCAACAACATCGACAACCAGTTGAGCCACAAGATCTTCTCGTCCATGTTCCGCCAGGCAGTGGACAAGCCGGGCCAGCAGGATTCCCAGCCGCTGAGTGACCTCACAACACTGCGCCAATACCTGACCGGGCAGGGGCCGATCGCGTTTTTTGATGGGCCCTGGCTGCCGATCTTCATCGCGGTTCTGTTCATGTTCCACGTCTGGTACGGCGTCTTTGCCATCATCGCAACCCTTATCCTGGTGGGCCTGGCGTACGCCAATGAAAAGATCACCGCCGGGATGCTCTCGGCCGCCGGTCAGTCCAATATCCAGTCCACCCAGTACGCCACCTCCTGCCTGCGTAACGCCGAGGTCGTGCACGCCATGGGCATGGAGACGAATCTTCGTGGCCGGTGGCTCCGTCGGCATCTGGATTTCCTCCTGAACCAGTCTGATGCCAGTGATCGCGCCGCCATTCTGACCAACGCTTCCAAGACCCTGCGCATGATGTTCCAGTCCCTGATCCTGGGCCTGGGTGGCTATCTCGCCATCAAACAGGAGATTACTCCGGGGATGGTTATTGCCGGCTCCATCCTCCTGGGGCGGGCGCTGGCTCCGGTTGACCTGATGATCGGTTCCTGGAAACAGTTTTCCGGGGCCCGGCAGGCCTACAACCGGTTACAGAACCTGTTCAGGGACTATTACGTCGAACACGACCCCATGCCCCTTCCAGCGCCGGAGGGCAACGTCAGCGTGGAGAACATTTTTGTGATTCCCCCGGGGTCACAGCAACCCGCAGTGCGTGGCGTCAACTTCGCTCTCGAGCGCGGCGACATGCTGGCGGTGGTAGGGCCCAGTGCCGCTGGCAAATCCTCGCTGGCGCGGGCCATGCTCGGGGTCTGGCCGGTCGCCAATGGGAAGGTCCGGTTGGACGGGGCGGATATCCATCAGTGGAACAAGCGGCAACTGGGGCCCCACATTGGCTATCTGCCTCAGGACATTGAACTGTTTGAAGGCACAATCAGCGAAAACATCTGCCGTTTTGGGGAGGTTGATTCCGACAAGGTAGTGGCCGCGGCGCAGCTGGCGGGCGTACACGAGCTGATCCTCCGGTTGCCCTATGGGTACGATACCCCCATCTCAGTGGCTGGTGGCGCCCTCTCTGGGGGGCAGCGCCAGCGTGTTGGCCTGGCCCGGGCCGTCTATGGTGAGCCTCAGCTAGTGGTTCTGGATGAGCCCAACTCCAACCTGGATGACCGGGGTGAACAGGCCCTGCTTGAGGCGCTTCAGAAGCTCAAGGAGCGGGGCGTGACAGCCGTGTTGATTACCCATCGCAGACCCATCCTGCGGCTGGTCGACAAAATGCTGGTCCTCTCAGACGGGCAAGCCGTCGGCTTTGGTGAAAGGGACGAAGTCATGCGGGCACTTGAGAGTGGCCAGATCGCCATTGGCGGTAAGGGCAATTCCGGCGATGGCAAGGCAATCCAGGGGAGTGCGTCATAAGATGTCGAACGAAAATAACCGGCAGGAACAGTCCCCGAACGAACCGAACTCCGGTGACGCATTGAACGAATCACAGGCCAACGGTAACGATGAAGCCCGCTCCGGCGGCGACAGGACGGAGTGGGAAGCCGAAGCTGAAACCGAATCCGGAGAAATACTGCCCGGGGAGTACATACAGGAGGAAAAAAACGCCTCCGATCAGGTTGACCGGGCAATCCCCACTGACATGAAACGCCGGGTAACCATCGGCCTCATCGTATTGTTGGTCACCTTTGTCGGCCTGGGAGGCTGGGCAGCGCTGGCACCCCTGCATGGGGCCGCGGTTGCTGCCGGCAAAGTGGTTGTCGATTCCAAAAACCGTGTGGTGCAGCACCTTGAAGGGGGCATTGTCTCCGCCATCCACGTTGATGAGGGCGACAAGGTTGAAAAGGGCGAGGTGCTGATGCAGCTCTCTGAGACCCAGCCCCGGTCGGAGCTTGAGGTTGTTGAATCGCAACTTCGCGAGGTCCTGGGGCGTGAAGCCCGGCTTCTCGCCGAGCGCGTGGGTGCCGAGAAGATCAGCTTTCCCGAGCAATTGACAAGCCAGAATACGGACTCTGTCAGGAACATCATTCAGGGCCAGAAAGCTTTGTTCGAATCGCGCAGGGAATCGTTCAAGGGCCAGAGCGAGATCTACAGCCAGAAGATTGATGCCCTCAAGCAGCAGATTGAAGGGCTGCGTTCGACGAATGAGACCCTTCAGGCCCGGATTGAAAGCGTTGACGAAGAGCTTGGCAACTGGGAAGAGCTCCACGAGCAGGAGCTGGCGGACCGCACCCGGATTAACGAGATGCAGCGCAAGCTGTTCAGTCTCAAGGGCAAAAGGTTATCCAATCAATCCCGTATCGCGGAGCTGAAGGTTGAGATTGGTAGAACGCGCACTGAGCTTCTGGTTCACAAGCAGGACTATAAAGAGAAAGTCGCCGAACGCTTGCGCAAGACCCAGCAGAAGAAAGCAGACCTGAAAGCCCGGCGGGTGGCGCTGAAGGACAAGCTGGAGAGAACAACCATTACGGCGCCGGATAACGGGACCGTAGTGGGGATGAAGGTGTTCACGCCAGGCGCCATCGTGCGCGCCGGTGACACCCTGCTTGAAGTGGTCCCGGAAGATCAGGAGCAGACCGTGCAGGTAAGGGTCAAGCCGAACGACATCGACAGGGTTGAGGTTGGTCAGAAAGCCGATGTGCGCCTTTCCGCGTTTAACCAGCAGGCACACCAGCTCATTGAAGGGGAACTCGCCAGGGTCTCCGCCGACTCCTTCAAGGATGAAAAGAGCGGTGAGCGTTATTTCGAGGCGACGGTCAGGATCACTGAAGAAGGCTATGACACCATGGAGAAAGAAAACATGTTCCTGACGCCTGGCATGCCCGCCGAGGTTATGATCAAGACCGGCGAGCGCACAGCCCTGCAATACCTGCTTGACCCGGTGGACCGTATGGTCAGCCGGGCCTTCAGGGAGGAATGAGCCATGAGCCCAGTACCGATGCGAACCGTTGTTCTGCTTGCCTTCCTGCTGGCCGGTGCGCTCCCGGTGCATGCCCAGGTTTCTCTGCAGGATGTGTACCGCAGCGCTTTGTCCACGAACAAGGGGCTGAAGAGCGAGCAATACACCTACAAGGCCGAAAAGGCAAAGGTCAGCGAAGCCTGGGGGAAGGTGCTTCCTCAAGCCAGTGCCACTGCCAGTTACGGGACCTCCGAATACACCCGGGATTTTGATACGCGCAGCAGCATCAGCGAGACAGACACCTTCACCCGGGCGGATGTCCAGGTCAATCAGGTCATCTACTCCCAGGAAACCTTCAAAAGCATTGAGCGCGCTCAGGCCAGGGCCGAGCGCGCTGAAGCCACCCTCGACGGGCGGCAGCTGAAGATCGGCTATCAGGCGATAGAGGCCTATTTGAAGGCGAACCGGATTCGTAATGAGATTGAGGTTGTGGAAGAAAGCCTGGCCAGCCATGAGCGCCGCCTCAGCCAGGTTGAGAGCAAGCGCGAGCGGGGGCTTGCCACGCGCTCAGAAGAACTCGATGCCCGTGCCCGTATGGACGAGGTCAGGGCCGATCTCTCGGCCCTGAAGCATGATCACCAGGCCGCGCTGGATAACCTTGAGTCCATTTCCGGAATCAATCTCAAGGGGCAGCGGCTGGCCCCCGTGTCTGTTGCTTTCTGGCGCCAGACGCCCGAGCTTCTGGGTAAAGACTGGGAAAGGATCGCACGTTCCAATTCAGCTGAGCTCAAGAAAGTCAGGAAGAAGCTGGAGGTTGCTGCTGCAACCCGGGAACAGAACGCGGCGGCGCATTGGCCGGAACTCCACTTGAACGCGCAGTACACGCACAATGACACCTTTGCGACGACACTGCGTGAGGAGTTGAAGGCGGAGCTGCAACTGAAAGTACCGCTGTACAGCGGCGGCAGCACCTCCGCGCGTGCGCGTGCCGCGGGTCGTCGCGAAGAGGCGGCGCGGTACCAGCTGCAGAATACGGAGAACCAGATCCAGGTTGAAGTCTCGCGGCTGACGCAGAAACTCCAGGGAACCTATCAGAAGATCAAGGCACTGGAGACCGCCGAAAGTTCCGCGTCGGCTGCTCTGAAAGCCGCCCAGCAGGGCTTCAGGAGTGGCGTCCGCAGCCTGAATGAGCTGCTGGACAGTCGTAATCGCGTGACCGATCTCAAGCGCTCCATGATCGAACAGACCCACAAGAACGCCATGCGCCAGTTTGAACTGAGGCAGCGGGCCGGCACACTTTCCGTCCAGAGCCTGCCCGGTCTTATTGAAAACCCGCAAAACTGAGAACCCCAATCATCATGGTCAACGCTGTCAGGGATCTCTGGCTGCATCGCAGCTTTATAGCCGGTAATGTCAAACGCGAATTCCAGAGCCGGTACCTCAACTCGCTGCTGGGTGCGGCGTGGACGGTCATCCACCCCCTCTCGCTGATTCTCATCTACACTCTCATTTTCTCCCAGATCATGCAGGCCAAACTGCCGGGCGTGGACGACCGTTTCGGCTATAGCATCTATCTGTGCTCCGGCATCCTGACGTGGGGGCTGTTCTCTGAGATTACCGGTGGCGCGCACAGCCTTTTCCTTGAAAATGGCAACCTGCTCAAGAAAATGAACTTCCCCTGGCTCTGCCTGCCGGTTACCCAGGCGCTTAATGCCTGCCTCAACTTCGCGATCATCTTTGGGCTTTTTGTGAGCTTCCTTCTGCTCAGTGGCAATTTCCCGGGATGGGTGATGCTGGCGCTCATCCCCATGCTGGCGCTGCAGCTTCTGTTCGCAACCAGCCTGGGCGTGGTGCTCGGTGTGCTCAATGTGTTCTTCCGGGATGTGGGGCATTTCTACGCCGTCGTGCTCCAGTTCTGGTTCTGGCTTACACCCATTGTCTATCCGCTTTCGATCCTGCCGGAAAAGCTCCAGAGTCTGATCCGGCTTAACCCCATGACCGGGTTGATGGAGGGGTACCACACGGTGTTGGTGCATAATGAGCTACCCGCCATCCAGGGTCTTATGCCAGTAGCCGGACTCACCATCGTATTCATGGCGCTGGGTACCCGGCTTTTCCGGAACCACTCGAATGAAATCGTGGATGAGCTCTGATGGCCGCAATCACGGTTAACGGTCTGAGCAAAGCCTATCGGCATTATGCCAGTGAATGGGCGCGGCTGGCCGAATGGCTCCTGCCCGGCAATCGGCCGCGGCACAGCCTCACCTGGGTTCTCCAGAACATCAGCTTCGAGGTCCCCAACGGGGAAGCGGTGGGAATACTGGGGGTTAACGGGGCGGGTAAGAGTACCCTGCTGCGGATCATCACCGGTACGACCCAGCCCACAATGGGCCATGTTGAGGCCCAGGGGCGTATCGCCGCGTTGCTTGAGCTGGGCATGGGGTTCCATCCTGAGTTCACCGGGCGCCAGAATGTGTTCATGGCCGGGCAACTGCAGGGGCTTTCGCCCCGGCAGATGGAGGAGTACCTGCCGGAGATCGAGGAATTCGCGGGCATTGGCGAGTACATTGATCACCCCGTCCGGGTTTTTTCCAGTGGGATGCAGGTGCGCCTGGCGTTTGCCGTCGCCACTGCCATACGCCCGGACATACTGATCGTCGATGAGGCCCTGTCGGTGGGCGACGCCGCCTTCCAGCGCAAGTGCTATCGGCGGATCAATGCCTATATCGAGCAGGGCACCACGCTGCTGTTTGTTACCCATGACATTGACGCCGTACGCCGGTTGTGCAGCCAGGCGGTCTTCCTGAAGGAAGGGCACGTAGCAGCCTCTGGCCCATCCAGAGGTGTTTGCGATGCCTACGAACGCTACCTGTTTGGCGGTGATGCTGCCTTTGAGAGCGAGCCTCAGGGGGGGAGTGACAGTGGCAGTGACGACCCCGGCGACGGGGCGCCACAGGATCAGGTGTCGGCGTCATCACCGCGCCTGGACCCGGCTCTGGCCTCCGACTGCGAGACCAGTTATGGGGATGGCCGCGCGAGCATTCAGTCGATCACCCTGGAAGACAGCACCGGCCAGCCCGCCAACGTCTTCGCCAGCCGCGAATCCATTGTGCTACGGGTTGAGATCGAATGGCACGCACGCGTCAGCGATGTGGTTTTCGCCTTCATGATCAAGACCCGAGAGGGTATCGGGCTTTACGGGCTCGACACCACCGACGACGAAACACTGTCCCAACAAACCTTTGAACCAGGCTCACGAGTGGTCATCCGGTATCACATTGGCAACGCCTTTGCGCCCGGGGTGTATTACGTCAACGCGGGAATCCGTGATGACAACAACGACAGCGAGACCTTCCTGCACCGTCGCCTGGACGCGCATCTGTTCCGCGTACGCTCGGACGCCAACACCACGGTAAAATCCGGCCTCATCAACGTCCCGGCCAAGATCACCATTGACACGATGGACTCATGAACGATCCCACTAACCGCCAGCCCATCTTCCTCCACGCCCTGTTCCGCAGTGGCAGTACCTATCTGTTCCGGGCCTTCCGGCGCCTGGGCGAGGCCTACACCTGCTTTCAGGAACCGTTGCACGAGATCGCGCTCAAGGCCAACCAGGAACCGGAACTGCTCAACAGTGCCCAGGACGCCAGCAAGGCGGACTCACTGCGCCACCCCGAGCTTGCCCGCCCCTACTTTGCCGAGCTCTACAGCGTTGCGGGCCAGGTGCTGCCGTACCTGCGCGAGCACGACATCTATGACGGTTACTTTGGCTCCCGGACCGACTGCCAGGGCCTGGCCTACTGGCAGGCGCTGATCCAGCATGCGCCGGGTCGCCCAGTTATCCAGGAGTGCCGCAGCAGTGGCCGTATCGCGGCCATCCGGCATAACCTCGGCGGCTACCACGCGTATCTCTGGCGCAACCCCTGGGACCAGTGGTGGTCCTATCAGGTATCGCCCTATTTCGATCTGACGACCCAGCTGATTCTCAATGCCACCACACAGCACCCGCTGGTTGAGCAGCTCATTGAACACATCGGCTTCCAGCGCCTGTCCGGGTGCGAGCTGCACGTTGTCTATGATTGGTTCCTGCACCGCCCCCTATCCCCGGAGCACAGCTACCAGGCGTTCTATGCGCTGTGGTTGCTGGCCCTGGAGCAGGGCCTGGCACACGCGGACCTGCTCATCAACATTGATGAGCTCAGCGACAGCGACCAGGCCCGCCAGAACACCGCCCAGGCCTTTGCCCATCAGGGGGTGAGCGGGCTTGATTTCAGTGACTGCCACATGCCCGCCACCGTGTTCTCCAGTGCCGAGCAGGCGCGTTTCGAGACGCTGGAGCAGGAAGTTCACCAGCTCTGGGAACAGGCTGGGTTACCGGCGGAGCCGCTGGAGCAGATCCAGGCCCTGCGGTGGGAAAAAGCCCCCCAGCGCACTGCCGTTGGCAATGAGGCGGCCTGGAGTGGTGAGCTCGCCCGTTACCGGGAACTCATCCAGAACCACCAGGAGGTGCTGGCGGAGCACCTTTACAGTGCGGATACTGAGCTACAGGCAGCCCATCGGCGTGAAGACAGGCAGCGGGAGTGGATCGAGCACCTCGAACAGCATAACGAGGCCGAGCGCGGGCACGCGAACGCCTTACGGAAACAGGTGGAGAGCCTGGAAGCAGAGCGCGACAATAGTGAAGCGCTTCGTCAGCAAGTGGTTGAGCGTGACCTCATGCTCGAGGCGCTCTATGCAAGCCGCTCCTGGCGCCTTACCGCGCCCCTGAGGGTCGTCACGCTGAGTGTTCAGAAGCTGCGCCGTGACGGCATACGCGCCGCCCTGGCCTCGCTGGTGGCCGCCGCCGAATACCGGAGCCGCCACTACCCCCGGCTGCGTCAGGGCCTGCTGGCGATGCTGGCCCGCATGCCGGGCGTTGCCCGACGGTTGCGGCGGCTTCATTACGGCCATCAGAACCCGCAACAGGTCCAGCCGCAACCGCTGACGCCCAGAGCCCGGGAGATCTACACCGAATTGACAGCGGAAATCGCCCGCCAGGAAAACGCCACCGGGGGGAGGGAAGATGCGAATCGTCATTGATCTCCAATGTCTGCAGACCTCCAGCCGCTATCGGGGCATTGGCCACTACGTCAGCTCCCTGGTGGCGGCGCTGGTCGAGGTCAACAAGCGTCGGGGAGAACCCCATGAGTTCATCCTGCTGTTGAACCCCTGGTACCCGGAGCGCATTCAGCAGCAGTACCACCGCTGGGCGCCACTGCTGGGCAGCAATGCCCTGTGCGTCTTCCGGGCACTTCCGGAAACCGCGGAGATCCGCTGCCCCAATCAGGGCATCATCCGGGTCAGCGAAACCCTGCGCAACGACGTGATCGATCAGCTTGAGCCCGACTTTGTGCTGATCGGCTCCCTGTTCGAAGGGATGAGCGATGAGTTCGTGTGCAGTATTCCCCCGGTTCGGCAATACCCAGTGGGGGTCATCGGCTATGACCTGATCCCGCTGATGAGCCCGGATCAATACCTGGGCGACCCCAATATCCGGGACTGGTATTACCGCAAGCTCAAGAGCCTCAAGCGCGCCGACCGGATCTTCGCCATCTCGGAAAGTGCCCGCCAGGAATTCGAGCATCTGCTGGCCCCGGCCGACGGCGTGGTCCACACCATCTCCACCGCCTGCGATGACGGCTACCATCCGCTGGCGGACGCCGAGAGCCAGCATGGTGATGTGCTGCAGGAGCTGGGCATCGATGGGCCCTTCATCATGTACAGCGGGGCCCCTGATGAGCGTAAGAACCTCAACGCCCTGCTGCAGGCATTCAGCCAGCTGGAAGACGCACTCCGGCAACGCCTGCGCCTGGTCCTGGTGGGCCGGTTCGAGCCGGCGGACCGCGCCGGCATCAGCCGTTTTGCCGGCAAGCACGGCATCCCCGAGGCGCACATCATCTACACCGGCTTTGTGCCCCAGCAGACGCTGAACGTCCTCTACAACCTGTGCAGCGTCTTTGTGTTCCCCTCGCGCCATGAAGGCTTCGGTTTGCCCGTACTGGAAGCCATGACCTGCGGCGCGCCCGTGCTCTGCGCCAATACCACCAGCCTGCCGGAAGTCATGGGCTGGCATGAAGCCATGTTCGACCCGGACGACATCCCACGGCTGACCGCCCTGATCACGCGGGTGCTCAACGAGCCTGACTTCCGCGAGCGGCTTTGCGAGCACGGCCTGGAGCGGGCGCAACACTTCAGCTGGCAGTCGACAGCTGAGGCATTACTCAGCCAGGTGGAAGCAGTTGGAGGGCGGCGGAGCCCGGTGCCCGGGGCCGCCACCACCGCCGAGCGTATCCCGGAACTGGCCCGGCTGTGCGCAGGATGGCAACTGGACGACACCCACCTGCGCCAGCTCGCCAACAGTCTTGCCGCCAACGAGCTGCTCGTGGCCGATCAGCGCCCCCAGAGCCAGTATCACTGGCGCATTGAAGGCCCCTTCGACTCCAGCTACAGCCTGGCACTGCTGAACCGCGAGATCGCCCGTGGGCTCCACGCCATTGGCCAGACCGTGACCCTCCACTCCACGGAAGGCCCCGGTGACTTCGAGCCCGATCCCGACTTCCTCGCCCGGAACCCGGACATCGCCACCCTGCACGCGCGCAAGGGCAACCCGGAACCGGTGCCGGACATCACCAGCCGCAACCTCTACCCACCCCGGGTGGACGACATCCAGGCCGGTTACGGCTTCCTTCATCTCTATGCCTGGGAGGAAAGCGGATTCCCCCAGGCCTGGGCCGAGGCCTTCAACCAGCACCTGACCGGACTCACCTGCCTCTCGGAACACGTGCGCAAGGTGCTCATTGATAACGGCGTCTGCGTTCCCATGGCGGTCAGCGGCTGTGGCGTGGATCACTGGGAACGGGTCAGCGCCGAGCCCTACGCGGTGCCCGGTCAGGGATTCCGGTTCCTGCACGTCTCCTCCTGCTTTCCCCGCAAGGGCGTGGATGCCCTGCTGTGGGCATGGGGGCAGGCCTTCAGCCGTGAGGACGATGTCTGTCTCATTATCAAGACCTTCAGCAACCCCCATAACGACGTGGAGGCCCGCCTGGCCGCGCACCGACAGGCCAATCCGGACTATCCCGAAGTATTCCTGTTGTGGGAGGACCTGCCCGCAGGCCAGCTCAAATCCCTGTATGAACAGTGCCATGCGCTGGTAGCCCCAAGCCGGGCCGAGGGTTTCGGGCTGCCCATGGCCGAGGCCATGCTCAGCGGCCTGCCGGTGATCACCACCGGCTGGAGCGGCCAGCTGGATTTCTGCACCCCCGAGACCGCCTGGTTGACCCGCTTCGAATTCGAACCGGCCGAGACCCACTTCGAACTGCCCGACTCCGTCTGGGCCAGTCCGGACCCCGAGCACCTGGCCAGCCAGCTGCAAGCCGTTTATCAGGCCACCGAGCAGTGCCGCAGCGACGTGGCCTCGGCCGCGGCAAACCGCCTGCGGGAGCACTTCAGCTGGCCCCAGGTCGCGCTTCGCCTGACCAATCAGGCGCACCGAATCATCGAACAGCGCCAGGCCGGGCACCTGGATCGGCCCCTGCGCGTGGGCTGGGTCAGCAGCTGGAACCAGCGCTGTGGGCTGGCCACCTATTCCCGGCACCTTATAGAGCAGAACCAGCGGGACGACATCCGCGTCTACGCCCCGCGGCTGGACAGCGAGCCCGAAGCACCGGATGGCCCCAACGTCACCCGCTGCTGGGAGCAGGACGACCACGACCCGCTGACCCAGCTGGGCGACTGCCTGCTGGCCGACGCCGTGGACGCGGTCGTGATCCAGATGAACATCTACTTCTACGACTACCCCGCCCTGGCCGGGCTCATCACCCGCCTCCAGGCCCGGGGCGTGGTGGTCACGCTCACCCTGCACGCCACCTTTGAGCCCGAGCCGCGCAAGGCACTGAGCGAGCTGAGGCCCGCCCTGGAACACTGCGACCGGGTACTGGTGCACACCGTGGGCGACCTGAACCGGCTCGCCCGCGCCGGGCTCGAAGGCAACGCCACGCTGCTGCCACACGGCATACTCGAACCCCCCGAGACCCGCGTCTCCTGGCCCCACGAAGGCAAACGCTGCATCGCCTCCTATGGCTTTGCGCTGCCGCACAAGGGGCTGGAGCAGCTGCTGGAGGCCTTTGCCGGCCTGCACCAGCGCCACCCGGACACCGTTCTTCTGCTGCTCAACGCCGAGCACGCGGATCCCTCGTCCGCCGACGTCATCGCCACGCTGCAGCAGCGCATCCAGGAACTCGGGTTGGAGCACGCCGTGCACACGGAACACCGCTTTCTGGACGACGACCACAGCCTGGGCCTGCTTCAGCACGCCGAGCTCATCGCCATGCCGTACCAGAATACTGGTGAATCCGCCAGTGGCGCCGTGCGCATGGCCATCGCCTCAGGTACGCCGGTCATGGTCACGCCGCTGCCCGTGTTTGAGGACGTTGCCCCGGCGGTGAGCCATTTCAGCGGGGAAAACGCGCAGGCCATTGAGCAGGGGCTGGAAGAGGCCCTGGCGGGGCAGGCCGGCCCGGATCCCGAGCAAGCGCGGCAATGGCGCCAGCAGCACGCCTACCCGGTGGTCTCCGGGCGGCTGTTCCGGATGCTGCGGGGGCTGTGGCTCAACCGCTGAGCCCCGTTCTCAGCAGCACCACAAGGGCGGCGCCACTGGTGGCGCCCAGGGCATTGGCCGTCATGTCCAGCCAGCAGAAGCCTGAGCCCAGATAATGGTCCCACGCCTCCTTGGCCAGGCCCACCGCCAGGGTGGCGATGACCGCCGCCGGTGCCGCAACCGGGGTGTGCATGGCCAGTGCCGCCAGGGCAAGGGAGACGGTGAAGTGCTGGTGTTTATCGGTCTCGCCGGCCGATACCCGGACCTGGTGGAGACGCTTGCGGAACGAAACAGGGATCGGCATTAACAGGGCGGCGCTCAGACCCAAGACAGTACGCGGTCACCCGCAGGAGCGGGCCGGGGAAAGAATAAGGCAGCGATTATAGGCGTTCCAGGGCCAGTACGTCCAGCGGGCCAAGGGCGCCGCTCCTTGACCGGGGGATCCGGCTTGACGGTCGCCAGCCTTTCGGTCGAGAATCCCGGCAGCTCAACACCCACCCGTGACCCTACCCTGAGCAGAAACATAGCCATCCAGTAACTTGTTGAGGGTCAGGGTAGGTGCTATGCTTCACGCGATGGTATCCGGGGTCCGCCCGGATCCGCGCCAGCAATCTTCCAGGTCGCGAGCATGTGACTGTGAGCGGTTGGAGGCTGCTGAAAGAGAAATGTTCTGCCTTTTTAAGGGAATGGCCCAAAAAGGAGTGCATGTCAGGTGGGCGTCGACGGGCGCCTGTTGGTTCAACCAGACCTGAATCAAGTCGTGACGACTTAAACCAATGGAGAGAAGCTAATCATGGCAACTGAAAATCAAGAGCTTGCACTGAAGCTTGCAATTGCTATCCAGGATGATAATCCGACGTCGGATCGCATCGAGTTCCTCGCGGGCGGCCTCGACGACGGTTTCCTGACACGGGACGGCGTACGCGCCAGCCTTATCAACACCACCGACGGCGGCCAGGATCTGTTCCCGTCCGGCCAGGGGACCGAAGAGCAGCGTGAAACCATTGTGACCACGCTTTTTGAGAGACTGTTTGATCGCCAGCCCGACCAGGCCGGCCTGGATTACTGGGTCAGCGGCGGTGGTTCCAGCGTCAACGCTGACCAGTTGCCGCAGGCGTTCATCGATGGTTCGGGCCAGCAGGACCGTGCCACCCTGAACAACAAAGTCAGCACCGTGGCGGAAGAGATCGGCCTCGGTGAGGATGATGGCGGCGGTTCGGGCGAGCCTGGCGAAACCTTTGAACTCACTGAAACGGGCGACAACCTGCAGGGCACAGAAGACAACGACACTTTTGAAGGCTTTGTAAGTCAGAACCAGAACGGCGCACTCGCCAATGAGCTTGCCACTGGCGACAGCATCGATGGTGGGTCTGGTAACGACACAATCGAAACCAGCATGATCGACGACGAAGCCATCGAAAACGGTGGTGATGCCAGCCCGCGCCCGGTGACAGAAAACGTCCAGAACGTGGTTGTTGAGGCGCTGGACACAAACGGCGAGGTGACCCTCGACGCGGCGCGCATGCAGAACGTTGAGCAGTTCTGGTCCGACTTCAGCACGACCGACTTTGCGGTTGAGAACGTCAGCCTTCGTGGTGGCAACCTGGGCATCACCAAGGACATCACCTTCGGCATGCGCGACGTTGAAGCAGGCTCGGGCCTGACCGCACACTTTGAGAGTAACGCTCTCAAGAGCGCGCCGGACGAGAGCCAGAACTCCCAGCTCGAAATCCGCGTTGCGGACGTCAGCACCGAAACACCGGATACCCCGCTGGCGAACGTCAGCCTCACGCTCGGCTTCACACTGGGCGGCGACTCCTTTGAGCTGACGGATATCACCTCCACAGACGGCACCTATCAGGGCCTCGTGGACGCAATGAACACCGCATTTGCGGCTCAGGGTTTGACCCAGCTCGAGGTTACGCTGGATGATGCCTACGAGCAGGTTGATGTGGCCAATAACACCGTGAACCTGCCGTTCACCGCCCGCGAAATCCTGGTAACGGATCCGGACGGTGAGGAATTCGGCGAGGTTGACTTTACCCAGGAGAGCCTCGAATCCGTACCGGGCGGCTTCCTGGTGGCCGGTAACGCGCAGCCGGTTGATCCGACCGTCACCAGTAACCTGATCGAGTCCAACCTGGTGCTGGACCACGCCGGTCGCGGTTCCGTTGCCGGGGATGTTGAGATTGGCGGTAACTCCGGTTCGCCCATCAACGTTGAGCAGCTCAACGTCTCGGTTGACCGCACTTCCGCGATCAGCTCCCTGCAGCGCACCGCCCAGGGTCCCCAGAACGAGACTGGTAACCAGTTCGAGATCATCAACATCAGCTCTGCTGAGAACGAAGGCGATCTGACCATCCAGAACCTCGTCAGCAATGCAACGACCGGTCTCACTGGTACTGTCAACGCGGATAACTTCGTGGGTGATCTGACCATCGGCACCACCGGTGCGGCCAATGTGGCTGAGTTCAGTGCTACTGGCGGCGGCAACGTTACCTATGTTGGCGACTACCAGACCGGCCGGGATCACACCATTGAAACCGGTGGCGGCAACGACGATCTCACGGTAAACGTAAGTGGTGCGACATCCGATTCCACGCGTTCCGAAACCACCGTTGAGATCACTTCCGGTGGCGGCAGCGATGCCATTGAGCTGACCAACAACAATACGTCGGCTGCTATCACCGAGCAGAACAATCAGGCGGTTGTTGATGCCGGTGCCGGCGCTGACACCATTACAGGGGGTGGCACTTCCCTCGATGTGACCGCAGGCTCTGGCAATGACACGGTCTACGCTGAAAACACCGGTCAAACGGCAACAGCGCGGCTGAAGGCGGGCAGTGCCTTCACAACCAATACGACCGACATTAACACTGACGGTAATACGAAGAGTGAAGTCAGCGAAGCCCAGCTGCTGTACGGCCGCGAAGCTCAGGTGACATTGACCATGCCTGAAGACGCATCGTCGTCTCTTCCGGCTGATTCCTTCACCGACGGTTACGAAGTGAAAGCCGAGATTGAGGCCAGCAATGGTTACCTGACGACCGAGCGCGACCTGTACGAAGCAGCGGCCAAGGCGATCAATAATGATTCGGTTGCCAATAAGCTGGCCGAGGCCAGGGTCAACAGCAGTGGTGACCTGATCGTGGACTATAAGGTGGACGGTGCTACTAGCAATGGTGATAGCCTTGTCCAGCTCAGTGTACTGAATGACTGGAGCGACGTTTCCGGTGATCAGGACAATATCGTTAGCGCACTGGAGGAAAAGTTCAACGACTCGTCCATTGACGCGAGTTCGGTTAAGACGCCCTTCAACAACGCGAACGGTACAGAGCCGACAGCCGATCAGGTTGCCGTCTCCGGTACGGCTGCTGAGTTCACGACTGACCTGAGTGGTGGTATCTCCATCCCCGCCAGCGGCAGCGGTGAGACGCTTGAGTTCGAAATCGATGGTCAGACCGCCACGCTCGCTGAGGGCACCGACTTTGCCGGTAAAGATAACGCGACGGCGCTTGCTGGCGAGCTTGGTGGCAATACAGTGACCATTGGCGGTACCAACTACGACATCTCGCAGGTCAACAGCACCGCTGAAATCAATCTCACGGCTCAGTCGGCTGGCGCGGTTAATGGTGGTGTGACCATTACGAACCAGAATGACAGCAGTAGTGTCACCGGTAACCAGACAACCATTGGCACGACCACGCTGGGTACCGATTCCGCGACAGCAGGTGTCAACACCGTTGAAGCTGGGGCCGGGGACGATGTTGTGGTCCTGAGCTCCAATGATGACACTACCGATACGGTGGACTTTGGTCAGGGCGGCTTTGGTGACGACACCATCGTGCATTACAACGATGCTGCGGATGGTGACATCCTGGACTTCAGTGCTTGGCTGGATAACGTTCAATCCAGTTCGGATTCCAGCACCTCCGAAGAGCGCATTGACGGCTCGCTGAAGCATCTGACCGGGAGTCTTGGGGCGATCGGTGATAACCAGGTGTCAGTAACTGGATTTGATGAGATCACCGGTACGGCTGCAGATCCGGATGACTTCGGTAGTCTGACAGATGCGGATGTTAAGGAAGCCCTTAACGACGGCGCCAGCTCCGCGAACAGCGACGCTGTGGGTAACATTCAGAAGTCCATCCTGATGGTTGAGAACTTCGATGGCTCTGGCGGTAACCGTGGCGAATACAAGGTGTTCGAAGTAGCCTACGATACCGACGACAGCGTTGATGAGTTCACTCAGGCTAACCTGGTCGGCACGGCTGACTTCGGTGACCAGCTTGACGTTGGCTCCATGGACGGCACGAATATCGCTTAACGCCTCCGGCATTGAGCGATGCGATAAACGTCGAAAGGCGAATGGGCCCTGCCCAATAGCCTGATCGCTCCGTAGACCCGCAGGTTTGCGGAGACGGTATCAAGCCCCGCCTGGCTTGCCAGGTGGGGCTTTTTTTTGTGTTCCCTTTTTGTATTCCATAAGCCCGGCGCACGGATCGCCTGCCGGCGATCTTTCCCACCCTTATCACGATTCCGGTAAAACACCCCCTTCTTTAAGCGTCTCCGCCCTATGCTATCCTTGGCAACCACGTTCAATGTCCGTATAACGAGGTTGCCATGGCCCACTATGTTCCGCTCAGCAAGACCACTCACCGCCAATCCGGCCTTGTGGCCTCCGGTTATGCTTTTGCCTTGGAGCAGGCGGTGGTCCCGGTGGTTGCGGACGAGTTGCCGCAGGTCCTGCCGACGATGGCGGCTGGTTTTGTAAGGGCTGCGGATAACACCTCCTTTGAGCTGGTCGCGCTGCAGTCGCTCGAAGCGGGCGTGAATGTTTACGTCCACACCAATGGTCAATGGATCGGCGGCTACCGGCCAGCCTGGTACCGAGCACACCCGTTCCGACTGATGAAGGATGCCCAGAGTGACCGCGATGTGGTCTGTGTGGATGAGGCGTCTCCCTGCTTTGAGCCAGAGGCCGGGGACTCCGCCGTGAGGCTTTTTGATGATTCAGGCGAACCGACCGAGCGAACCAATCGGACCGTCAGGTTTCTGGAACAGTACCAGAAGTCAGCCCGGGCCACCGGTGTGCTCGTGGGTCAGCTTGAAAAAGCGGGGCTGATCGTTCCCTGGCAAGTGACAGCTCGAAATCCCAACACCGGGAAGGCTCAGCCGGTCAAGGGGCTTTACCACATCGACGAGGGCGGGCTCCGGGCCCTTGATCCTGAGTCGCAGGCTGAGCTGGGCCGAAGTGGTGCGTTGTCCGTGGCCTATGCGCAGCTGTTTTCGGAGCATCGGCTGAAAGGCCTGGAGCGCCTCTATCAGTTGCGCCAGAAAGCGAACCAGCGCAGCAGGGCCACCGAGGACGTGGATATCGAGTCCCTGTTCGCGGATGACGACGACCTGACGTTTGACGTCTAGCCGAGGCGCGACAGCTTGCACAGTGGCCCACTGGTTGGCACTATGCAGCGTCTAATAAACTGGGGCAATCACGTTTGAGGATTTTGGTATGACGACAGACACGGCATTGGAAACCGTTACACTGGACGGCCAGCAGTATCGGCGGAACGATCTCAGTGACAATGCCCAGTCACAGGTGGACAGCCTGCGGTTTGTGGACACTGAACTCCAGGAGCTGACCAACCGTCTGGCCGTGCTCCAGACCGCCCGCGCTGCCTATGCGGAGGAGCTTGCCGGCCTGCTTCCGGAGAAAAAGGCGCCTGCTAACAAGAAAAAGGACGTCGTGACCATAGACGGTGCCAAGTACAATCGGGCTGACTTCAGCGAGCAGGGTCTGGCACAGCTGGCTAACCTCCAGTTCACCCAGGGGGAGATTGAGCGGCTGACCAACCGCCAGGCCGTCTTCCGTACCGCACGCAATGCGTATGCCCAGACATTGGCTGACGAACTGAAGCATGTGTCGCCGGTAACGGCCCATTGAGCGCGGCAACCGATGCCCCATTAAACCGTACCGATCACCGATAGTATCGGGCATGACCACAACGGTTTGAGCGTCCACCTCGGCTCAGCGCGGCAAGGGAGATGAGTGGTTTGCGGCTTTACGATTGCTTGAGGGGGCGCGCAGAACCCTTTGCCGCCATGGCGATCGGCCTTGTCGGGTTCCTTTTGATCCTTGGGCCAAGGGTGCTGGATCCAGGCAACATTGCCTGGTTGGGGACGGGCGATCCGGCCCAGCATTATCTGGGATGGCTGTTTTACCGCCAGTCCGGCTGGGCCTTGCCGCTGGGCCTGAACCCGGCCTATGGGCTAGAACTGGCCAGTGGGATTGTTTTCTCGGATTCCATTCCCATGCTGGCGCTATTGTTCAAGACGGTTTCAGCCGTCCTGCCCGAGGTTTTCCAGTATTTCGGGATCTGGCTCCTCGGCTGTTTTCTGCTCCAGGGGTATTTCAGCTACAAGCTGGTGCGGCTTGTCTCAACCAGTACCACTGTCAATCTTCTGGGCGTCATCCTGTTTGTGTTTGCGCCGCCCATGCTCTTCCGGGTTGCGGGGCATAACAGTCTGGTTGCCCACTTCCTGCTTCTCGCGTCGTTATACCTGGTCCTGCGGCCCTCCAACACCTATCGCACCGTGAGCTGGCTGCTCCTTCTGTGCGTTGCGTCTCTCGTTCACCCCTATCTGTTCGTGATGGTTGGCGCTCTGTGGGTGATTGATGTCGCCGAGCGTACCCGCAACGGTGAGAAAGGCGCCCGCCAGGCGGTGACCGAGTTGAGCTGGCTTGTCGCTCTGCTCGGTCTTGTGGTCTGGCAGGCGGGTTACTTTTCCGTTGGCGGGGGCGCGGGGCACGGCGCTTTCGGGTATTACCGGATGCATCCGCTTTCCATCATTGACCCGAGTGGCTGGTCTCACGCCCTGAACGACATCCCCGAGGCGGACGGGACCTATGAGGGATTCAACTACCTGGGGGCGGGCGTTCTGCTGCTGGCGGTTGTCGCGTTGATCCCGCTACTCGAGCAGCGAACCCATCTCTACAGGGCCATCAGAGCCAGGCCGTTTCTCGGGGCCGGGCTTGTGGCGTTTGTCCTGTTTTCGATGTCCCATCGCATTGGCGTTCAGGGGGTCTGGTTTGAGGTGCCATTGCCCGATCGTCTCATCAACGTTGCGGGCACGTTCCAGTCGTCGGGCCGCTTCTTCTGGCCCGTCTACTACGTGATTTACCTGGTCATCCTCTATCTGATTGTAAGGGGGTATCGCCCACCGGTTGCCATCACGGTGCTTGCGCTGGGCGTGTGTGTGCAGGTTGTGGACACCAGTGCGGGTTGGGGCGCCATCAGGGACAGTACCATGGGGCCACGCAGTGCCTCCTGGGATGTGTCCATGGAGAGTGCGTTCTGGGACAGGGCGGCAGACCGGTACCAGAAAACCCGGTCCCTCCCGGTGAAGAACAAGGGGCAGAACTGGCAGGCGATCTCGTATTATTCCGGTGTCCACGGGCTCGCTACGAATGCGGTCTATCTGGCGCGGGTGGATTCAGCGGGGCTGGCCAGGGCCAGAAAGGCGGCGCAGGCGGCGATGAGGTCCGGTCAGTACTCATCGGATTCGCTCTATTTCGTGGCAGAGGATCTGCTGCCACTGGTGTCCCGGAACCTGGACCGGAGCAGAGACCTGTTGGCCCGTATTGATGGTTACTACGTCATCGCCCCCGACTGGAAGGAGTGCAGCGACTGCCCCTCTTTCGGCAGGGAGGTAGTGGCGGAAAACCATGAGCCAGAGCCGGTTGCGCTCGATCGCCGGATTGAGTTCGGGGAGGGCCGGTCCGGCAACAGCTACCTGGATGGCGGCTGGTCCCACCCTGAGTCATGGGGGATCTGGACCGAGGGCGAGCTGGCCGGCCTGGTTTTCCCGGTCAAGGACGGGGGCCGTGTTGAACGTATTGTTGTTGAGGGGAGTCCCTTCCTGGGGTCTGACCTGGACGCCCAGCGGATTGGTATCCAGGTGAACGGTGTCGACGCGGCCCCGGTGACGCTGAGCGATTCAGCGGGGGAAAGGTTCACACTCCAGCTGACTGATGGCATGCGGCAAAGGGCGGCGGAGGCTGGCGCCATCAGGGTCACGCTTGTTCTGCATGACGCCGTCAGCCCAGCAGCTCTGGGGGTCAACGCCGATGAGCGGCGGCTGGCGTTCGGTCTGGAGGCCGTGACGGTCCACGGATCGGCGCCGCGCTGACGTGAAGCGGTGGCGCCGGCGTGTGTCAGGGCTGCTGATAGGTTGCGCCCGGCAACGCCCATTGGCATTATAAGCCGCTGCCTCGACGCCATCCGCTTGTCAGGAGCGATACTATGACGACCGCAACCGGCCCGGAAATGGTCGCCCCGGTCACATCCCACTGAGGTGCCTAGCAACGCAATGGATCGGAAAAAAGCACTGATCACCGGCATCACCGGTCAGGATGGGGCCTACCTCGCCCAGTTTCTGATCGAGCAGGGCTACCAGGTCTATGGGGCCTTCAGGCGCACCAGTTCGGTCAATCTGTGGCGCCTTGAGGAGCTCGACCTGGTCGGGCATCCGCAACTCGCGCTGGTGGAGTACGACCTCACGGACCTGGGATCCAGCCTGAGGCTGCTGCAGAACACCCGTCCGCAGGAGGTCTACAACCTGGCCGCCCAGAGTTTCGTGGGGGTGTCCTTTGACCAGCCGGTCACCACCGGGACCATTACCGGGCTTGGTACGGTCAACCTGCTGGAGGCCATCCGTACGGTGGACCCCTCAATCCGGTTCTATCAGGCCTCCACCTCGGAGATGTTCGGTAAGGTCCAGCAGATTCCGCAGACGGAACAGACCCCCTTTCATCCCAGGAGCCCCTATGGGGTCGCCAAGCTTTACGCGCACTGGATGACGATCAATTACCGCGAGTCCTACGGTCTCTTTGCCACCAGCGGCATCCTGTTCAACCACGAGTCCCCGTTGCGCGGCCAGGAGTTCGTGACACGCAAGATTACCCAGGCCATCGCCCGGATCCGTCTGGGCCAGCAGGCGTGCCTCGAACTGGGCAACCTGGACGCCCAGCGCGACTGGGGCTTTGCACGGGATTACGTGCGCGGCATGTGGCGGATGCTGCAGGCGGATGAGCCGGACACGTTCGTGCTCGCGACCAACCGCACGGAATCCGTGCGCACCTTTGTGAGCCTGGCCTGCGAGGCGGCAGGCATGGCCATTGAGTGGCGCGGTGAGGGCGAGCGCGAGCATGGGGTGGACCCGGCCAGCGGCCGGGTGATCGTGGCGGTTAACCCCGCCTTCTATCGGCCGGCGGAGGTGGACCTGCTCAAGGGCGACGCCTCCCATGCCCGTGAGATGCTGGGCTGGGAGCCGGACACCCGGCTTGAGGATCTGTGCCGGATGATGGTGGAGGCGGATCTGCGCCGCAATCGCGCTGCTGGCGGCAGGGAGTGACCGCGATGCGTGTGCTTGTGACCGGCAGCAATGGCTTTACGGGGCGCTACCTGGTCCGCGAACTGGCGCAGGCCGGGCATGAGGTGCTGGGCCTGGGCGAGTCCGCCGGCTGCGACTGGCAGGTACCGCTGCAGGACGCCGCCGGGCTGGCTGAGGCCGTGGACGCGATTGCGCCGGACGCGGTGGTGCATCTGGCCGCGCTGGCGTTCGTGGGGCACGATAATCCCAACGCCTTCTATGAGGTCAACCTTGCCGGGACCCGCAACCTCCTGGCGGCCCTTGCCGGTGCGCGGCGGCCCCCGGGCTGCGTGGTGCTGGCCAGTAGCGCCAACGTTTACGGCAACCAGGGCCGGGAAGTGCTGAGCGAGGAGCTCTGTCCCAACCCCGCCAACGACTACGCAGTGAGCAAGCTGGCCATGGAGTACATGGCGGCCACCTGGCGTGAAACCCTGCCCATTGTGGTGACGAGACCCTTCAACTATACCGGCGTCGGCCAGCCGGAACACTTTGTCATCCCGCGTATCGTCGCCCACTTCCGGCGCCGCGAGCCGGCCATTGAGCTGGGCAACCTGGATGTGTGGCGTGATTTCAGTGATGTGCGCTCGGTGGCGCAGGTTTACCGTGCACTGGTGGAGATGGCGGCGCCGCCGGTGGGCCAGACCCTCAACATCGCGTCCGGGCAATGCCAGTCACTGCGCGGGATTCTGGCCCTGTGCCGCGAGCTGACCGGCCATGATCCAGAGCTGCGCACCAATCCGGATCGGGTGCGCGCCAATGAAGTAACACGCCTGCGCGGCGATACCACGCGCCTGCACGCCTGCATTGGCGATTGGTGGCAGCCGCCGCTGCGCGAGACGCTGCGCTGGATGCTCGAGGCCTGAACCTGCCTGCCTGACACCGGAATTTGGCCCGGTGGATCCTGTGCTCTAGACTGCTTTTATGGACGATCGCATTGGGAGTATGGCTTGAAGATAATCCAGGCAGGGGCCTGGCTGGGGATGTGTGTTGTGCTGGCCGCATGTTCCGGAGGCTCCGGCGGTTCCGGTGAGTCGGAACCGGAACCGGCGCTGACCGAGCGCGAGAAGGCCCCGTCATTCCAGGAACAGGCACCGGAGCTGCTCCGTGATGATGCCCAGCCGCTGGAGCGCCCCCTGACCGGGGCGGGCGCCGGGGCAGAGGGGGGAACCACCGACAGGCCGGAGGCCCTGGCTGTTTCCCTTGACGACAATGCCCTGGTGCTGACCCCGAAGCCACTGGACCGGCCCGTAACCGCGACCGTGGCGCTTCTGGATGAGGCGGGAAGGCGGCTGACGCAGTTCCGTGTGAACCTTGTGAACGCGGCCGGCGAACCGGCCCGCCGCCGTGCCCGTGGCTGGCTGGAGGCCCGGGGTGCGGTGACCCGCCTGGCCGAGGGGTGTGCCCTGGCGCGCGTGGTGGCGGGTGCCGCCTACCTGGACCAGGCGTTGGCATTCCCCGCTTACAGTACGCTGACCGCCGGCTGGGCGCTGCCGTTTGAGGGCGAGACACCCGCGCTGGATCAAGCCTTTGAAGCACTGGCGGATGCCCGGGCGGACTATCGCCAGGGCGCGATCAGCGCCGGGGCCCTGACCGCGGCGGTGGATGCGGTGCGCGAACAGGCCCGGCGCCACCAGAGCGAACACAGTACCCCCGTGGTGGCTGAGGCCTACGCCGCCATGCCTGAATGGCAGGCACCCCCGGAACACGGCTTGCGTTATCACGAACCCACAGGGCGCGTTTCGGGTCTTGTTGGGAATACGGCGCTGGGGGAGTGGACCGGGGACCGCTGGCGTTTTGATGCGCCCTGGCGCCACCTTACGGCGGTGCCGGTTGAAGGGGGTGTGCCGGAATGTCAGTGAGCGGTGCAATGACTCATACGGCTTACACGCGCGCACTGGGCGCGGTGCTGGTGCTTTTGGGGATGCTGGTGGCGCTGCCGGCCTGGGCGGACAGCGCACGGCTGATTGTGCATTACGAGCAGGGGGCCATGAAGCTGGGCACGACCCTGGGCTACGCGGAGGTGGTGGGCCTGCGCCATGGTCGTGAAATCCTGCGTGTGCCGGCGGCGTCGGTGGCCGCGGTGCGCGAGGACCTGCTGCGCCGCCCGGGCGTTCGTGCGGTGGTGCGTGATCGCCAGCGCCGTAGCCCGGTGCCGGTTGCCAGGCGCGAGGGTCCGGCGGTGAGCGCCCAGCTTCTGGCCAGGTCCCAGCCACCGGTTCTGGATGACAGCGGTAATCCCCTGTTCAGCGATCCGGCCTTCCCGGAACAATCGTACTGGGCGGATCCGGAGCGCCAGCCCGAGCATGCTGGCGCTTCCGTGCTGGGCGAGGCCGTCAAGGCGACCCGTGTGGTGGAGCCACCGCGCGTGGCGGTTCTGGATTCCGGCGTGGCGGGCTATCCCGAGGGGCCGGAATGGGCAGGCGGCGTGAACATGGTGTCCGAGGAAGCGGGGGCCTGGGGGCCCTTGGCGAGCAGTGAGTGGCGCATCCTGCCGCAGTACAGTGCCCGCTGTGATACGTCGCCGGCCCGGCATGGCAGCCAGATTGGGGCCATGCTGGCCGCGCCGCGGGATAATGGCTATGGCATTGCTGGCGTCATGCCGGCGATCGAGCTTTACGCGGCGCGGGTGCTCAACTGCGAGGGCGCGGGGCGTGTCTCGGACGTGGCCGACGCCATCGAGTGGGCGGCGGGTGTTGATTCGGGGCGGCCGGGCGTGGAGCCGCTGGCCGAGCCGGTGGACGTGATCAGTCTGTCGCTGGGCGCGGAGCAGCCGTGCACGGTCTCCGAGCAGCAAGCCATTGACCGGGCCCGGGCCCGTGGCGTTCTGGTGGTGGCCAGCGCGGGCAATGACCCCACACGGGACCCGCGTGATTCGTCACCCGCCAACTGTGATGGTGTGCTGTCTGTGACGGCGCTTGATGCCGCTGGCGATCATGTACCGGATGGTGTAACGGTAGGCCCTGGCGCGGACCTGGCGGCCCAGGGCTTTGAGGTGGCGGTGGAGGACGATCGCAGTGGCCGCTGGTTTGCCACCGGCACCTCGTTCTCGGCGCCCATCGTGACGGCTTCGGCCGCGCTGGCGCTGGCGAATGTGCCGTCTCTGACGGTGGATGAGCTGGAGCAGGCGCTGTTGACCACGGCGCGGGCGCCGAATCTCAGCGCTACGGTGTCGGTGGATGAGCAGGATTTTGGCGCGGGGATCGTGGATGCGCTGGGAACGCTTGAAGCCGTGGCCGGCGCCCGCACGGACCCCAGGGGTGCGGCGCTGGCGCCACCGCTTGAACAGGCGCGCTCGTCCGCCTTGCGCGCTGCCATGGGGGCAGCGCTTGAGGCGGATGGGTTGGTGGCTGATGCGGGCGCGTTGCGTGAGCTGACGGTGGCGGAACCGTACCCGCGCTCGGAGGTGGTGCTGTTTGCGGTACCGGTGGATGCCGGTATGCAGGTTGAGTCGGCCAGTGAGTTGGCCGCAACGGGTAACCAGCGAATGGTCGTGGGGCCACTGCGCGAGGATAGGGATTACGGCATCCAGTTCTGTGATGGGTCACTCGGCGCGCGCGAGTGCGAGAGCCGTGCCCTGGTGCCGGTGTCGGCGGATTAGCCGGAGCCCCGGGCAAGCCGCCGCTGGATGGCGGTGACCACCGAGCCCATGCATGCAGCGCGGGAGTGTTGGGCTTCAATATAGGCTCGTGCGGCGCGGGCAATGGCCTCAGCCTCGCCCCGGTCCCGCAGCAGACGGCCTATGGCTTGCGCCAGGCCCGTGGCATCGCGTGCCAGCAGCAGTTCGTGACCATCACGGGCTTGCAGCCCTTCCAGCCCCAGTGGGGTTGAGACGCTGGGCAGACCCAGGGCCATGTATTCCAGCAGCTTGTTCTGCATGCCCGCGCCCATGCGCACCGGGCACACGCCGACCGCACCCCGGGCTGCCGCCTGCGCAATGTCTGCAACCTCGCCGGTAACCACCATGCCATCATGGCGCTCCAGCCGTTCCCGGTCCCCGGTCCCAATGCGGCCAATAACCCGCAATTGGACGTCCGGGTGGTGGCGGCGGACCAGGGGCAATACCTCACTGGCCATGAATTCAGCGGCGTCCAGGTTGGGCAGGGTGGTGAGGCTGCCGATGAAGATCAACTCCCGGTTTGATGGCCGGAACTGGTAGGGAAGGCGCTCAAGGTCCACGCCGTTGGGGGCAATGCTGATGCGCGATTGGCGGGCCGGGTCGCTGGCGAACAGGTGGTCCCGGTCAATGGCTGAAATCATGAAGCTGTGGTCAAAATCGTCCACCACCCGGCGTTCATAAGCGGCCATGCGATGGTGTTCCAGCCGGTACGCGTAGCCCTTCAGGCTGGGGCGCCAGCCGTTTTCCGCCTTCACCCTGGCGTAGGTGAGCGACAGCGCATCGGTCATCTCCAGAAACCGTGGTTGCGGCAGGCCCTGTACGGCTTCCGCGGTGCGCACCAGGTGGGCCAGTACGCCGTCGTGCTCCGGGGCCAGTGCGCGCACCCGGCGCCGGAAGCGGCGGCTGCGGTAATAGGCCACCTGCAGCGGGGTGCGCCCGGGCAGCGCCAGGAGTGTGTTCAGCCGTGAGCGCCAGGGCGGCAGGTAGACCCGCTCAACGCGCTCAAAGATGCCGTCGTCGGGCGGTGGCCCGGCCAGGGTCTCTGGGTCGTCGCACAGGCTCAACAGGGTCAGCCGGAAGTGGCGGGAAAGCACCTGGCACAGCTGGTGGATGCGCAGTCGGTCACCGCCGATGACGGGGTAGGGGTAGCGGGGTGTGACCACGAGCAGCGATTTCATGGTGTGGCTCCCGTGCGGCGCCGGCCCTGGCAGGCCGTCTCCAGTTCGCCGAGCATCCGTTGGGCCGCCGTCTCCGGGGTCCATTGGTGGGTCCGTGGCAGGCGACAGGTCAGCGCCAGTCGGCCTTCGGCCAGCGCCTCCAGCGTTGCGCACAGGGCGTGATAATCGGTGCCGCAGATCACGCCGAGCCCGTCAGCGGCTTCGCGCATGGCGTCATGCGGGCCATGGATGACGGGGGCCCCGCACAGCTGGGCTTCCAGCAATGGCATGCCGTAGCCTTCGTACAGGGAGGGCATCAGGAAGGCTTCGCAACCGGCGTAAAGGCGACGGAGTTCGGCGGAGGCTGCGTAACCCAGGCGCTGGATCCGCCCCTGGCGCTCGCCCCGGGCGAGCAGTGACTCGGTCTGGTCATGGCGCCATCCGGGCTTGCCCGCGACGACCAGTACCGGCAGGCGAACGCCCTTCTCACACAGATCAAGGTAGGCCTGGACCAGCGTGGCGATGTTTTTGCGCGGTTCCAGGGTACCCAGTGACAGCAGGTAGCGTGGCGGCAGGTCCAGTCCCGTGCCCTGGGCCTCGCTGTGGAGGGCATGGATCGCGGGAAGGGGAGGCACCACGGCGTCGGGTGAGCGTTGATAGACGCGCTCAACGTCGCTGGCCGTGGCCTGTGAGACGGTCACGAGGCGGTCGGCGTGACGGGCGGACCACGGCTGGAGCAGCCGGCGGCTCCAGCGGGTGAGCCATGGCTGGGTCTGGGGGGCGTACCGGTAGACCAGGTCGTGAATGGTCACCACGGTGGCGGTTGAGCGCGGCGTTACCAGTGGCAGCAGGCCGTTGGTCCCCCAGAAGACATCCGGCTGGTCCGCCCTGAGCATGCTGGGTAGCTGGGTGTTCTGCCAGTGCGGCGGGCGGCGCTTGCTGTTGGCGACGCGGTGGATTGTCCGCCGGTCCTGCGGAAAAGCAATAACGTCGTTGCTGTAGAGCAGGAACTGGGCGGTGGGATTCAGGCGCTGCATCGCGGCCAGTATGGGGGCAATGTAGTTGCCAATGCCGGTACGGTTGGCCACGAGGGCGGTTGCATCAATGCCGATTTTCATTGCTGTGGCGGTTCGTTGCAGTGTGTCATGGGGGCCTGGAGCAGGTGGTTGGGAAAACGGCCGCATTATTCTAGGCCAGAGCAGGTCCGGGAACCAGTGGTCACGGTGGCTGAAAGGGGGGATGGCCCCGGGCGCTCAATGGACAATCGGGGGCGCCGGCGCTTATAATACCTGCGTTCCAAACGCGCCCATCAGCGGCTTGACCATCGCAAAAGCTGGCCGGCTTTCAAGCAAGGCCGGACGATTCCCTGAAAGCGGGACGGAATCCGGATTACCGTCCCGTTTTTTGCGTGTGGACCCGGTGCATGCGGCGCGCTGATTCCCGCCAGACACGCTATGAGGGGCATGGCATTGACTAACCCGGCAATCCTTGCGCTTGCAGATGGCAGTATCTTCCGCGGTGAGGCCATAGGGGCCGACGGCGCCACCAGCGGTGAGGTGGTGTTCAATACGGCCATGACCGGCTACCAGGAAATACTGACCGATCCATCCTACACCCGCCAGATGGTCACGCTGACCTATCCGCACATTGGCAACACCGGTACCAACCCGGAAGACATGGAATCCGACCGCGTGCGCGCTGCGGGCCTGATCATCCGTGATCTGCCGTTGCTCGCCAGTAACTGGCGCCACAATGAGTCCCTGCCGGAGTATCTCCGGCGTGAGAATGTGGTGGCCATTGCCGGCGTGGACACCCGCCGCCTGACCCGGCTGCTCCGCGACCAGGGGGCGCTTGGCGGCGCCATTGTGGCCGGCGCCAACGCCACCGAGGAACAGGCGCTGCGGCTGGCGCGGGACTTCCCGGGCATCAAGGGCATGGATCTGGCCTCCGAGGCCGGCTGCCGGGAGGCACGCACCTGGACCCAGTCCGCCTGGACCCTGGACGAGGGCTATGGCGAGGGGCCGGAGAAGCGCTATCGCGTGGTCGCTTACGACTACGGCATCAAGTACAACATCCTGCGGCTGCTGGTCTCGCGTGGGTGCGACGTCACCCTGGTTCCGGCCCGGACACCGCTTGATGAGGTCATGGCCTACGAGCCGGATGGCGTCTTCTTCTCCAATGGCCCGGGCGACCCCGAGCCCTGTGATTACGCGATCGAGGCCCTGAAGGGCTGCATCGAGCGCCAGATCCCGACCTTTGGCATCTGTCTGGGGCACCAGCTGCTGGGACTGGCCGTGGGCGGGCGCAGTGAAAAGATGAAATTCGGCCATCATGGCGCCAACCATCCGGTGGAGCGGGTAACCGACGGAACCGTGGTGATCACCAGCCAGAATCATGGCTTTGCGGTGGATGAGACGTCATTGCCGGATAACGTGGAGGTAACCCATCGCTCGCTCTTTGATGGCACGCTGCAGGGCATGCGCCTGCGTGACGCACCGGTGTTCAGCTTCCAGGGCCACCCGGAGGCCAGCCCCGGGCCGCGGGACGTGATCCCGCTGTTCGATGCGTTTACCCGCCTGATGGACGACCATCAGCATTCCGGCTCGACACGAACAGGGTAAGGGTTCAATGCCGAAACGAGACGATATCCAAAGCATTCTGATTCTTGGCGCCGGGCCCATTGTGATCGGCCAGGCGTGTGAGTTTGACTATTCCGGCGCCCAGGCCTGCAAGGCGCTGCATGAGGAAGGTTTCCGGGTCATCCTGGTGAACTCCAATCCGGCGACCATCATGACCGATCCGGTGATGGCGGATGCCACCTACATTGAGCCCATCACCTGGCGCACCATTGAAAAGATCATCGAGCAGGAGCAGCCGGATGCGCTGCTGCCGACCATGGGTGGCCAGACGGCGCTGAACTGCGCCCTGGACATGGAGCGCCACGGCATTCTTGAGAAACATGGCGTGGAAATGATCGGCGCCAACGCGGATACCATTGATAAGGCCGAGGACCGCGACCGCTTTGACAAGGCGGTGCACAACATCGGCCTGGAGACCCCGCGTGCCTCCATGGCCCACAGCATGGAAGAGGCCTACCAGGTTCTGGACTACATCGGGCTGCCCTGCATCATCCGGCCCTCGTTCACCATGGGCGGCTCCGGTGGCGGTATTGCCTACAACCGGGAGGAGTTCCACGAGATCTGTGAGCGGGGCCTGGCCCTGTCGCCGACCAATGAGCTGCTGATCGATGAGTCGCTCATTGGCTGGAAGGAATACGAGACCGAGGTGGTGCGGGACAAGAACGACAACTGCATCATTGTGTGCACCATCGAGAACATGGACCCGATGGGCGTGCATACCGGGGACTCCATTACCGTGGCGCCGTCCCAGACGCTGACGGACAAGGAATGGCAGATCATGCGCGATGCCTCGCTGGCAGTGCTGCGCGAGGTGGGGGTCGAGACCGGCGGCTCCAACGTCCAGTTCGGCATCAACCCGGCCAACGGGCGCATGGTGGTGATCGAGATGAACCCGCGGGTGTCGCGCTCGTCGGCGCTGGCGTCCAAGGCCACCGGCTTCCCCATCGCCAAGGTAGCGGCCAAGCTGGCCGTGGGCTTTACTCTGGACGAGCTGAGCAACGACATCACCGGCGGCATTACGCCGGCCTCGTTTGAGCCGTCCATTGACTATGTGGTTACCAAGATCCCGCGCTTCACTTTCGAGAAGTTCCCGCAGGCCGATCCCCGGCTTACGACCCAGATGAAGTCCGTGGGCGAGGTGATGGCCATCGGTCGTACCTTCCAGGAGTCCTACCAGAAGGCGCTGCGTGGGCTGGAAACCGGTGCCTCCGGTCTGGACCCTATCCTGGAGGATACCGAGGACGCCCAGGATACGCTCATCCATGAGCTCAAGGTGCCCGGCGCCAGCCGCAGCTGGTACATCGGTGAGGCCTTCCGCCGGGGCATGAGCCTGGAGGAGGTCTTTGAGTATACCTTCATTGACCGCTGGTACCTGGTCCAGATCCAGGACCTGATCGAGGAGGAGAAGCAGCTCCAGTCCACGGGCATGGCGGACCTTGATTACAGGACGGTCTTCCGGCTCAAGCGCAAGGGCTTCTCCGATACGCGCCTGGCGAGCCTGTTGGGGGTTTCCGAGCAGAGCTTCCGCAAGCTGCGCCACGATCTGGGCGTACGGCCGGTGTACAAGCGCGTGGACACCTGTGCCGCTGAGTTCGAGTCGTCCACCGCCTACATGTACTCCAGCTATGAGGAAGAGTGTGAGGCGAACGTCAGTGACCGCCAGAAGATCGTGGTGATTGGGGGTGGCCCCAACCGCATCGGCCAGGGCATTGAGTTTGATTACTGCTGCGTGCACGCCGTGCTGGCAATGCGCGATGATGGCTATGAGACCATCATGATCAACTGCAACCCGGAGACGGTCTCCACGGACTACGACACCTCCGACCGGCTCTATTTTGAGCCCATAACCCTGGAGGATGTGCTGGAGATCGTTCAGTCCGAGAATCCGGACGGGGTGATCATCCAGTACGGCGGCCAGACGCCGCTCAAGCTGGCGCGCGGCCTGGAGGCGGCGGGCGTGCCCATCATCGGCACCAGCCCGGATGCCATCGACCGGGCGGAGGACCGGGAGCGCTTCCAGCAGATGATCAACCGGCTGGGGCTCAAGCAGCCGGCCAACGCCACGGTGCGCAGCCTGGAGGAAGGCATCCTGGTGGCGCGTGACATTGGCTACCCGCTGGTGGTGCGTCCCTCCTATGTGCTGGGTGGCCGTGCCATGGAGATCGTCTACACCGAGGAGGAGCTCAAGGAGTACATGCGCAGCGCCGTTCGGGTCTCGAACGACAGCCCGGTGCTTCTGGACCACTTCCTGAATTCCGCCATCGAGATTGATATCGACGCCGTGTGCGACGGTCAGACCGCGGTGATCGGTGGCATCATGCAGCACATTGAGCAGGCCGGGGTGCATTCCGGTGATTCCGCCTGTTCGCTGCCACCGTACACACTGCCGGACAATGTCCAGGACCAGATGCGCGACATGGTCAAGCGCATGGCGCTGGAGCTGAACGTGGTCGGGCTCATGAACGTGCAGCTGGCCTGGCAGAACGGCGAGATCTATGTGATTGAGGTGAATCCCCGGGCCTCGCGGACCGTGCCCTTTGTCTCCAAGGCCGTGGGCCGGTCGCTGGCGCGCATTGCCGCCCGCTGTATGGTGGGCGTCAGTCTCGAGGAGCAGGGCATCACCACGGAGTCCGTGCCCCAGTACTACTCGGTGAAGGAATCGGTCTTCCCCTTCCCGAAATTCCCGTCCGTGGACCCGATCCTCGGGCCGGAAATGAAATCCACCGGCGAGGTGATGGGCCTTGGCGACAGTTTCGACGAAGCTTTTTCCAAGGCCGCGCTGGGCTCGGGCGAAACGCTGCCCAGCTCCGGCACCGCTTTCATCAGTGTGCGTAATGCCGACAAGCCGGACGTGGTGCGTCTGGCGCGCGACCTGCTGGACGTGGGCTTCCGCCTGACTGCCACCGGGGGAACGGCCAGGGTTCTGTCCGAGGCGGGACTCGAGGTTGAGAAAGTGAATAAGGTCCGCGAGGGTCGGCCGCACATCGTGGACGCCATCAAGAACGGCCAGGTTGACCTGATCGTGAACACCACCGAGGGGCGCAAGGCCATCGCGGATTCGGCACAGATCCGCCAGTCAGCCCTTCAGCGCAAGGTCACCTACGCCACCACACTAACTGGCGGCGAGGCATTCTGCCGCGCCATCCGTTTCGGCTCTGAGCGCCAGGTGCGCCGCCTCCAGGATCTGCATGCGGGGTATCAACAGTGAGCAACAACCGTGTTCCCATGACCAAGCGGGGCGAGCAGGCCCTGCGTGACGAACTGTACCGGCTCAAATCCGAGGAGCGCCCCAGGGTTATCGCGGCGATCTCGGAAGCACGTGAGCACGGGGATCTGAAGGAAAACGCCGAGTACCACGCGGCGCGCGAGCAGCAGAGCTTTGTCGAAGGCCGGATCCAGGAGCTCGAGAGCAAGCTGGCCGCCGCTCAGGTGATCGATGTCACCACGATCGAGAAAACCGGCAAGGTGATCTTTGGCACCACCCTGCGCCTGATCAATGTGGAGACCGAGGAGGAGGTCACCTACCAGATCGTGGGTGACGACGAGGCGGACATCAAGGAAGGCCGGATCTCGGTCTCCTCACCGATCGCCCGGGCGCTGATCGGCAAGGAGGAGGGCGACGACGTATCGGTTGAGGTGCCTTCCGGCACCGTGGAATACGAGATCAACGAAGTCATGCACATCTAGCGCTGACGCAGGTTGGAGAGCTTGGTATTGGGCTCGGCCGTGCGACGCAGCAGCACGGCCATCTTGCCGATCACCTGCACCAGTTCCGCACCCGTGACCTCACAGGCCGCATCGATCAGCTCCCGTCGTTCGTCGCGGTCCGTGGAGGCTACCTTGATCTTGATGAGCTCGTGGTCATCCAGGGCTCGCTCCAGCTCCTGCTGCAGCCCTTCGGAAATGCCGTTGTCGCCGACCTGTACGACCGGTTTGAGGTCATGGGCAATAGCCCGGTATTGGCGGCGCTGTTCGGCGGATAGTGACATGATGGCGTCTCTTGATCGTATGGATTGGATAGCAGGCATGATACCAGCCGGCACAGCCCGGTTGCACCGTTTCGGAGGCAGGTTTGGCACGTTCCAAGAGCAGTGACCGGTGGTTGCGCGAGCATCACCAGGACCACTACGTGAACCAGTCCCGGGAGGACGGGTATCGCTCCCGGGCCAGTTACAAACTGATCGAGATTGATCAGAAGGACAGCCTGTTCCGCAGTGGCCAGACGGTGGTCGATCTGGGCGCCGCCCCCGGTGGCTGGTCCCAGGTGGCGGCCGAGAAGGTCGGCCCCGGCGGCATGGTGTTGGCCAGCGATATCCTGGCCATGGATCCAGTGCCGGATGTGACCTTTGTTCAGGGCGACTTTACGGAGCAGGCCGTTCTGGATGAATTGCTGGTCAGGCTCGAAGGACGCCCCGTTGACCTTGTCATTTCGGATATGGCGCCCAATATGAGTGGTGTGGCCGCCATCGATATTCCCAGCGCCATGCACCTGGTGGAGCTGGGACTCGAAATGGCTCGCGAGGTGCTGCGCCCGGGGGGTGCCTTTGTGACCAAGGTGTTCCAGGGGGAAGGCTTTGATGACCTGCTGCGGACCATGAAGCAGGACTTCCGCCGGGTGGCCAGCCGTAAGCCGGATGCCTCCAGGGCGCGTTCGCGCGAGCAGTACCAGGTGTGCACGGGATTTCGGGGGCATTAAGCGCCTGTAAGGGCTGAAGGGCCTATGGCGGCAGCCGGGCGCATTAGTGTAAGGTTTGTTTCAGGACCGTTCGAGTTCAGAGCGGGCAGACAGTATGGGTGAGTGATCTTGAACGATATGGCAAAAAATCTGGTTCTGTGGCTGGTCATCGCAGCCGTGCTGCTGATGGTATTCCAGAACTTCAGTCCGGAACCGCAGCAGCAGAAGCTCAATTATTCCGAGTTCATCGAGATGGTGCGCGGCGGTCAGGTCGAGGAAGTGACCATCGAGGGCCAGACCATCACCGGAACACGGCAGAATGGGAACGACTTCACCACCATCCGGCCGGCGGTTGAGGATCCCAACCTCATGGATGACCTCTACAATAACAATGTGGAGGTGACCGGGAAGGAGTCCTCCGGCCAGAGCATCTGGACCCAGTTGCTGGTGGCCTCCTTTCCGATCCTGATCATCATCGCCATCTTCATCTTCTTCATGCGCCAGATGCAGGGCGGCGGCGGAGGCGGCAAGGGACCCATGTCCTTTGGCAAGAGCAAGGCCCGTCTGATGAGTGAGGAGCAGGTCAAGACCGGCTTTGGCGACGTGGCCGGCGTTGACGAGGCCAAGGAGGACGTGAAGGAGCTGGTGGACTTCCTCAAGGATCCCAGCAAGTTCCAGCGCCTGGGCGGGCATATCCCCAAAGGGGTGCTCATGGTTGGCCCGCCCGGTACGGGTAAGACGCTGCTGGCCAAGGCCATTGCGGGCGAGGCCAAGGTGCCCTTCTTCACCATTTCCGGTTCGGATTTTGTGGAGATGTTCGTGGGCGTGGGCGCCTCCCGTGTGCGGGACATGTTCGAGCAGGCCAAGAAGCAGAGCCCCTGCATCATCTTTATTGACGAACTGGATGCCGTGGGCCGCCACCGTGGGGCCGGCATGGGCGGTGGCCACGATGAGCGCGAGCAGACCCTGAACCAGATGCTGGTCGAGATGGACGGTTTTGAGGGCAACGAGGGCGTGATCGTGATCGCCGCCACCAACCGCCCGGACGTTCTGGACCCGGCGCTTCTGCGTCCCGGTCGCTTTGACCGTCAGGTAACGGTGCCCCTTCCCGATATCCGGGGGCGTGAGCAGGTGCTCAAGGTTCACCTGTCGAAGGTGCCGTTGGCGGACGGTGTTGAACCCAGGGACATTGCGCGAGGCACGCCTGGCTTCTCTGGTGCGGACCTGGAGAACCTGGTCAACGAGGCGGCCCTGTTCGCGGCGCGGCGCAACAAGCGGCTGGTCTCGATGGACGAGCTGGAAATGGCCAAGGACAAGATCATGATGGGCTCGGAGCGCAAGTCCATGGTCATGTCCGAGAAGGAAAAGCTCAACACGGCCAATCATGAGTCCGGCCACGCCATTGTCGGGCGCCTGGTGCCCGAGCATGACCCGGTCTACAAGGTCAGCATCATTCCCCGGGGGCGGGCTCTGGGCGTGACCATGTTCCTCCCGGAGGAGGACAAGTACAGTCACAGCCGGCGCTACATTATCAGCCAGATCTGCAGCCTCTTTGGCGGTCGCATCGCCGAGGAGCTGACGCTGGGCAAGGATGGTGTGACCACTGGCGCCCAGAATGACATCAAGCGTGCCACCGAGCTGGCGCACAACATGGTGACGAAATGGGGGCTGTCCGAAAAGCTCGGTCCGCTGATGTACGACGAGGACCGCAGCGAGCCGTTTGCCGGCTACGATTCCGGATCCGGCGGCAAGGGCATGTCCGGGCCAACGGCCCAGGCCATTGATGAAGAGGTGCGCCGCATCATTGATGAGTGCTATGAAACCGCCAAGCAGATCCTGGTGGATAACATGGAGAAGCTGCACCTGATGGCGGACGCACTCATGAAGTACGAAACCATTGATGGAGGCCAGATCGACGACATCATGGCCGGCAAGGTGCCGCGCCCGCCCAGTGGCTGGGATGACGATGACCAGGGTGGGGACTCAGTGGTAGCCGATGTTAATGCCGGTTCCGGCTCGAACGCCGGCGATGATGAGGGCAAGGGCGAGCCTGCCGGTGAACACTGACTGCCAGGCCGCTGGCAGTCTGAACGCTCCCGGCCTTTGCCCGGGAGCGTTTTTCGTTGTGGAGACTGATTATGAGCATCCGGCCTGATCAGATGCCGTCACCAGCCGTTATGGGCGTGATCAATGCCACGCCGGATTCGTTTTCCGATGGGGGGCGTTTCAACGCTCCCGAACGCGCGCTCGCGCAGGCGAGGGCGATGGTTGAGGCTGGCGTTGACTGGGTGGATGTGGGCGGTGAGTCCACCCGCCCTGGCGCCAAACCGGTGCCCTTGCAGGAGGAGCTGGACCGGGTCTGTCCCGTTATTGAGTTGATCCGGCATGAACTGGGTGTACCGGTGTCTCTGGATACCAGCGCCCCTGAGGTGATGCGGGAAGGGGCGCGTCTGGGGGTTGGGATGATCAACGACGTGCGCTCGCTGGAGCGTGATGGGGCCGTGGATGCCGCGCGGGATACAGGGCTTCCGGTATGCATTATGCACCGCCAGGGGGAGCCGGACAGCATGCAGGATCGGCCTGAGTACAGCAATGTCCTGGAGGAGGTGCAGGGGTATCTGGCGCGTCGCGCCGCCGAGCTTGAGGCGGCGGGCATCACGGGGGACAGGCTCCTTTATGACCCCGGGTTTGGTTTTGGCAAGACCCTGACGCACAATCTCATTCTGCTGGAAAACCTGGAGGCCATTGTCGCCCATGGGTGGCCGGTGCTGGTGGGCATGTCGCGTAAGCGGATGATCGGTGAGGTGACGGGCCGTCCGGTGGAAGCGCGGATGCCGGGCAGCCTGGCCGCGGCGACCATGGCCATGATGAAGGGGGCGGCGGTGGTGCGGGTACACGATGTACCAGAAACCGTGGACGCCGCCCGCATGGTGCGTGCAGCGTGGGATCAGGGTGGCCTCCGGGTATAATGGTTAAGGAATCAGCTCATGGGTGAACGCAAGTATTTTGGAACGGATGGTATTCGCGGGCAGGTGGGAGTGAGCCCGATCTCCCCGGATTTCATCCTGAAGCTGGGCTGGGCGGCCGGGCGGGCCTTCCGGCGGGAAGGTCAGGCCAATACCATGCTGATTGGCAAGGACACGCGCCTCTCCGGCTATATGTTCGAATCCGCACTGCAGGCCGGCCTTTCCGCCGCCGGCATGGATGTACGTCTTCTGGGCCCCATGCCGACGCCCGCTATTGCCTATCTGACGCGCACCTTCCGTGCGGCGGCGGGTATCGTGATCAGCGCCTCGCATAATCCGCATGGCGATAACGGGATCAAGTTCTTCTCGGCCGATGGCACCAAGCTGGACGATGCCCTGGAGGCCCGTATTGAGCAGTGGATTGATGCGGAGCTGGCGGTGGTGTCCGCAGGCGAGCTCGGCAAGGCAGCGCGTATTGATGATGCCCCGGGGCGCTACATTGAGTTCTGCAAGAGCACGGTGCCTGGCCAGTTCAGTCTTGAAGGCCTGCACCTGGTGGTGGATTGCGCCCATGGTGCAACCTACCACGTGGCGCCCGCCGTATTCCGGGAGCTGGGCGCCCGGGTCACCCCCATGGGCATGACGCCCGACGGGCTCAACATCAATGACGGCTGTGGCTCAACCTCGCCCGAGGCGATGCGCCAGCGGGTGCTGGAAACCGGGGCCGATCTGGGGGTCGCCTTCGATGGCGACGGTGATCGGGTCATCATGGTTGATCATACGGGCCGTGAGGTAGACGGTGACGAGCTGCTCTACATCATCGCCCGTGAGCGCGCGGATAAGGGTGGCCTGCAGGGTGGCGTAGTCGGAACGCTGATGACCAATCTGGGCATTGAGCAGGCCCTGGGGCGGTGCGGTATTCCCTTTGCGCGGGCCCGGGTTGGTGACCGTTATGTCATGGAGGAGCTCGTAAGCCGCCAGTGGTTGGTTGGTGGCGAGGGCTCCGGCCACATCGTCTGCCGGGACCGGACCACCACCGGCGACGGCATCGTCTCAGCCCTGCAGGTGCTGGTGGCGATGAATCGACGTGAATGCGGCCTGGCAACGCTGCTGTCCGATGTCACGCGGTTGCCCCAGGAAACGGTTAATGTGCGTGTAGGGCAACGCTTCAACCCGGAGCACGTTGAGGGGATCCGGGCGGCGGTCAGTGAGGCGGAATCCGAGTTGGGCGAGCGCGGCCGGATCCTGCTGCGGCCCTCGGGAACCGAGCCCGTGATACGGGTTATGGCGGAAGGTGAGGATGCGGACTACGTTGGGCGATTGGTCCGCCAGTTGGCGGACGTGGTGCAGCGTGAGGCGCCCTGAGCTTCCTTGCGCTGCCCCGGGATCTTGGGTATAGTGCCGCGTCCCTGAAAAACGGCTTCTTGTATGCGACGTCGGCTGATAGCAGCAAACTGGAAACTCAATGGGGCGGGCGCTTTCGCCGCGGCGTATGCGGGCGGGTTGGTGCCCGCGCTCGAAGGGCTGGACCCGGCCGTGGAAGTGGCGGTCATGCCGCCGGCCATTCTGGTTCCGGCGTTGCGTGAGGCGCTTACTGAAAACAGCAGTCGGCGGGTCATGGTTGGTGTGCAGGACGTCTCCCCGTGGGAGTCGGGCGCGCATACGGGCGAGATCGCTGCCTCCATGGCCGCGGATCAGCATGCCAGTTTTGCGATTGTCGGCCATTCGGAGCGGCGCCAGTACTGGGCTGAGTCGGACGAGCGCATCAATGCCAAGCTGCTCCAGGCGCTGGGCGCCGGACTGGATCCCGTTCTCTGCGTTGGTGAGACCGAAGCGGAGCGCGAGGCTGGCGAGACCGAGGCCGTGGTTGCCCGCCAGATCCGGGCAGGGCTGGCGGATGTGCCCGACTCCGATTGGCGCCATATCTGCATTGCCTACGAGCCGGTGTGGGCCATTGGAACAGGGCGGAGCGCCACGGCGGAGCAGGCACAGGCGGTGCATGCGTACATCCGGGGACTTCTCGGGGAGTTGGATCCGGCCGCGGCCGAGGCGCCCGTGATTTACGGGGGCAGCGTCAAGCCTGAGACGGCTGGCGAACTGTTTGCACAGCCCGATATTGACGGCGGCCTTATCGGCGGCGCATCCCTGGATGCGAGCGATTTTGCCGCTATCTGTCGGGCCGGTTGAGAGACGGATTTATGGATTGGGTTGAAACAGGCATTCTGCTGGTACACGTGGCTGTTGCCGTGGCGCTGGTGGTGCTGGTGCTGGTGCAGCAGGGCAAGGGAGCCGACGCTGGCGCCGCCTTTGGTGGCGGTTCCTCCCAGACGGTGTTCGGGAGCTCTGGTGGCGTGGGCTTTATGGTTAAGCTCACGGCGGTGCTCGCGGCATTGTTTTTCGTAACCAGTTTTGCGCTGGCAATGTACGCCAAGCAGCGGGCTGAGGTCGGCGCTGCGGAAGGTGTTCCGACGGTGGAAGAATCCGCTCAGGAATCCGGGCAGCAGGGCGAGCCGGAGGCTGGTGGCGAACAGGCACCGGATATTGGCACCGACGCTGGTGCGGGCGAGGCTGACTCTGGTTCTGGAGAAGGGCAAGACAGCGACGGAAAGGACGACGGCGTCCCGTCCATCGAATAAACCCGTAAAGGGTATTGGAAAATGTGGGGTTGTTCGTTACTATACGCCCCGCAAACGACATGCCGAAGTGGTGGAAATGGTAGACACGCTAGCTTGAGGGGTTAGTGGCGCAAGCCGTGCCGGTTCAAGTCCGGCCTTCGGCACCAAACAATGGAACGGCTTGGAAGGGGTGACGCTGCTTTCCTCGGCCAAGCCGTTTTTTTTGGTCAATGCTTGACCAATTCTGGGGTGATGCTTATACTTTCGCCCCTGTTTGGCGCGCAGTGTGCGTTGCCAATGCATTGTTTTGGCAGGCGCCGAGGCAATGCGCGGGGTGGCAGCACCAGCCCGCGGCACCCAGAGCGGTGCCAGGCCGTCAGAAGACGGCTGGCTTTTCGTTCGGTGGCTCCGCAGACCGGAGGCCACGTTTTGAAAAGGGGCTGGTTAGAGCCCTTTTTTTGTTTCTGGCCCTGCCAAAACCGGCGGGGCTGGTTGGTTGCAAGACAGCGGAGGCGCATTGTCCGCGAAAGTTCGCAAGCTTGAGGAAATGCTGGCCCCGGTGATTGAAGGGCTGGGATTTGTGTTCTGGGGAATTGAATACCTGGCCCAGGGCAAGCACACCACGTTAAGGGTCTACATCGATCACGGCGAGGGCATCACCGTGGATGACTGCGAGCAGGTCAGTCGCCAGGTCAGTGGTGTGCTGGATGTCGAGGATCCGATTGGAACCGGTTATACCCTCGAGGTTTCCTCTCCCGGCATGGACCGGCCGTTATTCCGGCTGGATCAGTATCGCGAGTTTATTGGGGCCAGGTTAAGTGTCCGGCTGAGCGCGCCGTTCGAAGGGCGCCGCAAATACGAAGGCATTCTGCGTGCGGTTGAGGGTGAGGATATCTGCCTCGTGGTAGGCGAGTACGAACTCCAGCTGCCGTTCGAGTCCATCGAGAGCGCGCGCATCGTTCCGGTATTCGAGTGATTTGCAGTATCAGGCTTACAGGAAAGGCAGGGCTGTTCAATGAATAAAGAAATCCTGATGGTGGTCGAAGCCGTCTCGAACGAGAAGGACGTCGATAAGGACGTGATCTTCGAAGCAATCGAGATGGCGTTGGCGACAGCGGCCAAGAAACGGTATGAGGACGAGGAGGCGGATCTGCGCGTCAGCGTGGACCGTAAGACCGGGGACTACGAGACCTACCGCCGCTGGACCATCGTGGACAATGATGCCGTACCGGCTCTGGGTACGGAGTTGACCCTTGAGGAAGCTCAGCAGATTGATGCCTCCCTGCAGCCCGGAGATGTGCACGAGGAACAGGTCGAGTCTGTTTCCTTTGGCCGTATCGGTGCCCAGGCCGCCAAGCAGATCATTTTCCAGAAGGTGCGCGAAGCGGAGCGTGCCCGGGTGGTCGACAGTTACCGCGAGCATGTGGGCGAGCTGATTTCCGGCTCGGTCAAGAAGGTAACCCGGGATAACGTTATCGTGGATCTGGGCAGCAACGCCGAAGCCCTGTTGCCGCGTGATCAGCTGATCCCGCGCGAAACGTTCCGCATGGGGGATCGGGTGCGGGCGCTGCTTAAAGAGATCCGCAGCGACCACCGGGGCCAGCAGCTGATCCTGAGCCGGACCAGTCCCCAGATGCTCATCGAGCTGTTCCGCATTGAGGTTCCCGAGATTGCCGAGGAGCTCATCAACATCAAGGGCGCGGCACGCGATCCCGGGTCCCGTGCCAAGATCGCGGTCAAGACCAACGATGGGCGTATTGATCCGGTCGGTGCCTGTGTGGGCATGCGTGGTGCCCGTGTCCAGGCGGTTTCCAATGAACTTGGCGGCGAGCGCGTGGACATCGTCACGTTTGACGATAATCCGGCCCAGCTGGTGATCAATGCCATGGCGCCGGCCGAAGTGGTCTCCATCGTGATTGATGAGGATACAAACTCCATGGAAGTGGCCGTAGCCGAGGATAATCTGGCGCAGGCCATTGGTCGTGGGGGGCAGAACGTACGCCTTGCGAGTGAGCTTACCGGGTGGGAGCTCAACGTGATGACCGAGAGCGAGGCCGAGGAGAAACAGGAAAAGGAAGCGCAGCGGTTGGTGGAACACTTCCAGCGCTTCCTGGATGCGGACGAGGAATTGGCTCAGGTGCTGGTGGAGGAAGGCTTTACCACGCTTGAGGAGATTGCCTATGTGCCGCGTGATGAAATGCTGGCCATTGAAGGCTTTGATGAGGACCTGGTTGAGCAACTGCGAGAGCGTGCCCGCGACGGAATGCTGAACGAGGCGCTTGCCTCCGGAACCGAAAGCCAGCAGGGCGGTGGTGAACCCCAGGAGGATCTGGTCGGTATGGACGGCATGGATCCGGAGCTGGCACAGGCGCTTGCTGGCAAGGGAATCTACAGCATGGAAGATCTGGCGGAGCAGTCCGTGGATGAGCTACTCGACCTTGAGGGTATGGATGAAGATCGGGCGGGTCAGCTCATCATGACCGCGCGCGCACCCTGGTTCGAGGGCCAGGAATAATCGGGAGAGGAGGACCAGTATGGCCGAAGTAACCGTTAAGCAATTGGCCGAAGACGTAGGCGCTCCCGTTGATCGCTTGCTCCGTCAATTTGAGGAAGCCGGCTTGAGCAAGCGGGCGGAAGACGACGTGGTGACGGACGATGAAAAGCAGACGCTGCTGGCGTATCTGCGCCGTAACCAGAGTGGGACTGAAAGCGGCGGACCGAGCAAGGTAACGCTCAAGCGCCGGACCACAACCCAGCTGCGCACTGGCGGTGGCAGCCGCGGCAGCAGTGGCAAGACCGTGAATGTGGAGGTGCGCAAGAAGCGGACCTATGTCAAGCGCTCGGAGGCCCAGGGCCAGTCCGAGGGTGATGCCTCGCAGCAGCAGGCGGAAGAGGCAGCCGCGCAGGCTCGGGAAGCCGAAGAACAACCCGAAGGTGAAGAAAGTGCCGAGGCGGCTGAGCAGCAGGCGCAGGCGGCCGGTGAAGCGGCCCAGCCCGGCACAGGCGAGCACAGTGACTCGCCCACCGAAAGTCCGGCCGAGGTGGAAGGCGCCGATGCTGAGGTAGCGTCGTCTGATGAGTCGGCTGACGGCGAACCGGAAGCTCAGGCTCCGGAGGAAGAGCCGGCGGTTGCCCCCGAGCCGGCGAAGGAGGATACGCGCAAGCATACCAAGAAGAAGAAGGGTAAGCCGGAGCGCGAGGACGACGACGGCAAGCAGAAGAACAAAGGCGGCAAGGCAGCGGCCCAGAAAGGGGCCAAGAAGCCGCGTGTTGAAGAAGAACTGGCTGAACTCGATACATCGCCGGAAGGTGGGGAAGAGGCCGAAGCGGCCCCCGCCGAGGAAGAGCCGCGCAAGCCGTTGCGCTCCTCCCGGCGGAAGAAGCAGCAGCAGCGCCAGAAGCGTCATGTTTTCGAGAAGCCGACCAAGCCCAAGGTGAATGAAGTGGAAATTCCGGAAACCATCACGGTCGCTGATCTCGCCCAGCGCATGGCCGTCAAGGCAGGCGAGGTGATCAAGACCCTGATGGGCATGGGTGTCATGGCCACCATCAATCAGGCCCTGGATCAGGAAACCGCGATCCTGGTGGTCGAGGAAATGGGCCATAAGGCCAAGTCGGTCCGTGAGGACGAGATCGAAGAGGAAGTGCTCAGCGATATCGAATACGAGGGCGAGGCCGAAGCCCGTGCGCCGGTGATCAGTGTCATGGGCCACGTTGACCACGGCAAGACCTCATTGCTCGACTACATCCGCAAGACGAAGGTTGCCAGTGGTGAATCCGGTGGCATTACCCAGCACATTGGTGCCTACCACGTTGAAACCGGGCACGGGATGATCACCTTCCTGGACACCCCCGGCCACGCTGCGTTTTCCGAGATGCGTGCCCGTGGTGCCCATTCCACGGACATCGTCATCCTGGTGGTTGCGGCTGACGACGGCGTCATGCCGCAGACCAAGGAGGCGGTCCAGCACGCGCGGGCTGCCGGCGTACCGCTGGTGATTGCCGTCAACAAGGTGGACAAGCCCGATTCGGACCCCGACCGGGTCAAGAACGAGCTGGTCGGCCTTGAAGTGGTGCCGGAAGAGTGGGGCGGTGAAACCCAGTTCGTGCATGTTTCGGCCCATAGCGGCGAAGGCATTGACAATCTGCTGGAAGCGATCCTGCTGCAGGCGGAAATCCAGGAGCTGTCCGCAGTGCCGAAAGGGCCCGCCAAGGGGACCGTGGTGGAGTCCAGCATGGAGAAAGGCCGTGGTTCCGTGGCGACGTTGCTGGTTCAGAACGGCACATTGCACAAGGGGGATGTGATCGTTGCCGGCATGTACTTTGGCCGTATCCGTGCCATGGTGGATGAGACCGGGGCCCATGTAGAGACCGCCGGACCCTCCATTCCGGTGGAGGTGCTGGGGCTCAACGGTACCCCCAGCGCTGGTGACGAGTTTGTCCGTGTGGCGGATGAGAAAAAGGCGAAGGAGCTGGCAGAGTACCGCCAGGAGAAAGAGCGTGAGCAGCGCCTCCATCGCCAGCAGGCCGCCAAGCTCGAAAACCTGTTCGAGAATATGGGCAAGGAGGAGGTCAAGAGCCTCAATGTCATCGTCAAGGCGGACGTGCAGGGGTCGCTGGAAGCGATCACCGGCGCTCTCCAGGACCTGGGCAACGAGGAAGTCGAGGTCCAGGTGGTCTCCAGCGGTGTCGGTGGCATTTCCGAGTCCGACATCAACCTTGGGATCACCAGCGAGTCCGTGGTCTTCGGCTTTAATGTCCGCGCGACACCGGCCGCCAAGAAGCTGGCGGAGCAGGAAGACGTGGATCTGCGCTACTACAGCGTCATCTATAACCTGATTGATGACGTCAAGGCAGCGCTGACCGGTATGCTCAAGCCCGAGTACCGTGAGGAGATTCTCGGTATCGCGGAGGTCCGTGATACCTTCCGGTCGCCGCGCTTTGGCCAGGTTGCCGGCTGCATGGTGACCGAAGGCCATGTGTACCGGAACAAGCCGATCCGGGTACTGCGTGACAACGTGGTGATCTTCGAGGGTGAACTCCAGTCCCTGCGCCGGTTCAAGGATGACGTGAACGAAGTGCGCAACGGCATGGAATGCGGTATCGGCGTGAAGGGCTATGACGTGAAAGTAGGCGACCAGATCGAGGTCTTTGACCGGATCCAGGTCGAGCGCAAGCTCAATTGATCGGGAGTACGCATGCCGCGTGAATTCAGTCGGGCCGACCGGGTTGCCGACCAGATCCAGCGGGAGCTGGCGCAGCTGATCCAGCGGGAGGTCAAGGACCCCCGTCTGGGGATGATCAACATCAGTGAAGTGCGGGTGACCCGGGACTTCGGCTACGCGGATATCTACTTCACGCTGCTCAGCACCGAGGAACTGGACGAGAGCAGTGAAGAGGTTCAGACGAGTCTGGAGGTTCTCCAGCGTGCGTCCGGGTTCCTGCGCGGGCATCTGGGCAAGTCCATGCGGATGCGTATGGTGCCCCAGCTGCGCTTCCGGTTTGATCGGCTGGCCGGCCAGAGTCGCCACATGGAGTCGCTGATCCGTGAAGCGGTAGCCAGTGATCAGCGCCGTAGTGGCGGCGAGGAGCCGGAGGGCGGAGGCGAATAGTGGGCCGGAAGCGTCGTGGGGACGACATCAACGGCGTTCTGGTGCTTGATAAGCCGGCGGGGGTAACGTCCAACGCTGCCCTCCAGCAGGTCCGGCGCCTTCTCAACGCCGCTCGTGCCGGCCATACCGGTGCACTGGATCCTCTTGCCACGGGCGTGCTGCCGCTGTGCTTCGGGGAAGCAACCAAGTTTGCACAGCGCCTTCTGGAGGCGGACAAGACCTATTGCACCGTGGCCAGGCTCGGTGAGCGCACCACCACCAGTGACGCGGATGGCGAGACGGTGCAGCAGCGCGCCGTGCCGGAGGCGCTGGATGCCGCGAGCGTTGAAGCGGTTCTGGCGCCGTTCCGGGGGGCGATTGAGCAGGTCCCTTCGATGTATTCCGCGCTCAAGTACCAGGGGCGGCCGCTCTATGAATACGCCCGGGAAGGGCAGACAGTCCCTCGTGAGGCGCGCGCCATCCGCATCAAGGAACTGACAGTGCTGCGTCTTGACGGCGATGAGCTGGCACTGCGCGTGCGCTGCAGCAAGGGCACCTATATCCGTACCCTGGTGGACGACATTGGCGAGGCCCTGGGGTGTGGGGCACATGTGGCCGAGCTGCGCCGTGAAGAGGCCGGCCCCTTTGATCTTGGGCAGGCCATACCACTGGATCAGCTTGAAGCCATGGGGCGGGTGGCGGCCCGGGGCCAGCTGTGGGCAACAGATGGGCTTCTGTCGGACCTGCCTGAAACGGTCCTGGACCAGCCTCGGGCCGTGTCGATTTCGAACGGCCAGGCTGTTACCATGTCGCCTTCTGAAGCCCCGGTCGACGGACTTTGCCGGATCTATAATCCGGAGGGGCGCTTCCTTGGCCTTGCGGAAAAGGTGGGGGATGCGGTCAGGCCCCGGCGGCTGATGCGTACCGGGGCGTAAAACAACCAGACGGTCGGGCTGTAGATATGCGCGGTCCGGGCCGTTTTCATTCAAAGCATATTCGGGAGCAAAAACCACATGGCACTGACCAACGAAGAGAAGCAGGACATCGTCAAGCAGTACCAGCGCGCCGAGGGCGACACGGGGTCCCCAGAGGTACAGATCGCGCTGCTGACGCACAACATCGTCAAGCTTCAGAGCCACTTCAAGGAGAACAAGCAGGATCACCACTCGCGCCGCGGGCTGATCCGGATGGTTAACCAGCGCCGCAAGCTGCTGGATTATCTCAAGCGCAAGAATGCGGATCGCTACGTTGAGATAATCCGCAGCCTTGAACTCAGGCGCTAACGGTCAAAACAATGTCGGCCAGACCTCCGGGTCTGGCCGTCTTGGTTCTGAATAACGAACCTCTGGAAAGGAGCAACTGTGAATCCAGTCAAGAAAACCTTCGAATTCGCAGGGTCCACCGTTACCCTCGAGACCGGCCGTATCGCGCGGCAGGCCACAAGTTCCGTGCTGGTCACCATGGACGACACGTCCGTGCTGGTGACCGTGATGGCGGACAAGGAACCGGCCTCGCTGCCGTTTTTCCCCCTGTCGGTCCATTATGTGGAAAAGACCTACGCCGTGGGCAAGATCCCGGGCGGTTTCCTCAAGCGTGAAGGGCCGCTTTCCGAAAAGGAAACCCTCACGTCACGCCTGATTGACCGGCCGATCCGGCCGCTGTTCAAGGATGGCTTCAAGCATGAGACGCAGGTCATCTGCACCGTCATGTCCTCGAACCGGAACGTGGATCCGGACATTCCAGCAATGATCGGGGCCTCGGCGGCGCTGTCCATTTCCGGGCTGCCCTTTGAAGGGCCGATTGGCGGGGCACGCGTTGGCTTTACAGAGGACGAGGGTTATTTCCTGAATCCGACCTACGAGAAGCTTGAAGCGAGTCGTCTCAACATGGTCGTGGCGGGCACTCAGGACGCCGTTCTGATGGTGGAATCCGAGGCGGATCGGCTGACTGAGGATCAGATGCTGGGTGCCGTTCTGTTTGCTCACAATGAGATGCAGACGGCCATCCAGGGGATCAACGAATTTGTCCAGGAGGTCAATCCGACCTCCTGGAACTGGGAGCCCGAGCCCGAGAAGACCGAGCTCAAGAACCGTATCCATGAGCAGTTCGGCAGCGAGATCGAGGCGGCCTATCAGGTCAAGGACAAGCTGGAGCGTCAGGACCAGCTGGGCGAGCTGAAGAACCGCGTGGTGGAAACGCTGGCTTCCGGTGAGGAAGGCGTCGAACCCACCGAGGACGATGTGAAGGAATACTTCGGCAAGGTCGAGAAAGAGATTGTGCGCGGTAAGGTCCTGCGTAACGAGCCTCGTATCGACGGTCGCGACAACCATACGGTGCGCCCGATCAGTGTGGAAGTGGGGCTGTTGCCGAACGCCCACGGCTCGGCGCTGTTCACCCGCGGTGAGACCCAGGCGATTGTGACGACCACCCTTGGCACCGCCCGCGATGCCAAGATCGTGGATTCGCTCAAGGGCGAGAGCCGGGACCCGTTCCTGTTCCACTACAACTTCCCGTCCTACTCAGTGGGCGAGACGGGCCGCATGGGCCCGCCCGGGCGGCGTGAAATCGGCCATGGCCGGTTGGCGCGCCGTGGTGTTCAGGCAATCATGCCCGAGCATGATGATTTCCCCTACACCATCCGTTGTGTTTCCGAGATTACGGAGTCCAATGGTTCCAGCTCCATGGCGTCGGTGTGCGGCAGCAGTCTGGCGCTGATGGATGCAGGGGTGCCGGTGAAATCGCCCGTGGGCGGCATTGCCATGGGCCTGGTGAAGGAAGGTGATGACTTTGCCGTGCTGACCGACATTCTGGGTGATGAGGACCATCTTGGGGACATGGACTTCAAGGTGGCGGGGACGCCCGAGGCGGTAACCGCCCTGCAGATGGACATCAAGATCGCCGGTATCACTGAGGAGATCATGGAGATCGCCCTGCAGCGCGCTTACGAGGCCCGCCAGCGTATCCTTGGCGAGATGGCGAAAGTGATCTCCCAGCCCCGTTCCGATGTCGCGAACAATGCGCCCAAGATGCACACCATGCACATCGACTCGGAGAAAATCCGCGATGTGATCGGCAAGGGAGGCGCTACCATCCGGTCTCTGTGCGAAGAAACCGGTGCGTCCATCGACATTGAGGATGATGGGGCCGTTAAGATCTACGCGGAGAACTCCGAGCAGGTCGAGAAAGCGACCTTCCGCATTATGGAGTTGACCGCGGATGTGGAGGTTGACCGGGTTTACCGGGGTCGCGTTGAGCGCATCGTTGACTTCGGTGCCTTTGTTAACCTGTTGCCCGGTAAGGACGGCCTGGTGCACATCAGCCAGATTGCCGACCGCCGCATCGAGAGCGTGCGCGAGGAGCTCACCGAAGGCCAGGAGGTGCTGGTCAAGGTGCTGGATGTGGACCAGCGTGGCCGCGTCAAGCTCAGCATGAAGGAAGTGTCCGGGGACGAAGAGCCGGTTGACTTCCGCCTGCCCGGCGAGGACTGAGCGCTGGCCGGCATGGAGGACTGAAAAGGGTGGCTGCGGCCACCTTTTTTTATGCGCGGCCATCAACCGCGCATAAAAAAGGCCACCGCTAGGGTGGCCAAATGGGCTCTACTCAGATGACAGGAATTCTGAGGATCGGATGCGCCGCAACCGATACTTCACAGTTTAGTTCTCACAGCTCAGCGTGCCATAGCGGTTTACACTTACGCTTCAGTGCGCCTTGAGACGGGGGGAATCGTCAAAGCACACCCGGTACACATCGGTGTAATCTTTCGCGAAGTGCACTTCCATGCCCTCCTTCAGGTAATCGGGCAACTCGTCGTAATCCCCCCGGTTCGCTTCCGGCAGAATCACCGTGCTGATCTTCTGGCGTCGGGCCGCGATGATCTTTTCGCGGATGCCACCCACAGCCAGAACCTGCCCGGTCAACGTCAGCTCGCCCGTCATTGCCAGCGCCTTGTGCGGTGCCTCGTTGCGGGCCAGCGACAGCAGGGCCGTGGCCATGGTCACGCCGGCGCTGGGGCCGTCCTTGGGGGTGGCCCCTTCCGGTACATGAAGGTGAATGTAAGAGCGGTCAAAGAACGCCGTGTCGCCCTTGTACTGTTTCAGGTGTGAGGCGACAAAGCTGTGCGCGATCGAGGCGGATTCCTTCATCACATCACCAAGCTGGCCCGTCAGCGTGAAGCCGCGATCCTGGCTGTGGATGCGTGAGGCTTCCACGCCCAGGGTGGCGCCGCCCATGGCGGTCCAGGCCAGGCCGGTCACAACCCCCACGCCGCGCAGTGCCTTTTCCTTGCGGAACAGCGGCTGGCCCAGATAGTCGGGCAGGTCCTTGACGCCCACGCGGATTGGGCTCTGTTCCCCGTCGTCCTCGACCATCCGGACGATGCCCTTGCGCACGATCTTGTGCAGCTGTTTCTCGAGGTTGCGCACCCCGGCTTCGCGGGCGTAGCCTTCGACCACCTGCCGGATGGCCCCATCGGTGATGTCCAGTTGTTTCTTTTTGAGGCCGGCGCGTTTCAGCAGCTTGGGCAGCAGGTGGTGCTTGGCGATGTCCACCTTCTCGTCGGTGATGTAGCCGGACAGCCGTATGGTGTCCATGCGGTCCAGCAGTGCCTGTGGGATCGTATCCAGCTGGTTGGCGGTACAGATGAAAAGGACCTTCGAGAGATCGACCCGTAGATCCAGGTAGTGGTCCAGGAATTCGCTGTTCTGTTCCGGGTCCAGGCTTTCCAGCAGGGCGGAGGCGGGATCGCCCATGAAGGAGTTACCGATCTTGTCGATTTCGTCGAGCATGACCACCGGGTTGTTGGTCCCTGCCTCCTTCAGGGCCTGCACGAACTTGCCCGGCATGGCGCCGATGTAGGTGCGGCGGTGGCCCTTGATTTCGGCTTCGTCGCGCATGCCGCCCAGGGAGAAGCGGTAGAACTCGCGGCCCAGCGCGCTCGCCACGGACTTGCCGATGGAGGTCTTGCCAACGCCGGGGGGACCCACCAGAAGCAGTATGGAGCCTGAGATCTCGCCCTTGAAGGTGCCTTCGGCCAGGAACTCGAGGATGCGATCCTTGATATCGTCCAGACCATCATGGTCGCGATTGAGCACCCGCCGGGCTTCCTTAAGGTCCAGCTTGTCCTGGGAGTGCTGGCCCCAGGGCATCTGCGTGAGCCAGTCCAGGTAGTTGCGCGTGGTGCCGTATTCCGGCGAGCCCTGCTCCAGGACCTGGAATTTCTCGATCTCGTCGTCAAAGCGTTCCTGCACGTTCTGGGGCGGTGCTTTCGCCGCCATGCGCTCGCGGAACATGTCCACGTCCGCCGTTTTGTCGTCCTTGGCGATGCCGAGTTCGCGCTGGATGATCTTGAGCTGCTCGCGCAGGAAGAATTCGCGCTGGTGTTTCTGCACCCGCTCGTTCACCTCTTCGGTGATCTCCGCCTGCATCTGCGCCACCTCGTGTTCCTTGCGCAGCAGCAGCAGCACCTTTTCCATGCGGTTGAGCAGCGGGACGGTATTCAGGACATCCTGAAGCTCCGGCCCACGGGCGCTGGTGATGGCGGCGCCGAAGTCGGCCAGTGGTGAGCTGTCATCCGGCCCGAACCGCGACAGGTAGTGTTTCACCTCTTCGCCGTAGAGTGGGTTGGTGCGCAACAGCTCCTTGATGGAACTGATGATGGCCTGGGTGTAGGCCTTGACCTGTTCGTGGTCTTCCGAGGGTTCATCGGGGTAACTGACCTCGACAAGGTAGGGCGGTTCCCGACGCAGCCAGTGATCGATCCGGAACCGCCGCACGCCCTGGGCGATGAACTGCACCTTGCCGTCCTCGCGATGGACATTATGCACCCGTACCGCGCAGCCCATGGTGGCGAGCTGTTCCGGCGCCGGCAGGTTGTCCTCCTGGTCGCCTTCGCCGCTTTCGTTCTCCACGAAGCACAGGCCCACGGTCATGTGGCTGGTGTTATCCAGCCGCTGCAGGGTCTCATCCCACGGATCCTGGTTCAGCACTACTGGCTGCACCTGTGCTGGCAGGAAGGGTCGGCCCGACAGCGGCATGAGGTAGAGCCGCTTGGGCAGGACCTGATCGGGCAGGGCGAGGCCCCGGCCCTCAGTTTCCTGATTGTCGCTGGTGTCGTCCCGTCCGATGTACTCGGTCGCGTCGCTGTCCGTCATGATCCCCCGTCCATTCGCCAAAGAGTGTTGCTTCCGTCAACATGATGTCAGTATCCCGCAAATCAAGGGGGACAGCGGGTTGAACCACCCCTTCCGGATCCCCATTTACAGCCACAGGACGGACGAGCGCCAACACAGGATTCACCGCTATGAGCAATTCCGAGATCATCTTCGACGCCACGCTGGAGAACTTCCAGCAGAAAGTGCTTGAGGCGTCCATGTCCACCACCGTCGTCATTGATGTGTGGGCGGACTGGTGCCAGCCCTGCAAGCAGCTTACTCCCATTCTTGAGCGCCTGGCGGAGGAATACCGTGGCGCCTTCGTGCTTGCCAGGGTCAACGCCGAGGAGCAGCAGGAGCTGGCCGGGCATCTGGGTGTGCAGAGCCTGCCCAGCGTCAAGATCGTGAAGCAGGGCCAGTTGATGGATGAGTTCAACGGGGCTCTGCCCGAGGGCGAAATCCGCGAAAAGCTGGACCAGGTGGTGGATGCGCCGCCGGAGAGCGACCAGGAGAAGGCGAAGCGCCTGTGGTCCGAGGGTCAGCTTGAGCAAGCCGAGGCCGTGCTGATACGGATGAATCAGCAGAACCCCCAGGATTACGACGTGCTGATTGATCTGGCTCGGCTGCGTCTGGAACAGGGGCAGATCGAGGAGGCGCGTGCGATCTATGAAAGCCTGCCCGGGGAAGAGCGCCTCAAGCCAGGCGCCAAGCAGCTGGAGGCACGGTTTGAATTCGAGGAGCAGGCCCGGGATATTCCGCCGGTGGCGGCGCTTCAGGATCGCCTGAAAGAGGATCCGTCAGACGTGGCCGCGATGAACCAGCTGGCGACCCATGGCATCCTGGCCGGCGACTATGAGGCTGCCATGGAGCTGCTTCTGAAATCGGTGCAGACTGAGAAGGATTTCGAAGACGGCGCCGCCAAGAATACGCTCATCAAGCTTTTTGATCTGCTGGGCAACGAGAATCAGCTGGTGCGCCAGTATCGGCGGCGGCTTTTCGCGATGATGTACTGATCCGGAGACGGTGGCTTTGGCGGTGGGCTGTTGCATTCGCACCGTGGCGTTGTTTATAGAATCGATCAATCAGCCCGCCCACCCGTATCCGCCCGATGACATTGCGTCACCCTGACCTGTGGTTTACGTTTAGAAGGCCTTCCCGTGCCTCGTGTTGCTCTGGAAACAGGCACGCGGGCGATAAAGGAAGTTCGGAGCCAAAAACCATAGACTTAGGGAATGACGATCCAATGGGAAATCTTGCTAAACACTCGCTGGTAGCCTTGATTGCAGTCGCTCTCATGGCTGGCTGTACAACGATGTCGCGGAACTTGGGCAAGTTGACGGCCAACAAGTTCGCGGAGCCGCGCAGTGGCACCGTCTGGGTTGTGCCGCCGCCCCAGCTTGAGCCGCCGCGTGCGGATGAGCGCACGGTTTATATCTCTTACCGGAACATCAGTGACGCACAACTCAATCTGCGCCCGCTCCTGATCAAATCAGCCAAGAAGAATGGCTGGGAAGTGGTTAACCGCCCCCAGCAAGCCCATTACCGGCTGCGCGCCTCGACCCGCTACTTCGGCGAAGTTGACCCGGACTCCGGGGGTGCCAGTGCCGCACGCAATATGGGCGTTATCGCTGGCGCGGCGGCAGGTGTTGGGGTTGGTGCCGCCACCGCGAGCGCCACTGATAGCAATGCCGCTGGTGTGGCTGCCGGCCTGGGCAGTGGCGGCCTGATTGCTGCGGGCATGTCCAATGCTTCCACACCACGTGAGTGGGCGCTCATCATGGATGTGGTTCTGGAAGAGCGCCAGGATGGAGAGATTGAGGTCGAAGTCAGCACCGATAAGAGCACCGCGGCTGCTTCCGGAGCTGGAACCGGGAACAGTCGTATGGCATCTGGAGGCGGCACACAGCGGTCGAACTCCCAGTCTGCAACAACGACCAAGACCACCAATTATTTCCCTCATGGCATCCGTCTCTCGGTCTGGGCCAACCAGATGAACATGTCCGAAGAAGAGGCGATGCCTCACATCAAGAAGCGCGTTAAGAACGTGGCAACCAAGATGCTGCCCCGTTAAGCGTCCGCTCAAGCGGTCCCAGCCGCCAACTGAGGGGCGGCTGGGAATCGATGAACCCTCTGATACCAGTATTGCAAAAGTCTGCCTCCCCACACCCGCCCGCTACCTGTAGTGTCGTAATGCTCACGACTTAGTGATTCGGATAACAATAAGCAATCCGATGAGCCCGCGAAATGGAATATTGGCCAAATAGCTTCCAGCCCCTGATGGGCACCGGCTAGAATGTTCTTCCGAGGTTTCCGAGAAGAAAGAATTGGCCCAGCTGCAAGGCATCAAATTGCGCCTGGAGCCTTTTTGAAGCCCGGGGTAGCAAGGATGACACTGTATCGATCTGGGCCGCTGTGGTCTAACGGCCCAGTTGTTGGTGATTGGCTTATTGGGCCAGGATGCCATTTTGTTTCTGAACAGTCATCGCCTCACCATCAATTTGAATAGGCAACGATTTGCAATCGTATATTCCGTTCTGCTTGTCACAGAACGCGACACGCTGGTCTTTCACTTCTGTTTGGAGAGAGGGGCCTGTGAGTATGGATAAGATACCCGTCCTTTGAGTAACCTCTACTTCGTTATAGATTACAGCATCTTTTTCTCCACTAGGACCTATAGCTTGAATGTTCTTCTTGGTTGTGGTTGTTGAACATCCTGAAACCAAGACTGTGCTGATTGCGACCAAAGTGAGAACAACTTTTTTTAGTTCCATTTAAAATACCTCAGAAATAGTCGAAAAGATTAAGTTGCGGCATCTAGTCCGCCACGAGAAACTATCAGTAACATTAAGAATAGGCAATCCTTTTTCTGGGCTTGAAAATGGAAATTTTGCATTATCTAGGGGCATGGATCAGATATGGATTCTCTGAATTCAGGCGTTCGAGTTGCGAGGGGCAGTCTGGTTGCTTCGTTGTCAGGCCTCAGTTCAGCGATAGAGGGAGTAGGATGTCAATAATCCTCATTTTCGAGGCTTTCGGGAAGGTACTACTTGTTTGTTGTTGCCATTGGTATTATCTTCGTAGAGGCCTTAGAGAATTGGGCTGATCAGTCATCCTCATGGCTGTAATTCAAGGACGTATCACAAGATGAGTGGAGATTAACCATGAAAAAGACACTGTTGGCAGCGGTGCTCGTCACAACTTCCTTTGGCGCCCAGGCAGCGGCACCTGGCGGTTCGGGTTGCGGCTGGGGCAATATGCTGTTTGAAGGCAGCAGCGGTAAGCCGATGCACCTTGTGGCATCCTCCGTGAATGGGACTTCCGGTAACCGGACCTTTGGGATTACCTCTGGTACGAACGGCTGCGATACCAGTGGCACGCTGCAGTACCACGGCCAGAACCTGTTGGCCCAGGCTGGCGTGATGGAAGAAGTAGCCCAGGACATGGCCGTTGGTGACGGTGAAGCTCTGACAGCCCTTTCTGTTTCCATGGGGGTTCCGGCCGACAAGCGTGACCACTTCAAGCAGACCATGCACGAGAACTTCAACGCGATCTTCCCCAGCGAGGATGTGACTGCCGAAGAGGTTATGGGCAACATCCACAGCGTGATGGATCAGGACCAGAGGCTGGCCAGCCTCAGCTGATTGGCAGGCTTTACCACCGCCCGGCTTCAGGCCGGGCGGGTTTCCCTCCCCAAAAGCAAGCCACTGATGACATTGAGAGAACTGGCGCTATTACTGGTGCTGGCAACAGCGCCGTTGTGGGCGCAGGCCAGCAATGAGCAACTGGCTGACCATCCCCGTTGGCAGGCACTGCTGCACATCAATCAGGGCACGACCTGGCGCTATCAGGGCCGCAGCTACATTGATGATCCGGATTTCTTCCTCCACGACTCCGGTGCCACGGACCCAGCTGCCGAGTTGCAGGCCAGCATTGAGCAGTTGAGACCGGCTGCGAGCGAGGTACGCTGTGAGTTCCCCGCCCGTTATCGCTTCCTGAGCCAGCAGCTGGACTGGCCGGATGATGGTGGTCTCAGCCACTGCAACGACTATCAACAATGGCGGGAGGCCATGCCCGGTGAACGGGTAGCCCTGATCTTTCCCGCTTCCTATCTCAACAGCCCGTCGTCCATGTTCGGTCATACCCTGCTGCGGATTGACCGGGGGAATGATGAGGACGGGGTCTGGCTTTCCCGCGCCATCAACTTTGGCGCGACGGTACAGGGGCAGGAGAACTCCCTCCTGTATGTCTACCGGGGGCTTTTTGGTGGCTATCCGGGGTATTTCAGCAATGTGCCCTATATGAACAAGATCCGTGATTACGCCCATCTTGAAAACCGGGACATGTGGGAGTATCAGCTGAATCTCACCCAGAGCGAGCGCGAGTGGCTTCTGGCGCATCTCTGGGAGCTTGAGGATATTGAGTTCGATTACCTGTTCATGGACGAGAATTGCTCCTTCCGCCTGTTGGAGCTGATCAGCCTGGCGCGGCCGGATACGGGCCTGATGGCGGATTTCCGCTTGGCGGAGGTGCCCGCCAACACGGTGCGTTCCCTGAACCGGGCTGGTTTTGTCGAAAGGGTTGAGTACCGGCCGTCCAAGGCGAATGAGCTGGATGCGCTGGTTGCCCGGCTCAGTGCTGACGAGCGGGATCTGGCCCTGGCCCTGGCAAGGGATGCCTCTGTGGCCGGAGAACAGGATTTCCAGGCGCTGTCACCCCGGCGCCGCAACCTGGTGGCCCGTACCGCCTATGCCCAGCTGCGGTTGCAGCACCGTGAGGGCGAGCGGTCTGAAGCCGCTTCCAAACGTGGCCTGGCGCTTCTGCGTGTGGTCAACCGCACGCCCACGGTCTCCGGGGTTGAGCCGGAGCGACCTGTTTCGCCCGAAAAAGGGCACCGAACCAAGATGCTGGCCGCCAGCGCCGGTAGGCTGGGCTCGCAAGGCTTTGGTGAATTCCAGGCGCGTTTCAGCTATCACGACTGGCTGGACAACCCGGAGGGGTACCTGAACGGGGCGGCGATCGAGGCCTTCAACGCGCGCATTCGCCGGGTCGAGGGGGATGACCTGTCGCTGGAGCAGCTGGATGTGGTCAACATCAAGTCACTGGCGCCGCGCAACCGCTTCCGTAAACCGGTTTCGTGGTTCGTGAACGGGGGGCTGGACCGGCGCTTCATTGGCCACAAACGGCATCTGACGCGCCACATCCAGGGTGGGCCTGGCCTGGCGTGGGAGCGGGGCGCCAGCATCGCCTATGGGTATGCCATGGCAAGGGCCGAGAACAACAGCGCGCATCAGACTCTGGTCTCGGCGGCGGCCGGAGCGCGCGCCGGTGTGCTCTGGTATGGCGATGGCTTCCAGCTGGGCCTGGAGGTGGAGGGGCTGTACTTTCACAATGACGACCGCCGCTATCGGCCCTCGGCGACGCTGAATATTCCGATGGGGCGCAACCATGCCCTTCGCGCCCGTCTTGAGAGGGATGGTGGGCGAGAGCGGGCTGAAACGGAGTTCCAACTGTCATGGCGCTATTATTTCGACTGATCCCGTTGGTGATGCTACTGGGGCTGGGTGGCTGCAGTGGCCTCTTTTTCCAGCCCATGAGCGAGTGGGTGCAGAATCCGGCGCGTCAGGGGCTTGCCTATGAGGACATTGTGCTCATCCATCCGGATGGCCAGCGCATCCATGGCTGGTGGCTGCCATCGGCCACAGATGAGGTGCGGGGCACCGTGTACCATCTCCATGGCAATGCCGAGAACATCAGTACCCATTTGATGAACGTGGCCTGGCTCCCGGCCAAGGGCTACCAGGTGCTGCTGATCGACTATCGCGGCTTTGGCCTTTCCGAGGGGGAGCCGGATCTGGCGGGGGCGAGGGAGGACGTTCAGCTGGGGCTCGATTGGCTCTACGCATCGGGTCGTGTGACGCCACCGTTGGTCGTGTTCGGACAAAGCCTGGGGGCGGCGCTGACTACCGGCGTAATGGGGCGCGAGGCCAATGCCGGCAAGGGGGATTGCGTCATCCTGGAGGCACCCTTCACCAGCTATCAGGCCATCACCCGGGATCTCATGAGGCAGAGCTGGGTGCTCTCGCCCTTGCGTTTCGTGGTGGCGCCGTTGATGCCAGAGGCGGCCGAGCCGATTGACCGGGTGGCCGGCATCGCGCCACGGCCACTGCTGGTCATGCACAGCATTGAGGATGGGATTATTCCGTTTGAGCATGGCAGGAAGCTTTATGAGGCAGCGGCCGAACCCAAGACCTTCCAGCGCCTGAAGGGAGGGCACATCCAGAGCACGCGGGCCACGGATGTTCGCCGCCGGCTGCTCGATTTCATGGGGACGGACTGCTCCTAACGGCGCCGGCGCCGTTTTTTGGGAACAAACGCCGCTGGCTTGGTGCTGAGCCACTGCGTGAATGCCGCCAATTCGGGAATGGCCAGCAACGATTCACGGGTGTTGTGGTACAGGCCCAACGCCTGTTCGCTGCGCAGGTAATGGATCATGTTGTGGCAGGGGCGACACACCCAGCAGACGCGGCTTTCCAGCTCGGCACGCGAGAAGTGTTTGCGGAATCGCTTTTTCCGGTGCAGGCGCCTTGGAATAAGGTGGTGTTGGGTCAGGTCCTCGACCCCGCGCCCACAGAGTTCGCAATGGGACGGTCTGGTGGCTTTGGTACTCACATCGGTCGGGTTACTGGCATGTTACTCCAGACTGCGCATCATGCGCCCTTGGCCCTTGAACTCAAGGCCGTACAGTGTCTGGTTGAAGCCATCGGTGGAAATCGCCTGTTCGGGAAAGCGTACCCCCTGCCACTGGAGCTCTTCAATCCGGATATCAAAGCCCAGATTCACCGCGGGTCGACCCTGAACCATCTGCACGAAGCTCTGGATGTTGTGATCGCGCGGGTTAATGACCATTACAGTTTGGCCATCACTGGCTGGGCTGGGCACGGAACGCTCGCGGGGTTCTGAGGTTTGCGGCTGCGGGAACACCAGGGAGAAGATGCTGCGCTCATCGTCGACCTGACGGGTGGGACGATTGGAATCACTGGCCCTGAGCCCCAGCGCCATGCTCAGGCTTGCCTGCTCGCCCGCGGTCTGCTGGATGGGGGGCGCATCGCCACCAGCGGCGGTGGGCCCCACGATGTTGAGGACGTTACCCGCGTTGATATGGACGCCCCCGAGGGCGGATTCGTCCATCAACTCCACTGCCTGGACGGAGCTGGCCATAAGGGCGCTCAGCAGGGCGGCTCCCACTGTTCGGGGCTTGATACGCATTGCGGGCTCCGTCTGGGTTCCATTTAAACAACTTCCTATATGGATTGTAATGTAACGTCAAAAAAGATCAAAATCTGTTCACCTTTGTGTCCAGGATTTGCTCCTGAACTGTGATTCATTCCACGCAAATTGGCTGCAATGAACTATGCTTACCTTTTGAGATGTGAAACGCGACACAGGAGGGCCCCAATGCGGGAAGACGAGGATCCAGTCGAAACCCGGGAATGGCTGGAAGCACTGGAATCCGTAATCGAGTACGAAGGCATTGAGCGGGCGGAATACCTGCTCTCGAAACTCTCAGACAGGGCGACCCGGGCGGGCACGCCCATGCCCTATGCCATCACCACGCCCTTTCGAAACAGCATCCAGCCCATCGACGAGGCGCGGATGCCGGGCGATATGTTCATGGAACGCCGAATCCGCTCGCTGATCCGCTGGAACGCGCTGGTGATGGTGATGCGCGCCAACATGAAACCCGGGGACCTGGGCGGCCATATCTCCACCTTTTCATCCGCCGCCACCCTCTACGATGTCGGCTTCAACTACTTCTTCCATGGCGGGGATGAGCACCGTGAACCGGATCTGGTCTACTTCCAGGGCCATGCCGCACCGGGGATTTACGCCCGCTCCTTCCTGGAAGGGAGGCTGAGCGAGGAGCAGCTGGACCACTATCGCCAGGATACCCTGGAAAACGGCATCTCGTCCTATCCGCACCCCTGGCTGATGCCGGACTATTGGCAGTTCCCCACCGTCTCCATGGGGCTGGGCCCGATCCAGGCCATCTATCAGGCTCACATCATGAAGTACCTGCACAATCGCGAGCTTGTTGAAAGCGGTGATCGCAAGGTCTGGTGCTTTGTGGGCGACGGCGAATGTGACGAACCCGAGACCCTGGGCTCCATTGGATTGGCCGGGCGCGAGAACCTGGACAACCTCATCTTTGTGGTCAACTGCAACCTTCAGCGGCTCGATGGGCCGGTGCGTGGTAACGGTAAGATCATCCAGGAGCTGGAAGGGATCTTCCGGGGTGCTGGCTGGAACGTGATCAAGGTGGTCTGGGGCCGCCATTGGGATACGCTGTTCGAGAAGGATACCGAGGGGGTACTGCAGGAAGCACTGGATCGCACCTGTGACGGGGAGCTCCAGAACTACCTGAGTCAGGGCCCGGCCTATACCCGTAAGCATTTCTTCGGGCAGACGCCGGAGCTGGCCGAGCTGGCGAAGAGTCTCTCCGATGAGGACATCCTGCAGCTCAATCGCGGTGGGCACGACCCCTACAAGGTCTACGCGGCTTACCACGAGGCGGTCCACCACAAGGGGCAGCCCACAGTCATTCTGGCGCATACCATCAAAGGCTATGGATTTGGTGAGGGTGGCGAAGGCCAGAATATTGCCCACCAACTGAAGAAGCTGGATCACGAGGCACTCAAGGCGTTCCGGGATCGCTTTGCGGTACCGGTCAATGATGATGAACTGGATCAGCTGCCGTATTACCGGCCGGCGGCGGACAGCCCCGAGATGCTGTACATGCAGAAGCGCCGGCGCGAGCTTGGCGGCCACCTGCCACGCCGGCGCCGGGATTCGAGTCCGCTCCAGATCCCGGAGCTCAAGACCTTCGACAAGCTGCTTGAGGGCACCGGTGACCGCGAAATGTCCACGACCATGGCGTTCGTGCGCATGCTCACCACCCTGATGAAGGACAAGCAGGTGGGCCAACGGGTGGTGCCCATTGTGCCGGACGAGGCACGGACCTTCGGGATCGAGGGCCTGTTCCGCCAGACCGGGATCTATACCTCCGAGGGCCAGAAGTACACGCCCGAGGACCGGGACCAGATCATGTACTATCGGGAGGACAAGAAGGGCCAGATCCTCCAGGAAGGCATCAACGAGGCCGGTGCCATGTCCGCCTGGATTGGGGCGGCAACGGCTTACAGCAATCACGATTACCCGTTGCTGCCGTTCTACATCTTCTACTCCATGTTCGGCTACCAGCGGGTGGGCGATCTGTGCTGGGCGGCGGGTGACATGCGCGCCCGGGGTTTCCTGCTCGGCGGCACCTCCGGCCGCACCACCCTCAATGGCGAGGGGCTGCAGCACCAGGACGGCCATGGGCTGATCCTGCACAACGTGGTGCCCAACTGCCTGACCTATGATCCGACCTATGCCTACGAGGTGGCCGTGATCATCCAGGACGGCATGCGGCGGATGTACCAGGAAAACGAAAGCGTTTACTACTACATCACCCTGCTGAACGAGAACTACCAGCACCCGCCCATGCCGAATGGGGTCGAAGAGGGCATAATCCGGGGCCTCTACCAGCTGGAGTCCGTGAACGTGGCGGGCAAGGCGAAGGACAAGGCCCCGCGCGTCCAGCTTCTGGGCAGTGGCGCCATCCTCAATGAGGTCAGGGCGGCGGCCCAGATGCTGAAGGAGGAGTTCAAGGTCGGTGCGGACGTGTGGAGCGTGACCAGCTTCGGCGAACTGGCCCGTGATGGCCAGCATGTGGCGCGCTGGAACCGTCTCCACCCGGACAAGAAGCCCCGGACCTCCTGGGTGCACGATCAGCTCAAGGGACAGGTGGGGCCGGTGATTGCCTCCACGGACTACATCCGGCTCCAGTCCGAGCAGATCCGTGCCTATGTGCCGGGATCCTACCATGTGCTGGGGACTGACGGTTTCGGGCGCTCGGATACCCGCTGGAACCTGAGGGCCTTCTTTGAGGTAGACCGCTACCACGTGGTCGCTGCCGCGCTGAACGCGCTGGCCGAAGAGGGAACCGTGGAACGTGGCACCGTTATCGAAGCCATGAACCAATACGGCATTGACCGCGACAAACCCAATCCGGCGTCCAGCTGATCTGGTAGTACAAGGAGATACCGCATTATGAGTGAACAGGCGATCCGGGTTCCCGAGCTGGGTGGCGCGGACTCGGTTGAGATTGTCGGTGTTCTGGTCAGCGTGGGTGATTCGGTGAATGCCGAGGACCCGCTGCTGGAACTGGAGTCCGACAAGGCCACCGTGGAACTGCCGGCACCGGCAACCGGAAAGATCACCCGACTCGATGTGAATGAGGGGGATGCGCTGAAGGAAGGCGACCTCGTGGGCATGATGGAGGTTGAGGAAAGCCAGGAAGGAGCTGCAGGGAGCGAAGAGCACGAAGCGGCGCCGGCTGGTGATGACGGTCAGGCGCCGGATGCCCCCGCTGAGGAAACGGCTCCGCAGCAGGACCAGGCGCCGTCCGGAGGTGAGCAGACGATCCATGTGCCCGAACTGGGGGGTGCCGATTCGGTGGAAATCGTCGACGTCCTCGTCAGTGTTGGTGATTCGGTGAACGCTGAGGATCCACTGCTGGAACTGGAGTCCGACAAGGCCACCGTGGAAATGCCGGCCCCGGCTGCAGGGAGGATTACCCGTCTCGACGTTAAGGAGGGCGATACCCTTAAGGAAGGGGATGTCGTTGGAATGCTTGAAGTCGCAGGCAGCGGCTCTGGAGCTGAAGGCAGTAAGGAGCAGGCAACGGGGAGTGAGGCGCCAGGAGTAGGGAACGAGGCGCAAGGTTCGAGTGGCGAAACGCAGGGTGCTTCTGAAGGCGCGGGTTCCGCTGGCGATTCGCCCCGGAGCCAGGCCAGCTCAGCCAGTGCCGCCAGCGTCCCGGCTGAAACAACCCAGCCGGCCCCGGGCAAGCGCGTCCACGCCGGGCCCGCCGTGCGCCGCATCGCGCGCGAGTTCGGCGCGGACCTCCAGCGGATCCAGGGCAGTGGGCCCAAGGGGCGTATCCTCAAGGAAGACGTCCAGGCGTGGGTGCGCAGCCAGCTCCAATCCGGTGGCAATAAGCCCGCCAGTGGTGGGGCCGGCATCCCCGAGGTGGCATTGCCCGATTTCAGCCAGTTCGGCGAGATCGAACGCCAGTCGATGACCAAGATCCAGCGGGTGACCGCTTACGGCATGCACCGGAGCTGGCTGAACGTGCCGCACGTGACCCAGTTCGACAAGGCGGACATCACCGACCTCGAAGACTTCCGCAAGAGCCACAAGACGGAAGGCGAGAAGCGGGGTGTGAAGATGACGATGCTGCCCTTCCTGATGAAGGCCTGCGCCCACGCCCTGAGGACCTATCCGCAGTTCAACGTGTCACTGGACATGGCGAACGAGCAGATCATCCAGAAGCACTACTGCCATATCGGCATTGCAGTGGATACGCCCAATGGGCTGGTGGTGCCCGTCGTCCGGGATGTGGACCGCAAGAGCATCTGGCAGCTGGCTGAAGAGGCCCAGGAGCTCGCTGGCAAGGCACGGGACAAAAAGCTCACGAATAACGACATGAGCGGCGCCTGTTTCACCATCACCAGCCTGGGAGGCATTGGGGGAACCGCGTTTACGCCCATTGTGAATTCGCCTGAGGTGGCGATCCTTGGTGCTTCCAAGGCGGCCATGGAGCCGGTCTGGGATGGCGCACAGTTTGAGCCGCGGCTGATGCTGCCGCTGTCGCTGTCCTACGATCATCGCGCCATCAATGGCGCGGACGCCGCCCGTTTTACCACCCTGTTGTCCCGGGTTCTGGGCGATCTGCGTGAGTTGCTGATGTAAGGGCCATGGCCCCGGCCCGGTAGGGAGGGCCGGGGCGTTTCAGCGCCTGCTAGAGTGTCATGGCGGCAATCCAGCCGAAGACGATCAGCGGAATGTTGTAGTGGATAAAGGTTGGGACCACGCTGTCCCAGATGTGGTCGTGCTGGTCGTCGGCGTTAAGGCCGGCTGTTGGGCCCAGTGTGGAATCGGATGCCGGTGATCCCGCATCCCCAAGAGCTGCTGCTGTTCCCACCAGTGCCACCGTGGCCATGGGAGAGAAGCCGAAGTTCAGCGCCAAGGGCACGTAGAGCGAGGCAATGATGGGGATCGTCGAGAACGACGACCCGATTCCCATGGTGATGAACAGGCCCACCACCAGCATCACCAGGGCAGCCAGCCCGGGGTTGTCACCAATGACCTCGGTGGAGCTGGTAACCAGCGATTCCACGGCGCCACTGGCCTCCATAACGCTGGCAAAGCCGGAAGCGGAAATCATGATGAAGCCCACCAGGGCCATCATGCGCATGCCCTCAGTAAAGACCGTATCCTGTTCGCGCCAGCGGAACACGCCGCTCACAGAAAGGATCGCGAAGCCGAAGATTCCGCCAACCACCATGGAGCCACTGAGCAGCTGGACGGCGACCGTCCCGATCAGTGATAGGGCCAACACCCCCTTCTGCCACAGCTTCAGGTGGCTGGCTGCTTCTTCCGGTGTCTCCTCGCCATGGGCCAGGTCCCGGTCCTCGTAGTCACGCTTGCCGCGATAGCTGAAGAACACCGCCACGATCAGACCAATGGCCATGCCGCTGATGGGGATGCCCATGGCCAGGGGAACCATGTCCTCGGTGACCGTCAGGCCCATGTCCGCGCCGCTTTCGTTGATGTTCGCCAGCAGCAGGTCGTGGAGGAAGATGGAGCCGAAGCCCACGGGCAGCAGCATATAGGGCGCGGTAATGCCAAAGGTGATGACACAGGCGACGGCCCGGCGGTCCAGCTGCAGGTGGTTCATGAACTTCAGCAGGGGCGGGACCAGGACCGGGATGAAGGCAATATGCACGGGGATCAGGTTCTGTGAGCTCACGGCGGCGGCGAGCAGGACCCCGAGCACCATCAGGATGATGCGTTGGCGGTGCGGAATCCCTTCATCAAGATGCAGTTTATCAATCGCCTTGCGCGACAGCAGCTGGGTGATCCCTGAACGGGACAGCGCCACGGCGAAGGCCCCGAGCACGGCGTAGGACAGGGCCACCTTGGCGCCCCCGCCCAGTCCGTCATTGAACGCGCTCAGGATATCGTTAATGGGCATGCCGGCCCAGAGACCGCCCACCAGGGTGGCCACGATGAGGGCGAAGACAACGGAAACACGGGCAAGACTGAGGGAAACCATCACGAGGATGGCCAGGACAACAGCGTTCATTGGATAGGCTCCTGGAGGTGAGTACTTGTTTTTGGTATTTCCCGGGCCCCCGGAACGTGACCGGGGGCAGCATCTGGCTCAGAGGCTGGGCAACAGCCTCCTTGCCACGAGGTCATTGAGCGTGCGTTGTTGCAACAGCTCGGTTGCCGCCTGGATGTCGGGGGCGAAGAAACGGTCACGATCGTAATACGTCACCCTGGCACGCAGCGTATGGCGCGCCTTCTCCAGCACCTCCGTGGTGGTCAATCCGTCCCGGAAATCCAGACCCTGGCAGGCGGCCAGCCATTCAATGGCCAGCACGGACCGGGCATTATCCGCCATTTCCCACAAGCGCTTGCCGGCCGCGGGCGCCATGGAGACGTGATCCTCCTGATTGGCGGATGTCGGCAGGCTGTCCACGCTGTGGGGGTGCGAAAGCGCCTTATTTTCGCTGGCCAGACCCGCCGCTGTCACCTGGGCAATCATGAATCCGGAGTTCATGCCCCCGTTTTCCACCAGAAACGGCGGCAGCTGGGACATGTTCTGGTCCATCATCAACGAGATCCGGCGCTCGGTGAGCGACCCGATCTCGGCAATGGCGAGGGCGATGTTATCCGCGGCCATGGCGACCGGCTCGGCATGGAAGTTCCCCCCGGAAATGACGTCGTCCTCGGCGGCGAACACCAGGGGATTGTCCGAGACGGCGTTGATCTCAATGGCCAGTACCTCGGCGGCCTGGCGGATCTGGGTGAGGGCGGCGCCCATGACCTGGGGCTGGCAGCGCAGTGAGTAGGGGTCCTGGACCTTGCCGCAGTTGATGTGAGAATCGCTCACCGCACTGCGTTCGCCCAGCAGATCCCGGTAGGCGGCCGCCGCGTCAATCTGGCCCGGCTGGCCGCGCACCTCGTGGATGCGGGCATCAAAGGGCGCGCGCGAGCTCAGCGTCGCCTCCACCGTCAGTGAGCCGCACACCGTGGCGGCGGCAAAGAGGTCCTCGGCCTCGAACAGCCCCTTCAGGGCGTAGGCGGTGGAGACCTGGGTGCCGTTCAGCAGGGCCAGGCCCTCCTTGGGCGCCAGGGACAGGGGCTCAAGCCCTGCCACCTTCAATGCTTCGGCCCCGGAGAGCCATTCGCCACGGTGGCGGGCGCTGCCCTCGCCCAGAAGCACCACACTCATATGGGCCAGCGGCGCGAGATCGCCGGAGGCACCCACCGAGCCCTTGACCGGGATATGCGGGTAGACCCCGGCGTTCACCAGGGCGGTCAGGGCATCCAGTACCTCCCGGCGGGTGCCGGAATAGCCCCGGGCCAGCGAGTTGACCTTCAGGACCATGATCAGCCGGACCAGGTCATCGCTCAGCGCCTCACCCACGCCGGTGGCATGGGACAGCACGAGTGAGCGCTGCAGGTTCTCCAGCTGGTCGCGCTCGATGCGGGTCTGGGCCAGCAGGCCGAAGCCTGTGTTGATGCCGTAGACGGTCCGGTCCTCGGCCACCACGCGGTTCACGCAGTCCACGGCTGCCTGGACGTTGGCATTGGCGGCGTCGGGCAGGGTTACCCGGACCGGCGACTGGTACAGATGGCGTGCCTGCTGCAGCGTCATCTCCCCGGCGCGAATGGTTAGTTCACTCATGGCGGACCTCACTGGTTGGATGATTCATGATCGCCGACCATCGGCAGATCGAGACCGTTGTCGGCGGCGCAGCGCCGGGCGATGTCATAGCCGGCATCGGCATGGCGCATGACACCGCTCCCCGGGTCGTTGTGCAGGACCCGGCCCAGGCGCGCGTGGGCCTCGTCGGTTCCGTCCGCCACAATGACCACGCCGGCATGCTGGGAGTAGCCCATGCCAACACCTCCGCCGTGATGCAGGGAGACCCAGGTAGCGCCGCCCGCGGTGTTCAGAAGGGCGTTGAGCAGGGGCCAGTCGGATACCGCATCGCTGCCATCCATCATGGACTCGGTTTCGCGGTTGGGGCTGGCGACTGAACCGGAATCAAGGTGATCGCGACCGATGACCACAGGCGCCTTCAGCTCGCCGTTGTGGACCATCTCATTGAACGCCTGCCCCAGCCGCGCCCGGTCCTTCAGGCCCACCCAGCAGATGCGCGCCGGCAGCCCCTGGAAGCTGATGCGCTCCCGGGCCATGTCGAGCCAGTTGTGCAGGTGGGGATCGTCCGGGATCAGTTCCTTGACCTTGGCATCGGTTTTGTAGATGTCTTCCGGGTCACCGGACAGCGCCGCCCAGCGGAAGGGGCCAACGCCCTGGCAGAACAGGGGCCGGATATAGGCCGGGACAAAGCCGGGGAAGTCGAATGCGTTATCAACGCCTTCTTCCTGCGCCATCTGACGGATGTTGTTGCCATAGTCGAAGGTAGGGACGCCCATTGCCTGGAAATCCAGCATGGCCCGGACGTGGGTCGCCATGGACTGCTTGGCGGCCCGGCTGGTGGTGTCCGGCTCGCTGTCGGCACGCAGGCGGTACTCGTCCCAGGTCCAGCCTGAGGGCAGGTAGCCGTTAAGCGGGTCGTGGGCACTGGTCTGGTCGGTCACCATGTCCGGCCGCACGCCACGGCGCACCAACTCGGGCAGTACATCGGCGGCGTTGGCGCACAGACCAATGGAAACCGCCTGGCCTTGCTGGGTGTAGTGGTCGATGCGGGCCAGGGCGTCGTCCAGGTCCTGCGCCTGCTCGTCGAGGTAGCGGGTGCGCAGGCGGAAATCAATGCGCGATTGCTGGCACTCGATGGTCAGCGAGCAGGCGCCGGCGAGGGTGGCCGCCAGCGGTTGGGCCCCGCCCATGCCGCCCAGACCGGCGGTCAGGATCCAGCGACCGGCCAGTTTGCCCTCGTAGTGCTGGCGGCCGGCCTCGACAAAGGTTTCATAGGTGCCCTGGACGATGCCCTGGGAGCCGATGTAGATCCAGGAGCCGGCCGTCATCTGGCCGAACATCATCAGTCCCTGGCGGTCCAGTTCGTTGAAGTGTTCCCAGTTCGCCCAGGCCGGTACCAGGTTGGAGTTGGCGATGAGAACCCGTGGGGCGTTCTCATGGGTCTCGAATACCCCGACCGGCTTGCCGGACTGGATCAGCAGGGACTGATTGTCCTCCAGACGCTGGAGGGTCTCGACGATCGTGTCGTAGCATTCCCAGTCCCGGGCCGCGCGGCCGATCCCGCCGTAGACCACCAGGTCTTCAGGGCGTTCGGCCACGTCGGGGTGGAGGTTGTTCATCAGCATGCGCAGCGGCGCCTCGGTCAGCCAGCTCCTGCAGGAGCGTTCGCTGCCGGTGGGGGCACCGATCGCCCGGTCGGGGTCGTGACGCTTGTCGTTGTTGGTCATCGGTCAATCCTCGCTTGATCAGTGGCCGGCGGCATCGCCAGTCAGGGTGAGTTGATGGACCAGCCGTGCCGCAATACGGGCGGTCCGTTGATCGATGTCGAACGCAGGGTTGAGCTCGGCAATGTCGGCCACCCGCAGCCGGCCGCTGTCGCGCACCCGATCAATGATGGGCTCCAGCATGGCCAGCGGTACGCCACGCGCCGCCGGGGCACTGACGCCGGGGGCTTCCGCCGCCGGCAATACATCCAGGTCAATGCTCAGGTAAAGGTGGCGGCACTGGACGATGAAGCGTTCCAGTTCGCGGAGGATCCGTTCCATGTTGGCGCCCTGGAACGCCCGGTCCTCGTGGATCTGCACATTCAGGGCCTGTGCCTGATCGAAAAGGGCCCGGGTGTTGGATGCCCGGCTGACACCCAGGCAGGCGTACTGGAAGGACCAGCCCCGTGACTGACAGTCCCGGGCCATCTGGGCGAAGGGGGTGCCGGAAGAGTGGCCGTGGTCCGGATTGCGCAGGTCGAAGTGGGCGTCCAGGTTGATGATGCCGACCCGTGGCGGTTGCTCGCTGCCTTCGAGGTGTTGCGCCAGTCCAGACCAGCTGGCGTAGGCGATTTCATGGCCGCCGCCAAGGACAACCGGTTGGTGGCCGGCATCGAGTGTGCCTGCGACCCGTGTGGCCATGGCATTCTGGGCGGTTTCCAGCTCATCGCCCTCGCAGGCCAGGTTGCCGCCGTCATAGACTGGGGCGTCGCGGTGCCAGGCCAGCGGTGCCAGGGCCTGGCGGATGGCATCCGGCCCCTGGGCGGCGCCCGTGCGCCCCTTGTTGCGGGCCACGCCGGCATCGGTTTCAAAACCCAGGAGCGCGGTCCCTGGTGCCGAGTTGGCCTCAAGTGGCTGGATCCGCTGGTGCCAACGGTCGCTGTCCGGTTCCGGATCGGTCCGGCCCTGCCAGAGGGCGGCGTCGAAGGGGCGTTCAGTCGGCATGATGCACCTCCCCGTTGCAGATCCGCTGGCGCAGCCGGCCGGGCTGTACGGCATAGCTGAGCTCGGCGGGGGTTGCCACATCCCAGAGGCACAGGTCCGCTGGCGCGCCTTCCTCAATACGGCCCAGGTCACTCCGGCCCAGCGCGTCGGCGGCATGGGCCGTCATTCCGGCCAGGGCCTCACGGGGGGTCAGCCGGAACAGGGTGCAGGCCATGTTGAGCATGAGGGTGGGCATGAACAGCGGCGAGGTGCCTGGATTGCCGTCGGTGGCGACCGCCATGGGAACGCCAGCGTCCCGCAGTGCCTGTACCGGCGGCAGCTGAGTCTCCCGCAGCGTGTGGAAGGCCCCGGGCAGGAGCACGCCCACGGTGCCATGGTCTTTCATGGCGGTGATGCCGGGCTGGTCCAGGAACTCGATGTGGTCGGCCGACAAGGCACCGTAACGGGCCGCCAGGGCCGCGCCGCCCTGGTTGGAGAGCTGCTCGGCGTGTGCCTTGATGGCCAGGCCATGGTCCAGTGCCGCCTGGAAGACGCGTTCGCATTGCGCCACGGAGAAGGCGATGGTCTCGCAGAAGACGTCCACGGCATCGGCCAGGCCCTGGGCGGCGGCTTCGGGAATCATCTGGTTGCAGACCAGGTCGATGTAGGCATCGCTGTCGTCGCGGTATTCCGTGGGCAGGGCGTGGGCGCCAAGCAGTGTCGTGGTCACGCGCACCGGCAGGGTCTCGCCCAGCCGCCGCGCGACGCGCAGCATCTTGAGTTCGTCCGCCACGCTCAGGCCATAGCCGGACTTGATTTCCACCGAGGTGACGCCATCCGCCATCATGGCTTGCAGGCGACGCTGGGCGGCATTGAAGAGGGTGTCCTCGTCGGCTTCACGCGTGGCCCGCACTGAACTCAGGATGCCGCCGCCCTGGCGGGCGATGGTTTCATAGCTCACGCCTTCCAGGCGTGCCTCGAACTCGCCGGCCCGCTGACCGCCGAACACCAGGTGGGTGTGACAGTCAATCAGCCCGGGGGTCAGAACCCCGCCTCGCCCCATCTCACGACAGCCGGTGGTATCCATGCCGTCCAGCTCTGGCATTGGAAGCAGGCGGGCAACGTGGTTGCCCTCGACCAGGACGGCCATGGGCTCATCCCGGGTCGTGATCCCGTCAAAGACCGTGACATCCCGCCATAGAAGGCGGGGGCTTTCGGTATTGGTCATAGGCCCCCTCTTGTTGTGCTATTTGTATATACAATTTAGCTCAAAAGTTGGCCGACGATAGGGGCTCTGTCAAGAAATGAAGCTGTATGGGGATTCGGAGGTTTCAGGGTTTGTTTTTCAGGCCCCTGTTAAAGAAGCAAAATTGGGTTGAATTGGATTTGTAACAGGTCACTGGGGTTCTCCGGGGGGGGTTCAGTTGATTGTCTATACAAAAAGCCGAAAGCCGCGCAGCCCGGCCTGCCCGGCGTCAGGTCCGGTGAAGGGCGGAGCGCAGCTTGTAGCGGTGGCCGGGATGGATCAGCCGGGCGTAACTGACCAGGTGTTCGTCCGACCAGGTACGGCGGATCATTCGCAGGCAGGGCTGCTGCTCCGTGATCTGGAGCCGCCTGGCGGTGTCGGAGTCCACGAGGACGGCCTCAACGACATGCTCCACGTCACTGATGGGGCAGGCAGCGACCAGGACGTCATGGGGGGTCCGGGACTGGAAGTCGTGATCCAGGTAATCCGGGACGCTGCGCGGGTTCACGTAACGGTCCTCAAGCTGGATCGCCACGTCGTCCTCGTAGTGGATGATCAGGGTGTGGAACACGCGCGCGCCCAGGCGCACGCCCAGGCGCATGGACACCTCGTCACCCGCTTCGATGGCTTCCGCCCGCAGCACCTGGCAGGCATAGGCATGGCCGCGGCTGGTGACCTCCGTGGCGATGTTGTGCACCTCCATCAGGGACGATTCCGCTCGGGGATCGGTCACAAAGGTCCCCAGCCCGATCTGGCGGGTAAGGTAGCCCTGCTGGACGAGATTCCGGATCGCGCGGTTGGCGGTCATCCGGCTGACGTTGAAATCCCGGGCCAGCTGTTCTTCCGGCGGGATCTGATGGCTGGGGGGCCATTCCCCACTGCGGATCCTGTCGAGAAGGTGATTTTCAATTTTCAGGTAAAGCGGAACCGTGCTGCCCATGCCAGGTCCTGATGCGAATAATCCGGGGCTCGCAGTTTAACACCGGGAGCGGATGGGCGTGACAGGGTTATCCGTTCTTCGCCTGGAGACCCGCCGATTCAGCCAGTGAGCGGCCAATAGCGACGAAGTCGTCCGCATGTAGCGACGCGCCACCGATCAGCCCACCATCCACATCGGCCAGGCTGAAAATCTCAAGCGCATTGCCCGCTTTGACGCTGCCCCCGTAAAGGATCCGCAGTTGGCTCCCCGCCGAGCCTGTGGGGTCGCTGGCAGCCAGGAAGGCGCGGATGGACTGGTGTACGTCTGAAATCTGGGACGGCGTTGCAACCTCGCCCGTGCCGATGGCCCATACTGGTTCATAGGCGACAAGCCCTTGACCGAGGCCCGACAGGGCTACCTTGTCGACGACTGCCTGGAGCTGCTGCTGGATCACGTGGTCGGTATTGCCCGCCTGCCGTTCCTCCAGGGTTTCGCCCACACAGAGAACCGGGGTCATGCCGGCCTCCAGGACGGCGGCAAACTTGGCGGCGACCGCTCCATTGGATTCCGCGTGCTCCAGGCGGCGCTCGGAGTGCCCGACCAGTACGTAATGACAGCCCAGCTCCTGGAGCATGGGCGCGCTCATTTCACCGGTGTGTGCGCCCGCGCGGAAACCCGAGACATTCTGGGCGCCCATCTGGAGTCTGGTTTGGCTGAGCGATTCCCGGATCTGGAAGAGGTAGGGCGCAGGCGGACAGACCGCGATGTCCATCCCGGTCGCAAAGGGCCTCAGACCCGGGATAATCCGCAGGAGTAACTCCTGGTTTGCCTGCAGGCTGCCATTCATTTTCCAGTTGCCGATCAAGGCAGGCTTTCTCATTTTATTTCTCCTCCGTCGGTTAAGCTTCCAGTGCGTACCAGAGCGCCGCTGGCAGCAGCGCTCTCGGGCGCTACCGTTGGCGTGGCTGATGGTGGCGTCATCAATGAGTGCAGAACTTGGCCATCGTTTGTTCGGGATTGGAAAGGAGCAAGCCGGCGTCAATAAGACTCAACGGCAGAAGGGCCCCGTCCGCCTGGGGTGACGGCAGGGCCCGTGGAAGCCAGCCCTAGCGGGCCTGCTCCCAGGTCTTCAGCAGTTCCTTGTAGGGAACGGTCTTGCCCTGCACCTTTTCATTCTCGAGCTTGGGCTTGGGCGAGCCCGGCTGGTCGAGCCAGTACTGGGGATCACGCGTCACGTTCAGCTTGGGTCCACAGGTTTCCATAACCTGGGCGCGCTCGAGGCGGTTCATGATGCTGTCCTGGGCCTTGGCCAGACCGTCCAGGGCCTGCTGGGGCGTCTTCTCGCCACTGGCCGCCTGCGAGACATACTGCCACCACAGGTTGGCCATCTTGGGATAGTCCGGGATATTGGTGCCGGTGGGCGTCCACTGAACCCGGGCCGGGCTGCGGTAGAATTCCACCAGGCCACCCAGCCGCGGTGCCATTTCGGTCATGACATCGGATTCAATGTCGGACTCGCGAATGGGTGTCAGGCCCGCGACGGTCTTTTCAAGTGAAACGGACTTGGCGGTGGTGAACTGGGCGTAGAGCCAGGCCGCCAGGCGACGTTTCTTGGGCGTGGAGTCGAAGAAGGTCCAGGAGCCGACGTCCTGATAACCCAGCTTCATGCCCTCTTCCCAGTAGGGGCCGCGCGGGGAGGGGGCCATGCGCCACTTGGGCGTGCCGTCCTCGTTGACCACCGGCAGGTCCTCTTTGAGCATGCTTTCGGTGAACGCCGTGTACCAGAAAATCTGTTGCGCGACGTTGCCCTGGGCGGGGACCGGGCCGGCTTCGGAGAAGGTCATGCCCTGGGCTTCCGGTGGGGCGTAGTCCTCAAGCCAGTTCACGTATTTGGTGGTGGCATAGACCGCTGGCGGCGCATTGGTGGCACCGCCGCGGCTCATGCTGGCGCCGACCGGGTGGCAATCGTCCACGCGCACGCCCCATTCGTCCACGGGTACGCCATTGGGCAGCCCCTTGTCACCGCCGCCTGCCATGGAGAACCAAGCGTCGGTAAAGCGCCACCCCAGTGACGGGTCTTTCTTGCCGTAGTCCATGTGGCCATAGACGCGTTCGCCGTCTATTTCTTCCACATGCTCGGTGAAGAACTCCGCGATGTCCTCGTAGGCCGACCAGTTCTTGGGCACGCCCAGTTCATAGCCGTAGATCTCCTTGAACTGTTTCCTGAAGTCCTCGCGTGCGAACCAGTCCGCCCGGAACCAGTAGAGGTTGGCGAACTGCTGGTCGGGCAGCTGGTACAGGGTGCCGTCCGGGCCGGTTGTGAAATCCAGCCCAATGAAGTCGTCCAGGTCCAGTGTCGGCAGCGTCAGCTGCGGGTTGTTGTCCATGATCGTATCGACCGGAACCACCTTCCCGTAGCGCAGGTGGGTGCCGATCAGGTCGGAGTCATTGACGTAGCCGTCATAGATGTTGCGCCCGGACTGCATCTGCGTCTGCAGCTTCTCGATGACGTTGCCTTCCGTGATCAGCGTATGGTTCAGCTTGATTCCCGTGATCTCGGAAAAGGCTTCAGCCAGCACATTGGATTCGTACTTGTGCGTGGCGAGCGTTTCCGAAACCACATTGATTTCCATGCCACGGAACGGCTCTGCCGCTTCTGCGAACCATTTCAGCTCTTCGAGCTGTTCCTCTTTGGTGAGCGTGGACCGCTTGAACTCCTTGTTGACCCACTTCTCCGCTGCGTCCGAGTACTCGTCGGCACCCGCGCCAAGGCTAAGAGCCATGGCGCAAGTGCCGATAGCAGTACTCAAGATCAGGGACTTAGGATATTTGTTGTTCTTGGTCATATCCAACCTCGGTCGTTTTTTGTGGATAAAACGAAACAGTTTTGTTTCGTTTCTGTGCATAGCGAACAGAGCCGCTACCTGGAAGTAGGCGCGAGCCGAGGGCTACGGCTCGCTGATTCCCAATTTCACCCTAGTTCGTCTTCGAAATTTTCACAAGCCTGATCCATTTGTTATCGAAAACGAACCTGACAGCGCTGTGTATCACCCCCAACGGAACAGCACCAGCTGCCATACAATCGCCACCACCAGCGCCACCCAAAGGGTGATATCGGTCAGCGCCAGGAAGGCGAGGTGGATGTAGGCTGCGGAGAGAAGGCCGATGAACAGGCGATCCCCCCGGGTTGTTGGGATTGGCAGGAATCCCTTGCGTTCAATACTGGGCGAGATGATTTCGTAAACGGTCATCGTTGCCAGTATGGCCGCGATCACAATGAAAAAGATGGCGACGCTGGGCGTCCAGTTCATCCAGGCAAGCATGGTATTTCTCCTTCAAACGCGCCCGAGAGCGAAGCCTTTGGCAACATGATGGCGTACGAACCAGATCACCATGAGCCCGGGAATGATTGTTAACGAGCCGGCCGCGGCCAACACGCCCCAGTCGATGCCGCTGGCACTTACTGTGCGCGTCATGATGGCGCCAATGGGCAGGGCGTCGACCGAGGTCAGGGTGCGTGCCAGCAACAGCTCCACCCACGAGAACATGAAGGCGAAAAAGGCCGCCACACCAATGCCTGAGCGGATCATGGGCAGGAATACTTTCACGAAGAACTTGGGGAACCTGTAGCCGTCGATATAGGCCATCTCGTCGTACTCCCGGGGCACGCCGGACATGAACCCCTCCAGAATCCACACCGCCAGGGGAACGTTGAACAGGCAGTGGGAAAGCGCCACGCCAAGATAGGTATCAAACAGGCCCACGGTGTTGTAGAGCTGGAAGAACGGCAGCAGGAACACCGCCGGTGGCGCCATGCGGTTGCTCAGCAGCCAGAAGAACAGATGCTTGTCACCCACGAACTTGTACCGGCTGAACGCGTAGGCGGCGGGCAATGCCACCACCAGGGTGATGATGACGTTCATCGACACATAGGCAATGGAGTTGAGAAAGCCGCTGTACCAGCTGGGGTCGGAAAAGATCACGGCGTAGTTGGCCAGCGTGAAGTCATGCGGCCACAGGGTAAGACTGCCGGTGATCTCCTGGTTGGTCTTGAACGACATGTTCAGCAACCAGTAGACCGGCATCAGCCAGAGCAGGATCAGCAGGGTAATGCCGATGTTCTTGGCGCGTGTCTGTTGCATGGGAATCTCCTTTTTATTGTTCTTTTTCGTCTTGGGTAATGGCCGTAAAGAACACCCAAGAGATGAGCAATATGATCAGGAAATAGATCAACGAGAAGGCGGCGGCCCGTCCCAGGTCGAACTGGCCGATGGCCATGTTGGTCAGGGTCTGGCTCAGGAAGGTGGTTGAGCTGCCTGGCCCGCCGCCGGTGAGAACGAAGGGCTCGATATAGATCATGAAGCTGTCCATGAACCGCAGCAGGATCGCGATGATCAGAACGCTCTTGAGCCGTGGAAGCTGGATGTAGCGGAAGATGGCCCATTTCGAGGCGCGGTCGACCTCCGCCGCCTGGTAGAACGCTTCCGGGATGGCGCGCAGGCCGGAGTAGCAGAGCAGCGCGACCAGCGGTGTCCAGTGCCAGACGTCCATCAGTAACACGGTGAACCAGGCGTCGATGCTGTCGCCGGTGTAGTTGTAGTCGAAGAAGGTATTCAGTCCGGCTCCGAACAGGCCAATGTCCTCGCGTCCGAAGATCTGCCAGATGGTGCCGACCACGTTCCAGGGGATCAGCAGGGGAATGGCGATCAGGATCAGACACAGGGAGGCCCGGATCCCGGACTGGGGCATCATCAGCGCGATGCCGATGCCCAGCGGAATCTGGATCGCCAGCACGGCGCCGGAGAAGATGAACTGGCGCACCAGCGAATCCTGCAGGCGCTCACTGGCAAGTACCTCGCGGAACCACTCGGTCCCGACAAAGTAGGCCTGACCGGGGCCGAAGATGTCCTGTACGGAGTAGTTGACCACGGTCATGAGCGGGATAATGGCTGTGAAGGCGACCAGAAGGAATACAGGCAGTACCAGCCACCAGGCGTGGTTATTCGGGACTTTTTTCATCGCTGCTGCTCCTGAACCAGAAATTCATCCACGTACAGCTTCAGCCACTGGCTGGGAAATGAGAGATGGACACTCTCACCGATGGAGACGTCGAACTCTTCGTCCTGACGAACCTTCATGGCCGTGGCGTCAAGCTGAACCGTGACCATCTTGTAGGTGCCCAGATCTTCCACATGGCTGACCGTTGCTTCGTAGGTGTCGTCCGAGGGAATAAGGGACAGCTGAACGAATTCCGGCCGGATGCCCACTTTGATGTTGTCGGACTGGATGCGCTGGAGGTGTTCCACCTGCCAGGCCGGCAGGGGCAGTGTGGTTTCGCCAAAGCAGACCCCCTGTTCGCAGGGAGCGACCTCGACCAGGTTCATGCCAGGGCTGCCAATGAAAAAACCAACGAAGGTGTGGTTGGGTTCTTCGAACAGTTCCGTGGGCGATCCAAACTGAACAATCTGCCCGTCGTACATGACCGCGATCTTGTCGGCGAAGGTGGCGGCTTCCAGCTGGTCGTGGGTGACATAGACCATGGTGATGTTGAATCGCTCATGGATCTGTTTGAGCTTGCGCCGCAGTTTCCACTTCATCTGGGGGTCGATCACTGTCAGCGGCTCATCGAAAAGGATGGCCGAGACGTCGTCACGAACCAGGCCGCGCCCCATGGAGACCTTCTGCTTTTCATCCGCCCCCAGGTTCTTGGCCTTCTTGTAGAGCTTTTCCTGGAGCTCAAGCACCTCCGCCATCTCGTGCACGCGCGCATTGATCTTGGAAGTGGGAACACCGCTGTTTCTGAGAGGGAAGGCGAGGTTGTTGAACACGGTCATGGAGTCGTAGATGACCGGGAACTGGAAAACCTGCGCGATGTTGCGATCCCGGGGCGAGCGCTCGTTAACCCGTGTGCCATCAAAGAGCACATCGCCTTCCGAGGGCTTAACCAACCCCGAGATGATGTTGAGCATGGTGCTCTTGCCGCAGCCGGATGGCCCCAACAGGGCGTAAGCCCCGCCCTGTTCCCAGACGTGGTTCAGCTGGCGGATGGCGTAGTCCTCCGGCCCCTGGGGCGTCGCGCTGTAGCTGTGGGCCAGTGAATTGAGCTGTATTTCAGCCATCAGGCGCTCCCTCCTGTGATTGCGGATGGCGTGTGCACCAGGTCTTCATCGCTATCAAACACAAAGAGTTTGTTGATGGGGAGGTAGACCTTGATCGGGGCGCCTTCCTCATAGCGGTGAACCCCCAGCAGTTGAAGCACCATCTCAAAGTGGCGGTTCTGGACATGCATGAAGGTTTCAGAGCCGCTGATCTCGCTCAGCTCAACTTCCATGGCCATCTCCAGGTCGTCATCGTTGATGGGAGCCAGTGCGGTGTGGCTGGGTCGGATGCCAAACCAGTAGTCCCCGGGTGGCAGTTTCGCCAGGTCCTGGGTGAGCGCGTGATGGGAGTACTCATCAAACGTGACCTCGGTCTCCGTGACGCGACCATGGATCATGTTCATGGGGGGCTCGCTGAAAAGCTGCGCGGCAAGGGTATTGACCGGTGCCCGGTAAACCCCCATTACCGGCCCGCTCTGAACAACCCGCCCTTCGTGCAGCAGGGTGGTCGTGCCGCTCAGTGCCAGCGCCTCGTTCGCCTCGGTGGTGGCGTAGACCGCGATGCAGTTGCGCTCCTTGAACAGCTCGCGCAGCTCCGAACGCAATTCCTCGCGCAGCTTGTAGTCCAGGTTGACCAGGGGTTCATCGAACAGCACAAGGGTGGCGTCCTTAACCAGCGCCCTGGCCATGGCCGTACGCTGCTGCTGCCCTCCCGATAGCTCCAGGGGATAGCGCTTGAGCAGCGTATCAATACGCAGCATCGCGGCGGTTTCCTTGACCCGGCGGTCGATCTCGTCGGTTGGCATCCTGGCAAGGCGCAGGGGCGAGGCAATATTGTCGTAGACCGTCAGGGTCGGGTAGTTGATGAACTGCTGATAGATCATCGAGATGTTGCGCTTTTGAACCGACTGGCCCGTGACATCCTTGCCGTTGTAGATCAGGCGGCCGCTGGTGGGCTTATCCAGCCCCGCCATCAAGCGCATCAGTGACGTCTTGCCAGAGAGCGTCCGCCCAAGCAGGACGTTGAAGGACCCGGCCTCAAAGGTCAGGTTCGCCTCCCGTATGTGATCGACACCATCGACCTTACGGGAGAGGTTCTCCAGTGTTAGGGACATACGTTTTCCTTCTTGTTCTTGTGGCAGAGGTATCCTCGGCACAATGGCTGTCAGGAGTGCCTTGGATAGTCGCTTGCGAGGTGGAAGGGGCAAGATCTGTACCGGCTTTTTCGAGATTCCCGCATAGACATATTTAGGCATCTGGCAGTGAAGGGATTTTGGGTCGGTTTCGCGGTTTTCGAATGAAGCTTTCGTGGGTTCGTTTGGGAGCAGTTGTTCATTTTGAACAGATTTTTGAACAACCCTGCAACGGATTGTTGAACAGGCCTGGCTTTTTCAAACACCGTGGCGTCGTGCAGACGTGCGGAAAAAACAGGCGTAATACCGCGCTTCATTTGAGGGAGCTGTGCCGGGGGAGCGCCGGCGCGCTCTCCCGGCAAGCGGGGGCAAGGCGGCTCAGGGAGGCGTGTCGTTAGCGGGCCTCCTCCCAGGTTTCCAGGAGCTCTTGGTAGGGGACGGACTTGCCTGGCGGCTTTTCGTTCTCGAGCAGCGGTTTGGGCGCGCCCGGCTGGGCCAGCCAGTAGCGGGCGTTGCCGTCCTCATTGAGCTTGGGCTTGCAGTGCTCGATCCGCTCGCCCCGGTCCAGGCGGTTGAGCATCCGGTCCAGGGCTTGCGCCAGTCCATCCAGTGCTTCCTTGGGGGTGGCCTCGCCCTGGGCGGCGCGGCCGATGTACTGCCACCAGAGCTGTGCCAGCTTGGGGTAATCCGGGATATTGGTCCCGGTGGGCGTCCACTGATTCCTGGCGGGGCTGCGATAGAATTCCACCAGGCCGCCCAGTTTCGGGGCCATTTCGGTCATCACATCGGAATTGATGTCAGACTTTCGGATCGGGGTCAGCCCTGCCAGCGTTTTTTCCAGTGAAACGGATTTGGCGACCGTGAACTGGGCGTAGAGCCAGGCGGCCAGGCGGCGTTTTCTGGGCGTTGACTTGAAGAAGGTCCAGGCACCGACGTCCTGATAGCCGAGCTTCATGCCCTCTTCCCAGTAGGGGCCGCGAGGGGACGGCGCCATGCGCCATTTGGGGGTGCCATCCCGGTTCACCACCGGCAGGTCGTCCTTGAGCATGCTTTCAGTAAAGGCGGTATACCAGAAAATCTGCTGTGCAATGTTGCCCTTTCCGGGGACCGACCCTGCTTCGGAAAACGTCATCTCCTGGGCTTCCGGAGGCGCGTACTGGTGCAGCCAGTTAACGTATTTCCGCATCGCGTAAACGGCTGCGGGGCCGTTGGTGGCGCCGCCACGGCCAACGCTGGCGCCAACGGGGTGGCAATCCTCAACGCGCACGCCCCATTCGTCCACTGGCGTCCCATTGGGTAGCCCTTTGTCTCCCGCGCCTGCCATGGAAAACCAGGCATCGGTGAAACGCCACCCGAGCGACGGATGTTTCTTGCCGTAGTCCATGTGCCCGTATACGGGCTCACCGTTGATCTCCTTGACGTCCTCGGTGAAAAATTCGGCGATGTCCTCGTAGGCTGACCAGTTCCTGGGAACCCCCAGCTCATAGCCGTAGAGTTCCTTGAACCGTTTCTGGAGATCATCGCGGGCGAACCAGTCAGCGCGGAACCAGTAAAGGTTGGCGAACTGCTGGTTGGGCAGCTGGTACAGGGTGCCGTCCGGGCCTGTCGTAAAGGACAGGCCAATGAAGTCATCAAGGTCCAGTGTGGGCAACGTATAGCGAGCCCCTTTCCCTCTCATCAGATCGTCGATGGGGACAACCTTGCCGGAGCGGTAATGGGTCCCGATGAGATCGGAGTCGTTGATGTAGCCGTCATAGAGGTTCCGGTCGGTCTGCATCTGGGTCTGGAGCGTTTCGATCACTTCGCCTTCCGGCTTCAGGACATGGTTGACCTGGATTCCGGTGATTTCAGAAAACGCTTTGGCCAGCACCCTGGATTCGTACTGATGGGTGGCGATCGTCTCTGATACGACCGTGATTTCCATGCCCCGCAAGGGCTTTGCCGCTTCCGTGAACCATTTCAACTCCTTGATCTGCTCGGCCCTGGTCAGGGTGGAACGCTCGAAATGCTGGTCCACCCACTTTTGCGTGGCCCACAGGAATTGGTCGGCTGTGGCATGCAGGCTAAGGGCCATAGTGAGAATGCCTATTACGGCCGGGGGAAGCAGGGTTAAGTGGTGCTTGTTTTTGTTGTACATGCTCGAACCTCCGTGAATTGTCCTTGAGCCAGGCGTAACCAAGACCGCTGGGGGAGGGGCTGATGCTGACCCCCTCAACGGTGGGACGCGGTCTTCTGATCGCTTGTGCTCATGCGGGAAGCTTAGTTCGTTTGGTGCGAAAAAACGAATCCCCTGTTCCAGCCAGCTGCCTTGCTGCGTGCGGCGCTCCTTGGCGCCATTCCGGCGCACCAGGGGCTCCCGCAAGGGGTGTCATGGAAGCTTCAGGGCTTCTTGTGTTTTCTTTTTGAAACATAAAGATGTTCGTTTCATGCTTGATCGGTGGGGTTGAACATTGACCTGAACAGGTATTGAACGGATGATTGAACCGTTCAGTACGAATGACGTGACAAGAACAACAAACGAACAGAGGCAGCTGGTGGCATGGACAAGGAGGAATCAGCGGGGTTCCGACGCGAGATCCTGGACTCCTGGGAGCGGTGTTTGGATTATGGCCTTGACCAGGAACAAGAGCCACACGCTTCTGATGCCGCGTTCCTGGTACAGCCAGAGCGCTCGGAGACCGAGCTCATGGCGGTGACGGAAATGGAGGTTCTCCCCAATCAGAGCGAGGTGTTCTCAAGCAGTCGTTGCCTGGTGGTTCTGGCGGACCGCAATGCCACTGTCCTGGGATCCTGGGGCAGCGGGCGGATGGCTGACAGGAAGCTTAAGCCCCGCTTCCAGCGTGGTACCAACTGGCAGGAGCGGGTAACCGGGACCAACTCAATTGGTACCGCTGTTGATACTTCCGCCCCCATCCAGGTCCAGCGGACCGAGCATTTCCTCAAAGCCAACCGCCGCCTGGTTGGCTCTGCCGCCCCGATTTTCGACGCCAATAAGGCGTTGGCTGGCGTTCTGAGTGTTTTCAGCGATGCCTATCTCCCGGAGGCTCACACGCTGGGGGCGGTCAGGCTGCTTTCCCAGTCTGTTGAAAACCGTTTGATCCGCCGGCAATTCGAGGGCGTCTGTTTCCTGATCACGTTGAATACGACAGCGGATAACTTCGATAGCCCCTGGTCCGGCCTTCTGGTGTGCGATGAGACCGGGCGGGTTATCTCCAGTAATCAGCGGGCCGATCAGCTGCTTGGTGTCCAGACGTTTCAGGTGGCCCTGGATGCGCTTTTCACCAGCAGCTGCGACGGGATTCTTGGGCAACCCGCTGATGTTCCCATACAGCTGGTTACCCGGAGCAGGGTGCGGTTGAGTGCGCGGATCAAGCGCCCCGGCTCCAGCCCAGTGGATACGGAAGCGGTCGCCAGTGGGGGGGGGCAGCCCCGGCAGCTGGCTGACAACGAGGGTGAGCTGCGGCTTGAGTATGGGGACCCGGCCGTCCGCCGGAGCTTCGATCAGGCTTCCAAGGTTCTGGAGCGGGGTGTGCCGGTTCTGATCGGTGGCGAGACCGGTGTCGGCAAGGAGGTCATGGTGAAAGCCCTGCATCACGCCAGTCATCGCCGGGACCAGCCGCTCATTTCCGTGAACTGCGCGGCCATCCCGCCCGAGTTGGTGGAGTCGGAGCTGTTTGGGTATGAGTCGGGGGCTTTTACGGGGGCACGCTCCCAAGGGGCCCTGGGCTTCATCCGCAAGGCGGATAAGGGGATCCTCTTTCTGGACGAAATCGGAGAAATGCCGGTTTCCGCCCAGTCACGGTTGCTTCGCGTGCTGCAGGAGCGGGAGGTTACACCGGTGGGGGCTACCTATAACGTGCCGGTGGACCTGCTGTTGGTGACAGCGAGCAACAGGAACCTGGCCTCCCAGATTGAGGCGGGGCGGTTCAGGGCGGATCTCTATTACCGTGTTAATGGGTTGAATGTTGAGCTGCCAGCGTTGCGCAAGCGCATGGATAAGCGGGAACTGATCCAGCGGCTCTACTGGCAGTACCGTGAGCCAGGGCAGGCGATGACCCTATGCCCTGAGGTGCTTGCGACTCTGGAGCATCATCCCTGGCCGGGGAATATCCGGCAATTGGTCAATGTCCTGAAAGTTGCCATTGCCATTGCTGACGGTGACGATGTACGGGGCTGGCATCTGCCCACGGAGTTTCTGGCTGGGCTGGAACAGCAGGCGCAGAACGATCCATCGCCGGCAGGGATGGCGCATGAGGCGGCCAGGGAGACCGCTGCTGACGAGGCGGGGCTGGATTGGGGCCGCAAGGAATGGGGTATGGACGGTACCGGTAGAATACTGGACCTTTATCAGAGGTCTAAAGGCAACGTATCCCGGACTGCCAGAGAGCTGGGGATCAGCCGGAATACGCTGTATAAACGGTTACGGGAGTTGGGGGTGCGCTAGGTCCGTAAGCGTCAGAGTTTATTGATGGCGCGGAGCCAGCCGGCATAGAGGTGGTCGCGCTTTTCCTTGGTCATGACAGGCTCGAAGGTGCGATCGCAATGCCATAAATCGGTCAGTTCTTCGAGCGAACTGTAAACGCCCGCTTGAAGGCCTGCCAGGTAAGCCGCACCCAGTGCCGTGGTTTCTATGAGGGAAGGGCGGTCAACGCGCGCGCCAAGAATGTCAGCCAGAAACTGCAGCACCCAGTTGTTGACCACCATTCCGCCATCAACCCGCAGGGTGACAGGGCGTATACCGTCTTTCTCCATCGTTTTCTGCAAGTCTTTGGTCTGGTAACACACGGACTGCAATCCTGCGGTTACGATTTCCTTGATACCGGTATCACGGGTAAGGCCCAGAATCGCGCCCCGGGCGTTCGGGTCCCAGTGGGGGGCGCCGAGACCCGTGAAAGCCGGTACCAGGTAAACACCATGATCAACCGGTGTGCCTTCGGCCAAAGGTTCTGTCTCGCAGGCATCCCGGATCAACCTCAGCCCGTCCCGCAACCATTGGATGGTGGCACCGGCGATAAAGATACTGCCCTCAAGCGCATAGGTTGGCTTGCCGTTCAAGCGGTAGGCCACGGTGGTCAGTAGGCGGTGCTCGGAGAGCAGAGCCTTGGATCCGGTATTGAGCATGAGAAAGCAGCCCGTGCCATAGGTGCTCTTGGCCATGCCGGCTTGAAAGCAGGTCTGGCCCACCATCGCAGCCTGTTGGTCACCCACGGCGCCCAGGACAGGGGTCCCCTTGACCGCTTCGGCCTCGGAGATCACGCCAAAATCATCGGCGGAATCCATAACCTGCGGCAAAAGCGATGCTGGTATGTTGAAGAGCTCCAGCAGTTCGGGGTCCCACTCCTGGGTATGGATGTTGAAGAGCAGGGTTCTGCTCGCGTTGGTGGCATCGGTACGATGCTCACGCCCACCGGTCAGGCGCCAAAGCAGGAAGCTGTCAACCGTGCCGAATGCCAGTTCGCCGCGTTCCGCCTTTTCCCTGGCACCGCTCACGTTATCGAGTATCCAGACAATCTTGGCCGCCGAGAAGTAGGGGTCGAGCAGGAGGCCGGTCTTGCTTGCCACCCATGGCTCCAGTCCCTCAGCTTTTAACGATTCACAGTAGGAGGCGGTTCTGCGGTCCTGCCAGACAATGGCGTTATACACCGGCTCGCCAGTTGCCCGGTCCCATATAACGGTGGTTTCCCGCTGGTTCGTTATGCCTGCGGCCACCACGTCACTGGCCGGGGTCGCTTCTTCCTCAACGACCTCGTTGACGGTGTTCTGAACCGATTTCCAGATGTCCTCGGGGTCGTGTTCGACCCAGCCGCTGCTGGGAAAATGCTGGTCGAACTCCTGTTGGCGCGTTGCCAGGATATTGCCCTGAAGGTTGAAGAGGATGGCCCGGGAACTGGTGGTGCCCTGGTCTATGGAGAGTAGGTACTGGCTCATATGGCACAGACTCCGCTTTCTTGTTTTGGTTCATTTTTGCGTTTATGAACGTAAAAGTCCAGAACCTTTTCGGTAGCGCACATTTGGTTGGGCGCAAGGCGCCAAGCTGCTGAAATTGAAGCTTAGAGCCGCTAGACTGTTGCGAGTGAAAACGGATCGTTAGAGTTTTTATCGGTCGACTGAATGCGAGATATGACTAGAGGTGGCTTCAATGGCACAGCGTCGCCGGCAGGACCTGATCATGGAACTGATCCAGAAGAATGGATTTGTGACCACCGAGCAGCTTGTGGAGCAGTTCAATGTGACGCCGCAGACAATCCGCAGGGATCTCAATGAACTGGCAAAAAAGAAGACACTGCGGCGCCATCACGGGGGTGCGGGCATTGATTCAAGCACGGTCAACACGTCCTATCAGACCCGCAAGATCATGGACCTGGAGGCCAAGGAGCGTATGGCCGAGGCGATTGTCGAGCTGATTCCCGACAATGCCTCCATGTTCATCAACATCGGGACCACCACCGAAACCATTGCAAAGGCGCTGCTGAAGCGGAACAACCTCCAGGTTGTCACCAACAATCTCCATGTTGCCTCTATCCTGTCGGCGAAAGAGGACTGTCACGTCATTATCGCCGGGGGAGAGGTCCGGAATCGCGACGGCGGGATCGTTGGGGAGGCCACCCGGGATTTCATCAACCAGTTCAAGATGGATTTTGGAATCATCGGCATCAGTGGTATCCACAGCGATGGCTCACTGCTCGATTTCGACTACCGGGAAGTGCGTGTCGCCCAGTCGATCATTGCCAACTCGGCGCAGGTACTGTTGGCGGCGGACCAGTCGAAGTTCGGTCGAAAAGCGATGGTCCGGCTTGGCAACATTACCCAGGCTGACTACCTGTTTACGGACAACGAACCCCCTGTTGAGATCCGCCAGCTTCTGACCGAGCACCACGTAGACCTGCGTATCGTGTAACCCGCCAGTTTTCGGTCTGCTTCATTACTGGACCTGCTTTCGCTTCATCGTTTTCGGATTTTTTCTTAATTTTCCTTTACGAATACCGGGTGCTTTCGCATACTGACCGTGATCCGATCCCGGGACTGGAGCGTGACCGTGAGGCCCGAGGATCCTTTCGAATTACGTCAGGAGGCAGTCAATAATGAACGCAGACCACGAAAGCTTCGATGTTGTTGTCGTGGGGGGCGGCGTTAATGGCGCTGGTATCGCCATGGATGCAGCGGGTCGGGGCCTGAAGGTCCTGCTTTGTGAGATGGATGACCTCGCGTCTGCAACCTCGTCAAGCAGCAGCAAGCTGATCCACGGTGGCCTCCGGTATCTTGAGCATTATGAATTCCGGCTCGTGCGCGAAGCATTGGGAGAGCGCGAATCCCTGTTGCGCAATGCGCCCCATATCATGTGGCCGTTGCGTTTCCGTTTGCCGCACCGTTCCCACCTGCGGCCTGCCTGGATGATCCGTGCCGGGCTGTTTCTCTACGACCATCTCGCCAAGCGGGAAATGCTGCCGGGTTCCCGTTCCATCAGGTTCGAAAGCTCGGACCCTTTGAAACCGGATATTGAGAAGGGCTTTGAGTATTCCGATGGCTGGGCTGATGATGCCCGGTTGGTGGTGCTGGCGGCCAAGAAGGCGGAAGAATGCGGGGCCAGCGTGCTGACCCGGACCAAGTGCGTGAACGCGGAGCGTGGCCAGGATGAATGGCGGGTTACACTGCGTGACCTGCAGCGCGATACGGATCGGGAGGTCTCAGCCAAGGCGATCATCAATGCGGCGGGACCATGGGTGAGCAATCTTTTCGGGGATGCCCTGGGGATGTCCGCTCCGAAAACCATCCGTATGGTGAAGGGCAGCCACATTGTGGTTCCTCGACTCAACAGGGAGGACGAGGCGTACATCCTTCAGAATGAAGATGACCGTATCGTGTTTGTGATTCCTTACGAGGATGAATTCTCGCTGGTGGGGACCACGGATGTTGAGTTTGAGGGCGATCCCAGGCGAGCCACGATCTCGGAGGAAGAAACCGAGTATCTCCTGGCGATTGTTAACGACCACTTCAAGCACCAGCTGAGTGCCGACGACGTTGTGTGGTCGTACTCCGGCGTGCGCCCGCTGATGGACGATGAAGAGGGCGATGCGAAAAAAGCTTCCAGGGATTACAGCTTTGAGGTGAGCCAGGAGGAGGACCGGGCGCCTTTGATCTCGGTTTTTGGGGGCAAGCTTACGACCTATAGAAAGCTCGCGGAGGCGGCGACCAACAAGCTGTGCCAGTTCTTCCCGGAGGCGGGTGGTGCCTGGACCCGGACAGCCCCTTTGCCGGGTGGGGACTTCACGGATCACGAGACGCTTGAGCGCCAGCTCAGGCGCGACTTTCCGTGGCTCAAGGAGACTCTGATCAGGCGTTTCGTTCGAACCTACGGTACCTTCTCCTATAAGGTGTTGCGCGGCTGTAAGCGGATGGATGATCTGGGCGCCAGGTTTGCTGGTAACCTCTATGCTGCCGAGGTGGATTACCTGGTTGACCAGGAGTGGGCACTGACGTCAGAGGACATTCTCTGGCGTCGCACCAAGCAGGGCCTGTATGCCTCCAGGCAGGACGTTGCCAGTCTTGAACGCTACCTGGGCGAGCACCAGAGTGAGGTGATGGAAGGCGTTACGGTGCCTCACCGTAGCGCTTGAACAACCCATCGCGGGCGTATGGTCGCTGAACGCTTTGCAGCCATCATCTTCCTGTAGAACCCGCGACCTCGACCGCGGGTTCTACAGGGAAAGATAAGGCGGGCCGTTCAGAAATTAAACTGCGACCCCAGGATCAACGCTGTGTACTCCCGCTGAGGCATGAGGGCGCCGCCACCTTCGCCAACGTAATCCTGCAGTTCAACCATGAAGGTTAACTGGTCAGTAACGCGGTGACGGGAGAATACCATTGTCAGCTCGTTAGCACCGCTGGCACTGTCTTCCTCGCCCTCACCATAACTGGCACCGACGGTATGGATGCCGGCCTCAAAACTGCCCTCAACGTACCACTGCTGGTACTCCTCATCCTGGGCGGTCGTGAAGATGACCGCGCTTGTATTCTCACTGATGGAGTAGTTGGCACGAGCATTGAAATTGCCAGCACTGAGTGAGCCCCCGAGGTCGACGGTCGACATGGTCGTGCTGTCATCGCCCGCGCCGCCTATGTCATCGGCGTTCTGGAAGCCGCCGCTGGTCCAGAGGCTGAAGTTGTTGCCAGCATAGTCCGCTCGGTACTCGATGCGGGGGCTCTCCCTGGTGCTTGCGGTACCGGCGGCAGCGGTTCCGCTATCCGGATCAATCGCCGCGACAGCGAGTTGAAAGCCGCCACTGCGCGGCGAGAAATAGGCGACCCGGGGCCGGAAATCCGCATACTTGTAACCGACGCCGATACGGCCGTTCGTGGCAAGGGAGTCGACCCCCTGGGTGGGCATGATTCCGACACCCAATGCGCTGCCTTTGTCGCCGATAGCCGGAGTGCCCACCAGGCCGAAGCCCTGACCGATGCTGACGGTACCGAAGTCACCCGCTACGTTGATCTTGGCAATACGGCTGCCAAACCCGTTGGTGTTGTTGCCGCCGATCCCCATGTGATTGTTGAGCTGAAGGTGTCCGGAAACATCCAGGCCGTTCTGTGTTGGCGCAGAGAACGTAAGGTTAAGGCTTGCCGGATTGAAGCCGGATCCCACCCCCACATTCCTGTCTCCACCCTCTTCATCCTCGGCAACAAGGAATACTGGGATATAGCCACTGGCTCCGAGCGTCCATCCATCCTCGGTTTCGTAGGACAGCCCGGCCATTGCGGGTGAGGCCATGCCTCCCGCCATCAGCGAAAGCGCTGCGGCCAGGGATGTCTTGCGAAATGAGCGGTTTGTGCGTGTATGCGTTGGGTTTTTCGGTTCGATCATGATGCTTTCCTGTTGTTGTTTGTGCTTAATCCTGCCGAGCCGTCCGCCTTTGCCAGGGTCGGAAAGGGCATTAACCGGCATTTTCAACAACGAACTGAGCAGGAATAACCCTGTCTTGGGGAGAGTGTCAGTTCGCATTTGAAAATAGTAGTCTCTGTTTGCGGGAAAGGAAAGTTTTGTGATCGAAAACGCTCGGGATGTTTGGTGGCTTTGGCCCCTTATAAGGAGCTTTAGGTTCTTAGGTATCTGATTTTTGGTTTTTATTGGCTGATGTTCACAATTTTTCGGTTTTCGTTGACGAACTGGCGAGTAGGGTCTACCGTTGTTTTAGCGAAAATCGATGCATCGTCAACGCGCGCCATCAAGGGGTGTTGTCCCGGTGGCTCTGCAGACCTGGCGCGGGATGCGGCGCGAGAGACGGCGGAAGGTCAGCCAGTAACCGGAATAGGAGTTGAACAATGAGTATCCGTATCGCAATCAACGGCTTTGGTCGCATCGGCCGTAACGTGCTGCGCTCACTGTATGAAAATGGGTATCGGGATCAGGTCCAGGTTGTCGCGATCAATGACCTTGGCGATGCTGAAACCAACGCCCACCTTCTCAAGTACGACACGGTGCATGGCCGTTTCGAGGGCGTTGTCAACCATGATGCGGAATCCATTACCGTCAATGGGGACCGCATTGCCGTGAGTGCCCTTAAGGATCCCGACGCGTTGCCCTGGCAGACGTACCACGTGGATGTGGTGCTCGAGTGTACCGGGCTGTTCACCAAGCGTGAGCAGGCTGCTGCCCATCTCCGTGCCGGGGCCCGAAAGGTGGTGATCTCGGCGCCTTCGCCGGACCCGGACGCGACCGTGGTCCATGGCGTCAATGACCATGTGCTGGATGCCAGCCACGAGGTTATTTCAAACGCCTCCTGCACAACCAACTGTCTCGCGCCCGTTGTTGAGGCATTGGAAAATGCCATTGGTATTGAAAGTGGGCTCATGACCACGGTGCATTCCTATACCAACGACCAGAACCTGAGTGATGTCTATCACAAGGATATCTACCGGGCCAGGTCCGCTACCCATTCCATGATACCAACGCAAACGGGGGCGGCAGCTTCCATTGGCAAAGTCATTCCGTCTCTGGCAGGCAAGCTTGACGGCCTCGCGGTCCGGGTTCCGACCATCAATGTGTCACTGGTGGACCTGGGGCTCATTGGCAAGCGTGAGACCACAACGGAAGAGGTCAATGAGATCCTTCGCCAGGCTGCCGCCAACAGTTCGGTGCTCGGGTTCAATGATGAGAAACTGGTAAGTGTCGATTTCAATCACAGCGTTCTTTCCAGTGTGTTTGATGCCAACCATACCCGTGTCATTGGCAGGCACGTTAAGGTAATGGCGTGGTACGACAATGAATGGGGCTTTTCGACGCGGATGCTCGACAACGCCGTTGCCCTGATGAAGGCAAGCCAGTAACGATAGGACCAGCTCAATGCTCAGGCGCACCAAGATAGTCTCAACACTCGGCCCCTCCACGGACTCGGCCGAATCGCTGGCCGCGATTATAGGGGCGGGGGTCGATGTGACTCGGCTCAACTTTTCCCATGGCAGTGCCCAGGAGCATATCGACCGGGCCGGGCGGGTGCGGGAGGCGGCTTCTGCCCAGGGGCGCTTCGTCGCCCTGCTGGCGGATCTTCAGGGCCCAAAGCTGCGGATTTCCGGATTCAGGGAGAACAAGGTCACCCTGACAGCGGGCCAGGAATTCGTGCTGGATGCGGCCATGCCCAAGGACGCCGGTACCAGCCACCAGGTGGGCATCGACTACGAACAGCTGGTTGATGATGTAGCGCCCGGGGATGTGCTGGTTCTGGATGATGGGGCGATTGAAATGGAGGTGGTCGCGGTTGGCGATAGCAGCATCACCTCCCGGGTTCTGGTCGGCGGCGTTCTTTCCGATAACAAGGGACTGAACAAGCGGGGCGGGGGACTGTCCGCCAATGCGCTTACGGATAAGGACAAGGAGGATATTGTGACGGCCGCCCGTCTGGGGGCTGACTATGTGGCGGTGTCCTTCGTGCGCAGTGCCGAGGATCTGCACACGGCGCGCCGGCTTTTGAAAGAAGCGGGCTCCGAGGCTGGCCTGGTTGCCAAGATTGAGCGCGCCGAACTGGCCCATAACGAGGCGGCGCTCGATGGGGTCATCGAGGCATCCGATGTGGTCATGGTGGCGAGGGGCGATCTCGCGGTGGAAATCGGTGATGCCGAGCTGGTCGGTGTCCAGAAGCACATTATCCATCGTGCCCGGGTGCTGAACCGCAGTGTTATTACCGCCACCCAGATGATGGAGTCCATGATCACCAGTCCCATGCCGACGCGTGCGGAAGTTTCCGACGTGGCCAACGCGGTCATGGACTACACGGATGCCGTCATGCTGTCTGCTGAAACCGCGGTGGGTGACTATCCCGTAGAGGCGGTGGAGTCGATGGTCCGCATCTGCCTGGGCGCCGAGAAGCACCCCTCCATGCGCCAGTCACAGCATCGTATCCATGAAGCCATGGAGCACGTGGACGAGGCCGTTGCGTTATCCGCCATGTACGCGGCCAATCATCTTGAAGGCGTTACGGCGATCATCTGTATGACGGAGTCCGGGGCAACGCCCCGGTTGATGTCCCGGATCAAATCAAGCCTGCCCATCTTCGCTTTTTCCAGACATCATGCTACCCAGCATCGTGTGGTCCTGTTGCGCGGCGTCCAGACGGTGCCCTTTGATACCCTTGAGATTCCCAATGAGCAGACGAACGCATTGGCGGTCTCGGAGTTGGTGCGTCGGGGCGTGGTGGAAGAGGGTGACCGGGTTGTGATCACCAAGGGGGACTATGTGAATGCCCAGGGTGGCACGAACACGATGAAAATTGTCCGGGTCGGGGCGGATATCCAGTGAAGGCAGCCGCCGCCCCGTCCCGGGGCAGTCGAGACGATGGGTGCGCAAGGGAAGTGCAGGCCTGCTCCCGAGCTGAGCTCGGGTAAATCTGGAATGGTCTCTATAAACAATGGGTTGTGGGGGCTGTCTAAGGGTGGCATGCAATATGCTCCTTACCGGGCACGAGGCCGGGAGCGCATTCGTCGCGGGGGTAGAACAGGGTGCGCTTCCCGGTCTCGCCCTTAACAGCATCGGAGGAGGTGACCCATGAAACGAGCAACCGGCAGCCGTCTTTTGTTTGAGCTGACCCATGCGTATGAGCAGTCGCTGGTCGAGAGCCTGCACGAGTACTTTGACTGGGCATACCTGAACAACTGAGCCATCCGCTGTATGACGCCAAACCCCGGCTGCGGCCGGGGTTTTTGATGCTCACCCGGTAAGCCATTATCCGTTATCGGTAAAACCCATAATAAGTAGGCCGTAAATGGGTTAAAGCGATAACTTCCGCCTGTTATCCTTTTAGTCAATCGTGCTATTGGAAAACAGGTGCCTATTCCTGATGACACTATCATCAAGCAACTCACCCCTGACGGATGAACAGGCCCGCCAGCTCAACGAGGTACTCGGCGCGCTGGAAGGCCACCAGGTGGACTGGCTTGCCGGCTATCTCGCCGGCTGGCGCGCGGCTCAGGTCGGGCAGCCCTCTGCTGGCGGCGCAGCGGCGCCCAGCGCTGAAGCCCCGTCCCTGACGGTGCTCTACGGCTCCCAGACCGGCAACGCCGAGGGTGTGGCTGAGATGCTCGGCGAGCAGGCCAGCGCCCGAGGCATCAAGGCCACGGTGGTGGATATGGCGGACTACAAGGCCCGTCAGCTCAAAAGCGAGACCTTCGTGGCCGTGCTTGCCTCCACCCATGGCGAAGGGGATCCGCCGGACGGCGCCCTGGATTTCCATGAATTCCTCCACAGCCGCAAGGCCCCGGGCCTTAAGGGCGTGCATTACGGTGTGCTGGCACTGGGTGATACCAGCTATGAGCACTTCTGCCAGACGGGCAAGGATTTTGATGCCCGCTTTGCGGAGCTGGGCGCTACCCAGCTGGTGGAGCGGGTGGATTGCGACGTTGATTACGACGACCCGGCGGAGGCCTGGGTGGCGGCCATGCTGGATGCCATCGAGGCTAAGGCCGGAGCTGGCGTTTCCGCTGGCAGCGGCCAGGGCACGGCGGGCGCCCCCGGCAAGTCCCAGTACGACCGCAAGAACCCCTTCCCGGCACCGGTGCTCGAAAACCTGGTACTCAATGGTCGCGGTTCCAACAAAGAGACACGCCATATCGAGCTGTCCCTGGAGGATTCCGGGCTGACCTACAGGCCTGGCGATGCGGTAGGGATCTACCCTCAGAACAATCCGTCGCTGGTGGCTGCCATTATCGAGAAACTGGGGCTGGACCCGGAAGAGACGGTCTCCCTTGGCGAGACCCAGACGAGCCTTTCCAAGGCCCTGCAGCATTATCGTGAGATCACGGTGCTGACCAAGCCGCTGATGGAGCAGTGGGCCGCTTACAGTGGGGATCCGGAGCTGCAGAAACTGGTCGATGATGCATCGGCACTGAACGAGTGGATGCGTGGCCGGGATCTTCTGGATCTGATCGAGGCCTGGCCGGTGGCAGGCGTGGGCGGCGATACCCTCACGGGCATGCTGCGCAAGCTGCCGCCGCGGCTCTATTCAATAGCCTCGAGCCAGGCAGCGGTCGAGGATGAGGTCCACATGACAGTGGCGTCGGTGCGCTATGAGTCGCACAACCGGGAACGCGAAGGGGTGGCGTCCACCTGGTTGGCGGACCGGCTGGAAGACGATGCCACCGTGCCGGTCTACATCGATCCCAACAAGAACTTCAAGTTGCCGGACGATGATGACGCGCCCATTATTATGATTGGGCCGGGGACTGGCGTGGCGCCCTTCCGGGCTTTCCTGCAGGAACGTGAAGAACGCGGTGCGAATGGCCGCAACTGGCTGTTCTTTGGGGAGCAGCACTTCCGCGCTGACTTCCTTTACCAGAGCGAATGGCTGGCCTGGCGCCGGCAGGGGCTGCTGGAGCACATTACCGTCGCCTTCTCCCGGGATCAGGCGGAAAAGGTCTATGTGCAGGACCGGATCCGGGACTGCGCCACTGAGCTCTGGAGCTGGCTCCAGGATGGCGCCTACATCTATGTGTGTGGGGATGCCGACGCCATGGCGCCGGATGTGAACGAGGCCCTGATCGACATGATTGCCCACGAGGGCAACAAGAGCCGTGATGAGGCCACCGAATACCTGCGGGATCTTGCCCGCGAGAAACGTTACCAACGGGATGTGTACTGATGGCCGATAAACTCCCAGAAGCCGAGATCATCAAGCGCGAAAGCCGCTACCTGCGGGGCACCATTGAGGAGAGCCTGGCGGATGAGGCCACGGGGGCCATCGCAGAAGCGGACACCAAGCTGACCAAGTTCCACGGCAGCTACCAGCAGGACGACCGCGACGTGCGCGACGAGCGCCGCAAGCAGAAGCTGGAACCGCTGTACATGCACATGGTGCGCCTGCGCCTGCCCGGCGGTGTGCTCACCCCAACCCAGTGGCTGGGCCTGGATGAGGTGGCCGATGAGTGCGCCAACCACACGCTGAGGCTGACCACGCGCCAGACGTTCCAGTTCCACGGCGTGTTCAAGGACAAGATGCGCACGCTCATGCAGCGGGTGAACGCCCTGGGCATCGACTCCAAGGGCGCCTGCGGCGATGTGAACCGGAACGTGGTCTCCAACGTGAACCCGCACGAGTCACAGCTGCACGCGGAGATCCATCGCCTGTCCACCGAGATCAGCGAGCGGCTGATGTGGCGCTCCGGTGCCTACGCCGAAATCTGGCTGGGCGAGGAGTGCGTTCATCGCGTGAGCGAAGAGGAAGAGCCCTTCTACAGCTACTACTACCTGCCGCGTAAGTTCAAGATCGCGCTGGCGGTGCCGCCGGAGAACGACGCGGACGTGTTCGCCAACGACATTGGCTTGATCGCCATCGTTGAGGGCGGTGAGCTGCGTGGCTTCAACATCGCCGTTGGTGGCGGCATGGGCACCACTTACGGGGAACCGGAAACCTACCCGCGTCTTGGCAGCGTGGCGGGTTTTGTGCCCGCGGATCAGGCGGCGGACGCCTGCGTGGCGATCACCGCTATCCAGCGTGATCACGGCATGCGCACCAACCGGTCCCACGCGCGCTTCAAGTACACCATTGATGACCATGGGCTGGATTGGCTCCGCGAGAAGTTCACTGAGTACCACGGTCAACCGATGGAGGAAGCGCGCCCCTATGAGTTCGAGCATAACGGCGACCGCTTTGGCTGGGTTGAAGGCGAAGACGGCAACAGTCATCTGACCGTGCATATCGACAGCGGCCGGATCGCGGACTGGGACGGGTACCCGCTGCGCACTGGCCTGCGTGAGATTGCCAGGGTGCACACGGGCGAGTTCCGGGTGACTTGCAACCAGAACCTGGTGATTGCCAATGTGACGCCGGACCAGAAGGACCGCATTCAGGCGCTGGTGGACCAGTACGGGCTGCGTGACGGCACGAAGGCAACGCCATTGGCCCGCAATGCCATGTCCTGCGTGGCCTTCCCGACCTGTGCGCTGGCCATGGCGGAGTCCGAGCGCTATCTGCCGACGCTGGTGGATAAGCTGGATGCGCTCATGGCCAAGCATCGCCTCTCGGACCAGGCGGTCAACGTGCGAGTGACCGGCTGCCCCAATGGCTGCGCACGGCCCTATCTGGGTGAAATCGGTCTCACCGGTAAGGCCCTGGGCAAGTACAACCTGTACCTGGGCGCGGACCATAAGGGTGAGCGCATGAACCGGCTGTACCGTGAGAACATTGATGAGGAGACCATTCTGGGGATCCTGGATCCGATGCTGGAGCGGTATGCGGCTGAGCGGGAGTCCGGCGAGTACTTCGGGGATTTCCTGGTGCGTGCGGGAATCGTCGAGGCGGAGCGGACGCCGGCGATGTTCCATGAGGCGTTGGCTGCGGAGTAGTCGTTCATAGCTCCCGGAGAGCACCACCACACCCTCCTTTTCAGACGCTTTCCCTGGATTCAGTGATCGATAGACCTATTGGTAGGCAATAAAAAAACCCGGCTCGCAAGCCGGGTTTTTGTGTCGTGCCGCCGGAGTGGTTACTTCGGCTGCTTGACGGTACGCAGGTAGGGCTTGTGCGTGGTGTAGCCTTCCGGGTACTTCTTCTGCGCTTCGTCGTCGCTGACGGTCGGCGGGATGATGACGTCGTCGCCGTCCTGCCAGTTCACCGGTGTGGCAACGGTTTCCTTGGCGGTCAGCTGGCAGGAGTCCAGCAGGCGCAGCACTTCATCAAAGTTGCGGCCGGAGGTCATGGGGTAGGTGAGCATGGCCTTGATCTTCTTGTCCGGCCCGATGATGAACACAGAGCGCACGGTGGCGTTGTCGGCCGGTGTACGGCCTTCGGCTTCCGCTTCTTCATCCGCGGGCAGCATGTCGTACTTCTGCGCTACGTTCAGGTCGGTGTCGCCGATCATCGGGTAGTTGGGCGCTGTGCCCTGGGTTTCCTCAATGTCCTTGGCCCAGCTGTCGTGGTTGTCCACGGGGTCAACGGACAGGCCGATGATCTTGCTATTGCGCTTGTCGAATTCCGGCTTCAGCTTGGCCATGTAGCCCAGCTCGGTGGTGCATACCGGCGTGAAGTCTTTGGGGTGCGAGAACATGATGGCCCAGTTGTCGCCGATCCACTCGTGGAAGTTGATCGTGCCTTCGGTGGTCTGGGCCGTGAAATCCGGTGCTGTCTGTCCGATTCTGAGACTCATGGAATCTCCTCCTTGTGGGGTTGGGTCGATGGCCGTCAGGATATATACAGCGGCTTTTTTATCAAAATGGGTTTTATGGATAAGGTTATGCGGTTCCCGTTATGGTCCGGGGGCCTTGCACCGCGATGGGTCGCCGCGTATTGCTGACCTTATCAGGGTAGACTACACGTTACCTATGATCGCTGAATACACACTTCAAGGAGGGAGTCGGTTATGGAAGGGAATACCCCTGTTTCCCAATAGGTATGGCTGTTGATTGGCACCAGCGTTACTCAAACAAAAGGCCCGACAACAGCAGGTGCAAGCCACCACCGACCAAGCGGAATGATGACCGTGGAAGGTGGTATGGCGTTCAAACCGGTTGCGGCGAAGGTGCGTATCACTGAATGTCACGCGGCTTCTGGTGGGGCTTGAATGAAACTCGCCTTTATTGATCTTGAAACGACGGGTGGAAGCGCCTCGGGGGATCGCATTACCGAGGTGGGGTTGCGCTTGTGGGAGGATGGCGTGGTCCTGGAGGACTGGCAGACGCTGGTGAACCCGGAGCAGACCATCCCGCCCTACATCGAGTCGTTAACGGGCATTACCAATGCCATGGTCGCCGATGCGCCGCGCTTTGAGGCGGTTGCCGAGACCTTCCGCGAGAAGGTGGGGGAGGCGGTGTTCGTGGCGCATAATGCCCGCTTTGATTACGGCTTCATCAAGGCGGAATTCCGGCGGCTGGGCAAGGCGTTTGCGGCACCGGTGCTGTGTACGGTCAAACTTTCCCGCCAGCTTTACCCGCAACACCGGCGCCACAATATGGATGCCCTGATTGAGCGCCATGGGCTTGAGCCGGGGCCGCGCCATCGTGCCATGGGCGATGTTGAGTCCATGTTCCAGTTCTTTGAGTGCGTTCGGTCCGAGCATGGGGTGGACCCGGTTGAGCAGGCCGTTCAGTCACTGTTGAAGCGCCCCAGCGTTCCCTCCCATCTCTCGCCGGATATTCTGGACGAGCTGCCCGATACACCGGGTGTATACCGTTTCTATGGCGAGAATGATGTCCTGTTGTACGTGGGCAAGAGTACCCATATTCGCCAGCGTGTGGCTTCGCATTTTTCCGGGGATCACAACAGCAGCCGGGGTGTGCAGCTTTCCCAGAGCATGCGGCGGGTGGACTGGACCGAGACGGCGGGCGAGCTGGGAGCGCTGCTGCTGGAACTGCACCAGATCAAGACGCTCAAGCCGCTGTACAACCGGCGTTCGCGGGCGGCCAAGCGGTTGGTGAGCATCGCGCTGGTGGAAACCGACGTGGGGTATCTCGGTGCGGAGCTGAGCTGGCGGATTGAGCCTTCGAACCTGGGGCAGTATCACGGTCTGTTCCGGTCCAAGAAGGATGCGCAGAAGGCGCTGCAGGGCATTGCCCAGAAAAATGAGCTGTGTAACCGGCTGCTGGGGCTTGAGAGCGGGCCGGGGCCGTGCTTCCAGCGGCGATTGGGCCGTTGTCATGGTGCCTGCGAGGGTGTGGAGGATGTGGCCCGGTATAATCTGCGTACCCGGATTGCGTTCCACAGTCTGCAGCTCACGACCTGGCCCTGGGAGGGGGCGATCGGTGTTGTGGAGGAGAATGAGGCCATGGGTAGAACGGATATCCATGTGCTTTACAATTGGGCGCATCTTGCGACGGTTCACAGTGAGGCGGAGCTGTATGAGCTGGAGCCGGGGCGTGAGGCTCTGGCGTTTGATCTGGATTCGTACAAGCTCTTGGTGAAGTACGTGATGGCGCCTTCGCATCGGTTGCGGGTTATTGAGTGCCCTTGGGTACCTCGCCCGGACATTGTCTGGCCTTCCGTGGATCAGGACTGATGATCTGTTGCCGGGAGGGCAGGTGATACTGCTTACCGGGAATCGCTATGAATCCATCCATGGACGCTGCGCGGTCGCCATCCCTGGCGACCGAGCTTCCCGGTAAGCAGTACCACCTCCCCTCCGTCGAGCGCCCTGCTGTACGCCGTTAGCACCAAATTTCCTGAAACAAGAGCTGATCGAATGAGTAATTCCTCCGTCAACCGAGCCACCTTCGATGACGTCATGGTTCCTACCTACGCTCCCGGAGATGTGATCCCGGTGAACGGGGAGGGTGCCCGTGTCTGGGATCAGGAGGGGCACGAGTACATCGACCTGGCCGGAGGGATTGCGGTGACGGCGCTGGGGCATTCCCACCCGGGCGTGATGGCGGCGCTTCAGGAGCAGGCGGCGAAGATCTGGCACGTGAGTAACGTGATGACCAATGAGCCGGCGCTGAAGCTGGGGCAGTATCTGTGTGAGCACACCTTTGCCGAAAGGGCGTTCTTTGCGAATTCCGGCGCGGAGGCCAATGAGGCGGCGTTCAAGCTGGCGCGGCGTTACAGCTGGGATCATCACGGTGATGGCCGGCATGAGATCATTGCCTTTGATGGCAGCTTCCATGGGCGGACGCTGTTCACCGTGGCGGTTGGTGGGCAGCCGAAGTACCTCGATGGTTTCCGGCCGGGGCCGGAGGGGATCCGGCATGCCCGGTTCAATGATGCGGCTTCTGTTAAGGAACAGATCTCGGACAGGACCTGTGCCATCGTGGTGGAGCCGGTGCAGGGTGAGGGCGGTGTGCGCCCGGCGGATTATGGGTTTCTGCGTGAGCTGCGCCGGATCTGTGATGACCATGGGTTGTTGCTGATTTTTGATGAGGTCCAGTGTGGGGTAGGTCGAACGGGGCGGCTCTACGCCTATCAGGACTACCATGTGGAGCCGGACATACTGACCACCGCCAAGGCCCTGGGGAATGGGTTTCCGGTTTCAGCCATGCTGACCCGGGCGGCCATTGCGGCAAGCTTCACAGTGGGCACCCACGGCACCACCTATGGCGGGAATCCGCTGGCCTGCGCCGTCGCCCGCCGGGTACTGGAGCTGGTCAACACCAACGAGGTGCTGGATGGAGTGGCCAAGCGCCAGCAGCGGCTGTCTGAGTGGCTGGAAGCCATGGCCGAGGAAACTGGCCTATTCCGTGATGTGCGGGGCCGTGGCTTGTTGATGGGGGCGGAGCTGGCCGAGCCTTACAGCAACGACACCAAGACCTTTGTCTCGGCAGCGCTGGAGGCGGGAGTGCTGGTGCTGGTGGCGGGCGGCACGGTGCTGCGTTTCGCGCCGCCGCTCAACATCCCAATGCCGGACCTGGAGGAGGCATTGGGTCGCCTGGAAGGGGCCTGGAAAGCGCTCAGCTAGCGGCATCCTCGTCGGCGCGCTTGGCCCGGCGGCGTTGTTCGATCACTTCCGAGGCTTCAGCGCCCACATGGGCCTCCCCCCGCTCCCTGGCCAGACGGATCTGGCGTTCACGCTCGGCAAAGCGCGCCATCTGTTCCTCGGTCAAAGAGTCGTAGCACTTGGGGCAGCTGATTCCCTTCTGGTACTTGGGTGACTGCTTGTCGTCTTCTGTGATGGGGCGCCGGCAGGCATGGCACTGATCGTACTGGCCGCGCTCCAGGTTCTGGTTGACCGCCACCCGCTCATCGAACACAAAGCATTCCCCGTTCCACAGTGACTGCTCCTCCGGCATCTCCTCAAAGTAACGCAGGATGCCGCCCTCCAGGTGGTAGACTTCTTCAAAGCCCTGCTCCTTGAGGTAGGCCGTGGACTTCTCGCAGCGGATGCCCCCGGTGCAGAACATCGCGATCTTGCGGTGCTTCCGCGGGTCCAGGTGTTTCTCGGCGTATTCCGGGAACTCGCGGAAGGCCTCGGTGCTCGGGTTGATGGCATTCCTGAAGCTTCCCACCTCCACCTCGTACTCGTTACGGGTGTCGATCACGGTCACTTCCGGATCCTGCAGCAGCTGGTTCCATTCATGGGGCTTCACGTAGGTACCAGCGGATTGTTTCGGGTCGATGCCTTCAACGCCCATGGTGACGATCTCGCGCTTGAGCTTCACCTTGGTGCGGTTGAACGGCTGGATGTCGCTTTCGGAATCCTTGTAGTCGATGCCATCAAAGCGCGAATCCTCGGCCAGGCGCGCCTTGAGCGCGGCAATCGCCTCGTGGGAACCGGCCACGGTGCCGTTGATGCCTTCGTGGGCCAACAACAGAGTGCCGCGGATACCGTGCTCCAGCAGGAACTGGCGTAGGGGTTCGCGTAACTGCTCATAATCGTCCAGGCGCACGAACCGGTAAAGTGCGCAGACGGCGTAGGTCGTCATCGGATTGTCCTCCGTTGCGGGCTGGAACGTAAAACCAGGGCAATGGTGAGTCCGGGATTGTACCCAATGTGCTTCACCGTATGCCATCGAAGCGGTATTCTGACCGGCTACAACAAAAGCTGGCGGCATAAGAGCAGAGTCTTGCGTCCTATTCATCCCAAGTACTATTACCGGCGTTTCCTTCATCCACGCTATTGGCCCACATGGCTCATGATCGGGGTCCTGAGACTGCTTGCTTTCCTGCCGTTGCCGGTGTTGCAGGTGCTGGGGCGTGGCCTGGGCTGGTTGAGTTACCTGGTGGGTATGGAGCGGCGGCGTATTGCTCGTACCAACATTTCACTGTGCTTTCCGGAGCTGTCGGCCCGGGAGCAGGAAAAGCTGGTACGCGAGAGCATCATCGCCACCACCAAGGGCTATGTTGAGAGCCCCAAGGCCTGGTGGGGGAACATGAAGCCCCACATCGAGAGGCTAGAGGTGCACGGCAAGGAGCACCTTGAGGAGGCCCGGCGCCGCGGCAAGGGCATACTGATGCTGGGAGGGCACTTCAGCATACTGGATTTTGCCGGCCCCTTTGCGGATGCCGTATTCGATTTCAACCACATGTACCGACCCAACAACAACCCCCTGTTTGATGCGGTCATCGAGCGCAACCGGCGCAAGTTCAGCGGTGCCGCCTTTGACAAGCGCCAGATGCGGGAGATGATTCAATTCATCCAGGAGGGCAATATCGTCTGGTATGGTTGTGACCAGGATTTCGGGCCCCGGTACAGCGTCTTTGCGCCCTTCTTTGGGGTTCAGGCGGCGACGCTGACAACACCCGCCTGGATCGCTCGCCAGACCGGCGCAACGGTTCTGTTCCTGAGTCAGTTCCGGGAGGGCAATGGCGTTTACAGCGTGCATTTTTCCGAGATCTTCGAGGATTACCCCTCGGAGGATGAGGTGGCGAACGCAACCCGCCTCAACAGCGAGATCGAGAAGATGGTCCGGCGTTACCCGGAGCAGTACCTCTGGGTTCACCGGCGCTTCAAGACCCGGCCGAAGGGTGAGCCCAGCCTGTATCCGCCGAAGAAAAAGACATTCATGAAGAAGCTGCGAAAGATGATGCGGGGCTGAATGGCTCCCGCGCAGCAACTGAACAACCAGGAGCCGCGCAATGGCACGAACCGTTTTCTGCCGCAAGTACCAGCAAGAGATGGAAGGCCTGGATTTCGCGCCGCTGCCGGGCGAAAAGGGCCAGGACATCTACAACAACATCTCCAAGCAGGCGTGGGAGGAGTGGCAGGCCCGCCAGACCCGCCTGATCAACGAGAAGCACCTCAACATGCTGGACCCCAAGGCGCGGGAATACCTCCAGCAGCAGATGGAGGCGTTTTTCAACAATGAGGCCTCTGACGAGGCTGATGGCTTCGTTCCGCCAGAAGATTGAACGGATTTGAGGACCAGCCCTTGACGCTGGCGCTTCAAATCGGTTTAATAACGCTCCGTTGGCCCGGATAGCTCAGTCGGTAGAGCAGTGGATTGAAAATCCTCGTGTCGGTGGTTCGATTCCGCCTCCGGGCACCAAAAATATCAAAGACTTAGCCCGCCTCGTGCGGGCTTTGTTGTTTCTGGCCATCCACATTTTGTCCACGAAGCTAAAGCTTACCGTTGTAGCTCAACAGCGTTTGTTTTTCTCTGCAGTTAGGGCGAATGTTGTCATCGAGAGAAGCTGCTGTCAGATACCGGATGATCAGATCTCAAGAAAGCGTTATCCTCTGCTGGTAGCTCGTGAACTTGTTCATCAGGTCATCCAGGAGCGGCGCCACGGAAATCAAACTGCATCAACAGGCCACAATCATGCTCCGAATCCGGGCTGAGATTCAGCAGGCACCAGCTTCGGTCAGCAACGCCGAGCTCGCTGCTCAGTACAATGTCAGTATCGCAACGGTCCGGCGCTGGCGCTACCGGGATGAGCTTCATGATCGCTCTCATAGCCACCACAGTCGGCTCACCGCGCTGACTTAAGGGCAGGAGCAGGAGGAGGTGCTGGTAGCGGCGCGCGAGTTCCTGCATCTGCCCATCGATAATCTGTTGGTTGTGGCCCGCGAGTTTGTGAAATCGCAGCTGTCACGCTCGGCACTGCAGCGCATGCTCAAGCGCCGCCAGGTGCCCACGCTGGCCGAGCTTCGGCGCCAGGAGGGGGATGAGGCCAATGAACGCGCTCACAAGCCGTTCAAAGAGTAGGCGATGAAACAGTGGCAGGCTGACCAGCCCGAATTATTTCACAAAAAGGTTACCGATCATCCGGGACCAGACATCTACTAATATCCCAAATATGCTAATTTATTCCTCACCTTGCACTTATCGATAGAAGGACAAACGATATATGAATCTCGCGCGGTTAATGCTAATCCTCGTCGTACTAGTGATTGCTGGTTGTGTCTCACGACCGACCCCAGAACAAATGAAAATGCAAAATGTTCACCAGGTAGACCTTTCCAAGGAGGAAATTTTTGACCAATCCCAAGAGTGGATGTCAGAAGTATTTGTAGACTCCAAAGAAGTAATCGAGTTGGCAAACCCCGACACTGGGACCATCATCGGTAAAGGTATGACCAAGGTCTACCTGATGGACATGTATGAGACCCCCGCGCGTTTCACCATGCGGGTAGATATAAAGGACGGTAAATACCGCACCACCTACGACGACTGGACCGGGATGTACGGCGAATACAACAACGAACCCCGCCCTCTATCCACTAAGAATCAAGTAGATCAGCTGGAAAAGGGACTCCGTAAAATGGACCAAGAGCTTCTGGAATACTTGAAATCTGGAGGATCGTCAGACGACTGGTAGCCACAGGACTTACTGATGCGCCGCCAGGAAACTTTTTGGCTCTTTACCGGATTGAGTGGGATCGAGCCTGATTCCCGGTCAGCGAGCATGGCATACTCAGCGCTGTCGTTGATCAGTATCTGTCAACGTAGATGTCGCGTTTAAGTCATCAGCTCTTTAACAATTGACCGCCGTTTCCGGATTCAGAGTCACTGACTCCGGCAAGCTGAGGTTTCGGATATCACCAGACCAGCGGCGCGGGTTTTCAGCCTTCGCAGCCTCGATAACCCGTTGACGCTGGAGCAGGACCTGGTCAGCTTCGCCGTTATGGCGCTGCTGTGGTGTCACGTAATTCAGCGCGCTGTGGCGATGCTCAGTGTTGTACCAACGCACGAACGCCAACACCCAGTCCCGGGCCTGCTCGATTGCTGTAAAGCCGTTTGTCGGGAACCCCGGGCGGAACTTCAGAGTTTTGAACAGCGACTCCGAGTAGGCATTGTCATTGCTCACTCTGGGGCGGCTTTTCGAAGGCGTAATGCCCAAGTCGTACAGTTTCTCCAGGAAGGTCGACGCCTTCATGGGGCTGCCATTGTCCGAGTGCAGCACCAGTGGTTTGTCTTTCGTTGCCAGATGCTCACGCCAGTACGCCTTTTCGATGAACTCACTGGCCAGCTCTCCGGTTTCGCTGTCGTAGACCTCATGGCCAACGATCTTGCGGCTGTACACATCCAGCATCAGGTACAGGTAGAACCAGGTGCCTCTGGCCGGGCCCGGTAACCATGAGATATCCCACGACCACAGTTGGTTGGGTTGTGTCGCCTTGTGTGTGGTCGCTTGGCGCTTGCTCTCAGGTGCTTTCTGTCGCCCTCTGGGGTGGACCTGGTCGTACTCACGCAGAACCCGATAGAACGTTGACTCCGAGGCCAGGTAGCGTCCCTGATCCAGCTGATCGGCCACGATAAACGCCGGCGGGCAGCTTCGATATTCTTTCTGATTGCACAGCGATACCACAACCTGGCGCTCCTGGTTCGTTAGTTTATTGCTCGGCGCCGCACTGGGCACCAATGGCCTCTGATCCGCTTTGACACCCGTGTCAGTCGTCCAGCGCTGATACGTGCGTACAGTCAGATTCAGCAAGGCACAAGCCTTCTCCAGCCGGGCTCCGCTACTCTGCGCCTGTTCAATCAGAGCAACGGCCTGCTGGCGATCCGGGAGGCTGGTCATTCGTCCTCGTCTTTGGGGCCCCAGATCGCCTCGGCTTTTTTTGACAGCGTCAGCAGAGCCGCCGTTTCCGCAAGCGCCTTGTCCTTGCGTCGCAATTCCGATTCAAGTTTTTTGGCTCGTTTCTTCTCGGCTGTGGCCGCTTGCCGGTTCCTTTTGGCCTGCTCATCAGACTGGGCATTAGCCCCCACACAGGCGGCTTTCCAGGTCTCGATCTGCTCCGGGTACAGGCCGTGTTTGCGGCAATATTCACCGAGCTCCGCCTCCGTCATTGGGGCGGTCTCCAGCACAATGCGGAACTTCTCTTCGCTACTCCATTTCTCGGGCGTTGCTGCGTTCGATGGCAAAACGGCACCTTGCTCTCTGGCGGCTTTACGCCAATTGTACAAGGTTGCTGTGCTGATGCCTTCCTGGCTGGCCAACTCGGCCACAGTCAAGCTGCGCGGTGGCGCCATCTTCTGGAGGATGGCTTCCTTACGTTCCGGTGAATAATGGGGCATGGTTGTCCTCTGTAATCATCAGGCGACAATTACCTTGACCATAGGGCGGGGCGGTCAGTCCCAGCGCTTGGGTGAACAATTGTTCCTGCACGGCTCGCTCTCCTGCGTGATCAACGACAGGGCTGAGTATGCCATGCTTGCTGACCGGGAATCAGGCACGGTCCCAATCAATCCGGTAAAAAGCCAGATTATGGTCCGCGCCTGAAAAGATCGAAGCGGTGAACGGGAGTTATTACCTTTCTTCTTCAAGATTATCTATTATAGGTTCGACCCAGTCTTTGACGTCCTGCCATGAAATATGTTTTTTTGCGAAAACTGAACACATTATTTCCCACAGCATATCCCCACTAACCATTACCTCGTCAGCAACGTTGTTGATGTACTGTTTGTAGTGGGGGGTTGCTAGCTCCCGCTGTGCGGCATCGTAGAGCCTCGAATACGAGCAGTCTAGCCTTGAAGCAACTTCTTTCCAGTTATCGCTCTCTAAATAATAAAAGATGACAAGCTCAGGGGCGTCTTTACCGGGCAAAAGATGGCATCCATCGGCCGCTTCCTGATCGCTGTCAAGAAGAACGGTTGTCGGAATTCGGAACCTGTCGCCTTTTACCATCTGGCCCAACGATTTCCCCACCTGCGCAGATCCGTAGCTAGTTATGGTAAGTCGGCGCATAGCATGTGGTGCATGCTGACGAAGAATTGCGCTTGTTAAGGATTTCGCCTCCTTGTCTTCCACGTAAACCTCGTACTCCGGGTATGTACTCTCATCCATCTCTGATAGAGCGTACTCAGGACTTGGGCCGATATCCACATTTTTTCCGTCAGAAGTCTGCGATATGTAGATACGCGCCTGACTCGGTAGTTCCTCGAGGACGTAAGGAGAATGTGTTGTGAAAATAAACTGTATCTTCTTTTCGCGGCTTAAGCGAGCTAAGTCTCTCACGAGTCGGCGTTGGGCTCTGGGGTGGAGAGATGTTTCTACTTCGTCTATTACTACCAATGCATAATTCGGAATATCGCGCGCAAGAAGGTCCGCGATAACCGCTTCTCCGGCACCTTGGTGGAATCCTGAGTATGATTCGTTTGTTGTTGAAAGAATAGGAACACTTTTTTTGCTATCCACGTTCGTGGTTGATACTTTAGCGCCTGCGTACTGTCGGCCTATAATGTGTGACGCACGAGAAATGAAGTCTGGACCAAGATCGGTTTGAGATTTTTCCTGAACTTTTTTGTTCGCGAGTTGTGCGTATCCGGGAAGCGCGTAAATGGGAGCCGTGCGACGCAGGTCGATTATGTAAACTGGGCGTTCAGGGCGGTTTGGGTTTCCGCGCCATGAAGAAGTCGGCTTTCGTACCGATATGTGTTCTATGGTGTCACCTTTTTTAGCGTCGCCTTTGATATACGCGTTTTCGATCTTCTCCCATGCGGTATCTGGGAAAAACTGAGACGCAAAAAAACTCTCGTTTTTGGATTTCCCTTTGTAACAAACTCCAGCAGCTTGAAGTATAGATGTCTTACCGGCACCATTCTCTCCAACTATCGCGCACACGGGGAAATCAAAGGTTATTGATTCACCTTTCCAGCCCCGAATACCATTTATTTCAAGCCGGTTTAGGTGATGGGGGAAGTCACCGTTTGACCAAGACTTGGCGAGCTGACGCATCTCAGGACTATTCATCGGATTTACCCTCCTTATTGAAGTTGTTTATTTGAGTTTGAGTGTGCGGCCTTTCTGGGACCGGGATCAAGAGGGTGAACGCGATGACGAGGGTCAGCCCTGAATTCAGATAATAACTGCAGCACTTTGGCGTGAACCGGTAGAGGTAAGAGGGCCGTGGCCGGTGCCCTCCGAGCCTTTACCTACCAAACTGAAGAGTCGATGGGATACCGACAACAATACCAGATTGAGGCCGGCTTGCAGCATCAGTGCAGTCTTCGAACCATAGCCAGAAAGGTCGGAGGCAGCAGTAGCACGGTCTGGTGTGAGATCCGGTGTATCCGCGGGGGTGTGAAAACGCTGACGTTCGACAAGGGATCTGAGTTCGCGGCTTATCAACGCATTGGTTGAGACTGTAGAAAAGTCACTGCGACGGACAGAAAAGCGCGTGTGTGCGAAATTTGGCTTTGCACTGTGCATGAATAGCTGCAGGTATTGCGAGAGCGCACGATTTTTGGTACACAAAATAACCAAATCTGGGGCTCGGATAAGGGGCCAACCTTTTCCTACAGTCTCGTTAGGCGCTTTCGGCGGCCACCTATTCATGCGACCCGTACCGCTCCAGCCGGCGGGGTACCAACGAAAACAACAACAGGCTGCTGCGCCAGTACTTTCCGAAGGAGACCGACCTCCGGAGAGTCTCCAATCGCCAGATCAGAGTAACAGTAAAGCAGTCTAATGACCGACCCTGGAAACGGCTCGGTTACCGCACACCGGCGGAGTTTTCTGGAGCGAACACTCAAGTGCGCTGGACACAGGGGTCCTACATTTATTGCTTGAATTTAAGAATAAAAATATCCGGGGTTGGATGTTTCTCATACAAAACGGGTTCCCAAGACGTATTTCGAGCCCTACTGCCCTGTAATTCCAAGGCCCAAGGTTAACTGAAGGTTAGGTTAAGATGAATAAAAGAGTTCATTGCGCGGGCTATCTGGTGTGGATTCTAGGGCTGGCTCTGGTTATCGTGGCGGACTCGATTATTCGTCAAATCAGTGGGGCGGGGCAGGATCTGGGCCTTCCGGAGTCTGTTTGGTTTTTATCTCATCTGGTCCTGGGCGTAATCGCGATTAGTTGTGTATCCATTTCGCTCAAATCAAGTAAAAAGGTAGATGCATTAATCTATATGATTGCTGCGTTATTGGCGGGGTCTTTCTACTATGTCGCCATGACCTGGCTTTACATTGTGGGCACGGGGATTGACTCAGTGTAGTTCAGGTAAGCCAGGTGTGCCGGAATTGGTTGGGTGCTGTGTAAGCGCCAGCGAACCAAGAACCTGGTTGAATGCCTCAAACAGGTTGAGCCTGCCGAGCCATCAGCTGTGGCAGGCCGCTGAAACCGCCTGTCATCCAGGGTAAAACACCTCCCTGGCTGGTACGCTACTTGAGCTTCGAGGCCCAGATCGCAAGCTTGTGCCTCATTGCCTTCTGTGAAACCTGGTCCTCCGGGAGGGGCTGGATCACGTTGTCGTGGACCAGCAGGCGATAGATGTATTCGACTTTCTGTTCCTGCGAGTCGGTGGCCTCAAACTCCACCACGCCCCGGTTCTCACCGTATTTCATGCCTTCCTGTATGGCCTTCTTGACCATTTCCTTCTCGTTCTTGAGCTGTTTCATCGTGCGGTCACCAATGGTGAAAGGGGTTGAGCGTCTCGGGTCACTCTAACGCCCTGATTGAGTCCCGGCCACATCCAAGCCATCGGAATCCGGTGGCCGGGCGGCTGGATTCCCTTTTGGCCTGCCCGTGTCGTCCCTGCGCCGCGGGTTCAGGTACAATCCCTGGGAATCATGTCTCAGATCCCAGGAGCCGGCCTGTTGGCAGCGCCCCGAACACTGGTTTTCAATCTCCACAAGTACTGGGATGTGGTGGAATCGCTGGTGCGTGCCACGCGCGAGACCCAGACCTTCACCCGCGAGCAGGTGCTGGCCGTTATTGCCCGCCACCATCCGGATCTGAGCGCGGCCGAGCGCGATGGGGTGCTGCGGACGCTGGGTCAGTCCGACATCCTTGCCATGCCGGCCCGTACGGAGGTCTTTGAGCTCAACTCCCTGGTTCTGGACTTTGTGCGTGGTCTCACCCGTGAGCATGAACTGGGCCTTTCCGCCGTGCTCAAGGCGCGTGTGGAGGCGGTCAAGTCCGCAACGGACGCGCTCACGGAAGGTATTGCCGAGGGGGATCCGGAGGCCATGCGCACCGGGGCGGGCCGGCTGGGTGAGCTTTTTACGCGCATTGAGCAGCAGCTTGAGCAGGACCGTCACGCCATTGTGGACATTGGTGAGCAGGCCAAGTCCGCGGATACCGCCATCCCCCTGGCCCGGCGTTACCGCACCGTCCTGGAGGCTTACGACCAGTACGTTGAGCCCATGAACGAGATGATGGATACGGGGCCGGAGGGGACCTTCTATCCCTATCTGGAGGCGGCGGAGCAGGCACTGGATCAGGCGTATGAACAGCTGAACGTGGTCGGGGCGCTTTATACCCACCGTTTGCAGCTGCGCCAGGTTGGCTATCGCGCCAAGGAATTGCGTCGCATGGGGCGTGTTGTGGCCCAGAAGTGCGCCGAGACACTCCTGCCACTGCGCGAGGAGGCGCGCCAGCATAACAATCTGTCCGCGGCTGTGAGCACGCTGCTCGGGCAGGTGCGCAAGTGTGGCCTCCGCCGGGCGGTGGCGCGGCGGACGGCCAACTCGGAATTGCCGGTGTGGCGGGTTGAGCGCCAGCAGAGGGTGTCGGTGGGCGATGAGGTCAAGACCATCATGGCCCAGGCTCGTGATTACGAGCCGGTTCACAAGCACTTTCCGGAGGAGCTCAGTGGCGAGGAAAACACCATTGAGGCCTGGGTGGATGAACAGGCGCTCCGGAGCCAGCTGGCGCAGTCATTGCCCGTGCCGGACCTGATGCGCTGGCTCCATGAGCAGTATCCGGAGCTACCGGATGCGGTCATCCTGCGCCTCTACCATGATCTGATCCAGGAGCCGGGCTGGCAGGTCAGCCAGCATCACGACCCCGTGGCCACCGCCCTCACCGAGGTGCGTGTGCACTACTACCCGCATGAGCTGGAGTCCTCATGAGCAATCCTGTTGATCTGGAGAGTCTGCCGAGACTCGCGGAGCTGTTCCGGTTCTTTAATGCCGGCAAGCACCTCAACCGCGCTGCGGAACCGGCACTCTGGGCCGAACTTGAGCAGCAGCAGGCGTCGTACCAGTCGCTGTTCGCGGCGCTGGGCTACGAGCTGCGCCTGGATGCCCGTGGCTTTGCCTGGTTCCATACCGTGGACAGTTCCAGTGGCGTGAACCGGCTGACGCGCCAGCTGGCGCTGTTGTTCATGGTGATCTTTGATTATCAGGCCGACGCGGGGCAGGCGTTGGTGCGCTTCGAGGACTGGGTTATTGATCATCGGCTTCTGGACGCCGTTCATGAGCAACAGCAGGCGCTCCTGGAGGCGGAAGAGCTGACGCGTGATTCACTCAACCAGCTCATGGACCGTGCCGTGAATTACGGCTTCGCCATCAGCGATGGCGGTGGGGCCTGGCGGTTGCTGCCGGCCGTGCACCGGTATCTGGAACACTTTGAGGAGTTGGCGTCACAGGTGGAGCGCAGCGAGGACTGGTTGGCGGCGGCCAGTGACGAAGGCACTGAGGACGACCCATCATGAGCATCCAGTACGGTTTCCAGCGTCTGGTGTTGCTTGGCAGTGCGGGGTATCAGCGGGCGGAACTGCCACTGGATGATTCCGTATCGCTGGTGGCGCCGAACAATGCCGGCAAGACGAGTCTCATCAATGCGCTGCAGTTCCTTCTGATCATTGACCAGAGGCGCATGGATTTCGGCGCCCATGATTGGGACAAGACCCGCCGGTTCTATTTCCCGGACAACAGCGCCTACATCCTGCTGGAAGTGAGCCTGCCGGAATCCGGCACCATGGTGCTCGGCTGTGTGGGCAAGGGGGTTGGGCATGACTATGAATACTTTGTCTATCCGGGCTCCCTTAACGTGGAGGACTTCCGGCTGGCGGACGGCACCCTGGTTGCCCAGTCCCAGCTGAGGGAGCATATGGCGGAGCAGGGCCGGCTGGTGCACAGCTACAGCGCCTCGGAATTCGCGGACCTGCTCTACGGGGGGCGCCGCAGTGGCGGGGGGAATGCACCGGATTTCCGCGTCTTCCGGCTTGAGAATGCCCGCGACGCGGGGATCTATCAGAAAGTGCTGACCCGCACCCTGCGCCTGGACAAGCTGACCTCCGGCGAGGTGAAGGACTACCTTCTGAAGATTTTCCATCGCCGTCTTCCGGACGCCAGCATCGACTTCAAGACGGAATGGGAGAAAGCCTTCGAGGGCGTGAACCGGGACCGGGCCCAGTATCAGGCTGCCTGCAACCATCTGGAGGCGATCGACCGGCTGGAACAGCAGCACCAGGAGCGCCTGACCCTGCGTGGCAAGGTTGTGGCCTGCAAGCCCTCCATGGATGAGGCCATCAAGCACTGGCAGGCCCATTTTGAGCAGCAGCGCGATGCCCTTAACAAGCGCGCCTCGGAGCTGGCGCATGAGCGGGATACCCTGAATGAGCGTAATCGCGAGCTGGCCCGCCAGAGCGAAGCGCTGCGCAACGCGATTGAGACGCTGAACCAGACCGCCCAGCGCCAATCCGAGCTGGAGGAGCGGTTTGCCCTGATCCACGAGAGACGGGAGCTGGAACAGCGCCATGACGAGGCGCGGGCGGCGCGGGATCACCAGCTCACCCTGGTGCAGAACGCGGGTAGCCGAACCCCCAAGGCGATCGAGAGGGACCAGGCGGAGAACCGGCGCCAGCATCAGGCGGCCCAGCGGGAGCTGGAAACCCTTAATGATAATCTTTACCAGTCACTGACAGCGTCGCTTTCCAGCGAGCAATTGGCGCATCTCAATCGCGCCCTGAACGACGAGGCCATGACCCTGGCCAGTGATGCTTTCCAGCTGGAGCCGGAAGCACTCAGGCAATGGCTGACCCAGCAGCAGGCGGACACTCTGGAATTGCCGGGGATAACCCTGAATCTGGCACCCCTCAGTGGCCGCTTCAGCCAGCGGACGGAATCAGAGCTGCGGGAGCGGCTTGCTGAGCTGGAACAACAGGGCGTGCAGCTGCAACAGCAGCTGGAAGCCGCCCAGGCCATGGAGCAAGCGCGGCAAACGCGGGATGAGTACGAACAGGCCCTGAAGGCCATTGACCGGGACCTGGAGGCATTCGATGAAATGCGCCAGCTTCAGCACGGCGCTGCAGAGCGCAACGAAACGCTCCGGCAGAAGCAGGCAACGCTGCAGGGCATCGAGCAGGAACTGAACCGTTTCAGCGACCGGTTCAGTGAGCTGAACGCCGAAATCAGCAAGAATACCGAAGCGCTCCACGAGCTGGAACGCCAGAACCAGCAGATCAGCCGTCTCCGGGACCAGCGCCTGGACGCGCGCGAGCCGTTTCTCTCCATGGCCGAACGCCCCCACCAAGGCTGGCTCGGGGCCACGCAGGTGGCACTGGATTCGCTGGCGCAGCGCCTTGAGGAACACCAGCAGGACTGCAACCGCGTGCTGGAGCTTGACCGCGACATCCACCAGACGCTGATGACCCTGCATACCGGTGGGCTCACCAAATACCAGTACAGCGGGGCCGAGGAGGAGGAAGTTGAGCGGATTGTGGACTTCCGCCATCAGCTTTCCCGCGAGGCGGAAGCGCTGGAGCGCAAGGCCCGTAGTGCCGTGGTCAACGTAACCGCCAGCCTGCGGGAGCTCCGTGATGGCCTGCTGGCCTTTGAAAAGGGCATGAGTGAATTCAACCGCCTCATTGGCCGGCGCCAGCTCTCCGACCTGGCGACATTCCGTATCTCGCCACAGCGCCAGGACCATCTGGTCTGGGCCATTGAGCGGCTGGTCGAGACCGCTGAAAACGTGTCGTCGGGGGAGTCATTCGAGATATTCAGCCAGGGCAGCGTGCTCGATGACGAACAGCTGGATAAAGCCCGTCGCATCCTGGTGGAGGAGGGCGATGCGCGGTCCGGGCTCCGGGTGGGGGATCTGTTTCAGCTGCAGTTTGTTGTCGCCAAGCAAGGTGCCAACCCGGAATCCTTTGATGACATCGACAGCGCCGCTTCCAACGGGACCGTGCTCATGGCCAAACTGGTGACCGGTCTGGCAATGCTGTACCTGATGCAGGATCAGCGCCACAGCATTCGGGCCGTGTGCTATCTGGACGAAGCCCTGGCGCTGGACGCGGATAACCAGAAGAGCCTGATCGACGCGGCCTCCGAGTTCGGGTTTTCGCTGATCTTCGCGTCACCGGCACCACTGACCACCGCCCGCTACTGCGTGCCCATCCAGGAGCACAATGGCCTCAACCACATCAGCCGCAAAAGCTGGCAGGTTCTCGAATCGCTTGCCGAGGTACCGGAGTGAGCCGGGCGCTTTCCGCTGCCCTGGCAAAGCTGGGAAACGCGGAGGAGGGCACCTGCTCCAGCTCGGCACTGACCCGGGCCCAGCGCCGGGCCCTGGAGCAGTTCAGCCGCGAGACCGGGTGCGTGCACTGGCGCCGCAGTGGGCGCGGCTGGCTCTATGAGGTCAGTAACCGGGCCGTTTTTGAACGCCATCTTGAATCACTGCAGCCGGACTCGGAGGCCTCGCTTGATCCCACCCTCAATACCCGGGCCCGCAATATCGCGACGCATCGTGACAGCAAGGCATCAGCCCCTCAGCACGGGCATTACTACCTTCTGCTGAAGGCCTGTAATGAGGGCTGTATTTGGGGCAATGACGCCGGGAGCCAGCTTGAGCTTTCGGAAAGCACCCGCGCCTACGGTCTGGGGGCGCTCCAGGTTCAACCTTCGGACAGCTGGCGCTCAGCCCAGCCCCTGTGGCTGGTTGAGAACCAGGCCCTGTTTGATGACCTGAGTTGGATGCCGCCCTCAGTGGGTGGGTCAGTGGCGTACTACGCGGGGAACCTGGCGAATACGCTGCTCAACTGGCTGGCACTGCGGCCGCGGGCGCCCGAGATCATCCTGTTTCCCGACTATGACGGTGTGGGACTGGACAACTACCGGCGCCTGAAGGAGGCGGTGGGGGAGCAGGCGCGCTTCTGGTTGATGCCGGACTGGCAGCGCCTGCTCACCCGCTACGGTAACCGCGCCATATGGCGCCAGAACGTGCAAAGCTTCGAGTGCGCGCGCGAGGCATTGGCAACGCTGGCCCCTGATGACCCGGTCCATGAACTGATCGAGGTCCTGGCTCATCATGGCATGATGCTGGAGCAGGAGGCGGTGCCACTGAGCGCCCTGGAGGGCCCCAGCGTGCTCCCTTCCAGCTCTCAGTGATGCAGGAACCAGGGGTCAGGGCGCCTCATAAGGCGCTGTCATGTCCTGGAGCACGGAGAATGCCCCGCGCAGCTCGCCCGCGTTATAGCCCACCGCCTGGTCCGAAGGATACTGCTCCTTGAGCGCGGCCCGTATGGCTTCCGGCTGGTCCTCAACGGGGCCATGGCACCCGAGGCACTGAGGTTTGACCTTGATGGCCTTCATATAGCGGAAATAACGGCTGTCCGCGGCGTTCTGGATGCCGGTGTGTTCCAGGGGCTGCTTGGCGTCCCCAGCTTCCATGCGCTGCTGGAACTGAGACAGAACCCGTGCCTCGTAGGCGTCCGGTGTGCCGAGCAGTGGGTTCCGGACCCGTGTTCCCACGCGGGTGATCTGCCAGCCTGTTTCCCGGGAAAGGCGTGAGCTGATCTGCGGGGCCCGGTCCCGGCACACCTTGATGGCCGCCTCCGGGCCGCCTTCCTTCATGGCGGTCTGCAGCTCCGAGGACAACGCCTGGGCAAGTTGTTTGGTGACTTCCCGGGCGCCGCTCTTGCGTTGCTCAACCTCGGACGGCGGCTCGCTGGCTGCGCCGGGCAGGGCCATGGCAAGCAGCGGCATCATGAGCAGGCATCGTGGTTTACGGATCATCGGTAGCTCCCCTCGGCGGCTTAATGTTACTTCATATTAGTATAACCTAATGTTTTGAGAGTCCTATATCAAGCGCGCATTGCCGGGTGGGAGAGTCAGGCAGGCGCTTCTGGGGCGCAGTAGAGCTCATACAGGCGGGTCATCAGTTGGACAATCCTGGGGTCCCTGATCCGGTAGTGCACTGCCTGGCCCTCTTTGCGCGATACAACCAGGTTCTCCGCCCGGAGCCGTGCCAGGTGCTGTGACAGGGCGGACTGGCTGAGCGGTACCTCGCGATTGATCAGGCCTACGGTTTTTTCGCTCTCGATCAGTGAGCAAAGAATCATCAACCGGTTCGGGTTGGCGATGGATTTGAGGACCTGGCTGGCCTCCTCCGCGTGCTCGGCCATTTCCTCCGGCGTGAGTGGGGTCGTGTCGTTATTCTGGGTGGTGTTGGTCAGCATGTTTTCTTTTGTCATTTGTTTTTGGAAAAACTTTATATTAGTTTGTTCTAAATAGGTAAGCTATTAATGTGCCTTTTGATACTATAACCGATGCAGAGAGCTTGATCGCGGGTTGTTTGCGCTGTTTTTGATACGGCTTGTGTGCGCCACCCGCATTGGCTCGGATAACGGTTTTGAACATTCAGCCTGACGTAGCAATAAGTGAAGGGAGCTGAACAATGAGTTGGAATGCTGTGATCAGAACAGTCCTCCTGGCCAGTGTTTTGATGGTGGGGCCCCTTGGCATGGCCGGCTGCGCCCATTTTGAGGGGGCTGGTCAGCCGGCACCGGATAAAACCGGGGCTGTAAGCGACCGGGAAGCCCAGCGAGGTCTTCCCTTTGACATTGCCGATAATACCCCCATGGCGCCCTATGGTGATGAGATGACGACCATTGTCACCAATTACAACCGGCCCGCCCCTTATATTGGCAGTGGGGGGCATCTGGGTGAGGGGGCCATGAGTGAGCTCAAGGCAATGGGATTCACAACCGTGGTCAGTCTCCTGACCCCGGCAGAAGGGCTGGCGGCGGAACGCAGGGCTGCCCGGCAAGCCGGCTTGAATTTCTTCGGCATCAGCGTATCGAGTGCGACGCCTACAGCAGGGCAGGTGCAATCGTTTGCAGAGATCGCCTCGACCACCAGCCATTACCCGATATTGATCCATTGTGCCAGCAGCAACCGGGTAGGCGCCATGTGGGCGCTTTATCGTCACCGCATGGGCGTTCCAGCCGGGATCGCACTGGAGGAAGGGAAAGCTGCGGGGCTTAAACCGAGCAAAGAAGTGGCAGTGCGCGAGCGGCTCGGTTTGGACCCTGGCGACTAGTTGAGGGGGATGGCTGCTATGGTATGGGCTTGGCAGCAATAGACAGGGAGAAGATGGCATGAGAGCTTGCTCTATTATCGCGGGAGCGGCACTGGTGGTGCTGGCTGGTTGCAGTGGCAGTGTGGAAACGGGCAAAAACCGGGTTGAGGTGAGCGGTACCGGTGAGGTGAGCCGGCCCGCGGAACGGGTGGATCTGAGCCTGGGCTTTGAGGTGACCGCTGACGGGCCGTCTGAGGCCAGTGAGCGCCTTCGGGCGAAGGTGAATCCCCTGATCAAAGACCTTGATGGGGCATTGCCGGAAGGGAGCGAGCTCCAGGCCCGCTCGCTGAGCATTAAGCCGCAATACGACTGGAAGAAGGGTGAGCGCAGTCTCACGGGCTACCAGGCAAGCCGTAGCGTGAAGCTGGTAGGGCTGCCCGTAGCGGCAATGGGCGAATGGACGGCACGGCTTTCACAGCGCAACCCTCAGCGGCTCAGGGTCACGAACTTCCGGCTGGAGGAGGGAGATAGTGCCGAACACCAAGCCCTGGCCAAGGCCTATCAGCAGGCACGACGCCGTGCTGAGACGCTGGCGGACAGTGCCGGTCAGGCGCTGGGGCAGGCCGTGACGATCAAGCATCAGGATGCATCGCAGCCTGGGCCACGCCCCATGATGGAAGCGGACGTCAGTGCAAGCTCAGAGCAAGCGGACCGGTTCAAGGTGGGCGATGTGAATGCCCGGGCCCAGGTGCGGGTAACCTTTGCGCTCCAGTAGGGGCGTGCCGGCCCTGTCGGGGTTGGTGTGTTCATTGAGCACGCCTATGCTTACCCCATTAAGCGGTTGATGATCATGGGTAACAGCGCCCCATCCGGCTCGTTCGTCGGCCGGACGGGGCAGGCCGGTCAACCGTCAGCGTCAGCCGCTTCCGGTGCCGGGACGTGGGTCATGGCGTCCAGCCAGATGGGGTTGGAATAGGCCTTTTTGCCCTCCTGATCTTCGACGATCACGGCATAGAATGTGTCTTCTTTTGCCGTGACCTGGAACTCAGCGCGCCCTTCGACGGCACCGTCGAACGCCTTCTTCTCAACGACCTTCCCGCCATCACTGACGAGTCGGATCGCCTTGAGGCCATTCGCCGCTTCCAGGTCGAAGCCGAGTGTTGCGGTCTCGCCTTTGGCTACCTTCAGGTCGTCCCCGAATGCGTGATCCGGATACACCATCGGCCCAAAGGTGACGAACGCGTGGCCACCCTTCAGTGCGGTAACGAACGTATCGGCATCCAGTGTTCCCGGCACGTGGGCGTAGGCGCGCACCTCACCCGAGGCATACTGCCAGACGTCATGCACGTCGGAACCGGCACTGAGATAGATCCGCTCGCCCCGGCTCCAGTGGTTCCAGGCCTTGCGCAGCGTCTTCTCATACTCACCATCGGCATTGACCTCCATCAGGTCATAGCGCGGATAGTAGCCCCCCGTCGTCGTCTCGTTCTCGATGTTGGTGTAGTACCCATACTTGATGTAGGGGTGGTTCACCTGGATCGCCTCCGCTCCGAGGGCGTCACGCTGCTCGATGATGGACTGGACCGGCGCCTTGCCGGAATCGATCGCGTAGTCCGCACCGATCTCAACCGGGTAGGCATTGAAGTGGCCCCAGGACGGGGAAATCTCGATGGACGGGATGAACGGAACATTGCGCTGTTCGGACAGGGCGGCCATCTCCTCCAGATTCGCCATGGTGTCGTGATCGGACAGCAGCGTCAGGTCCAACCCCGCCGCCAACTGGGAGCGTACGACGTATTCCGGTCCGGTAAAGCCATCCAGGACGTCGGAATGGTGGTGCATGTCAGCGGCGAACCAGTCCCGGTTGTTCGGGCTGGTTGTCCGCTTGACCGAGACAGACTTGGTGACCGTTTCCCCGCTGGAAACCGTCACGGATACCTTATCGCTGTTCGAGAGGAACGGCGTGCCATGGGCCACCTCAAAGACATACTCGCCCGGCGCGATGGACACCGTGCGCCTGCCAGGTTCATCCAGCTCACTGAAGAAGGTCTTGCGTCCCAGGAAACCGACCAGCGGCGTCTGGCCCTCGGCAATCTGAATCTTGGCATCCAGCGGCTCACCGGTGGCGTCGTCAGTGATCGTAAACGCCACCTGCCCCGGGGCTTTCAGGTCACTGAAATCCACTTCCTCCGGATCGCTGCCAATGGAGATGGAATGGCGGTCACTGTCGGCGTAGCCGCGTGCTGTGGCATAGAGGTCATAATCCCCCTTCGGCAGGTTCAGCTGGTACTCGCCATGGCGGCCCAGCGCCCAGGTGTATGGCTCGCCATTCTTCTCAACAACCACGACCGGACGTTCCACGGTCGCACCGGCCTCGGTTGCCACCTCGCCGGAGACGGTACCGGCCTCCAGGCCCTTGCGTGCCACTTCGGCGTCCACAGCCGGCGCCAGGCTGCCGTCATCCAGCACCTGAACCCAGCCTTCAAACGAACGGCTCTCGCCGGGTGCCAGATCGTGCTTGAGGTACAGGTCCCGGGCGCTGTAGTCGATCCGGTCCATGTACGGGGCGTGCAGGACAAACCCCCAGTTCTCGTCGTACGCCGCGGACCAGTCGGCGAAGGCTTCGGTCGTCTCGCCTTCTTCCGTGCCGTGCATCCCTGCCGGGCCAAAGAGGTTCCCGCCGTCGGGCCACATGACGTAGCCCGAGAGGATGCTCTCGTAGGCCTTGTCACCGGTATTGTCCATGGTCGTCACGACGTGAATCCGGTCGGACCCACTCTCCAGACGGTAGGTCGTGGTCAGGGTGACCTCTTCCCAGTCCCGGGTCACGCGGATGGCCGCTTCGTCCGGCCCGTCTTCGAGCACTTCAAAACGCTGGTAGCTGGTCGGCCAGCTGGACCAGTTGTTGGGGATGAAGTCGATCAGCGAGACCTTGTCGCGCAGGGGTTCGCCATCAACGATCGGCGCGGCATCAATGATGCCACCGGGGGCGACCCCCCAGGGTGGTGCCGAGTCCACGGCAATGGAGGCCACCAGCTCATCATTGCGGAGCTGGATGTCCTCGGCGGCCGTGGCATCGCCGTTTTCCAGATCGGTGGCGCCACGCGTCACTTCAACGGTCGCAGAAGCGGTCGTTGTTCCAAGAGCGGTTGCCAGTACGGCAATCCCGCCGGTTGTCCTAAGTATCCTGAACCAGTTCATCTTGCGGTTCCTTCCTCTGGTGATCGACAGGATGGGCCTGCCCGCCCTCAGGCGGCGACCCATCATCCTGATGATTGCTCAGAAGGGTTGGGTACAGCTCCTGAGCCCCTGATGTAAGGGATTACCGAGATTTCGGGTAGACGAGTATGGATTTATTTTAATTGAACGTCCAGTTAAAAAAGGGGGAGGGCAAACCCAAAGAGCTTGCCCAGCGTAAGGTCCCCTATGACACAACAGACGATCCGTAACCTCATTCTGGTTCCGGGCGATCAGCTCACCCCCTCCCTTCCGGCCCTGTCGGAGGCGGATCCGGAGCGCGATCGTATCCTGATGGCGGAAGTGGCCGAGGAGGCAGGCTACACGAACCACCATCGTCAGAAGCTGGTGCTGATTTTCAGCGCCATGCGTCACTTTGCGGCGGAGCTGGAACAAGCGGGATGGGGTGTTCATTACCATAGGTTTGATCCAGAGGGCGGCCACCAAAGCCTCGGCGAGGCAGTCCGTGCCACGGTCGCATCAACGGGCGCTGAGGGCGTGGTGGCAACGCAGTGCGGAGAGTGGCGCCTCGACCGGGCCATGCGCGAATGGCAGCTTCCTGTTGAGCTGACCATTCGCCCGGATAACCGCTTCTTTGCCAGCGTTGAGCGATTCCAGCAGTGGAGCCGCAACCGCAAGCAGTGGCGGATGGAATACTACTATCGGGAACTGCGCCGGGAAACGGGGCTGCTCATGGATGACGATGGCCAGCCCAAGGGTGGTGCCTGGAATCTGGATGCCTCCAACCGCAAGAAGTGGAAAGGCGAACCACCCGCGCCGCCGCCGTTCCGTGTTGAGCCGGATGCCACCACGAGGGCGGTGATGGAGGCGGTTGAAACCCACCTGAGCGGGCATATCGGCCGTACCGACTCCTTCGGCTGGGCTGTAACGCGGGAGGAGGCGCTGGGAGCGCTCGAGCACTTTCTGGCGCATAGGCTGCCCTGGTTTGGCGATTTCCAGGATGCGATGGCCGATGATGAGCCGAACCTGTTCCACGCGCTGCTCTCGCCCTATCTCAATATCGGGCTGCTGCTGCCCGGGGAAGTCTGCGAGGCGGCGCAAGCGCAATACGACTCGGGGCATGCGCCCTTGAATGCCGTTGAGGGCTTTATCCGCCAGATTCTGGGCTGGCGGGAGTTCGTGCGTGGTCTCTATTGGACGCTGATGCCCGGCTACGCCGATGAGAACCGGCTCGGCAACACGGCACCGCTGCCGGCGTTCTACTGGACCGGCGATACCCGCATGCGCTGCATGGCCAAAGCCATTGGCAATACCCTTGAGCACGCCTATGCTCACCATATCCAGCGGTTGATGGTCACGGGTAATTTCGCGCTGCTGGCGGGCGTTCATCCCGAGGCGATCTGCGACTGGTATCTGGGCGTCTACGTGGATGCGTTCGACTGGGTGGAGCGGCCCAATACCCAGGGTATGGTGATGCATGCCGATGGCGGCATCCTGGGGTCAAAGCCCTATGCGGCAAGCGGTAAGTACATCAACCGTATGTCCGACCACTGCCGCCATTGCCCTTACAACGTGAACGCCACCACGGGCCCGGACGCCTGCCCCTTTAACAGCCTCTACTGGCATTTCATTGATCGCCATCGTGAGCATTTCAAGTCCAATCCCCGCATGGGCATGATTTACCGGAACTGGGACCAGCAGGGCGAGGAGCGTCGCACGGCAGTACTGGCGCACGCTGATCATCTCCTGTCGGATCTGGATTCCCTTTGAGTGGCTGATTGATAGGCTGGGGGCTTCGGGGGTACATCCGTCATTGATGCCACCATCGTTCCAGGGCATTGGGAAAACGGGCTGTTAGAGGCACATTGTTCACCTGCCACCGTTGCGGAATGGCTTTGTCGGTGCTAACGCGAACCACGATACCCATGTCATTGCTACCAAAGGGAGAGCGCAAGTCCGGCGGTAGCCGTTGAATCCTGTCCGGCATGGCGGTGACCTTGGCGCTGAACCAGCTGCCATCGGGGAACTGCAACTGCAAGCGTTGGCCAATGGACGCCAGATCAACCCTTTCAGGGTCGAGGAAGACATGGATGCGGGGGGTACCATGGCGCTCAATACGCATCATGAGACTACCGGAGCCGACATTTTCTCCCTTGACCACCTCAATGGATCGAACCCTGCCGGCTTCGGGGGCCTGTATCGTCAACTGGGCTTGCCGGTGTCTCAAAGCGCTCAGCTGTCTCCGCTCGCGTTCCGTTAATTCGGAGGCAGCCCGCGACTGCGCAAGACTGCGTTCGAAAGCTGCCAAATCCACCTGGCGGCTATCGCGCTCATTCTGGGCGGCTTCGAGTTCGCCCTGGGTCGCGGCGCCCTCTTGAACCAACGACCTGAGTTTCCGGACGCGTTTGTCGGCCCTGTTCAGCTGGCGTTCAAGCGCCTCGCGCTGACGCCTTTGCTGGGTCGTGGTTACACCCGATGATGGGTCGCTCGAGAGCTGAGCGATCTGGTTGCTCAGTGCCGGGTTCTCCAGGTTAACCAGTACCTCACCGGCTTCTACCTGATCATCCGTCTCGACGCCAATCTGTGCAACGCGCCCTGGTTCCAGGGCACGTATTGCCATGCTGGGTTGGGTGATGCGGCCAGGTGCCTCCACCAGTATGACCCCCATCAACAGCTTGCCGACAAACCAAAGGAACGGTGACGCGACAAGCAGAAGGATCAGATACCAGCGAAGCCGGAAGGCGGCTCGCTTGCCCGGGGCATAGAGGACTTTCAGGCCACCCTCGTGAGTCGGGTTCTGTTCCTTATGGCTGGAGAAACGAACTTTCATGGGTCAATCCTTTGCGCCGGAAAGCGGGTGGGCGGTCCAATCCTGCCACTCCAGCCCAAGAATCCCGGCGGGAGACAGTTTATTGGCCCAGTTCGCATTCATCTCGACCAGCTTGGGCGGTGGGGTGCCATGCCAGCTGTTGGCGGGCGGCAATGATGGCTCAAGGCTCTGGGCCAGCTTGAACTGGATCGTTGGCCAAGCCCTGGCAATGCGCTTGGCAAGAGTGGTTGAGCGCTCAGCGTTGCTGGTGTAGATCATCAGTGACACGTGGTTGATACCGATTTCGCTAACCCGGCATGGGATACAGACCTCGCCCGATGGCTTTGGTGCAAACCAGCGGTGATGACTGACCAGATTCAGGGGCCAGGGGCTGGCGTTGCGCGCTGCTTCCACGGTTCTCATCCAATGCCTCAAGCGCGGCTGGGGGACGGGCCATCCCAGCTGTTCAACTTCCAGATCCAGGTGCAGTCGATCAAACGGAATGCCTTCGAGCCTGGCCAGTAAAGCGACCAGGTCCTGGCGATGCTCGGGTTCGATCCAGCTGGGCTCGCCCAGAAGGAGATCGGTCGTAATGCCCTTGTCGCGAGCGTCGCGTATCAGCGACTTGAGCGCGGGCCGCACGCGGTCCAGGTTGGCAACCTGGTTTGCGCTCAGCCCGAGATAGATCCTGTTGATGCCGGCTTGCCGCAACGCCGCCAATTCGCGTTCCCGGGTTGTTTCAGATAACAGCGGTTGACTGTTCCAAACGTAAACGGCCTGGTTCCATGGATTGGAGGGGGAACTGCCTTCCTGCTGTAAATCAACGGGGGTGGCAGAATGGGACGCTGTGTAGCCCGGCCAGGGTTTACCCTTATTGCCCAATGGCGGAGAAAGGCCCTGGGGCCTATCGCCCAGAAGGTGGAGTTCGGACTGCTCACGCCAGGCGTTGGCCCAGGCACGGATCAGGTTGAAAGATGCTTGAGCCCGTTCCAGTCGGGCCCTGCGCAGTGCCATGAAGCCAGCCCTGGTGTCGATATCAGCACGCGCCGCACGTTCGGTGGCGATGCGTTGTGTGAGTTCAACCTGGCCTATTTCGTAACGCACTTCGTCAAGGCTGGCACGATAACGGCGCAACGCCCTGCCCAGGTCCTCCTTGAGCTCCTGCCGCGTTTCAGCAAGGCGTAAACGGGCGGCGTCGTCTGCGGTTGTGGTGGTGTCGCGGTTGTTTCCGCCAGCGACGCTGGCTAAAGGCACTTCAAAACTCAGGCTCGCCGCCAGCCCGCTGCCTGTGCCATTGATGTCGTCGCGCCGGTCCAGCCGCTGGGAGAGCGCAAAGTTCGCTTCGATGGCGTGGTACCAGCGATCAGGCCGCAGGCGGTTGCTGCTTTTGAGGGCACTGCGACGTGATGCCACTAATGGGTGTTTACGAATCAGTTCGGACCAATGCGCGATCGGCTTGGGCGAGACCGGCAGGGGCTCTGCTTCTGCCCGTGCTCCTGGGTTGATCGGGTTTCCGGCGATACGGCTGACCCGGTTGCGCAATACGGGGGTTCGCTGGGCGTATTCGTTACAGGAGCGGCGCTGACTGGACCAGCGTTGCCGCAGAAGCATCTCTTCGGATTGGCGAAGGCCCTTGGCCTGGGCACGCTTCCGGACGGTGGCCAGCTCTTGCCTGGCCAGTTCGTTAACCTCACTGCAAAGGGCTGCGATACGTTGCGCTTCCCACCAGTCGATGTAGGCGTTGCGCAGCCTCAGGCGTTGCTGGATCCGGCGCAGTGCTTGCGTATGCTGCTGCTGGGTTACGGCCAGTTCGGCCTCAATAACAGCCTCGGTTCGCCGCCTTAGGGTGCCAAGCAATGGGTAACGCAGTCCGAGTTCCGCACCGTAGCCCGTGTATTGGTCTGTATCGGCGTTGCGTTCCAGCTCCCTGTAGCTGCCTCCATCCAGGCCACCGAACAGTGTCCAGCCGCGTTCGTTGGCGCGGCGCTGGCGTTCCGTGCGCAATTGCCGTTGCTCCGCACCGGCGGCCTGAACCGCAGGACCTGCCGTCATCCGTTGCAACAGGGTATCAAGTGGCTGGGCGGCAATGACTGGCGCCCATGCCGCTAAAAGTGCTTTCAATAATGGACTCCGCCAGGCTGGTACTGACGCCATCAGAACCTCCTGCCCCGCTTAAGGACCCACCACGGGGCCATGGTTGTTTCCTCGTGGCCGCGCCGGAAGATTTCATTGAGCGTGCAGATCACCCCCCAACAGCGAAGAGCAAACATGAATACCGGAAACACGGGCATGACGATTGCCAGCTTGAGGTCGGCTCGCGGGCGTTCCGAGACCATGGCAAGACCCGCCAGGTAAAGAATCATGGCCACAAAAAAGTAAAGACCGTAAAGGACCAGTGCGAGTGCCAGGATGGCCTCGACTGGCAAAAAAACCAGGCCGAGCAGACAATAGCCCACGATCAGGAAAGGCAGCATCAACTGAAAAACAAAGCCACTGGCCAGTGTCATCAGGAAATTGCGCCAACCGAGTAGGCGGGGCGTCATGCTGTGGCGGTGTTTGCGGATATAGAGGAAAAAAAGATCCCCGTCCCAGCGCAACCGCTGCTTGAAGAAGCCGCGCAGCGTCTCGGGCACATCGGTGTGGCCTACTGCTGCGGGTTCAAAGGGGATTCGCAGTGGCTTGCGGCCGAAATAGCTCTTGATCCGGAGGGTGAGGTCCAGGTCTTCGGCAGAGTGAGTGTCCCAGCCGCCAATACGCCGCAGAAAACTGGTGCGGAACGCGCCAAAGGCACCGGAAATGTTATTGACGGTATTCCATTCACCAAGCCCTACCTTGGAGCTTTGAATCGACAGAAAATACTCCAATGCCTGGATCAGGGTGACGAAAGAAGCCCAGGTGTTGCGAACACGGAGGCTGCCAGACACAGCCGGTACGTCGGGATCCTCGAAGTGGCGGACCATCGCGTCAACCATGGTGTTGTCGAAAGAGGTATCACCATCCAGGGCCAAGAGAATGTCGCCCGTGGCCTGCTGCAAGCCGGCGTTCAGCGAGGAAACGCGGCCGCCGCGCTGCCATTTGGCGATGGGCCGCAGATAGCGCTTGGGGTAGAGGCTTGCATCAATCCGGAAGTCACGTACCGCCTGCATGGTGTCGTGGTTGGCGCTTGCGCCATCCACCACGGGAATCAATTCGATCTGGCCCGGATAGAGCTGCTCACACAGTGTTTCCAGCGTCTTGTGAACACCTCGCCCTTCGCTGTAGCACGTGATGATGCACGTGACCCGTGGTTGATAGCGGTTGGCTTGGGGGGTCATTGCCAGCTGCCGCGTATACCAGCGCATCATACCCGTGACAATTAACAGGTTCAGAGGGAGTTCAAGGAGCAGGAAAAACGGGAACAGCCACAGAAACAGCTGGGTTACCCCGTGCACACTGCCCAAGCTACCCAGGATCTCGAACAGATGCTGTTGCAGTGTTTCGGCCATTAACGGATCTCACCCGTAAGACGCGCCATGACCAGGGCGCCATCCTCGCCACTGAGCAGGTCGTCCGGGAGGGCGAACCCGGCGAAACGCACATCGAGTTTGACGCCCTCCTGGTCGGGGAAAAGCTGGGGCAGTTTACTGAGTCGCTGCCACAGCTGCTGCATACCGTTGTGATCGGTCTGGGGCAGTAGAAGCCATAGGAATTCCTCCCGTGTGCGTGTTGAGCGGTCCGTGTCACGGATGGACTCCTGGATCCGTTCAACGAGGTTGTCCAGCATGGCGAGCCCTGTATTCTGACTGAGGACTTCATTGAGGTTTACAAAGTGCATGAGCAGCAATGCACCTTGGGCCGCGTCCCCATAGCGACGGCTTTGCTGGATCTGCCAATCCAGGAGGTTACGAAAGGACTGCTCACCAACCAGGTTGAGGCGCCCGAACTGTTCCTGGCCCAGTGTCTCCGAGAACCCGAGACGGCAACGCAAGCGACCGCTTTCGGTGAGCTTGTAGTGACGGAATTCGCGGATCCGGAGGGCATCCGGACTATGGCGGCTGTTGCAATCAAGACATCGTGCTTCCACCTCAGCATCCACGAAAAAGCTCTCACAGGCACGACAACGGTAGTTTTCCAGCGGCCGGTCGTAGTCACTTCCAATGTGGCGCAGGCGCGTCAGGCAGTTGGGGCAGATCATCACCCCTTCCTTGAGGAAGTGTTCCTGAGGGGCTACGTGACCGCACGTGAAACAGTGCAGCGCGGGTTGGCGGCTAATCTCAAGGGCATTGCAGTCCGGGCACACGTCCACGTAGTTCAGGCGGGCGGAATCGCAGTGGGTGCATAGCCGTATGCGGTCATACAGCTGCTGCGGCTCCAGCCACCCCTGGTCGACCATCAGTTGCAGCCACAGACCGTCATCGATCGAATCATCGTCTGCCATGGCCCGGATCAGCGGGTAATAATAGAACTGAGCCAGGTGCGTGTCGCGCACGGGTTCCAGCGCCGAGTCCGGTCGACTCCACAGCCAAGCCAGCACCCGCTCCTGAAAACGGGAGGGGATCTGGTTGCTGTGCAGCAACTGCATCCGTTCCTCCAGGGAGTGCCAGCGGGCCACCAGATCGTCGGTTTCGGGTAAGGGACCGTCACTGAGTGGGACATCAGTGTACGACGCCTTTGAACGGAAAAAGATCAGAGCAAACTGGTACTCGCGAGTGCGGCGCAGATCAAAAACGGCGCCCGCCGTCTGGTCCTGTGGGAGATCCAGAACCACAACGTCGTGTGTGGTGGCTGCCGCCTTCAACTGATCAACGGACGTAAAGTAAAACCAGTTGGAGGGCAGGTTTTCAGGGCATTGGGCGGAAACTATCGCAATTCCGGGCGGAGCCTGACTGAAGTTTTCCAAAGATTTGTGCCTGAGTATCGGTTTCCGGAATGGATCCGGTATTTCAATGACCGCTTTGGCAATGCCGACGATCGAGTCTGACAACGCGATTAAGTGGCGACCCTTAATTGAGCAGTACGGCGAAAAGTCGTTGTTCTACCTTTATTGGTTCACTTGGAAAATTAGCAGTTCCCCTTAGAAGTTTCGCCGCCGGTCGTGATCAATGCTGTCACGCGCAAAAAGGCGTGAGCGCAGCCCGGGATCATGAGGCTGATTCTGCTAACGGCGCTGACGCCGACACCGCTCACTGCAATAGACCACCTGATCCCAGCAGCCTGCCCACTTGCGCCGCCATTTGAAGGGGCGTTGGCAGACGGGGCAGACTTTTTCGGGAAGCGGTTTGTGACTCATACCGTTAGATACGGGGAATGCAGGGCTATGGACTGCCTGGTGCCCGTGTTATGGCGATTTGGCGTATCATTGGGGCATAGATCAAAGAGGGCAGGTGTCGGCTTGATGGATGAACGCAGAAGCAATATTGCGTTGATTGGTATGCCGGGCTCGGGTAAGAGCACGGTTGGTGTACTGCTGGCCAAGGCCAGTGGCCGGGATTTCGTGGACACGGACCTGCTGATCCAGAGTCGTGCGGGCTCAACGCTGCAGGCAATCGTGGACGACAAAGGCTACGAGGCGCTGCGTGAGGTGGAGGAGCAGGTGCTGCTGTCGCTGGCGGTATCCAATCACGTGATTGCCACCGGCGGCAGCGTGGTTTACAGCGAAGCGGGCATGGCGCACCTCAAAACCAGCAGTGTCGTGGTCTTTCTTGATGTGTCCCTGGAGACGGTCCGAGAACGGATCGGGGATTACAGCCTGAGGGGAATTTCCAAAAGGCCTGACCAGACAATTGAGGATCTGTTTGAGGAGCGGCTGGAGCTGTATCACCGCTACGCGGATATAACGGTCGCCTGTGACGGGCGATCCATGGAAACCCTATGCGAAGCGGTGATGGAGGCGCTTGAGGGGATCCATTAGAGCCGTGGTCCCTCTTGGGGACCGTATCGGTGGCTCCTGGCGACAGTACCTAGCTGAGCAGCTGGCGGATGGGGGCAGGCAGACCAGCATCCAGGGCATCCCGGCGCTGGAGCCACTGATGCCTGCCGCTATCCGCGAGACGCCGGGTGTTGGTGGCCGTAAGCCGTGCTGGCCGGATCCAGAGATGGTAATGGCTGAAGGTGTGGCGGAACGGCTCCAGCGCCAGGGGGGCGGAGGTTTCCAGGCCAAGCGAGTGTTCGCAGTGGTCTGGGAGTTCTTCTGGCTGGAGCGCCGGGTCTGCTTCCGGAAGGCTCATAAGGCCGCCCCAGATGCCGCTGGGCGGGCGCTTTTCCAGCAGGATCCGTCCCTCGCCATCCTCGATCAGCAGCATCCAGACACTTTTTTCCGGTTTGTCCTTTTTGGGTTTGCTGCCCGGGTAGGCTTCCGGGTTATTGCGGGCGTAGGCCAGGCAGCCCTTGCGCACCGGGCAGGCGGCACAGCCTGGCCGGCGTCGCGTGCAGACCATGGCCCCCAGGTCCATGATGGCCTGGGTGTAGGCCTGGATCCGCTCATCCGGGGTGTGCGCCTCGGCGTGCGCCCATAGCTCATTGGCAACGGCCGTGCGGCCAGGCCAGCCTTCCACCGCGTGGTAACGGGCGAGTACGCGCTTGGCGTTGCCATCCAGGATGGCGGCCCGGCGGCCATGGGCCTGGGCGACGATGGCCGCCGCGGTGGAGCGGCCAATGCCGGGAAGCGCCTGGAGTTGCTCCTGCGTCTCCGGGAAGGTGCCCCCGTATTCTTCCTCGACCGTGATGGCAGCCTTATGGAGGTTGCGCGCCCGGGCGTAATAGCCGAGGCCGGACCAATAGCTCAGCACGTCGTCCGTGCTGGCGGAGGCCAGGTCATGGACGGTTGGGAAGCGTTCCATGAAGCGTTCGAAGTAGGGAATAACGGTCGTGACCTGGGTCTGCTGGAGCATGATCTCCGAGACCCAGACCCTGTAGGCAGACCTGTCCCGGTGCCAGGGCAGGTCCTTGCGCCCGTTCTGCTCGTACCACTGCAGCAGTTGTGTCGCGAACCAGTCCGTCATGCTCATTCAAACAGGTTCCGGATCCGGTCCCGGGTTTTCTTGTCCACGCGTTCCTTGATTTCCTCCTCCACACGTTCGCGGGCCTTCTCTTCGGCTTCGTCCTTTTTCTGGTCAATGGCTTCCTGGGCCATGGATTCGAGCACATCACCGAAGCGCTCGCCGTCGAAACCACAGAAGTTGGCCGGATCATCCCCAAAACCGCCCTGGCACCGTACTGGAATGACCACTTTCTGGACGCGCTCGTTCACACGACAGGCCTGGTCACGGTGAACCTCTCCCACCACGTGCAGTCCGACACGGTAGTCCAGCATGGATTGGATCAGGTCCACCATGCCGTCGCCCTCCAGCCGCAGCCCGGCCAGGTCGGCCGTCAGGTTGTCATTCCTGAGAACGCCGCTGTTGATGCTGAAATGACCGCTCATGTCATTGAAGGGCGTGCTCTCGCCCCAGTCGTCCGTGCTCAGTGACTCACCGTGGACGCGGCTGATGCCCTTGCAAGCCATGCGCGTCATGTTGATGTTTTCGATAGCGCCCTCGTCGATCCGGAAGCTGGCCTTGCCGTCGGAGTTTTCCAGAAGGGCCTGCGTGCTGTTGCCCTGGGAACTGCCGCTGGCGCTGACATTGATGGCCCCTGAGAGCAGATCCATCGACGCCAGGTCCATCAGCAACGGTTGTGAGTTGACGCCGGAGAGCTCCTTGTCAAACCGCCATTCAGGGGTGTCGCCGCGGGCATCCAGTGCGCCTGTCATGTTGAAGCGCCCACCATAGAGATTGGCGCTGAGTTCATCCAGTGACAGCTGCCCCTGGCTACCGGTGACTTGGGCGGCCAGGTCGGTAAGAGTCAGCTTGCTGGCCACCAATTCGCCAAGCCCAACCTGGATGTCCAGGCTGAGCTTGCGCAATGCTTCCAGGGGCAGCAGCTCACCCTCATTGGGGGCGGCCTGCTCGCCGGTGTCTTGAGTGGTCCCGTCGCTGGCCGGTTCCTGAGGTTCGGGGGGCAGATAGCGGTCCAGGTTGAGGCGGTTGCCCTGAAGGTCCACAAGGAGGGCACCGTCATCCAGCCCGTAGCCGATTTCACCGTTGAACTCGGTTTCATCCAGGTGGATCCGGGTATCCTGAAAACGGAGCATGCCATCCTGGGTGGCAAGGGTCGTGTCGAATCCGGCCTCCGTGAGCACGTCGTCATCCCGTGTTGTGATGGCTGGTTGACCCAGGCGTTTGAGCAGGGCTCGCGGTGAGAACTCAGCAAGTGATACGTCGCCGTTGATCCTGGGGGTACCGCTGAACCCCTGGACACGAAGGTTGGCCGTGATCGCCGCGTTTTCCAGGGTGGCTGCAAGATCGCTGACAGAGGCGGTCTCCTTGGTGAGGTTCGCGGCGGCTGAGCCACTCAGTCCCGCACTCACGGTTTGCCCGTTGAAGGGGGCGCCCCCCAGGTTGAACTCGCCATCCAGGCTGTCCAGATCAAACTGCTCCAGTTGCTGCCCCGCCCTGAGCTGCATGGCCAGGGAGCCGTCCACAGCCAGCTTGGGCTCATCAAGGGAAGCGCTGAAACCCAGTTCCAGTGGGAACGCCTTGCCCAGAGCGATGTCGGAGGCTTCAAGGCGTGCATTGCTGAGCTGGAAGGATTGACCGGATTGGCGATCCTCAAAGCTGAGCCGAGCATTGGTGATCCGAACCTGCTGGACGTTGAAGGCGATCACCTGGCCACCGGCATCCGCTGTCGAGCGCTGGCTCGCTCCCGCGCCCGTGGAGGCGGGGGTCTCAGTCTGTCCGGAGTCCATGTCGCCCGGGCCGCTTTCCGGAGCCGCTCCCTCCGGCATGACCCGGGTCCAGTTACCGGTTCCGTCTTCATCCACCGTCAGTTGCGCCTGGAAGCCGTCCAGTTGAAAGGTGTTCACTGCCGGAGCCATCTGCAGCAATGACCACAGATCAACGCTGGCTACCAGTTCGTCCAGTGCCACGAAAGGTTCATTGTCCAGTGACGCCTTAACATCGGTTACCGAAAGCCCCAGCGGCAACAGGGACCACTCGATCTCACCGTTGAGCGCGAGCTCAAGGTTGGTATTGCTGGCGGCAGCCTGCTCGATTCTGCCTTTATAGTCGTTGGGGTCAATGATCATCAGGGCTGCGCCTACAGCAACGACAAGCACGATGAGCAGTGCGACAATGGCGATGAGTGTTATTCGGAGGGCTTTCATTCTGCGTTCCCTGACAGTGGCTTTGATAGGGCAAGATAACTCATGCCGGGGGATTGACCAACATCATGGAATTGGAGAAGGTGCGCGCACATTGAACAGCTCTGGGTCCCAACAACAGGAATGCAATCATGTCCATAACAATCGCCATTGAGATCCAGCGGGAGTTCACGCTGGATGGGGAGTACGACGAGGTGTTTGAGCTGCTGGCCGATGTGCCGCGCTCGGTGTCCTATTTCCCCAAGGTCCAGGAGCTCAAGGACCTGGGGGATAACACCTACCGTTGGGAGATGGAGAAAGTGGGCGTGGACAAGTACAGCATCCAGACGGTCTATGCCTGCCGTTATGAAATGGACCATGAGCGTGGGGTCATCGAGTGGAGCCCGGTGCGGGGCGAGGGCAACGGGTTGGTCGGTGGGCGCTGGGATCTGCGGGATGCTGGCGGCGGCCAGACCGCGCTGGCCTTCCAGACTGAGGGCGAACTGACCCTGCCGTTGCCGAAGATGATGAAGATGGCCATCTCGCCCGTGGTCAAGCATGAGTTCAACGGCATGGTCGATACCTACATTGACAATCTCAAGAGTGCTTTCCGCTCGGCCTGAGACGCTGAAAGGCGGGGCGGTTTCGGGCTATAATCGATGTTTTGGACGCCAGCGGACGAACGACATGGCCGATCGGACAGCGCGTGTTGAACGCGATACCCTTGAGACCCGGATCTCGGTAAACCTGAACCTCGACGGAACCGGGCAGTCGGATTTCGACACTGGGGTGCCTTTTCTTGAGCACATGATGGAGCAGGTCGCCCGCCATGGCCTGGTGGATCTCAGCGTCCAGGCCAGTGGCGATCTCGAGATTGATGATCACCACACCGTGGAGGACATCGGCATAACTCTGGGCCAGGCACTGGCACAGGCGGTGGGCGACAAGAAGGGCATCAGCCGCTATGGTCACGCCTATGTGCCACTGGACGAGGCCCTGTCGCGGGTGGTTCTGGACCTGTCTGGCCGGCCGGGGCTGACCATGAAGGTGCCGTTCACGCGCTCGCGGGTGGGCAACTTCGATGTGGACCTGTTCGAGGAGTTCTTCCGTGGTTGTGTGAACCACGCCATGATGACCCTCCACATCGATAACCTGCGTGGCAGCAACAGCCACCACCAGATTGAGACGGTCTTCAAGGCGTTTGGCCGGGCCCTGCGCATGGCGGTGGCCGTGGACGAGCGCGCCGCCGGGGCCATGCCCTCAACCAAGGGGGCGCTCTGAGATGCAGAACGTTGCCATCATCGACTACGGCATGGGGAATCTGCACTCGGTCGCCAAGGCGATTGAACGGGTGGCGCCGGAGGTGCGGGTCTCCATCACGGACCAGTATGAACGGGTGCGGGCAGCCGACCGCGTGATCCTGCCGGGGGTGGGTGCCATGCGTGACTGCATGGCCGAGATCCGCCGGCTGGGGGTCGATGACTGGGTGCGCGACGTGGTGGCGGACAAGCCCCTGCTCGGCATCTGCGTGGGCATGCAGGCATTGATGGCGGTCAGTGAAGAGAATGAGGGCACTGAGGGAATCGGGGTTCTCCCCGCCAGTGTCCGTTTCTTTGGTTATGACCTCCACGAGGATGGCCAGCGCCTGAAGGTGCCGCACATGGGCTGGAATCAGGTGTTCCAGACAGCAGCGCCGGCACTGTGGCGCCATATTGATGATGGCACCCGGTTCTACTTCGTGCACAGCTATTACGTGGAGGCCGAGGGTAACGCCAACCTCGCCGGTCGTTGCCATTACGGCGTCGACCTGGCCGCTGCGGTGGCCGCACCCAATCTGTTCGCGGTGCAGTTCCACCCCGAGAAGAGCCACAACGCCGGGCTCCAGCTTCTTCGCAACTTCATTGATTGGGACGGTTCTCTCTGATGCTGATCATACCCGCGATTGACCTCAAGGACGGTGAATGTGTACGCCTGCGCCAGGGCCGCATGGAAGATTCCACGGTGTTCTCCCGGGATCCGGTGGAAGTGGCCGGACGCTGGGTGGAAGCCGGTGCTCGCCGTCTGCATCTGGTGGACCTTAACGGTGCCTTTGAGGGGAAACCGGTCAACGGCGACATCATCAATGCCATTGCCCGCCACTACCCGGGGCTGCCGATCCAGATTGGTGGGGGAATCCGCTCTCGGGAAGTGGTGGAAGCCTATCTCGATGCGGGCGTTCAGTGGGTTATCATCGGAACCCAGGCTGTGCGCGAGCCGGATTTCGTGACGGCCATGTGTCATGCCCACCCGGGGCGTATCATCGTGGGTCTGGATGCCCGCGACGGCATGGTGGCCACTGAAGGCTGGGCCGAGACCTCGAGCGTGGCAGCCACGACGCTGGCCCAGCGGTTCGCCAACGATGGGGTGGATGCCATCGTCTACACCGATATCGCCCGCGACGGCATGATGGAAGGCGTGAACGTGGATGCAACCCGCCGCTTGGCGGAGTCCACTTCCATTCCCGTTATTGCCTCCGGCGGCGTCTCCAGCATGGCGGACGTGCGCGCTCTGGCGGGAGTGGCGGACTCCGGCATCAGCGGTGCCATCACCGGTCGCGCCATCTACGAGGGCACGCTGGACCTGGCCGAGGCCCAGCGCTATTGCGACTCGGTGGCCTCATCATGACCCTGGCGCGGCGAATCATCCCATGCCTGGACGTGGATAAGGGCCGCGTGGTCAAGGGCGTCAACTTCGTGGACATCCGTGATGCGGGTGACCCGGTGGAGATTGCCCGGCGCTACAACGAGGCTGGCGCCGACGAGATCACCTTCCTCGACATCACTGCCAGCCATGAGAGCCGGGATACGACCTACGAGACGGTTGAGCGCATGGCCGGGGAAGTGTTCATCCCGCTGACCGTGGGTGGCGGCGTGCGCCATGTGGGGCATATCCGCAACCTGCTGAATGCCGGGGCGGACAAGGTCAGCATCAATACGGCGGCCGTGCACAACCCGGAGTTCGTGCGCGAGGCGGCCGAGCGTTTTGGTTCCCAGTGCATCGTCGTTGCCGTGGATGCCAAGCGTGTGAGCGGCGACGATGAGCCGCCACGCTATGAGATCTTTACCCACGGCGGGCGCAACGCCACCGGCCTGGATGCGGTGGAATGGGCCCAGCGCATGGCCGATTACGGGGCCGGTGAAATCCTGCTGACCAGCATGGATCGGGATGGCACCAAAAGCGGCTTTGACCTGGGCCTGACGCGGGCCATCAGTGATGCCGTACCCGTGCCGGTGATCGCCTCCGGCGGCGTTGGCAATCTGCAGCATCTCGTGGATGGTGTGCTGGAAGGTGGCGCCGACGCCGTTCTGGCCGCCTCCATCTTCCACTTTGGCGAATACACCATCGCTGAAGCGAAGGACTACATGCGGGACCACAACATTGTGATGCGCTGAGCCCTGGTTTCGGGGCTGGAGGCTCAGTCTTTTGTCCGGACCAGCTGGACGTCTGGCAGGTCCGGGAAAGGCGCCTGGTTGTTGTGGCGCATGGACCATACTGTGCTGACCGTGGCCACGGCGTAGCCGTAACGATCCAGCTTCGGAAGCATCTTCTCCAGATAATCCAGAGTTTCCTCGTAAGGGTGGCCAATGCCGATGGCTGTACCCTTTTCCCGTGCCTCCTTCAGAAGCTGGCGGAACTGGCGGTGGATGCTGGCCTCGTCACGGTTGTTGTCCAGGAAAACGTCCCGGCTCATGGCGGGCACGTTCTTGGATAGCGCTGTGGCTTTCGCAACGGTGGCCGCTGTGGTGCGGCTGTCAATAAACAGCAGGTTCCGTCCTGCCAGCTCTTCCATGACCCAGTTCATGGGCCCCTGAACCTGGGTGAGCAGGCTGCCCATATGGTTGTTGATACCGGTGGCGGCCGGCACCGAGGCCAGGGCACGACGCAGGGTGCGCTGGGTTTCCTGACGGGACATGTCAGCAGCCAACCCGCCCGGACCCAGCCCAATGCGGGCCTTGTTGGCCATAGGGACGTGCAGGATGACCTCTTTGCCGCTGGCCGCAGCCGCCCTGGCTTGCTTACGGCTATAGGGGCGGTGGGGCAGGAAGGCCAGCGTCAGGGGCTGGTCCATCGCCATCAGGCGCTGGCCGGCCTGCCGGTTGAGGCCAAGGTCATCAATGATGATGGCGATGGTCGGCGGTGGCCCCTGGCTGACCGCAGTGCCGGGGCCAAACAGCAGAAGGGCGCCCAGTACAGGAATAAGCGCGAGCCGCATGGGCTGTTCAATCCGCCCCATCGGTCGTGCTGTCGGCGGAATCCGCGTCGTTTTCCATCGTATCGTTGCGGCCCGGCTTGAGGATCCGCATGCCCTTGAGCAGGTTCAGGGCTGAGCGCAGCTGGTAGTCGCGGCGCTGGGCCTCCGCCTGCTTGTCATCATCGGCGTCCTGCTCAGAAGTCCCACTCTGACCGTTCTCAAGGTGGCCCGGAAGATCCGCTTCGCTGAACCCACGTCCGGATTCCACATCCTGTAGTTCCGCTGGTTGCACCTGGATGTCCGGCTCAATGCCCTTGGCCTGGATGGAGCGGCCATCCGGCGTGTAGTAGCGCGCCGTGGTCAGCTTGATGCCGTGGTTGTCGCCCAGCGGCATGACAGTCTGCACAGAGCCCTTACCAAAGGATTGTGTCCCCATGATCACGGCACGGCGATGATCCTGGAGCGCTCCGGCCAGAATCTCGGAAGCGGAGGCCGAGCCGGAGTTGACCAGTACCACAACGGGAACGCTTTCAGCCTTGCCACCAGGGCTCGCTTCGAAACTCAGCTGGCTGCTTTCAATCCGGCCTTTGGTGTAGACAATACGGCCTTCGTCCATCAGTGAATCCGCTACCGCGACGGCGGCTTCCAGTACCCCGCCCGGGTTGTTGCGAAGGTCCAGAACAAGGCCGTTGAGATCCTCGCCATGGGTCTTCACGAGTTCCTTGTACGCTGTGTCGAACTCCTGGCCGGTGTTCTGCTGGAACTGGCTGATGCGAACATAGCCGTAACCCGGTTCAAGCATGCGCGAGCGCACGCTGTCCACTTCGATCACGGCGCGCTCAATGGTGACCTCAATGGGGCTGCTCTCGCCATCACGCCCAATGGTCAGGGTAATCTCGGTGCCCGGCTCGCCCCGCATCTCCTTGACCGCTTCGCCCAGGCTCATGCCTTTCACAGGGGTGCCATCGATCTCGGTAATCAGGTCTCCGGCCTGGACGCCCGCTTCCTGTGCCGGGGTGCCGTCGATGGGGGAGATCACCCGCACAAAGCCATCCTCCATGCCGACTTCAATGCCGAGCCCCCCGAATTCCCCGGAGGTGCTTTCCTGAAGCTGGGAGAAGGCCTCTGGTTCCAGGTAGGCTGAGTGGGGGTCGAGCCCTGACAGCATGCCGTCAATGGCCTTGTTCAGCAGCTTTTTGTCACTCACATCCTCAACATAGCCGCGCTTGATCCGCTCGAAGACCTCCGTGAACTTGCGCAGCTCGTCCAGTGGGAGCTGCTTCTCCGGATCCGCAAGCTGGACCTCCAGCTCGCTGGCCTGCCCCTCCACTGACGGCTTGCTCTCAATGGTCTGTGTGGGGTCTTTGCCATTGTCCTTCATGGGCTCGGACGCGACGCTGCTCAAAGTGGTGAGCGTCAGCGCCAAACCAAGGGCGGTGATGGGGTTCCGGGAGCTGTGTCGCATGGGCGCTGCGTTCCTGTTCAGTGCTTTTCGAGCCAGGCTTCGGGGTTTTCCGGCTGGCCATTATGGCGTATTTCAAAATAAAGGCCGGGCTGGGAACGTCCGCCACTGTTGCCGGTGTGGGCGATGGTCTCGCCGGCCTGCACCCATTCACCGGCTGAGCGGCTCAGGGTGTCGTTGTTGCCGTAAAGGCTCATGTAGCCGTCGCCATGATCTATGATGATCATGAGTCCGAACCCGCGCAACCAGTTGGCAAAAACAACCCGGCCGTAGTGGACCGCGCTTACGGGCGTGCCCTTGTCGGCGCGGATGCGGATGCCGTTGGCCTGCATGCCGCTGTTACCGACCGCCTCCCCGTAACGGTTGCTGACGGTTCCTTCCAATGGCCATGGCAGTTTAGCACGGAGATTGGCAAATGGCCGGACATCGCTGGGGGCTTCAATGCCTGAAATGGAGGCGGCCATTTCCTCAATCAGCGCTTGCAGGCGCTCCCGGTCTTCGCGCAGGGAACTCAGGCGGCTCTCGCGCTCACTGATGCGCTGGCGCAGTTCGGCCAGGCGTTGCTCGCGTTCGCGGCGTTGTTGACGGAGTTTATCCCGCTGTTGCCGGGCCTTTTCGTGTTTTGTCGTCAGCTGTTCGCGGGTGGCTTCCATCTCCTGGCGATTGCGCTCCAGGGCCTTCAGTGTCTCCGCCAGCTCCGTCAGGCGCTTGCGGGTGTGGTCCCCGAGCCGCTGGTGCCATTGCAGCAGGCGGGCGGCCTGGCCAGGGTCCTCCTCGGACAGAAACAGTTTGAGAGCAGGTTGGTTGCCCTGGCGCCACGCGGAGCGGACCACCTCCCTCAATGTTGCCCGGCCCCGTTCAGCCTCGTTTGCCAGCTGCTGGTTGCGCTGCTCCAATCCGTCGAGTTCCTCGTCAAGCTGTGCGATCTCGGAACTGATCCGGCGGAGGCGCTTCCGGCTCCGGGCCACCGCCTGCTCGGCTTCGCGCAGGCGGGTCAGGTGGGCGTCCTCGTCAGCGCGCGCGTCCTCAAGCCAGTGTGATACGGACTGGATGGCTTCCTTGACGTCCTCCAGGCGCTTGCGGGCCGCCTGCTCATCGTCCTGTGCCGGAGCCGCGAGCGCCGTCCCAAGCAGGAGGGCCAGAACGGCGCGGCGCATCTCAGGTACCGGGCTGGATCAGGGTCTGGCCGGTCATCTCCGCCGGCTGTGGATGATCCATCAGGCTCAGCAGCGAGGGCGCTATATCACACAGGGCCCCGTTGTCGCGCAGGCTGACCTGGCGATCCCCCACATAAACCAGCGGCACTGGCAGTCTGGTATGGGCCGTGTGGGCCTGCCCTGTTTCCGGGTCCCGCATCTGTTCGCAGTTGCCATGGTCGGCGGTGACCAGGGCCTGGCCGCCATTGGCCTCAAGGGCTTCCAGTACCCGTCCTACGCTTTGGTCCACCGCTTCGGCCGCCTTTGTGGCGGCTTCAATGCTGCCAGTGTGTCCGACCATGTCGCCGTTGGCATAGTTGCAGATCACCAGGTCGTACTGGCCACTGTTGATGGCTTCCACCAGGCGCTCCGTGACTTCCGGTGCGCTCATTTCCGGTTGCAGGTCGTAGGTGGCTACCTTGGGGGAAGGCACCAGGATGCGATCCTCACCCGGGAACGGCTCTTCCCGCCCGCCGTTGAAGAAGAAGGTAACGTGGGCGTACTTTTCCGTTTCCGCGATGCGCAGCTGCTTGAGCCCCAGGTTGCTGGCATATTCCCCGAGCATGTTGGGGAGTGACTCGGGAGGATAGGCGCAGCTGGTGTCCAGATTGGCCTCGTATTCCGTGAGCATCACGAAATCGGACAGGCGTGGCTCGCTCTGGCGCGTGAAACCGCTGACGTTCTGGTCCACAAACGCGTGCGCCAGCTGGCGGGCGCGGTCGGCACGGAAGTTCATGAACAGTACCGCGTCACCGTCGTTGATGGTGAGCGGGGATTCGCCTTCAGCGGCGATCGCAGTGGCGGCAACGAATTCATCGTCCTCGCCCCGTTCATAGGCCGCTTCCAGCGCTGCGACGGCGTCACCCGATTGGTAGTCGGCCTCGCCTAGGGTGAGCAGGTTGTAGGCCTTTTCGATACGGTCCCAGTTGTTGTCACGGTCCATGGCGAAGTAGCGGCCGATGACCGAGGCAACCTTTCCGACGCCGGCTTCGCGCAGCAGCCGGTCGGCCTTTTCCAGCGACTCCCTGGCGCTGCGCGGGGGCATGTCACGTCCGTCCAGAAACGCATGGATATAGACCTTGCGGGCACCCTGATCCATGGCCATACGGCAGGCGGCGAACAGGTGCTCCTCGTGGCTGTGCACACCGCCGGGTGAGAGCAGCCCCATGATGTGAACGGCACCGTCGGCGGCAATGGCGCTGCGGATCGCGCCACCGAGCGCCGGGTTCTCCGCCAGCGTGCCGTTGTCGATGTCGCGGCTGATCCGGGTCAGGCTCTGGTAGACGACACGCCCGGCACCCAGGTTCATGTGGCCGACTTCGGAGTTGCCCATCTGGCCTTCGGGCAGCCCCACAGCCAGGCCACTGGTGTTCAGAAGCGTGCGCGGGCATTGCGCCCAGAGTCTGTCCCACACCGGGGTATGGCCCAGGGTCACGGCGTTGTCGTCGGAGGCCTCACGCTGGCCCCAGCCATCCATGATGATGAGCGCGGTTGTCTGACGTCTGTCACTCATGTTCGGGTTCCGGGTTGCCTAGAAACGTCCTGATTCTAACCTGATTGCGGTCGCCCCGGCCATTGGCACACCTGTCGTCGCTGCCGGGGGCTGTGTATAATCGCCGCTGAACGAACAGGGCCCGCTTGGCCCGGACACAGGTGTGGCGGAGAATGATCCAACAGCTATTCGAGTTTGCCATCAATCACTGGATTCTGGTCAGTGCTTTCGTCGTACTGCTGCTGGCGCTTTTCTGGGTGGAAAGCAGCCGTGCGGGGCGCAAGCTGGCGCCGCAGGAAGCCGTGCTCATGCTCAACCGGGATGAGGCGGTTGTGGTGGATGTGCGCGAGAAGAAAGAGTTTTCCGAAGGCCACATCCGTGGTGCCGAGCACATTCCCATGTCAAAGCTTAAGGAAAGTGGGAACCAGCTCCGGAAATACAAGGACAAACTCATTATCCTCGTGGACAAGGCGGGTCAGCATTCAGGCATGGCCGTCAAGGAGATTCCCAATCGCGAGGAACTCCAGGTGGCCAGGCTCGCGGGTGGCATGATGGAGTGGCGCAACGCCAACCTCCCGGTCACCAAGTGAATGCCCCGGCTTAGCGCGGCGGGCCGGGGTTGTCGGCCCGGGCAGTAACCCTAGACAGGAATAAACGCAATGGCTGAAAGCAACGACACACAGGCTGGCGCCGCTGGCAGCCAGCAGGGCGACGAGAACCAGCCGCAGTTCGCGCTGCAGCGCGTCTACATCAAGGACAGCTCCTTCGAGGCACCCAATACACCCGGTATCTTCCGTGAGCAGTGGAAGCCGGAAGTGAGCATGGACCTGAACACGAGCCATACCTCGCTAGGCGATGATCAGTACGAGGTGGTGCTGACGTTGACGCTGACGGCGAAGATCGGCGAGACCACGGCTTACATCGTGGAGGTGCAGCAGGCCGGGATCGTGCTGGTACGCAACTTCGACGAGGGCCGGCTGGGCCAGATGCTGGGCGCCTATTGCCCCAATGTGCTCTTTCCGTATGCCCGGGAGTCGATCGATACCCTGGTGACCAAGGGCAGCTTCCCGCCCCTGATGCTGGCGCCGGTCAACTTTGATGCCATCTATCAGCAGGCACTCGAGCGCCGTCGCCAGGAGCAGGCGGGCGAAGCGGAACAGCAGAACCACTGAGCCGCCCGGCTCAGAGGCAGCGCCCGTCCTCCACGCCCCGGCGGCAGTAGTGGCGGGCTTCAACCCGCTGTATCCGCCAGCATCCGTCGGCTTTTTCCAGGCGGATGCGGTGATCAACGCCCGCTATCGAATCATCGCGGAATCACCAGCGCTGGAGCAGGCCGGTCACATGACCCTCGGTCTCTTCGCGGGTCCGCATGCTGGTATGTAGTGACCCGGCCTGGGCCTTGCCCACAAGGTTTCGCGCTTCAGCCCAGCTTTCCAGCACTTCCTGTGGGTTGTTGCAGGGGGTGGTGGGGGATTCCGGGGTCAGTTCCGGGACCTGTTGCCAATCCATGACGCCAGGTTCATACCCATTGTCTTTGGCTTTCTGGCGGTAATCGGCCCATTCCGGTTGCTGGTAGAACGCGTCGTTGCCGGCGGGAAAGTGGGATTCCCCGGAACATCCGGCGAGGATGCTGAAAGCCATGGCGGAAATCGCCAGGAAAGGCTTTGAGAGGCGGGTTCTGGCATTGATTGGTTGCATGCCCCGTATCATGCCCGATTATTGCTCACTCCGCCAAACGGTTCCTGGCGCTGCGTAGATGGATTCGGCCGTACCAGGCGCGGGTCTGGCCCCCGTGGTTATCGCAGTCGGTCATGATGGCCAGAGCGGTGATGCGTTCCGGCGCCTTTCCGAACTGCTCTATGAAGTCCGCCCGCAGGTTCCGGGTCACCGTGTGCCACTGGCCGTTCTCTCTGGGTGGGCCTGAGTCAACCGCGATCATTCGTGCCCGGGACTGGAAGGGGTTGGTCCAGCTGCTGCCTTTGGGCTCCTGGCTGGCCCAGACGTAGTTGAGCGCGCGTGTCTTCCAGCGCAGCCATGTGGGTTCGTGGACCGCGTAGATCCGGGCGGGAAAGTCATCCCCTTCCCGGGTACGCTCGTCAATGTCGCTGTAAACGGACTCGACCCGCCAGCGCCACTCGATGATGGGGGTTTCGTCGAGATTAATCGGTTGCTCAAGGTAAAGGCCTGAAGCCGCGCCGCCCTGGCAACTGGCCCGGACCGCTTCCACGCCCCCTTCGGTTACCAGTTCGTAATCCGTCCGCCCGGTAAAGCGATGGTGTTCCCACTCGGCAATGGCCGTAGCGGGAAAGGTTTGGTCGGCCATACCTGGGGTGCTGAGAAGCATCAGGATCAGCAGCGCCATCCCTCGCACCATCAGATGTAGCCTTGGAGCCAGGCCCAGGCAATGCCCAGGTATTCGTGGATGGCGCGTTCGCTCATCTCCACGGCCCGCGCGGAGGGGAGCCAGAAAGCGGGATCGTTCCTGGTGGAGGTTACCGTTGCGCGTCGGGCCGTTGGTGCCGGGATCGGGTTAAGGCCCGCCTTGCGGTTGAGCATCATGGCGCGGGGCATATGCGAGGCCGATGTCACCAGCAGGAAGGGCGCGTCGCCCACCGCATCCCGCATGAACCGGGCTTCCTCGCGGGTGTTGCGTGGATTGGGGTGGATGCGTAGCCGCTGTGGGTCCGCCCCCATGGCGATGGCAGCCCGGCTCATAACGGTGGCACTGGGGGCGTTGCCAAAGACGCTTCCCCCTGAGAGCACCAGGGTGCTTTCGGGCAGTGCCCGTTGGAGGCGAAGGCCTTCGGCGAGCCGGAGGCTGGCAATGCCGCTCAAGCGGGTTGTTGCCGGTGCGTCCGCATTCCGGGAGGCGCTGGAACCGAGCACCAGTATCCAGCGGATGTCCTGGAAGGCTTCAGGTTGACTGATGGGCGCATAGCGGGATTCCAGGGGTATTATCAGGCAGCGTGCAAGCGGTTCTACGGAGAATACCAGAAACAGAAGGATCGCCATGCAGCTGGTGGTGACGGCCAGGCGCCTGCGCTTGAGCAGCTGCAGTAGCCCGCCTGCGAGAAGGAGCAGGCAGACCAGCGGCAAAGGAGCGAGCAGTGCGGCGATGGTTTTTGTCAGCAGCATGGCTGGAAGGGTACCCGATCCCGTCGCGTGCGGGAAACATTTGACACCGGCGATGGCGGGATCAGAATTGGGGCATGTCTCAGTCCCCGAACCGTCTGGCCAGTCTTGATGTGCTGCGTGGAATCGCCATCCTCGGCATCCTGGTGATCAATGTCCGGGCTTTTGCTGAAGTGTCTACCGCCCAGCTTAACCCCGGGGTTATGGGCAGCTTCGAAGGGCCGGATTTCTGGATCTGGTTTGTCTCCCACCTGTTGTTCGAATACAGCTTCATGCCGTTGTTGGCCGCGCTCTTCGGGGCCGGGCTGGTGATCCAGGGGGATCGGCTGTCTGCGCGAGGGCTTCAAGCGGGGCGGGTGATCCGGCGCCGCATGGCAGCTCTGGCGATGATTGGTCTAGGGCACCTGGTATTCATCTGGTACGGCGATATCCTGTTGCTGTACGCGGTGGTGGGGGTTATTGCGGCGCGTTTCCGCCACCTGCCGCCGCCCCGGCTTCTGGGCTGGGCGCTGCTGTTCTACCTTGTTCCCTTCGCCTTCGCCCTGTTCATGACGGCAGCGCTCAACTGGCTTCCCGCGGACGAGTATGAAACCGTCAGGCAGCAGTTCTGGAGCGCTGGTTCCTCCCAGGTGCAGCAAGAGCTCGAGGCTTACCGGGGAAGCTGGATGACCCAGTTACAGCATCGGCTCACGGTGCTGGTGGAGAGCTGGCCGGCCATGCTGATAACCGAGTCAGGGTGGCGCGTCCTGGCACTGATGCTGGTGGGGATGGCGCTCTATCGCGCTGGTTTTTTCTCCGGCACCTGGCCGGAGTCACCCTATCGGCGGCTTGCGTTGCTGGGTTTCGGCATGGGTCTGCCTCTATGCCAGTGGGGCGTACTCTACAATATGACCCATGAGTGGCGCATGGCGGAGGCGCTTTACGCGGGCCGGCAGTTCAACCTGTGGGCGGGGCCGCTGGTAGCCTTGGGCTGGGCCTCGCTGATGATGCTGGCGCTTCGGCGTGGTCTTATGAAGGGGGTTCTGGAACGCGTCAGGGCGCTGGGAAAGGTGGCGCTCAGTGCCTACTTGCTGTGTTCGCTGCTGGGCACCGCCTTTTTCTACACGGGCGGGCGCTTTGAGGCCACGCCGCGGCTTGTTCAGCTCCAGTTTGTTCTGGCCGTATGGTTGGTGTTGCTGGTGATCGCGCCATTGTGGCTGCGCTATTGGCGGACCGGGCCCGCCGAATGGTTGTGGCGGCGCTTTGCGTACCAGCACCCGCCGGATGAACCTCTTTAGCCCTGGAAGCTCCAGATCTGAGGGATCAGGGTGATGGCGGTGGCGGCCACCAACAGGCTCAGGGGGATGCCCATGCGCATGTAGTCGGTAAACCGGTAGCGGCCGGGCCCGTACACCATGAGGTTGGTCTGGTAACCCAGTGGGGTGATGAAACTGGCGCTGGCGGCAAACATGACCGCAATGGCGAAGGGCAGGAAGTTCACCCCCAGCTGTTCGGAGAGTGCCAGGGCAATGGGAAACATGAGCACGGCCGCGGCATTGTTGGTGATCACCTCTGTGAACAGGGCGGTTAGCAGATAGACAATGGCCAGGGCCACCCAGGGCGATAGGTCACTGTGGCCGAGAAGACTGCCCGCCACCCACTGGGCCGCCCCGGTCTCATCCATGGCGTTGCCGAGGGCAAAGGACGAGGCAATGATGACCAGCACCGGCAGATCCAGGCTCCGTCGGGCACGCGAGGCGCTGGTACAGCCGAAAAGGATCATGGCGCCGCTGGCCAGGAAAGCTGCTTCCATGATGCTGAGCAGGCCACTGGCGCTCAGGGTTACCATGGCGGCCAGGATGCCGAGGGCCACGGGAGCGCGGCTGAAATCCGGCGGGGTGGAATCGTTGAGCGCGCTCACCAGCAGAAAGTCGCGCCGGAACCGGTACTGTTCCACGAATTCGTGGCTGGCTTCCAGCAGCAGTGTATCGCCCATGCGGAGCCGGATGTCGCCCAGTTTCCCGGATACCCGCTTGCCTTCACGCGAGACTGAGAGGATGGCGGCGTTGAAGCGGGAGCGGAAGCGGCTTTCACGTACGGTCTGGCCCAGCCCCGCAAACTCAGGACCGAGAACGACTTCCACCAGGCAGCGCTGGTGGTTGGCCAGCTCCAGCTGCTGGATATTGGCATTGGCCGGCTGGAGGCCCTGTATGCGGCGCAGCTCACTGGCGCATTCCGGAGCCCCGACAAAATAGAGGCGGTCACCGCCCTGAAGGTCGCGGTCCGGCTCCACGGGTGAGATCAGATGCCCGTCGCGCTCAATCTCCGTGAGATAGCCATAGTTCAGCGCCCTCAAGCCGGCCTCGGCAACGGTTTTACCCGGCAAGGGACCCTTGTCGTCGACTTCCACTTCCACGCCGTATTCGCGGACGGCGTCCAGGTCCTCGCTGATGCCACCGCGATCGGGAAGCATGCGGTTGGCGAACAGCACCAGGAAGGTGCCGCCGATCAACAGTAGCGGGAGGCCCACCCAGGCCAGCTCGAACAGGCCAAGATGGATGTCGAGGCGGGACTGAAGCAGACCATCCACCACCAGGTTGGTGCTCGTACCGATCAGGGTGCAGGTACCGCCCAGGATGGCGGCATAGCTCAGCGGCAATAGCAACCGGGAAGCCGGGATGCCCAGGCGCTGGGCCCAGTCCTGGACTGCCGGGATGAACATGGCCACCACGGCGGTATTGTTCATGAAGGCGCTCATCAGGCCAGTCGGGGCAACCAGCCGTGCCTGGGCCCGCCAGGCGCCCCTGGGGTGGCCCAGGAGATGGCGGGCCAGCCATTGGATGGCGCCGGTCTCCTTGAGCCCGGCCGCGACCACGTAAAGAGTCGCAATGGTAATAACGCCCGGGTTCGAGAACCCCGCCAGTGCCTGTGCCGGTGAGAGGATGCCCAGGATCAGCATGGCGGCCAGCGCGGTCATAAGAACAAGGTCCGCGGACAGCCGCGTGAAGACCAGGGTGCCCAGAACCAGCGCGAGTGTGGTCAGGGTGAACGCCGCTTCCCAGTCCATGGTGGTCAGGTGTCGTCCCCGGGTTTGAGCAGTCGGCGCTCCCTGAGGTAGCAGAGGAGGTTGTCGACGCAGTCGTCCACGCTGAGATCCGAAGTGTCCAGGGTGATCTCCGGGTGTTCTGGAACCTCGTATGGGGAGTCGATGCCGGTGAACTCCCGGATTTCGCCGCTTCGGGCCCGGCGATACAGCCCCTTGGGATCACGCTCCTCGCAGGTGGACAGCGGCGTGTCCATGAACACCTCGATGAATTCACCAGCGGGAAACATGTTGCGGATCAGGCGGCGGTCGCTGGCGAAAGGGGAGATGAAAGCGCTCAGCACGATCAGGCCGGCGTCCGCAAACAGCTTGCTCACCTCTCCGATGCGTCGGATGTTTTCTACCCGGTCTTCACGGGAAAAGCCGAGGTCCCTGTTCAGGCCATGGCGGACATTGTCACCGTCCAGCAGGAAGGTGTGATAACCCTGCTGGTGGAGGGCAACGTCCAGTGCATTGGCAATTGTGGACTTCCCGGAGCCTGAAAGGCCGGTGAACCACAGCAGGCAGGGGTGTTGGTACTTGAGGCTGGCACGCTCGGTGCGTGAGATTTTGTGATCGTGCCAGACAATGTGCTCACTCACGATGATGTCTTCCTTAAAGCGGACTGGAAGCGGAACCTGCTTATTCTCATCCACTCGCCAAGGCCGGTGCAATGCCGGTTCTGAGCCCAGGCTTGCGAGCATCTGGTAAACTGGTCTCAAAATCTGAAGACAGGAGCAAGCAGCCATGCGTGATGTTGTTATTGCAGCGGCAAGGCGTACCGCCATCGGTACTTTTGGCGGTGGCCTGGCGGATCAGAGCGCGGCCCAGCTGGGAGCCACTGTTATCCAGCAGCTGCTCAGCGGGACCGGCATCAGCTCGGAGCAGGTGGACGAGGTGATTCTGGGGCAGGTACTGACTGCTGGTGTGGGTCAGAACCCGGCCCGTCAGGCAGCGATTGGGGGTGGACTCAGCGAGGCGGTCCCGGCCATGACCATCAACAAGGTCTGTGGCTCCGGGCTCAAGTCCCTGCATCTGGCGACCCAGGCGGTGCGGTGTGGCGACGCGGAACTGGTGATCGCCGGCGGCCAGGAGAGCATGAGCCAGGCCCCTCATGTGCTGCCGAACAGTCGCAATGGCCAGAAGATGGGGCATTGGCAGCTGATCGACTCCATGATTCAGGATGGCCTCTGGGACGCCTTTAACGATTACCACATGGGGGTGACCGCCGAGAACATCGCCCGTGAATACAGTATCACCCGCCAGGAACAGGATGAGTTCGCCGCGGCCTCCCAGCAGAAAGCGGAAGCGGCCATCAACGAGGGGCGCTTCAGCGATGAAATCGTTCCGGTCCGCATTCCCCAGCGCAAGGGGGATCCCAGGGTGGTGGATACGGATGAGAACCCGCGTCCGGGCGTGACCGCCGAGGGGCTTGGTGGCCTGAAGCCGGCGTTCCAGAAGGATGGTGGCGTGACGCCGGGCAATGCCTCGGCCCTGAATGACGGTGCCGCGGCGGTCGTGGTGTGTTCCGCGGAAAAAGCCGAGGAGCTGGGCCTTGAGCCGCTGGCCACCATCCGGGGTTACGCCAACGCGGGCGTGGCACCGTCGGTCATGGGGACTGGCCCCATCCCGGCAACCCGCCGAGCGCTGGATCATGCTGGCTGGGGCGTGGATCAGCTGGAGCTGGTGGAAGCCAATGAGGCTTTCGCGGCCCAGGCCATTGCCGTGAACCGGGATCTCGGCTGGGATACGGGCAAGGTGAACGTCAACGGTGGGGCCATTGCCCTGGGGCACCCGATTGGCGCCTCCGGCTGCCGGATCCTGGTGACGCTGCTGCACGAGATGCGCAAGCGTGATGCCCAAAAGGGTCTGGCGACGCTGTGCATTGGCGGAGGCATGGGTGTGGCGCTCGCGCTTGAGCGCTGATCCCGATGCTGCGTATTGCGTTGTTCGAGCCGGAGATCCCTCCGAACACCGGCAATATCATCCGCCTGGCGGCCAATACCGGCTTCAGCCTGCACCTGATCCGGCCGTTGGGGTTCAGCCTGGACGACCGGCGCATGCGGCGGGCTGGCCTGGATTATTCCGAGTTCGCCAGCATGCGGGTGCACTCGGACTATGACGCCTTCCTGGCCGAGCCCGGGGTGAACCCCCAGCGTGTGTTCGGGATTTCTTCCAGGGGCAGTACGGGCCACTACCAGGCTGCCTTCCAGCCCGGCGATACCCTGCTTTTCGGCCCCGAGACCCGGGGCCTTCCGGATGCCGTTCTGGCATCCCTTCCCGAGGGCCATCGCCTGCGCATCCCCATGCTTCCAAGGCGGCGCAGTCTGAACCTGTCCAACGCGGCATCTATCGTGGTGTACGAGGCCTGGCGGCAGCTGGGGTTTGAGGGAGCGGAGTAGGCGCTTATACTGGAGCCGTAGCCGGGAGGATATTCCAATGCTGGATACCAAGAACATGACCCCCACCGAAAAGATCCGCGCCATGGAGGAACTCTGGGCCTCGTTGAATGAAGGCGAAGTGCCTCCGGAGACACCGGATTGGCATGGGCGTGTTCTGCGGGAACGTCGTCAGCGTTATGAAGCAGGGGAGGCGACCACAACGGACCTGGAGTCATTAAAGGCACGAGGGTCTCAGTGAAGGAAAGACCTGTTGTTCTCACGGATGAGGCGATTGATGATATTGATGCCGCAACCCTCTTTTATCGGCATCAACTTGATTCTTTGGGTGACTGCTTTTTTGATGCCATCCTCGCTGATATAGAGTCCCTTCGTTACTTTGCCGGCGTTCACGAGATTCGTGAAGGTTATTTCTGCATGCCTGCCAAGCGTTTTCCTTTCTCGGTTTATTACGATATTGAACATGTTCGGGTTCTGGTCGTTGCCGTATTGGATATGCGTCAGGATCCTCAGTATTCAGTGGCGCTTTTGAGAGAGAGGCGATAGCGGAATGCAGCAGTATCTGGTCGGCGGCGTGGTCCGTGATGAACTCCTGGGTATTCCGGTTAAGGACCGGGACTGGGTAGTGGTGGGTGCCACGCCTCAGGAGATGCTGGATGCTGGGTACAAGCAGGTGGGAGCGGACTTTCCGGTTTTCCTTCATCCAGAAACGAATGAGGAATACGCCCTGGCCCGCACCGAGCGCAAGCAGGGGCATGGCTACCATGGTTTCACGGTGCATGCCGACCCGGATGTGACCCTGGAGGAGGATCTGCAGCGGCGGGATCTCACCATTAATGCCATGGCCAGGTCCGTTGATGGCGAAGTGGTTGATCCGTTCGGGGGCCGGGCGGATCTTGAAGCCCGCCTGCTTCGCCATGTCTCCAGCGCCTTCACCGAAGATCCCCTGAGAATCCTTCGTACCGCCCGTTTCGCTGCCCGTTTCGCGCCCCTGGGATTCCGGGTAGCCGACGACACAATGACATTGATGCAGCAAATGGTCGCCGATGGGGAGGCCGACCATCTGGTGGCCGAACGGGTCTGGCAGGAAACCCGCCGGGCCCTCCATGAGCAAGCGCCTGCCGTTTACTTCGAGGTCCTTGATGCCTGTGGCGCGCTGGCCGTCGTGATGCCGGAGATCGCCGCGCTGTTTGCCAGGGATGGGCGAGCGCCTCTTGAACATCTGGAGGCGGCGGTGGAACGAAGCGATGATACCGGTGTGCGTTTTGCGGCGCTCGTTGCCGGTCTTGAGCCGGAGGAACGCGAAGCGCTGAACAACCGCCTGAAGGTGCCCAATGACTGCAAGGAACTGGTGGTTGCCTCGGGGACCCTGTTCGAGGGGGTTGCGTCGGAAAGTCATCCTTCCGCGGAGCAGGTACAGGCGCTGATCGATCAAGGAGACGGCTGGCGGCGGCCGCAACGGTTCGAACGGATTCTGCTGGTACTGGAATCGGCTGGGATCCCCCCAGAATGGACAACAATGCTTGCGCAAGCCCGTGAGAAGGCCAGCCGGGTTGATCCCCGGGCTCTGATGGCGGAGGGCTACAAGGGTAAGGCGTTGGGGGAAGCGATCCAGCGCGAGCGGCTCAGGTGTGTGCGGGATGTGGTTGGTTGATGGTGCCTGGTGTGAGACAGATGGTTTGCTATCGGAGTGACAGGTCCGAAGAGGCGAGTTGTTCAGGACACTTTATCGGGAAACCGAGTGAACTGGTCGTCAGGTCGGTTCGACTCCTTCATGAATGGATGGATCCAACCCACCACGTCCAATAGGGGGCGATCATGTCAGAGAACACCGGGGTAGCTTTGGTGACCGGCGCGGCGCACAGGCTTGGAGCCGCAACGGCCAGGGCCCTCCATGCCCGCGATTACCGGGTGGTGGTGCATTACCGTAGCCGCCAGCATGACGCGCAGGCGCTGGTTGAGGATCTCAACGAACTGCGACCGGGGTCGGCAGTTGCACTCCAGGCGGATCTGGCGGACCCGGAAGCCATCCAGCGGCTGGCGCGCCAGGCAACGGATTACTGGTCCCGTCTCGATGTGCTGGTCAACAATGCATCGGTTTTCTTCCCAACGCCGACGGGGGAATTGCGGCTGGAGGACTGGGATAGCCTGGTCAACACCAATGTGCGGGCGCCGGTTTTGCTGGTTGAGCACTTGGTTGAAGAGCTGACGCTACAGAGCGGCTGCATCATCAACCTGATCGACATCTATTCCGAGCGCCCCCTGCCGGATCACCCGGTCTACAGCGCCACCAAGGCGGCCCTGGCCTCGCTCACCCGCTCCTGGGCTCGAGACCTGGCGCCCGAAATACGCACTAATGGGGTTTCCCCCGGCGCGGTTCTCTGGCCGGAGGGGGACGCTGAACTGGATCAGGAGTCAAAGCAGGCGCTACTCCAGAGAATCCCCATGCATCGTGCTGGCGAGGCGACCGATATTGCCAGCGCGGTGGCATGGCTGGTGTGCGATGCGCCCTACGTCAATGGCCAGATCATCAATGTTGATGGCGGACGCAGTGTGAACGTCTAGCCGGGCGCCACCTGGTTCAGTTCCATCGAAACGCGGTGCTGCTTCTGCAGGAAGTCGATGAGCACCATGGCCCGGGCCTCGCCATCGTATTCCTGGAAGACTGCGTTCAGACCCCGGAAAGGTCCTTCCAGGATGTCCAGCTTGTCCCCTCTACGGATACCGCCGGCTTCGGCGGCCGAGTCCAGGCCCTCCCGGATGCTTTGAATAACGTCGTCCTCAATGGGGGCCGGTCTGTTGCCGAAGCTCACCACCCGGACCACGCCCCGCGTTGAGCGCAGCTTGTGCCACACCGGGTCCGTCAGCTCCAGGTTGATGAACAGGTAGCCCCGGAACAGCGGCTCCCGCCGGATGCGGCGCTTACCGCGCTGGATGGTTTCCACATCAATTTCAGGGAAAAAGCACTCCACGCCCTGGTATTCCAGGTTAGCGAGGGCGCGCTCCGCCTGCGCGGGTTTGTGCTGTACGGCGTACCATGCCATGGGCTGAAATCCTTTCCCTTATTGTTCAAGTGTATTCTAGTGCCCAAGGATCAGCAGGTTAAATGGGATGGTGTCAAAAGCCCTTTTACAAACGCGGGGATGGGCATATGGTGGAGCGTACCCACCGCAAGAAGCGGTGGCCGGATATAAGGAGGTGACCCCATGAGTGTTCTTCTTTGGCTGTTGGCTGGCTTGGTTCTGCTCTACCTGGGTGCGAACTGGTGGCTCAGTGCCGCCGGTCTGGTCGTTGCGACCGGCCTTGGGTTCTGGCTGGATAGCTGGCACTGGTTGAGTGTGTTTGTGGGCGCGGTGCTGCTTCTCGCCACCCTGTTGATCATTATTCCCTCGCCGTTGCGGCGGAACCTTGTCAGCAGTCCTCTGCTGGGAATGGTGCGGGGCATGCTGCCCACCCTTTCGGATACGGAGCAGCAGGCGCTGAATGCCGGCAGCGTGGACTGGGACGGTCAGCTGTTCTCGGGACGACCGGACTGGAACCATCTGTTGAGTCTGCCGCATCCGAAGCTGACCGAGGAAGAGCAGGCCTTCATCGACGGCCCGGTGGACGAGCTCTGCGCCATGCTCGATGACTGGTCCATCACCAACGAGCGCTATGACCTGCCTGAAGAGGCCTGGCGCTTCATCCGTGAGAAGGGATTCTTCGGCCTGGTTATCGACAAGGAATACGGTGGCCTGGGCTTTTCCGATATGGCCCACTCCGAAGTCGTGATGAAAATCGCCTCAAGGGGGGTCTCCGCCGCCGTCACCGTGATGGTGCCCAACTCTCTGGGGCCCGGCGAGTTGATCACCTATTACGGTACGGACGATCAGAAGCAGTATTACCTGCCCCGGCTGGCGAAAGGGGAGGAAATTCCCTGCTTTGCGCTCACATCGCCGGTGGCTGGCTCGGACGCGGGCGCGATTCCGGACCGGGGTGTGATCTGTCGCGGCTATTGGAACGGCCAGGAAACCCTGGGCATGAAGGTCACCTGGAATAAGCGCTACATCACACTCTCGCCGGTGGCCACGCTCATTGGGCTGGCGATTAAGGTGTATGATCCGGACCATCTTCTGGGCGAGGAACACGACCTGGGCGTGACCACGGTGATGGTGCCGGCGGACACCGAGGGCGTGAACCACGGTCCCCGCCATTTGCCCATGAACACGGTCTTCATGAACGGCCCTACCTGGGGGGAGGATGTGTTCATACCGCTGGAGCAGGTCATCGGTGGGCGTGAGATGGTTGGTCAGGGCTGGCGGATGCTCCTGGAGTGCCTGTCCATCGGCCGCTCCATTTCGTTGCCGGCGCTGGGCACCAGCGGTGGCAAGATGGCCTGCCTGACCACCGGTTCCTACGCCGCCGTGCGTGAGCAGTTCGGCCGTTCCATCAGTGATTTCGAGGGGGTCCAGGAAGCGCTCGAACCCATGGCCGGCTACACCTGGATGATGGACAGTGCACGGATCTTTACCGCCGGCATGCTGGATAGGGGTGTTAAGCCCTCGGTGCCCTCGGCGCTGCTCAAGTACCGCAATACGGACCTGATGCGCAAGGTGGTGACCAACGCCATGGACGTGGTGGCCGGGCGGGGGGTCATCCGCGGTCCGCGCAATTTCCTGGCACGCATCTACCAGGCCATTCCCATCGCCATCACGGTTGAGGGCGCGAACATCCTGACCCGCAGCCTCATGGTCTTTGGCCAGGGCGCCATCCGCTGTCATCCCTATATGATCCAGGAGATTGAGGCGGCGGGTATGGAGGATACGGGCAAGGCCGTGCGCCAGTTCGATGGCATCTTCTTTGCCCATATCGCCCATACAACGCGCAACGTACTGCGGTCGCTGGTGCTCGGGCTGACCGGTGGTCTTCTGGAGCCGGCACCGGGTAAGGGAGGATTGCGGCGTTATTACCAGCAGCTTTCCCGTTTTGCTTCCGCCTTCTCAGTGCTTACGGACGTGGGCCTGCTCACCCTTGGCGGCAGTCTCAAGGGGCGCCAACGGTTCACGGGGCGCATGACGGATGCCCTTGTGGGGCTCTACTACGCCTCCGCCTCCATCAAGCAATGGCATGAGGAAGGCTATGACGAGGCCACCCGGGATCTGGTTGAGTGGAGCCTGCAGCAGTCGCTTTATGATATCCAGACGGCTCTGTATGCCGCGGTGACCAATTTTCCGGTCAAACCGTTGCGCTGGCCGCTGAAAGCGCTTGTTTTCCCGCTGGGCCTTCGCCTGCGTCGGCCGGACGACGAATTGGGGCAGCGCGTGGCGTTGAGCATCGTCAAGGAAGGCGGCGCCAAGGAGCGCGTTCCGCGTGGGGTCTACCATACCGAGGACCCGGCGGATGCGGTCGGCCGGATCCTGCATGCGTTGCGTTTGGCGCGTGAGACGGAGCCTGCGCGCACGCGCATCAACGATGCCATCCGCAAGTCGGACCCGGACGAGCTTCAGGACATCGAGATGCTGCTGGGCCACCAGCGCGAGGAATTGCTGGACTGGGCCCAGGAGCGTGAGCTTCTGGACGATACGCAGCGCGCCCGGGTGTCCGAGGCCATGGCGGCGATGTACGACACCATCCGTGTGGACGCCTTTTCCAAGGAAAGCATTGAGACCCTGGCGCGGGACTCCATGGGGCGTCTGGAGCTGGTGGAGCGACCCAAGGCGGAGGATGAACCCACCAACTAGAAAGCGGGGTCGGCGCGTGGGGACCCGTCTGCGACCATCGTCTAATTCCCCTGGGTTCCCCGGGGCGGTTAGGTTGCCAGTGGTAATCGAATCGTTGACCCGGAGAACCCCGAGGAATGCAGCCATGACCTCCATCTTCGACCAGGACCTTCCCAAGACAACGGCCAACCACAGTCCGTTGTCGCCCGTTGATTTCATTGCCCGCACCGCGGACGTCTATCCAGACCACACAGCGGTCATCCACGGCAGCCTCCGCCGCAGCTGGCGTGAGACCTACCAGCGTTGCCGGCGCCTCGCGTCCGCCCTGCAGGGGCGGGGCATAGGCCGTGGTGACACCGTGGCCGCCATGATGCCGAACATTCCCGAGATGCTGGAGAGCCACTTCGGGATACCGATGATCGGTGGCGTACTGAACGCGCTCAACGTGCGGCTGGATGCTGAGGCCATTGCCTACATGCTTGACCATGGCGAGGCCAAGGTGCTTCTGGTGGACCGCGAGTTCACGCCGGTCATCCAGGAAGCCGTGGCCAGGCTTGATACGCCACCGCTTTTGGTGGACGTGAATGACAGGGCGTTTGTCCAGGGCGAGCCCGTGAGTGACCTGGATTACGAAACCCTGCTCAATGAGGGCGATCCAGCGTTCGAATGGACGCTCCCCGACGATGAGTGGGACGCCATATCCCTGAACTATACCTCCGGCACCACAGGTAATCCCAAAGGGGTGGTCTACCATCACCGGGGCGCGTACGAAAACGCCATGGGCAACCAGATCGTCTGGTCCATGGGGGAGCGCCCGGTCTACCTGTGGACGCTGCCCATGTTCCACTGCAATGGCTGGTGCTTCCCGTGGACGGTTACGGCGCTGGGCGGTACCCATGTGTGCCTGCGCCGGGTAGAGGCGGAAACCATCCTTAACCTGATCCGTGACCATCAGGTGACGCACCTGTGCGGGGCGCCTATTATTCTGAACACCCTGTTGAGCGCGTCGGAAGAGGCCCGCCAGAGCATCGATCATCCGGTTCAGGCCATGACCGCCGGGGCTGCGCCGCCGGCCAGCGTGATTGGCGATATCGAGGCCATGGGCATCGAGATCACCCACGTCTATGGCCTGACGGAGGTTTACGGACCGGTCACCGTTTGCGCCTGGAAACCGGAATGGGACAACCTGCCACTGGAGAAACGGACCGCCCTCAAGGCGCGCCAGGGCGTGCGCTACCAGACGCTTCAGGGGCTGATGGTGGCGGATCCGGATACGATGGAGCCTGTCCCCAGAGATGGTGAGACCGTGGGTGAGATCTGCATGCGCGGCAATACCGTGATGAAAGGTTACCTCAAGAACCCCAAGGCCACCGAGGAAGCCTTCCGGGGCGGCTGGTACCACACCGGGGATCTGGCCGTCTGGCACGAGGATGGCTATATGGAAATCAAGGATCGCATCAAGGACATCATCATTTCCGGGGGCGAGAACATCTCGACCATTGAGGTGGAAGGTGTCCTCTACAAGCATCCAGACGTGCTGGAAGCGGCGGTTGTCGCCCGTCCAGACGAAAAATGGGGCGAGACGCCCTGTGCCTTCGTGACCCTCACGCCCGAAGCCGGCGAAGTCAGCGAGGAGGCCATCATCGAGTTCTGCCGCGAGCACCTGGCCCGTTTCAAGGCCCCCAAGACGGTATATTTCCAGGATCTGCCCAAAACCTCAACCGGAAAGGTGCAGAAGTTCATGCTGAGGGATCAGGCGAAACAGGCATGAGATCCTGGCCCCGGGGGCACCGCTCCCGGCTGCCATGGCCGGCGGCCAGCCTCAGTTGGGTGGGAAAGCCGTCCATCCATCCGTCCATGATTCCTTAGAGCCGGGCCTGAATGCGCCCTGGAAGACGGCGGATTCTTCGAAGAACTCACTTTGAGGTGGCTTTTTCGCGGTCATCTGGCGCCTCGGGAGGATGGGCTTGAAGCCGGGCCCTTCGATGTTGCGGGCCATGGACTGCAGAACGGTCTCCATTCGGAAGGTGTTGTCATGCGATGCCTTGCGGATCCAGGCCTGCTCGTCAAACCCGAAATCATCATCCCGATCACCGGTTTCGCGGTACTCATCGTTCGAGTCTCCCGTGTCGGCGATGAGGTTGTGGGTGAATGTCAGCTCGTCCTTGCGCACCCGTGGGGCGACCTCATCCCGGGTGTCCAGAGTGCCAAGTTCATAGCCATCAACAATCATGTTATGAAAGTGGCCGTTGGTGCCTTCGCGAAGCACCATGCCGCGATTCTGCTTATTGCCGCGGCTGGCGCCGGCAAGGGTAACGTTGTAGAAGGTCGGTTCGGACCGGGGGAGGGCCTGGTGGTTGTTGCCATTGTTATCCCCTTCAAAGGCATTATCACCGGCATCCGGATGCTGCTGGATGACCGCGAACTGCACACGACCGCGCCAGCCCCAGTCCCAATCAATGCCGTCATCCCCGGCGCCGGTGATCAGCACCTTTTTCAGGTCCACTGTGCCGCCAAACATCTCGATGCCGTCATCCAGCGGCCGGTGCACCTGTACATTACGGATAATGGTGGTGTTGCCGCAGCCCCCGAGGGTCAGGCCATTCAATTCATTGCCCTTGTACACCTCGTGCCCGGCAAACTCGATACGGGTGTGGGTGATAACGCCGCAATTGCTGCGACCATCATCGCCACCGAATTGCCGGATGCCCGTGCCTTCCTCCAGTCCTTCAATGAGCGCACCCGGCTGGTTAACAGGGGCGTTGCCCAGAAGCACCACGCCGCCCCAGTCGCCGCGCTGGCGTTTGCCGGTGGGATTATGGCTGGTGAATACCACGGGCTCCTTTGCCGTGCCGCGGGCGGCCAGCTTGGCGTTACGACCCACGATCAGGGCCGACCGCGCGGTCCCCTCGATGCGGGCACCGGCCTCAATAGTCAGGGCGGTATCACGGACTTTGATGATATCCTTGAGTATGTAGGTGTTCCCGGATTCCCAGATGGTCTCGGTGGTGATGTCGTCGCTGATTCTGACGGTGTCGTCCCCCAGCATGGTGAATCCCACCGCCACGGTCAGCACCAGCCCCAGAACGGGCACCAGCCACAGGGCCGAGTGCCAACTGCCGCCTTGAGGCTCTTCGTCGGCTTGTGGTTCATCAGGGTCTTCCACCTGCCGGTGAGGTGGTTGAGCGGACGCCATCAACGGCTCGCCCGCATCCATGGCTTGAATCTCGAGCGCCAGTTTACTCATGGACTCGGTCCCATTCCGGACCACCTTGTCCAGCACCTCTTGGCGGTACGCCGGATCGCGAAGCAGGTTGTTGAGGTGAGCGAAGCTCAACCCCCGGCACTGGCCATGCTCAATACCGCGCTTGAGGCGCCAGAGCCTCTCAACGATCTGGGAGGACTGCTCGGACATAAAACCGCTCCTGCCTGAATGTCGCAGGCAGTATCCACGGTCCTGATTAAGAAATGATGACATCAGAGTAAAACCAACAGGTCAGCACCCGTGGTGATCAGGATGCGGCATGCGGGCGTACCGTCTGTGGCAACCAATCAGCAGGGCAGTGGTTATGAAAAGAGTGGTGACGTTGTTGGTTTCCGTTTGCGTGCTGGTGATGAGCCAGGGGTGCAGTATGGTCACTGAACAGCCCTCCTATGAAACCGTTGAACACGAACCACCGTTTGAGCTGCGGGATTACGACAGTGTGATCGTTGCCGAGACCCGCGTTGATGCAACGCTCGAGGAGGCAGGGGGCGAGGCCTTTGACCGGCTTTTCGGGTATATTTCCGGCGAGAACCAGGTGGATCAGGATATTGCGATGACGGCACCGGTTACACAGACTGCCGCCTCAGAGGAAATCGCGATGACGGCGCCCGTGGGTCAGCGGGAAGCTGATGGCGGATGGGTTGTTTCTTTCGTGATGCCGGCCTCGTACACGCTTGAAACACTTCCCAAGCCCACGAATCCGGAGGTGGCGTTACGTGCCGTGCCTGAGCGGCGTGTTGCGGTTATCGAGTATTCCGGCACCTGGAGCAGGGACCGCTATGAGGAGCACCTGGCCAAGCTGACTGACTGGATGGAGAAGGAAGCGCTTGAAGCCAACGGGCAGCCCATCTGGGCCCGCTATAATCCCCCGTTTACCCCCTGGTTCCTGCGTCATAATGAAATCATGATCCCTGTCGAGCGTTGATCATGTGAATACTCAGATAACCTAATGATTAGGCCATTGGACCGCGTGTCGTGCGCCGAGATGAACTCAGCAATGTCAGTTGAGTCTCCTCATCATCCACGGATGCAAAAAAGCCTGCGTTCTCTCTTGCCCAGGTGGCAAGCTCATCCTCATAGACTTTGAGCTCGTCGAGAACCGGCTCAACGCTCAGAAGTTCTCCCGGATGAGACTCGCTCGTAAGCTAGTGCCAGAAGCCCGGACAGATATTGAACCGGTAATAGCGCTGCTTAGCTTCCAGGTAGGCGTTCGTATCCAGAAGGTAGGTCAACGCTGTAGTGCCTTCTCAGCGAATTGGCGCAAGCGGGCGGGCTTAACACCGGTTAGGCGCCATGCGTCCCGGTAGAGAACCCGCCCACTCAGCGTCTCACTCGTAAGCGCCTCAGCGAAGCGAGGACTGACCCGTTGCTTCTGGAGCATACCTTGGGGAACAGGACCGTCCTGATTCTTCTTGCTGTCCTTGTAAGCCTGCTGGATCTTTTGGACGTAGGGCCAGTAATCGCCATCGTTAATCAGTCCTAGCTCCAGAGCACGCCTGGCAATAACCCAGTAGCTGACATGGAAATGTTTGGCGAGTTCTGGCACCTGTTCGCGCCAGTCCCTGTTCGGATCACCCTTCCAGAGATGAGTAAATTCATCCGCCGGTGCCAGGAACTCAGCGGCCACCCGGTTACAGAATCGCTCCACTTCTCTGGTGGTCTGTGGGTTCGCGTCAGAAACACCGGACTGGCCGAGCCAGATATGCGCCAATTCATGCATGAGCGTGAACAGTCGGGCCTGTGGCGCATCCTGCGTGTTGATGAAGATAACCGGTGCGTATTCATCTGCCACCGCGAAGCCGCGGAATTCGCTGATGTCCAGCAAGCGGTGGTTGTTGTTCCCCACCATGCTGTTCCGCATCACCAGTACGCCGATGTCCTCAATGAGCTGAATCAGCGTACGGAGGTAATCGTCGGAATTGCCTTTAGTAGGGCGGGCAGGTAGCCCCAGACGCTCCTTGATCCGCCGGGCTGTCTGTTCCGGCGTATCGTGTTCCAGGGAGGCTGCATTGACGAAGTCGAGTGCTTCTGCCCCCTGCTCCTTGAGGTAATCCCGGTACCAGTCCTGGCGGGCCATGGTGCCGTGCACGGTGTCCCTGAGGTTAACGCTGAACTCAGGGACCGGTGCATCACCGATGGTGCGCAGGTCCGGCAGCAGATCATCTTCTCTCGGCGGCTGCTGGAGAAACAGGTACCCAAAGGGCTGATGGGTCTTATAAGCAATGGCCTTGGCCTGCTTGAATGTCGGCTGCTCCTCGCCATCCTCCCAGCGCGCGACCCGCTGCTCTGGCTGGTTCAGTTTACCCGCAAGCTCAGCCAGGCTGAGGTCAGCGCGTTCGCGCGCCCAGCGGATCATGTGTGGATTGATCATTGCTTTGGCCATGAGGGTTACCTGAAGAAGGATGCTGAAAATCGCCGTCGAAGTTTGCTGGTTCATTCACTGTTTTCCAAGCGAATGGGCCGAAAGCCCCTCTGAGTGAAAATTGCATACGAAGGATGCGCGGTCAATTGATTGATCTGCCTTGCTGTTGCTGCCTAGATTGTAGGCAAGTTCCGGCTCCGGGGCTTTGACCCTCTGGTGCATCTCGTTGCCGGGGCGGTGCCCAGACAGGCCGCCAGTGGGGAATGCCCGGCATCCGTGGCATCTCCTTGCGGAACACGCAAGGTAGCTTACTGAAATAGATGGTGGGCCTGGCTGGACTCGAACCAGCGACCAAAGAATTATGAGTTCTCTGCTCTGACCAACTGAGCTACAGGCCCGGTAAGGAGGGAGGCGGGCGCCATTCTAGCCGGGGAAGCCGGCGCCCGCCAGTCCCGCGATCAGCCTTCGTCGATGAAGCTGCGCAGGTGATCGGAACGGGAGGGGTGGCGCAGTTTGCGCAGTGCCTTGGCCTCGATCTGGCGGATGCGCTCGCGGGTAACATCGAACTGCTTGCCGACTTCCTCAAGGGTATGGTCGGTGTTCATTTCAATGCCGAAGCGCATGCGCAGGACCTTGGCTTCGCGCGCGGTCAGGCCGGAGAGCACGCCCTTGGTGGCTTCCGTGAGGCCTTCGGCCGTTGCGGATTCCACGGGGGACAGCGCCAGGATGTCCTCGATGAAGTCACCCAGGTGCGAGTCCTCGTCGTCGCCGATGGGCGTCTCCATGGAGATCGGCTCCTTGGCGATCTTCAGGACCTTGCGGATCTTGTCCTCCGGCATGTCCATGCGCTCACCCAGCTCTTCCGGGGTGGGCTCGCGGCCCATTTCCTGCAGCATCTGGCGGGAAACCCGGTTGAGTTTGTTGATGGTCTCGATCATGTGAACCGGGATCCGGATGGTCCGGGCCTGGTCCGCGATGGAGCGGGTGATGGCCTGGCGGATCCACCAGGTGGCGTAGGTCGAGAACTTGTAGCCGCGGCGGTATTCGAACTTGTCCACGGCCTTCATCAGGCCGATGTTGCCTTCCTGGATCAGGTCCAGGAACTGCAGGCCACGGTTGGTGTACTTTTTCGCAATCGAGATCACCAGGCGCAGGTTGGCCTCGACCATCTCTTTCTTGGCGCGGCGGGCCTTGGCTTCGCCAATGGAGACACGGCGGTTGATTTCCTTGATGTCGGTAACATCCAGGCCCACGCCTTCTTCAACATTGGCGATTTTTTTCTGGAGCCGGATGATGTCGTTGGCCCGTTCACCAATGGCGCTGGCGTACTTGCGATCAGTGTTCGCCAGTTCCTCGGCCCAGTTGAGGTTGGTTTCGTTGCCGGGGAACTGCTTGATGAACTCCTTGCGGGGCATGCCGCACTCTTTCACGCAGATGGCCATGACACTGCGTTCGTGCTGGCGCACGGTGTCATTGGTGGAACGCACCACATTGACCATCTCGTCAAAATGCCGGTTGTTGAGCTTGAACGGGGCAAACACCCGACCGAGCTCGTCCAGCGCTTCCTGTGCCTTGTCGCTGGAACGACCGTACTCGTTGACCATTTCCATGGCCGTGTTGAGTCGGTCCCGCAGCATCTCAAAGCGCTGGCGGGTCTCTTCGGGATCCGGGCCGCCGTCGCTTTCGGTGGCCTCCTCGGCGTCTTCCTCGTCCGCGTCTTCAGCTTCCTCTTCGGCTGCCTCCGCGGCTTCGGGAGCGGCTTCTTCATTGGCCGCATTGGCGGCGGGGAACTCCATTTCCTCGCCTTCCGGGTCGAGGAAGCCGGTGACCAGGTCACTGACGCGGCCTTCGTTTTCAACAATGTTGTCGTAATTGTTGAGAACGGCCGCGACGGTCCCCGGGAAGTGCGCCACGGACGCCATTACGTCCCGGATGCCTTCCTCGATGCGCTTGGCGATGACGATCTCGCCTTCACGGGTGAGCAGTTCAACAGAACCCATCTCGCGCATGTACATGCGAACCGGGTCGGTGGTGCGCCCGGCGTCGCTCTCCACGGCGGCCAGTGCCGCAGCGGCTTCAGCGGCGGCGGCGTCGTCCGCGGAGGAGTCACCATCGGTGATCAGAAGGTCGTCGGCATCCGGGGCTTCTTCGGTAACCTGGATGCCCATGTCCTTGATCATCTGGATGATGTCTTCCACCTGATCCGGATCGGCGATATCCTCCGGTAGGTGGTCATTGACTTCGGCGTAGGTCAGGTATCCCTGCTCCTTGCCTCGAGCAATGAGATCCTTGAGTCGCGATTTCTGGGAATTGGCTGACATAGTCACCCTTTGGGCTCGGTGTTGTCTGGGGCAAGATGAATCGAGCATTATAGCCACGATCCATCCGTTATTCCAGTCGGTGGATTCCGCTACCGGTGAATGCGTCTTAATGCGTCGGCTACCAGCTGCCCGCTTAATCTGGGGACAACACCCGTGGATTTCAATGGAAGGGGTTCAATGGCTGTCCCGTAAGCGGTTTTCGCGCAGGCGCTGCAGTTCCTGGCGCTCTGCTTCGGTCAGCTCGCTGGGCCTGCGCCCGGCGAGTATTTCGCTTGCCGGGCGGGTCTCGTGGCGGGAGCGTGTGCGCTCAAGCATCTGGCGGGCATCTGACAACAGTGGTTCGTGTTCCGGGAAATGCTCGATGCGGTTGAACAGCCCGGCAAAGCGCTCCCGGGCGGAAGCGGAGAAGGCCATTTCCACCAGCAGGCTGGTGCGATGCTCGATGCCATTGTCCAGGATCCATGCCGCGAACGCGGAGGCCGATGGGTAGTGGTTGTTTGCCCCGGGGACCGACTGGACTTCGGAAGCCAGCTGCGGCTCGTAATACAGCGCCAGGGCCAGCAGGGTGTCCCGGTCCAGGGCCATGGCGGGTTGGCCACTGGGCTGGGGGTTGGTGTGATGGGGCTGGTTATTGCCGCGCCTGTCGCCTCTGCCGGAAGCTGGGCGGCGGGTCAGGCGCTGGAGCTCTTCCCAGAGCGCATCCCGGATGGCTGAACGCGGCATGCGCTTGAGCAGGGGTTCCGCCCGGCTCCGGAGCTCGCCCCGGTGCTCGGCGAGGCTGAGGTCCAGACCCTCGCTCTGGCGTTCGAACAGCATGCGCGACAGCGGTGTTGCCGCCTCCACGCGGCGGCTGAAGGCGTCGCTGCCCTCGGTGCGTACCAGCGAGTCCGGGTCCTCGCCTTCCGGCAGCATCAGGAACTGGATGTGCATGCCGTCTTCAAGCATTCCCAGGAGGTTTTCCATGGCCCTGTCCGCGGCGCGATAGCCGGCGGTGTCGCCATCGAAACAGAAGATAAGGTGATGGGAGGCGCGCAGCAGGGTCTGGAGGCTTTCTTCGTTGGTCGCGGTTCCCGAGGCTGCAACCGCGTTACTGATTCCCATCTGGGCCAGGGCAATCACATCCATGTAGCCTTCAACCACCAGCAAGGATTCCAGTCTGCGGTTGGCCTGGCGTGCTTCATAGAGGCCGTAGATCTCACGGCTTTTGTGATAGACCTCGGACTCCGGGGAATTGATGTATTTTGCCTTGTCGTCACCCAGGGTGCGGCCGCCGAAAGCGACGGTGCGCCCCCTTGGGTTGCGGATCGGGAACATCAGGCGGTTGCGGAACAGGTCACGCACCTGGCCGTTGCGCTCGTTGAGCGCCTTCACCGTAAGCAGGGCCTGGCGGGTTTCGCCATCGACCCGGTTGGCGAGCGCATCCCCTTCTGGTGGTGCAAACCCCAGTGCAAAGCGCTCGATCATGGCCTGGTCCACGCCCCGGTTGGCCAGGTACTCCCGCGCCAGCCGACTCCAGGGGTGGTCCCGGAGAGCCTTCTGATAGAACTGGGTCGCTTCCTCAAGCGCGCCGGTCAGGCTCTGGCTGCGTTTCATGGTCTCGCGGGTGGCCGGGTCGTAGGGGACTTCCAGACCCAGGTGGGAGGCGAGTGCTTCCACGGCCTCTGTGAAGCTCTGGTTCTCGTATTCCTGAAGGAACGCAATGGCATCGCCATGGGCGCCACAGCCGAAGCAGTGGTAGAAGCCCCTGTCAGGGCGGACGTTGAAAGAGGGGGTGCGCTCGTCGTGGAACGGGCAGCAGGCTTTGTAGTTGCCGCCGGCTTTCTTCAGGTGGATGCGCTGGCCGATGATTTCAGCCAGATCGACCCGGTCGCGCAGGGTCTCAATAAAGGTCTGGGGGATCATGCCGGCCATGGTTCCGGGCCCCAAAAAGCAGGAACGCCCGCGCGAGGCGGGCGTCCGGGTGATCAGTAATAGCGCTCGAAGCGCTTCTGTTCACGCTGCAGCTTCTTGAGATGACGCTTAACCGCTGCGGCTCGCTTGCGCTTGCGCACCTCGGTGGGCTTCTCATAGTGCTCACGACGACGCACTTCGGAAAGAACCCCCGCTTTTTCACAGGAGCGCTTGAAGCGACGCAGAGCCGCGTCAAACGGTTCGTTATCTCTCACTTTCACAGCGGGCATGCGAAATCACCTACCTTAAAATCCGTTGTCAGATTGATGCGTTAAAGGGTCTGCCTGTGCAGGACCAGCAAGTCTACGCATTCGGTTGCGTACTGTAAAGGGGATTCGGAGAAGGGGGAAGGCGGGTTGTCGGCGCCTGGCTCTGGTACACTGTGCCGGTTATTCAGGAAGCGGTGATCATGCGCGTACTCGGTATCGAAACCTCTTGTGACGAAACCGGCGTTGCTCTCTACGACAGCAACGACGGTTTGCAGGCCCACGCCCTGCACAGCCAGGTGGCTGAACATGCGGCCTATGGTGGCGTCGTGCCGGAACTGGCCTCCCGGGACCACATCCGCCGGCTTCTGCCGCTGTGCGAACATGTTCTGGATGAAGCGGGCTGCGCCCGCGAGCGCATTGATGCCATTGCCTATACGGCCGGGCCAGGCCTCATCGGGGCACTGCTGGTGGGCAGTACCTTTGCGCACGGCCTGGCGCGTGGGCTGGGGGTGCCAGTGCTTGGTGTTCATCACATGGAAGGGCACCTGCTGGCTCCCATGCTGGAAGAGCGCGCGCCGGCATTCCCTTTCATAGCCCTGTTGGTCTCCGGGGGGCATACCCAGCTTGTGAAGGTAGAAGCGCTCGGGCGCTACGAGCTGCTGGGCGAATCCGTTGACGATGCGGCTGGCGAGGCGTTTGACAAGGCGGCACGCATGCTGGATCTGGGATACCCCGGTGGCCCGGCGGTGGCCAAAATGGCCCTTTCAGGCACGCCGGGGCGCTTCCGCTTCCCTCGCCCAATGACCACCAAGCCGGGGCTGGACTTCAGTTTCAGCGGGCTCAAGACGTACACCCGTAATACCCTGCGGGATGAGGCGGGCCCGGAAGGCCCGGATGAGACCCTGCGCGCGGACGTGGCACTGGCTTTTGAGCAGGCCGTGGTGGATACGCTGGCCATCAAATGCCGTCGCGCCATGGAAGACACGGGGGTCCGGCGTCTGGTCGTGGCCGGTGGTGTAGGGGCCAACCGGGCACTACGTGAGCGGCTGGCAGCGCTGGAAAACAGTCATGGCGCGGAGCTGTTCTTTCCCCGGCTGGATTTCTGCACGGATAATGGTGCCATGATTGCCTACGCCGGCCATCAGCGATTGGCTGCCGGGCAGCGTGATGGCAGCGAGATGCTGGCGGTACCCCGGTGGCCGCTTACCGAGTTGCCGGGGCTGGAGGCGGTTTGCCTTGAGGGCTTGCGTCACCAGAGGTGACGTTCCTTTCCTTGTGCAAGGCGGATCAGGTTATCCCGGTGGCGAACCAGCAGGACCAGCGTAATCATCAGGAACAGCGCGGCGTGCTCGGGGTTGAACCAGAGCGCAAGCGGCGGGCCACTGCCGGCGGCAATGATCGAGGCCAGCGAGGCAATGCGCCAACGGCGGAACACCAGGAGCCAGATGAGGGCCATGGCCAGAATGGTGCCGGCGGCCAGCGCCAGGCCGGTTCCCAGGGTGGTGGCAACGCCCTTACCACCCCGGAAGCGGGACAACGCCGGCAGCATGTGGCCGCCTATGGCCGCCAGCGCTACCGCAGCCTGTGTTGCGGGAGTGGCCTCAAGGTAGACTGCCAGGGTAACGGGAGCCCAGCCCTTCAGGGCATCACCCAGCAGGGTAAGCATGGCAGGCCCGGGGCCGGCAATGCGATACACATTGGTGGCACCGGGGTTGCGGGAGCCATAGAGATGGGGTGGTGGGGCATTGAGCAGCCGACACACCAGGGGCGCGAACAGGATCGAGCCGCTCAGGTAACCCAATGCGCAGAGCAGTAGTGCGAACAGTAGTTCCATCGAACGCCCTGAATCGGAATCAAGGCTTCAGGATAATCGATCAGTACGGGAGTTGGAATGGATAGCGTTTTCATTGAGCAGTTGGCGGTTGAGGCGGTGATCGGGGTCCTGGCCTGGGAGCGGGAGGTGGCTCAGCGCCTGCTTGTGGATCTTGACCTCCGCTGGGATAATCGCGCGCCAGCTTCCGGGGAGGACCTTGCGTTGGCCCTGGATTACGCGGCGGTCTCGGAAGCGGTGACGCGATGCCTCAAAGAGGGTCGCTTCCGTCTGCTCGAGACTGCGGCGGAACGGCTGGCTGCAATGATTGCCAGTGAATTCGGGGTGAGCTACCGGCGTATTGTGTTGCGCAAGCCCGGTGCTGTTGCCAGTGCCCAGTCCGTGGGCGTGGTGGTGGAACGGGGAGAAGACGAATGAATCGGGTCTACATCAGCATTGGCTCCAACGAGAACACCGAGGCGAACGTCCGCGCTGCACTGGATGCCCTGTCAGCCCGCTTTGGTGCTCTGGTGATTTCGTCGGTCTACGAGAGTGAGGCCGTTGGGTTTGACGGTGAAAACTTCCTGAACCTGGTGGCCGGGCTGGAGACCGATGAACCCGTTGGTGAGCTGGCGGAATGGCTCAAGCAGGTCGAGGATGACAACGGGCGTGAACGTAACCGGCCACGCTTCAGTTCCCGGACGCTGGACCTGGACGTGCTTGTCTACGGGGATCGCGTCGGCATCATCGATGGCGTGGAGCTGCCCCGTTCCGAAATCCTGCGTAACGCCTTCGTGCTCCGGCCCTTGGCAGAGATCGCCCCTGATGAACGCCACCCGGTTAACGGGCAACGTTACGCCGACCTGTGGCAGGCGTACGAACGTGATCAGCGCCTGTGGGCCATTGAATTCGACTGGCAGGGTCAGCGGATCTCACCGCGAACCTGAAGCATCGCCCTGTGCCGTCCGGAAGCGGGCGATCTGGCCGGCCGTGGCGCTGTCGAGTGTCAGGTCGCCCTCTGGCTCGCCCTTGAGCTGCGGCTGGATCTGCACGCCAATCTGCTTGCCCAGCTCAACACCCCACTGATCAAACGGATTGATGTGCCAGATCGCCGCCTGAACAAAGGTGCGGTGTTCGTAAAGGGCGATCAGAGCGCCCAGCGTCCGCGGGCTGAGCTGCTCCATGGTCAGGAGGTTACTCGGCCGGTTACCGGGGATGGCCTGGTGTGGTGCCAGGCGCCGGGCTTCCGCTTCCTCTGTACCCCGGGCGATCATCGCCTGCCGCGCTTCCTGCTCCGTCTGCCCGAGCATCAGGGCCCGGGCCTGTGCCAAGCAGTTGGCCGCGAGCATGGTGTGATGGCCGTCGACCGGGTTGTCGCTGGTCAGTGGCAGGATGAAATCCACTGGCACCAGGCGCGTCCCCTGGTGCAGCAACTGGTGATAGGCGTGCTGGCCGTTAACCCCGGGGCCGCCCCAGATCACGGGCCCTGTGTGATGGCTGACAGGCGTGCCATCCTGGCCTACGCGCTTGCCGTTGCTCTCCATTTCCAGTTGTTGCAGGTGCTCCGGAAGGTGACGCAGGAGGTGGCTGTAGGGGATGACAGCCTGGGATTCGGCGCCAAAGCCGTGCAGATACCACAGTCCCAGAAGTCCCATGATCATGGGCATGTTCTGTTCCGGGGGGGTCTCCCGGAAATGCTGGTCCATGGCGTGGGCGCCGGCCAGCAGTTCACGGAAGCGGGGCATGCCCACGGCCAGGGCAACCGGCAGGCCAATGGCCGACCACAGGGAATAGCGTCCGCCGACCCAGTCCCACAGGGGAAAAATACTGTTCCCGGCAATGCCGAAATCGCGGGCACGCTCGGCGTGGGCGGTAATTGCCGCGAAGTGGTTCTGTACGGTGGCCTCACTGCCGCCGCCGTCCAGGAACCACTGGCGTGCCACCCGGGCATTGGCGAGGGTTTCCTGGGTGGTGAAGGACTTTGATTGGACCAGGAACAGGGTGGTGGCCGGGTTCAGGCCTTTGAGGGTTTCCAGGATCTCATGGCCATCCACATTGGCCACGTAGTGGCAGCGCAGCTGGTCTGACTGGAAGGGAGCCAGCGCTTCAGTGGCGGTCAGTGGTCCCAGGTAGGAGCCCCCGATACCAATACTGACCACGTCGGTAATGGCTTTACCCGTCATGCCTTGCCAGTCACCGTTGCGCACGGCGTTGGTAAAGGCTTCCATGCGCGCCAGGGTGGTGCTGACCGCTGGCATAATGTCTTCGCCCTGCACGCATACCGGGGTATCGTCCGGTTGGCGCAGGGCCGTGTGCAGGGCGGGTCGGTCTTCCGTGGTGTTCAGTCGTTCCCCGCTGAACAGGGCAGCGACCTGTTCCGGGAGTCGCCGTGCCCGGGCCAGCTGGGTGAGCAGGGTCAGGGTCTGGTCCGTAACCCGGTTGCGTGAGTAATCCAGGGCGAGTCCGGCAGCTTCGATCGTCAGCCTTGGGTAGCGTTGGGGGTCGCGCTCAAAAAGTTCCCGCAGGGGCAGGGCATCCAGCTGCGGGCGGTGGTTCATCAGTGCGGACCATTCCGGGGTCTCGGTGAGGGGAGGCAGGGGTTGGGTCGTCACTGGCTCATCTCCCTGAGCGGGTCAGTTGTTGTCCAGCGTCAGGCTGATATTGTCGATCAGCCGGGCCTGTCCGAGCCAGGCGGCGGCAAGAATGGTGATCCGGGTATCCCGCCGGTCCGCCGGTTCCAGGGTATCGCTGTTGACGATATTGAAGTAGTCCGGATGAAACCCCTCGCTGTCGAGGGCGCGAACGGCCTCGTCTGACAGGGTGCTGTAGTCGCGTCGTCCCTCAGCAATGGCGTCCCGTGCCCAGCACAGCATCTGGTAGAGGCGCACGGCCCGTTCGCGATCGGGCTCGCTCAGATAGTTATTGCGCGAACTCATGGCCAGCCCATCGGATTCGCGGTAGGTGGGAACACCCTGAATATCGATGGGCAGGTAGAGGTCCCTGGTGAGCTTACGGATGACCGCCAGCTGCTGGAAATCCTTCTCGCCGAAAACCGCCAGATCCGGCTGCACGATGTTGAACAGCACCGTTACCACGGTGGCAACGCCGGTGAAGTGTCCCGGTCGGCTGGCGCCACAGTGAAGCTCCGTGATCGCCGGAACCGTGATGTGGGTGTGGTATTCCATGCCGTTGGGGTAGATTTCGCGCACGCTGGGCGCGAACACCAGGTCATTGCCCAACGGCTCAAGCTTTTGCTGATCGTCGGCCAGGGTGCGCGGGTAGCTGTCCAGGTCTTCGTTGGGGCCGAACTGAAGCGGGTTCACGAAGATGCTGGTCACCACAATGTCGGCCTGGCGCCGTGCTTCCTCCACCAGTGCCAGGTGCCCCGGGTGGAGGTGGCCCATGGTGGGGACCAGTGCAATGCGCGCGCCGGCATCCCGGTGCACTTTGAGCTCGGTTCTGAGATCGGCGATGGTATGGACGGTCTTCATCCGCTGAAACTGTGCTTGCTTTCGGGGAATTCGCCGTTCCTGACGGCCTGGTCAAATGCACGGATGGCGCCTTCCACGGATCCGCCCTCCGGCAGGAAGTCCTTCACGAAGCGGGGTTTGTGGCCGCGGCTGATACCGAGGACATCCTGAAGGACCAGGACCTGGCCGTCGGTGTCCGGCCCGGCGCCGATGCCAATCACCGGCACGCCCACCTCACGCGTGATACGGGCGCCCAGCGAAGCGGTGACGCATTCAAGCAGTATCATGTCCGCTCCCGCTTCAACCAGACGCCGGGCATGGACCGTCATGCGTTCAGCCGCCTCCGTGCCCTTGCCCTGAACCCGATAGCCCCCCAGTTTGTTAATGAACTGGGGAGTCAGGCCCAAGTGGGCACAGACCGGGATGCCTCGCTCGCTCAGCTGGTGGACGCTTTCGGCCATCCAGTCCGAGCCTTCAAGCTTGACCATCTGGGCCCCTGCCTGCATCAGCCTAGCGGCATTATGCAGACACTGCTCGTTGGTGGCGTAACTCATAAAGGGCAGGTCGGTCATGATCAGGGACTCGGGCTGGGCCCGGGCGACGCATTCCGTGTGATAAACCATGTCCGCCATGCTGACGGGCACGGTGCTGTCGTGGCCCTGGAGCACCATCCCCAGGGAATCGCCCACCAGCTGCACGTCGATCCCACAGTCGCTGAGCAGCCCCGCGAAGGTGGCGTCATAGGCCGTCAGGCAGCTGAATTTCTGCCCCTTATCGCGATAGTCCCGTAGCGACTGAATGGTGGTGCTCATGAGCGGCTCCCGGTTCCAAGGTGGATTCCGTCAAGGGTAAAGCCGGCCCTGTGTTCAGGCAAGTGTGACCGGCGTCAGGCTGTTGTCCGGGCACTCCCGGAGCAGATGGTCAATGCGCCGGCCATCGGGCAGGGCCAGATCCGGAGCAAGATCCAGGAGTGGGCGCAGCACGAAGTCCCGATTGGGGATTTCCGGATGGGGCACGGTGAGTTCCGGTTGCGCCATGGTTTGCTGGCCGTAGAGCAGCAGGTCGAGGTCCAGGACCCGGGGGCCCCAGACCTGGGTCCGAACACGCCCCTGGGCATCCTCGATGCGCAGCAGCTGGTGCAGCAGTGTGGTGGCGTCCAGATCCGTGTCCAGCTTCGCCACCATGTTGAGGAAATCCGGCTGGTCCGAGGGGCCGACCGGGGTGCTGCGATAGATGGGGGAGGCGTCCGCCAGCGTGGTTTCTGGAATCTGGTGCAGTGCCTCCAGCGCCAGGTGCAGCTGTTGCAGCGGGCTGTCCAGGTTGCTGCCGAGCCCGACCCAGGCGGTAACGCTCATGAGTCGCACCTCGCGGGCTTACGGCGTTTGCGGCGGCCGCTGCGCTTCTTGCCGCCGCCGCCCAGAGCGCTGATCATTTCGCGACGGCGCTCGGCATCGGCATCCTGGTACTCCGTCCACCAGGCGCCCAGGCCCTGGGTATCTTCCCCGGCTTCCTCACGCACCAGCAGGAAGTCATAGGCGGCACGGAACCTTGGGTGCTCCAGCAACCGGTCCGCGCGCTTGCCGCTGCGTTTGCCCAGCCTCAGCTGCAGCTCCCAGATCTCGCGCATGGGGGTACTGAAGCGCCGCGGAATGGCGGTGGCCTGGGTCTGGTTCTGGATGGTTTCGCCCGCTGCTTGTTGCAGGGCCTGGTAGGCAGGCTGCTCGGTTTCTTCCTCTTCCTGGCGCCACGCCTGTTGCAGCGCGGGCCAGAGCAGCGCGGCATAAAGGAAATAGGGCGTGATGGGCTTGTTCTGGCTGACCCGCCGATCCGTGCTGGCCAGCGCGATCCGGATGACCTCATCCGGTTCCCCTTCGGCGATGGCCTTGGCGGATTCCGGGAAAAGCGGGGCGAACAGGTCAAAGCGCTTCAGCATTTCATAGGTGGTCTCGCCCTGACCCGCAGTGAAAAGCTTGAGTACTTCCTCGAACAGCCGTGCCGGTGGAATGTCCTCCAGAAGGTGGCTCATTTCCCGGATTGGCTGGGCGGTATCGTCGGCGATGGTGAAATCCAGCTTGGCGGCAAAGCGCACGGCACGAAGCATGCGTACCGGGTCTTCCTGGTAACGGGTCACCGGGTTACCAATCAGTCGGAGCTGTCGGTTGTGCAGATCCTTCACGCCACCGGCATAATCGTGAACGGTGAAGTCCTGGATGTCGTAATAGAGCGCATTGACCGTGAAGTCCCGCCGGACGGCGTCCTCCTCGCGGGTGCCGTAGACGTTGTCGCGCAGCAGCCGCCCCTGTTCATTGACGTCGATGTGGGGGTCGTTTTCCGTGTCTTCCGGCGGCCCGCGAAAGGTGGTGACCTCGATGACTTCGCGTCCGAACAGTACGTGGACCAGTTTGAAGCGCCGCCCGATGAGGCGTGAATTGCGGAACAGCTCGTGCACCTGTTCGGGGGTGGCGCTGGTGGCTATGTCAAAGTCCTTGGGGTGACCGCCAAGCAGCAGGTCACGCACGCCACCGCCAACCAGGTAGGCTTCGTGCCCGGAGCGGTTGAGCCGGTGCAGCACCTTTTTGGCGGATTCGCTGATGTTCTGGCGCGAAATGTTGTGTTCATCGCGCGGAATGATGCGGGGTTCATGGGGGGCGGTCCCGTCCTGCCCGCCGAGCTGGCCGAACCAGTTCTTTACCCGTTCCAGAAAACGTCTCGCCATGGAGTCTCTTGCTGATTCTGTCTAACCCGAAAGCGCGAGTGTAACGATTCATGCGGGCTGGCGCGAGTCCGGAGGGCGGAATCAAAACGGGACTGCCCGCAGGCAGTCCCGAAACCAGTATTCAATCGGACAGTCTTATTGTTGTTGTGGGGCGTTCGTTATTGTTCTTGTTGTCGCCGTTCGACTGTTTTGCGACGAACGGAACGTTTTTGCAACAGAGAGCGGAATGGCCGCTAAAAAGCTCGGCTGCCAAAACACTCAGTTCGAAGGGCGTTATTATTGTTCTTGAGCCCTTGGGGCAGCTTGTTCTTGTTGTTGGGCCGCTGCCTTTTTTGAGTGCGCGTTATTGTTTTTGTTGCGCGCTTGTTTTTATTTGTCGCGGAGGGAAGCAGGTGGCGTGCCAGAAATGTTATGACTTTTTAAGACAAGGGGTTACGAGATCGAAAGGTGTAACGGGGGGCTGTCATGGTGCACAAGCTGTTACTTGTGCTTTGTGGTCGAGCAGGCGGCGTTTCGGACGGTAACAGTGGGTAACAGGTGTGGGTGGAGCCGTCAGTGGCTGGCACTGGAACCGTGGGCTCCGGACTTTTTCCGGGGGATGCCAAGCCGCTGGCGCCGCTCCCACAGGGACTTGCGGCTGATCCCCAGCTTCTGGGCCAGCTCCGTCTCGCTCATCCGGTCCTGGTTTTCCAATACGAAGTGCTGGAAGTAGTCTTCAAGGGACAGGTCAGAGGGGGCTTCTTCCTCCCGGCGGTGGGGCTCGGCAGGCTGGTCGGCACCCACCAGGCCGGTGGAGATGGCTGGTTCTTCATCCTCCGCATCGAGGTCCAGAAGCTCCGGGGTGATGACATCACCGTCTGCCAGGATTACGGCACGTTCAATGGCGTTTTCCATCTCCCGCACGTTGCCTGGCCAGCGGTAGCGCTGGATCAGCTGCATGGCCTCCGGGGAGAAGGTGTAGCTGCGATGCGTCATGCGTTCGCTGATCTGGTCCAGAAAGCGTTTGGCCAACCCCAGGATGTCCTCTTCCCGGTCCCGAAGCGGCGGCAGCCGGATCTGCATGACGTTGAGGCGGTAAAACAGGTCCTCCCGGAATTCACCGGTGCGGGTCATGGCCTTGAGGTTTCGATGGGTGGCGGCAACCAGCCGCACGTCCACGCTGCGGCTCTGAGTGGAACCCACGCGCCGGATCTCACCTTCCTGCAGTACCCGCAACAGGCGGGCTTGGGCCTCCGCGGGCAGCTCCCCGATTTCATCAAGAAAAAGGGTGCCGCCGTCCGCCGCTTCAATCAGGCCGGTGCGGGCTGAGACGGCGCCGGTAAAGGCGCCTTTTTCATGCCCGAACAGCTCGGATTCGATCAGCGCTTCCGGGATGGCGGCGCAGTTGACCGAGATGAGCTTCCACGGTGCCCGTCTGTTGAGGTTGTGCAGTGCCTGCGCGGCCAGCTCTTTACCCGTACCGGATTCGCCGATGATCAGAACCGTGGTGTCTGTGGGAGCGACCTTGCGGATCAGGTGGAACACCCGGTGCATGGCCGGGCATTCACCGTACATGAAGTGTGAGGGGTCGCCAGTGGGGTCGCTGAACTCGGTGGGTTCCTGGGTGGTTTCCGGTGCTGGCTGCTGGGCCAGGATCCGTTCCACGCACTCGAGCATCTCACCGTGGTCAAAGGGTTTGGCAATGTATTCGACGGCCCCCATTTTCATGGCATCCACCGCCGAGCGCAGGCTGGCATAGCTGGTCATGATGAGCACGGGCACATCCGGCGCGCGATGAATGAGGTCGGTACCCGGCTCGCCCGGCAGGCGCAGATCGGTAATGATGAGGTGGAAGTGGTTGAGGTCAAAGCGTGCGGCTGCGTCCGTGATGGAGTCGGCCCCTTCGGTTTCGTAGCCGTTGTGGGTGAGCAGTTTTTCAAGGGCCGAGCGGATGACCGCTTCGTCCTCAACAATGAGTATGCGACTCATGATGGCTGGTCCATTGTCTCGTTCGTCGTCCGGGCTTCCGGGAAACGCAGCACAAAGCGGGTGCCCCGAGCGCTGTCGGGATTGGCCGGGCTTTCAACGTTGATGATGCCATGATGTTCCTCAACGATGCTGTAGACAAGGGACAGACCCAGGCCCGTACCCCGATCAGGTCCTTTGGTGGTGTAGAAGGGGTCGAAAATGTGGTCCAGGTCACCGGGTGCAATGCCGTCACCCTCATCGGTTACCGTGACCTCTACAGTGCCTTCGGCGCGCTGGGCCTCAACCGGGATGTCCGTTCCCTCGGGGGCGGCATCCCGGGCATTGGAGAGCAGGTTCACGAACACCTGCACCAGGCGTTGTTCGTCACCTGGAACGAAGAGTTCCTCATCGCAGTGGTTACGGTAGGGGCTGGCCGACTCGCGCTCGGCCAGTGAAATCAGGTGGATGGCCTCATCCACGCAGCGCCGGATCCGCACCGGAGCATGGGGGTTGCTTACGCCATCCTGGCCTGAACGGGCAAAGTTCATCAGCGATTGCTGGATGCTGGAAATGCGGTGGGTCTGACTCAGGATCTCATCCGCTGTGTCCAGTACGCCCGGTGCCTGTGTCTCCAGTTTCAGGTTCTGGGCCAGGCAGGCGATGCCGGTGACCGGATTGCCGACCTCGTGGGCCACCCCGGCGGCCAGCCGTCCCACGGAGGCCAGTCTTTCACTGTGGATCAACTCTTCTTCAAGGCGCCTTGTCTCGGTCTGGTCTTCCACCAGGATGACCGTACCCCCTTCGGGGTGGCCAGGGCCGGCGATATCGCTCTGGTGAAGGTTGAACCAGTGCGGCTGGCCACCGAGGTCCACGCGGCGGCGGGATTGATGCTGCGCTTCGCTGTGGTGGAAACTCGCCAGCACCTCCTGCCAGGGCTCAGGAAGCGCCTCCATGGTGGCGCCCACGATCCGGCCCGCCTCCACGCCGGTCAGCGCTTCCATGGCGTGGTTCCACATCAGGATTTCATGGTCGCTGCCGAGTGAGCAGGCGGCGATCGGCAGGTTCTGGAGGATCTGGCGGTAGTGTCGGCGCAGGCTGTCGAGTTCGGCGGCCAGCCCGGTCAGCCGGGTTTTGTAGTCTTCCAGTGCTTCTTCCACAAACTGGATGTCGTGCTGGGGTTCCTGGGCATCGGTCTGGGGTTTGAAGCCCAGGTGACGCTGGACGATGTCCTGGGCAATGGCCGGCCCGAGCAGGCCCGATAGGTTGACCTCCAGCTGGTCGCGAAGACGGCGCAGCGGGTAAGGCCTGTTCTCTGAGGCCGGCAACTCCAGCTGGGTCAGGGCACGGTCCACCTCACGGGTAGCAACCTCCGCGCCCAAAGGGGCGGTGAGCTGGGACTTGAATTCTTCGGAGGAGGTCGCTTCCAGTTCCCGCCGTGGTGGCCTGGCCATGGCGCCGATGCTGCACGATTCCGCGGCACGGCTTTCCCGGTTGCTGGTATGGGTCAGCATGGAGGTGAGCGCGAAAACCGCGACATTGAGGGTCAGCGAGACGAAGGCGGGGACATGCCAGCTGTCGGTCCGGGAAGGTTTGATCAGTTCGATGCCCAGCCAGTCGCCCGGGGTCAGCCCTGTTGTAAAGGGCATGACCAGACCCGCAAACCAGACCAGCATGCCCACGGCAATGCCGCTGATGACACCCTTACGGTTACCTTCTGGCCAGTAGATGACGGCCAGGACGCCGGGCAGGAGCTGGAGCACGCCGGTCAGGGCCAGCAGACCGAGGTTCTCCAGGGCAAGGTGGCGACCAACAAGGCCATGGAAAAGCAGTGCCGCCAGGATGATAGCCAGGATCAGCAGCCGGCGCACGCCCTGCAGCCACGTATAGATGCTGCGGTTTTCAGGGGGCGAGCGCAACGGGAGGATCAGGTGGTTCAGCAGCATCCCGGACAGCGCCAGTGTCAGCACGATCGTCAGGGCGCTGGCCGCGGAAAGGCCGGCCAGGTAGGCGAGGATTGCCAGCAGCGGCGACTCCAGGACTACGCCCAGGCTCAGGGTGAACAGTTCCGGGTTGCCGGGGACCTCAAGGGCACGGGCGCTCCAAAGAATGATGGGAATGGGCAGGGCCAGTAGCAGCAGATACAGCGGCAGCCCCCAGCTGGCCCGCGCCAGGGCACGGCGGCTGGGGTTCTGGGTGAAGGTCATGTGGAACATGTGTGGCATCACCAGCGCTGCTGCAAAGGAGATCAGCAGAAGGGCGCGCCAGTTGCCGTCACTGAGGCGCCGTTCCAGGGCGCTGACCTGGTGGCTCTGGTTCTGGAGCCAGGCATTGAGGCCATCTGTTCCGTCAAAGACGGTGAACAGCAGCACGGTCGCGATGGTGCCCAGCGTCACCAGCTTGACCAGGGCCTCGAACGCCATGGCCATGACCAGGCCTTCGTTGCGGGCCACGCCCTGGCTGCGTCGGGCTCCAAAAAGCGCCGTGAATACGGCGGCAAGGATGGCAAAGAGGGTGGCGCTGAGCCAACGGCTGGCTCCGGGCGCCAGAATCTGGATGGCGCCAGCGATGGCCTGCATCTGCAGGCTGAGGAGTGAGATTATGGCAATACTGGAGCAGAGGGTGACGAGGGTGCCTGCCCACTGGGAGCGGTACCGGAACGTGAACAGATCCGCCAGTGAACTGAGCTGGTAGCTGCGTGCCAGCCTGAGGATGGGGTGCAGGAGCACAGGCGCAAGCAGGAAGGCGCCGCACAGGCCCAGGTAATACGCCAGGTAGCCGTAACCGAAGTTGTGGGCCATGCTGACGGCGCCGAAAACGGCCCAGGCTCCGGCAAAGACGCCCAGGCTGAGGATGTAAACCAGTGGGTGATGGGTCCAGCGCCTTGGCAGCCAGTTACGATCCGTGGCATGGGCGATGCCAAACAGTATGGCCAGGTAGAGCGCGCTGATCAGCAGCAGCGTGGGAACACTAAAGCTCATCGCTGTCCCTCCGGTAATCAAGCCAGAAGGCCAGTGCGATGAGCGCGAGCCAGAGCCCGAAGGGTTGGTACCAGGCGCTGCCAGGCTGAACCCACCAGTCCATGATGCCGGGTGAGAAAATATAGATGGCCAGCACGAGCAGGAATACCAGGCGATAGATATACATTCTAGGCTCCCCTGAGCCTGGCTGTATCCCAGGCGTTGATGGCCCATTCCAGCTGCTGATCCACCGGCGCCTCTTGGAGCGACGCCGGGGGACGGTGCGCCAGGGCGGTCAGGGCCTGGGTGATGTTGCGCCGTGGTGACAGGGCGTTGATGGGGGAGGCACCGGCCTGTTTGCTGAGCTTCTGGCCCTTTTCATTATAGACTACCGGGAAATGCAGGTAGTCCGGGGGCGTATGCCCCATGGCTTCGTAAATGCAGAGGTGGATCGGTGTGAGCTCGGCCAGATCCTGGCCCCGGACCACCTGGTTGATGCCCTGGTCGATGTCATCCACAACCGCCGCCAGGTGATAGGCGTAGAAGCCTTCCTTACGACGCAGTATCGCATCGTCCAGCTCTCGTCTGAGGCGGAGGGTCTGCTCGCCCAGAACCCGGTCGTACCAGCGGCCTTCGCGGTCCTCTACCGGCAAGCGCAGGGCAAAGGGTTCCGGCTGCTCCCAGTCCGGGTGGCTGCGGCAGTGTCTGGGGTGCAGCCCATGGTGTTCATTGAGTTCGCGCCGTGAACAGGGGCAGGGGTAGAGGTGGCCCGCCTCCCGGAGCTGTGCGAGGACGGCCTCATACGCATCACCGCGCCGGGATTGGTGCCAGGGCGGTTCGTCGGGAATCAGGTGGTGTTCGACAAGGTCATTCAGGATACGTTGGCTCGCCCCCTCGACCTCACGCAGCGGGTCGATGTCCTCGATTCGGAGCAGCCAGCTGCCGCCGTTAGCACGCGCGTCCAACCAGCTCGCCAGTGCGGCGACCAGCGAGCCGAAGTGGAGCGGGCCTGTAGGCGAGGGGGCAAAACGGCCACGGTAGGCCATGAAACCGCCGCAGCTGGATCAGACGCCGGTCTGCTTTTCCCGGATCTCGGCCAGGGTTTTGCAGTCAATGCACAGTGTGGCGGTTGGGCGCGCCTCCAGCCGCCGGATGCCGATTTCCACACCACACTGGTCACAGAACCCGTAATCGTCCTTGTCGATCCGGTCGATCGTCTTGTCGATCTTGCGGATCAGCTTACGCTCGCGATCCCGGGTACGCAGTTCCAGGCTGAATTCCTCTTCCTGGGTCGCCCGGTCACTTGGGTCCGCGTAGTTCTCGGCGTCTTCCTGGAGGTGGTGTACTGTGCGGTCAACCTCCTCCATCAACTGCTGTTTCCAGCCGAGCAGGATCTGCCGGAAATGCTCCAGCTGTTCCTGGTTCATGTATTCTTCGTTTTCTCCTGCCTCGTAAGGCTTGAAGTCAGCGAAGTCGTTCTGAACAGCGGGTTCATTCTTCGACATAATGGTTACCCCTTTCTAGTCGCAGCCGGCCTGGCGCCGGCGCCTGACCTTCGGCATCATTGCCGCGAGTCCGGATTCTCCACGCCACCTGCTCTTTATAGAAGATGCTGGGCGTGGCAGGCAAGATTGCGAAACGTAGCAGATAACATCAGGGGGAGCCACCCATGGAGTTTGATCCACCGCTGACACCCGGCATTCTGGAACGTCGCTATAAGCGCTTCCTGGCGGATGTGACGCTGGAAACCGGGGAAACAGTGGTGGCTCATTGTCCGAACACGGGGTCCATGATGGGGTGCGATGAGCCGGGCACCCGGGTCTGGCTGAGTTATTCAACCAACCCCAAGCGTAAACTGGCCTGGACCTGGGAGCTGGTGGAAAGCGCCCAATCGGAAGCGCTTGCCTGCATTAACACCGCTCGTGCCAATACCGTGATGGGAGAGCTTCTGGACAGCGCACGACCCGCCGCGCTGGAAGGCTATGATCGGCTTCGTCCGGAGGTCCTTTATGGCAGTGAAAAGAGCCGCATTGATTGGCTTCTTGAGGACAGTAGCGGTGCGCGCCCGCCGGTCTGGATTGAAGTAAAGAATGTGACGCTGGCTGAGCAGGGCATCGGTTATTTCCCGGATGCGGTGACCGTGCGTGGCCAGAAACACCTGCGCGAGTTGGCGGGGCGTGTTGAGGCCGGGGACCGCGCGATGCTGTTGTTCTGCGTGAGCCATTCCGGTGCCCGCGAGGTCCGGCCAGCCGCGGGCATTGATCCGGTGTACGCCCACTTGTTGCGCGAGGTCGTCGATCGGGGCGTGGAGTGCTGCGCCTGGCGCATGCGGATGGCCCCGCAGGGGCTGCACCCGGGCGATCAGGTGCCGGTGCTGCCCGGAACCCCGGCTCCCGGGTGGTAGCGCATGCGTGTTCCGTGGTTGAGGGACATCACGATCTCATCGGCGGCTATGGCGTTGGGGAAGAAGCAGCCCGAGATCTTGGTATTGGCAATGCTTGCGCCTTCCATTTCAGAGCCGCGGAAATCGATGCCTCTCAGGTCTGCGCCACGGAAATAGGCATGGCTGAAATCCAGGCCCCGTGCGTTAAGACCCCGCAGATCCAGGCCGCGGAAGTCGCCATAGGCGAAGCTCGGTAGCCTGTCCAGCTTTTCGCGGGCCTCATTGAAGGCCTGGATGTTTTCGTCGCGCAGTGCCTTGTAGAGCGGATCGTCGATACTGCGTGCCTGATCTTCTTCCATTGGTCTGTCCATCCAGGGTTGTGCGACTTGCCTCTCCCAGTATAGTGCCTTGTCTGCGGGCTGCCACAGGGCCGATCTACTGACGATAGGGCACTGGGGGCAGGGTCTGGAGCAACGCGTCCATGGCCCCCGGCCTGTCAGTGTGGATATGGATGGTGTGGCTGCGCTCGCTGTCCCCTATAGGCTCCGCCGTACTCAGCTGGTGTTCAAGCACAGCCTCATCGGCTTCGGAGACTTCTCCCTTACGCTCGGCCCGTTCGCGGATCCGCTCGCGCAGAACGGACTCCGGTGCCTCGCAGGCGAGCAGTACAAAGGGTGTGGCCAGTGATTCCGCCACTTCCGCCAGACCATCCCGTTCATGCTGGCGCAGTGCCGCGGCATCCACAATGACGGGGTAGCCGGCGCTCAGGATCTGGTATGCCAACGATTCCAGGCGCTTATAGGTTTTTTCAGAGGCTTGCGGTGTGTAGATTCCGGCGTCCTGGGCGGAGTCGCTGGCGTCTTTTGGGCCGAGTCCATAGAGGCGTTTGCGCTCAACATCGGAACGCAGCCGTATCATGTTGAACTGCTCCGCCAGCGCGGCACTGAACAGGGACTTGCCACTGGCGGAATAACCGGTGGTTGCCGCCAGCCAGGGCTGGGGGATCAGTGAGTAATGCTCGGCCAGCTGGGCGTAGCGCCGATAACGCTGGAGGTTGTTCAGCCAGTCTTCGTGGGTGTCTGCGGGGCTGAGCAGAGCGATCTTGGCGCGCACCATGGCGCGGTAGGCGCTGAACAGGCGCAGCAGCGCCAGGGCATCAAAGTCCCCGCTGTGTTCCAGGTACTGGTTGAGTACCCGGGTGGACCAGGCGGGATGGCCGCGGCTTTCGAGGTCCATCAGGAGGAAGGCCAGGTCATTGGCGGTATCAATCCAACGGAATTCAGGGTTGAACTCGATGCAGTCGAATACCGTGATCCGGCCTTCGAAAAGGGCGATGTTGCCCAGGTGCAGATCGCCGTGGCACTCCCGAACCCGTCCGTTGGCAAGGCGTTGCTGAATGCGTTCGCGTTGCTGCTCAAAGGTATCCCGGGTCCATTCCAGAAGCGCCTGCGCCTGTTTACGGTCGCTGGGATCGTCCAGCCGATCCAGAGCCGTGGTGAAGTTAGCCTCCATGGCTTCTTTCAGCACATCCGGTTGGCCCATAGGGCTGTCTGGGGCAAGCGAGGGGATTGATTCGTGAAACCCCGCCACGCGCTCGGCGAGCTCATCCAGATGCTCCGCGGTCAGCTCACCACGCTCACTCAACTGGTCCAGGGTCTGTTCGGGGTCGAACTGGCGCATGCGCACCGCGTATTCGATGGGAGTGCCGTTGCCGTTAACGGCTGGTGCTTGTGGGCTGCCGGAAATCGGTACCACGGCTTCATAGACGGGCTCCGCAAGCCGGCGGTTGAGCCGCAGTTCTTCTTCGCAGTAATGCTTACGGGCGCTGAGTTCGCGGAAATCCAGAAACCCCAGCTCAAGGGGTTTCTTGATCTTGTAGACGTAGTCGCCGGTCAGCAGCACCCAGGAAATGTGGGTTTCAATCAGGCGGATATTGCTGACGGGGTGAGGGTATCGCTCCGGGGCCTGTAAGGCACTGATCAACCCTGATTCCATTCCACGGCTCCTGAAAGGATGTTCTGACATCATAACGGGGACGTCATGATTTGAACATGAAACGGACCATGACGTGGCGTTTCAGAGCGCTATAATCGGCGCCTATGGCAAAAACAGGCAAAAAACAGGATAAGCGCCGCGCCCGAGGTTTCATCGGGCTGCTCTGGCGACTGGGGCTGGTGGCAACCTTGGTTCTGGCCGCCTGGACGATCTATCTGGATGTCCAGGTGACCTCCCGGTTCGAGGATCACCGGTGGGAAATCCCCTCGCGCGTGTACGCCCGTCCCCTGGAACTCTATGAAGGGAAGTCGCTTGAGGCCGGGGCCTTGGCAAAGGAGCTGGATGCCCTCGGGTATAACGCTGTGAACGGCACACCGGATAATGCGGGTGAGTTCCTGCGCCAGGGAGGCCGGTTTCGTATCCGGACCCGTGGATTCCGGTTCCCGGATGGTGAGGCGCCTGAGCGGACGCTGCGTCTGACGGTTGCCAACGGTACCATCGCTGGCTTTGAGACCTCGGATGGAGCGGCGCTCGCGCGTTTGGCGCCCCGCCGTATTGCCAGTATCTATCCCGGTCATGGAGAGGACCGTGTGCTGGTGCAGCTGGAGGATCAGCCGGAGTTGTTCCGGGAAACATTATTAACCGTTGAGGACCGCGGGTTTGAGTCCCATTACGGGGTGGCGCCCACGGCCATTGCGCGGGCCCTGCTTGCGAACCTGCGGGCTGGGCGGGTGGTTCAGGGGGGCAGTACACTCACCCAGCAGCTGGTCAAAAACTTCTGGCTTTCCAGCGAGCAAACCTACTGGCGCAAGTTCAATGAAGCCATTATGGCGGTGTTGCTGGAGCTGCGCTATTCCAAGGAGGCCATCCTTGAGGCCTACATGAATGAGGCCTATCTGGGGCAGTCCGGCACCCGGGCCATCCATGGCTTTGGGCTGGCAAGCCGGTTCTGGTTTGCCAAGCCCTTCAGCGAGCTGGAACTCCATGAAACCGCGCTGCTCGTGGGGATGGTGCGTGGACCGGGGTATTACAATCCACGCACCAGGCCAGACCAGGCACGCTCCAGACGGAATCTGGTGCTGGACCTGCTGGCTAAGAGGGGCCTGATTACAGACTCCCGGGCAGCGTCGCTCAAGAAGCGGACCCTGGATGTGGCAAGTGCTCCGGATCAGGACACCCACCGTTACCCTGCCTTTATGGAGCTGGTGCGTGAGCATCTCGCCCGTGATTATCGGGACGAGGATCTGGAAACTGCTGGCCTTCGCGTCTTTACCACCCTGAACCCTCGCCTCCAGGAGGTGGCTGAGTCCAGAGCCAGCAGTATGATGGCGGCTCTGGAGCAAGGGCAGGCAACGGGCACCCTTCAAGGCGCGGTTGTTATTACCGGGCGTGAAAGTGGTGAAGTCGAGGCCTTGGTGGGGGGGCGCGATAGCCGCTTCCCGGGATTCAACCGGGCGATGAACGCCAGCCGGCCGATCGGTTCTCTGGTCAAGCCTGCGACCTATCTCACGGCTCTGGAAAAGCCGTCGCGGTACACGCTGATTTCGCCGCTCAAGGATGAGGCATTCCGCCTGGAGTTTGAAAACGGCAAGACCTGGTCGCCGGCCAACTTCAGTGGTAAGTCCCATGGTCAGGTACCGCTTCACCGGGCGCTTTCCCATTCCTACAATCAGGCCAGCGTCCGGCTTGGGCTGGATCTGGGGCTGCCCGAGGTAACCGAAACCCTGAAGCGGCTGGGGGCAGAGGGTGAGCTGCGTCAGTACCCCTCCATGCTTCTTGGAAGCCTGGAGATGACGCCTCTGGAGGTGGCTCGCATGTACCAGACCATCGCTTCGGGTGGCTTCCGGGTTCCGTTGCGCAGTATCCGCAGCGTAACGACACCGGATGGTGAGGTGTTGTCACGTTATGATCTGGAGATGGAGCAGGTGGTTGAGCCGGGACCGGCGCACCTGCTGCATTACGCCATGCAGGAGGTGATGCGCGAAGGGACGGGCAGCTCCGTGTACAATCTCATTCCGGAGCGAGTGCATACCGCTGGCAAGACGGGTACAACTGACCAGGGTCGTGACAGCTGGTTTGCCGGCTTTACGGGGGATCACCTGGGCGTGGTCTGGGTTGGTGGCGATGATTACGATGCAACCAGCCTGACCGGCAGCACCGGTGCGCTGCAGATCTGGGGCCGGATCATGGCTGAAGGCACCACCAGGGCGTTCTCCCCAGTGGTGCCCGAGTCGGTGGCGTACCATTGGATCGACACAGCTACCGGCGGTATCACAGCGCAACAGTGTGAAGGCGCAAGACGCATCCCCTTCATACAGGGTTCGGAGCCCCAGCAGGAGGTCCCCTGCAGTGACAGTATGGGCGGACGTATCCAGCGGTGGTTCCAGCAGGTGTTCTGAGAGAGGTAAGTCGAATGACGGTTCAACCCTGGTTAAAGTGGCCCACCCTGGGTATTGCGGTGGTGCTACTGGCAGGCTGCAGCGTCCGGTATGCCCCGCCTGAAGGGGGAGGCGAAGCGCCCATTGGCACGCGAACGGAGGACGCTGAGCCTGCGAGGGAGCCTTCTGACAAGCGTCAACCCGAGACGTCTCAACAAGTGGAGCGCCAGAGGGATACCGGCGGCGGGGTTCCTGAGGCAGCGAAAGGACTACTGGGGTCTGCGGATGCTGCTCTGGCGGCTGGTGACGGAGGCCGGGCTCTGGATCTGGTCCAGAGGGCACAGCGCATCGCCCCGGATGCTGCGGCGGTCTATTACGCCCTTGGCCGGGTGCATCGCCAGCAGGGCAATCTCGCCCGTGCTGAGCAGTTCGTGCTCAAAGGCATCAGCAAGGCCGGTAATGATGGGACGCTTCGGGATAAAGGGTGGTCTGAACTGGCTGGGATCCGCGCCCGCCTGGGCGACCAGGCGGGTGCGGAGGCAGCCAGGGAACGGGCCGGGCAGCGCTAGCCCGGCTCCCGCTTTGGCCGGTTACTGGTCAGCGCTCAGGTTATGCTCCGTTGTCTCACCGGCTGTAACGGAAACGGTCTCTCCGGAGCTGAAGGCGAGGTCCTCGTCCTGTTCGTTGTCATCGGCATCACAGGTGTGACTCAGGGTATAGTCCCCCTCTTCAAGGAACGCGGCCGTGTAGACAAAATCGCTGGTCTCGGAGTCGGTTTCCACAGTGGCAATCGACAGCGGTTCATTGTCGCTGCCAAGGTCGCCAATGGTGGCCTCGGCGCCTGTGTAGACGTAGACCAGGCCGCCATCGTTCTCGCAGTCTGAGAGCAGGTTGGAGCCGACCTGGCCACTGATGGTGCCTGTTTCCAGATTGTTCACGAGTCTCAACACAGGATTGAGCAGGTAGTCCGCGTTGTCCGGGGTCTCGCCCTGGGGATTCACGATGGATTTACTGGCATCGAAATCGATTGTATAGCTTGTCTGACTGTTCTGGGCGACGGTAAAACCGGAGGTCTTGAGGCCGGTCTGTTCGCCCGAGGGAATGAACAGGGTCTTCTCACCTTCGCTGTCCTCAACGCTGAGGTTATCGGTATCCAGCTTGAGGCGCATCCAGTTGTATTCGCCTGCGGGCACTCTCTGGTTTTCCAGAAGGGCAACGCTGTCGCCGTTCTGGTAATTCAGAAGGTCGAGGTTTTTGGGACTGTCGAATTCAAAGGATACGCGGTCTCCGTCCGCGGGTTGGAGCGCTACGCCGGTCACCGTGATGTTCACGGCGTTGAATTGCTGTGTTGGCGCATCCGTCAGCGCTAGGGAGAAAGTGCCCTCGTCGCCTGAAGAAGAGGAATCGGAATCGCACCCGCTAAGGCCCGCTGTGGAAACGGCAAGCATCGCAATGGTGAGTGGTTTTAATGTATTGGTTATCATAATCATCTCCATTTTATTAAACTTTCGGATTCCTGATGCCTGATATGGCATCTGGGTATTCCCACGCATGCGCAGCGCTAGCGGTTCCGGTATGCGAGTTACAGAAAATTCATGGTGAGGCGTTTCAGTCTCTGGTCTTTGCTACAGCCGACCGCACCGCGACCCAGGCAGGTGGTATCTCTTGTTTTTCAGTCGTTCCCAGGCACGAATCTTTGATGAGCTGGTTAGGCCGCACATGCGGAGTCTTTATCGGTTGGCGCATCGTCTGACGGGCAATCCGGCTGACGCGGAGGATCTGGTGCAGGATGTAATGGTCAAGCTTTATCCTCGCACCCAGGAGCTGCAGTCTGTTGATGATCTCCGTCCCTGGCTCAATCGGGTACTCTATCGCCAGTTTGTGGACCGGGATCGCAGGGGGAAGCGTCGTCGCGAGCAAGCATTGAGCGATATGGGGACGCTTGATAACCATCAGGAGTTTCTGGATGGTTACCCGGGGTCAAGTCTGGAGCCACTGGCGGAGATGGAAAGGGGGCAGGCGGGACGGTTGGTCCAGGAGGCGCTGGCCGAGCTGTCGCCCGACCAACGGGCATTGTTGATCCTGTACGATGTGGAAGGCTGGGAGCAGCAGGCGATTGCCGCCGTGCTGGACGTGGCGCCGGGCACGGTCAAGTCCCGGCTTCACCGCTGCCGCCAGAAACTGCGTGAGATTCTGGCAAAACGGATGGAACCCTAGGCCGTGCTGTGGCGTGTGTACCATTAGGGGGATGAGCATGAAATGTGATGAACTGGCTGCCTATATTGAGGGCTATTGCGATGGCGTCCTCAACCCCGGTGAGCGGGAAGCCGTGGAGGCTCACGTGGCGGTTTGCGGGCAATGCGCGCGTCGGGTTTGCGCAGAGCAGCGCTGGCGGGAGCTGCTGCGGGAGCCGGTCACAGCGGAGCCGGATCCCGGATTCGAGGGGCGGGTTCTGGCTTCAGTGCACGGCGGCGGCGATGCCCGGCGACGCTGGAGTACGCCTGTTGTGGCGGCTGCCATGGCAGCATGCCTGGCTGTTGGGTTGCTCATTGGCCAATGGGGGCTGCCCTTGCAAGAGGCATCGCAACCCCCGACAGTTGTAGGGCCGGTGGCAGATGATCGGGTAAAAACCGTGCGTCTGGCGTTTGAGTCCGATAAAGCGTTGCAGAATGTGACATTAACCATAGAGATGCCGCCTAATGCGGAAATCGCTTCATTTCCGGGAGAGCGTCGCCTCAGCTGGGAAGTGGATCTGAAGCGCGGTAAAAACCTGCTGGCGTTGCCGGTGAGGACGCTTTTCCCCGGCGAGGGTGAACTCGTCGCCCGTATTCGTCATGGCGACAAGGAGCGGAGTTTTCGTGCTCCGATCCAGGGTCGCGACAGGAGTGGCTGAGGTGATGTGATGAGAGTTTGGCTGAGTCCGCTGTTTGCGATAGCACTTATGAGCTGGGGGACGGCCCATGCTGAAACGGATCTGGATGTGACCATGCGGATGGTGCCTGAGGATGAACCGGTGTCTGATAATGTGGTGCGTCGTATTGAATTACCTGATGGAGCGCCAGGTGAATCCGCCGCGGCTTCTCGCAAAGGACTTGATCGGGCAGCTCAAGCGCCCCGGAGCGTTCGTGAGGGAGTGGATCGGGCCCGTGAGCAGGGGCGGCGTCTGGGGGAATCCCCGGGGGAATCTGCACGCCCTGCGTCCGAGGTTTCACAGCACCCGGAGAAAGGGGCTCAATCAGGACCGGACGTCCCCACTTCGGAGCAGTCACATCCTGATGGGCTTGGCCAGCACTGACCCCAGCAACGCCGTCTGCTAGAGCCTGGGAGCCCGTAGGGAATCGATTTGATCAGGTCTGGACCCGCCTTCAGCCGCATGTGGCTTCGTATGCGCCACGTTCTGCTCCTGTTACCCGTTCTCGTCATGCCAGCGATGGCCTGCGCACAGGCCGGAGACGAGCTTTCATCCCGTGCTCGCGCCGCCTTCCAGGCTGGTCGCTACAGTCAGGCGGCGCGTTTGTTTGAGCGGGCCCTGACGGACACGTCAGAAACAGAGGGGCTGCTCTACAACCTGGCCGTGGCGTGGTTCCGTGCCGGGCGGCTCGATAAGGCGGAGCGCCGTTTCCGGCAGCTACTGTCGGTTTCGGATAGTCCGGCGCTGATCCATTACAACCTGGGGCTGGTGGCGCTGGAAGGGGAGCGGAAGGTGGCAGCTCGGGCGCACTTTTCCGAGGCTCTGGCCACAGACCGTGACGGTCGTATCGCCAGCCTGGCTGCTGAGCAGCTTGACCGGCTGGGGGAGACCGCCAGCAACAGTGAACCTGATCAGGGGCGTGCTTTTGTGCGGGCGGTTGGTGGGTATGAACACAACCTGAACCTGGCCGGGGACCGCCGCGCGGAGGCAGCCTCACCATTTCAGGAAGCAGTCGCATGGGGGCAGCGAACGCTGAGGCGGTGGCATGGGGGGCGGGTTTCCGTTTCAGGGCTCGTTGACTATCGTCATTACAGCGGCCATGAAGGGGCGGATGAGGGCGTTGCCGAGCCGGGGGTGGCTCTGTCGTATCCATTGGCCCCTATGGTGACAGCCGGTGTGGAAGCAGAGTTTGAGTGGCAATGGCTCGATGGGGAGCGTGTTTATCGGCGTACGGAGTCCTCTCTCTTTCTGGATTGGTGGCCGGGTAAGGGGCTGGTTCAGTTTGAGGCTGGCAGGGCTGGTGTGAATGCAGGAGCGGCTTTTCCGGAGCTTGATGGCAGTGACCAGTTTGCGAGCGTGGATTACAGGCGGCCTCTTACGGATACAGTAACGGCGTCCGCGGGGTACAGCTGGACTGAGGAAAACCGGGACGGTCTCGTGCTCAAGGACGATTTCTACAGCGCCTCGCCAGTTCGCCATCGCTTTGAAGGTGCTCTGGCATTCCGGCCAGTGGCTCAGTGGCGGCTTTCCGCTGGGATGACTTACCGTCTTTCCCGTTACCAGGAAGCGGAAATGCGGGCTGGGACGCGGGTCGAGCGGCGTCAGGAGGAGCGCTGGCGCCTGCATCTGGGGGCGGACTGGCAGGTGCATCCGGAGTGGCACCTGACGCTTGGGGCTGAGTGGGAAACCAATCACGCGCGCCTGGAATACCGCGACTACCGCCGTATGGAGGCGCGGGTCGGGATCCAGCGCGCGTTCCGGTGGTGACTCGGCTCAGAGCTGGGCCATGGCCTCATCTGCCGCTTGCAGTGTTGCGTCAATGTCCGCTTCCGTGTGGGCCCCGGAGACAAAGCCGGCCTCGAACGCCGCGGGCGCCAGGTAGACACCGCGCTCCAGCATGGCGTGGAAGAAACGCCCAAAACGGTCGGTGTCGCAGTTAACCACGTGCTCGAAGCGCGTTACTTCCGGCTGGTCCGTGAAGAAGAGTCCGAACATGCCGCCAGCGCCCTGGACCTTCAGCGGGATGCCGTGTTTCTTCGCCACCTCGCGCAAACCATCCATCAATTGGCGGGTGCGCGCTTGCAGCTGCTCGTGGAAGCCCGGTTCTGAGAGGCCCTCCAGGGTGGCCAGGCCTGCGCGCATGGCCAGCGGATTGCCGGAGAGGGTGCCCGCCTGGTAGACCGGTCCAAGGGGCGCCAGGTGGCGCATGAGCTCTCGTTTACCACCAAGGGCGCCCACGGGAAGGCCACCGCCGATGATCTTGCCCAGAGCAGTCAGATCCGGGGTAATGCCGTAGTGCTGCTGGGCGCCGCCCGGGGCAACACGGAAGCCGGACATCACCTCATCGAAGATCAGAACGCTGCCATGGCGGTCGCAGATCTCGCGCAGCCCTTCCAGGAAGCCGGGGACAGGCGGGACACAGTTCATGTTGCCAGCCACCGGTTCCACAATAATGCCCGCGATCTCATCACCGTATTCGCTGAAGATGGTTTCCACGCTCTCCAGGTCATTAAAGGTAGCGGTAAGGGTCTGTTCCGCCAGAGCCTGTGGGATGCCAGGGGAGTTGGGCTGGCCCAGGGTCAGCGCTCCCGAGCCTGCCTTGACCAGCAGCGAGTCCACGTGGCCATGATAGTTGCCTTCGAATTTCAGGATCCGGTCCCGGCCGGTATAGCCACGCGCCAGCCGGATGGCGCTCATGGTGGCTTCGGTGCCGGAGTTGGCCATGCGAACCATCTCCACAGAGGGCACCAGCTCGCAGATTTTCTGCGCCATCGCGGTTTCCGTTGAACTCGGGGCACCGTAACCGGTGCCATGAGTGAGCTGGTCACGGAGCGCCTCGATTACGGCGGGAGCGGCATGGCCAAGGATCATGGGGCCCCAGCTGCCGACATAGTCGATATAGCGTTTGTCGTCTTCATCCCAAAGGTACGGGCCTTCCGCCTGCTTGAAGAAGATGGGGGTGCCGCCTACGCCCTTGAAGGCTCGCACAGGGGAGTTGACCCCGCCCGGGATGTATTGGCTGGCCTGTTCGAACAAGGTGTCCGATTGACTCATGAGGAGACTCCTGTAGCAAAAAGTTGGGTGAACTCGCGGGCGCGCGCCTCGATATCCGGCGCCGAAAAAAGCCCGTTGATGACCGCGATCAGATCCGCTCCCGCCTGGATCAGGTGGGGCGCGTTGTCCGTGGTAATGCCGCCGATGGCAACCCTGGGCAGCCCTAGGGTGGCTGCCTGGCCCAGCACGTCCGCAGAAGCGGGAGAGGCCGTTCCCTTGGTAAGGGAGGGGAAAAAACGCCCGAAGGCGAGGTAGTCCGCTGTTCCGTCAGCCTGGTCGCGGGCCCGCTCAAAATCGCCGTGGCAGGTAACGCCAATGATGGCCTGCGGACCCAGTATCTGGCGAGCCTGTTCGGGCATGGTGTCCTCCAGTCCCAGGTGGACCCCGGCCGCACCCACCTGCTGGGCCAGGGCCACGTCATCGTTCACGATCAGCGGGCGTTGCCAGCGTTGGCAGATCGTGACCAGCTGCTGGGCAATAGCCCGGCGCTGTTCGTGGTCAGACCGTTTGTCCCGATACTGGATCATGACAGCCCCGCCGGCCAGGGCCTGTTCCACCGCGTCCACGATGCGTTCGTCCGGTAACAGCTGGCTGTCTGTTACGGCGTAAAGGCCCTGTGTGGGCATACGGTCAGCCATGGGTGCGGCTCCTTTCGGGCAGTAGGCATCAGAAGGGTCTCAGTACGGCAAGCAGAATGATCGCGACCAGTAGCAGTACCGGCGCCTCGTTGATCCACCGGAAGAAGACATGGCCGTGGGGGTTGCGGCCCTCCCGGAACAGCCGGACAAAACGGCCGCACCACAGGTGGTAGGCCACCAGTACGGCGATGAGCAGTAGCTTGGTGTGGAGCCAGCCCTGCTGGAGGTAATGACCCGGGTTGAACCCGATGAGCCAGATGCCGAAGACCAGGGTTGCGACCATGGATGGGGTCATGATGCCGCGGTACAGTTTGCGCTCCATGGTCTGGAAACGCTGCTGGCCGGGCTCGTCTTCGGTCATGGCGTGATAGACGAACAGGCGCGGTAGATAGAAAATGCCGGCGAACCAGGTCACCATGGCCATGAGATGAAATGCCTTGATCCAGAGCAACGCAACGCCCTCAACCGACTGAATGATTCAGGCATGGTACAATGCTCCGTTCTGGGCGCCAACGAGCCAATCAAAACAGAGGAGGCCGAACTGTGATCACAGTGGGTATCGTCGGGGGAACCGGCTACACGGGCGTTGAGCTGCTGCGGCTGCTGGCGCTTCATTCGGGCGTGGAGGTGGCGCTGATTACTTCCCGCTCGGAGGCCGGACGCCCGGTAGCGGATCTGTTCCCGAGTCTTCGGGGTCACTGTGACTTGGTCTTTGAGGATCCGGAGGACCAGCGTCTGGCTGAGTGCGATCTGGTTTTCTTCGCCACGCCCAACGCGGTGGCCATGCACAGCGTTGGGACCTTGGTGGCGCAGGGGGTCAAAGTGGTGGACCTGTCGGCCGACTTCCGGCTCCAGGACCGTGAAGTCTGGGAGCACTGGTACGGAACCCCCCATACTGCGGCGGACCTTCTGCAGGAAGCGGTTTACGGGTTGCCCGAGGTTAACCGGGAGGCCATCCGCCAGGCCCGTTTGGTAGCGAATCCCGGGTGTTATGCGACCACGATCCAGCTGGGGTTCCTCCCCATGATTGAAGCCGGCGTCGTCGACCCGTCGCGGCTGATCGCTGACGGTAAATCCGGAGCCAGCGGCGGCGGTCGGCAGGCGCGTATGGGGATGCTGTTGGGCGAGGCCGGCGAGAGTTTCAGGGCCTATGCGGCTTCCGGGCATCGGCATCTGCCGGAGATTGAGCAGGGGCTGCGCATGATGCGGGCGGAAATGATGCCGCAGGTGACGTTCGTTCCCCACCTTGTGCCCATGGTGCGAGGCATTGAAGCCACCCTCTATGCGGAGGTTACGGATGCGGGCGCGGATTTCCAGTCCATCTATGAAGCGCGTTTCTGGGACGAGCCTTTCGTGGACGTGATGCCCTGGGGGTCGCTGCCTGAGACACGTTCGGTGCGCGGCGAGAATACCTGCCGGATGGCCCTTCACCGCCAGCCGGGTCAGAATCGGATCATTGTCAGTTCTGTGACCGATAATCTGGTCAAAGGGGCGGCCGGCCAGGCCATCCAGAACATGAACCTGATGTGTGGCCTGGATGAGCGCGAAGGGCTGAAGGCGCCCGCGCTTTTGCCTTGAGGCTGGCTCCATGACGCATCCCGGTGCATCTGAAGAGCTGGTACTGGTCCGCAAGCGGCGTGGGCAACGGTTGCGGCGTTTGCTGATCCTTATTGGATTTTCTGTTGTCTCTGGTGTCACGGGCTTCATGCTTGGGAGTGGTCAGTACCGGGCCCGTTTTGAGGCAGCCCACGAGGGAGTTGAGTCTTTACGCCAGGAGAGGGATTCGCTGCGGAAAAAGGTGACGGAATACCGCGAGAAACTGGTCAGACTGGAGCGTGACCAGGAAGTGGATAACCACAGCCTGCGGGAAGCTCAGAATACGATCCAGAAGCTGGAGCGACAACTGAAGGAGCGGAAGTCTGAAATCAGCTTCTACAAGAGCATCATGGCGCCCGAAGATCTGGAAAGCGGACTGCAGGTGTTCCGGATGGATCTGGATCCCACCAGCAACCCTGACCGCTGGCGCTATAACCTCGTATTGACCCAGATTGGTGACAACAACCGTTTTATCTCCGGTCATGTGAAGGTGCATCTTGTGGGCTATGTTGGAGAGGAGCGGCAGCGGTTGCCGTTGCAACAGATTTCGGCATCGCGCGAGGCCAATGACATCGAGTTCCGGTTCCGCTACTTCCAGTCGGTGGATGGCGAGATGACCATTCCCGAGCAGTTTGAACCCGACGCTATCCAGGTCAAAGCGGTTACGGACAACGGTCGGCAAACGTCCGAGCGTGAATTTTTCTGGCAGGACAAAACAGGGGGCGAGGCGGATGTTTCGCAAATCCAAAACAACCCGTAAGCGTACGGGGCAATACGACACACTGATTTCAAACAAGATGGCCATTACCGGGGACGTCCACTTTTCCGGTGGGCTGCATATTGATGGCCGTGTTGAGGGGACGGTCTATGCCGAAGAAGGGGCGGATGCTGTTCTCCGCATCAGTGACGTTGGTGAGGTTGCCGGCGACGTTTATGCGCCCCATATCATTATCAACGGTACTGTGCACGGCAACGTCTATTCATCGGAGGACCTTGAACTGGCGTCCAAGGCCTCCATTAATGGGAACGTGTATTACCATCTGATTGAGATGGCCATGGGGGCCGCAGTCAATGGTAACCTGCTAAAACAGCGTGAGGGGAGCGTCCCTGGTGGCTCCCGGACCTTGCCCTCAGGGGATCGTCCAGATCCGCACGCCAGTGGGGATAATGAGGGCACGGCTCCCTTCGCGGATGAGCAAGGGCGGGAAGACAGCCAGCAAGACGCCCCCCTGGAACGGGTCTCAGGGGGGTGATGCGGGTAAGAAGCAAACAATCAGGCTTGTCAGTCCTGCATCCGCTTTACATAATGGCCTGAGTCATTAAACCAGCAATCGGGAGTCATCGCATGGGCGCGGTTCAGGAACAGACAGCAGTACCGGTGTTTTTCACTGAGTCAGCCGTGACACGTGTGCGTGAGCTGATTGACGAGGAAGGTAACCCTCATCTCAAGCTGCGCGTTTTCATTACGGGCGGCGGGTGTTCCGGGTTCCAGTACGGCTTTACCTTCGATGAGGAACAGGCTGCCGATGATGCGGCAGTGGAGCGTGACGGCGTGACTCTGCTGGTGGATCCGCTGAGCTACCAGTATCTGGTGGGGGCTACGGTCGACTATGAAGAGGATCTGATGGGGGCCCAGTTCCGGGTTCAGAACCCGAACGCGACGAGCACCTGCGGCTGCGGCTCTTCCTTCAGTATCTGAGGTCCCCGGAGTGACCGGGCCAGATCCCACCCAGCACCCTGGAGCCGGTGGCGCCGGTTACCGTGGGCACGTTGCCGGGAGCACCCTGAAGGCGCTGGCGTGCCAGCCAGGCGAAAGCCGCTCCCTCAACGCACTGCGGATTCAAGCCTAGCGCATCACTGGTATCCACCCTGCTCCGGGGGAGAAGATCGGCAATGCGCTCGCAAAGTAGAGGGTTGAAAGCGCCCCCGCCCGCGAGGAAGACTTCCTCCGCCCCAGCGGCATGGATGGCCTGCGTTATCGTTACCGCTGTCAGTTCCAGCAACGTTCTTTGCACATCCTCGGGGCTGGGCGTCTCGTGTAGTGCGGTGAGATGCACTTCCAGCCATTGCTCATGGAAATATTCCCGACCGGTACTTTTGGGGGGCTCCTTAGAGAAGTACGGATCTGCCAGGAACGATGCCAGTAGGGAGGCATTGACCCGCCCTGACGCCGCCCATTCGCCCTTATTATCGAACGGGTGGCCCAGGTGACGCTCACACCATAGATCCATCAGCCGGTTCGCCGGGCCTGTATCGTGGCCATGGGGAGGCGTGTCGTCATCCGGGATCAGGGTGATGTTGGCAATGCCGCCTAGATTGACTAGGCAGCGCGTGTGCCCGCTGCAGCGAAACAGCCAGTTGTGGAACGCTGGTGCCAGGGGCGCGCCCTCACCGCCAGCGGCAAGGTCGCGCCTGCGAAAGTCACTCACCGTTGTGATGCCCGTGCTCTCGGCAATACGGTTGGGATCACCGATCTGGAGCGTAAAGGGGCAGGCCCCCTGGGTACGGTGCTGGATGGTCTGGCCGTGGCTGCCAATGGCGGTAATGGCATCGGGCGCCAGGCCTGCGATTTCAATAACCGCCAGGGCGCATTCGGCGAAAGCCCGTCCCAGCCGAACGTCAGCCTCGCCAATCAGTGATGGTGTGCCCTGGTCGCTGGCCAGGGTTGCCAGCTGATTGCGGAGCTTGTCCGGGAAGGCATGGCTGGCGTGCCAGCTTGCTGTAATCCCTTCGTTGCTGAATCCCGCCAGAACAGCATCGATCCCGTCCATGCTGGTTCCGGACATAAGACCGATGTACCACTCTGGTTGGCCAGCCATTCATTCCTCGGCCAGTGCAATCTGGAAGGATTCGTCTTCTTCCGAAAGCCGCGCCAGACGCGGGTTCACCTGGGCATGGAATTGCGCCATCTTATCCTCCGGGATGGGCTCCGCGTCTGGCAGGCTCACGTGCAGTGGATTCCGCGGTTGACCGCTGATCCGGTATTCGTAGTGCAGGTGCGGTCCGGTTGCCAGGCCACTCATCCCTACATAGGCGATGACCTCGCCCTGCTGGACGCTTTCTCCACGGTGCAGGCCACGTTTGTAGCTGCGGAGATGGCTGTAGACGGTAGTGACCTCATTGCCATGATCAATGCGAACCGTCTTGCCGTACCCGCCGTCCCGGCCCACGTAGGTGATACGTCCATCTCCCGAAGCCTTGACTGGTGTGCCGGGTGATGCGGCGAAGTCCGTTCCCTCATGGGGACGGGTGCGGTTGAGGATGGGGTGGCGCCGGTTCATATCGAAATGGGACGAGATGCGCTGGTATTGAAGCGGGGCGCGCAGGAACGCCTTGCGCAAGCTTTCGCCCTGGGGCGTGTAATAGTCGCTGTGACCGTTGGCATCCGTATAAAGGGCCGCGGAGTAGGTCTTGCCCCGGTTGGTGAAGGTGGCTGCGAGAATGCGTCCATAGCCAATCATCTCGCCATCGAGGTACTGTTCTTCATACAGTACACCGAAGCGGTCACCCTTGCGCAGGTCCCGGGAAAAGTCCACCCGCCAGCCAAAGATGCGCGAGAGTTTGTTCCGGATCTTGGTGCCGAGGCCGGCACGGTTCGCTGCCAGGATGTAGGAGGTCTGGATTTCGCCATTGGCATAGGCCAGCTCCACTTCGGGCTCGCGCATTTCCTCAAGGGTGTGGAAGCCGTCGTCCTTGCGGATGGCCTTGAGTTTGGTGGTGCGGCTGTTATGCAGGACCAGCATCGCCAGCTTGCCGTCCTCATCAAAGCCAAACTCGACCTCGCGCCCCACACGCAGGCGGGACAGCTTGTCCGTTTTCCCTTCACCATTAAGGATGCGGTACATTTTCCGGTCATTGAGACCGGCCTGGCCGAAGAGCGAAGACAGGGAGTCGCCGCGCTCGATCGTGAAGCGCTGCCATTCCAGATCTTTTGCGCTGGGGCCGTCATTCCTGACGCTGCTGGTAGCTGAGGCAGTTCCGGAAGGCCCCTCGGGTTCTGGCACGTTGGTCAGGTTGACGCCGAGCATGCTCTGGAGGTCCGGCGCTGGGCCGTTGACCGTTGCTGCGCGCGCCGGCGTAACCAGACCGGCTTGCGCGAATGTCTGGCCGTCGGGTTGTTGGTTGCGGGAAAGGGTCGGAATGGGCTCTGGATCGAAGGTTGTCGTGGTTCGGTTCTGGTCGTTGCGGTCGCTGCCGGAGCTGGCCAGCAGGGTGACGCCAACCAGTGCGGCCAGCCCGGCAAGGGCAGCGATATGGGTTCCCGGGAAATGTCTGAGCACGGTTACACCCTGTTGTTTCAGTTTTGGGGCAAACTCTTCGGGCAAGTTCGCAGAATTATTCGAAGTATAATGAAAACAGCGGCGGGCGCAAAAAAATAGACGGGGCATGTTGGCGGGTACAACCTGATTTGCGCTTTCCTGTTACAATGGCAGACTCTGCAAATGCCCGCGACACAAAGCGAATTCGCTGGAATTACCAATGTGTTAATGGTCTGTGAAAATTGTCAGCGTGTGTAGCGGGTAGGCCCCGCGTGAACCGAATGGAGTGGAAAAGGATCCATGACGAGCATTGATGACGCCATTACCCAGGTCCACCGAGGCGTGGATGAGCTTATCCCTGAGGAAGACTTGGCCGAGAAGCTGCGCAGCGGGCGCCGGCTCCGGGTCAAGGCTGGCTTCGACCCTACGGCCCCGGACCTTCACCTGGGGCATACCGTGCTTCTCAACAAGCTGAGGCAGTTCCAGGAGTTGGGGCATGAGGTTATTTTCCTGATCGGCGACTTTACCGGGATGATCGGGGATCCCAGCGGCAAGAGTGCTACGCGCCCACCGCTGTCCGAAGAGGAGGTGGCAAGGAACGCCGAGACCTACAAGGAGCAGGTGTTCAGGGTGCTTGATCCGGAGAAGACCCGGGTGGTCTTCAACTCAAGCTGGATGAATGACCTGGGTGCGGCCGATATGATCCGGTTGGCCAGCCAGTATACCGTTGCCCGCATGCTTGAGCGTGATGATTTTCATAAGCGCTATGAGGCGAACGAGTCCATTGCCATTCATGAATTCCTGTATCCATTGGTCCAGGGGTATGACTCGGTGGCGCTGGAAGCGGATGTTGAGCTGGGGGGTACGGATCAGAAGTTCAATCTGCTCATGGGGCGCCACCTGCAGCGTCACTATGACCAGGAGCCCCAGGTGGTCCTGACGATGCCCATCCTGGAGGGGCTGGATGGCGTCCAGAAGATGTCCAAGTCGCTGGGCAACTATGTCGGGATCACGGACTCGCCAGGGCAGATGTACAGTCGCCTTCTTTCGGTGCCGGATGAGCTGGTTTGGCGTTACTTTGAGCTGCTGACGCTGAAGCCGATGGAGGAGGTGAATGCGCTGCGGCAACAGGTAGAAGAAGAAGGATTGAACCCGCAAGAGGCCAAGAAGGCGCTTGCGCACTGGTTGATCAGCCGCTATCACGGTAAAGAGGAAGCCGATAATGCCCATCGTTCGGCGGGGAACAGGGTTGAGTTCGGCGAGATTCCTGACAATGTGCCCGAGGTGACCGTGGATGCAGGCGGTCAACCGGAGTTGTTCGTGGTGAGTCTGCTGAAGCAGGCCGGGCTGGCCCAGGGTGGCGCGGCCAAGGACGTTGTGAAGCAGGGTGCGGTCTATGTGGATGGCGAGCCGCTCGGGAATCGACAGGCGCTGCCCGCGGGGCATACCTATGTCATCCAGGCTGGCCGAAAGAAGATCGCGCGGGTCCACATCCAGTAATGGGGGTGGTTTGGGGAAAGGGGTTTAAGTCCCCTGTTGACGCCATGCGCTGAGGGTGTATTATGCGCATCTCTTTCGGGGCAAAGGGGTCCGGCGGCGACGACAAGCTGCGGCGGTCCCGCTTGGTGAGCCCCGGCGGAGTCGCAAGGAAGCGGGGATGCGTTAACGGCGGAAACGGGTTTGAAATCACTTGTTGACGCCATCGGCTGAGGCTGTAAAATACGCATCTCTTTCGGGGCAACCGGGTCGCGAGGCGGCGCTGACAGGCGCTGGGGCGGCAAAGAGAGGTTGCTTCGGGGATTGACAAGAAACTGAAATGCTTTAGAATTTTGGTTTCTCGATCAGGGGCTTAACGCCTTCTGAGGTTCTTTAACAAGTGGGTCAGATTATTTGTGTGGGCGCTGGCTGTGGTGGTCGGTGACGATTATCAAAGTCAGTGCTCGTTGATTCGAGTGCGGTCTTTGAGCTTGTATAAGATGCCATTGGCATCGGATGATTTAAACTGAAGAGTTTGATCATGGCTCAGATTGAACGCTGGCGGCAGGCCTAACACATGCAAGTCGAGCGGCAGCAGGCCCTCCGGGGTGCTGGCGAGCGGCGGACGGGTGAGTAATGCATGGGAACTTACCCAGTAGTGGGGGATAGCCCGGGGAAACCCGGATTAATACCGCATACGCCCTGAGGGGGAAAGCGGGCTCCGGCTCGCGCTATTGGATGGGCCCATGTCGGATTAGTTTGTTGGTGAGGTAACGGCTTACCAAGGCGACGATCCGTAGCTGGTCTGAGAGGATGATCAGCCACACCGGGACTGAGACACGGCCCGGACTCCTACGGGAGGCAGCAGTGGGGAATATTGGACAATGGGGGCAACCCTGATCCAGCCATGCCGCGTGTGTGAAGAAGGCCTTTGGGTTGTAAAGCACTTTCAGCAGGGAGGAAAAGCTGGTCGCTAATACCGGCCAGTGTTGACGTTACCTGCAGAAGAAGCACCGGCTAACTCCGTGCCAGCAGCCGCGGTAATACGGAGGGTGCAAGCGTTAATCGGAATTACTGGGCGTAAAGGGCGCGTAGGCGGTTTGATAAGCGGGTTGTGAAAGCCCCGGGCTCAACCTGGGAATTGCAATCCGAACTATCAGGCTAGAGTGCAGCAGAGGGCAGTGGAATTCCCGGTGTAGCGGTGAAATGCGTAGATATCGGGAGGAACACCAGTGGCGAAGGCGACTGCCTGGGCTGACACTGACGCTGAGGTGCGAAAGCGTGGGTAGCAAACAGGATTAGATACCCTGGTAGTCCACGCTGTAAACGTTGAGAACTAGTCGTTGGGGCTATTAGAGCCTTAGTGACGCAGCTAACGCGATAAGTTCTCCGCCTGGGGAGTACGGCCGCAAGGTTAAAACTCAAATGAATTGACGGGGGCCCGCACAAGCGGTGGAGCATGTGGTTTAATTCGACGCAACGCGAAGAACCTTACCTGGTCTTGACATCCTGCGAACTTGCTAGAGATAGCTTGGTGCCTTCGGGAGCGCAGTGACAGGTGCTGCATGGCCGTCGTCAGCTCGTGTCGTGAGATGTTGGGTTAAGTCCCGTAACGAGCGCAACCCTTGTCCTCAGTTACCAGCACTTCGGGTGGGCACTCTGGGGAGACTGCCGGTGACAAACCGGAGGAAGGTGGGGATGACGTCAGGTCATCATGGCCCTTACGGCCAGGGCTACACACGTGCTACAATGGGGCGTACAGAGGGCAGCAAGTGCGCGAGCGCAAGCGAATCCCTTAAAGCGTCTCTCAGTCCGGATCGGAGTCTGCAACTCGACTCCGTGAAGTCGGAATCGCTAGTAATCGCAGATCAGAATGCTGCGGTGAATACGTTCCCGGGCCTTGTACACACCGCCCGTCACACCATGGGAGTGGACTGCACCAGAAGCGGTTAGTCTAACCTTCGGGAGGACGATCGCCACGGTGTGGTTCACGACTGGGGTGAAGTCGTAACAAGGTAGCCGTAGGGGAACCTGCGGCTGGATCACCTCCTTATCGACACACCGGCGCCACGCCAGTGTCCACAACAAATAATCTGACCCGTTGTAAAGAGCATGAAGTTCTGGGCTGGGCCCGGAGAAGGGGTAAAGCCCTTGCGGTGTTTGGGTCTGTAGCTCAGTTGGTCAGAGCGCACCCCTGATAAGGGTGAGGTCGGTGGTTCAAGTCCACCCAGACCCACCAGAATCGCCCACCAGTGGGCGGTCTGAGACCATCAAGCGGGGGCCGTAGCTCAGTTGGGAGAGCGCCTGCCTTGCACGCAGGAGGTCAGGAGTTCGATTCTCCTCGGCTCCACCAGTTTCGCGCCAGATGGCGTGCGACGGGGTCAAAGATGAGTTTTTTCACCGAGAAAACTGATCTGTGATTCCGCATCACAATGCTCTTTAACAAAGTGGCTAGCAATTGAATAAGTCTGATGTTCATCGATGGCGATGACCGTTTGATGACACCACAGCGATTCCGTTGGAATCGTGGCGGTGTGGTTGAGCGTCAATCGCGATCATGGCACTGACTCAAGCGTTGAATCCGGCGTAATGGCAGTAGCCTGCGCGCACCTCGAGCGTGCGCTGCGGGTTATATAGTCAAGCGAATAAGCGCAAACGGTGGATGCCTTGGCAGTCAGAGGCGATGAAGGACGTGGCAGCCTGCGAAAAGCGTCGGGGAGCTGGCAAACAAGCTTCGATCCGGCGATCTCCGAATGGGGAAACCCACCTGGCTTCGGTCAGGTATCGGGTGCTCAATACATAGGCACTCGAGGCGAACCCGGGGAACTGAAATATCTAAGTACCCGGAGGAAAAGAAATCAACCGAGATTCCCTAAGTAGTGACGAGCGAACGGGGATTAGCCCTTAAGCTGGTTGGTGGGTAGTGGAAGTGTCTGGAAAGTCACACCATAGAGAGTGATAGTCTCGTACACGAAACGCGCCTTCCAGTGAAATCGAGTAGGACGGGGACCGCGAAAACCTGTCTGAATACGGGGGGACCATCCTCCAAGGCTAAATACTCCTGACTGACCGATAGTGAACCAGTACCGTGAGGGAAAGGCGAAAAGAACCCCTGTGAGGGGAGTGAAATAGACCCTGAAACCGTTTGCGTACAAGCAGTGGGAGCACCCTCCGGGGTGTGACCGCGTACCTTTTGTATAATGGGTCAGCGACTTACTTTCAGTGGCAAGGTTAACCGTCTAGGGGAGCCGCAGGGAAACCGAGTCTTAAATGGGCGAACACAGTCGCTGGGAGTAGACCCGAAACCGGGCGATCTATCCATGGCCAGGGTGAAGGTCGGGTAACACCGACTGGAGGCCCGAACCCACCTATGTTGAAAAATGGGGGGATGAGCTGTGGATCGGAGTGAAAGGCTAATCAAGCCCGGAGATAGCTGGTTCTCCTCGAAAGCTATTTTGGTAGTGCCTCGTGTATCACTGGCGGGGGTAGAGCACTGTTTGGGCTCGGGGGCCATCTCGGCTTACCAACCCCTTGCAAACTCCGAATACCGCCAAGTGCCATCACGGGAGACAGAGCATGGGTGCTAACGTCCGTGCTCAAGAGGGAAACAACCCAGACCGCCAGCTAAGGTCCCCAAGTACCGGTTCAGTGGGAAACGGAGTGGGAAGGCACAGACAGCTAGGAGGTTGGCTTAGAAGCAGCCATCCTTTAAAGAAAGCGTAATAGCTCACTAGTCGAGTCGGCCTGCACGGAAGATGTAACGGGGCTAAACCGGTCACCGAAGCTGCGGACGCCTTCTAGGCGTGGTAGAGGAGCGTTGTGTAGGCCTGCGAAGGTCCATCGAGAGGTGGGCTGGAGGTATCACAAGTGCGAATGCTGACATGAGTAACGATTAAGGAGGTGAAAACCCTCCTCGCCGGATGACCAAGGTTTCCTGCGCAACGCCAATCGGCGCAGGGTGAGTCGGCCCCTAAGACGAGACCGAAAGGTGTAGTCGATGGGAAACGGGTTAATATTCCCGTACCTCGCGTGAGTGCGATGGGGGGACGGAGAAGGCTAGGTGGAGCCGGGCGAGCGGTTGTCCCGGTTCAAGCGAGTAGGCCGCGGTGGCAGGCAAATCCACCACCGCAAGCCGAGACGCGACGACGAGCGCCCAAGGGCGCGAAGCCACTGATGCCATGCTTCCAGGAAAAGCCTCTAAGCTTCAGCTCGCGTGAGACCGTACCCCAAACCAACACAGGTGGTCAGGGTGAGAATCCCAAGGCGCTTGAGAGAACTCGGGTAAAGGAACTAGGCAAAATGGTGCCGTAACTTCGGGAGAAGGCACGCCGCGTTAGCGTGATGTCCCTTGCGGGCGGAGCGCGAGGCGGTCGAAGATACCAGGCCCCTACGACTGTTTACTAAAAACACAGCACTGTGCTAACTCGAAAGAGGATGTATACGGTGTGACGCCTGCCCGGTGCCGGAAGGTTAATTGATGGGGTTAGCTCCGGCGAAGCCCTTGATCGAAGCCCCGGTAAACGGCGGCCGTAACTATAACGGTCCTAAGGTAGCGAAATTCCTTGTCGGGTAAGTTCCGACCTGCACGAATGGCGCAACGATGGGGGCGCTGTCTCTACCCGAGACTCAGTGAAATTGAAATCGCTGTTAAGATGCAGTGTATCCGCGGCCAGACGGAAAGACCCCGTGAACCTTTACTATAGCTTCACAGTGGACTTTGAGCATGCTTGTGTAGGATAGCTGGGAGGCTTCGAAACGGTGACGCCAGTCATCGTGGAGCCAACCTTGAAATACCAGCCTGGCATGTTTGAGGTTCTAACTCAGTCCCGTTACCCGGGACGAGGACACTGTGTGGTGGGTAGTTTGACTGGGGCGGTCTCCTCCCAAAGCGTAACGGAGGAGCACAAAGGTGGGCTAAGCACGGTCGGACATCGTGCGCTTCGTGTAAAGGCACAAGCCCGCTTGACTGCGAGACCTACACGTCGAGCAGGTGCGAAAGCAGGTCTTAGTGATCCGGTGGTTCTGTATGGAAGGGCCATCGCTCAACGGATAAAAGGTACTCCGGGGATAACAGGCTGATACCGCCCAAGAGTTCACATCGACGGCGGTGTTTGGCACCTCGATGTCGGCTCATCACATCCTGGGGCTGAAGCCGGTCCCAAGGGTATGGCTGTTCGCCATTTAAAGTGGTACGCGAGCTGGGTTTAGAACGTCGTGAGACAGTTCGGTCCCTATCTGCCGTGGACGTTGGAGATTTGAGGAAAGCTGCTCCTAGTACGAGAGGACCGGAGTGGACGAACCTCTGGTGTTCCGGTTGTCACGCCAGTGGCACTGCCGGGTAGCTAAGTTCGGACAGGATAACCGCTGAAGGCATCTAAGCGGGAAGCCCCTTCCAAGATGAAATCTCCCCGGGCCCTCGAGGCCCCTCAAGAGCCGTTCAAGACCAGGACGTGGATAGGCCGGGTGTGGAAGCGCTGCAAGGCGTTAAGCTAACCGGTACTAATGGCTCGTGAGGCTTGACTATATAACACCCCAGCGCATGCTCCGGATCAACCCTTGAGCCAGTGCCCGCAACATCAGACCAATTGCTCGCCACCGCCTTTTCGCCTGACGACCACAGCGAGTGGGAACCACCTGATCCCATGCCGAACTCAGAAGTGAAACCACTCAGCGCCGATGGTAGTGTGGGTCTCCCATGCGAGAGTAGGTCATCGTCAGGCTCCTACACCCAAGCCCCGTCACTCCGCGTGTCGGGGCTTTTTTATGTGATTGAGATCGCACTTCTCACCAATATCCCTCTTTTGTCGCCCTTATCCTGTAAAACTGCTGACTGATTCAAAGCATTGCTGAGCTGCCTGAGTATGCTGGGTACAAGACGTTCCCCGCTTCCGTTTCTGGTTCAGGAGTGTGGCAATTGGCGGACAGCAAACGAACAATCGGCCTTAGCGTCGCAGCGCTCTGGCTTGCAGCCTCCCAAGCTGTCCTAGCGGCTGGGTTGGAACCCATGAGTAATCAGGAAATGGCTGATGTCCGTGGCCAGGGCGTCGGCGTGGTCATGGAGGATTTCCGCTTCGCGCACGGTCATGATCCTGCTAATGACGAAACATTCAGGCTCAGCGGTATTACCAATAACGCGGGTGACGACGTTCAGGTCCTGGTAGACGAGCTGTATATCGGTGGCGGCGGCAGCGCGTTTGGGGACAACCTCCAGACCGTTAATCTTGGTCGGCTGACAAATCCCTTTGAGATCTCTCTGTTAGACGGTAACAACATAGGGGGCGATGCGTCTGGAAAAGCCGTTTTCGAGTATGCCGCTCCAGAGAAAGTTGCGCAGAGCCAAGGCGTTGCCTGTCTTCCTGGAGGGGGTGACACTGGCTGCGTGAGCCGCGAAGCGGATGCCGACCAGGGGATCCGGGGTGAACGCATTGATATGGGATTTGAGGCAACCGTCCAGTCAGGCAGCGCTGATCCTCAATCTGTCAATATTCATGCCCAAAAGGCGGTCGTGGATGGTAGCTCTATCCAGCTGTGGGGCGCTGCCGATGATGATGACCGCCAACAGCTGCGAGGTCGGATTCAGGCGAACCTGTACACGCCGAGCCTGACGATCAGTGCCTGCGAGCAGGGCGGCACAGGCTGTGGGGGGCAGCTCGCCTTTAATGACTTCATGATGGAAGTCACGCTTGGAAACAAGCATCAACCGCTTTTCCTGGGTGTGCTCGGAGTTGGCCAACAGGTCACGACGGATGGTGAAACCGTTGCCGGGCCTGGCAACTTCCAGCTGCAGCTGAAGGCGATTAATAAGGCGAAATCGCCGGCACCGATCAATGATTCCGGCGATGGCTCCAGTGATGGTGATGCGACCCATGATTTCTATCAGGAGTACTACACGAACGATGAGCACCGGAGCGATCTCCGTGTGGGCGATCTTCAGGTAGGCGACGAGACTATGGGCAAAACCCGGATGGAAGGCATGCTGTTCCAGAAACTGGATGTGACAACAAGGAGCCTGGACTGAAATGGTGATTCAGAGAGGGTGGGCCTGGCGACTGATTCTCAGCCTGATTGCCACGTCCGGTTTGGGGATGAACGCCGCTGCCGAGATGCAGGCAATGAGCAATGAGGCACTGTCAGGTGTAAGTGGTCAATACGGTGGTATGTCTCTTTCTGGCGATGTCACGTTCAACCGTAATGGTGGTCCGCTCAAGGGGGAGGGCCTTGGGTTTGACTGTAATCAGAGTGGCCGCTGTGGTTCCCGGATTGCGGCACAGCTGAGCGAGGGCGGAGGCTGGGTCGTGCTTGATGACTTGCAGGGAACGTTCGAATTCATGGGCCTGACGCTGGCGACACGTCTGATTAGCGGCAACGATGATGGTTTTGGGGGCGACGCGGGGGATTTCGGGCGTGAAGTGATCGAGATCGGCATGCCGGATACTGCGAGCTTCGACAATTTCGGTTACACCATTGCTACCAGTTCGACCGCCAGGCCCAGCGACCCGGATTTTCAACAGACCGACCGTATGACGGTAGAGATGAGCGGCAATGTGACGCTCGATGGTAATGCGCTGATTTTTCCGACGGAGCCGTGACTGATGACTAAATCTTTACGCCATCGTTGGATTGAGCCCTGGGTTGTGGCGCTCTCAACCGTTGCGGTACCGGCAGGTGCCATGGAGGCTTTGGATGACGCGGAGCTTTCGAATGTTCAGGGCCAGGCAGGTGCTACCGTAGAGCTGGCCACGAAAGCCTCGGTCGAACGCTTCAGCTACTTTACCAACGACAATGGTATTCATCTGGAGGATATCAGCATCGGCTCGGCGTCTGATCCTGACGGGCGCGCCAGGCGCGACTATGATCTGGATCTTGTCAACCACGGCAGCCTGGAAATTGGTTTTGATGTAAAGGACGAACGTGTAGCCGTCGGTGGGGTTTCCCTGGATGACAGTGGTGCCAAGAGCATGGGCTCATTCTGGATGGATCGGAACATGAATGGTTGGTTCCGGATTACCCCGGGAGGTGCGCTGTCTGAAGAGGGTTACACCTTTAACTCGTTTTTGGCGATGACAGGTTCCCGATTTGGGTACCAGACCAATGGCCATCAGATTTTTCTGGATGATGTGGCCATGTTTGTTAACGCCTCGGACCACACCCTGGATGTCAAAGATGGTGTGGTAGAGTACGTCGCTCCCACTGAGCTCTATTTCGAGGTCGGCGCGGTCCGGTATGCCGAGGGGCGCTCCCATGTACGGGGTGACCAGAGTGGTCGTCCCAGCATGGGTGGTTTCCAGGCGGACCTGGATTTTGTCTCCGAGTTTGAGATCAGTGGTGGCGGTGGCCGTCAGGGTCCGGAAGGGCTCAGGGTTAACGCCGATACAACGCTGAACACCGCCAATTTCCTTTACAGCACTAATGGCTACGGCCTGGAGTTGAGCGGCATGTCCGGCAATTCGTCGATTCAGGATCTCCGGATTGAGGTTGGTAAGGATTTCACCGACGAGCAGCGCCAGGGGCTGGCGTTCACGTTGAACGGGGATCAGTCCCGGGCGGAAGGCAACCTGAGTATCGATGAGATCCGGTTGGGCGTTGACACTGGTACGCGGGATGGTGGGCGCGATATAGGTTCCGTTGACCTGAGCTGGCTTTACGAAAATCAGACCATCGACGGTGAGGGCTATACCAACCAGGTGTTCGCGATGGCTGGCGGTCATCCGGACGCAGGTGACGAGGGCTTGCGGTTTGCCACTAAGTGGAGCCTGGCGGATGCGGACCTTACCTATACCACTAACGATAACCCTGTGGTTTTTGATGGTATCCAGTCCTGGGGCCGGGGAGATGTGACCCTCGATGTTACGGGTGACGAAACCCTCGGTGGCACGGACTTCTACAAAGGGCTTCGAATCGGCTTTGATGGCGTATCGGGCGGTTACCGCATGGATGGTCTCAGGGTCGGGGACCAGGACGCCGACTTGCAGGGGGGCGTGGAGCTGCTCAGTACTCTGGGCATTTTCCGGTCCTTTGAGTTTGGTGAGATGAACGGGCAGTACACGCTGGCTCCTGGCGGGCCCAATGGTGAGGGCATTACGATCAATTCCGACCTTTATATTGAGGATGGTGTTATCGGCTCGCTTACGGAGGATTCCGGCCAGGGGGTCTGGGCGGATGACCTGTCCTACGAGGGCCACATCCGGGATATGACACTGGAGGTGGTTAAAAACGGGCTGAAGGTCATCCAGGGCGAAGCCTGGAGTACCATGGACGTTGGCAACCTGCGGGTTGGTGGTGCGGATGATGGCGCCAGCTTTGGCCGAGTGGTCTGGCAGCGTTACGGCGAGAACAACGAGCTGGTGATTACCGGGCCTGATTCGAAGGAAGGGCTCAAGCTGGCTCTGACCAGTGTGTTCAATAAGGCAGTCGGAGACCGTGCCAACCGGTTCATCTGGGAAACCGGTCGAAGCCTGGATGGCCAAGGCAACCCTGAAAATGGGACCGGAATGCAGCTGGTGCTGGATGACATCCATACCTCCGATGGTCCGGGGAGCACCAGTAATGAATACGGCATCAAGACCGATCTTGTGGTCGATGTTCGTGAGGTTGAGTCTGCGAATGGCAGCCGGCAGAGCTTTTCCGTTAACACCAGAACCCGGTTCCGGGAGCTCAACGTCGGCCAGGTGGATCTCGTCCACCCCGACGGCGGCGCTGCGACAGCGCTCCAGGGCGTCAGCATCCAGAATATGGATATGGAATCCAACCTAAACGCCACGCCTATCCCCTAAGGTATTCCTTTTACCTGCTTTGTTGGTTACCTTGGCCCGGGCAGGCGAGGAGACCACATGCATCCCTATCCTTTAATCCATTTGCTGGCAGACGGTCAGCTTCATTCCGGGACGGAACTGGCTGAGCGTCTGGGCGTCAGCCGTACTGCCGTCTGGAAGCAACTCCGGCGTCTTGAAGAACTTGGCCTTGAGGTCGAATCGGTCCAAAGTCAGGGATATCGTTTGGCTGAGCCGTTGGATCTTCTGTCGCGGGCGTCTATCGAGGAGGCCTTGGCAAGGTGGGAGCCCCAGCCAGAGCTCACTCTCGAGCCGGTTGTGGCGTCAACCAACTCGACCCTTATGGCATCGGGAGGGGGTGCTACCGCTCCTCGTGTCTGCCTTGCTGAGCAGCAACTGCAGGGCCGAGGCCGGCGGGGCCGGAGCTGGGTCAGCCCCTTTGCGCGCAACCTGTACCTCAGTATTGGGCTGGAGACCGAAGCGGGTCCAGCCGCTGTTCAGGGGCTGACGCTGAGGGCGGGCATCGGGGCCGCAAGGGCATTGAGTGGCATGGGGATTTCGGGGTTGGGCATCAAGTGGCCCAATGATCTGTGGCTCAATGGTCGCAAGGTTGCCGGGATCCTGACGGAGCTTCAGGGGTCGGCCCAGGATGAGTTGCGGCTGGTCATTGGGATAGGTCTGAACGTTTACATGACGGCACCGGAAACGACCATCGATCAGCCCTGGACGTCCTTGGCTCAGGAGGGCGCGATCCCCCCGGGTGGGCGCAATGGGCTGGCCATTGGTTTGATTCAGGGCATTCTCGGCGCCGTGAGCAATCTCGGTGCGGGGGCGGCTTCCGATTTGGCGCAGGAATGGGCGGAGTACGATGTGTTGCGCGGCAGGCAGGTCGCGGTGCGCGGTAGCGATTGCCGGGGCATTGGTTATGGGATCGACGGGGCTGGGCAACTGCGGCTCCGGACCACGGATGGCGAGGAGGTGTTGCTCAACGCTGGGGAAGTGAGCCTGGAGGTCCCGGTTGATCCTGCAGGTTGATGCTGGCAACTCTCGGGTCCACTGGCGTTATGTTGATCCTCACCGGGCTGTGCTTGAGCGTGGGCACCGGTCCTGGGAGGCGGTGGATCGTGATGGTTTGGAGGGGGCGATTCCGAGGCAGTTCTCGCACCTGGAGTTCGCTTCCGTTGCGGGCGAGCGGGCAAAGAACCTGAAAGCCGCATTGGCCGGGGCGGGCCATGTTAAAGTGACCGACTTCACCACTGACCCTCAAGCGTGTGGCGTTCGCAACGCCTATCCGGAGCCCGGCCAGATGGGCGTTGACCGGTGGCTTGCGATCCTGGGTGCCTACACCCGCTGGGGCGGTCCGCTTACGGTTGTGGACGCTGGAACGGCCGTTACTATTGATCATGTGGACTCCGTGGGCAACCATCACGGTGGCTACATCCTGCCGGGCGCCCATCTGATGAAGGCATCACTTGGTTTTGGAACCTCTGGTGTGCGCCCCGGCCCTGTGGACGACGACAGCACGGCGCCAGGGATCACGACGTCGGAGTGCGTCCAGCATGGGATTGCCTGGGCAATGCAGGCACTTGCGCACCAGAGCACGGTGTATTGGAACAATCACGGGAAGATCATCCTGACCGGCGGCGATGCGCCGGCTATGGCAGTGGCCCTGGGGCCTGAAGCGGTGCTGGAGCCCGAGCTGGTTTTTTGTGGCATGGACGCTGTCATGGCGGAAGCCGGTTACGGCTACTAACCTACGGGAGCGATTGTGCGGATTCTGTTCGGGGTGCTCTGTTTGGCCAACCTGGTGGTCTTTCTGTGGGCCGAGCGTCTCCCGGAACCGGAGTCACAGACGGTTCCGGCGGCCAATCTGCCAAGGGTGGAGCCGATTCAGATCATTGAAACGAAAAAGGGTATTGCAAAGCCGCAGGAAAATCCTTAGGATACTGCACTCGCTGATTGGCGATACAGAGCTGGTGTAGCTCAGCAGGCAGAGCAACTGACTTGTAATCAGTAGGTCGGGGGTTCGATTCCCTCCACCAGCTCCAGATCAGCACCGTTTTTAAGTGGGCGGCCTTGTAGGCCGGTCACGAAACGGAGGGGTTCCCGAGTGGTCAAAGGGATCAGACTGTAAATCTGACGCGAAAGCTTCGCAGGTTCGAATCCTGCCCCCTCCACCACATTTTGCGGGTGTCGTATAGTGGCTATTACCTCAGCCTTCCAAGCTGATGACGCGGGTTCGATTCCCGCCACCCGCTCCAGGTTGTCGTGAGCTCATGTAGCTCAGTGGTAGAGCACACCCTTGGTAAGGGTGAGGTCGGCGGTTCAAGTCCGCCCATGAGCTCCAGTTTTAAGCTGGCTTTAACGTAACGAAGAAAAGGCAACGGCGCGGGAGAAAGGTCAAGTGTCTAAGGAAAAATTCGAAAGAGATAAGCCGCACATCAACGTGGGCACCATTGGTCACGTAGACCACGGCAAGACGACGCTGACGGCAGCGCTGACGCGTGTGAGCGCCGAGGTGTTCGGCGGTGAAATGCGGGCGTTTGACCAGATCGACAATGCGCCGGAAGAGAAAAACCGCGGGATCACCATCGCGACCTCGCACGTTGAGTACGGCTCCGAGTCGCGTCACTACGCGCACGTCGACTGCCCGGGCCACGCCGACTACGTTAAGAACATGATCACCGGTGCGGCGCAGATGGATGCGGCGATTCTGGTGGTGTCAGCCGCTGATGGCCCGATGCCGCAGACTCGTGAGCACATCCTGCTGTCGCGTCAGGTTGGGGTGCCGAACATTGTGGTGTTCCTGAACAAGGCCGATCAGGTTGACGACGAAGAGCTGCTCGAACTGGTTGAAATGGAAGTTCGGGAGCTGCTCAGCGAGTACGACTTCCCGGGAGACGATACGCCGATCGTGACCGGGTCCGCGCTGATGGCGATGGAAGGCAAGGACGACAACGGCTACGGCACCACCGCGGTGGCGAACCTGATCAAGGAAATGGACGGGCACATTCCGGAGCCAGAGCGTGCCGTGGATCAGCCGTTCCTGATGCCGATTGAGGACGTGTTCTCTATCTCCGGGCGTGGCACGGTTGTCACCGGCCGAGTCGAGCGTGGTGTGCTCAAGACCGGCTCCGACGTGGAGATCGTGGGTCTGCGTGAGACGCAGAAGACGGTATGCACGGGCGTTGAGATGTTCCGCAAGATGCTCGACGAAGGGCGTGCGGGTGAGAACATCGGGGCGCTGCTGCGTGGCACCAAGCGCGATGAGGTAGAGCGCGGCCAGGTTCTGGCTCAGCCGGGCACGATCACACCCCACACCAAGTTCGAGGGTGAGATCTACATTCTGAGCAAGGACGAGGGTGGTCGTCATACGCCGTTCTTCACCGGCTATCGGCCCCAGTTCTACTTCCGGACCACGGACGTAACAGGTACCTGTGAGCTTCCGGAAGACGTTGAGATGGTGATGCCGGGCGATAACGTCAGGCTCACGGCAACGCTGATCGCGCCGATTGCGATGGAAGACGGTCTGCGCTTTGCGGTACGCGAAGGCGGTCGGACTGTCGGTGCCGGCGTGGTGACCAAGATTATCGAGTAAAAAGTTTCGGTGCAGGCCAGTAGCTCAATTGGCAGAGCAGCGGTCTCCAAAACCGCAGGTTGGGGGTTCGATCCCCTCCTGGCCTGCCATTTATTTCCGCACCCACAAAGTTGAACCCTATGGAATCCAGTTCCAGAGAGGCGACGACCCGCTTTGACACCGCAAAGTGGGTCGTCGTCGTTGCTTTGGTGGCGGCAGGTGTAGCCGGCAACCACTATTACGGGGGCGAATCCCTCCTTTATCGGGTCCTGGCATTGGTAGCGCTGGCGGTTGTCGCAGGCGCTATAGCGCTGCAGACGGCAAAAGGGCGCCAGTTGGCCCGTATCATGAGAGAAGCCAAGGTTGAGATCCGGAAAGTGGTCTGGCCGACCCGGCAAGAGCTTCTTCAGACCACAGCCATCGTGCTTGGCTTTGTGTTACTGGTGGCGCTGATCCTGTGGGGCATGGATTCTTTAGTGGCGTGGATTGTCTCAAGTCTGATTGGTTAACAGAGAGCGGCACATGGCGAAACGCTGGTACGTGATTCACGCCTACTCCGGCTTTGAAAAGCATGTTATGCGGTCCCTCCGGGAGCGGGTGGAGCTCAACAACATGGATGACCTCTTTGGTGAGATTCTGGTGCCCACCGAAGAAGTTGTTGAGATGCGCGACGGCAAAAAGCGCAAAAGCGAACGCAAGTTTTATCCCGGCTATGTGTTGGTCCAGATGGAAATGACCGATGAGACCTGGCATCTGGTGAAAAGCACTCCCAGGGTCATGGGTTTCATTGGCGGCACCCCGGATAAGCCGGCGCCGATCAGTGAAAAAGAAGCTGAGGCTATCCTGCAGCGTGTCGAAACGGGTGCTGAGCAGCCTAAGCCGAAGACGCTGTTCGAGCCGGGCGAGATTGTACGGGTTATTGAAGGACCCTTCGCGGATTTCAATGGCGTGGTTGAGGAAGTGGACTACGACAAGAGCCGTGTAAAAGTTGCAGTTCTGATCTTTGGCCGGTCCACGCCGGTCGAGCTGGAGTTTGGCCAGGTCGAGAAAGACTGAAGGCCATATGGAGGAAGGCGCATGAGCCCGTAACAGGGTCATGTGCCTTTCTGTCTCAACGGGGAGCCAGTATGGCGCTTGAACCCATCAGGAGGTTAACGTGGCTAAGAAAATTGAAGCTTACATCAAGCTGCAGGTCGCCGCGGCCAAAGCGAATCCGAGCCCGCCCGTGGGTCCGGCGCTGGGCCAGCACGGCCTGAACATCATGGAGTTCTGCAAGGCATTCAATGCCGAGACGCAGGACATGGAGCCGGGGCTGCCGATTCCGGTCGTTATTACGGTCTACAGTGATCGCAGCTTTACGTTCATTACCAAGACGCCGCCGGCACCGGTTCTGCTGAAAAAAGCAGCCGGCATCTCCACTGGCTCGGGTAAGCCGAACACCGACAAAGTCGGCAGTGTGACGCGCGAGCAGCTGGAAGAGATTGTGAAAACCAAGGACCCCGATCTGACGGCCGCTGACATGGACGCCGCAGTGCGTACCATCGCAGGTACGGCGCGCAGTATGGGCCTGAACGTGGAGGGGCTCTGAGATGGCAAAACTGAGTAAACGCCAGAAGCTGATCCGCGAAAAGACTGACCGTACGCGCGCTTACAGTGTGGAGGAAGCGGTCGAGATCCTGAAGGACCTTGACCAATATACCAATTTTCAGGAATCCGTTGACCTGGCCGTGAATCTGGGCGTCGATGCCCGTAAATCCGATCAGGTGGTACGTGGGTCTACTGTTCTCCCCAATGGCACCGGCAAGAGTGTACGTATCGCCGTCTTTGCCCAAGGCGACAATGCCGATAAAGCGACCGAGGCGGGCGCGGATGTGGTTGGCATGGACGATCTTGCCGAGCAGATCAAGGGTGGCGACCTGAACTTTGATGTTGTTATCGCTACGCCGGATGCCATGCGCGTTGTTGGCCAACTGGGCCAGATCCTTGGACCGCGTGGGCTCATGCCAAACCCGAAGGTCGGGACGGTAACCGCGGATGTTGAAACCGCAGTAGCCAACGCCAAGGCCGGCCAAGTCCGGTTCCGTACCGATAAGAAGGGTGTTGTGCATTGTGCCGTGGGTAATGTCGGTTTTGATGCATCGTCCATCCGCGAAAACCTGGAAGCGCTGCTGGGTGACCTGAAGAAGCTCAAGCCGGCCACCGCCAAGGGTGTTTATCTCAAGAAAGTGACTCTGTCCTCCACCATGGGGCCAGGGCTCACCATTGATCAGTCAACGCTGTCCATCTGACAGGTTGGAGCACACCGGGCGTCAGTGTAACTGGCGCCCGTTTCGAGCTTTGTAGTCTGGGCGTGAGCCGGGCTGTCAAAGACCGCAGGTCCCCGAATCCATTGGGTACAGGGGTTAAAGCAATGCCTGCGCAGACGGTGTAAGACGTTCTCTCCGAACAAAGACACCGTAAGGGCGCCCTCAGGGGCGTGAGTTGATCGCCGGCCCAGCCGGCACAACCTGAGGAGTAAAACCAGTGGCAATCCAACTCGAAGGCAAAAAGGCGATTGTCGCCGAAGTCAACGAGGCTGCCAGTGGTGCTTTGTCTGTTGTCCTTGCGGACTACCGGGGTGTGAGCTCCGGCGATATGACCGCGTTGCGCGCAAAGGCCCGTGAACAGAACGTCTACCTTCGGGTAGTTCGGAATACGCTCGCGAAGCGTGCTGTTCAGGGGACCGAGTTTGAATGCGTGAGCGAGGCGCTCGTCGGCCCAACCCTGTTTGCATTTTCCATGGAGGATCCGGGTGCGGGCGCGCGTCTGCTCAAGGATTTTTCCAAGGAAAAAGACAACTTTGAAATCAAGGCACTGGCCGTAGGTGGCGAGCTGCTGGGTGGCGAGCAGATTGATCGTCTGGCCAAGCTTCCGACGCGTGACGAAGCGCTGTCGCAGCTGGCGGGCACAATCCAGGCTCCGATCACCAAGCTGGCACGGACCTTCAACGAGGTTCCGTCCAAGGTTACCCGCGCGGTAGCTGCAGTTCGTGACCAGAAGAAAGAAGCAGCCTGATTGGTTTTTTATCATTTTTGAATCTGGAGAATAGTCATGGCTCTGTCTAAAGACGATATCCTTAATGCAATCGCCGAAATGAGCGTCATGGAAGTAGTTGAGCTCGTGGAAGCGATGGAAGAGAAGTTTGGCGTTTCTGCTCAGGCTGCTGTTGCGGCGGCACCTGCTGCCGGCGGTGGTGAAGAAGCCGCGCCTGCTGAAGAGCAGACCGAGTTTGACATTGTGCTCACCGATGGTGGTGAGAAGAAGGTCAACGTTATCAAGGTTGTTCGTGAGCTCACTGGGCTTGGCCTGAAAGAAGCCAAGGCCCTGGTTGACGGTACGCCTGGCACGCTCAAAGAAGCAGCTAGCAAGGAAGAGGCGGACGACGCCAAGGCGAAGCTTGAGGAAGCAGGCGCCACTGTTGAGCTCAAATAACGGCTTGTACAGCCGGAAAGAGCGCTGAGAACGCGAATTGGCTGGTGGCATAAGCCGCCGGCCTTTTCGCGTTTTTGGCAGGTTGCCCTGGGATGCCCAGGGCCTACCGGGTTCCGACCCGGACCCGAATCCCGGCGACGCCGGGAGATACCAGTTATTAAGTCCGAAGCTGGGGAATGCAGATGACTTACTCCTACACCGAGAAAAAGCGACTCCGCAAAGAGTTTGGCAAGTTGCCGTCCGTCATGGATGTCCCGTTTCTGCTTGCAACGCAGATTGACTCCTATCGGGACTTTCTGCAGCTTGAATCAGACGCGGACAATCGCAAGAACACGGGCTTGCATGCCGCGTTTCAGTCCGTTTTCCCGATCACCAGCTATTCGGGGAATGCGGCCCTGGAGTATGTCAGCTATCGGCTCAGCGAGCCGGCATTTGACGTCAAGGAATGTCAGCTTCGGGGGGTGACCTACGCAGCACCGCTACGCGTGAAAGTGCGCCTGGTCATTTACGACAAGGAGTCCTCCAACAAGGCCGTTAAGGACATCAAAGAGCAGGAAGTCTACATGGGCGAAATGCCCTTGATGACTGAAAACGGCACTTTCGTGGTCAATGGCACTGAGCGGGTGATTGTGTCCCAGCTTCATCGTTCGCCCGGTGTGTTCTTCGACCATGACAAAGGCAAGACCCACTCCTCCGGCAAGCTCCTGTATTCCGCGCGGGTCATCCCGTATCGGGGCTCCTGGCTGGACTTTGAGTTTGATCCCAAGGATTCCGTCTTTGTCCGGATTGACCGCCGGCGTAAGCTCCCGGCGACCATCCTGCTGCGTGCGCTGGGCTATACCTCTGAGCAGATCCTGGACATGTTCTTTGATACCAGCCGTTTCACGCTGGGTAAGGAGTCATGCAAGCTCGAGCTCGTTCCCAGCCGGCTCCGTGGTGACATTGCAACCTTCGACATCACCGACCAGGAAGGCAATGTCGTCGTAGAGAATGGACGCCGAGTGACGGCCCGCCACATCCGTCAGCTGGAGAAAGCCGGGGTTACCGAGCTTGAGGTGCCGCGCGCCTATCTCCACGGCCGGGTCGTGGCTCATGACATTGTGGATGAAAGCACTGGTGAGGTGATCATCGAGTGCAATACCGAGCTTACCGAGGAGCACCTTGAGAAGCTCGAGGAAGCAGGCATTGAGTCCATTGAAACCATCTACACCAATGACCTGGATTGCGGGCCCTTCATTTCCGATACACTGAGGATCGACCCCTCCCGCAACCAGCTGGAGGCATTGGTCGAAATCTACCGCATGATGCGTCCAGGTGAGCCGCCGACCAAAGAATCGGCGGAAACGCTCTTCAACAACCTGTTCTTCTCGGAAGAGCGCTATGACCTGTCGGCCGTGGGCCGCATGAAGCTCAACCGTCGCCTTGGACGGGAGGAGCTTGAAGGCTCCGGTGTCCTTGAGGAGCAGGACATCGTGGATGTGCTGCGCACGCTCGTGGACATCCGCAACGGCAAGGGTGAGACCGACGACATCGACAACCTGGGCAACCGTCGTATCCGCTGTGTGGGCGAGATGGCGGAGAACCAGTTCCGTGTTGGTCTGGTGCGCGTTGAGCGGGCCGTGCGTGAACGGCTGAGCCTGGCCGAGAGCGAAGGGCTGATGCCGCAGGATCTGATCAATGCCAAGCCGGTCGGGGCGGCCATCAAGGAATTCTTCGGCTCCAGCCAACTGTCGCAGTTCATGGACCAGAACAACCCACTGTCCGAAGTAACGCACAAGCGGCGTGTTTCGGCGCTTGGGCCGGGAGGTCTGACACGTGAACGGGCTGGCTTCGAGGTGCGGGACGTGCACCCGACCCACTATGGGCGTGTCTGTCCAATCGAGACGCCTGAAGGGCCGAACATCGGCCTGATCAACTCCTTGGCCACCTATACACAGACCAACAAGTACGGCTTCCTCGAAAGCCCGTACCGTAAGGTGATCGATGGTCAGGTGACGGATGAGATCGTGTATCTGTCCGCCATTGAGGAAAGCAACTACATCATCGCCCAGGCGAGCGCCAAGCTTGATGACAGCGGCAAGCTCTCGGATGAGCTGGTGACGGTCCGGCACAAGAACGAGTTCACCGTCATGCCGCCGGAGAAAGTCAACTTCATGGACGTTTCTCCGAGACAGGTGGTGTCGGTTGCGGCCGCGATTATTCCATTTCTGGAACACGACGACGCGAACCGTGCCCTTATGGGCTCCAACATGCAGCGCCAGGCAGTTCCGACACTGCGCGCCGACAAGCCGCTTGTGGGCACGGGAATGGAACGCATTGTCGCCAAAGACTCGGGCGTGTGTGTCGCGGCGGAGCGTGGCGGCGTGATCGAGAGCGTGGATGCCTCCCGTGTGGTGGTCCGTGTCCGTGATGACGAGACAAGTGCCGGTGATGCAGGCGTCGACATCTACAATCTGACCAAGTACACGCGCTCGAACCAGAACACCTGCAGTAACCAGCGGCCCATCGTCAGTCGCGGTCACGAGGTTGAGCGTGGTGACATCCTTGCCGATGGGCCTTCCGTGGATCTCGGCGAGCTGGCACTGGGTCAGAACATGCGTATCGCCTTCATGCCGTGGAACGGCTATAACTTTGAGGACTCCATCCTCATTTCGGAGCGTGTTGCGCAGGAAGACCGGCTGACTACGATCCATATCCAGGAGCTGACCTGTGTCGCCCGGGATACCAAGCTGGGCTCGGAAGAGATCAGTGCGGACATTCCGAATGTTGGTGAACAGGCACTGTCCAAGCTTGACGAATCCGGCGTCGTTTACATCGGCGCGGAAGTGGACGCTGGCGATATTCTCGTAGGCAAGGTAACGCCGAAAGGTGAAACCCAGCTTACGCCCGAGGAGAAGCTGCTGCGCGCGATCTTCGGCGAGAAAGCGTCGGACGTTAAGGACACCTCACTGCGCATGCCCACCGGCAAGCGCGGCACTGTGATCGATGTGCAGGTGTTCACGCGGGATGGTGTGGAGAAGGACCAGCGTGCCCTGTCGATTGAGCAGGACGAGCTGAATGCCTTCCGTAAGGACCTGAAAGACGAGTACCGGATTGTTGAAACTGCCACCTTTGAGCGCCTCAGGAGCGCGCTTGTAGGGCAGACGGTGGTCAGCGCGCCGGGCCTGAAGAAGGGGGATACCCTCACCGGTGACTACCTGGATGAGCTCAAATCGGATCAATGGTTCAAGCTGCGCATGCAGGAAGACTCGCTGAACGACATGCTTGAGCGCGCCGAGGAGCAACTGGAAGAACGTCGCCAGGACCAGGAGCAGCGCTTTGAGGTCAAGAAGGAGAAGATCCAGCAGGGCGACGATTTGGCGCCGGGCGTCCTCAAGATCGTGAAGGTCTATCTGGCGGTGAAGAGCCGCATCCAGTCTGGTGACAAGATGGCGGGCCGTCACGGTAACAAGGGTGTGATCTCCTCCATTATGCCGACCGAGGATATGCCCTTTGATGAACAGGGCGAGCCTGTGGATGTGGTTCTGAACCCACTGGGCGTTCCCTCGCGGATGAACGTGGGGCAGGTGCTGGAAACCCATCTGGGCGCTGCTGCGCGTGGACTGGGCGACAAGATCAACACCATGCTGGAGCAGCAGAAGAACATCAGCGAGATCCGCAGCTTCCTTGACGAGATCTACAACGGGACGGATACGCCCGAGGTTAACCTCGACGAGCTCAGCGACGATGAGATCCTCAACATGGCGAACAACCTGCGCGGTGGTGTTCCCATGGGTACCGCGGTGTTTGATGGTGCCAATGAGGCCGAGATCAAGAAGATGCTCGAGCTTGCGGACATGGATACCAGTGGCCAGGTCAAGCTGTTTGATGGCCGTAGCGGTGATGCCTTTGACCGTCCTGTGACCGTGGGCTATATGTACATGCTCAAGCTGAACCACCTGGTCGAGGACAAGATGCACGCCCGTGCGACCGGTTCCTACAGCCTGGTGACCCAGCAGCCGCTGGGCGGCAAGGCGCAGTTCGGTGGCCAGCGCTTCGGGGAGATGGAGGTCTGGGCTCTGGAGGCCTATGGCGCTGCCTATACCCTTCAGGAGATGCTGACCGTCAAGTCCGACGACGTGAACGGCCGCACCAAGATGTACAAGAACATTGTCGATGGTGACCATCGCATGGAGCCGGGCATGCCCGAGTCCTTCAATGTTCTGGTTAAGGAAATCCGGTCGCTCGGCCTCGACATTGATCTCGAGACGGACTGACCCGAAACCTGTTTGGCAGCGACGGCGGTGGCACAACGTCACCGCCAGTGATTAACGCTCCGGAGCCAATATTATGAAAGACCTGCTCAACCTGCTGAAGAACCAGAATCAGAAACAGGAATTCGATTCCATCCGGATTGGCCTCGCTTCTCCGGAAATGATCCGGTCCTGGTCCTTTGGGGAAGTCAAAAAGCCGGAAACCATCAACTACCGGACGTTCAAGCCGGAACGTGACGGGCTGTTCTGTGCCAAGATCTTCGGGCCAGTCAAGGACTATGAGTGCCTGTGCGGCAAGTACAAGCGCCTCAAGCATCGTGGTGTTATCTGTGAAAAATGCGGTGTTGAGGTTGCCCTGGCAAGTGTGCGCCGTGAGCGTATGGGGCATATCGAGCTTGCCGCGCCGGTAGCCCATATCTGGTTCCTCAAATCGTTGCCCTCGCGCATTGGTCTGATGCTGGACATGACCCTGCGCGACATCGAGCGTGTGCTGTATTTCGAATCCTTTATCGTTATCGACCCGGGCATGACCACACTTGAGCGCGGCCAACTGCTTAACGATGAGCAGTACTATGAAGCGCTTGAGGAATTCGGCGATGAATTCGACGCCCGTATGGGGGCGGAAGCGGTCAAGGAAATGCTTGGTGATATCGATCTCGGTGAAGAGATCGAGAAGCTGCGCGAGGAAATGCCGCAGACCGCTTCCGAAACCAAGATCAAGAAGCTTTCCAAGCGGCTGAAGCTGATGGAGGCTTTCTACTACTCCGGGAACAACCCGCAGTGGATGATCATGGAAGTGCTGCCGGTGCTGCCACCGGATCTGCGCCCGCTGGTTCCGCTCGACGGTGGCCGTTTTGCCACGTCGGACCTGAATGACCTCTATCGGCGGGTGATTAACCGTAACAACCGTCTCAAGCGGCTGCTTGAACTGAATGCGCCGGACATCATCGTGCGCAACGAGAAGCGCATGCTGCAGGAGTCCGTGGACGCACTGCTGGACAATGGCCGTCGCGGACGTGCCATCACCGGGTCCAACAAGCGCCCGCTGAAGTCGCTTGCGGACATGATCAAGGGCAAGCAGGGCCGTTTCCGTCAGAACCTGCTGGGCAAGCGTGTGGATTACTCCGGGCGCTCGGTCATCGTGGTCGGCCCCTACCTCAAGCTCCATCAGTGTGGTATCCCGAAGAAGATGGCACTGGAGCTGTTCAAGCCCTTCATCTTCTCCAAGCTCGAGCATCGCGGCCACGCCACCACCATCAAGGCGGCCAAGAAGATGGTCGAGCGCGAAGAAAGCCTTGTCTGGGACATCCTGGAAGAGGTGATCCGCGAACATCCGGTGCTGCTGAACCGGGCGCCGACATTGCACCGTCTGGGTATCCAGGCCTTCGAGCCAGTGCTGATCGAAGGCAAGGCCATCCAGCTGCATCCGCTGGTCTGTGCGCCCTACAACGCCGACTTTGACGGCGACCAGATGGCGGTGCATCTGCCCCTGACGCTGGAATCGCAGCTTGAGTCCCGGGCACTCATGATGTCGACCAACAACGTGCTGTCGCCGGCCAATGGTGAGCCCATCATTGTGCCGTCACAGGACGTGGTTCTGGGACTGTACTACATGACGCGCGAGCGTCTGCGGGCAGAGGGTGAAGGCCGTATCTTCGCCGATCTGGATGAGGTTGAGCGCGCCTTCGGTGCCGGAGAAGTGGATCTGCAGGCGAGGGTCCGTGTCCGTGTTACCGAGGTTGATCTGGATGATGAGACGGGTGACCGTCATGTGGAAACCAGCATCCAGGAGACCACGGTCGGGCGGGCCATGCTCTATAACATCACCCCGGAAGGCCTGCCGTTCAGCCTGGTCAACCAGCCAATGGCCAAGAAGCAGATCTCCAAGCTGATCAATGCCTGCTACCGCGAAGTGGGGCTGAAGGAAACCGTGGTCTTTGCCGACCAGTTGATGTACACCGGTTTCCACTTCTCGACCGTTTCCGGCTGTTCCATCGGCGTGAACGATTTCGAGGTACCACAGGAAAAGTACACCCTGATCGAAGAAGCCGAATCCGAGGTCATGGAGATCGAGCAACAGTTCGCCTCCGGCCTGCTGACTCAGGGCGAGAAGTACAACAAGGTGATCGACATCTGGGCTCGGGCCAATGACCAGGTCTCCAGCGCCATGATGGACCGGCTGAGCAAGGAGCAGGTCATCACCCCCGAAGGTGAGGTGGCGAAGGACGAAAATGGCGAGGAGCTGACCCAGGAGTCGTTCAACTCGGTTTACATCATGGCCGATTCCGGCGCCAGGGGTTCCCCGGCCCAGATCCGTCAGCTTTCTGGCATGCGCGGCTTGATGGCCAAGCCGGACGGTTCGATCATCGAGACCCCGATCACTGCGAACTTCCGTGAAGGCCTGAACGTACTGCAGTACTTCATCTCGACTCACGGCGCGCGTAAGGGGCTGGCCGACACTGCCCTCAAGACGGCCAACTCCGGGTACCTGACCCGCCGTCTGGTGGACGTTTCCCAGGACCTGGTGGTGACCGAAGAGGATTGCGGCACCGACGACGGCATCCTGATGACGCCGCTGGTCGAGGGTGGCGACGTGGTCGTGCCGCTGGGCGACCGGGTTCTGGGGCGTGTTACGGCCAAGGACGTGTTTACGCCGGGTGATAAGAAGAATCCGGTAGTCGAAGCCGGAACTCTGCTGGACGAGAAGCTGGTTGAAAAGGTCGAACGCGCCGGTGTTGACGAAGTCTGGGTTCGCTCTGCGATCACCTGCCACACCCGCTACGGCATTTGTTCGAAGTGCTATGGGCGTGACCTGGCGCGGGGCCACCAGGTGAACGTGGGCGAAGCTGTTGGTGTTATTGGCGCCCAGTCGATTGGCGAGCCAGGGACCCAGCTCACCATGCGGACCTTCCACATTGGCGGTGCCGCGAGCCGGGCCTCAGCGACGGACAACATCCAGGTCAAGCACGGCGGTAAGGTGCGGCTGCACAACCTCAAGTCCATCGAGAAGAGTGATGGGACCCAGGTGGTGGTAACCCGCTCCTCCGCGCTGGCGATCGCCGATGAGCACGGGCGTGAGCGTGAATGGTACAAGCTCCCCTATGGTGCTGTGCTTGAGGTGAACGAAGGGGACCAGGTCGATGCGGGAGCCGTGGCGGCGAAGTGGGATCCCCACACGCACCCGGTTATCGCCGAGGCAGTGGGTAAGGTCCGGTTGCTCAACATTGAAGAGAACATCACGGTCCGCACGCAGACTGACGAACTCACAGGTCTGTCGACCATCGAGGTCATGGACCCGAACGACCGGCCTGCCTCTGGTAAGGACCTGAAGCCCGCCGTAGAGCTGGTGGACGAAACCGGCGAACCGGTGACCCTTGCGGGTGGCTCGCCAGCGCATTACTCAATGCCGGCGAACGCGCTCGTGACGCTGCGCGAAGGGGATTCCATTGAACTGGGTGACGTGATTGCCCGGATTCCCCAGGAAACCACCGGCACACGTGACATCACGGGGGGTCTGCCGCGGGTCGCCGACCTGTTTGAGGCGCGCAAGCCCAAGGATCCGGCTATTCTTGCGGAAGTCAGTGGTGTTGTCTCCTTTGGTAAGGAGACCAAGGGCAAGAAGCGCCTTGTGATTACACCGAAGGATGGTGACCCCTACGAAACCCTGATCCCGAAATGGCGGCAACTGAACGTCTTCGAGGGTGAAACGGTAGAACAGGGTGAACTGATTTCCGATGGCCCGTCGAACCCACACGACATACTGCGGCTTCTGGGCATCACCGAGTTGGCGAAGTACATCACCAACGAGATTCAGGATGTCTACCGTCTGCAGGGCGTGGGCCTGAATGACAAGCACATCGAGGTGATCTGCCGCCAGATGCTGCGGAAGGTCATCATCGTTGATGCGGGTGATACCAGCTTCATCTCGGGTGACCAGGTTGAATACACCCATGTCATGGAAGAGAACGAGCGCATAGAGGCACAGGATAAGCAGCCGGCGACATTCCAGCGCGAACTGCTGGGCATTACCAAGGCGTCGCTGGCAACCGAATCCTTCATCTCGGCAGCGTCGTTCCAGGAGACGACGCGGGTTCTGACCGAAGGCGCTGTTACCGGCAAGCGGGATTACCTGCGTGGCCTCAAGGAGAACGTGGTCGTTGGCCGCTTGATTCCGGCGGGTACCGGTCTGGCATACCATGAGGAACGCCGCCGTCGCCGTGAAGAGACAGAGCAGCAGGTCAGTGCTGACGATGTGGTCGAAGCATTGAGTGCAGAGCTCAATAAGTAACCAGTTATCTTGACTGGCGGGGGGCGCAGACTTAAACTTGCGTCCCTCACTGAATCGCCCAGACAGGGCAAAACCGTCTGAAAACCGGAGTTAGTCTAGATGGCAACCATTAACCAGTTGGTTCGAAAGCCGCGTAAACGCCGGGCTGCTAAGACCGACGTGCCGGCGCTGCAGGGCTGTCCTCAGCGGCGGGGCGTGTGCACCCGCGTCTACACCACAACCCCGAAGAAGCCGAACTCCTCGCTTCGTAAGGTCTGCCGTGTTCGGCTGACCAACGGGCATGAGGTCGCCTCCTATATCGGTGGTGAAGGCCACAACCTTCAGGAGCACAGTGTGGTGTTGATCCGTGGCGGGCGAGTCAAGGACCTCCCGGGTGTACGCTATCACACCGTGCGCGGGACACTGGATACCCAGGGTGTTCAGAACCGGCGCCAGGGGCGTTCGAAGTACGGTACCAAGCGTCCGAAGTCCTGATCCGGACTTCGGTTTCAACAACAGTGATTCAGCAGGCTTTCTTTTATCGCTGGCAAGCGGTCGCTAGGGATCGTAAGTGCCGATAAGAGTAAGGCCGGGTGGCGCAGGCGTGCGCTTCATTCCGGAACAACCTGAAGACCTGACACTTTTACTGAGGGCTTATCGATGCCAAGAAAACGCATAGCAACCAAGCGGGAAGTCATCCCGGATCCGAAATTCAACAGTGAGCGGCTGGCGAAGTTCATCAACCACGTGATGGTGGACGGCAAGAAAGCTGTAGCCGAGCGCATTGTCTACGGCGCGCTGGACATTGTTGCGGAAAAGAACAACCAAGAGCCACTTGAGGTCTTCGAGACCGCGCTGGAAAACATCCAGCCCATGGTCGAGGTGAAGTCCCGCCGCGTTGGCGGTGCGACCTACCAGGTTCCGGTTGAGGTCAGGCCGTCCCGCCAGGTGGCGCTCGCGATGCGCTGGCTCGTGGATTATTCGCGCAAGCGCGGTGAAAAGTCCATGGTACAGCGGCTTGCCGGCGAGATGCTTGATGCGGCTGGCAGCAAGGGTGCTGCGGTCAAGAAACGGGAAGATGTGCACCGTATGGCCGAGGCCAACAAAGCCTTTTCCCACTATCGCTTCTAATCGACCGAGGTATCTGAAGTGGCACGTAAAACACCGATCAAACGTTACCGCAATATCGGCGTCTGCGCGCATGTGGACGCCGGTAAGACAACCGCGACCGAGCGGATTCTCTACTACACCGGTCGCAGTCACAAGATGGGTGAGACCCACGATGGTGCCTCCACTACGGACTGGATGTCCCAGGAGCAGGAGCGCGGAATCACCATCACCTCCGCTGCCGTGACCGCGTTCTGGCGCGGCATGGACCAGCAGTACGACGAGCACCGGATCAACATCATCGACACCCCCGGTCACGTGGATTTCACCATCGAGGTGGAGCGCTCGCTGCGTGTGCTTGACGGTGCCGTGGTGGTCTTCTGCGGCACGTCCGGCGTCGAGCCCCAGTCCGAAACGGTGTGGCGCCAGGCGGACAAATACCATGTTCCGCGGCTTGTGTTTGTCAACAAGATGGACCGCGCTGGGGCCAACTTCTCGCGCGTCGTGGATCAGATCCGTGAGCGTCTCGGCTCCACGACCGTGCCGATTCAGCTGCCGATCGGCGCCGAGGACAACTTCCAGGGTGTTATCGACCTCATGCGTATGAAGGCGATCTACTGGAATGAGGCGGACCAGGGCATGACCTATGAGCAGACCGAGATCCCGGATGAGCTGAAGGAAGAAGCTGATGCAACCCGGGAGGCGATGGTCGAGGCGGCAGCTGAGGCCAATGAAGAGCTCATGGAAACCTATCTTGAAAACGGTGAGCTGACCGACGACCAGATCAAGCAGGGTCTGCGTGCCCGCTGTCTCGAGAACGACATCGTGCTGGCCACCTGTGGTTCCGCGTTTAAGAACAAAGGCATCCAGGCGCTTCTGGACAACGTGCTTGAGTTCCTGCCGGCGCCTGACGAGGTGCGTGCCATTACGGGTGAAGTTGACGAGGACGGGACCGAGGAAACGCGTTCCGCGGATGACGACGCACCCTTCGCATCCCTGGCGTTCAAGATCGCAACCGATCCCTTCATGGGCACGCTGACCTTTTTCCGGGTCTATTCGGGCAAGCTGGAGACCGGGACGCAGATTTACAACGCCAGCAAGCAGAAGAAAGAGCGCGTTGGCCGGATGGTGCAGATGCACGCTAATGACCGTGAGGAGATCAAGGAAGTGTTCTCCGGTGACATCGCGGCTGCAATCGGGCTCAAGAACATCACCACGGGTGATACGCTCTGCGATGAAAAGAATAAGATTGAGCTTGAACGCATGGAGTTCCCGGAGCCGGTTATCTCTGTTGCGGTCGAGCCCAAGTCCAAGGCCGAGCAGGAGAAGATGGGTACTGCGCTGGGCAAGCTGGCTCAGGAGGATCCCTCCTTCCGCGTCTACACCGATGAGGAATCCGGCCAGACGATCATCTCCGGTATGGGTGAGCTGCACCTGGACGTGATCGTTGACCGCCTTAAGCGGGAATTCAAGGTAGAGGCCAACATCGGTAAGCCGCAGGTGGCCTATCGCGAGTGCATCCGCAAGCCGGTCGAGGTGGAAGGCAAATTCGTTCGCCAGTCCGGTGGTCGAGGTCAGTATGGCCATGTCTGGGTCAAGCTGGAACCGCTGCCACTGGACGATGAGGACTCCCCCACGTTCCTGTTCGAGAACAAGATCGTTGGCGGTGTGGTCCCCAAGGAATACGTCCCCGCCGTGCAGCAGGGCCTCGAGGAGCAGATGCAGACGGGTGTTCTGGCCGGGTATCCGATCCTGGGTGTGAAGGCGACCCTGTTTGACGGCTCCTACCACGATGTGGACTCCAACGAGATGGCCTTCAAGGTCGCCGGTACCATGGCCATGAAGCAGGGCGCGCTTGATGCGGATCCGGCGCTCCTTGAGCCCATCATGAAGGTGGAAGTGGTGACCCCCGAGGAGTTCATGGGGGACGTTGTCGGCGACCTTAACCGTCGCCGTGGTCTGGTCCAGGGCATGGAGGATACGCCGGCAGGCAAGGTGATCCGTGCCGAGGTGCCGCTGTCCGAGATGTTCGGCTATGCAACCGACCTGCGTTCCACAACCCAGGGACGTGCCTCTTACGTGATGGAATTCCACAATTACGGGGAAGCGCCAAGCAGCATCGCGCAAGAGATCATGAACAAGAACTGATTGAACTGAATGAACAGAGCGAAGAGGTGAATCGTGTCTAAGGAAAAATTCGAAAGAGATAAGCCGCACATCAACGTGGGCACCATTGGTCACGTAGACCACGGCAAGACGACGCTGACGGCAGCGCTGACGCGTGTGAGCGCCGAGGTGTTCGGCGGTGAAATGCGGGCGTTTGACCAGATCGACAATGCGCCGGAAGAGAAAAACCGCGGGATCACCATCGCGACCTCGCACGTTGAGTATGGCTCCGAGTCGCGTCACTACGCGCACGTCGACTGCCCGGGCCACGCCGACTACGTTAAGAACATGATCACCGGTGCGGCGCAGATGGATGCGGCGATTCTGGTGGTGTCAGCCGCTGATGGCCCGATGCCGCAGACTCGTGAGCACATCCTGCTGTCGCGTCAGGTTGGGGTGCCGAACATTGTGGTGTTCCTGAACAAGGCCGATCAGGTTGACGACGAAGAGCTGCTCGAACTGGTTGAAATGGAAGTTCGGGAGCTGCTCAGCGAGTACGACTTCCCGGGCGACGATACGCCGATCGTGACCGGGTCCGCGCTGATGGCGATGGAAGGCAAGGACGACAACGGCTACGGCACCACCGCGGTGGCGAACCTGATCAAGGAAATGGACGGGCACATTCCGGAGCCAGAGCGTGCCGTGGATCAGCCGTTCCTGATGCCGATTGAGGACGTGTTCTCAATCTCCGGGCGTGGCACGGTTGTCACCGGCCGAGTCGAGCGTGGTGTGCTCAAGACCGGCTCCGACGTGGAGATCGTGGGTCTGCGTGAGACGCAGAAGACGGTATGCACGGGCGTTGAGATGTTCCGCAAGATGCTCGACGAAGGGCGTGCGGGTGAGAACATCGGGGCGCTGCTGCGTGGCACCAAGCGCGATGAGGTAGAGCGCGGCCAGGTTCTGGCTCAGCCGGGCACGATCACACCCCACACCAAGTTCGAGGGTGAGATCTACATCCTGAGCAAGGACGAGGGTGGTCGTCATACGCCGTTCTTCACCGGCTATCGGCCCCAGTTCTACTTCCGGACCACGGACGTAACAGGTACCTGTGAGCTTCCGGAAGACGTTGAGATGGTGATGCCGGGCGATAACGTCAGGCTCACGGCAACGCTGATCGCGCCGATTGCGATGGAAGACGGTCTGCGCTTTGCGGTACGCGAAGGCGGCCGGACTGTCGGTGCCGGCGTGGTGACCAAGATTATCGAATAATCGGTTCCTCGCCCTGGAAAAGGGGTTGCCGGCGCGCAGCCCCTTTTTTGGTTTCAGGGTCTAACCCTGTAACGGATTCTCTGGAGCAGCCCGTAGCTTGACTCCGTCTCGTATGCGCCCTATAATGCGCATCCTTTTTACGGGTCGGCTTAAACGAGCTGCCAACAACGATTGGAGTTTGGTGCAACATGCAAAGCCAAAAAATCAGAATCCGGTTGAAGGCGTTTGACTACCGCCTGATCGATCAGTCCACCCAGGAAATTGTCGACACGGCAAAACGGACTGGTGCTCAGGTTCGGGGTCCTATACCTCTGCCGACCCGGAAAGAGAAGTACACCATTCTGGTCTCGCCGCACGTTAATAAGGATGCGCGTGACCAGTATGAGATCCGGACGCATAAGCGTCTACTGGATATTGTTGAGCCTACCGAAAAGACAGTCGATGCTCTGATGAAGCTCGATCTCGCCGCCGGAGTGGACGTGCAGATCAGCCTGGGTTAACGCTCTAGTTAACCCCTCAGAGTGTAACTGTCTTTCAGGCCATAGAGGGTTGAAGCCCCGTACACTAAGAGGTGAACAATGGCGATTGGTGTTGTCGGCCGCAAGGCCGGTATGACTCGTATTTTTACCGACGAGGGTAACTCCATCCCCGTCACGGTGATCGAGGTTGATTCCAACCGGGTCACCGAAATCAAGACGCCCGAACGTGATGGCTATCGTGCGGTCCAGGTGACTACCGGTGCCCGCCGTGCGAACCGGATTAACAAGCCCGAAGCCGGTCATTTCGCGAAGAACGGTGTTGAAGCAGGGCGCAGTCTCTGGGAGTTCCGGCTGCAAGAGCAGACGGAAGAGGCTGAGCTCAAGCCCGGATCCGAGCTTGATGTGTCCCAATTCGAAGACGGTCAGGCAATCGATGTGACGGGCCAGTCCAAGGGCAAGGGCTTTGCCGGCACTGTTAAGCGCTGGAACTTCTCCACGCAAGATAATACCCACGGTAACTCAGTGGCGCATCGTAAGCCGGGCTCCATTGGTCAATGCCAGTCTCCGGGGCGCGTCTTTAAAGGCAAGAAGATGTCCGGGCAGATGGGTAATGCGCGCGTGACCACTCAGAACATTGAGATCGTGCGCGTGGATGCCGAGCGGAATCTGCTGCTGGTTAAAGGGCCTGTCCCTGGCGCCAATGGCGGTGACCTGATCATCAAGCCCGCAGTGAAAGCCTAAGGGGTGGCGTGATGGAACTGACAGTGACAGGAAGCGGTAACGGCGTTCAGGTATCGGATGCCGCTTTTGGTAAAGAATTCAATGAATCGCTGGTGCACCAGGTGGTGACCGCCTATCTCGCGGCCGGCCGCCAGGGGACCAGCAAACAGAAAACGCGCTCCGAAGTCAGCGGTGGTGGTAAGAAGCCCTGGCGCCAGAAAGGCACCGGCAGGGCCCGTGCTGGCACTATCCGAAGCCCGATCTGGCGTGCCGGTGGCACAACCTTTGCGGCGCGTCCCAGGGACTATTCCCAGAAGGTGAACAAGAAGATGTATCGGGGCGCGTTGCGCTCGATTCTCTCCGAGCTTGTCCGCCAGGAACGCCTTGTGGTTGTGGATGCCATTACGCCGGACGAGCCCCGCACCAAGGTTTTCAGTGCCAAGCTCAATGAGCTTGGTGTTCAGCAGGACGCACTGATTGTTTCCACATCCGTGGAGCGCAATCTTGAGTTGGCGTCGCGCAATATTCCGAATGTTGCGGTCTCCGATGTCCGGGGCGTGGATCCGGTGAGTCTCGTAGCCCACAATCACGTCGTGGTTACTGTGGATGCGCTCAAGCAGTTTGAGGAGATGCTGGGATGAATCAGGAGCGAATTTATAAGGTTCTGCTCGGCCCGCTGGTCTCTGAGAAGGCCACCATGGTTGGCGATCAGGGCCAGGTCGTTTTCAAGGTTGCTCCTGATGCGACCAAGCCCGAGATCCGCAAGGCGGTAGAGCAGCTTTTCAATGTTGACGTCGTCAAGGTCCAGGTCAGCAATCGCAAGGGTAAGAATAAGCGCACCATCCATGGCGTGGGCAAGCGCGATGCGCTGCGTAAGGCGTACGTACGCCTGGCTGACGGTCAGGATATTGACTTCATGGACGTGGAATAAGTTGAGGGGTTACAGACATGTCGATTGATAAAACCAAGCCGACGTCACCCGGTCGTCGCCACCTCATCAAGGTCCGCAATCCTGACCTTCACAAGGGTGCGCCCTACGCCGCGCTGGTGACCAAGCTCAGCAAAACCGGCGGCCGCAACAATAACGGCCGGATTACGTCCCGGCACATCGGGGGTGGCCATAAGCGCCATTACCGTCATATTGATTTCAAGCGTAATAAGGATGGTATTCCCGGAGAAGTAGAGCGCCTGGAATACGATCCGAACCGTTCCGCTCATATTGCGCTGGTGAAGTACCAGGATGGGGAACGGCGTTACATTATCGCGCCCAAGGGGTTGAAGCAGGGGGATCGGGTCCAGTCCGGTTCCGATGCGCCGATACGGACAGGCAGCAGCCTGCCGCTGCGCAATATTCCCCTGGGCTCGGTGATCCATTGCGTTGAGATTAAGCCTGGTAAAGGGGCCCAGATCGCTCGCAGTGCCGGCGCGTCCGTGCAACTGGTGGCGCGTGAAGGCAACTACGCAACCATTCGGCTGCGTTCAGGCGAGATGCGCAAGGTTCCGGCTGGGAGTCGTGCCACGCTGGGGGAGGTATCCAACAGCGAGCACAGCCTCAAGCAGTCGGGCAAAGCGGGTGCAACACGTTGGCGTGGCAAGCGGCCAACAGTGCGCGGTGTTGCTATGAACCCAATTGACCATCCGCATGGCGGTGGTGAAGGGCGTACCTCTGGCGGGCGTCACCCAGTTACACCCTGGGGGATTCCCACCAAAGGACATAAGACTCGTAAGAACAAGCGTACTGACAAGATGATCGTACGTCGTCGTTCGGCCAAGAAATAACGTTTAGGGGAAGAAGCTGTGCCACGTTCTCTGAAGAAAGGTCCTTTTATAGACCTGCATCTGCTGAAGAAGGTTGAGGCAGCTCTGGAAAATAACAGCCGTAAGCCGATCAAGACCTGGTCGCGCCGCTCCACGGTGTTTCCGGAGATGGTAGGGCTGACCATTGCCGTTCATAACGGGCGTCAACACGTGCCGGTAATGATTACTGAGGAAATGGTTGGTCACAAACTGGGCGAGTTTGCCGCGACACGCACGTTCCGCGGGCATGCTGCCGACAAGAAAGCGAAAAAACGCTGATTCTGAGGGGATTTAACGATGGAAGTAGCGGCTAAAACCAAAGGCGCTCGACTCTCGGCTCAGAAAGCTCGTCTTGTCGCAGACTTGGTCCGTGGCAAGAGTGTCGAGGAAGCGCTGAATACACTGGCGTTCACACCGAAGAAAGCGGCCGGGATCATTCGCAAGACCCTCGAGTCTGCGATTGCCAACGCCGAGCATAACGAAGGCCTGGACGTGGATGAGTTGCGATTGGCAACCATCTGTGTGGACGAGGGGCCAACGCTGAAGCGCATCCAGGCACGGGCCAAGGGCCGTGCGGATCGGATCCTGAAGCGTACGTGCCACATCACCGTCAAGGTTTCGGACGAGTAGGAGATACCCGATGGGTCACAAAGTACATCCAACCGGTATCAGGCTTGGCGTTGTCAAGGAGCACAACTCGGTCTGGTACGCGGAGAAAGGGGCTTACGCCCAGAACCTGCTGAAAGACATTGAGGTTCGTGAGTTCCTCAACCGTCGGCTCGAGAAGGCTTCGGTCAGCCGGATTTTGATTGAGCGCCCGGCGCAGAACGCTCGGATCACGATCCATACCGCTCGGCCCGGGATCGTGATTGGTAAGAAGGGCGAAGACGTTGACAAGCTCCGGAAAGAGCTGACGGATATGATGGGCGTGCCCGTGCACGTCAATATTGAAGAAATCCGCAAGCCCGATCTTGATGCGAAGCTGGCGGCTCAGAGTGTCGCGAACCAGCTGGAGCGGCGTGTGATGTTCCGGCGTGCCCTGAAGCGGGCCGTGCAGAACGCGATGCGCCAGGGCGCGAAAGGGATTCGGATTCAGGCCAGTGGGCGCCTTGGCGGCTCCGAGATTGCTCGGACCGAGTGGTACCGGGAAGGTCGTGTACCGCTGCACACACTGCGTGCAGACATCGACTACGCGCACTACGAGGCCTACACCACCTACGGGATCATTGGCGTTAAAGTCTGGATCTTTAAGGGTGAAATCCTGGGCGGCCTGGAGCAGGTACGGGCTGAAAAAGAAGCCGCTGCTCAGAAGAAAGCTCAGAAGTAAGGGGGTCTCCAAATGCTGCAACCGAAACGAACGAAGTTCCGCAAGGTACAGAAAGGCCGCAACCGCGGCATGGCCAATACGGGTAACAAGGTCAGCTTTGGTGAGTATGGTCTCAAGGCTACGGGTCGCGGACGTGTTACGGCACGCCAGATTGAGGCGGCCCGGCGCACCATGACCCGCCGGATTAAGCGTGGCGGCAAGATCTGGATCCGAGTTTTCCCGGACAAGCCGATTACCGAAAAGCCCCTGGAAGTTCGTATGGGTAAGGGTAAGGGCGCCGTTGAGTACTGGGTTGCCGAAGTCCAGCCCGGGAAGATGCTGTATGAGATGGAAGGGGTCGCAGAAGACGTGGCGCGCGATGCGTTCAATCTGGCCGCGGCCAAGCTGCCGGTGCCGACCACCTTTGTGAACAGGACGGTGATGTGATGAAAGCGACAGAATTGCGTGACAAATCGGCAGAGGAACTGAATCAGGAGCTGATGCGGCTGCTGAAGGAGCAGTTCAATCTCCGGATGCGCAAGGCGACAGGTCAGCTGAATCAGTCTCACTTGCTGCGTCAGACCAAGCGCGATATTGCGCGCGTTAAAACCGTTATGACTGAGAAGGCAGGTGACTGATATGGCTAACGAAACAGGAAACACCAGGACGCTCAACGGCCATGTGGTCAGCAACAAGATGGAAAAAACCGTCGTTGTGAAGGTTGAGCGCCGCGAAAAGCATCCGCTCTACGGCAAGTACGTGAAGCGCTCGACGCGCATTAAAGCTCACGACGAAGACAACCAGTGCAGTGTTGGCGATTTTGTAACGATCGCCGAGAGTCGTCCGCTATCGCGGAACAAGGCCTGGACACTGGTCAACGTCGTTGAGCGCGCGTTGAAGGTGTGAGGCGCCAGGACACTGGTTCTTGTCGTAAAGACGAAGTGGTTTCTAGTGGAGACTAACCATGATTCAGACGCAAACCGTACTTGACGTAGCGGACAACAGTGGTGCTCGTCAGGTCATGTGTATCAAGGTCCTGGGGGGGTCGCACCGGCGCTATGCGAGGGTTGGCGATATCATCAAGGTATCCGTCAAGGAAGCGATTCCCAGGGGCCGTGTCAAGAAAGGCCAGGTGCTCAAGGCCGTTGTCGTGCGGACCAAGAGTGGTATCCGGCGCCAGGACGGATCCTTGATCCGCTTTGATGGCAACGCCGCGGTCCTGCTCAATCCGCAGGAAGCGCCGGTAGGCACCCGAATTTTTGGCCCGGTGACTCGCGAACTTCGGAATGAGAAATTCATGAAGATCATTTCGCTGGCACCCGAGGTTTTGTAGGAACGAGAGGCCGGTTATGAACAAAATCAAGCGAGATGACGAAGTGGTGGTCACCACTGGGAAAGACAAAAGCAAACGCGGTAAAGTGCTGCGTATTGTGGACGGTGGTGAGCGGGTCATTGTGTCAGGGATCAATATGGTCAAGAAGCACACCCGCCCCAATCCCATGATGGGAACCCAGGGTGGCATCACTGAAAAGGAAGCCCCGATTCATATTTCGAACGTGGCCATCTATAACCCGAAGCAGGATAAGGCTGATCGCGTCGGGTTTCAGGTGAAGGAAGACGGCACCAAGGTGCGGATCTTCCGGTCCACGCAAGAAGTGATCGATAACCAGTAAGCGGCGGTGGTTACGATGTCCAACATGAAAGACGTGTACAAAGAGCAGGTGATCCCGGCGCTGAACCAGCAGTTTGGGTATGCAAACCCGATGCAGGTTCCGCGGGTCGAAAAGATCACGCTGAACATGGGCGTTGGCGAGGCTGTAGGTGACAAGAAACAGCTGGACAACGCCGTCGCTGATCTGGAAATGCTGTCCGGTCAGAAGCCGGTGATCACCAAGGCGCGCAAATCCGTGGCCGGTTTCAAGATCCGGGAGGGTTTCCCGATCGGCTGCAAGGTGACCTTGCGCGGTGAACGGATGTGGGATTTCTTTGATCGCCTTGTGCAGATCGCTATCCCGCGCATTCGCGATTTCCGGGGGCTGAGTCCCAAATCGTTCGATGGCCGTGGTAACTACAGCATGGGCGTTCGGGAACAGATCATTTTCCCGGAAATTGAGTACGACAAGGTCGACAAGGTCCGTGGCCTCGACATCACCATCAGCACGTCCGCTGAGACTGATGAAGAAGGGCGCGCGTTGCTGTCGGCATTCAATTTCCCGTTCAAACAGTAAGGATCGGAAATGGCAAAAGTCGGCATGAAACAGCGCGAGCGCAACCGGGAGCGCCTGGTCGCGAAGTACGCCGAGAAGCGTGAGCGCCTCAAAGCAATGACGAAGGACCCTAACCTGAGCGACGAAGAGCGCTGGGAAGCACAGGTGAAGCTCCAGAAGCTGCCGCGCAACTCAAGCCCGGTGCGTCTGCGTAACCGTTGCCAGGTAACAGGGCGTCCGCACGGTGTCCTCAGGAAATTCCAGCTTTCACGTATCAAGTTGCGTGAAACCGGAATGCGCGGGGAGGTTCCGGGGCTGCGCAAAGCCAGCTGGTAAGCCCGCGCGTTGGTAAGCAACAGCGTTGTTGCTGCACAACTGAAACGATCAGGAGTCTCATACGAATGAGCATGCAAGATCCGTTGGCGGACATGTTCACGCGCATCCGTAACGGCCAGATGGCCGAGAAGGTGAGTGTGGAGATGCCGTCTTCCAAGATGAAACAGTCCGTTGCCCGCGTCCTTCGCGACGAAGGGTTTATTGAGGACTTCAGCGTTGAGGGCGATAAAAAGCCCCGGCTGACTGTCAGCCTGCGTTATTTCGAAGGCAAGCCCGTCATCGAGAGCATCCAGCGGGCAAGTCGCCCCGGTCTGCGTCAGTATCGTGGTAATGGCGAGCTCCCACGTGTTGCCAATGGCCTCGGGGTCGCGATTGTATCCACGTCGCAGGGCGTGATGACCGACAGCGCCGCCCGGAAGGCCGGCATTGGTGGCGAAATAATCTGCACCGTATTCTAGGAGGAGTCATGTCCAGGGTTGCGAGTAATCCTGTCGTGCTGCCATCCGGTGTCGAGGTGAAGTTCAACGGTCAGAACGTTGAAGTGTCGGGTGCCAAAGGCACTCTGAACCACAGCATTCACCCGAATGTCGAAGTGACGCAGGACGACGAGAAGCTGCGGTTCGCGCCGCGTAACAATGCGAAAAAGAGCCGGGCTCTGGCCGGTACCACGCGGGCACTCCTGAACAATATGGTGATTGGTGTGTCCAGCGGTTTTGAGCGCAAGCTCGAAATCAATGGCGTTGGCTATCGGGCCGAAGCTCAGGGTGACAGCGTGAATCTGACGCTTGGCTTCAGCCATCCGGTGCACTATAAGCTGCCGGAAGGCGTTACTGCCGAGTCCCCGAAGCCGACCGAACTGGTGCTTAAGGGTATCGATAAGCAGAGTGTCGGCCAGGCAGCAGCAGACATCAGGGCTTTCCGTCCGCCTGAACCCTATAAGGGCAAAGGGGTCCGCTACGCGGATGAAACGGTAAGGCGTAAAGAGGCCAAGAAGAAATAAGGCAAACAGATGAGCGCGAAGAAAGAATCCAGATTGCGTCGCGCACGGAAAGTGCGCATCAAGATCCGGGAACGCGGCTCCAACCGCCTCTGCGTCCACCGCACACCGCGTCATATGTATGCTCAGGTGACGACGGCGGACGGCAGTCAGGTGTTGGCGGCCGCCTCCACACTGGACAAAGAGTTGCGCCAGGGTGCAACCGGAAACGTCGAAGCCGCGCGTCAGGTTGGCGAAATGATCGCGGAAAGGGCGAAGAACGCGGGTATCGAAACGGTTGCATTCGACCGGTCCGGTTATCGCTACCACGGTCGCGTCAAGGCGCTTGCTGATGCGGCGCGTGAAGCCGGCCTGCAATTCTAAGAGGTGGAGAAGATGAGCGAGAATGAACAGAACCAGCCTGAGCTTCAGGAGAAGCTGGTGCAGGTCAATCGGGTGGCCAAGGTAGTGAAAGGTGGTCGCCTTTTCGGTTTCACCGCCCTGACAGTTGTAGGGGACGGGAACGGCCGGGTTGGCTATGGCCGTGGTAAGGCGCGTGAGGTGCCAGTTGCGATCCAGAAGGCCATGGACTCCGCGCGCAAGAACATGGTGTCCGTGCCGTTGAATGGGCCCACGCTGCAGTACCCGGTCAAGGCCAATCATGGCGCTTCCAGGGTGTTCATGCAGCCAGCTTCTGAAGGTACCGGCATCATCGCCGGTGGCGCGATGCGCGCCGTACTGGAAGTGGCTGGTGTGCACAACGTCCTGGCAAAGTGTTATGGGTCGACCAACCCGATCAACGTGGTCCGTGCTACCGTTGAGGGGCTGAAGGCCATGCGGTCTCCGGAAGAAGTGGCGGCCAAGCGTGGCAAAACCGTGGAAGAGATCCTGGATTGACGTTATGGCTAACAAGACGATCAAGGTCACACTGACCCGCAGCCCCATCGGCGCACAGAAGAATCATCGCCTGTGTGTCCGTGGTCTGGGTCTGCGCCGTCTCCACCACACGGTGGAAGTAGAGGACACGCCCGCGATTCGCGGGATGATCAACCGTGTCAATTACATGGTTCGGGTAGAGGAACAGTAAGATGCAACTGAATGAACTCCGTCCCGGCGAAGGCTCCAAGGCAGACCGTAAGCGTGTCGGTCGTGGCATCGGCAGCGGTCTGGGCAAGACCGGTGGCCGTGGCCATGCTGGCCAGAAATCCCGCTCCGGCGGCAGCATCCGCCCCGGTTTTGAGGGTGGTCAGCAGCCCATGGCTGGGCGTCTGCCGAAGTTCGGTTTCACATCCCGTCAGCAGCGCTGGGAGGCGGAAATCCGTCTGCACGAGCTGGCAAAGGTTGATGGGGATGTTGCGGATCTGGACGCACTGAAGAAGGCGGACGTAGTCCGGCATGACGTGCGCGAGGCGAAGGTGATCGCTTCCGGTAAGCTGTCCCGCGCTGTCACTGTGAAAGGCTTGCGGGTGACAAAAGGTGCTCGTGAAGCGATTGCTGCCGCAGGCGGTAAAGTCGAAGACTGAATCGAGGGCTAAATGGCTAAACAGGGACCGGCATCCGCCAAGGGACAGGGCCTTTCGGAGCTCTACTCCAGGCTCAAGTTCGTTGTGATCGCAATCCTGGTTTACCGGATCGGCGCGCACATCCCGGTTCCGGGCATCAACCCGGATCGGTTGGCGGCACTGTTTGAACAGCAGCAGGGTACCATCCTCGGCATGTTCAACATGTTTTCGGGGGGTGCGCTTGAACGCATGAGTATCCTGGCTCTGGGCATTATGCCTTATATCTCCGCCGCGATTATCATGCAGCTCATGACAGCGGTGAGTCCGCAGCTGGAACAGCTCAAGAAGGAAGGCGAGTCCGGGCGCAAGAAGATCAGTCAGTACACCCGATACGGGACCGTAGGGCTGGCTTTCGTGCAGGGGCTGGGCATTTCCGTGGGGCTCGCGTCCCAGGGGGTGACTTTCTCCACCGGCCTTGATTTCTATTTCGTGGCAGTTGTCTCCTTCGTCTGCGGCGCCGTGTTCCTGATGTGGCTTGGGGAGCAGATCACCGAGCGGGGCATCGGCAATGGGATATCACTGCTGATCTTCTCGGGCATCGTTGCTGGTCTTCCGGGCGCCATTGGGCAGACTCTGGAGCAAGCGCGCAGTGGCGAAATGAGCCTTCTGTTGGTATTCGGCGTTGGCATTATGGCCATTGCCGTTATCGGGTTCATTGTTTTCATGGAGCGCGGGCAGCGCCGGATAACGGTGAATTACGCGAAGCGCCAGCAGGGTCGTCGGGTTTATGCCCAGCAGCAGAGCCACCTGCCGTTGAAGGTCAATATGGCCGGTGTGATTCCTGCGATTTTCGCGTCGTCGATTCTGTTGTTCCCGGCGTCGCTGGGGCAGTGGTTCGGGCAATCGGAAGGTATGGAATGGCTCGGTGAGCTGTCCCAGATTCTGGGGCCGAACCAGCCGCTGTACATCCTGTTGTTTGCAGCCGCAGTGATTTTCTTCTGCTTCTTCTACACAGCATTGATGTACAACCCCAGGGAAGTAGCGGACAACCTCAAGAAGTCGGGGGCCTTCATCCCGGGAATCCGGCCTGGTGAGCAGACTGCGAAGTATATTGACGGTGTGCTGACCCGGTTGACGATCTTTGGGGCGCTGTACATCGCAGCGGTGTCCATCATGCCCCAGTTTCTGACGGTATTCGGTAACGTGCCGTTCTACCTCGGGGGCACGTCACTGCTGATTGTTGTGGTGGTGGTCATGGATTTCATGTCACAGGTTCAGTCGCATCTGATGTCGCACCAGTATGAATCCGTGATGAAGAAGTCCAACCTCAAGAATTACGGACGCAGCGGCATGTTCCGCTGATTAACGGGAGACTGAAATGAAAGTACGTGCATCGGTAAAAAAGATCTGCCGAAACTGCAAAATCATTCGTCGCAATGGCTCAGTCCGGGTCATTTGCACCGAGCCCCGTCACAAGCAGCGCCAGGGTTGAGGCGGCTTTAGGGGCGGTTGTTGATATCTGCCGATTCAGGCGCTATCATTCCGCACCTTTTGTGACGGTAACGTAAACAGCAAAGCTTTGAATGCGGAGTGAAGTGAATGGCACGTATAGCCGGTGTCAACATACCCTTGAATAAACATGCCGCGGTTTCGTTGACCTATATCTTCGGGATCGGCCATACCACGGCAGGTCAGCTTTGCGACGCAACAGGCATCCCCCGCAACACCAAGGTTGCCGAACTGACCGATGAACAGGTGGATAACCTGCGCTCGGAAGTCGGCAAGCTGTCTGTCGAGGGTGACCTGCGTCGTGAGGTTCAGATGAACATCAAGCGGTTGCGGGATCTGGGCTGCTACCGCGGCCTGCGGCATCGTCATGGTCTGCCGGTTCGCGGTCAACGGACCAAGACCAATGCGCGGACCCGTAAGGGACCCCGTAAACCGATTCGTAAATAACAGGTAGGTAAAAATGGCAAAGCCAGGTACACGTACCCGTAAAAAGGTGAAAAAGTCAGTTGTTGACGGCATGGCGCACATTCACGCGTCGTTCAACAACACCATCGTGACCCTGTCCGACCGCCAGGGCAACGTCCTTTCCTGGGCGACTGCTGGTGGCTCCGGATTCCGCGGTTCACGAAAGAGTACACCTTTTGCTGCGCAGGTAGCAGCTGAAAGGGCCGGTAACGCGGCCGCTGAATACGGTCTTAAAAACCTGGACGTAATGGTCAAGGGTCCCGGACCCGGCCGGGAGTCTGCAGTGCGCGCTCTCAATGCGGTAGGTTTCAAGATCACCAACATCGAGGACGCGACACCCATCCCGCACAATGGCTGTCGTCCGCCGAAAAAGCGCCGCGTGTAATCAAGGAGACAGCGATTTATGGCACGTTACATTGGTCCGAAATGTAAACTGTCTCGCCGCGAGGGGACAGATCTTTTCCTGAAGAGCGGGGTCCGGGCGCTTGAGAGCAAGTGCAATGTCGATCAGGCGCCGGGGCAGCATGGCGCACGGCGTACCCGTGTTTCCGAATACGGGACCCAGCTTCGGGAGAAACAAAAAGTGCGCCGTATGTACGGTGTACTCGAGAAACAATTCCGGAACTATTATCAGGAAGCAGCTCGTCGCAAGGGTTCAACCGGCGAAAACCTGCTTCAGCTGCTGGAATGCCGCTTGGATAACGTCGTTTATCGGATGGGCTTTGGCGCTACGCGTGCCGAAGCACGGCAACTGGTTTCCCATAAGGCGCTGCAGGTGAATGGCCGCACCGTCAATGTGGCGTCCTACCAGGTGCAGCCCGGGGACGAGATCCGCGTACGTGAGAAAGCGCAGAACCAGCTCCGTATCCGCAATGCGTTGGACTTGGCGAACAGCCGTGCCTCGATCGAGTGGGTCGACGTTGACGCCAACAAGCTCGTGGGGATCTTCCGTTCCCGTCCGGAGCGCAGCGACATGTCTGCGGACATCAACGAGAGCTTGATCGTCGAGCTTTACTCCAAGTAACGCATAGCGAAATAGGGGCGTCCAATGCAGCGTTCAGCTACCGAATTTCTGACTCCTCGCAGTATCAACGTTGAGGAGCAGACCCAAACCCACGCCCGCGTGGTTCTGGAGCCTCTGGAACGAGGCTTCGGCCACACGCTGGGTAATGCTCTGCGGCGCATTCTGCTGTCCTCCATGCCCGGCAGCGCGGTAACAGAAGCGCAGATCGATGGAGTGCTGCACGAGTACAGTGCGATTGAGGGGGTCCAGGAGGACGTCATTGAGATCCTTCTCAACCTTAAGGGGCTGGCCGTCAAGCTCAATGGTCGCGATCAGGCTGAGCTCTCTCTCTATAAGAATGAAGAGGGGCCGGTAACCGCAGCGGATATCCAGCTTGACCATGACGTTGAGATTGTTAATCCGGAGCTGGTGATCTGCCACCTGTCTCAGGGTGGCGAGCTCAATATGAAGCTTACGGTGAATGCCGGTCGTGGGTATGAGCCGGCGGATCAGCGCGAGCAGGATGAGGAAAGCCGGGCGATAGGTCGGCTTCAGATTGATGCGACCTTCAGCCCCATCCGGCGTGTGTCCTATATGGTTGAAAGTGCCCGTGTTGAACAGCGGACCGACCTGGACAAGCTGATCATCGACCTGGATACCAATGGCACCATTGATCCGGAAGAAGCGATCCGGCGTGCCGCCACAATCCTGCAGCAACAGCTGGCGGTTTTTGTGGATCTGGATCAGGAGAAAGAACCGGAGGAGTCGCAGGACGAAGAGGAAGTGGACCCGATTCTGCTGCGTCCGGTTGATGATCTTGAGCTGACCGTTCGCTCGGCCAACTGCCTGAAGGCGGAGAACATCTACTACATTGGCGATCTGATCCAGCGCACGGAAGTGGAACTGCTGAAGACGCCCAATCTCGGCAAGAAATCGCTGACCGAGATCAAGGACGTGCTGGCCTCCCGTGGCCTGTCGTTGGGTATGCGGCTTGAAAACTGGCCGCCGGCGAGCCTGCGCGGTGATGACCGGGTCCTTGGTGGCTGATCGCTGTATCGCTGATTTTGATTTAAGGAATTAGAGCAATGCGTCATCGTAAGAATGGTCGTAAATTAAACCGCAACAGTTCGCACCGGAAGGCCATGTATCGGAACATGACCGCGTCGCTGGTCGAACATGAGCTGATCAAGACGACGCTGCCGAAGGCGAAGGAGCTTCGCCAGGTAGCAGAGCCTCTGATTACGCTCGCCAAGGAGGACTCGGTTGCGAACCGTCGGCAGGCTTTCGCTCGCCTGCGTAATGACGAGGCCGTGACCAAGCTGTTTGAAGAGCTGGGACCCCGGTTTGAAAATCGTCCCGGTGGTTATCTTCGGATTCTCAAGTGCGGCCTGAGGGCCGGTGACAATGCGCCCATGGCCTATGTGGAGGTCATTGGTCGTCCGGTCGTCGAGTACGTGGAAGACGATGAGGATGATGACGAGGACTGAGTCCCGTATGCTGGCCTGATTACCAGGCAGCACCTGAGAGAAGAGCCGGACCCTGGGGTCCGGCTTTTTTATGCGTGGGCGATCCCCAGAATGGGAGCCAGGTATTGGCCGGTGTGGGAGTCACTGACGGCCGCTACAGTTTCCGGCAGGCCCTGGGCAACAAGACGGCCGCCGCCATCGCCCCCTTCCGGGCCCAGGTCAACGAGCCAATCGGCGGTTTTGATCACATCGATATTGTGTTCGATCACGATGACCGTGTTGCCATGGTCCCGTAAGGCATGGAGTACATCCAGAAGTTGCTGGATATCCTGGAAGTGCAGGCCGGTCGTTGGCTCGTCCAGGATATAGAGGGTGTTGCCGGTATCCCGCTTGGAGAGCTCCCGGGCCAGTTTGACGCGCTGCGCCTCGCCGCCCGATAGGGTAACCGCGTTCTGGCCGAGTTTGACGTAGGAGAGGCCCACCTCCATGAGGGTTTGGAGCCGGCGGGCCAGGAAGGGGACCGAGTCGAAGAAATCGCGGGCCTCTTCAATGGTCATGGAAAGCACATCGTGAATGGTCTTTCCCTTATAGGTAATCTCAAGGGTTTCGCGGTTGTAACGCTGACCCTGACAGACATCGCAGGGAACGTAGATGTCGGGTAGAAAGTGCATTTCCACCTTGATTTCGCCGTCGCCCTGGCAGGCTTCGCAGCGCCCCCCCTTAACGTTAAAGCTGAACCGTCCGGGTTTATAACCACGGGACCGAGCCTCCTGGGTGCCTGCAAACAACTCGCGGATGGGGGTGAACAGGCCGGTATAGGTGGCTGGGTTGGATCGTGGTGTGCGGCCGATCGGGCTCTGGTCGATATCAATAACGCGATCGAGCCCTTCCAGCCCCTCGATGGCATCGTGGGGTTCCGGGGCCAGGCTTGTGGCATTGTTGAGCTGACGCGCGGCGGCAGGATAGAGAGTGCTGTTGATGAGGGTGGACTTGCCGGAACCTGAAACACCGGTCACGCAGGTCATCAGCCCAATGGGAATGGTCACCTGGTCGCCTTGCAGGTTATGGCCCGTGGCGCCTTTCAGGGTAATCCAGCGATTCCCTGGGCTGTGGCGTGGTTCCGGGATCGGTATCCGGCGCTGACCGGTGAGGTATTGGCCAGTGATCGACTCAGGCTCGGCGGCGATGGCATCGGCCGTGCCCTCGGCGATGATCCGGCCTCCGTGAATACCCGCGCCCGGGCCGATGTCCACGATGTGGTCCGCGGCGCGGATGGCGTCCTCGTCGTGTTCCACCACGATGACGGTGTTGCCCATGTCGCGCAGTCGCTTGAGGGTGTTGAGAAGCCGGTCGTTGTCCCGCTGGTGGAGCCCGATTGAGGGTTCATCGAGTATGTACATCACCCCAACCAGTCCCGCTCCGATCTGGCTGGCCAGGCGGATTCGTTGGGCTTCGCCGCCAGACAGTGTGTCGGCGCTGCGTTCCAGGGTCAGGTAACTCAGGCCGACGTTGACGAGGAACTCCAGGCGCTTGCGGATTTCGTTGAGAATGGTCTCGGCAATCTGTCCACGCCAGCCCGGCAGCGTGATGGCGTGGGCGCTTTCCTGAGCGTGGGCGATCGAAAGGCGGGCCATGGCCGGCAGGGTCCAGTCCCCGATGAAGACATGCCGGGCTACCTCATTGAGGCGTGATCCGTGGCAATCGGGGCAGGGTCTGGAGTTGAGGGAGCGAGCCATTTCATCCCGTACCGTCTGGGAATCGGTCTCACGATAACGCCGTTCCAGGTTGGGGATAACGCCTTCAAAGGGGTGGTCACGGTCTACCGCCTCGCCCCGGGAGTTCACGTAGCGGAAGGTGATCGGCTCCTCTCCGGTTCCGTGAAGCACAATGCGCTGGAACCAATCCGGAAGCTGTTCCCAGGGCGTATCCAGGTCGCAGCCGTAATGGCTCGCTACACTTTCCAGCATCTGGAAGTAGTAAACCGAGCGCCGATCCCAGCCCCGGATCGCCCCTTCCGCCAGGGTGAGCTCCGGATTGCGGATCAAACGCTCTGGATCGAAGAACTGGTCCAGCCCGAGCCCATCGCAAGTGGGGCAGGCACCCGCTGGGTTGTTGAAGGAGAAGGTTCGGGGTTCGGGGGCGCTGATCGAATAACGGCACTGTGGGCAGGCGTGACGAGCGGAGAAAACCAGTTCCGAGGGCCCGTCGTCGTCCATAGACGCAACGCGTGCAGCATCATCCGCCAGGCCCAGTGCGGTCTCGAAGGATTCGGCAAGGCGCTGCTGCAGCCCCTCGCGAATCCGGAACCGGTCCACGACCACCTCAATGCTGTGCTTGCGTTTCGGGTCCAGCGACGGCAGGTTATCGATGTCGTACACATGGCCATCAATACGCAGCCGGATGAACCCCTGGCTGCGCATCTCGTCCAGGACCTGCTGGTGTTCGCCCTTACGCTCGCTGATCAACGGTGCGAGGATCATCATGCGGCTGCCTTCCGGCAGGGTCAGGACCTGGTCAACCATCTGGCTCACCGTCTGGGCCGCCAGCGGTTCATCGTGCACCGGGCAGCGCGGTTCGCCGGCACGCGCAAACAGCAGTCGCAGGTAGTCGTGGATTTCCGTAATGGTTCCCACCGTGGAGCGCGGGTTGTGGGAGGTGGACTTCTGCTCAATCGATATCGCTGGAGAGAGGCCCTCGATATGATCCACATCCGGCTTCTCCATCATGGACAGGAACTGGCGTGCATAGGTGGAGAGCGATTCCACGTACCGCCGCTGCCCCTCTGCGTAGAGCGTGTCGAACGCCAGTGAGGATTTTCCGGAGCCGGAGAGCCCCGTGACCACCACCAGCTCGTTTCTGGGAATATCAAGGTCCACCGACGCCAGATTGTGGGTGCGAGCACCCCGGATTCGGATGTGGTTCATGCTGCTCCATGGTCTGGGCAAAACGATCATTATAGGGCTTACAGGTACGCCGTTATAGATGGATTGTTCATGGGTCCATGAGCTGCCCGGCGACGCTGTGGTAAGATGGCACCGCTTTTGCGGAGGGGCCTGAATGAACGCCACTGAAAAACGAGCCATAACCGCGCTGGCAATGGTCTACGGCTCCCGTATGCTGGGGCTGTTCATGATCCTGCCGGTATTTGTGCTGCTCGGGCGGGATCTGCAGGGTGCCAGCCCAACGCTGTTGGGTGTGGCGTTGGGCGCCTATGGGCTGTCCCAGGCACTGCTGCAGATCCCGTTCGGCATGCTGTCTGATCGCTTCGGGCGCAAGCCTCTGATCCAGCTGGGGCTGCTGTTGTTTGCAGCCGGGAGCCTTCTGGCGGGCTGGTCGGACTCGATCCACGGGGTGATTGCCGGACGCATCCTCCAGGGATCGGGCGCTATTGCGAGTGTGCTCATGGCCCTGGCCAGTGACCTGACCCGGGAAGAGAACCGAACCAAGGGCATGGCAACCATCGGCCTTTCCATTGGGCTGGCTTTTGCGCTGTCACTGGTGTTGGGGCCAATGGTGGGGGAAGCCTATGGTCTCACCGGGATATTCCTGCTGACAGCGGTGCTGGCCGGCATCGGTATGGTGTTTGTAGCGACCATTGTGCCGAGCCCCGAGATCCGCTCCCATCAGCCGGATGCGCTGCCAGCCCGGGATCAGCTCCGCCAGGTCCTGACATCGGGGCGGCTGCTGCGCCTGGATGCAGGCATCTTTGTGCTGCACATGGCGCTGACCGCCATCTTCCTGATTGTGCCACTGACGCTGGAAGACCTGGGGCTGGCGACAAGTCAGCACTGGTGGGTCTACCTGTCAGTCATGGGGGCAGGCTTTGTGGCTATGTTGCCGCTTCTGATCATTGGTGAGAAAAAGCGTCGCCTCAAACAGGTGATGTCGGTGGCGGTGGCTCTGCTGGGTGTGGCCGTGGCTCTGATGGGCGTTGGTTGGCAGCGGGTGGCCGGGTTCTGGGCGGTGCTGTTCGTTTTCTTCATGGGCTTTAATCTGCTTGAGGCCCTTCTGCCGTCGTTGATCAGCAAGGAAGCCCCGGCAGCGGGTAAGGGCTCGGCCATGGGGGTTTATTCCACCAGCCAGTTCATGGGGTCGTTTGTGGGCGGTACGCTAGGGGGCTGGCTCTCTGGTTTCGCTGGTGCCAGCGGTGTTATTGTTCTCGTCCTGCTGGGCGTTGCCGTTTGGCTGCTTCTGGTTCTCACCATGGCGCCGCCCCGTTACGCCACCAGTCTGGCGCTTCGGCTCAACGAGCAGCATCAGCAGGATCCGCGGGCCATGCGGGAAGCGTTTATGGCGATACCCGGCGTGGACGATGCCGTTGTACTGGCCGCCAGCAGCGAGGCCTGGCTCAAGGTGGATCGCCAGTACTTCAGTGAAGAGGCTCTGTGGCGTTTGCCTTTTGTGGCGCGACAGGCCTGACAAGGGAAGCCACGGGACGGTTTCCGTAAACGCATAACAGCGAATAACGAGAAAGGAACAGGAGCGGAACATGGCGAGAGGCGTAAACAAGGTCATTCTGATCGGCAACCTGGGAGCGGACCCTGAAACGCGGTATACCGCCAACGGTAACCCGGTAACCAACCTCCGGCTGGCGACGGACGAGAGCTACAAGGACCGCAACACTGGGCAGATGGTGCCAAAAACGGAATGGCACCGGATCGTCATGTTCGGCAAGATTGCGGAGATTGCGGGCCAGTACCTGCGCAAGGGGTCCAAGGTCTACATTGAAGGCAAGCTCCAGACCAACAAATGGCAGGATCAGAACGGTCAGGACCGCTATACCACCGAGATCATTGTCGACATCAACGGCCAGATGCAGATGCTGGACAGCCGTAGTGGCGACAATGCCGGCATGGGCGGTGGCGCCCCGGCTGCTGCCCAGGGAAACGCGCCCCAGGGGGGCGGTTATGCGCCCCAGGGAGGCGACCAGAGTCAGGGCACTGGCATGCCCGATCCGGTTGATGACTTTGATGACGATATCCCCTTCTAGGAGGGGGTTCCGTGGGTGAGTGTCAGCATTTTGTCAAAACTGACCGATAGATGGCTGAACAGCGTGAATCTGTTTGAGTCCTGAACTATAATCCGGGCATTCCCAGAGCACACTGACTCAACGGTGCTGAATGTCCGGAAAACGCAGACGGTTGACTTGCTGACACTCCCATCCTTCCGAAAGCTGTTGCTCAAGCGCCGCCCGCCGCTCCATCTGGGGCTGGAACTAACGGCTGACGCCATCCACTGGGCAAGCTGGGGAACTGAGGGCACGCTGAAGACCGGTTCCGCCGGCCCGCAGGGGACACTGGCAACGCTGGTGAACGAGCAAGGTTTGGAAGGGGCCCGAACCAGGGTGGTGCTGGGCCAGGGCCAATACCAGATCTTCCAGGCCGAGCGTCCGAACGTGGAGCCCGGTGAGCTGACGGACGCGGTTCGCTGGAAGCTTGGCGACCTGCTCGACTATCCCGCCAGCGAAGCAGTTATTGATACCTTCCCTTTTCCTGAAGATGCCTCCCGGGACCGGGGTGCGCTCATTAACGCCGTTTGTGCCCACCAGGATGACATCCAACGCACCGTGGACACCGTTCACGCCGCCGGGCTGGAACTGGAATGCATTGATGTGGCGGAACTGGCGCTGCGCAATCTGCTGGCCCGGACCGATGAAGAAGGGCGGGGCGCGGCCATGGTCTATCTCGGTGAGGCAACGGGTTACATCGTTTTCTGCCGGGGAGAGGTGCTTTACATGGCGCGCCGGCTGGATATTCCCCAGGCCCGGCTTCGGGATGCTGCTACCCAAGAACAAACCGTCCAGGATCTGGCGCTGGAGGTTCAGCGTTCACTGGACTATTACGAAAGCCAGCTTCGTCAGATCCCGCCTTCCAGAGTGCAGTTGGCTGGTCATCCGGAGTCATTGCCATTGGCCGGGATGCTCAACTCCCAGGTCACGGCCGAGGTGGTCGACCTGGACTGGGAAAGCCTGCTTTTCGGCGTCAGCCCTGAGCCGGGTTCCGGATTGGCCGCAGCGACCTTGCTGGCGGCGGTTGAGGGGGCGCCATGAAGCAGTCCGTCAACCTTTATACAGACGCCTTCCGGCCCTCACGGGAATGGCTGACGCTGAGGCTGGCGTTGGTGCTGGTGGCGGCTGTGGTTCTGGTGATTGCCGCAACCGGCGGCGTTTTGCGGTACCAGCTGGCTGGCGCGCAAGCCCGCCTTAGCGAGCTTGAACGCCGTGAGACCCAGAAGCAGGAGGCGGTGGAGGCGCTTCAGGAGCAGGTGGAGGCGCGGCAGAAGGATCCCGCCCTTGAGCAACAGATTGCGAGGCTGGAGCAGCGGGTTCAGGACCGGCGCCGCCTTGTGGAACGGGCGGACTCGGTTGCCCAGGCCAACAGCGAGGGGTTTTCGCCTTACCTGGAAGGGCTGGCGCGTCAGACGCTGGAAGGGCTCTGGCTCACACGGATCCGGGTGGACCTGATGCGTGATCGTCTCGGGGTGGTCGGTCGTACCCGTGACGGCCAGAACGTGCCGGAATATCTGCAGCGATTACAGGATGAGCCCGTGTTTGCCGGACGCCGCTTTGCCCGTTTCAATATTGAGCGTCCGGAGGGGGATGCCCCCCTGCGTTTTGAAGTGGCCTCGACCCGTGATGCGCCAGAGGAGGACGAATGAAGGGGCGCTTTCAGCAGCGCTGGCAGGCGCTTTCGGATGCCTTCCTTGCGAGGGCGCGCCGCGAACGGGTTCTGATGGTGGTGGCAACGGCCGCTGTTCTGGGGCTGGGCGGCTGGCAGCTTTGGGTGACGCCCGTGATGCAGACGCACAGCCGGGTTCTGGAGCGAACCGAGAGTACACGGCAATCACTGGAGGGCCTGTCACGCCAGCAAGAGACGCTGAGCCAGGAACTGGAAGTGGACCCCAACGCCCCCTTGCGCAAGCGCATCGGGCAGCTCCAGCAGCGGCTTGAACGGTATGACCAGCAGCTGGAGGAATTGACCACCGGATTGATCAGTCCACCGGAGATGGTGGCGTTATTGCGCCGGATGCTGGCCCGGCACGAAGGCGTAGCACTGGAAAGTGTTTCCCACCTGCCACCGGAGCCGGTGATGGTGGACGGGGACGATCCGGAGCCGCAAGACGAACAGCAACCCAGCCTTTACGCGCATCCGGTGGAAGTCATCGTCAGCGGTGGCTTTCATGATGTGCTGGCGTATCTGCGGGAGCTTGAGGGCATGGATGAACGTCTGGGATGGCGGAAGCTGGACTATGAGGCTCAGCAGTGGCCGAAGGCCCGGGTACGGATCCGGTTGCATACACTGAGTCTGCATAAGGAGTGGCTGGGTGTCTGAGCGGGGTAGGTACGGACTCATGATAAGCCTTCTGGTGATCCTGCCGCTGGCCTGCGGTGCGGACAACGGGGCCTCGCTGCCCGACCCCACGCGCCCTCCCTCGGTCTCGACGGCGTCAGGCAGTGCCTCGCCGGAGAGCGGCTTCCGGCTGGATTCCGTCCTGATAGGGGACCAGCGCCGGCGCGCCGTTATCAACGGCACCGTCCTTGCGACGGGGGGGCAGCTTGGCGACGCCACTCTCGTGCGCATTGGCGTGGATCGTGTGCTGATTGAGGTGGACGGTCAGCAATACACACTTGAACTCGATAGTGCGCCGTCAATCCGGCGCCAGTAACAGGTTAACCGTTATGCGAGAGCGTTTCCTTCCATTCCTGACCCCGGTCATACTGGGCCTGCTTATGGCCGGTTGTGCCGGCAACCCGCTGCTGCAGACCGAGCAGGCGACGTCCACGGAAACCACCAAGCGGATCGAGCAGGAACTCGCGGAGGATGACGCTGGGCAGGATGAGCCTGAGCAGGGCCAGGCCCCCGAAGCAGTGACTGGGGCCCTTATGCCGGATTTCGGCGGCGGTGGTGCTTCCGGGGCCAGTGAGCAGGAACGTTTCAACGTGAATGCCCAGGGATTGGCAGCGCCTGCCTTCTTCCAGAGCCTGGTGGATGGAACCTCCTATAATGTGGTGGTGGACCCGGCGGTTGAGGGCTCGATCACGCTGGACCTGACCCAGGTGACACTTCAGGAGGTCATGGACGTGGTCTCCGACCTTTACGGGTATGAAGTTAGCCGCGAAGGGCGCATCTACCGTGTGCGCCCGGCCGGGCTCAGAACCCGTATATTCCAGGTGGATTATCTGGACATTAAACGCAGCGGTAACTCGGAAACGCAGGTCCGCTCGGGGCAGGTCACTGACGGCGGCAACAGCGATTCTGGCTCCGGAGACAGTGGTAACGGCAATAACGAAGGGGCAGTGGTCGGGACCCGGATCACGACCACCTCGGAATCCCATTTCTGGCAGGATCTCAGTGACTCGCTGGAGCTCATGGTTGCAAAGGACAAAGGCCAGCGTGTGATCACCAACCCGGGCACCGGGGTTGTGGTGGTGCACGCCCGCCCGGATGCGCTGAAGACGGTGGAGGAATACCTGCGCCGTATGCAGCTGATCTCCAAGCGCCAGGTGATTCTGGAGGCGCGTATTCTGGAGGTTGAGCTGAATGAGCAATACCAGCAGGGCATCAACTGGAATGCCGTGGACGAGGTTGGTAGTGGGACGATTGAGGGCAGCCTCAGCAGCATCGGCGCCAGTACCCAGGGTGGCGGTGTGTTTTCCACAGCGCTTGATGTTCAGGGGTTTGACAGCCTCATTCAGTTGCTTGGCAGCCAGGGCAATGTCCAGGTGCTGTCCAGCCCACGGATTTCCACGGTCAACAACGAGAAGGCCGTGATCAAGGTTGGCAGCGACGAGTTTTTTGTCACGGATCTCGATTTTGAAGATGACACAGGCGGTGCGACGGGCACCAGTAACTCGCGATCAACGTCCGTCGATCTGACCCCGTTCTTTTCCGGTATATCCCTGGACGTCACCCCCCAGATCAGTGATCAGGATGTAGTGACTCTGCACGTGCATCCGTCGGTGTCGGAAGTGGAGGATCAGGAAAAGCTCATTACCATTGGGGACCGTGATGTGACGCTGCCGCTGGCGTTCAGCACGGTGCGCGAAACAGACAGTGTGGTACGGGCGCGCAGTGGCCAGATTGTGGTCATTGGTGGCCTGATCCAGGACCGTACCGAGGAAACCCGGTCTGCGGTGCCCTTTTTCAGTGATATTCCCGTGCTCGGCGAGTTGTTCACCCAACGGGATTACGACGCCAGTAAAAGCGAGCTGGTCATCCTGCTTAAACCGATGATTGCCAACACCGGCCGCTACGGCAAAGATGTGGAAGACAGCCGCCAGCGGATCCGTGATCTGCGCCGCATCATGGAATCCACCGAATCGCCCCGGCCGAAGCCGGCCCCCGGTGCTGAGCGCGAGAGGTAGCATGTACGAGGCGTTTTTCGGCCTTCGGGATGCCCCTTTTTCTCTAACGCCCAACACGCGCTACTTCCTGCGCGCGCCCAGTCACGGGCAGGCGCTGGAACTGCTGCTGGTGGCGTTGCGCCAGAAGGAGGGCTTCATCAAGGTCTCCGGCGAGGTGGGAACCGGCAAGACGCTGCTGTGCCGCCTTCTGCTCAATACCCTTGAGGGTGAGCTGACCACTGCTTACATACCCAATCCCCAGCTTGGGCCCACCGAGCTGATCGAAGCTCTGGCGGATGAGCTGGGCGTGACCCTGAAGGATGCCAGCAATACCCACAGGGCGCTCTCGGCCCTTCAGACCCACCTGATTGACAACGCGGCTGCCGGGGATGCGGTTGTCCTTGTGATAGACGAAGCCCAGGCCATGCCGGTTGCAACCCTGGAGGCGCTGCGCCTTCTCACGAACCTGGAAACCGAAAGCCGCAAGTTGCTGCAGGTGGTGCTGTTCGGCCAGCCGGAGCTGGATGAGTTGCTGGCGCGGCCCGAACTGCGCCAGCTCAGTCAGCGCATCACGTTCCAGCACCGGCTGGAAACCCTGGCGCCGGAAGCGGTGGGTGCCTACCTCCAGCACCGCTTGATCCAGGCGGGCTGGAACGGAGGTCGGCTTTTCCGGCCCGCGGCCGTGCGGCTGATCAGCCGGGCCTCCGGTGGTACCCCAAGACTGATCAATATACTGGCCCATAAGGCACTGATCGCGGCCTACGGGCGCGGGGAGCGGGAAATCACCAGCCGGCATGTGCGCCAGGCCATCCAGGATACGGACAGCGTGGTGCGTCGCCCCGGCGTTCTTGGAGGGCTGGTATGAGCCTGCTCAATGATGCGCTGAGAGATCTGGAAAAACGGCAAAGCAATGACGGAAACCACAAGGAAACGATTCCCGCCGGCCTGAGCGCGGCGAGTGGCCAGTCCGGCCCGCGCTGGCGCCTGGTGCTGGGCGGGGCCGCCCTGCTGTTGGCCGTAGCCGCTGGCGGCGGAATCTGGTGGTTGGGAAGCGGTGGCTCCCAGCCGGCAAAGTCGACTGTTGCCTCCATGGAGCCTGAACCGGTGCCAGTGGTTCGCCCCGTTATCCGGGATCCGGGTGAGGGCGAGCCGAAAGCAACCGCCGGGAGCGCGGAGCCCCGCCCCTCTGAGAATCCTGAACGGGGTACCAATAGCGGCCCAGAGGAGACGGAAGCGTCCGTTGCACCTGTGGTTCAAGTGCCGGAAGCCGACAATACTCAGGGCACTGCCGTGGCGACCGACGATGCCAGCGCAGAGGCAGACCCAGAACCAGAGCCCCAGCCCGAGGCCGCCGGGGCAAGCGAGGCGGTTCAGGCCCCGGAGCCGGTTGGCGAAACGGCGCCGGTTGCGGCATCCGAGACGGACGCCGGTTCCGCGGCCGCAAAGCCGAACGTACGCGAGCTGACCCCGGCCGAAAAGGACCGTCGTCTGGCCAGCAAGCTTGAAGCGCTGCTTGCCGATGGGCGTCTGGCGGAAGCTGAAGAGCGGCTGAGCGAACGGCTCGAGCAGGGAGCTGAGGCCCCCAGGGCGCGCGCCGTCATGGCCCGGAACGCACTGGCGCGTGGGGCGCCGTCCAGGGCGCTGGCATGGCTCCCGGAGCAGGCGGTGGCCATGAATCCGAAGCTGCGGTTGCTCAGGGCCCGAGTGGCCCTGGCGCAAGAAGGCAAAGCGAGTGCCCTGGAGTGGCTGGTGTCCGATCCCCCGGGACCGGGAAGCATGCCGTCCTACCACAGCATGATGGCAGCACTGTACCAGCAGACCGGCGACCATCAGGCCGCCGCTGAGCAATGGGCGGCACTGATCGAGACAGATGATGGCAATGCCCGTTGGTGGGCCGGGCTGGGTATTGCCATGGAAAGCAGGGGGCGGGATCAAAAGGCCCGGGCCGCTTACGCGCGGGCCTTGTCACTGCCGGATCTGGCACCGCAGCTGCGCCGGTACATTGAACAGCGGCTGGCTGAGAAGCAGGGGTAACGCATGGCTTCTGAAACACGTCGCAAGGTCCGCATCGGCGATCTCCTTGTAGAAAACAACGTCATCACCGAGGACCAGCTGCATGCCGCGCTGGCCGAGCAGAAGCGCACTGGCCGCAAGCTGGGCAAGACCCTGACGGATATGGGGTACCTGGACGAGGACCAGCTGCTGAACTTCCTGTCCCAGCAGTTGGATATCCCCTTCGTTCAGTTGCGTCACTATAACTTCGACCACGAACTGGTGAAGAAGCTCCCCGAGACCCAGGCACGGCGATTCCGGGCTATTGTTTTGGCTGAGCGCAACGGCGAGCTGCTGGTGGGGATGGCCGACCCCATGGACATCTTCGCCTACGACGAACTGGCCCGGCTCCTGGGCCAGCCGGTGAAACAGGCCGTGGTGCGCGAGAGTGAACTCCTCAACACCCTGGATCTGGTCTATCGGCGGACCGATGAGATCGCCTCGCTGGCCGAGGAGCTGGAAGACGAGATCGGTGACGAAGCCTTTGACCTGGCGGATCTCGGCAACGACTCGGACGTGAACGAAGCGCCGGTGGTGCGCCTGCTCCAGACCATTTTCGAAGACGCCGTTCAGGCCCGCAGCTCGGACGTCCACATTGAGCCTGACGAGACCGTGATCCGCATCCGTCAGCGCATCGACGGGGTGCTCCAGGAGCAGGTCATGAAGGAAAAGCGCATCCATTCCGCGCTGGTGCTGCGTCTTAAGCTGATGGCCGGGCTCAATATCTCCGAGAAGCGCATGCCCCAGGACGGGCGCTTCAATATCCGCGTCAAGGGCCGGAGCATTGATGTGCGGATGTCCACGCTGCCGGTGCAGTATGGTGAATCCGTGGTCATGCGCCTGCTGGACCAGTCAGAGGGTATCCTGAACCTTGAATCCACCGGTATGCCGCCGGGAATCCTGAACCGCTTCCGCCGGCTCATTCACCGCCCCCATGGCATGATGCTGGTGACCGGCCCCACGGGTTCCGGTAAGACCACCACCCTCTACGGTGCGCTCGCCGAACTCAATCAGGCCCAGGTCAAGATCATCACGGCGGAGGACCCGGTGGAATACCGCCTGCCGCGCATCACCCAGGTGCAGGTGAGCAGTCAGATCGGGCTCACCTTCGCGTCGGTGCTGCGTTCCGCCCTTCGCCAGGACCCGGACATCATCCTGGTGGGCGAGATGCGCGACCAGGAAACGGTGGAAATCGGGCTGCGCGCGGCGATGACTGGCCACATGGTCCTGTCCACCCTGCACACCAACGACGCTGTCAGCAGCGCCATGCGGTTGCTGGACATGGGGGCCGAGCCGTTCCTGGTGTCCAGCTCCATAGCCGGCGTTCTGGCGCAACGGCTGGTGCGGCGGGTGTGTGACAACTGCCGCGTACCCTATACCCCGACCCATCAGGAGCAGATCTGGATCGACCGGATCCGCAGCGAGCGCGGTGATGCGCCACTGGAGGCGTCCACCACCATGGCGCCTGAGCCATCCACGCATGCGGCTGCGCCGGCCAGTGGCGAGTCGGGCGATCAGGCCCAATCCGATGACGGCTCGCTGGAGCTCACGCTTTCTGATGAGCTGATGGAGGGGAGTGAGCCAATGCCGACTGATACCAGCAGCAACGCTCCCGAGCCCAGAGGCGGTAACGGTTTTGTGGTGGGCAAGGGCTGCTACCAGTGCAGCAACACCGGCTATCGGGGCCGAATTGGTGTCCACGAGCTTCTGGAGTTCAGCGAAAGCATGCTGGATGCCCTGCGGCGGGCGGATTACGGTGGCTTTGAGCGGGCGGCGCGGGCCCTGCCGGATTATGAAAGCCTGGACCATTGTGCCCTGCGTTACGCGGAGCAGGGCATCACCAGCCTCGACGAGGTGGCCCGGGTCTCCGCCACCCTGAGCGGCGGCTTCGCGGATGAGGCGGGAGACTGACCATGCGTTTCGAGTACCGGGGCCGGAACAGCAAAGGCGTACTGGAGCAGGGCGTGCTCGAGGGTGGCTCACGGGATGCCATTGCCACTGAACTCCAGCGCCGAGGGATTACGCCCGTCTCTGTAGAGCCGGAAGCGGAGAATACCGCTGGTCTGGGGGCGCGCCTGGCGCAGATTGAGCTGTTACAGCCCCGGGTCAAGCTGGATGACCTGATCGTGTTCTGCCGCCAGATGTACGCGCTTACCAAGGCCGGCATTCCCATTATCCGGGTCATGCGTGGCCTGGCCGAGACCAGCAAATCCCGGGCACTGAGCCAGGCTCTCGATGACGTGGCGGACCGACTGGAAACCGGTACCACCATGGCCACCGCCATGCAGGCCAATGACCGCGTTTTCTCAGGGCTGTTCGTGGCCATGGTGCATGTGGGTGAGAATACGGGCCAACTGGATGATGCGTTTTACCGGCTGTCGCGCATCCTGGAGCTGGAGCGTGAGACAAGGCGGCGCATCAAGCAGGCCACGCGCTACCCGATTTTCGTGATCGTGGCGCTCGCGGCGGCCATGGTCATCATCAATTTCTTCGTGATTCCGCAGTTTGTTGCCACCTTTGAGCGCCTGGGGGCGGACCTGCCGTTCATCACCCAGGTGCTGATCATGACGTCCAACTTCATGACCACCTGGTGGCCGGCGCTGCTTGGGGGGATTGTGGCTGCCTTCGTGGCGGTTAACCGCTGGATTGCCACGGAACAGGGGCGCCTCAAGTGGGACCGCTACAAGCTCCGGCTGCCCATCATTGGCGCGATTCTGGAGCAGATCGCGTTGAGCCGTTTCTCGCGCAACGTTGCCACAACCCTGGCAGCGGGCATGCCGGTGACCAGCGCGCTGTCGGTGGTGGCGGATGCCAACAGTAATGCCTGGATCGCCCATCACCTGCACGAAATGCGCTCCTCCATCGAGCGCGGCGACAGCTTTCTGCGGGCCGCACGCGAGAGCGGTCTGTTCACCCCACTGATCCTGCAGATGATCTCGGTGGGGGAGGAGACCGGTTCGGTGGACGAGATGCTCACCAACGTGGCGGATTTCTACGATGAAGAAGTGGACTACCAGCTCAATCGGCTATCGGAATCCATTGAACCCATACTGCTGGTGGGCGTCGCCATACTGGTGCTGATCCTTGCGCTGGGCGTATTCCTGCCGGTGTGGGACCTGGGCAGTGCTGCGATCGGGTAACAGTAGGGTGCCACCAATGCGTTTGGCGCGAAAACCGGAGATAGGATGAACGCAAGATCACCTGAAAACGTAAAGGGCCGGCAACAGGGGTTCACGCTGATCGAACTGGTGGTGGTGATCATCATCATTGCCATTCTGGCCGCCACATTGATGCCACGGTTTGCGGAACTGGCCGGGAACTCGCACCGCGCGAACGTGGAGGGAGCGGGTGGGGCACTGGCATCCGCAGTGGTGCTTGTCCGGGCGCAATGGACGAGCAACGGGGCCACCGGCGCGGTGGAGGATCTGACAGGGTTCGGCAAGGACAATGTGGATGTCAGCTCCGAGGGCTGGCCGGTTTCGACCGGGGGAGAAACAAACCCAGGCAGCATTACAACCCAGAGCTGTGTCGAGCTCTGGAAAGCACTGCTCCAATCCAACGCGCCAACGGTCAGCGCTGACCCGGATGCGGACACCGATTACACCGCCAGCGTGTCGGGTGAGAGCTGCCGCTACAGCTACCAGCGCGGTGAGAACGACCATGCCATTGAATACAACCCTAGCGAAGGGGAGGTTTTAACAAGTATAGACAATCCCTGACTCGAAAAAACTGTGAAATCTGTCATAATGTTAGCCAAAACATCTAACCAAAGAACGAAAAGTCTGAACGGAGTAATCTGCATGCAAAGACAACAGCAGGGTTTCACCCTCATCGAACTGGTCATCGTGATCGTTATTCTCGGCATCCTGTCCGCTTTTGCGCTTCCGCGGTTTGCGGATCTGGGTGGGGATGCCAAGGCTAGTACCGTTGAAGGGGCCGTAGGCGCTGTCCGTTCGGCTGCGCAGATAGCCCATAGCGCTTACCTCGCTGACGGAACGAATCCCGGTTCTGTTGACCTTGACGGTACAACCATTGAGCTTGGGACTAATGGTTACCCAGCCGCCAACCCCTCATCTGGAAATGGGATTGCCGAGGCGGCCCAGCTGTCTGATGACTTTGAAAATCAATCCTCCAGCGGCGCTACATCGGCAGAATTCCACTTTGCGGGTCAGGATTCAGATCCTACCAGTAACGATTGTGGATTCGAGTATGTTGAGAGTGACGGGAGTGTAAGCATCCTTGATGGTGATACTGATGGAGTACCGTGCAATTAAGGGGTTGCATGGGCGCAGAGCAGTGTAGCTGCTCTATAGACCAACGGTAAGCTGTATGATGGGGACCGTCGCCATAGATCGCATGGCGGGATGTCGGCGCAAAAGCGGCTTCACGCTGATTGAGTTGATTACGGTCCTCATCTTGATTGGAATCCTGAGCGTTCTTGGGATCGGTGTCTTCGCCAATCAGAGCACTTTCAGTCCACTCCTTGCCAATCAGCAACTGACCTCAGCGGTTCGGCTCGCTCAGCAAGGGGCGCTGGCAGGCAACCCGGCTGATGACGTAACCATTGAGCAAGTTGGCGACCAGTTCCAATTCACAGTAGGCGGAGGCACCTCCGCTGAACGTGTGTTCACCCTGCCCCGCGAGTCTGCCTCGCTTTCAGATACTCCTACGATCACCTTTCAATCGGATGGCGCTCCAGCTAGTGGTGCCAATACCGAACTGACATTCTCTGGAAGCAGTACAAGTTACACTACCTGCATCAGTTCGCTTGGAGCGGTTTACCAGGGGGGCTGCCAGCCATGAAAGCGCCAGACGCGATCCGGTCAAAATCGGTGCAATCCGGCGCCACACTGATCGAACTGGTCATGACCATTGTGATCATCGGGATTGCCGTAGCGGGGGTGGTGGGAGCCTTCTCGCTGGTCTCGGGTCGGAGTGCCAATTCGTTAATCCAGACAAGGGCCGTCGAGCTGGGTCAGTTTTACATGGATGAGATCCTGGCCCAGAAATACGATGACGCCACCCCAGCTGGGGGTGTTCCGCCGGTAAGTTTAAGTAGCTGTACCATCAACGCAGAGGAGAGCAACCGCTCTGCCTACGATGATGTGGATGACTACGATGCCATTACCAACGCACCGCCCCGCACAGCCGACGACCCTACACCGCTGTCCGGATATGATGGATTTGAAGTAAGCGTAGATGTGGACTGCGCCGGGGGAGAAGTGGGGTTGCCAACTTTAGACGCCAAGCGGATCGATCTGGTGATTACCGGGCCTGCTGGCTCCGAATTCTCGCTCTCTGCCTATAGGGCAAATTTCTGATGCGTTGCCGCGGCTTCACATTGGTCGAATTGATCATCGTGATCATACTGCTTGGCATCGTCTCAACCATCTCTGTGCGCTTTATAACCTTCTCAACTCAGGGCGCAGTGGATACCAGCGCTCGCCAACAGCGAGCGTTGTCCGGCGTTGTCATCAGTGAACAGATCAGCCGGGCGCTTCGCGAAGCTCTGCCGACGTCGGTGCGCGTTAAAGAGCGCACTGATAAGGGGGATTGTATCGAATGGATGCCGGTGAAAGCTGCGTCCAATTACCTGAATCTGCCAAAGGGATCGGACCCGAGCGGTTTTGACGCCATTCCTCTGCCAGTGCCAGACGGTAAAAACAAGACTCGATCCGAGACGGGACGAGTGGTTGTCTATGGCTACAGTGGGGATGTGTACAGTCCCACAGACCCAGGTCCGATTTCTCCACCCGCCTCGATGGACAGCGGTGACAGCGGTGACAGCAGTGTCCGGGTTGATTTCGATGGTGGCGAGCCCCACCGATTCACGAGCGGGTCACCGCGGAAACGGTTTTTCATAGTTGGTTCCCCTAAAACGCTCTGTCAGAACGGTGAGTTTCTCTATCGCTATCGAAACTATGGTATTCAGCCCAGTGTTGAAGCGAACCTGCCAACATCCATGCCGAACCGGGAAGTGCTGGCAGCCAATCTGGCCTCTGAGTCATTGTCGTTCAACCTGAGTCCACCAACGCTGACGCGCGGAGCAATTGTTTCCGTGCGCTTTACGCTGGAGGATCCGGATTCGGGGGAAACCCTGGATGTCAGTCAGGAGGTGCAGATCCGCAATGTACCCTGACGCCCGATCTTTCAGATGCCAGCGCGGCGCCGGGCTGCCTGTAGCCATTTTTCTGATCACGGTTCTCGCCCTGATTGCCGTTGCCATGACGCAGCTTCAGCAGAGCACCGGTGCGTCGATGGGCCAGCAGATTCTCTCCCAGAGAGCGTTTTATGCTGCGGAAAGTGGGGCCCAGGTAGCTGTAACGGAGGTTTTGGGGGGTGGCAGTTGCAGCGCGATGACATCCAATCTGAACTTCAGTGACGGCGCCCTTAAGGGCTGCGAGGCTGCGTTGACGTGTCAGTCAGTCGATGGCGATATTGATGGCAGTCCCGCCGAAGAAACGGTTTACACGATTGCCAGCGAAGGTAAGTGCGGTAGTGGTGACGAAACATCCCGGCGCACCATTGAGGTGAGGGTTCGATGAAAACCAACATTCAAAAATGCAGGGGGGTTGGACTTGTTCCCCTGTGGTGTCTGGCCCTCTTGTGCACGGCAGCTATGGCGGCTGAAGAAACTGAAAAGTGGGATGAGCCCGGGCCAGGTACCTTTATCGTTCCCCAAGGCGTTACCCAAGTTACCGTCGAAGTATGGGGGGCTGGTGGCCGTGGGGGAAGTTGCCCTCCTGGATTTTCGAGTTGCGAAGGGGGAGGCGGTGGCGGTGGCGCCTATGCACGTTCCATGCTTGATGTAAGCCCGGGCGAAACCTTTGAGGTTAGAGTTGGCAGGGGGAGTGACGACGCTTTTCCGGGAGAAAGCTCTCGTTTTGGTAGGGCGTCTAATCCCCTTGTTCGTGCGTCAGGTGGCCGAAGCGTTGGAACGGGTGATGACCGCGGTGCATCTGGAGGGCCATCAGGACAGAGTATTGGTGATGCAACCTATTCGGGAGGCAGCGGCGCTGATGGTCGCGGAGGCCGAGGTGGTGGTGGAGGCTCTTCGGCATGGCAGGGGGCCTCTGGCAACAACGGCGATGGCCGAATAGGCGGAACTGCTGGTGGACAAGGCGGGGATGGTGGAAATGGCGCTGAAAGTGCTGGACGTGATCGGAACGTAGCAGGTGAACCGGGTAAACCGCCAGGAGGAGGAGGTGGTGGTGCGAGAACCCGTGGCTTTACGATTGGTAGAGATGGTGGGGCCGGGGGTGATGGTTTAGTTCGGGTTAGCTATGAGTCAAATCTGCAATGTTTTTCGGATGATTTCGAGCGTACTTCTGGCCTCGGAGAAGACTGGGAGACCGATGTCTCCAGTGGCAATTTTGAGCCGCAGGTTGTTCAAGAGGCAGGACAGCGGCGACTGCGGATGACCGAGGCGAGTGGCAACCAGGCAACTGCCGCGAGTCTTCAAAAGCTGCTGCCTGCAGACGACAACCTAGTTGTGCTCGACTTTAATTATCATGCGTATGGTGCGCGTGGTAACGGTGCCGATGGATTGGCGGTTGTGCTTTCGGATGCGAGTGTCACACCTCAGGCTGGTGGTTTCGGGGGCTCGCTTGGTTACGCGCAGAGGACGGACCAAGGCGCTGGCGGCTTTGCTGGAGGGTGGATTGGTATTGGTTTGGATGAATTTGGCAACTATTCCAACCCATCCCAAAATGAGGGCCGGGAAGGAGGGCCAGGCCCTCGCCCGAATGCGGTAGCTATTCGTGGGTCGGGAGAGGGGCTGGACGGTTATCCGTATATTGAGGGGGCTAGCGTGAGCCCTGCCATTGACGGGGTTGGGCCCAACGCTTCGCACAGTTACCGCATTATTGTCGACTCCCGTCAATCTGGATCGGCGATCGTTAAGGTTTTTCGGGATGAGGATGGCGGGCGTGACTATGGAGACCCAATCCTGAATGTGGATGTTCTTGCGGCGAATGACGATCAGGCGGATGTTCCTGAAAATTTTCTGTTGTCGTTCACTGGATCAACGGGCGCTTCGGTCAATACCCATGAGATCAGTGAGATTGAGCTCTGTGCCCAAGAATTGGAAGAGATTGGGGAACAGGTTGAGTATTTTGAAATCAAGCACGACGGGCAGGCTCTGACTTGCACGCCCGCTGATGTCTCGATCCGGGCCTGTATGAATGATGATTGTTCAGAGCGCTATCCTGGCAAAGTGAAAGTAGAAATGGCACCGTCAGGCTGGATAGGCGGTGATGCTTTCTCCTTTGAGCCAAGCGATACCGATGTCGAGGGCTTCTTCAATACCCAGTTGCAGGTGACCGAAGATGGGCCTCAAGATCTCAGGGTAGTCAGCTCAGATCCGCGTCGTACTGCCTATTCTGAGGATCAGTGTATAGGGCCCAATGGGGGGCGCTCGCCAGCGCCTTGCGAGCTGCAGTTTCTTGACGCCAGTCTTCAGTTTGAAGTGCCAAAGCAGACCGCTCACAAGCCTTCCGATCCCATACAGATTCAAGCATTGAGGCAGAGTGACAACGACCCAATGAGGTGTGTACCTGCGTTTTCTGACAAAGAGCGGCCTGTAGAGTTTTCATTTGATTATGTAGAGCCCGACCCTCGTGCGGCCAGCCGGCCGGTCATTCTCGAGACTGCGCGTGATCAAGCCAGTATTGCTCAGGGAGAGAGCGAGATCCTGACACTTGATTTTAACGAACAAGGCGCTGCGGGCTTTACCCTTACGTATGACGACGCTGGGAAAATGCTGCTTAACGCTTTATTTCAGGGAGAGCCGGATACGCCGGAAGAAGGGCTCCAGCTCACGGGTGAGAGCGGATGGGTTAGTGTGCCAGAAGGGCTTTGCGTAGAAGCGGACCCTGTGTGTGATGAGGGTAATGAGGACTGCCCCGTTTTTGGGGTAGCCGGTGAGCCATTCGATCTAACGATGCGAGCGGTAGGTTACTCTGACAGCGCTTCCCATTTGTGCGATGGCAATCCTGCAACGCCAAATTTTGAGCTTGCTAACATTTCCTTAAAGCATGAGCTCAAGGAACCAAGCAGTGGTATTGAGGGTGATCTTGGTGAAACAGCTTATGACCATCGCATTGATGGTAACGGAGAAACGATCAGCCAGCAGCGAGTCTCCGAGGTTGGTGTCTTTTCATTCAGTGCTGATCCTGGCTCTGGGACATACTTCGGTGAGTCCGTCCCCGGTGGCACAAGTAAGCCCATTGGGCGCTTCAGGCCGGCTGAGTTTGCGGTTGCTCCGGAAAACGGTGAGTTAATGCCGCCCTGCTCTGCTGCAGAGCCCTTTGCCTATATTGGTCAAAAGATTGCCATTGATTCCACTGCACCGGCCAACTTTGAGATCACAGCGCTGAATGCTCAGGAGAAGACCACTAAGAACTACACGTTCCCCGGATTTCAGTATCTGAGTGACGACGACTTGTCGGGGCCCGGTCAGGTGGAATACGGAGGTGAGCCGTACAGTCCTAACACAGATGGAGTCAACCGTGAGCTGACTTCGCCTGATGAAGCATCAGGCGTCATGAATTACAAAATCATGGGAGATGTGGTTTATGAAAAGAGCGCGGGTTCCCGTCCTGACCCGTCCAAGCCTGAGTTTGCAGTTGATCTGTCTTCATTCAACGATGGGGATGGTGTTTCTTCCTCGTTTGATGACATGAATAAGCCTCAAGCGCTGGCGGTTGCTGTGCCTGAGTTTAAAGTACGGTACGGGCGCATTCGTCTGGGGAATACCTACGGTCCTGAGACGCTGCCTCTTGTAATGCCCATGACTGCTGAGTTTTGGAATGGCTCAAAATTCGTCACCAACACAGAAGAAAATGGTTGTTGGCAGTATAACCCCCAGCAGGATTCGAAGCTTTTGGATCCTGTTGTCGCAGTCAATGAGAGCACCGATAAAGATTTTGGACTTAGCAAGGGAGAGCCCAATCCGGGGGGCAACCCTAATGAGCGCGATGACGAGGATGGGCGGATCTGGTTGAAATATGACTCAGACAACAATATCGAGGAAAACAATACTCAGGGCGTTGAGTTTCCTGTCCCACGTTGGCTTCAGGACGATTTCGACGGTGACGGGTCGCTTGAGAACCCGACAGCAACCGCGACCTTCGGCGTCTACCGCGGCCACGACCGCATCATCTATTGGCGGGAGGTGGAGTAAGGGGTAATTTTCCTGCTCCGCCTTATTTCTCCGTCCCCAGCCCAGTAGCCCCGTGGCGCCCGGCCGGCGACCACTGGTGTGTCTAAGTGCGGTCTCGATCATCATTCGCTCGAACTCAGGCAGGGCGCCGAGGGGATTGAAGCTTAATTGGATGAGCAGGGTGCCGGGCCTGATCATGTGCGCTATCAGGCCCGGATGAGGTAGATGGCCATCATTATGAGGCTTGGGGTTGGCTTAGGAAACAGGGGCCTCTCGGAGGCTCTTGATGAAGGAACGGACGAACACAGCGAACACGCTCAGCATGCCCCCGAGCATGGTGGCCAGGATGCAGATCAGCGCGCGCTGGGGGCCACTTTTTTCTTGAGGGACCACGGCGGGATCAATGGTCTCGAACACGTATTCGTTCTGGGCATTGGCCAGCATCACGGTGCGCGTCTCACTCTCAATCAGTTGATAGAAGACCTGCTTCATCCCGGTAATACTGGTTTGGTCCACCTGGTTGCGCAGGTAGTTGATGCGCCGTTGCGCATCCTGTACATCTTTCTGGCGCATGTGCTGGTTGATGTCGGCTACCAGCTGGTCGACCCACTGTTGCGCGGCAACAGGGGACTGGCTTTCGATGCTGACGGTGATCATACCGGTTTCATCGGACTGAGAGACCGAAAGCAACTCGCGGAAGCGCTTGACCAGATCCCAGTCCGTGGGTTCACGGCTTTCATCCTCCTCGTCCTTTTGCCATTCAGCGGTTTCCGGGTTGTAGATCTCGCGATTGATCATCCATTCACCAGCATCCTGGTTCCATCCCTCAGTCGCCATCAGGGGCACGGCGAGCTCATGACGGCGGATGAAATCACTGAGAAAGGCCCGTGATTGCAGGATCTGTTTGGCAATGACGGTCTTGGAGCCTCCGCTCTCGCCTATGTTTACGCCAGCCATGCTGGCAAGACTCCCGAGCTGGCCGCTGATTTTCGGACCCTGTTCTTCTGTCGCGGGGGCAACCGTAGCTTCGGCGCGGTATTGGTTGGGCTGTACCAGCGCGTAGACCACGCCGCCAACGGCAAATGCAAGAGTGATGCTGATGATCAGCCACTTCCCATGCCACAGGGTTAGGAAGAGATCACGCAGGTCAATCTCGTCATCATCTCTAGTGGCGTTGTAGATCGGTTGTTCGCTCATGCCGTGATCCCGTTTGCGTTGCTGAACATCAGAGGCCATCGATGGCGGCGGCGCCAAGCGACATCTGGTAGATGATCTGGCTTACATCCGTCCACAGCTGAAGCTGGCTCAGTTGGTCCACATCCAGTGGCATGACAACCGTATCGCCAGGGCTGAGCTGGGTGCGGTCCGAGGCGAACCAGTTGCTGCGGTTGGGCAGGGATACTGAGCCATCCGCACGGATGATGTAGACGCGGTCTTCATCTGCCTGGTTGTTGGGCCCGCCACTGCGCTCGATATAGTCGTTCAGGGTCAGACTCGGTTCATGCAGGTGACTGGTCGGGAACTGGACCTCACCCAGAACAGAGACCGATTGCGGCTGCTCGGGCACGGTCAGCGAGTCGCCGTCCTGCAGGCGGATGCTCTGATAGTCGGGGTCATGGAGTGCGCGCTCCAGGTCGATCACCATGCGGCCAACCGCCCGCGCCTCACTGATGCGGTCCAGAAGCTCGCGGGTCTGCTGTTGACCCTGTTTCTGGTTGGTGAAGTCTTCTCCCTGGACCTGCTGGCTGAGCAGCCGGCCCTGGAGTTTATCCTCGGCTTCCCGGAGGCGCTTGCGCTCGCGTTCCTTCAACGATTGCCGTGTGAAAACAGCGCCTTCCGGGAAGGCGTATTGGGTAAGTCCGCCCGCCCGCTTGACCACCTTTTTCAAAGTCTCGCCCTTTCGCAGGCTGTAGGTGCCGGGAAAGCGGATCTCGCCGTCGAGCGTGACGGTCCGGTTTTCATTGAACGCGGGAATGGATTTGATCTGGACCCGGTCCCGGCTCTGCAGGCGGAAATCGTCGATTGTCTGGTCGTTGGCCAGTGGTGTGACATCCAGGGTGCGGATCACGCGATTGCCATCGCCCTGATCGTCACGTTCCAGACGTGACACTTCGGCTTCGTCCAGAGAGGCGCCATCCTTCAGGCCGCCAGCGAGTTTTAAGAGGTTACTCAATGAGCGGTCCTGAGTAATGGGGTAGCTGCCGGGATAGCGGACTTCGCCGGTAATTGAGGCAATCGGCGCCGGCTGGTTCGGGGTGGACTCTTTTCTCAGTCGCTCGATCACGTTGCTGAGCATGGCCTGGCGTTGCCAGTTTTGCTGTTGTGATTTGGGTTCGCCCGCTTTGGCCTTATCCGCGAAGAACAGGATCTGGTCTTTCTCTTTGAGCAGCGGATCGGCTTTGGTGCCGGGATTGTTTACGACAGCCCTGGGATCAATGAATTGGGTGGCGATTCGATCGGTTTCCGGGTTTCGGCGGACCAGAAGCGCGGCACTGTCATCCGATGCGTCTGCCAGGTCGGTTTCCAGGTTTGAGATCAACGAGCTCAGGCGCATGCCTGGAACCCAGGCGAAGCGCCCCGAGCGGGTCACGGCGCCCTTTACTTCCACGTACTGGCCTGTGACATCGGCAATGGAGGCTACACGGATGTAGTCGCCCGCCTGAACGGTCGTGTTCAGCCCCTGCTGGTTTGAGGCGTCCGCTTCATCAAGCGTGCGCAGGAAATCATCGTTGATGCGTTCAATTCGAACCCGTTTGGGGTAGGCCTGGTCGGTCATGCCACCGGCCAGCTCAATGACCTCTCCGAGCTCGTTTTCATCACGCAACTCGTATTTGGCCGGGCGCTGAACTTCACCGCCAATGCTGACGCGCTTGCCTACAGGCGGAATGAAGATCACATCGCCGGCCTGAAGGCGCGCATCATCGCTGCTGTCGCCTTCCAGAAGCAGGTCGTAGAGATCGAAGGTGCCGATGACCTTGCCGTCGCGTTTGTGCTGGATGCGCCGCAGTGAGCCTGTTTTCTGGATGCCCCCGGAGACGAACAGTGCGTTGGTCAGTGTTGAGAGAGAGCTGACAGTGTAGGCGCCCGGATTGCGAGCCTCACCCAGCACGAACACCCGCATACTGCGCAGTTCACCCAGACGCACGCTTGATTCCACGCCAATGAACCGGTCGGTGACCATTTTCTGGATTTCATTGCGTAGCTCGTTGAAGCTGAGACCGGCCACGCTGAATGGGCCGATCTCCGGGATGGCAATGGTGCCGTCGCGGCCTACGGTCAGGTTGTACTGACCGGTTTTCTTGCCGTAGAGCTGTAGCTGGATGGTGTCGCCAGTGCCGATGATGTAGCCGGAGGGCACGGGTACCTCTGTGACGGGGGCGAAGGTGGAGGGTTCGCCCTTGAAAAGGTCATATCCGAAGGCGTTCAGGCTTTCACTTTTCTGGGCTTTACGAGCCTTTTTGTTGGCATTCTCTTTGGAGTCGCTGCCACTGCCGTCGTTGTTCTGTCCAGAGTTAACGGGCTTCACAACAGGCGCATCTGGTTGTTCCATGGAGGAACTGTTACCACCATTGGCCCTTTGGCGCAGCTGGCCAATATCCACGCCATATTGCCGGGCCAGCTGCTCCTGTTGTGACTTGGGCAGGGACATGAAGCGATCCACCTGCGCCTGGGACAGGTTCTGCGCGATCCCAGTGAGGGGTAAAAGCAGCAAGAGCAGGGCAGTAATAAGCCGGTTTGTAGACATGGTGTTTCGTTCTTTCCTGAAGTGGGTATAGGGTCTGGTTTTCATCAGAAGCGGTAGCGCCATTGGGCGGCAATACGCCATTGGTCGATCTCGCCGCTGAGGGTTTCAATCCTGGCATCGGAGTAGCTGGCTTCGCCGCTGAGCCAGCCGCCAGCCACTTCGGTGCCCACGTTAAGGGCCAGGTGCGTGAACGACTGGTCACGCCGGGGCACGAAGTAGCGAACGTTATCCGAACCGGGCTGGATGGTGGTGGTCGGGCCATCGGTGTTCAGGTCAACGTGGGACAGGCGGGCGCCCATGTTGGTGCCACTTGTAAGAAAATGCCATCCCCCCAGGGTCAGCATGCGGGCACCATCGCACTGGCTGGCTGCGGTGCTGCGACCGTAATGGTACTGACCGGTGTTGGCGCGGCTGTAGCTGTCGCCAATGTTGGTTGTTCCCCCATTATTGAGGCCATCCGCGGTGTTGCTGTATTCGAGGAACCATTGCTGTTCAGCCGAGAACCAGCGGGTGGTGGCATCCACGCCCAGCAGCCACAATTCACGCGCGGAGTCGGTGCCAGCCTCGTCGTCATCCATTAACTGGGTGTATAGCCCCACTGTGGTTGGGCCAACGCTCATGGCGTAGCGCACGTCCACCGCGCTCAGTTGGTCATCGGTGTCTTTGTTGTCAGGTTGGTCGTTATCCCGCCTGATGAGCTGTGATAAGCCAATATCCAGCCCCTGGAGCGGGCGCAGGGTCAGGCGTGTGCCGAGCACCCTGGGATCGGAGGCCGCAGGTCCGGATTCAGGTTCTCCTACAAAAGCGGTGAGGTCCCAGGGGCCCATCCAGCTCAGCCAGCGGGATTGCGGAGCGCCAGCATTGCGACGGTTGATCCAGACGGAAGGAATAGGGCGCGCGTTATTCGACAGGATCAAGCTCGATTGCCAGCCGGGGCCCCACCAACGCTCAATACTGCCAACGCCCAAGACCCAGTTACCGGCGGAAAACGCCAGATACGAATTATCCGCCCGGAGCTCGTCGTCATCATCCGGGGACAGGGTGAATGACGGAGAAAGGCCCAGTGCCCAATGATTGCCGATCCACTCCATGGTGAGCCCGATCTGGCCGTCGTCCTGTGGGGCTGTATCGAAGCCCTGGATCAGGGCGCCCTCGCTGGCCCCGGCCACGGAGGCCTCCGCCCGGAAGCCACGTTCGGCCTGGCGTTTGCGCTCGAATTTAAGGTAACTCAGGGTGGTGTCCGGTGTTGCAGTGGCGGCCGTGGCGTCCTGGTAGCCGTGCTCAACATTGCCCCACATCAATGGCCAGGTGGATGTAGTGCGATCCATTGCGCCGCTGTCTGACAGTTTCTGCGCAGAATAACGGGCTCGGACGTCGCCGGGGCCGATCCAGGGTGCAGCCACGGTGGGTAGGGCTGCGCCGAAGATGATGATGGCGACAAGGTATTTAACCACAGGGGCGTTTTTTCGAGCGTGATCCATGCTGCGGTCTATTTCCTGTAAAGTCCAAAGATTGAGCAATCTACCATAGACGGAGGTCGCCCCAAAAAGCGTACAGCGAGGATGAGCCAGTTCAGTTGGACGGATTCAAACAGGTTCTCACCAGAGCTCGTCTGCCAAGTCCAGCCACGCCGACCGATTTGCAAGCGATTTTAATGGCCAAACCGCCAGAATGCCTCTCGCATCCGCGGCAGGTGGCGCCGCATGTAACTGGGATGCAACCGGTCGTCGCTGAAGAACCGACGTTCAAGATCGTCATGGATAGTCGGGTCATCGCCTGCGGTGAAAGACAGTGTATTGCTGTCTTCATTGATTCGTGTAGCCACGCTGTAAGACCAGCGCTCAGAGCCTCGCACGTTTATTGCTGTTGGCTTCATGCTTTCGCGTCTGCCCAGCGGGATGGTCAGGCGTACGCCGGCCATGGTGATGTCCGTGTCCTTCACAAACACCTCAACGCTGGTGTCAGCGAAGTGGTGGCGGGTGCTCACCTTAACCCCCTGATCCTGGCCCCAGAACTGCCCGCCCGTGACCTCCACCTCTGCATCCAGCGGTGCAAAGTAATAGCGGTAAGACCCCAGCGCCACTTCCCGGGTGTTGAAGGCTGTATTGTCCTTCTCAGGCTTGAAATACCCCACCTTCGCCTTCAACCGGTGGGGGCCGTGCTTTGGCTGCCAATAGGATTCGCCAAATCCACCGTAGAACTCACCCCGGTACAGCCCCACATGAGCCTGATTGTAAACCGGCCCCAGCTTCAGTGCCTGCTGTGCAAAGGCCGTTTTCAGGCCCGCGTCGATGGCTTGTTCCTGAAAAAAACCGCCCTCCTGGAAGTCCTCGCTTTCAGCTAGGGGCGTGTCCCAATCAAAAGCCAGCGAGCCACCCTGCCAAAGGGGCAGAAACAGGTGGGTGCGCAGCGCCGTGGAGTGATCAAACACGCCCAATTCCGTAGCGACGCCGCTGACAACATTGAGCGAGAAAGAAAAGCGTGGGGAGAGCGCTGCGGATGAGTAATCCTGGCGGTACCAGACCACCTCCTGGTCCGGCGTGTCAGTGTCGACCACCCGCAAAGGCGGCCTGGGAGCAGCAGGCTGGCCCAAGGCCCCATCCGACTGCGGCTGCATGTAGTCGAAATAAGCCTCGGTGGGGACCTCGAGGGCCATTACGGGGATATCAACGTTTTTCAGAACCAGCCGCACGCGCGGGTAATGGGACCGGGCGCCTTCGACCACATGGCCGAGAGCAATGCCCAGCCCATCCAGCTCGTTGCGGTTGTAACGGTAGTTCTCCAGGCGCACGTAAAGACTTTCGCGATCGGCGCCCACGCCAATGTCAATGTTTTCGAAGCCCTGCGCGCTCAGGCGCGCCATAATGGCTTCCAGCGTGGCCTCTTCTGAGGGCGTGAAGGGCTCGGAGGTGGCGGCTGCCTGCTGATCCGCTTGGTTGTTGCCATCAGTTTCGTCGCGGTCTGCCGCCTGTTCCCGGGGCGGGGCTTGTGTCAGGGCGGAGCCAGCCCCGCCCGGTGCCGGCGCAGGGAATGCCTGCGCAGCGGTTGAATCGTTGAATGCTGTTGAGGTTGAGGTGCCGCCCCCAAGAGGCAGGCTTACCGAGGCCCCGAAAAAGCTCTGGTCGAACCCCTCTTCCTGACTCCATGGCTGAACATTGAGGTTGAACCGCACCGGTGTATCCCACAAGCGCGCTGTGTGGTGTAGCCTAAGTCCGGCGTTGAGCGTCTGTGAGTCGTGTTCAGCCACCAGGTCCAGCCATCGTGCAGCTGCCCATTCAGCGCCGCCGAAAGCACCATCAAGGCGCCCCAGAGCACTGTCACTGCGGCCTACGCCGGCGGACAATCGTGCGTTCCAGAATGCACGACTGATTACCGCATATTCAGCCTTGAAGTCCTGCGTTTCACCGGCGGGATCCTGGGCCCCTATAGCAATCTGAAACCAGTCTTCAGGGATCCACGGCGCCTGAACTTTGGCGTTCAAGGAGAGATCGCGCGTCCTTGGTTCATCGGATGGCTCAAAGAAATGGGTATGGGTGCTGGTGGTTGCCAGACGTCCGTTAATTTCGGCATTCGGCATCAGGCCCAGCGACAATATATAGTTATCGCCGTGGCGAAAACGCCCTGCCAACTCAAGCTGGTCCGAATACTGAAGCGTGGCCTCACCGTAAGGAGCAACACGCGCATTGGGCGTATTGAACAGGCCACTGTAGCCTTGAAAGGAGGTGTGGGTCTGCGGCTCGCCAGACCAAGCCGCAGGACTGATGGCCATTGCAAGCGCCCAAGCCAGGCCTCGCCTCGGAAGATCGTACCTCTTGATCATCAAAAACCAATTCCCTGGAGCAGAACGCGGAAACACAAAGATAGTATCAAAAAACCCCGCAAGCCAATGACTCGCGGGGTTTAAAACACCTAAAAGGCGCTGTTGAACAGGTGCCCGCTATTAACTTTCGCTGCCGCCGACTGCACCAGTGCCGTCGTCTTCGTCGAACCTATCTTCAACGTTTTCCAGCTGACTTTTTGCTTGAGTCACTTCGTTGGTCACGTTGGTCAGTTCACTATCGTCAACGCTATTAGCAGGATTCTGGGTCACGTTGCTGACCACAGTGTCCAGATTGACGTCGTCACCGCCTGCGTCAACTTCATTATTGACCTGCGTGGAAATGCCGGACAGCTTATTCCGAACCTTGTTGATTGCAACCCTTGAGATGGCGGCATCCGCTTTGTCTCCGAGATTGGCTTCGGTGTTCTCGTCGACTTTTTCATCCACCTTCTTGCGGGTGTCTCTTAAAATATTATTCACTGAACGCGCCGTGGCCGCTACTTTCTTGGCCGCCGTGGCCTTGGCGCTGTCGTCATCCTGCTGTGCCGCTACATAGTCGTCATTCAGAACATCAACGCCTTCGGAACCGGTGCCCAGAGCGTTCTGAAGGTTTTGCTTCGCCGATGCGACTGCATTATCCCTTGAAAGGGAGTCGTTGCTGGCGAGCTGCTCTTCCGCATCCGCCTGTACCAACGTGGTGAGCGGGGTCACAACCTTGGCACTGGGGGGCGCAACGAGATCGAAGCCTTCGGCGACTGGCGTGTCGGGAGCGTCTGAATCCACCGTCTCGTCCTTGATCGCTCGTGCCAGGGTGGGCGCGTTGGCGAACTGCGATGGATGCGAAACGGTGAACTTGCCTTTTTCGCCAGTTTTGGCATCAGGCTCGGAGTCGTCGCACTTACTATTAAGGTTGGCGTCCAGGCAAACCGCTGCGTTCGTCAGGTAGCCGTCAATGGCCTGGCCGGTGCGTTTGAGCGTGTTATTGTCATCGTCATCACTGCTGGAGCAGCCTGCAACAACGAGGAAGGAAGATGTGAGTGCCACCGCGAGCAAATTTTTGTTCAAAACCATGATCATTAATCCTTTTAAAGGTGTACGTTTAGCGAGATTCCAACTTAACAACCTCTGGTTTCAGGGTAGCCTCCCTGAAGCCGACTTCAACCATTGAAACCAATATACCCACTCTACTGGTAAGAGTACTACCTAATGGCAGATGAACAAAAGGGCTGCAACACAAGGATGTGGATTAGTCCATTCCATTGCTTATGGCAGAGTTCGCAAGCAGCAAGGCGAGCCGCTCGGACGCGACTCGGCTTCATTTTCAGTGGTCCTCGCTGCTTGCTTCCTGCTCCTCCGCATCCTCCATCCCCAGCTCCTTGATCTTGCGCGTCAGCGTATTCCGCCCCCAGCCGAGTAGGCCTGCGGCATCCCGCCGGCGGCCACCGGTGTGCTTGAGAGCGGCTTCGATCATGATGCGCTCGAATTCGGGCAGGGCCGTGTCCAGGATCGGGTGCTTGCCCTGCTTGAGCGCACGGTCGGCCCAGTCGCGGAGCTGTTCCTGCCAGCTTCCGGCACTGCCGCCCGCTTCTTCCTGTTCCAGGAGCTCCCGGGGCAGGTCGCTGACATGGATCTCCCGCCCGGAGGCCATCACCGTCAGCCAGCGGCACACATTCTCCAGCTGGCGCACATTACCGGGCCAGGGCAGGGTGCTGAGATAGGTTTCGGTGTCCTCCTTGAGGATCTTGGGCTCCACGTTCAGCTCGTGGGCGGCCTTTTTCAGGAAGTGGCGCATCAGTAGCGGGATGTCCTCGCGCCGCTCACTGAGTGTGGGCAGGTGGATGCGGATGACGTTGAGCCGGTGGAACAGGTCTTCCCGGAAGCTGGACTCGCGCACCCGTTCCTCCAGGTCCTGGTGGGTGGCGGCGATGATGCGTACGTCCACCTTCACCGGCGTGGCGCCGCCCACGCGGTAGAATTCGCCGTCCGCCAGCACGCGCAGCAGGCGGGTCTGGGTATCCGCCGGCATATCGCCAATCTCATCCAGGAAGAGCGTGCCGCCGTTGGCCTGCTCGAAGCGACCCTGGCGCCCGGCATTGGCGCCGGTGAAGGCCCCTTTCTCATGCCCGAAGAGTTCGGATTCGATCAGGTCTTTGGGAATGGCCGCCATGTTCAGGGCCACAAAGGGCCCGCTGGAGCGTGGGCTGTGGTTGTGCAGGGCGCGTGCGACCAGTTCCTTGCCGGTACCACTCTCGCCATTGATGAGTACCGTGATGTTGGAGTGCGAGAGGCGCCCGATGGCCCGGAAAACCTCCTGCATGGCGGGCGCCTCGCCGATGATCTCGGCGTTCTCGCCCGCGGCCTCCGCCTCACGCTCCCTCGCGCTTGAGCGCTGTTCGCGGCCATGATCCACGGCGCGCTGGACCAGCGAGAGCGCCTCATCCACGTCAAAGGGCTTGGGCAGGTATTCAAAGGCCCCGGTCTGGTAGGACGACACGGCGCTGTCCAGGTCTGAATGGGCCGTCATGATGACCACTGGCACCATCGGGAACCGCTCGCTGATGGCGCGCAGCAGCGTGATGCCATCCATACCCGGCATCCGGATGTCGCTGATGATGGCGTCGGGTTGCTCCTGCTCCAGTCGCTCCAGGATGCCGTCCCCGCTTTCAAAGCTGACTGTTTCCATGCCGGCGCGGCTCAGCGCGCGCTCCAGAACCCAGCGGATGCTGCGGTCGTCGTCGATGATCCAGACAGTGGCACTCATTCGGAGGCCTCCAGGGGCAGAAAGATGATGAACCGGGTACAGCCGGGCTGGCTCTCACACTCCACCAGGCCCTGGTGCTGCCCCACGATGCTCTGTGTAATGGCCAGGCCCAGACCGGTACCGTCGGGGCGGCCGCTGATCATGGGGTAGAAGATGTTGGGCTGCAGATCGCGCGGAATACCGGGGCCGTTGTCGATGATGTCCACACGGCAGACGAGCCGGTGGCGCTTGTGGCCGATGGTGAACTGGCGCAGTGCCCGGGTGCGCATGGTGATCCTGGGGGCGTCGTCCTCGGGGGGATGCTTGGAGAGTACATCCAGCGCGTTGCGGGCAATGTTCAGGATGGCCTGGATCAGCTGCTCCCGGTCGCCCATGAACTCCGGGATGCTGGGGTCGTAGTCGCGCACGAGCGTGACGTGACTGCCGCCTTCGGCCTCGAGCAGCGTGCGCACGTGTTCCACCACATCGTGGATGTTGGTGGCGGCCGTCTCAATGGCGCGGTTGGGGCCGAGCATGCGGTCCACGAGGCTGCGCAGCCGGTCCGCCTCCTCCATGATAACCCGGGTGAAATCGCGCAGGTCGGCATCCTCCAGTTCGCGCTCGAGCAACTGGGCCGCTCCCCGTATTCCCCCCAGCGGGTTCTTGATCTCATGGGCCATGCCCCGGACCAGGGTGCGTGTGGTTTCCTGCTGGGTAAGCAGCTCCTCTTCCCGGCTGATCCGCTGCAGGCGATCGCGCTGCAGGATTTCCATCAGCAGCAGTGGGTCCTCGCCGGGAAATGGCGATATGGAATAGTCCACACAGATCAGCTGGCCGCTGGGCAGCAGCAGTTCCGCCTCGCGCTTGGTAAAGGTGTGGCCGGTGGCGGCTGTCTCGGTCAGCGTCTGCAAAGCGGCATCGGGCTCCACGAATATAGTGGTGACCGGCAGTCCGCAGATGCGGTCACTGCTGGTCTGAAGCAGCATCTCGGCCGCTGGGTTCAGGTAGCGCGTGTGCTTGTCGTGATCGAGCACCAGAACCGCCGTAGCCAGGTTGTCCAGGATGCGCTGGTGCATGGGTTCGCTCATAGGTCCCCTCCTGGGGCAGATACTGCAAGAATCAAACCAGGTTGTGCGTGTTCTTTCCGCTTTTAGATCCCTCTGCAATCAGTGGGTTATGAGCAGCGGCCTGAATCGGTGCAGGTGGTATTGCGATCATGACCCATGATAAAGCGCCAGAAGACAGTAGTGCACCAAATAAGTGCACGATCTGGGCCTCTGCCTGGTAGGGGCAGGTTAGGGTGCAGGTGTGGGTTGGGCTCAGTTCTGTTGGTAGGAGCGGTTCAGGGTGAACCGCGTGACGTCCGAGGAGCTGACCGTCTCGCCATTGGCGTTGATCACATGGACCACGAGTTCATGGGTGCCGCGCGTCATCTTTTTCACCGGGAACGAGGTGCTGCGCCCCTGCTTGACGCGCTCCCCATCGACTTCCAGCGCATAGCGGTGCCCGGACTTCAGTGAGGGCTGGGACTGGATGCGCACCACGACCCGTCCGCTACTGCGCCAGAAGGTGCTGTCGTGTTCAGGCTGGGTGATCTCCACGGAGCGGTAGCTTGCCTGTTGTTTGCGGCTGCCGTCCTGCTCGCCACGGTTTTTGCGGCGCTGGCTCCTGTCCCACTTGGGCAGGCTCACCTCCGGCAAGGGCTCCAGTTCCATGGCCTCACTGTCGTCACTCATGGGCTCATCCGAATAGGTGACATTGCCGTCTTCGTCCACGTGCCGGTAGACCTCGTCGGCCACCGCGCTGCCCAGGGGCAGCAGGAGTGTGAGTGCCAGCGTGTGCACAAGGGCGGTTGATCGGAACAAGGAGCCTCCGTGGTGCAGTAGTCGGTCGTATGTTGATTATTGAACCACCTGGACGCCAATGCAACAAAAAACCCGGCGCGGGTCGCCCCGGGCCGGGTTGTGACAGGTACTGGGTCCGCGTTTACACGGAGTAGTACATGTCGAACTCCACCGGATGCGTGGTCATGTTGTAACGGGTCACGTCCTCACGCTTGAGATCGATGTAGCCCTGGATCATGTCCTCGGTGAACACGTTGCCACGGGTCAGGAACTCGTGGTCGGCTTCCAGTGCGTCGAGCGCCTCCTGGAAGGTTTCCGCAACGGTCGGGATCTCCAGTGCCTCTTCCTTCGGCAGGTCGTAGAGGTCCTTGTCCATGGCTTCGCCGGGGTGGATCTTGTTCTGGATGCCGTCGAGGCCCGCCATCACCAGCGCGGAGAACGCGAGGTAGGGGTTGGCGGACGGATCCGGGAAGCGCACCTCAACCCGGCGTGCCTTGGGGTTGTTGGTGTAGGGAATCCGGATGGAGGCGGAGCGGTTGCGCGCCGAGTAGGCCAGCATCACCGGCGCCTCAAAGCCCGGAACCAGACGCTTGTAGGAGTTGGTCGAGGCGTTGGTGAAGGCGTTGATGCTCTTCGCGTGCTTGATGATGCCGCCGATGTAGTACAGGGCGCTCTCGCTCAGGCCGGCATAGCTGTCGCCGGAGAACATGTTCTTGCCGTCCTTGACCAGAGACATGTTCACGTGCATGCCGGAGCCATTGTCGCCCACCACCGGCTTGGGCATGAAGGTTGCCGTCTTGCCGAAGGCGTGCGCCACATTGTGGACGCCGTACTTCAGGATCTGGACTTCGTCCGCCTTGCGGGTCAGTGTGCTGGCTGCCACACCAATTTCGCACTGGCCGGCGGTTCCCACTTCGTGGTGGTGGACTTCAATGTTGAGGCCCATGGATTCCAGTGCCGAGCACATGGCGCCGCGCAGGTCATGCAGCGAGTCCACCGGCGGTACCGGGAAGTAGCCGCCCTTGACGCCTGGCCGGTGACCGGTGTTATTGCGGTCAAAGTCCTCGCCGGAAACCCAGGCCGCTTCCTCGGAGTGGATTTCGTACATGGCGGAGTCCATGTCCACTTTCCACTTGGCGGAATCGAACACGAAGAATTCGGGTTCAGGGCCGAACAGCGCGGCGTCGGCGATGCCGAGCGACTTCATGTAGTCCTCGGTGCGGCGAGCCACGGAGCGCGGGTCACGCTCATAGCCCTGCATGGTGGCCGGCTCAACGATGTCGCAGGTGAGGTTGAGCGTGGGCTCTTCCGCGAACGGATCCAGGGTCACCGCGTTGTCGTCGGGCATCAGGATCATGTCGGATTCATTGATGCCCTTCCAGCCGTTGATGGAGGAGCCATCAAAGGTGGCGCCGTCCGTGAAGAAATCATCATCCACCTCTTTGGCGGGCATGGTCACGTGCATTTCCTTGCCACGGCTGTCAGTGAATCGCAGGTCGACCCACTTGATGTCGTGTTCCTGGATCAGCTTCATCGTGTTGTTGGACATGTCAGAACTCCATCTATGGTTCATTTGAGTAGAGCAGAGTGCTCGCGGCTCTGGCCCTGCGCACCGAAGTGGGGCCGTTTCAGTTGCCTGATCACCCTTAAGCAAAAGCTTTGCCAATTACGAGTGGTGCCCTTTATTGGCCGCAGAACAGGCAATTGGTCTCATAATGGTGCGCTTCAGGGGTGCCGTAATGCACAGTTTTGGTGCGTTGCGGGCTGAGGATGACCTTTTATGGTGCGATTGACCCCGGTGCACCTGGAACCTGAATCAGACAGCCTGACACTCTTTCGCTCATGGAATAAAGCTGTCAGTTGCTGTACAATCCGCGCCTCTGGTTCGGGATGAATCCCCAACCGACCCTCATTTTCACCGCCCTTCATTCGAAATACCAGTGATTCAGAGGCCCTTTTCGTGATTGAGAACATTCGCAACATCGCCATCATTGCACACGTTGACCATGGCAAAACCACGCTGGTCGACCAGCTGCTGCAGCAATCCGGGACCCTGGATCGCAAGTCTACGGATACCGACCGCATCATGGACTCGGATGACCAGGAGAAGGAGCGGGGCATCACCATCCTCTCCAAGAACACCGCGATCAACTGGGGCGAATACCGCATCAACATCGTGGATACGCCCGGCCACGCCGACTTCGGTGGCGAGGTGGAGCGCGTCATGTCGATGGTCGATTCAGTCCTGCTGCTGGTCGACGCCGTGGATGGCCCGATGCCCCAGACCCGGTTCGTCACCCAGAAGGCTTTTGCCCAGGGGCTTGATCCCATTGTCGTTGTCAACAAGGTTGACCGTGAGGGCGCTCGCCCGGACTGGGTCATCAACGAGGTTTTTGACCTGTTCGACGCCCTTGGTGCCACAGAAGACCAGCTGGACTTCCCGGTTGTCTATGCGTCCGCGCTCAATGGTATTGCCGGCGAGGATCCGGACGCGCTTGAGGACGACATGGAGTCGCTGTTCAAGATGATCGTCAACCAGGTGCCGGCCCCGACTGTGGATCCGGATGCCTCGCTGCAGATGCAGGTGTCGTCCCTGGACTACGACCCCTATGTGGGCGTTCTGGGCGTTGGCCGGATCAAGGGCGGCCAGATGCGGCCCGGCCAGCAGGTGACGGTGGTCAACCGCGAAGGCGAGCAGCGCAACGCCAAGCTGCTGGAAGTGAAAGGCTTCCTCGGCCTCAACCGCGTGAACGTGGACGAGGCTAACGCCGGCGACATCGTTTGCATCTCCGGCATCAACAACCTGCGGATCTCGGATACGATCTGCAGTCGCGAAGCACCGGAGGCCATGACGCCGCTGACGGTGGATGAGCCCACGGTGAGCATGACCTTCCAGGTGAATGACTCACCCTTCGCCGGTCTCGACGGCAAGTACGTGACCAGCCGCCAGATCAAGGAGCGCCTCGAACAGGAGCTTCTGCACAACGTGGCCCTGCGTGTGGAGCAGGGTGACGCGGCCGAGAAATTCAGCGTTTCAGGGCGCGGTGAGCTCCACCTGTCGGTGTTGATCGAGAACATGCGTCGTGAAGGCTTCGAGCTGGGCGTTTCCCGCCCGGAAGTGGTGCAGCGTAATAACAACGGCACCACCGAAGAGCCTTACGAGCAGGTGGTTGTGGACATCGAGGAGCAGCACCAGGGCTCGCTGATGGAAGAAATGGGTAACCGTCGGGCCGAGATGCAGAACATGGTTCCCGACGGGCGTGGCCGCGTGCGCATTGATTTCATCATGCCAGCGCGTGGGCTGATCGGCTTCCGCTCCCAGTTCCTGACCCTGACCCAGGGCTCCGGCCTCCTGACCCATGTGTTCGACCACTGGGGCCCGGTTAAAGGTGGCATGGCCGAGCACCGTCACAACGGCGCCATCATCTCCATGGTTAAGGGCACCACCACTGCCTACTCCCTGTTCACGCACCAGGATCGTGGCCGGTTGATGGTTGGTCCCGGCGCTGAAGTCTACGAGGGCATGGTTATTGGTATTCACAGCCGCGAGAACGACCTGACCGTTAACCCCACAAAAGGCAAGCAGCTGACCAACGTGCGGGCTGCCGGAACGGACGAGAACCTGGTGCTGACCCCGCCCATGGAGATGACTCTCGAGAACGCACTGGAGTTCATTGATGACGATGAGCTCGTGGAAGTGACGCCCAATCACCTGAGGATCCGCAAGAAGCACCTGACCGAGGTGGAGCGCAAGCGCGCCAGCAAGAAATAATAGTTGGCCGAAGCAGCCCCGGGCGCCTAGACTTGGGGCATGTTGACGCTCTACCCGGAAATCGCGCCCTATGCCACCCATCGCCTGGACGTGGGCGATGGCCACAGCCTATATCTGGAGGAAGCCGGGAATCCCGAGGGGATTCCCGTGCTTGTGGTTCACGGGGGGCCGGGGGCGGGCAGTGACCCTGCAGCCCGCCGCTTCTTTGATGCCGAACGCTACCGCATCATCCTCTTTGATCAGCGCGGCTCTGGCCGCTCCACGCCCTTTGCCTCTGTGACCAACAACACCACCAGCCACCTTCTGGCGGACATGGAACGCATCCGTGCGTTTCTCGGTATTGAGCGGTGGCTGCTTTTCGGCGGCTCCTGGGGCGCGACGCTGAGCCTGCTCTACACCCAGTCACAGCCGGAACGGGTTCTGGGATTGGTGCTGCGCGGTATCTTCCTTTGCCGGCAACGCGACATCAACTGGTTCCTTCATGACGGCGCGAGCCGTATCTTTCCGGACTACTGGGAAGACTTCATCAGCCTCGTCCCCGAAAGCGGCAGACAGGACCTGGTCCAGGCCTACCACCGCCTGCTCCACAGTGATAATGAGCTGCAGCGGCTCCAGGCCGCCCGCACCTGGGCCATCTGGGAAGCCCGTTGCGCCACCCTGCATCCCAGCCCGGCGGCCGTGGAGCGTTTTGGCCACGCGCACCTCGCGCTCTCGCTGGCGCGCATCGAGTGCCACTATTTTCTGAACGGCGGTTTCATCGAGGAGAACCGCATAATGGATAATATTGGGTCTATGCGCGACAAGCCGGCCCGGCTTGTTCATGGCCGATACGACATGGTCTGCCCCGTTGAAAACGCCCTGACCCTGCACAGTGCCTGGCCGGAGGCTGAGCTCTCCCTGGTGCGCGATGCCGGTCATGCCGCCTCGGAACCGCCCATCGTGGATGCGCTGATTCATGCTACCGACGCGATGAGTGATCGCTTCGGCCCTGAATTCGGGTTTCAGTAGACCGGGCCGCCCTGCAGGCGGCCGGGGTTCGGGAGGGGTTAAAGGCTGAAGGATTTGGCGTAGGTGGCCTTCAGGAGGGTGGTGCGACGGGTACCATCACTGTTGTCAGCGTCCAGGAGGGTGCTGGCCGTGAAGGAGAGTTCGTCATTGAACTGGAAGCTGATATCAAGGTGGGTCATGTCCTCGCCATAGGTGGGGCTTGGTGAGTCCTCGTCAAAGCTGTGCCGGCCAAGCGTCGCGCTGAACGCGTTATAGCTGTAGCTTGCGGTCATGTACTGGTAATCGGCGCTGGTGATGTCGTGAAAATAGCTCAGCCCCACGTCATAGGCGTTGACGCTGACGATGGCTTCACTGAAATCCGCGAAGCCGGTCTGGCTGATGCTCCTGTCCTGTTCCGGGTAGATGTAGTTCACAACGCTGGCATCCACTGAGATGTCCTCGGTGAGGTCCGTGCCGTAGCCAGCGTAGAGGTCGTACTCCTGGCCGGCGCCACTGTCGCCGCTGGATGCCCAGACGCCCGCGTAAGCGCCCATGCCGCTAGCGACATCCAGGCTGCCCGTGACCTGAGCGTCTCCTGCCCCAAGGTCGGTCCCTCGCCACAGATAGATGTTGGACGCGGAAAAGCCCGCGGTCACGCTGGGCTCAGCCGCGCTGGCCTGGGTCGCGCCAGCAAGGGCGCCCGCGCCGAGCAGGCTGGCAGTCAGGCAGGTCGCAAGACGGAAATTGGGTGTTTGCATGATTGGAGCCTCCGTTGGCTGATTCCTCTGGGTTACGTTGCCGTGCAACTGGTCTGCGTTGGAGCAGGTGCTGTGCCTGATGCTGTAAAAGGCAATAAAAACAACGGTTAATGGCCTTTTGGGCGCTGTCTGTTCCGTTTCAGGGCGGAGTCGGCGGGCTGCTGGTAACCCGAAACAGGGCACACTCATGGCCAGCGCCTGCTTTTGGTGCATCCTTCCCCGGTGAGGGGAGGAGTGGCACCATCAGGTGCTTGGCCTACACCAACGGGAGGAGCGGTTTTGAAAAGTCTGATTCAGCGTGTCAGCAGTGCCAGTGTCAGCATTGATGGGGAGATCGTGGGCGAGATCGGCTACGGCCTGCTGCTGTTTCTGGGCGTGGAGAAAACCGACGGCGCCGCTGAGCAGGGCCGCATGCTGGAACGGGTGCTGGAATACCGTGTCTTTCCTGATGAACACGGGCGCATGAACCGCAGCCTGCGCGATTGTGGCAGTGATCTGCTGGTCGTACCCCAGTTCACACTGGCTGCGGACACCCGCAAGGGCAGCCGCCCCTCCTTTTCCTCCGCAGCCCCGCCCGAGCGGGGTGAGCACTGGTTCAATGCCTTTGTTGAGGCGGCAAAACAGGCGGTGGATGTGGCCCCGCCCGGGATAGGGCATCTGGCCACCGGTCGTTTTGGTGCGGACATGCAGGTACAACTGGTTAATGACGGACCGGTAACCTTTCTTCTGGAAGTCTAGGGCAGCCGGGCATTTCTTTAGTCGGTCCGGGCACAGTGGTATTCTGCCGGCACTGATCATACGAGGGGGTTCCATGAAGCAGAAAGGATTGGTTTTGGCGCTGGCCGTGGTTGCGGCTGGCGGAGTCCAGGCCCAGGAACGCAGTGGCGATAGCGAACTGACGCTCGCCGAGGTGGATGCACTCACCCACAGGCTGGATACCCTGCCCGAGATCTATGGCCAGCTGGGGCTGGTGATGGAGCACCGGGATACGGAGAACGTACCGGGTAGTGAAACCGCCTTCCGGGACAGTAACTCCTGGATCGGCCTGCGAGGCACCACCGAGCTCATGCCGGGTACGGAAGGCTTTTTCCGTGCCGAATGGGCGTCGATCCCCTCCGCCGATGACGACGATGAGCGCATGTTCGATGAGCACATGGAATACGCCTACATCGGCCTGGAAGGTGATTTCGGCCGCCTCTGGGGGGGCGTGGACGACACCATCTACGAACAGAAGCTGGATCAGGTGGCCAACTTCTTTGAAGGCGAATACCGTGATGAAGACGGGGACTCGGAGCGCCACCTGTTTGGCCCCTATACCACGGGCCGGACCCGGCTGGTGCAATACACCTCCCCCTCCTGGGGCGATGTCCGGCTGCACGGTGCCGTTCAGCTGAAGGAGGATGGGAGTCCGGAAGTCCAGAGCGGTGATGAAAAGGAAGACCGGCCCTACCAGGCCGTCCTGAGCTATACGCCCGGTCACTGGGAATGGGCTCTGGGTATGGACTCCAATGACGGCGGCGATGTGGTGCCGGCGGGCGCATCCCAGGCCGAGCAGCTCCGCCAGGAGAATGAGAACACCTATGGCGCCCGGATGACGTACCAGGGCGAGGGCTGGCTCCTGACCGCCCAGTATCAGCACCGCAAGGATGTTGCCAGCGTCGCGTCCCTTCTGAGCAGTTATCACATTGGCCCCAATCGTTTCTCGATCGCCTGGGAGCGCGAGCGTAACGAGCTGGCGCCCGGGACCACCGCCACGGAAACCACCAACGCGTACACCGCTCAGGTGCTGCATGACCTCACTGAATCCATGGCGATTTACGTAGAAGGGTACAAAACGTATTCGGACGAACAGACCCCGCACCAGTACGACCTGATGGTCGGCGCCCAGTACCGGTTCTGAACCATGAGCGAGACAGAGCTCAAACTCAGCATGACCCCTGCCAACCTGGATCGGGCCGGGGGCTGGCTGAGCACCAAAGGGGCTGTGGAGCAGGGCGCCCCCCTGGAACTGCTCAACCGCTATTACGATACCCCGGACGGGGCACTCAATAGGGAACGGGTTGCCCTTCGCGTGCGTGCTACGGGTAGCGGTTACATCCAGACGCTCAAGACCCAGGGCCAGCTCCAGGGCGCCGCCCTTGCCCGAAAAGAGTGGGAATGGCCAAGACCGGAAGCATCCCTGGACCTGACGCTGCTGGACGATACACCCATGGCCGGACATCCCGCACTGGCCCACCTGGAGCCGGTGTTTGATACGGACTTCCAGCGCCGCGTTCTGATGCTGGATTGGTCCGGCAACGGCCAGTGGGCACGCATCGAATGCGCCCTGGACGACGGCGTGATCCGGGCCGGCGGGCGGGAGCAGCCACTGTGCGAGCTGGAGCTGGAACTGGTGGAAGGCGAACCGGCCGTGCTGGCCCATGTGGCCACGGCGCTGACCCAAAGCGTGCCGGCGTTGCTCAACAGCATCAGCAAAGCGGAGCAGGGCTATTACCTGGCGGGCATCGGAACCCAGGGCGAACTGGCGCCCGGTGCGGCGCCGGGGGACTGGCTGGATGCCCTCTGCCGCCTCTGGCTTTGGGATGACCCGGCGGGATGGCAGTCGTTGCTGCACGTGCATCGGGAACTGTCCAGCCGTGCAGAGGCGGCTGGCGCCAGCAAGGCCTATCAGGGGGTGACGGCCAGCCTGGAAGCCGCAGCCGAGCAGGGACTGTCACCCCGGGAAACCCTGACAACCCTGCGAGGACTGGCCCCGCTGCAACTGGCCCTTCTGAGCTGAGCCCGGGGGCCAAACGCGACACCAACAGTAAGGCAATGACCATGATGGATCCTCTGCGGGACGGCGAGTTGGCAGCACTGCCAGGTGCCCTTCAGGACAAGGCCGCCGAAAGCTGGCGAAGCCTGATGGAGGTGGAGGATCCAGCCTGCAGGACGCGCTTTGAGGCCCATCGTACTGGCATCATGCAGGCCATTGCCCGCAGTGACTTTCTGTTTGAGCAGCTGCGTCGCCACGCCGCCACAATGGCGCCGGTGTTTGAAGCGGACCTTCTGGCCAGGCCCTGGTCCCCGGGCGAAATCCAGGCGGATTGGAGCGCCCGGTGTAGCGCCGTTCAGGAGGAGGCAGAGCTCCAGAAGGCACTACGGACCTTCCGGCGGCGCTGGATGTTCCGGATTGTCTGGCGGGACCTGCTGGGTGAGGCAGACCTGGAAGAAACCATGGGCGCCATGACCGAGCTGGCGGATACCTGCATCGATGGCGCCGTGGCCTGGCTCTACGCCGAGGCCTGCCGTGAATGGGGAACCCCCATGGGTCACGATCCCGCGACTGGTGATTACACCGCCCAACCACTGCTGGTGATTGGCATGGGTAAGCTGGGCGCGGGCGAGCTCAATCTGTCCTCGGACATTGACCTGATTTTCGCCTATCCGGCCAGTGGTGAAACAGAAGGCGCCAGGCGCAGCATCGACAACCAGGTCTTCTTCAGCCGCCTGGGCCAGAAGGTGATACGCGCGCTGGACCAGCCCACAGCGGATGGTTTTGTCTTCCGTGTGGACATGCGGCTGCGCCCCAATGGCCAGAGCGGCCCGCTGGCCATGAGCTTTGATGCCCTGGAGGCCTATTACCAGAACCAGGGGCGGGAATGGGAGCGCTACGCGCTGATCAAAGGGCGTGTCATCAACGGCACCAGCGAGCATGCGACGCATCTGCAGCAGCTTCTGCTCCCCTTCGTGTATCGTCGCTACATTGATTTTTCCGCCTTTGAATCGCTGCGTGAGATGAAAAAGCTGATCCAGCGTGAGGTTCGGCGGCGGTCACTGGAAAGCAACATCAAGCTGGGCGCTGGTGGCATCCGGGAGATCGAGTTTGTGGTCCAGGCGTTCCAGCTTATCCGGGGTGGCCGCGAACCTGTCCTTCAGGCGCGCCGGCTCCGCGAGGTGCTGTCGGCACTGGGAACCATGGAGCTGCTGCCGGAGGCGGTGGTCACGGACCTGGACCAGGCCTATGTGCTGTTGCGCAATACCGAGCATGCCCTTCAGGGCATCGCCGACCAGCAGACCCAGACCCTGCCAGGCGACGACCTCGACCGGGCACGGGTTGCCCTGATCATGGGGTATGGCGACTGGGAAAGCCTGGCTGAAGACCTGCGGATACACCGGGAACAGGTGAACGCCCATTTTGCGGATATTATCGCGCTGGAGGAGGAAGAGGGGGGCGAGGAGGCCGGTCATGACGGCTGGGAGGATCTCTGGGCGGGAACGCTTGGCGAGCAGGCCGCAACCCAGTGGCTGGAACAGGCCGGCTTCGAGTCAGCCTCCGAATCAATGGAGCGGCTCAACGCCCTGCGGGAGAGCCGGGTTGTGGCCTCGTTGCAGCGCGAGGGGCGCCGCCGGCTGGACCGCTTCCTGCCGCGCCTGCTTGCCAATCTGGCGGAAGAAGACGCGCCTTCTGCAGCCCTGGAGCGAGTGCTGCCGCTGGTGGAGGCCGTCCTGCGGCGTAGCGCCTATCTATTGCTGCTGACGGAAAACCCGGGGGCGCTGCGCGAGCTGGTGCGCCTGTGCGCGGCCAGTCCCTGGATTGCGGCCCAGCTCGCCGAGACGCCACTGCTGCTGGACGAACTGCTCAATGCTGAAAGCCTTTACACACCACCGGACCGCGACCAGCTGCAGGCAGACCTGAACCAGCAGATGCTGCGTATTCCCCTGGATGATCTGGAAGAGCAGATGGAGGCCCTGCGTCACTTCAAGAAAGCCCACGTGCTGCGCGTGGCGGCTTCCGAGATTCGCGGAACACTGCCGCTGATGAAGGTCAGTGACTACCTGACCTGGATTGCCGAAGCCGTTCTTGAACATGTGGTGACCCTGGCCTGGCATCACCTCACCCAACGCTACGGAACGCCCACGGATGACCAGGGCGCGCCCATAGAGCTGGACTTCGCCGTCATTGGCTACGGCAAGTTCGGGGGCATTGAGCTTGGCTACACCTCGGACCTGGACCTGGTGTTCGTCCACGACAGCGATCCCCAGAATGTGACCGATGGCGACAAGTCCATCGATAACGCGGTTTTCTATGCCCGTCTAGGGCAGCGGGTGGTGCACATCCTCCAGGCGCACACGCCCTCTGGCCAGCTGTATGAAGTGGACATGCGGCTGCGCCCCTCCGGCAATTCCGGGCTCCTTGTCTCCACCCTGGATGCCTTCGAGAGCTACCAGGAGCAGGATGCCTGGACCTGGGAGCACCAGGCGCTGGTCCGGGCGCGCTGGGTGGCGGGCAGTCAGGCCTCCGGGGAGCGGTTTGGACGGATCCGCCACAGCATCCTGACCCGTGAGCGCGACCCCGAGGCCCTCCGCGAGGAAGTGGTGGCCATGCGCCAGCGCATGCGGGAAGCCCATGCTTCAACCAGCACCGACACCTGTCACCTCAAGCAGGACCCCGGTGGCATCATTGATATTGAGTTCATGGTCCAGTACCTGATCCTGGCCTGGGCCCACCAATACCCGGCCATAACAGGCCAGACGGACAACATCCGGCAGATGGAATCCCTGGGGCAGGCGGGCGTGCTGGATACGGCCCTGGCCGAACGCCTGCGCGCGATCTTCATCGCCATGCGTTCCACCATTCACCGGCGTGCCCTGCAGCGGCTGAACAGCGAGGTGCCTCCGGACCAGTTCGAGGCCGAGCGGGGCTTTGTGCTGGAATGCTGGCAGGCGTTGATGACCCCTTGAAAAGCGGTAATCTTGAAATGAGGTATAAGAAACAGCGATTGCGGACACCGTTGTTATACTGTCCATTAAGGATAATCATCAAGTGATATCAGAGCACTAGGACAGCGTTATGAGCCATACTCTCAGAGGGATAGTCCGTCAGGTTTTTGCACGGTTCGCAGCGCTTGACCGTCCCCACAAACGCGTTGTCTCGGTGCTTTCGGATGCTACATTCGTGTTGTTCTCGCTCTGGGCCGCCTTTTCCCTGCGTTACGAAACCCTGTTCCAATTCGAGGGTGGGGACTACTGGGCCCTGTTTGGCATCACCGCCCTGGCAACCATCTTTCTATTCGCCCGCCTGGGCCTTTACCGGGCCGTCATCCGTTACCTCAGCGAACGTGCACTGATCACCGTCTTTGCCGGTGTGACCGGGTCCGCGTTGATTCTGATCGCCACGGCCTTTGTCCTCAGGGTGGACATGCCGCGGTCGGTGCCGTTTCTTTATGGCGCGCTGGCCTTTCTGTTCGTCACCGGAACCCGTTTCAGTGTGCGTACCGTGCTCAACCGCCCCCGCCACCTGAGCAAGATGCCGGTGTTGATCGTGGGAGCGGGGGACACCGGCATCCAGCTGGCCATGGCCCTCAACCAGGGCGTGGAGTACCGCCCGGTTGCCTTCATCAGCCTGGAGCCGGATAACCATCAGACCACCATCAATGGCATGCCTGCCTACGATCTTGAGCATGCCAGCAAGGCCGTGCATCAGCATCAGGTTGAGCGGATCCTGCTGGCAATTGACGAGAAAGCTGAGGTGGATCGTTGCCAGCTTCTGACGCAACTGGAAGGCTTGCCGGTACCGGTTCAGACCGTCCCTTCAGTTTCCGAGCTGGTAACAGGCCAGGCACGCATCAGCGATGTGCGGGACCTGAACATTGATGACCTGCTCGGGCGGGACCCCGTGCGCTACCGGAATGAAGAGGTGGCAGAATCGCTCAGCGGCCGGATGGTCATGGTTACTGGTGCTGGAGGTTCCATTGGTTCCGAGCTGTGCCGCCAGATCCTGCGGCAGGAACCGGCGGGCCTGGTGCTGTTCGAGCAGTGCGAATTTGCGCTCTATAAAACGGAGCATGAGCTGCAAGTGATCTGTGAGAATGAGGCCCTCGATATCCCCATTCACCCGTTACTGGGCAGCGTGACCCACCGCCGCCGGTGCGAAGGCGTCATGCGGAGTTTTGGTGTCCAGGTCGTCTACCACACTGCCGCCTACAAGCATGTGCCGCTGGTGGAACAGAATGTGATTGAGGGGGTCCAGAACAACGTTTTTGGCACCTGGTACACCGCTGAGTCCGCTATTGCGGTGGGTGTAGAGAAGTTCGTCCTGATTTCCACGGACAAGGCCGTACGACCCACCAATGTCATGGGCGCCAGCAAGCGCTTGGCGGAGCTGGTGCTGCAGGGCCTGGCGCGTCGTCAGCAGACAACCGTCTTTTCCATGGTGCGTTTCGGGAACGTTCTGGGGTCATCCGGCTCCGTGGTTCCGCTATTCCGGGAGCAGATCCGCAAAGGGGGCCCGGTAACCGTGACGCATCCAGACATCATCCGTTATTTCATGACGATCCCGGAGGCCAGCCAACTGGTGCTTCAGGCCGGAACCATGGGGGAAGGTGGGGAAGTCTTCGTGCTGGACATGGGCGAGCCCGTGCGCATTGCGAATCTGGCGCGGCGTATGATCCACCTCATGGGGCTGACCGAGAAAACCGAGACCAATCCCCACGGTGACATCGAGGTGACCTACAGTGGCCTGCGCCAGGGAGAGAAACTCTATGAGGAGCTTCTCATCGGTGATGACCCGCAGGGCACCGTCCATCCACGGATTATGAAGGCACGGGAGAGCGATATGAGTTGGCGGTCACTGGAGCAACTTCTGGAGCAGCTCATGATGGCAAGCCGGAACGTTGACTGTGAACGGGTGGTGCAGCTGCTCCGGGCCGCCCCCACGGGCTACCAGCCCAACGGGAAGGTAGCCGATCTGGTGTGGTGCCAGGGCGGCAGTGACACCCTGCTCAGCAGTGACATCACCAACCCCGGCGAGACCATCCGGCGTATTGTTGAATAGCCGCCAGCCCGTCGTTCAACGCTGGCAGCCTTGAGCCTGTTCAGCCGTCCCGCAGCAGTGTGATGATGTTGATGAGCCCGGCGTTGGCGCGGGTCAGGTAGGACGACATCGTCAGCGAGTAGTTGGGAACCAGCCCGAACTGGGAGCCATTGAGGACCATCGGGCTGGTCATCGAGCGCTGGGTGTACTCCAGCTCCCGGATGATCTGTTCAAGGCTCACCATGGCGTTCTTGTCTTCCAGTACGCTGCGGAAATCGCGCTTGAGGGCCTTGAGATAGACCAGCATCGCCCAGGTGGTGCCGCGCGCCTGATAGAACACATCGTCCACCTGCATCCACGGGGTCTGGCTGACCTCCTCTGCAGGCTGCACCTTGGCCGCGGCAGCACTGGGGTCGTTCGCCAGCATCGTGGCGCGGCGGTTTTCCGCAACGCTGGCGGCCAGGCTCTGGGACATGCTGCCCAGGCGCTTATTCATCAGGTCCAGTATGGTTGCCAGGTTGTCCGCCCGGGCATAGAAATCCCCACGGGCAGTATCCGGATTGGCCAGGTCCTCGCGGTACGCCCTGAGCTCCTCAATGGCGTTGTTGTATTTCCCTTCCGCGGAGGGAAAGATCCAGCGCTCGCTGTCGTTGTTCAGCAGGATCTGGGCCTGGACCAGGTTCGGATTCTCATTGGACTGCGACTGGGAGCGGGAGATGTCGTTGCGCAGCGCCAGTGACAGGTCACGGGCCTGGCGCAGTGCCCCGGTTTCCCAGGCCGGGATGTTGTCCATCAGAATAAAAGGCGGGAGCACGTCATTGGAGAGGAACCCGCCGCGCTTGTTGACGATGATGTCCAGAGTGCGGATGAGCGATTCCGTGGTGTAATAGCCCACGGGTGGCTTGTCCTGCCCGGATGAGGCCGTGAACGACTCCTCAAGGTCGCTCTGGCTAGGGGCTTGCGGGGCACTGTTGGGCCAGTACGACACCACAAACAGGCCCACAAGGAAGACCAGACCGACCACTACTGGTGTCATGATCAGGCTGCGTGTTCGCAGGCTGAGCACGGCGGTTGTCATCCATTCCTTCATTGCATGCATCGTGCGTCTCAGATAGCCCATAGAATTTCCTTCATTGTGCAGCTCCGGCTTTAAACCAAAGCGCCAGTGCCACCAAGGGCAACCAGGCAATAACAAGGACCAGCAACACCGGGAGTGACGACACCGCGGCCAGAATCGCCATCGGGGTAAGCCAGGCCAGGTTGATCACGCCAACCGCGAGTGATACTGGGGTATGGCTGCCGTAATAGCGTGCCGCCACCTGGTACGCATGGGTGCAGTGGGGCTGGTCGAACTTTTCGCCACGCAGAACCCGGCGCAGGAGCGTCAGGGTGGCATCCACCACAAAAGTCCCCATCAGGATGACCCACGCCATTAACAGCTCGGGCTGCAACATGCCCTGCCAGACGGCAATCAGGCCAATGCTCAACCCCAGGAACCCACTGCAGCCATCCCCCATGAAGACACGGGCATGCGGAAAGTTCCAGAACAATACGCCCAGCCCGCTGCTGATCATCAGCTTAAGCAGTAGGCTGGCCTCCCAGACACCGGCGTACGCCCCGGCCAAAAGCCCCCCCAGGGCAACGGTGATCAGCTCAATGGCGGCAATACCATTGATGCCATCCATGAAGTTATAGAGGTTGAGCCCCCAAACCAGAACCACCAGCGCCAGAAGGTTGCCGAACAACCCCAGATCCACGGGCTGCTGCCACAGCACCACCTCCGGCAGTCCGCCCAGAAAGTACAGGCCCCAGGCGGCCCCAACAAAATGCCAGAGCAGGCGCCACTGCGTGGGTATCGGGCGAAGGTCGTCCAGCAACCCCACCGCAGCAACAATCACCCCGGCGCCACTGAGCGCCAGAAAAACCGGGGCACGGATTTCACCATGCCACGCCAGGGCCGCCAGTGCGGCGAGAACCACCAGAATGAGCGCGACGCCGCCGCCGCGGGGCGTGGGCTGGTGATGCGAGCTGCGCGGCGTGGGCACATCAATGACGCCGTGGGACAGCGCCAGATGGCGGAAGGCGCCGGTCAGCATCAAGGTCACAATCAATGAAACCCCGATCAGGGGAGCGGACGTTAGCATGTCAGTGTTGTTCCATTCGGTTCGCCGTCTGTTGTAGGCCGTCTGCCAGCGATAGAGGTGGCGTCCATCCCAACGTTTGCCTTGTATGGCTGATATCCAGCTGCAACGAGCCAAACAGGCGCAGATAAACCGCTTCCTGGCGGGTCACCTTCGCCCCCAGCTTCATCACCCAGGGCGGTACCGGTATCAATCGTGCCCTGCATCCCAGCGCCGCCGCTGTCATTTGTAGCAGTTGGGTCGTGGAGACATCCTCTCCGTCACTGGCCAGCAACGTCTGGTTCGCAGCGCCGGGATGGGCCAGGCAGGTGGTGATGAGATCCACAAGGTTGTCCAGTGCCAACAGCGAACGGGCGTTATCCGTGCGGCCCAGCGGCAGTGGAATACCGCGCCTGAGCCAGTGAATCATGGCCGCAAAATTCGCGCTCACTCCAGGCCCATACACCAAAGGGGGTCGGATGATCACCACCTCCATCCCTGTTTCCGCTGCAGCATCACGCAACTGCTGTTCGGCCTCGGCCTTCGACCGGCTATAGGCACTGCTGGGCGCGAGTGTGTCACCAATGTTAAACGGCCTTCCTGCTTGCGTAAACTCGCCATGCACCTTGGCGGTGCTTACAAACACGAAACGCCGGACACCGGCTCTGGCGGCCTGTTCAGCCAAAGCCCGGGTGCCTGCCACGTTCGTGCGCTGAAACGCTTCATGGGTTGCGTCTGACTCATCAAACACATGCGCCTTGGCCGCCAGGTGAACCACAGAGTCCACCCCCTTAAGCGCTGCCGCCCAATCCGTCTCACCATCAATTGCCCCGGTCACCACTTCGGGAGCGGAACCGTCCAGCATCCCCTCTCGCCGCACGGCCGCCTTCACCGACACCCCATGCAGATGCACAAGGTGGGAAACCAGCCGCTGGCCTATGAATCCATTGGCGCCGGTTATCAGAACACACGGTTGGTAGCTCATGTTGGTTCCATCCATCGAGTCACCCACAAACCGCTCTCAATACCTCACAGGTCTTCTCAATCTCGGCGTCGGTCAGCGTTGGGTGGCAAAGGAACATCAGGCTGGTTTGGCCCAATTCGCGGGCTACGGGGAGGGGGGCTTCAGGCGCAAGGGGGGAGGAGGCAGGAGCAAGGCCTGCATCCTGGAAATTCTTCTCCCGATACACCTCGGAGCAGGCGCCGGACATGCAGGGCACGCCGCGTTCCATGATGGCGGCCTGGATGGCATCGCGGTCCCAGCCGGGGGTGAGCTGCTCCGGTTCCACGAACACATAGCACTTGTAGCCGGCATGCTCAATGTCCGCCGGTACCTCCGGTGCGCGCAGGCCGGGGCACTCGCGGGCGGTACGCCAGATCGCCTCGCAGTTGGCCAGGCGCTGTTCATGCCATCGGGGCATGCGCTCGAGCTGGATGCGGCCGATCACCGCCTGCATCTCCAGCATGCGCCAGTTGCTGCCAAAACGCTCATGGAGCCACCGGAACCCGGGCGGATGCTCGCGGTTGTAGACCGCGTCGTAACTCTTGCCGTGGTCCTTGTAACTCCACATTCGGGACCAGAGCTCAGGATCATTGGTGGTGACCATGCCGCCTTCGCCGCCGGTGGTCATGATCTTGTCCTGGCAGAAGGACCAGCAGCCCACATCTCCCAGGCTGCCCACGGCACGCCCCCTGTAACGGGCCCCATGGGCCTGGGCGCAGTCCTCGATCACAGCGAAGCCGTGTTCCCGGGCCAGGGCATTGATGCCGTCCATGTCACAGGGCCAGCCCGCCAGGTGCACGCAGATCACGGCGCGGGTGCGCTCCGTGATGCAGCGGTGGATGGTCTCTGGCGTGATCACCTGCGAGTCCCGGTCCACGTCCGCAAACACCGGTGTGGCTCCGGCGGTGACGATGCAGGACGCCGAGGCGATGAAGGTGCGGGAGGTCACGATCACCTCATCCCCCTCACCAATCCCCAGCCCCTTCAACGCCAGATCCAGCGCCAGGGTACCGTTGGCGAGCGCCACCGCGTATTCGGCCTCGGAAAAGGCCGCGAATTCCCGCTCAAACGCGCGGCACTCCTGGCCCGTCCAATAATTAACGCGGTTGGAAAGCAGCACCTGCTGCACCGCATCGGCTTCTTCCTGGGTGAAGGAGGGCCAGGGGGAGAATGGGCCATTCAGCATAAGAGGTTCCTCAAAACAAAAACTGCGCTCGAGACTAACCTGAAGCGCAGTTTGAACAATTCCATCAGAGGGAGTCAGCCTACCAGCGGAGTGAATTCCTCTGAATCCATCGGGCTGTAATCGCTTGGCAGATGGCCTGACATCTGCACCAGAACCCGCTGGTTGTGGGGCACTGGCGCGGGATTTACTCGCGCTACTACCGCTCTGAGGTCGTTCGATGCTTCAGAAACCGCGTTCATCAGATCGTGTACCAGATACCGCGGCGCCCAACCCAGCATGTGGTATTCATTGGCCGTCTGGAGCTGTAGCGCAATGCCGGTTGCCGGGTTATTCAATTCGATAGCAACCCGCAGAGAATCGCCAGCCTGGAGCTGACTGATGTGCGCCCTTGCACTTTCACTGACATGCCGCCAGCCATGGAGGAAAAACCGACAATTGAAGCCACCGTCCTCACGCTTATGAATCTGAGGAAACACTTCAAGGTTGTCCGTTTGACGCTTTCCTCCACCCACCGCAAGGATCTCGTAGGGCTCAGCGTTCAGGTCAAGGCCAAGACGTCTGACAATGTCCCCGTAATCGCGACGGTTAGGGCTTGGGACGCGATTACGAAACAGTGCAAAGAGTTCAGGGGAGTGGTAATCCCCGGTCAGCTCGGGAAATGAATCAAGAGGCTCAAAGCCGGCTTCGTGCTTTGCAACTTCCGCGCCGTGGGTATACCGAAAACGATAGTCCCGGCCATTCTCCTCGATATCCAAACGACCAATAGGAAACCAGAGGCGGCTGGCTGGCTGCGCCTCTGCTCCACTGTATTGATCCTGCCAGGCAAGGAAGAGTGTTTGAGTCATCTCAGTCTCGTTAACCGGGTATATGTGTAGTTTAGCAGTTCCCTGTCCTCGGGGCGTTCAAGCCAGAATTTATCCTTGCTGCCCATGGGCTCATCATCCAGTGCCCAGTCGGGGTCAATTTCAATGATCGGGAATTTGCTTTCCATAGCGTGGCAGGTCAGCCGGTAATTGTCTTCCAGATGTAAACCAGATCATCCCGGAACCGCCAGTTCCGGATGTACTCCAGGTTGATCCGCACCTTGTCCGGGTAGATCACCTCGTCATTGTAACGCTCCGGGTCCGGCTGGGCGGCGAGAATGGCTTCCTCGTCGCGGTAGGCCAGGGTGGCGGGGCCGGTGATGCCGGGGCGGATCGTGAGCAGCAGGCGCTGTTCGCCCTCGAGGCGGTCCGCGTAACCGGGCACGTCCGGGCGCGGCCCCACAAAGCTCATGTCGCCGACCAGTACGTTCCAGAGTTGGGGTAGCTCATCCAGCTTGGTCTTGCGGAAGAAGCGCCCCAGGGGCGTGATGCGCGGGTCGCCGGACTGGGTGATGGTGGTCTTGTGGGCGCGGCTCGGGCGCATGGTCTTGAGCTTGACCACGGTGAACAGCTGGCCGTTCTTGCCTACCCGCTTTTGGGTGAAGAAGCCGTTGCTGCGGGTGTCGAGGGTTGCGAGGAGCCAGGTGAGGGCGATGAGCCAGAAGGTGAGGAGCAGGCCCACCAGGGCGACCGAGGCATCGAAAGTGCGTTTGAGAAAGCGTTGGGCTGGTGTCAGGCCGCCATCCATGGAATTACAGGTACCCATACCGCTGGAGGGAAGAACCGACGAGGGATTCCAGGTGAGCAACTTCCTCCTCGCCCAGGGCCCGGCGCCCCTTACCGATAGTCGCACTGGAAACACCGGCGACTGCCTGGGCAATGGCCTCGTCCGAGACCTCATCATGACCAAGGAAGCCCAGAATCCGGCGCATCTCCGCTTCCGGTTCGCGAACGAAGGTCTCGTACTGAACCCGCAACACCTTCTCCCCCGGCATCCCGGCCAGCGCCTCTTCCGCCAGATCCACACAGTGCTGCCACTGCAGGGCACAGACCTCATTCAGGGTATGCTTCTGCAAGATCTCCTGCATGTTCGCCAACGCCGGGCCCCAGAACGCCAGCCGTTTCTCGCGGGAAACCAGCCGGAACAGACGTGCCCAGAAATAACGGAGCGCGTAATAGGGCAGGTCGCTGACCGGCACGAAGCGGACCTTTTCCAGGAGATAGGGAATATCCAGCCCAGCCGTCCAGCGCTGGCGGGCGGAGCCGGTGGCATCAATGCCATCGCGCACGATCACCACATGCCGGGCCTCCGGCACCACCCGGTCCACAAAGGGCACCCGCAGGCAATTGGCGCAGGTTTTCTCAACCAGCGTGCGTGCACCACTGTGCCGCGTCATGGAATCGAATCGACCGCGAATGTAGCGCTTTACGGGCTCCGTGGCATTCTCGGCTGGAATCTCATCAGACGGGTACCGCACGTTGCCGTGGCGCCAGATGTAATTGATCTCATCGCAGGGCCAGGTGCTGATGCCCTCCAGGGAAGTGAGGGCATCGCGGAGCATGTTGGTGCCGGAGCGGGGGGCGCCTATGATGATTGCCTTACTGCTCATGAAATAGGTAACCCCGCAGCTTTATAAACGTTAAGCTGATATTTTGTTACGGCGTCAATATCAAATTCTTCAACGGCAAGTTGCGTCGCTCGTTTACCAAAGACTAACCTTTTCTCTGTGTCTTCGATTAATATAAGAATTCGCTCTTCCAGCGCCTTATCGTCATTGGGCGGCACAACGAACCCGGTTTTTCCGTCTAAGACAGCATCTCTACAGCCAGGGACATCGGTCGTAATCACTGGAACACCACTTGCCTGCGCTTCAAGAATAACTCTTGGCACTCCTTCCCGGTAACGCGTTGGCAGTACGAAAATGTCTGTATCTTTTAACTTGTTAGGCATGTCACTTACATACCCTAGAAATTCGACCCCGGAGTCACTCTGCATCGTTTCAAGGTCTGTTTCAGTGATAGCGTCTGGGTGACTAACGTCCCACTCTCCGGCAATTTGAAAACGAACATTAGGGTGTTGGGCTCGTATTGTCTTGCATACATTTGCAAACTCACGAACTCCTTTACTCCACAAAAGCCGTCCCGCCATAACAACCTTTAGGTCCTGAGAAGGGGGGGTTGGGCGATTCTCGTTTGGAGAAAATTTTAAAACATCAACGCCAGGACTAAGAACCAGATATGCCCTTTCAGGCTTTATCCATTTCTTGCTCGTAAATAAATCTCGGTCATCAGGGTTTAGAAAAATTGATGCTGAGCTGCGCTTCATTAAAATAAAATATGCAGCTGCCGAAACAAAATAAAGAAAGCTTTTTTGGGTGAACGGATATCCTAGCCCTTCAAAGTTGTTTATTACAGTTGATTTCGGACTAAAAAGTGCAGCGAAGTTTCCAAATATTATGGGTTTTGCATGAAAATGATGAATCAAAATCGGCTTTTTGGCACGATAGATCCTTATTAGTTGAAAAAGTGCTTTTACGTCTTTTAGTAAAGAGACTCCGCCTCTGTCAAAGTTGGCGTTAATTACATGTGCTCCGATCTCTTCGAGCTCTTCTTGGTATTCATCTTGCTTTGTTATTATGGAAACTCGGTATCCGTATCCAACTAAGTGTGCAATAAGTTTCTTTCTTGAGCTTGCTAGAGCAAACCCCCTGTTAGCAACAATTACAACTTCATTATTTGGTTCAGCCATAAGTATTCGGTGACTCTTTGGTTTAAATGTGATGTAAGTGTTAGGTTGGTTTTTTCTGCCTGATTTCCTCAAATTTTTTTAGTACTTTATCTGCTGCATCAGTCCAGCTAAATTTTTTGGTGTATTTCTCAACTTCAGAAAAAAGGGGGGGGGCTGAAGAAAGATATTGTGATGTGGTCTCGGCAAGACTAGTAATATCGCTCTCCGATGTATCAAGGAAGCAAGCCCAAGGAGGCGCCACCTCTTTAAGAGAGCCTTTACCACTAGTGATTATCTTCTTCCCTCTTATTCCGGCCTCAACTACCGGTAATCCAAAACCTTCGTAATCACTTAAAAATAACAATCCATCTGAGTTGCTATATAGATAATCAAGCTCTGCGTCGGTTATTGTTCCAATAAATTTGATGGAGTCATTCTGATTTGTATGTGATTCTAGGTCCGCGCCATAGTTTTTTGGGGATCCAGCAAGTATAAAATTTCCTGTATAACCAAACTGTTCAGAAAGCTTTAAGAAGATTTCGATTGCCAACTTTATGTTTTTGTGTGGCCTTCGATTTCCAATATAAAATAAAAATCTAGTGGCGGCTAATCTTTTTATTTCAGGTCTTATTTTCTCATCATTTTCTATTGGCGGGAATGCGGCTTCGCCGATAACATCAATGTTTTTGGAGGCATTCCCAAATAGATATTTTTTAGCATCTTGTCGAGTTGCGTTAGAAACAGCAAATGCATGTTTGTTAGGTGCAGCTAGAGCTAAAGATATAAGTGTTTTTATATAAATCTTTTTTAGGAGCTTTTGTTTTTTTATGAAGTATGGCAGAACGAAGGGGGTGAAGTCGTGTAAAACAAAAAGTGTCGGTGTATTGATTAAAAGAGGTGGGTCAAAATGGGGGTAAAAGTATACGTCAACGTTTAACTTTTTGATTAAAAGTGAGATTGTAATTTGTTGTTTTATGGATACGATCCTCGAGGAGGATCTGACAAATGTTATATTTTCTTTGTTGGAGTCTTTTGCCCTTTTCAGAAAAGGGTTGTTGGTTAAAGACTCCTTTTCGTCAATAATGACAAAGAAGTGGTCATATTCTTTGCTTCTTGCTAGGACGTTGTTTAACAAGGTCCCGGTGTATCTTCCTAGCCCCCCAAATGGATTTTTTACCGAGCGCGCATCAAAAGCGATTTTCAATTTAAAATCCTCCTTACTTCAGAGAGCCAAGCATCCGGGTTCTTGTAGTCATTAATGATCTTGTCCTGCTCGTATTCTACAGTTTCGGGCAGGCCGCCATTATTTGAAACTAATACGGGAAGTCCTAAAAGGTATGCTTCTCTTGCAACGCGGCCATACGCTTCGCGGCAAAATGAAGGAACTATCACCATTTTAGATTTTGAATATACATACCCTAAATCTGAGGTGCGAGGGTGCCATAAAACGTTTTTTTCTTGGTACGGCGTTGTTATTTTTCTAGAAAAAATAATAAATAGTTCATTGGGCATATTTTGGGATAGCTCCCTCACAATAGGTAAACCTTTGTTGTAATCATCTCCAATAAAGGTTATGCCCTTAGGTAATTCTTTATCTCTATATTTGAGCATCGACTGCTTGATATTTTCAACGTTGATCTTTGGGTACATAACCCTTGGCTTGATATCAAACCGTTCCTTGCAAAGCTTGGCCATGAATTCTGAATTGGCTATCACGTTTGTTTTTTTTAAAGCTCTTTCCATATGCTTCCTGTATAGAATGTAAAAAGGTGCTTCTATCAGGTTTTTAGCTATTTTTAGGGCCCTTTTGGAGCCTACGTGATAGTTAGGGTTGAATCCTAAATCTGGTTCCGAGCGTACATAGTAGTAGGATGTTCCAATAAATCCTTCAATTGCGGGGATAGCCAAGAAACCGTAGGTATGGAGTTCATCCTGATGGTTGTAATTTTTACGGAAGTAGTCTCTAACTTTTTTGAAATTTAGGAAATATTCAAAATAATTCATACGAGAAAAGCTGTATACTTCACTAAGCTCGATCCGGTTCCAGTTTTTAGGGTGTGGGATATTTGTCGGGGATAGTTTAGATGAGTTAGGAAAAGAAGAGAAGACGAGCTCAACATTTTGAAATTGATCGCTTCGGTCATTCAGGAGCTCTATGGTGCTAGCTTCTGCTCCGCCTATAGGATGACCAAGGTATTTAGAGAATGCAACTAGCGTCTTGTTCAAAGGTCTACCCTCAGAGTAGGTCGTAAAAATAGAGCTGGCGTATGGTGAAGAATATAAACATCGAAACGGAGAAAAGCCAAAATATTAATTTTTTTATCGAAAAAACTTTTTGGTTATTGATAAGATAATCATAGATTAGATAAAAGGAAAACGATGTTATTATAAATACTCGGACGAGTGGTGGGGCCGAAATAACTACAATATAGGCAAAAATAGAAATTATTGCTATTTTTGAAGCTAGTGGGTTTGAACTGGTTAGGGTTTTCGTTTTCTGTGGAGCTAGGGCGCATAGAGCGAGGGCAAGGGTTAGATATGCAACTAGCCGCATCATTGTAGTGCCGACGGGATTGTCTGGGTCAACAAGTTCAGGGCGACCTATTAGATATACAATATAATCGGCGGAAAAAAGGAAAAATGCAGTCAGTATGGATGCACTGAGAGCGATTGTGGAAAGGCTGAAATAACGCAGAAGCCCATAAAAAACAGAAGGAAAAGCAGAATAGTGTGTGGCAGTTGCTAATAGCGCTGTGGTTGACTTAGCTTTTTTGTCTTGGCTAATCAAGGCAAGGGCTAGAGCTGCTAGTAGGAAAGCATAATGGAATCGGATTATTGAGGTTGCTCCAAAAAAGGAGAAATCTACAAAAACTGCGCATCTCGTGAGTGGGTGTAATCCGGTTATCCTGAACAGGTAAATTAGGAGTAAGCCGGCTCCCAATGTCACTATAAACATTGATTGGCTGGGAGAGAGGAATTGGGCGAATAACCAAGTCATTGTGTCCCAGGATGGTTCCATACGACTAAGTAAATGGTGCTCGAAGAAAGTTTGATTTTGGGCACTTTCAAAATGGCCGTAATAGACTTCAGTATCGCTATTAAACGTTTTTTGTCGTAAGCCAGCCAAAGTGTAAAAGGTGACAATGGTTAGGTAGTGAACTATCTTTATTGCGTATGTATCGATAAATGCTGTTATGATAAATACTAGAGAGCAGATAATCCATACTGCTAAAATAACGTCTGCGGTGAGCATTAGAGGTTAAGAGATTCTATTTTGGTTTTTTCGTATGGGGCGCTGGATGAACTGCTGTTGAAGGTCGGGTGATGCTGTACATTTAAAATGTTAATATAGGAGATGCGGTAACTCATGTACGATTGTATTCGTCAGAATATCGAACAATGTCATCCTCGCCCAAATAGCTGCCCGTTTGCACCTCAATCACTTCCAGGGTAATCACCCCGGGGTTGGACAGACGGTGGGTCACGCCAAGTGGAATATACGTAGATTCATCCTCGGTCAGTAAGGTTTCCTCATTACCACGTGTAACCATTGCGGTACCGCGCACAACCACCCAGTGCTCAGAACGGTGATGGTGTTTCTGCAGCGACAGAGTTGCTCCGGGATCAACCGTAATGCGCTTCACCTGGAAGCGCTCGCTGCGCGCCACGCCTTCATAGCTGCCCCAGGGCCGGTGGACCTTGCGGTGAAAGCGGTACTCATCCCTGCTCTCCGCCTTCAGGCGACTGACCAGCTTTTTGACGTCCTGCACCCGGTTACGGTCCGCCACCAGGACCACGTCATCCGTCTCGACAATGACATGGTTGTCCACACCAATCGCCGCCACCAGCCGCCCTTCCGAGTGAAGGTAGGACTGATGGACGCCCTCGGTGATCACATCCCCGCGAATGACGTTGCCATCCTCATCCTGGTCCTGAAGTTCCCATAATGATGACCAGGAACCGACATCACTCCAGCCTGCATTCAGGGGCAGGACCACGGCACGCTCTGTCCCCTCCATGACCGCATAGTCAATGGACTCCTCGGGGCACTCGGCAAACGCCTTTTCCGAGACCCGTACGAAATCCAGGTCATCCCGGCGGGACTCCCAGGCACGCCGGCAGGCTTCCAGTATGTCCGGCCGGTAATGTTCCAGTTCCTGCAGATAGTCGCTGGCACGGAACAGGAACATCCCGCTGTTCCAGTAGTAGTGGCCATCATCCAGGTAGCCCTGGGCCGTTGCCGCGTCCGGCTTTTCCACAAAAGCCGCAACCGGCAGGGCACCGCCCGCCAGCGAGCCATCCTTGGCCCGAATGTAGCCATAGCCGGTGTGGGCACTGTCCGGCACCACGCCAAACGTCACCAGATGCCCACACCGGGCGGCCGCCTCACCCGACTGGACGGCAGTCACGAACGCTTCCGTGTCGCGGACTATGTGGTCGGAAGGCAACACCAGCATTGTCCCATCCGGGTCCACCTCCTGAATCTTCAGGGCAGCCAGTGCTATAGCCGGTGCCGTATTACGCCCCACCGGCTCAAGCAGGATACGCCCCTTCTCAGCAGGCTCGCCGTAACGCTGCAGGTGTGCCGCCACGATGAAGCGGTGCGCCTCATTGGTGATGACGGAAAGACTTGAACACCCGGGCACCGCGCAGGCACGCTGCAGGGTTGCATCAAGCAGGGACTCGTGCGTATTCAACGCTAGGAACTGTTTGGGGTAAGCCTCTCGGGAGAGCGGCCACAGGCGGGTTCCGGAACCCCCGGAAAGGATGACTGCGTGCATAGTAGTCCGTGTATAAGGTGATCGTGACTTTCGAGATGAGGACAAGGGAGATAACTCATCTAAAGTCAGTGGGAATGATATTGGTATTGATATTTAACCAACTAGGTCCCGAAAAATACTCTTTGCTCCATTACTTATTCTATATGAGCCATTTAAAATGAGTTTGTTTATTCGAAAGATTCTGAAATAAAATGGTAGCTTCCTTATCTTTGAGCGCTCTTCTGAGGTAACTATTTTTCTTTCAGTATTGTTTAACATTTCTTTTAATTTTTGTGAGTGTTCTTTTTTTTCTTTGGAAAGGGCTCGCTGGATGCCTGATCTAAGATGTATTAATTGATTTAATTCTTGCCTGTCTCGCGCTTCTCGATTTTTGTCAAATGCAACCTTTATGTTTTGAAATAAAACGTCTGTTTTTGAAATTGAAGTTTTTCTATTTGCTATAAATTGAGATTCATTGTGATCGTGCCGACGGTAAGACTGCAAAACTTTTTCTTCGACGGTGTTTGCGTTAAGCCCATTCGCAAAATATACCAACCAGTCGTCGTGGGCTTTAAACTCATCGGGGATCGGAAGGCAAAGATCTAATAGTTCACGTCGCAGGGCACAGCAACACCCCATGACGAAATTATCCATGCTATAGCCGCCCGAGACGAGTTGTTGGATTTTTGTTATTCCCACATCATTTAGGTTTTCATCAGTGATCTGAGCATCATTCATTATCATTAGCGAATTTGGGTTTTGGGCTGCGGTTTTTTCTATGTATTCTATTTTTTCCGCATACCAGAAATCATCCTGATCGCTAAGAAAAATTAAGTCGCCCGTCGTTTTTGATAGCGCTTGGTTGAAATTTCCGCAATAACCTAGATTTTCTGTGTTTTGACTAAAGAAAACATTAAATGGAGCTCGCTTAGAGAAACTTTTAACGATTTCTTCGGTCTTGTCACATGATCCATCATCTGTAATTATGACTTCATCAGGTAGCCGTTTTTGAAGTAAGAAGCTATTGAGTTGCTCGTTGAGATGTTGGGCGCCGTTGTAAGTGGCCATGGCAATTGATATTTTCATGGCTGCCCCTTACTCTCTATGGCTAGAGTTTGTTTTTATTGTATTTTCCCAGAGCTCAATGTCTTTTTTATAGTAATCGCGGACGAAGTCTTTTACATGATTGCTGGAAAAAAGAGAGTTTAGTCGTTCGTCTCGGGCAACGTATATAAAAGAGCGAACTTTTTTCTTGGTTGAGGTGCTCAAGGATTTGCTAAAAAGTCGAGTTAAAGGCCGGGTGGTTTCAATAAGGAACTGCGTTGCGATGGAGCGGTGAATCACTCCCTGGTTATCTTGAGTGTTCTCAGATCGATCAAGATTGACGTCATTGTCCGTGTAGTTGTTGATGTCAGCAATTAGTTTGTTTAACTCGTTAACTGTATAAATGCTTTCGATTATCGGTTTGTCGTTAAGGTACACATAATCTGACTGTTTTTGGAAATGAATGTATTCAGCAGGAAGCTGGTGATTGTGCTGTGGGGACTTTGAGAGATAATCTATAGCCTTATCAATTTCAAGCATGATGCCTTTTTGAGTTAGTTTTTGTATGGGCTTTTCTCCATACATTTTCAAATGTTGAGTGAGAGATGAAGGAAATCTCTCGAAAGGATCTCTTATGACAGATAAGGACCAATATTCCGCTATTTTTTTGTACTCGAAAAAGAAGTAGTCGTGTAAAGTGAAAAGCGGGATGTGAACGTAGTCTAGAAAGCCTAGTTCTGAATGCCATGCTACGCGACCTGTATACAAACCTTCACGTTCATCAAGGTGGGCTAGAGAGTTCCTGACAGAGGTCCCAGCGCATTTTGGAATATGTAGAAATGCAAGCTTATTTGTATCATTAATAATCATCGGGAAACCTTCAGAAAGCAGATGGTCGTAGTCTTAGGTGTTGAAAAAATCTAATTGCAAGTACTGTATTCCAAACCATCAGCCCGACGGTCCCCGCAGTGGCTGCACCAATTGCACCAAATTTAGGAATAAGAGCAAATGCGACTAGCATGTTAAATGCTAAGGCCAAAGATTGTCCCTCTAAAGTATGACGCTCAAAGCCAGTCATTGTAAGAAAGATACCTACTGAGCCAAATGCGACATTAAACAACTGTCCAAAGGAAAGTATCGCTAGAGGCCAGACAGTCAGTTCGGAATAGACCTCACCATATATTATTCTGACTATAGGTTCGCCGAGAAAAATAAGAGGCAATGCGATAGGTAATGAAATAAATAATGCAGCTCGGGCAGATTTACGGGAAAGCTTCTGTAGTTTTTCGTGGTCTCTATCTTGGTGTGCTCGGGTGATATAGGGGGCAATAACAGGATTAATGATGGTCAGTGAGAGCATGACAAGCATAGAGCCACGTTGGGCAATTTGAAGTATCGCTGTTTCCTCGTCTGTGCCCAGCCACCCAATTATAATGATTCCAATTTGGCTATTCATCGTGCTGACTGCAGTTAATAGCGTGAAGGGCAACAGAGCACGTCCCCATTCGCGGTGGTCATATGTCGGTTCTGTGTGCTTGAGGCATGTAGGCTGATATCGGTGCAGTATAACGGCGCCTACAATAAAGGCTAAGGCCATTCCGACAATTTGAGTGCTCAAGGCAGAAGTAGGTGTTAAGGCATCTAGCATTAACAATAAACAAACAAGAAATAAGTGGGTGGCGGGGCGTACGAAAAACTCTGGAATTTGAGCATGAAATGTGTAGCGTAATCCGCGAAGAGTACCAGTTCGTACTGCATTGAGGCCCATTAATGGGATCATCAATATACCAATAGCCAATAATGCCCAGCGGCCAGTCGGGGTGGGGTTGGAGTTAATAAATACTATAAAAACAATAATAGTTATTATGGATATAGAGCCTATCATGGTCCATTGATGGGCTCTGCGTAGTAACCCGCGGAATAGCCCCCAGCTTGAATCATGGTGGTAACGTGCCACTTCCCTGGTAACCAGTTGTGCAACCCCTGGGCCAACTGGCAATGAGAGAAATGTTACCATTGCCATGATAAAGGCGAATTGCCCATACCCCTCGGGTCCAAGTCCCCGAGCAAGTAAAATAGAAGCCACAAGTGTGAGTGACAGTGAGAGTACCTTAAGCCCACCAACCCCTAAGGCGCCACGAATCAGTTGGTGGCGCAAATTTGTGCCTTGGTGTGCTAGGGCAAAACGTTTAAGTGTTTTAATTTTCAATCGAAGTACTTTGCAGCGCGAAAAATCGGAGAATTTTGATCTTTTGGCGAAATCAGTAGTTCGTTATTCTTGGGCCATTTTATGCGTAACTCGACATCGTCCCAACGTATGCTGGCCTCACAGTCGGGAGCGTAGAAGTCAGTACATTTATACTGAAATTCAGCTATTTCGCTTGTTACTAGAAAACCATGGGCAAACCCCGGCGGAATCCATAGCTGGCGCCGATTATTCGCGGAAAGAGTTTCGCCTACCCAATGTCCGAAGGTTGGTGAACTCTTTCGGATATCAACAGCCACGTCGAATACTTCTCCCACTGTTACTCGGACCAGTTTACCTTGTGGATGAGGCGGCAGCTGGTAATGCAGGCCACGAAGGGTGCCCTTCACTGAGCGGCTGTGGTTGTCCTGAACAAAGGTGACGGGATGACCCACTGCTTCATCGAACACTTTCTGATTGTAGCTTTCATAAAAGAAGCCACGTTCGTCTTCAAAAACTCTGGGCTCCAGGATTTTTACATCTGGGATGCGGGTTGAGGTGATTTTCATAGGGATAAGTTATGTGGTCGTCTCGGCAAGTTTTTTCAGGTAGGCACCGTAGCTATTCTTTTTCAGGTTTTCCGCTTCGGCTAGTAGTTGCTGCCTCCCAATGAAGCCCATTCGATAGGCTACCTCCTCCAGGCAGGCGATTTTCAGGCCTTGGCGTTTTTCAAGGGTTTCGATAAAGCCGGCGGCGTCATGGAGAGAGTCGAAAGTGCCGGTGTCCAGCCAGGCAAAGCCGCGGCCCAGCAGTTCTACGTTCAAGTCCCCCCGGTCTAGGTAGGCCTGGTTGACTGCTGTAATTTCGAGTTCACCGCGTTCGGAAGGTGTGACTGATTTGGCGATTTCCACAACGTCGTTATCGTAGAAATAGAGCCCCGTGACTGCGTAATCGGATCTGGGATTGCTTGGCTTTTCCTCAATGGAGATAGCGCGTTTATTGCTGTCAAACTCTACTACACCGAAGCGTTGCGGATCGTTGACTTGATAACCAAATATGGTGGCACCCGTGTCCCGGGCGGCGGCGGTTTGGAGGAGTTTGCTAAGGCCCTGGCCGTAGTAGATGTTATCTCCCAGTACCAGGCATACGTTGTCATCCCCAATAAACTCTTCACCGATGATGAATGCCTGTGCCAAGCCATCAGGGCTAGGCTGAGTGGCGTAGCTCAGGCTTATACCCCACTGGTTGCCGTCCCCAAGCAGGCGCTGGAAGCCTTCCTGATCTTCGGGGGTGGTAATGATGAGGATGTCCCGAATTCCGGCGAGCATGAGGACGGAAAGCGGGTAGTAGATCATGGGTTTGTCGTAAACCGGCAGGAGCTGTTTGGAAATGCCTCTGGTGATTGGGTAGAGGCGGGTGCCGGAGCCGCCGGCGAGGATGATGCCTTTCATGCTTTCTCCAGATACTCGTCCAGGGTAAGTGCCAGCTGGCTTTGCCAGTCAGGAAGCTCGATGTTGAGGGCCTGTCCCAGCTTGGTGGTGTCCATCCTGGAATTCAGGGGGCGTTGCGCTGGTGTCGGGTATTCGCTGGTTGGTATGGGGTGGACGTTTTTATTGGCTATGGTTAGTTCTTCGCCTGCCCGTCCCGCATACTCAAAAATCTCTCTGGCAAAACCGTACCAGCTGGTTTCGCCCTTCGGGGTCAGGTGGTATAGACCGTTTTCCAATTGGTCATGGAGAGCCAGGGTGGTGATCTGAGCGATCAGCCGCGCGGGAGTAGGGGCACCAATCTGGTCTGCCACTATCTTAAGTTCGGTTTTGCTGCGGGCCAGGCGCAGCATTGTTTTCATAAAGTTGTTGCCGCGAGCGCTGTAGACCCAGCTGGTGCGCAGGATGAGGTAAGCTGCGCCGCTTTGTTCAACCGCCTGGTCACCGGCGAGTTTGGTTTTGCCGTAGTGGCTGATTGGGCCGGTTGAGTTGTCTTCCTGCCATGGAGCCTCACCGGTTCCAGGGTAGACGTACTCACTGCTGTAGTGGACGAGGCGAATCTGATGGGCCTTGGCGTAGGCCGCGAGTTGGGCCGGCAGGCCTGCATTGAGCCGTTCAGCTTCTGCAGTCTGCTCTTCGGCAGCGTCGACCGCGGTCCAGGCAGCGGCGTTTACGATCAGATCCGGTTGTGTGTTGACCAGGTATGCGTTTACGGCCTGTTCGTCCATCAAGTCCAGCTCTGTTCTTGAGGGCGCGATGATCGCCCCCAAAGGAAAGAGAGTACGATGGAGTTCGAAGCCGACCTGGCCGGTTTTACCCAATAGTAGAATATTCATTCAGTTTCCTGCACCGAGTCTTTCGCGCTGGTAACTTCCATCCTGCACCCGCTGGCACCAGTCCAGGTTGTTGAGATACCACTCCACGGTTTTTCGGATACCGCTCTCGAAGGTTTCTTCCGGCGCCCAGCCCAGCTCTCTCTGGATCTTGCTTGCGTCGATGGCGTAACGCCTATCGTGGCCGGGGCGGTCCTGAACATGGGTTATGAGTTCCCGGTAGCTTTTGTTCTGCGGGCGCAGTTCCTGAAGGATGTCGCAGATTGTTTGAGCCACCTCGATGTTCTGCTTTTCGTTGTGGCCGCCGATGTTGTACGTCTCCCCCGGTTCACCCTCGGCAACAACCTTGTGAAGGGCTCGGGCATGGTCTTCCACGTAGAGCCAGTCACGGATCTGATCCCCCTTGCCGTAAACGGGGAGTGACTTGCCTTCCAGGGCGTTGAGAATGATCAGAGGGACCAGTTTCTCCGGGAAGTGGTAGGGGCCGTAATTGTTGGAGCAGTTGGTGATCAGTGCCGGCAGGCCATAGGTGCGCTGCCAGGCTCGCATGAGATGGTCTGAGCTGGCTTTGCTGGCACTGTAGGGACTGCTTGGTGTGTAGGCGGTGGATTCGGTGAATAGGTATTTTTCTGCATCAGGGGTTTCGTTCGGATGCGGGAGATCGCCGAAGACTTCGTCTGTGCTGATGTGGTGGAAGCGGAAGTTCTCGCGCTGCTCGGCATCCATGGTTTGCCAGTACTGGCGGGCTGCCTCCAGCAGGGTGTAGGTGCCGACCATGTTGGTTTCGATAAAGGCCGCAGGGCCGTCTATGGAGCGGTCTACGTGGCTTTCAGCGGCGAGGTGCATGATGGCGTCTGGCTGGTGTTGGGCTAGGACGCGCTCGACCTCGGCGCGGTTGCAAATATCCACCTGTTCAAAGTCGTAGCGGTTGCTATCTGCAACTTCCGCCAGACTTTCAAGATTACCGGCGTAGGTGAGTTTGTCGAGGTTGACCACTTCATCGTTGGTGTTGCGGATGATGTGGCGGATGACGGCGGAGCCGATAAAGCCGGCGCCGCCAGTGACAAGGATTTTCATGTTGAGATTACTGACTTCGAGTTTGGGGTTTAACTATAGGGTGGCGCTCTTCCAATTCTTCGCGAAGAAGGTGCCGGCGTTCATCGCACCACGAAAAGTGTCATCAGCTTGCATCTATGTCACCTCGGAGCGTTTTTGGCTCTGGTTTTGCGGCTGGACGTTTTAGATTACAAGCGAGCGTCGACGGCTTCTTTCGGCAGCGCGTATTTCACGTCAAACAGGATATGGTTGGGCTTGCCGAGCGTTCGTAGATTATCAACGCCTTCGCCCAGGAAATCATCGTGGGCGACGGTGAGGATAATGGCGTCGTATTCGCCCTTATTGGGCGCCTGGATGAGGTTGAGGCCGTATTCGTCGCGGACTTCCTGCGCATCGGCCCAGGGATCCCAGACATCGACGTTGGCGTGGAAGCCTTCGAACTCGCGCACCACATCAACGACCCGGGTGTTGCGGATGTCCGGGCAGTTTTCCTTGAAGGTCAGGCCCATGATGAGTACCCGTGAATCCACCACTTGGATGCGGTTGCGGGTCATGTGTTTGATGACGGTGTCCGCCACATGCGGGCCCATGGAATCGTTGATGCGCCGTCCCGAGAGGATCATCTCCGGGTGATGGCCAATGGCCTGGGCCTTGTGGGTGAGGTAGTACGGGTCCACGCCAATGCAGTGGCCGCCGACCAGCCCGGGGCGGAACGGCAGAAAGTTCCATTTGGTGCCGGCTGCTTCCAGAACCTGCTGGGTGTCGATGCCCAGCTTCTGGAAGATCAGCGCCAGTTCGTTGACCAGGGCGATGTTCACATCCCGCTGGGTGTTTTCAATGACCTTGGCCGCTTCGGCCACCTGGATGGAGGCGGCCTTGTGGGTGCCGGCGGTGATGATGCTGGCGTAGAGCTCGTCAATGAACTCGGCCGCCTCTGGCGTGGAGCCGGAGGTGACCTTGGGAATCGTAGGCAGACGGTGCTGCTTGTCGCCGGGGTTGATGCGCTCGGGGCTGTAGCCGACGGTGAAATCCCGGTTGAAGACCAGCCCGCTTTCGGCTTCCAGCAGGGGAACGCAGGCCTCTTCGGTGGCGCTGGGGTAGACGGTGGACTCAAAAACCACGGTGTCGCCACGTTTCAGCGCCCGCCCCACGGTCTTTGAGGCGGCCCGCAGGGGTGTTAGATCCGGGGTCTTGAACGCATCGATGGGCGTGGGGACGGTGACGATGAAGACTGTGGCCTCACCCAGATCGGCCGGTTCGCAGCTGTACTGGATGTTTTCGGCCTCGGCCACTTCCTCGGAGGTGACTTCCCGGGTGCGGTCGATGCCGTCTTTGAGCTGGTCAACCCGTTCGGGGTCGATGTCGAAGCCTACGGTGGCGTAGTGCTTGGCGAATTCCACGGCCAGGGGGAGACCGACATAGCCGAGGCCGATAATGGCGATGGTTGGGGTCACAGTGTGCATCTCAGGTTTGGGTGGCTTGGGCCGCTACTTCCTGTTTGAGGGCCTCGATTTCCTGTTCGATCCGTTCGTGTTCCTCCAGTTTGCGTTGGAGGAACCGCCTTGTGACCCGCGCTTTTTCCGTCACGCCTGCTGGTGTGAGCTTGTACAGGTACGCGCTCTTGTTCTGGCTGTTGCGGAAGTTTTCCGCCTTGATCCACCCCTTCTCCTTGAGGGCCTTCAGGCAATAGTTGAGCTTGCCCAGGCTGTAGCCGAGCTCGGTGGCGAGCTGGCGCTGGGAGAGGTTGGGGTTGTCCGCCAGGGCTTTGAGCAGTTGGTAGTGTTGTTCGTCTGAGAGCATTGGGTTTAGACGCAATGTCCTTTAACCCGCCAGGTCCTCAAGCGACATAGTATTGCCGGGATGGCTGTAGGTTAGCTTGGTGTCATTGGAGACAAGGCATTTGTCATGCGTCAGCGCCGTTGCTCTCCGAATTTCGATGGCACGCTGCTTGATCCGGTCATCCAATGGAAAGATCGTCATTTGATGGAGGTAGTCTGTAAGGGTCTATGCTTCTGTGCTGGAGAGCCCGGGGTAAGATAGAAGTTCCATTTCAGTAATGACGGAAATCGAATAGCGGCCTTCTGTAAGCGTAAGCTCCTGGTTGATGGCATAGATGATGATGTTGGTGTCGAGCAGGTATTCACCATTCATCCCGAAGCTCCCTTTGTACCGCTACGCCGTCCTGATCCTTGAAGGCGTTGATTTTCCCTTTCTTGAAGCTGATTGGGGTTGGGGCCTCCGGTTCTTCTTCCATCAGGACAACGATTCGCGCATGGCCGTTCTTTAAACGCTCATATTGGTCTGGGATTTTGACGGTGCCGTTTTTGATCTCGGTTTCAAACTCGATGGCGTACATTGGAGTAGGCCTGTTCAGCTTTTTAGGTAAGGAGCAATAGGGTAGGGCTATCAAAGCGCATCCTTGCTCCTCGTGCCTGCCACTCGGGCACGCTACCGCCCCGGGGCGTATCCCCCCGTTGCCGATAATGGGCGCGCTTCCGTGGCGCGTTCAGTGCCTGAACACTGGATTATAGCAAGGGGTCCTATGAGAGCAAATGTGTTCGGTAGCGTCTGAGAACTTCTTCATCTCTTGGGGGAATCTGGAGCCGCGGAGGTGGCTGGGGTCAGCTCAGGTCGGCTGCCTCTGCGATATGGAGCGAGCAATGCCCTGGCTGCTGTTCAGTCTCGTGGTCCATGGGCGCATTATGTCACGCGCCGATGGGCTGGAACAGAACCTGGACGTCCTCCGCGGTGAGCGAGCTTGAGAAGCTGCCGCCTTCACCGTAAACGGATTCCGCCAGCGCGGCCTTGTCGGCTTTGATGGCTTCCATGCGTTCCTCCACGGTGCCTTCGCACACAAGGCGGTAGACCATGACCGGCTTGTCCTGGCCGATGCGCCAGGCGCGGTCCGTGGCCTGGTCTTCCACGGCGGGGTTCCACCAGGGGTCATAGTGGATGACGCAGTCGGCGGCGGTAAGGTTGAGGCCCACACCGCCGGCGCGCAGGCTGATGAGGAAGATGGGGACCTCGCCGTTCTGGAAGCGGCTGATGGGGGTGTCCCGGTCCCGGGTGTCGCCGGTGAGCAGGGCGTAATCCAGGTGGCGCGACCGCAGCTCCGCCTGGATCAGCTCCAGCATGCTCGTGAACTGGGAGAAGATGAGAATGCGCCGGCCTTCTTCGAGCAGCGCCGGCAGCATCTCCATCAGGTAGTCCAGCTTGGCGGAGTTCTGGCGCTTGCTGGCGCTGTTCTTCACAAGGGCGGGGTGGCAGCAGGCCTGGCGGAGCTTGAGCAGGGCTTCCAGGATTTCGATCTGGCTGCGGCCCACGCCTTTTTCCTTCATCAGCTGGCGCACTTTCTGGTCCATGCTGGCGCGCACGGTTTCATACAGGTCACGCTGGGCGCCGGTCAGTGTAATGGTGCGCGTGATTTCGGTTTTTTCCGGCAGTTCCGGTGTGACCTCTTCCTTGGTCCGCCTCAGGATGAAGGGGCGGATGCGGCGTTGCAGTGCCTGGTGGCGTTCCGTGTCGTTGTGTTTTTCGATGGGGGTGCGGAAGGTCTCGCGGAACTGGGAGCGGTCCCCCAGGTAACCGGGCGCAACCAGCCCGAACAGGGACTAGAGTTCTTCCAGGTGGTTTTCCATGGGGGTGCCGGTGAGGGCGATGGTCTGCTGGGCGGGCAGGGCCATGGCGACCTGGGTGGTGGCGGCATTGGGGTTCTTGAGCTTCTGGGCCTCATCCAGGATGACGATTGCCCACTGGGTGTTGGTCAGGTGCTCGCGGTCACGCGTCAGCAAGGGGTAGGTGCTCAGGATCAGGTCCGCCTCGGGCAGCACCTCGAGCTGGTTATGGCGTTGTGGCCCGTGGAAGGTGAGCACCTGCAGCGCCGGGGTGAAACGCTGGGCTTCGTGGCGCCAGTTGGGCAGAACACTGGTGGGGCAGATGACCAGTGCGGGGGCGGTGAGCTGCCCGGCCTGCTTGAGCGTGTGCAGGTGCGCCAGGGTCTGCAGGGTCTTGCCCAGGCCCATGTCGTCGGCAAGGATGCCGCCCAGCCCGGCCCGGTGGAGGAACTGCAGCCAGTCCAGGCCCTGTTGCTGGTAGTCCCGCAGTGTGGCGTGGAAGCCCTCGGGCACCTGGGTGTTGGGCAGTTGCTCAAAGTCTGCCAGCTCCCGGGCGAGGTTGCCGAGGTTGTGCTCGGAGCGCCATTCAGCCTCGGATTCACCCATGACCCGGGCGGCTTCCATGCGCGAGAGCCGCAGCTGGCCCTCGCGGGCATTGCGGTCGCGGTAGAGTTCAAGGGTGACCTGCAGCAGCGGCTTGACGCGTTCCGAGGGAATGCGCAGCAGTGACTGGTCATCGTGCAGCCACAGGTGGCTGGGGAGGCTCAGCTCGCCGTTCTCGGTGGTGTCCATCTCGTCGCGCAGGTGGTCCAGTCCCTGCAGCAGCAGGGGCACCAGGTTGATGGTCTGGTCCTCGTGGACGATGCCCAGCTCCAGGTTGAACCAGCCCGCTTCGGTGTCGGCTTCCGCCTGCCCGTACCACTGCTGCGGCTCGACCACCGGCACGTCCAGGTTCTCGTCCATGATGATCTTCCAGCCAGCGCGTTCCAGCTTGGGCACATGCCAGGCAAGCAGGTCGAGCCAGTCACGGTGCCGGCTGAGGGTGAACAGTCCGTCGGGGCCATAGGCTTCCAGCGGCGGATAGCTGCGGACCTGCTGCATCCAGGCGTCTTCCGCTTCCAGCTGGCGGTGGATCACCACCGGTGAGGCGTCGGTGTGCTCGGTGTGAACCGGGTTCTGTTGCAGGTGCCATGGGATGTCGAACCCGCCATAGCGGAAACTGACGCGGATGAGCGGGGTGGTCTGGGAGGCCCCGCTTTGTTCTGGCGGTATCTGCGCGAGCGTCAGGGCGGGTTGGGGGGATTCCGAGATGACCTCCAGTGAGTCAATGGCTGGGGGCGTGGGCGCTTGGCATTCGCTCAGAAGCGGCTCGATGTCTGGCAGGTGCTCCTGAACCTGCTCAAGGGTCAGTGCTGGGGCCTCAAGCAGCAGGCCGGCGGCGGTGGCGTCACCGGGCATTTCAAGGGGGCCGATGACGCCCTGGGCTTCGTCCAGGTACAGCGCGGGTTCCGTGGGAATGTAGCGTACAGCGCCGGATTCGGTGGTCAGCTTTGGGTACAGGGTTGCATCGTCGTTCTGATGCCATTCGATGTGCCCGTCCAACGCGGGGCCGGACCCCAGGGGGGCGCCCGTGTGCTGCCAGAACAGGCGTTGCGTTGCCAGGGCGCTCTGAAGGAAGTGGTAGCCCGTGCGGCCCTTAGGTTGCAGGGCGTAGTGTCTCTGGTCCAGCAGGTTGCGGAGCCAGCCGATGGTGTCCACGTCTTCCGGTTGGATGTAACGGGGCCGGTCTTCACCCAGCGAGGTCTTGGCCCAGGTGCTGTTGTGCTGGATACTGCTCCCGAAGGTGCCGTCCTTGCGGCGGCTGCCTTTGTACACCTCAACGCTCACGCCCATGCCCCCGGGGGCGGGGCTGAGCACATAGGCCAGCCGGTCGGGCGGGGTGCTGGCGCGGCTTCTGGCCTGGTACTGGTGGAGTTGGCCCAGCCAGGCCTGGAGCTGAAGGTCCGCACTGCCGATCTGGTTCTGGATGTGCGAATGCTGCTCGCTCAGCTGCAGGGCCTGCATCAGCATGGCGGCGGTGTGCTTGCAGCTGACTTCAACAGGGCAGCTGCAGAGGCTGCGCATCCGCTCCGGATGGCCTCGGTCGATGATGGCGGTGCATTGATACTGCTTGGCGCCACTGCCGCGAACCGTGGCGTCAAAACGCAGCAGGTTAAACCCCTCCAGCGCCCGCTTGAGGCCCGTAACGCGCCCTTGGGCAAAATAGTCGTCACCCCGTTCCAGGGTCACGAAATCAAAGCTGGTGTTCAGGGCTGAGTCCAGTATATCGGCTTCGTCATGCATAGGGCGGCGGTTGTGCGTTGGAGATGGGGAAGAATATGAGAACTGGATTGTATCAGGTGGACCGGGGCGCGGGTACAGATTCTCACCCAGGGTGGGTTTGCTGCTAGAATCGGGTGCTTGGCGCTACGCCGGACTGAACAGACAGCAGAGAAGAGGAGTTGGCGGCAATGTCGATGGCGGATCGTGATGGTCTTATCTGGCTTGATGGGGAACTGGTGCCCTGGCGTGACGCCAAGGTGCATGTGCTGACCCATACGCTGCATTACGGCATGGGGTGTTTCGAGGGGGTGCGGGCGTACAGCACTGGGGAAGGGCCGGCGATTTTCCGTCTCCAGGATCACACCCGGCGCCTGTTCAACTCCGCGCACATCCTCAACATGGCCATGCCCTACGATGAGGAGACCCTCAACGAGGCACAACGGCTGGTGGTGCGCGAGAACGGCCTGGCCTCCGCCTACATCCGGCCCATGGTGTTTCTCGGTTCCGAGGGCATGGGGCTGCGCGCGGATAACCTGAAGGTGCACGTCATGATTGCCGCCTGGGAGTGGCCGTCCTACATGGCGCCCGAGGCGCGCGAGCAGGGCATCCGTATCCGCACCTCCTCCTATACCCGCCATCATGTGAACATCACGATGTGTAAGGCCAAGGCCAATGGCAACTACATGAACTCCATGCTGGCCCTGAATGAGGCCATGACCTGCGGGTACGACGAAGCCCTGTTGCTGGACAATGAGGGCTATGTGGCCGAGGGCACTGGTGAGAACCTGTTCATCGTGATCAATGGTGAGCTGCACACGCCGGAGCTGACCTCCTGCCTGGATGGCATTACCCGCCGGAGCATCCTCGAGTTTGCCCGCGAGCTGGATATCCCGGTCCGGGAGCGCCGGATCACGCGGGACGAGATCTACATCGCGGATGAAGCGTTCTTTACGGGCACTGCCGCCGAGGTGCTGCCCATCCGCGAACTGGACAATCGTACCATTGGCAAGGGCAGCCGCGGCCCCATCACGGAACAGTTCCAGCAGATGTACTTTGATGCCGTGGAGGGCAAGCGGGAACGCAACCGGGATTGGCTGACACTGGCCGGCTGAGCGGGCCGGTCACGAATACGCTCACCACTCGGGGGATGATGCCTGCAATGGCTCGATGGCTGTACTCGCTGTGCTTATTCCTGGCTTTGCCTGTGGTGCTGGCGTATTTCGGTGGCCGCGCGTTGCGCGAGCCGGGGTACCGGGGCACCTTGCGCCAGCGTTTTGGAAGGACGGAGTCAGTAGGGGATAGGCCGCTCTGGATTCACGCAGCATCAGTTGGCGAGGTCCTGGCCGCGGTGCCCATGGTCCGGCGCTTGATGGCGCAGTTCCCGGAGCGGTCCGTATTGATCACCACCATGACCCCCACCGGGGCGGACCGGGTGCGGGAGGTGTTTGGTGATCAGGTGGCTCACCGCTATATTCCGTACGATCTGCCGCACATGGTGAACCGCTTCCTGCGCCGGATAGAACCAGCCATTCTGGTGATCATGGAAACGGAGGTCTGGCCGAACCTTGTTCATGGCTGCGCGCACCGGCAGGTGCCGGTTATCCTGGCCAATGCCCGGCTTTCGGAAAAGTCCGCCGCCGGCTATGCACGGGTGGCGCCTCTGTCACTCCCGGCCTTTGATGAACTGGACTGGATTGCCGCCCAGGCGGAACCGGACGCGCGCCGGTTTGTGGCGCTGGGGGCGAAACGGGCGCGGGTGACGGTAACGGGCTCCATCAAGTACGACGTGAGCATTCCGGAGGCCGTTTGCGGCGAGGCTGCGGCCCAGCGGTCTGCCTTTGGAGAGAATCGTCTGGTCTGGATCGCCGCGAGCACCCACGAGGGCGAGGATGGCCCGTTGCTGGACGCACACCAGCGCCTTCTGGCGCGTGATCCGGAGGCCCTGCTCGTCCTGGTGCCACGCCACCCCGAACGCTTCGGGGCGGTGGCCCGGCTTATCGCGGACAAGGGGCTGACCGTGGCACGTCGCGCGGCGGGTGACGACCCGGCGGCTGCGCAGGTCTATCTGGCGGATACCATGGGTGAGCTGCTGATGCTGTTCGGCTGTGCGGACCTCGCCTTTATTGGCGGTTCATTCATTGAGCGTGGGGGCCACAACCCGCTGGAGGCGGCTGCCTGGTCGTTGCCCGTTCTGACCGGCCCGCATGTGTTCAATTTTGCCAGTATTTTTGAGCACCTTGCTGATGAGCAGGCTGTGCGTTTTGTCGACAGTGTCGATGCTCTGGCCGGTACGCTTGAGGAACTGGCGCGCGATGCGTCGGTCCGGGCGTCACTCGGGAAGCGGGCCCGGGCCGTTGTGGATGCCAACCAGGGGGCGGTAACGCGCCTGGTGGAGGGGATCAGTTCCCGTCTGCCTGCTCCTCCCGGGTAACCTGGCGCGCCAGGCGTTCAATGCCGGGGGCGGTGACGCTTAACCAGCGGTCGAGGCGCTGCAGGTTCTGCGGGCTCAGGGTGCCGGCGACCTGCTTCAGGCGCAGCGTGTTGAGCACATAGTCGTAGCGGGCATTGGCGTAATCCCGAAGGGCCACGTAGTAGTTCTGTTCCGCGTCCAGTACTTCCACAATATTCCGGGTGCCCACGTCATAGCCCGCCCGGGTGGCTTCGAGCGCGCTGCGGCTGGAAACAATGGTCTGGCGCTGGGCGTCGATGGTCTGGATGTTGGTGGTGATGCGGCGGAACAGGGAGCGGGCATCCAGCCGCACGTTGCGCCGGACGGTATCCAGCTCCCGTTGCGCCTTGTCCGTCTCTGAGCGCACCCGCCGGACGCCGGCCTGGGTGCCGCCGCCGCTGTACAGCGGAATGTTCAGGGACAGACCCACGGTGGTGTCAGTCCGGGGGTAGTCTTCCATCGGGTTAGTGGGCCGGGGTGGCGCGCCGCCTCCGGGCGCGCCACCGGCGGCCGGGAGATCAAAGTTGGTGTCCTGATGCTGGCGCTGGACCTTGGCGAACAGGTCCAGCGTGGGCAGATGCTCGGAGCGCGCCGCGCTGAGTTTCTCGCGGGTGGCTTCCACGGTGAGCTGCTGCGCCTTGAGTTCCCAGTTCTGCTCCAGTGCGGTCTGGGCCCAGGCCTTGGGGCTGTCTGGATCCGGGCTGGTGATGGGGAAGTCGGTCTCCAGGCGTTCCAGTGAGTCCGGGAACTGGCCGGTCAGCCTTGCCAGGCTTTCACGTTCAATGTCCAGCTGGCTCTTGGCGGCGATGCGCTGGGAGCGGCTGGCGTCGTAGCCGGCACGGGCTTCTTCCACCTCGGTGGTGGCCACAAGCCCCACGTCATAGCGTTCCTTGGCCTGTTCCCACTGGCGCCGGAGCGCTGCCTCCTGAGCCTGGGCGGTGTCCAGTTCGTCCTTGGCGCGAAGGACGTTGAAGTATTGTTCCGCAACCTTGAGCATCAGGCCCTGCTCGGCGCGTGACAGCTCCGCGGCTGCCACCTCGCTCTGCTTCTGGCTGGCCTGGAAGCCGTACCAGGCATTGGCCCGGAACAGGGGCTGATTGAGCTCCAGGCCGTACTGGTGACTGGTGACGTCCCCATCCACGGTGTTGACTTCGGTATAGGTGGATTGGGCAGAGGCGTCCAGCTGGGGCAGCAGCGGGGCCCTGGACTCATCCACGGCCGCTTCCCTGGCCTGCCGGGCGGCCCGGGCGGCGGCCAGGTCTGAATCGTACGACAGGGCCTGTTGGTAGACGTCCATCAGCCCTTCGCCATAGGCATGGGTTGTGGGGAGCAGCAGGGCCGCCATCAGTACTGGAAGAGCGCGCGCTTTCATTGGTTCCCTCAAGCGTTGATCAGGGTGGGTCGTGACCGGCGGTCACCATTATGGACAAGTTGCCGGGCAATCTCTAGACTCGAATGGACTGTCTTGACGGGGTGCCGGAGACGGGGCGGCTTGTGCCGCCGCGCCGGCTGAGATTGCGAATGCAGAACCCGCAGACCTGATCCGGTTAGCACCGGCGTAGGGATCGAGACAAGCGTGCCACTGGTGTAACGCGTGAATCTTTCCTAACAGATCTGCTTCTGCGTTCTCCCGTCCGTTCAACCACCAACGGAGGAGAACCATCCATGAGCCCATCCGATCAGCTTCTGAGCGAGAACGAGCGCGTTAACGACGCGACCATTGACCAGTTGCCGGCATCGCGCAAGGTGTACGTGTCGGGCAGCCGTCCGGACCTGCGTGTTCCCATGCGTGAGATCCAGCTCAGCCCGACCGATACGGCCGAGGGGCCGCAGCCCAATGACCCGGTACAGGTGTATGACACGTCCGGCCCCTATACGGACCCGGAAACCATCATTGATCTGCGCCAGGGGCTGACGCCGTTGCGCGCCAGCTGGATTGAGGAACGGGGTGATACACAACAGTTGCCTGAGTTCAGCTCTGAAACCACACGCCAGCGCCTGCGCGATCCCAGGCGGGATGCTTTCCGCTTCGGCCGCCCGCCCAAGCCCAGGGTGGCCAGTGACGGGGGGAACGTCAGCCAGATGCACTACGCCCGCCAGGGCACGGTGACACCGGAGATGGAGTTCATTGCCATCCGTGAGGGCGTTAGCGCCGAATTCGTGCGCGACGAAGTGGCCCGGGGGCGCGCCATCATTCCGAACAACATCAACCACCCTGAATCCGAGCCGATGATCATTGGCCGCAACTTTCTGGTGAAGGTTAACGCCAATATCGGCAACTCGGCCGTGACGTCATCCATCGAGGAAGAGGTGGGCAAGCTGACCTGGGCGATCCGCTGGGGCGCGGATACCATCATGGATCTCTCGACCGGCAAGGACATCCACGAAACCCGCGAGTGGCTGCTGCGTAATTCGCCGGTTCCGGTGGGGACGGTGCCCATCTACCAGGCTCTGGAGAAAGTGGATGGCGTGGCCGAGGACCTGACCTGGGAACTGTTCCGGGATACGCTGATCGAGCAGGCGGAGCAGGGCGTGGATTATTTCACCATCCATGCCGGGGTGCGCCTCCACCATGTGCCCATGACGGCGGAGCGGACCACCGGCATTGTGTCCCGTGGTGGCTCCATCATGGCCAAGTGGTGTCTGGCGCGCCATGAAGAGAGCTTCCTTTATACCCACTTCCGGGAAATCTGCGAGATCATGAAGGCCTATGACGTGGCCTTTTCGCTGGGGGATGGTTTGCGCCCGGGGTCCATTGCGGATGCCAATGACCGCTCCCAGTTCGCCGAGCTGGAGACACTGGGGGAACTGACCAAGATTGCCTGGGAATATGACGTCCAGTGCATGATCGAAGGCCCGGGCCATGTGCCCATGCACCTGATCCAGGAGAACATGGAGCGCCAGCTGGCGTGCTGTGACGAGGCCCCTTTCTACACACTGGGACCGCTGACAACCGACATTGCGCCGGGCTATGATCACATCACCTCCGGGATTGGCGCCGCCATGATCGGCTGGTATGGTTGCGCCATGCTCTGCTACGTGACGCCAAAAGAGCATCTGGGCCTGCCCAACCGGGAGGATGTTAAGGAAGGGTTGATGGCCTACCGGATTGCGGCGCACGCGGCAGACCTGGCCAAGGGCCACCCCGGAGCCCAGCGGCGGGATGACGCGCTTTCGAAGGCACGTTTCGAATTCCGCTGGGAAGACCAGTTCAACCTCGGGCTGGACCCGGAACGGGCCCGTGCCTATCACGATGAAACCCTGCCCAAGGATTCGGCGAAGGTGGCGCACTTCTGCTCCATGTGCGGGCCCAAGTTCTGCTCCATGAAAATCTCGCAGGAAGTGCGTGACTACGCGCGGGAGCATGGCCTGACCGAGGAAGCTGCGTTGCAGGAAGGAATGGCGGATAAGTCCGCGGAGTTCCGCGAGCAGGGAGGGGATCTGTACCACGAAGTATGAGCGCAGTGAGGCCCTGATGGGAGAGCTGGACAGTACCTTCAACCATGACGATGTCACCCTCGAATCCGATGAGGTGCTCTATCAGGGCTTCTTCCAGCTGCGTGGGCTGAGGTTCCGCCACCGGCTTTTCAGTGGTGGCTGGAGCCCCTCCATGCACCGTGAAATCTTCTGGCGCGGGAACTGCACCTGTGTGCTGCCCTATGATCCCTGGCGGGATGAGGTGGTGCTGCTGGAGCAGTTCCGTGCTGGTGCCCTGGGTCGCCAGGCCTCGCCCTGGTTGCTGGAGGTGGTCGCTGGCATCAATGAGCGTGGAGATGATGGCGAAACCACCGCCCGGCGTGAAGCGCAGGAGGAAGTGGGGCTGAGCCTCGGGCGTGTGGAGCGGATCTGCGACTATCTGGCCTCCCCCGGCGGTACCAACGAGCTTGTGCATCTTTACGCGGGCTGCGTGGATGCGCAGGGCGCTGGCGGTATCCACGGCCTTGAGCATGAAAACGAGGATATCCGCGTACAGCCGCTGGCCTTCGAGACGGCGATGACGGGATTGCGTTCAGGCCGCATCTGGAATGCGCCGGCCATCATGGCCCTGCAGTGGCTGGCCCTGAATCGGGAGCGGCTGCGGTATGAATGGAGGGCCGGCTGATGGCGCACCGGTATGTGCCGGACCTGACCCGCTTTGCGGCGGTGTGCGAGGCCAATTACCATCGGCTCAGCCACCTGGAGCGCCTCGGTAGCGACGCGGACACTGACGTGTTCTTCCGGCTCCGCGATGGCGATCGCCACCTGGGTGACGTGCACCTGTGCCGGCTGGAGAAGGCGCGTTTCACCGAAACCTGGTACCTGGAGCAGGTGGCGAACAACGGGCGCTGGCTCAATAACCCGCGGATGACGGTGCGCGCCTACCACGACGTGGCCATGCTGGAGGTGGTGAGCTGCTTCCGGCATGGGCGGATCCAGGCGGTGAATCCCTATCCCAATGCCCGCATGCATCTGCCGGATGAGAAACTGCAGATCAACCTGTTTCTTGCGGACTGGCTGGATTTCTGTCTGAAATTCGGCCAGGCGGCGGATCTGGACTCGGTCTGGAGTATGGAATCCTGAACGCGTGATGACGATCCCTGAATCCGGCGGGAAATCAGACTGTCAATTCGCTATATTGAAGGGCATATTGATTTAAGGGAGCTCACAGCCACCATGGATGCCGCCACGGACCCGCTGCATGTGCTGCAGATCACGGATCCCCACCTGTTGGGAGATCCGGACGGGCGACTGCTTGGGATGAACACCCGCCGCACGCTGGATGCCGTGCTGTCGCATGTGCGGGCGCACTATGGGCAGCCGGATCTGGTTCTCGCCACTGGGGATATTTCCCAGGATGGCAGCGACGCTTCCTATCAGCACTTCCAGGAGCGGACCGCCTTTTTTGAGGGGCCGGTCTTCTGGTTTGCTGGCAACCATGATGTCCTTGCGGCCATGAGCCGGACCATCGCGGGCACCCGGTCCGCGGAACGGCGGTATCGAGGCCGTGGCTGGCAGTTGATCTTCCTGGATTCCTCGGTACCGGAGCAGGTGCACGGGCACCTGGGCGAGCAGGAGCTGGCGTACCTGGAGGCGTGCCTCAGGGAGTACCCCAATGACCATGCCCTGGTCTGTCTTCACCATCACCCCGTGCGTATCGGTGCTGAGTGGATGAATACCATCGGCCTGCAGGATCACGAAGCGCTCTTTGAGGTGCTGGCGCGCCACTCTCAGGTGCGGGGCCTGCTCTGTGGGCATATCCACCAGTCCCTGGACCAGCAGGCCAATGGCTGGCGCATGCTGGCGTCGCCCTCCACCTGCTTCCAGTTTCTCCCGGATTCGGAGTCCTTTGCGGTGGACTCGGCACCGCCGGGGTACCGCTGGCTGGTGCTTTATCCGGATGGGCGCATCCGTAGCGGGGTGGAGCGCATTGCTGATAAGGACTACGGACTGGAGATTGACAGTATTGGCTACTGACGACCCGGACCTGATCTATCTGCACGGTTTCCGGAGCGCACCCGCTTCCGAGAAAGCGGGTGAGCTGGATGCGTGGTTGTACGAAACCGGCTACCAGGGTCGCTGGTTGATTCCCCAGCTGGCCACCACGCCTGAGGAGGTTGAGGCGCAGCTGACGGACCTGATTGAGGCTACACCGGGGGCCGGGCCCGGACTGATCGGCAGTTCCCTGGGTGGCTTCTTCGCCATGGTAATGGCCGAGCGGTATGGGCTGGCGGCCGTGCTCATCAACCCGGCGGCTTATCCGTACCGTCAGACGGAAACGCTGTTGGGGGACCATACCAATCTCTACACGGGCGAGCGCTTCCATGTGACGGAACAGCACCTGCGCCAGCTTGAGGCCATGGATCCGGGGACGCTGTCACACCCCGAGCGTTTGATGGTCCTGCTCGAGACTGGCGATGAAACGCTGGACTACCGGGAAGCCGGCGAGCGGTTTGCGCAGACCCGGTGCCTCATCCATGAGGGCGGTAACCACCGTTATACGCGGTTCCGCGAGCAATTACCGGCCATGCTGGATTTCCTGCGCCAGCATCAGTAGTTGCAGTAGACCGCAATCCCCATATCCCGGAAGCTTTGTACCATTTCCTCAAGGTCGTACTGCGTCAGCCCCGTGTGGATCAGTACGTCGTTCTCCAGGCGCTGCCATTCATAGTCCTGCTCCTGCTGGCCCAGGATTGAGAAGTTGCCGCAGATGTGCTCCGCAATCTTGAGGATGGCCAGAAGGGTCTTGCGTTCCTGGGCCCGTGTCCCGGTCTGGGCAAAGACCTGCTGTACGTTGTGGTGCTCGGCAATGACCTCGCACAGGTGTGCCGGGAGGTTCCAGGAGCGGGCCACGTAATAGCCGACCACGGCGTGGTTGGTGTTGAGGATCCGGTTTTCCACATCAATCAGCCGCGGCTCGGAGCGCGCGTAGCTTTCCATCATGACGTCGTTGTAGTCGGGGAAGCGTTCCATCATCAGCGGAATGCCCGCGTTATGGAACAGCCCGATCGCGTAGGATTCATCCGGGTTCTTGGCCCCGATGGCCCGGGCCACATGGGCGGACACCTGGGCGATATCCGTGGCCGTGTCCCAGAACCGGGTCATCGCCCGGATAGCCTGATCGGACATCTCGCCCTTGATGCTCAGACCGTTGATGATGTTGATCACCGTGGTCGGGCCCAGAAGCGAGACGGCCTGCTCAATGGACGAGATCTGGTTGCTGTGCTGGAGAAAGGGGGAGTTGACGAACTTGAGCATCATCCCCGAAAGGGAGACATCCTGGCGGATCAGCTTGGCGATCTGGTCAATGTCCGGGTCCGGCATCGCCTGTTCCATCTGCAGGTCCACCATGATCTGGGGCTGCGGCGGGATCCGGATGCCCTGAAGGACGTTGTGGATCTGTTCGTCGGTCAGTTCCGCGGGCATAGCGGCTCCGTGTTCCTGGCCTGTAATGGCCATATCCTAACCCAGCTGGCGCGCCCGGGGCTGTAACGGTTTGTTCAGGGCGCTGGCCAGAGCCGCTTGCGCAGAGCGTCTGGTCAGCTGCTTTGCAGCTCCATAATAGGCCAGCCCCGGTGCTGTGCCACATCCCGCAGGGCCGGATCTGGATTGGTCGCCACGGGATAGGGAACGGTCTCCAGAAGTGGCAGGTCGTTACGGGAATCGCTGTAGAAGTGGGCACCGTCCAGGGTTTCAGAACGGCTCAGCAGCCATTCCTCAAGGCGCGTGATCTTGCCATCCCGGAAGCAGGGCGTGCCGGCTACCCGACCGGTGAAGGCGCCATTGTCAACTTCCGGCTCGGTGGCAATCAGGTGCTCAATCCCCAGGCGTTCGGCGATGGGTTCGGTTACGAAGCGGTTGGTGGCGGTGATGATCAACAGGGTTTCGCCACGCTCGCGGTGGCGGTTGATCAGCGCTTCGGCGGCGGGTTCAATCATGGACTCCACCCGCTCCTGCATGAACCGTTCCCGGAGCTGGTTCAGGGTGGCCAGCGTGTGGCTTGCCAGTGGCTCCAGGGCAAAGGCCAGGAACGCTTCAATGTCCAGTCGGCCGGCTTCGTAATCCCGATAGAACTCGTCGTTGCGTTGCCGGTAGCGTTCCCCGTCCACCATGCCGTTGTCGATCAGGAACTGGCCCCAGGCGTGGTCACTGTCACCATTGAGGAGAGTGTTGTCCAGGTCAAAGATGGCTAGTGTCACGGCTCTGTGGGCTCCGACGGAAATTCCGGGCAAGGATATCACAATCGGCCATCCGCGCAGGAGCATGCGGTACCTGTTCGTGGGTGGGACGGTTGTGCCGTTTGCCGAGGGGCTATCAATTCTGGAAAAATGACACTAACTTACACGTAGAAGATGAATAACAAACAGGGGTGTTGCCGTGATTGACTCCGACGGATTCAGACCGAATGTCGGAATCATGCTGGCGAACCACCGGGGGGAGTTGCTCTGGGCCAGGCGCATCGGCCAGGACGCCTGGCAGTTTCCACAGGGAGGCATCAATGAGGATGAAACACCGGAGCAGGCCCTCTATCGCGAACTGATGGAGGAGATCGGCCTGGAATCATCGGATGTCCGGATCATCACCACAACCCGGGGATGGCTGAGGTATCGCCTGCCCCGGCGCATGGTCCGAAGGGATTCACGCCCGGTGTGCATCGGCCAGAAACAGAAATGGTTCCTTCTCGAGATGCTGTCACCCGATGCACGGGTAAGGGTTGATCGCAGCCATAAACCTGAATTTGATGGCTGGCAGTGGGTCAGCTACTGGTACCCGCTTGGGCAGGTGGTGTCATTCAAGCGCGAAGTCTATCGCAAGGCGCTGAGAGAGCTGGCGCCCGGGGTATTCAGGTTACAGTCAAAGGGGCAACCGCCGGCCCGCCAGGAAAGCTGACCGATTATGACCAAAATGCTCAGCACGCTGCGCAGTATCGTCCAGGAACTGAACGGGATCAATAACCTGCAGGATGCCCTGGACACCATAGCGGCGCGTGTTCAGGCCGCCATGCAGACCGAGGTCTGCTCGGTTTACCTCTACGACAGCAAATCCGGCTGTTACGTGCTCAAGGCCACCGAGGGTCTCTACAAGTCGGCCGTCGGCCAGGTCCGTATTGCGCCTTCGGAAGGGCTGGTGGGCCTGGTGGGTGCGCGTGAGGAACCCATCAACCTTGAGGATGCCCAGAAGCATCCGCGCAACCGTTATTTCCCGGAAACGGGGGAGGAGCGGTTTGGTTCCTTCCTGGGCGTCCCCATTATCCACCACCGGCGGGTCCTGGGTGTGATCGTGGTTCAGGAGACCCAGAATACCCGGCGCTTTGATGAGGGCGAGGAAGCCTTCCTGGTTACCATCTCGGCGCAATTGGCGGGTGTCATCGCTCACAGTGAGGCCACCGGGGCCATTGGTGGGTTCTCGGTCAGCGGGGACCAGGCCCGGGATGTGGCGTTCAGTGGCGTGGCCGGCGCCCAGGGGGTGGCGATTGGCGCGGGCGTGGTGGTGTTCCCGCCCGCGGACCTGGATTCGGTGCCCGACAAGCGCTGTGAGGATGTGGAGGCGGAGATTGAACGCTTCCGCGTTGCCGTGGCGTCGGTGCGTGAAGACGTGGAGCAGGTGGGCGAACGTCTTGCCCCGCAATTGAGGCCGGAAGAACAGGCGCTGTTTGAGGTCTATCTGCGCATGCTCCACGACCATGCGCTGCCCGGTGAGGTGGAGACCCGCATCCGCGAGGGCCTTTGGGCCCAGAGTGCGCTCAAGGCGGTGGTGAACCAGTATGTCCGTCACTTCGAGATGATGGGCGATCATTATCTGCGCGAACGGGCGGTGGATATTCGGGATTTGGGGCGCCGCTTGCTGTCCCATCTGCAGGAAGGAGAGTCCACAACGCCGGAGTACCCGGAACAGACGATCCTGGTGAGCGATGAGCTCACTCCGGCCATGCTGGGGGAGGTGCCCCAGGGGCAGCTGGTGGGCCTGGTATCGGTGCGCGGTTCGGGCAACTCCCACGTAGCCATTCTCGCCCGTGCCATGGGGGTGCCCACTGTGATGGGCCTGGTGGATATTCCGGTGGCGCAGCTGGATGGCCGGGAACTGATTGTTGATGGCTACGAGGGCCAGATCTTCGCTTCGCCATCCACGGATCTCAAGGCGTTCTTCGAGTCCATCATCGAGGAAGAGCAGGAGCTGGTCAGGGGGCTGGAAGAGCTGCGTGACAAGCCCTGTGAAACCCTTGATGGTCACCGGATTCCGCTGTTTGTGAACACGGGGCTGATCACGGACGTGGTGCGCTCGCTCAGCCACGGTGCGGAGGGGATCGGCCTGTACCGCACCGAGGTGCCGTTCATGATCAACGAGCGGTTCCCGTCGGAGCAGGAACAGAAAGCCTATTATCGCGAGCAGCTTGAGGCCTTCGCCCCGGCGGAGGTGACCATGCGGACGCTGGACATCGGTGGTGACAAGGCGCTGACCTACTTCCCGATCGTGGAGGAGAATCCCTTCCTGGGGTGGCGCGGTATCCGGGTGACCCTGGATCATCCGGAAGTGTTCCTCGTCCAGATCCGGGCGATGATCAAGGCCAGTGAGGGGCTGGACAACCTGCGCATCATGCTGCCGATGATCAGCAACGTGGCCGAGATTGAGGAGGCCCAGCACCTGATCTATCGGGCCTGGCACGAGGTGCGTGATGAGGGCTACCAGCTGGCGATGCCGCAGGTGGGGGTCATGATCGAGATCCCCGCTGCGGTGTACCAGGTGCGGGAGATCGCGGCCCGGGTGGATTTCGTGTCCGTGGGATCGAACGACCTGACCCAGTATCTGCTGGCGGTGGATCGCAACAATCCGCGCGTTGCCAGCCTTTACCATTCCTATCACCCGGCGGTGCTCCAGGCGCTGTGCCAGGTGGCCCAGGACTGCCATGATGTGGGCAAGCCCGTCAGCATCTGTGGTGAACTGGCCGGTGACCCGGGCGGGGCGATCCTGTTGCTGGCCATGGGGTATGACGCCCTTTCCATGAACGCCTCCAACCTGCCACGGATCAAGTCCGTGATCCGCGGCATCGATATGGCCATGGCACGGGGGCTGCTGGCGGAGGTGCTGGCCCTGGATTCGCCCCATGTGATCCGAAGCTGTGTGGAGCTTGCGCTGCGTAAGGCCGGGGTGGGCCGGTTCATCCGTCCTGAGCGCAGTGGCTCCGGCGCGCGGGAGCTGGCGACTTCACAGGAGTGATTGGCGGTTAACTGTCTTCCCCGTTTCTAGTATGTGTACTCTAGAAGACGTCGTTAGTCTCGGGGGAGCTACTCGGATTGAGGGGTAATTCATGGAGACACGGTCGCGCAGTTCCTCTGAGCGCCCGCAAGGGCGGCGGATCGGCCTGGCTCTGGGCGGGGGCGGTCCGCTTGGCGGCATCTATGAAATCGGGGCACTCCGAGCCCTGGATGAGGCGTTGGAAGGCGTTGATTTCAATGACCTCTATGTCTATGTTGGCGTCAGTGCCGGCTCCTTCGTGGCGGCCAACCTGGCCAACCAGATGACCACCGCACAGTTGTGTCGCATCTTCGTCAAGAACGAGGCCGACGTGCACCCCTTCCACCCGGAAGTATTCTACCGGCCTGCGTTCCGGGAGTATGTGCGCCGGGCCATGGCGGTTCCGGGCCTGCTTCGCGAAGCCCTGGGGCGTTTTGCCAGCAACCCCTATGACCAGAGTCTTCTGGATGCTCTGACGGTCCTGGCGCAGGTGGCGCCAGCAGGGCTGTTTGATAACACAGGCCTGCATGAGTATCTGCGCCGTGCCTTCAGCATGCTTGGCCGGACCAACGATTTCCGCCAGCTTCGCCACCGGCTCTACATCATTGCCGCCGATCTGGAAAGCAGTGAGGCAGTGCGGTTGGGCGCGCCCGGCTTTGATCATGTGCCCATTTCGCGGGCTGTTCAGGCCAGCATTGCCTCGCCCGGGGTCTACCTTCCGGTGGAGATCGACGGCCGCTTCTATGTGGATGGCACGCTGCGCAAGGGGTTGCATGCCTCCGTTGCTCTGGAGGATGGGGCGGATCTGGTGCTGGCCGTTAATCCGCTGGTGCCCATTGACGCCAGCGCCGCGGTGCGCGCGGGGACGATGAACGCCGGGGCACTGACGGACTCGGGGATGCCCAACATCCTGGGCCAGACGTTCCGGACCATGGTCTATTCGCGCATGGAGGCGGGCATTGCTCAGTACGCCGAGCAGTATCCGGATTCCGACATTGTGCTGTTCCAGCCGGAACGTGATGACGCCAAGCTGTTCTTTTCGAATGTGTTCAGTTTCCAGTCCCGGCGTATGGTCTGCGAGCACGCCTACCAGATGACGCGGCGTGACCTGCTGCAGCGGGCGGACGAGCTGGAAAGCCAGCTGGCGCCCCATGGCATCAAGCTCAACCGGGACATTCTGGCGGACGAACAGCGTACCATCAGCACCAGCCTCTATGGCGAGATGCTGCCGGTTTTTGTTGCCAGGGAAGGTAAGCGCCGGAGCCGTTTCAGCTCCGGCGTGGAGCAGGTCTCGGGGCTGATCAACAGCGCCCGGCAGATGCTGTGACGGCCACGAGACCGGGCTGAGCCTTACAGGATGTAGCGGCTCAGGTCCTGGTCTTCGGCCAGCTCGCCCAGCTGCTCATCCACATAGGCTGCCGTGACTTCAAAGGTGTTGGTGATCCGGTCACCCGCATCGAACGAGATGTCGTCCAGCAACTTCTCCATCACGGTGTGCAGCCGCCGCGCGCCAATATTTTCGGTGCTTTCATTGACCTTCCAGGCGATCTCCGCAAGGCGGTCCAGCGCTTCCTCGGTAAAGGTCAGGTCCACGCCTTCCGCGCTCATCAGGGCTTCATACTGGGCCACCAGCGACGCGCGGGGTTCGGTCAGGATCCGCTTGAAGTCGCTTGGTGTCAGGGCCTTGAGCTCCACGCGGATGGGCAGCCGCCCCTGCAGTTCCGGGATGAGGTCCGAGGGCTTGGTCAGGTGGAAAGCACCGGAGGCGATGAACAGGATGTGATCCGTGTTGACCATGCCGTACTTGGTGCTGACGGTACTGCCTTCGATCAGCGGCAGCAGGTCGCGTTGGACGCCTTCACGGGAAACGTCCGAGGAGCCCTGTGAATCACTCTTCTTGGCGACCTTATCCAGTTCGTCCAGGAAGACGATGCCGTTCTGTTCCACCACCTGGATGGCCCGCTGCTTGATCTCTTCCTCGTTGATCAGCTGAGCGGCTTCTTCCTCGCGCACCTGCTCAAAGGCATCCGCCACGCGCATCCGCTGGGTCTTGCGCTTGTCGTTGCCCATGCTGGAGAACAGGTTCTGGAGCTGGCTGGTCATTTCCTCCATGCCCGGCGGGGTCATGATCTCGACGCCACCGCTCTGGGCACTGACTTCAATATCGATTTCCTTATCATCCAGCTCGCCTTCGCGCAGTTTCTTGCGGAACATCTGGCGGGTGGCGTTGCTGTTGTCCGCCTGGTCGTCGTCATCCTGGTCCCTCGGCGGGCGCAGCAGGGCATCCAGGATCCGGTCTTCCGCGGCGTCCATGGCGCGATCCCGGACCCGGGCCATCTCTTTCTCGCGCAGCAGCGACAGGGCGTTTTCGGTCAGGTCGCGGATGATGGACTCAACATCACGGCCCACATAGCCCACTTCGGTGAACTTGGTGGCTTCAACCTTGATGAAGGGCGCTTCCGCCAGTTTGGCCAGACGCCGGGCGATCTCGGTCTTGCCCACGCCCGTGGGGCCGATCATGAGGATGTTCTTGGGGGTGATTTCTTCCTGGATCGCGGTATCCGCCTGCATGCGCCGCCAGCGGTTGCGCAGGGCGATGGCCACGGAGCGCTTGGCTTCGTCCTGGCCGACGATGTGGCGGTTGAGTTCGTCAACAATTTCCCGGGGGGTCATGCCTGCCATGGAATCTCCTGTCAGTCGCTGGGTTCGATGATTTCCAGCGCACGGTTATGGTTGGTGTAGACACAGATGTCGGCGGCGATGTCCAGGCCTTTCTCGGTGATCTCATGCGCCGAGAGCTCGGTGTTCTCGAGCATGGCCCTGGCGGCCGCCTGGGCGTACGGGCCACCGGAGCCCATGGCGATCAGGCTCTCTTCGGGCTCGACCACGTCGCCGTTGCCGGTGATGATCAGTGAGGTTTCCGCGTCCGCTACGGCGAGCATGGCCTCAAGCCGCCTCAGGGCCCGGTCCGTGCGCCAGTCCTTGGCCAGCTCCACGGCGGCGCGCGTCAGGTTACCCTGGTGTTTGTCGAGCTGGGCTTCAAAGCGTTCGAACAGGGTGAAGGCGTCCGCCGTCCCGCCCGCGAAGCCGGCCAGGACACGGCCGTTGTACAGCCGCCGTATTTTCCGGGCATTGCCCTTCATGACGGTATTGCCGAGCGAGACCTGACCGTCGCCGCCCATAGCGACTTCGCCATCACGGCGTACTGAGAGAATGGTTGTCATGCGTGCTCCCGTGGTTGCCGGGTTGTGGAATCTGTTTCGAGATGGGGGCGCGGTATTGCCTTTTCAAGGGGGCTCCGGGGCAACGGTCAGCCGTTGCCTTTGGCCTCGCGCTTGCGGATCAGAGGCTGGATGTTGATCTCGACCAGTCGGTCCATGGCTTCGTTCATGCGGCTGCGGGAATCAAAGGGGCCGACCATGACGCGGTACCAGACGCCGCCGTCATCCACACTGACCTCGGAAATGCGGGCCCGCAGGCCCTGGAATCCCACCTGGGCGCGCTGGCGTTCGGCGTCTTCCTGGCTGCGGAAGGAGCCGGCCTGGAGGATGTATTCGAGGTTGCGTTCACTTTCGGGTTGTTCCGGTTCGTATGCTTCGATATCCGGCGTGGCCACCTCGGAGTCCGGAAGCATCTCGTAGAACTGGAAATCCGGTTTTTTGTCGCTGTTTTCGTTTTCCGGTTCCGGTGCCGGCGCCGGCTCCGATGGGGGCTGCGTACCAGCCTGGTCGGTGGTGCTTTCGGGCTCCAGCGAATCCAGGTAGACAAGAAAGCTCACGAACCCTGAAAGCAGCGCCACCGGAATCAGCCATCGAAGGGAGGTGGTCTTTTGCTTGCTCGCCATTATGGCTCCCTTTACATGGATTCCGGCGCGTTAACGCCAAGCAGCTCAAGACCGTTGGCCAGTACCTGCTGAACCGCCAGTGAGAGGGCGACCCGGGCCTGGCGCAACGCATCGTCGTCCACCAGAACTTTGTGAGCGTTGTAGTAGCTGTGGAAATGGCCCGCCAGGTCCCGCAGGTAATGGGTGAGCTGGTGGGGTTCCAGTGCTTCCGCGGCCCGGCCCAGGGTCTCGGGGTAACGCGCCATCATGGCGGCAATGTCCTTTTCTTCTTCCAGCTCCAGGTGTTCCAGGGTCTCCGGTTCCAGACTGACGGTGGTGTCCAGACCCTGGTTGCGCATTTTTTCCAGCATGCTGCAGACGCGGGCATGGGCGTACTGGATGTAGTAGACCGGGTTGTCCTTGCTTTCGGACTTGGCCAGCTCCAGGTCGAAGTCCATATGCTGTTCGGCCTTGCGCGTGACATAGAAAAACCGGGCCGCATCCTTGCCCACTTCGTCGCGCAGTTCGCGCAGGGTGACGAAGGAACCGCTGCGGGTAGACATGGACAGCCGCTCGCTGCCCCGGTACAGGATGGCGAACTGCACAAGCTGGATGTCCAGGCGGCCTGGGTCCACCCCGAGTGCTTCCATGGAGCCGCGTACCCGGGCCATGTAGCCATGATGGTCCGCGCCCCAGACGTTGATGACCTTGTCAAAGCCGCGCTCGAACTTGTTCAGGTGATAGGCGATGTCCGAGGCGAAGTAGGTGGTTTCGCCGTTATCCCGGCGCACCACGCGGTCCTTGTCGTCGCCAAAGGTGGTGGCGCGGAACCAGGTGGCGCCATTGGCCTCGTACAGATGGCCGTTACGCTCCAGGCGCTGCAGGGCGCTCTCAATCTCCGGGCGCAGGCTGCGCTCGGAGAACCATTCGTCGAACTGGATGCCAAAGCCGGCCAGATCCTGCTGGATGTCCGTTAGGATGGCATTGAGCGCCAGGTCGAACACCCGGGCGAAGGCTTCCTCTCCAATGTGTGTGCGGGCGCTCTGGACCAGGCCGTCAATGTGGGCCTCCTTGTCGCCACCCTCGGGTTCGTCAGCTGGAACGCCGCTGAAGACGCTTGCCGCCGGGTGTTGCAGGCTCTCACCCTCATCGGTCCGCAGCTGGCGGGCGATGGGCAGGATGTAGTCACCGCGATAACCATTGGAAGGGAAGGTGAAGGATTCGCCGCCCTGTTCCAGGTACCGCAACCAGACGCTGAGCGCGAGGATGCTCATCTGCCGGCCTGCGTCATTCACGTAATATTCCCGGTGCACGTTGTAGCCCACGGCCTCCAGTAGATCGGAAACACTGGCCCCATAGGCGGCGCCGCGGCCGTGGCCCACGTGCAGCGGACCGGTGGGGTTGGCGGAGACGAACTCCACCTGCACCGACTTGCCCTGGCCCAGGTCCTGGCGTCCGTAGGCCCTGCCTTCTTCGCGGATGGTGCGCAGGACGTCGAACTGGCTGGTTCGGCTGACGAAGATGTTGATGAAGCCGGGGCCGGCGATCTCCACCTTTCTGATGGCGCTGTCATCGGGCAGTGCCGCCACCACCCGGTCCGCCAGTTCGCGGGGGGGCATGCCCGCGGGCTTGGCCGCCTTGAGGGCGACGTTGCTGGCGAAATCGCCGTGGTTACGGTCACGTGCGGGCTCCACCTCGACGATGGGGGCGGCCTCGGAAGGGATGACGCCCTCATCCGTCAGCGCCTCAACGGCCTGCTGCAGAAGCTGCGTAATGTGCTCTTTCATCGGGAACGGTTCTCGTGGGCCGGATCGGTCAACTCGTTGGTCCACCGGGCACGGCGCGTGCCCGGTGAAGAGCCGACATTATCGGTGAAAGCGGCCCTCGACTCAATCAGGCGGCGGCCGATGAGCCCGGAACCCGCTCACTCCCGGTCGCCGGCGGGCAGTTCGAAGCGGTAATCGTGCCGCTCAAGAGGGGCATCCAGTCCGACCTGGTAGGTCGTGACCTCGACATCATCATCGTGGGTCACCGTAAAGACCCGGAGCATCGGGTTGTGGCGGCTTTCGTCGGGAATCTTGGTGCGCTCCAGTGGTGGGATGTGCAGGTAATGGACACCGTCAACGCGTTTGGAGTGATTGGTGCGGTCCATGTCCATGTGCAGATCTCCAGAGATCACCGCAGCCAGGTTGGGTCTGTCCGTAACGGCCTCGAACCGGTCATGGGTGATGCCCTTGTCGGGGTTTTCCGGGTAGATGCCGGTCTGGGCGCCATGCACAAACAGAAGAGCGGGCTTGGGCGCGATTTCCTCAAGCTGTGTCAGTATCCAGTCCACCCCCTCGTCATCCAGATCGCGGCCATGATCGGGTGAGGCGAACAGGAGCGCGACCTCTTCCGTTTCACGGACGTACCGGGTTGAGTCAATCGCCGGATCGCCCTCGTTCCAGCGGGTCGCGAAGGTCAGGAACCGTTCCTCGGTGCTGGTGTGCTCCTCATTGCCCATGATCGGGTAGAACGGAAGCCTCAGCCGCTGCAGCTCGGGTGTGACATTCTCGTACTGCTCCATGGTGCCGTCATGGGGAATGTCGCCAACGCCTGCCACGAAATCGATCGATTGGCGCTCGGCAAGTGCGTTGATGTCATCAACGGCCGCCGCGAGGTTGGGGAACCTGGGCTCGGGCTTGGGCTCCGCGTCACCCAGGACGGCGAACCGCAGGGCCACGTTCTCGTCCTCGGTGGCGGCGCCAACAGCGCCGCCGGCTGCCATCAGTGTCGCAAATGCGACTATGAGCGGAATGCGGACCAGTGCGTCTGGTTTCATTTCATCCTCCTTCGATTCCGGGCTGACAGGTTCAGTGGACTGGCGAGCCAATGGAAACACGCCGGGTATTGCCACGCAGGCTTCAGGCGGGAACCAGTGTGGGCCCGGATGACCCCCCGGGGCGGCAGATTCCTTCAGGGGAGAGGGCTTCGAGGCGCAGGGAATGAACCGAATGGGCGGGATCGGTCGTGGCAGGGGTCAATCCAGGTCATTGTCGAGCCAGTTTCTGTCATCCGCCTGTCATCTTCCATGCTCAATGTCGGTGAGGATTGGTTTGCAGTAGCGTGAGTGGATCCATGGGAGGTCAAAGCATGAAAGAACAGAATGCCGGAAACACCGAGGGCCCCTGGGGTGAGCGCCGCCGCTTTCTTCAGCAGTCGCTGGTTGGAGCGGGAATTCTGGCCGGTGGTGTGGGGCTGTGGTCCTGTGGCACCCCTAGGGCCACCGCCGCCGACAGCGCCCTGGAGCCAGCCCGTCTTGCGGAGGCGGCCCGCGACCGGGTGCGGGTAACGGTGGGCGACAGCGAGGTCTGGATTCCACGGGGTACCCGTATCCGGGAAGTGGCACACAGTGGCAGGCCACCGGTGGAAGGTGGGGACTACCGCTGGCATCCGGTACCGGATGGCGGCGCAACCTTTGCCACGTCCGATGGTGGCTGGATCTATGTGTCCAACAGCGAGGTCCGTGAAGCACGTGAAGGCGGTGTCGGGGCCCTGCGCTTCAGCACCGATGGTGAAGTAGTTGATGCGTACAGCATCTGTTCAGGCACACGCGCCAACTGCGCCGGTGGCGCCACGCCCTGGGGCACCTGGTTGACCTGCGAGGAGTTTGGTGAGGGACAGGTCTATGAATGCGATCCGTCCGGGGAGGCGGCCCAGGAACTGCGGCCCGCCCTAGGGACCTTCAAGCACGAGGCCGTGGCAGTGGATCCTGATACCCGCGCGCTCTTCCTGACCGAGGATGAGCCCGACGGGGTCCTCTACCGGTTTACGCCGGATCGCTGGCCCGAAGGGCAAAAACCCGACCTCTCATCCGGGGTTCTGGAAGCGCTGATTGCAGACTCGGATCCCACTGACGGGCCGACCGGTGTCCAGTGGAAGCCTGTGCCCGATCCCACTTTTGAGGGGGATACGCCGACGCGCCATCAGCTGGATGCGCCCACCCGGTTCGATGGCGCGGAGGGCATCTGGTACCACGAGGGCCGTGTCTTCTTTGCCACCAAGGGGGATAACCGGGTCTGGCTGCTTGAACCGGGCAGCGACCGGCTGCAGCTGGTCTACGACCGCAAGCGCGGATCGCTGGACCCGTCCATTGCGGACGTGGACAACGTGACCGTGTCCCGGCGTGGCGAGGTCCTGGTGGCCGAGGATGGTCCCGAAATGCGGCTGGTGGTGCTGGGGCCGGAGATGGTGGCAACGCCTGTGGTGGACTTTATCGGGCACCGGGACAGTGAAATCTGCGGGCCAGCCTTCTCGCCGGACGGTGACCGGCTCTACTTCAGTTCCCAGCGGGGCCAGGCGGGGGAGCCGGGCGACGGGCGCATCTACGAGCTCAGCGGGATCCTGTCAGTCATCTGATCGGGCGTTCCGCATTCATTCCGGCAGCAGCTGCTGGTACTGGGCCGGCGACAGGCCCGTCCAGCGGCGGAAGCTGCGGCGGAAGTTGGCCCGGTCACCATGGCTGAGGCGCTCCGCAATCCCTTCCATGTTCAGTCCCATCACCTGATGAAGGTACAGGCTATGGTGCAGGCGAACCTCGTCATACAGTGCCTGGAACCGGGTGTCATGGTCCCGCAGGTGGCGTTTGAGTGAGGATGGGCTGAGCCCCAGTGCCCCGGCGGTGTCATCCAGTCCGGCGGGTGTTTCCGGATGCGCCGCCAGCGACCGGTAGACGACCTCGGGCAGTGTCGGACCGGCGCCAGTCAGCGCCGGAACCCGTTCAGCTTCGTGCGCAGCGGCGCTAAAAGCGGTTTCCGAGCGTCCCGGCCAGGGCTCGTACAGATCCTCAACAGGCAGTACGACCATGTCCACGCCGGCTCCAAAGCGGACACTGGGACCCAGGTTGACCTCATGGGACTGGGGGCTGTTGGGCCGGGGCTGCGCGAACAGGAAATGCCACTCGAGGGGGCGCCCCAGCCGGTGGCGCGCCAGTCCGTAGACGGCCGCCATAGCCGCCGGTACAGCAAAGGGGCCGAGGCGGCCGGCGCACGCCGTGGTCCACAGCAGGTAGCACCATTGCCGGTTGTGCCACCAGACCGGCGCCAGTAGCGGGGAGAGCTGATGGCGCCAGTGGTGCAGGCAGGTAAGCGCCTCCGCCAGGTTCGGCGCGTTCTGGAGCTGGGTGCTGGGCGGGCCATAATGCCCTGGCAGGGACTGGCGCCCCCACATCAGTGCCAGTTCCCCGCCCGTGTCGTACTCAAGGATATTGCCGATCAGCCGCCGGTACTGGCGGTCGGAGAGCATGGCCTCACCCCGGCGCATATCCTCGGGGAAGAGGCCAGTGTGGCGCAGCAGGCGATGCTCCGGAACGCCGCGCGTATGGGCCAGTTCAATCAGCAGGGCCGGATGGTGGTGCGCGGGCAGGTGCGGGGTATCCGGAGACCGCCACGTGGCGTCCAGGGACTCATCCCGCCATTGCATGGCATCCACTCCCGGTCTGTTTGGCTTCGGCCAGGGCCCTGTTGGCCCGTTGCATCAACTCTTCCGGGGAGGCACTGAGCGCCAGGGCGACACCGGCGCTGGCAGTGACCGTCACTCTTTCGCCTTCCCTCGAGCTGCGGTAGGCAAAATGCCGGATGGCGCCGGTCAGCTCACCGGCGATCAGGTCCGCCATGGCTTCGCTCGTCTGCGGCAGCATGATGGCGAACCGGTCGGCAGCGTAGCGGCAGAGCAGGTCACTATCCCGGAGGTTGAGCAGGAGCAACTCTGTTACCGCTTGCAGAAGGCGGTCGCCCTCCTGGGTCCCGAAACGCCGGTTGATGAGGTCAAATCCGTCCAGGTCCAGCATCACCAGGGATACGGGAGAGCACTCCCGTCGTGCCCGATGCAGTTCGATTGACAGCTGCCGGTTGAGGTAATCGGCGGACGCGAGCCGGGTTACCGGGTCGATACTGCGGTGTTCACGCATGAAGCGTTCACGCTGGCTGAGCTGGGCCATCAGCACGCGCTGTTCCTCGTACCAGCGCACCAGGCCCAGTGTCAGCACCGCCATACCGACGGGCATCGGGATGTTTTCCAGCCAGGTGTCCCAGAGCTGGGCGTCAGGGATCTTCCAGAACTCGTCCAGGTTGTCCTGCCAGAGCGAGACCAGGATCAGGCTGAGCCCGATGAAAAGGAGGTTGCTGACGGTGCCGGCGGGGCGGCTGCCCAGTATCAGGAGACTCCAGGTCAGCACCATCAGGGCGCCCCCGCCTTCCCCGAAGACATCCAGCCAGTGGACCTCGCCCCAGGGCACGGGATCGCCGACCAGCGCTGCCGCAAGCAGGGACAGGGGCAGATAGATGGCCAGGAGCAGCCACTTGAACCGGTGCAATCTGAGAGTGTGCAGGATCATGCTGTCGAGCTTATCGCGGACGCATGACAGGGCTGTGACAGTAAGGGAGTCATTTCAGTTCAGACGGGTTGCCGGCGCATAACGCCTCTGTAACCGGGCTGCAACGCGACGCCGCCACCTTGGCTCCAACAGCGGCACTGCGCCGTTCCATCAATGGCAACCAGAGGAAGAATCCCATGATGCCTGGAACCCGTGATACTTACAGTCTCCTGGCCCAACCGTTTCTGTTGCGAGCAGTCATCCTGGCCGCCTGCATTCCGGCGGCATCCCAGGCCCAGCAGAGGTCCGAACCCGACAGGGCTAGCCCTGAAGCTGATGAGGAAATGGTGGTGATCGGCCAGAGCGCGCAGATCCGCAAGGCACTGGCCGACCAGCGCGAGGCGGATAACCTCCAGACCATTGTCCATTCCGACGACATCAATTCCCTCCCGGACCGCAATGCCTCGGAGGCGCTGGGGCGGCTCCCCGGCCTGTCAATCCAGAGGGACCAGGGAGAGGGCCGTTTTGTACGGGTGCGCGGGACGGCTCCCAACCTGAACAACACCACCATTGACGGCGTCCGTGTGCCGGCGCCCGAGGACGACCAGCGCGCGGTTGCCCTTGATGTGCTGCCTACGGGCCTGATCGATTCACTGGTGGTGACCAAGGCCCTGACGCCGGACATGGATGCGGATGCCGTTGGCGGCAGCGTGGATGTCCGCAGTATCTCCGCCCTGGATCGGGATGGCGCTTTCTATAAGGTTTCCGGGGAGGCGGGTCACAACGACCTGACCGATGAGACCAGCCCCAAGCCCAAGATCAGCTTTTCCGGTGGCAACACTTTCAATGTGGCCGGTGGCCGGTTGGGCGTAGCGGCTGCTGTCAGCCATGAGAGCCGTGACTTCGGTTCAAACAACATCGAAACCGGGGGCAGCTGGGACTTTGAAGGCAGTGAGCCTGGCTTTACCGAGATTGAGCAACGTGACTACACCGCCATTACCCGGGAACGTACTGGCTTGGGGCTGAACCTCGACTTCGAGCAGGACGAGGCCAACCGCTATTACCTGCGGACCATGTACTCGGAATTCGAGGACGACGAACAGCGTAATGGCAACATCATCGAGTTTGATGACCCGCTGGCGCCAGGGCAAACCGCGGATGCCTCGGTCGAGCGTGAAACCAAGGACCGCGTTGAAGTGCAGGAAATCCTCTCCGCGAAGATCGGCGGTGAACACATCGTGGACAGCTGGACGGTTGATTATGAGGCTGCCTACAGTGAGGCCTCCGAAGAGGAGGGGCCGGACGAGCTGGCCATGGGGGAAGCCATATTCACGCCCATCGATCCCATACAGGGGGTTAGCTACACCGGCACCAAACGACCCCGCCTCAACCTGCCGTCCAATTTCTACGACGACAGCAACTATGAACTGGATTCCGCGGAACTGGAGCATGGCAAGGTAACGGACGAGGAAACGAGTCTGGCGTTCAACCTGAAGCGGGATCTGGTGATCAATTCCAATCCGGCAAGCGTCAAGTTCGGGGCGAAGCAGTCGCAGCGGACCAAGGAGCGGGACATCACGCTCTACGCGTTTGACGGTGGCGATCTGGGTAACCCCACTGCCGACAATTTCACGGGCGGGGAAGCCGACTGGCCCTACGGACGCTTTGGCAATGTTTTCAGGCCCGGCCCGATCCGGGATCAGCTGGCACAGCTGGATCTCGAAGCCAATCTTGACGAAGAGGCGTCGACCATTGAGGACTTCCGGATTGATGAGGACATCACCGCCGGGTACCTCATGGGCACCATGGACATCGACAACCTGCGCCTGATCGGCGGTGCCCGCTATGAGCGGACCGAGCTCAATGGCCGCGGCAGCCGCTTCGAGAACGGTGATTTCGCCACCGAGACCTCCAGCAACGACTACGGCAATCTGCTGGGCTCGCTGCATGCCCGCTACGAGCTCACTGACAGGACCCTGATCCGGTCGTCCTTCACCCAGTCGCTGGCACGGCCGGTGTTCGAGGAGCTGTCTCCCGCGATCATCATCGATGAGGATGAAGCGGAGTTCGGTAACCCGAACCTGGACCCGCTCGAGGCGGACAACTTCGATCTGGGCATTGAGCACTACATCAGCGATACCAGTGCCGTTTCCGCCCACATGTTCTACAAGAACATTGAAAACTTCACGTTCGAGACGGACCTCGCGGGTACCGGCCAGACGCGCCGCGGCCTGGACATGAACGACTACAGCGAAGCCGTCACCTTCGAGAACGGCAATGATGCGGATCTCATGGGGCTCGAGCTTGCGGGCAGCCACCAGTTCGCTTCCCTGCCGGGGGTACTCGGTGGAATGCTGGTGGATGCCAACGTGACCCTGACGGACTCGGACGGTTCGATCTCCGGTTTCAATGCGGACGAAAACCGCTTTGAGAGCCGGGATATTGACCTGCCCGGCCAGTCCGATGTCACAGGCAACCTGAGTGTGGGCTACGAGGATAACAACCTCAGCATGCGCCTGGCGGGCAACTACAAGTCCGAGTACCTGCTCGAGACCGGTGATCCGCTGGACCCGACCGGTGACATCTACGAGTCCGACCATTTCCAGCTGGACTTCAGCAGCAGCTACTACGTCACCGATCGGCTGCAGGTCAGCTTCAATGTGGTCAACATCAACGACCGGCCCTACTACGCCTACCAGAACCGTGAAGCGTTCAATGCGCAGCAGGAATCCTATGGCCGGACCTTCCAGCTTGGGGTGACTTACGCGAGCTTCTAGTGGAGATGAGGACGTCGCTAGCAGAGCGTGGGGTGCCTGGAGGCACCCCACGCTTCTCTGCGTCTGAACTGAACCGGCGGCAGACATCCCTGCCGCCTAACTCCGAGATCACGTGAGAGTCCTTATGCGCATTTCTGTTCATGGAACCCTGAATCGCGATTCCCGGCGGGGCTGTCTACTCCCCGGCACGGCCTGTCGCCTGTGGGTGATCGCGCTGGCGCTGTTGGCCACCCTGGGTGGCTGCAGCAATGAAAGCGGGGCACCGGCACAGATCGGGGAGGTCGACGAGTCTGACCGCGTGTCCGCCTATCGTGTGCGGACAGACTTCAGTGCAGCGCTTAATGCAGATGGCGGCTGGGCCGCCGGGGCCAATCAACCGGCCCGGGTCCAGGCGGATCAGCCCTTCCGTCTGCGGCTGGAGATCGAGCACGGGGATTCACCCGAGTCCAACCGTTATGGGCTGCAGGTGCGGCGTAACAAAGGGCCCTGGCAGCCGCTGGGCGCGGAGAACTTTCCGCAGCCGGCAAAAGTGCTGACACTGAACTTCGAGGGTCGCTCTCAAGCCGCTCTCCGCGAGCAGTGGCAGTGGGCCAGTGGCGACAGGTCCGTTCTGGAATGGGCCGGTGCCACCGGTGACGGTTACCTCCGGATCGAGGCAGGGGAAAACCCCGTGCTTGCACCGGCGCGCTACCAGACCCACTGGGAGCCGGTGGAGTTTGCTGCGGATGTCCGTGTTCCGGAAGGCCAGACGGGCCGCGCAGGCCTGGTCTTTGGCTATGAGGATGCGGACAACTACCAGCGCGTGGACCTGGAGCCCGGCAAGGGCCTGCATGTTGTGCGGGTGCGTGATGGCAGTGAAGAGACCCTCGCGACCCATGAGTATGATGTTCAGACCGGTCACTGGGCCGAGCTGAAGATCATTATGCGTGGCCCGGAGCTGACCGTTGAGTACGATGAGGAGAACCTTGTGTTCACCGAATCGCTGGACAGCCCCGTCTCCTCGCCCCGGGTAGGTGTTTTCGCGGCGCCAGGCAATACCCTGGAGCTCCCGGCCATCCATATTGAAGGCATGCCCCGCACGCCCCGGGTCAGCATTATTGAAGCTGGAACCTTCGACCACGGTGATGCCACCCGTGATCTGCTGGCGGTTTCCGGGCAGTCGTTCAGCGGTGGGGCAGGCATCAGCTTTGCGGACAGGACGCCGGAAGCGGGCTCGGCGGACGGTCAGACCGAATGGGAATTCCCCATGGTCATTCGCCGCTTCGCAGACGGCCCCTCGATGAATGAAGCCGGTGACCGGTTTGAATTCCGGGCTGTGAATGAGGCCGGCGAGGTATTGTCCGGCGCGGAGCCTATGGCGGTTACGCTTGAGGTTCCTGACGGGCTCCTGGGCGGCACCTTTGTGGAAACCCCGATGCGCATCGGCCCCTGGCGGGCGTCCAACGGCGATCTCTATTTCTCGATGGAGCCGGCGGAAACTGACAATGTGCTGATGACGGTCCGATCCACCGATGGCGGCGCCACCTGGACCGAGGTGGACGGCACTAACCGGCCTGAGACCGGGGACCTGGAAGGGTTCGCGTCCAGGATGGTCGATGACCGGATCCATATGCTCCACCAGACCTCGGACCATGTGTTCCATCACGTGTTCCGCACTTCGGATCATCCCGAGAAGCCCAACACCTGGGCGATCCGGGACGAGCGCCTGGCGTCGCCGAAGGAGCCGCCCACCCAGGTGGCGGATATTGCCGTGCGTTCCGATGGGAGCGTGGTGGCGGTGTACGGCGGCCCGCAGAAAATCCGCTATCGCATCCGCTCCCCCGAAGGTGACTGGAGCGGGGCAACCGTGCTTGATGCCGACCAGGGGCCCAACCTGTCCGGCCCGGCGCTGGTCAAGGATCCGGATGATGTCGTGCACCTGACCTACACGGGCGATGACGGCAGTGCCTGGTACCGGCAACTGCGACCGGACGGTGAACTGACGCAACGTCGACAGATCGCCACCGGTCTCGGCACCGGCCACGAGGACATTGGCTCGATCCTGCCGCCGGTCTATCTGCCGGAGTCGGATTTGGTCAGCGTGATCTATCGGCTCAGGGACGGCCACCTCTGGGAGCGGCGCGTCGGGCCGGAGGGAGACATTTCCGAGCCCGTCCAGGTCACCGAAAGGCCCGTGGTGCAGAATGCGGTGGACGCCGAGCAGACCGGCGCCGATGCCATTGGCTATGGGGACAGCGTCCATGTGCTGTTCATCGAGGCCGGAACCGGTGATCTCTACCATACCCAACGTGAGCCGGATGGGCAGTGGCGCGAGCCCGAGCCCCAGGTTACTGACGCCAATGTCCAGTGGGTCCGGGGCAATGTCGTGACCAGCGAGGAGAAACAGCCGGTTTACGGCTATGTCTACGACGCCGGTTCTGGCGGCGGTTCGGGAAAGAACCACTACAGCGAACTGCCCCTGGTGTCGCAATAACTGATTGACTGGCTAATCCAGGCTCTGCGGGTCCACGTCCACCGCCCACCGAACGCTGCCGGCGGGCCGGTTCTGCTCCAGGTAGCGGCAGAGCTGGTTGGTCAGGCGGTGGAGGGCCGGGCGGTCCTGGCTCTGGAACAGGATCTGGGCCCTGTGCCGATTGGCCTTGCGGGCGATGATCGCTGGGAAGGGGCCTAGTACGGAAACGGGCGCTGGGCTGGCTTCGGCGCGGCGGGCGAGGTCGTCCAGAAGGGCGAGGCAGTCAGCCATGGACGGCGCCTCTGCACGCACTGCGGTCATGAAGCTGGCCGGTGGCAGGCCCGCCTGTTCTCGTTCATCCAGCAGCGTGTCCGCAACACTGGGATAGTCCCCTGAACACAGCTGGTTGAGCAGGGGGTGCCCGGACTGGCAGGTCTGGATCAGAACCCGCCCCCCGCGCTCACCACGACCAGCACGGCCGGCCACCTGGATGACCAGCTGGGCCAGGTGTTCGGGGCCCCGAAAGTCGCTGCTGAACAGCCCGCCGTCCGCGTCGAGAATCCCAGCGAGCGTGACACCAGGGAAGTCGTGACCCTTGGCCAGCATCTGGGTGCCTACCAGGATACAGGGGGCCCCCTTGCGCACTGGGGCCAGCAGTTCGTCCAGCTGACCACGCCGGCGGGTACTGTCACGGTCCACCCGGATCACCGGGGTCTCCGGAAAACGCTCCGCCAGCAGGGTTTCCGTCTTTTCCGTGCCCTGGCCGACGGCATTCAGCCCCTCCTCACCGCATTCCGGGCAGGTCCGGGGGACCGCCTGCTGGTGGCCGCAGTGATGGCAGCGCAGGCAGTTGTCGAAGCGGTGATAGGTCAGTCGGGCGTCGCAGTGCGGGCACTCAATGGGGGCGCCGCATTCGAAGCACATCACCACGGGCGCGAACCCACGGCGGTTGATGAAAAGCAGCACCTGGTCGCCGGCCTCGAGTGTCTTGCCGATGGCCGCCAGGAGTGGCGGTGACAGTCCCCCCTTGAGGGGGCGGCTGCGTACATCCACCAGCTCGGTTCGGGGCAGGGTGGCGTTACCGGCACGGCGTTCCAGCCGGTGCAGGTGGTATCGGCCCCGTCGTGCGTTGTACCAGGACTCCAGGGAAGGTGTGGCGGAGCCCAGGATCACCGGACAACCACTCTGCCAGGCGCGGTAGATGGCCAGGTCCCGCGCCGAGTAGCGGAAGCCTTCCATTTGTTTGTAGGAGCCGTCGTGCTCTTCATCCACCACGATGGTTACAAGGTTGGAATAGGGCAGAAGGACGGCGGAGCGGGTACCGATCAGGATCAGTGGTTCGCCCTGGCGCACGCGGGTCCAAGTTGAAAGGCGTTCCGTGGCGTTGAGCGCCGAGTGCCAGACGGCGATGCGGGCCCCGAAATGGGTCTCGAACCGCGCCAGCGTCTGGGGGGTGAGGCTGATTTCGGGTACGAGCACCAGCACCTGCGCCTGGTCCGGGGTTGCCGCGATCCGTTGCTTGATGAACTCCATGTAGAGCTCGGTCTTGCCGCTACCTGTAATGCCGAAAACAAGGTGGCTGGCGAACCCCTTGCCGGGCGCGTTGAGGTCTGAAAGAACCGCTGCCTGTTCCTCATTGAGTGCGATCGAAGGGGCCGCCGGCCAGCTTTTTGTTGCCTGGCTGGCGGTGCGTTCTTCAGCCAGGCCGCGCTTTTCCAGGTGTTTTACAGCTTCCCGTCTGAAGCCGGCTGCCTTGATCGAGACCAGTGGTTGGCCGGGATGCTGGTTGAGCCACTCCAGCAGTTCGCGCTGGCGCCGGGCCTGGGGGGGAAGGCTGGAGGTGTCATGGGTGGTGGCCAACCAGATGGTGGGCTGTGGCAGACTGGCGGTTGCCCCTCGGCGCAGGGCCGGAGGCAGGGCAGCGAAAACGCATTCGCCGGGCGGATGCTGGTAGTAGTGGGCGGCCCAGAGCAGTACATCACGGGTTTGTTGCGGCAGTACCGGCCAGTCCTCCAATGTGGCTTCTATGGGCTTGAGGGTCATATCCGGCGGATCCGCAGGATCCAGTTCCATGACCAGGCCCAGCGTGCGCTGGCGACCCAGCGGTATGCGTACCCGCTGGCCGGGGCTGAGTGCCATGCCATCCGGGATACGGTAATCGAACAGTTGGCGTACCGCACGGGGCAGGGCGATGCGGGCAATTGTCGCCAACGGGGTCTCCTTGCGCTGGGTTTTGAATCTGCTATGATGCGCTGCTTACACAGTGGCCGAGGTGCCGGCCGAGAGTCTGCACCGGAATCCCAAATGTTTCAAATGCGGTGCCCGGCACAAGGCCCGGGTGGCGGCATTGCCTGATTAGATGAGGTCAACCATGAATCACGACATTCAACCGCAATACAGTGAAATGAAAGCGACGTGCAGCTGCGGCAACGTCATTCACACCCGTTCCACTGTGGGCAAGGACATCCATCTCGATGTGTGCTCGGCTTGCCATCCCTTCTATACCGGTAAGCAGAAGGTTATGGATACCGGCGGCCGGATTGATAAGTTCAACCGCCGTTTCCGTGGCAAGATCGGTGGCGGCCGCAGCTGAAGCGGCCGGAGTTCTCTATATCCAGAAACGGAAGATTGGCCATGTCTGAAGATATGAAGCAAGCAGCGCTCGACTACCACGCCAAGCCGCGTCCGGGTAAGCTCAGCGTGGAAGTGACCAAGCCGACCCAGACCGCGCGGGACCTGTCCCTGGCGTACAGTCCTGGCGTGGCGGAGCCGGTGCGCGAGATTGCCAAAGACCACGAGAATGCCTACCTCTACACCAGTAAAGGTAACCTGGTGGCTGTTATTTCCGAGGGTAGTGCCATTCTGGGGCTGGGCAATCTTGGTGCGCTGCCCAGCAAGCCTGTGATGGAAGGTAAAGGCGTGCTGTTCAAGCGCTTCGCCGGCATTGATGTGTTCGACATCGAGGTAAACTCCGAGAGCCCGCAGGCGTTCATTGAGACAGTGGCTCGTATTGCGGATACCTTTGGCGGCATCAATCTCGAGGACATCAAGGCACCGGAGTGTTTCGAGATTGAGCGTGCGCTGATCGACCAGTGCAATGTGCCAGTCTTCCATGATGATCAGCACGGCACGGCCATCGTGACCGCTGCCGGCATGCTGAATGCGCTGGAGCTTCAGGGCAAGGCGCTGGAAGATGCCCGGATTGTCTGTATGGGAGCGGGCGCGGCAGCTGTTGCCTGCATGAAGATCCTCATCAGCTGTGGCGCGAGCCCCGAGAACATCATGCTGCTCGACAGCAAGGGCGTGGTTCACGCCGGCCGCGAGGACCTGAACCAGTACAAGGCCATGTTTGCGGTTGAGACTGAGCGTCGTACGCCGGCGGATGCCCTTGAGGGAGCCGATGTCTTCGTTGGGCTTTCCGGTCCGGACCTGCTGACGCCGGAGATGCTCAAGTCCATGGCACCGAACCCGATCGTGTTTGCCTGCTCCAACCCGGATCCGGAGATCAAGCCGGAGCTGGCGCTGGAAACGCGCGAGGACATCATCATGGCCACCGGCCGCTCTGATTACCCGAATCAGGTGAACAATGTGCTGGGTTTCCCGTTCATATTCCGGGGGGCTCTGGATGTTCGCGCCAGTGAGATCAACGAGGAAATGAAGGTTGCCGCGGTACACGCGATCCGTGAGCTTGCCAAGGAATCCGTGCCTTCCAGTATTGCTCAGGCCTACGGTGTGGGTGGGTTTGAGTTTGGTAAGGAATACATTATTCCGAAGCCGATGGATCCGCGTTTGCTGGAGTTTGTTCCGGCCGCCGTTGCCAGGGCAGCCGTGGACAGTGGTGTGGCCGGGAAAGGCTACCCGGAGCACTACCCGCTCAGGTCGATGGAAGACATTATCTGAGGTCGTCCCCAAAACTCAGGGTAGAAGAGTCATGAAAAAGCCCCGGTCAGGTGATGGCCGGGGCTTTTTTGTGGGCGTTGCTTGGCCGGGTGACTAGAACAGCTGCTGCGGTGGTGTGCTCTCTTCGCCGTCGCCGTTAGCATGTTCTTTGCGGTTCCCGGGGTCATCGGAAGAGGCTGGTTCTGGCGCGTAGCGCGCGCGGAAAATCTCGAACCGCGCATTCTCGTTGTCCGCGCTGACGGTTTCCCCGGTTTCGGGGTTGATGAGGCGCGAGACGATACCGGCGGGGCGTTCCATTCGTTTCTCGGGCATCCCCTTGAGGGCCACTTCCATGTAGTCTTTCCAGACGGGCAGTGCCGTGGCGCTTCCGAATTCCCCGCGCCCCAGGGGTTGTGGTTGATCAAACCCAACCCAGGTGCCGGTGGCAAGGTTGGCGTTGAAGCCCATGAACCAGGTATCGCGCTGATCATTCGTGGTGCCGGTTTTGCCCGCCAGATCGTTGCGTCCGAGCGAGCGTGCGGCCCGACCGGTTCCTCTCTGGATCACATCACGCATCATTGACTGCAGAATGTAGATAGGCTCTTTGTTGGCAACCCGCTCCATGATGTGTACAGGTTGCATTGCGTCTGTTCCCTGGCCATCTTCGGCGAGATCCGGCAGGGCAGCATCCAGTGCCTTCTGATCCTCGCTGCAGTCGTCACACCGGTGGATCTCCGGTGCTTTGCGCAGGGTTTTGCCATTGGGGCCGACCACCCGCTCAATCAGCCAGGGCGTTACCTCGAAGCCTCCATTGGCGATCATGGCATAGGCGCGTGTCATTTCCATGGGCGTCATGGTGCCACTGCCCAGCGCCAGGGAGAGGTTGCTCGGGAGTCGGCTGGTATCCAGTCCCAGGCTCTCTATGTAGTCCAGGGTGCGCCGAATGCCGGTCTGGCGCAGCAGCCGAATCGCAACCAGGTTGCGACTCTGGTAGAGCGCGCGACGCAGGGTGGTGGGCCCGCGGAACTGGCCGCCCGCATTCTGTGGACGCCAGGAGGTCTCCAGATCTTCGTCCTCAAAGACAATGGGGGCGTCGTTGATGGTGGTGGCGGCGGTGGCGCCATGTTCCAGCGCGGCCAGAAAGATCAGGGGCTTGAAGGCTGAGCCGGGCTGGCGGTGCGCCTGTGTGGCGCGGTTGTAGGAGCTCATGCTGAAGCTGTAACCCCCGCTGAGGGCTTTGATGTGGCCATCGTCGGGGGAGAGGGATACAATTGCGCCCTGTATGTCCGGGACCTGCATCAGCTCCGCTGTCAGCGTGTCCTGCTTGCGCTCCTGGCCAAGGACGTCCTGAACGGGAATCCGTACATAGACCACGTCCCCGACGGTGACGACATCCCCGGGAGACTCAGGCGTCGGGCCTGTGCGGTTGGCATTGATGTGGCGCTTGGCCCAGCGCATGTGGCGCATGGGAATGGTGACGTTGTCGTGGCGGGCCGTAACAGCGGTGGCGGCGTTGTCGCTCACGCTTACGATGGCGGCGGGAAGCAGGTCGTTTACCTTTGGGAGCTCCTCGAGGCGCTCGGTGAGCGTGTCAGGGTCGTTCAGGACCTCGGGTGTCCACTGGTCCACCGGGCCCCGGTAGCCATGGCGCTGGTCGTATTCCTCCAGGCCCTGCCGGAGGGCCTCAGTCGCGGCCTTCTGCTCGGTGCTGTGCACGCTGGTATGGATTTCAAAGCCTTCGCTGTAAATGCGCTCGCCGAATTGACGCAGGGCTTTCCGGCGCGCCATTTCAGCGACATAGGGCGCGTTCAGGGCGAGTTCCGGGCCATGGTAGCGGGCGCTGATCCCTTTGCTGCTGGCCTTTCTGCGTTGATGGTCACTGATGTAGCCGAGCGAGGCCATGCGTGAGAGTATCCAATCCCGCCTTGTCAGGGCCCGCTGCGGATCGGCAAGTGGGTTGGCAGTGGAGGGGGCCTTGGGCAGGCCGGCAAGCATGGCCATCTGGGCGAGATCAAGCTCCGTTACGGGCTTGCCGTAATAGACCTGTGCGGCCGCCTCGATGCCGTAGGCCCGGTTACCAAGATAGATCTTGTTAAGGTAGAGTTCCATGATCGCGTTTTTGGACAGCTCACGTTCAATCTGCAGAGCGAGCAGGATCTCGTTAAATTTGCGTAGAAATGTTTGTTTTCGTGACAAAAAGAAATTTTTTGCAACCTGCATGGTAATAGTACTGCCGCCGGACTGGATCGAGCCGGTGATGGCAAGCTCCCAGGTGGCACGGATCAGCCCTCTGACGTCCACCCCGTAGTGGTCATGGAAGCGACTGTCTTCGGCAGCAAGGAACGCTTGGATCTGATGGCGGGGGATTGTCTCCAGATCCCGTGGCGTTCTTCGCATTTCGCCGAATTCCGCTATCAGTTTGCTGTCGCGTGTATACACTTTGAGGGGCGTCTGCAGGTTAACGTCCCGCAGCTGGTCCACCGAGGGTAGTCCGGGTTGCAGGTACAGGTAGAATGCGGCCAACACCATGGCGCCACCAGCGCCACCGGCAAGAAGGAGTCTGCTGAGGATGCGGATGTAACGGAGTGTACGGGACATTTTCTCTGACAATCTTGGACTATGCGTCTATCATTTCATAAATTACTTCAGGAGGCACCGGAAGCCGTGAGGGATCTGCAAGGATATCCGGAATGCGGAATCCCTGAAACCGGCAACCGTTGCGATCCATTCAGAATACTGGGGTGAGCACGTGTTCGGACTGCTAGGAAAGAAAGCGAACAGCATGCTCGGGGTTGATATCAGTTCAAGCTCCGTCAAGCTGCTGGAACTGTCAAAACAGGGAGACCGGTACCGGGTCGAAAGTTACGCGGTGGAGCCCTTGCCGCCGAATTCGGTGGTTGAGAAAAGCATCAACGATGTGGAGGCTGTGGGCGACGTGGTTCGCAAGGTGGTCCAGAGGGCCCGCACGAACCTCAAGAGTGCGGCCGTAGCCGTTTCGGGGTCAGCGGTGATCACCAAGACCATCCAGATGCCGGCAGGACTCAACGATTTCGAGATGGAGGACGAGATCGCGAACGAAGCGGACCAATACATTCCGTATCCGCTGGATGAGGTGGCAATTGATTTCGAGGTTCAGGGGCCGTCCGAGGTCAATCCGGATCAGGTCGACGTATTGCTGGCCGCCTGCCGGAAGGAGAACGTGGATGTGCGTGAGGAGGCGCTGCAGATTGGCGGCCTGAGCACCAGGGTGGTGGATGTTGAGGCCTATGCGCTGGAGCGGGCGTTCAGCATGCTGGAGCCCCAGCTTGAACGCGACGCTGAAGAGCAGGTGGTGGCGCTGGTGGACATTGGTGCCACCATGATGACGCTGAGCGTGCTGGTGGATGGTGAGACCATTTACACGCGTGAACAGCTCTTTGGCGGGAAGCAACTGACCGAGGAGATCCAGCGCCGCTACGGGCTCAGCCAGGAGGAAGCCGGTCTGGCCAAGAAGCAGGGTGGCCTGCCGGATGACTACGAGAGTGAGGTGCTTGAGCCCTTCAAGGAGGCGGTGGTCCAGCAGGTGGCACGGGCGCTGCAGTTCTTCTTTGGCTCGAGCCAGTACAATACGGTTGACTATGTGCTTCTGGCGGGGGGCACGGCCTCCATAGCCGGGTTGCCCGAGCAGGTGGAAGACAAGACCGGCACCGCGACGCTGGTGGCTAACCCCTTTGCCGACATGGCGGTGGGGTCCAAGGTGAACGTTTCGGGGTTGAGCAATGACGCTCCCTCCCTGATGATCGCCTGCGGCTTGGCGATGAGGAGTTTCGACTGATGGCCCGCATTAACCTTAGACCCTGGCGGGAAGAGCTCAGGGCGGAGAAACAGCGCCAGTTCCTGGTGATGCTTGCCGGCGCGCTGATTGTTGGCGCTGGCCTGGTATTCCTTTGGCAGAGTCATGTGCAGGGCCTGATCGATCATCAGGAGTCCCGCAACAGGTACATTGAGAATGCCATGAAGGACCTTGAGGAGAAGATCGCCGAGATTGAGGACCTCAAGGAACGCCGTGAGGAGCTATTGTCACGCATGCAGGTGATTCAGGATCTGCAGGGGCAGCGCCCCGTCATCGTGCGAGCCTTTGACCAGATGGTTCAGACCCTTCCTGACGGGTTGTTCTACACTGAGCTGGAGAAGGACGGGGAGCAGGTGTCCATCGTCGGGATGGCCGAATCCAACAGCCGGATTTCAAGCCTGATGCGCAACTTTGAGCGCTCGGACTGGTTTGCCGAGCCCAACCTGACCAATGTCTCCGCCGCGGATGAGAAGCGGTCCGGCTACAGCCGGTTCAACCTGAGCGTTCAGCAGGTGGTCCCGGATGACAACGAAGCGGAATCGGAGCAGGAAGAGTGAACTGGCAGGAAACAATAGACAACATCAAGAACTTTGATGTGAACGAGCTGGACGTTAACAACATTGGCATCTGGCCGATGCCGGTCAAGGTGGTGGTCCTGCTTCTGGTGTTTGGCCTGGTGCTGGGAGGTGGCTACTGGTACTTCGTGAAGGATCTGTATGCCGAAGTGGAGCGTGCAGCTGATCGGGAACAGGAGCTGCGCCAGGAGTATGAGCGCAAGGCCTACCGTGTAGCCAACCTGGAGCGTTACCGCCAGCAGATGGTGGAGATGGAGGAGACCTTCGGGGCCCTGGTGCGTCAGCTCCCCAGCGATACCGAAGTACCGGGGCTGCTGGAAGACATCACGAATACCGCACTCAGCAGCGGCCTGGACCTGCAGGAGTTCGCCCTTCAGGACGAGGTTGAGAAGGACTTCTATGTGGAGTTGCCGATCAACATCCGGGTAAGGGGCAACTACCACGAGATGGCGGGATTCGTGAGCAGTGTGGCTGGCCTGCCACGGATCGTGACGCTGCATGATTTCTCGATCAGTCGCTCGGATAACAACGATGAGCTGCGCATGGAGATGGTAGCCAAGACCTACCGGTACCGGGCAGGAGGCGAACAATGAAGGTAACGGCAGTCGCCCGATATCTGGTGCTGATGGGGCTGAGCCTGTTGCTCATGGCCTGCTCCCAGAGTGAGGGCTATGAGGACCTCGATAGGTTCATGAAAAAGAAACGCAATGAGCCTCAGGGGAAGATCGAGCCTCTGCCGGAGTTCAAGGCGTACGAGGCGTTCGTTTATTCGGCTTCCGATCGCCGTTCACCGTTTGAGCCACCGGCTGAAGTAGTGCTGGAGGGGGAGGACAAGGATGAAGGTGAACCGGAGTCGGAGATCAAGCCCGACGAGAACCGGCCGACCGAGCCCCTGGAGCGCTTTGAAATCGGTAATCTGACGATGGTTGGTTCGCTGCAGCGCTCGGACGAGGGGCGGCTCTACGCCCTGGTACGGGATGCCGAGGGAAGCATTCACCGCGTCACTGTCGGTGACTACATGGGCCAGAATCATGGACGCGTGCAGCAGGTGACCGAAACCGGCATCCGGCTGCGTGAAATTGTGGGCGATGGCAGTGGCGGTTGGGTTAAGCGACCCCGGACACTGTCGCTGCAACAAAAGTGAGCCGGGGTTCAGTCATGCAGATCACAAAACGGAATCAGAAAAACCGCCTGAGGCACACAATGCTGAAACAAATGGAAAAACTGCTGGTGATTGGTACGCTGGCCCTCCTCGCGACGGGTGTCGGCGCCCAGACGCTGAAGAATGTTGACTTTTCATCGTTGTCGGGTGACCGGACCCAGGTCGTTCTTGGTTTTGATGGCGAGCCGCCCGAGACGTCTGGCTACATCATTCAGGACCCGGCACGGATTACGCTGGACCTGATGAATGTCACCAACAATCTTGAGCAGCGGTCCTACGATCTGGGTGATGGTAATGCCCAGAGTCTGAGAGTGGTTGAGGGCGGTGAGCGTACCCGCCTGGTCTTCAATCTCACGCGCTTGGTGCCTCATGAGGTTGAGCGCGAGGGTAACCGGATGGTTGTGACCGTGGGCGATAAGAAGAGTCGTTCCACGCAGGCGTCTGATGCCGGTGCCAGTGGCGCTCAGGAGCCCTCGGGTGCTAGCACCCCGGCAGTGGCTGGCGCGCCGGTGGCACCGGCCTCTGATGCCTCGCTGGAAGGCGTGGATTTCAACCGCACCTCGGAAGGCAAGGGTGAAGTGGTTCTGGATCTTTCCAGTTCCCGGGTATCCGTGGACATGGATAAACAGGGCGGCAAGATCCGCATGGACCTTGGCCAGGTGGCGCTTCCGGAGCGTCTGCGCCGCCGCCTTGATGTGACCGATTTCGGGACGCCGGTAGAGAAGGTGGATACGTTTACCCAGGATGGACGTACACTGGTGGAGGTGACTGCTTCCGGCACCTATGATTACGCCGCTTATCAGGCGGATGACCAGTTCACGCTCAGTGTCGAAGAGCTCACCAAGGAGGAGGCTGAGGAACGCCAGGAGGAGCGTTTCCCTTACGACGGGGAAAAGCTGTCTCTGAATTTCCAGGATATTGAGGTCCGCTCTGTGCTGCAGCTGATTGCGGATTTCACTGGTCTGAACCTGGTGGCGTCGGATACGGTCACCGGATCCATCACCCTGCGGCTTGAAAACGTCCCCTGGGATCAGGCACTGGATATCATTCTCCAGACCAAGGGCTTGGATAAGCGCAAGATGGGCAATGTGTTGCTGGTAGCGCCGGCCCAGGAAATCGCCGAATATGAGCGCCAGGAACTGGAGACCGAGCGTCAGATGGAAAAGCTCCGGCCGGTCCAGCTGGAGACCATCCAGGTCAACTACGCCAAGGCCGGGGACATCGTCTCCTTATTGAAGGAAGATGATGAACTGATCTCGGATCGAGGCTTCATATCATCGGATGACCGGACGAATACCATCAGTGTCCGTGAGACGGCGGCCAAGCTGGAAGAGATCCGGAACCTGGTTGATCTCTGGGACCGACCGGTACGCCAGGTCCTTATCGAGGCGCGCATCGTGCGGGCGAATACGGATGTGTCCAGTGAGCTTGGCGTTGCCTGGGGCGTCAGTGGCGATGGTGAAGCCGGCGATGGCGAGTACGCTGTGGGCGCCAGCCGCGGCAGCCTTGGCTCAAGTACGGGCAGTGTCAGTGACTTCCCCTCCGACATGAACATTGATTTTGGCATCACCAGCGGTAATGCCAGCTCCGCGGCCATTGGCTTCACCCGGGATGGTTTCCTTCTGGATCTGGAGCTGAGCGCTCTGGAGTCCGACGGCGAAGCGGAAATTGTCTCCCAGCCGAAAGTGGTCACGGCGGATCGCCAGGAAGCCAGTATCAAGTCGGGTGAAGAAATCCCCTATCAGACGTCAGCAGGAGCGTCTGGTGCCACGGATGTGGAATTCAAAGAGGCTGTTCTGTCATTGAGTGTGACCCCCCAGATCACACCGGATGACAACATCATCATGGATCTGGAGGTGAACAAGGACTCCCGTGGGGAGGTTACGCAGGGGATTCCGAGCATCGACACCAACTCGATACAGACCCAGGTCCTGGTGGGCGATGGTGATACCGTGGTTCTGGGGGGAATCTATGAATCCACCGTGGCCACCGACATCCTGAAAACGCCTTTCCTGGGGGATATCCCCTACCTTGGCGCGCTGTTCCGTCAGGAACAGACGACCGATTCGCGGAGTGAATTGCTGATCTTCGTGACCCCCAAGATCATGGAGAGTAATGTGCTTGACTGATGGGCGCAGTGCCTGGGGACCATGGAAAAGCCACCTGCGGGTGGCTTTTCTTTTGTGATAATCTCATTCCATGAACTGGAGAGCGGGTGCTCGGACCTTCTGCTATGGCGCTGCCGGAAAGAATCATCCTCGTTGGGCCCATGGGGGCGGGCAAGAGTACCGTGGGGCGTCAATTGGCCCGCTCACTTGGTTACCGTTTCTACGATAGTGATCGGGAGCTGGAAGAGCGGACCGGCGCGGATATCCCCTGGATTTTCGATGTGGAAGGCGAGGCCGGCTTCCGGGATCGGGAGAGCCGGCTGATTGATGAGCTGCTTGGTGAGTCTGGTATTGTGCTTGCCACAGGTGGAGGCGCCGTACTCAGGCCGGAAAATCGACGCCGGATGACGGATGGTTTCGTGGTCTACCTGCGGGTGACCCCGGACCTGCAGTATGAGCGTACGCGCATGGACCGGAACCGGCCCCTGTTACAGAACCCGGACCCGCGGGGGGTTCTGGAGCGGTTATTTGAAGAGCGGGACCCGCTCTATCAGGCCATTGCGGACCTGACCGTGGAAGGCAGCCAGCGCGGCCCCCGACACCTGGTACGCCATATCTCGCGGGCTCTTGATGAATCGGAAGGACAGGTGCATGCAACCGAAACAGGATCATCTGAACGTTGAGCTGGGGGAGCGTAGCTACCCCATCGTGATCGAGGAAGGCAGCCTCGGAACCATGGACCTCAGTCCCTGGGCTGCGGGCGAGCGGGTGTTGATTGTCTCCAACGAGACCGTGGCGCCGCTCTATCTGGAACAGGCCCGTGCCAGTTTCCCGGGCTGCCAGGTGGATAACGTGATCCTTCCGGATGGCGAGCGTTACAAGTCCTGGGAAACGCTCAACCGTATCTTTGATGTGTTGATCGAGAAACAGCACACGCGCCGCACGACGCTGGTAGCGCTGGGTGGCGGCGTGATTGGTGATATGACCGGGTTTGCCGCGGCCACCTGGCAGCGTGGTGTCGCTTTCATCCAGATTCCGACCACGCTTCTGGCCCAGGTGGATGCCTCAGTGGGTGGCAAGACCGGCATCAATCATCCCCAGGGCAAAAATATGATCGGTGCTTTCCACCAGCCACGCCTTGTGGTGGCGGATCCACTGACGCTGAGTTCGCTGCCGCCGACGGAAATGGCCGCGGGGATGGCGGAGGTGATCAAGTATGGGCTTATCCGGGATGCGGACTTCCTTTCCTGGCTGGAAGAGCACATGGATCACCTGATGGCGATGCAGCCCGGGCCCCTGAAGGAGGCCATCCGCCGTTCCTGTGAGTGCAAGGCGGCGATCGTTGCTGACGATGAGCGGGAATCCGGCGAGCGGGCCCTGCTGAACCTGGGGCATACCTTTGGTCACGCCATTGAAACCCACACGGGCTACAGTGAATGGCTGCATGGGGAAGCGGTGGCTGCGGGGATGATGATGGCTACCGATCTGTCCGAACGCCTGGGGTACTTGAACTATAATGACTCTGTGCGTGTCCGCCAGCTTCTGATCCGTGCGCGGTTGCCCGTGAATCCGCCCGAGGGAATGTCGCCGGTGCATTTCAGGGCCCTGATGCAGGTGGATAAGAAAAACGTCAGTGGTCGCGTCCGGTTGGTGCTGATGCGGGCCTTGGGGGACGCTTTCGTCACCGAGGATTTTGACCCCGAGGCTTTTGAGGCCACCCTCAACCATTTCTGCCATCCACTGGATTGAACCATGAGTGAGCAGGCGGGCCAGGGTGCGGCTGATCCCTTCGCCGAGAGCCCGGGCTTCTTCTTTACCGGGGCCCAGCGCCAGCATCAACTGGATACCCTGGGGCACCTGGTCGCTTTTGGGGACATGGTCCTCCTGGTTACGGGCGAAACTGGAGCTGGCAAAAGCCGGCTTCTGGCCGAGCTGGCCCGTAACGCTGCCCATCGCCTTGCCGTTCACCGTCTGCGCGCGGAAAGCCTTTCGGAGGCCTCGGCGGTACCCGGTATCCTCTCCCGTCTCAGCGGGCAGGCGCTTGTGGGGATGGCACCCGAACAAGCCGCCCGGGCCTTTTTCCAGTGGAGTGCCAGCCAGGCTGAGAGGGACCGGCGCTGGGTGCTGGTGGTGGATGATGCGGATGCCCTGGGCGATGAGGCCCTAGAGGCTCTGGTGGATGGTTTTGCGGCCAGCGATACAGGCCAGGCCGCAGTGCTCGTTCTGGCGGGGACGCCAGAGCTGGCTCGCCGCAGGCCTCTGGCTGATCCCGCCCGCAGTGCCATTGTGCATGAGGCTGCGCTGCCCCCGCTGCAGGAAGAGGATGTTCGTCATTTCATCCATGCCAGTTTTGACCATGTGGGCGAGGACGCGACACCAATGCTCACCGAGAGTGCTATTCGTCGTATCCAACAGCAGAGTGGTGGCAATCTGCGCGCCATAAGACAGGTTGCACCAGGGATTCTTGCCGGTAGTCCGGCACAGGCCCGGCCTCACCATGATTCCGGCGCGCAACGGGCGTCAGCGGCGGGAGCGAGGCGCTTGCCCTGGCGGTTGTGGACGGGTCTGGCGCTTCTGGCTCTGGGAATCAGCGTCATTACAGTGTCCTTGCAGTATGGAGGCGAAGGGAACGGTTCCGGCGGCGGGGGTGATGGGGAGGTGATCACAGAACCGTCCTCTGAGGCGGCGCTTGACGAGGTCGAAAAGGTACGGGAAGTCATCACGGAAACAGAACAGACGGAAGAAGGGCCGGGGGTCAAGGAGGGTCGCATAGAGCGTGCCAGGGCGGAGCCGCTTCTGGATGTCTCGCCCCTGCCGGTCCCGGTCAGTGACGCGCCTTTGCCAGAGGATTCAGGCTCGGGGCCTGAGCCCGAGGTCGATACAGATTCCAGTGAGACTGGAGCCGGGGCTGAGACCGGAGATGCGGGAGAGCAAGAGGTCAAGGGATTCCGTCCCCGCAGTCCCGGGCGCTTCCGTAAGGCAAGCTGGTATCGGGAACAGGCTCAGGGGGCCTATACACTTCAGCTTCTGGGTAGTTTCAACGAATCCACTGCCCTAGAATTCATGGATGAATACGAGGTGGAGGATGCGGTCTATACCCGGACGCGCCACAAAGGCAAGCCTTGGTTCATCGTGGTCCACGGGACCTACCCGAGCCGGGATGCCGCCCGTGCGGCGATTGAGTCGTTACCGGAGCCGGTAAAGGCACTCAACCCCTGGCCGCGGGATTACGACGACCTTTAGGCTGAAACGCTATAAAAACCTGCCTTGCTAGTTGTTCCGAGACTCAATTATTTGAGCGGATTTTTGCGCGCGTGTAGACTACGTAGCCCTTTTACCAAACACGAAGGCTGAAAAATGCCGGAGAGTATTGTTTAAGTCTTTGTATTAGAAGAATCTCCAAAGAGAGACTGCTATGATGACAGGTTTGTACCAGCCCGGTGAATACAGGGACAACTGTGGTTTTGGCCTGATCGCCCACAAGCAGGGTGAAGCCAGCCATAGGGTCCTGAACACGGCCATAGATGCGCTGACCTGCATGACCCACCGTGGTGGCATTGCCGCCGACGGCAAGACAGGCGACGGTTGCGGCCTTCTTCTGAACCGTCCGGATGCCTTTCTCCGCAAGGTGGCCAAGCAGGACCTGGGTGCTGACCTGGGCGCGGACTATGGTGTGGGCCAGATCTTTCTCAGCCATGACCCGGAGCGCGCTGCCCGGGCCCGCTCCGTTCTGGAATCGCGCCTGGCGGGCGAGGGACTGACGGTTGTCGGTTGGCGTACGGTGCCGACCAACACTGAATGTCTGGGCCAGATGGCACTGGATGCGCTGCCGGCGATCGAGCAGGTGTTTGTAACACCCGGCTCGGTGGACGCGGAGCGGCTGGGGGTGGCTCTGTTCGTTGGGCGCCGTCGCGCCGAGATTGACCTGGAGGACGATCCGGACTTCTACGTCTGCAGTCTCTCCAACCGGACCCTGTCCTATAAGGGCCTGATGATGCCCGTGGACCTGCCGATGTTCTATCCGGACCTGAGCGATCCGGACATGGCAACCGCCGTGTGCGTGTTCCACCAGCGGTTCTCCACCAACACCGCGCCCAGGTGGCCCCTGGCCCAGCCCTTCCGCCTTTTGGCGCACAATGGTGAGATCAACACCATTGAAGGCAACCGGAACTGGGCGGTGGCCCGGGGATCCAAGTTCAGCAGCCCGAACCTTCCGGATCTGGAGGAGCTGCAGCCACTGGTCAACCGCACCGGCTCGGACTCTTCCGCCATGGATAACATGCTGGAGTTGCTGCTGGCCGGAGGCATGGACATTTTCCGGGCCCTGCGCATGATGGTGCCGCCGGCCTGGCAGAATGTGGATAGCATGGATGCCGGCCTGCGTGCCTTCTATGAATACAACTCCATGCACATGGAGCCCTGGGACGGGCCGGCCGGCATGGTCATGGCGGATGGGCGCTACGCCGTGTGCATGCTGGACCGCAACGGGCTCCGCCCCTCTCGCTGGGTTGAAACCGATGATGGCCTGATAACGGTCGCTTCTGAAATCGGGGTCTGGGAGTATGATCCGGCGTCCGTGGTGGCCAAGGGCCGTATCGGCCCCGGCCAGCTTCTGGCCATCGACACCGGAGCGGGCGAGGTGCTCGGGACCGAGGACGTTAACGAACGCCTCAAAAGCGCACGCCCCTACAAGCAGTGGCTGCGCGAAAACGCACTGCGGATCGAGTCCACCCTCCTCCATGAAAGCAGCCAGACGTTCGGGTTGATGGAAGAGGATGAGCTCAAGACCTACCAGAAGATGTTCATGATCTCGTTTGAAGAACGTGATCAGGTGTTGCGGCCGCTGGGGGAAAGTGGCCAGGAAGCGGTGGGTTCCATGGGCGATGATACGCCCATGGCGGTTCTGTCCAGCCGGGTGCGCCATGTGGCGGACTACTTCCGGCAACAGTTCGCGCAGGTCACCAACCCGGCGATTGATCCCCTGCGTGAATCCGTTGTCATGTCTCTCGAGACCTGCATCGGGGCCGAACGCAATGTGTTCGAGGAAACCCCCGAGCATGCCAACCGGATCATCCTGTCCACGCCGGTGCTGTCTCCCGCCAAGTTCGCGCGTCTTGAGGAAAATAACCGGCCCGGGTTTGAGGTCCATCGCATCCGCCTGAGCTATCGGCCCGAACTGGGCCTGAAAAAGGCGCTGGAAGCGGTGCGGGAGGAAGCCGCTGAAGCGGTACGCAATGGCAAGGTGCTCCTGGTCCTCAGCGATAAGGGCCTTCAAAAGGGCGAACTGCCGATCAACGCCATGATGGCGACCGGTGCGGTTCACCACCACCTGGTGGCCAGGGGGCTGCGCAGTGACGCCAACCTGATTGTCCAGACCGGCTGGGCACGGGACCCTCATCACTTCGCGGTGCTGTTTGGCTTCGGTGCGACGGCGGTGTATCCGTATCTGGCCTATCAGGTCCTCAATGACCTGGTCAGCAGCGGCGAGCTGATGATGGATCCCATTGATGCCAAGAACAATTACCGGCGTGGCATCAACAAGGGGCTGATGAAGATCCTCTCCAAGATGGGGATCTCGACCATTGTCTCCTATCGGGGCGCCCAGCTTTTCGAGGCTGTCGGCCTTTCAGACGAGGTGGTCAACCTGTGCTTCACCGGTGTGACCAGCCGTATCCAGGGCGCCACCTTCTACGACTTCCAGCAGGATCAGGAGGTGCTGGCGGATCTCGCCTGGAAATCGCGCAAGCCGATTCCACCGGGCGGCTTCCTGAAGTACATGCACGGCCAGGAGTACCACGCCTATAACCCGGATGTGATCCGTACCATCCAGGAAGCTGTGACCTCGGGCGACTATGGGCGTTACCAGGAATACGCCGGGCTGGTGAATCACCGGCCGGTGGCCACGCTGCGAGACCTGATGGTGTTCCGCAAGGACACCACGCCTGTGCCTCTGGAGGAAGTGGAGCCGGCGGAGAACCTTTACACCCGTTTTGATACCGCCGCCATGTCCCTGGGGGCGCTCTCACCCGAGGCGCACGAGGCACTGGCAGTGGCGATGAACCGCCTTGGCGGGCGCTCCAACTCCGGTGAGGGGGGCGAGGATCCGGCCCGTTATGGCACCGAGAAGCGTTCCAAGATCAAGCAGGTGGCCTCCGGGCGCTTCGGCGTCACCGCCGAATACCTGCGCGAGGCGGACGTGATGCAGATCAAGGTGGCCCAGGGCGCCAAGCCGGGCGAGGGAGGCCAGCTGCCTGGTGGCAAGGTCAATGAGCTGATCGCGCGCCTGCGGTTCTCGGTGCCTGGGGTTACCCTGATCTCGCCGCCCCCGCACCATGACATCTACTCCATTGAGGACCTGGCACAGCTCATTTTTGATCTCAAGCAGGTCAATCCGAAAGCGCTGGTGTCGGTCAAGCTGGTATCCGAACCCGGCGTGGGGACGGTGGCTGCTGGTGTTGCCAAGGCCTATGCGGACCTGATCACGATCGCCGGTTACGATGGGGGCACAGCCGCCAGTCCGCTGACGTCCATCCATTACGCCGGCTCGCCCTGGGAGCTGGGTCTGAGCGAGGCCCAGCAGGCGCTACGCGCCAACGACCTGCGCGACAAGGTCCGGCTGCAGACCGATGGCGGGCTCAAGACCGGCCTGGACGTGGTCAAGGGAGCCATCCTCGGCGCCGAGAGCTTCGGCTTCGGTACGCTGCCGATGGTGGCCGTGGGCTGCAAGTACCTGCGGATCTGTCACCTCAACAACTGTGCGACAGGTGTGGCGACGCAGGACGAGCGCCTGCGTTCCGAGCACTTCCAGGGCACTGTTGAAATGGTCATGAACCTTTTCCGGTTCATTGCCCAAGAGACCCGTGAGTGGATGGCGATGCTGGGCGTGCGCACTTTTGAGGAACTGGTGGGACGCACCGACCTGCTGGAGCTGCTCCCTGGGGAGACGCCACGCCAGCGTAACCTCAATCTGACGCGGATGCTGGACAACAGCCATATCCCGGCGGATAAGCCCCAGCACTGCATGGTTGAGAAGAACACCCCGTTTGATCCGGGCGAGATGGCGGAGCGGATGGTTGCCGACATGCTTCCCGCCATCAACGAGAAGCGGGGTGGTACGTTTGAGTACCGGATCAGCAACTGCGACCGTTCCATCGCCGCCCGTGTGGCGGGCGAAATCGCGACCGTTCATGGCAGCCAGGGGATGGTGGACGCGCCCATCACCGTGAACCTGACCGGCTCGGCCGGCCAGAGCTTCGGCGTCTGGAATCCGGGGGGGCTACACCTGAACCTGGAAGGCGATGCCAACGACTACGTGGGCAAGGGCATGACCGGTGGCAGTATCCGCCTCAGGGCGCCGGCATCCAGCCGGTTCAGGACCCAGAAAACGGCCATCATCGGTAATACCTGTCTCTATGGAGCAACGGGCGGCAAGCTGTTCGCCGCCGGGATGGCTGGTGAGCGTTTCGGGGTGCGTAATTCCGGGACCCACGCGGTCGTCGAGGGCGCCGGCGACCACTGCTGTGAGTATATGACCGGCGGCCTGGTCACCGTGCTGGGGGATACCGGGCAGAACTTCGGTGCCGGTATGACGGGCGGCTTTGCCTATGTACTTGATGAGAGCCGCAACTTCGTGGACAAGTACAACCACGAGCTGGTGGAGATCCACCGCATCTCCAGCGAGCACATGGAGCCGTACCGGAATCACCTGCGCAGCGTTATCCGCGAACATGTCGAGGCCACGGGAAGCGCCTGGGGCCAGCATATCCTCGAACACCTGGATGAGTACATCGGTGCCTTCTGGCTGGTTAAGCCCAAGGCGGCCAGCCTCAAGGGCCTGCTTGAAAGCACTCGCGCCCGCCCGGAGTAAGCGCGGCGGGCATCCGGTTCTGAGGAATTCTGAGTTGAGGACGATTCATGGCTGAAACACTGAACAATAAATTCCAGTTCATCGAGGTTGGGCGCTGCGACCCCGAAAAGGTGCCAGCGACCGATCGCCGAGAGGAATTCGGCGAGATCTACAAGCCTTACCGGGAACAGGAGGCGGCCTCCCAATCCCATCGCTGCCTGCACTGCGGCAACCCTTACTGTGAATGGAAATGCCCGGTTCACAACTACATTCCGAACTGGCTGCAGCTGGTCTCTGAGGGCAACATCCTCAAAGCGGCGGAGCTGTGCCATGAGACCAATTCGCTGCCCGAGGTCTGTGGCCGGGTATGCCCGCAGGACCGGCTCTGCGAGGGGGCGTGTACCCTCAATGACGGTTTTGGCGCCGTAACCATCGGTTCTGTGGAGAAATACATCACGGACACCGCCTTTGCCCTGGGCTGGCGCCCGGACCTGTCGAAGGTCGAGTGGACCGACTATAAGGTAGCAGTGATCGGTGCCGGTCCCGCTGGGCTGTCCTGCGCCGACGTACTCGCACGCAACGGCGTCAAGCCGGTTGTCTATGACCGTTACCCTGAAATCGGCGGACTGCTGACCTTTGGCATTCCCGAATTCAAGCTGGAAAAGCACGTGATGCGCACCCGTCGGGAGGTCTTCGAGGGGATGGGCATTGAGTTCCGCCTGGGCGTGGATGTGGGCACGGATGTGGCCATCGAGGCGCTTCTTGAGCAATACCATGCTGTATTCATGGGCATGGGCACCTATACTTACATGAAAGGGGGTTTCCCGGGCGAGGAACTGCCGGGGGTCTATGAGGCGCTTCCCTACCTGGTCTCCAACGTCAACCGCCGGCTTGGCTTTGACAGCGAGGACAACCGCTTCATTAACCTGAAGGGCCAGCGCGTGGTTGTGCTGGGAGGTGGTGACACCGCCATGGATTGCAACCGCACGGCGATCCGCCAGCAGGCGGCGAGCGTAACCTGTGCGTACCGGCGGGATGAGGCCAACATGCCGGGCTCGCGCAAGGAGGTTTACAACGCCAAGGAAGAAGGTGTGCGCTTCATGTTCAATCGCCAGCCCATTGCTATTATTGGCGAGGAGCGGGTGGAAGGTGTGAAGGTGGTTCAGACCCAGCTTGGTGACCCGGACGAAAACGGGCGCCGGCGTCCGGAAGCGGTACCGGGCAGCGAAGAGGTGATCCCGGCGGACGCCGTGCTGGTGGCCTTCGGCTTCCGGCCCAGCCCCTCGGACTGGTTTGAAGAGCACGCTGTTGAAACCGATGACGGTGGCCGGGTGCAGGCTCCGGAAACGAGCCAGTACCCTTACCAGACGTCAAACCCTAAAATCTTTGCCGGCGGCGACATGGTTCGCGGCTCGGACCTGGTCGTCACGGCCGTGGCCGAGGGGCGTAAAGCCGCCGACGGCATCATGGACTATCTGGACATTTGATGACCCCACTTCAAAACGACAGGCTGTTACGCGCCATCGCCGGCGAGCCTGTGGATGCCACCCCGGTCTGGATGATGCGCCAGGCCGGGCGCTATCTGCCCGAATACCGTCGCGTACGCGAACAGGCGGGCAGTTTTCTTGCCCTGTGCCAGGACGACAGCCTGGCCTGTGAAGTGACCCTCCAGCCGCTTGAGCGTTTCGACCTGGATGCGGCCATTCTGTTTTCGGACATCCTCACCATCCCGGAGGCCATGGACCTCGGGCTGCACTTTGTCACGGGCGAGGGACCGCGTTTCCGTAAAACCGTGACCACGGCCGAGGATGTGGCCGCTCTGCCTGAGCTGGATGCGGAGCGGGATCTGGGCTATGTCATGAAGGCGGTTGCCACCATCCGCCGGGAGCTCAATGGCCGGGTGCCACTGATCGGTTTTGCGGGTAGCCCCTGGACGCTGGCCACCTATATGGTGGAAGGCGGCTCCAGCAAGGACTTCCGGGGTATCAAGCGCTTGATGATGGAGTCCCCGGAGGTGCTTCATGCCCTGCTGGACAAGCTGGCCACAGCGGTGACCGACTACCTGAATGCCCAGATCCGGGCGGGGGCCCAGGTGGTCCAGATCTTTGATACCTGGGGCGGAGCGCTGAGTCCGCACGCTTACAAGGCGTTCTCACTGGATTACATGCAGCGCATCGTTGATGGGTTGATCCGTGAGAACGATGGCCGTCGGGTTCCGGTGATCGTGTTCACCAAGAACGGAGGCCAGTGGCTGGAAACCATGGCCGGATGCGGCGCTGATTGCCTGGGGCTGGACTGGACCACCAACCTGGGCGAAGCCCGCCGCCGTGTGGGCGACCGGGTGGCCCTACAGGGTAATCTGGATCCTTCTACCCTGTATGCGCCGGATCACGTGATCCGTAGCGAAGTGGAACGGATCCTGAGTGAGTACGGCACCGGTTCCGGTCATGTTTTCAACCTCGGGCACGGGGTGCATCTTGATGTGGATCCGGATAAGGCAAAGGTCATGATTGACGCCGTCCATGAGTTGAGCGCCCGCTGAACGCTGGGAAGACGTCAATGAGTAAGCGGAGCAAGGCACGCACTGCCTACGTCTGTGGCGACTGCGGGGCTGAGTACAGCAAGTGGCAGGGCCAGTGTGGCGCCTGCGGCGCCTGGAATACGCTCACTGAGGTACGCCTTGGCGGCGACACCGCTGGCGAGGCCCGGGAGAGCCGGTTTGCCGGCTATACCGGGCAGCGTGCGGCCATCCAGTCCCTGGATGACATTGACCTCACCGAGGAACCCCGCGTTCCCACTGGTATTGCCGAGTTCGACCGGGTTCTCGGCGGCGGGCTTGTAGCCGGATCCGCCGTACTGCTTGGCGGTCATCCCGGCGCCGGCAAGAGCACGCTATTGCTGCAGGTGCTGTGTGAGCTGGCCCGCTCCCAGTCCGTACTCTATGTGACCGGCGAGGAATCCCTGCAACAGGTGGCGCTGCGAGCCAAACGCCTGGAGCTGTCCGCGCGGGGTGTGCGCATGCTCTCCGAGACCGGCGTGGAACGGATGCTGGAAGTTGCCAGCGACGAGAAGCCAGCCATCATGGTGGTGGACAGTATCCAGGTTATGCATGTGGCGGACGTGGAATCCGCCCCGGGGTCCGTCTCCCAGGTGCGCGAGAGTGCCGCAACGCTGACCCGCTTTGCCAAGCAGAGTGGGGTGGTGCTGTTCCTGGTGGGCCATGTGACCAAGGATGGCGCTCTGGCTGGCCCCAAGGTTCTGGAGCACATGATCGATGCCTCCCTGATGCTGGAGGGCGACAGCGACAGCCGTTACCGCACGCTGCGCGGCATCAAGAACCGGTTTGGTGCCGTGAATGAGCTGGGCGTGTTCGCGATGCTGGAGCAGGGCCTGCGTGAGGTGCGCAATCCCAGTGCCATTTTCCTGAACCGTGGCACGGAGGCGGCGCCCGGCAGTGTGGTCATGGTGGTCTGGGAAGGAACACGGCCACTGCTGGTTGAGATCCAGGCGCTGGTGGACGACAGCCAGGGCGGTTACCCCCGCCGGGTTGCGGTGGGGCTGGACCAGAACCGGCTGGCCATGCTGCTGGCGGTTCTGCACCGCCATGGCGGGCTTCACTGCGGCGATCAGGATGTGTTTGTGAACGTGGTGGGAGGTGTGAAGGTCGCGGAAACCACTGCGGACCTGGCCTTACTGTCCGCCATTATCTCCTCCTTCCGTGACCGGTCCCTGCCCAGGGATCTGGTCATCTTTGGTGAAGTGGGACTCTCCGGTGAGATCCGCCCCGTTCCCAGCGGCCAGGAGCGCATCATGGAGGCGGCCAAGCACGGCTTCGGCAAGGCCCTGGTGCCCTCGGCCAATGTGCCCAAGCGTCCGCCCGAGGGCATGCAGGTAACAGGCGTGAACCGGTTGGCTGACGTTCTCGACGCCCTGGACGGTTTCTTTTCCCACTGACGCAGCCGCCCGCAAGCGCTATAGTTCCGGGGTATGGTTGATCGCAATGAGGCCGGCACCGCGCCCGCGGCACTTCTGGCGGCTCTGGGAAGTGTTCTTTTCAGCGCTGGCGTCCTGGCTCAGACCGGGGCCGGGGGCTGTATGGCAAGCGAGGTCCAGCCTGGATCCATAGACCTCGACAAGCCCCGCGATCAGCTGGCGCGCCAGACTGACCTGGTGATTCCGGAAGGGGCCCGTATTGGCCGTATCCGCATCCAGCGGCGCCCCATTTTTGATACCAGCGATCCGGAACAGCATAACCTCCTTTACCGCACGCTGAACGCGCTGAATACGCCGACCTGGCCCTCCGCACTGCGGGCGCAGCTGGTCTTTGAACAGGGTGATCCCTATGCCCCGGGCATGCTCGCCGAATCCGAGCGCATCCTGCGCCAGCGGGATTACCTGACTGCCGCCTGGGTTGGCGTAACGCGGGTCTGTGGCCAGGAGGTGGAGGTCAGCGTGCTGGCCCGGGACACCTGGACGCTGCTGCCCAGTTTCGGAGTTTCCCGCTCCGGGGGCGAGAACACCACCAATGCCGGCATTTCCGACCCGAACTTTCTGGGATCCGGCAAACAGCTCAGCATCTCCCAGACCAGTGATCCGGACCGGACCGAAACCAGCCTGGATTTTGATGATCCCAATGTGTTCGGTTCCCACTGGCGGACCGGCTTTTCCTACGATGAGCGCAGCGATGGTCGTGGCCGCAGCGCCTATCTGGAACGACCTTTCTACAGTGAACAGGCTGACTGGCGTATTGGTCTGAGGGGAGTGGACGATGTGCGGGAGGAGTCCCGCTTTGTGGGAGCCGAGGCCATTGCCGACTATCGGCGCAGCCGGGATTACGCCAGCATTGACTGGGGGTGGCGTCTTGCGGAGCGCCATGACCGCCAGCTGCGGCTTCTGGGTGGGTATCGCTACGAAGCGTTGAGCTTTGAGCGGCTCGCACAAGCGCCGGCCCTGGATAGGCTGCCAGCGAACCGCACCCTGAGCTATCCCTGGATCGGGTTTGACCTCCGCCAGAACCAGTTCCGGGAGATGGTGAATCTCACGCGCCTTCAGCGGGTGGAGGACGTGCGCGATGGGTTCGTGTGGCGCACGGAGCTGGGCTATTCCTCACCCGGGCTGGGGGCCAGCGATGAACGGGTGGTGGTGAACCTGGACTTCCGGGATGCACTGCTGGCGACGAATACGACCTACGCCCGTTACGGCATCAGCCAGAGCGGCACCTATAGGCTGGACGCAAGCCGCTTTGAGAACCTGCGGGGAACGCTCAGCCTGACGTACTTTCATGGCGGAACGGTGCCCTGGAACAGCTGGTACAGCCACCTATCCATGACCGCAGCACACAATCTCACGGCGGATCGCCAGCTTCTGATTGGCGGCAATAGCGGGCTGCGGGGATATCCCAGCGACTACCAGCAGGGCAACCGGCGGGCCCGGTGGACGCTGGAGCGGCGGTATTTCCCGGACTGGCATCCGTTCAAGCTGTTCCGGGTTGGTGGCGTTGTGTTCGCGGAAGCCGGGCGGGCCTGGTTCGATGATGGCCGCCATCCGGGACCGGATGAGGGGGTGCTGAAAGATGTGGGCTTCGGGCTCCGCCTGGCCTCCAGCCGGATCGAGGTACAGCGCATGCTCCACCTGGATGTTGCCTGGCCGCTGGACCGGACCGACCGCATCGACCAGGTCCAGGTCCTGTTGCGGGGGCGGACACGCTTCTGAGATCGAGCGAGACGCAACGATCGGTCTTTGACCCGTAGTTGGTCTGAATTCAGGATCCAGGCTCGGGGTTGGTTGCAGATTGCCCTTCGCTTTCAGTTGGGGTCGCTGTCTCCTGAATCAACGACCGCATCAACCCGGCGGTTTTCTCCGGCGCCTCGATCATGGGCATATGCGCAATGTCCTCCAGTATTTCCAGGCGACTGTCTGGAATGGCGTCGGCCACCAGGGGCGCGTTCGCGGCATCGATGATGCGGTCATCGGCGCCCCAGAGGACCAGGGTGGGAGCCTGGATGCGGTTCAGGATCCGTCGGAAATCCTGCTCCCGGTCCGCTTCCAGATCGGCGAAGATCGCCTGGTTGATGTGGCGGTGCTTATAGGCTTCCCGGGCCATCACGGCACTGACGGGCCAGGGAATGAATGGGGGCTCGTTCATGGCGAAGGCCATCAGTTCGTCGTAGTCCGAGGGAGCCTCCAGGATCAACGGGTTCTCGCCCTTGGCCAGGCGTTGGTCCAATTCAGCCGGGTGTTCATGGATACCGGCGTTATTCATAAGGGTGAGACTGGCTACCCGTTGGGGATGCTCGGCTGCCGTCACCGCCACAATGGCCCCACCCATGGAGTTGCCGGCGAGATGGGCCCGTTCAATATTGAGGCGGTCCATCAGTCGCACCAGCCGCTGTGCCTGGCGCGGAATCCGGTAGGAAAGGTCGGGGTTCTGAACGCTGTCGCCGTGGCCCGGAAGGTCCGGGGCAACCATGTTGTACTCGCCCTTGAGTGCCTGCCCCAGCTTCAGCCAGTTCTCCTTGTTGGCGCCAAAGCCATGAACCAGTACCAGGGTAGGCCGATCCCCTTTCAGTTCGGGCGTGCGCAGGATCCGCAGTTCACCGTAGTCGAAAGCCAGGGTCTGGGGTTCCAGGCCGGCCGCGCTGGTTTCGTAACCGATAGCGGCATCGTGGAAAGACTGCTGGATCCCGGCGCACCCCTCCAGGAGCGCAACGGTCAGTAGCAGCGCCAGTAGCGGGAAACAGCGTTTTGTCATTTGAGACCCTCATCCCAGAGAAAGGGATAGAGTAGCTGCTCTACCCGGTGTCATCCAGTGGCCTGTTGGGCGTATCATCACAACAGTTGCCTTCATAGGCGTTTTACGGAAACCGTCACAGGGAAATCATGATGAACCAGAGCGGATACGACGTTGTTGTCTTCGGCGCGACCAGTTTCGTGGGGCGTATTCTCTCGGAATACCTCTTGCGTACCTTTGGGGTGGGAGAAGACCTGACCTGGGCCATTGCCGGGCGCTCGGAGCAGAAGCTGGAGGCGCTGCGCTCCGAGCTGGGCTCCATGGCGGCGGATTTGCCCGTGATTGTCGCGGATGCCTCGGATGAGGCGCAGCTGAAGGCCATGTGTGAAGGCACCCGAGTGGTCATTTCCACCGTCGGCCCGTACGCGCTGTACGGCGAGCCCCTGGTGCGGGTTTGCGCCGAGAACGGCACTGATTACTGCGATCTGACCGGTGAGGTTCAATGGCTCCGCGAGATGATCCAGCAGTATGAGGTGACGGCGCAGGCCTCGGGGGCCCGCATCGTGAACTGCTGCGGCTTTGACTCCATCCCTTCGGACATGGGCGTCTGGTTCATGCAGCAGCAGGCGCAGGCGCGTTTCGGTAAACCGTTGACCCGCGTCAGCATGCGGGTCAAGGCTGCCAAGGGGGAGCTGTCCGGCGGCACCGTTGCCAGCCTTCTCAATGTGGTCAAGGAAGCGTCGTCCAATCCGGAGTTGCGGCGGGAGCTGGCCAACCCCTATTCCATCTGTCCCGCAAACCACGGATTTACGGCCCGTCAGCATACGGTCAAGAAGGCGGAGTACGATCCGGACTTCCAGGCCTGGACAGCGCCTTTCGTCATGGCGGCCATCAACACGCGCGTGGTCCATCGTTCGAACGCGCTCTCCGGCAAGGCTTATGGGGGAGACTTCCGTTATGACGAGGCGGTGATGATGGGCAAGGGGCTCAAGGGGCGTGTCTCCGGCTGGGGTATGACCGGGGCTATGGCCGGCTTTATGCTGGGGGCATCCATGGCCCCGACACGCTGGCTGCTGGAGCGGTTCGTGGTGCCCAAGCCCGGTCAGGGCCCATCCCGTGAGGCGCGCGAGAAGGGGTTCTTCGATCTGCGCTTCTTGGGTGAAACCGAGGACGGCGAGACGCTTCGTGGCAAGGTGACCGGGGATCGCGATCCCGGCTATGGTGCCACCTCCAGGATGCTTGGCCAGGCTGGTGTGTGCCTGGCCCGGGATATTGACCGCGAACAGGTTGGAGGCGGCTTCTGGACACCCGCCACAGCTCTGGATGGCCCGCTTTTCGAGCGTCTGCAGAGCGCTGCCGGCATGACCTTCGAGCTTCTGGCGGACTAACCCTGACTGACCGGGTGGCTGCTCAGCTGTTCTCCACCTGCCTGAGCAGCTGCCCCAGCAACCCTTCCGCCGCCTCAATGGGGGCCCGCCATTCCTCGTAACTGTGGACCATGGCAGGGGCATGGGGAATGGGGGGCGCGTCGTCCTGTTCGTCATCCCGTGCCGAGTCCGAGATGAACTGGAGACGGTCCGGGTTCGCCCCGTAGTGCTCAACCAGGAAATTCCGGACCTTTGGGGAAAGCGGCATCCGGTAGAGCTTGGTCAGGCGCAGGGCAATGAGTTCGGCCGCGGGGCCCTGGTTATCCGAAAGCTCCTTGACCACGGCTGAGCCCAGCCCTGCCTTGGCATCCGCGCTGAAGCCCATCTCCAGTCCCTCCAGGTAGGCGCCACGGCTGCTTTCCAGCGCCCGCTGGACACTGGGGTTATCCAGCTCGATCAGCGGCCGGAGGACCAGAAGCACCCGTATAGCCAGGTGCTTGGCGTGCTGTACGGACAGCGGTGAATGGTGTCGCAGGACGCCCATATTGCCGGGTTCAATCTCGTGGTCGTTCAGATAGCGTACAAACTGGCGGGCGAATTCCAGTTTCTGCTCATCATTGAGCGCTATGATGCTTTCCCGGATGCGCAATCCCTCGCCGGGTTGCGCCAGGCTTTCGTTCTCAAAGAGGCGCTCACGCAACAGCGTCCAGCGTTCCAGGGCCCGCACATAGCGCACGTAACGGTCCTGCAGGCGCGCTACGGACTGGCGGGTGAGCTTGGCGTAGCGCAGTGCCATGCGCAGGTTGCGCACGGCGCGGCGGTTGGTCTGCAGTTCGTCCTGTCCGGACCAGCGCAGCCGTCCCACCAGGCGGGTCAGCGCGTTACTGGTCTCCTGGAGCAGGGTATCGGTGTCCGCATCCAGGATACTGGTATCCAGTGGCGTCAGGCGGGTCTCGATCAGGAAGTAGGCAAGCTCGCGCAGGTAGAGCACGGCCGAGGCCTTCACTTGGCGGTAGGCGTTATGCCAGCGTTCCAGCTCGTCCAGTGCGCGGGCGAGCTGCCAGTCGCCCTCGTAGTCGATGGTCAGGCGCGTGATCTCGCGCCCGCTGAGCAGCTCAAAGGCCAGACCCAGCATGTCTTCCACGTCCTCCAGCGTCATCAGGGAAAGGTCTTCCTGGTGGGCGGCGGCATAGATCTGGCTGATGAAGTGGTCGCCACGGGCGAGCCCTTCGTCCTGGTTGGGCGCAATGCCCTGCAGGCGTTCCCGCAGCAGATCGGCGATTTCGCCCGAATAGCCCTGGAGCTGGGTCAGCGCCGCTTCGATGTGTTCCTCATAGCGGAGGTTGAGATCCCGGATGCGGCTGAACATGCCAGCGCGGCGGAAGACCTCGATTTCCTCGGCAATGGTGGCGAGGGTATTGTCATTGGTCAGGTCGTAAACGGCTACCGAGATGGTGTTGGAGCCCAGGTCGTGCTTGCGCAGCAGGATGGCGGCGGCGTCGCGCTGGCGCTCGGGTTTGGTCAGCGTGCCCAGGTGAAGATCCCTGGCGGTGAAAATAAGATCGGGGATCATGTCGAGCGTGCGCGTGATGTCAGCACGCGCACGGTCCTGCTTGCGGCCCCGGATGGTGCTCGCCATGATGCGGGCGATCACGCCGATGATGGCGGCGATGATCACGTAGATGGCAAAGAACAGGTAGGTCTGGAACTTGACGGGCTCGCCGTAGCCCAGCAGTGATCCGCCCTGCAGAGCCAGGAAGGTAACCGGTCCCGCGGTCCACAGCAGCTGCGCCAGGGTCAGGGCCCATGGCACTTCGCGTGTGTTGGAAACCAGGTCCTCGATGCGGCTGCGCCCGACGTGTTCCAGGTTGATGGCAGCGGTGTCGTCGTCGCTATCCTGACTGTTGCGCTCAAGGCCACGGCGGTTGAGAAGCTGGAACAAGATGGTCGGTCCGGTGGTCGATGCAGGTGCTTTCCGGGTAATTCTAGCACTTACGCGCTGGTACGGGGTTAAAGCCAGGGGGCGCGACTGGTTTCGACCCGCCACAGCAGGCGGTCCATGAGCCTGGTGCCGGTCTGCCAGTGAATGAACGGGATCCGGAAGCCACCGGAGCCGAGCCGGATGCCCAGATTGGCCAGACCCGCCCGGCGCTGTAGTGGGTTCTGGAACAGTCGCAGGGCCTGCACGCGGTAGGCATCGAAGACCGTGTAGTGGCACCCGATCAGGCCCCCTCGCAGCACCACGCGTTCGCCCTGAAGGCACCAGCCCTGGCGGCGCCAGCTCAGTACAATCAGGGGCGGAACCGGCAGGAGCGCGATCAGGCTCCAGGCGGGGAGGTCACTGGTGGCCACCCAGGCCGTGGCTGCCGCCGTCAGCACGGCCCAGACGGCAAACCTTGGCAGCATGAAGCGGGCACTGACGGGGTGGAAGCGCAGGCTCATCCAGTCGAGATCTGGGTAAAGAGTCTGGATAATCCGCGTCTGCTCCCCGGGCGTCAGTGATGGCGCCAGGAGGGCCCCACCGCCGCCATCCGGCTGGTCGGGCATGGAAGGCCCAATAGGGTGGCAGCTTAGATGGCGCCGGCGGAACAGGCGCGCGACGAAGCTCTGGGCCAGGTGCAGGTGCTGAATGCGTTGATGGCGGATGCCCTGATCGCGCCGGGTGAGAAGCCCGGCGGTGGTCCGGTAGCGTTCGCCTTCGTGGCACAGCTGGTAGCCCTGGTAGCGCACCAGCGCCATGATGACCGACGCCAGGGCCATCACTACCAGTAATAACAGAATGGCCAGCGGCAGTAGCAAAGGCTCCGGAAGCCATTCAGGCATGCTGTCAGCAGTGGCATTCATCGCCTGTTCGGCCTGCTGGCTTTCGGGCTCCCCCATGTTCCGGGTCAGGGCACCGATCAGGGAGGCGGCAATGGCGCTGCCCCAGAGAATGGCCGGGCTGCTGATGCCATAGATGATCAGGTCGGCGGGGCGGCGTTCAAGCAGCACCTGGTGGCTGACTGAGCCTGGCCCGGCCTCCGTGGTGCTCGCGCCCTCCAGGTCACTGGTTTCTGCCAGGGCTCTGTCCCGCAGGTGTTCCGCTTCCGCCAGCGGAATGCCGGGCAGGTGCACCTCGTCACTGGCGGAGCCCGCGGATTCGATGCTCAGACGGGCCAGCCCGAAGGGCCTGAGGTAAATGGGGCGTTCAAGGCGCACATTCTGGATGCGCTCGAAAGCCAGGGTCAGCTTGTGTCGGGTGAAAACGCCCTGTTGCACCTGGATGGCCCCATCATGGACGCGATAGATGAAACGCAGCCAGCTCATGATGGCCATGGCAATGCCCAGACCCACCAGGGTCAGGGCCGTGGTGGCGACCATCAGGGGGGATTCCCGTGCAAACGCCAGTGCGCCCGCCGCCAGGCCCAGGAGCGGCCCTGGATTGGTGCCCACCAGCTGGCGCAGAAAGATCAGGCCATGGTGAATGATGGCCAGCGGCGAGACCCGATGCCAGTCACTGCTGTGGATCATCATACCCACCAAGGTTGTCCGGGGTGTCCGTATCGTCGGCCTGGTTGAGCAGGTACTGGCGCAGGCGTTGCCCCAGGTCTTCGTCCAGGCCGGGAATCACCAGGTCCGCCTGCTGGCCGCCCGCGCCGTAACACCTCAGGGTTACCAGCCCGAACCAGCGCTCCAGCGGGCCATTCCCGGTCTGGATGTGCTGGATGCGGTTGCGGGGGATGGCGGTGGTGCTTTTCCACAAAAGGCCTTCATGGAAAAGAACGTCCTGCTCCCGGATGGCATAGCGCTTCACCCTCGCGGCGGGATAGGTCAGCAGGGTTGGCACAAGAAGCAGGCCCCATGCCGCGGCCACAAGCCCCATGCTGAAGGGGATGAGTTCCAGGCCGCTGAGGGCGAGTCCCACGATGCCGGCGGGGAGCCAGAAGCCGAGTCCGCTCAACAACACCATGCGCGGATAGACGGGGGCAAGGCGGTGCCAATGGGTTGTATCAATGCTCGGGAGCTCATCGGCATCAAGGCTCTGGTTGGAGAAAGACGTTTGCATGCGCCTCCACAGGGGCCGGGTATGGAAGTCACGAGTATCAGGGGCGTGCGCCTGGTGTTGCAAGCGCCACAGGACCGGGCCAAGCCCTGAAGCATTGAGTGCGGCCCTTGCAGCTGGTACGCCGGTGCTGGTGATCTACACTGGGGTAATCACGGGCGATTCATGCAAACGGCTGTAGCGAGAGGTGTCATGGCCGAACCGGACGTAACACGCCCCCCGACCCGGGGCTCCGCCAATGACTGGGTCCAGTACCTGAGCCAGGTGGAGATGCCGGTTCTGGCCGAAACCCTGAGGGAGATCAGTCAGCTGACAGACAGCGACAGCTCCACCGTCAACCAGCTTGCGGATGTCATCCTCAAGGATGCCGACCTGACCTCCCAGGTTCTTCGCCTATCCAATACAGTGTTCTATAACCGCTCCCGGGTGAGCGTGAGCACCGTCAGTCGCGCCATTACCCTGATCGGGTTTGATGCGGTGCGGGCAATGGCCATCTCAACACTGGTCATTGATGCGCTGCTTTCCCGTAATCCGCGAACCCATCTGTTGCGCTGTCTCGCGCGGTCGCTGCATGCGGCGGTCCAGGCGCGATCCCTGCTGCCGGTACGCAGTGCCGAGAAAAAGGAGGAGGCATTCGTGGCGGCGTTGCTCAGCCACATTGGCGAGCTTGCGTTCTGGGCCTGCCGCATTCCCCAGGCGGATGAACTGGACCGTAAGATGAACCAGATGGATCCGGTGGAGGCCCAGAAGGAGGTTATTGGGGCCAGTTTTGTGAGTATTACACGGGGGCTGGTTGCGATCTGGTCTCTGGGCCCGCTGGTGAAAGAGGTGGTGTCATCGGGGAAGGCGAATTCGGCCGCCTCCGCATTGGTGCGCCACTCGCTGACGCTTGCGGAAGCCTCTGAGCGGGGCTGGCACGACCGTCAGGTGGAGCAGGTGGTGGCGAAGCTGGCGGGGTCGCTCAATGAGACCAAGGAAGACCTTCTTCAGAAGGTGCAGGACAATTCCCATGAGGCAGCAGAAGTGGCTGTCTCCTACGGCATGCCGCAGGTCACCGCGTTGCTGCCGGATCGGGACGATGACGGCACCTCCAGTGAGGGCCACCTGGACTCCCAGGGAGATCCCATGCTGCAGCTCCAGATCCTGCGCGAGCTCTCTGAGCTGCTGGTGGATAAGCCGGATCTGAACCTGGTGTTCCAGACCGTGGTGGAAGGCATGCACCGCGCCATTGGCTTGCAGCGTGTTGTGCTTTTGATGCGGGATCGGAAAGGGCAACACCTGATTACGCGCAAAGTGCTGGGAGAGGGAACGGCGCACTGGCGCGACGAGTTCATCATCGACATGCAGGGGCGCGATCTGCTGGCCAGGGCGGCAACCGCGGGCGAAAGTGTTTTCCTTTCAGCGCCTGACGAAAAGCCCTGGAAACATTATGAGCGCCCGGGGTTTGATCGTCATATTGGTCGGAGGACGGGGCTCTTTGGACCGCTCATGGTGGGTGAGCGGGTGGTCGGGCTGTTCTACGCCGACAACAGTGATCTCTACCAGCCCCCTGATCGGGAACAGTTCCAGGCTTTCAGTCACTTTGTCCAGCAGGCCCAGCTTTGCCTGAACAACCTCTCCGAGACGTCCTGACGAGGGAGTGGTCCGCGGCGACGTCACAATACCGTCATGCGGGAATAAAAAAGGGGCCCTGAGGCCCCGAGAGGATATGACGTCCCTGTCATGCCATGACCCTGATTAAGGTCAGATTGCCCAGTCATCGAAGCCTTGGCTTCGATGTTTTTAATATTATCTGATAATCCATCTCAAATGCAAACGACAATGCATAAATTTCTGGTTTGCTGGGTGCCCGCTGCTCAGCCGGTGGGCGTAGAGGGGAGGAATCGGCTCCGGTAGGCACCTGGTGTCATACCGGTGCGGGCGTGGAACAGGCGGGAGAAGGCACTGGTGTCTTCGTAACCCACGGCGCGGGTGATCTCGGCCAGGCGCCGGTGGGGCTGTTCCAGCAGCTTTTTGGCCTTTTCCAGGCGCAACTGCTGGAGGTAGTGCAGGGGCGTATCGCCGGTGGCATCGCGGAAGCGGCGCTTGAAGGTGCGTGGCGTCATGTGGAAGTGCGCGGCCAGTTCGTCCATGCGGACCGGCTCGCTCAGGTGGTTATCCAGCCAGTCCTGAACGGCCATGATGGCCTCGTCCTGATGGTAGCGGCGGGCATGGATGCTGCCGTAGGCCGCCTGGCTTTCCCGGCCCATGTCCATCACGAAGGCGCGCGCCAGGGAGCGGGCGGTGTCCACACCACAGTAGCGCTCCACCAGGAAGAGGCCCAGGTCAAACCAGGCCATGCCGCCGCCAGCGCAGAAAACGCTGCCGTCCGCGGTGATCAGCCGGTGGGGGCGCAGGGTCACGTCCGGGTAGCGCTGGCGGAACAGGTTGCTGTAACCCCAGTGGGTTGTGGCCTCCCTCTGGTCCAATAAGCCTGCTTCGCCCAGGAGGAAGGCGCCGGTGCAGTTACTGGCCAGGTCCCGGCCCTGCGCTTGCCAGTGCCGCAGAAGCGGGAGCAGCGCCTTGTTGGCATCAAGGGTTGCTTCAATATCGCCGCCGATGGTGGGGACGACCACCAGGTCCGGCGCCGGAGTAGTGTCCCACCGGCTGTCGGCCATGAGGCTGACGCCGTTGACGCAGTGGCATGGCCCGCCGTCCTCGGTTGCCAGTGTGACACTGAACCGGGGTTCTGGTTGCTGGTCGTGGATGCGGGCCCAGGTCACCCCGGCCATCCGGAACAGGTCCATGACACCGGTGATGGCGGTGGCGAGCGCCTTGTCGAAGCCGATGATGGTGACCTGGTAGTGCTCTGGCTGGCTCATGTCTGTCTCCAGCATTTGGCAGGATCCACCAAGATTGTGTCATTGATGACATTAGGCGGCCATGGTTGGTTATGGCAATGTGGTCATTGAATGAACCAGTGGAGACATCATCGCCATGGCCGATACCCTGCTTGATCGACGCGATCTGGCCTTCCAGCTCTACGAGGTGCTGGACACCGACTCCCTGACCGAGCGCGGGCGCTTCAGCGATCACAGCCGAGAAACCTTTGATGCGGTATTCGATACGGCGGAGCGCATTGCCCGGGAACAGTTTGCCAGCCACAACAGCCTGGCGGATAAAGAGGAACCACGCTTCGAGGAGGGCCGGGTGGTCATGCGCCCAGAGGTGAAGACCGCCATGGATGCCTACGCTGAGGCTGGCTTCATTGCGGGGCGCTACGACTATGAAGTAGGGGGCATGCAGCTCCCCGAAACGGTGATGACCGCCTGTAATGGCTTCTTCATGGCTGCCAATCCCAGTACTGCCGGCTACCCCTTCCTGACCACGGCCGCCGCCAATGTCATCCGGACCTTCGGCTCCGAGCAGCAGCAGGCCCAGTTCCTGCAGCCCATGCTGGAAGGGCGCTTTACCGGCACCATGGCGTTGACGGAGCCCCAGGCGGGATCCTCATTGGCCGATCTGCGCACCAGTGCCAAGCCCACCGACGAAGGGCACTACCTGATCAAAGGCGCCAAGATTTATATCTCCGGCGGTGAGCATGAGCTCAGCGACAACATTGTTAACCTCGTGCTGGCGCGGATTCACGGTGCCCCAGCCGGGGTGAAGGGCATCTCCATGTTCATCGTGCCCAAATACCGGCTGGACGCTGACGGTAATCCCGGGGAGCGCAACGGCGTGGGGCTGGCCGGTCTGATCCACAAGCTCGGGTACCGGGGGACCACGTCAACGGCACTGAGCTTCGGGGACGATGCGGACTGTCATGGTTACCTGGTGGGCGAGCCCCACCAGGGACTGAAATACATGTTCCAGATGATGAACGAGGCGCGAGTAGGCGTGGGCTTTGGTGCGGCCGCGATCGGTTACCGGGGGTATCGGCACAGTCTTGAGTTCGCCCGGGACCGCCGGCAGGGCCGGCCCCCGTCTGAAAGGGATCCCACGAGCGAGCCGGTCCCCATCATCCAGCATGCGGATGTGCGTCGCATGCTGCTGGCGCAGAAATCCTGGATGGAAGGGGCGTTGGCGCTGTGTTTCTACGGTGCCCGACTGATGGACGACAGCCATACCCATCCGGACGAGGAGCAGCGCCGCCAGGCCGGGCAGATGCTGGATCTGTTGACCCCCGTCATCAAGGCCTGGCCCTCGGAATACGGGCCCAGGGCCAATGATCTGGCAATCCAGGTCTATGGCGGTGCGGGCTACACGCGGGAATACCCGGTGGAACAGTGCTGGCGGGATAACCGGCTCAATCCCATCCATGAAGGCACCAATGGCATCCAGGCCATGGACCTGCTCGGGCGCAAGGTCTGGCAGGGCAATGGGGAAGCCATTCAGCAGCTGTTTGGGGCCATCCAGGCGGACCTGCAGAACGCACCCGATGAACGGTGCCGGCAATGGGCTCATTCACTGAGCGAAACACTGCAGCAGGCGGGCAGGGTGACCCAGACCCTGGGCCAGGCCCTTGCCCAGGAGGTACCCGAGAAAGGCCTGGCGAACGCCAGCGTCTACCTGAGGCTCTTTGGCCACATCTGCATAGCCTGGATGTGGCTGCGCCAGGCCAATGCCGCCACACAGGCCCTGGCCGGGGAGGTTTCCAGCGCGGACGAGGCGTTCTACCAGGGCAAGCTCCAGGCGGCTCAGTACTTTTTCCACTGGGAACTGCCCACGGTGGCCCAGGATCTGGTCCTGCTGCAGAACCAGGATGACACCTGCTACGCGATGCGTGATGAGTGGTTTTGAACGGAGATCGAAGCAAGGAGGAAGGAACAGGAAGCCTGTCCCCTTGCTCCTGTAACCCCCAACCAAGCACCTGGAGAAATGGCCATGCCGCTTGTGAACGTTGAAGCCCGTGAGCACATCCTCTACATCGGCCTGAACCGGCCGGAGAAGATGAATGCGATGAACCGTCAGATGTACCACGACATCGCTGCCGCCTATGGCTGGCTGAACCGGGATCCGGAGCTGCGCGTGGGGCTGGTTTACGCCGAGGGAGATCATTTTACGTCCGGTCTTGAGCTGGATGACTGGGGCGGTGTGTTTTCCAATGGTGAAGGACTGAGTCTCAACGAGGGCGAGATGGATCCGTTCGGGATCGTGGGGCCGGCCATGGACAAGCCAGTGGTCTATGCCACCCAGGGGATCTGCTTTACCTGTGGTGTAGAAATGATGCTCAATACCGATATCCGGGTGGCGGCGGATAACAGCCGCTACGGCCAGCTGGAAGTCAAGCGGGGCATTTTTGCCTGTGGGGGCGCCACCATCCGGCTGCAGGAGGAGATTGGCTGGGCCAATGCCCAGCGTTATCTGCTGACTGGCGATGAATGGAGTGCCCAGCAGGCCCGGGAGTGGGGCCTGGTACAGGAGCTGGTTGCCCCGGGAGAGCAGTTCGAGCGGGCCCGCGAGCTGGCGGGCAAAGTGGCCCGCGCCGCGCCACTGGGGGTTCAGGGTAGTCTGCGCTCGTCGCGTATTGCCCGCACGCAGGGTCATGATGCCGCCAAGGCGCGGTTGTTTCCGGATCTGGCGCCGGTCATGCGCAGCGAAGATGTCCAGGAAGGGATCCAGTCCTTTCTGGAGCGCCGTGATGCTGTGTTCAGGGGCCGTTGAGGCTGGGAAGACCAGGGGACGGTTGATCCATGGTTGGTGCCTCGATATGCTGCCGACCTTACGAGTATGTAACGTCGCAAGAGATCAAACACGATGGACGACTGGCAGATTGACGTGGAGAGCCAGAAGGCTCGCCACAGCAGCGGTCTGGAACTGACGTTCGAGGGGCGCCCCCGGACGAAACACTTTTCAGGCAGCCCCTCGAAAGTACCGGACGGCATGCAGTCCCTGGAACTGGTACGCCTGATCCGTGAAGGCTATCAGGCGTTTGAGGAGGCTTGGCCGGAAGAGGGAGGGCCCCATGTGGCCAAGGCTGAAGGCAAGCCGCGCCAGGAGGAAGGCAGTGGCGTCAAGGTGAGCCACCGCCGTCGGCGCAAGATCTCGCGCAGCAACTCACCAGGGTAGTTCGGACCCGTCCGAGTGACGGAAAACGCCACTGTTTTCCAGATTCAGCTCATCCACCCGCTGGATCAGCCGCTGGGCTGCCACATCGGGCGTAATATGGCCGGTGTGGCCGGTCATCGCCGTCTGGACAAAGCCGGGATGCATGATGCCGACGCTGATGCCTCTCGGCTGCAGATCCACCGCGAGTGATTTCGAGGCGGCGTTGAGCGCAGCCTTGGTCATGCGGTAACCGTAACGCCCCCCGGAGTCATTGTCCGCAATGGAGCCCATCCGTGAGGTCATCATGACCACTTTGCCGTTCTGTGGAATCAGGTCCAGAAGGCCGTTGGTCACCTTGAGCGGTCCGAGTGTGTTGACCTCAAACTCGGTCTGGATGCGGTCCCAGTCCATATTCTTGAGGTTCTCATCCGTCATAAGGCCGGCGTTGTTGTAGAGCACGTCAATGGTCTCGCCTTCGAGGTTGCGCCGCGCCTTGCCGAGGCTGATGTCGTCCGTCACATCCACACCCTCAATGATGTTCACGCCCAGAGCTTTGAGCTCATCCGAGGCCGCCCGGCACAGGGCCGTTACACGGTCGCCCCGTTCATGCCACTGGCGAGCCAGTTCCAACCCGATACCGCGGTTGGCGCCGGAGATAACAATGTGCTGACTCATACGCGTTCCTCTTCTCGTAACTGGAAAAAACAGTGTGTTTGTTAAGCTCTTCGACTGCCATACCTTATTACGAACGAGCAGAGGAGAAAACGTGTTGACGGGAACAACGAGAATCCTGGCGCTGGGCTTTGGTTTCTGGGCAGTGCTCGCTCATGGGCAGCAGGCCGGTAACTGGCGTGGTGATATTGAAGCCGGGTTGGTGGAAACCTCGGGTAATACCGAGGAGACGTCCATTTCCGGTGAGGCTGATGTGACCCGTAATCTGGACAACTGGCGCCAGAATGTCCTTTTGCAGTCGCGCTACACAGAGCAGGACGGTGACCGGACGGCGGAACGTTATACCGCCAGTGCCCAGCTGGATTACAAGTTCAATCCCAATGATTTTCTGTTCCTGCGTGGCCGCTATGACGATGATGATTTCAGTGGCTACGCTTTCCAGGCCTCCACGGCCGCTGGTTACGGGCGCCGGCTGTGGGAAGCAGGAGACAGTTATCTGGATACGTCCATTGGTGCCGGTTATCGCTACAGCCGCTTTGAGGAGCGGGATCCGGAAGAAGGCTCTGCGCGTGAGGAGCCCATTGGACGGCTGGCGGGGGATTTGCGCTATCCTCTGTCCGAAACCGCCCGTTTCCGCCAGGAAATGGAGTCGGAAATCGGCCTTGCCGATGGTGAGTCCGTATCACGCTCGGTGACTTCCCTGAAGGCCAATCTCAACAGCTCCATGGCGCTGAATCTCTCCTACACGGTGGAGCATGACTCCAACCCCCCGGAGAATGCTGAGAATACGGATACCATCACCTCGGTGACCCTGCTTTACAACTTTTGACCAGAAGCCGCCTGAGTGGCAGGTAACGCCTCTCGGGGCGGCCTCTTCCCGGGTTGCTGAAGGGGAGGTGGGCTGGCTGCCCACCCTGGGTTTACGGCGTGATTCAAGCCCCGGTGTGTTTGAGCCGGGGCTGTGATGCTCTGGGCTGGATTACTTGTCTCCGGACATCTCGTCCACGCGCTTCTGGATGTCCGGGTTGGAGTTATAGGCCACGGCAATCGCGTTGTATTCCTCAACGGTCATGCCTTCTTCCTCGATCACCTCAACCATTTCGGTCTGAGCTTTCTGCTGCAGTTCGCGAGCCTTGTCTTCGGACTCGGCTGACTCAATCTGTGAGACATAGTCCTCACGGACATCGCCAATCTTGTCCTGCAGCTCAACAAAGCTCTTGAGCTCTTCGTCGGAAAAATCAGCGCTCTGCTTCTGTTTCGGTGCTCCCATGCCCTGGCCCTGCTGTTGCTGCTGGCCCTGACCCTGACCCTGACCTTCGGCACCGCTACCGCTGCTGTAGTCCTGGGCTACCGCGGACATGCCAGCGGTACTGAGTGCGAATGCAGCGGCTGCAGTGAGAGTCTTCAGTTTCATGTTGATACCTCCTCAAGGTAATGGTGTGTGTGGTGCGACACCCGGGAGGATTCAACTGCCGTGCCAGAACGGTGGGGAATGAACAGGTGTTAAATGAAAACGCCTCCCGGAGGAGGCGTTCATGACTGTATGGACAGGTTTACTCGCCGGCCATTTCGTCCACCCGCTTCTGGATATCCGGGTTGGAGTTGTAGGCCACGGCAATGGCGTTGTATTCCTGAACGGACATGCCAGCATCCTCAATGGCGGTGACCATTTCGGATTGGGCTTCCTGCTGGAGTTTGCGCGCCTTGTCCTCGGACTCGGCCGCCTCAATCTGGGATACGTATTCTTCGCGGATCTTGCCGATGCGGTCCTGAAGGTCCACAAACTGCTGCAGCTTCTCATCGGAGAAATCCGCTGGCTTTTGCGATTGCTCCATGCCCGGGTCCTGTTGACCTTCGCCGCTGCCGTAATCCTGGGCCAATGCCGAGGCGCCGCTGAGCCCGAGCACGATTGCAAGTGCAAGGCTGGTGATTCGAATCATAAGGTGGTCTCCTTTGCTGGATTTGCGCTATGGCTTGCAGGAGTTGTGCCATGCCGGAGGCAGCCGAAAAAGTTGATGATCTTTAATGACTTACGATGGGTTTTCTGATCAGAGTGCAGCCCGGGGAAGTATTGCGTATGTGGCATGATGACACATGGGACAAAGGTGTGTGACATTATGTCACCTGTGTTCAGGAGTGATTCATGAAGCGTCTGCATCTGCCCGGTCTCCAGTTCACCCTGATCCTGGCGGTGGTTCTGCCGTTGCTGCTGGTCAGCGGGGCGGCCGTTTACTGGGGGCTGGGGGTCATCCAGTCCCACGACGAGGCGCGGCTGCAGCAGGACCTGGCCCTGTTGGCTCAGGCGACCCGCTACCCGCTTTCCCGGGCACTGCAGAATGGCGACTATGTTCAGGTGGACGACATCACCACCTCCATCTTCAGTGTGGACCGGGTCTATGGCGCCTCGGTCTACGACCAGCGTGGCGACCGTGTTTCCCAGGTGGGGATCGTGGACCGGGATGTGAGCGACAGCAGCAGCGCCGCCGATGCGGTGGCCAAGGGCGATGAACTGGGCACCTACCGTGAGATTGACGGCAAGGATGTTTTCTCGCATTTCACGCCGCTGTTCGCAGAGGACGGGCGTATCATGGGGCTGCTTCAGATCACCCGGCGGCGTAGCGACTTTGATCACCGGCTTGCGACGCTCCGCGAGAATGCCTGGTGGGTCTGGTCGTTGACTGCTGGCGCTATTCTGCTGGTCGCGATCGGCGGTCATTATGGGGGGGTAGGGCGGCATGTGCGTCGCCTTGCCAGTGTCATGGCTCGGGTACAGAGGGGCGATCGCCGCATCCGGGCGCCACTCCAAGGCCCCCGCGAGACACGCCAGCTGGCGGGGGCGCTCAACGAGATGCTTGACAGCATTGAGTCCGCGGAGCAGGCAATCCTGGATCAAAAAGCTCGCGAGTCCCGTTTGAACCAGCGCCTCCAGCACCAGGAAAAAATGGCCATGATCGGGCGCGTTGCCGGGGGCGTCGCCCATGAGCTGGGAGCGCCGCTGAGTGTGATTGATGGTCGCGCCCGCATGCTGGAGCGCCGGACCACCGACGAGCGGGGCCAGCGCAACCTGGGCGACATACGCCATCAGGTCCAGCGCATGACGCGTATTGTCCAGCAGCTTCTGGAGTGCTTCCGGCACTCGCCCAATGCCACTGACGGGCGTTTTACGACGGCGGAGCTGGTGAGCGGCGTGCTGGATGCCGACGTTGAGGTTCCTGAAGGGATCATGATGGAAGTCCACAATGATGCTTTCGGGGCGGTGATTCAGGGGGACCGGACGCGTTGCGAGATGGCCGTTTCCAACCTGCTCCGTAACGCCTATCTCGCCGCCCATGCCCGTGTTCTGCTCAGTGTTCACGCTGGCCCCCAGGCGATTGCCGTGACAGTGGAAGACGACGGGCCAGGGATTCCGCCCCAGGATCGGGAGTCGGTGCTGGAACCCTTTCATACGACCCGGGCAGCGGGAGACGGTACTGGCCTGGGGCTGGCCGTGGTTCGCAGCGTGATGCAGGAACATGGCGGCGGCATTGTCATCGGAACCAGCCGCTGGGGCGGCTGTGCCGTGGTATTGCAGTGGCCCCTGCCAAGCGAGCCGGACGGAGGTGAAACGGCGTGAACGTGCGTATCCTGGTGATTGAGGACGATTCAAGCCTGCTCGAACTGTTGCGGGAGGAACTGGAAGCGCAGGGCCATGAGGTGGCGACCGCACAACGGGCGGACGCGGGCATCCAGCGTTGCCGGGAATGGGAGCCGGAGCTGGTGGTCTCGGATCTTCGGCTCCCGGACAATGACGGCATGGGCGTTCTGCGCGCTACCCAGGCCCTTGCCGATCCGCCACTGTTTGTACTGATCACGGCCTTCGGGACTGTGGATCAGGCCGTGGACGCTCTCAAAGCCGGCGCCGATGAGTTCCTGACCAAGCCCCTGTCGATGGATCACCTGCTGCTGATGATCCGGCGCCTGCTGGAACAGAGAGCGCTGCGGCGGGAGGTGGATGCTTACCGCTCCAGTGAAGGGGCCGCTGGTTTCCATGGCATTATTGGTGGCAGCGAGCCCATGCACCGGCTGTACGACCAGCTTCGGCAGGTGGCGCATGGGGCCATGCCGGTGCTGGTTCTGGGGGAGAGTGGAACCGGCAAGGAGTTGGTGGCCAGAGCGATCCATGCGGAGAGTCCGCGTTCGGGCTCCCCTTTTGTGGCGATTAATTGTGCCGGTATCCCCGCGGAACTGATGGAAAGTGAGTTCTTTGGGCATGCCAAGGGTGCTTTCACGGGCGCGGACCGGGCCCGTACAGGCCTGTTCGGTCAGGCCGATGGAGGCACACTCCTGCTGGACGAAATCGCGGAAATGCCCATGGCATTGCAGGCCAAGCTGCTGCGGGCACTGCAGGAAGGCAGCATCCGGCCCGTGGGCTCAGACACTGAGCATCAGGTGGATGTGCGGGTGATCGCGGCAACCCATCAGGACCTTCAGGCCCGGGTGAGCAGGGGCGAGTTCCGGGAAGACCTCTACTATCGGCTGGAGGCTCTGGCGCTGGAAGTACCGCCGTTGCGTGAGCGTGGTGACGACATCGAACGGCTGGCCATGTTCTTTCTGGAGACGTCGCTGCGCCGTGGTGAGCGGGCGGAGGTGCGCTTTGACGAGCGCGCTCTGGCCTGTTTAAGAGCCTATGACTATCCTGGCAACATCCGCGAGTTGGCGAACGTGGTGGAGCGGGCCGTGACCTTCTGCAGTGGCGAGCGGATACTGCCGGAGCATCTGCCGCCAAGGGTTCAGGCCGCCAGTAATGGCACCCCGGTCGTCTCCGCCGAAACGCGCACCGAAGAAAACGGCGGGCTTATTGGCGCTGGTGAGCCTTTGCCAACCCTGGAGACACTGCAGCAGCGATACGTTGAGCATGTGCTGGCCCAGGTGGATGGCAACAAGCGCCAGGCCGCGCGGATTCTGGGCGTGAACCGCCGGACGCTTTACCGCTGGCTGTCGGAGGATGAAGAGGATTCCGCGTAGCCGGGCAGCCGATCCATTTCATCCCAGGGTTCACCGTGGGTGCGCTCGCGGCAGGCGACACGCCGATGCAGCGCGGCGCGGCCCATCATGTGGGCGCTGACCGGGGCCGTGGCGAAGAGGAATACCGTGATCAGGATCTCCTGTACGCTCAGGCCCTCATGGCCCACGCTGAACCAGATCATGGAGCCCAGAAGGGTCGCTCCGGCGCCCAGAGTGCTGGCCTTGGTTGGGCCATGCAGGCGCATGTAGAAATCCGGCATGCGGGCCAGCCCTATGGAACCCAGAAGGGCGACCACAGCGCCGCCGAGCAGCAGCAGCGCGATCAGTGCGTCCAGCCAGAACGGTAGTGTGGCGCCTTCTCCCATCATTCGATCACGTCCCCGCGCACCAGGTACTTGGTCATGGCAACCGTGCCGACAAATCCCATCAGCGCAATCAATAGAGCCGCCTCAAAGATCAGGGGCGAATCCATGTAGATCCCGCCCAGAACGATCACGGCAATGGCATTGATGTTGAGCGTATCCAGCCCCAGGATCCGGTCGATGATGTCCGGGCCGCGCAGTAGCCGGTACAGATTCAGCAGCAGACTCAGGCTGAACAATGCAAGAGCAATGGGCAGTACAGTGGCGGTCATTCCAGGATCTCCCTGAGGGGCGTCTCGTAGCGCTTGCGGATGTGCTCGATGAGTTCCGCCTCGTCGTCCAGGTGCAGTACATGCACCAGCAGGTAGCCCCGGTCCGGGCTCAAGCCGGCGGACACAGTGCCCGGGGTCAGCGAAATACTGCTGGCGAGCAGGGTGATGGCGAATTCGTTGGTGACCGACAGCGGGAAGCGCACGAAGCCTGGTTGCAGGGACCCGGGGTCTCGAAGGATCAGCCGGGCGACCGTCAGGTTCGAGCGCAGGATATCAACGAGCAGCCGCATCAGATACACAAGCAGGCGTCCTGGACTGTTGAGCCGTGGCCGTTCCGGCCAGAACTGCTGGGTGGAGAAAGGGATCAGCCAGGCGAGGCCGGCTCCCAGCAGTATCTGGCCCGGAGCGGCCGAGTTGACCAGAAGCAGCCAGAGCACCAGCAGGAACAGCGAAAAATACGGACGTGGCCACCAGTGGGTGAGCTGGGCGGGTAGCCGCATATCAGTGCCCTCCTCCCGTCAGTCCGGGTCCGGCCTCCTGGACCGTTCTCACATAATCCCCGGGGGCCATCATCTGGGCCGCCACGGAACGGGTGTAGTCCATCAGCGGGGCTGCTGCGACGCTCAGAATCAGGCCGGCGCCAACCAGGAGAAGGACGCAGGCGAGCCTTAGACGATCCGCATGCACCTCATGGTCTCTTGTGGCTGATTGGCGCCAGAAGAACTTGCTCCCCGCGCGGCTCAGTGCAATCAGCACGAGAAAGCCAACGCCAAGCAGAACGGGCCAGAAAACAGCGGCCGCCCCTTCCCCGAGACTGGCTTTCAGCAGCCAGGCCTTGCTCACGAAGCCACTGAATGGGGGCAGGCCAGCCAGTGCTACCGCAGCGAAAAAGAACAGGATCCCCAGGGTGCGCCGATCCTTCATGGCGGCCGTAACCACCATGTAGTCACCCGCTTCGCCCCGCTGACGGGCGATCAGGTCCGCGAAGAGGAAGAAACCGCCGGTCAGCAGCGTGGTGTGTACCATATAGAAAAGCCCGGCGGCCAGCGCCTCGGTGCTGCCCAGGGCAATGGTGGCCATGAGGGTCCCGGCAGAAACGATCACCATGTAGGCCGTGAGGTTGCGCAGGCTCGTGGCGCCCAGAACGCCAACGCCGCCCAGCGCCAGGGTGGCCAGTCCCAGGGGCCAGAGCCAGTGCCATGCGAGCTGGTCCACCAAGGGCTGGTTCAGGGCGAACACCAGGGGAAAGACCCGGAGCATGGCGTAGAGACCCACCTTGGTCATCACCGCGAAAAGAGCTGCCACCGGCGCGGCAGCGGCCGTGTAGGCGCGCGGGAGCCAGAACAGAAGCGGCAGAAGCGCTGCCTTGACTCCGAAGACCACCAGCAGCACCAGCGATGCGGCTTCCAGAAGCGGCTGGTTAGCGGGTGGAGCCTGGCTGATCCTCGCCGCTAGATCCGCCATGTTGAGGGTGCCGGTGAGTCCGTAGAGCATGCCCAGCGCCAGCAGGAAAAGCGCCGAGCCGATCAGGTTGATGATCACGTAGTGGAGCCCCGCGCGGCTGCGGGCGGTGCCTCCGCCATGCAGCAGCAGGGCATAGGAGGCGATCAGCAGGACCTCGAAGAATACGAAAAGGTTAAAAATATCACCGGTCAGGAAGGCGCCGTTGAGCCCCATGAGCTGGAACTGGAAGAGTGCGTGGAAATGGGCACCGGCGTCATCATCACCCCGGCAAGCGTAGCCAAGGGCCGGTAGTGCCAGAGTGGCGGTCAGGACCAGCATCAGTATGCTCAACCGGTCCGGCACCAGCACGATCCCGAAAGGCGGTGCCCAGCCTCCCAGGGCATACACCAGTCGCCCCTGTTCCAGAATATGGCTGCCGAGCCAGAGCGTCACTCCCAGTGTGGCGCCGGTGGCGGCCAGGCTGACCAGTCTCTGGGTATTGAGGCCAAGGCGTGGCAGCGTGACCAGCAGGGCTCCGGTCAGAAGGGGCAGCAGTATGGGCAGCACTGGGAGGTGGTTCATGGTCGCCAGTCCTCCCCGGGATCGACGCCATCAACATGGTCATTGCGCAGCTCAACCGCCGCGCGCAGGGTCAGGACCACCACAAAGGCGGTCATGGCGAAGCCGATGACAATGGCCGTAAGGACCAGTGCCTGGGGCAGGGGGTCCGTAGGATCAGTGGATTCACCGATCACCGCCGGGGCCGCCATTGCCAGCCGACCGCTGGCGAACAGGAAGAGGTTCACCGCGTGGGACAGCAGGGTCAGGCCCATGACGACGGGGAAGGTGCGGCCACGCAGCACCAGGTAGATGCCGCAGGCAGTGAGTACGCCCACAGCCATGGCGTAAAGCGCTTCCATCTATCCAACCTCCTTGCCGGGGCCGTGCACGGTCATGAGTTTGCCCAGATTGGCGAGAATCAGCAGGGTAGCGCCGACCACGGTGGCGAATACGCCCAGGTCAAAGAGCAGGGCTGTTGCCAGCTCCAGGTGCCCCAGAACGGGCAGGCTGAAGTGGCCGTGCCAGGAACTCAGGAACGCCTCGCCGAACAGTAGGCTCCCCACGCCGGTGCCGCACGCCAGCAGCAGACCCACGCCGATGAGCGGGCGGAAGGATGTGAGCATGCGGTTATGGGCCCAGGCCATACTGCCCGCCATGTACTGCAATGACAGGGCAACCGCCGTGATGAGGCCGGCAATAAAGCCGCCACCCGGCATGTTGTGGCCGCGCAGGAAGATGTAGGCCGAGACCATCAGGGCAATGGGCAGGATCGGCCGGGCCATGGTGCGCAGGATCAGTGGATGGGGATTGGAAGCCCAGTACTGGTCCCGCTCCTGGGGAATGCGGTCCTTGAGCTGGAGGTTGCGGGTCAGGGCAAAGACCGCCACGGCAGCGATGCCGAGTACAGTGATCTCACCCAGGGTGTCAAAGCCGCGGAAATCAACCAGAATCACGTTCACCACATTGCTGCCGCCGCCCCCGGGCTTGCTCTGGTCCAGGAAGAACTCGGCGATGGTGCTGTGGGGGCGCGTGATGATCGCAAACGCCACCATGCCGACCCCGAGCCCGCCGAGCCCGGCAATGCCCAGGTCCCGCCCCTTGCGGAAACGGCTCGATTCCCGGGGCGTATCCTGGGGCAGGAAGGACAGTGCCAGCATCATGATGATGACGGCCATTACCTCCACGGAGAGCTGGGTAAGCGCCAGATCCGGGGCCGAGAACCGGGCAAAGGTTAGGGTTACGAACAGGCCGGCGCTGCCCAGTAGCAACAGGGCAAAAAGCCGCTGGTGATGCCCGAGGGCCGTGCCCACAGCCGTGGCCATCAGCAGGATCAGCCCCAGGCTGGTTAATGGGTCAATCGGCGTCAGGGCTTCGCCCCCGTGCCACTGGATACCGGAAAACAACACTGGCCCGACGAGAACGATGGCGGTAAGCACGATCAGGGCGATATAGCGCTGGACCGAACCGTTTTCCAGCCCATGCACGAGCCGTTCAGCGCTGCGACCGGTCCGGGTCATCATCCACTCAAAAATCTCCCGTGCGTCCGCCGGCGGCAACTGGTCGTAAAGGCGGAAGAGAGGCTGGCGTGCCATGTACAGCAGCAGCCCGCCCAGCATGGCCGCCAGACTCATGAAAAAGGCTGTGCCAATGTGATGCAGCTGGTGCATGTCGTAGTCGGGGAGGGGCTGGCCTGAAGCCACCGAGGCGACGGGACCGATGACAGCATGGACCACAGCCTCCGCATGCCAGCTCACGCCGATAACCGCCAGTGCCAGAATGCCCGCAGGAACCTGGATCCCCACGCCGGGGTTTTTCGGGGGCCAGACTGGCAGGTTCCGTGGCTGGCCGTTGAAGAAAACGTTGTGAAAGATGCGGAGGGCATAGGCAACCGAAAACAGGCCCGCAATGGCCGCCAGCGCCGGTGTGATCCACTGCAGTGGAGGCACGACCGGTGCCTGCAGGCTTTCAATGAAGAACATCTTCTTGCTCAGGTAGCCGCCAAGCAGGGGCAGCCCCGCCATGGAGGCAGCGGCCACAGCACTGATGACCATCAGCGCGGGTAGTGTGCGCCACAGGCCGTTGATCTGGCGCATATCACGGGTGCCCGTAGCCTTCTGGACGGCACCAGCCATCATGAACAGGGGCGCCTTCACCAGGGCATGGTTCAACAGATGGAAAAGGGCCGCAACCATCGCCATACGGGTGTTCAGACCGACCAGAAGCGTGATCAGACCCAGGTGGCTGACGGTGGAATAGGCCAGCAGTTCCTTGGTGTCGTGCTTGAACATGGCGATGAAGGCGCCGCTTAACAGCGTAGCCATGCCGGCGGTTGAAACGCCGTAAAGCCAGGCTTCCGTGTCGCCCAGCACGAGATGGAGCCGAGCGAGGAGGAAGATACCGGCCTTGACCATGGTGGCGGAGTGCAGATAAGCCGAGACAGGGGTGGGCGCCGTCATGGCGTTGGGCAGCCACAAATGGAACGGGAACTGTGCGGACTTGGTCATGGCCCCCAGCAGAACCAGGCCCAGCATCCATGGGTAGAGCGGGTCGGCTGTCAGGGCCGCTTCCGGCGCCAGGATGTCAGTGAGCCGGAAACTGCCCACGCTGTTGCCGATCAGCAGGACCCCGGCCAGCAGCGCGAGCCCGCCCCCGCCGGTGATCACCAGCGTCATGCGGGCGCCGCGGCGGGCCGGTCGTTCGTCCTGATGAAAACCGATCAGCACGAAAGAGATCAGGCTGGTCATCTCCCAGAAAACCAGCATGAAAAGAAGATTCTCGGACATCACAATGCCCAGCATGGCGCCCATGAACGCCAGCATAAGCGAATGGAAGCGCACGGTGCCGTGCTTGCCCGCAAAATAGAAATGGGCGTAGAAGGTGATCAGGATGCCCATGCCAGCGATGATCAGCGCAAAGAACAGAGCCAGAGCGTCCAGGCGGAAGGCGGGCGATAGGCCCAGGCTGGGTAACCAGGGATAGTGCTCGATGAGGACAGCACCGCCCAGTACATCCACGGCCTGGCTGAGCATCATGGCGACGACCGTGATGCCAATGGCACCGGCAACCAGGGCGGGCAGGACAGCTGTCGAGCGCCGGGCGAGCAGCGGGATGATCAGTGCCCCCAGAAGGGGCAGGGTGACGATCGACAGCAACATCATGAACAAAAGCATCCTGAGCATTGCAACGATGCGCAGGATAGTGGACGGCGACTGGATTGTCAGCTACCCAGGGGAGGTATAGGCTGTCAGCGTTATGAACGAGACCACAACGCTTGGGCAGGAAAGTGCCACACTGGCCCGGCTGGAGCGGTTTGCCCGCCTGACCGACTCCCGGTTCCGGATTCCCCTGACTTCCATCCGCTTTGGTATTGGCCCCCTGCTCGGCGTGTTGCCGGGGATCGGGGACTTTGTGGGCCTGGTACTGTCGCTGTATCTGATCCAGCAGGCGCGCCAGGTGGGCGCGCCGTCCACCCTCCAGCTGCGGATGCTGGCCAATGGGCTGGTTGATGCCCTGGGCGGTACGCTGCCTGTGGTGGGGGATGTGTTCGATGTGTTCTATCGGGCAAACGACCGCAATGTGGCGCTGCTGCGCGAGCACCTTGAGGCCCGTGGGGCCGCGCCCGAGCCCAGGGGCTGGCCCCGCGGTGCCTGGCTGCTGCTGGTCCTCGCGCTCCTGGCGGTACTGGCCCTTGGGATAGCGCTCTTGGCCTAGAATGTCCGCCTTGGCTCAAACGCCTTGTCCGGCTTACCGGTGTTGCGTGCCACGGCCGTGCGCTGGTTCGCGCGGGCAAGGATCTTCTTCTGAAGGCGGCTTTCCCAGCCCAGTGCCGTACGGTCGTCCGCCTGCCAGGCGCGGTTGTAGAGCAGCTTGGTGGCTGCCACGGCGTCCGGTGACGTCGCCTTCAGCGTCTCCACGAAGGCCAGGGCATCATCCCATGGCGTGTCGCTCACATGGGTGACCATTCCCAGCCGATGCGCTTCGGGCGCTTCCACGACCCGGGCCGTCATGGTCAGCTCCTTCGCCCGGTCGATGGGCATGAGCTCGGAGAGGGTAGTGGTGATGCTCATGTCCGGAATCAGCCCCCACTTAGCTTCCATGATCGAGAACTCACAGTCCGTTGTGCTGTAACGGAAATCCGCCCCCAGAGCGATCTGCAGCCCACCGCCGTAGCACACGCCATGGGTCACGGCGATCACCGGTGCCGGGACGTCCCGCCAGAGGTAGCCCACATCCTGGGCCAGGTTGCTGATCCTGCGACCGGGCTTGAAGAGTAATTTGGCGAAATTCACCGGATTGGATGTGACGCTCTTCACATCCAATCCGGAGCAGAACGCCTGGCCTGCCCCCTGAAGGATGACGGCACGGATGGAACAATCCTTCTTCAGGGCTTTCGCGGTGCTGGTGATGGCCTCAAACATGGCCATGTCCAGGCCGTTGTACTTGTCCGGGCGGTTCAGGGTGACCCAGGCGATGTTGTTATCTATTTCGAGAGTGACACGATCAGACATGTATCAGACTCCATTGTGAACAGACGGAGTCAGGGCGGGAACTGCTAATCGGGACACGCTGTAAATACATCCCTGTACGCTTGTCTTCCGCCATCCATGGCTCCAGACAGTCCCGCTTAGCAGTCCCCGCCCTGACTCCTGAATGGTTTGCGGGCGTTTAACGTCTCGTTTGTAAGAAGTGAGTTAGCTCTACCCACACGCATTGGAGTGGAGGGGATGGCAGTCTCTGTTGGGAATGTCTGGAGCCATGGATGGCGGAAGACAAGCGTACACGGACGTATTCACAGCGTTTCCCAACAGAGACTGCCATCCCCTCTGCTAAGAACAGTCTATCAGGCTGGCGAAGTCTGCATAGGCGCCTGATACCGCCGCAACCTCAGAGCGTTGGTCAGCACACAGACACTGGAGGCCGCCATCGCCAGGGCCGCGAACATCGGCGACAGCAGCACCCCGATGAACGGATACAGCACCCCGGCCGCCACCGGAATCAGCAGCGTATTGTAGCCGAACGCCCAGAACAGGTTCTGCTTGATGTTGCGGATGGTGGCCCGTGACAGTCCGATGGCATTGGGCACGTTACGCAGATCCCCGGACATCAGAACAACCTCCGCGGATTCAATCGCAATGTCCGTGCCCGTGCCGATGGCAATGCCCACATCCGATTGCGCGAGCGCCGGTGCGTCATTGATGCCGTCGCCCACGAAAGCCACGGCGCGGCCGCCTTCCTGCAGCGACCTGACCGCGTCCACCTTGCCGTCCGGCAGGACTTCCGCCTGGACCTCATCGATGCCGCACTGGCGGGCAATGGCGTTGGCGGTGTGCTGGTTGTCGCCGGTGATCATGGCCACGCGCAGGCCAGCATCGTGCAGGTGCTGGATGGCATCGATGGTGGTCTCCTTGAGCGGGTCCGCCACCGCGATCACGGCCGCCAGCTGGCGATCCAGCGCCGCATAGAGTGGGGTACGACCCTGGTTGCCGAGCCGCTCCGCCGTGTCGCCAGCCTGGTCAATGGCTACGCCCAGCTCCTTCATATAACCGGCGCCACCCAGAGCGACTTCGCGGCCCTCAACATGGGCGATAACCCCTTGACCGGTTGCCGTATCGAATCCGGAGACCTCCGAAAGGCTCAGGTCACGTGACTGTGCGGCAGCGACGATGGCCTGAGCGATGGGGTGCTCGGAGGCCTGTTCCACGCTGGCTATCAGGCGCAGCAGTGCGTCTTCCTGCTGATCCCCCATCACCTCAAAATCCGTCATCTCCGGCTGGCCCCGGGTGAGGGTGCCGGTCTTGTCAAACGCAACCACCCCGGTATTGCGCAGTCGCTGCAGGGCATCCCCCCGCCGGAAAAGGATCCCCATTTCGGCGCCCTTGCCGGTGCCCACCATGATGGAGGTGGGCGTCGCCAGGCCCATGGCGCAGGGGCAGGCGATGATCAGTACGGCCACACCGTTGATCAGCGCGAAGCTCAGTGCCGGATCCGGTCCGAAAGACAGCCAGATGCCGAAGGTCAGGGCCGCCGCTGTCATGACGAGCGGTACAAAGATACCGGCCACCCGGTCCACCAGCGCCTGGATGGGCAGCTTGGAGCCCTGAGCCTCCTCCACCATGCGTACGATCTGTTGCAGTGTGGTGTCGTTGCCCACGCGTGTGGCCGTGAAGGTCAGGCTGCCGGACTGGTTGATGGTGCCACCGACCACCTCGTCGTCGGGGCGTTTTTCAGCAGGCACGGGCTCGCCCGTGATCATGGACTCGTCCACCCAGGAGCCGCCCCCTGTTACGGTGCCGTCCACCGGGATTTTCTCGCCGGGGCGCACCTGTACGGTGTTCCCCTGGGTGACCTCGTCGATGGCAATCTCCTGTGCGTCGCCGTCGCGGATAACACGGGCTGTGCGGGCCTGGAGTGTGAGCAGCCGCTTGATGGCCTCACCGGTCCGGCCCTTGGCGCGGGCCTCCATCAGCCGGCCGACCAGGATCAGGGTCACGATCACGGCGGCGGCCTCGTAGTAGACCTGAACCTGGCCCTTGGGAAGGACCGAGGGGAGGAAGGTGGCCACGACGGAATAGCCCCAGGCCGCGCTGGCGCCAAGCATGACCAGCGTGTTCATGTCGGGGCCGCCACGCAGAAGCGCCGGCAGGCCCTGGCGGAAAAAACGCAGGCCCGGGCCGAAAAGAACGACGGTGGCCAGCGCGAAGAACAGGTAGTAAAGGGGCTGCTGGCCAATGGCCTGCATCTGCCATGCATGGAACGCCGGGATGAAATGGGCGCCCATATCAAGGATAAAGACCGGCAGTGTGAAGACGGCGGCGATTGCCACGGACCGTTTCAGGGTTCGCGCCTCCCTGGCCTGGGCGTCTTCCTGGTTTCCCTCGGGTGTTTCCTCATGGATGGGGGTGGCCTGGTAGCCGGTGTCACTGATGGCGCGGGCCACGTCATCCGCGCTGACGGTGCCCGCCACGACCGTGACCGTGGCTTTTTCGGTTGCCAGATTGACGCTGGCGCCAACCACCCCCGCCAGGGCGCGGGCAGCCTCCTCGACACGGCTGACGCAGGAGCCGCAGTGCATACCGGTGACCTGGAAGCGGTATGTTTCCGTTGCGACATCAAAACCAGCCTGCTGGACCGCTTCTTTGAGGGTCTGCAGGGAAACGGAGGCCTCGGCCTGGACATGGGCCTTGCTGGTTGCCAGGTTGACGCTGGCCTCGCTCACGCCGTCCACGCCGTTCAGGGCCTTTTCTGTCTTGCTGACGCAACCACCGCAGTTCAGGCCCTCAATGGTGAGGTCGTACTCGTGGTTTGCTCTGTTCGTCGTGTTCATCGGTATTCCTCCTGCTGCCAACGCCAGCGGTTGAGAGCCTCGTTATCGACCCCTGGAGCACAATGCACAATCATGGTAGAGGCCGTACCATGGTACGGAGTCAAGTTCAGGGTTCCGGGAGCGATCCGTGTTTACCATCGGCAAACTGGCGGCTGCCTGCAACGTGGGTGTGGAAACAGTCCGCTTCTACCAACGCAAGGGGTTGCTCAATACTCCTCCCAGTGAGGGGGGCGTACGGTATTATGGCAATGAAGACCTGCGCCGTCTGCGGTTCATCCGCAAGGCCCAGGCGGCAGGCTTTGCACTGGCGGAGATCCGGGAACTGATCGGATTGGATGCCAGCCATGATCACCGTCGTGCCCGCGAGCTTGCCCGAACCCGGATCGAGGCGCTTGATGCCAGGATCCAGGAGCTGCAGCAGGCCCGCGATGCTCTGGAGCAGCTCGCGGCGGACTGTGAAGCGGACGATTCCGGGCCCTGTCCCATTCTGGCGTCATTCGGGGTATAAGCGACGCTCAGCCAACCGCAAGGTCGCCCAGCATGGGCTCAAAGACAAAGCCCAGCAGGAAGGCGAGTATGGCCGCGCCACCGCCCATGGCCAGTGTCTCCAGCCCGCCCCGGAAACGGCTCATGCCCAGTACAACGCCCTTGACCCAGCCGATGCCAAACAGCGAGATGATGGCGGCGATGGCGCTGACCAGGAACATGTCCAAGCCCACCAGGAAGGGCGCAATGAACGGCAGCAGGGGGATCAGCCCAACACCGATAAAGACGGCAAAGGTTGCGATGGCCGCTTTCCAGGGGGAGGGACCGGAGAGGGGATGGCCGAATTCCTCCTGGAGCATGGTGTTCACCCAGAGGCGGTGATCCGCACTGATGGTCTCCACGATGTTATCCAGTGTTTGGCCTTCGAACCCTTTCTGCGCGAAGATCTGGCGTATTTCCTCGCGCTCGCCTTCGGGATCGAGTTGGATATGGCGCTCTTCCTGATCCCGCAGCTGGTTCCTGGCGTCGTCATCGCTTTTGACCGCCTGATAATTGCTGACGCCCATGCTGAACGCATCGGCGATCAGGCTGGCAATGCCGAGCACAAAAGCGATCATGCCCGGAAGCCCTGCGCCGGCAACACTGGCGATGACCGCAACGGTGGTAACACAGCCATCAATACCCCCGAGGATGGCATCGCGGAGGTAACTGGGAGCCGGTTCGGCGTTCAGTCGTTGCCGGATGGCGTCCGGTTCATGGCTGTGTTCAAGGTGATGATTGGGCATGCGTAAAGGCCGCTCAGCGTTTGGTTGACAACCCAGAGACTAGCACGGCTTCCGGCGCAGGATGGAATGCCGAACGCTTGTCAGTTTTACCGCCGGGTCTGTAGACTGCTGTTTCCACCTCTGAGCCGGCCTTCGTCCATGGATACCCAGACCAGTAACCTGCACGAGGTCCGCCTCGATCACGTTGCCTCGTTACTGATCCACAGCGCCGCCGAGAGCGTCCTGGATCTGGGTTGCGGGTCCGGTGCGCTGCTCCAGCGATGCTTGCAGATGGGGCATTTTGAGCGGCTGGTGGGGCTTGAGTCTTCGGGGATCTCATTGCGCAATGCGCGCGAGCGTTTGCAACACTGGCTGCAGCAGCCGGATCCCAGGGTGCAACTGGTACGGGGCTCCTTTCAGGAGCCCAATCCAGCCTGCACCGGCTTTGATGCCGCCGCCATGGTGGAAGTCATCGAGCATGTTCCGCCACGGGATCTATCCACGGTTGAGCGGGCGGTTTTTGAATACTTCAGGCCGGGCAAGGTCGTGATTACCACCCCCAATGCTGATTACAACCCTCTGTTTGATCTGTCTCCGGGCGAGTTACGCGACCCTGATCACCGGTTTGAATGGAGCCGGGACAAGTTCCGCCAGTGGGTAGGCGGGGTTGCGAGCCGCAATGGCTACCGTGTGAGGACGGGCGGAATTGGTGAGGCGGATCCTGAATTGGGAGCACCGACCCAGACTGCCTGGTTTGAGCGACTGGGGTGATGCTGCTGTCACTTTTTGGGCTGGATGGCCTATCGACATAAATTGAATCCCCCTGAACCCGGTCGCGTTTTAACAGGGTTCGCCCTGGTGCTGGGGAGTGGCGTCATCCTGGCCCTGCTGGGCCCGGTGGCGGTTTTCTACGCGCTGCATGACTTGGTCTTTCCGCCCGAGCACACCTGGTTTTCCCGGGGGCATACGTATCAATGCTTGGGGTAAGAGTCTGCGTTTGGTGACGAGGAGTGACTACAAGGTGTCTCACAAAAATAACCGCGAACAGCGTCGCGGTTATTGTGCGAGTTGCGGGAAGCTGTTTTCACGCAGCCTCCGCAGGATCCCTTTCCTATACCCCAGAGGGGTATCAGGAAAGTTTACTGACTTATTTTATTCGAACGAAACGCTACCGAAGATGACGGGCTGTTCCGCAGTGCCGTTGACGTCCATCTCAGAACCACGGGTAATCACCAGCGAAGACTGCGCATTGTCGTCGCCCATGATCTGCGTTCCTTTTTCTACGGTCAGCTTATCGTTGCGGACTGTGGACGGATCGGCAGCGCTTTCAACGTCGCCATTACCGACCTGGACTGTCTCGGCCAGCACATAGATGTGGTCGTTTGTAAGCGTGTATTCACCGTCAAGATCGCCGTCGTTGATGGCGCACACCGGGAACTCGACGCCGAACACATCAGTTGTGCCGCCGTTGCTCAGGCCACCAGCGATGTTCGCGCAGTTGGAGGACTCTGCCGGCGCGATGGTTCCGGCTTCGATTTCGGCTTGAAGCGGATGGAAATCCTGCGTATTCCCCGGCAGGTTTGTCGACAGCTCAGAGCTGCGATACGTCCAGCCGTCCCAGAAGGGGCCGCCGTTGCTCGGATTGTCGTCTGCTGCGGAAGCGTTCGGATCCACCGCGCCGTGCCATGCGTTCGGAGTCACGCTGTTGCCGTTCGGGGTGGTGAATTCGCTTCCGAGATCCGAGCTGGGGGTCGCGCTGGTGTTGATCGCGAGCGTCTGGTTGTTGATGGTCAGGCCGTTATCGACGGTAACACCATAGCGATTCGTATTGCTGAACTCTTCCTGGAAGCTGGAGCTGGAATTATCATCGCTGTCGCCCGAGAGGGCACCATTGGTGCAGTTGAACACCACATCGCCGTACGTCATATTGCCATCGAGCTCGTCATCGACGTCGAGGCAGCCTTCCTGGAACGCTGCTGATCCCGTTGCGCCGCCGGCGACACTGGAGGTGTTGTCCGAGTAGACGGAGCGATACACCTGACCGCCATAGCCTTCGCGATGCAGTGCCCCCGCACTCTGGTCACCCTCGTTCCCGCGATGGCCGAGTATGGTGACGTTGGCCAGCACCGGACTGGTTTTCGGTGTGGCACCGAAGTTGTCGCCGTTGTTGTCTGTCTCCATGCCACGGTTGCCGGAATTCGGCCCCTGGATGACCAGCGCGTTCTTCACAGTACCCTGCCAGCCCTGGTCCTGGTCCAGCGAGTCGTCGGTGGCGGCCTGAATTACGATATTACGTGCGTCGGCAGCGCCGCCGAACCACTCAATGCCGTCGTCATCCGAGTTGATGACCTGCACGTGGTCAATCTTCGTGCCTGAGCCGGATGCCTCGATGGTGATGCCCTGGACTTCCTCGTCCTGACGGAAAGCGGTGCCGGTCTCTGCAACCACGGCATACTCGATCGAGCCACTGGAATCACTGTTGTCGGTGCCGCCGTACCAACGCGTGACGTTGTCCGGCACAGCCTCAGTCTGGGCCTGGTGGTTTTCGTCGGCGCCAGCGATGTTGATGTTGCCGTAACCGGACAGAACAATGCTGCCCCAGCCACCGCGGTCGTTCAGATTCGTGACGTTGCCCTGGATTGTTCCAACAACTCCGGAACCGTTGTCGTTGCCGTTATCGTTGCCGTTGTCAGAATTATCGTTCCCCCCACTGTCACTATCGCCGCCGCAGGCTGTCAGCCCGAGGGACATCACGATCGCGAGCGCGAGAGTACTCTTTCTGTATTGCATTGGTGAATGCCTCCTAATGTGCATCTACTGCCTTGATTGTCATCCCGGTCAGGGATGCTCTAGACCCTAGAGAACGGATGTTTCAGGTTAATGACTTTCATGTAACCACCGGATGACACCCCGGCGGCTCAGAAACGGTATTTCATGCCGATGTCGAAATCGACGCCCGGCTCGTATCGCTCGAAGGTGCGACCGCTCTGGGTTTCCTCGACCGCTTCGTTGAGCAGATTCCCGATCTCGGCGCTGACACTGATATTGTCGTTCCACCGGTAGTCGTATTTGATGTCGACCAGGGTGCGCGCCTGCTCGAAGGTGTTCGGCTGATCGCGCACCACCGAGGCCAGGCGTTCACCCGTGTAGTTGGCGGCCACCGTCAGGTCGTGCGCACCGGTTTCATAACCGACCTGCAGGTTGACCAGTTCATCGGCCTGGCCCTGCAGCGGCCGTGTCGTGTTGCCGATGGTGACCTCCGAGTCGATCAGGGCGATATTGCCCTGCAGGTAGAGCATCTCGGCCCAGTCCCAGCTCATGTCATAGCCGCCCATGATGGTCGGCAGGTACAGCCGCGCCTCCGCCTCGAGGCCGCGGACCGTTGCCTCTTCGGCGTTGACCACCCGGCGAAGCGTGCCGGTGGTCGTCGGGATCAGCTCCTCCTCGAGGGCATTGGTGTAGTCCTTGGCAAAGAAACCGGCGGTGACGAGCTCTCCCTGGGACGGGAACCACTCCCAGCGTGCGTCCAGTGAATCGATCTCGGCGGGCTTGAGATCCGGGTTGCCCTGGAACTGCTCGTTGCTGTCCGGATCGCGGTACCGGACCCCGATGCCGGTCTCCGGGTTGCCGCCGATTTCGTTCAGCGTCGGGCGCGAGATGGTGCTGCCAAAGGCGACCCGGGCCTGCATCTGGTCCGCGAAGAACCAGGTGGCGGACAGGGACGGCAGCAGGTCCGACTCGTCGAAGCCCGAGGTTACCGGGTTATCGGTGGTCGTCAGGCTCTCGACCTCATAGTCGGCGCCTTCCTGGCGCAGGCCGCCCACCAGGCGCACTGTGTTCGCCCAGTCCATATCGGCCCTGATATAGGCGGCCTCGACGTCCGCCGTGCCCTCGTAGAAGTCGGTCTGGTTGGAACTGTCGTCGGCGCGGACACCGTTACTGATATGCTCTGGAGCCAGGATCTCCTCGATCGGCGCGCTGGTGTCCACCTCTCTGGGATCCACCCGCAGGCCAAGCGAGCGCGTGCTGGATTCGCGGTCCTGGCTGTCAATGGACGCACCCCCCTTGAGGTCGACCGCGAATGCGTCGCCGCTGTAAACCGAACGTTCCAGGTCGAATCCAAAGCTGGTGACATTGTCTTCGGTATCGATAAAGGTCCGCGTGGCATCTTCACGGCTCGTCAGGCGAAAGTCGTTGCCTGAATCGAGCGCCCGTGTCCGGCGATAGGTGCGACGGTCCGGGTTGTCCCGTTGAGCCCGGGCGAGAAGTGCTCGCCAATCGAGGCTGAACGCTTCGAACTCGTGTTCACCGAGCAGTTGTTCACCGATCAGCTCGCGCTCGTTCCAGTCGAGCGTCAGGTCCTGTATCTCGAGTGAATCACTGACCGTGCGTTCACCCGTTCTGAACTCGGTACGTTCGGTTGTCTTGCGGCTCAGGAAGGTGTTGCTGGTGAGCTTGTGGTCAACCCAGTCCAGCGAGACGGACAGGAAGCCGCTCAGGTCGATGTCATGGTCCGTGCGCTCCTCACGCTGCGAGTCCTGCAGCTGGAGTCCATCGTCGGCCACGGCGAACCGCTGCTCCAGGGTATCCCTATGGCGATACTCACGGCTCCACCCGAAGGTGCCGTTGATGCCGACGTAAGCGCCGAAAGCCTCAGTGTTCGTGCCGCCGGCGATCGACAATCCAAGGTCCGGGGGGAGCGTCTTGTCCTTGGTGGCCCAGACGTTCGGCATCGCTTTCGCGCCTTCCTCCAGTTCGGTGCTCGTGCCGCGACTGCCATCGAGCTCACTGGCGAGACCGCCGGTTATCTCGCGCGTGCCGTCATCCATGCCTAGGAAGTCGCGGTTGCCGCCCTCGTAGGTCAGCCCCTCCTCGCCGGTGCTCACGCTGTTGCCGCCGGTTTTTGCCGAAATCTCGAAATAGGTTTCATCGGGCGCGGAGAGCGTTTGCAGGTCGACCAGGCCGGCCCCGAAGGAGCCCGGCTGCGACGCGTCGTAGCTCTTGGAGACGCTGAGCGACGACAGAATGCTGGTGGGAAACAGGTCGAGTGGCGCGATTTCGCGGATGGGGTCGGGGCTGGGCAGGGGCGAACCATTCAGGGTTGTTTCGGTATAGCGCTCCGGTTGGCCCCGTATGGAGACGAACTTGCCGTCCTGGATCGACAGGCCGGTAACGCGCTTAAGGGCCCCGATGGCGTCAGAATCGCCCACGGCGTCGATCTGCTCGGAGCCGATGACATCCAGTACCCCTTCGGAGGTGCGCATCTGTTCGCTGGTCGTATCCGGCACATAGCTGGCCGTGGCGACCACTTCTTCAACCTGCCCCCCATTGCCGCTGAGGCTCAGGTTGTAGCTCACCTGTTGGTTGATGCTGGTGACGATGCGGACCTGGCGCAGCGTGCGGTTGCCGTATTCAGGGTGATTGATTTCCAGGTTGTAGACGCCACGGGGAAGTTCCAGATTGAAACGGCCATCCGTGCCGGTCGTTGCGGCCGTGTCTGATCCCGCGGCGGTGATCCTGGCCCCTGAGATGGCGGCGCCGGTCTCCTGGGAGCGGATCCGACCGGAGAGTTGGCCGGTGGCCTCGCCCTCGCGTTCCGTGAGCGCTTCACGCGGATTGTACGTTTCCACCACCGCATCCACGGACCCGTCCTTTTCCGAGGGCAGACGCAGGATGATGTCGGCGTTTTCGTTGGCATTGCTGGTGAAGCGCATCTGATGCAGTTCAGAGCCGCCACGGGCCAGCTGAAGCTGGTGATTGCCTTCATTCAGATCAAACTGAACACGACCGGAATCCGGGATGGTTTCCGATTGTTCCCCGTCAAGACGCGCCTCCGCCCCGGATAGCGGGGAGCCGTCCTGGAAGACGTACAGCACGAGTTCGGCTGCCAGGGCGTTTTGCGCGAACAGGGCGATTGGAAGGCAAAGCAGGAATGCTCGCATCCGCTCGCTTATGGGAGACCTGTGTCTGTGCATGGATGTTGATCCCTTTCAGTGAATTTGAGAATCGCAGTGGGTGGCCGGCCATTGCCGAATCCCGGCTGTCATGGCCGGTGAACCGTAGGCGCAGACTAAGTCGGAAAGATGACGAAAAAATGACAGCGCTTACACCAGCGCAGCGCCTGGCTTGTCATCCCGGTTACATCGTTCTGTAACGTTTCCGCAACATTCCCCTGCCACCATGCCGCCTGAACTAAACCGATGAACCAGGAGTTCCGATGACCCACGCAAGTGTTCGCTGGCCCTGGCGGCCTGTCCGCTCGTTGCTCGCGGCCTCCGTCCTGGGAATGGCGCTGGGCAGCGCCGCGCAGGCGCAGGATGAACCGCTGGAGCAGATTGTTGAGACCGGTAAGGACCGGCTGGTGCAGAACCGTGAGATGCAGCAGCGCATCAACGAGCTGGACAGCGAGATCCGCGAGAAGGTGGAAGCCTACCGTGGCGTTAACCGCGAGATTGAGGGCCTGGAGATCTATCTGGCCCAACTGGAGCGCCAGGTTGAGAGCCAGGAACAGGAAATGGCCGACCTGGAGCAGTCCATTGATGAGGTCACCGAGACCGAACGCCGCATCACCCCGCTCATGCTGAAGATGGTGGATGCCCTGGAGCAGTTCGTTGCCCTGGATATGCCGTTTCTCAAGGACAAGCGTGAGGGTGAGGTCGCGGCCATCGCTGAAACGATGGACCGCTCGGACGTGAGTACCGCCGAGAAGTTCCGCAATCTCCTTGAAACCTATCAGGAGGAGATCGAGTACGGGCGCACCATCGAAGCCTATCGCGGCACGCTCGAGCGCAATGGTGAGGAGCGCCAGGTGGACTTCCTGCGGATCGGGCGCATCGCGTTGCTCTACCAGACACTCGATGGCAGCAGCAGTGGCGTCTGGGATACCGAACAGGAGCAGTGGCAGAGCCTGCCCGCCACCTACAACAGCCAGGTTCAGGAAGGGCTGCGCATCGCCCGTGAACAGGCTGCCCCCGATCTGATCCGACTGCCGTTGAGCGCGCCACAGGAGGCCGAGGAATGAAGCGTATTCTGATGTTGATGCTGTGTCTGTGCCTGACCGTCCCGGCTCTGGCGCAGGATGCCGGTTCCGACCGCAAGGCCAGTCTCGGCGAGCTGCTGGAGCTGGTGCGCCAGGGCAAGGCCCGGGATGCCAGTGAGCAGCGCGAGCGCCTGGAAAGCTTTATACAAGAGCGCGAGGAACAGGACCAGCGGCTGCAGGAACGCCGGCAGCGCCTGGGCGAGCTCCAGGATCAGGTTGAGGCGATGGAAAATCGCTTTGACGAGAATGAAACCCGGATCGCGGAGCTCCAGAAGCGGCTTGATGAGCGCTCCGGCGACCTGAAGGAGCTGTTTGGCGTGCTCCAGCAGGTGGGCAGCGATGTGCGTTCCACCATGAAAGCCTCGCCCACCAGCTCCCAGTACCCCGAGCGCGGTGACTTCCTGCAGGCGCTGATCAAGAAGGCGGGGTCCTCCTCCAAACTACCCACCATACGGGAGCTCGAGGAATTCTGGTATCGCATGCAGGAAGAGATGGTCGCTTCCGGTGAAATCGAACGCTACCGCGCCGAGGTGGTCGATGACAGCGGCAAGAAGGGCAAGCGCGAGGTGATCCGCATTGGCACCTTCAACATTCTGGACAGCGATGGTCGGTACCTGAACTGGGAAAGCGATACTGGCAATCTGGTGGAGCTTCCCAGCCAACCGGGCGACCGCTATGTCTCGGCCGCCCAGCAGTTCGTTAACGCAGAGGCGGGCGAGCGCGAGGACTTCTGGCTGGATCCTTCCGGCGGCTCACTGCTCTCGCTGTTGCTTCAGACCCCGGATCTGCGTGAGCGCATCAACCAGGGCGGCATGATCGGTTACATCATCCTGGCATTGGGCGCGTTCGCACTGCTGCTGACGCTGGAACGGCTCGTCTCGCTCGGCATCATCACCATGAAGGTCAACCGCCAGGCGCGCAGTGACGAGCCCGACCCCAACAACCCGCTGGGCCGGGTGATGCAGGTCTACCAGCAGAACAAGCACAAGGATTCCGAAACCCTGGAGCTCAAGCTGAGCGAAAGCATTGCCCAGGAGTCGCCCAAGCTGACCCGCTTCCTGGCGGTGCTCAAGATTATTGCGGTGGTCGCACCGCTGCTGGGACTGCTCGGGACCGTCACCGGCATGATCAACACCTTCCAGGCGATCACGCTGTTCGGCACCGGTGATCCCAAGCTGATGGCCGGCGGCATTTCGCAGGCGCTGGTAACAACGGTCATGGGCCTGGCGGTGGCCATTCCCACGGTGCTGCTGCACACCGTTGTTCAGGGCCGGAGCAAGCGCCTCAGCCAGCTTCTGGAAGAGCGCTCCATCGGCATCGTCGCACGGCGAGATGACGAGGGCGCTGCAACCGCCGAGGCGAATGCCTGAGGAGGCCGAGGATGGTACCGGTACAGCTCATTGAAGCCTACAACCAGGTGCTCCAGTTCCTGGAGCGCGGGGGCACCGTGCTCGGCTTCATCATGGTGGTCATCTTTGTGATGTGGCTGCTGATCATCGAGCGCGGGCTGTTCTTTGCACTGACGTTCCGGCGTCTGGCCGACCGGGTGCGGAACCAGTGGGAAGCGCGCTCCGAGCGCCAGTCCTGGTACGCCCACCAGGTGCGCCAGGACATGGTCACCAGCGTCCACCAGGAGCTCCAGCGCTCGCTGGGGCTGATCAAGGCACTGGTGACCATCTGCCCGCTTTTGGGGCTGCTGGGCACCGTTACCGGCATGATCGAGGTGTTCGACGTGATGGCGGTAATGGGCACCGGCAGCGCCCGGGCCATGGCCTCCGGCATTTCCAAGGCCACCATCCCGACCATGGCCGGAATGGTGGGTGCTCTGACAGGTGTCTTCGCCATCACCGTGCTTCAGCGCAATGCGCGGCTGAAGGCCACGCGGCTCGAAGACCAACTGACCTTTGACCACTGAGTAGCGAATCATGCGCAGACGTTTCCAATCATTCGCCAACCAGGAAGCCGAAGAAGAAGAGAGCATCGACGTCACGCCCATGCTGGACGTGGTCTTCATCATGCTGATCTTCTTCATCGTCACCGCTTCCTTCGTGAAAGAGTCCGGGCTGGAAGTGAACCGGCCGGATGCCAATACCGCGAATCAGCAGGATCAGGCCAGCATCCTTGTGGCGATCGGACCGGATGGCGACATCTGGATCGACCAACGCAAGGTTGAGCCAGGCTCTGTCCGGGCCAATATCGAGCGCCTGCATGCCCAGAATCCCCAGGGGTCCGTGGTGATCCAGGCCGATAAGGAGGCCGCCACGCGGCATCTGGTGTCGGTTATGGATTCCGCGCGTGAGGCGGGTGTGAATAACGTGTCCATTGCAGCGCAGGAGCCGTAATGAGCGGAGTCGGCATTCTGGGGCGGTTTCTGGCAGCGCTGGCTGTCGGGGCTGCTGTAACCTTTACGGTCTTCTTTCTCATGCAACAGCTGATTGCCTCCGGGACGACGGCGCTGGGCGAGGAAGGGGAGCGTTACACCGTGGATTTTGTGCGCGTTCCGGAGAAGAGCCAGGTCAAGGAAAAGGAGCGAGAGAAGCCGGAGCCTCCTGAACCACAGCAGGAGCCCCCAGAGCCGGAGACGCCACAGCAGACGCAACAGACGGCTGATACCGGTTCCGGAGGACTCAATATCGGGGATGTTGCCATGGACAGCAATCTGGACATTGGGGCAGGCATATCCGGCGGGGGCAACAGCGAGTATCTGCCGATCGTCAAGGTCGAGCCCAACTACCCCCAGCGTGCCCTGCGGCGGGGTATTGAGGGGTATGCGGTCGTGGAATTCACTGTCACGGAGAACGGCAATGTGGAAAGCCCGCGGGTGGTTGAAGCGGATCCCAAGGGCGTTTTCAACGAGGCAGCCAAGAAGGCGGCGCTGAAGTTCAAATACCGGCCCAAGACCGTCAACGGCGAGCCCGTGGAGGTGTCGGGAGTACGCAATATCATCCGCTTCGAGATGGATAAGGGGAGGTGAGGTCATGAAACAGGGCAGCATTGCTACATTCGGGATGCCGCTGCTTGCGGCGACATTCCTGCTGGCGGAGCCTTTGCCGGTTCCGGCCGGAATGGCGGCGGGGCTGTTCAGTCAGGCGCACGCTCAAAAGGACGACAATGTCCGTCGGACGCCGGCTATGCGACAGAACGTTCACAAACGATTCAGCCGTATTCGCCAGCTTGCGGACAACGACAAGCTCGATAAGGCGTTCGAGGTCTGGGAGCGGATGGACCCGGCCAGCCTCAATAGTTACGAGCGGGCCATGCGCTGGAACCTGGCGGCCTTCCTGCACCATCAGAAGGATGACCACGGTGCCATTGCCAATGCCTACCGCGAGCTGCTGAAGCAATCGGACATTCCCCTGAGCCTGGAGCAGGACACCTGGTACAGCCTCGCCAGGGTTGAAATGGTGCGGGAGCGTTATAGCGCTGCCATGGAGGCGTTGGAGGAGTGGTTTGCATTGCAGGATGACCCGGGCGCCGAGGCCTATGCGCTGAAGGCCCAGCTGCAGTACCGGCAGGAGAACTGGGATGAGGCCCTTGCGGCTATTGATCGCGCCATAGGCACCCGCAGGGAAGGCAAGGGCGACGTGGCCGAGAACTGGTACCTGCTCAAGCGCGGCATTCTCTATCAGAAGGAGGATTATCAGGGCCTGGCCAGAGTGCTGGAGGTTCTGGTGCGCGAATACCCGCAGAAAAGCTACCTGATGCAACTGTCTTCCGTTTATGGCGAGCTCGACAAACCCAGGGAACAGCTGGCTGTGCGCGAGGCGGCCTATGAGAAAGGGTATCTGGAGAAAGAATCCGAACTGGTGGGCCTGGCCCAGCTGCTGGCCTCCCAGGATAGTCCCTTCAAGGCGGCTCAGGTCATGCGCCAAGGCATCGACAGTGGCAACATTGAGGCCAACAGCGACAACCTTGAGCGCATGGGGGATCACTTCCTGATGGCCAAGGAATACGATGAGGCCATCAACGCGTTCAAGCAAGCCGCCGGGAAAACCAACGACGGTCGATTGCAACTGCGCATGGCCCAGGTTGCGGCGGATCTTGGCCAATGGGAGCAGGCCGGAGCGTACGCCGCCACCGCAATCGAACGGGGTGGCTTCGACCGCCTGGGTCGAGCCCATGTGGTGCGGGGGCTTGCCCTCTATCACCAGGACCGCTTCAGCGAAAGCCTGCGGGCGTTCAAGCAGGGCCGGCGCTTTGAGGCCACACAAAAGATGGCCAAACAGTGGCATGACTACGTTGAACGGGAGCAGAAACGCCGCCAGCAGCTTGAAGCATCCACCGAAACGGGGAAGGGGGAAGGAGAGAGCACCGCCCAGGTCCTTTGAGCGGTGATACTGATCATTGGAATTGCGACAGCCATAACACTCCGGATCGCCAGTGGGTGACCTGTCCCACATCCCGCCGTGGTCGCGCTTGATAGACTGCTCCTTGCCTATCCCGGTAGTCCGGAGTCTTGGAGGTTATGGCGGTCCGGTTGATCAAGGTTTCTTTGCTTGTCTTTGCCCTGTGCGTCCCGTCGGTGCTGGCGTCGCCCCTGGATCGGGCGCGCGAGGTCCTGGCGGCGGATCGCCCGGGGCGTGCCGAAGCCATTCTTTCCGAGAGCCTGTCTTCCAATGGTGTCGCGGAAGGTCGGCGCGACGAACTGTTCTTCCTTCTTGCCGAGACGGCCCGGCAATACGGGCACTTCAGTGAGGCTGGCAATCAGCTCAACCGGATCGATGACCCGTTGTGGGGGGGCATGGGCTATTACAACCTGGCCATGGCGTACCTGGAACGGGAGTCGCTCAGCCGTGCCCGGGCGGCGCTGCGCGTCGTGCGGTCCCTGGCCAGCGGGGACGGCTCGCTGAAGGGGGCGGACCTGGTCAGCAGGGCGCATATCGCCGAGGGGCTTATGGCGTTGCGAGGGGGGAATCCCGAGCGCGCGGAACGGACCCTCAAGCGGGTGCGTACGGACAGCACCCTGGTCAGCGAGGGACTTTACCTGCTCGGTGTGGCCCGTGCCCGCAGCGGCCGGCTGCACCGCGCGCTGCAGACATGGGAACGCGCGGAGGGGTTCCCTGTGGCCTGGCCGGGCGTGGTTGAGGCCCGGCTGGCGCGTGTCTGGGGCTACAGTGAGTTCGGCCATCATGGCGAGGCGCTGATAACCGCAGAGCGCAACCATGCCTTTCTGGAGCGCAGCCTCAAAAAACTGAACAAGCTCATGGGCCAGGTCCAAGAGAAGGGGGTTGCCCGCTTGATCCGCTCCCAGCTCGAAGGGGACCAGGTGCTGGTCGAGTTCCTGAGGGGAAGCCGCGATCACGCCCGCTCACCATTGATTGCCTGGGTATTGGAGTATGTGGCCCATGGCGGTGATCTAACGGCGGCCCGGGCCGAGCTGGACGCCGGACTGCTGGCGTTCCTCGAGGCGGAGAGGGAACGGCTTTCGGGGTTCAGGGACCGCAATCTCAGGCAGCAGGCGCTGGTCTATGAAGAGGTGGCGTTGCGCCAGACGGAACGACCCGTACAACGGGGGGGCTGGGAATGAAACGAGCCGTCAGCGTCCTGACTGTGTGCATGACACTGTGGCTGGTGACGGGGGCTGGCGGGGCCAGCGCCAGGGTGCTCCTGCAGGAAGGCGCCACGACTCTGGGAGAACTCAGCCCCATCGTTCTGAACATCGGCGACAACCCGACTCCGGATGCGTCACTGGAAGAGGCGGTCCGTCGTCACGCATCGGTTTTCCGTCGAACGGATGACCCGCTGGTACGGGTACGCATGCTGAACCGCATCCAGAAGCTCCAGGCCCGTTTCGGCGGGGCACTGGGGCTGTCCGAAAAAGACTCAAGGCAAATGCACAGGGCCGCACTGGCTGATTTTGAAACCCTGCTGGCCGGCGCGGAGGACGAACGTGAGGCGGAACTGCTGTACGAGGCAGCGCGTGCGAGCGACCTTGCCGGTCTGCAGCAGCGCTCCGTGGGCTACCTGGAGCGGATTCTGGAGGACCATCGTGATTCGCGGTTCATGGCAGAGGCGGCGTTTCGAACCGGCGAGTACCGCTTCAGCGAAGGCCGCTACACCCAGGCGGCTCAAGCCTTCCTCAAAGCGCGAGAACACGGGTCGGATGACGACTTCCGTAATGACAGCCTCTACATGCTGGGCTGGAGTCGTTTTCTGAGTGAGCGGGGGATGACGGCGGCTGGGCTGTTCCTGCGGTTTCTGGACCAGTATCACGAGCAGGGGGCTGGTTTCGAGGCTGTTTCGGGCAAGGATGCCTCGCAGGTGGCGGATGCCCAGCGGGTTCTCAGTCTCATCGCCACCTATGAGCGCGGACCGGAAACACTGGCCCGTATTCTGGATACGCACGGGGAGCGCCCTTATGTGGCCACCCTCTTTCGTCACCTGCTGCAATTCCAGAGAGAGCAGGGCAATCATCGCGGCAGTGTGGCCACGGCCCAGACCTTCCGGGAGCGCTACCCGGAGCATGCCGCGGCACCGGCCATGCTGATGGAGGCAGTGGAAAGCTGGCGACTGACCGGCAATACCAAGCGGATGCGCGAGGCCATGAGAGCGGCGCTGGAAGCCCATGCCATGCCGGATGCCATGGCGCGCCTGGACACCGGAGTGCGCCGGCGGGTCGTCGGCTATCTGAGGGAGCTGGGGGTGTGGCATTACGCTCGCGGTCAGGCCCTTGAGGGAGCGCAATCTCGTCATCATTACCGGGAGGCGTCACGGCGGCTGCGCCAGTATGCCGACCGCGCTGAGCGTTTCCGGATGGAGGCCGGCGTCATGGGGACGGGGGCTGGCTATATGATCCTGCTTGCGGGGGATGCGGCCCAGCGTGGTGGCCGGACTGCCAGCGCTGCCGACCTGTACCAGCGTGCCGCCTACTCGGAAGCCCCTTTCCCGGGCGCGGGTGAGGCCGCCTATGCCCTCGTCCAGGTCCGGCGGGACCAATGGCAGGATAAAAGCAACAATGAGACCCGCGACCAGCTGATCGGGGATGCCCGCCGTTTCGTGGAAGCCTTCCCATGGCATCCACGCCTCAATGGTGTCAGGCAGGTGCTGGCCAACCGCCTCTACGAAGCCGGGCAGCACGCGCAGGCCCGCCGGGTCGCGCGGGCGCTTGTGAGGGCCGATGCCACGCCCGATCAGCACAGGGCAGCATGGGTCCTGCTGGGCCATATACGCATGCAGGCGGAGTCCTACAAAGAGGCGGCCAGCGCCTGGGCCGAAGTGCGGCAACTGATCCCGGCTGGGGATGAACGCGCGGCCGAGTACCGCCAACGTCACGCTCTGGCCCTCTACCAGTACGCGGAACAAATGGCGGACCAGGATCAGCCCCAGGAGGCCCGTGAACGTTTCAGGCAGGCCTATGAGGCCGCCCCCGGGACGGATGTGGCGGCCAGTGCGCGCTTTGATGAAGCCGGGCTGGTGCTGGCCATGGAAAACTGGGATCAGGCCATCCAGCTTCTTGAAGGCTTCCGCAAACGCTTCCCGGACCACGAACTGGCGCCCAGGGCGGCTGAACGGATCGTCCACGCGCACCGTCAGGCGGGCCGCCCCGGCGCAGCGGCGGATACCATGCTCGCGACAATGCCACGGGACCTGGAGGGCGAGGAACGCTGGCGCCATCAGTTGAGAGCCGCCCGCTATTATCGCAAGGCTGGGCGCCTGTCGGATGCGGTGGAGCTGTACCAGCGCTACCTGGCGGAAGGGGCCCAGCACCTGGGTGGGCATACCTTCCAGCAGGAGCGTCGGCATGAACTGGCGGTGATGCAGGAGGAACTGGGCCGGGAGCAGGCGCTGGCCGACACCCACAGAGCCATTGTGGACGCGGAACCGGGCACTGGTGAGACCTCGCGCAGCGCGCTGCTTGCGAGCGAGAGCGCCCTCTGGCTGGGGCGGCGCGCTGCCCGGGGATTCAAGCGCGTTGAGCTCAGCGCGCCGCTGGAGCAGTCGCTTGCCCGCAAACGCGAGGCCCTGAAGGAAGCCCTTGACTGGTTCCGCAGGGTAGAGGGGTATGGCATTGCGAAGACAGCCACTGAAAGCACCTACCGCATGGCTGAACTCTATCGTCAGCTTGCCCGGGATGTTCTGGATTCCGAGCGCCCTGAGGGGCTGACGGACCTGCAGGCGAACCAGTATGAAATGCTGCTGGAGGAGGAGGCCTACCCGTTTGAGGAGAAGGCCATCGAGCTCCACCAGCGCAACCAGAAGCGGATTCCGGAAGGCCACTGGACAGGATGGGTCAACCGCAGCCTTGAAAGCCTGGCGGCCCTGTTTCCGGCCCGCTACAAGCGGGACCTGGAGTGGACGGAGGCACACCATGAAGCGGCACGTTGAAGGGATTCTGGTCACCGCCCTGGTGCTTCTGTCCGGCTGCGCGGGCCTGGAAACGGCACCCGGGCAGGGCAGTATGCCTGAAAGGGTGGAGCTGGTGACGCCATCTCTGGATGAGGCGGACCGGGAACGTCTGGAGCAGGCCCGCGATGCGCTTGCCAACGGGAAGCCGGAGGCGGCCGCTCAGCGACTGGCAACGGTGGAGACCGAGCATCGGTTTCATCCGGACGTGCTCATGGTGAGGAGTAGGGTGGCGCGCCACCAGGAGCGGCCCCGCAGGGCCATCCGGGCTCTGGAGGCGTTGTTGCAGCGGCCTCCGGAGAACGCAGCGGCTGCCAATGACCTGGCACTGCTCTATCGTCAGCAGGGGCGTATTGAAGCGGCCGCGGGGCTACTGCGCCAGGCACTGGACGCCAATCCAGGTGAGGCGCGCCTGCACTACAATCTGGCGGTGCTGTCTGAACTCTACCTGCTGGATCTGGAGCAGGCACTGCAGCATTACCGCCGCTATCAGTCGCTGCGTGACGACACGGACAAGGAAGTGGCCATGTGGATCCAGGACCTGGAACGGAGGGTGCAATGACAGGGAAAGGCATTACAGCCCTGGCAATGCTGCTTCTGGCGCTGCCGGTCGCGGCGCAGGAAGAGACGGAGGGCATCCGGATCCAGGGCGTGGAGGAGCGCCCGGGGGTGATGCATCTCAAGGCCTGGCGGTTGCCGGGGGATGCGCCCATGGAAGAACCATCGACGCAGCAGGGCCGTTTCGGCGACTTCCTGCATCCCGTTGATGACGCGAATTACCGCCGCTACCTCAGATACCGCAGCGAGCCCGGCGCGCTTTTGCAAGCGCTGCCGGAAGCTGCCCCAACCGGAGAGACACGCTGATCATGCAGACACCGACATCCAACGTGACGGAGCACCCATTGATGGAAGTTGTTGTACGCTTCTTCCAGGACGGCGGGCTGTTCATGATTCCCATCGGCCTGATTCTGGTCATCGGCCTGGCCATTGTGCTGGAGCGGATGATCTACCTGCAGGTGGCACGGCGGCGCAACCGGACGGTCTTCGAGACTGGCATCTGGCCCCTGCTGCAGAAAGGGGAATTCCAGAAGGCCTCGAAGGCTGCCCGGGAGTCCGGTGTCGAGGTGGGCGAAATGGTGGCCGCCGGCCTGGCCCGGTTCCGTAACAGCCAGTCCCGCTCGGACGTGGAGTACGCCATGGAGGAAGGCTTGATGGAAGTGCTGCCACGTTTCGAGAAGCGTACCCCCTACCTGGCAACACTGGCGAATGTGGCCACTCTGCTGGGGCTTCTGGGGACCATTATGGGGCTGATCTCGGCGTTTACCGCCGTAGCGGACGCGGACCCGGCCAACAAGGCCAGCATGCTGTCGGACAGCATATCCGTGGCCATGAACACCACCGCTTTTGGCCTGATGTCCGCCATTCCACTGCTGCTGGCGCACGCGTACCTCCAGACCCGTACCAATGAAATGATCGACAGTCTGGAGATGGCCGGGGTCAAGCTCCTGAACCTGATCTCGGAAACCCAGGCGGGCAGTAACGCACGCAGTGAAGGCTGAGGCAGGCCCATGAGACGACGCCGACATCGCCGGCAGACAACGGCGGAAGCGGACCTGAACATCACGCCCTTCCTGAACCTGATGATTGTTCTGGTGCCCGTGTTGCTGCTGAGCATGGTTTTCACCCAGACGCGCATTCTGGAACTGAGTTTCCCGGAGGCCGGGCAGCGCCTGGATGAAATGGAGAAAAAGGACGAAGAGCTGGGGCTTTACGTGGTGGTCCGTGACGGCCACCTGGAGGTGGGTGATCGAAACGGCGGCGTGCTCCGGCGTTTCGAGCCCAGGGACAATGGAAGCCCGGACTTTGAGGCCCTGCGCGAGCTGCTCAAGGGGGTCAAGGAGCGCTTTCCCGATACCCGCGATATCCGGCTGCTCGCGGGCCCCGAGACCGACTACCAGACGCTGGTGACGACCATGGACACCGTCCGCGGCTACCCCGAGGTTGTGGCGGCGGAGGTGGTAACCGCCGAGCTTTTCCCGGAGATCGCCCTGGGGGATGCGCCAGCGCCTGCCCGTAAGGAGGCGGATTCATGAAGGAATCGCGACGCGCCCGCCGTATCCAGCGCCATTACCGGCGCATGAACCGGCCCGGCGGGTTGAACCTTACCGCGCTGATGGACATCTTCACCATCCTCGTCTTCTTCCTGATGGTGAATTCCTCGGACGTAAAGGTGCTCAAGGAGGATAGTGATATCCAGTTGCCACGTTCCGAAGCTGAGCAGGTGCCCGAGAGCATTCTCCGGGTGGTGGTGGCTGGCGAGAGCATCCTGGTGGGAGGCCAGGAGGTCGCACGCCTGGATGGTGTGACCGATGAGGCAGGCAGTGGTGCCATTGCTGATCTTGAGGCACACCTTGCCGCGCGTCCGGAAGCGGGTGAGAACGCGGGCGCCATGATCGTGGCGGACCGCAGCCTGGATTACGCGCGCTTGCGCCCGGTGATGCGCAGCGCGGTGAACGCGGGCTACACCCGGCTCCACCTGGCCGTGGAGAGCGCACCGGAAAGCCAGGGAGGTACGCCTTGAATCGCTCTCCAGCATTACCGTGGCGCAGTACCCGGCGCGAGGACCGCCTGCTGGGGGTGATCCTGGCGGTTCTTCTGGTGTTCTTCGTGCCGCTGGCTCTTGTGATTCCGGGACTGGATCTGCCAGAGCGGTCGCCGCAGCAGCCGGAAGAGCCTCAGCCCCAGGTGGCGCGCATGCTCGAGGAGCCGGAAGAACCCGAGCCGGAACCGGAGCCGGAACCCGACCCCGAACCCGAACCGGAAACCAGCGAGCCGGACCCCGCGCCGACGCCGGCGGAGCCGGAGGAAACCGTTGAGCAGGCTCGTGAAGTGGCCGAGGAGTCCGGTTTGGTTGGAATGAAGGATGAGCTTGCGCAGCTGCGTGAACTGGCCCCGGAACCCGAGACGGAGATCAGGGAATCAGTGCCAGGTTCTGAAGGGGAGACTGGAGAGGTACCGTCCGGGCCTGATAAACAGCGCATCATGGCAGGGTCGGGCGGTCCGGACGAGCCGACTGGTGGTGGCGTTGAAGACGGTGGCATGCAGCGGCGCGAAACACGGGATGTTGCCAGCGCCGGGGCCAGTGGCGAAGCTGAGAGCAGGCCCGCTGACACAGAGCCGAGTGAGCGACCCATGGCCAATATCCGGAAGACCTTTCAGCGCAACCGCTCCGCGCTGTTTTCCATCTACAACCGCGCCCGCCGCCAGAACCCATTGCTTGAAGGGGAGGTGGTGCTGGCGCTTGTCATCGCCCCGGATGGCTCCGTGGTGGATGTGACCGTGGCCGACTCCACGCTGGGAGACGAGGGTGTTGCCCGTAAGATCGCTGATCGGGTCACCCTGTTCGATTTCGGAGCCATGGACGTGCCGGAACGGTCGGTACGCTTCCCGGTGGATCTGGCACCACCGGGGTAGGTGATCGGGATCAGCCGGTGGCGTGAGCCAGGCAGGCCCCATCAGTCCTTTTAAGCCGCTTCGCGGTCATGCCTATCCGTTGCTTCGGACCCTGCCTGAGGGTCCGGCCTCTCTCAGAATCAAAACAGTTGCGAACGCCCGGACTTAAGCTGGCCCCCAGAGAGTGGGTGCTGGGTGATGAGTCGTCAAAATGGGTCATGGTTTGATCAATGGGTGGCCTGGCAAGGCGATTGGAGCATTCAGAAAACTAAGAATATTATCTTGCATAATGGATGCAATCCACTATGCTGGAAAATATTCCTTTATGGTAGCTCCCTCGTGAGCGATTGCCAGAGAAGGGAATCAGTCACCGCGGTAAGGAGACGCACATGAAAGCGTTGGTTAAGCGAGAGGCGGCCCCGGGGCTATGGCTGGAAGACGTGCCTATGCCCGAAGTCGGCATCAACGATGTTCTGATCAAGGTGAAGCGCACGGCGATCTGTGGGACCGACCTGCACATCTACAAATGGGACAAATGGGCGGAGAATACCATCCCGGTACCCATGGTGGTCGGCCACGAGTTTGTCGGCGAGATCGTCGAGGTGGGTTCCAATGTTAACGACTTCCGCCCTGGCCAGATCGTCTCTGGGGAGGGGCACGTGGTCTGCGGCCGCTGTCGCAACTGCATGGCCGGGCGACGCCACCTGTGCGCCCATACCCGGGGTGTCGGGGTCAATCGCCCCGGCGCCTTCGCCGAGTACCTGGCTCTGCCGATGTCCAATGTCTGGGAGCATCGCCCTGGTATCGACCTGGATGTAGCGGCGTTATTCGATCCTCTGGGCAATGCCGTGCACACGGCTCTGCAGTTCGACGTCCTCGGCGAGGACGTGCTGATCACAGGGGCGGGGCCCATCGGCGCCATGGCCGCCGCCGTGTGCCGTCACGCCGGTGCCCGGCATGTGGTGATTACCGACCTCAACCCGCAACGGTTGGCGCTGGCCAAGACCCTGGGGGCAACCCGTACCGTCAACGCTCAGGAAGAAAGCCTGGCCGAGGTTCAGCGTTCGCTGGGGATGCTGGAAGGGTTCGACGTCGGCCTGGAGATGTCCGGCAGCCCTGCCGCCTTCCAGGACATGCTTGCCAATATGTGTCACGGCGGCAGGGTAGCGATGCTCGGCATTCCCACCGAGGATTTGGCCATCGACTGGAATACCGTGATCTTCAACATGCTGACCATCAAAGGTGTGTATGGGCGCGAGGTCTATGAGACCTGGTATAAAATGTCGGTGCTGGAGGAATCGGGGATGGACATATCACCGGTGATCACGCACCGGCTGCCTTATAGCGATTTTGAACAGGGGTTCCAGGCCTTGTTGGCCGGGGAGGCCAGTAAAGTGATCCTCAACTGGGAATGAGCCCAGATTCTCCTCTGAAGATTCCGACCTGACATTATAATCACAATAGACAAGGAGAGATCGCATGTCAGAAACAACCGCAACCCCCGACCAGGCAGAGCCATCGCCCGTGCCTTCCCTGAGGTTTCGTTTTGGCGCTTTCGGCGCCGCCGTTCCGCTGGTGTTCTTTGTTATCTGGGCGGTTACTACCAGTGTTCTGGGGGTGTCGTCCCAGATCGGCCTGGTAATGGGGGCCCTGTTTGGTATTGTTCTGGGGCTTTTCTGCTGCTCAAGCAGCTGGTCCGATTACGCTCACGGGCTGTTTGAAGGCATGACTCAGCCCGTGGGTGTCGTGGCCATCGTCGCTTGGTTTTTTGCCGGCATGTTTTCCCAGGTACTGCAGGTTGGCGGGCTGGTCGAAGGGCTGGCCTGGATTGGCGGTGTATCCGGTGTGACCGGTGGGCTGTTTGTGGCCATGACGTTTCTGTTGGCGGCGATTTTTTCCACCGCCGTGGGCACTGGCTACGGCACCACAGTGGCCTTTTGTACCCTGATGTACCCGGCCGGCGTGGCCTTGAGCAGCGACCCGACCATGTTGTTTGCCGCCATTCTCTCCGGGGCGATTTTCGGTGACAACCTTGCGCCGGTTTCGGATACCACCATTGTCTCGGCGACCACTCAGGGAGCCGACGTTCCCGGCGTAGTGCGCAGCCGCTTCAAGTATGCCATTGCTGCCGCGATTCCCACGGTCATTCTGTTCGCCGTATTTGGTGGCGGTGGCGATGTCAGCGTTGCTGAGTCTGAAGCCATTAAGAAGATGATGAGCTCTACCCAGCCCGAGGGACTGTTGATGCTGGGGCCCTTTGCCCTGGTACTGGTGCTGGCTCTGTCCGGTCAGCACCTGGTGACCTCGCTGACCTGGGGCATTATCGCATCAATACCAGCGATTCTGCTGGCCGGCACCGGTGCTCTGGGGGATATTATCGGTTTTGACACCGAAACCGACACGGTAATGACCGGCGCGCTGGTGCAGGGGGTCAAAGGCTACGTCAACATGGCGATTCTGATCCTGATGATCGTTGCGGCGGCCTACCTGCTCAAACTCGGCGGCACCATGGACGTTGTGACCCGTAAGCTGACGGGCTGGATCAAGAACTCCATCCGCCGGGCCGAGCTTGCCATCTGGGGCATTGCTGGGCTGTTGAACACCTCGATCACCATCAACACCGCCGCGGAGATTGCCGCCGCGCCCTTTGTTCGTGAGCTGGGCGAGCGCTACGGCATCCACCGTTACCGCCGGGCCAACATGCTCGATGCCATGACCTCGGCGTTGGGCTACATATTCCCCTGGGGCGCGCCGGTGCTGTTGGGCTGGTCGACCATCCAGGTGATGCAGGAAACCTATGACTGGCTGCCCAATGTGGCGCCCACGCAAGTCTTTCCGTTTGTCTTTCAGGGCTGGCTGCTGGTGGCGATCATGTTGCTGGCAGCACTTACCGGCTGGGGGCGGCGCTATGAGGGCCCCGACGGCGAGGAGCTGAAAGAGCGGCCGGAAAACCCGACACAGGTCGCACCCGAGGGGGTGAACGCATGATGACCCGCGCATTTCAGCAACAGCTGGCGAGCCAGCTTGATGAGCTCCATGAAGGAGGCCTTTACAAGCACGAGCGCGAGCTGATGTCGCCCCAGCGGGCGAGCGTCCGCGTGGCCCAGGGAGAGGTCGTCAACTTCTGTGCCAATAACTATCTTGGTCTGGCCGATGACCGGGCGCTGATCAGGGCCGCCGAGCGTGGCCTGCACGAGCAGGGCCTGGGCATGGCCTCGGTCCGGTTTATCTGTGGTACCCACGTGGAACACCGCCGGCTGGAAAAACGGCTGGCGGACTTTCTGGGCATGGACGATGCCATTCTCTACTCGTCCTGCTTTGACGCCAACGGCGGTCTTTTCGAGACACTGCTCGGCCCCGACGATGCGGTGATTTCCGACGCGCTCAATCACGCCTCGATTATCGACGGCATTCGTCTGTGCAAGGCCAACCGCTATCGCTACGCCAACAACGACATGGCCGAGCTTGAGGCCCGGTTGCAGGAGGCCGACGCTGCTGGCGCGCGATTCAAGCTGATCGCCACCGATGGCGTGTTCTCCATGGACGGCGTGGTCGCCAACCTCACAGGCATTTGCGATCTGGCCGAGCGTTACGACGCGATGGTGATGATCGATGATTGTCACGCCACCGGCTTTATGGGCGACAGCGGGCGTGGCACACCTGAATATCACGACGTGATGGAGCGGGTGGATATCATCACCACCACCCTTGGCAAGGCGCTGGGCGGAGCCTCTGGTGGGGTGACCGCCGCCCGCGGCGCTATTGTGGAATGGCTGCGTCAACGCTCGCGGCCGTATCTTTTTTCCAACGCGCTGGCACCGCCCATTGTTGCGGCAAGCCTTGAGGTGCTTGACAGGATCGAGCAGGGCGATGCGCTGCGCCGGCAGCTGTGGGACAACGTCGCCCGTTTTCGCGAAGGACTGGCGCAGGCCGGCTTTACCCTTGCCGGTGCGGATCATCCGATTATCCCTGTGATGCTGGGTGACGCCCGCCTGGCATCCACCTTTGCCGAACGCCTGTTGAATGAGGGGATCTACGTCATCGGCTTTTCGTATCCGGTGGTACCAAAGGGGCAGGCTCGTGTCCGCACCCAGATGTCGGCAGCGCATTCGCCAGAACAGATTGACGCCGCTGTTGAAGCATTTACGCGCATTGGCCGCGAACTGGGTGTGATCGCATGATCACACGCCGATGGGCGGCTTTCTCGGGCTGACCGGTAGCGATGTCCGGGTCGAACAGTCTTGGCGCGTAGCGCTGGCCTGAAGGGGAGGGCTTACTCATAGGTCACGACCAGGAAGGCCAGTAGTTCTTCGTCGCTTTCATTCACGATGCAGTGTTCCTGGTCAGCGTGATAGTGCGACGAGTCCTCCGCGTTCAGGTGACACTCATTGTCGCCGGCGATCACCCGGGCGTGACCATGGGTAATGGTCAGTAATTCCCGGGTTCCCTCGAAATGGGCCGCGCTGCGCAGGCTGGCACGCGGTGCGATGCGCAGCTCATAGAACTCGACATTCTTCTCGAGGTGCAGGGGGGAAAGGGTGCGGATACGGCACTCGCGGTCATCCCGGAACAGATGGGTGGCATCATCAGCGCGGACCACCTCAATGCTGGAGGCGGTCCAGGGCTGGTCGACCAGGTCACCGATGCTCAGGCCGAAGGCCTGGGCGATGCGCAGGGTCACCGCCAGTGTTGGATTGGCGCTGCCGCGCTCAATCTGGCTCAGCATCGAGCGGCTGACGCCACAGCCCGCGGCGAGCTGATCCAGTGTCAGGCCGCGTTTCTTGCGCAGTTCAATGATACGGTCGCAAAGCAACTGACCGTCACTGGTTTGGGGGTATGTTGATTTCATGATCTCAAGGGACCCAAGGACGATTCAGAGGTGAATGGTCAACACTCGATCGTATGAACCGCCAATCCACCTTTCGAGGTTTCTTTATATTTATCCTGCATGTCAGCGCCGGTATCGCGCATGGTACGGATCACGTTATCCAGCGACACAAAGTGCTCACCATCACCCCGGAGTGCCATCTGTGCCGCGTTGATCGCTTTTGTTGACGCGATGGCATTGCGCTCGATACAAGGCACCTGGACTAAGCCGCCAATAGGGTCACAGGTCAGCCCCAGGTTATGCTCCAGGCCGATTTCAGCGGCGTTTTCCACCTGCGCGACACTGCCGCCCATCAGCTCCGCCAGGCCGGCGGCGGCCATGGCGCACGCGGAGCCGACCTCGCCCTGGCAGCCCACTTCGGCACCCGAAATGGAGGCGTTTTTCTTGCACAGAACGCCGACCGCACCCGCCGCCAGCAGGAAGTCGACAACGTCTCGTTCGCTAGCCCCTTCGCGAAAGTGCATGTAGTAGTGCAATACCGCTGGGATGATGCCTGCGGCACCGTTGGTGGGCGCTGTCACCATGCGGCCACCTGCCGCATTTTCTTCATTGATCGCCAGCGCATAAAGGTTGACCCAGTCCATGGCCGACATCGTTGTGGTAATCAATGAAGGATTGTCCTCAACGGCCAACAGCCTTTGATGAAGGAAGCGGGCACGGCGACGAACATTCAGCCCGCCCGGCAACACGCCTTCAGTCTCAAGTCCTTTATTCACGCAGGCTTTCATGGCCTCCCAGATATCGCAAAGCCCTTTGCGTATCTCGGCTTCGCTGCGCCAGGCGCGCTCATTTTCGAGCATCAACTCACTAATCCGCAAGCCGCTTGCCTGGCATATCGTCAACAGGTCGGCAGCGGTGTCAAAGTCATAGGGGAGCTTAGTGGTATCGTTATCCAGCAGGCCCTGCTCTGCCTGGGCCTGATCCACGACAAACCCACCCCCGACCGAGAAATAGGTATTGCGGTGCATCTCACCGTTTTGCCCATGGGCAATCAGTCGCATGGCGTTGGGGTGATGGGGCAGGCTTTCCTCGAACAGCTGCATGTCCCGGTGCCACTGAAAGGGCACGCTGTATTGGCTGTTCAGGTGTAATACCTCAGAGGCTTTCAGGGCATTAATAGAGGGCGCAATAACATCGGCGTCAATGTCGTCTGGTCTTTTTCCCATCAGCCCCATGATCACGGCGTGATCGGTGCCGTGACCAACCCCAGTGGCGGAGAGGGAGCCGAAGAGGTGCACCTCAAGGCGGGTTACTTCGTTCAACAGCCCATTTTTGTCCAGTTCGCCGATGAAGCGCAAAGCGGCCCACATGGGGCCGACTGTATGGGAGCTGGATGGTCCAATGCCGATCTTGAAGAGATCGAAAACGCTGATTGGCATGCCCTGTCTACCTTACAGAAAGTGGTCAGTTTCGCACCAGGCAATAGTGGCATTGGTACAAAGAAAGTTTAGCCAACTGAGAGCAAACGTGCAGTTGTGTCGTTTGGATGGGTCTACTGCCGTCGGAAAGCACATGGGGGCGCGGTTCGGATCAGCCGGTGGCGCCATCCAGGCAGGCCAGCAGCATGGCCCAGAACTCGGAAAAGTCGTTCACCACCACATCCGGGCGGTAGGGATGGTGGGCATCGCCGGGAAACAATCGGTTGAGCGCGGGCAGGTCCCATTGGGCGCTGTTGAAGAAAACCGCCGTCTGGCCGGCCCGGCGCGCCGCGCTGACGTCCGTGGTGCTGTCGCCCACGTACCAGATGCCCTGGTCCGGGCGCTCACCCAGCCGGTGTGCGGCCAACAGGAGCTGATCCGGATGCGGTTTGCGATGCGGCACGTCGTCACCGCAGATGGCGATGGTGAACAGGTCCGTCCAGCCACCGCCGTCCACGAGCCTTAGTTCATCCTCGAAGAATTCACGATCACGGTTGGTGATCACGCCAATGCGCAGCGGCAGCGTGTTCAGGGTCGATAGCAGCTCCTTCACGCGTGGCTCCAGCGCCAGAACGGCACCGTAGTGGCGTCGATAGTGGTGGCGGAAGACCCGGTGCGCCTGGCTCTTGCTCGCATCGTCGTCCCCGAAGAGGACTTCGAAGATGTCGGTCCGGGAAATCTTGCGGTCAGCACGCACCTGGGGATGCAGCCGGGAATGGTCGCGAGCGTAATCCACGAGACGCTGTTCCTCGTCGGAACGGGCATTGGCGGAGGTGGCAATGTCATCCAGAAGGCCCAGCTGGCGCAGTTCCGGGAGCATGTCATCCACGGCGTGGTACATGGCGTCCAGGGTGTCGACCAGGGTGGCGTGCCAGTCGAACAGGATGACCCTGGGGGGTGTCAGGTTGACCAAGGAAGGGTGCCAGTCCGGCTCTATGCGTGGTTCAGGGGGCTGTGGCGCCGGATAGGGGGCTGGGCGCCTGGCCTGGAGGGCGGCCCGGGCATTGCCCTGTAGGCTGTCCGTGATGCGGTCCGTCAGCGCCTCGAAGGAATGGGCAATCAATGACGGGTGATGGTCCGGATCGCCGGCAAAACGGCGTTCAATGTAGTCCGGATCCCATTGGCCGCCGTTGAAGAACACCGGGGTCACGCCGGCATTGCCGGCGGTGACCATGTCAGTGGTGCTGTCGCCCACGTACCAGATGTGGGTATCGGCCTTCAGACCGGCGCGCCACCCGGCCTTGAGAATGACCTCGGGGTCGGGCTTGTAGGCGGTGACATCACCGGCACAGACAATGATGTCGATCAGTGATTGCCAGCGCCCGCCATCGACCAGCGCCAGCTCGTGCTCCAGGAACTCCCGGTTGCGATTGGTGGCCACCCCCAGGCGGATGCCGGTGCTGCGCCAGGCGTTCAGGTACTCGTAGATCCCGTCCTGAAACGGGAAGACCTCGCCATAATGGTTGCGGTAACAGGCGTTATAGGCTTCGTGGGCAATCTGCTTGGCCTGGGTGTTGTCACCGAAGATGGCGTTGAAGATGTCCGTCCTGGAGACGCGCCGTTCCGAGAGGATGCGCGGGTGGAGGCGGCGGAAAAGCCGGATATAGCGAACCAGCCGTGCGTCGTCCGTGGTTTTGCACTGGTCCTCCGGGAGCAGCTCCTCCACCAGCCCCAGCCCCTCCAGCTGGGGCAGCATTTCCTCCATGGCCGAAAACATCGCATCGTGGGTATCCACGAGGGTTCCGTGCCAGTCGAAGAGAATCAGCTCAGGCGTCGCTGAGGCGGGCCAGCTCACGGTGAAGCTCCGCTTCGTCGCCCAGGTTCAGCTCCACCAGACGCCGGAGGTGGGTGGCGCTGTCCAGATCCAGCGAGCGGCATTCAAATCCCAGCTGGTCGGTTTCCTTATGGCGCAGGATGGCGTCCATGGTGATCCGGGTGGTGTTATCCGACAGCCAGATGGCGATGGTGTAACCGTCTCCTTCCTCGCCGTCAAAATCCGGCGGCGCTTTCAGGAGCGCGCCATGGAGCGAAATGTCCAATACCTCGCTCGGCCAGACGCGGTTCCCAAGGTGGATCTCGCACTGGGCGTCGAACAGTATGCGACTGAAAAAGCGGCGTTCTTCGCTGGCCATGGTCAAACCTCATCAGGGCGTTTCTTTCACTATAGTGAAAGATGCCCTGATGGGGAAAACCGCTCAGGCAAGTTTTTTGTGCTTGACCCGTTTCGGAACCCAGGCGTCTTCGCCCTTGCGGGCGCGCAGGTCGCGGTCGTACTCGGAGAAGTTGCCCTCGAAGAACACGACGTCGCCGTCGCTCTCATAAGCGAGAATGTGGGTGGCCACGCGGTCCAGGAACCAGCGGTCGTGGGAGATGATCATGGCGCAGCCCGGGTAGACCAGCAGGGCTTCTTCCAGCGCGCGCAGTGTTTCCACGTCCAGGTCGTTGGTGGGCTCGTCCAGCAGCAGCACGTTGCCGCCTTCCTGGAGCAGCTTGGCCAGATGCACCCGGCTGCGCTCACCGCCGGACAGCTCCTTGATGCGCTTCTGCTGCTCGGCACCCTTGAAGTTGAAGCGGCCCACGTAGGCGCGGGACTGGGTCTGGTAATGGCCGACCTGGATGATGTCCTGGCCGCCACTGATTTCCTCCCAGACGCTGTTCTCCTCGTTGAGCTCGCGCATCTGGTCCACATAGGCCAGCTGGACGCTTTCGCCCAGCACGATCTGGCCTTCGTCCGGTTCTTCGGTGCCGGTGATCATCCGGAACAGGGTGGACTTGCCGGCGCCGTTACCGCCGATGATGCCCACAATGCTGGCCGGGGGCACGCTGAAGGTCAGGTCCTCGAAAAGCACCTCATCCCCGTAGCGCTTGGTCACGCCTTCCACCTCAATCACCTTGTTACCCAGGCGCGGCCCCGGTGGAATGTAGAGCTCGTTGGTCTCGTTGCGCTTCTGGAACTCCTGGGAATTGAGCTCCTCAAAGCGCTTGAGGCGGGCCTTGTTCTTCGCCTGCTGCCCCTTGGCCTGGCTCTTCACCCATTCCAGCTCCTGCTTGACGGCCTTGCGCTGGGAGGCTTCCTGTTTGGCTTCCTGTTCCAGTCGCTTCTCTTTCTGTTCCAGCCACTGGCTGTAATTACCCTGGAAGGGGATGCCTTCGCCACGGTCCAGCTCCAGGATCCAGCCGGCGACGTTGTCCAGGAAGTAGCGGTCGTGGGTGATCGCCACCACGGTGCCCGGGAAGTCGTGCAGGAAGCGTTCGAGCCAGGCGACGCTTTCGGCATCCAGGTGGTTGGTGGGCTCATCCAGCAACAGCATGTCGGGGCTGGACAGCAGCAGCCGGCACAGGGCTACGCGGCGGCGCTCACCGCCCGACAGGTGATGCACCTCGGCGTCCCAGGGCGGCAGCCGCAGCGCCTCGGCGGCCACCTCCATGCGGCGTTCAATATCGTGACCCTCGGCAGCCTGGATGAAAGCTTCCAGCTCCCCCTGCTCCTGGGAAAGGGCGTCAAAATCCGCGTCCGGTTCGGCGTAGGCGGCGTAGATCTCGTCCAATCGCGCCAGCGCCTTGTGGATGCCTTCAACCGCTTCCTGGATGATCTCGCGGACGGTCTTGGTCTCGTCCAGTTCCGGCTCCTGGGGCAGGTAGCCAATATTGAGGCCGGGCAGCGGCCGGGCTTCGCCCACGTAGTCCGTCTCAACGCCGGCCATGATCCGCAGCAGGGTCGACTTGCCCGCGCCGTTGAGACCGAGCACGCCGATCTTGGCGCCGGGGAAGAAACTCAGGTTGATGTCCTTGAGGATCTCTTTCTTCGGGGGAACGACCTTGCCGAGGCCGCTCATGCTGAATACGTACTGAGCCATGGAGTCGATGTCCTGATCAGGAGTCGGAAAATGGAAGCGTGGTTTGTGCGTACGTTAACCAATCGCTGCCGTTGAGGCAATGAAAACCGCTGGTGGCGGGCATTATGCTGCATTTCCGCGGGGCGGATGTTATTGCGGTCCCTTTTCGGTAGAATGGTGTTTCCTACAGGAAACAGACCCCGAGAGTTCATCATCGACCATTTCTGGCAAAGGCGTTCCTCGGGGCGCGTCAATTGCCAGCACACAAGAGGCTGACAATGTTTAAGCGAGATATGACCATTGCCGGTTACGACGAGGAAGTCTGGAATGCCATGGAGGCGGAAGTCCGCCGACAGGAAGCGCATATCGAACTGATCGCGTCCGAAAACTACACCAGTCCGCGCGTTATGGAAGCGCAGGGCTCGGCGCTGACCAACAAGTACGCCGAAGGCTACCCGGGTAAGCGCTACTACGGAGGGTGTGAGCACGTGGACGTGGTTGAGGAGATTGCCATTGAGCGTGCCAAGCAGCTCTTCGGGGCTGACTACGCCAACGTCCAGCCGCATTCCGGCTCCTCTGCCAACAATGCGGTCTACATGGCCCTGATGAAACCCGGGGAGACGGTGCTGGGCATGAGCCTGGATGCCGGTGGGCACCTCACCCATGGGGCCAGCGTCAACTTCTCCGGCAAGATCTACAACGCCGTGCAGTACGGGCTGGACCCGGAAACCGGTCTGCTGGATTACGACGAGATTGAGCGCCTGGCGGTTGAGAGCCAGCCGAAAGTTGTCCTGGCGGGCTTCTCCGCGTACTCCCAGGAGCTGGACTTCAAGCGTTTCCGCGAGATCGCCGACAAGGTGGGCGCCTACCTGTTTGTGGACATGGCGCACTTCGCGGGGCTGGTTGCCGCTGGGGTGTACCCGAACCCGGTGCCCTACGCGGACGTGGTGACCACCACGACCCACAAGACACTGCGGGGGCCGCGCAGTGGCCTGATCCTGGCGAAGTCCAACCCGGATCTGGAGAAAAAGTTCAACTCCGCTGTCTTCCCGGGCAGTCAGGGGGGGCCGTTGATGCATGCGATTGCCGGCAAGGCGGTGTGCTTCAAGGAAGCCATGCAGGATGACTTCAAGGAATACCAGCAGCGTGTGGTCAGGAATGCCCAGGCCATGGCCGAGGTGTTCCAGCAGCGTGGCTTTGAGGTGATTTCCGGTGGTACCAGGAACCATCTGTTCCTGCTGAGCCTGATCAAGCAGGACATCACCGGCAAGGACGCGGACGCGGCGCTCAGCAAGGCCAATATCACGGTCAACAAGAACGCGGTCCCCAACGATCCCCGTTCCCCCTTCGTGACGTCCGGTCTTCGGATCGGCACACCGGCGATGACCACGCGTGGTTTCGGCGAGACCGAGGCACGCGACCTGGCAGGCTGGATGTGTGATATCCTTGATGATCTGGATAATGAAGAGACCATCGAGCGGGTCCGTAAAGAGGTTCAGGAGCTGTGCCGGCGATTCCCGGTCTACGCTGACTGACCATTGCCAACCCGCTTGCCGTCCGGGAGTGTGACTGGATGCATTGCCCCTTCTGTGGCGAGGCGGATACCAAAGTGATCGATTCGCGCCTGGTCGGCGACGGCGACCAGGTGCGGCGTCGGCGCGAATGCCTTTCCTGCCGTGAACGCTTTACCACCTTTGAGGGGGCCGAGCTGATCATGCCCCGTGTGGTTAAACAGGACGGCTCGCGGGTTCCCTTCGATGAGGACAAGATGCGTGAGGGTCTGATGAAGGCCCTCGAAAAACGCCCTGTCGATATTGAGGCCATTGAGGCCGCCATCAACCGGATCAAGTTCCGGCTGCGCTCCACCGGTGAACGGGAAGTGAAATCCCTGATGATCGGTGAGGAGGTCATGTACGAACTGCGCCAGCTCGATAAAGTGGCCTACGTGCGTTTCGCCTCTGTGTATCGCAGTTTTCAGGACATCAATGAGTTCAAGGAAGAGATCGAACGGCTGAGTCGTTCCGGTGACGTTGGGGATGAGTCTCCCGTGACCGTTGCGGCGCGGGCGTTGAAGGAATCCGTGGATAAATAGTCCGGACCGGGTGACTCACCGTTGACCAATGCCACTGATACCCGATACATGGCCATGGCGCTGCAGCTGGCCGAGCGCGGGCTCTACAGCGCGCATCCCAACCCGCGGGTGGGATGTGTCGTGGTCAGCGGTGGTGAGGTGGTCGGTACTGGCTGGCACCGCCAGGCCGGGGAACCCCATGCGGAAGTCAACGCGCTTGAACAGGCGGGGGAGCGTGCGAAGGCGGCTACCGCCTATGTGACCCTTGAGCCATGCAGTCACCATGGGCGTACGCCGCCCTGTGCCCAGGCACTGGTTGATGCGGGTGTGGCGAGGGTGGTGATCGCGACGGGCGATCCGAATCCTGCGGTTTCCGGTCAGGGCCTGGCGTTGCTGGAGGCTGCGGGCATCGAGACGGTGAGCGGTGTTCTGGCCGGGCCGGCAGGCACGCTCAACGCGGGGTTTCTGCGCCGTGTGGCTGGCGGAAATCCCTGGGTCCGGCTCAAGATCGCGGCCAGTCTGGACGGACGGACCGCCATGGCGTCCGGCGAAAGCCAGTGGATAACAGGGCCCGAGGCCCGCATGGACGTACAGCGATTGCGGGCACGCTCTGGTGCCATTATCACAGGGGTCGGGACCGTGCTGGCGGATGATCCATCGCTGACCGTACGCCCGGCGCAACTGGGGGATATGGGCACCAAGGCACTGCCGGTGCGCCAGCCTCTGCGGGTGGTTCTGGATCCGCGGCTGCGCACGGACCCCGAGTCCCGTGTGGTGACGGGAGAGGGCCAGTGTCTGGTGGTAAGCACCACGGCCACGCTGGATGATGGCCGGGCGTCGCGGCTCCGTGAACAGGGGGCCGAGGTGGTCACGGTGGCGCCGGATGGCAGTGGGCGGCCGGCCGTATCGGCGGTGATGGCGCTGCTGGCGGCACGTGACATCAATGACGTGCTCATTGAGGCGGGCGCCACATTGGCGGGCTCGGCTCTGGAATCGGGCCTGACTGACGAATTGTGGCTGTACCAGGCCCCGACAATGCTGGGCAGTCGGGCGAAACCCATGGCGGCGCTGACGCTGGATCGAATGGCGCAGCAGCACCGGATGGTTGTGGGGGATCGGCGGGTGGTCGGAGCGGACCAGCGGCTGATCCTGGAACCCGCCGCGCGCGGCCATTAAGTGAGAGCGAACAGGGTGCAGAATGGCGCTGAACAATATTGAGGAAATCCTCCACGACATCCGTCAGGGCCGGATGGTGATCCTGATGGATGATGAGGACCGGGAGAACGAAGGCGATGTGATCATGGCGGCGGAATGCGTCCAGCCTGAGCACATCACTTTCATGGCCACCGAGGCGCGGGGCCTGATCTGCATGCCCATGGCCCGGGAGCGCTGCGAGCGCCTGAACCTGCCATTGATGGTTCAGCGCAACAGCTCCGGGTTTGGCACCAAGTTCACGGTTTCGATTGAAGCCGCGAAAGGGGTGACCACCGGGATCTCTGCCGGGGACCGGGCGCGCACCGTGCAGGTGGCGGCCGCTCGTGGGGCACAGGCGGAAGACATTGTGAGCCCCGGCCACATCTTTCCGCTGATGGCTCAGCCCGGAGGGGTACTCTCGCGGGCCGGGCACACAGAGGCCGCCTGTGATCTGGCGGCAATGGCTGGGTTCGAGTCCGCCGGGGTGATCTGCGAGGTCATGAACGATGACGGCACCATGGCGCGACGGCCCCAGCTGGAGGCGTTCGCAGAGCAGAACGGGCTCAAGATCGGCACCATCGCGGACCTGATCCATTACCGCACCATGAATGAGCGGACCGTTGAGTGCGTTGATCATTATGAGATGGAAACCGAGTACGGGGTATTCCGACTGCACACGTACCGCGATTCCATTCAGGGTGAAACCCACCTGGCGCTGACCATGGGGGAAGTGGATCCGGAAACGCCCACACTGGTGCGGGTTCACATCACGGATACCCTGCGGGATCTGCTGCACGCGCATTATCCGGGCTCACCACGCTGGCCGTTGCATGAAGCCATGCGCAAGGTCGCGGCTGAAGGGGCCGGGGTGATTGTGCTGCTGAATAACGGCCAGGACAGCTACGCGCTGGAAGAACGCATACGCGGGTTCTTCGAAGCCCGTTCCCAGGGAGGGAAGGGGACATCGGAGGCCTCCGGCAGCTCCGGGGTCTACCTGACCGTTGGAACCGGCTCCCAGATTCTGCGGGACCTGGGGGTAAGCCGTATGCGGCTGATGAGCGCGCCCATCAAGTTCTCGGGAATTTCGGGCTTTGATCTGGAGGTTGTGGAATACCTCCCCTACGATGACGGGAAAGACCAATAACGGTCATGCCCGGTACGGAGACAGCAATGACAGACATTAAAACCATTGAAGGGGACTTCACCGACTGCCGCGGCGATTACGCGCTGGTGGTGGGGCGCTTCAACGGATTCGTGGTCGAGAGCCTGGTCGAGGCGGCCACGGATACCCTGGTCCGCCACGGCATCAGCCGGGACAGCATCACCATCTACCGTGTGCCAGGGGCCCATGAGATCCCTGTGACGGCCCAGAAGGTCGCGCGCACGGGGCGTCACGATGCCGTCATCGCGCTGGGTGCGGTGATCCGGGGTGGAACACCGCATTTCGACTATGTGGCTGGCGCCAGCGCCTCCGGTGTGGGCAGTGTCAGCCTGGATACCGGCCTGCCGGTAATATTCGGTGTGCTGACTCTGGACACGATTGAGCAGGCGCTTGAGCGTGCCGGCACCAAGGCCGGCAACAAGGGCGCTGATGCGGCCATGACGGCACTGGAAATGGTCAGCCTGTTCCGGAGGATCGACACACAATGAGCGAAGGCGGTCAGCCCAAGAACAACCAGGGTAAGTCCCGTCCGGCGGATCGCCGCAAGGCGCGTGCGCTGGCACTGCAGGGCCTGTACCAGCGCCATTTCTCCGACAGCCCGATCAGTCAGATTGAGGCGGAGTTTGTCACCGATAATGACATGGAGAAGCTGGATGATACCTACTTCAGGGAGCTCCTGAAGGGGGTGGACCGGTCCCGTGGCGACCTGGACCAGCAGTTCGAGCCCCTGCTGGATCGGTCGGTCAGCGAGCTTGACCCTATCGAGCTGGCGATATTGCGTATCGGGACCTTTGAGCTGATGAACCGCAACGACATTCCCTACCGGGTGGTCGTCAACGAAGGCATTGAGCTGGCCAAGCGCTTTGGCGGTACGGATGGTCACAAGTACATCAACAGTATTCTGGATCGTCTCTGTGTCCGGCTGCGGCCGGCGGAGACGCGTTCCCGACAGGCCTGATCCCGCCTGATCCCCTATGGACGAATTCAGCCTGATTGACCGGTTCTGGCAGCCTCTGGGCGACGCTGTTGCCCGGAGCGAGGTGGTTGAGGGCATTGGTAATGACGGTGCCGTGGTGCGCTGTCCGCCCGGTCGGGATCAGGTGATGACCATGGACACCCTGGTTGAGGGCGTCCACTTTCCCCGAAACATGCCCGCTCACGCCCTCGGGTGGCGCGCCCTGGCCGTCAACCTCAGTGACCTTGCCGCCATGGGGGCAGAGCCGTTGTGCTTTACCCTGTCAGTGACCCTGCCCGAAGCCTCGGAATCCTGGCTGGCGGCATTGGCGGATGGCATGCAGTCGCTGGCTGTCAGGGAAAACGTCCAGCTGGTGGGCGGTGACACCACCCGGGGTCCCCTCAGCATCACGATCCAGGCCCATGGGTTGTTGCCGGAAGGGTCAGCCTTGCGGCGGGGAGCGGTGACCCCTGGGGACCAGGTCTGTGTCAGTGGCACGCTTGGCGAGGCCGGTGAGGCGCTTAACTGGCTGGAGGCGACGGGCGCGCCCGCGCCAGCTGTGGCGGCGGTGCTTGAGCGATACCGGTATCCGCAACCCCGTCTGGCCCTGGGTCAGTGGCTCCGGGCCTCAGGGGCCGTGGCGGTGGATGTGAGTGATGGTTTGGTGGCGGATCTGAGCCACCTTCTGGGTGAGCGTGGTGCCCGTCTGGAGTGGGGCGCATTGCCCGTTTCCAGTGAGCTGGTTGCTTTGCGGGGGGAGGAAGAGGCCCGGCGACTTGCCGCCTCTGCGGGGGATGATTATGAGCTGCTGTTTGTCTGGCCGGCCGATCAGCCTTTACCCCCGGAACCGGTGGATTCCTTGGCATTGACCGTCATCGGAACGGTGACGGAGGAGCCCGGCGTGACGCTGATGGGGCCTGAAGGCAGGGTCGAGCTGGCTCAGCAGGGCTATACCCATTTTGGAGGGCGTCATGGTTGAGACATCCATCCAGCCGCGCTCACTGCTGCGCGACCCCGGCCACTGCCTGGCGCTGGGTCTGGGATCCGGGTGTATCCGGCGGGCGCCCGGGACCTGGGGGACGCTGGCAGGGCTGCTGCTTTATTCGCTGATGGTCGGGCTGCCCTGGCCGCTTTATGGCGCCCTTCTGGTACTGACTTTCGCCCTCGGCGTTTATCTGTGCGCGCGCACGGCGAACGCATTGGGCGTGCATGACCACCCAGCCATTGTGTGGGACGAATTCGTGGGCGTCTGGCTGGCATTGGCCCTGCAGCCAACCGGTGGGCTCTGGCTTTTGTTCGCCTTCCTGGCGTTCCGTGGTTTCGACATTATCAAGCCCTGGCCCATCGGGTGGCTGGACCGTCGCATGCCCGGCGGCCTCGGCATCATGATTGATGATGTCGTGGCCGGGGCCTATGCACTGGCCTTGATGGCGTTGCTCCAGTGGGTGATTCAAATACAGGGAGTCAGTGTCGGGTAGCCTCCTCCTCGTCTTCATGGGGGAGCATCCGGACAACGGTCAGGAAGCGCCGAAGGCCCGCTTCAGCGCGCTCGCGGGTGGCATAGGGCCCGCTGTCAAAGCCTTCCCGGGTCGTGAAGTACCAGCGGTTGCCCACGCAGAAAAAGCGGCTGCTGCGGAACGGGATGGGAGTGTGTGCATCACCCGCTCTTGGTATCGGTTCCATGGCTGCCCCCTTATTACCATGTGACCCAGATTGTTATTCGTTTCGGCTCGTTTCTGGTTAGTCTTTAACCAACCTTGTCTCCAGTGTAGACCAAGTATCGTCCATCGGGGCAAATCGTTTGAATCCTTTTTCAGGCTACCTGGTTCTTGCCGGGATCACCGCTGGTTGCCAGGAGGCGTCATGGCGCTGGCTTCAATGGTTTCAACGGCAGTCTCGATCTGTTCTGCAAGCTGGTCCCCATCCGGTACCAGGTCCGGGCAGGTGGTGAGGTTGAGGTGGATGGCCCCGGCGTAGCTCAGGGCCAGGATCGCTAAGCCGGCACCGTGGAACAGCGGCGCGGAGTTCACCTGATGGACCATGCGCGCCCCCTTCAGGTAGAGCGGGACCTGGGGGCCGGGCACATTGGTAATGGGCAGGTTGAATGCTGGCTGATAGTTCTGGGCCAGGTGAAACTCGCTGTAGAAGCGCGTTGAGAGCGCGACCAGCGTTGAGGGCAGGCGCTCTGTCAGCCGGTCCGCGGCAATGGCTTCGCGGTAGTTCTCGGAGGTACGGGTGTTGTCACGGATGCAGGCGACCCGGCGGGCGGGGTCCGGTTCGTCAGTGGCCAGGTTCACCAGCATGGCAGACATCTGGTTGCCGGTGGGCTGACGCAGGCTGCGTGAGCGCACTGAGACTGGCGTGAGGGCCACCAGGCTTTCTTCCGGGTCAATGCCGTGGCCCGCCAGGTAGCGTTCAAGGGCTTCGGCACAGATCCCGAGGACCAGGTCGTTAAGGCTGATGTCCGGGCCGATGGCGGCCTTCAGGGTCTTGAGTCGTGCCAGGTCAATGGAGGTGCTGTGCAGGCGCCGGTGCTCGGTGAGGTTGCGGTTAAAGGGCGTACGCGGGGCGCCGAGCACATCCCTGGGCGTCCTCAGGCGTCCAACGGGTTGCTCCATGAACGCCCGCAGTGTCGCCGTCACGGTTGACTGGGTCAGGCTCATGAGCTGGAAGGGCTTACGGAGCAGGTTCATGGACGCCCGGGTGAGCAGCTGTTCAGTGCGTGGCGCCGGTTCCGGGTGCCACGCCGGGGGCCGGGTCTTGGTGGGGGTGTCCGGCGTGTATTCCAGAAGCTTGCCCATGACTTCCTCGCCACTGAAGGCATCAATCGCGGCGTGGTGCACGCGCACCACCAGGGCGAATCCATTCTCGGGCAGCAGGGCGTCCGGGCCAAAACCTTCCACCCAGGTGACCTGCCACAGCGGCCGGGTGCGGGGCAGGGGCGTTGCGATTCGCGCCTCCGCTACCGCCTTGAGCGCCCCGTAGCCGGCCCCTTCAAGGTTGACGGACTCAAGGTGACGGTCAATGTCGAAATCCGGGTCATCGATCCAGTAGGGGCGGTCCAGGTTGAGCGGAAGCTGCATCAGCTTCTGGCGGAAAAAGTCGGCCAGATGCAGGCGATGGTTGAGGTAATCCCGGAAGTCGTCGAATGTCAGGGCCGTTTCCCGCTCCGATGCATCGAAGATGTGGAGGCCCCCAATATGCATGGGCGTGGTTTCGGACTCGAGGAAAAGAAACGATGCGTCCAGTTCGTTCAGTTGATGCATCAGGGAAATCCGTTTTGTTCCGTGATGGAAGGTGTCCGTTTCAGACCGGGTTGAGCCAGGGACTGAAATAGTCCGGCCTGGACAGGTGCTCCCAGAACCAGTTGATCGCCTTGCCCTGGTCGCCGCGCCGTTTGGCCATGCAAAGTACCACTGGAGAGCGGTTGGTGGCTACGTCCAGGGCGACCAGTTCCCCGGACGCCAGAGCCGACGCCACCTGGGGGTGAGGCAGCCAGCCCACCCCCAACCCGGCCTTCTGGGCCTCAATCTTGTGGTCCATGCTGGACACCGTGAGGGTGCGCTGTTGCGCGAAGATGCCCGCTGATCCAGCAGGAAGCTGGCGGGAGCTGTCTGCCGCCACAACCGCCGGCCACGCACTCAGGACCTCCTCGGAGAGCGGGCCGGTTTCAAGGGTCAGGGGATGATCCCTGGCGACCGCGTACACAAAAGGAACCTGACCAATAGCCTGGCGATCGAAATGGCCCGGTGGTTGGATTTCCCGGGATGCGCCGGCGATCAGGTCAGCGCGTCCCGTGTGCAGCGCGTCCCAGGGGCCATTGAAGACTTCGTCCATCAGGTGGATCTCCACCGGCACATCGAGTTCGTTGAAGGTGCTGATAGCGGGGAACAGCGCCGTCATGGGCAGCAGCGCATCCACGGCGATGGTGACGCTGGTTTCCCAGCCCTCGGCTACCCGGCGGGTGGTGCGCGCCAGTGTGTTCGCGGCCTCCAGCAGTTGCCGGCCCTCCGCCAGCAGGTAATTGCCAGCATCGGTCAGGGTGGCGCGGTGGCCCGAACGGTCAAACAGCAGTACATCCAGGTCCTCTTCCAGCTTGTGGACCGTGTAGCTGATGGCGGAGGGCACCCGGTGCATTTCCTCGGCGGCAGCCGCGAAGCTGCCCTTGCGGGCGATGGCGTCGAGCACGCGCAGGGCGTCAATGGTGATGGGGAATGCCATGGTCAGAAAAACTGAATGGGTTGGCCAGATTTGAGTGATTGTTGTCGGACCCAGTCTAACGCATTCTGAGGATAAGCGTGTTCGATTCGTCAGGGTTTTCCGGCAAGAAGGAGAGGTTTCATGGGGTTGCTTATCAACGGGCAGTGGCATGATCAATGGTATGACACCGCGAAAAGCGGTGGCGCCTTTGTGCGCGAGAGCGCCCAGTTCCGCAACTGGGTGACTCCGGACGGCAGTGCCGGGCCTACGGGGGAGGCGGGCTTTGCGGCCGAGCCCGGGCGCTATCACCTCTATGTGGCGTTGGCCTGCCCGTGGGCGCACCGCACCCTGGTGTTCCGCAAGCTCAAGGGCCTGGAGAGCATGATTCCGGTGTCCATTGTGCACCCGGACATGCTGGAAAACGGCTGGGCATTCCGGCCGGAGGATCCCTTCCATCGCGACCATGGGAACGGTGCTCGTTTCATGCACGAGATCTATACCCGGGATACGCCGGACTACACCGGCCGGGTGACGATTCCGTGCCTGTGGGATACCCACCGTCAGCGGATCGTGAGCAATGAGTCCGCCGATCTGATCCGGATGTTCAACAGCGCCTTTGACGGGCAGGGAGCGCGGCCGCTGGATTTCCATCCGGCGTCACTCTGGGGTGAGATCGAAACCGTTAACGAACGGGTGTACAACAGCGTGAACAATGGCGTCTACCGGGCGGGATTCGCCACAGCCCAGGACAAGTATGAGCAGGCCTTCACGGAGGTGTTTGAGGCCCTGGACTGGCTTGAAGGGCGCCTGGCCAGCCAGCGCTACCTGGTGGGCAACCGCCTGACGGAAGCGGACTGGCGGCTGTTCACGACCCTGGTGCGTTTTGACGCGGTCTACTACAGCCACTTCAAGTGCAACCGGCACCAGCTGCGGGATTTCCCGAACCTGCAGGGTTACCTGAAGGATCTATACCAGATCCCGGGGGTTGCGGACACGGTGAATATTGATCAGATCAAGCGCCATTACTACCGCAGCCAGCGCACGATCAACCCGACCCAGATTGTGCCGGCTGGTCCAACGCTGGAGCTGGACGGGGCGCACGGTCGGCGTCACCTGGGCCTGGACTTTCCAGAGGCCTGTGCCGCCGAGTCAGTCTGAGCGCTGGATCGCCAGGTCCACCAGGTAATGCAGGGCCTGGCGGTGGGGGGAGTCGGGCAGCTGTGTCAGGCACCGGCGTGCCTTCTCCGCTTCCTGGTCAGCACACTGGCGGCAGTACGCGATGGCACCGCTGTTGTGCACGGCTTCCAGAACGGGAGCGAGCTGGTCCGGACCGCCTGTACGGATGGCCTGGCGCACCGTGCTGGCGTCTCCGGCGTCGCCCCGAGCCATGGTGTGGATGAGCGGCAGGGTGGTTTTGCCCTCGGCCAGGTCATCGCCCACATTCTTGCCCATGGTGTCAGCGCTGCCTTCATAGTCCAGAACATCGTCCACGATCTGGAACGCCATGCCCAGGTGCTGGCCGTAATCGCGCAGGGCGGTTTCGGTGGCCTCATCGGTGGCCGCGAGAACAGCGGCGGAATGGGCGGCTGCCTGGAACAGCATGGCTGTCTTGCTGTGGATGACGTTGCGGTAGTCCGCCTCTGAAAGGTCCGGGTTGCGGACATTGGTCAGCTGCAACACCTCGCCTTCGGCGATTACGCCGGTGGCTTCGGAGAGCAGGTCCATCACCCGCATGTTCTCCAGGCTTACCATCATCTGGAAAGCGCGGGCGTAGAGAAAATCGCCTACGAGAACGCTGGGGGCGTTGCCCCAGCGGGCGTTGGCCGTTTCCCGTCCACGGCGCAGCTCGGAGGTGTCGACCACGTCGTCGTGCAGCAGGGTGGCTGTGTGCAGGAATTCGATCACTGCTGCCAGGGTGGCCTGGCGTTCACCGCTTTGGCCCAGCGCGCCGGCGCTGAGCAGCACCAGCAGCGGGCGCAGGCGCTTGCCGCCACTGTCCACAATGTAGTGGCCGATGTGTTCAACCAGCGGAACTCGCGAGTTCAGCTGGTCGTGGATCTGTGCGTTGACACGCTTGAAGTCGTCCCGTACCGGGGCGTAAATGGCATCCAGACTCATAGGCATTCGGCAGTTGTCGGGCAACGCCCCATCGGGCTACGGGACATGCAGGCAACGTACATTATGGGGCGTGCCGGGGGCTGTCAACTTGAGCGCTCAGTTTCCCGCTCCCGTTACAAGTGCCAGCAGGGTGTAGCACACCACTGCAATGCCACCCGCTATAAAGGTTAGTGGGAGCTGGGTGCGTACGTGATCCATCAGGTCCGCGCCCGTGGCCAGTGATGACAGTACCGTGGTATCCGAAATGGGCGAGCACTGGTCGCCAAACACGGCGCCGCCGATAACGGCACTGAAGCACAGCGTGATGAAGAAGGGATCTGGCGCCATGTGCCAGGCCAGGGGCATGGCGATGGGGATCATGACCGCGTAGGTGCCCCAGGAGGTTCCCGTGGCAAAGGCGGTGATCAGGCAGAGTCCAAACAGCAGGGCCGGCATCAGCACGGCAGGAATGCTGTCGCCAACGGCGGAAACCAGGAACTGGGCGGTTCCAACGGCATCGGTGACTTCCTTGAGTGACACCGCCAGGCCCAGGATGATGGCGCCAATGGTGACGCCCTTGCAGCCGTCCACGAAGCCGGTAATGACTTCTTCAAAGGGCATGCCCTTAACCAGCGCCACCACAATGGCGGTGATCACGGCGAGAATGAAGGCTTCGGCCACCAGCAGGAGTGGATCCTTCTCGCCGCCGGTCCAGCCGAGCAGGAAATAGCTTACGAAGTAGGGGATGATGGCGGTCCCGAGCAGCACCCCCATTGGAGCCAGGAAATCAATCAGGCCAGTGCGGTAATGTTCCGGAACCCGGTGCTCGGTCAGCTCTTTGGCGGTCATGGGCTGGGCGCCATCGCGGTCCAGTTTGCCGGTTTCGCGAGCGCGGTTGATGGCGTTGCGCATCCGGCGTCCGGGCGAAAAGGGCAGCCGGCCCAGTGCGAACAGCAGCGTGAGCAGCAGTGCTGCAATGGCGTAGAAGTTGTAGGGCAGTGCCTGGAAGAAGAACTGGATGCCTTCCTGGCTGTTGCTGAACAGGGGAATGGTTCCCGCCAGGAGCCCGCCAACATAGATCGGCCAGACGTTGAACGGAATCAGGGTGGCCGCGGGGGAGGCTGTGGAGTCGGTGATGTAGGACAGCTCCTCGTGGGAGACCCGGTGCTGGTCCGCCAGGGGACGGGCGGTGGTGCCTGTCAGAACCGTTGAGATGGTGCCCCCCTGGTGGAAGACCAACCCCATGCACCAGGTGAAAAGCCGGGCGCTGCGGGGGCTGCGGACCATCCGCTCGCCAGCCCATTCGGCGAAACGGGCGGCGCCGCCGGTGCGGGTCCAGATGCCAATGAGTCCGCCCAGGGCCCACAGATACACCAGCAGGATGAGGGCGTAGTTCTCGGTGCCGATGGAGGGAATCAGGAAGGCATCAATCACGTTCACCTGGCCGGCGATGAGCCCGCCGGCGAGGATGCCGATGGCGAGGGCACTGATCACCTCGCGCAGCCAGAATGCCAGCACTATGGCTAGCGCGGGGGGCACCAGGGACCACATCCCAAAGTGCTCCGCCCCGGCTGGGTAGGACTGGCCTACGAAATACAGGCCAATGCCGCCCAGCCCGATTGCCGTGAGCGCGGCGATAACGCGCTTGCTCGGGCCTTGCGCTGGGCCGGTGACAGGGTGGTTTCCGTTCATTACTGCCTCCTTGTTCTGGGTACTGTCTTGTGGCGGCCAAAGCCGCCGGATGGTGCCCGCGAGAAAAGGCACGCGCTTGTTTCGGGGACCAGTTTTGTCTATAATCCGCCACTCTGCAACTCATCCCAATACCTGCGCTCCCTGCTATAGGGTTGCCAGAGCGCTTCCCTTAGAACCAGGCCAAAGAGCAGGGATGGGTCATCAATGGAGAAAACGCATGTACGCAGTGATTGTCAGCGGTGGTAAACAGCACCGTGTTCGCGAAGGCGAGAAGATCAAGCTCGAGAAGATCGAGACCGAGACCGGCGGTACGGTTGAGTTCGACCGTGTCCTGCTGGCTGGTGAAGGGGACGATGTGAAGATCGGGACCCCGGACCTGGAAGGGGCCAAGGTGACCGGCGAAGTGGTCAGCCACGGTCGTCATGATAAGGTCCAGATCATCAAGTTCCGCCGCCGTAAGCACTCCATGAAGCAGATGGGGCACCGGCAGTGGTACACTGAAGTCAAGATTACCGGTATCAAGGCTTAAGGGGGGCAGCATGGCTCACAAAAAGGCAGCAGGTAGTACCAAGAACGGACGCGATTCCGAGTCGAAACGACTGGGCGTGAAAGCGTTCGGCGGCCAGGCAGTGCAGCCCGGCAGCATCATTGTTCGCCAGCGCGGCTCCAGCTTCCACGCTGGTCAGGGCGTGGGCATTGGCAAGGACTTCACCCTGTACGCTCTGGACGAGGGCGTGGTGCGGTTCGATGTTAAGGGGCCCCGCAACCGTAAGTACGTGAGCATCGAGTCCGCGGGCTGAACCGCGCTTTCCGGACGCTCACCAACCCCGTGCCGAGGTGCTGTCCGCTGCTGGCCAAGCCAGTCCAGCGGCTGCAAAGCGGTACGGGGTTTTTTGATTCGAGGCACACCATGCAGTTCGTCGACGAAGTCAGCATCGTGGTTCAGGCCGGCAAGGGCGGCAATGGCTGCCTGAGTTTCCGCCGAGAAAAGTATGTGCCCAAGGGCGGGCCCGACGGGGGAGATGGCGGTGATGGTGGCTCCATCATCCTGCGCGCGGATGGCGACCTGAATACCCTTGCGGATTACCGCTACCAGCGCAAGTTCCGCGCGGGCACCGGCGAGGATGGCCGCGGCAGCAACTGTTCCGGCCGCAAGGGCGAAGACCGGGTTCTGGATGTGCCTGTGGGCACCACCGTGGTCGAGTGCGACACGGACGAGATCCTGGGCGACCTGACAGAGTCGGGCCAGACCCTGCGGGTGGCCCAGGGTGGTTTCCACGGTCTTGGGAATACGCGCTACAAGTCCAGTGTGAACCGGGCTCCACGCCAGACCACCTCCGGCTCGCCCGGCGAATCCCGGGAGATCCGCCTGGAGATGAAGGTGCTGGCGGACGTGGGGCTGGTTGGCCTGCCCAACGCCGGCAAGTCCACGCTTATCCGTGCCATGTCCGCCGCCAAGCCACGGGTCGCGGATTATCCGTTCACGACGCTGGTGCCGAACCTGGGCGTGGTCTCGGTGGCCGCCCACCAGAGCTTTGTGGTGGCGGATATACCGGGGTTGATCGAAGGCGCCTCCGAGGGCGCGGGTCTGGGGATCCGCTTCCTGCGCCATCTGGTGCGTACCCGTCTGCTCCTGCATGTGGTGGACCCGATGCCCTGGGATGATGGAGATCCCCTGGACTCGGTCGGGACCATTACCCGGGAGCTGGAGCGCTTCAGCCCGACGCTTGCCGAGCGTGAGCGCTGGCTGGTGATCAACAAGTCGGACTCCCTGCCGGATGCCGACGAAGAGGTGGCGCGCCTGCGCGAGGCGCTGGATTGGGAGGGGCCCATCTTCCTGGTTTCGGCGCTGAGTGGTGATGGGGTTCAGGCGCTCTCCCAGGCGGTCATGCGTTGGCTTGAGCAGCGGGATGAGCGTGAGCAGGGCGATCCTGAATATGCGCAGGCTGAAGCGGAGCGGCGCGCGCGTGTCGATGAGGAGGCCCGGGAGCATATCCAGTCGCTCCGTGGGCCTCAGCAGGACGAGGACGATGATGACGACGAGGACGATGATCACGATGTTGAGGTGGTCTACGCGCGCTGAGGCTGTGGGTCATGACTGAGCGCCAGCGCGTGGTTGGGGCACGCCGGCTGGTGGTGAAGATCGGCAGTGCCCTGCTGACGGATGACGGTCGCGGTCTTTCCCGGGAGACGCTGACCCAGTGGGTGGATCAGCTCATGGCCTGGCGGCGGGCCGGGGTGGAGATCGTTCTGGTTTCTTCCGGGGCCGTGGCCGAGGGGATGAGCCGTCTTGGCTGGAAGCAGCGCCCGGAGCATGTGCACGAACTCCAGGCTGCTGCTGCGGTTGGTCAGATGGGGTTGGTTCAGGCCTGGGAGGCTCAGTTCCAGCGCCACGGCACCCATACCGCCCAGGTTCTGCTGACCCATGATGATCTCTCCGACCGCAAGCGCTACCTGAATGCCCGCAGCACCCTCAGGACGCTTTTGCCCATGGGCGTGGTGCCCATCGTCAATGAGAACGACACCGTGGTGACGGATGAGATCCGTTTTGGGGATAACGACACACTGGGGGCGCTGGTTGCCAATCTGGTGGAGGCCGATGGGGTGGTGCTTCTGACCGACCAGGTGGGTCTGTATGACAGTGACCCCCGCGACAACCCGGAGGCCGCTCTGATTCCCGAGGCGCGTGCCAGTGACACGCGTCTGGATGCCGTGGTGGCTGGAGGCAGTCGCGGGGCCCTCGGCAGTGGGGGCATGGCCACCAAGGTGCGGGCGGCTCGGCTGGCCGCACGCTCAGGGGCGTTTACCCTGATTGTGGGCGGGCGTATGGAGCGGGTTCTGGAGCGGATCCGTTCTGATGAGTCGATTGGAACACTGTTGATTCCGGACCAGGAGCGGCTGGATGCTCGCAAGCAGTGGATTGCCGGCCATCTACGGACCCGTGGACGCCTGGTCCTGGACGAGGGGGCCGTCAGGGTATTGCGTGAAGGAGGACGGAGCCTTCTGCCTGTGGGCGTGTGCCGTGTTGAGGGCGGCTTCCACCGTGGCGAGATGGTGTCCTGTGTGGATGAGCAGGGGCAGGAGGTTGCGCGCGGGCTGGTCAGCTATGATGCGGCTGAAGCCCGTGAGCTCGTGGGCTGCCCCAGCGAGCGGATTGCCGAGCGTTTGGGCTATGTTCAGGAGGAGGAGTTGATCCACCGGGACAACATGGTCCTGGTCTAGTGCCGCCTGCCTTTCCCGCTGAAACGAACAGACCCCGCCGAAGCGGGGTCTGTTGTGTACGGCAACCCGGTGCGCTCAGGCGGTCTGCAGCGCCTTGATGCGGGCGTTGAGGCGGCTCTTGTGGCGGGCCACCTTGTTCTTGGCGAACACGCCCTTGTTCACGCTGTTGTCGAGCACGGGTTCCATCTGACGGAACGCTTCGCGGGCGCCTTCGGCGTTGCCCTTGCGCAGCTCGGATTCAACCTTCTTGATGTAGGTCCGGGCGCGTGAGCGCTGGCCAGCATTGTGCTTGCGGCGAACCTCGTTGAGGCGGGCACGCTTTCTTGCTTGCGGAGAGTTAGCCACCGTTTGACTCCTCGAATTCGGGTTACCAATGGGTCTGAAATGACGCGGAATAATGCCGTGCAGGTGGCATGTTGTCAAGGACTGGCCGTCCTGTTGTCGTCAGCCGGCGGGAGGGGTGGTAGTATCCGGCGTTTTACCCGGGATCATCAGGCATGACTCAGGAGTCGCAGACCGAGCCAGGACCGGAAGGAGAGGCGGCAGCAGGCCATTCCTGCGGCCTTCTGGGCTCTTCCAGCATTTTTGCGGTTTTCACCATGCTCTCCCGGGTCCTGGGGTTGGCCCGTGACATTGTGATTGCCCGCTACTTCGGCGCCGGTCCGGACGCCGATGCCTTCTTCGTGGCCTTCAAGATTCCCAACTTCCTGCGGCGCCTGTTTGGCGAGGGCGCGTTCAATCAGGCGTTTGTGCCGGTGCTCTCCGAGTATCGCCAGAAGTACGATACCCGGGCGGTGCACTCACTGGTCAGTACGGTAGCTGGCTCGCTGGGCTTCGTGCTGCTGGTGCTCTCGGTTCTGGCGGTGCTGGGCTCGCCCTGGATCACGGCGGCGTTTGCGCCGGGGTTCATCGGGGATGATGTCCGTTATCCGTTGGCGGTGGAGATGCTGCGCATCACCTTCCCTTATCTCATGCTGATTTCGCTCACTGCCTTTTGCAGCAGCACGCTCAACAGTTACGACATCTTCGGGGTTCAGGCATTCACGCCCGTGATCCTCAACCTGAGCATGATCGTGAGCGCCATCTATCTGACCCCCTACATGCAGGACCCCATCATGGCGCTGGCGTGGGGGGTGCTGATTGCCGGGGTGCTGCAGCTGCTGTTCCAGCTGCCGTTTCTGGCCCGCCTCAACCTGCTGCCGAGGCCGAGGATTGACTACCGGCACGAGGGCGTGATCCAGATCATGAAGCTGATGGCGCCGGCGCTGTTCGGGGTCTCGGTGAGCCAGGTCAACTTGTTGCTGGATACCATTCTGGCCTCGATGCTGGAGACTGGGAGCGTGTCCTGGCTGTATTACTCGGACCGGCTGTCGGAGCTGCCGTTGGGCATCTTTGGCGTGGCCATCGGGACCGTCATCCTGCCCAACCTGTCGCGCAAGCACGCGGATGCATCCATGGAGGCATTCTCGCGCACGCTCGACTGGGCGTTGCGCAGCGTCCTGTTGCTGGGTATTCCGGCGGCGCTGGCGCTGTGCCTGCTCGCGGAGCCGCTGCTCGCAACGCTTTTCCATTACGGCGAGACAACGGCCCGGGATGTGTTCATGGCCGCCCAGAGCCTGCGGGCGTACGCCCTGGCATTGATTGCCTTCATGATGGTGAAGGTGCTGGCGCCGGGGTTTTTCTCCAGGCAGGACATGCGGACGCCGGTGCGCATTGCGGTGATTGCCATGACGTCCAACATGGTGTTCAACCTGGTTCTTGTCTGGCCACTGGCTCATGCCGGGCTGGCCCTGGCCACGGCGCTGTCGGCCTGGATGAATGGCAGTCTGTTGCTGCGCGGGCTTTACAGGGAAAGAGTCTTTCAGCCGCAGCCTGGCTGGGGGCTTTTTGCGCTGCAGCTGGTGGCGGCCAATACGGTGATGGGAGCCGTGTTGTATGGGGTCTCGCCGGCGGTGGCGCAGTGGCTGGATTTCAGCTTGTGGGTGCGTGTTGGCTACACTGCGGCGCTGGTCGCGGGTGGGGCCCTGACATACTTCGCGGTATTGGTCCTGTCGGGCATCCGTGTGCGCCACTTCCGTATGCAATGACGCTGGATAGCGGCAGGCATTGGGCCTGGTCCCGCCATTGCGGTATAATCCGCGGTCCCCGAAAATCAGGAGGAGCCCTGCATGCGGCTGATCCGAGGGTTGCACAACCTCAAGCGCTGGGCGGAACGCAGTGACACCCCCCTCGCCAACGGGTGTGTCGCCACCATAGGCAACTTTGATGGCCTCCATCGCGGTCATCAGGTGATTATTGACCAGGTCCGGGACCGGGCCCATCAGTTGGGGGTCCCATCGGTGGTGATGGTGTTCGAGCCCCAGCCGCGGGAGTTCTTTGGCGGTGCTGATGCGCCACCGAGGCTGATGCGCTTCCGGGAAAAAGTCGAAGGGCTTCTGGCGCATGATGTGGATATCGTCGTCTGCCTGCAGTTCCGTTCCCGGTTGCGCAACCTCTCCGCGATGGATTTCATTGAGCAGGTCCTGATGGAGGGGCTGAACGTGCGCCACCTCGTGGTCGGCGATGACTTCCGGTTTGGCTGCGACCGCAAGGGGGATTTCCGGCTCCTGCAGGAGGTCGGCGCCGAGCGTGGTTTTGAGGTGGAGCATACCCAGACCATCCGGGTGGGGGGTGAGCGCATCAGTTCCACCCGCTTGCGCCAGGCGCTGGGGGAAAACCGGCTGGCGGATGCCAGTGAACTGCTCGGGCGCCCTTATGCGCTGTCCGGCAGGGTGGTCTACGGCAAGGCCCTGGGCCGGGAACTGGGCGTGCCCACGGCCAATATTCTGCTCAGTGGCCGAAAACCACCGCTGCGGGGTGTGTATGTGGTGACGGTTGAGATGCCGGGAGGGCATCTGGAACGGGGCCTGGCGAACATCGGCATGCGTCCCACGGTGGATGGGCATTATCCGTCACTGGAGGTGCACCTGCTGGATTTCTCCGCCAACCTCTACGGCCGGCGGTTGCGGGTGACCTTCCTGTACCATCTGCGCGACGAGGTGCGCTTTGACTCCGTGGATGAGCTTGAACACCGCATTCACGAGGACATCAACCAGGGGCGTGACTGGCTGGCGAACAACCGCCCGGTACCGACCAATGTGGAACGCTGACCGAAACGACAGACTCCGGGAACCTTCATGAGTGATTACAAAGACACGCTGAACCTGCCGAAGACGGATTTCCCCATGCGCGGGAACCTGTCCAAGCGCGAGCCCGAGATGCTGGAGCGCTGGAACCGTCTGGACCTCTACGGCACGCTGCGCCAGCGTCGCGCCGGCGCGGAGCGTTTCGTGCTGCACGATGGCCCGCCCTACGCCAACGGCAGCATCCACATTGGTCATGCCGTCAACAAGATCCTCAAGGACATGGTGGTCAAGTCCCGCAACCTGATGGGCTACGACGCCCCCTATGTGCCGGGCTGGGACTGCCACGGCTTGCCCATCGAGCACAAGGTAGAGCAGGACATCGGCAAGGCTGGCGACAAGGTGGACTACAAGACGTTCCGTCAGGCCTGCCGCGATTACGCCGCCGAGCAGCTGGATGACCAGCGCCAGGACTTCATCCGCCTGGGCGTTATGGGGGACTGGTACAACCCCTACCTGACGATGGACCCCAAGGTGGAGGCGGACATCGTGCGTTCCCTGGGCCGCATCATCGACAACGGCCACCTGGAGCGCGGCTTCAAGCCGGTTTACTGGAGCGTGGTGGGGCAATCCGCGCTGGCGGAAGCCGAGGTGGAATACCACGAGAAGACCTCCATCCAGATTGATGTGCGCTTCCCGGCAGTGGCGCCGGAGAAAGTGGCCGGCGCCTTCGGCCAGAGCGGGCTGGATGCGCCCGTCTCGATGGTGATCTGGACCACCACGCCCTGGACCATCCCCGCCAACCAGGCGGTGGCCGTTCATGAGGAACTGGAGTACACCCTGATTCGCGCGGATGCTGGCCGGGGCACCGAATATCTGGTGGTGGCCGAGGAGCTGCGCGAGACGGTGACCGAACGCTGGAAGCTGGAGAATGCCGAGGTCGTGGCACGTTGCCGTGGCGCGGCGCTGACCGGCCTGATGCTGCAGCATCCGTTGTACGAGCGCGAGGTGCCTGTGGTGCTCGGGCATCACGTCTCCACCGATGCCGGCACCGGCCTGGTGCACACGGCCCCGGACCACGGCCCGGACGACTTCGAGATCGGCCGGGAAAACGGCATCGGCACGCTCAACCTGGTGAAGGCGGACGGCACCTATGCCGAAGCCGCCGGCGAGTTTGCCGGTATCCACATCTACAAGGCGGACACACCGGTGTGCGAGGCGCTGGAGCGCGAAGGCTGCCTGTTGTTCAAGGAGCCCTTCCAGCACAGCTACCCGCACTGCTGGCGCACCAAGACACCTCTGATCTACAGGGCGACGCCCCAGTGGTTCATCAGCATGGACCGCAACGGCCTCAAGAAGGGGGCCCTGGAGGCAATCCCGGGGGTGCGCTGGATTCCTTCCTGGGGGCAGCAGCGCATCGAGGGCATGATCGAGCAGTCCCCGGACTGGTGCATCTCGCGCCAGCGCACCTGGGGCGTGCCCATCACGCTCTTCGTCCACAGGGACACCTATGAGCTGCACCCGCGCACGCCGGAGCTGATCGAGGAAGCGGCCAAGGCCATCGAAAAGGGCGGCATTGACGCCTGGTACGACCTGGACCCCCGTGATCTGCTCGGTGACGAGGCCGATACCTACCAGAAGGTCACGGATACCCTGGACGTCTGGTTCGATTCCGGCGTAACCCACGCCTCGGTCCTGGACCGGCGCGAGGACCTGAACCGCTATCCCGCGGACCTTTACCTGGAAGGCTCGGACCAGCATCGGGGCTGGTTCCAGTCCTCCCTGAAGACCGGCATCGCGATCAAGGGGATGGCGCCCTATAAGGAGGTGCTGACCCACGGCTTCACCGTGGACGAGAAGGGCTACAAGATGTCCAAGTCCATGGGCAACGTGATCGCGCCCCAGAAGGTCATGAACGAGCTGGGCGCGGACATCCTGCGCCTGTGGGTAGCGGCCACCGACTACAGCGCCGAGATGTCCGTTTCCCAGGCCATCCTCAAGCGCACCGCGGATGCGTACCGGCGGATCCGGAATACCTCGCGCTTCCTGCTGGCGAACCTGGACGGCTTTGATCCGGCGGCCAACAGCATCCCCTTTGACGACATGGTCGCCCTGGATCGCTGGATGGTGGATCGGGCACGGCGGCTGCAGGCGGAGGTGATTGATGCCTACAACCGTTACAGTTTCCTGCAGGTGTACCAGAAGGTGCACAACTTCTGCATTCTGGACCTGGGCGGCTTCTATCTGGACATCATCAAGGACCGCCAGTACACCACCCAGGCGGACAGCCGCGAACGGCGGTCCTGCCAGACCGCGCTCTACCATGTGGCGGAGGCGCTGTCGCGCTGGATCGCGCCCATCCTGACCTTCACCGCGGATGAGATCTGGCAGCATATTCCCGGTGAGCGGGACGAGAGTGTGCACTGGGCCACCTGGCACGAGGGGCTGGAGGCACTGCCAGCGGATGCCCCCATCAAGCAGGATGAGTGGGATACGCTGATTGACGTTCGCAGCGCGGTGAATAAACAGCTGGAAGCAGCGCGTAACGAGGGCACTATCAAGGGCTCGCTGAGTGGGGACGTGACGCTCTATGCCGACGGCAGCCTGAAAGAGCTGCTGGAGCGCCTGGGCGATGAGCTTCGCTTCGTGATGATTACCTCCGAGGCGAAGGTGGCGCCCCTGGCTGAAGCGGGCGAGGCGCCGGCCACCGAGGTCGAGGGACTGAAGGTGGCGGTTACAGCCGCGAGCCATACCAAGTGCGAGCGCTGCTGGCACCATCGGCCGGATGTCGGTGACCACAGCGACCATCCGGACCTGTGTGGGCGCTGTATCAGCAACATCAACGGGGACGGCGAAACACGCCGGTTTGCCTGATCCGATGCTGACGCCCCTTGCCCGCAACGGGATCATCATCGCGGCGTTCATTGTGGTGGCGGACCTGACCACCAAGGCCGCGGCCACGGCCCTGCTGGACTATGGTGAAGCCAACCCGGTGTTGCCGTTCTTCAACCTGACGCTGTTGCACAACACCGGTGCCGCCTTCAGCTTCCTCTCGGACGGTTCCGGCTGGCAGCGGTGGCTGTTTGTGACACTGGCCGTGGCCATTTCCGGGGTGCTGGTGGTCTGGCTGGCGCGCCTCAAGGCCCATGAAACCTGGCTCGGTATCGCCCTGGCCTTTGTGCTCGGTGGCGCCGTGGGCAACCTGTACGATCGGGTCGTGCACGGCTATGTGGTGGATTTTTTCCACTTCCACTGGGCCGGTTACCATTTTCCCGCCTTCAATGTGGCGGATAGTTTCATTACTGTGGGCGCCATCATGCTGCTGCTGGACCTGTTCATGGGCAGCAAGCAGGGCGACCGCGACGCACCGGGGAGGGGCAACAGCCAATGAGCGTAATCGGACCCGACAGCCAGGTGACGCTGCACTTCGCACTGCGTCTGGAAGATGGCTCGGATGTGGATTCCAACTTTGATAAGGAGCCGGCAAGCCTGGCGATAGGCGACGGGAATCTGCCGGAGCCGTTCGAGCGGCTCCTGCATGGACTCAGAGCCGGCGACCGCCAGAGTTTTTCCGTGCCGCCCGAGGATGCTTTCGGTCAGCCCAACCCCAACAATATCCAGACCTTCAAACGCCGGGAATTCAGCCCTGAACTGCCTCTTGAGGAGGGGATGGTGCTGTCCTTCGCGGATGCCGCCAAGGCCGAAGTGCCGGGTGTGATCAAGGCGTTTGATGATGATACCGTTGAGGTTGACTTCAATCATCCACTGGCAGGCAAGACCCTGCAGTTCGAGGTGGAAATTGTTCGTGTTGAATGAGTTTGGGCTTTCGCGCCGCTCATGCCGGGGTCAATAGCCCTGTGACCGTCAACCTGAGACCCGTGACCACCGGAGCCTCCATGAAGATCAAGCTCGCCAACCCCCGTGGATTCTGTGCCGGCGTTGACCGCGCCATTGAGATCGTTAAACGCGCGCTCGATGTCTACGGTGCCCCCATCTATGTGCGCCACGAAGTCGTGCACAACAAGTTCGTGGTGGACGACCTGCGTGAGCGCGGCGCCGTATTCGTGGATGAGCTGCACCAGGTGCCCGACGACGCCTGGGTCATCTTCAGCGCCCACGGTGTCTCCCAGGCCGTGCAGCAGGAAGCCCAGGACCGCGGCCTGCAGGTCTTTGACGCCACCTGCCCACTGGTGACCAAGGTGCACATGGAGGTCATGACCTACAGCCGCGAGGGCCGGGAGTGCATCCTCATCGGCCATGCCGGCCACCCGGAAGTGGAAGGCACCATGGGCCAGTACGACCGCAGCAATGGCGGCGATATCTACCTGGTCGAGAACGAGGCGGATGCGCAAAACCTCAGGGTTAACAACCCAGATAACCTGGCGTTCGTAACCCAGACCACGCTATCCATGGATGACACCGCCAGGATCATCGAGACCCTACAGAAGCGTTTCCCGTCCGTTCAGGGCCCACGCAAGGATGACATCTGCTACGCTACCCAGAACCGGCAGGACGCGGTCAAGATGCTGGCCGCCGAATGTGACATCATGCTGGTGGTGGGCTCACCCAACAGTTCCAACTCCAACCGCCTGAGTGAACTGGCCGAGCGCATGGGCACCCCAGGTTACCTGATCGACACCGCTGACCAGATCGATGCTTCATGGCTTGAAAACATTGAGGCCGTGGGCGTGACCGCTGGTGCCTCGGCGCCCGAGGTGCTGGTTGAGGCCGTGGTGGCGCGCCTGCGGGAGTTCGGGGGGCAGACGCCGGACGAGCTTGAAGGCGAGGAGGAGAATGTGGTGTTCAGTATGCCCAGGGCGCTGCGGATTCCGGCGAAGGAAGTGGACGCCTGAGGACAGGCCATCACGGCTTCTTGTAAGCGTGGTTTCAAACTGTAACGCCCGGACGCATTGTCTCAGGGCGTTTTTTGCCGAGTGTGCTAATCTGCACAGCGTAAGCAGTCCGTTACGACTGTTGGTTACTATACAGATAAGAGGGAGTTCAATGTCTGCCTGGACGAAACAGTTTTTGGTTTTACTCGTGAGCATGGTGCTCGTTGCTTGCGGCACTGATGAAGGGTCTGATGAAAGCGAAGAGGGTAATGAGGACCCCGGTACCACCGAGCAGGTCAGTTTGGCACTAGGAACAGGGTCAGGAGATAGTTTTCAGGCAGGGCAGATGCGGGTTGGGAGTAACAGCTTGTCTGCTGGTGGGTCGACCAACCTTTCTTTTAACATTGTTAATACGGAAAAAGGCAATCAGGTCTATAATGGGGACCCCATAGCGGTTTCTTTCAGATCCAACTGCCTGTTGGGTTCGTCTCCAAAAGCGGAACTCAACGGTCCACTGGAAATTGAGACCGGTTCCGGCGATGTATCCGTACGCTACACTGCAAAAGGATGCGAGGGTGAGGATACAGTAACAGCCACGGCATCCGCTGTTGACGGAGCAAACGAATCCAGCGAGATCAACTTCACTACTCCCGAGGTCAGCTCCACGCTTGATATCGCGCCTCCTGAAAATCTTAAGATCAGTGCTGCCACGCCATCGCCACAAACTCTGGATACCAAGGGCTCAGGGGTCAGTGGCAGCGGGCAGATTTCTGAAGTTGTGTTCACCGTGAACGCAGAGGCTTCTGCGGAGGTGGCGCGAGAAAAGGTTGAATTTGAGCTGATTGGTGCAGAGAGCCTTAGTGGGGACGGGGCACCTTCGTTGGAGAGTCAAGAAGCTGAGACAGGCAGTTCTGGTGAAGTGACGGCTCGTGTTGCAGCAGGGACAGGTAACGCGGTTGTTCGTGTAGCAGCATCTTTGGCGGACAACCCGGCTATCAGGACGGTTTCTGCACCTATAGCTGTCAATGGTGCGATTCCAACCCAGGAGGGGTTCTCGCTGTCGGTCTCCGATGCGCTCCCTCCCGCTGCGTGGAACACGGATGGTGTGACCTCCGAAATCACGGTCCGGGCGACTGACAACTACGGCAACAATTCGGGGGGCGCCGTCGTTAACTTCGTTACCTCCGGTGGTTCCATCGAAGGGGATTGTGTTCTCGATGACAGTGGTCAGTGTACTGTGACGTGGCGGAGCCAGCGGCCAAGACCTGACAATGCTCGCGTGACAATTATGGCTCGCAGTCTGGGTGAGGAGAGCTTCACCGATACAGACGGGAACCGTGAATATTCCCAGGGCGAGCCATACAGAAACTCCAGACGTGAACCCTATTTGGACGCGAATCAGAACGGCTCGTGGGACAATACTGAGTATTTCTTTGATCAAGACAATAATGAGAGCCGCAGCACTACGGGTACCTCCGAATACGATGGTGCCAGCTGCCCTGCTGGTGCCTCGTTCTGTACTGAAGGGCCTGTGCCGATCTGGAGAGCGATAACGGGCTTTTGGATGACGTCAGATAATCTCCAGATCCAGTTAAATGGCCCCACCGATGGCGGTAATCAGTATTGCGCTGTGGTTACCGGCCAAACAGGCAATGGCAATGCCACGCCTCCGCCCAGCGGAACCACAATCAGCTTTTCATTTGACAGCGACGGTAGCGACGATGACGGGGAAATCACTTCCGAGACGACAGAGAGAACCGTGTCAGAAAATCCCAGAAACAGGGTGGCCGAGACGTTCTGTGTCAATGCGGTGGGCCCGGGTACGCTTACTGTTGTGGCTGATCCGAAGACAGGGGAGTCAGCCGCTGAGGACTTCCTTGACCTTTCCGGTTAGTTAAGAAGCTCATTCTTTTTGAATGTAGTCGCACCGTCTTTATTGCTGTTCAATGAGTGTCCAGCAGCCTCCCCCTGCGTGCGGGGAGGCTGTTTTTCAATTTCCTGAAACATTTCCCTCCTGCTCATTCTTTTGCCTCATCACTCATTGCCTGTTGGGTAACACAGCCTTGTGGTTCTGGGTTACGCCCATTTCACATTGTATGACCGGCCATCCTGCAGTCGGTACCGCCCGTCGTCTGGTGGTAGAGATGGCGGTTGGCCTTGATTAAACTGATAAAGGATTCATGGAGTTAAGCAATCATGCCGTTGAAGAAACAAGGCAACGCCGGTTTTACATTAGTGGAGTTATTGGTGACGTTGACCATTCTGGGCATCGTTAGTGCCATCGCAGTCCCATCGTTCCAGGCCATGGTGGCCAGCAACCGGATGACCAACCAGGTGAACACCCTGTCCGGATTGATTGCCTATGCGCGAAGCGCCGCGTCAACCGCTCCCGGTTCCACGGTGACCATCTGTTCGTCGTCCAATGAGACGTCGTGTAGTGGTAACAGCAAATGGGAGAATGGCTGGATCGTATTTCGGGATGAAGACGGTGACGGATCCGTTGACGCCGGCGACGGAGACGAAGTCCTGCGGGTCCACGCGGAGTTGGCCGGGGGAAACACTCTGCGAGTCACTGGTTTTGATGGTACCGGGAAGCGCATTCAGTTTGAGGATAATGGTATGCCATCAGCGTCGTCAGGGAGCGCCGGAGCTGGGACGTTGACGGTGTGTAATGATGACGGAGTCAGTGGTGCGAGGGCGATTGTTGTCGCAGCCTCTGGCCAGACCCGTCTTGTAAAGAATGGCCAGGATCATGATGGCAACGCCATCACCTGCCCGTGAGCGGAATACGTGGAGAGCGTCTCGCCATGAACAATGTTAAGACACGATCAGCTTCCCATAGTGGCCTCACGCTTATCGAGGTACTGATCACGATGGTGATCGTCAGTGTCGGTCTGCTCGGTGTGGCAGCCATGACACTTGATGGCCTGAATAACAATCGCAGCGCTTACTTGAGAACCCAGGCCAGTCTTTTGGCATACGACATGGCCGACCGCATTCGGCTCAACCCTGAGCAAGTCAGTTCCTACGCAGGGTTTACCACCAAAGATGCGGATACCAGCGTGCCGGAGTGCCTCAGTAGTCGTTCGGGATGTTCCCCGAGCAAGTTGGTGGAGGCTGATAAAGCGCAATGGGCAAGGGCGATCCAGGGCAGTGGAGGTGACTTTATTTTTCTTCCCGAGGCCCAGGGAGAAGTGACCCAGAATGGTGACGATCTCACGGTCGAGGTCAATTGGGTTGAGACACAGTGGGACGAGGGATCTGGCGAGGAGACCGATCAGACTCAGACCTTTCAACTGACATTCAATCTATAGGTCATTGGCATGAGCGCATATCGAATTAGTTGGCTCCGGGATCGATGCCACCGCCGTGAGGAAGGGCTTTCCATGATTGAATTAATGGTGGCGCTGGTGCTCAGTTCGATTCTCACGCTGGGTGTGCTGACCGTTTACCTTGATTCAAGTGACAACTCACGTATGAGCCAGTCGTTGGCCCGGGTTCAGGAGGCTGGCCGTATTGCGCTTGGCATTATGACCCGCGATATCCGGATGGCGGGGTTTCAGGGGTGCTCTGATCCAATGCAGGATCTTGGTCCGATGTTTTCGGCCTCCTCACTCGATGGCGATTTCTTCGGTGTCGGTTTACGTGGTATCGAAGTAGGGGGCAGCAACTGGGATTCGGCGGCCGACCATATCGGCGTGAATAACATCAAGGCGTCGGCCATTGCCGCAACCGATGTGGTTCAGGTGCATCGTGCGTCCGCGCCGCAAGCGGTGCTGGATTCCGACATGGCGACGGCCGGAAGTGTAATCCAGACTGTCGATGAGAAGGGTGCCCAGGATTTTACTCAGGGCGAAGCCGCGCTCATCACCAATTGCGTCAACGCTGATGTTTTCACGGTTCAGAGCGAGGACGGTGAGACCCAGAAGATTAAACACAACCCGCTATCGAATGTCTATCCGGCTGGATCACAGGTTTTTCATTTCTCGACGGATACCTACTGGGTTCAGGACACCGGTCGTGAGGATGATCAGGGAAATGCGGTATTCGCCCTATACCGGAATGGCAATGAAATCGTGGCTGGGGTTGAGCGGCTCCAGGTGCAGTATGGCGTACGGGAGGATGACAACATCCGTTACGCCGGCGCAGCGGCTGTCAATAATGACGAATGGAATGACGTGGAAGCGATTCGCGTCGGTTTGCTGGTCAGCGACGCTCAGAGCGTCATGCCTTCGTCGGATGCCAAGGATTACAGCATGCCTGGTCTGACAGTCCAGCCGGCTGGCACGGCAGGTGCAGCGGCGACCTACCCGGATGATCAACGGCTGCGGCGGGTGTTCGTCACCACGATCAAGCTGCGTAATCAGATACCGACGAGATAGAGGAGTGGCATGAAGAACCTTCATTACCGTAACGATGGAAGCAGGCTGGTGGGTCGCCATGAGGGGTCAGTCCTGTTCGTCAGTCTGATTGTTCTGCTGGTGGTGACCCTGCTTGGTCTCAGCGTCATGGAAATGTCCGTGATGCAGGAGCGCATGGCCTCTAATGCACAGGACAGCAATCGCGCATTCCAATCCTCAGAGAGTCTGCTGGATCAGGCCATGCGGGATGAGGATATTCTGGGGGGGGCATCTGCGGATTTGGGTAACGCCATCAGGCGCGGCGTTGGTAAGCCCGGCAGTCCCAAGACGTTCAGCACGTCGCGCCAGTCGCTCAATGCCGAGTATGTGCTGACCTACATGGGGGAAAATACGCCATTTGCGGCAGAAGGGCAGGAGTCGTCCATGAATTCTGACCTTCCCACAAGGCGTTTTGAAATGCGTATGTCTGTTGAGAATACAGCGACGCAGGCAGGGGCAACGGTGACACAGGGGTTTGTTCCCAATTAAGGGGGCGCTCGCAGTTTTGGGGAGGATTTGAGATGAAACGGTTTCACGGTGGGGTGAGCATTACGGTTCTTTTGCTGGCTCTAATGAGCTGGCCAATCGCGTCGGTGGCACAGAGTAGCGGGCTAGGTATGGAGCTGCTTCAGAAGGCTGTCGAAAGCTCTGACGTCCGCGTCGATGTTAATGAGGATGGTGAGGTTGTCAGCGTTGTGGCTAAGCCTTGCCCGTCCTGTACCGGTGAGCGGTTTCTGCCGGCGGATTCAATTGCGTTTAAGCAGGGGGAGCGTTCGTTGACAGCCCGTGAAGCGAGTGCGCTGAGTGGCGCCGGTGGCACGATTCTCTACAACAGTGAAACGGAGATGGCCGATAAGGTCATCTTCTTCGCCCGGTAGTCGGGAGGGGACGTAATGAAGTACCAACGATTTTTAACGAGTATTATATCCGCTGTCCTGTTTATGACGTTTGGAACGTCGGTTCATGCTGATGATACGGAGATATTTTTCAACATCGACCAGGATGTTAGTCGTCCCAACGTTCTTTTTGTTCTGGATAATTCCGGGAGTATGGACGCTGAGGTAGAAGTCCAAACATCGGGTTATGACAGTAGCAAGAATTACTCTGGGAGGGTTGATGATGGCTTCATTTATTATGAGGACAGTGGTGATTATTACAAAATAAGCAAAGATGTAATTCAGTGTCAGGATGTATTGAATAAGCTGGATAGGGTGGGAAAAACGGCTCCATACCTCATGTCCTACTATTATGATGGGTTTTGGGGCGAGGGCTGGCAATCTTTCAACACGACCGACAACACGGAGTTTGCAACGGTATGCAAAGCCGAGGGGAATAACCAGGTTAACTGGGCAAACAAGGAGCCCCAGGTGTTCATGTCGGCGAATTACCTGAACTGGTACTATTATCATCGGGAGAATCAAACAAAGACCCGGCTGGAGATTGTTCAGGAAGTATCGAATAATCTCGCTGACGGTCTGTCTAACGTGAATATTGGAATGATGGCATTTGATACGAATGCCAACACCCGGTATCACAGAAGGATTGATCAGTACATGGGAGAAGGAGGGCGCATCCTTGTTCCGGTCGCTGATGTCGAACAGAACCGGCAAACGTTTAAAGAGGGTGTGAACGCGCTTGGGCCGGAGACCAATACGCCGCTTTCTGAGACGCTATTTGGCGCTAAGCGCTATTATGAGAGCAAATCGCCCTTTCTCAGTGATGCCGATGATCAGGCGGCTGGCGCAATGGATGGAAATCAGTACGACAGCCCGATCAATCTCGAGTGTCAACAGAATCATGCGGTTGTACTGACAGACGGCAAGCCTACCAAAGACTACAACCACACCGGCTACATGGCGAGAGAGCTCGGTATTGGCAGTTGCGACGGTAACTGCCTGGATGAGATTGCCGGGTACATGCAGAATTCAGATATTACGGATGATTATGATGGTAACCAGCGCGTAACGACGCATACGGTTGGTTTTCTGACCGATCAGGACTTGTTGTCTAGCACGGCGGAAAAAGGCGGTGGTGAATACTATCTCGCGGATAACGCGGAGGACCTCACGGACGCTTTCAATGCCATCATCAAGAAAGTGCTCTCCACGGACAACACCTTCTCTTCACCGGGTGTCAGTGTCAATAATTTCAATCAGCTTGAGCACTTGGATTCCCTGTATTACGCGTTATTTAAGCCGACAACCAAGCCGCGCTGGCCGGGTAATCTGAAACGGTACCGTATCAAATCAGATGGTACGATTGTCGATCAGAACGGGGAGCCGGCGATTGATCCCGCGACGGGATTCTTCAAGGAGGGTGCTCGCAGCTACTGGAGTGACGAGCCGGATGGCCGAGATGCGTCAGAGGGCGGGGTTGCAGAACAGCTTCCCGACGATAATGCGAGCCGTAACGTGTACACGTACTACAGCGGCTCGACAAGCCAGACGCTCTCGGATAATGCGAACGAGTTGACCACCTCTAACGATAACCTCACTAAGGCCATGTTTGGTGATGCGAACATGAGTGATGCGGATCACAGTAAGGTCATCAAGTGGACGCGCGGGGCCGACGTGAATGATGCTGACCAAGACGGCGACGTGAGCGATTCTCGGCATTACATCGCAGACCCTTTGCACTCACGACCGAATCTCCAGGTTTACGGCGGCACGGAAGAAGATCCCGACACGACGGTTTTCTTTGGGGACAATCAGGGCTATATCCATGCCATTGATGGTGAGACTGGTCAGCCTCATTTCTCCTTCATCCCAGAGGCGTTGCTGGCACACCAACCGGCTTTGATGGCGAATCAGGAAACTGACTCCCTGCGCCCGTACGGGATGGATGGTTCAATCACCAGTTGGTTCGCGGATAAGGATGGCAATAATGAGGTTAACGGAGAAGACCACGTCTACATCTATTCCGGCATGCGCCGGGGTGGCCGCAATTACTATGGACTGGACGTGACCGATCGCTCGGCCCCGGAAATGCTCTGGACGATCAAAGGTGGTCAGGGCGATTTCGCTGAGCTGGGTCAGTCCTGGTCGGACCCGGTCAAGAAAAAAGTACGGATCGGGGATGCCGTCAAGGATGTGCTGATCTTCAGTGGAGGTTATGATCCGGATCAAGATGATGCCAATACCCGCACGGCTGACGATCAGGGGCGCGCCATCTACATGGTGGATGCGACCACCGGCGAGCGCCTCTGGTGGGCCGGACCGGATGGCAGTGGGGCTGATCTGGAACTCGATAGCATGGACTACAGCATCCCTGCCACTCCGGCCGTAATTGACGTCAATGGGGATGATCTAGCCGATCAGATCTACGTCGGCGACATGGGCGGTCAGATCTGGCGGGTGGACTTTGCGCAGGGTAAATCAGCAACCAACTTTGCGACCGGTGGCGTGATCGCGGACCTTGCTGGCGATACGGCGGCTTCGAACCGCCGGTTCTACCACACGCCGGATCTGTCCGGTACGCTCAAAAATGGCACCCGACAGCTTAATCTGGTCATCGGTTCGGGGTTTCAGGCGCATCCGCTTGATGAGGTGATCGAAGACCGTCTCTACAAACTTGATATATCAAGTATTGCGGCGCCCACCGACGACGATGGAAACATTGAGTACACAACGCTGACTGAAGACGATCTCTATGACACGACGGATAACCTGATCCAGGAGGGAACGGATTCTCAGAAAGAGGCGGCCGAAACAGACCTTGCTGACAGTGATGGCTGGTACATCCGGCTCACTCGGCCCGGTGAGAAGGTGCTTTCGAGCAGCACCACGCTGCGTGGGGATGTGTACATCTCCACCTATGAGCCGTCGGGCAACGAGGATCCCTGCAATCCGGCCGCTGGCCAGGGCCGCCTTTACCATGTGAAGCTTCGGGATGGCCGTGCCGTGATGAACTACGATGGTGAAGGCAGTGACGAGGAACTGACGAATTCGGACCGCGAGAAGAAGCTGAAGACAACCGGTCTACCGCCGTCTCCGAAACCGATCACGATTGATGGCGAAGAAATCATCGTGACCGGCTCCGAAACGACTCAGACACCAGAGCCCGATTCGCTGGTCCGTAAGATCTACTGGTATGAGGAGTAAAGGGTAATATGTGGAATCGAGGCCGGAGCAACGGGTTTACCCTCATTGAACTCATGATCGTGGTGGCGATCATCGGTATTCTTGCGGCAATCGCTTACCCCAGCTACCTGAAGTACGTTGAGGACGCCCGGCGCTCTGACGCCCAGGCGGCCCTGATGGGCCTGGCCAGCGCGATGGAGCGTCACCGGACTTCGAACAATACCTATACGGGCGCCGGTTCCCCGGATACGGGCGCCCCCTCCATCTACCCCGATGAGGTGCCGAAGGACGGCAGTCCGAAATTTTACGATCTGACCATCAGTGCGGTTGATGCAACCAGCTACACACTGCGCGCGACACCGAAAAATGCGCAGTCGGGCGATGGCGTGCTTGAGTTGGATCACACCGGCACGCGTTGGTGGGATAAAAATAACAACGGTTCCGTGGACGCTGGTGAAAATGACTGGGAATAGTGACAGTGGTCTGGCAGTCGACGAGATGGTTACGCGTTCGCCATGATCCCTGTTCCGGTTCTGATGGTAGTGACTGCCAGTAGGCGGATTACGGGCATTTGACAGGCTGCCCACGGCTGTCTTGAACAACGCCATCCCCAGAGTGGTCCTGAGCGTAGCGCAGGCGGCCGCCCATATTGACGATTAGCTGGCCGGCATTTTTCTCATTGCCGCTTTCTGGGCACCAGGTCAGGTTGCCAAGCGTGCCCCGGACCATTCCATTGGGCCGGTACTGGAAATAGCCGCGATTGCCTACGTGCACGCGCCAGCTGCCAGATTGGACCGGCTTCCTAACGCGGAAGACGGTGGTATTATTGGCGAGCGCTCGCTGGTTGTCCGGGTCGGCGAATACGTGCACTGGCTGATGCCAATCGCCCGTGCATTGGTCGCTGCCATCCAGAGGGCAGACGGTTACGATTGTGGCTTCGCTGACGGCCCGGATTCGGGCGAGGTTGAAAAGCCCCACCATGCTCTGCATCTGGCTCCGGCGGGTGGTGTCCTCGATAAGGCTTTGAAAGCCCGGCACCGCCATGCTGGCCACAATGCCCACAACCACCAGAACAATGACCAGCTCAAGCAGCGTCAGACCGCGTTCCGTGCGTTCCATCCCTGAAGTCCCTCTTGTCGAATCCGTTCAATCCGTGTCCGGATACATCGATTCTAGACAATTCGGACAGGAAAGGGCAATGGCCTGGTCCTGAGGGCCGGCTGGTTAATCCATACCCAGTTTCTTGAGCTTATACCGCAGGGCCCGGAAGCTGATCCCCAGCTGGCGGGCGGCGGCGGTCTTGTTGCCGTCGGTCTGTTCCAGCGCTTTTTCAAGGGTGGCGCGCTCAATGGATTCCAGGTAAGACTCCAGGTCCATGCCGCTTTCGGCGGGGTCGGGGAAGTCCGTGCTGTCCCTGGTATCCCCAGCTGTTGAGGGGCCGCCTCCCAGCTGGAGGTCCTCGGCGTGGATCACGTCGTCCTCACTCAGTGTGAAGGCCCGTTCCAGGCAGTTCTCCAACTCCCGTACGTTTCCCGGGAACGGGTGTGCCTGGAGCGCGGTGAGGGCGTTGTCGCTGAGTTGCGCCGGTGGCAGGTCATAGTCCCGTGCCAGGCGCCCGAGGATGTGCCGGGCCAGGATCGGGATGTCGGTGGCGCGTTCGCGCAGCGAGGGAACCCTGAGTTCAATCACGTTGATGCGGTAGAACAGGTCCTGACGGAACAGGCCCTCTTCCACCAATGCCGCCAGGTTGTGGTGGGTGGCGCTCAGCAGTCGGACATCCACGGCGGTTTCATCCTTGGCCCCTACCGGGCGGATGCGCTTCTCCTGGATCGCGCGCAACAGCTTGACCTGCATGGGCATGGGCAGGTCCGCTACTTCGTCCAGGAAAAGGGTGCCCTGGTGGGCGGCCTGGAAAAGGCCATCCTTGTTCTCGGTGGCGCCGGTGAAGCTGCCCTTGCGGTGGCCGAAGAACTCGCTCTCCATCAATTCCTGGGGAATGGCGCCGCAGTTGACCGGTACAAAAGGGTGGTCACGACGGGGCCCGTGCTCATGGATCAGGCGCGCGACCAGTTCCTTGCCGCTTCCGGACTCCCCGCTGATGTAGACCGGCGCCTGGCTGCGCGCCACCTTCCGTGCCTGGCGCCTAAGCGCCTCGATCTGTGGGGATTCGCCGAGGAGCTTGCCGTCGTCCTCGGGGGCGGTTTCGGGTGGTTCATCGTTGCCGCTTTCCGAGGGCAACCGCAGCGCGCTCTCGACCAGTTCCCGCAGGCGCGGCAGCTCCACGGGCTTGGAGACAAAGTCAAACGCGCCGGTCTTTAATGCCGTTATGGCGGAGTCCATGCAGCCGTAGGCGGTAATGACGGCAACCGGTATTGCCGGATACTGGTTCTGCATCCACTCCACAAGGTCGATGCCGTTGCCATCCGGCAGACTCATGTCGGTCAGGCAGAGGTGGAAGGGCTGGCTGGCGAGCAGGTCGCGCGCCTCGCCCAGTGTTGCGGCCGTGGTGCACTCAATGGCCATGCGGCTGAGAGTGATGTCGAGCAGTTCCCGGATGTCCGGTTCGTCATCAACGATCAACGCCTTGTAGTCGCTCATGGTTCATTCCCTGTCAGGTTGGCGCCCGAGTCACTAACATCCAGTGCCCGGCGCTCCGGATGTGCAAAGGTGATGCGGAAGCAGCACCCTTCCCCACTGTTCGCCAGAAGGAAGAGCCGGGCCTGGTTGGCCTCGCAGAGCTCCCGGGCCAGATAGAGCCCCAGGCCTGTTCCGTTCTTTTCTGTGGTATGAAAGGGCTCGAACAGGGAGGCCTGCTGGCTTTCATCCATCCCCGGGCCATAGTCCTGCACATCAATATAGGCTCTCTGGCCGTCCTCCGTCACACCAGTGCGCACCCTGAGCTGGGCGTCGCCGGTACGCTGGCGGCTGTAACGTAGGCCGTTATCGATCAGGTTGGTCAGTGCCTGCTGCAGCTGTGAGGGGTCAAAGCGTGCCGAGCCGGGCGCGCTTGAGAGCTTGAGGTCAATCAGTACGGGGTCCGGGACGGACTCGCGATAGTCGTTGATGACATGCGCCAGCCACTCGCCCAGCTCGACCAGGCGGACGCTGGTACTGCGCCGGCGGGAAAGCTCCAGCACATTCTCAATGATGGCGTTCACCCGCTCACTGTGGCGCTGGATGATGCCCGCCATCCGCTGGTCCCCCTTGTCGGCCGTTTGGGATTCACCGAGGAGCTGGGCCGCGTGGCTGATCGCCCCCAGGGGGTTGCGGATCTCGTGGGCGATGCCGGCGGTAAGCCGTCCCAGTGAGGCCAGTTTCATCTGCTGGGCCTGCTGGGTGATTTTGCCGGTGTCTTCCAGAAAGATCAGGATCAGGTGTTCCAATGGCTGCTCCAGCCGCATGAAATTGGCCTGAACACTGGGGGTTTCATGGCGTGCCTGGAACGGTGGGGTGCGCGCACCGGGGTTCTCAAGCCACTGGTCGAGGCGCTGCTTCAGCGCAGGGGGAAGGTCGAGAAGCCAGGGGGCGGCCGCCCGCTCACCCAGCAACAGCTCGCCGGAGGCGGCGTTGGCCATGCGGATGGCGCCATTGGGGTCCGCCACCAGGATGCCGGTATGCATGCGCTGTATGATCTGATGGTTGAGGTGTTCCAGTTCCTCGATGCTGCGTGCCCGTTCTGAAGCCAGCTGTTCACTGGAGGCGAGGCGGCGCGTGATGTTCTGGAGCAGGAAAGCGGCGGCGAAATAGATCCCGCCCATAACACCGGCGCGAACGATGTCATCAACCCCGGATAGACCCTGGGTAAACAGCAGGCCGGCCGTGAGCAGGGAGGCCAGGGTTGCAAGTGCGGCGTAGAAGATGCCGATCCGGCCCGGGATCAGGATATTGCCGGCCGCCACGCTGATGATGCCCAGGTTGACAATGCCACTGCTGATGCCGCCGCTGAAAAAGGCGAGCAGGTGGATCATCAGCAGGTCCGCCAGGATGGAGACCGTGATGTGCCAACCGCGGAGCCGGTGGGCCGCCAGCATGAGCATGCCCGTACCAATGTTCATGGCCAGGTAGAGAAGCGCGGTGGCCTGGAAGAGCCATTCGCTGTACAGGGGGGTCCTGACCAGCCCGCTTTCAAGCAGCAACAGCGCCACCAAGAGGAGGCTGATGACGATCCGGTAGTAATTGTAGACCCGGAACAGACGGGCGCGCTGATCGTGCCTTGCTGCCGGTGGCGGCGCCTCCATGGGGACTCCCTCTGGATGGAACGTCAAAATGGATTCAGGCGGTTATAATACCGTTCCAATGCCTATGGTGACAGGAGATAGGGGAATGACAGCCGGTTTGCGGGTCCTGATGGCCCAGTTCAACGCCACGGTCGGGGATATCCCGGGTAACGCCGAGGGCATGCTTGCCATGACCCGGGAAGCGGTCCAGGAGCATGGCGCGGATATCGTGGTTTTCCCGGAGCTGGCACTGACCGGCTACCCGCCTGAGGACCTCCTGCTTCGGCCTGATCTGCAGGCGGGTGTCGAGCAGGCTGTCGAGTCCATTGCTGAGGCCATGCCGGAGGTTATCCTGATTTTCGGAGCCCCACGGGCGACGGATGAGGGTCTGGTCAACGCGGCCATGGTGCTGGACGCCGGACGGGTGGTGGGGGAGGCGGTCAAGCAGTATCTGCCCAACCAGGATGTTTTCGACGAAAAGCGCTGGTTCCTTCCCGGGACTGAGACGTGTGTTTTTGAACTGCGGGGGCTGCCCGTGGCCGTTACCATCTGTGAGGATATCTGGCACGATCAGCCTGTTGCCGCTGCCGCCGGAAAGGGCGCCCGCCTGCTGATCAACCTCAATGCCTCCCCCTACCACTGGGACCGCCAATCGGAGCGGCGGGAGCGGCTGGCAACGCTGGCCCGGTCCCATGGGTTGGGGATTGTCTATGTCAACCTCGTCGGGGGGCAGGATGAGCTGGTTTTTGATGGGGGCTCGCTGGCCTTTGATGCCCAGGGGCGTGAATGCACCCGGGCCCCACGCTTTGAGCAGGTCCTGCACCCGGTGCATGTGAACCATGATGGAGGGGTTGAGGCGACGGCGGGGCAACCGGAAGTCGGTGAAGAGGCGGTGGCCTATCAGGCCCTGTGTGTGGGCTTGCGGGATTATATGCGCAAGAATGGTTTTCCGACAGCGGTGCTGGGGCTGTCCGGCGGCATCGATTCCGCCCTGACACTGGCGGTGGCCGTGGACGCACTGGGGGCGGACCGCGTCTCCGCGGTGATGATGCCCTTCCGCTACACCTCCAGCATGAGCCTGGAGGATGCGGAGCGCATGGCGCATGGGCTGGGCGTTGAGTACCGGGTCCTCTCCATCGAATCCATCTACGATGCCTTCATGGATACGCTGGCCGCCCCCTTTGGCAACAGGGGCGTGGATACCACTGAGGAAAACCTGCAGGCCCGGATCCGCGGCATGCTGTTGATGAGCCTGTCCAACAAGTTCGGCAGCCTGGTACTGACCACGGGCAACAAGAGCGAGCTGGCGGTGGGGTATTCCACCCTTTACGGCGACATGGCCGGCGGCTTCAGTGTGCTCAAGGATGTGTCCAAGACGCTGGTATACCAGCTCTCACGTTGGCGCAACCACCATGAAGCCGTGATTCCCCAGCGCATCATTGATCGTCCCCCCTCGGCTGAATTGGCGCCGGACCAGAAGGACGAGGACAGCCTGCCGCCCTATGAGGTTCTGGACCGGATCCTGGCGTTGTATGTTGAAGAGGAGGTCGGCGCTGAGGCCATTATTGCCGAGGGGTATGATCGGGATGAGGTTTGGCGGGCCGTCCGGCTGGTGGACGTTAACGAGTACAAGCGCCGCCAGGCCCCCATTGGTACCCGCATCACAAGGCGGGGCTTTGGGCGGGACCGGCGTTACCCGATCACCAACCGCTGGCAGGCGGGCGGCTGACGCCCGCTACCTGGCCTCTTTCGGGCCGCCGAGAAGCCCGAAGGTCAGCACGCTGGCCAGGGAGCGGTCCTGGATGCCAAAGCTCTGGCGTATGAACTGCCCATTGTCATCCAGCGCTGGTGATTCCGGGAAGTTCTGCGCCAGTACGCGCACCGTGTCCGCGCGCTCCTGGTCGAGCCCCAGGCGTGCGTACATCTCCGCCATGATCATCAGGGCTTCTTCCGCCGCCGGTGTCCTGCTGTAATCCTCCACCACGGTGCGGGCGCGATTCAGGGCCGCAATATAGGCCTCCCGCTTAATGTAGTATTCCGCCGCTGCAAGCTCTTTCCCGGCCATCCGGTTGCGGATGGCGATCATGCGCTGGCGGGCGTCCGCCGCGTAATCACTGTCTGGGTAGCGGTTGACCAGCTGGGAGAAGTCCTTAAAGGCCTGGCGTTGCTGGCCAGGGTCCCGGGCTTCCACTTCGATGGGGAAGTAGCGGGCCCCAAGGCCAAGGTCCATGTAATAGGAGGCGATGCCCCGCATGTAGAGGGCGTAATCCGCGTTCTCGCTCTGGGGGTTGAGCCGCAGGAAACGGTCGGCGGCGCTCCGCGCGCCCTGGAGGTCCAGGTTCTGGTAACGGGCATAGATCAGGTCGAGCTGGGCCTGTTCCGCATACCGGCCGAACGGGTAGTAGGTTTCCAATGCCTCCAGGTTCTGCTGGGCGGACTCGAAGTTGCCGGCGTTCATGGAGCTGCGAGCCTGCTCGTAGTACTTTTCCTGGGGCAGGGTTTCATCCTCGCTGGTACTGGCGCAGCCGGTGAGCAGTACCGTGGCAAGCACGCAGCCAATGACTCTGGCGCCAGTGTGGGGGCGAGTGCCCTGGGCATTGTGGGGTGTAACCCGTCGCGTCATGCGATTACCTGTATACTGTGGTTGGGAAGGCTGTGAGTTGACGGCCATTGTAACGGTCGGGATCATGATTCGGAACCAGCAGAGGGCAGGACGGCGCATTTGATGACAAGCGGCACAGAGCGTATTGAAACAAGCTTCAGCGTACCGCCGGAGCTCAGCGACCAGCGGCTGGACCAGGCTGTTGCGCAGCTGATGCCGGAGCATTCCCGCTCGCGCATCCAGGGATGGGTACGCTCGGGCGAGTTGACGGTTAATGGGGAGAAACGCCGGCCCCGGGACCGGGTGTTGGTGGATGACCAGGTAGAGGTGGCTGCCGCGCCCGTAGCGGAAGTGAGCTGGGAGGCGGAGGCCATTGAGCTTGATATCATCCATGAAGATGAGCATCTGATCGTGGTGAACAAGCCAGCGGGCCTGGTTGTCCATCCTGCGGCGGGGCATGAGGCCGGAACCCTGGTTAACGCGCTTCTCAACCATGCCCCGGAGCTGGAGCGCATTCCGAGGGCGGGGATTGTGCACCGGCTGGACAAGGACACCAGCGGCATCATGGTCGTGGCCCGCAGCCTGGAGGCCCACACCTCGCTGGTGGAGCAGCTCCAGGAACGGCGCATGGGGCGTGAGTATCAAGCTGTGTGCGTGGGTGAACTGACCGGCGGCGGACGCATCGATGAGCCCATTGGGCGCCACCCGAAGCAGCGCAAGAAAATGGCGGTCGTCCCCGACGGCCGCCCCGCCGTTACCCATTACCGGCTGGAGCGTCGCCTCGGCGGGTTCAGTCATATCCGGTGCCAGCTGGAAAGTGGCCGGACCCACCAGATCCGGGTGCATATGGCGCACATCAATCATCCACTTCTGGGGGACCCGGTTTATGGAAACCGGATGCGGTACCCGAAGGGAACGGATGCCGAGTTGCGCGCCGTACTGGATGGGTTCCGGCGCCAGGCCCTGCACGCGGCCCGTCTTGAGCTGGCCCATCCTGCGACGGACGCGTTCTGTGAGTGGGAGGCGCCATTGCCGGCGGACCTGCAGCAGCTTCTGGGCGCCCTGGCCGATTTTTCCGAGAGGCGGTCGTTGTGATGATGCCGGCTCCTGGTGAGAGTGCCTTCGTTCCGGAATGGCCCGCGCCCTCCGGGGTTCGGGCCCTGGTTACAACGCGCCGTGGTGGTTTCAGCGATGGCGCCTGGCGCAGTTTCAACCTCGCCTTCCATGTCCATGACGACCCCGAGGCCGTCCAGGCGAACCGCGATAAACTGGCGCGGATCAGTGGGTTGGCTCCGGATGCCTGTCACTGGCTTGAACAGGTTCATGGCAACCGCGTGTTGCGGGTGCCCGCGATGGAAGCCTCACCAGTGGCCGATGCGGCCTGGACAGACCAGTCGGGCCAGGCCTGTGTTGTCATGACCGCCGATTGCCTGCCGGTGCTGTTCTGCGACGACGAGGCCTGCCGGGTCGCCGTGGCCCATGCGGGCTGGCGGGGGCTGGCGGCGGGTGTGCTGGAGGCGACGCTGGCGGTTTTCCCCGACCCGGCGCGGGTTCTGGCGTACCTGGGGCCGGCGATTGGGCCCTCCGCCTTTGAGGTGGGCGACGAGGTCCGTGCCGCTTTCACGGCGGATGACCCGGATGCGGCGTTCCACTTCAGACGCGCGTCCTCGCTGGGTGAAAGCTGGTACGCGGATCTCTATGGGCTTGCCCGGCAGCGGCTGGAAGCAGCGGGCATCACGCGTGTTTTCGGCGGCTGTGCCTGCACCTTCTCGGATGAGGCGGATTTCTTTTCCCACCGGCGTGACGGGGTCACCGGCCGTATGGCGTCGCTTATCTGGCTTGACAGCGCTTGAAGAGCCGGCAAAAGCCCCAATATCTCCCCACAAAGCCAAGATGAGCAATCCGGGGTGAGCCCGTCACCCGGTTGCATGAAAAGTGAGGGAAGAATCCATGCGAATTGACAAGATGACAAGCCGGCTCCAGAACGCGCTGGCGGATGCCCAGTCGCTGGCGGTTGGGAACGACAATAACACCGTTGAGCCACTGCACCTGATGCAGGCGTTGCTTGACCAGAAAGACGGCGGTACCCGCGGGCTGCTCCAGCAGCTGAGTGTGGACCCGAACCGGTTCCGCCAGTCGGTGGTCGATGGCATCGATAACCTGGCGCGCGTCAAGGACAACCAGGGGGATGTCCAGATGGGGCAGGAGCTGGGGCGCCTGCTCAACATGGCGGACAAGCATGCCCAGCAGCGTGGCGATGGCTACATCTCCAGCGAACTTTTTCTGCTTGCAGCAACGGAGGATAAAGGCCCTCTGGGCAAGCTGTTCAAGGAGTTCGGTGTTACCAGGGATGCCATGGCCCAGGCCATTGAGAGCATGCGTGGTGGCGAGACCGTGGATGATCCGTCGGCCGAGGAGAACCGTGAAGCGCTGGATAAATACACCTCGGACCTTACCGCCCGTGCCCGCGACGGTAAGCTGGATCCGGTGATCGGCCGGGATGATGAGATCCGGCGGACCATCCAGGTGCTGCAGCGCCGTCAGAAGAACAACCCTGTGCTGATCGGGGACCCGGGCGTGGGCAAGACCGCCATCATTGAAGGGCTCGCCCAGCGGATTGTCGACGGCGAGGTGCCGGATGGCCTCAAGGACAAGCGTGTACTGGCGCTGGACCTGGGGGCCCTGCTGGCGGGCGCCAAGTACCGCGGTGATTTTGAGGAGCGCCTGAAGGCCGTGCTGAACGAGCTCGGCAAGGAAGAAGGGCAGGTCATCCTGTTCATTGACGAGCTCCACACCATGGTCGGCGCTGGCAAGACCGAGGGCTCCATGGATGCCGGCAACATGCTCAAGCCGGCATTGGCGCGGGGTGAGCTGCACTGTGTGGGGGCGACCACACTGGATGAGTACCGCGAGAACATCGAGAAGGATGCGGCCCTGGAACGTCGCTTCCAGAAGGTGATGGTCGACGAGCCCACCGAGGAAGATACCATTGCCATACTGCGCGGGCTCAAGGAGCGTTACGAAGTCCACCACGGAGTGGAGGTCACCGACGGCGCCATCATCGCGGCGGCGAAGCTGTCCAACCGTTACATCACGGACCGCAAGCTGCCGGACAAGGCCATCGACCTGGTGGATGAGGCGGCCAGCCAGATTCGGATCGAGATGGACTCGAAACCGGAATCCCTGGACCGGCTGGAACGGCGCCTGATCCAGCTCAAGATTGAACGCGAGGCGCTCAAGAAGGAGAAGGACGAGGCCTCCAAGAAGCGCCTGGATGAGTTGTCCGAGCAGATCGAGGACCTTGAGAAGCAGTATGCGGATCTTGAGGAGGTCTGGAACACTGAGAAGGCCTCGCTCCACGGTGCCCAGAAGGTGAAGGAGCAGCTGGAAGAGGCCCGCATCGAGCTGGACAACGCCCGGCGCACCGGTGATCTCCAGCGCATGTCCGAGATCCAGTATGGTCAGATTCCGGAGCTGGAGCGCCAGCTGGACATGGCCAGCCAGGCCGAGATGATGGAGATGCAGCTGCTGCGCAACCGCGTGACCGATGAGGAGATCGCGGAAGTCATCTCCAAGTGGACCGGGATTCCGGTGTCCAAGATGCTGGAAGGGGAAAAGGACAAGCTGCTGCGCATGGAGGACAGCCTTCACGAGCGCGTGATCGGCCAGGACGAGGCCATCAGTGCGGTGTCGAACGCAGTGCGGCGTTCCCGTGCCGGGCTTTCGGATCCCCATCGACCGAACGGTTCGTTCCTGTTCCTTGGCCCCACTGGTGTCGGCAAGACGGAGCTGTGCAAGGCGCTGGCGAACTTCCTGTTCGATACCGAGGAAGCCATGGTGCGCATCGATATGTCCGAGTTCATGGAGAAGCACTCCGTGGCGCGTTTGATTGGTGCGCCGCCGGGCTATGTTGGCTATGAGCAGGGCGGCTACCTGACGGAAGCGGTGCGGCGCCGGCCCTATTCAGTATTGCTGCTTGATGAAGTCGAGAAGGCCCACGGGGATGTGTTCAACATCCTGCTGCAAGTGCTGGATGATGGGCGCCTGACCGACGGCCAGGGCCGCACGGTGGATTTCCGCAACACCGTGGTGGTGATGACGTCCAACCTGGGCTCGGACATCATCCAGACCATGGCCGGCGAAGGTCAGTACGAGCAGATGAAGCGCTCCGTGATGGACGTGGTCGGCAGTCACTTCCGGCCTGAATTCATCAACCGTGTTGATGACGTTGTGGTCTTCCATCCGCTGGACGAGGAGCAGATCGAGGGCATTGCGCAGATCCAGGTCGATCAGCTCAACGAGCGCCTGGCCGAGCAGGAGCTGAGCCTGACGCTGTCCGACGAGGCCATGAAGAAAATCGCTGGTGTGGGCTACGATCCGGTCTACGGGGCACGGCCGCTCAAGCGGGCCATCCAGCGTTACATCGAGAACCCGCTGTCCCAGAAGCTGCTGGAAGGCGAGTTCCCGTCAGAAAGCACCATCCGGGCGGATGTGGAAGGCGATGCCTTCCGCTTCACTGTGACCTGAGGCTTCTGCCTCAGTCGCAGTACTTGTCCCGGAGTTGTTCATACTCTTTGCGTTTCGCTTCCTTTTCCTTCGGGGAGAGGAAGCGGCGCTTGCCGTCTTCCTTGACCTGAACGCGGGCGTTGTTCTTGAGGGTTTTCAGGGCTTTCTGGGTCTTCTTGCAGTTCTCTTCGCGTTTCGCCTGCCTCTGTTTTTCCATTTCTTCGCTGTTTTCCTGTTGGTCGCCGGTTTCATCCGAGGCGTTTTGCGGCTGCGCGTCTGCCTTGCCGTCCTTGCCGCCTTCCAATGGCGCGTTGGCGTTGCTGATGGCGTTGGTGGTCGTCGCGGAGACCGGTTGCGCATCGACGCCCGTGGGTGGTGTGGAGCCGAAATGGGTTTCACCGTTGTCGTCAGTCCAGCGGTAAATCTCGGCGCTGGCCGGCAGCGCAATGAGGAGCGCGATGAACAGGGTGAGGTGGCGCACGATGTGCATCATAAATCTCCGTTGTATAAGTCAGTATTGGTTTGAATCTAGCCCATCACAGGGTGATCGCAAAATGTGCCGTCACGCAGGGTCTTACGGTTGACACTCCGGCACACCCTGTCAGAATTGACCGTGCCTGTACGCGGTTGAATTGCATGGCGGCAATCCCGGTAGTGTAATTCCTCGGCATCCACACCATTCAACCCACTGTACACCTTTACCCTCAGGGTGCAGTTGCCCCGGAGCCAACCTTCTCATGGGGCGGTGTGGAACAGAGCCCGATTCAGCTTTCACAAGAAGCGGTTTCTCCAGGGCACGGGCAGTGTAAGAGATATTGAACATTGATTGCTGTAAGAGGGTGATCCAACGTGGAACTACTGTCTGGTGCCGAAATGCTCGTCCGGTCCTTGAAGGACCAGGGCGTTGAATACATCTACGGTTACCCCGGCGGGGCAGCGCTGCACATCTACGATGCGCTTTTCCGTCAGGATGATGTCAAACATATCCTTGTACGTCATGAGCAGGCCGCCACCCATATGGCGGATGGTTATGCGCGTGCTACCGGTGAGCCCGGCGTGGTGCTTGTCACGTCCGGACCGGGCGCCACCAATACCATAACCGGTATCGCGACCGCTTCCATGGACTCCATTCCGATGGTGGTGCTCTGTGGGCAGGTCGCTTCTCACCTGATCGGTGAAGATGCCTTCCAGGAAACGGACATGATTGGCGTGTCACGGCCGATCGTGAAGCACAATATGACGGTCCGCCACCCGTCCGAGATTCCCACGCTCGTGAAGAAGGCGTTCTATCTGGCCAATAGCGGTCGTCCTGGCCCGGTGGTCATTGATATTCCCAAGGACATGACGGCTCCCAACGGGCGGTTTGAGTACCAGTACCCGGAAAAGGTCAGCATGCGCTCCTATAACCCGGCAGTGCGCGGCCATGCAGGCCAGATCCGTCGGGCTGTGGACATGATGATGAGTGCCCGCCGGCCGATCCTCTACGCCGGCGGGGGCGTGGTGCTGGGCCAGGCCTCGCAACAGTTGACGGATCTCGCCCATGAACTGGGCTTCCCGGTGACCAATACCATCATGGGGCTGGGCGGGTTCCCGGCCACCGATCCCCAGTCGCTGGGTTGGCTGGGGATGCACGGCAGCTATGAGTCCAACATGGCCATGCATCACTCAGATCTGGTGGTGGCCATCGGCGCTCGTTTTGACGATCGCGTTACCAACGCCACGGATAAATTCTGTCCTGGCGCCCGGGTTGTTCATGTGGACATTGATCCGGCTTCCATTTCCAAGACCGTGCAGGCCGATGTCCCCATTGTCGGGCCCGTGGACTCGGTGCTTGATGAAATGCTCACGCTGGTTCGCGAGAGTGAGGAAAAGCCGGACCAGGAGGCGCTGGAGGCCTGGTGGAAGCAGATCCGGGAGTGGGGCAACTACAGGCCCCGCTACCATTACGAGCGCAACGGCGACAACATCATGCCGCAGGAGGCTGTCGAAGCGCTTTATCGGGTCACCAATGGCCAGGCTTACGTCACCTCGGACGTTGGGCAGCACCAGATGTTTGCTGCCCAGTTCTATCCGTTTGATCAACCCAACCGCTGGATCAACTCCGGCGGCCTGGGCACCATGGGCTTCGGGTTCCCGGCGGCCATGGGCATCAAGCTGCACATGCCTGAGGAAGAGGTGGTGTGTGTCACCGGCGAGGGCAGCATCCAGATGAACATTCAGGAGCTGTCCACCTGTAAGCAATACCATCTGCCGGTGAAGATCATTAACCTGAACAACCAGGCGCTGGGCATGGTCAAGCAGTGGCAGGACATGAACTACGAGTCCCGCTACGCCCATTCCTACATGGAGTCGCTGCCCAACTTCGAGAAGCTCTTTGAAGCCTATGGGCATGTGGCGTTCACGGTGACCCGTCGCGAGGATCTTGAGCCCGTTCTCGAGAAAGCCTTTGCCATGAAGGATCAGCTCGTGTTCGTCGACATCTACGTGGACCCCTACGAGCACGTCTACCCGATGCAGGTAGCCGGGGGCTCGATGAAGGACATGTGGCTCAGCAAGACAGAGAGGGTCTGATACCATGCGGCGAATCATTTCGATCCTGATGGAGAACGAACCCGGTGCCCTCTCGCGCGTGGTCGGGCTGTTTTCCCAGCGCAACTACAACATTGAAAGTCTGGCGGTAGCGCCAACGGAAGATCCGACGCTGTCGCGGCTGACGCTGACCACCGAGGGCTCGGATAAGGTGATTGAGCAGATCACCAAACAGCTCAACAAGCTGGTTGAGGTGGTCAAGCTGGTTGACCTCACCGAGGGCAGTCACGTGGAGCGTGAACTGATGCTGATCAAGTTGCGTGCCACTGGTGCCCAGCGGGCTGAGATCAAGCGCACCGTCGACATCTTCCGTGGCCAGATCGTGGATGTCACCAGCACCGTGTACACGGTACAGCTGACCGGCGACGGTGAGAAGCTGGACGCCTTCATTCAGGCGGTCGGCACCATGGGCGTTCTGGAGGTGGTGCGCTCCGGCGTGTCCGGCATCGCTCGCGGTGAGAAAGTACTGTCTCTCTGAATTGAATCACTGGTTTAAACCTTAACGACACTCTGAACAGGGGAACGTAATGCAGGTCTACTACGATAAAGACTGTGATCTTTCGATCATTCAGGGCATGAAAGTGGCCATCATCGGTTATGGCTCACAGGGGCACGCCCATGCCAACAACCTGAAGGAATCCGGCGTCAGCAATGTGGTTGTCGGACTGCGTCAGGGCTCTTCCTCCTGGAAGAAGGCTGAGGAAGCCGGCCTGAAGGTCCAGACGATTGAGGATGCCGTGAATGGCGCCGACGTGGTCATGATCCTGACCCCGGACGAGCACCAGAAGGCGCTGTACGAGCAGCAGGTGGAGCCGAACATTGGCAAGGGCGCCGCGCTGGCATTCGCTCACGGCTTCAACATCCATTACAACCAGATCGAGCCCCGGGCGGATCTGGACGTGATCATGATCGCCCCCAAGGGCCCCGGCCATACGGTTCGCAGCCAGTATGTTGACGGCAGCGGTGTGCCCTCGCTGATCGCGGTTAAGCAGGATGCCACGGGCAACGCCAAGGACACCGCCCTGTCCTATGCGTCTGCTAACGGCGGTGGCCGTGCCGGCATCATCGAGACCAGCTTCCAGGAAGAGACGGAAACCGATTTGTTCGGTGAGCAGATGGTGCTGTGCGGTGGTACCAGTGCACTCATCCAGGCCGGTTTCGAGACACTGGTGGAAGCGGGCTATGCCCCGGAAATGGCGTACTTCGAATGCCTGCACGAGCTCAAACTGATCGTGGACCTGCTCTATCAGGGCGGCATTGCGGACATGCGCTACTCCATCTCCAATACCGCGGAATACGGCGACGTGACCCGTGGTCCGCGCATCATCACCGATGAGACCAAGCAGCGCATGAAAGAGTGCCTGTCCGAGATCCAGAGTGGTGAGTTCGCGCGTGAATTCATCCTTGAGAATCAGGCGGGGCAGCCCACACTCAAGGCCAAGCGCCGGATTGCCGAGCAGCATCAGATTACCGAGGTGGGTGATCGGCTGCGTGGCATGATGCCGTGGCTGCAGAAGAGCCGTCTTGTCGGAAACGAGTAAGGCAGTGTTGGAGCGTCGGGCCGTATTGAGAGGAGCGTCAGTCTGATGGCGGAATCCGAAGAGGGGGTATCAGCGTCGGCTGAGTCCGGCGAGGAGGAGATAGAAGGCGCCGAAGTGGTGGAAGAGGAGGTTGTGGGTGGCTCCCGCGTGCGCAAGCGCGGGATCTACCTGTTACCCAACCTGTTTACCACGGCGTCCCTGTTCTCCGGGTTCTATGCCATCGTGGCGGCCTCCAACAGTGATTTTGCGATGGCTTCCATCGCGATCTTCGTCTCCATGGTTCTGGACGGCCTGGATGGCCGTGTCGCACGGTTGACCAACACCCAGAGCCGGTTTGGTGAAGAGTATGACAGTCTGGCCGATATGGTGGCCTTTGGTGTTGCGCCGGGGCTGGTTGCTTTTTTCTGGGCCTTGAATGGCCTGGATAAGCTGGGCTGGATTGTCACCTTCATCTATGTAGCGGGGTCGGCGCTCAGGCTGGCCCGCTTTAATACCCAGATCGGGTCCGTGGACAAACGCTACTTTGTGGGGCTACCCAGCCCGTCGGCGGCAGCTGTTGTTGCCGGCATGGTCTGGTGTTTCCATGAGTTTGATTCAGGTTGGTGGCTCAATGCCCTGGCGGTGGTTCTGGTGGCCGGAGCCGGAACGCTGATGGTCAGCAACGTGCTGTACTACAGTGGCAAGGATCTGGACCTCAAAGGGCGGGTGCCGTTCGCCGCGATTCTGTTGGTGGTTCTGGCGTTCGCCGTGGTGGCGATCGAGCCGCCCGTCATATTGTTCCTCGCGTTTCTGGTCTATACTTTATCAGGTCCGCTTTTCTGGGTCTGGCGTCGCTTGTTCCGTAAAAAGGGACAGCGCCAGGGCTGAGACAACGAGGCATTGGGCCTGGAGAGTGTGGCCCTGTTGACGTCACGCTCTCAGGGTGTATTATGCGCATCTCTTTCGGGGCAAAGGGGGCCGGCGGCGGCGACAGGCTGCGGCGGTCCCGCTTGATGAGTCCCGGCAGAGTCGCAAGGAAGCGGGGATGCGTTAACGGCGGAAACGGGTTTGAAATCACTTGTTGACGCCATCGGCTGAGGCTGTAAAATACGCATCTCTTTCGGGGCAACCGGGCCGCGAGGCGGCGCTGACAGGCGCTGGGGCGGCAAAGAGAGGTTGCTTCGGGGATTGACAAGAAACTGAAATGCTTTAGAATTTTGGTTTCTCGATCAGGGGCTTAACGCCTTCTGAGGTTCTTTAACAAGTGGGTCAGATTATTTGTGTGGGCGCTGGCTGTGGTAGTCGGTGACGATTATCAAAGTCAGTGCTCGTTGATTCGAGTGCGGTCTTTGAGCTTGTATAAGATGCCATTGGCATCGGATGATTTAAACTGAAGAGTTTGATCATGGCTCAGATTGAACGCTGGCGGCAGGCCTAACACATGCAAGTCGAGCGGCAGCAGGCCCTCCGGGGTGCTGGCGAGCGGCGGACGGGTGAGTAATGCATGGGAACTTACCCAGTAGTGGGGGATAGCCCGGGGAAACCCGGATTAATACCGCATACGCCCTGAGGGGGAAAGCGGGCTCCGGCTCGCGCTATTGGATGGGCCCATGTCGGATTAGTTTGTTGGTGAGGTAACGGCTTACCAAGGCGACGATCCGTAGCTGGTCTGAGAGGATGATCAGCCACACCGGGACTGAGACACGGCCCGGACTCCTACGGGAGGCAGCAGTGGGGAATATTGGACAATGGGGGCAACCCTGATCCAGCCATGCCGCGTGTGTGAAGAAGGCCTTTGGGTTGTAAAGCACTTTCAGCAGGGAGGAAAAGCTGGTCGCTAATACCGGCCAGTGTTGACGTTACCTGCAGAAGAAGCACCGGCTAACTCCGTGCCAGCAGCCGCGGTAATACGGAGGGTGCAAGCGTTAATCGGAATTACTGGGCGTAAAGGGCGCGTAGGCGGTTTGATAAGCGGGTTGTGAAAGCCCCGGGCTCAACCTGGGAATTGCAATCCGAACTATCAGGCTAGAGTGCAGCAGAGGGCAGTGGAATTCCCGGTGTAGCGGTGAAATGCGTAGATATCGGGAGGAACACCAGTGGCGAAGGCGACTGCCTGGGCTGACACTGACGCTGAGGTGCGAAAGCGTGGGTAGCAAACAGGATTAGATACCCTGGTAGTCCACGCTGTAAACGTTGAGAACTAGTCGTTGGGGCTATTAGAGCCTTAGTGACGCAGCTAACGCGATAAGTTCTCCGCCTGGGGAGTACGGCCGCAAGGTTAAAACTCAAATGAATTGACGGGGGCCCGCACAAGCGGTGGAGCATGTGGTTTAATTCGACGCAACGCGAAGAACCTTACCTGGTCTTGACATCCTGCGAACTTGCTAGAGATAGCTTGGTGCCTTCGGGAGCGCAGTGACAGGTGCTGCATGGCCGTCGTCAGCTCGTGTCGTGAGATGTTGGGTTAAGTCCCGTAACGAGCGCAACCCTTGTCCTCAGTTACCAGCACTTCGGGTGGGCACTCTGGGGAGACTGCCGGTGACAAACCGGAGGAAGGTGGGGATGACGTCAGGTCATCATGGCCCTTACGGCCAGGGCTACACACGTGCTACAATGGGGCGTACAGAGGGCAGCAAGTGCGCGAGCGCAAGCGAATCCCTTAAAGCGTCTCTCAGTCCGGATCGGAGTCTGCAACTCGACTCCGTGAAGTCGGAATCGCTAGTAATCGCAGATCAGAATGCTGCGGTGAATACGTTCCCGGGCCTTGTACACACCGCCCGTCACACCATGGGAGTGGACTGCACCAGAAGCGGTTAGTCTAACCTTCGGGAGGACGATCGCCACGGTGTGGTTCACGACTGGGGTGAAGTCGTAACAAGGTAGCCGTAGGGGAACCTGCGGCTGGATCACCTCCTTATCGACACACCGGCGCCACGCCAGTGTCCACAACAAATAATCTGACCCGTTGTAAAGAGCATGAAGTTCTGGGCTGGGCCCGGAGAAGGGGTAAAGCCCTTGCGGTGTTTGGGTCTGTAGCTCAGTTGGTCAGAGCGCACCCCTGATAAGGGTGAGGTCGGTGGTTCAAGTCCACCCAGACCCACCAGAATCGCCCACCAGTGGGCGGTCTGAGACCATCAAGCGGGGGCCGTAGCTCAGTTGGGAGAGCGCCTGCCTTGCACGCAGGAGGTCAGGAGTTCGATTCTCCTCGGCTCCACCAGTTTCGCGCCAGATGGCGTGCGACGGGGTCAAAGATGAGTTTTTTCACCGAGAAAACTGATCTGTGATTCCGCATCACAATGCTCTTTAACAAAGTGGCTAGCAATTGAATAAGTCTGATGTTCATCGATGGCGATGACCGTTTGATGACACCACAGCGATTCCGTTGGAATCGTGGCGGTGTGGTTGAGCGTCAATCGCGATCATGGCACTGACTCAAGCGTTGAATCCGGCGTAATGGCAGTAGCCTGCGCGCACCTCGAGCGTGCGCTGCGGGTTATATAGTCAAGCGAATAAGCGCAAACGGTGGATGCCTTGGCAGTCAGAGGCGATGAAGGACGTGGCAGCCTGCGAAAAGCGTCGGGGAGCTGGCAAACAAGCTTCGATCCGGCGATCTCCGAATGGGGAAACCCACCTGGCTTCGGTCAGGTATCGGGTGCTCAATACATAGGCACTCGAGGCGAACCCGGGGAACTGAAATATCTAAGTACCCGGAGGAAAAGAAATCAACCGAGATTCCCTAAGTAGTGACGAGCGAACGGGGATTAGCCCTTAAGCTGGTTGGTGGGTAGTGGAAGTGTCTGGAAAGTCACACCATAGAGAGTGATAGTCTCGTACACGAAACGCGCCTTCCAGTGAAATCGAGTAGGACGGGGACCGTGGAAACCTGTCTGAATACGGGGGGACCATCCTCCAAGGCTAAATACTCCTGACTGACCGATAGTGAACCAGTACCGTGAGGGAAAGGCGAAAAGAACCCCTGTGAGGGGAGTGAAATAGACCCTGAAACCGTTTGCGTACAAGCAGTGGGAGCACCCTCCGGGGTGTGACCGCGTACCTTTTGTATAATGGGTCAGCGACTTACTTTCAGTGGCAAGGTTAACCGTCTAGGGGAGCCGCAGGGAAACCGAGTCTTAAATGGGCGAACACAGTCGCTGGGAGTAGACCCGAAACCGGGCGATCTATCCATGGCCAGGGTGAAGGTCGGGTAACACCGACTGGAGGCCCGAACCCACCTATGTTGAAAAATGGGGGGATGAGCTGTGGATCGGAGTGAAAGGCTAATCAAGCCCGGAGATAGCTGGTTCTCCTCGAAAGCTATTTTGGTAGTGCCTCGTGTATCACTGGCGGGGGTAGAGCACTGTTTGGGCTCGGGGGCCATCTCGGCTTACCAACCCCTTGCAAACTCCGAATACCGCCAAGTGCAATCACGGGAGACAGAGCATGGGTGCTAACGTCCGTGCTCAAGAGGGAAACAACCCAGACCGCCAGCTAAGGTCCCCAAGTACCGGTTCAGTGGGAAACGGAGTGGGAAGGCACAGACAGCTAGGAGGTTGGCTTAGAAGCAGCCATCCTTTAAAGAAAGCGTAATAGCTCACTAGTCGAGTCGGCCTGCACGGAAGATGTAACGGGGCTAAACCGGTCACCGAAGCTGCGGACGCCTTCTAGGCGTGGTAGAGGAGCGTTGTGTAGGCCTGCGAAGGTCCATCGAGAGGTGGGCTGGAGGTATCACAAGTGCGAATGCTGACATGAGTAACGATTAAGGAGGTGAAAACCCTCCTCGCCGGATGACCAAGGTTTCCTGCGCAACGCCAATCGGCGCAGGGTGAGTCGGCCCCTAAGACGAGACCGAAAGGTGTAGTCGATGGGAAACGGGTTAATATTCCCGTACCTCGCGTGAGTGCGATGGGGGGACGGAGAAGGCTAGGTGGAGCCGGGCGAGCGGTTGTCCCGGTTCAAGCGAGTAGGCCGCGGTGGCAGGCAAATCCACCACCGCAAGCCGAGACGCGACGACGAGCGCCCAAGGGCGCGAAGCCACTGATGCCATGCTTCCAGGAAAAGCCTCTAAGCTTCAGCTCGCGTGAGACCGTACCCCAAACCAACACAGGTGGTCAGGGTGAGAATCCCAAGGCGCTTGAGAGAACTCGGGTAAAGGAACTAGGCAAAATGGTGCCGTAACTTCGGGAGAAGGCACGCCGCGTTAGCGTGATGTCCCTTGCGGGCGGAGCGCGAGGCGGTCGAAGATACCAGGCCCCTACGACTGTTTACTAAAAACACAGCACTGTGCTAACTCGAAAGAGGATGTATACGGTGTGACGCCTGCCCGGTGCCGGAAGGTTAATTGATGGGGTTAGCTCCGGCGAAGCCCTTGATCGAAGCCCCGGTAAACGGCGGCCGTAACTATAACGGTCCTAAGGTAGCGAAATTCCTTGTCGGGTAAGTTCCGACCTGCACGAATGGCGCAACGATGGGGGCGCTGTCTCTACCCGAGACTCAGTGAAATTGAAATCGCTGTTAAGATGCAGTGTATCCGCGGCCAGACGGAAAGACCCCGTGAACCTTTACTATAGCTTCACAGTGGACTTTGAGCATGCTTGTGTAGGATAGCTGGGAGGCTTCGAAACGGTGACGCCAGTCATCGTGGAGCCAACCTTGAAATACCAGCCTGGCATGTTTGAGGTTCTAACTCAGTCCCGTTACCCGGGACGAGGACACTGTGTGGTGGGTAGTTTGACTGGGGCGGTCTCCTCCCAAAGCGTAACGGAGGAGCACAAAGGTGGGCTAAGCACGGTCGGACATCGTGCGCTTCGTGTAAAGGCACAAGCCCGCTTGACTGCGAGACCTACACGTCGAGCAGGTGCGAAAGCAGGTCTTAGTGATCCGGTGGTTCTGTATGGAAGGGCCATCGCTCAACGGATAAAAGGTACTCCGGGGATAACAGGCTGATACCGCCCAAGAGTTCACATCGACGGCGGTGTTTGGCACCTCGATGTCGGCTCATCACATCCTGGGGCTGAAGCCGGTCCCAAGGGTATGGCTGTTCGCCATTTAAAGTGGTACGCGAGCTGGGTTTAGAACGTCGTGAGACAGTTCGGTCCCTATCTGCCGTGGACGTTGGAGATTTGAGGAAAGCTGCTCCTAGTACGAGAGGACCGGAGTGGACGAACCTCTGGTGTTCCGGTTGTCACGCCAGTGGCACTGCCGGGTAGCTAAGTTCGGACAGGATAACCGCTGAAGGCATCTAAGCGGGAAGCCCCTTCCAAGATGAAATCTCCCCGGGCCCTCGAGGCCCCTCAAGAGCCGTTCAAGACCAGGACGTGGATAGGCCGGGTGTGGAAGCGCTGCAAGGCGTTAAGCTAACCGGTACTAATGGCTCGTGAGGCTTGACTATATAACACCCCAGCGCATGCTCCGGATCAACCCTTGAGCCAGTGCCCGCAACATCAGACCAATTGCTCGCCACCGCCTTTTCGCCTGACGACCACAGCGAGTGGGAACCACCTGATCCCATGCCGAACTCAGAAGTGAAACCACTCAGCGCCGATGGTAGTGTGGGTCTCCCATGCGAGAGTAGGTCATCGTCAGGCTCCTACACCCAAGCCCCGTCACTCCGCGTGTCGGGGCTTTTTTTTGTGTGTGTATAATGGCTTCCATGGAAGAACGTTTACGCCGCTATTACCTGACCGCCCTGGGCATTGATCCGTGGTGTGCACGCTGGCCTCTGCCGGGCGCAGCTCCGTCGCCCGAATGCCCGCCGGCAGCCTCCGACCCTGCTGATGCTGTTAAACGACCGGATAGCAATAGCTCGGGTGAACCCCCGCGCTCGATCGCGGATGGTGGAAGCCAGGGGGTGTCCCTGGAAGTGGTGCGGGAAGCTCTGTCATCCGGGGAAGAGGGGGCAGCGTCTCCTGTTGTTGAAGACAGTGGCCCAACCCCTTCCGATCATCAGGCTGAGGGCATCAAAACGGCCTTTAATGCCATGATCTGGCATGGCCAACGGTTCAGCTTGATGGCGGCAGTCACAGGCGACTTTCCCTATGAATCGCGGAACCGGCTGGGACGGAATATTCTGAAGGCGATACAGGCCGGCCCCGTGGGCGAGGGCGAAGCGCTGCGTTGGCCGCCGTTTGAAAATCCGGAGCTGCCGGGTAGTGAGGAGGACGCCTTTGACCGGGTGGTGGACCGATTGGCCCGAGCGTCGACGTCGGGCAAGTGGCTGGTTCTAGGCGACGTGCTTGATGAGGCGTTGGTTCCTTCCCTGCAAGGTCAGGGGCATGTCGTGGCGCTGTCAGCGAGACAGACGCTCGGAGATCTGCTATCCGATCCCGCCACCAAGCCGACCCTCTGGAAACGCCTGAAACCCCTCGTGGAGGCGGAGAAGAGCCTATGAGTGCCGGATTCACGGGGCGCTCTTTGGCGCAGGACCAGATCGAGATCACGGCTCTGGATGCCTCGGACGTTGCGGCGATGATCGCACTGGAACGCGATAGCGCCGAGTACCCTTGGACGGAAGCTCAGTACCTGTCCTGTACTGGCCCTGAATACCGGTTTCTTGGCGCCTGGTATGGTGGGGAACTTGTGGGGTTCCTGATCGATTGGCGTATGCTGGGCGAAGGGCACCTGATGAATATCTGTATTCACCGTCAATTCCAGCGTCATGGGGGTGGGCGTTGCCTCCTCCGGTATTGGCTCGCAACCATGCAACGGGAAGGGGTGGCCACACTGACGCTTGAGGTTCGCGAATCGAACCGTGCGGCCCGTGAACTTTATGCCAGTGAAGGGTTTGAACATCGCGGCACCCGCCCGGGTTATTACCGGACCGCCACGGGGACCGAGGCCGCTCATGTCATGGGGCTCTCGCTTGCTGTGGTTCGTGCGAGCAATCACTGAGCTGGTACAATCGCCATCCTTTCGCAGTTGCGTATCAGATAGGAAACAGGCCCGACGCCATGAGCGATCTAACCGAGGAAGTCCGTAAACGCCGTACCTTCGCCATCATTTCTCACCCGGATGCGGGTAAGACAACCATAACCGAAAAAGTCCTCCTGTTTGGCAATGCCCTGCAACGGGCGGGCACGGTCAAAGGCAAAAAGTCCGGCCAGCACGCAAAGTCGGACTGGATGGAGATGGAGAAACAGCGCGGGATTTCCGTGACCACCTCTGTCATGCAGTTCCCTTATGGCGATTCTCTGGTGAACCTGCTGGATACACCCGGCCACGCGGACTTCTCCGAGGATACCTATCGGACGCTCACGGCGGTGGATTCCTGCTTGATGGTGATCGATGCCGCGAAAGGCGTTGAAGAACGGACCATCAAGCTCATGGAAGTCACCCGTTTGCGGGATACGCCCATACTCACCTTCATGAACAAGCTGGACAGGGATGTTCGGGATCCCGTTGAGCTGATGGATGAGGTTGAAGACGTTCTGAACATAGCGTGCGCCCCCATCACATGGCCGATCGGGATGGGCAAGCAATTCCAGGGCGTCTATCACCTGCTTCGCGACGAGGTGATCCTGTATGAGTCCGGCCAGGGCCACCGGATTCAGGACAGCAGGGTCATCGCAGGGCTGAATAATCCCGAGCTGGATGAGGTGATCGGAACCCATGCCGAGGCATTGCGTGAGGAAATCGAGCTCGTGAAAGGCGCTTCCCATGAGTTCGATCTCAATGCCTTTCTCAGAGGCGAGCTTACGCCGGTCTACTTTGGTACAGCTTTGGGGAACTTTGGTGTCGACCATATGCTGGACGGCCTCGTTACATGGGCGCCCTCTCCTCAGCCCCGGGAGCTGACCCAGCGCACGGTCGAGGCGACCGAGGATAGGTTTTCCGGATTTGTCTTCAAGATCCAGGCGAACATGGATCCCAAGCACCGGGATCGCATCGCGTTTCTAAGGATTGTTTCTGGGCGCTATCAGCAGGGCATGAAGATCCATCATGCCCGTATTGGCAAGGACGTCCGGATCAGTGACGCGCTCACCTTCATGGCAGGAGACCGCGACCGGGCAGATGACGCGGTCGCCGGTGACATCATCGGGTTGCACAATCACGGTACCATCCAGCTTGGGGATACTTTCACCGAGGGTGAAAAGGACCGCTTTACCGGCATTCCGAACTTCGCGCCGGAGTTGTTCCGGCGGATCCAGCTGCGTGACCCGATGAAGGCCAAGCAGCTCCAGAAGGGACTGATTCAGCTCTCCGAGGAAGGGGCGGTGCAGGTATTCAGGCCGGTGCGGAATAATGACCTGATCGTGGGGGCCGTGGGTACGCTGCAGTTCGACGTGGTGGTGGCGCGTCTCAAGAACGAGTATGGTGTGGATGCTGTCTATGAGCCGATCAATGTGGCGACAGCGCGCTGGATCACCTGTGAGGATCCGAAGAAGCTTGAAGAGTTCGAGCGCAAGAACCAGGACAATCTGGCGTTGGATGGTAGCGATAACCTGACCTACATCGCCCCGACCATGGTCAACCTCCAGCTGGTGCAGGAGCGTTATCCGGATGTGGCCTTCCACAAGACCAAGGAGCGCTGACGCCCCGGTTCCCGGACTGATTGATGCCCATTGCCATATTGACTTCCCCTGCTTCGAAGGCATCCGGGAACAGCTTCTGGTTGATTGCTGGCAAACAGGTATCCAGCGGCTAGTTGTGCCGGGAACGGTGCCGGGAGGCTGGCAGGCGATTCTTGAGCTTGCCCGAACCCATTCGATGCTGGCCCCCGGGCTAGGGCTCCACCCGTGGTGGGCAGCCCGGTTCGGGGACGAGGCATTGGCGCATATGGAACGGCTCCTGGGGTCGAACCACAATGTTGTGGCGATCGGCGAGTGTGGCCTGGATCTGAAGCAGGGCGCGCCACTGGAGCAGCAGAAGCGGATTTTTGAGGCCCAGATTGAGCTGGCTGAGTGCTACAGGCAACCGTTGCTGATTCATAGTGTGGGCACTCATGACACGGTACTGTCACTGCTGCGAAAGCACCGTTTTACACTGCCTTTTCTGATGCATGGGTTCAGCGGTTCGCCGGAACAGGCAAAAGCCCTGGTACGCCAGGGCGCTTTCATTGGGGTGAGCGGTGTTATCACCTATTCCCGAGCGCGGAAGACGTGTCGTGTTATGGCCCGCCTGCCTCTTGAGGCCCTGGTTCTGGAAACAGACGCGCCAGGGCTTCCCCCGGAAGGAGTTCCGCGCGAGGGCAATTCGCCACTGAATCTGCCCCGCATCCTGGATGCGCTTTGTGCGCTTCGGGAGGAGCCCCGCGATAGCGTCGTGGAGGCGCTGTTGTTCAATACCCGGCGGTTGTTTAGGCACCGATTGGGTGTTTAGGGTTTGCAGGGCGGGGGTCCTCCGGTATAATGCCGCACCTGGCTTTTGGCGGGATCCGCAGCCCAGCCCCGATGCGGACCCGTTCGATACCTGGTTGTGATTACACGTCGCGGCCCTGGCGGGACGTGGCGTCATGGCTTATTGATTCAAGGCGGGATTCATGAAAACTCAGAGTGCAAAACCGGAAAGCGTTACACGCGACTGGTTCGTGGTGGATGCGGCTGACAAGACGCTGGGGCGTCTTTCAACGGAAATTGCCCGTCGTCTTCGGGGCAAGCATAAACCGGAATTTACACCCCATGTGGACACGGGCGACTACATTGTGGTCATCAACGCGGAGAAAGTGCGCGTAACGGGTAGAAAGAGTACGCAGAAGCACTACTATCGCCACACCGGTTACCCGGGTGGGTTGCGTTCGATGAACTTCGAGGAGATGATCCAGCGTCATCCCGAACGCGTCATCGAGTATTCGGTGAAGGGCATGCTGCCGCGTGGTCCGCTGGGCCGTGCCATGTTCCGGAAGCTCAAAGTCTATGCTGGCGATGAGCATCCGCACGCCGCACAGCAGCCCCAGCAACTCGAGATTTAAACGGAAGGCGATTATGTCAGCTACTTACAACTACGGTACCGGTCGTCGCAAGACGTCTTCCGCGCGGGTCTTTATCAAGCCCGGCAGCGGCAACATCGAAGTGAACGGGCAATCCCTGGAGCAGTTCTTCGGTCGTGATACCCTTCGGATGATCGTCAAGCAGCCCCTGGTGGTTGCCGAGGCCGAAGACCGGTTCGACATCAAGATCACCGTCAGCGGTGGTGGTTCCAGTGGTCAGGCCGGTGCGGTCCGTCATGGTCTCACGCGAGCGTTGATGGATTATGACGACACGCTGCGCCCGGCGCTGCGCCGTGCCGGCTACGTCACGCGTGATGATCGCGCGGTTGAACGGAAGAAGGTCGGTCTTCGCAAGGCGCGCAAACGGCCGCAGTACTCCAAGCGCTAAGCCGCCTCCGACGGCAGCCCCTGAAGGCCCGATTTGCAGATCGGGCCTTTTTGTGTCGGGCTTAGGAAGGTTGCAAACTTGTAAGCGGTGACTGAATTAAATAACATTTGGTCGTTTTGATCCGGGTTGATCGCGACCGAATCAGGAGCCAACCGAGTGTGCCGAAAGACCTCCTCGGCACGCGAACGCTTAATGGGAGAAGGCCAGTATGAACAATGGCGACGTGAACCACGGTCGGCGGCGCTTTCTGGTGGGCGCAACGACGGTTGTTGGTGGCGTCGGGGCTGTTGGAGCCGCGGTGCCGTTTGTCAGTTCGTGGTGGCCCAGTGCCAAAGCCGAGGCCGCTGGGGCGCCACGCAGGTTGAACATTTCCAAGATAGACGTTGGTCAGCGGGTAACCGTTGAGTGGCGCGGCAAGCCGGTGTGGGTCGTGAGGCGATCACCGGAGATGCTGGAGAACCTTGATGGCATTTCGGACCGCCTGGAAGATCCGGAGTCAGAGGCGCCTCAACAGCCGGCCTACATCGAAGGCCATCATCGTTCCATTAAGCCTGAATTCCTGGTGGTTGTCGGCATCTGCACGCACCTGGGGTGTTCGCCTAGCTATCGGCCCACTGAGGGCGCTGAGGGGCTGGGCGAAGATTGGCCCGGCGGCTTTTTCTGTGCCTGCCACGGTTCCAAGTTTGACCTCGCGGGTCGGGTTTTCACCGGTGTCCCCGCTCCCAAGAATCTGGTGGTTCCCCCATACCGTTTTGAGGATGACGGTCAGACCATCGCCATTGGCCTCGATCCGGAGGATGCGGCATGAATAAACTGATGCAGTGGGTCGATGATAGGCTGCCGATTGTGGACGCGTTCGAGCGCCACATGAGCAAGTACTACGCGCCGAAGAACTTCAATATCTGGTATGCGTTCGGCGTTCTTTCGATGCTGGTTCTGGTGAACCAGCTCCTGACCGGCATCTGGCTCGCCATGATGTACACGCCGACCGCCGAGGGCGCGTTCGCCTCCGTGGAATACATCATGCGTGACGTGAACTACGGCTGGCTCTTGCGGTATATGCACTCCACGGGTGCCTCCATGTTCTTCATCGTGGTGTATCTGCATATGTTCCGCGGTCTCATGTATGGGTCCTACCAGAAGCCGCGTGAGCTGATCTGGATCTTCGGCATGGCGATCTACCTGATCCTTATGGCGGAAGCCTTCATGGGCTATGTCCTGCCCTGGGGCCAGATGTCGTACTGGGGGGCGCAGGTGATCATCAACCTGTTCAGCGCGATTCCCGGCATCGGTGAAGACCTGGCACTGTGGATCCGGGGCGACTACCTGATCTCGGGCGCAACACTGCACCGGTTCTTCGCGCTGCACGTTGTGGCGCTTCCCATGGTTCTGATCGGGCTGGTGATCCTGCACATCCTGGCGCTGCACGAAGTTGGCTCCAACAACCCGGATGGCGTCGACATCAAGAAGAACAAGGATAAGAACGGGATTCCAAAAGACGGTATTCCGTTCCATCCCTACTACACCGTCCATGACCTGGTGCCGATAGCCGTTTTTCTGGCCGTGTTCGCCGTTGTTGTCTTCTACTTCCCGGAAATGGGTGGCTATTTCATTGAGAAGCCCAACTTCCAGGAGGCGGATCCGCTGCAGACGCCGGATCACATCGCGCCTGTCTGGTACTTTACGCCCTTCTACGCAATGCTGCGGGCGATCACCTTCAACCTGTTGGGGCTGTCCTCACAGTTCTGGGGGGTTGTCGTAATGGGGGCTGCGATTGCGATTCTCTTTGTGCTGCCGTGGCTTGACCGGAGCCCGGTTCGGTCAATGCGTTACAAAGGCTGGTTCAGCCGTGGTGCACTGGCTCTGTTCGCGGTGAGCTTCGTGATGCTCGGCTACCTGGGGGCCGAACCGGCAACACCAACGAAGACGTTGCTGGCGCAGATCGGTACCGCTATCTACTTCGGCTACTTCATCCTCATGCCGTTCTACACGCGGATGGAGACCACAAAACCGGTTCCGGAGAGGGTGACAACCAAATGAGACAGCTTCTGACGTTACTATTGGCTATGAGCATTCCGGCCCTCGCCCTGGGGGCTGGCGGTGGCGGTGCGCATCTTGATCACATGGAGCCGGATCTGGGCGATCAGGCCTCGCTCCAGCGGGGTGCCAAGATTTTCACCAACTACTGCATGGGGTGCCATTCGGCGGAGTATTCGCGCTACAAGCGTGTGGCAAAAGATCTGGGTATTCCCAAGGAGCTCTATGAGCAGAACCTGATCTTTACTGAGGCTCGTTTCGGCGAGTTGATGCACAATGCCATGCCTGATGAAGAGGCGGCGTCCTGGTTTGGTAAGGCACCGCCGGACCTGACACTGACCGCGCGCGTCAACGGCCCGGACTGGCTTTACTCCTATCTGCGGGGTTTCTACAAGGATGAGAGCCGCCCGCACGGGGTCAACAACGTCGTGTTCGACAAAGTGGGGATGCCTCATGTGATGGTCAATCAGGGCGGCCTCTGTGCGGAGGAGCCCCATCTCGGGAGAGAGCCGGAAGTGGATCCGTCCACGGGTGAAGTAGTTGGCGATGAAATCTGTGATGACTGGGCCATCGAAGGCAGCATGGAACCGAAGGAATTCGATCGGGCCATGTACGACCTGACGAATTTCCTGGTCTATCTGGGTGAGCCCGCATTGATGGATCGTAAGCGCATTGGGGTTTACGTACTGATCTTTATTGGTGTCTTCTTTATCTTTGCGTACCTGCTGAACCGCGAATACTGGAAAGACATCCACTGAGGGAATCCGGTATAATCCTTCCTCCAGCGCCCGGTACCCTGTACCGGGCCTTCTATGTTCAGTCCCTTCTTCCCGACTGGCGACATCATGGGGTAACGCTATGGCTGCCGTGACCAAAAGGTCATCGATGACGCTCTTTTCCGACCCGCAGAGCCATTACAGTCACCGGGTACGGATCGTGCTGGCGGAGAAAGGGGTGACTGCTGACGTGCTCAATGTCGAGCCGTCCAACCCTCCCGCGGAACTTGCCGACCTGAACCCCTACAATGCGCTGCCGACACTGGTGGATCGGGATCTGGTGCTTTACGAACCCAATGTCATCATGGAGTATCTGGATGAGCGCTTCCCGCACCCGCCGTTGTTGCCGGTTTACCCGGTGGCGCGGGCCCATAGCCGGTTGATGAGATGGCGTGTGGAGCGGGACTGGTGTTCGCTGGTGGACCGGATAGAGGCCGGGAAGGCCAGTGACGCGGCGCGGGCACGGAAGGAGTTGCGTGAAAGCCTTGTGGGGGCAGCCCCGTTGTTTCAGGAAATGCCGTTCTTCCTCAGTGACGAGTTCACGATTGTGGATTGCTGTATCGGGCCTGTGCTCTGGCGGCTTCCGGCACTTGGCATTGAGCTTCCGGAGAAGGGGATTAAACCGCTGGAGCAGTATATGGAGCGGCTTTTCGAGCGTCGGGGCTTTAAGGCCAGCCTTTCCGACACTGAAGAGGACATGCGAACCTGATCCCGAGGCGGATCGGGCAAGACCGGAGAGCAATTAATGAGATCAAGTCGACCCTATCTGATCCGGGCACTGAATGATTGGATCCTGGATAATGGTGCGACGCCCCACCTGGTTGTGGATGCGGGCATGAATGGTGTGCAGGTGCCAGCGGATTATGTGTCGAATGGCCAGATCGTTCTCAACATCAGTCCGTCCGCGGTTAAGGAGTTGGTGCTTGGAGATGATGCGGTCTCCTTTACCGCGCGTTTCGGCGGTGTGCCGGTCAGCATCTATGTTCCGGCCTATGCGGTGATGGCCATTTACGCCCGGGAAAACGGGCAGGGAATGGTCTTTGGGCAGGAGCCGGGTGATCCGGAGCCGCCGGACGGCCCCTCGGAAGACGAGGGGGATCAGGACAATGACAGCGACAGTGGCGGGGAAACCAACTCCAAACGCCCCAACCTCAAGGTTGTGAAGTAGCTGGCGTCAGCCATCGCTGAACAGGCAGGCCTCGACCTCGGCGCATAGGGCGTTAAGGATGACGACCATGAGCTCGGCAGTGCAGGCGGTTCCGACGTCCGGAAGGGTGATATCGATGTCCTCTTCGTTAAACAGGGCGTGGATATCCGTTTCCGAGCGACCGGTTACCGCAATGACGCGGATGCCGCGGTCGTGAGCGGCCTGTAGGGCCTGGATCAGGCTTGAGCGGTTACCGTCATCAGTAAGAAGCAGTAGTGAATCCCCTTCATGCCCCAGGGCCTGGATCTGACGCGAAAATACTTCCTGGAGTCGGTTGTTGAGGCCGATGGCCGCTAGTGTGGTGGCATCGGAGCCCAGGTTGACCACGGGCAGGGCGGGTCGTTCCGTTTCGTGATAGGCCAGCATGCAGCTGGCAAAATACTGCGCAAAGGCATTGGCCTTGCCGCTGCCACATACCAGAACCTGGCGTTCGCTCAGCAGGGTTTCCACGATCGCTTCGGCCGCCTGGCCCAGTACAGGCGCCACAATGCTGGCGGTTTCACCGATGCATTCCATGTGGGTGGCAATATGCTGGTTAAAGCGTTGTTCTGTGTCACTCATCGTGTCGCATCAAAAGCGTTGGTGATCCATTCGAATTGGTAGCCGTGCGCTTCGGTGATCGTGACGCCGATCATGTCGAAACGGCAGAAGCAGTTGTCCAGGCCGTAACGGTGCAGGTAGAACCGGGCGGCCCGGATGAGCTTGCGTTGCTTGCGTTCGTCCACGGAGGTGGCTCCGTCCACAAGTGCTGCTTCGCGGCGGGCACGGACCTCGATAAAGGCGAGTGAATCGCCGTCGTCCCCGATCAGGTCGATCTCACCGGCTCGGCAGGTGAAGTTGCGCTCCAGTATCCGCATTCCCTCGGATTCCAGATAGTCAGCTGCTGCTCGCTCCGCATCCTGTCCCTGTCTGCGCCTGTCCATCCGTGTCCTGCTCCCTGTGCCTTGCGGGGTTACTGGTTAACGTCAGTTTTGGCATCCGGTTCCGCAAGTGGTTCTGGCTTGCCCTGACGGAAAATCGCCCATTCAGGGATCCGCTCAAAACTACCGTTACCGGCGTTACGAATGGTACCCGTAACGCCGTCGACCCGATATGACTGGATTTCGTTGAGCAATTGAAGCTGGTGGGTCAGACGGTAACTGTCAAAGCCCAGTGCGAAGAGCCGATCATATTGTTCCGCCAGCTCCGGGAACAGCGAATGCAGGGTGGTGCGTTCCTTAGGCGCTTCACCCACAACCCAGGGAATATCGGTGAAGCGGACGCCATTCAGGTCACTGTCTCTTGCCTGGTCCGGCATGCCTCGATACAGCAGAGAGCTGCCATAAACCGGCAGGTTGCCTCCGAAATAGAACGCGAAAAGCGGATTGATCCGGCGCGCTTTCTCCGGAGAAGCCAGCAGTATGATGGCATCCATGTCCTGGCGGCGGCGCGGTTCAAAATGCATGGTCGTGCCGGTCAGTCGCATCAGGGCATTCGCGCGGCGGCGGCTGCGATTAATGCGGAAGCCGTCTGCCACTACCTGATTCAGGTTGCTCTCCTCGGCATAGGGCAAGGCTTCCAGGAGGTTGATTGAATACTCATCCGCTGCCTGGCGAAGTGCCTTCTCCATCCGCACTCCCCAGTCTCCTTCTGGCAGGAACGCGAGCACATGCTCGTGGCCATCCTGTTTCAGGCGCTGGACGATAGCGCGCATCTCATCTTCGCTGCCCAGTCCGAACTGGAAAAGGTTATCCGGGGTTGTCTCTGCTCCGCGATGGTAGTTGAGAGCAAGCACCGGGACCGGCAGCGCCGGCTGTGATGTCAGCTGCTGAACCGGTTGCTTGCGGAGCGGGCCAACCACAAGATCCGGATTTTTCCGGCGCAGCTCCGCATAGAGGCTGCTGAATGTGGAGCCATGGGTGTCATGGAGACTGACGGCCGGGGTGGCGCGTTCCGGGTCGGCCAGGTCCTGGTAGTAGGCCGCTAGAAACCCTTCGCGTACGGCCTCACCCGCGCCCGCGAGAGGGCCGCTCAATGGCAGGGCGAGCGCTATTGAATCCGGAGGCAATGCCTCCAGTTCACGCAACAGGGCGAGTTCCCCGGGGAGGGGGGCCGCTGCGGGATGATCCGGCCAGTCCTGTTCCCATTCCCTGATGGCTCGCGAGCGGGCTTCCACTTCATGGCGCTCGTAAGCCTTCAGCCGGAGCGCGAGTTCCAGCCAACCCCGGGTTTGCTCGTCCAGGTTGGGCTGGTTCATGGATTTGAGTTCGGAGCGGGAGACCCTGCGCAGGGTACGCCAGATGCGCTCATTGGGCGATTCCGGCGCACGGACGTCGCTTGCGCTCCAGAGGATCAGGGTCCGGGCGCTGAGCAGGGCGTGGTCCGCGAGGTCAAAAACGCCCGCCGTGGCCGCGAAAGCGCCACGCCGGTTTTCCGGTGGCAGTCGCAGGGGCAGCCGCGGATCCAGGTGTTCGGCCATCGCCCGCGCTTCGTTCGAGTCGCCTCGTTTAACGAGGTCACGGCTGCGCAGCCAGAGGTACTGGTTTCTGGAATCGGTCGCCAGTTGCTTTGCGTCCAGCGCTTTCAGCAGGGAGCGGGCGCTGACGAATGCCCCCTTGGCCTGAAGCATCTGTGCCGCCTTGAGCTGATATTGTTGGCGAAGGCTGGCATCATTGGTTTCCGAGGCGGCACTGAGCAGCCCCTGGATCGTGGTGGGCTGCTGCTCGGGCGCGGAAGGGGGCTCCACGGCGCAGCCGGCGATGAACAGCAGCAGGCAAACAGTCAGGACCGGCGAACGGATTGTCATGGGCGTCTCGGCTGGCGTTGTCGCAGGTGGTTTGGCGTTATCGAAACGCAATGATTCTAACAGGTAATGGCAGTCTGAGCATGGCCGAGACTTTACAGAAAGGAACCCTTTATGTCGTGGCAACACCCATCGGCAATCTGGGGGATATCAGTACGCGCGCAGCCTGGGTGCTTGCGGGGGTGGACCGGGTTCTTGCCGAGGATACCCGCCAGACGCGGCGGCTGTTGGATCACCTGGAGCTGAGCAAAACGCTCACGGCGGTTCACGAACACAATGAGGAACGTCAGCTGGATCAGGTATTGGCGTGGCTGGGTAGAGGCGAGACGCTGGCGTTGGTGTCGGATGCGGGAACCCCCTTGGTTTCCGATCCGGGGTTCGCGTTGATCCGGGCTGCGCGGCAGCAGGGGCTGCCACTGGTGACGGTGCCCGGTGCCTGTGCGGTGACCGCGGCGTTGGCGGTGGCAGGCGTGCCGACGGACCGTTTTGTCTTCGAGGGGTTCCTGCCTCCAAAGCCGGCCGGCCGCCGGCGGGCGCTGGAGGCACTGGCTCGCGAGGCCCGTACCATGGTGTTCTACGAGTCACCCCGGCGGGTTGCGGGAACCCTGGCGGATATGGTGTCGGCTTTTGGTGGCGAGCGTACGGCCACCGTAGCGAGAGAGCTGACCAAGGCCCATGAACAGTCGGTTTACGGCACCGTGGCCGAGCTTGTTGACTGGGTGGCCGAGGGCGCCATCCCGCTGAAAGGCGAGTTTGTGCTGGTGGTTTCCGGGACAGGGGTCGAGGTCTCCGGGTTGGACGTGGACTCCGACCATCTGCTTTCGGAGTTGATGACCCGCCTGAGTGTGAGTGATGCGGCGCGTATGGCCGCACGGATCACCGGGCAGGGGCGCAGTGGCCTTTATCAGCGGGCGCTGGGGCTTCAGGGGCAGGAATAAAGGCCTTGTAAAACGGAGCTGGAGCCGTTAGTTTGCATGCTGAGTCCGCTATGCAGTCGCTGTTCCCGTTCTGACACGGGAAGGGAGGAAAGTCCGGGCTCCACAGGGCGGAGTGCCAGGTAACGCCTGGGCGGCGCGAGCCGACGGAAAGTGCAGCAGAAAGGAAACCGCCTAAGCGGCCTCAGGGTCGCCGGCAAGGGTGAAAAGGTGCGGTAAGAGCGCACCGCGTGGCTGGCAACAGTCCACGGCGACGGTAAACCCCACTCGGAGCAAGGCCAAATAGGAGTCCAAGGGTGTGGCCCGCACCGGACTCGGGTAGGCTGCTTGAGGTCTGCGGTGACGCAGATCCCAGAGGAATGACTGCACCTGACAGAACCCGGCTTACAGGCGGGCTCGAATAGGCCCGGCGCTTCCGCGAAGGAAGCCCCGGGCCTCCCTCCTTATATTTTTCGTTTTTCGATTTCTTCATTTCTTATAGCAAAAAAATCTTGATCTTGATCCAGATTCTTGGAGGTGTCTCCAGGTTTCTGAAAAGGCGGCATTTGTTACCTTCGCGTTACCTTCCGTTCATCGCATCCTCTCCTAAATCACTGGCACAGCTGCATTTTTGGGCCTCCCGGGCGGCCCGGGGTTTCTTGCATTGCCCCGGGAGTCTTCTTATAGTGTCGCCAAGTGGTAAATAGTGGCATCAGGTGGTGTCTTGTGGGTTTTGGGTGGTGACAGTGGGTCAAGTGGTGATCCCGGTCACTGAATCGGGGTAGCGAATCCGGCCATGACAAACTTTCTCGGAAGTCATGCGATCAATATGGACGCTAAGGGGCGAGTGGCGATTCCCGCGCGGGTTCGTGAGGATCTCGAAACCCTGTGTGGTGGCCGTATTGTGCTGACAGCCCATACCGAGGAGCGCTGCCTGTTGGTCTACCCGGAACCGCAATGGGAGGAGATCCTGCCCAAGATCGAGGCGTTACCGAGCTTCAATAAGGCGGTCCGTCGCACCCAGCGGTTGCTCATCGGTTACGCCAGCCCTATGGAGTTGGACAGCGCGGGCCGGATCCTGATTCCGCAGACATTGCGTGATTACGCCGGTCTGGAAAAAAAGCTCTATCTGGTTGGGCAGGGCCGCAAGCTGGAGCTGTGGAGCGAAGATCGCTGGATGGCTTGGCTTGAGGAAGATGATGGTGATGAGGAAATCCCCGAGGAGATGAAGTCTCTGTCGCTCTAGGCGGAGGCTGGAGAGTGGTCATGGTGCATGAGTCCGTACTGCAACAGGAAGCCATTGATGCGTTGGTGACTACGCCGGCGGGCCAGTATGTGGACGCCACTTTTGGCCGGGGAGGCCACAGTCGGGCCATTCTGGAGCGATTGGATGAGTCCGGGCGACTGCTGGTTCTGGATCGTGACCCGCAAGCCGTACTGGTGGCTGAGGAGCTGGCGGCTCAGGACGCCCGTGTCAGTGTTCAGCGCGGGGCTTTTGGTGACCTGGGCGGCGTTCTGCAAGAGGCGGGGTGGTCCAGGGTGGACGGCGTTCTTCTGGATCTGGGGGTCTCTTCACCGCAGCTGGATGAACCCGAGCGCGGCTTCAGCTTCCGCCACGACGGGCCGCTGGACATGCGCATGGATCCGGACACCGGCCAGAGTGCAGCCGATTGGCTGGCCCGGGAGGATGAGCGCGAGATCGCACGGGTGCTTCGGGACTACGGCGAGGAGCGCTTTGCCAAGCGGATTGCCCGCCGGATCGTCGAGGTGCGGCAGGAGCAGCCCGTTACCCGTACAGGGCAATTGGCGGAACTGATCCGGGAAGCCGTGCCGTTTGAGGATCGCTACAAGCATCCGGCAACCCGTTCTTTTCAGGCGATCCGGATCCGGGTGAACGAGGAGTTGCCACAGTTGGATGAGGCGCTCCGGCAAGCAGTGGATTATCTGGGGCCGGGAGGGCGATTGGTGGTGATCAGTTTCCATTCACTGGAGGATCGCCGGGTGAAACGATTCATGCGCGATTGCAGCCGGGGGCCGAAGTTGCCGCGGGGGGTCCCTGTGACTGCGGAAATGGAAGAAACCGGGTTTCGCACCCTGGGGCGCGCGGTTCAGGCATCGGAGGCGGAACGCAGTGTCAATGCACGGGCGCGTAGCGCGGTGATGCGCGTTCTGGAGCGATGCAGCGGAGGGGAAGCCTGACCATGGGCGCGACAGCGGTTCGGTCTTCCGCCAGTGAGCGGGCTCTGCGTTGGCATCAGGTGCTGGACGCCGCCGGCCGCATTTCCGCGCGCATTTTTCGCTCCCTGTGGGATGTCAGGGTGCTGGTAACCCTGTTGATGTTCGTGGCGCTGACAGCATCCGCGCTGGCGGTGGTGCATGCCTCCTATCTCAACCGGTCGCTGTATAGCACGCTCAGCGACCTCCAGGATGAGCGGGATGGCTACCAGCGCCAGTGGACCCAGTTACTGTTGGAACAGAGTGCGCTCAGTGCGCACAGCCATGTGGAAGGGCGCGCGGCGCGGGAGCTGGATATGAAGGTTCCCGCCCGCGATGACATTGTAGTCGTTACGACGCGGTAGATTCATGGCGGGACAACAAGAACACCAACAGACCGCTCGCAGGCGCGACCGCGTGCCCATGGCACCCTGGCGGCACCTTCTTGTGCTCGTTGCGGTAATGGGGGCCGCCGTTGCGGTGGCCGGACGCCTGGTGCAGCTGCAGGTTCTGGATAACGAGTTCCTGCGGCGCCAGGGCGAGGCCCGGACGGCCCGCGTGGAGCCTATTGACGCCCACCGGGGCGTGATCCGGGATCGCCACGGCGAGCCTCTTGCCGTTAGTACGCCGGTGAAAACCCTCTGGGCCAACCCTGGGGAACTGGGGCCGGATGATCCGGCCATCAGCAAGCTGGCGAAGGTCGCCGAGCTCGACGAGGCAAAGCTGCGGGAGCGGCTTGCAGATAACAGTGAACGCGAATTCCTCTACCTGCGTCGTAAGGTTCAGCCAGCCCTTGCGCGAAGTGTCATGGACCTGGGGGTTAGTGGCGTTTACAGCCGGCGTGAATACCGCCGGTATTATCCCGCTGGCGAGGTGACCTCGCATGTGATTGGGTTCACCAACATTGATGAGCAGGGCCAGGAGGGCCTGGAGCTTTCCTACAACGAATGGTTGGCAGGGGACAAGGGCAGCAAGCGCGTGCTCCGTGATAACCGCGGGCGCACAATCCGGGAGCTGGGGCCGATCCGTGAAGCCCAGCCTGGTAACGAGCTGACCCTGAGCCTGGATCTTAGGCTGCAGTATCTCGCTTACCGCGAGCTCAAGGCTGCGGTGGAGGCCCATGAAGCCCGTGGTGGCACCGTGGTCATGATGGATGTTGACAGTGGCGAGGTGCTGGCAATGGCCAACCAGCCGGCCCTGAACCCCAATGACCGGGGGCAGCGGGATCCGGCGAGGGTCCGTAATCGGGCGATTACGGACCTTTACGAGCCGGGCTCCACCGTTAAGCCCTTTACGGCGGCTGCGGCCATTGAGTCCGGCAAGTTCACGCCCCATACCGTGGTCAATACGAGTCCCGGCTATCGCCAGATGGGGGCTTACACCATCCGGGATCACCGCGATTACGGCCGACTATCGCTCACGGGTATTGTGGTGCACTCCTCCAACGTGGGCATCAGCCGGGTTGCTTCGGACCTCTCGGGGGAACAGCTCCAGAGTCTTTTCTATCGCGTGGGTTTTGGCCAGTCCACTGGCATCGGCTTTCCGGGCGAGTCCGTGGGGATTCTGCCGGCGAGCGTTAACCTCCGTCCGGTTGAGGTAGCGGCGCTTTCCTACGGTTATGGGCTCAGTGTGAACGCGCTGCAGATGGCTCAGGCCTATATGACGCTGGCGAACGGCGGTGTGCGCTACCCGGTCAGCTTGCTGAAGAACGATGAGCCGCCGCGTGGCGAGCGGGTGATGTCGCGCAAGACCGCCCGTCAGGTCCGGACGATGCTGGCCAAGGTTGTGAAGGACGGAACTGGATCGCGCGCGGACCAGGGGATCTATCAGCTGGCGGGTAAAACCGGAACCGTGCACCTGATCGGTGCCAGTGGCTACGAATCCGATCAGTACAAGGCGCTTTTTGCGGGTATGGGACCGGTGGACGAACCGGAGGTGGTTACCGTGGTGGCCGTTGATGCGCCGTCGCGTACGGAGTACTACGGCGGTGAAGTGGCCGCCCCGATTTTTGGTCGCATTATGGGCGATGCCTTGCGGCTGCTGAACGTCAGCCCCAGCCGGGGCACGTCCATGGTGCAGGAAGCCAAGGGCTCTGAAGGAGGTCAGGGATGAGCCACGGTGCGCACAGCCTCAAGAGTCTGCTCCGGGATCGGGTTGATCTTCCGTCGATACTGGATGTGTGGGTCCATGGCCTGATAGCCGATAGCCGCCTTATCCGTCCGGGTGATGCCTTTGTCGCCCGGGCTGGCAGCAGTGGCAATGCCTGGGCCCATGTGGACGATGCCGTGGAGCGCGGGGCCGCCGCCATCCTTCTTGAATCCGAAACGAGAGGCGCACCGCGGGAATACTGCGACGCGGTCCTGGTGCCGGTCGTGGGGCTTGCGGGCTGCTTGGCGTGCCTTGCTGATCATTTCTATGGCTGCCCTTCGGCCCATCTCACTGTGATTGGCGTGACGGGAACCAACGGCAAAACCTCGGTAACGGGGTTCATCGCTTCCATTCTGGAAGCTGGAGGCATGCCAACGGCCACCATGGGGACGCTGGGGTATACCTTCGGTTCGTTCCGGGAGCCGGCCAGCCACACAACGCCGGATGCCGTGCGGGTGCACGGCCTGCTTGCCGAGTTCCGGGATAAGGGAGCGAAGGCCGTGGTCATGGAGGTTTCCTCCCATGCGCTGGTGCAGGGGCGCGTGGATCGCGTCCGGTTCGATGCTGGCGTATTCACGAACCTGTCGCCGGAGCACCTTGATTACCACTCGGATATGACCGCTTATGGCGCTGCCAAGGCGCGCCTGTTCACAGAGCACGAACCGGAAGTGGCCGTGATCAATGCCGATGATGACTTTGGCGCTCAACTGATGGCTCAGCTCCCGGCGGAGACACGGCGGTGGCGTTACGGCCAGGCAGCGGCTCAGCTTGACTGCCGTATCAAGGGTGTTCGTGCCGCTGCGGATGGCATGGAGGTTACCCTGAATACCCGTATGGGGCAGCTGTCACTGACCACCCCTCTTATTGGCCGCTTCAATGCGGAGAACCTGGCCGCGGCCAGTGCGACCGCGCTGGCCATCGGGGTGCCTGGGGCGGTGATTGAGGCTGCTGCCCCTGAGCTGAAAGCGCCCCCCGGGCGTCTGGAGCCGCATGTCGCGGCCAGCGGCCTGGCGTTGGTCATTGATTATGCGCATACGCCAGCAGCGCTGGAGCAGGCGCTCGAAGCGCTCAGGCCCCATGTTGGGGGTGAGCTCTGGTGCGTCTTTGGCTGTGGTGGCAATCGGGATAAGGCCAAGCGCCCGGCGATGGGGGAAGTGGCAGCGCGCCTGGCAGATCATGTGATCGTGACCGATGACAACCCGCGTGACGAGGCGCCCGCGGGTATTGCCGGGCATATCCTCTCCGGGGTGGCTGATGCCAGGGGCGTGAAGGTAATCCATGACCGCGAGGAGGCAATCGGGACCGCCTTCCGGGAAGCGGGGGCCGAGGATATGGTCCTGATCGCGGGGAAGGGGCATGAAACCACCCAGGAGCGCGAGGGCATCCGGTCACCCTTCAGTGATGCCCAGGTCGTGCGCCGGCTGATCGGCGAGGGAGGGCAAGCGGCATGATGCGGGCACTCTCTCTGGCCGAGATCACCCCTCTGGTTGAGGGCACACTGCGTGGCGATGATCTCTTCTTCAGCCGGATCGGTATCGATACCCGGACCCTGGAGAGAGGTGCCCTCTACGTGGCGCTGAACGGCGAGCGGTTCGATGGTCACGATTTCGTGCGCGAGGCTGAAAAGGCTGGCGCCTGCGCCATCATCGCCGAGAAGGAAGTGGATGCGAGCATGCCAGTGGTCCAGGTGCGTGACAGCCATTACGCATTGGGCCGCCTGGCCGCCCTGAATCGCGCTGAATACAGCGGGCGCATGGTTGCCATCACCGGCAGCTCCGGCAAGACGACCACGCGCCAGATGATGCAGACGGTGCTTGCCGAGGTCGGTGCCGTGACGGCCACCGAGGGCAACCTGAACAACCAGATCGGGGTGCCATTGACGCTTTTCCGGCTTGGGCCGGATACCCATTACGCCGTGTTGGAGCTGGGGGCCAGTGGGCTGGGCGAGATCGCCTGGACCGGGGCACTGGTGGCACCTGAAGTGGGCATCATCACCAACGCCAGTGAAGCACACCTGGAAGGCTTTGGCAGCCTGGAGAACATTGTTGTCGCCAAGGGCGAGCTGATCGAAACCGTTCAGGGTGATGGCACTGTTGTACTGAACCATGACGACGCCGCCTTTGAGGAATGGCGCGCACGCGCTGGCATGCGCCGCGTCCTCAGCGTGTCCGCGGCGGGGAGTCACGAGGCCAGCTTCCGGGCGGAATCGGTTCACGAGGATGCCGATGGCCTCGCTTTCAGCCTGGTCGGCGACCTGGTCCCTACCACCCCTATCCGGCTGCCTCTGCCGGGCCGCCACAACGTGGCAAACGCGCTGCTGGTGGCTGCCGCGGCGCACAGCCTGGGCGTGGGTATGGAGCAGGTTGCCGCTGGCCTGGCGAAGACCCCCGCGGTTGCCGGCCGGCTGGAGCCCATTGCGCTACGGCCGGGCATTCGCGTTCTCAATGACAGTTACAACGCTAATCCGGCCTCCATGCAAGCAGCGCTAAGGACATTGGCTGCCATGCCGGCGCCGCGTTTCGCGCTGTTGGGGGACATGGCGGAACTCGGGGCGGACGCCGCCGAGCAGCATCGGGCCCTGGGTGAGCTGGCCCGGGGTCTGGGTATCGAACAACTCATGGTCACCGGTGAGCACGCGAGCGCCTACGCCAGCGGCTTCGGTGACGGGATCCACATTGGCGAGACTCCGGAGGCATTAGCGGACCGCCTGTGGGATGACGTGGGGGAGACCGCTTCCGTTCTGGTCAAGGGGTCGCGTAGTGCGGGCATGGACCGGGCGGTCACCCGTCTCAAAGAGAGGAACAATGACGCATGCTAGTTTGGCTGACTGATTTTCTGGCGCAGTACATCAGCGGCTTTGCCGTATTCCAGTACCTGACGCTAAGGGGCATTCTCGGGGTGCTGACGGCACTGCTGCTGTCACTGCTCATCGGTCCTTCCATGATCCGGCATCTGGCCCAGTACCAGATTGGGCAGGCGGTTCGTGACGATGGCCCTGAAACGCACCTGAGCAAGGCTGGAACGCCCACGATGGGAGGAGCGCTCATCCTGGTGTCCGTGGCGCTCAGTACGCTTCTTTGGTCGGATCTGGGCAACCGCTACGTGTGGATCACGCTGGGCGTGACCATGGCGTTTGGCGCCATCGGCTGGATTGACGACTACCGCAAGGTTGTGGCGCGCGATCCCAAGGGGCTGCCCGCCCGCTGGAAATATTTCTGGCAGTCCGTAACGGGGCTGCTGGCGGCCTGTGCGCTTTATGCCACCGCCACATTGCCTCAGGAAATCACTCTGATCATGCCCTTTTTCAAGGAATTTGGCCTGCTGCTGGGGCCGGTGGCTTTTGTTGTGTTGAGCTATTTGGTGATCGTCGGCAGCAGTAATGCCGTGAACCTTACGGACGGATTGGATGGGTTGGCGATCATGCCCACGGTCATGGTCGGAGCCGCGCTGGGGATCTTTGCCTATGCCTCCGGCCACGCCAACTTTGCGGATTACCTGCAGATCCCGAACCTTCCTGGTACCGGCGAGCTGATCGTTTTCTGTGGGTCGCTGATCGGCGCCGGGCTCGGGTTTCTCTGGTTCAACACCTATCCCGCCCAGGTCTTCATGGGGGACGTTGGTTCGCTGGCACTGGGCGCGGGCCTTGGGGTGCTGGCGGTCATTGTGCGCCAGGAGATCGTGCTGTTCATCATGGGCGGTATCTTCGTGGTGGAGACCCTGTCGGTCATGATTCAGGTGGCTTCGTTCAAACTCACGGGCCGGCGGGTCTTCCGCATGGCACCGCTGCATCATCATTTTGAACTCAAGGGGTGGCCCGAGCCGCGCGTGATCGTTCGGTTCTGGGTAATCACCGTCATTCTGGTACTCGTGGGTCTGGCGACCCTGAAGCTGAGGTAGGGCAGACGCTCATGGCATTGATTGCATCGGATCGTCGTACGCTGATTGTCGGGCTGGGGGCTACCGGCCTGTCGTGCGTGCGTCATTGCCATGCACGGGGGCGCCAGCTGGCCGTGGCGGATAGTCGTGCCCAGCCGCCTGGCCTTGCCGACGTGCGCGAGCGCTGGCCGGATGTGGAAGTGGTAACCGGTGCCTTCGATCCTGCCTGGTTCCGTGGCTTCGATGAACTCATTGTCAGTCCTGGCATCAGCCTTGACGAGCCGGCGATTGTGGCGGCTGCCGAGGCGGGTGCCCGGATCTCCGGCGATCTCGATCTGTTCCGCGAGGCGGTTGATGCTCCCGTCGTGGCGATAACCGGCTCCAACGGTAAGAGCACGGTTACCACGCTTGTCGGTGAGATGGCCGTGGAAGCAGGTATGAACGCCGCGGTGGGGGGCAATCTGGGAACCCCCGCCCTGGATCTGGTGGCGCCGGGGATCGAACTCTACATCCTGGAAGTTTCCAGCTTCCAGCTGGAACGCACCACGGACCTGAAGCCCGACGTAGCGACGGTTCTGAACGTCAGCGATGATCACATGGACCGTTACCCCGACCGCATGAGCTATTTCCAGGCCAAGCACCGCATCTTCCAGGGGGCCCGCAGTGCGGTGGTGAATCTGGACGACCCCCTGAGTCAGCCCCTTCTGAACGAGGGTATGGTGCCGCACTTTTTCGGGCTCTTCCGGGTGGATCTGGGCGTGTTCAGCACACGGGAAGACGACACCGGTCTCTGGCTCACCCATGGTCTGGACAACCTGGTCCACGCCAATGAGCTGGCAGTGGCGGGCATGCATAACATCGTCAATGTGCTGGCTGCGCTCGCGTTGGGCAATGCGGCGGGCCTGCCCATGGCACCGATGCTAACGGCGGCGCGGCGCTTCCGGGGGCTGCCGCACCGGAGCCAGAGTATCCGGGAACATCAGGGCGTTCTATGGGTGAACGACTCCAAGGCAACAAATGTAGGCGCGACCCGGGCCGCCATAGAAAGCCTCTCACCAGCGGAGGGGCAACTGGTACTGATCGCGGGGGGTGATGCCAAGGGCGCCGACCTGTCGCCGTTGAGTGAGGCGGTTGCCGGACGCGTTCGTCATCTGGTGCTCCTGGGGCAGGACGGGCCCCTTCTTGAGGAGATCCTTGGGCCTCTGGTGGCCGGCAGCAGTCGCGTCAGCACCATGGAAGAGGCCGTTTCGGTGGCGGCGGCAAAGGCTCAGGCCGGAGACCGGGTATTGCTGTCGCCAGCGTGTTCAAGCCTGGATCAATACAGCAGCTATGAGGCCAGGGGCGATGCCTTCGCCCAGGCCGTGGAGGCGCTATGACGGCTGCTGCTCAAGCCATGCCCCTGCGCGCGCCGCGGTGGGAACTGATGGCGCTGCTGCTGAGTGCGGGGGCACTGTTGACCCTGGGCATTGTGATGATCGGTTCGGCCTCCATGGAGGTTGCTGCCGAGAATCATGGCAGCCCACTGTATTTTGTTCTGCGCCAGAGCGTGTATGCCGTGATTGGCTGTCTGGCGGGGTTGGGGGCGGCCAACATCCCACTGGTCTGGTGGCTTCGGGGCGCCTGGCTGTGGCTGGGTCTTGCCTTTGTGTTGCTGGTGGTCGTGCTGACGCCGCTCGGCATCACGGTCAATGGGAGTTCCCGCTGGATTCCAATGGGCCCCGTGAACCTGCAGGTCTCGGAAGCGGCCAAGTGGCTGCTGGTGGTCTATGTGGCGGGCTACGTGGTCCGCCGTCATGCCGAAGTGGTGGATACCTGGCCGGGCGTGATCAAGCCGTTGGTGATACTGGTGGCTGCTGCCGGGCTGCTCCTTGCGCAACCGGATTTCGGCGCCGTGGTGGTGCTGATGGCTGCGGCCTTTGGCGTGATCTTCGTCAGTGGTGTCGGGCTCGGGCGGTTCCTGGTGATGAGCCTGACAGGCCTGGCGTTGGCGGGGGCCGCGTTGCTCAGTCAACCCTACCGGATCGAGCGCCTGGTGGCCTACCTGGATCCCTGGCAGGACCAGTTCAATTCCGGGTATCAATTGACCCAGGCCCTGATCGCGTTCGGTCGTGGTGAGTGGACCGGGGTGGGTCTGGGCAACTCGATCCAGAAGCTGTTCTATCTGCCGGAGGCGCACACGGACTTCATTTTTGCCATTGCCGCCGAGGAATTCGGCCTGCTGGGCGCGTTGTGCATTCTGGCGGCGTTTACGGTGCTTGTTGTGAGCGGACTGCGCATCGCACGTCAGGCCCGGGACGCCGGCGTGACCTTCGGGGCCTGCCTGGCCTATGGCCTGACCCTGCTGCTGGCGCTCCAGGCGTATATCAATATGGCGGTCAATACCGGCCTTCTCCCAACCAAGGGGCTGACCCTGCCTCTGGTCAGCTATGGCGGCTCCAGCCTCATCGTGAGCTGTGTGAGCATCGGCGTGATTGCGCGGGTCCAGATGGAAGTGGAAGACCAGGGTGCCCAGGAGGGCGGTGAACCATGACCCAGCGGTTCCTGATCATGGCGGGCGGTACCGGGGGGCATGTTTTCCCGGCCCTGGCCACTGCGGAGGCACTCCGGGAGAAAGGGCATGACGTAGCCTGGCTGGGCAGCAGCGGTGGCATGGAAGTCCGGTTGATTGGAAACCGGGATATCCCGCTGCATCTGATTGAGGTCTCCGGGCTGCGTGGCAAGAGGGCCCTGACGCGGCTGGCGGCACCCGTGAAGCTGGTGCGGGCGCTGTGGCAGGCCCTGGTGGTGGTGCGGCGGTACCGCCCGGACTGTGTCCTTGGCATGGGCGGCTTCGCGGCCGGGCCGGGCGGCCTGGCCGCCTGGTTGCTGCGTCGCCCGCTGGTAATCCATGAGCAAAACGCGATTGCCGGCATGACCAACCAGTGGCTGGCGCGTCTGAGCGAGATCACGCTGGAGGCATTCCCAGGGGCATTTGGGGAGCAAACAGTGACCCGGTGTACGGGCAATCCGGTGCGACAGGACCTGACCGGTTTGCCAGAGCCGGGCGAACGCGTGGGTCAGGAAGAACATCTCAAGCTTCTGGTCCTTGGAGGCAGCCGGGGTGCCCGCGCCATCAATGAAGGGGTACCGGAGGCTCTGGCGCTGCTGGAGGTTGGTCAGCGACCGGTAGTCCGTCACCAGTGTGGCGGCGATCACGTGGACAGCACCCGGGAGCTCTATACCGAAGCGGGTGTGGCGGCGGACGTGGTGCCCTTTATTGAGGATATGGCGGAAGCCTACCGCTGGGCCGATCTGGTGGTGTGCCGGGCGGGGGCTTTGACCCTGGCGGAACTGGCTTGTGCAGGGGTGGGCTCCATCCTGGTGCCTTTCCCGCACGCCGTGGATGACCATCAGACGGCCAACGCGCGTTACCTGAGCGACGCGGGGGCGGCGCTGCTGATGCCCCAGTCGCAGCTGGAGCCATCAGTCCTGGCCCGGGAGCTCCAGCGCCTGAATGAGGACCGGGACGCATTGCGCGTCATGGCGGAGAAGGCCCGTGGACTGGCGGTCCCGGATGCCACTGAACGTGTTGTCAATTACTGTCTGGAGGCCGCCAATGGCTGAGCGCAATACCAGCCCGATGGTTCATGATGTTCCCGAGATGCGGCGGATCCGCTGTATCCATTTTGTCGGCATTGGCGGGTCCGGCATGAGCGGGATTGCAGAGGTGCTCTACAACCAGGGGTATGACGTCACCGGTTCCGATATTCGCGAAAGTGGTGTCACCCAGCGCCTTAGCGGACTTGGTATCAGTGTCGCCATCGGTCACCGGGGCGAGAACAGTGCGGATGCTGACGTGGTCGTGGTTTCCAGCGCGGTGGATGAGACCAACCCGGAAGTTGCCATGGCACGGGAGAACCGGGTGCCGGTGGTGCCGCGTGCTGAGATGCTGGCCGAAATCATGCGCTACCGCCATGGTATTGCTGTGGCCGGCACTCATGGCAAGACGACAACCACCAGCCTGATTGCCTCCATTCTGGGCGAAGGCGGGCTGGACCCGACGTTTGTGATTGGCGGCCAACTCAACAGCGCAGGCACCAATGCCCAGCTTGGGCGCTCCCGTTACCTGGTGGCCGAAGCTGACGAAAGCGATGCCTCCTTCCTGCACCTGACGCCGGTGATCAGTGTGGTCACCAACATTGATGCGGACCACATGCACACCTACGGCGGTGACTTCGAAAAGCTCAAGCAGACCTTCGTGGAGTTCCTGCACAGCCTGCCCTTCTACGGCGTCAGCGTTATGTGCTGCGATGATCCAAGGGTACGTGAAGTGGCTGAGCGTATGTCGCGCGCCGTACTCACTTACGGGTTCAGCGAGGACGCTGACTACCGGGCCATGGACGTGAGCACGGATGGATTCAGTACCCGTTTCCGCGCCCTTCGCCCCGAGGGCTACTCGGATCTTGAGGTCCGGCTTCGCATGCCAGGGCGTCACAATGTTCTCAATGCCATGGCAGCCATTGCCGTCGCCACGGACGAGGGGGTCGCGGATGCCGACATTCTCAGGGCGCTGGAGCAGTTCTCCGGCGTTGGCCGGCGTTTCCAGGTCTACGGTGACTACCCGGTGGCGGGGGGCAGCGTCACCCTGGTGGATGACTATGGGCATCATCCGCGCGAGGTGGAAGCGGTTATTCAGGGCGTGCGCGATGCCTGGCCCGAGCGTCGCCTGGTGATGATCTACCAGCCGCACCGGTTCAGCCGTACCAGTGACCTTTATGACGATTTTGTACGCGTGCTGTCGACGGTGGACGTTCTGTTGATGCTGGATGTCTACCCGGCGGGCGAACAGGCGATTCCGGGTGCGGACAGCCGCAGCTTGTGCCGGAGCATGCGCCAGCGGGGGCAGCTGGATCCGGTTTTCGTCGAGCAAGCGGATCGGGTTGAGGATCTTCTGGGTAATCTGCTGGCGCCGGGCGATCTGTTGATTACTCAGGGCGCCGGTGACATCGGTGGGCTGTCGGCACGTCTTGCCGCCAATGGCCTGACGGGGAGGGGAGGTGATCATGACGACCCCTGACGAATACCGCGTCAGCGTCGCGCAGGCGCAGGCCCTGGGCCGGGTTGCCGTGCTCATGGGCGGCGATTCGGCGGAACGCAGTGTCTCGCTCAAGAGTGGGCAGGCAGTCACTGAGGCTTTGCAGGCAGCGGGCGTCGATGCCCACCCCGTGGACGTTCAGGGTACCGCGATCCTCGAGCTGGCCGCGGCAGGCCGCTTTGATCGGTGTTTCATTGCCCTTCACGGGCGCGGGGGCGAAGACGGTACCGCGCAGGCGATCCTGCAACAGGCGGGGCTGGCGTACACGGGCAGTGGCGTGCTCGCCTCGGCGCTGGGGATGGATAAACTCCGCACCAAGTACGCCTTCGCCGGAGCCGGGCTGCCCACGCCCGCCTTCCGGTTCATGCGTTCCGAGGATGAGGCGGAAGCCATTCTGGGTGAGCTGCGTGCACCGCTCGGCATCAAGCCGGCCCGGGAAGGATCAAGCATCGGCGTCTGCAAGGCCGGAACCGTGGCGGAGCTCAAGGAAGCCTATGCCCAGGCTTGCGAGCATGACCCACTGGTCCTGGTTGAGGAATGGATAACCGGCGTTGAATACACGGTGAGCATCCTCGGGGAACAGGCGCTGCCGGTGATCGGTTTGGCGACAGACCATACTTTTTACGATTTCGAGGCCAAATACCTTTCGGATGATACCCAGTACATGTTGCCCAGTGGTCTGGATAACGCCCACGAGCAACGCATCCGGCAGCTGTCGCTGGACGCCTTCCGGATCATTGATGGCTGTGGTTGGGGCCGGGTGGACGTCATGCAGGATGCCAGCGGAGGCTTCTGGCTGCTGGAAGTGAACACCATTCCCGGCATGACGGATCACAGCCTGGTGCCCATGGCCGCGGAGGCGGCTGGTATCGGTTTCCGGGAACTCTGTGTCCGGATCCTGGAACAGTCATTGGAGGGCCCCCCATGAGCGCGGGGCTTCAGCCTTTTGGGATCCGGGATACACGGGGCGGGACCACGCGCCAGCGTGGTGCCAGTCCCATGGTGGAGGATCCATCGGCGCTGCGCCTGCTCTTGCGGATGGGGAGCGCTGCGGTGCGGCAAGTACCCTGGCGCCAGGTGGCGCTTGCAGGACTGGTCGCGCTCATTGCCGCCATGCTGCCCTGGGCGATCGGTCAGGGAGTCCAGCTTCTGGACCGGGACTTTGGTCAGATCCAGGTGCAGCGCGAACCGGAACGGGTTACGGAAACGGCGCTGCAGCGAGAACTGGCGCCTTTTATTGGAGCAAGCTATTTCGCGACGGATCTTACCAGGGTCAAGGCCCAGCTCGAGACTATGCCCTGGGTTGAAAGCGCCGCGGTGGGGCGGGAGTGGCCCGGAACCTTGACGGTCAGTGTGCGCGAGCATGAACCAGCGGCTCTGTGGAATGGCCGCGCACTGATCAGTAGCGAGGGTGAGGTGTTCCGTCCCGCCAATCCGGCAGCATTGGACCTGCCCCGGCTCAAGGGACCGGCGGGGCGGGCGGGCGAGGTACTTAAGCAAGCCAGGGCTTTCCGTGAAAAGCTGGCGGCGCAAGGGGTTGGACTTGAAGGCGTCAGCCTGGAGGCAAGAGGCGCCTGGACGCTGCTTCTGGATAACGGCATACGCGTCTCACTGGGTCGGGATCGGGTCCGGGAGCGCTTTGAACGGTTCATGACAGTGTACGACTCCCGGCTGGCGCCCGTGGCGCCGGCCATTACGGGGGTGGATGCGCGCTATGGCAACGGGGTTGCAGTGCGCTGGAGAGATTCTTGAATCACGGGACTGAGTTTATGTCATCGGCAGACACAGAGAACATGATCGTCGGGCTGGACATCGGCACCTCCAAGGTGGTGGCACTGGTGGGTAAGCAGAATCCGGACGGTTCCATCGAGGTCGCCGGTATCGGCTCGAATCCATCACGCGGGCTAAAGCGCGGCGTGGTGGTCAACATCGAGACGACCGTTCAGGCGATACAGCGGGCCGTGGAGGAGGCGGAGCTGATGGCTGGCTGCCGGATCCATTCGGTGTATGCCGGTATTGCCGGTAGCCACATCCGCAGCATGAACTCCCATGGCATCGTTGCCATCCGTGACCGGGAGGTGACCCAGCCCGACATTGACCGTGTCATTGATGCGGCCCAGGCGGTAGCGATTCCTGCGGACCAGAAGGTGCTGCACATCCTGCCCCAGGAGTTCGTTATCGATAATCAGGAGGGCATCAAGGAGCCATTGGGCATGTCCGGAGTGCGCCTTGAAGCCAAGGTCCACTTGGTCACCTGTGCGGTTAATGCGGTGCAGAACATCGACAAATGCGTTCGCCGCTGCGGCCTGGACGTGGACGACATCATTCTGGAGCAGCTGGCGTCCAGCTACTCGGTGCTCACGGACGATGAGCGCGAGCTGGGCGTGTGCATGGTGGATATTGGCGGGGGCACCACCGACATCGCCATCTTCACCGGGGGCGCCATCCGGCATACGGCGGTGATTCCGATCGCTGGAGACCAGGTCACGAATGACATCGCCATGGCGCTGCGTACCCCGACGCAGAACGCCGAAGAGATCAAGACCCGTTATGCCTGCGCGCTGACCCAGCTCGCGGGGGCCGAGGAAACCATCAAGGTTCCTGGCGTGGGCGACCGCGCGCCCCGGGATCTGTCGCGCGCGGCGCTGGCTGAGGTGGTGGAGCCCCGATACGAGGAGCTGTTCACACTGGTCCAGTCGGAGCTGCGGCGTAGCGGCTTTGAGGACCTGGTCCCGGCGGGCATCGTGCTTACGGGCGGTTCTTCCATGATGGAAGGCGCGGTTGAGCTGGCGGAAGAGATCTTCCACGCGCCCGTGCGCTTGGCCACACCGTCGGGCGTGACGGGCATGAGCGACGTCATCGGCACCCCGGTGTACGCCACCGGCGCGGGGCTGCTGATGTACGGTTTCCGGCAGGCGGAGCAGGGGCGCGGGGGCGGCTCCTCTCAGCCTGCGGGGAACTCACTCCTGGCGAGAATCAAGCAGTGGTTCACCGGGAATTTTTGAGTCGGAGTCAATACAGCAATAAAAGCGGCACAAGCCGCTCTCAAACGGAAGGAGAAGGGGAATGTTTGAACTGGTAGACAACGTAGAGCAAAGCGCGGTGATCAAGGTTGTCGGTGTTGGTGGCGGTGGTGGTAATGCTGTCCGCCACATGCTGGCAAGCGAAATCGAAGGCGTGGAGTTTCTGTGCGCGAATACCGATGCCCAGGCGCTGAAGGATCTGGACAGCAAGTCCCTGATCCAGCTTGGGGGGAATATCACCAAAGGGCTGGGCGCCGGCGCTAATCCTGAAATCGGCCGCCAGTCTGCAATGGAGGACCGGGACCGCATCGGTGAGGCGTTGAAGGGCTCGGACATGGTGTTCATCACCGCCGGCATGGGCGGCGGAACCGGCACCGGCGCGGCGCCCATCGTGGCTGAGGTCGCCCGGGAAATGGGCATTCTGACCGTGGCGGTGGTTACCAAGCCGTTCGGCTTTGAAGGCGGCAAGCGAATGAAAGTGGCGGACGCTGGCCTGAAGGCGCTTGAGGAGACCGTGGATTCTTTGATCACGATCCCCAACGAGAAGTTGCTGACGGTGATGGGCAAGGAAACCAGTCTTCTGGACGCCTTTGCTTCCGCTAATGACGTGCTGCTGGGGGCGGTCCAGGGCATCGCGGACCTGATTACCCGCAACGGCATGATCAACGTGGACTTCGCCGATGTGAAGACGGTCATGTCCGAGATGGGTAACGCCATGATGGGCACAGCCCGGGCGACTGGCGAGGAGCGGGCCCGAGAGGCGGCCGAAGGGGCCATCCGCAGCCCGCTGCTGGATGACATCAACCTGCAGGGTGCGCGTGGCATCCTGGTGAACATTACCGCCGGCATGGATCTGAACCTGGGCGAATTCAGCGAGGTAGGCGACATTGTGCGTGAGTTCGCTTCTGAATCCGCAACCGTCGTGGTCGGTACCGTGATCGATCCGGAAATGGAGAACGAGTTGAAGGTGACCGTTGTAGCGACCGGTCTCAATGCCGAGGCGGATGCGCCCCAGAAAGTGGTGGACAATACCCGCAGCATGGATGGCAAGACCGACTATAATCAGCTGGATCGTCCAGCGGTGCTGCGCCGGCGCGCTGTGGCCAGTGAGGGCAGCGCGGCGGTTGATCAGGAGAGCCAGGGCGAGCAGGATACCAATGTCGACTATCTCGATATTCCGGCATTCCTGCGTCGGCAGGCGGACTGAAGAGGCGCGGGAAGGCCGGGGTATTGCGCGTCTCCGCGGCCAATGTCTCGGTTTTCCACGGACTGTATAAATGGCATCCATGAATGCCATCTGTTACAGTAAGCGCAAAATTACGGCAGCACTATAAGCCGTGTCTATGACGGAACAATGACACCATGATCAGACAACGCACCCTGAAGAACACCATCAGAGCGACGGGCGTCGGGCTCCACTCCGGCGAGAAAGTGTTCCTGACGCTGAAGCCGGCCCCGGCTGATACGGGCATTGTCTTCCGGCGAGTCGATCTGGATCCGGTTGTCGAGGTGGAGGCGAGGGCCGAATACGTCGGCGAAACCATGCTTTCCACGACTCTGGTGAAGGATGGGGTTCGTGTTGGCACCGTGGAACACCTGATGTCGGCCATGGCCGGGCTTGGGGTTGAGAACTGCTATGTGGAGCTGAGCGCGGCGGAAGTGCCGATCATGGACGGCAGCGCGGGGCCCTTTGTGTTCCTGCTGCAGTCCGCTGGCATTGCCGAGCAGGAGGCGCCGAAACGGTTTACCCGCATCAAGCGCGAGGTAACCGTTGAGGAGGAGGGCAAGTGGGCCACTTTCACACCCTTTGACGGCTTCAAGGTGGGCTTCACCATCGAGTTCAACCACCCTGTCTTCGAAGGCCGCAACCAGAACGCCACGGTTGATTTTTCAAGCACCTCCTTCGTCAAGGAAGTGAGCCGGGCACGAACCTTCGGTTTCATGCGCGACATTGAGGCACTGCGCTCCATGAACCTGGCCCTCGGGGGCAGTGTGGACAACGCCATTGTGGTGGATGACTACCGCATCCTGAACGAGGATGGCCTGCGCTACGATGACGAGTTCGTGCGCCACAAGATGCTCGATGCCATTGGTGATCTCTATCTGATGGGCAGCAGTCTGATTGGTGAGTTCCGTGGCTTCAAGTCGGGGCACGACCTCAACAACAAGCTCCTCCGCAAGCTCATGGCGGAAGAGGATGCCTGGGAAGTCGTGACCTTTGACGACGAGGCCAAAGCCCCTATCTCCTACTTCAAGCCAAGCCTGGCAGCGACCGGCTGAATCCGACTATTGCCCGTCATGGGCATGCGAGGACAGGCGCCTCAGTACCCCACTGAGGCCACTGTCCTCCGTTTCCTCTGCGACTTCCCTGAGCAGTTCTGCATTTTTCGAAGTCATTTCCGGGCGTTCCCTGATTGTTCTGGGGCGTGGGTCATGCCAGGGCTGTACCCGGGCGCGCACGCGCCAGACCTGGCTGAAGCGCTCATCCTGCCTGAGGTTGCGGACGATGGCCCGCTGCTGGAAGCGGACCTGGCTTGCACGGGTGCTGTCGGTAACGAGAAGGGTGAGTTCACCGTTCGCGTAGCCGCCAAAGCGGCAGCAGTCGGCCAGATTTCCGGGCAGAGCTTCAAGGATGACGGTTTCCACCCGTCGATGCTGTTCCGCCTGCCTGAGGAGCCGGTTGAGCGGGCCATCCGAGCCACTGTCGAGCGGGTGAGCGGGGCGGTTTTCCCGGGCCATGGACGTTTACCTGTGACTCCAAGAAGAGGTTAAAATTGTAACGGACCCTTTCCGTGATCTGTCTCACAATTAAGTTTTCGTTACACTCAAAGTTCGAGTATGCTTTTGATCCTCTACAGGATCAATAGACGGGCTTGGATGCCGCGGGGTCTCAGGACACAGAGGTCGTAAAGACAAAGAGTTCGGGTGAACCTATGAACATACTTTTTGTAGGCCGCCACCACGGCAGAGCCCGGGTCTTTGCGCCGGGACGTCATACGCTGCTTGCAGCCGGTGCCAGCCTGGTACTGATGATGGCCGGTGCTGGTTGGGGGGGTTACCAGCTGGCGGTTTACTCCGGGAATACCGGCATGGCCGCGGATGGCCGGATGGTTGAGCGCTGGCAACAGCGGCTGGAGCAGGCCCGCTCGGAGCTGGAGCGGATCGAAACCCGTGCCGACAATGAGATCGCGGCGCTGACGCGACGTGTGGGTGAGCTTCAGGCACGGGCCCTGCGCGTGGATGCCCTGGGGCAGAACCTGGTGGCATCCGCGGATCTTTCCGGAGAAGAGTTCAACTTTGAATCCGCTCCCGCCATGGGAGGGCCTGAATCCGGGGGAGCTGGGCAGAGCCAGACGACCCAGGGGCTTGAGCGCCAGATCAGTGCCCTTGAGAAGCGGCTCAGCTCCCGTGAAAAGCAGCTTACGTTGCTGGAACGGCTCATCGCCAACCGTGAGCTTGAGAGCCAGCGGGAGGTGGATGGCCGGCCGGTGACCTGGGGGTGGAAGTCGTCCCCTTACGGCTACCGTACCGATCCCTTCAGCGGCCGGCGCGCCTGGCATACCGGCGTGGACATTGCCGGCCGCGAAGGGGGTGACGTGATCGCCGTTGGCGCCGGGGTCGTAACCGTTGCCCGCAAGAAGGGCGGTTACGGTTACCTGGTGGAAATTGACCATGGTGACGGCTACAAGACCCGTTACGCTCACGCCAAGAAAATCCTGGTGAAAAAGGGCGAGGTCGTGGAAAAGGGTCAGAAGATTGCGGCCATGGGCTCGACGGGGCGTTCCACGGGCCCTCATGTACACTTTGAGGTGGTCAAAAACGGGAATCGACAGAACCCAACCGATTTCATGTGATCGTACTGCCGGCCAGCTCACGGCAGCCGCTTTTCCCTGTCAGTAAAATGGCGTTAGAATGCAGTGCCTTATTGTGTTCCACAGCGCCGACTCCATCTGTTCCGCCCTGTCTCTATCGCGGCGCCCATCCGGACAGGGCTTATAGGAAAATGAATCAGGATTATGTTCTCACAGCTGGCCACCCGTCTTTTCGGAAGTAAGAATGCCCGTGAAATCAAGCGCATGTACAAACTGGTGGATCGCATCAACCAGTTTGGCGAGAGCCTCGGGGCGCTCTCGGATGAGGCGCTGCAAGCCAAGACCAACGAGCTCCAGGATAAACTCAATAATGGTGCGGAGCTGGAGGATCTCCTTCCGGAAGCGTTTGCAGTGGTGCGCGAAGCCAGTGACCGGGTCCTTGGACTGCGCCATTTCGATGTCCAGCTGATCGGTGGTATTACGCTGCACGAAGGACGCATTGCGGAAATGCGTACCGGTGAGGGCAAGACACTGGTGGCAACCCTGGCGATCTACCTGAACGCGCTTACCGGTAAAGGCGTTCACCTGGTCACCGTGAATGACTATCTGGCACGGCGTGACGCTGAGTGGATGGGGCAGCTCTACAATTTTCTGGGGTTGAGCGTTGGCGTGGTCATGGCCGGCCAGTCCACCGAGGATAAGCGCGCGGCCTACGCCTCTGACGTGATCTATGGCACGAACAACGAGTTCGGTTTTGACTACCTCCGGGACAACATGGCGTTCAGTCTGGAGGACAAGGTCCAGCGAGAGCTTCACTTTGCGATTGTTGACGAAGTGGACTCCATCCTGATTGATGAGGCGCGAACACCGCTGATCATCTCTGGAGCCGCCGAGAGCGACACGGACATCTATCGCAAGGTGAACGACCTCATTCCGCACCTGGAGAAATCCTCCGAGGATGCGGAGGATGAGCCGGATGGCGACTTCACCATTGATGAGAAAACGCGTTCGGTGGAACTCACGGAACAGGGCCATGAACGGGTTGAGGCATTACTGCGTGAAGCCGGCCTTCTGGAGGAGGACTCCAGCCTCTATTCCGCGGCCAACCTGAGTCTGCTCCATCATATCCATTCAGGATTGCGGGCTCACCACCTGTTCCATCGTAACGTGGATTACATTGTCAACGATGGCCAGGTGGTCATTGTTGACGAGCATACCGGCCGGACCATGCCGGGCCGGCGCTGGAGCGAGGGCCTGCACCAAGCGGTGGAAGCCAAGGAAGGCGTTGAGGTCAAGGCCGAGAGCCAGACGCTGGCGTCCACCACCTTCCAGAACTTTTTCCGCCTCTATGACAAGCTGGCCGGCATGACCGGTACGGCGGATACCGAGGCATTCGAGTTCAACCAGATCTATGGTCTGGATGTCGTCTGTATACCCACCAATAAGCCGGTCAACCGCACCGATTACAACGACCTGATCTACCTCACCAAGGAGGAGAAGTACCAGGCGATCATTGACGAGATCCGGGACGAGGTTTCCGCCGGGCGGCCGGTCCTTGTGGGCACAGCTTCCATTGATACCTCGGAAGTGATGTCGAGGCTTTTGAAGGAGGCGGGCATCCCCCATAACGTGCTCAACGCGAAACAGCACGAAAAGGAGGCCCACGTCATCGCCCAGGCTGGTCGTCCCGGTACCGTGACCATTGCCACCAACATGGCGGGCCGGGGTACCGACATTGTGCTGGGCGGCAACCTGGATGCGGAACTGGCGGATCTGGGCGAGGATGCATCCGAGGCCGACATCGAAGCGGTGAAGCAGGATTGGCAGAGGCGCCATGATGCCGTGGTGGAGGCTGGCGGCCTGCACATTATCGGCACCGAGCGTCACGAGTCACGCCGGATCGACAATCAGCTGCGCGGTCGGTCCGGGCGCCAGGGGGATCCGGGGTCGTCCCGTTTCTTCCTCTCCCTGGAGGACGACCTGATGCGGATCTTTGCGCCGGATCGCGTCAAGAACATGATGCAGGCGCTTGGCATGCAGAAAGGTGAAGCCATCGAGCACCGGATGGTGACCAACTCCATCGAAAAGGCCCAGCGCAAGGTCGAGGGGCGCAATTTCGATGTCCGGAAACAGTTGCTCGAATACGACGACGTTGCCAATGACCAGCGCCGCGTGGTGTACGAGCAGCGTAATGAAGTGATGGAGTCCGAGGACATCTCGGAGCTCATCCAGCAGGTGCGCGAAGATGTGGTGGATGCCGTCATAAGCCAGCATATCCCGCCCCAGAGTATGCCCGAGCAATGGGATATCCCGGGGCTGGAGCAGAAGCTTGAGAGCGAGCTTGGCCTGCAGCTGCCGGTTAGGGATTGGCTCGAGGAAGAGGGCATGTATGAGGAGAAGCTGCGTCAGCGGATCCTGGAGGAACACATCCGTGTGTACCAGGAGAAGGAGGACGTGGTTGGCTCCGAGACCATGCGCCGGTTCGAAAAGCAGGTCTTCCTTCAGACCCTGGATACGCTCTGGAAGGAGCACCTGGCGAACATGGACCACCTGCGTCGAGGTATTCATCTGCGTGGTTACGCGCAGCGCAATCCCAAGCAGGAATACAAGCGCGAGGCGTTCAACCTGTTCCAGAACATGCTGGAATCCATCAAGTTCGATGTGGTTCGGGTGATTTCCCGGGTGCGCGTGCAGCGCCAGGAAGAGCTGGATGAGATGGAACGCCAGCGGCGTGAAGAACTGGAGCAGGAGCTGGCGCGCGCTCAGGCCCGCCATGACGAGGCCAGCGCCCAGGCGCCCGCCGGCGCAGAGCAAGGCGAGGCGGGTGGGAACCAGAGTACCGGTGATGACGACGACTCGGGAGTTAGCCAGCAGCCGTTTGTGCGTGATGGTCGCAAGGTCGGTCGTAACGAACCCTGCCACTGTGGTTCCGGCAAGAAATACAAGCACTGTCACGGCAAGGCGGAATAAGCGTTATGGCGGTCAATCCCGCACCTCTCCCTGAATTCCATGCCGTGCCCGGTGTTCGGCTGGGTACGGCGGACGCGGCCATCAAGAAGCCGGGCAGTGATGACCTGGCACTGATGGAGCTGGCTGAAGGCAGCGCCGTCGGTGCTGTATTCACACGCAATGCGTTCCGCGCCGCGCCGGTACTGGTTGCGGAACAGGCGCTGGCGGCCGGGCGACCGCGCTACCTTGTGATCAATACCGGCAATGCCAATGCCGGTACCGGTGAGCAGGGCCTGTCGGATGCCCGTGCCTGCTGTCGGGCCGTTGCAGAGGCCGCTGGCGGGGGCGCGGAACAGGTACTGCCGTTTTCGACTGGTGTCATAGGGCAACCCCTGCCTTTGGCCCGCATGCTGGAGGCCATACCGGAAGCGGTCACGAATCTTGATGCCAATGGCTGGGCAACGGCTGCCCCGGCCATCATGACCACGGACACAGTGCCAAAAGGCGCAACCCGGCGGGTCATGATCAATGGTGAACCGGTCCACATTTCCGGCATCAGCAAGGGGGCGGGGATGCTCCGGCCCAACATGGCCACCATGCTTGCCTTCGTGGCCACGGATGCTGCTATTCCCGCCGGGGTGCTTGAATCACTGGTCCACGAGCTGGTGGAGACGACCTTCAACCGCATCACCGTAGACGGGGACACGTCGACCAACGACGCCTGTGTGCTGGCGGCGACCGGCCAGAGTGCTTCCGAGGTGCTGGATGCCGATGGCAGGGTGGTGCCGGCGCTGCGTGAGGCCTTGGCGGACGTTTTCCTGGAGCTGGCCCAGGCGCTTGTGCGGGACGCGGAAGGGGCTACCCGGTTCGTTACCGTTGAGGTAGCGGGGGCTGCGGAAGCCAGTGAAGCATGCCGGGCGGCCTTTAGCGTTGCGGAATCACCGCTGGTGAAGACGGCGCTCTACGCGGCGGATCCCAACTGGGGACGCATCCTGATGGCGCTCGGGCGCGCGGGGATTGAGGCCCTGGCCATCGAAGGGGTGTCAGTTCACCTGGACGATGTATGCATCGTGCGCCATGGCGCAAGGGCCGCGGAGTACACCGAGGAAGCCGGCCAGGCCGTGATGGACCAACAGGAGCTGACCATCCGTATCGATCTCGGCCGGGGCAGTGCGGTGGAACGGGTCTGGACCTGTGATTTCTCCCATGACTACGTCACCATCAACGCCGAATACCGGACCTGAGCCGTTGAAGACAGTGCATGTAGCGGTAGCGGCGGTCTGCCGCTGGCGGGATGCTCGCCAACAGGTTCTGGTGGCACGTCGCAATGCTCGCCAGCATCAGGGTGGGCTTCTGGAATTCCCTGGCGGAAAGGTAGGGCAAGGGGAGTCCGCGGCCGCCGCGCTCGTGCGTGAGCTGCATGAGGAAGTCGGGCTGGGGATGTCGGAGCAGGCGTTGTGCTTTGAGTTGAGCCTCAGCCATGACTATGGCGACCGTCGGGTTCAGCTTGAGTTCTACCGCGTCACTGACTGGTCCGGGGAGCCCCGGGGGCAGGAAGGTCAGCCGTTGATGTGGCTGGATGTGGCAACCCTGGATGCGGACGCGTTTCCGGCCGCCAATCGCCGCATGATCGAGGTCCTGCAGCTGCCAGCTCGGACGCTGATTACGGGACCGGATGTGACGCCGCACCGGCTTGCGGAACGACTACAGGGCAGGGCAGGCAGTCAGTGCCTGCTGCGGTGTCCGGAGCTGGATGACGAGGCCTATAGGGCGCTTGCTGAAGACAGCCTGCGCGTGGCTCATGAGGCGGGCTGTCAGCTGTTGCTCCACGGCGCACCACAACGCTTGGCCACGGTGCCTGGCGCCGATGGCCTGCACCTGCCCTGGCATGAGGCGAGTCGCCATACCGAAAGACCCGTCAGCGGGGCCTATCGTCTGGGCATTTCCTGCCATGATGACGCTGGTTTGGTGCACGCCCAGGCACTGGGTGCGGATTACGCGTTTCTGTCTCCCGTGAAGACGACGACCAGCCATCCGGAACGGTCGCCACTGGGATGGCATGATTTTGAGGCAATGGTGGCCGATGTGGCGCTGCCCGTCTACGCTCTGGGCGGGGTTGATGACGGTGATGTAGCGATGAGTCGCCGTCATGGCGGTTGTGGTGTGGCCGGTATTGGCTTCTGGTGGCATTGAAGGAGGAAGGATGAGCGGTCTCAGTCATGTGGATGAAGCCGGTGCGGCGAACATGGTCGATGTGGGCGATAAGGCCCAGACCCATCGCGAAGCACGGGCCGGTGGCACCATCCGGATGCAGCCCGAAACTCTGGAACAGATCCTGGCGGGCGACCATCCCAAAGGGGATGTGCTCGCCACGGCCCGAATTGCCGGTATCATGGCGGCCAAGCGCACCCATGAACTGATACCGCTCTGCCATGCCCTGAACCTGAGTTCGGTCAAGATATGGCTCACACCCCGGCAGGAGCGGGATGGCATCGATATTGAGAGCCGTTGCCGCCTGAACGCGGCTACGGGCGTGGAAATGGAGGCCCTTACCGCCGTGTCGGTGGCGGCGCTGACGCTCTACGATATGTGCAAGGCTGTTGATCGGGGCATGGTCATGGAGGGCATCCGCCTACTGGAGAAACAGGGCGGCCGCTCCGGCCATTGGCAGGCGCCGGAGGAAGGCGCGGACTGACCCGTTCAGCGGCGCTGCGCCTTCTGTTAGACTGGCGCCTCTTTATCATCCTGAGAGGATCGCCCGTGATCGTCCGATTCATCGAGAGCTGTCGCCTTCCCACGCCTTTCGGTGTGTTCGATATGCATGGGTTCGAGGAAGTCGAGACCGGCCAGGAGCACGTGGTTCTGAGCCTGGGCGATGTCTCCGACGGCCACCCCGTGCTCGGGCGGACCCACTCCGAATGCCTTACCGGTGACGCCCTTTACAGTATGCGTTGCGACTGCGGCTACCAGCTGGAGGAGGCGCTGCGCAGTATCGCCATTGAAGGACGCGGTGTGCTTCTCTATCTGCGCCAGGAAGGGCGTGGCATCGGCCTTCTCAACAAGATCCGGGCCTATCGGCTGCAGGACGAGGGGGCGGATACAGTGGAGGCCAACGAGCGTCTTGGGTTTGCCGCGGATTTGCGGGATTACAGCATGTGCCTGGATATGCTGGACCACCTGGGCATCCGTCAGCTCCGGTTGATGACCAACAATCCCCGCAAGGTGGACGCGCTCCGGGATCTGGGCGTGGATGTGGTCGAGCGGGTGCCGCTGGAAGTGGGCCGTAACCCCCACAATGAGTCCTATCTGAATACCAAGCGCTCACGCATGGGGCATTGGTTCTACACCCATCAGGACGACGATCCGCCGCCCGAGGCCTGAGGTTTCAGGTCTGGGCGACGGCGAAGCCGCCGTCACTGCCCCGTGAAAGGCGGGCGCTGATGGCCTTGTGGATGCTGGTGGCGTCCAGCCCGGCGTCCGCCAGCTGTTCCGCCGGTTTGCCGTGATCGATGAACCGGTCCGGCAAGCCCAGCTGCAGCAGCTCCGCGCCGATGCCCTCAGCATGAAGGTGCTCGGCGATGGCGCTTCCGGCCCCACCAGCCACCATGTTCTCCTCAATGGTCACCAGCAGGTCATGGCTGGCCGCCAGCTTTTCGACCAGAGCCGTATCCAGCGGCTTGACGAAGCGCATATCCGCAACGGTAGCGTCCAGTGATTCCGCTACCTCCAGGGCCGGGGCCACCATGGCCCCGAAGGCGAGAATGGCCACCCTTTTACCCTGGCGGCGCATCACGCCCTTGCCGGGGGGCAGGGCTTCCATGTGCTCAGACACGACCGCGCCGGGGCCTGTTCCCCTGGGATAACGCACAGCGGCGGGTCCCTCATGGCACCAGCCGGTGTAGAGCATGTGCCGGGTTTCGTTCTCATCCGAGGGGGCCATGACCATCATGTTGGGGATACAGCGCAGGTAGGTCAGGTCGAAGGCGCCAGCATGGGTGGGGCCGTCCTCACCGACCTGGCCAGCGCGATCCAGGGCGAAGAGCACATCCAGGTTCTGCAGTGCTACGTCATGGATAAGTTGGTCGTAGGCGCGCTGCAGAAAGGTTGAGTAGATGGCCACCACCGGCTTGGCGCCATCACAGGCCATACCGGCAGACAGGGTTACCGCGTGCTGTTCCGCGATGGCCACATCGAAGTAGCGTTCCGGGAAACGCTCTGAAAACGCCACCAGATCCGAGCCTTCGCGCATGGCAGGGGTGATGCCCATGACCCGCTCATCCTGCTCCGCCAGGTCGCACAGCCATTGGCCAAAGATGTTCGAGTACTTGGGCTTCTTGGGCGCATCCGCCGGCTGCACGGGCGGTGCCGGCTCAATCTTGTTGATGGCATGGTAGCCCACGGGGTCGGATTCGGCGGGACCAAAGCCCTTGCCCTTGGTGGTGACCACGTGCAGGAACTGGGGCCCGTCAAGCTGGCTGATGGTGTCGAGGGTTTCCAGCAAAAGGGGCAGATCGTGGCCGTCGATGGGGCCGATGTAATTGAAACCCATCTCCTCGAACAGGGTGCCCGGGGCCAGCATGCCCTTGAAGTGCTCCTCGGTACGCCGGACCAGTGCCTTGAGGCCGGGGGTGTTGGCCAGCACGCGCTTACTGCCGTCGCGCACCTGATGGTAGGTGCGGCTTGCGAGCAGGCGTGCAAAATAGTTGGAAAGCCCGCCCACGTTGTGGGAAATGGACATTTCGTTGTCGTTCAGAACCACCAGGAGGTTGGCGCGCACGTCCGCCGCGTGGGTCAGCGCTTCGAAGGCCATGCCGGCGGTCATGGCGCCATCGCCCATCACGGCGATGCCCTTGCGGTTACGCCCCTGCTGGCGCGCGGCCAGCGCCATGCCCAGGGCGGCGCTGATGGACGTGCTGGAGTGGCCTACCCCGAAATGGTCGTAAGGGCTTTCGCCCCGGTTGGGGAAGGCGGCCAGCCCGTCCTTCTTGCGGATGGTCCGCAACAGCTCTCGCCGCCCTGTCAGGATCTTGTGCGGATAGGCCTGATGGCCCACATCCCAGACCAGGCGGTCTTCCGGGGTCTCGAAGATATAGTGCAGGGCCAGGGTCAGCTCGACCACGCCCAGGCCGGCTCCAAAGTGGCCGCCGGACTGGCCCACGGACCATAGCAGGAAGGCTCGCAGTTCGCGCGCCAGGGGCACCAGTTGGTCACGACTGAGCGAGCGCAGTTGTTCGGGCGTATTGATACGGTCCAGCAGGGGCGTTTCCGGTCGCTGCGTGGGTATGCTGTTGAATACGGTCTTATCCTGCATCCGGGCCTTGCTGCCTTGGCGATTCCTGACGGTAACCCCGCATTATAGGGAAAACGGCGCGGAAGTTCAGTCCCGCGTTTCCCGGCACAATAAGACGCCCGTCGTGGCAGTGACAACAGCCCGCTTCAATGGTTACGTTCAATGATGAATGCAGCCAGGGCTGCGAGCAGGGGCGTGTCGCCGGGGAGCCCGTCCAGTTGCGCCAGTGCGTCGCGGTGAAGCGCATCCAGGCGCTGCCGCGCGCCCTCAAGCCCCAGGAGGGCCGTGTAGGTGGCCTTGTTGGCAGCGGTATCCGAGCCCTGGGGCTTGCCGGTTACAAGTGAGCTCCCTTCCACGTCCAGGATGTCATCCTGGACCTGGAAGGCAAGCCCGATACGGCGCCCGAACGCGCGCAGCGAGCTGATCAGCCGTTCGTCGCCGCCCGCGCAGAGGGCGCCGAGCACCAGTGAGGCTTCAATGAGCGCTCCGGTTTTGCATCGGTGCAGGGCCTCCAGGGCGTCGATGGATGGATGCGCGCCGGTGGCCGCAAGATCCAGCGCCTGGCCGCCGGCCATCCCCTTGTGGCCCGTGGCCGCAGTTAGCTCCTGCAGCATGGTGACAACGGTTGGCGGTGGACACTGGATGCCGGACAGCGTTTCGAACGCCAGGGTCTGGAGGGCGTCACCGGTGAGGATCGCAGTGGCCTCATCGAACGCTACGTGGCAGGTTGGCTGGCCGCGGCGCAGCTCGTCATCATCCATGGCGGGCAGGTCGTCATGCACCAGGGAATAGGCATGGATGAGTTCAACGGCCACGGCCGCCGGCATGGCGGCATCATCCGCCCCACCACCACAGCGGCAGGCAGCCAGGACCAGCGCCGGACGCAGGCGCTTGCCGCCACCAAGGACGGCGTGGCGCATGGCCTGGTGCAGCCGGTCTGGTTGGGCATCCGGTGCCGGGAGGCTGTGATCCAGCGCCTCTTCCAGGCGCGTCCGTGTCTGTTCGAGAAAGGCGTGGGCCGTCATGCTTCGGAGCTGTCCTCCGGGTAGGGGCGGGTTTCAAGCTCCCCCTGGTTGTTTTCAATCACCTGTTCCACCCGCTGTTCCGCGTCGCGTAGCGACTGCTGGCAGGAGCGGGTGAGCTGAACCCCCCGTTCGAAGGCCTTCAGCGAATCCTCCAGGGCCATATCTCCCTGTTCCAGCTTGCGTACCAGTGATTCCAGCTCCTGGATACTGGCCTCGAAGCTGGCGGTGTTAGCGCTGTCATTCGTGCTGTTCTCACTGTCACTCATGCATCCACTCCCGTTGCTGCCGGTGCCACCACCGGGTGAACCCCATGATTGTAGCATGCCCTTCCACGCCGTCATCCGAGCGTAAGCTGTCACCTGTCACCCTCGCCTGATACCATGCTGGGCTTTATGGGACCATGGGTGGAGTCAGATGGGCATCCTCGAAGCGCTGGCCTTCTATCTGGGACTGGGGGCCGTCGCCGGTACACTGGCGGGGCTTTTTGGCATCGGTGGTGGTCTCATTATCGTGCCCGCGCTGGTGTTCGCGTTTGGTTGGCAGGGCGTGAGCGACGGGGTGACGGCGCATCTGGCGGTCGGGACGTCGCTGGCAACAGTGGTGTTTACCTCCCTGAGCTCGATCCGCACGCATCATGGCAAGGGTGCCGTCCGCTGGGACCTGTTCCGGCCGATGACCGCGGGGATACTGCTGGGCGCGGCGCTGGGTGCGGTGACGGCGGGGCTGCTCAGTGGTGAGGCCCTCCAGCAGGTCATCGGCGTCTTTGTGCTGCTGGCGGCCGTGAAGATGGTAACCGGCTGGTCGCCCATGGCCGCTGACCGCCAGCCCGCCAAGGCGGAACTGGGCGGTGTGGGCGGTGGCATTGGCTGGCTTTCCGCGATCGTCGGTATTGGTGGCGGCACCCTGACCGTGCCTTACCTGACCTGGGTGGGCGTACGGATGCAGCATGCGGTGGGCACCTCCGCTGCCTGCGGCTTCCCCATCGCGGTCTCCGGCGCACTGGCGAACATCATGGTGGGCTGGGGGCGTGAGGGGCTCCCGGACTACAGCCTGGGCTTTGTGTTTCTCCCGGCGCTGTTGGGCATTGTTCTGATGAGCGTCCCCTTTGCACGTGTGGGCGCACTGCTGGCACACCGGCTTGATGAGCGCTGGCTCAAGCGGCTGTTTGCGCTGCTGCTGGTGGTTATTGGTGTGCGGTTTCTGATTACAGGTTAAGGGCATTCATGCTGGTACATCCGCAATTCGATCCGGTCGCTGTTTCGTTGGGTCCCCTGTCGATCCATTGGTACGGGATCACCTACCTGGTGGCGTTCGTCGGTGGGTGGGCGCTGGCGAGGCTGCGGACCACCCGAGCGGATTCACCGGTCAATGCCGAACAGCTGGGCGACCTTCTGTTCTATATGGCGCTGGGCGTGATCCTGGGGGGACGCTTTGGCTATGTGCTGTTTTACCAGTTTGAGCGTTTTCTGGCGGATCCCCTCTGGCTCATCCAGATCTGGGAGGGGGGCATGTCCTTCCATGGGGGATTACTCGGTGTGCTGGCCGCCATGCTGATGTTCGCCCGCCGTATTGGCACCGGTTTCTTCGCCATCGCTGATTTCATTGCGCCCGTAGTGCCCCTGGGTCTTGGCATGGGGCGGCTGGGTAACTTCATCAATGGTGAGCTCTGGGGCCGGCCCACGTCGCCGGATCTGCCCTGGGCCATGGTGTTCCCGCAGGCCGGGGATGCCCTGCCGCGCCATCCCTCCCAGCTGTATCAGTTCGCGCTCGAGGGGGTGCTGCTGTTTGTGGTGCTCTGGTGGTTTTCCGCCAGGCCCAGGCCCCGGATGGCCGTGTCCGGCATTTTCCTCGCCGGGTATGGGGTGGTCCGGTTTGCGGTCGAGTTCTACCGTGAACCGGATCCCCAGCTGGGGTTCATCCTCATGGACTGGATGACCATGGGCCAGCTCCTGTCGCTGCCAATGGTCCTGGCCGGTGCCGCACTGCTTCTTTTTGCCTATCGACAGAAAAAGGCTGCCTGACGATGGAATCCTATCTGGCCCTGATGCGGGATGTGATTGATAACGGCGTCGACCGGGGGGATCGCACCGGCGTTGGTACGCGTTCGGTCTTCGGGCGCCAGCTGCGCTTTGACCTGGGGCAGGGCTTTCCGTTGCTGACCACCAAGAAGGTTCATGTGCGCAGCATCATCCATGAGCTGTTGTGGTTCCTGAGTGGCTCTACGGACAACCGGGAGCTGCAGCGGAACCGGGTCTCGATCTGGGATGAGTGGGCCACGGAAGACGGTGACCTGGGGCCGATCTATGGCAAACAGTGGCGCAGCTGGCAGTGCCCGGATGGCAGTACCGTGGATCAGATCAGCGAGGTCCTGGATGGCATTTGCAACCGGCCCCAGTCCCGTCGGCTGGTGGTGACTGCCTGGAACCCGGCGGAGCTTCCGGATGAATCCCAGGGGCCCCAGGAGAATGCGCGCGCAGGCCGCATGGCGCTGGCGCCATGCCACTGCCTGTTCCAGTTCTTTGTGGCGGATGGGCGGCTCTCCTGCCAGCTCTACCAGCGCAGCGCGGACCTGTTTCTGGGCGTGCCGTTCAATATTGCGTCCTACAGCCTGCTCACCGCCATGATGGCCCAACAGGCCGGCCTGGCGCCCGGGGACTTCGTGCATACCTTCGGGGATGTGCACCTGTACCAGAACCACCTGAGCGACGATATCGTCTACGAGCAACTGCGGCGCACGCCGGGCCCGCTGCCGCGACTGGAGCTGCAGCGCTGCCCGGCGAGCCTGTTCGATTACGCGGAAGCGGATTTCCGGATCAGCGGCTATGAGCCCTATCCGGCCATCCGTGCCCCCATTGCCATCTGAGGTCTGTTCATGCGTATTGCACTGATGGTGGCCATGGCCCGGAACCGGGTGATTGGCCGCAATAACCGCCTGCCCTGGTACCTGCCGGAGGAGATGCAGTACTTCAAAAGGGCGACCATGGGCAAGCCTATTATCATGGGACGTCGAACCCATGAGTCCATTGGCCGTGCGCTTCCAGGGCGCAGCAACATCGTGATCACCCGTGATACTGACTGGTCCAGTGAGGGCGTCTGGGTGGCGCACTCGTTTGAGCAGGCCCTGGAGCAGGCCGAAAGGCAGGGGCTGATCGATGGCGCCGAGGAGGCCGTGGTCATCGGTGGTGCCCAGGTCTACGCCGAGGCACTGCCGGTGGCGGACCGGCTCTATCTGACCGAGGTTCACGCGGAAGTGGAGGGGGATACGTTCTTTCCGCTGGTCGATCTCAGTCGCTGGGAAGAGGTCTCGCGCGAGGATCACGCCGGGGGCGAGGAGGCCAACCGTTATCCGTACAGTATTGTGGTCTATGACCGGGGAGAATCCTGATGAGTGACTTTGACAGCCTGATGGGCGCGGCCCTCGAAGGTCGGGCGCAACTGACGCCGGACTGGGCTCAGGGGCGGGCAACCTTTGGTGGTCTGCTGGCGGCCATGGCCCATGAGGCCATGCGTGGTCAGCTGGTGGATCAGCGTCCGCTGCGTTCACTCTCCCTGTCGTTTGTGGCGCCGGCGGCCCCGGAAGAGGCGGTTGATGTCAGTGCCGAGATACTGCGTCAGGGTAAGGCGGTGACCCAGGTGGAGAGTCGCATTCACCAGGGTGACGGGACAGTCCTGGTGGCGATGGGCAGCTTCGGATCGGGTCGTGATTCGGCGGTGGCGGTGGCGCCGGAAGCCGCCCCTGAGGCGCCGGATCCCGGTTCCGCCGAGCCAATGCCGCAGATCGAGGGGGTCACGCCCGAGTTCCTGCGCCATTACGAGTTGCGGTTCTGTCTGGGCGGGTTTCCGTTCAGTGGCTCCTCGGAGCGGACCATGGGCGGCTGGATGCGTTTCCGGGAGCCACCGCAGGTGCTGACCCATTCGCATCTGGTGGCCCTGGTGGACACCTGGCCGCCGGCTGTACTGCCGCGCCTGAGCCAGCCCGCGCCCGCCAGCACGCTGAACTGGACCATGGAGCTGGTGCATCCGCTGCCCAGCATCGATCCCGCCGAGTGGTTGCTTTACCGTGCTGTTATTGACCAGGCGCGGGATGGCTACGGTCTTACCCGGGCCGGCATCTGGAGCTCCTCAGGTGAGCTGGTGGCCCGAAGCCAGCAGACAGTGACGGTCTTTGCCTGACGATGAAGGATCAGCGTCAGGCCATGATCCTGGGGGTGACCACAGTGCTGCTGTGGTCAACGGCCGCCACGGCTTTCAAGGTGTCGCTGGAATACCTCTCCCGGACGGGGCTCATGTTCTGGGCGGTCACGGTCTCCGTGCTGGTGCTGGTTGCCTGGCAGGCCTGGCAGGGCCGGCTTGGGGAAACCTTTCGGCCGGGGCGCAGGGCGCTGTTACTGTCACTGGGGTTCGGGCTGATCAACCCGGTGCTGTACTACATACTGCTGTTCGGTGCCTATGACCTGCTGCCGGCGCAGGAGGCTATGGCCATCAATTACACCTGGGCACTGACGCTGACCTATCTGTCAGTCCCGTTTCTCGGCCACCGCCTGACCTCCGTGGACATCCTGGCGGGATTGGTCTGCTATGGCGGGGTATTGGTCATCGCCACCCGAGGGCAGCCGCTGGCGTTCGAGATCTCCAGTGCCGCCGGGGTGGGGCTCGCGCTTCTGAGCACCCTGGTCTGGGCGTTTTATTGGATCTTCAACACGCGTGATACACGGGAGCCGGTTGCCGGGCTGTTGCTGAACTTTGTGGTGGCCTGGCCACTGATCCTCGCGTTGGCGGTCTGGGATGGGTGGCAGTGGCCCGCCTGGCAGGGAGTCGCGGCGGCCGCCTGGGTCGGCGCGTTCGAGATGGGGATTGCGTTTGTGCTCTGGCTGCTGGCCATGAAGAAGGCAACCAACACGTCCCGCCTCAGTAACCTGATCTTTCTGTCGCCACCACTGTCGCTGGTGTTCATTGCGGTCGTGGTGGGTGAGCCGATACTGGGATCGACCGTGGTGGGGCTGGCCATGGTGCTCGCGGGCCTTTATCTGCAACAGCACGTTCACTCACGGCGTCAGTGATCCGGTAACGGGCGCCGGTTGGAGCGCGGGTCCTCCCAGTCGAGTTCGCGCGGGTCGTACCAGCCCACTTCAAGGCGCACACGCTGGCGTGAGCGCTCTGAAAGGGTTTCCCAGATAGCCTCGAACCGCGCCAGCGCCTTCTCGCGCACTGGGCCATTCCGGCTCTGGAGACGCTGGATAATGTCAGGGAGACCCAGGGCTTCACCCAGCTGGCCGGGGATGATCCGTTCCTCGCCCAGCACCCGGCGTTTGTGGGTGCGCCGGGCAAGCACCTGCTGCAGTGCCTCGGCTGCGCTCAGGGCGCTTTCCTCAGAGAAGCGATTGTCGGTCACGGCGGTATGCCCCGGAGTCAGGACGCGTCAGGAAACTATAACCCGGCCATCATTGGGCTGTCTGCCCCCAGGGGGAGATGACGAGCGACCCCTTCATTGGTACTGTATCAACCTTCTTTGATCGAGGGAGTACAGACAGTGGACAACAACAGCATCAAGAGCGCCTATAAGCGCTACGCTCCGGTCTATGACTGGGTGTTTGGACTCGTGTTCCGGAATGGCCGGCATGAGGCTATGCGATCTCTTGAGTTTGAGTCCGGTGATCAGGTCCTGGAGCTTGGGGTGGGCACCGGCCTTTCATTGCCGGAGTACCCCGATGACGCCGATATCCATGTTACGGGCGTCGACATTTCCCAGGACATGCTCGATAAAGCCCAGAAACGGATCGACAGGCACGGGCTTACCCAGTGCGAGCTGTACAACATGGACGCGGAATCGCTGGATTTTCCGGACAACAGTTTTGACAAGATCATGGTGCTCTATGTCCTGTCGGTTGTGCCGGATCCCTACAAGGTTATGAAAGAGGTGCGCCGGGTGGCCAAGCCGGGGGCTGATGTGATCTTCGTGAATCACTTCGCCAAGGAGAACCCGCTGGTGCGTCGTTTTGAGTCCGCTCTCTCGCGCTGGGCCGCGCCCCTCGGGTTTGATCCGGACTTCCCCATGGAACCCGTTCTGGAGAATGTTGGCCTGGATGTTGAGAACATCCAGTCAGTCAACCTGTTCGGATACTGGACCATGCTCCACGGGCGCAACCACGATAAGTGAGTGATGCCCGCCCGCCGGGAGGCCAGGGGCCATGAATCGAGCGCTTTTCCCCCTCAATTCAGTAGTGCTTCCCGGCGGTCGCCTGCCCCTGCGGCTCTTTGAGCGCCGCTACCTGGACATGCTTACCCATTCGTTGCGCTCTGACGAGCCTTTCGTGCTGGTCCTGCTGGAGCAGGGCGGCCGTGACACCCAAGTGGATATGGCCTTTCACCCTGTTGGCTGCGAGGTGGGCGTTGTGGATTTCGGGCCCCTCGATAACGGGGTTCTGGGTATTACCGTTGAAGGTCGTGCCAAGGTGTCCGTGGCCCGCAATTGGCGGGAGGGCAACGGGCTCAACCGGGGCGATGTGGTGCCTTTGCCCGAAGAGCCGAGAACCCCGACGCCGCTGCGCCATGAGGGGCTTGCGGAGGTGCTGGCAGCGCTCTGCCGTCATCCTTCGGTAGCCCAGCTCGAGCTGGCCATTGATTACGACGATGCGCGTCAGGTTGGCTGGCGCTTGACCGAGCTGTTGCCGCTGGCCATCGATCAGCGTCAGTCATTGGTTGAAATGGATGACCCGCTGGAGCGGCTGGAGGTGCTGTCACGGCTGGTTGAGGCGATGGCATGACCGGGCCCATCCAGGTGCCAGACCTGATCATGGCCGCGTCGCTGAGCCTCTTCAAGCGCGTGCTCACAGCGCTGGCGCAACGCATCCGCTGATTGTTCCCCGGGGGCCCGTGTTGTACACCCGATGCTGGCGGTGATGCTCTCCACGGCAGGCCACCGGGATTCATCCAGAAGTCGCCGGACCCTTTCGGCTGTTACCCTCAGGCCATCCTCCGGCGTGAACGGCAACAGCAGAAAAAAACGCCCCTTGCCCAGGTGGTAATGGCTGTCTCCCGCCCGGATGGTGGTGCGAAGGCTTTGACTGATGGCGGCATTGAGCCCGGCCAGCGCTTCCTCGCCATAAACCCCGGCGAGTTCATCCTGGTGATCGATACTGAGCAGCGCCAGTGATAGGGGGTGGCCAGTCGCCTCGGAACGGCTGATCTCCCTGCTGAGCGTTTCGTGGAAACTGCGCTCGTTATAGGCTCCGGTTTGCGGGTCCACGATGGTCAGTGTGTCGACGTAGTGCGCACTGGCGTGATAATGCCGTGCAAACCAGCCGGCCCCGGCGGCCATGAGCAGGGCTGTACTGGCCAGCATCAGTTGTTCGCGTGGCGGCAGGCTTGCGCCTCCCAGCAGGCAGAGCAATAGACTGGCGGCACAGAGTGCTGCCGCTTGATGAACCCTCAGAAGTAGAAAGGCTGCCATGAGCAAGGGGTACAGCCAGTAAGCTGCCAGCGCGGGGTCGCGGACTATCGCCTGCCCGATGGTCAAGGCCATGAGGATAAGGATCGCCAGGTGGCTCCGGGTCTGGAGCTGGTGATGTCGGCGGGCCAGTGTGGCCATGATACCGGCTGCAGCCAGGGTGGTGATGGCCAGGCTGCTGAAGAACAGCTCATAGAATCCGTAGCGCAGATTACGTTCTGCCAGGACCATGAAGCACAGCAGCATGAGCGCATAGACGACGGTGTTGGTGCGGGTCCGCAGGGCGGTTTCAGTCATCAGCAGTGCCTCCGGCGTCCGTCCAGGTTAGCGTCCGGTTGCCGCCCTGCTTGCGGGCTCGGCGCAGGGTCTCAAGCGCCTTGTCCGACAGGCTCTGGGCGTCGTCACCCACGTTGGCACCGACCACCCCGGCGGAGAGCGTCAACCCGATTCCTTCGCGGATGAGCCGCTCGCGCGCCTGGCTGCGAATGCCGTCAATGGTCTGGGCGGCCTCATGGGTGGCGGTAACAGGCAGCACGATGATGAAACCGGTCTCATCACTGCGGTAATAGCTGTCATAATCCCTGAGGGTTCGATGCAGTAGACGGCCAAGCCGTACCATCAGGTTGGTCCGGTCCTGTGTCGGCAGTGGGCTGTCCGGCTCATCCAGGTGCAGAACACCCACGCTGACCGGGGTGCCCTCGCGTTCACCCCGCCGGATCTCCCGATTGAGGTCGCTGTCGAGGTAGTCGCGGATGGAAGCGAGGGTGAGTGAGTCGGTGCGGCGCAACGGGGCGAGCTGGGCCGCCTTGTATTCCCGCAGATACACGAACACGGCCGCCAGGCCCGTTGTGAGGATCAGCATGGGAACGTACTGGTGGCGCGCCATACCCAGCCCGGGGGACAGGGCGAGGCCCAGGGTTGCGACCAGGAATATCAGGCAGCCGGCAGCGGCGAACCAGAGGCTCCACCCGGCAAACAGCGCCAGGGGAACCAGGAAAGCCAGTGGCGTGAGCCAGGAGGCGTGTCCTGTGAAGCTTGCTACGGCCAGGAACAACAGCAGCAAGGATCCGGCCCGCAGGGTCCAACGCAGTGGCAGGGGCATTCGCATTTCCGTTTCCATGATCAGCTCCGGGTGTTGCGATGCGAGGCTGTATCCGCCGCCCCACGCACGCGTATAATAGCCTACTTTTCCCGCAATGCCCTGAAAACAGATGGGCGATCCGATTATTGGGAGGGATATGAGCACAGAAGCCATGATGCGGACCCTGGGCGAGCAAGCCCGGGCAGCAGGCCGGGAAATGGCCCGTTCAAGTACGGGGGCCCGCAATGAGGCGCTTTTGGCCACGGCCCGCGCGCTCGATGCCAGCCGGGAAACACTGCAGTCGGAAAACCGGAAGGATCTGGAGGCGGGACGCCAGAAGGGGCTTGATGCGGCCATGCTGGACCGGTTGGAGCTCACCTCTGGGCGCATCGACACCATGATTGAGGGGCTGCACCAGGTGGCAGCCCTTACGGATCCGGTTGGCGTCATGACGGATATGGAATACCGGCCATCCGGTATCCAGGTGGGGCGGATGCGGGTGCCGCTGGGTGTGATCGGGATCATTTACGAGTCGCGGCCCAACGTGACCGTGGATGCGGCCAGCCTCTGCATCAAATCCGGTAACGCCACGGTACTGCGCGGCGGCTCCGAGGCGTCGCATTCAAACCAGGCCATTGCCGGCTGCGTCGCGCAGGGGTTGCGGGAAGCCGGTCTTCCGGAAACCGGTGTGCAGGTGGTTGGCACCACGGATCGTGAGGCGGTGGGGCACCTTATCCGGATGCCGGAATACGTGGACGTGATCGTGCCCCGTGGCGGCAAGAGCCTCATCGAGCGTATCAGCAATGAGGCCTCGGTTCCCGTCATCAAGCACCTGGACGGCATCTGCCACAGCTTTCTGGACCGGGACGCGGATCCGGATAAAGCAGTGAGCGTGACCGTCAATGCCAAGACCCAGCGCTACGGCACCTGCAACACTCTGGAGACGTTGCTGGTTGATGCGCCGGTAGCGGAGAGCCTGTTGCCGCGGATCGCGGAGCAGCTTCGGGATGTTGGTGTTGAGCTGCGGGGGTGTGACGCTAGCCGGCGGATTCTCCCCGAGGCTCTGGAGGCTACGGAGGCGGACTGGGCCAGCGAATACCTGGGGCCGGTGTTGTCGATCCGGGTTGTCGATGGCCTGGATGCGGCCATGGATCACATCAACCGGTACAGTTCCCAGCATACCGACAGCATCATTACCGAAAACTACAGCCGGGCACGGCGCTTTCTCACGGAAGTGGACTCCAGCTCGGTCATGGTCAATGCCTCCACCCGCTTCGCGGATGGTTTTGAATACGGCCTGGGGGCTGAGATCGGCATATCCACGGATAAGCTCCATGCGCGGGGACCCGTGGGGCTGGAGGGGCTGACGAGCCAGAAATATGTGGTCTTCGGGAATGGCCATGTGCGTGAATAATCAGGAGCCCGCATGCTGCATGTGATGCTGGGCGGAACCTTTGATCCGGTCCATAACGGCCATCTGCGGATGGCCGTTGAGCTGCACGAGCGTCTTGACGGGGCCTGCATCCGCCTCATGCCCTGTCATCGACCGCCGCATCGTGACCAACCGGGAGCCGATGGGGCCACCCGGCTTGGCATGCTGCGCGATGCCGTCGCGGAGGAGCCGGGTCTGTTGGTGGATGGCAGGGAACTGGAGCAGGACCGGGTTTCCTATACGGGCGAGACACTCCGGCAGCTACGGAGGGAACTGGGCGATCAGACACCACTCGCTATGGTGGTGGGCACCGACGCCTTTAATGATTTTGATCAGTGGCGGGAGTGGATGCAACTGCCGGATTTGGCCCATATAATCGTGGTTAAAAGGCCCGGGTTCCCGTTGGCACCATCGGCGCCCGTGGCCGCCATGGTGGAGCAGCGCCGGGCCCGTAACGCATACGAGCTCCAACGTCATGGGGGTGGCTGTGTGCATGTAATGGAGCTGCCACTGCTGGAAATTGCCGCGACGCAAGTGCGCAGCCGCGCCGCGGCCGGCCGTTCAATCCGCTATCTGGTGCCGGACGCGGTCTGGCGTACCATCCGGGACCAGGAGCTTTACCGACTTGAAACAGGATGATTATGGATTCTGAACAACTGAAGTCACTGGCGGTGGAAGCCGTTGAATCGATGAAGGGCCAGGACGTGGCGGTGCTGGACGTACGGGACCGCACCAGCATGACGGACTTTATGGTCATCGCCGCGGGTAATTCCAACCGCCATGTCCACTCGCTTGCCGAGGAAGTGGTGCAGCGAGCCAGGCAGGAAACGGACAGCAAACCCCGGCTTGAGGGCGGGGAGACGAGCGACTGGGTGCTGGTGGACATGGGGGACGTGATTGTGCATCTCATGCTGCCCGCCACCCGGGAGTTCTATGACCTGGAGCGGTTCTGGCGGGATGCTCCGGGACTGGACGTTGCAGGAACGGAGTAGCATGCACCTGAAGATCATCAGCGTCGGGCAGAAATTGCCCGACTGGGTCAACGCCGGCTTTGAGGAATACCGGAAACGGTTTCCTCGCGAGATGAGGCTGGAGTTGACGGAGATTGCTGTGGGTGGCCGGGGGCGTCAGGCGGACCCGGCGCGTGCGGTCCGGGATGAGGGGGAACGCATGCTCCGGGCCCTGCGTGGGCCTGAATGGGTGATCGCCCTGGAAATCGAGGGACGCCAGTGGACGACTGAAAAACTCGCCGAGCGGCTTGAGCACTGGCGCATGGAAGGTCAGGACGTGGCTTTCCTGATTGGTGGTCCTCAAGGATTATCGCCAGCCTGCCGGGAACGTGCTAACCAGACGTGGTCGCTGTCCCCCCTGACGCTACCTCACCCAATGGTGCGGGTGATGCTGGCCGAACAGCTTTACCGGGCCTGGAGCATCAACTGCAATCACCCCTATCACAGGGCCGGCTGACGGAATGAGCTGGGGAACGCTCCGGGATCCCAGTCAGGAAAGGGAGCTCTTCCAGCGCCGTGCCTTTGTCGCCATTATTGCAGTGGTTGTGCTGACAGGGGTTTTGGTGGGGCGTTTCTATTATCTCCAGATCATTGAACATGAAACCTACACCACCATCTCCGATCGCAACCGGGTCCAGGTCCAACCGGTCCCACCGACCCGAGGCCTGATCTATGATCGTAATGGCGTGCTGCTGGCCGAAAACCGGCCGGTTTTCAGCCTTACCGTCATCCCCGAGCAGGTTCCGGATATGGGCGCGCTGATCCGCCAGATCCGGGGCATTGTCGATGTTCCGCCCGCGGACGTTGAGCGTTTCCGGCAGCGCCTGGAGGAGCGGCGCCGCCCCTACGAGCCGGTTCCACTGCGCTACCACCTGACTGAGTCCGAAATGGCGCGGCTTGCGGTGAACCGCCACAGGCTGCCTGGTGTGGAAACCGAGGCGCGATTGGTGCGTTACTATCCCTATGGCCGGCTGACGTCCCATGTGCTGGGCTATGTGGGGCGCATCAATGAGAAGGATGCGCGTCGCATTGATGAGGTGGCCTATGCGGGGACCCACTACATTGGCAAGACCGGTTTGGAGCGGGTCTATGAGCAGGAGCTGCATGGGGAGGTGGGCTACCAGAATGTGGAAACCAACGCCCGTGGCCGCGTCATGCGGGTGCTTGAGCGCGAGGATCCCAGTTCTGGCAGTGATCTGACCCTGAATCTGGACATCCGGCTCCAGCAGGTTGCCCATGAGGCCCTGGGTGACCGCCGGGGCGCGATTGTCGCTATTGATCCGGAAACCGGCGGTTTGCTGGCGCAGGTGAGTACGCCCGGGTTTGATACCAATAAATTCGTAACCGGTATTGATCACGACAGTTACTCCGAACTGCGTAATTCCCTGGACAAGCCCTTGTTCAACCGTGCTACGCGGGGACAGTATCCGCCGGGCTCGACCGTCAAGCCGATGCTTGCCATCGCAGGTCTGGCCTCGGACACCGTTACCCAGTCTGAAATCGTCTACGACCCGGGGTACTACAAGCTGCCCAACAGCGGTAAGGTTTTTCGCAACTGGAAGCGGGGAGGGCACGGTGAAACCACGCTCTATGACGCCATAGTGCTGTCCAGTGATACCTATTTCTATAAGATGGCCTATGAGATGGGCGGTGGTACGATGGCCGATTATCTCGCGCCATTCGGCTTCGGCTCCGTAACCTCGCTGGACGTTCGCGATGAACGTCCCGGGATTCTGCCAAGTCCAGAATGGAAACGGCGGGTCCATGACAGGCCGTGGTATCCGGGGGATTCCGTGAATATGGGCATCGGTCAGGGCTATTTCCTCTCCACGCCAATGCAACTGGCCGCGACCACCAGTGTGCTTGCCAATCGCGGGGAGCGGCATCCGCCGCGCCACTTGCGCTATATTGACGGCGATATCCCCGCCCGTCACCTGCTCCCGGATGTTGTCCGCCCCCCGGTCGAGATGGGGACCGAGTCGGACTGGGAATACGTGATCAATGCCATGGAGGATGTGGTTCACGGCACAAGGGGTACCGCACGCCGTATCAATCGCGGGCTCAATTACCGGATGGCCGGCAAGACAGGGACCTCCCAGGTCTTCAGTCTTGAGGGGGAGGAGTACGATGAGGACGAAATCGCTAAGCGTATGCGGGACCATGCGCTTTTCGTGGCCTTTGCTCCAGTCGACGATCCGGAAATCGCCGTTTCCGTGCTGGTTGAGAATGGTGGCAGCGGCAGCGCCACTGCGGCTCCCGTGGCGCGTGAGGTAACGGATGCCTGGATTAATGGTTTCCCGGATATGCCGACGGGGCAGGCCCAGCGGGGGACGGCTGGGCGTGAAGATGCGGGCGGGGACGGTTAGCCGTGAGCCGTGAATTCGTACGCCAGATCGCCATGGAGCCGGATTACCTGCAGCGCCGCGGCGGCCTGATGAGCCGGTTGCACCTGGATCCCTGGCTGCTGTTGCTGCTTTCCCTGATTATGGGGTTCGGGCTGGTGGTTCTTTACAGTGCTGGCGAGAACGGCATGGCGATTGTACGAAGCCAGGCGTTGCGAATCGGTGTTGGGCTGGTCGTGATGCTGGTCTTCGCGCAGCTGGATCCAATGCTCTATCGGCGCTGGTCTCCCTGGCTGTATCTGGCGGGGGTCGTCGCGTTGGTTCTGGTCCTGTTTTTCGGGGCAGGAGCCCAGGGAGCGCAGCGCTGGCTGGCATTGCCTGGGTTGCCGCGCTTTCAGCCGTCGGAGTTCATGAAGCTGGGAGTGCCGCTCATGGTGGCGTGGTTCCTGGCGCAGCAGTCACTGCCTCCCCGCATGCTGTCGACAGTGCTGGTTCTGGGGCTGATTACGCTCCCCGGGGGGCTGATCATTGCGCAGCCGGATCTGGGTACGGCGTTGCTGGTTATTGCCGCCGGGCTGGCTGTGTTGTTTCTGGCGGGATTAAGCTGGAAGCTCATTGCGTTGATGATATCGGCCGCGGGCGCTTCCATTCCCGTCCTCTGGCTGTTTGTGATGCGTGATTACCAGAAGGAGCGGGTGCTTACCCTGCTCAATCCCGGCAGCGATCCGCTCGGAGCAGGTTGGAATATTACCCAGTCCAAGACCGCTATTGGTTCCGGGGGGCTCCATGGCAAGGGATGGGGGGAGGGCACCCAGTCCCACCTGGACTTCCTGCCGGAGAGTCATACGGATTTCATCCTGGCTGTAATGGGCGAGGAATTCGGGTTTGTGGGCGTGACCCTGCTTCTCGTGCTGTACGCACTGGTCGTGATCCGCTGCCTGTACATCGCTTCCACGGCACCATCCTCGTTCAGTCGTCTTCTGGCGGGTGGTTTGGCCATCATCTTCTTCATGTACGTGGTGGTGAATGTGGCCATGGTTAGCGGCCTGATGCCGGTGGTCGGGGTTCCTTTGCCCCTGGTCAGCTTTGGTGGCACCTCCCTCGTGACGCTGCTGGCGGGCTTCGGTATTCTTATGGCGGTGCATACCCACAGACGCATGCTGGAGTCCTGACCTGCTGCCATGAACCGTTTCCTTGCTTCCCTGCTGGTCGCCCTTCTGAGTTTCTCCGCTGCGGCCATGTCGCCTGACCATGAAGCATTCGTGGAGCGCATGGTCGAGAACGAGGGCTTTGAGCGCGATCGGGTGGTGGCCTGGCTGGAGGCGGCACGCCATGATCAAACCGTGATCGAGCGCATCAGTGCGCCTGCCGAAAAGGTGCTGAGCTGGGGAGAATACCGGGAGATCTTTCTGACCCCTGAGCGTGTGGCCAAGGGTAAGGCTTTCATGGCGCGCCACCGGGAGACCCTGGCCAGAGCCGAGACCCGGTACGGAGTGCCTGCTGAACTGGTGACGGCGATCCTCGGGATTGAAACCTTCTATGGGCGCCACGCCGGCAATGACAGGGTCCTGGACACGCTCGTAACCCTGGCTTTCGATTACCCGCCCAGGGCGGACTTTTTCCGGGATGAACTGCGCCATTTCCTGTTGCTGACACGGGAGCAGGGCTGGGACCCACGCAAGCTCAAGGGCTCCTACGCGGGCGCCATGGGTTACGGTCAGTTCATTGCCAGCAGCTATCGCCATTACGCGGTGGATTTCAATGACGATGGCGCCGTGGATCTCTTCGATGAGCCGGTGGATGCCATCGGCAGTGTGGCCCATTATTTCCGGGAGCATGGCTGGCACCAGGGAGCGCCCGTGGTCATGCCGCTGTCGCAGTGGCATGGGCCGGTGGGGGCGGCGCGCCTGTTGAGGTTGCGGGTGGATGACACTGATCGGCACTGGATTGCTCATGGAAACTTCGACGTGATCACGCGTTATAACCACAGCGACCTGTACGCGATGGCCGCTTGGTCACTGGCGCTACGGTTGAGGGGAGAGCAGTGATGATGCAGGCAGGTCGTTACCTCCTGGCGGCAATGCTGGCGCTGATTCTGGTCGGCTGTGCCGGAACCGGGGAACAGCGCCAGTCGGATTCCCGTTATACACTGGCGCGCGATGCCGGGCCTGAACGGGAACTGGACGTTGCCAGCATCAACGAGCCCGAGCCACGGTATGAGCCGCCCAGCGATTCGGGTAACAAGTCGCCCTATGAGGTGTGGGGTGAGCGCTACGAGGTGATGGCCTCCGCCGAGGGCTACGAAGCAACGGGCACCGCCAGCTGGTATGGGCGCAAGTTTCACGGGCACCTTACCTCCAGTGGTGAGACCTATGATATGTATAAGCTCAGCGCCGCCCATCGCAGCCTGCCCCTACCGACCTATGTACGGGTAACGAATCTTGAGAACGACCGCTCCACCATTGTGCGCGTTAATGATCGTGGGCCTTTCCATGATCAGCGGGTGATTGATCTGTCCTACGCGGCGGCGAAGGTGCTCGGATTTGATGATCAGGGAACGGCGCGGGTGCACATTGAGGCTTTGGCAACCCGGCCTTCTGGGTCCGCCAGTGCCGGGCAGAAAAGCGGGGACCGCAAACCTGGGAAAAAGAGCTCATTACCATCCAGCAAAAAAGAGAAAAGTCTCTTTGTTCAGGTGGGTGCGTTTGGTAATTTAACCGCCGCCACGCAGCTTAAAGCCCAGCTGTACATGGTCACAGCCAATGATGTACATCTAGTCCAGAATGCCGATGACAAACCGCTGCACCGTGTCTGGGTAGGACCTTTCCAGCGGCGTGACTTGGCACGGGAGGCATTACGGGCGATTAAGCGTAACGATCTGGGGCAGCCCATCATCATCAAACGGCCCGCCGGCAGCGCGGGCTGAACACCAGGACGATACAACCATGCGCAAGCTTATTTCGATTCTTCTGGTTTTCGGCATGCTTCTGGCGGCCACGCCGCTGCAGGCTGCAAGCATAATTCCCTCCCCGCCTGAGCTGGGCTCGGAAGCCTACATTCTGATGGACGCTCACAGCGGGCGTGTTCTGGTGGCGGAAAACCCTGATAAACGCCTGCCACCGGCCAGTCTGACCAAAATGATGACCGCCTATATTGCGGACCGGGAAATGGAAGCTGACCGCCTCAGCATGGATGAGAAAACGACGGTCAGTGTCAACGCCTGGCAGACTGGTGGCTCCCGGATGTTTCTGCGCGAGGGCAGCAAGGTGTCGGTCAGGCAGCTGATGCATGGCATCATCGTGCAGTCCGGCAATGATGCCAGCGTTGCACTGGCGGAGCATATTGCCGGAGGTGAAGATGCCTTTGCCCAGATGATGAACCAGCAGGCTCGCGAGCTGGGCATGGACAATACCCACTTCACGAATGCCACCGGGCTTCCGGAACCGGAGCTGTACAGCACGGCGCGGGATATGGCCCTGCTGGCACGGGCCAAGGTCCTGCAGTTCCCGGACACTTACGACCTCTATTCCACACGCCATTACACCTATAATGGTATCCGCCAGCCGAATCGCAATCGGCTTCTATGGCGAGACAAGTCGGTGGATGGCCTGAAAACCGGTCACACCGAGAAGGCGGGCTATTGCCTGGCCGCCTCGGCCAAGCGCGATGGCATGCGCCTGGTGAGCGTCGTCATGGGCGCTGACAGCTCCGAGGCCCGGGCTCGCGAGTCGCAGCAGCTGCTCAACTATGGTTTCCGTTATTACGAGACCTTTCAGCTCTATGAGGGCGGCCAGAAGGTGACCGACGCCCGGGTCTGGAAAGGGGGCAGGGAGAAGCTGGACCTGGGGCTTCAGGACGATCTTTACCTCACTGTTCCGAACGGGGCGCGGGAGCAACTGGCGCCCAAGGTCTCCGTGGCGTCCCAGCTGGAAGCTCCCATTGAGCGTGGCAGTGTTTTCGGCAACCTGACCGTTACCCATGATGGTACAACCCTCGCCGAGCGCGACCTGGTTGCGCTGCATTCGGTGGAAGAGGGTGGCCTCTTTCGGCGGCTCTGGGATGCCATTAAGCTGTTCTTCCTGGGTCTGTTCCAGTAACCTATGGGATATGACTGAAGGCCAGAAACCCCAGATTGAGTTCCCCTGCGATTACCCGATCAAGGTGATCGGGGATCACAGCGAGGATTTCGCGTTGACGGTGACGCGGGTGGTTCAGCGGTTTGATCCGGCATTTGACCCGGCGAACCTCACTGCCCAGCCGAGCCGTAACGGTCGCTTCATTTCCGTTCGCATCACACTGCGCGCGACGGGCGAGGAGCAGCTCAAGGAGCTGTTTGCAGCCCTCAAGGCCACAGGCCAGGTGTATACGGTGGTCTGATGGCCCCTCATTCCGACACCGTTGTTGAGCCCCGTTTTGAATGGCTTGGACGTCGTTGTTACGAGTCCACGTTCGAGGCCATGAAGACGTTCACCAATGCCAGGGATGCGGCAACCCGCGATGAGTGCTGGCTCCTTGAGCATAAGCCCGTATTCACCCAGGGGCAGGCGGGGCGAGCCGAGCACGTACTCAGTCCGGGTGATATCCCCGTTGTGCAGGTGGATCGTGGGGGCCAGGTGACCTATCACGGGCCGGGGCAGCTCATGCTCTATACCCTGATTGATCTAAGGCGCCGCGGTATGGGCGTACGCCAGCTCGTAAGCATGCTGGAAGACACGGTTGTAACGGTACTGTCACAATGGGACATTGAGGCTGCCCCGCGCCGGGATGCGCCCGGGGTCTATGTCGCGGGTGAGAAAATCGCCTCGCTGGGGCTGCGCGTACGTCGAGGCTGTGCCTACCATGGACTGGCCCTTAATGTGGATATGGATCTTTCGCCTTTCCAACGGATCAACCCCTGCGGCTACGAGGGAATGGCGGTAACCCAGCTCCGTGATCAGATCGGTGAGGCGGTACCGCTGGAAGCCGTGTCGGATGTACTCCAGCGCACATTGCTGGAGCGGTTGCAACAGGCCGGGAGCGATTGAATGGGCTCCGACAAGAAACGTGAATCAGTGGCACGCATCAAAACCGGCAGTTTTGAACGCCGTCTGAGCCTGACCAGGGCCGGCCTTTCTGCGGGCACCCGCATGGCCACCCATTACGCCACCAATTGGTTCGGTAGCCGGGAGAATCGCCAGAAGCGACGCAACGCCATGCTGTCCCGCCAGGCCCAGTACCTGGTGGAGGAGCTGGGGCAGCTCAAGGGCAGTGTCGTCAAGATTGGGCAGATCATGGCCCTTTATGGCGAGCATTTTTTGCCCGAAGAAGTTACCGAGGCGCTGCACACTCTGGAGGATCGCACCACATCCCTGGAGTGGGCGACCATTGAGCGTTCCCTGAAGGCGGAGCTGGGTGAGCAGCGCCTGTCCGAGCTGGAAGTGGACCCCGAGCCCATCGGGGCTGCATCGCTGGGCCAGGTGCATCGGGCGCGCCGCCGGGAGGACGGCCTGGAGATGGTGCTCAAGATCCAGTACCCAGGGGTGGCGGATGCTGTTGATTCGGATCTGAACTCGGTGGCTCAGGTTCTCAAGATGGCCCGTGTCGTTTCCTGGGGTCCTGCCTTTGATGAATGGCTTGAAGAGGTTCGGGCCATGATGCACCGGGAAGTGGACTACCGCCTGGAGGCGCGAACCACCGAATCGTTCCGGCAGAAGCTGGCGGATGATCCCCGCTTCATCGTGCCCCGCGTGGTTGACGAGTACTCCAGTGATCACGTGATCGCCTCGACCTTTGAACCTGGCCACCCAGTGGGCTCGGATGCCGTGCAGTCCCTATCACTGGCGCGTCGTTCGGCCCTGGGCAAGGCCGCGCTGGAGCTGTTCCTCAGCGAGCTGTTCACCTGGAACGAGATCCAGACCGATCCCAACTTTGGCAATTACCGCATCCGGCTGGCCGAGGAAACCGGCGATCGTGACTGCATCGTACTTCTGGACTTTGGCGCCGTTCAGCGTTACTCCGATGATTTTCTGGGGCCTGTCCGGGATATGATCCAGGCCTCTTACGAACAGGACCTGGACGCCGTCATAGAGGGCGGGATTAAACTGAACTTCATGCAGCGCGATTGGCCGCGCCCCGTACTGGAGCGTTTTGGCCAGGTGTGTATGCGGGTGCTGGAGCCGCTCAGTGGGGATGCCATGGACAAGCCCGGCGACGCCGTGAATGAAAACGGCGAATACCGCTGGAAGCAGAGTGACCTGCCCAACCGGGTGGCCCGCGAGGCCACGCGCTCAGCCATTAACCGCTACTTCCGGATGCCGCCCAAAGAATTTGTGTTTCTCAACCGCAAGCTCGTGGGCGTCTATACGTTCATCGCGGTACTGGCGGCCGAGTTTGATGGCGAGCCGGTGCTGCGCCACTACCTCTACGGGGAACCCGGGGGCGTTGCCGGCTGAGTGTGTATTCCATGGTACCCTCCCGCCGCTAAACGTTATACCCAAGGAGTCGGAAATGGAGAAAGTGACGATCTACGGCCGTACATCCTGTGGTTTCTGTACCGGCGCACGCAGGCTTTGCGAGACGCGCGGACTGGATTACGAATGGGTGGATATGGTCTCGGAAGGGCTGGACAAAGAGGACCTTTCCGAGATCACGGGTGTGCCTGTGCACACCGTGCCGCAGATTTTTGTCGGTGACCGCCATGTTGGCGGGTTCGATGAGTTTTCCGGGTACCTGGAACAGAATCAAGCCTGAGTGATGACAGCGGAGGAGATGCGGCTATGGCTGATGACGAGAACATGAAGCGTCCGGAAAGCATTCCGGAGGATCGCTGGAAGCAGCATATGGATTGGATGCAGGTGACCGGGAGCACCCTGGATGAACACCTGAAGGAGCATGGCAGTGGCGAACTCTGGAAACAGTTCCAGCGCCGTTCAATGACCCGGCGCCGCAGCGACGACACCGGGTCCTGAGCGCCGTCAGTTCAATCAGGTGCTGAAGTCGGTCTTGAGTTTCTTGGCCACGGGCCGGTTCTCAAGCTCCGCCACCTGGGGCAGGCCGTTCTCGAAAGGCGGGAAGGCTTCGCCCTCAATCAGTGGTTGCAGGTAGTCGCGGCAGTCCGCGGTGATGCCGAAACCATCGTCCGTCGTGAAGTGGATCGGCATTTTCTTTTCCTGGTTGGCGACCTCGTTCAGCGGTGCCTCGCTGATGTGCCAGCGGTACGGGGCGGAGGACTCACGCTTGATAATGGGCATGATGCCGTTGCGCCCTTCAAGCGCGTAATGCACGGCCGCTTCGCCCACGGCGTAGGCCTGCTCCACGTCGGTCCGGGAGGCCAGATGGCGCGCGGAGCGCTGCAGGTAGTCGGCCACGGCCCAGTGGTATTTATGCCCCAGTGACTGCTTCACCATGTTAGCCAGTGTGGGCGCCACGCCGCCCAGCTGGGTATGGCCGAACGCATCCTTCTGGCCGGCTTCCGCCAGGAAACGGCCATCCTCATATTGCGCGCCTTCGGAGGCAACGACCACGCAGAAGCCGTGATCGTTCACGCACTGGTCCACTTTGTTCAGGAAGGCTTCGCGCTCAAAGGGGTGTTCCGGGAAGACGATGACGTGTGGCGCATCCCCCGGCTTGTTGCCGGCCAGCCCGCCAGCCGCAGCGATCCAGCCCGCGTGGCGGCCCATGACTTCCAGTATGAACACCTTGGTGGAGGTATCGCACATGGACTGGATGTCCAGGCTGGTTTCCAGGGTCGAGGTGGCAATGTACTTCGCCACCGACCCGAATCCCGGGCAGCAGTCGGTGAACGGCAGGTCGTTGTCGACCGTCTTCGGGATGCCGATGCAGTTGAGGGGGTAGCCCATGCGCTCGGCCATCTGGGAGACCTTGAACGCGGTGTCCTGGGAGTCGCCACCCCCGTTGTAGAAGAAGTAGCCGATGTCGTGGGCACGGAAGACCTCGATGAGGCGTTCGTATTCGTGCCGGTTCTCGTCGATGTTGCGCAGCTTGTGCCGGCAGGAGCCGAAGGCACCCCCGGGCGTGTGGATCAGTGCGTGAATCGCCTCATCGGTTTCGTAACTGGTATCGATCAGTTCCTCTTTGAGGGCGCCGGTAATGCCATTGCGACCAGCAAAGACCTTGCCGATACGATCATCGTGCTTGCGGGCGGTTTCAATCACTCCCGCTGCGCTGGCATTGATGACTGAGGTTACGCCCCCGGACTGGGCATAGATCGCGTTCTTGGGCGCCATGTTGTTGAGTCTCCTGCAAGCGACTGAATGGTTGCGCATGATACTTGAAAGCACTGCGGTTGTGCATGATCCAGTTGGCCGTGGATTGGGTTTATCCGGGATTTCCAATACCATGGCCGGATTCAAGGGCAACGGGCCGGGACAGCGGACTATGCACATCCACATTCTGGGCATCTGTGGCACCTTCATGGGCAGCCTGGCGCTGCTGGCACGTGAGCTCGGCCATGCGGTCAGCGGTTCGGACGAAAATGTCTACCCGCCCATGAGCACCCAGCTTGAGGCCGCAGGCATCGCACTGCATGAAGGCTATAACCGCGAGGCGCTGAAGCCGGCCCCGGATCTGGTAGTGGTGGGCAACGCGCTGGGGCGGGGCAACGCGGCTGTTGAGTACATGCTCAACCGCAACCTGCCCTATACGTCCGGTCCCGAGTTCCTGGCGCGGGAAGTGCTCAACGGCCGTTGGGTGCTGGCTGCGGCGGGCACCCACGGCAAGACCACGACGGCCTCCATGATGCTCTGGATCCTGGAGCAGGCCGGGTTCGATCCCGGTTACCTGATCGGCGGGGTTCCCAATGATTTTGAGCACTCCGCACGTCTGGGCAGCAGTGACTTCTTCGTTGTTGAGGCGGATGAATACGACAGCGCGTTTTTCGATAAGCGCTCGAAGTTTATCCATTATCGGCCCCGAACCCTGGTGCTCAACAACCTGGAATTTGATCACGCCGATATCTTCGACAGCATTGAGGCCATCGAGCGCCAGGTACACCACCTGGTGCGCACGGTGCCGGCCACGGGCCTGATCGTGCGCCCGGCGCGCGACCGTAATCTGGATTCGGCGCTGGCACTGGGCTGCTGGACCCCTATCCAGAGCTTCGCCATTGGCGGCGAGGCGGATCTGGCAGGCTGGCGTGCGGAGCTTACAGCGCAGGACGGCAGTGAATTCATGGTGGTCCACCATGAGCAGCCAGTGGCCCGGCTGCGCTGGCACCTCACCGGTCAGCACAACGTGCGTAACGCCCTGGCGGCCATCGCCGCTGCCAAGCATGTAGGGGTAACACCGGACCATGCCATCGCCGCCCTTCAGCGCTTCGGGGGCGTCAAGCGTCGCATGGAGCTGATCACGGACGTGGCTGGCATCCGGCTCTACGACGATTTTGCCCATCACCCGACCGCTATTGCCACCACCCTGGACGGGCTACGCCATCAGGTGGGCAATGAGCCGGTGATCGCCGTGGTCGAGCCCCGTTCCAACACCATGCGCCAGGGGCATCACAGTGCCCGCCTTCTGGAATCCACCATGCTGGCGGATCGTGTGGTCTGGGTGGACTATGAGGAGCAGGACTGGCTGACTGCCATGCTGGAAGGCGCCGACGGGCGCCACAGTCGTTACAGCGTCATGGAGGCGCTCGTCAGCGGCCTCTGTGGCAACCTGTCCGGGCCATGCCATATTGTCCTCATGAGCAACGGTGGCATGGGGGGATTGCGTGAACGGCTCAGGAACCAGCTGGAGACCTGCTTTGGCTGAACAACCCGTAATCAATCTTGCCATGACCGGCGCCTCCGGGGCTCCCTATGGGCTGCGGCTGCTGGAACAGTTGCTGGCGGCTGGCAGCGAGGTGCGCTTGATGATTTCCAAGGCGGCCCAGGTGGTGATCAATACCGAGACGGATCTGCGCCTGCCAGGGAGCACCGAGGCCGCGACGCAGCGCCTTAGTGAGTATTGTGGTGGGGGCCAAGGGCAGCTGACCCTGTTTGGTCGGGAGGACTGGTTTGCACCGCCGGCCTCGGGATCCGGGCCCAGGGCGCCGCTGGTGGTCTGTCCGTGCAGCACCGGCACGCTCTCGGCCCTGGCTAATGGGGCCAGTGACAACCTGATTGAGCGGGCCGGGGATGTGGCGCTCAAGGAACGGCGTCAGCTCATCCTTGTGCCGCGCGAGTCGCCGTATTCGGAAGTCCACCTTCAGAACATGCTCACGCTGACCCGCATGGGCGCCACCATCATGCCCGCCAGCCCCGGCTTTTATCACGAGCCCCAAGGGGTGGAGGATCTGGTGGATTTCATCGTGGCCCGCATTCTGGACCATCTGGGGGTAGAGCAGAACCTGGTGGGACGCTGGGGCGAGGCGCGGCTGGCCATGAAACGCGAGACAAAAGGAGAACAGGACACCAATGAGCGGGATTGACTGGCAGCAGGTTCCAGCGGCTATCTGGCGGCCCCAGCGCCGGGCTTTGCGGGCGGTTACCCGGCCGGATCCAGTGCGCTGGCAGGACCTGTACGGCATCGACGCCCAGAAGGCAAAGCTGGCCCATAACACCGAGCGCTTTCTTGCCGGAAAGCCCGCCAACCACGCGCTGTTGTGGGGATCCCGGGGCACTGGTAAATCCTCGCTGGTCAAGGCTCTGCTTAACCGCTACCAGGATCAGGGTTTGCGGGTGATTGAGGTGGACAAGGACGATCTGGTTCACCTGCATGACATTGTGGATCCGATCCGCGAGCGGGAGGAGCGGTTCATCATCTACTGTGATGACCTGTCCTTTGGCGCCAACGATCCCGGCTACAAGCCGCTCAAGAGCGTCATGGAGGGCTCCATTGAGTTGCCACCGGACAATGTCCGGGTCTATGCCACCTCCAACCGGCGCCACCTGATGCCGGAGTATATGAAGGACAATCAGGACACCACCATGGTCAACGGCGAGATCCATCCCTCGGAGGCGGTGGAGGAACAGGTCTCGCTCTCGGACCGCTTTGGGCTCTGGTTGTCCTTCTATCCCTTTGATCAGGACACCTATCTGGAGGCGGTGGACGCGTTGTTCCCGGAGGTCCAGGAGCGTGAAGCGTTGCACCGGGCCGCATTGCAGTTTGCTCTGGCCCGTGGCGGGCGCAGCGGCCGGACGGCGGAGCAGTTCCGGCGTGCCTTCAGCAGTGAATTCGAGTAGTACTTCCAGCCAACGCGATTGAACGCTTTGGTCATTGTGGCGGTTCCGGCGGCTCGCGACACTGAGTGCGACCGATAACAACCAATACCGGAGCCAGCCCAATGCTTTCACGCCCGATCTACGACAGCGACGTCAACCAGTTCCGCGATACCGTGGTGCGTTTCTACCAGAACGAAGCGGTGCCCTACCACGACCAGTGGGAAAAGGCGGGGCAGGTCAGTCGTGAGGTCTGGACCAGGGCGGCCGAGCTGGGCCTGCTGTGCCCCTCGTTGCCGGAAGAGTACGGCGGTGCCGGGGTGGATTTCCGCTACAGTGCGGTGGTTATGGAGGAAGCCAGCCGGTTGGGGCTGTCGGGCATTGGCTTTTTTCTGCATTCGGACATTGTGGCTCCTTACATCCACCATTACGGGACCGAGGAACAGAAGCAGACGTATCTGCCGAAGATGGCCCGGGGCGAGATGATCACCGCCATCGCCATGACCGAGCCCGGGGCCGGCTCCGACCTGCAGGGGATCCGCACGTCCGCCATCTGGGATGGCGAGTACTACGTGCTCAACGGCTCCAAGACCTTCATTACCAACGGCCAGATGGCGGATCTCGTGATTGTGGTGGCCAAGACCGATCCCAAGGAGGGCGCCAAGGGAACCAGCCTGTTCCTCGTGGAGGCGGACTGGCCCGGCTTTGATAAGGGCCGCAACCTGGATAAGGTTGGCATGAAGGCGCAGGACACCTCGGAACTGTTCTTTCAGGACGTAAAGGTACCCAGGGAGAACCTGCTGGGCAGTGCGGAAGGGCAAGGGTTCATGCAGCTGATGCAGGAGTTGCCCCAGGAACGGTTGCTGGTGGGGCTGGTGGCGCTGGCCGCCTGTGAAGGCGCCTTCCAGTGGACCCTGGATTATGTGAAGGCGCGCAAGGCGTTCGATAAGCCCATCATCGGCTTCCAGAATACCCGCTTCAAGCTGGCGGAACTGAAGGCGGATATTACGGCCGGGCGAACCTTTGTGGACCGCTGCCTGGAGCTGCATCTTGAGGGCAAGCTGGATGTGCCCACCGCTGCCATGCTCAAGCAGTGGAGCACCGACCTGCAATGCCGGGTCATGGACGAATGCCTGCAGCTGTTCGGGGGCTACGGGTACATGACTGAATACCCCATCGCCCGAGCCTGGGCGGATTCCCGGGTGCAACGCATCTATGCCGGGACCAACGAAATCATGAAGGAAATCGTTGCCCGTTCGTTTTGATCCGGGCTTCATAATTGCCAAGCGGATCAAGGTACAGGGGGCGTCCATCCGTTAGAGTCCCGTCAGGACACTAGCGCAATGCGGACAACGGGTGGCGCCTCCATGACCAGACACATCTTCCGGGCGGGTCTAACACTGCTGAGCCTGGCAGCGCTTTCAGGCTGCTTTGGCAACAGCGAATCCGATGAGTTCGGCGAAGACATCAAGCCCAAAGAAGGCAACCCGGAAGCCGGAGAGCCGGATACCTACAGTGCCCGGGTTATCAATGGCAACCTGGATGGTGCTTTTGTCTGGCTGGACATGGATGGTGACCAGACGTTTTCGACCTATGATTACCAGGAGTACCGGGATGATTTCCTGGACGATGAGGACGACGAGAGTCGGTTGGGGCTCGGCCCCGAGGATTTCCCCATCGAGGAGCCCTGGGCGGTTACCGGGGCACAGGGCAATGTTGCCATGGACGTCAGCAGCCTGGCGTTTGCCAAGACGGATGCCCCGGATATGGAGCCCGAGGCGTACCCGTTGATGGCGATTGGGGTTCCCGGCGTGACCACCAATGGCGGGGAAATCATCGACAGGGCCTTTTTTCTCAGTGCTCCCCCCGGCATCACGACCGTCACGCCTTTCTCCACCCTGGCGCAGGCGCAGCGGTGGCTGGGTGACGATGGGATGGACGCATCCCAGGCAGCGAGCCGTTTGCTGCAGAATGAGGTTTTTGGGGGCAGGGCGGATGTCAGTCCCTACCAGGATTACCTGAAGCTGGAGCACCCAGGCCGGTTGCCCCATTACGCCACGGCCCTCAGGCGGTTGATGCAGGCACAGGTTCCGGAGCGCATCAGTGCGCAGATCCGGTCGGGGCTCGGAAATCTGGACAGCCCCACACCGGGAGAGGCCTTCTTTGAGCCCCATGACTTGCGCGTGATCGGCTCCCTGGCTCTGGATCAGGCCGCCAGCGTCATCGCAGAGGTGGATGCGGCCGTTGGCGATGGGGATCCCGGCCGCTATACCCTTCCGCCGAACAACCAGCTGGACAGCATCCGCAATTACCAGCCGGATCTGCGCAACCCCTATGTGGCAGTAGGGCAGCGTTACTACGTTCCGGGCGAGGGCGCGGACGCCGCGTCCGGGTTTGATCCAGAGGATCCCGCGGGGACCGGTCGCCTCAGCGCCCAGGTCTTCCTGGATTACGCCCTGGGAGGCGAGCTGCGCCGGATTGGGGTGCGGGGGCGGACCCGGCCCTCGTTGAGCGCATTCGCATTCCTTGCCGGTGACAATGGCGCTGATAGCGGCAATCCGGTAGCTCTTGGGCATACGCCGTATCTGGCGATTGATACGGGGACTGTTCTTGAGGAGAGCCTGAGCCGTGACGCCCTGACGCCCACTGATCTGGACGAACGCTTTTCCGGAGAAGGCGGTTCTGTTGACTGGCGCGCGCCCCGTATCGGCCTGGATTCAACCCAGTTTGGGAGTGACAGCAGTGCGTCAGAACTGGATGGTGTCATGGAACGGGTTTATGTCGCGCCTGGCGATGGCGGCGGGGACAGCAGCTACGAACTGGTGCGCCGGCCGCCGGGGACCTCAGGATCCGGGGCGAGGGATGCGGCCCTTGGGGTCAGCACAGGGCCTGGTGTCACACAGGCCCCGCTCAACCTGCCGCTCTGGTCATCTGTGTCGGGGAGCAGCGCTGTCACGCTTGATTACGGCTCGCTGTCGGACGTCAGTGGCTGCTCCGGGGAGACCATCCAGCACATCAACAAACAACAGACTGTGACCGTGGACGCTGCCAACACGGACAGTGTCGTCGAGGTTACCCGGTATGGCCACCTGAGGGCGGAACCCGACGGGCGGTTGGCGTTCCGGGTGATGGCGGAGACCTATCCCGATCCCAACCCCGAAAACGAAGAGGGCGGGCTGATACTGCGAGAATACGAATACGTTACTGACGGCAAGGACAGCCCGGCTGGTTTTGAGCAGCCGGATCGGGTACGCTCCGTCAGGGTTCTGGCTGTTGAGCCCTTTCAGCCAGAAAACCGGTGGTGTGGCGGCGCGGAAAGCAACGCTTTCGCTGTGACGCCGAACCCGGCGGAGATGCGTCTTTACGTGGCGTACGGTTACCGGCGTTTTGCTGACTACCTCGAGAGCACGGGTACAGAAGGCCAGTAAGCGGAAAATCCAAAAAATGTTTGACAGGGCCGGAAAGTCCCATTAAAGTACACGCCATATTCGGGCAGCGCCCGAACACAACCAGATGCCTCGTGCCGAGGTGGCGGAAATGGTAGACGCGCTAGCTTCAGGTGCTAGTGTCCGTAAGGACGTGGTGGTTCAAGTCCACTCCTCGGCACCACTCTTTTATCCTCCCCTTCTCTCCTGTCTCATTAATTGAGATCCAAGAACAAACAGTCACAGGCGGAATCAATGGCCTCAGGAACCCCTCAGGACGACCCTAACGCGGATCGTGAATCCCAGAAGTACGAAAAACCAGTCTACAGCCGGGAAGTGATTCTGGATCACCTCAAGAAGCGGGGAGCCCCGGCAACCCACCAGAAACTCTGTGAAGAGTTTGATCTGGATGATGAAGACCTTATTGAGGGGTTGCGCAGGCGACTGATCGCCATGGCGCGGGATGGTCAGCTGATCTGCAACCGGCGTGGCGCCTATCTGCCCATTTCCGAGGCGGACCTCACGCGTGGGCATGTACAGGGACACCGTGATGGCTTTGGGTTTGTTGTCCCCGAGGGCGGTGGCGACGACCTTTTCCTGAACGCCCGCCAGATGCGGCAGGTGTTCCATGGCGACCGGGTGCTGGTGCGCGAGGACCAGCGGGACGCCCGTGGCAAGCGCGAAGCGGTCATCGTGGAGGTGCTGGAGCGTAACACCTCACAGGTGGTGGGCCGCATGCAGCGCGAGGACGGTGTTTCCATGGTGATCCCGGAGAATAGCCGTATCAACCAGGAAATACTGGTGCCGGAAGAAGCCTGCCAGGGCGCGGGTCATGGCCAGTATGTGACGGTCACGATCGACAAGCAGCCCACTGTCCGCAATAAGCCGGTAGGGCGTGTGGTCGAAATCCTGGGCAATCACATGGCGCCGGGGATGGAGATCACCGTGGCCATTCGTTCCTATGGCATTCCGGACCAGTGGCCCCCGGCCGTGACCGAACAGGCGCGCAGCATCCCGGAGGAAGTGTCGGCGGAAGCCAAGCGGGGGCGTGTGGATCTGCGGGACCTGCCGCTGGTCACGATTGATGGCGAAAGCGCCCGTGACTTCGACGATGCGGTCTACGCCGAGAAGCGCAAAGGGGGTGGCTACCGCCTGATCGTCGCGATTGCGGATGTGGCCTGGTACGTACGCCCGGAAACGCCACTGGATCTGGAAGCCCAGAATCGCGGTAACTCGGTGTATTTCCCGGACCACGTCGTGCCCATGCTGCCGGAAAAACTCTCCAATGGCCTTTGTTCGCTGAACCCGGGCGTTGACCGCCTGTGCATGGTGGCGGACATGAACCTGAGCCGGGAGGGGCGCATTACACAGTACTGCTTCTACGAGGCGGTCATGCATTCCCATGCACGCCTGACCTACGACAAGGTCAGCGCCATTCTGGAGCATCCCGACTCGGAGCAGGGGCAGTCGCTGCGGGGCGAGCACAGCCAGGTGGTGCCGCACCTGGAGACACTCCATGACTGCTACCGCATGCTGCGCCAGGCGCGCGAACAGCGTGGCGCCATTGATTTCGAGACCACGGACACCGAGATCCGGTTTGACCGCGACCGCAAGATCCGCGAGATCGTTCCGGTTGAGCGCAATGAGGCGCACAAGCTGATCGAGGAGTGCATGCTGTGCGCCAACGTGGCTACGGCGCGGTTCATGAAACTGCACCGCATCCCGGCGCTGTTCCGCGTGCATGACTCGCCCTCGCCGGAGCGGCTGGCCGATGTGCGCCAGTTCCTCAGTGGGCTGGGCCTGGACCTGCCGGGCGGCGATGACCCGGAACCCCAGGATTACCAGAAGGTGCTCAGCCAGGTGCAGAACCGTCCGGATGCGCACATCATCCAGACCGTGATGCTGCGTTCCATGAAACAGGCGGTCTACAGCGCTGAGCAGCGCGGGCACTTTGGTCTTGGTTTTGACGAGTATGCCCATTTCACCTCGCCCATTCGCCGTTATCCGGACCTGCTGATCCATCGCGGCATCAAGTCGGTGATCCATCGCCGGGCGAAAGGCGGTGCCGTTGCGGGCATCAAAGCCCTGTTCGGCAGCCAGAAGAAGGCGAAGACCGTGGTCCCCGCCGAGAAGGCGGATCCGGAGTTGGCGCAATACGGTTATTCCCCGGATCGCATCCAGCAGCTTGGCGAACACTGTTCCATGACCGAACGCCGGGCCGAGGACGCGACCCGTGACGTTGAGGCATGGCTCAAGTGTGAGTTCCTTCAGGGCCATGTTGGCGAGGTATTTGACGGCGTCATCGCATCGGTGACCGGTTTTGGGCTCTTTGTACAGCTGGGGGGAGTCTACACCGAGGGACTGGTGCATATTTCCGCGCTGGGTGGTGATTTCTTCCACTTTGACCGGATCCGCCATACCCTGGTTGGTGAGCACACCGGGCGCACCTACCGTCTTGGCGACCAGGTTCGGGTTCGGGTGGTCCGGGTGGATCTGGATGACCGCAAGATCGACCTGGAACTGGAAGAGGCTGTGCCGGACTCGAAAAAGGGTGGTGGCAAGGGCTCCGGAAACCGCAAGAAAGGTGGCGGCAGGAAGGAACAGGGTAGCCAGAAGAAAGGCGGTGATGCCAAGCAGGAGAATGCGGGCGCTTCGGGTGAGGCGTCCGAGCCGAAAAAGAAATCCAGCGGCCGCCGGCGGCGACGCGGTGGTCGTGGTGGTGGCGGCAAGAGCGAAGGCTGACCCGGAGTTCGTATCATGGCACAGCATACCCTGTTTGGCTGGCACGCGGTGACCACGCTGCTTGAGAAGCACCCAGAGCGGGTGCGCAGCCTGAAACTGCAGCAGGGTCGGGAGGATGGCCGACTGAAACGCGTCCGCCAGCTGGCGGATGAATTCGGTGTGGCCGTGGAACAGTGCCAGCGCCGGGTTCTGGACGAGGCCTCTGGTGGGGAGAATCATCAGGGGGTCGTAGCCGTGACCAAACCACCGGTAGCGCTGGGCGAGGATGAGCTGCTGGAGCGCCTTGAGGCGCAGGCCCATCACCCGTTCATTCTGCTTCTCGACGGGGTAACGGATCCGCACAACCTTGGGGCTTGCATGCGCACGGCGGATGCGGCTGGTGTGGATGCCGTGGTTGTTCCAAAGGATAACGCCGCGCCCCTTAATGGGGTCGCCATGAAGGTGGCCAGCGGCGCCGCGGAGTCCATCCCCCTTGTGCGGGCGACCAATCTGGCGCGCTTTATGCGTCGGTGCCAGGATCTGGGCATCTGGTTTACTGGCACCTCGGATGCCGCTGAAACGGGCATCCATGACCTGGCGCTGACCGGCCCCCTGGCCTTGGTGATGGGCGCCGAGGGCAAGGGCATGCGGCGCCTGACCCGGGAACACTGCGACCAGCTGGGCCAACTGCCGATGGCTGGGCTGGTCAGCTCCCTGAACGTGTCCGTTGCCACGGGCGTTTGCCTTTTTGAAGCCCGCCGTCAGCGTACGATTGCATCCAGCGCACGCGGCGCCTAAAATGTGCGATCCCGTTTTTCGGGGTCAACACCACTCCTTGCTTCCGGCAACGGACCGGAGGCTGCTCAAACCGTAAGGAGCGACAATGCGTCATTACGAAATCGTGACACTGGTTCATCCTGACCAGAGCGAACAGGTACCCGCCATGATCGAGCGCTATTCCAAGCTCGTGACCGACGATGGCGGTACGGTCCACCGGGTTGAGGACTGGGGACGGCGCCAGCTGGCCTATCCGATCAAAAAGATCCATAAGGCCCACTACATCCTCATGAACATCGAATGCACCCAGGAGGCGCTGGGTGAGCTGCAGCACAACTTCCGGTTCAATGACGCGGTCATCCGCGATCTGATCGTGCGCAAGGATGAGGCGGTGACCGAACCCTCGCCCATGAAGGCGGCCGAGAACCGCGAAGAGCGGGGTGACGACAAGCCGCGCCGCCAGACTACTTCTGACGATTCGGGTGAGAAGGAAGAGGGCGACGCTGCCGCCAATACCGAGGAAACCGGCGAAAGCGCCGAGTAACACGCATCAGTGAACTGAGGATACCGATTCATGGCTCGTTTTTTCAGACGTCGTAAGTTCTGCCGTTTTACTGCGGAAGGGGTCAAGGAGATCGATTACAAGGATCTCGAGACACTGCGCAGCTACATCACGGAAACCGGAAAGATCGTACCCAGCCGGATCACCGGTACGCGTGCCCGCTATCAGCGTCAGCTGGCAACAGCTGTTAAGCGTGCTCGTTACCTGGCTCTGCTGCCCTACACCGACAGCCACGACCAGTAACGGTCGGTCGGGCATCAGCTGATGCAGCGCCTGGCTGGGTTTATACTGCGAGGGCCAGGGCAGGCGACCGCTGTCGCGGTCGGTGCCATGGTGCTGCCGTTCCTGTTCTGGCTGGGTGCTGCGGCGGTCGGCCTGGTAACGCTGAGGCTGGGGCCGCGCCAAGGGCTCGTGATTGGACTTTGGGCCCTGTTGCCGGCCTTGGCCTGGTTCTCGGTTGGGATAGATCCGGCACCGTTGGTGGTGCTGTTGATCACATTCGCCATGTGCACGGTGCTGCAGTCCACTGTGTCCTGGGAGAAGGCCCTGATGGTCGGGGCAGCACTGGCGATTGGCATCGGCCAGGCACTTCCGGCGGTGGCGCCAGCACTTTTTGACCATTTGGTCACAGCGGCCCAGCAGGGTTATGGCGACAGACTCGCCAACATGACGCAGGAACTGCCAGAGGACGTGGACCTGGAGACCGTGATCCGCACCGTAATGGTGGCGGTGGTCGGGGTTTTCAACTATACGCTGGCCCTAGTTGCCACCCTGCTCGCCAGGGGTTGGCAGGCCCGGCTTTTCAATCCGGGCGGTCTGCAGCGGGAGTTCCACGAATTCCGGCTTTCGGTGCCGACAGTTACCGGGATTCTGGTGCTGATGGCGGCAGGCGAGTTCCTGGGGTTAAATGGGACTCTGCTCTTGCTGGTCCTGGGGCTGCCGCTGGTGCTCGCCGGCCTGGCGCTTGTGCACGGTGCCGTGGTAAAGCGCGGACTCGGCACAGGTTGGATTGTGGGCTTTTACATAGGCCTTGTAGTGCTGGTTCCATGGCTGTTGCTGGTGCTGGTCCTCGTGGCCGTCATCGACAGCTGGCTTGATATCAGACAGCGACTTTAGACAGAGGTTATTGGGATGAACGTTATTCTGTTGGAAAAAATCCACAAGCTCGGGGATCTGGGTGACCAGGTGAAGGTCAAGCCCGGCTTTGGACGTAATTATCTGGTTCCCTATGGCAAGGCGGTACCCGCCACCAAGGAGAACATCAAGGCTTTCGAAGAGCGCCGTGCAGAGCTTGAGAAAGCAGCTGCCGAGCGCCTGAAGGCGGCTCAGACACGGGCCGAGAAGCTTGATGGCAGCACCGTCACCGTTCAGGCCAAGGCCGGTGAGGAAGGTAAGCTCTTTGGCTCCATCAGTGGCCGTGATGTCGCGGAAGCGGTATCCGCCAATGGTACGGAGGTTGAGAAGAATGAAGTGCTGTTGCCGGAAGGCCCTCTGCGCATGACTGGTGAGTACGAGATCACCCTGCAGCTGCACACCGACGTGCAGGCGACGATCCAGCTTAACGTCGTTAAGGGCTGAACCCGGTCCGGAGCAGGGGAGTACCCGGCTGATGGCGCAGGAACCCGAAGCTGACGCGCGCACCAGCCGCGTCAAGGTACCCCCGCATTCGATCGAGGCGGAACAGGCCGTTTTGGGCGGCCTGATGCTCGATAATGCGGGCTGGGAGCTTGTCGATGGACTCATTACCGCCGGGGATTTCTACCGCTCCGAGCACCGTCTGATCTTCCACGCCAGCGAGCGGCTGATCGCTAATGATAAGCCGCTCGACATGGTCACCGTGGGCGAATGGCTTGAGCAGGCCGGAGACCTCGACGCCTGTGGCGGGCTGGAGTACCTGGGCCAGCTGGTTGAGCAGACACCGGGGGCGGCCAACCTCCGTAGTTATGCCGAGATCGTTAAGGAACGGTCCGTTCTCCGGCAGCTCATAGAGGTTTCCGGGCACATTGCGGATTCCGCCTTCAATCCCCAGGGTCGATCCAGCGCTGAGATCCTGGATGCTGCGGAAAGCCAGGTGTTCCAGATTGCGGAACACCAGGTCCAGCAAAGCGGTGGCCCCCGAGAGATTAACCCCATCCTCCGCGAGACCCTGGAGCGGATCGAGTCGCTGTTCGAGACCGAGGGTGGCCTGACCGGGCTGACCTCGGGGTTCAAGGATCTCGACGACATCACCTCGGGCTGGCAGCCTTCGGATCTGGTTATCGTTGCGGCACGCCCGTCGATGGGGAAGACCGCCTTTGCCATGAACCTGGTTGAGAACATGCTGATGGCCACCGAGAAAGGGACGCTGGTGTTCAGTATGGAAATGCCGGCGGATGCCATCGTGATGCGAATGCTGTCATCCATCGGGCGTATCGACCAGAGCCGGATCCGCAACGGAACCCTGGAGCAGGACGACTGGCCGCGGCTGACCTCCGCGATCAGTCTGCTGAAGGATAAGCCGCTCTACATTGACGATACCCCCGCTTTGAGTCCTACCGAGATGCGTTCCCGGGCCCGGCGTATCGCCCGGGAGCTCGACAGCCAGGGCACCGAGCTGGGTATGATCATGGTGGACTACCTGCAGCTGATGCGGGCGCCCGGCAATAATGAGGGCCGGACTGCCGAGATTTCCGAGATATCCCGGGCGCTCAAAGGCCTGGCAAAGGAGCTCAACTGCCCCGTCATCGCCCTTTCCCAGCTCAACCGGAGTCTCGAACAGCGACCCAACAAGCGGCCGGTGAACTCGGACCTGCGTGAGTCGGGTGCGATTGAGCAGGATGCGGACGTGATCACCTTTATCTATCGCGATGAGGTCTACAACGAAGACAGTACCGATAAGGGCATTGCTGAAATTATCATCGGCAAGCAACGTAATGGCCCGGTTGGCACAGTCCGGTTGGCGTTTCTCGGTCAATATACCAAGTTTGAGGATCTGGCTTACGGGGATTACGGAGGCGATTATTAATGCCGCGCCACACCCGGGCCCGTATCGATCTGGACGCGCTCAGGCGTAATTTTGGTCGGGCCCGGCAGCGGGCCTCCGGATCGGTCTCCATGGCCGTGATCAAGGCGGATGGATACGGCCATGGATTGGAGATGGTGGGGCAGGTGCTGGCCCGGGAAACGGATCGGCTCGCCGTTGCCACTATCGGTGAAGCGCAACGCCTGCGTGATGCTGGTGTTGCCGCCACCATTGTGTTGCTCGAAGGGGTGCATGAGCCTGCGGACTGGCCGATGGTGGCGGCGCTGGATCTGGAGCCGGTGCTGCACAGTCGTCACCAGCTCGAAGGTATCAGTGGCCTCAGCCAGCCGGCTCGGGTCTGGATCAAATGCAATACCGGTATGAATCGGCTGGGGGTGGCTCCCTCCGATGTGGCCGCGTTCCGACAGTGTCTGGAGGCGGAAGCCAGCGTGCGCGTGGTAGGCCTGCTTTCCCATTACGCTTGTGCCGACGACCTCTCCGATCCCATGACTGGGCGCCAGCGGGCGTGCCTGCAGCGCCTCTGCCAGGACCACCCGGACCTTCAAGCCAGCCTGGCCAATTCCGCGGCGCACTTTCACAGTCCGCAACCGGATTGCGATGTGACGCGGCCCGGGATCATGCTTTATGGAGGCACCCCCTTGATTGGTGCCTCAGGCCCGGAACTGGGCCTGGAGCCGGTGATGACGCTGGAGTCGCGGCTCATCGCCGTGCGCGAACTGGAGGCCGGTGAACCGGTGGGGTATGGCGCTACCTGGGTTGCGGACGCACCCCGCCGGATGGGGATCGTGGAGATCGGGTACGGCGATGGGTACCCCAGGCACGCCCCCAGCGGCACCCCGGTGGCGGTCAGTGGGCAACGCTGCCAGCTGATTGGAAGGGTTTCCATGGACATGATTGCCGTGGACCTGGCGCCTTGCCCCGGGGCGGTGCCGGGGATGCCGGTGGAACTCTGGGGCAGCCAGGTGGGCGTGGACGAGGTGGCCGGCATGGCCGGCACCATCAGCTACGAACTTCTGACCGGCGTTGCTCCGCGGGTGCCAAGGCTCCCTGAGAACGCGGGCTGTTGATCAGGTGCTGCCTTCAGGCTCAAAAAGAACCTCCTCCAGAAACACCAGAATGCCTTCAATGTGGTCGTCGTCTGCTTTTTTGAGCACATTGTGGATGACCATGCGGGTCCCCTTGAGCATGCTGCTGATGCCCATTTTGGCCATTTTCTGGAGCATGGCGCTGGCGTCCATGCGCCGCAACGGTTCCAGAAAAAAGAAGTCGGTTCCGGTTTCCGTCAGCTCCATGATCAGGTTGTAGAGATCATCACGCCGCTCTTTAGTGACTCCCTGGCTCCGGATGTCATGGATCAGCTGATGGGCCCTCTGGTATTGGGTGTCGGGAAGCGGGGCAGCCAGGTGGTGTTGGTCTTTTGGCATCAGTGGCGTTCCTTTTGTGTACAAATGTTTTGTGTGTTCGCCATTACACGGATTACATGAACCTTGGGCATTGGCTGAAATGGCGGTTATGCTGTCCTGTCGTGCAACCCGTGACAATTCTGACTTTCAAGTGATCCTGTTTTGAAGATACTCGTGGTTTACGAACCGGGTGAGCTCGGTGAGGCCCTGCTGTCACGTCTGGACGCGGCCGGACTCAAGCCCACGCCGCTGCTGTTGAGCCGGCCCTCGGATATGGCGCTGGATCAGCTTCAATCCTGGGTAGAGCCCTGTTTTGACCTGGTCATCAATGCCATTACCTGTGCTGATCCCGAGCAGGCCGAACAGGTGCCGGACGAGACCCGTCACCGGTTGTATGACTTGCCCATGGCACTGGCGGAACGGGCTGCCTTCCACGCGATTGCCATGATGAGCCTTTCCAGCTGCCAGGTCTTTGACGGTCGTAAGCAGCAGCCGTATATCGCCAGTAATCCCGGTAACCCCCTGTCCGTTCTTGGCCAGTGCCAGTGGGACTGTGAGCAGGGTCTGCGGAGCCGGTTGCCAAGGCACCTGATCCTGCGCATCGGATGGTCACTGGAGCGCATCATGGCGCGGGTCCACCAGCACAACCCGGAGGAGCCACTCTATCTGAGCAGCCGCTACCAGGGACAAGCCACATCCTGGCCCGACTGTGCCCGTGTCATGACCGCGATGGTCCAGCAGCTGGGCTGTGGCGCGGAGGCCTGGGGGACGTACCAGTATGCCGGCAGCGATGCAACCTCTCTGCATGACCTGGGGTGGGCCCTGCTGGAACAGCTCCCCGAGGATCAACGCCCTCACCTGGTTGATGAAGAGGCCTTATGGATGAGACTCGAGCCAGCCAATGCCGTACTCAACTGCCGGAAGATACGGCATACGTTTGGCATTCAACAGCTTCCCTGGGACCAGATGGTCGCACCCAGGTAAGCATGACGTATCGGTAACGGAAGAGTAAACTGTGTACCCTTCTTGTGGGCGCTGTGCTCCCCCTTCATTAACGATTCAGGATGGACGTTATGTCTACAAAAAGCCGTTTCCTAGTGGTCACCATCGGATTGGTGATCGTTTTCGGAGGCATATTTGGCTACAAAGCCTTCGAATACCGGATGATGCAGCAGTATCTCAACAAGGAACAGCCACCGGCGGTGATTGAGGCGACCCAGTCCGAAACACGTGAATGGGTGCCCTCACTGCAGTCAGTGGGCAGCATCCGGGCTGTTAATGGCATCAGGGTTGCCAATGAGCTCCCCGGCGTGGTGGAGAGCATCCACTTTGAATCGGGGGATATGGTGAAAGAAGGTGATGTCCTGGTGAAGCTGGATGTCGAGTCCGATCGCGCGGTGCTGGAAACCCGCCGGGCCGAAGCCGAGAGCGCACGCCAGTCGTTCGAGCGTATCGCCAACCTGATTGAGCGGGATGCGGTTTCCCAGTCCGAGTTTGATGAAGCCAAGGCGTCCTATGATGCGGCCAAGGCCCGGGTTCGGGAGCAGCAAGCGCAGCTGCGCAAGAAGATCCTCCGGGCGCCCTTTGATGGCAAGACCGGTCTCAGGCTGGTTGACCAGGGCGAGTACATGCCCACGGGGACCCCTGCGGTCGAGATCAACATGGTGGACCCCATCTATGCCGAATACACCATTGCTGAGAAGCATCTGAGCGGTGTTGACGTGGGAGACAAAGTAACGGTTTCCGTAGCCGCTTATCCGGATCGCTTGTTCGAGGGTGAGATCAGTGCGATCAACAGCTCCGTCAATGCCAACAACCGCTCTGTCCGGGTTCGCGCGACCCTGGCCAACGAGGATGGCGCACTGCGCCCGGGAATGTTTGCCGATGTTCGCACGCTGCAACCCAAGTCGCGTGAGGTGGTCGTGGTCCCGCGCACAGCGGTTTCCTTCAACACCTATGGAGACTTTGTCTATGTGCTGACAGAGAATGACGACGGGGAGCTGGTCACGGAGCGCCGCAGTATCGAGACCGGTAAGGCCCAGGATGGCGTCGTGGAGATTGAGTCCGGCCTTGATGCCGGGGAGCGTATTGTGGCCACTGGGCTGCTGAGGCTGAGCGCGGGTCAGCGTGTTGAGGTAGCCGATGAGGATGACCGGCCTGGTGCCACTGTTGAAGCCAGCGACGGCAGCGCGGAGCAGGGAGACGGCTGATGCGATTCACCGATATTTTTGTCCACCGGCCGGTTCTGGCCACGGTGGTCAGCCTCCTCATCATGCTTCTGGGCGTGCGCTCGGCCATGGAAATGGAAATCCGGCAGTATCCGGAACTGGAGAGCACGACGGTCACCGTGACTACGGGCTATCCCGGGGCGAGCTCCCAGCTTGTTCAGGGGTTTGTGACGACTCCATTGCAGCAGGCCATAGCCGAAGCCGATGGCATTGACTACCTGACGGCAACCAGCCGCCAGGGCAGCTCCACAATCCAGGCAAAGATGGAGCTCAATTACGATGCCAATGACGCGCTTTCCGAAATCCAGGCCAAGGTGGCCAGCAAACGCAATGAGTTGCCGGAGGCCTCCCGGGATCCGGTGATCCAGTCGGAAACCGGGGATTCCACGGCGCTGATGTACATTGCGTTCCACAGTGAGACCCTGCCTGTCTCCCAGATCACCGACTACCTGACCCGGGTGGTCCAGCCCCAGCTCCAGGCGCTCAGCGGCGTGGGCAAGGCGGATCTTCTGGGGCGCACGTTCGCCATGCGCGTCTGGCTTGATCCGACCCGACTCGCCAGCCTGGACATCACGCCACGCGAGGTCGCCGAGGTCCTGCGCTCCAACAATTACCAGGCAGCGGTTGGCTCCATCGAGAGCGACCTGATCCGTGTGGGCCTGGACGCTGATACCGATATTGCGGATCCGGAGCAGTTCCGCAACCTGGTGGTCCGGGAGGTGGATGGCAGTCTCATCCGCCTTGAGGACATCGCGGACGTGGAGTTGGGCGCGGCGAATAACGACCAGATTTCCTACTACGCGGGCAGCCCCGCCACCTACCTGGCTATTGAGCTGGCGCCGGGGGCGAACCCGCTCAATGTGGCCGAACGGGTGCGCAATGAGCTGCCAGGGATTGAGTCCCAGCTGCCAGCGGGCCTGAAGGTTGACCTTCCCTATGATGCGTCCGAATACATCGATGATTCCATTAATGAGGTCATCCGGACTCTGGTGGAAGCCCTGGTCATTGTGCTGGCGGTGATCTTCCTTTGTCTTGGCAGTTTTCGTGCTGCCGTCGTGCCTTCCGTGGCTGTTCCGCTGTCTTTGGTCGGGGGGGCGACCCTGATGCTGGTCATGGGCTTCTCCGTGAACCTGCTGACCCTGCTGGCAATGGTCCTGGCGATCGGGTTGGTTGTGGATGACGCCATCATCATGGTGGAGAACGTCCACCGTCATGTAGAACGTGGCGAGAGACGCTTTGACGCGGCGATCAATGGCGCGCGCGAAATGGCGGTGCCCATCATTGCCATGACCACCACGCTGGTAGCCGTGTTCGCGCCCATAGGTTTTATGGGCGGTCTCGCGGGCGCCCTGTTTACGGAGTTCGCGTTTACCCTGGCCGCGACGGTGGTCATCTCGGGGGTAGTGGCCCTCACTCTGTCACCGGTGCTTTCCGCCAATGTGCTTAAGCCTGCTGGTCAGTCCGGGCGCTTCGAACGGATGGCGGAATCGTTGTTCGGGAAGCTGGCGGACACCTACCGCCGGGCATTGGCCAGTGCGGTCCAAAGCCTCTCGGTGATCGCGTTTTTCGGGGTGGCGATACTGGTGGCCATCTATTTCATGGTGAGCTTCAGCCAGAGCGAGCTGGCGCCGGACGAGGATCAGGGGATGATTTTCTACCAGGGCACCGCGCCCCAGAACGCCAACCTGGATTACCTGGAGCGCTACGGCGCCGAAATGCAGGAACGCTTTGAAACGCTCCCCGGCTACCAGGAGTCCTTCATGCTGCTGGGCGCGACGGCGCCCAATGAGATTTTTGGTGGCTTCAAGCTCAAGCCGCACACGGAGCGTTCCGTCTCCCAGTTCGAGGTCAAGCCCATGCTCGAGAAGGAGATGGACCGGGTAACGGGGCTGCGGGTTGCCGCCTTTTCGCCCCCATCGCTGCCGGGATCTGGCGGCGGGCTTCCGTTTCAATTCGTTGTGAATACCGGCAACGATTTTGCCCAGCTCAATGAGGTTGCCGAGGAGATGCTTCAGAAGGCCAAACAAAGCGGCAACTTCATCTACCTGGAGAAGAGCATTGACTATAACCGCCCGGTGACCGGCATCAAGGTGGACCGAGAGCGGGTCGCGGATCTGGGATTGTCCATGGCGGACGTGGGCCAGACGCTGTCTACTATGTTGGGTGAGGGGTTCGTGAACCGGTTCAACATGGAAGGGCGCGCCTATGATGTGATTCCCCAGGTTTCCCGGCCCTTCCGCAGCGATCAGGAAAAGCTCAGGGACTATTACGTTCGGGCTGCCTCCGGCGAACTGGTCTCCCTGGACCAGCTGGTGGATTTTGAGCAGCGGGTGGAGCCATCCAGCCGGACGCAGTTCAACCAACGCAATTCGGTAACCCTTCAAGGGGTTCCCATGCCGGGTGTTGCCATGGGGACTGCCATGAGCTACATGGAGGGATTGGCCGAAGAGACGCTGCCCAAGGGCTTCGGTACTGACTATAAGGGTAAGTCCCGCCAGCTTGCTCAGCAGGGCAACGCCTTCATCATCACGTTCTTCCTGTCCCTGCTGGTGATCTATCTTGTCCTGGCAGCCCAGTTCGAGAGCTGGCGTGATCCGTTCATTATCCTGGTTTCGGTGCCGCTTTCCGTGGCCGGTGCCATGATCTTCATCGTGCTCGGCGCGGCGTCCATGAACATCTACACGCAGGTGGGACTGATCACGCTGATCGGGGTGGTGGCCAAAAACGGCATCCTGATCGTGGAGTTCGCGAATCTGCTGCAGAAAGATCGTGGTCTGAGCGTGCGTGAGGCTGCTATCGAGGCTTCCGCAATCCGTCTGCGCCCAATCGTCATGACCTCACTGGCATTGATCGTGGCCATGGTGCCATTGCTTCTGGCTGCAGGACCCGGTGCCGTCAGCCGGTTCGCGATTGGCCTGACCGTAGCCACCGGCCTGGGTCTGGGGACGTTCTTCACACTCTTTGTGCTGCCCGGGTTCTATATAATGCTGGCTCGGGATCATAATGCCGCGACGAGTGTGGAAGCCGCTTCCGACTGAGGGCCAATTGGGGAGTCGGTGCTGTAGGCTGCGAGCTACCACCGGTTGGCCCGCTCTACAATGGGGGCAACCGGTGGAGGCCTGGCGGGTCTCCCTGGTAATGCTAGCGGTTCAGGCTTTGCTGTAAGGGCGCTGCTCCCGGAAAAGCTGGTCCAGCTCGCCCTCGTAATAGGCTTCAACCCGGGGGTTCATCACTTTCTTCCATAGCGGTGGCACCAGTGCGAGGACAAACATGGCCGCGTAGCCGCCGGGCAGCTGCGGGCTCTCATCGTAGTGACGCAGCACCTGATAGCGCCGGCGCGGGAAGGCGTGGTGGTCCGAGTGGCGCTGCAGGTGGAACAGGAAGAGGTTGGTCAGGAGGTAGTTGCTGTTCCAGCTGTGGGCCGGGGTTACCCGTTCGAAACGGCCATTGGGCTGTACCCGCCGGTGCAGTCCGTAGTGCTCGATGTAATTGATGACTTCCAGGGTCGTTGCGGCAAAAAAGCTCTGGGCGACAAAGAACACCAGCCCCGCCCAGCCCAGGGCCAGGGTGAATCCAATCGCGAACAGTGCCGAGATGGCGTACCACCAGACCAGCTCGTTGGCCGGCCCCCAGGGGTGCTTGCCCTTGCGCCGCAGTTTTTTCGCCTCCAGTCGCCACGCGTTGAGGAAGTTGCGTGGAAAAGCCTGCAACAGGAACGCGTAAACGCCCTGATTGTAGCGTGAGGAACTGGCGTCCTCCGGGGTGGAGACGTGCACATGGTGGCCCATGATGTGCTCCACCTTGAACCCGGCATAGGTCACGCTGGCAAGAGCCAGACCCCCCGTCCAGGTTTCCACCCTGGTGTCTTTGTGGATCAGCTCATGGCCGATGTTGATGGCCATGATGCCGCCCACCACCCCGATTGAGATGACCCAGCCGATCTGGGCGGCCAGCCCCATATCCAGTGTTGCAAAAGCCCAGCCGGCGTAGCCGAGAACAGCCAGGTGAATGGGGACGCACACCAGGGTCAGTGCGCGGTAGTACCAGTCCCTGGTCATATCCGGAACCTCGGTGGCTTCGTCCGGGTTGGCCGGGTCCTTGCCAATCAGGTAATCGAGAACAGGGATGATCCCGAAAATGAAAAGGGCCGGGAACCAGGCCCAGAACAGGACGTTATCGCTCAGTGTCAGGCGCCATGTTACCCAGGCGGCAATGGCCGGGACCACCAGGACCAGCAGGTAGGCGTAGCGCTTGATTCGCACCATTACTTCCGGAGGGACTCGGGCAAGCATTGGGGCATCCTCCTTACATTGTTGTGCGGGATGAAAGCTGCTATTTCAGGCTATTGCCTTAACGCATGAATTGTCAAACAATTCAAGTGTAAGGGTGGCCGTTTTGCTGTAGAATGGCTGCAACAGCACCGGGAAGAGGCACCCAGCATGGCGCTACCGCAGCAGCCCAGTCTCAGCGAACGCATTGCCCACCACCTGTCGCGGGAGATCATTCAGGGTCGGCGCCAGCCCCGGGAACGGCTGCCGGAGTCTGAACTGGCTGCTGAGCTGGAGGTCAGCACCAATTCACTGCGCGAGGCCTTTCGGCTTCTGCAGAGCTGGCACCTTGTGGTTATCCAGCCACGCCGTGGCGCTCGTGTGAGTGACGTGAGTGAGGCGGATGTACGCGACCTCTACGATTTCCTCTTCTTGTTGCTGGGTCGTCTCGCCAGTGATGTGGCCTACAATTGGCAGCCCGGCCAGCTTGAACCCTTCCTGGCCATAAGCCGTGAATTTGAGGTGCAGGCAGAACAGCAGGAGCGCGAGCGTGTGCATGAGCTGGCTTTTGAGCTGGCGAGGGAGGGCCTCAAGATGACCACCAACCGCTATCTGACCGACGCCATTGAGGATCTGCTCCCCCTTCTGCAGCGCTACTCATTTATGGCGCTGAAGGAAGAAACCACGGAACTGAGGCAGTCCGTGGACTGCATGCGTGAGACCATTGAAGCGGTACTCGAAAGGGATGCGGCACGAGCCGCACAGTGCCTTAAAGCCTATGGGGAGAATCAGTCTCAGGTGGTGTTGCGGGCCCTTTCCAGACGTGATGCCGCGTGAGCAGAGGGTCAGCCGTAGGGGTCACTGCGGGACTGGGTCACTGCTGGAGGCCAGCATCATCGGGAGTCCCCAACAATACCCCTGCCCCTTGAGGTCTGTGAACTGGCCGAGCCATTGCGCGGTCTGCTCGTCCTCAACACCCTCCACTACTGTGCGCAGGTTCAATGACTGGGCCAGTTCAACCGTTGCCCGGAAGACCTTCTGCCGGTCGGGATCCCTGAGAATCCGTGTCAGGAAGTGCCGGTCGATCTTGACCTCGTCCAGGGGGAACTCGGTCAGCGCGGAAAGCGACGAGGTTCCGGTGCCAAAGTCGTCAAGGGCCAGGCCGAAACCGCGCCGTCTGAGCTCAACCAGCTGCTTTGTTGTATGCTCGATGTCCCGGATGACACCGGTTTCGGTTACTTCGAGGATGAAATCCGATGGGCTATGGTTACGGCGCTGGACAATGTCTACCAGGGCTTGCGCCAGGTCCGGATAAGCCAGATCCCTCGAAGAGATGTTGACCGCTATCCGGATGCCAGCGCCGTAGTGGTCTCGTATCGGGTCAAGTTCTGTGGCAGCGCGGTCAAGCACCCAGCGGGTCACCCGGGTAATGCTTCCGAGTTCCTCAACCAGAGGGACCCAGTCCCCCGGCGGGATCAGGCCGAATCCTGGGTGATACCAGCGGATCAGCGCTTCCACGGAGTCAATACGGCCTGAAGTGATGTGGACCTTGGGCTGATAGGCAAGCTGGATCTGGTCCGAAGCAAAGGCATCTTCCAGGTCCAGCATCAGCAATTGTTGATGTTTCTGGTGTTCATCCACCGTATTGTCGTAGAAGTTGATGGGGGGCTTCTGGAGGCTGGCGTAGCCCGCTGCCGAAAGCACTTCCTGAATACTGTTCCCGTGGTAAGGGAAACTGGCTACGCCGATGGAGCACTGCCAGTTGAAGGTGTAGCCCTGGTAGCGGGAGTCGTGTGTCACGAAATCCGCCAGGTGTTGCCAGAATGGGTCATCCCTGTGGATGACCTCGCCGATGACGAAGGCGGCATGCACTGTATCGATGGAGCTTACGAGGGCACCGTCGGCAGGGATGATGCTCGCCGGTCCATCCGTCCTCAGGTGGTTCTCAACGCTCGTGAGGTAGTCCCGGACAAAGCCTTCAACCAACTGGTGTCCCACAACATGCCCGATTTCGTGAAACCGGTTGAGTCGCAGAACCACAATCTGGAGCGCCCGGTCTGTGCGTTCGGCCAGGCACGCCTCCAGAGCCGAGCGGTTGGGCCTGCCTGTCACCTTATGCGTCCGGAGGCTGTTTTCGAGTCGGCTCTGTACGGCAATCCGGCGTTCCTGTTCCCTGGCTCTGCCACTGGCCGCGAGGCGCCTCAGTCGCTGTTCCCGCCAGAAGAAATGGACCGCAGCACCCACCAGCACAACCGCGGAAAGAATGGTGCCCAGAGAGAAAGCGGCATCCGTGAATACGTTGACCGGTAACACCCCAACGGTGCGGAGGGCACTTGCAATGACACCGGCGGTGAGCACCAGCACGGCCAGCGTGAAGTAGCGGGCATAGAGCGATTGGCGGAAGCAGGCGGCAGCGATGGCCAGAGACAGCACACAGCCGAAAACCCCGAGTCCGAGGGTGAGAAGCTGAACGGGTGCCGCAACGCCTGTGAAATCAAGCAGTATAAGACCGACGCCGGCAAGCGAGATCCCATTGAGCAGATGGTTGAAAAGGCCGCGGGGTTGCAGGGCCGTACGTGTATGCTGGGCGAAGGCGATGAGCGATGTCACCATGGTCGTGGTGATGACCGCATCCAGCGACGGAATCCCCCGCCAGAACAACCATATGCCGAAACCGTTGAGAACCAGCTGGATATGGATCACGGAAATCGTGAGCACAGTCAGCCACGCCAACATGACTGTACGGAAGCGCAGGGTCAGGAAGAGGTTGATGGCCAGAAGGAAAAGCGACAGGCCAAGCAGTATGCCGTTGACCGTTGCCCGGGTGACGCTGCTGTGAGCAAGCCCATCGTCGCCCTGAACGGAGACAGGCAGAACCGTCGGGCCCACATCCGAAACCTCAAAGAAGAGGGTGATGGTCTGGTTTCCTGGAATGGTGATGGGCCAGTGGTAGGACGGCAGCGGGATCAGCCGGGCTGAGAAGGGGCGTAGACTGCCCTGGGTCCGCATGGGGAGAAGCGGTCCTTCGGTGGTGTTCAGTCGTGCTGCGCGTATCCGGTCAATGTAGGGCGCGGGCACGGATACCCATTGTTGAAGCGGGCTGTTGGAGGGATTACTCAGTTTCAGTCGGAAGGTAACGGGTTGGTTCCTGTACCCGAGGGCGGCGTGGGAGGCCGCGACTGTCTGCCATTCCTCCTTGGATTGGAGCTCTCCCGCCTGGCGCAGCTCCGCGATGGAGCCCGTCCGGTAGCTGAGCAATAACGGTTCAGCATGCTGGATGTTTGCCGTTTGCCGGTAACGGCTTGCCGGCGCCGAGGAGGGATCCGTGCTGTGGATACAGGTCGCTGTCACCATTACGCCGATCAGCAGCAGTATGGGAAGGAAGGGGCGCCAGGGAAATGGAAGGCCGGATAGGCTGTTGGGAACCTCGTATTGCCCATCAGGCATGATCAGAGCAGTCCTCGCCGGTGGTTGAAACGCTCCGATTAAAGATCATTTTGTGAAAATTTGCAAAAAGTCCGGCGTTTTTACGGGCAAATGTGGTCTAAAATCCCCAGCACCCGAGGCTGTGACGGATGCTGGGCGACGATCTGGATCAGGAATCGTCTGGAAGGTAAGCGCCGTCCTCATCGTGTACTTCGCGCCCGGTGACGGGTGGGTTGAAGGTACAGATCAGGCGCATGTCCTCGGTGCCGCCCCGCAGGATGTGGCGGTCATTGTTGTTCAGCGCGTAAAGAACGCCATCGTGGATCGGATGGGTTTCCCCGGTACCCAGGTCCTCGATACTGCCATTGCCGGCTACGCAGTACACGGCTTCCAAATGGTATTTGTACCAGAGCTGGAGCTCGGCACCGGCGGGGATGATTGTCTCGTGGAAGGAGAAGCCCATGCCGTCCTTCTTGAGCAGCATCCGGCGGCTGGTCCAGCCCGGGCCCTCAACCTCGCGCTCGGTTCCAATGATATCCTTGATGTCACGTACAATCATGTGCTGCTCCCCCTTCTGTCAGTTCACACCGGCCGCCCAACGCGCCCTTGGTGGGAGAGTGTAGCCCGTCGGGAGGGGGGAACAATAGCGTAAAACCCTTAGCCAACTGTTCGTGAAACGCTGTGAGTGCCCTCATCGGCAGTGGGCCATTCATGTAGAATGGCGCTGGTTACTCGCCAGCAATCATGCATCAACCCAAAAGGGCGATATTGCCATGACGGAGTCTGAGAAACGCCGGCGCCGAAGGCTTGATTTTCTCGTTGCACGGCTGACCGGGTTTACCCGCAAAGAGGTCAAGCAGCTGATCAAGGCAGGGCGAATCGAGGTTGAAGGTCACGAAACAGGGCAACTGAAACCACAGACGCGGATTGGCGTTGGAGAGACGATCTATCTGGATGGCCATCACCTTGAGCGTGACCCGGGGGAGCGCTATCTGATGCTGAACAAGCCGGCTGGCGTTGTCAGTGCCACCAGGGATGATTACGATCCCACTGTTCTGGATCTCCTTGAGCCTGAGCTGCGCCGTGGTCTGCATCCGGTCGGGCGGCTGGACAAGGACACCACCGGCCTGTTGCTGCTGACCACTGACGGCGAATGGAGTCACCGCATCACCTCCCCCCGCCATGGCTTTCCCAAAACGTACCGGGTCTGGGTGGCCGACGCCATCGACGATGAAACCCTTGCCAGCCTGGAAGAGGGCATCATGCTCAGGGGCGAGGATACCGCCGCTGTGGCCCATGATACTGAACGCCTTGGGGATGCTGAGATCCGGCTCACCCTGACCCAGGGCCGTTACCATCAGATCAAGCGCATGATGGGCGCGGTGGGTAACCGGGTAATCCAGTTGCACCGTGAGCGCGTTGGCCCCATTGACCTGGATCCGGCACTGGCGTGCGGGGATTACCGGGAACTCACCGACTCTGAGGTTAATGCGTTCCTGCCGGCAGAGGGGCCACGATGAGCGTGTCACGCCCACTGGCCTTAGCCTGATAGACAGCGTTGTCGGCCCGGTTGACCCAGCTTTCCCAGTCGTCGTCGGGGGCTGCAAGCGCGGCGCCCACTGAGCATGTAACCGCTTGGCCATGGAGGCTGAGCTGGTCCCGGAGGGTCTGCTGGATATGCTGGGCCGCCAGGATCATGCTCTGCTCACGCACATTGTCAAGCAGCAGCACGAACTCCTCGCCTCCGAAACGGAACAGGCGGTCGCCTTGTCGTGAATGGGTGCGCACCAGCATCGCGAACTGTTTGAGGATGTGATCGCCACTGCTGTGACCGTAACGGTCATTGATCAATTTGAAGTGGTCCAGATCCAGCATGAGGAGGCCGGCGCCGGCCTCGCCGCGCTGAACCCGGCTAATGGCAATGGAGAGTTCTTCCTCCAGGGCGCGGCGGTTGCCTGCTCCAGTCAATGGGTCACGAATGGTCTGTTCCCCCAGCTGGCGGGCCTGGGTCCTGGAGCGGCGAGCGAAGGAAAAGGCGAAGATCGAAATGACGAAAAGCGTGGTGGTATAGGCGATCAATGGCATCGGGCCCAGATCATGGGCCAGTCCTCCGGCCACAGTGGCGATGATCATGAGCAGGGTCTTGGAGATGGCATACCGCGGGGGAGACAGGAAGAAAGTGGCAATTGTATCCACGTAGGCCCAGAAAAGCCCCATAATGCCTGTTAGATACACAACGCTGACCACGCCGGGTCCCGTGCAGGCCACCAGAATGATGCCGGCGGTCAGGGTTCTGCCTGTGAACCAGGCAAAGGTGGAAATGCTGAGCAGGACTGTGACCATGACAGCGTCCACTACCATCATCAGCCAGTCACCCTGCAGGAATCGGTAAACGCCAAATCCGCCGATGGCGATGGTGGCCGGAATACAGAACATCATGATGAGTGACAAACGGAAGTCCGCTTCGAGCCTGTAGCGAATCGTGTTGGCCTGATTGTCTGTTTTTTTCCACCTCATACCGGTCAAGTTAGTCTGCTGGCGGGTAAAATGCATTGTCGTAACCAGTTGATGGGATGATTGTCGCATGCGCACGGAAACGGGGGCGTTGCAGCTTTCTGCCGGAATGTCGCTCTTTCTTGGGGGTACGGGTCTGATCCTTTCCCTGATAACGGGGTCACAGGTGATCCTGCTTGATGGGTTGTTTAACCTGATCTACAGCGTTATGGCCTTTCTCAGTGTTCGCGTGGCACGGCTCCTGGCCATGCCTGACAACGAAAAGTACCCTTTCGGTCACGCCTATTTCGAGTCGCTGGTCAACGCCGCAAAAGGGCTCCTGATATTGGGAATCTCGCTGCTTGCCCTGGGGGATTCCGTGCTGGTGCTCCTGTCCGGGGGGCGCGAGATTGTGGCCGGTCTCGCCATTGTGTATTCGGTGATTGCCACCACCAGCAGCCTTGCTACCTTTGTGTTGTTGCGCAACGCGCGCCATCACAGCACCAGTCCTCTGGTGGAGGCGGATTTCGCCAACTGGTGGATCAACACGGTCATCTCCGCGTCAGTCCTTCTGGCGTTCTGCCTTATCCCGCTGGCGGATACCCTGGGTCTAGCCGGCCTGACGCCCTACGTGGATCCGTTGATGGTGGCAGCCGTGGTGGTTCTGTTCTGTCTCAGCACCCCGTTCCGCATGGCGTCGGACGCCATCAAGGAACTGCTCAACCGGGCACCGCCGAAGCATGTGCGCCAGCCCGTGCATGACGAGGTGGCGGCAGTGGCTGCGCACTGGGGTGCCGAGGATTTCTCGCTGCGGATGGTGCGTCCGGGCCGGACCCTCTACCTGTTGGTGCACGTGGTCCTGCCTCTCGACAGTGGCAATGCAGCCCTGGAGCAGCAGGATCGGATCCGAGCCCATCTGAACGAACGGTTACGTCGTCTTGTTCAACCACTGGTTCTGGACGTCGTGTTTACAGCGGATCCCCGCTGGGCAGCGCCGACCAATGGTCATGGACCTGAATGAAGGGCCAGCGTCACCAGAGGTATGGTACCCTTGTTAAGCTGTCAGCAATTGAGGTGATGTGTGACCTCCATCCTCTCCATCGAGAATCTCGACAAGACCTACAAGGACGGATTCCAGGCGCTCAACAACATCAACCTGGCCATCCATAAAGGGGAAATCTTCGCGCTACTGGGACCCAATGGCGCGGGCAAGACCACGCTGATCAGCATCATCTGCGGCATCGTCAACGGTACTGGTGGCTCTGTCACCGTGGATGGTTACGATACCCAGAAACATTACCGCCAGACCCGTTCCCGTATCGGCCTGGTGCCCCAGGAACTGACCCGGGATGCCTTCGAAACCGTCTGGGCCAAGGTGAGCTTCAGCAGGATGCTGTTCGGCAAACCCAGGGATGATGCCTATCTGGAGCGGGTGCTGCGCGACCTGTCGCTGTGGGAGAAGCGCCACAGCGAGCTGCGCATGCTCTCCGGGGGTATGAAACGACGGCTCCTGATTGCCAAGGCGCTCGCACACGAGCCGTCGGTTCTGTTTCTTGATGAGCCCACCGCCGGTGTGGACGTGGAGCTGCGCCAGGGGATGTGGGAAACCGTGGACTACCTGCGCCAGACCGGCGTTACCGTTATCCTCACCACCCATTACATTGAGGAAGCCGAGGAGATGGCGGATCGCATCGGCGTCATCAACCAGGGCGAAATCGTGCTGGTTGAGGACAAGGAGCAGCTGATGCGCAAGCTGGGAAGCAAACAGCTGACGCTGCAGTTGCGTGAGCCGCTGGAGGCGGTTCCCCCTGCGCTGGCGCCCTATGGTCTGCGGCTGACGGAAGATGGTTGCGGGCTTGTCTACACCTATGAAACCCAGTCGGCCCATACCGGCATCGACGATCTTCTCCAGGCCCTGGGGGAAGCGGGGATCCGGTTCACGGACCTGCATACCACCCAGAGTTCGCTGGAGGACATTTTCCTGAATCTGGTGAACGGCTCATGAACCTGCGTGGCATGTATGCCATCTATCGTTTTGAACTGGCCCGGGCCCTGCGTACCTGGCTGCAATCGGTCATTTCGCCCATCGTGACCACCTCGCTGTACTTTGTGGTCTTTGGGGCGGCCATCGGCTCCAGGGTGGAGCAGGTTGACGGCGTCGCCTATGGCGCCTTCATCGTGCCCGGGCTGATCATGCTGATGCTGCTGACCCAGAGCGTGACCAATGCCTCTTTCGGTATATTCTTCCCGCGCTTTACGGGCACGATCTATGAGGTGCTGTCAGCGCCAGTGTCCTACCTGGAAGTGGTGGTCGGGTATGTGGGCGCGGCCGCCACCAAATCACTGGTGCTGGGCCTGATCATCCTGTTCACCGCCCAGCTGTTCGTGGAGGTTCCGATACAGCATCCGTTTCTGATGCTCAGTTTCCTGGTGCTGACGGCGTTCACGTTCAGTCTCTTTGGCTTCATTGTTGGGATCTGGGCCGAGGATTTCGAACAGCTGCAGATTGTGCCCCTGCTGCTGGTGATCCCGCTGACGTTCCTGGGAGGCACCTTCTACTCCATCGATGTACTGCCGGAATTCTGGCAGACCGTGTCGCTGTTCAATCCAGTGGTGTACCTGGTGAGCGGCTTCCGGTGGAGCTTCTATGAGGTCTCGGATGTGCCGTTGATGATCAGCCTGGGCATGACCTTCCTGTTCATGCTGTTATGTCTCACGCTGGTCTGGTGGATCTTCAGAACCGGATACCGCCTGAAGTCCTGAGGGCGTTCAGGCGCTTAGAAATAGAGCTGCGTACCAAGGGTGAAACCGTTCAGGCGGTGACCGCTTTTTTCCATAAAGCGGTTGTACTCAAGGTTCAGGCCCATCTTCCGGCTGAGATTGATCTGATAGCCGGCACCGTAGGATCCCGAAAACTCGGTTTTATTGAGTTGCCGGCCTGGGCGCTCGAAGCGGGCCTTGAACTCACTGAATCCGCCAAAGATATAGAACGACGAGCGGTGTCCCAGTGGCACATGGCCGGTGAGATAGACACTGCCGAAATGGCTTACCTCGGCCTGGACCACGTTGCTGTCTTTGGCCATGGCCTTGTCGCTTTCAATGCCTGTTCCGTATCGCCCCTCAAGCGCAATGTTGTTGAGCAGGAAGGCACCGCCCCTGACCATCACCATGGAGGGGGTGGCCGAGGTAACGAGCTGGTCCGACGAGAAGGTCAGTCGTGAGTATTGGGCCCCCAGATAGGTGGTCCCCTGGGTCACGGGCCTTTGGGGGCCTGCCATGGCGAGTGGGTGAGCAATTGCCAGCATCAGGCCCAGAGCAAGAGTGCGCTTCATTGGCATGGTCCCCGGATCAGTGGATCGTGTCTTCTGTTGGTCGAATCATGCCATGCCGCGTGAGCCGGTCAAAGCCGCTGTTCGCCTGAAGTCCATAATTGACGACCGTTGCACATTTGGGCGGCATTTGATTGGGGGCTGCCGCTTTCCGGAACTCAGCTCGGGTGAGTGGCGAAAACCGGCCACTCGCTGGTGATGCGTTGCCCGTTGAACATCAGCAAGGGACCAAACTGCTCCAGGAGCCGTTCGCTTTGAATGGGCCGCAGGAAAACGGTATCACCAGGGGTGAGTGCCAGACTGTCAGGTCCGTTCAGCATTTCCTGGTTGCTGGAGCGACCGTAGAGTGGGTTGAGGCGCAGGCCCGGCGGTGACACGGGCTCCGCCTTCCAGTTGCCCCGGTCTATGAAAAAGGTGGTCTCGTAGCGTCGGTCCCAGAGACCGAGCAGGGTGCCCGCGCCCGGCGCACCAGGCAGTGCCAGTCCCTCGGCGCGCTTGAGTACCGGCGTGGTGATGAAAACAGCGGGTTGCTGATCGGCCAGGGTGTGAAGGTCAAAACCGGCCGGCTGGAGCACGGCTGAGCCGGCTGCGATTTCGTTGGGCGCTACGTCCGCCTCCCGGTAGAGGCTGGCAGTGGTGCTGCCGCCGGTGTTGAGGGTTAGGTTGCGGATGGACTTTCCCAGCAGGGTCTCAGCGCGTTCCACGAAGGCCTGGTAACGGGTCATGGCGCGCTCGAAATGGAAGGAAGCCGGTCCCGGCGCCTTCACGATATGGGCTTCGTAGCCCATGAAGCCACTGAATGTCAGCAGCGGGTGATCCTGGATCACGGCCAGGACTGCGTCCAGTTCCGATGGGGAAGCCAGTCCGCCCCGGTTCAGTCCAATGTTGATTTCCAGGTTGATCCGCAGGGGCTCGTTCAGCGATTCCGCCAGCTGGCGGTAGTCGTCCAGCCGTTGCGGGCTGTCCACCAGCCATTGCAGTTGTTGGGCAGGGTTGAAACCGGACTCCGGGTTGCGGTGCTGGTAGAAATAATGGGCCGCGGCAGCCGGCAGCGGTTTGCCCAGCAGCAGGTCAGCCGTTGGTCGTTCATTGGCCAGTACCCGGACAGAAGGCTCGTTGAACACCATCAACCGGCGGGTGGAAGCCTGCTCCATGATCCGGTCAATCAGAGGCAGGCAGGGCAGGGATTTGACCACGATGCGGTAGTGGTAGTCCGGTTGGATTGCCGCGAGCAGTTTCAGCAGGTTGTTCTGGGCCCGGGGCCAATCCACGACGAGCCGGGGCAGGTGTGTGTTGGCATCGGCCAGCGCATCCGCCAGGGCCCGGAAGTAGGGCGGGTGACGCTCCGCGTCCTCCGCCAATTGCTGCCAGCCCATGCGACCGGCCACCCCGACAGCGGCGAGGCCGAGTGTGGCAGCCAGGAACCGGCGCCGGCTCATACGTTTGGCTCCACGCCCAGAAGGCGCTGCAGGTAGGGATTCAGGAGGCGGCCAGCCGGGTCCAGTTCACGCCGGATGGCCATGGCCTCCTGCCAGCGGGGATAGAGGGCCTCGAGGTCCTTCGGGCCCAGGTTGTGCAGCTTGCCCCAGTGGGGGCGGCCACCGTGTTTGCGGAGGATGGGTTCCAGCGCCTGGAACAGGGGCCTGTGGTCGGCGTTCGCCTCCCTGTGAACCGCGATGGCGATGCTGTCCTGCTGGTAGAAGGGGCTCAGCCACAGGTCGTCGCCTTTCACAAAGCGGACTTCCATGGGGAAGAAAACCTCGGGAAAGTCCCGTTCCAGTCGCTGGCGGACTTCCTCGAACGCTTTCAGGCCGACGGCGCGGGGGAGGAGGTATTCCATTTCGTTGAACAGCACCTTGCGCACATGGGTGTAGCTTTCCGCGGCGGGCGCCACCGAGGTTTCCGTGGGCTGTGTGCTGAGATAGAGCCCCACCACCCGCTCGCGCAGCCAGCTGCTCCAGGAGAGCCAGTCCCGCACGTTGCGCAGGGTTTCCAGTCCTTCGTTCTGGTCCTCGCCGGCACTGCCTCCAATGGGATCGTCGGTGATGTCCTGGCGGTCCATCATCCCCATTCCGGTGAAGGGGACATAGAAGAATTCCAGGTTCCGGTGCTGCTCTGCGAGCGTCTCAACGTGGCTGAGGATATCCTGGATGGACCGCCATTCGAGCTTTCTCGCCAACCGGTAGCTGGGCTGGTTGTGCAGGGTGACCTGGGTCAGGAACCCGAAAGCGCCCAGGCCCACGGAGGCCGCGTGGAACAGATCCGCGTTCTGTTGCGGGCTGCAGCGCAGCCGGTCACCATTGGCGGTGACCAGCTCAAAGCTCTCGGTGTAGGCGTTCATGCACCCCAGTGTTGCGCCTGTGCCGTGGGTGGCGGTAGCCAGGGCTCCGGCCAGGGTCTGCTGCCCGATATCCGGCATGTTGGGAAAAGCCTGGCCGACCGTATTGAGCAGGTTGGCGGCGGGGTTGAGACGGGTGCCGCCGCCGAGAGTGGCCAGCTGCTGGTCCGGGTCGTGATCGATCAGTCCCTGGAAGTGGTCCATGGCCACCATGGTCCCGTCTGTCCCCATCAAGGGGGTAAAGGAGTGGCTTGCGCCCACCGGGCGCAGGGTTCCGGAAGTGGTGTGGATCAGATCGGCAAGCGCTTGCGTGTTGCGTGGGCGCTCAAAGCGTTCCGGCCGGGCGCTCTGCAGACCGGACCAGTTGCGCCAGGTGGCGTCTGCTTCCGGCGCTGGCTTGGCGCTGGCAGCCGAGGGGCCGGCCAGTGGCGTCACCAGGGGCGCCGTGGCCAGCCCCTTCAGGGTCGCTCTGCGTGAGAGCATGGCCTTTGTCCTTATTGTCGGTTCCTGTTGGTTGGTAGAGCCACGGACCAGCCACTGGCGTCTGGACCACTGACTCATTGTCCAGAGGTGGCGACAGGCGGGTATGGCCAGCACGCCGTCATCCCGGGTCATCGGGGCCAACCGATTGCCTGAAACAGGGCCCTCGGGGAGAATGGGGCGCCGTACCCACAATGCCCGTAGGAGTCATCACCGTGAAAGCTGTATTCCTGGATGCCGAAACCCTTGGCTCGGATGTGGATCTGGCGCCCATGCACGCCGCGGCAGACCTGACGCTCCATGGAACCACCGCGCCGGAGGAGGTGGCGGAACGGATCCGGGATGCCGAGGCTGTGATTACCAACAAGGTCGTGCTTTCGGATGAGCACTTCGCGGCCGCGCCACGGCTGCGGGTGATCGTGGTGACCGCGACGGGGGTGAACAACATTGACCTGAAGGCGGCGGAGGCCAGGGGGATACGGGTGGTCAACGCCATCCGCTACGCGCGGCCCGTGCTGGTCCAGCACACCTTTTCACTGATCCTGGCCCTGGCTGGGCGGCTGGTGGACTACGTTCAGGACGTGCGTGAGGGCTGGTGGCAGAAGAGCCCGATGTTCTGCCGGATGGACCACCCCATCATCGAACTGGAAGGCCGGATGCTCGTGGTGCTTGGGTATGGGGACCTGGGGCAGGGCGTTGCGCGGTTGGGCCAGGCTTTTGGCATGGACGTGCGGGTTGCGGCCAGGCCCGGGCAGTCGCCGGGGGAAGTGGACGGTTTTCCGCGCGAGCCATTGGCGGATTTGCTGCCGGTCGCGGACGTGTTGTCCGTCCATTGCCTGCTGAGTGATGACACCCGGGACCTGATCGATTCGCAGGCGCTTCAGTCCATGAAGGACTCGGCGCTGCTGGTGAATACATCCCGGGGTGGTATTGTCAACGAGCAGGCCCTGGCGGATGCGTTGCGTCAGGGGGAAATTGCTGGCGCGGGTGTGGACGTGCTGACGCAGGAGCCTCCGGTCGAGGGCAACCCGTTGCTGGCGGATGAACTCCCCAACCTGTTGGTGACCCCGCACTGTGCCTGGGCCAGCCAGGAAGCCCGCCAGCGCATGGTGCAGCAGAGCGCGGATAACCTGAGTCAGTTTGCCGCCGGCACATTGCAGCGGTGGGTGGTTTGAGGCTCACCCGTCAGGCCCATGAAGCGGTCGCCGCCGTTGTGGGGGAAGGCAGCCTGGCCCTCGATGCGACGGCGGGCAACGGTCACGATACCTGTTTTCTGGCGGAGCAGGTGGGTGCGACCGGTCATGTCTGGGCACTGGATATCCAGCGCGCCGCCATTGACGCCACTCATAGCCGGCTTGTCGAAGCCGACCTGGAAGAGCGCGTCACCCTGGTTTGCGACAGCCATGCCAGGGTGGCTGAACAGGTGAAACGCCCCGGCGGGCAGTATCTGGATGCCGTGATGTTCAACCTGGGATACCTTCCGGGAAGTGATCGCGCCCGAGTCACGCAACCGGAGTCCACGATCTGTGCGCTGGAGCAGTCCATGGAACTGCTGGCGCCCGGAGGCTGCCTGTCCCTGATGGTGTACCGAGGGCACGAAGGTGGCGAGGCGGAATGGCGGGCGATCCGGTCATGGCTGGAGGGGGGTGGATTCAGCTGGCGAGTTCCTGCCGACCCATCGGGCCATAATGGACCTGTACTGGTTCTGGTAACACGCTGAATTGCGGGTTCAGTAGACAGCTTTGCTGCTGGTTGCCATCCTGACGATGGGGGGGGCTGACAGGGCCTCGATAGGGTCATCTTGGGAGGGCATCATGGGATGGCATAGAGCGGTACTGATGGCATTGCTGGGGGTGATGGCGCTATCCGCACTGGCCAGCGAGTCCTCACAGGATCGTACCCTGCGGATCACCAATGGTGAGTGGCCTCCCTACCTGGGTGAAGAGGAACCCGGTTACGGCATCGCATCCCGGATTGTCTCGCGCGCCTTCGAACGCGCGGGGTACACCGTTGAGTATGAGTTCCACCCCTGGTCACGCTCGCTCTATCTCGCTCGCAAAGGGGAGCGAGCTGGGTCAGCCGTCTGGATGCCCTCCGAGGAACGCCGGGAGGATTTCTTCATCAGCCGCCCGGTTGTTGTTACCGAGTACGTCTTTTTCCATCGCGCGGAGATGCCATTTGAGTGGCGCAAGGCTGGTGACCTTGCCGACTACCGGATTGGCCTGACCCGGGACTATGTGTATGGGGAGGTCATTGATCGGGTAAAGAGGCTTGGGGTTGCGCCTACCGAGATCGTGTCGTCGGATGAGCTGAACTTTCAGAAGCTGATGGCAGGGCGTATCGACCTGTTTCCGATGGATCGTGTTGTAGGCCAACGGATGATTCATGACCTTTTCGAAGAGAAGGAGGCTGAAAAACTGACCTGGCATTCCCATCCAGTGCGCCGGGATAGGCTTCACCTGCTGCTGTCACGCGAGGTGCCCGGCAACGCCGAGCGCATCAAGGCTTTCAACCGCGAGCTCAAGGCCATGCGACGTGAGGGGGCAATTGAGCATATCCTGGTGGACGCGCTGGGGAATCGTATGAATGCGGTTGAGCGGCTGAACCCCACTGACAACAACTGAGGACGCACCAGCTTGGGGATGGGAAAGCTCGGGCTGGCCGGTACCAGTGAATGGCTCCGCCCGGTAACGGGCAGAGCCATTATCAGCCGCATCGCTTACTCTTTAACAGCAATGCCGTAGAAGGTTGTTTCCTTCTTGGAGTAGATCGGGGTAAGAATACCCTGGTATTCAGTCTTGCTCGAAATGTCCTTGAGTCCGGTCACTTCATCACCGTACTTGGACATGGCTTCTTCCCACAGCAGGCCAACACCATCCTCACCATTGGTAACGAGGCCCAGGATCAGAACCCCTTTGGCTTCGGCTTGTACCGGTCCGAGGATTTCATAATCGGTAGACCGGTATTGGGTGCCAGTGAAGGCGTTCTGGTTCATTGTGCCGCTTCTGTTCATGTATTCAGGCCATCCTGCGCACCCACTCAACAGCAGGACCAGAACAGAAACCATGGCGACGGAAAGATATTTGTTCATGAAAATCTCCTTTTTTGCATTTTGGAACAATGCGCTTCCCACACGTATTGCCGGTGTGTTGAGCCAACATTGAGCGCGCGCTACGCTATCAAATGGCTTGCAGGTGCGTCTATCCCGGGCGCAAGCCTGGGAGTGCCCCGAACCAGGTAGCAGGCTTTTGGCGTCCTGGGGGGCCCCGTGCCCTCTGTTCAGGGGAGGGGGCTAGCGAATGCTTTCCGGCGTCAGCCTCATCACTTCCTCAATGGTGGTCACCCCGGCGGCGACCTTCTGCGCCCCCGAAAGCCTGAGCGACATCATCCCCTGCCGGTAGGCCTCCCGGCGGAGTCGGTCCGCATCGCAGTCAGCGGTAATGAGCTCTTCCACTGGTCCTTCCACAGGCATGATCTCGTAGACCCCGGAGCGCCCCCGGTAGCCCGTGTTGCGGCATTGCAGGCATCCCACGGGTTCGCAGGGATGGTCCGGCATCGGTGCCTTCCAGGGGCGGGTCAGGGTGCGCCAGGCGTCCGCGTCGATGGTCCCCTCTTTCTTGCAGTCCGAGCAGAGTGTGCGCACCAGTCGCTGTGCCATGACGCCGATCACCGTCGCTCGGATCAGATAGCCTGGAAGGCCAAGTTCCAGCAACCGGGTAATGGCACTGGGCGCATCATTGGTGTGCAGGGTGGCCAGCACCAGATGGCCGGTCAGCGCGGCCTGGACCGCCATGTCAGCGGTTTCCTGGTCCCGGATCTCACCAATCATGATGATGTCCGGATCCTGTCGCAGCAGGGCGCGCACCCCATGGGCGAAGGTCAGGTCGATGCCGTGCTGGACCTGCATCTGGTTGAACGCTGGCTCCACCATCTCGATGGGGTCCTCGATGGTGCAGATGTTCACATCGTCGGAGGCCATCTGGCGCAGCGTGGAATAGAGCGTGGTTGTCTTGCCCGAGCCGGTGGGGCCTGTGACCAGGATGACCCCGTAGGGGTTGCTGGTGATGCGCTGCCAGCGCTCACGGTCGTCCCGTGAGAAGCCCATCTGCTCGAAGGGTTTGAGCAGCACGTCCGGATCAAAGATCCGCAGCACCATCTTTTCGCCGAAGGCAGTGGGCATGGTGGCCATGCGCAGTTCCACCTCGCTTTCGTCAAGCTTGCGGGTCTTGATGCGCCCGTCCTGGGGGCGGCGTTTTTCGGCCACATTGAGCCGGCCCAGGATCTTGAGCCGGCTGAGTACGGCAATGCCCACGTTGATGGGGAATTCGTAGACCGTGTGCAGAACGCCATCAATGCGGAACCGCACCTGCGACATTTCCCGCCGGGGCTCCAGGTGGATGTCGCTGGCCCGTTGTTCAAAGGCGTAATGCAGCAGCCAATCAACGATACTGACCACGTGCTGGTCATTGGCATCCGCCTTGCCGTCGCCCAGGTCCAGCAGCTGCTCGAAGCTCTGGACGTGTTTGTTGGCATCCTCTCCACCCGCTTTGCTGACGGAATTGGCCAGCTGGTAGAACTCCACCGTGAAGCGTCGAATGGAGGCCGGGTTGGCCACCACTGGCGTGACCGTCTTGCGGGTGATGTGCTCAAGGTTACTGACCCAGTCGCGCTGGAAGGGCTGGGCGGTGGCCACCTTGACTTCGTCACGCGTGACGCTGAACGCCAGGATGCCGTTACGGTGGGCATAGGCGTAGGACATAACGTCCGCCACCGTCGCTACATCGACCTTGAGTGGGTCAATGTGCACGTACTCCAGTCCCGCCCAGTGCGCCAGCCACTCGGTGAGGGTATCCAGGTCCAGGATGTTGCCGGTGGTGGCGTCCTGGAGCTGGGCCTCCGCGACCATCTCAAGTGGATGCTTCTGGGTGTCCGACCCCAGGTTGGCGTTACGGATTTCGCGGGCTTCGTCCTCGGTAATGCGCTCATCCCGAACCAGCGCGTCGCAGATCTGGGGGAGTGTCAGTGGCCTGTCACGCTCGGGGTTCGGTGCTTTCGCCATAGAGGATCAGCCCGGGGTTATGCCTGGATTGCGTGGATCCTGGCGTAACTTGAACAGCGTCGCCACAAAGAAGACCAGCGCCAAACCCAGTGGCACCACACTGGTCAGGGGCCAGCCATACAGGTAGGTGCTGACCGACAGGGGCACGAAATAGATCATCATCATGAAACAGGCCCAGATGTAGGTCAGGTTGCGTCCGCGGATAAGCCCGGGCGCAAAGATCACCAAGGGGACCAGCTTGATGGCCAGGACGGCGGTTTTGGAGGCGCCTTCCACCGGCTCCGGCCAGAAGGTGGTTAACGCGAGCGTGGCCATCAGGGCCAGGAAGCTCCCAAGGCCAACCCAGTGGGCCAGCGGCAGGTCGGAGTGGCGGCGTGTGGTCTCGGTCATTACGGGTGCGTTACCTCAGTGGGTATGGATTACGGAGGCCGGATTTACCGTTACAATGCTTGATCCGGCTTGGCCCGTTACTACTCTATCAGGAGGTTCGCGGTGATTCATCTCATGCGCGCGGCGGTTGTCGTGCTGATGCTTGCGCTTGCGGGGTGTGACGGCATGCCCGGGGGCTGGTCCGCCAGCGCTGATTTCGCCTCAGTCCAGGGAGAGGCGGTTCGAACCAGCGAGCTGGAAGGACAGTGGGTCTTTGTCAACTACTGGGCTGAATGGTGCAAGCCCTGTTATGAGGAAATCCCGGAGCTGAATGCACTGGATCAGCGTGAACGGGCCCGGGTTCTGGGCGTGAACTTTGATGGGGTTGAGGGTGAGCCCCTGCATACGCTGATCAAGGATATGGGCATTGAGTTCACTGTCGTTACCGACGACCCCCAGTCCCATTACGGCTGGGAGCACCCGGTCTCACTGCCTGCTACCTTTGTGATCAATCCCGCCGGGGAGGTGGTTGAGGCCCGTTTCGGGAAACAGACCGAAAAGGCACTGGTCGAGGTCATGGAGTAGCCCGTGTCGCGCACATTCGTTCACCTTCGCGTCCATTCGGAGTATTCACTGGTTGATGGCCTGATCCGGATCAAGCCATTGATCGAGCGTGCCGCGGCCATGGGCATGCCCGCCATAGGCCTCACCGAGCAGTCCAACATGTGCTCGCTGGTGAAATTCTACGAGGGCACCACCAGCGCCGGTATCAAGCCCATCATAGGCGCGGACATCTGGCTGCGTAATCCAGAGGATCCGTACAAGCCCTTCCGCATAACCCTGCTTGCGCGTAACCAGACCGGCTTCGGCAATCTCACCGAGATTATTTCGCTCGGTTATACGGATGGGTTGGCCACGGGGGTTCCGGTGGTGGAGCGCGAATGGATTGAAGAGCGCGCTGAGGGCCTCCTTATGCTCTCCGGAGCCCGTGAGGGCGACATCGGGCGCGCCATCCTGGCGGGCAAAGAGGACCTTGCGGCGGAGCGGGTCCGCTACTGGGCGGATCTGTTTCCCGGTGCCTTCTATTTCGAGCTCCAGCGCACAGGCCGCCCCTATGACGAGGACTGTGTTCATGGGCAGGTGGCTTTGGCCCAGACGTTCCAGCTGCCCGTGGTCGCGACGAATGATGTCCACTTCCTGGAGGCGGAAGACTTCGAGGCCCATGAGGCCAGGGTCTGCATCGGTGAAAGCAAGACCCTGGACGACCCCCGCCGGGAGCGGCGCTTCAGCGACCAGCAGTATCTCCGTTCCCAGGAGGAGATGATTGAGCTGTTCGAGGACATCCCGGAGGCCATCGACAACACCGTAGAAATTGCCAGGCGCTGTACGGTACCGGTGCGGCTGGGTGAAATCTCGCTGCCCCAGTACCCCATCCCGGAAGGGATGACCATGGACGAGTACTTCCGCAAGGTTTCCGAGGAAGGACTGGAAAAGCGGCTGGAGCGCATCCTGGACCGCACCGACCCGGAATACGAGGAAAAGCGGGCACGCTACTACGAGCGCCTGGATTTCGAGCTCAATATCGTCAATCAGATGGGGTTCCCGGGCTACTTCCTGATCGTGATGGACTTCATCCAGTGGGCCAAGGATAACGGCGTGCCCGTGGGCCCGGGACGGGGCTCGGGGGCGGGCTCGCTGGTGGCGTATGCGCTGCTGATCACCAACATCGACCCGATGCAGTACGACCTGCTGTTTGAGCGCTTCCTGAACCCGGAGCGGGTGTCGATGCCGGACTTCGATGTGGACTTCTGTATGGAAGGCCGCGACCGGGTGATCAATTACGTCGCCGAGCGCTACGGCAAGAACGCCGTGTCCCAGATCATCACCTTCGGCACCATGGCCGCCAAGGCCGTGGTTCGTGACGTTGCCCGGGTCCAGGGCAAGTCCTATGGGCTGGCGGATCGTCTTTCCAAGCTCATTCCCTTTGATCCAGGCATGACCCTGGAGCGGGCCTATGAGGAAGAGGAACCGCTGCGCGAGTTCCTGGGCCAGGACGAGGAAGCCCAGGAAATCTGGGAAATGGCCAAGAAGCTGGAAGGGGTCTGCCGCAACGCCGGTAAGCACGCCGGGGGCGTGGTGATCGCGCCCACCAAGCTGACTGACTTCGCGCCGCTGTATTGTGAAGAAGACGGCGGCAGTGTCGTCACCCAGTTCGACAAGAACGATGTGGAGGAGGCCGGGCTGGTCAAGTTCGACTTCCTCGGCCTGCGGACCCTGACTATCATTGACTGGGCCCTGGCCATGGTGAACCGCCGCCGGCGCGAGCGCGGCGAGGCGGATATCGACATCGACGAGATCCCGCTGGATGACCAGCCCTCCTTCGAGCTGCTCAAGAAGGCTGAGACCACTGCCGTGTTCCAGCTGGAATCCCGGGGCATGAAGGACCTGATCCGGCGCCTGGAACCCGCCAGCCTGGAGGACATGATCGCGCTGGTGGCGCTGTTCCGCCCGGGGCCGCTGCAGTCCGGCATGGTGGACGACTTCATCGACCGTAAGCACGGTCGCCAGCCCGAGGCCTACCCGCATCCGGACTTCCAGTACGACGGCCTTAAGCCGGTGCTCAAGCCCACCCACGGCATCATCCTGTACCAGGAGCAGGTGATGCAGATCGCCCAGGTTATGGCGGGTTTCACCCTTGGCCAGGCGGACCTGCTGCGCCGGGCCATGGGCAAGAAGAAAGCCGCCGAGATGGAGAAACAGAAGAAGGCGTTTCTGGAGGGGTGCGAGCAGAACGGCATCAGCTCCCATCTGGCGGACAACATCTTCGACCTGGTGGAAAAATTCGCGGGGTACGGCTTCAACAAGTCGCACTCGGCGGCGTACGCGCTGGTTTCCTATCAGACCCTCTGGCTCAAGGCCCATTACCCGGCGGAGTTCATGGCTGCGGTGCTGACCGCGGACATGCAGAACACCGACAAGGTGGTGACCCTGATCGAGGAATGCCGCCGCATGGGGCTGGAACTGGTGTTGCCGGACGTGAATACCAGTGAGTTCAGTTTCACCGTCAATGATGCAGGGCAGGTGGTCTATGGCCTGGGCGCGATCAAGGGGCTCGGCGAGGGGCCCATTGAGAGCATCACGGCGGGTCGGAAGGAGGGCGGCGCCTTTAGCGACATGTTCGACTTCTGTGCCCGCGTGGACATGCGCAAGGTCAACAAGCGTGCCATTGAGGCGCTGATCCGGGCCGGTGCCCTGGACAACCTCGGGCCGAGCCGGGCCAGGATGATGGCCAGTATCGACAAGGCCATCCAGCAGGCCGGTCAGCTCAGCCGTAATGCCAATGCCGGTATGGGCGATCTTTTCGGCGAGGACCTGGTCTCCACCGGGGATGAGGATCCCTTTGCGGATGTGGCTCACCTGCGCGAGTGGAGCGACAAGCAGCGGCTGCAGGCGGAGAAGGAAACGCTCGGGCTGTATCTCACCGGGCATCCCTTTGATGCCTATGAACGCGAAATCCGCCACTTTGTGCCCACGCCCATTGCCAACCTGCAGCAGGGCAAGGGGACCCAGCGGATTGCCGGTCTGGTGGTGGCGGTGCGCACCATGAAAAACCGGCGTGGCCAGCCCATGGCGTTTGTCACCCTGGATGACCGCAGCGCCCGTATCGAGGCGACGCTGTTCACGGATGCCTTCCTGGAGTACAAGGACCTGCTTCAGGCAGACAATGTACTGATCCTGGAAGGCCGTATCAGCTACGATGACTACAGCGGCTCCCTCAAGATGACCGCTGATGGGGTGATGGACATCAATGCCGCGCGACGACAGTACAGTCACGGTATCCGGTTGGCAGTGGACCAGCCCCAGTGCGCCAACGGTTTCCTGGATCATCTGGAGGAAGTGCTGCGGCCCTACAGGGGCAATGGGTGCCCCATCAACCTGGCCTACTCCCGGGCGGATGCCAGCACCCTGATACGCCTGGGTGAAGACTGGCAGGTGCAGCCGGACGACGAGCTGCTGTTGAGTCTGCGCCATCTGCTGGGCGACGATCGCGTGACTTTGGTCTACGATGAATGAATGGTTGCAACGAACAGACGGAGCGTCATGAACCCTCAATATCTGGATTTTGAACAACCCATCGCCGAGCTCGAAGACAAGATCGAGGAACTCCGTCTGGTTGGCAATGATGCCGACGTCAACATTTCGGAGGAGATCAACCGGCTCCAGAACAAGAGCATCAGTCTGACCGAGAGCATCTTTGCCGACCTCAAGCCCTGGGATATCGCACGGCTGGCACGCCATCCCCAGCGGCCCTACACCCTCGATTACATCGAGGAGGTGTTCACGGATTTCGATGAGCTCCACGGTGACCGCAGCTTTGCGGATGACCCTGCCATCGTGGGCGGGCTGGCGCGTCTTGCAGGCCGCCCTGTCGTGGTGATCGGGCATCAGAAAGGGCGCAAGATCAAGGACAAGGTGCACCGCAACTTCGGCATGCCCAAGCCCGAGGGCTATCGTAAGGCGGCGCGACTCATGCGCATGGCCGAACGCTTCCAGCTGCCGCTGATTACCCTGATCGACACGCCCGGAGCCTACCCTGGCATCGGGGCCGAGGAGCGGGGGCAAAGCGAGGCCATCGCCAGTAACCTGGCACTGATGTCACGCCTGCGCACGCCCATCATCTCGACCGTGATTGGTGAGGGTGGCTCTGGGGGCGCGTTGGCGATCGGTGTCAGCGACCGGCTCTGTATGTTGCAGTACGCCACCTATGCCGTAATCTCGCCAGAGGGCTGCGCCTCCATCCTCTGGAAGAGTTCCGACCACGCGGCGGATGCGGCTGCCGCCATGGGGGTAACGGCCGACCGGCTCAAAACGCTGGGTGTGGCGGACCGGATTATTCCGGAACCGTTAGGGGGAGCCCATCGAGACCAACCCACCATGGGCGGCAATCTGCGGGATGCGCTGGTTGAGGAGCTGGATGCGCTGGAGCAGCTGTCCATTCCGGATCTCCTGGAACAGCGTTATGAGCGCCTGACCCGCTACGATGCCAGCAAGCAGTGATCCCAGGGAGCCGGCAAGCTGGCCCTCTGATCTGAGCGCCGCCTTCCAGGAACTTCCTGGTAGCCGCCGCTGGTGGGTTGCCCTCAGCGGTGGCTGTGATTCCATCTTTCTACTGTATTGCCTGACAGCACTGGCACCACGTCATAACGCTGCACTGAATGCCGTTCATTTGCATCATGGCCTGAATGCCGAGGCGGACCAGTGGCAGAAGCACTGTGAGCGGGTCTGTGCGGCAATAGGGGTGCCGCTGACGACCCGGGAGCTGGCCCTGGCGCCTGGGCAGCCGGATCTGGAAGCGCGGGCACGCCAAGCCCGGTACGACTGTTTCGAAGCCCTTCTGGAACCCGGTGACCTGTTGTTCATGGCCCATCATGGCGATGATCAGGCCGAGACTGTCCTCCTGCGACTGCTGCGGGGCAGCGGTGTGCGCGGCCTGGCTGGCATGCCCGCGCAGAGAGAGCTGGGACAGGGCCAGCTGGCACGGCCTCTTCTGGGGCTGGAACGTGCCCGTATCGAGGCCCTGTCCCGGGAATGGGGATTGGCGTGGTGCGAGGATGGTTCCAATCGGGATACCCGCTTCGATCGCAATTATCTGCGCCACGAGGTGATGCCAGTACTGGAGGCACGCTGGCCCCGAAGCGGGCCGCGCATTGCCCGCAGTGCTGAACACTGCCGTCAGGCGGAGCGTCTTCTGGGAGAGCTGGCCGACCGCGACGCCCGTGAGGTGGCCAGCGGCCAGGGCATCAGTGTCAGCGCCCTGGATGATCTGGATGAGGCCCGTCGCCAGCAGTTGTTGCGCCACCTCCTGATCCGCCAGGGCTATCAGCCGCCCGGGGAACGTCGTCTGGCTTCGGGAATGGATGCATTGCTGCATGCCCCGGACGATGCCCGCCCGGAATTGCGGGGAGAGGGCTACAGGGTGTGCCGCTATCAGGATCGGCTCTGGCTGGTGCCGGAGCTCCCCGAACCGGATGTTGGGGCAGTAGCGCAGTGGCATCCCGGAACCAGCCTGGACTGGTTTGGTTCCAGACTGAGCGCTGACGCTTGCGTGGGCGCTGGGATTGCGGCCGCGAGTGACGATTGGTTCACCCTACGTCTGCTGGCCCGTGGCGAACGTTTCCGTCCGGGCCCCAATCAGCCCCGCCGGCCGTTGCGGCAATGGCTGCAGGAGCATCGGGTGCCACCCTGGGAAAGGACCAGGCTACCCCTGATTGTTCATGGCGAAACGCTGGTGGCGATTGCGGATCTGTGGGTCGCGCCGCAGTGGCGTGCCGCGGAGGGGGAGGCTGGCTGGCAGCCGAACTGGCACCGCCCCTGGCGGTTGCTCCAGGCGGTGGCGGAGGGAAGCCGGGCGCCGACATAAGGCGCCCGTGAGCCGGATTACTGGCGGCGCTTGAGCACCCAGATTTCCAGCGTATGACTTCCTGCTCATTCTGGGCCTGAAAGCTACTTTACTTGGGAGAAGGAAGTATGGGGAAGGTCATTTGGTCTGGTTGTGAAGGTTTGCATTTCTTTTTTTGATGATGGTAGTTTACCTACAAATGGATTCAAAAGCACACGGAGGTTTGTCCTATGAGCAGTCCAGCTGTCGCTGATCGTTACGTTACCGCCGATTTCAAAAACGCCCCGCTTGTTGCTCTCGCGGATCTTATGGGGCTGAAACGCTACCGGGATGAAATCACAAGTTCTCCAGAGCTCTATGCGCCGATTCTGTCTGGGATCGCCGTTTTTCGGAACCTTCCTGACCCTAAGCAGCGGCAGATCAATAGGGCCATTATTGAACGCGTTCCCGGTAGTCATTTGCAAGCTCAGTTAAGAAGTCGAGTTGCGAACCAGAGTGTTCAGCCTTATTGGTACACATGGTCGCTCTCTGACCAAGATCTGAGAGAATTCTATCAATTCAGTTCGAAAACGGCTTCTGTAACCAACCAGGTTAATCCTTTATCGGTGCCTGAGTTTACAGTCGCGACCGTTGCTACTGGGGCTTTCATTATGGCTAAAGGAGGGCCCCAGGCTGTTGCTTCCAGGGTCGCAGAGTCGCTCACAAAAAGCGAACTTGTTATAGCGGTTGGTCAACGCTTGGGTATGGGGCAAGGAGCATTAACCGTTCTTAGTAGAGTTTCTGTCCCAGCCCTTATAGTCATAGCGGGACTAAATATTATGGCAAAGAATAATGCTGGTCGAGCCAAAAGAGAGCTTGCGGCCCGTGGTCTACTCGCATACGAAGATCTGTAATATGCTTGTTGTTTTAGTGGGAAGTGGTCTGGCCGGTGTTTTCTTTCATTACGCCATGTTGGTGGGTGTTAAGAGTGGCGCTTTGTCAAAGGGGATTTCTACATGGTCACGGTGCGTTGCCGGGCCAAGTTTGATGTTGGCGATATGTGCTGCAGTCATCATTGAGTACTTTGTCGGTGATTCACCCTATACCTTGACGCTTGCATTGTGGTTTCTATCTGTCATTGTTTTTACGCCAGCTTACCGTATTATTGAGCGTCAAGTCGATACAGAAGAGCCTGAGGATAACAAGGTTTAGTTCACTGGCTAATCGAGCTGTTCATGGACCAGGAGAGTTAGTATGGCGATTATACTTCTGGGTAGCGGCTTGGCTGGGGCGCTTCTTATATACATTGGTCTGGTGGCAATCAAGGAAAACTACGTATCAAAGGGAGTCTTGACCTGGTTGGTGTTTGTGGCTGTTCCTGCACTTTTATTTTCTTTGTGTGCCAAACTTATCGTTGAGTACTTCCACAATGAAGTATCGGGCTATCTTGTGTTTGTACTCTTGCCGATATATGTCCTGGGGGTTGAACCTGGTTACCACCTAATAGGGCGCAAAATGTATGTTCAACAATCCAGGGCGGATTACGATGAATGAATGCCGTTGTTTTTTGTTGGCCCGCTCCTGGCTTTTCAGGTTGTTTTTATTTTGTTTGGCTTATTTTTTACTTCCATATGGAGTCGCAAAAGAACCTGAATCAACTCATTCTAAAGAGTTGGTCGGTTTGGCTCGGTCTTATGAGACTCTTCAGTTATGTTCTGCTTTTGCCCTGGAATTTCGGAATGAAGAGGCGCTTGCTAACCGCTATTCAGACTTAGCTCAGGCTCTTTACGAACAATCGAAAAAAAAGGGGTGGACACCCGATCAATTTGCATCGGCGTTAGTGGTTGTTAATAAGCAGATGTCTTCGATGGAAGTACGAGCAGACGATACCCGACAAAGCTTTAATCGTCGCCATTACTCAGGCAAACCCTGTGAGAAAGCAAAAGGACGAGCACATAGGTATCTTGATAAGGCTCTTTTGGCACCTGGTTTGTCCGAAAAATAATCAAAAAGGTGTAATCCATCAGTTGGCATCCGAACTGGACCCCCCCTGGCGGTTGCTCCAGGCGGTGGCGGAGGGAAGCCGGGCGCCGACATAAGGCGCCCGTGAGCCGGATCACTGGCGGCGCTTGAGCACCCAGATTTCCAGCATAACCCACTCTTCGCCGGGGTAGTTGGCGCGTTCCAGCTCGGACATGAGCCGGTGGCGGGAAGCCATGCTGCCCACGAACTCAAACCGCTCCAGCAGAATACGCTTGGTCGCATCCGCCGCCTCCAGAGCGAAGGGGTTCAGGAAGTTCACCAGCATATAGCCTTCATCGTCGCCTGACGCGAACTCATCCATCAGGCGCTCGATGGCTTCCGGTTGCAGATAAACCAGCGCTGCCGTGGAGATCAGGATGTTGGCGTTTTTCATGGCCTTTTCGAGTGCCGCCTGGGTGGCGGCATCCGGCGTGTTGAGGTCCGCCTGGATGGTGTTGTCGTAGATGCCGGCGGACTTGCCGTAGGCCAGGGCATTGGCGGAGATGTCGATGCCGGTGATCTCGGCGCTGATTCGCCGCGGCTGCGCCACTTTCCGGCAGGCGTCCGCGTCCTTCCAGTTCTCACGGATGCCCTCGTAATCCATGCCGTTGATGGTGGCCATGGTTGTGTTGCCGAAACAGCCCGCCAGGTCAACAACATTCAGGGGGCCACTGGCGGCCTTCTTCTCGGCCCAGGGCAGGATCAGACGGTCGAAGGTCTGGCGGTTGAAATTGTCTGAGACGTACTGGAGGCCGTCCAGGATGCGTTCTTTGAAGGGGACGGGCGTTTCCGCCACGTAGATATCATCAAAATGCTGTTTCTTCTCGTCAGTTTTTACGCCTGAATCACTCATGCGTTCATATCCGTATTGCGAAAGGGGCATCATGATCGTTGGCGGGGACGGTCCGGGTCAAGTTGACCCGGACAGGGGAAGGGCTTAGTGCTGGGGCACGATCAGGATCTTGCCGTCACGTTCCCCCGAGGCAGCGGCCGCCACGGCCTGTTTGATGTCGCTGACATCGTATTCACCCGCGATCGGAGCCTTGAGGGCACCGCTGGCGATCTGGCGGGTGATCTCGCTGTAGATCGATGTCTGCTGCTCCGGGGTCGCCTGGCTGAACCAGCGTGACAGCCAGAACCCGCGCAGCGAGATGTCACGGAAGACCACGTTCGCCGGGGACATCTGGCAGGCATCGCCGCTCATCATGCCGTAATTGACCACTGGCGAGCCGGCCGCCAGGCAGTTGGCCAGGTGGTCGGTGGATTCACCGCCGACAGCATCGATGCCCAGACGGATGTCGGCGCCGCCGGTGGCTTCCTTCACGCGTTTGTGGAGGTCCGGACCGTCCACCAGGGTCACGTCGCCGCCCTGGGCCTCAACACCGGCGATTGCGGACTCGCGCCGGACCACGTTAACGGTGCGCAGTCCGCGTTGGGCGGCCAGCCGGATGAGGTAGCCGCCGACACCCGAATTGGCGGCATTCTGGATAACCCAGTCGCCTTCCTTGAGGTCCACGAATTCCTGCAGCATCAGCAGCGCTGTTGGCGGGTTGATGGTCATCATGCTGAGCTGACGGGGGTCCGCATTGTCCGGCAACGGCACCACGTCCTTGGCCTCCGCCAGTACATGGGTTGACCAGGTACCGGAGCCTACCGGCAAGAGCACCGTCTGCCCCTGGCTGACGCCGGAAACCCCGTCACCGAGTTCCGCTACCCGGCCAACGCCTTCGTTACCACCAACGGCCGGCAGTGAGGGCAGGATGCCGTAATCGCCGGTCAGCGTCAGAACGTCCGAGGGATTGATGGGGGCGGCCAGAACCTCGAGAAGAACCTGGCCGCTGCCTGGTTGTGGGCTGTCTTCGGGTACGGCTTCGATCACGTCCTGTGGGACGGGACCGCGACTGCTGTATTGTGCCTTGAGCATCTAGAGCTCCAATCGGGGTGTGTGACTGTTCAGCGTATCCCGTTGTACTCACCTGTAAAGCATTTGGATTACCGGTGGGGGATCCGGATCTTCGACCAAGGTCGGACGCATGACCCGGACTCAGGCGGTATAATGGGGCACCGGAGTCCGGCGAATTGCATCTTTCGGTGATCCGTAAAGGCATAGAAACGGGACGTCTATTATCATGGGGTCTGAACCCGTTCTGATCCAAGAAGCGACATTGCCCACAGGAGACCCGCCGTGAAAGCATTCTTCCATCCCTCACAGAACCGGCATCGTCCGCTCACTTATCTCACGCGCGGCAAGATGCGGCCGCCGCAGGAAATTCCCGAGCGTACGCCGGAATTGCTCAAGGGTCTGGAAAGCGTGAACATGCAGGTGGCAGAGCCTGCAGATCACGGTATGGCACCCATCAGCGCGGTGCACGACCTGGGTTACCTGCGGTTCCTGGAATCCGCGCACCGGCGCTGGCCGGAGGATTGGGGCGAAGAGGTCATGTCCAACATCTTTGTGCGCGCTCCCAACCACATGCACGGGATCCTGGCCGAATGTGCCCGTTATCAGGCTGACGGCAGCTGTCCCATCGGTGAGGGCACCTGGGAGGCGGCCTACTGGTCCGCCCAGAGCGCACTTTCCGGCGCGGATGAGTTGCTCAATGGTGAGCCGCGTGCCTATGCCATGTCCCGTCCGCCCGGCCATCATGCCCGCCGTGACGCTGCTGGTGGCTTCTGTTACCTTAACAATGCCGCAATCGCGGCTCAGGCGCTTCGCAGCCGCTTCCAGCGCGTGGCGATCCTGGACCCGGACATGCACCACGGCCAGGGCATCCAGGAAATCTTCTACGAGCGCAACGACGTGCTCTACATTTCGATCCACGGCGATACCACCAATTTCTACCCCGTGGTCAGCGGCCACGAGACCGAGCGCGGCGAAGGCGCCGGATTCGGTTACAACATCAACCTGCCCATGCCGCACGGTTCGCCGGAGTCGACCTTCTTTGAGCGCCTGGAAGAGGCACGCAACGCGATCCGCCTGTTTGACGCGGACGTGCTGGTGGTCTCGCTCGGGTTTGACGTCTATCAGGAAGACCCGCAGGCGAAGGTGGCAGTCTCCCAGAGCGGTTTCGAGCGCATGGGCGGGCTGGTCAATGAACTGGGGCTGCCCACGCTCGTGGTCCAGGAAGGCGGCTACCACCTGGAGTCGCTGGCGGATAACGCAACGGCTTTCTTCACCGGGCTGAAATGACGCCGCCCGGTGGCATTTACAAACGGGAGGCGCTTGATGGCCTCCCGCCACAACGCTGAAGGATAGAGGCACTCATGACAGACAAACAGCCAACCATTACCTATACCGAGACGGACGAAGCCCCAGCACTGGCTACCTACTCCTTTCTGCCGATTGTCAGGGCCTTTGTCTCGCCCGCTGGCATCAAGGTTGAATCCGCCGACATTTCCCTCGCATCCCGTATCCTTGCCCAGTTCCCCGACTATCTCCCCGAAGACAAGCAGGAGCCCGACTATCTGACCCAGCTTGGCGAACTGACCCAGCACCCGGATGCCAACATCATCAAGACACCGAACATCAGTGCGTCCGTGCCGCAGCTCCGGGCGGCCATCAAGGAGCTGCAGGATAAGGGTTATCCGCTTCCGGAATACCCGGAGAACCCGCAGACCGATGATGAGAAAGCCCTTAAGGACCGCTATGCGAAGGTGCTCGGGAGCAATGTGAACCCGGTTCTGCGCCAGGGCAACTCCGATCGCAGGGCCTCGAACGCGGTTAAAGAATACGCCAAGAAACACCCCCACCGCATGGGCAAGTGGAGTCAGGCCTCGCGCACCCACGTGGCGCACATGCGCAAGGGCGACTTCTACCACAGCGAGCAGTCCACCACCATGGACAAGGCCGGCAGCGTCCGTATCCAGCTGGAGGGCAAAGAGAGTGGCCAGACCACGGTCCTGAAGGACAGCGTGCCGGTGCTGGACGGCGAGGTCATCGATGGCATGTTCATGAGCGTGCGCGAGCTTCGCCAGTTCCTGGAAGAAGAGATTGAGGGCGCGCGCCGTGCTGGGCTGCTGTTCTCGCTGCACGTGAAGGCGACCATGATGAAGGTGTCACACCCCATCGTGTTCGGTCACGCCGTGACCGTCTATTTCAAGGATGTGTTCGAAAAGCACAAGGAGCTGTTTGAGCGCATCGGGGTGAACCCAAACAACGGCATGAGCCACCTCTACCAGAAAATCTCGGACCTCTCCTTCTCCGAGCGCTCCGAGATCGAGGAGGACATCCGGGACTGCTTCATCAACCGTCCGGAAATGGCGATGGTGGACTCCGACCGGGGCATCTCCAACCTGCATACGCCCAGTGACGTGATCGTGGACGCCTCCATGCCGGCCATGATCCGTGATGGCGGCAAGATGTGGGGCACGGATGGCAAGCTCAAGGATACCAAGGCGATCATCCCCGAGAGCACCTACGCCACCATCTATCAGGAAGTGATCAACTTCTGTAAGCACCACGATGCGTTTGATCCCAGCACCATCGGCACCGTGCCCAACGTTGGGCTGATGGCACAGCAGGCGGAGGAATACGGTTCCCACGACAAGACCTTTGAACTGCCGGAAGACGGCATCGTCCGGGTGGTGGATGACGACGGCAAAACCGTGTTCGAGCACCACGTGGAAAAGGGCGACATCTGGCGGATGTGCCAGACCAAGGACGAGCCGGTGCGCGACTGGGTCCGCCTGGCAGTGGAGCGCTCGCGCCACAGCGGCATGCCGGCGGTGTTCTGGCTGGATCCGGAACGGGCCCACGACGCGCAGCTCATTAACAAGGTCCAGCACTATCTCAAGGAGCACGATACCGAGGACCTTGATATCCGTATCATGGGCTACGACCAGGCCATGCGCTGGACACTGGAACGCATGATCCGTGGCAAGGACACCATCTCAGTAACCGGCAACGTGCTGCGGGACTACCTCACGGACCTGTTCCCGATCATTGAGCTGGGCACCAGTGCCAAGATGCTCTCGGTGGTACCGCTGCTCAAGGGCGGTGGCCTGTTCGAGACCGGCGCTGGCGGCTCTGCGCCGCGCCATGTGCAGCAGTTCCTGGAGGAGGATCACCTGCGCTGGGACTCCATGGGCGAGTTCATGGCCATGATGGTGTCGCTTGAGCACATGGGCGAGAAGCAGGACAATCCGCGTGCTGCGGTTCTGTCGAAGACCCTGGACCAGGCGACGGCCCGGTTTCTGGAGGAAGACCGCTCGCCCTCGCGCAAATCCGGAGAGCTGGATAACCGCGGCAGCCATGTCTGGCTGGCACGCTACTGGGCCGAGGAACTGGCGAACCAGGATGAGGACCAGGACCTGAAGGCTCACTTCCAGAAAATGTCGAAGAAGCTGGAAGACAATGCAGACCAGATCCTGCAGGAGTTGATCGATATCCAGGGGCAGTCCGTGGATATTGGCGGCTACTATTATCCAGACGCGCAGAAGATCAAGCAGGCCATGCGCCCGAGTGAAACCCTCAATGCCATCATTGACGAGTTCGTGGAATGATATGAGCGAAGCGGTCGTCCCTGAGACCATGGCGGCCATGCAGCTTATGGCCCACGGTGGCGTGGATCAGTTGCAGTACCGCACGGATGTAGCCACACCTCGCCCCGGGCCGGGCGAGGTGCTGGTCAGGGTCAGCGCCACGGCGAAGAACAACACGGATCGCAAGGCCCGTGAGGGCCTGTACCCGACCAGGGACAAGGGGGAGGTGACCTCCTTTGCCATGGGCGGTGAGCCGACGCTTACTTTCCCCCGCATCCAGGGGGGCGATGTGGCTGGTCGTGTTGTAACCTCACGCCGGACTACTACGGTCACGGCGCCGATGGCGGTTTTGCCGGGTACATTGTGGTGCCGTCATTGCAGTTCCACCGGGTGGACAATCCGGAGCTCGCGGACGCCGAACTCGCTTCTCTGGGCATGTGCTCATACCAGACGGCCCTGCATATGTTGAACGTGGCTGGCGTAACCGCTGGTGAACGGGTTCTGGTAACCGGTGCCAGCGGTGGTGTCGGCACGGCGCTGATTCAGCTCTGCCGCATCCTGGGTGCGGTTCCCCTGTCGCGGCTGCGTGAGGCGGAGCAATACTTCGTCAATCGGGGTAATGATTATCTGGGCAAGATCGTCATCGTGCCCGACAGCCAGTGGGACCAGCAGGGGGCTCCCTTTGCCATTGAGGTTGCTCCATGAGCAATGACCTGAGCCTGCGTTTGATGGATACCCACGCCGGCGGGGACGTGAGCCGGATCGTGACTGGGGGCATTGGCTCGCTGCCGGGAGCGACGGTGCGCGAGCAGATGGAATACCTCCAGCGTGATGCCGACGGGCTGCGCAAGCTGCTGCTGTCTGAGCCCTACGGGATCCCGGAGATGTCCGTGGATCTTCTGGTCCCGCCCACGGACCCGCAGGCCGTTGCCGGCTACATCATCATGGAGGTCATGGGGTATCCCATCTATTCCGGCTCCAACACCATCTGTACGGCCACGGCCGTTCTGGAGCAGGGCATCGTGTCCAAGCAGGAGGGCCGCCAGCGCTTCCAGCTGGAAGCCCCTGCCGGTCTGGTGGAGGTGGAGGCCCAAGTGGACAATGGCGTGGTTGAGGCCATCACCTGCGAGGGGCTGCCCAGTTACGTGGACAGCTACAGGCACACCATCGATGTGCCGTCACTGGGGAATGTCACTTACAGTGTGGCCTACAGCGGCGGGTTCTATGCGCTGGTGGACGCCACCGAGCTGGGCTTCGACCTGACCCGGGACGAAGAGGACGCGTTGTCTGATTGCGCCCATCGCATTGTTGACGCGATCCAGGCGGAACGCGGCTTTTCCCACTACACCCTTGGCGATGTAGGGCCATTGCCCTTCCTCCATTTCATGGGTCCGGTTGAGCAGGTGGCGGATAATTTCTATTGCTCACGTTCCACCACCTACGTCCACCCGGGCGTGATCTGCCGCAGTACCACGGGTACCGGCACGTCGGCGCGCCTGGCGTTAATGCATTACGAGGGGCGCATCAAGCCGGGGGACCGGCTGGAGACCATCTCACTGCGGGATACGGGCTTTATCGGTAATGTCACCGGCACCCGCGAAGAAGGCCCACACCAGGTGGTGGAAAATACCATCACCGGCAAGGCCTATGCGCTGGCCCATTCGGACATCGTGGTCAACTGCGACGATCCGCTGGTTGAGTGCTCTGGGCTGCAGCATATTGTTGGCGTGGGCCACGGCGGTGACGGCTGAGGCGTTGCGGGGTGGTCAGGTTCCGGTTGTCTGGGCGTTACGGCGATAGCTTGTGAACCGCTCCAGCACGTCGCGCATCTGCGCGTCATCCAACAGGACCGGCTCGCCCAGCGCCAGAAGCTGCCCGTAGCAGCGCGCCAGGTGCTCCACTTCCTGGGCCAGCTCCAGTGCCGCCTCTGGTGTATCCGCGAGCGCGATCTGGCCATGGTTGGCCATCAGGCAGGCATCGCGTTCGCTCAGGCCTGAGGCGACGTGCTCCGCCAGGGCTTGGGTTCCGAATGTGGCGTAGGGGACGCAGGGAATATCCATGCCACCGGCAACAGCCACCATGTAGTGGAAGGCTGGAATGGGTCGGTGCAGGCAGGCCAGTGTCATTGCCCACGGCGAATGCACGTGGATGACGGCACCGGCATCCGGGCGCTGGCGATAGATGGCAGCGTGGAAGGTGGCTTCGCTGGAGGGCTTCAGCGCCCCCCGCCAGTTGCCGTCCAGCTCTACTTCCACCAGATGCTTCGGCGTGATCCCGTCAAAATGGCATCCGGAGGCGGTGATCAGCATTCCGTCACCGCAACGCGCGCTCAGGTTGCCTGAGCGGCCCTGATTCAAGCCGGTGGCGTTCATTTGCCGTGCGGTTGTTGCAAGTTGGTCATCCAGAGTCATGGGCCACACTGTCGCTGGATGGGCGGTCACGATCAAGTGTTGTTGGTGCTTTTTGAGTTTCTGGGTTTTCCAGCCTGAGCAGGTAGACATGATCGCGGCCTTTTTCCTTGGCCCCATAGCACGCGTGGTCGGCGGCCTCTATCACGGATTCCGGGTCGAGGTGATAACCGCGGATCTCGGTGATACCGATGGAAGTGCTGAGGCTGAAGCTGATGTCGCCGGACTGGAACCTGAAGGCGGCAATACGCTGGCGGAGGTCTTCGGCAAGGCGTTCCGCCACATCCTCCGGGCAGTAGGTCAGGATCAGCGCAAACTCATCACCGCCCAGGCGTGCCAGCACATCCCCTTTGCGCAACTGGGAACGGATGATCTGGCAAAGCTGCACCAGACAGTCATCGCCGGCCTGGTGGCCATGGGTGTCGTTGATGGCCTTGAAGTAGTCCAGGTCCATGAAGCAAAGGGCGTGACGGCTTTTTTCGAAGCGGGCATTTTCAAGGAACATGGACAGCCGGTTGAGAAATTCCCGGCGGTTGATAGCGCCCGTCAGAGCGTCGTGGCTGGCCTCGTAGCTCAGTCTTTCCACCTGGCTGCGGTGACGGGAAATGTCGTCCACCACCACAACGTAGTCCGTAATACGGCCCCGGTGGTCGCGGACAGCGCTGAATGTGAACTCCAGCCATAGCGGGGTGCCGTCTTCCTGCGTCCAGGGCTCATCGCCCGTGAGGGTCCAGGTGCCGTTGCGCAGGATCTTGTGCCGCAGGCTGGGGAGGTCCAGTGGTGTTCCCCCTTCATTGAGCAACAGCAGCTGATCCAGCTGCATGCCTTCGAGCTCCTCCTGAGGGTAGCCGAGGGTCTGGGCAAAGCGGCGGTTGGCTGTGCGTATGGCGCCAGACAATGAAATCCGGGCCATGCCGACGGTCGCCTGCTCCAGCGTGGCGCGGAGTTCGCTTTCGGTGCGAGCCATGCGTCCCGCGATGGTCAGGAACAGGATTGTCACCAGCACGCCAGCAAGCGCAAGAACCGTGATGACAGCGATCAGAAGCAACCGGTTCAGACTCCGGTCGATCCGGCCCAGGTCCGACAGGAAAGTGGATTCAAGGGCCACCAGCTTCCGGTTGAGGCGGTCAATTTCTTCCACGAAGCTCTGTCGTTCGGACTCACTGAGGTCATTCTCCGACAGCAGGTCCACCATTTCAGCCAGGCGCTCGATGTGTGGATCCGTGTTGCGCCATGCCTGGAGCGGGGAGTGGAACAGGCTTGAATGGCCCATATAATCGTAAAGGCGGATGAGACGGGGGATGTCCGCGGCGTGGCTGCCCGCTTTCTGGAAATAGCGGGTTGCGCGGGCGGCGTCCATGGGCGTATCCGTTACTGCCTCGCGTGCTTCGCGGTAGGCAAGTGGGGTAGCCAAGCCTTCGTCGGCCCGGTCCAGGTGGCTTGGCTGGGCGGTTTCAATGTAGCGGTTCAGGTGGTAGACGCCAGCCTGGCGTCCCTTGGACCAGAGGCTTTCGCCTGTCACATAGGCACGAACGCCGGTCTTGAATTCAATCAGGGCCATGGCGCCGCCAAGTGCCAGAACCAGCAGCATCACGATAGAGCCCAAGCCTACCCACATCAGGTTGCGGGAGGATTGGGCTCGCTGTCTACCGGACATGACCATGGCCAAACCTCCCTGATGGTTGGGTTTGGATCTGCAACCAGATTACGCTGACCGACTGTCAGAACCGATTACAGAGTGTGACCATGGCCGACAACTTTGTGAACCGATGTAAAATAGGGGTCCTTGCTGTGTCCTGTGGCGTCAGGATCCGGGGTGGCGGAGCAGGTCATGCAAAACCAGACCAGCGTCGATACCGCTGTCCCCGAACTCGATACCGCCGTCCATATCAAGCAGTGTGCCCGCCCGCTGGCGGCGCAACAGGTCGTGGGCCCAGTCCGGCGTGCGTGGGTCATCCTCTTCGCTGCGCAGTTCCGCCATCAGCACGTCGGTTTCCTCTGGCGGCAGCCAATGGATGACAGGGTGGCGTTGCGCGCATGCCAGTCTGTAGACGGGGGGACCGGCCACTTCGTACCACTGCACCGGTTCAATGCGTACACCCATGGCTTCCAGCAGGCGCTGGGCCCCGCGTGTCAGCCGGCTTTGCAGAATGAGGGTATCCAGGCCGCTGTCTTCAGCATCGGCATGGATGGCGTCGGTAGGGATGGCATTGGATTGGGTCGTTGCTTCCAACACAGGCTTCTCCTTGGTTTTTCAAAGGGTCATTGGAGAAGCCAACGCGGCTTAGAAACGGAGGGTTAGGGCATCCATACGGGGGTATCCCGGTGCCCTTTCCGACCTTTCACCCTTGACGCGAAGGCTCCAGTCTCCGCTCCGCTGAGGTAATCGGGCTTAGTGGGTTGACCACCATACCGTTGCGCGACAGCCCCGGATTCTCACCGGTGTTCCCCTCGCTGCGGAACGCCTCCAATGTAGGCGACGAGCGATGCTAAGGCAAGGGGCGAAGGGGTGAAGAACAGGCAATCAGGGATGCCTTTCAGCCGGGCGTGGCTCTGCGTAGGATGAGGGTGTATCGAAGAGACGGAGCAGCGTGATGAATACAGGCAAACAGTTTGCAGGCGTGCTTCTGGCGGGGATGATCGTTGCCGCCGCCGGGTGTGCCAGCGTGGGTCAGGAATTTCCAACTCACAAGGTGGAAGAGATCAAGGTGGGCGAGACTACCCGTTCAGAGATTGAGGCGATGTTCGGTGATCCGTGGCGTACCGGTCTGGAGGATGGCAAGCGGACCTGGACCTATGCCAGGTATCGTTGGTCCGCCTTCCGCGATGCGGAGACCACGGATCTGGTGGTGCGCTTCAGGGATGACGGCACCGTCGATTCCTACGTCTACAACACCACTCAGTGACCCAGAGCGGGCCCTCAGGGCCCGTTACTGTCTCAGGGTGTTCAGTACCGCTTTGGCGGTTTCCTCGGACGAGGCAGGGTTCTGGCCGGTGACGAGTCTGCCGTCGCGCACCACGAAAGAACTCCAGTCTTCCCCGCAGCGGTAATCCGCGCCATTGGCTTCCAGCATGTCCTCAACCAGGAAGGGCACCACATGGGTCAGACCAACCGCTTCCTCTTCCGAATTGGTGAAGCCGGTGACCTCCCGGCCCTTGACCAGTGGTTCCCCGTTTGGCCCTTTCACATACCGGAAAACGCCGGGAGCGTGGCAGACCGCGCCAATGAGCCTATTCTGCTGAGCGGCATTTTCGAGGAGCTCGATGCTGTCCGTGTTTTCCGCCAGATCCCAGAGCGGTCCGTGGCCGCCGGGGTAGAAAACGGCGTCGAATGCGTCCGCCCGTACTTCCGAGAGTTGCCGGGTATTGGCAAGAGCGGCTTTGGCTTCTTCGTCAGCGTGAAAGCGACGGGTGGTTTCTGTCTGGGCATCCTCCGTCTCGCTGTTCGGGTCCACCGGCGGCTGTCCACCAGCCGGGCTGGCCAGGGTGATCTCAGCCCCGGCATCCCGGAAGGCGTAGTAGGGGGCAGTGAACTCTTCCAGCCAGAAGCCGGTTCTATGGCCGGTATTGCCCATCTCGCTGTGCGAGGTCAGCACCATGAGGATCTTCATAGGAGCCTCCTGTCTAAGTGTTTGGTTTGAGCCACGGTGGCGTGATCCTTGGGGTCCGTTAGCGGGAATCCGGGGCTGGATGCGGGCGGGCGATGCGTTATGCTTGATCCCGGACCGAGGTCCAGAGGAACACGGCACCCAAAAGGACGCTTTCCATGTTGATCATTCCCCTTCATAAAGCCATTTCCAGGCAGAACTTCCCACTCGTAACGCTGATGCTCGTGCTTCTCAATGGTGTCGTGTTCGTGGTTTTTCAAGGCGGTGACAACCAGGTCATGCGGGAAGCCGCCACGTTTTATCACAACAGTGGCCTGGAAGAACGGGAGTGGAACTGGCTCGACGAGTTTGTCCCCGGGTATGAAACAGACTTCCGCAAGCGTATGGAGCGCCTCGATCAGGCCGCAAAGGCGGAGGAGGGGGGTGCCCAGCGTATCGCTCTGGCCCGGTCCCAGCTGGTTGCCTCTCACCCGGATTTCCTTGCGGCGCTCAGATCCGGGGACATTATTGATCCGGATGGTGAGCGCTACGCCGACTGGCAGTCCAAGCGCGCCGAATTCGAGCGGCTCATGGACCAGAGCGTGACGCGCCGGTATATGCTGCACTACGATCAACTGGAACCGGTTAACGTTGTCACGCACATGTTTCTCCATGGCGGGATCGGCCACCTTGTGGGCAATATGGTGTTCCTGCTGTTGCTGGGGGTTCTCGTGGAAGGGGCGTTGGGAGCGGGGCTGTTCCTCATTGCTTATCTCATCGCCGGGGTTGGCGGATCGGCGTTGTCACTGGCGGTGCATTGGGGAACGCCCACGGGAATGCTGGGGGCTTCTGGCGCCATTGCTGGGCTCATGGGGTTGTTCACGGTTCTTTACGGGCGGCTCCGGGTGCGCTTTTTCTACTGGGTCTGGGTCTATTTCGATTACGTGCGTGCGCCGGCGATTGTGCTGCTGCCTGTATGGCTTGGCTGGGAGCTGTTGCAGTTCCTGACTGCGGAGGGCAGCAACGTGGCTTATGAGGCCCACGCTGGTGGTATTGTGACCGGAGCGTTGATCGCAGCGGGTGTGCGGGCGCTTGGTTGGCAGCGGGATGAATTCCTGAAGGAGGAGTCCCGGCGTGAAGACGACCGGGAGGCGCTGGAGGCGGCGCAGCAGGATCTGGCTGCCCTGAACGTGGCCCGTGCCAAACACCGGCTTCGGCCACTGCTGGAGCGTAACCCGGACGATCCGGGGTTGCTGAGGAGTTGGTACCACGCCTGCAAGATCCAGAAGGACGATCCGGACCTGCATGATGCCGCCCGACGTGTCCTGGCGCTGCCGGGTGAAACAGCGCAGGAGCGCGCGCTGGTGATCGAGACCTTCGTGGATTATCGCCAGCGTACCAACCCGAAACTTTCAGCCAGCCAGGCCGCGGACCTGTGTTGCCGGCTGCTGCGATGGGAAGCTCTTGAGGAAGGCCGATTGCTCCTGGACCGCTTGATGCGGTTGAACCAGCCCCCTGAGGCTCTCCCCAGGGCCTGCCTGCTTGCCGCGCAGCAGCTGCGGCGCCAGGGCCAGGCGGAGGCGGCCCAGCCCTACATGGACGCGGTCCAGGCGCTTACCAGTGATCCAGCGCTGATGCGGGCGCTCCGCCAGCTCCAGAGCTGAGGCCGGGGTAGCGGTAGCACGGGTCAGCTGGCGGCGATGCGTTCCGCCTTCTCGGCCAATTCATCCACCTGCTCCCGGAGTTCGTGGTTGGGGAAATGTTTCTGGAGCTGGCGGAGGATTCTCAACGCCTTCTGTTCGTCACCGCGGCTCTCAAACAGGGCTTTGGCGCCCAGGTAGTAGTTCTCCGGCAGATGTGGGTGCTTCGGGTGGTACTTGCCGAATAGACTGGTCAGCCGGATGACCAGCTCTGGATGATTGTACTGGTCGGCAAGCCGGGCCAGGTCACGCACCTGTTTGGGGTCTTCGGGCTGGAAGCTGGCATCCACGCGCAGCGCCTCTTCGGCGATGCTCATGGCCTTCTTGGGCTGTTCCAGCCCATAGAGCAGGATCGAGATATAGTTCCGGGAGTGTTCGAGCAATTCGTCCGTTCGGCTCTGCAGGCGAAGGAGTTTGCGGTAACGCTCGTGCTCTTCCGGTTTCAGTCCGTTCTGGCGTAGTTCGTGCTGGAGCCGGCTAATGGCGTCGTCAACGTTGCCCTCGGTCACCAGCCCTTCCACCTCCTGAAGCAGGGGCGTCAGTTCCGGGTTGGCGGCCTGGGCCCGGTCAGCGGCGGTAACTTCCTGCTCCACTCCCAGTTTGTCGTGGTTCTGGTAAACGAGATAACCCATCAGATGGAAGGAGGCAATCAGGAAGTAACCGCCCACCAGGAAGACTCCGATCTGACCCAGGACGTTGGGCCCGACAATATGGGCCACCAGGGATTCTGCCATGCCCTGGCTCATGGAAAGCATGAACAGCAGCAATGAGGCGATGAAGTAGGGCAGGCCCACCAAACGCATGATGCTGACCCAGGTTGCAGGGTTCAGTGCCGCCAGAAGGCTGTTGCTCATGGCAAGGGTGATGATGGCGGCAGGCAGTGCCAGCACCATGAAAAGGGCGGCAGCTCCCACCAGCGCCAGCGAGCCCGTGACAACAATGATGCCGAAGAGCGCCAATGCCAGCAGCACAAACAGGCCGAAGGTCTTGACCAGCACCCAGCTGTTGCCGCTGCGCTGGATCTGGGGCGGGTCCATCCAGCCACGGCCCGTGGCTTCCAGGACGTCATAGGCAAACTTGTAGAGCACCACCCAGGCCGCGAGAGCCAGGAGCAGGCCAAGCAGCGGCACCATGGTGCCAAAAGCGAACAGGATGGCGGTTAGCCCGAGCGTCGTCAGGCAGGCGGGTTTGAAAGGGTAGCCGAAGATCTGGGGCAGGCGTTCCCATACGGGGGGAGCCTGGTCCTTGTCCCTGGCAATTGAACTCATGGATCCTCCGTGGACGTTCATGGTTTTTTGGAAAGTTCCGTGTTCCGGGAGCAGTCCGGACGCTCACGGTATGGGGATATAAGATAGAGGGTGTGCCCCTGAACGGCAAACTCATCGAGCCGCCTTGCCGATTCTGGAGTCGTTACGCGTCCCTCAAAGGGGGCTGAGTGGCTTTTCCAGAATGAGGAACCACAGGTCGTTGACCTTGGGCTCGCCAAAACGCTCGGAGGTGGGAAAAGGCGAGGTCTCACCGGTTTGCTGGAAGCCAAGGGATTCGTACCAGCGAAGCAGTTCCGTTCGTTGATGAAGCACGCGGATGCGCAGCGTGCCGCAGCTGAAGCGTGACTGCGCGACTGCCACCGCGTCATTAACAAGGCGTCGGCCCAACCCAGCACCCTGGCGCTCAGGGGCAACGGCCAGCATGCCGAGTTCCGCGGTCGTTGCGTCAAGGTGCTCAATCTGTTGGGTGCCAACGAGGGTGTCGCCCTCCCACGCCAGCCGGAACAGCGATTGTGCCAGCAGGGACTGGATCATGGCGATATCGGTGCGCTGGCCACCGAGCAGGTCGGCTTCCGTGGTCCAGCCCTTACGGCTGGGATCGCCGCGGTAGGCACTGTTCACCCTTTGGGCAATGGCCTCGGTGTCCTGCGGCGTGGCATCGCGCAGGATCCGTTCACTGGTTTCTCCGAGCAGCTCGTGAGCCCGGGAGAAGTCCACACCGCCACTCAGCGCCTCCGGCTCATACCGGAAGCCGCAACCGCTGCGGCGCATGGCGGGTTCACGGACGGTGCCGGGGCTGTGGCGGGGGTCGTCTTGCTCGCTCATCATCACCTCACTTAGGCCGTATTACAGGCATTATGGCTGGCGATTGCCGTGCTGCACAGGGCGGCGCGGGGCCATTGCAGCATGATAGGCTTTGGGCCAACGAATCAGCATCGAGGGAGCGAAACGTGAAAGGCAATCCGTTGCGCGGGATGGGCTATCTGGGCGAGGGCTTTCGGCTTATTCGCCAGCCGGGATTGCGGCTGCTTGTGGTGCTGCCGCTGATCCTGAACATCGTGGTGTTTGCGGTCCTGATCTGGCTCCTGGGCGAGGGCTACGCGGTCATGGTGGAGGCGGCCATGGGATGGCTGCCCGATTGGGACTGGCTCCAGGCACTGGAATGGGTGTTCTGGATCCTGTATGGCGTGGTGATCCTTTTGCTGCTGGCCTACGGCTTCGTGATGCTGGCGAACCTGATCGGTTCACCGTTCTATGCGTACCTTTCGGAACTGGTGGAGAAGGACATCGCCGGGGAATCGTTGACGCCCGATGAAGGCTGGCTCCAGGTTTTCAAGGAGATCCCACGGGCCCTGTTCCGGGAAGTTCGAAAGATGCTCTATTACCTGCCAAGGGCACTGGTCCTGTTGGTGCTGGGCTTGATACCGGTGGTGAATCTGGTGGCGGCAGTGCTCTGGTTCCTGTTCAACAGCTGGATGATGGTGCTGCAGTACGTGGATTACCCGGCGGACAACCACCGCGTGTCCTTTGATGGTTTCCGCCGGCGTGTGGCGGAAAAACCCCTGGTGGCGCTGGGCTTTGGCATACCCGTGGCGGTGCTGGCCATGGTGCCGCTGGTCAACCTGGTCCTGGTGCCAGCAGCGGTCTGTGGCGCAACGGTGTACTGGGTGCGCGAGGTTTCCCAGGGTGACCGGGAGGAGCCGCGCAGGCATGCCTAGAGAAACCCGTTATCTATTGTATTTTGGCGCCTTCTGGCTGGTGTTGATCGGGGGTGCCACCTGGTTTTTTGGCGGCATCATGGAGCGCCAGAGGAATCCGAACCAGGAACCCGTGACCGAGATGGTGAATGGCGTCCAGGCTATCGAACTGGAAGCCAACCGGCAGGGCCATTACGTGGCCAGTGGCGCCATTAATGGGGCCGAGGTGACCTTTATGCTGGACACCGGCGCGACCCGGGTGGCGGTTTCGGACGCGATTGCCCAACGCGCTGGCCTGGAGCGTGAAGTCCGCGGCAAGGCGCGGACCGCCGCTGGCACGGTCACCGTCTGGCGCACCACCATTCCGGAGCTTCGGCTGGGGGATATGCGGTTTCGCAACGTGCCCGCTACCATCAGTCCCTCCATGGACGACGGGATGGCGCTGTTGGGGATGAGTGCCCTGGGGCAGGTGGATTTTTCCCAGCAAGACGGCGTTCTTACCCTCAAGCGAGCCGTTCGCTGACAGCTCAGGAGACCAGGAACCCGTTCAGGTGTTCGGCGACCGCCTCCGGCTTTTCCTCCTGGAGAAAATGCCCGGCTTCCACCTCACGCACGGAAATGGCCTCAAAGCAATCCTCAATGTGGTTGAGGTATTCCGGCAGGATGACATGGTCCTGATTACCGTAGATGTAGAGCCCGGGCATGGGCCAGACGTGGTCGGCCAGGGTGGCCCAGCGCTTGGCATCGTCCTGGAAAGTGCGGTAGTAGTTGGCGCTGGTGTGGGGCGTGCCTGGTATCCGGAAGGTGCGCACGTATTCGTTGAAAGCGGCTTCCGGGAAGGGCTCGCGGTTGGCGAGTCTGAGGAAGTAGCCCAGCCATTCGCGTTCCGCTCCCGGGATCATGGCTTCGGGTAGATCCCTGGTCTGCATGAAGTGCTGGTACCAGTACTGGGCGCCCCCGGAGTGCCGGACTTTCTCGATCACCTCCTGGTTGCCTCGCAGGTTGTTGATGATGGCGATATTCAGGATCGCCATGCGCTGAACGCGTTCTGGCGCCGCGAGCGCGATCTCCTGAGCCACCACACCGCCCCAGTCGTGTCCCACCAGCTGGAACCGTTCGATGCCGAGAGCATCCAGCATGGTGATGACATCCTGGGCCAGATGCTGCTTGCGGTAGTGTTCCGTGCCCTCGGTGCGCTCGCTGTCACCAAGGCCTCTCAGGTCGGGGGCCACAACCTGCAAGCCGGGCTTCAGCTGGTCGCTGACTGCCTCCCAGCACAGCGAGCTTTCGGGCCAGCCGTGGATCATGACCACCGGTACGCCGGCGGAGTCGCCTCCCTGGCGCCAGGTGAAGCGGCCACGCGGGGTATCAAGGGTTGTTGCGGGGCTCAGCGGCATGGGGCACCTCCCTGGAAGCTTGAATCAGAGCCAATACAGGATGGCCTGGCCGATCACAACGGTAAACAGCAGTGAGGCCAGGGTTCCAATAAGCACGTATTCTGCGAATTCGCGCTCCTCGAGCTGGCGGAACCGGGCAAAGCCCTTGGCCGCCAGGATGAGCGCGATGACGTTGTAGTTCTGGGCGAAGACGACGACGAGATAGATGAGCCAGCGTTCCAGCATACCGATGACCCGCCCGGCATTATACTCGCGGTCATCCAGGGTATCGGCATCTTCTCCCTGGGTCTTTCTGGGTTCCATCTGGAATCGGTGGAGAAGGGCGCGGATGGCCAGGTTGGTCTCGTTGGCGACCATGAGGAAGCCCAGCAGTGTGAGCAGGGCCGGGCGCAGGGCCTGGAGTTGAGAAGTGCTCATCAGCCAGGTGGTTGGGGCGCCGTAATGCACGGCGGCCAGGGCCGTGAGGCCCATCAGTACGGTGCCGGCCAGGCGGGCCTCGTTGAGTCGCTCCCTTGGCGCCACGGCCTCGGACAGCATCAGGGTCCCGGGTGCCATGGCAACAAACGCAAGGGTCGGGAGATCCGGCGTCAGCACACCAACCAGGATAACCTGGATCAGCGCCAGGGCAGCCCATTCGCCCGTGGGCAGAGCCTCGTCACGGAAAGTGAACCAGAGGCGGGTCAGCAGCCAGGCATTGAGGAAGATGAGAACGGCCATGGGAACTCCGTTTCAGTCCATGTGGGCGAGAGCGGCATTCATGCGGTGGGTCAGGGCCTGGATCAGCTGGATGGCATGGTCCAGTCCGCCCTCGCGGATGTTCTTGTACACGCTCTGTTCCGTGATGTCGAGGTTGGCCGCGATGGTGTCCACCTCGCTGTCCTGTAAAAGGAACCGCAGGATATCGAGCCGGTTGGGCTGCCATTTGCGGATCTGCTGGTCCAGCAGGCCCAGGGCGCTGTCCTGCAGGCCATCGTCAGCCGGGAGACCGGCGATGGCTATGGTGCGTTTATCTTTTTTCATGGCTGCCAGCAGGTCCCTGGCCCGATAAAAAGCGGGACCGTCCATGCCAATGGCTTGTTCCGGGTTAATGGGGGTGGCAAGCGGGCCGATGCCAAGGGCAAAGCGGAGCCCCACCGGGTGCAATGCTCTCAGGGTGGCCAGGATATCCGGAAAGGCCCGGTTGGCGCTGTTGAACACAGCCTGGAATTCATCCCCCAGTGTGATGGTGTAGGGGGAGGCCAGCTGGCTGCGGTCCGCGCTGAGGGTGTGCAGTTCGGCTTCCAGAAAGGCCTGGGCCTGGCCACGGTTTGCCAGTTGCCGCGAGCCGATGATGTCGGCAATCATCACCAGGTGGTTCATGGAGCCAGCTCCAGTGGGTGCACACTCATTAAACCGTATCAGGTTAGTTTGGTCTATTAAACCAATATGGTTTTTTGGGCGTGGGTAAGCCGGAGAGCTCGTTCAAACGACGGTTCATGCACTGCGCCAGGCCAGGCCCTGGTGCTCGCCAAGACGGTGCACGTATTCGACCTGCTCCGCGTTTTCCACGGTACCCTGCCGGGCGCGGCGTACCCTCGCAATGGCGGTTTCCGGGTCGTCTCCGAACTCAACCAGAAGCCGGGCGGCCACTGTCCCTGTTCGGCCCAGCCCGGCGCGGCAGTGCAGCAGCACGTCATCGCCATTACGCAGCCGCTCCCGGAGGACCGGCCCCGCCTCGGCCCAAGCCAGCTCAAAGGCGCTGCCGGGGGCGCTGAAATCCTGTATGGGGGCGTGAAACCAGTGAAAATGGGGGGCGGGCGCGGCTTCCGCCAGATGCGGTACACCCAGTGTCTTTAGTTCGGATTCCTGGACCAGGGTTACCATGGCCCGGGCGCCCCAGCGGCGGATGCGCGCCAGGTCCGCCTCCAGGTCCCGCTGGCCACCCATCAGCCCCCACCCCTGCAGGAAGCGGCCCGGGCAATAGCTCATACCGATCCGCCCCTGCGAATGCGGGGCACGAACGACGTCAATGGGCAAGGGTTCCAGCCAGGACAGCGACATAGTCCAATAATGGGCCTAGTCTTGGGCTATGTGAAGAGATCACGGGAGGGAGGCGCTATGAAATACCTTTTCGAGGTGCACATCCGCGAGGGTTATACAGCCGAGGAATATGCAGAGGCTTGGGTCCGGGCCAGTGAGATGATCCAGCAGGCGCCCGGGGCCCGGGGGACAGCGCTGCACCGGAAAGTGGACGATCCCAAGGTGCTGGTCGCCATTGCCGAGTGGGACAGCAAGGAAGATCGGGACGCGATGGAGGCGGATCAGGATCCCAGGGTAGCGGCGATCATCCAGGGGGCTTCCCATCTGTGTGATATCCGTCCGGTTGGAGCCTTCCATGAACCGGAGTGGGTGGTGATGCCGCCGGGGGACGGTGAATCGTAACTTGCTACCATTGTGAACATGGCTAGCATGGAGGGATCATTCAAGGATCAAACGGGCCGATGATTCGACAGTTTCTGTGCGGGGTCGCACTGCTTGCCTTGGTGGGCTGTGCCAGCCCGGGGGGCGCCCTGAAGGAATCTCCCGCCGTAAAACGACGTGATAGTGCGGTGGACCTGACGGATCAGCAGGCGGTCCAGAGCATCCTCCTGGACCAGTATGAGGCGTGGCAAGGCACCCCTCACCAGATGGGCGGTATGAGCCAGAAGGGCGTGGATTGCTCCGGGTTCGTCTACCGCACCTTCCTTGCCCGCTTGGGCCATGAGTTGCCGCGCACCACCCGGCGCCAGGTCAGCGTCGGGGACCCCGTCAGCCGTGGCCAGCTGCGCCCGGGAGATCTGGTTTTTTTCAGGACCGGCTATAAGAGTCGCCATGTCGGCATCTATACCGGGGACGCCCGCTTCCTGCACGCCTCCTCTTCCGAGGGCGTCACCACGTCGGATCTTGATAATCCCTACTGGGCTTCAAACTATTGGCAGTCGCGCCGGGTTGGCGCGGAATGATGGATCCGGCATCCAGCCCCGTCCCATAAAGGCGCATTGGGGGATCGCATGCTGTTTACGATTGGCTATGAAAAAAACAGCCTCCCGGCCCTGGCGGACGTCCTCCGGGAGGCCGGTGTTACCCGTCTGATCGACGTGAGGGCCCAGCCCCATTCCCGCCGCCGGGCCTTTGCCTATAAGCATCTTGGGCCCGCCCTGGCCGAGTACGGAATTGCCTATGAGAGCTGGCCAGTACTGGGTGCGCCCCAGGCTGCCCGGGATGCGGCCAAGGCGGGCGATACGGTGACGTTCCACCAGTGCTACCAAGCGCACCTTGAGACCGAGCCCGCCCGCGAGGCGCTCAACACCCTGAGCGCACTGGCCCGTACTGAATCCCCCTGCATCCTGTGCTACGAACGCGACCCCAGGCAGTGCCACCGCTTGCTGGTTGGGGAGCGGGTTAAAGCCATAACGGGGATGGACGTTCAGGACCTCTTCCCTTAGGGCCGGACTTTATCGCTCTTTGTGGGGTACCGAACGGACAATGGCGCCGAACAGGGGCCATGGTTGTGACGGGAGCGAACTATTCCCGTCAGGCTGTATGGAGGCCGTGAACATGAGTTATTACAAACGGTTGATGTCGCTGGACAGGGTGGCTGTTAATGGCCTTGGAGGGATGGAACCGTTGCGGCCAAGCATTGAGGAAATGCTGTTTGCGGAGCGGGAACGGGCCAGGGTCACCCTTGATTCGATTGGTGATGCCGTGATCAGTACCAATGTTGCCGGGCGCATTACCTACATGAATGTGGTGGCTGAACGGATGACGGGCTGGTTGTTCAGCGAGGTCAGGGGGCAGCCGTTCACCCGGGTCTTCAAGGTGATTGATGCGGCTACCCGGGAACCGGCCAGCAATCCGGCTGAAGAGGCGGTGCGTGACGATTGCACCGTGGAGTTGGCGGCCAATTCGCTCCTGATACAGCGGAATGGCGGGGAAGTCGCAATTGAGGACACGGCGGCGCCCATCCATGATCGCTGGGGACGGGTATCCGGAGCGGTCATCGTATTCCATGACGTCAGGTTCTCCCAGGCGGTAACCGATCGCATGGCCTATCTTGCCAATCATGACGCACTCACCGGGCTTCCCAATCGCACCGCGCTGGCCGAGAACTTTGACCATGCCGTGGCCCTGGCAGGACGGCACGGACGGCAGGCTGCGCTGTTGTTCGTGGACCTGGATAACTTCAAAGACGTTAATGACACATTGGGCCACGAAGCGGGTGACGCACTCCTGATTAAGCTGGGCTATATCCTGACGCGGTGTGTGCGTGAGACAGACACGGTCTGTCGCTATGGGGGCGATGAATTCGTGCTGCTGCTGAGCGAGGTCGAGTGTGTGGAATCTCCGGAGGCGGTGGCTGCCAAGGTGCGCCAGGCCGTGTCGGAATGCGGCCTGCTGGATGGATACACCGGGACGTTGACCCTGAGCATCGGTATCAGCATCTATCCGGACGACGGACTGACGATGGGCACCCTGCTGCATCAAGCGGATCAGTCAATGTATAAGCGAAAGGGCAGCATGCGTGAGGAAGATGCCTATCGCACGCAGGTCCAGCTTGCCCGGACCAGGAGCCTGAAATCAGCCCCCAGACGAGCCTGGGGGTGGCGTGAATGACTGCAGCCGGTCGGTTTCCGTCCGGACCGCGGCGTAGCACTCACAGCACAGTTGCTCCAGGGCCCCTCGATCCAGAACCCGGATATGCCCCCTCGTGTAATGGATGACGCCCTGGCGCTGCAGTTTGCCCGCCGCCTCGGTAACCCCTTCACGCCTTACGCCCAACATATTGGCAATCAGTTCCTGCGTCATGGCCAGCTCATTGGTCGGCAGGCGATCCATGGACAGCAGCAACCAGCGGCAAAGCTGTTGCTCAATGGTGTGATGACGGTTGCAGACGGCTGTCTGTGACATCTGCGTGATCAGTGCCTGGGTATAACGGAGCATGACCATCCGTATGTCGGGGTACTGACTGAAGGCTTCCTTGAGGGTGGCAGCAGGCAGGCGATAGGCCGAGCCGGCGCTTTGAACCACTGCCCGGCTGGGCGTGCTATCGCCGCCCATGAAAACGGCGATGCCCACGACGCCTTCATAACCGACCACGGCAATTTCAACAGAGGCGCCGTCCGACATGACGTACAGAAGTGAAATGATGCTATCCACCGGAAAGTAAACGTACTCCGGGGCCTGCCCCGCTTCATAGATCACATCGCCAAGCTGCAGGTCCACCTTGGTGAGTCGGGAGTCGATACGTGCTCGGGCATCCGGGGGCAGTTGAGCAAGTAGTTGATTATGATCAGCAACGGCGGATGGGGTCGTGTTTTGTGAAGGTGCCATGATGGTCTCTCGGGGAGCCTTTATCCTTGCCGCAATGGAAACAGCCGCGGTCAGTTTGTGATCGCGGGCGGTAGTATGCCAAGCATCAACTGCTCAAAACAGCCGAGCAATCACACACGATTGATTGTCAGATGTTGTTTAATGATTGAGCATCCTGTGAGCGAGAGCTATCTTATTCAAAGAACCTGAGTTCGGTCTGGGGTGTTAACCACTGATAGAGGCGACCTCCATGAATGTAACCCAGGGTGGTTTGAGCGAGCGTGATTCCAGCTGGGAAGATCGGGTAAACACTGGAGGTGATCAGGGCTTTACGGTCCTGCTGGTTGAGGATAATCCAGCGGATGCGGATCTCTGTCAGTTCTACCTCGAAGACGCTTTCGGCTCTCAGGCCAGCGTGCTGCACGCCAGCCGCCTGGCCCAGGTGGAGGCCCTTCTCCACCAACACGCCATTGATGTTGCCTTACTGGACCTGGGGCTGCCGGACAGTTGCGGGGTCAGCTCGGTGATCAGACTCCGGGCCATGATGTCCGACATTCCCATCATTGTGCTGACGGGCAACCGGGATCAACAGCTCGGTGTCCGTGTGATCCGCGAGCACGCCCAGGACTTCTGTGCCAAACAGGACCTGAGCGTGGCCGTGCTGTACCAGTCCGTCCGTCACGCGATGGAGCGCCATCGGCTTCAGACCCAATACGCCCGCATCCTGGATACCAACCCGGACGGCATGGTGGTGATCGCGGATGACCTGAGGGTGCTTTTCATCAACCAGGCAGCCACCCAGATGCTGGGATTGAACGTGCCGGACGACATTGGTTCGCCCTTCCCGCCAGAACTACTCGGGGAAGAAGGAGGTGAACTGGCACTCCCGGAGGGGCGGGTTGCGGAAGTGCGCAAAGCGACACTCGACTGGAATGATGCGCCGGCGACACTGATTGCTTATCACGACTTTACCGAGCGTAAAGAGGTTGAATCACAGCTTAAGGAGCTCGTGGATTTTGATCCGCTCACGGGGCTCAACAGCCGGAACCACTTCTTTGACCATGTTGACCGTCTCATCGCCCATGTCGACCGTGACGGCGGCATGGTTGCGGTTCTTTTTCTCGACCTGGATCGCTTCAAGAACGTTAACGACACAATGGGCCATTGTGCCGGCGATCAACTGCTGCGTTGCGTTGGCGAACGCCTGCGGGGCAACAGTCGTGGCGGTGACTTTATTGCCCGCCTGGGAGGGGATGAGTTCGCGTTGGTCCTTTCGGATATTGAGCAGCCCGATGACGCGGCTCACATGGCAGAAAAGCTGATCGAGGTGTTCCGTAAGCCCATCAGCCTGGGTCAGAGCAGTATCGGGATTGGTGTGAGCATTGGTATTGCAACCTACCCCCACTGCGGCGGTGATGCCCAGGCGCTCTACTCGGCGGCGGATACCGCCATGTATCAGGCCAAAGAGCAGGGGCGGAACTACTACCATTTCTTTTCGGAGCAGCTGCAGCGCGAGGTTGAAAGCCATCTTGTACGCGAACAGGCGGTGCGCCAGGTCGCCGCCGAGGAGACGTTCTGGGTGGCCTATCAGCCCCAGGTGTGTGCGTCTGATGGGCAGTGTGTGGGCGTTGAAGGGCTCTTGCGGTGGCCGGCCAACATCATACCAATGGTACCGCCAGCGGCGTTCATTCCCATTCTGGAGGATGTTGGGCTGATCGAAAGGGTCGGCTATTGGGTCATGGAGCAGGCGGCGGCCAAAGCGGTTGAGCTCGAACGATCCCTGGGGGAACCGCTGCGGATGGCGGTCAATGTGTCCATGCGACAGCTGTACGCGCCAGGGTTCTATGAGCAGGTTGCCGGCATCCTGGAATCAACCGGGCTCCGGCCGGAGTATTTTGAGGTGGAGTTGACGGAAAGCGCCATGATGGCGGATCTGGAGCGGACCTGCGACACACTCACCGGGCTGCGTCGGCTGGGTGTATCCGTGGTTATTGATGATTTCGGAACGGGCTATTCCTCACTCAGTTATCTCCGGAAACTGCCCGTGGATGGGCTCAAGATTGATCGCAGCTTTGTATCGGAAATCGGCCACAATCGTGAGACCGAAGCCATTATTGAGTGTCTTCTGGGGCTGGCCCGGGCACTGGGCTTGCGAGTGGTTGCCGAGGGTGTGGAAAACGGTGAGCAGCAGGATTTTCTGCGCGGTATCGGGTGCGATTACCTGCAGGGATTCCATATTGCAAGGCCCTCTCGGGCCGCTCAGTTCCAGGACTGGCTGAATGGCGATGGAGGCAGGAGCACGTGAGCAATGAGCCGGATGATGCCTCAGGCCATGACGAACTGCAGGCGGCGATCCAGCGCTATCGGGACATTATTGATGCGTCACCCTCTGCGCTGGTGCTGGTGAACCCCAAGGGGGAAATCGTTCTGGTCAATCGCGCCACGGAACGGTTGTTCGGGTATGAGCGCGAGGAACTGCTGGGCCAGTACGTCGAGATACTGGTTCCGGCCCCGGTCCGGGGCTCCCACCATACGTACCGCGAAAGCTATCTCGCCACGCCCGAGCCCCGGATGATGGGGCAGGGGCGCGACCTGTACGGTCTGGGTAAAGGCGGGGAGGAGATTCCCATTGAAGTGGGGCTTACCCCCATCCACATGCCCGATGGCCCCCATGTGCTCAGTGCCATTATTGATCTCACCTACCGCAAGCAGGCCGAAGAAGCCCTGGCCCGGCAAGCGGATGAACTGGCGCGCTCCAACGCCGAGCTGGAGCAGTTTGCGTATGTGGCGTCCCACGATCTTCAGGAACCGTTGCGGATGGTGCGCAGCTACACCGAGCTGATGGAAAAGCACCTGGGGCAGGAACTGGATGCCAAGACGGCCAAGGCCATGAAGTATGTGGTGGAAGGCGCCGAGCGGATGCAGCTGTTGATTGACGACCTGCTTCTGTATTCACGGGTGGGGCGGGGGGAGCTGGACATCACCCGGGTGGATGTCAACACTGTGGTTAAGCATGTAGTGAACCTCCTTAGTGTCAAGATTGCCGAACAGCCGGGTGCCAGCGTGACCTGGGATGAGCTTCCAACGGTGATGGCGTCGGAGTCCATGCTCGTACAGCTTTTCCAGAACCTGCTCTTCAACGGGCTGAAGTTCCATGGAGACGAGCCGCCAAGGGTTCATGTGACCTGTGAGGAAACGGCCAGTGAATGGATCTTTCATGTGGAAGACAATGGCATTGGCATTGACCCACAGTACGCCGAGCGCGTGTTCCAGGTGTTCCAGCGCTTGCATGAGCGTGCCCGCTATCCCGGAACCGGCATTGGCCTGGCGGTTGCCAAACGGATCGTGGCGCGCCACGGGGGAAGCATCGGGTTCGACTCCCGGCCGAACGCCGGAACCCGCTTCTATTTTTCCCTGCCAAAGGTGCTCAGGACGGGGAAAGGGGAAGGCCCATGAAGTCGCAATCCTGTGCCATTGATATCCTGCTGGTTGAGGACAATCCCGCTGATGTGGATCTGACCATTGAAAGCTTCGCGGAAGCGGGAAATCGGGCTTGCCTGTATCCGGTCAGCGATGGTGAGGAGGCCATGCGCTTTCTGCGCCACGAAGGTGAACACAGCGGGTCGGTGCGCCCGGACCTGGTGCTGCTGGATCTCAATCTGCCCCGGATGGACGGTCGTGAAGTGCTGCAGGCCATCAAGACCGATCCGGATCTCCGGTCACTCCCAGTGATTGTGCTGACATCCTCCCAGGCGCAGAAGGACATTACGACCAGCTACGAGCTGCATGCCAATTGCTACATAACCAAACCCCTTGGCCTTTCTCAATTCTACCAGCTTGCCGAAGCCATTGAGGTCTTCTGGAGCGATGTGGCTACTCTGCCGGCATAGCCCTCTTCCTTCGCGGGGTATTCAGGTGTCACCTTAATAAGGCCGCTGTTGGTCGTTGTGGTTGCACGGCACGAGTTCCTTGCGTGCCTTTCCGCGAATCAGCTGTGGCTGAAACGAGCCCTGTGCTGACCTGGACAGCGGCGTGATTCGAAACGGAGCAAGGAGTTGGTGTTTCATGACTCGACCTGAACCGCTGGCCACTGAGTCGCTTTACCGTACCTGCGAGCTGGAAAGGCTGGCTTTTGACACAAGCGATGAGCTGGAAGGCCTGGATCAGCCGCTGGGCCAGGAGCGGGCCCTGGATGCCCTGACATTTGGCACCGGCATGCCGGGAAACGGCTACAACCTCTTTGTGCTGGGCCCTCAAGGTTACGGTAAGCATGACGTTGTGGAGCGCTTTCTGAACGAACGCGCAGCCAGCGAGGCGGTCCCCAACGACTGGTGCTACCTCTATGATTTCGAGCAGCCCAACACCCCCAAGCTGGTGGACATGCCAGCGGGCCAGGGCGATCAACTGAGAAAGGATCTCGATCAACTGGCGGAAGACCTGCGTTCGGCCGTTCCGGCGACCTTTGAAAGCGACGAATACCAGAACCGGCTGCAGGAAATCCGGCAGGAATTCCGGCAGAAACAGCAGGACGCGTTCAAGGAAATCCAGGATGAAGCGGAAAGCAAGCGTATAGCGCTCATGCAGAGCCAGACCGGCTTCAGCTTTGCGCCCAAAAAGGCCAATGGCGAGGTCATGAGCGCGGAGGAGTTCCAGAACCTGGAAAAGTCCGTCAGGGACCGGCTCCAGGAAGACATTGAGGCACTGCAGGCCAAGCTCCAGAACCTGGTCCAGCAGGTGCCCAAATGGCAGAAAGAGACGCAGGAGAAGGTGCGGGAGCTGAACCAGCAGATGGCAAACCTGGCTGTTGGCGAACGCATCGGTGCGTTCAAGGAATCCTATAATGATTATCCGCGTGTTCAGAGCCACCTCGACGCCATCCAGCAGGATGTGGTTGATCACGTCGAAGTTTTTGCCGGGCAACAGGACGAAAAAAACCAGATGGGCATGATGCAGGTACTGGCGCGTTACGGTGCCAACGTCCTGGTCAACCATGCCAATCAGGATGGCGCCCCGGTGCGCTATGAAGACCTGCCCACCCACCAGCGATTGGTGGGGCGGGTGGAACACCGCGTCCAGCAGGGGGCGCTGCTCACGGACTTTCGCCTCATCCGGGCCGGAACGCTCCACACCGCCAATGGTGGCTACGTGGTCATCGATGCTCGCAAGCTGTTGATGCAACCCCTGGCGTGGGAGAGCCTCAAGCGGGCGTTGTATTCGCAGAAGGTCCGCATTGAATCACCGGAGCAGTTGTTCAGCGTCATGAGCACGGAGTCGCTGGAGCCGGAGCCGATGCCCTTGTCGGTTAAAGTGGTGCTCATCGGGGATCGTCTGCTCTACTATCTGCTGGCTGCCTACGATCCGGACTTTATGGAGCTTTTCAAGATACAGGCGGATTTTGAGGAGGATCTGGCGCGAACCGAGGATAATGAGCAGCTCTATGCCCGGCTGATCGCCACCATGGCCCAGCGCGCCGAGCTGGCGCCGTTGCAGCGTGATGCCATGGCGCGGCTTATTGAGCATGCCAGCCGTCTTGCCGGTGATCGGGAGCGCCTCACAGCCCAACAACGGACGCTGGGCGAACTGCTCCGGGAAGCGGCGTTCTGGGCACGCGAAGATGGGGCAAGCAGCGTGGGGGCTGACCACATCCAGAAAGCCATTGACCAGAAAACCCACCGGTCGGGGCGTATTCGCGACCAGATGGACCGGAGCATCCAGCGTGGCATCCTGATGGTGACCACCAGTGGGGAGGCTGTGGGCCAGATCAATGGCCTTTCGGTCATGCAGCTGGGGGATTCTGCTTTCGGCCGCCCCACCCGCATTACGGCCACGGCCCGTCTGGGCGCGGGCAAGGTGGTGGACATCGAGCGTGATGCCAACCTCTCCGGCGACATCCACGCCAAGGGGGTGATGATCCTGTCGCATTGCCTGGCTGGACGCTACGCGCGTGACCGTCCTCTGTCACTGTCCGCGAGCCTGGCGTTTGAGCAGAATTACGCCATGGTGGACGGTGACAGTGCCTCGGTTGCGGAATTGTGCGCCCTGCTGTCAGTCCTGGGCGATGCGCCCCTTAAACAGGGGGTTGCCGTTACCGGCTCCGTGAACCAGATGGGCGAGGTCCAGCCCGTGGGCGGGGTGAACGAAAAGATTGAGGGGTTTTTCGAGGTCTGTCAGGCGCGGGGGCTTGATGGTCAGCACGGGGTGATCCTGCCTGCCGCCAACGTTGAACACCTGATGCTCAGGTCTGATGTGAGGGAGGCGGTCGATCAGGGGCGGTTCCATGTGTACCCGGCTTCAACAGTGGACGAGGTGCTGGCGCTTCTCACTGACCTTGAGCCCGGTGAGCGTGACGCCCAGGGCTTCTACCCGCCAGGCAGCCTGAACCGCCGGGTAGAAGACCGGCTCATTGATTTCTCCGAGCGCCATCGCCGCTGGGATCAACAAGCGAACGAGGAGCAGTCATCCAATGACCAGGGGCAATGATGCCGAGCCATTGATGGAGCGGATATGGGTGCTGCTGGACAGTTCCCACCAGAGCCGTGTGGCACTGGAAACGGCCGTCGACCTTGCCGCGTTGCTGGACATAGAGCTCCAGGGCCTGTTCATCGAGGATGAAAACCTGCTGAAGATGGCGGAGCTGCCCTTTACCCGGGAAGTGGGAGCAACCTCGGCTGCCACTCGCCCGCTCGACAGTCAGACGCTGGAGCGGCGCCTGAAGCGGGAAGCGCAACAGCTTGAGCAGCATCTGGCGCTCCAGGCTCAGGGGCGGCGGCTGCGTTGGGGGTTTCAGGTCAGGCGTGGCTCACTCCCGGAGGCCGCTCTCAGCAGTGTCTCGCCGCAGGATCTGGTCACCATGGGCAAGGTGGGCTGGTCCTCCAGTCGCGGTGAACATCTGGGACGTACAGCCAGAGCCATGCTGGGGGAGGCGCCGTGTTCGGTATTGTTTACCAGCGAAACGGCTGCTTTCGAGGCAGACCATCCCATCGTGGTCTGGTACGAACCCCCCTACGGCGCCCAGGAGGCACTTGAGACGGGGGTGCGGATCGCGCGTGCGGAGCGGCGCCCATTGAAGCTCTTATGGGCTACCCAGGAGACCGGACCTGAAGCCGGTGAACGCCAGGAAGTGGAGGCCAGGGCCCTTGCCAGTGGTGTGGCGCTGGAAGTCGAGTCGTGGCCCCGGGCCGATGCTAGTGCCCTGGCAGCGTTCGCGGCGCGCACCCGAGCCCGGGCACTGGTGATCAGCCGCCGCAGCCCGGTCCTGCACCAGAGCGGTGATCGGGGACTGGCGGCGCATGGTCCGTATTCATTGGTGGTCGTGCCCTGAACGCTTCTGGGTGCAAACAGCCCGCCCCTGTGACGCGCACGCCATGCTGGTTCCGTGTACCGCCCGGAACCAGTGGCGCGATCGGGTCGTTGACGCCGTTCATAAGGCGTTGGTATTAATGGAAAGAGCATGGAGCTGAACCGAGCGAGCGCCACCGTTACAGGGGGCCTTGTGAGATCCTTGCCGTCTGTTTCTATGGCAAGCCACCAACCAAACGCCGGGAAAACGTGACCAACGAGCAAGCACCCAGCACGGGCTCTGGAGCCCAGGAAGTCCCACCCCACGCACAAACAGGTGATGCGGTCCTTGATGCTTTTGAAAGCGATGCGCAGGGCCTGTCGAGCGAGGAAGCCAGCCGCCGGCATCAGCACTATGGCCCAAATCAGCTCCCGAGCCGACGCCAGCGGGGGCCTGTCGCCCGCTTCCTGGCGCAGTTCCAGGATGCACTGGTCTATGTGCTGATTGTTGCCGCCGGCATCACGGCCGCTCTGGGCCACTGGATTGATACGGCCGCCATTATTGGCATTGTCATCATCAATGCCGTGATCGGCTTTGTTCAGGAAGGGCGGGCCGAGCGTGCCCTGGCTGCCCTCCATGGGTTGCTGTCCCCCAGGGCCCGTGCTCGGCGTGACGGGCGCAACCGGGTCGTGGATTCTGCGGATCTGGTGCCAGGGGATATCGTCCTGCTGTCAGCCGGAGACAAGGTGCCAGCGGATGTTCGTCTGCTCAGGGTGCGTAGTCTGTTGGTTGATGAGGCAGCGCTCACCGGTGAATCCGAAGCGGCGGAGAAACAGTCGGACCCGGTGGCTGCGGAGGCAACCCTGGGGGACCGGTTCGACATTGCATACTCGGGCACGTTGGTGCGCAGCGGTGAAGGCGAGGGCGTTGTGGTTGCCACCGGCGCGAAGACCGCCATTGGCGCGATGAGCTCGATGCTTGCGGGGGTCGAGAAGGTGGCGACGCCGCTTACACGCCAGATACGGACGTTCGGGCGGCGCCTGACCGTCGCCATCGTGATTCTGGCGGCAGCCGTTTTCGGCCTTGCCACCCTGGTGCGGGCCTATCCCGTGGCCGAGGCCTTTCTGGCCTCCGTGGGCATCGCCGTAGCGGCCATTCCCCAGGGGCTGCCCGCGATCATGACCATCACCCTGGCTGTTGGCGTCCAGGCCATGGCCCAGCGCCGGGCTGTTATACGGCGGATGAACGCCGCGGAAACACTGGGCTCGGTGACCACCATCTGCTCGGACAAGACGGGCACCCTGACCCGCAACGAGATGACCGCCGTGACCCTGGCCACCTGTGCCACTGAGGCGCAGGTCACCGGTACGGGCTACGCACCCAGCGGGCGGATCGAGCGTGATGGCGAAGCACTTGATATTGACGCATTACCGGACGTGAAGGCGTTGGTTCGGTGTGGGTTGCTGTGCAATGAAGCCGAACTGGAACAGGATGATGAAGGCGAATGGCAGCTCCAGGGCGATCCTACGGAAGGGGCACTGGTTACGCTGGCCCTTAAGGCCGGGCTGGAACCGGCTGGCGAGGCGCAGGCCGCCCCGCGCATCGATAGCATCCCCTTTTCCTCCGAAAACCGCTATATGGCCACGCTCAACCGCTTTGACGAGGGCCTGTGTATTGCCGTGAAGGGGGCGCCGGAGCAGGTGCTGACCATGTGCAGCCACGTGCGCCATGGCGACACGGTTGATGTCATTGATGCCGACGCCTGGCACGAAAGGGCGGAGCAGATCGCAGCCCAGGGGCAACGGGTGATTGCCATCGCCCAAAAGCCAGTCTCCGGGGAGCTGTCATCCCTGGCTCCTGGGGATGCGGACAAAGGGCTTGTCCTGCTGGGCTTTCTGGGACTCATTGATCCGCCTCGCCAGGAGGCGGTGGATGCGGTGGCCGAGTGCCAGTCAGCCGGAATCCGGGTGAAGATGATCACGGGGGATCACGCCCGAACCGCCTGTGCCATTGGCGCCCAGATGGGGATTGGGGATGGCCAGCGGGTCCTGGTTGGAACCGACCTCGATGCGCTGGATGAAACGGCGCTGCGCGAGCGGGTGAGCGATACCGATGTGTTCGCGCGGGTCAGTCCGGCGCACAAGCTCCGGCTGGTCAAGGCGCTTCAGGCCAGGGGTGACGTGGTAGCGATGACCGGGGATGGGGTTAATGATGCCCCGGCGCTGAAGCGTGCCGATGTAGGCGTGGCCATGGGCCAGAAAGGCACGGAGGTGGCGAAGGAGGCCGCCGAGATCGTGCTCACCGATGACAACTTTGCTTCCATCGCGGCCGCGGTGCGCCTTGGACGGGCCGCTTACGACAACATCAAGCGTTCGGTGCTGTTCCTGTTGCCGACCAATGGCGGCGAGGCACTGGCCATTATCGCGGCGGTGCTGATCGGCATGCAGCTGCCCGTGACCCCGGTCCAGATCCTCTGGGTGAACATGGTCACGGCGGCAACACTGGGGCTCGCGCTCGCTTTTGAGCCCCCCGGAAAGGAGGTGATGCAGCGTCATCCACGCTCACCCAATGAGCCTATTGTCTCCGGCCAGCTTCTGGGGCGTATTCTTCTGGTATCGGTCGTGATGCTGCTGGGCACCTTTGGGTTTTACGGGGCCCTGCGCAGCATTGACGTCTCACTTGACGTGGCGCGTACCGCGGCCGTCAATGCCCTGGTGCTGTTTGAGGCCGCTTACCTTCTCAGTGCCCGGCTGCTGGAGCGCCGGTTGAGACACTGGCGGGACCTTACGGGTAACCAGGCCGTCTGGAAATCCATAGGCATTGTGCTGGTATTGCAACTGGTATTCACCTACATGCCCGGGCTTCAGGTCCTGGTGGGGTCGGCACCGATGCCCGCCTGGTACTGGGCCGTGCTCGTTCCCATGGCACTGCTCGTGCTGCCCATTGTGGAGCTGGAAAAGCGGCTATGGGAGACGCAACCAGGCGCTGGTGCCCATTAGAGGCCGGCAAGGGGAGCGCCTCTATTGCTAGCAGGGGTTATTTTCTCTAGGCTCGTCTATTCGAGGGAGGGAGTGCCCACCACGCATGGACGGGTAGAGAAGCGGCTTCGGTTCAGGACCCCTGCTTTCCGCTGATTCTTTACGCACCGTCACAGTGGCGGCGCCCGCCCGTTCAACCAGAAGGGTTCACCAAGCGTTACAGGGAGGCAAGATAATGAGTAATGAGGCGTATGCCCAACCCGCCACAGAAGAAGCGGCGGGCACGAGTTCTGGGGGACTGCAGCTGGGCGCGTCCCGATCCCGGCCAGTCGGGCATGGTTGGCGCTGGATCAGTCAGGCCTGGTCGCTGTTTGCACCGGCCTGGGGATCGTGGATTCTGGCGGCGTTGTTGTTCATCGTCATCGTGTCGGTGGTGCAGGTGATCCCCATGATCGGGATGCTGGCCAGCATGCTGCTGAGTCCACTTCTAACCGCTGGCGTACTCGCCATGGCACACCGTGCGCAGGAAGGCGGTGGTGTGGAGATTCCAGACCTTTTTGCGGCCTTTCGCGAACGCACTGGCCCTCTCCTGGGGCTTGCAGCCCTGAACCTGGGGGTAAGCGTGCTCCTGTTTGTGGTGGTATTGGTGCCCGTGTTGTTCTCTACGGACTTTACCGCTTTGGCGCAGATGAACCCAGAGGATCAAGCGGCGGCCCAGAGGGTGATGGCTGACATGGGGACAGGGGCCATTCTGGGTCTGTTGATCATGCTGGCGCTGTTCATTCCGTGGCTGGCCGCCTACTGGTTCGCCATCCCGCTGGTGTTCTTCGGTAACTACGGCATTGGGGAAGCGCTCAAGAGCAGTCTGATTGCCTGCCTGCGTAACATCCTGCCTATGCTGTGGTTCAGTATCCTCCTGATTGGGCTGTGCATTGTCGCCGCCATCCCCTTCTTCCTTGGGTTTATAGTGCTGATCCCGGTGATGATGATCACCCATTACGTCATGTTCCGGGATATCTACAGCGACGCCTGATACAGGAGGAACGCTGGCGTTGGCAGGGAGAAGGTCCATGCCAACGCCAGCCCATGTCGCCTGCTACCCGCCAGCTCCGTTGGGGCCAGAGGTGCTAACGGGAGCGCAGGGCCATGCCGGCTCAGCGGCGATAGCCAATCTCGATATGGGTCTTGCCGCCCGTGGTGCTGATGGAAACGTGTTCCTTTTGGGCCATTTCCTTGATTCGGGCGGAGGGGCTTTGCTCCTTTACACCCGGGGCGTTGCCTTTGGCAAAGGTATACAGAACCTCGGGATCCCCCGCCTCATCAAAACCACTCAGCTTGTCCCGGTAGAACGCGATTACCTCCGAGGGCGAGTCGGAAGTCGTCAGCTTGATGACGGAAACCGGATTCTCGCCGAAAGTCTCCTCGTTGCTCATCATCATGCTTGAGCTCGGGTAGTGGGCCAGCACCTCGTGATTGGGGTAAATAGGCAGGGTCACCCGGCTCTTGGGCACGTTGCCAGCCGCTTTTTGGGCGGCTTTCGCCATCTTCTGCATCGCCTTATTGGCGTTCTTCTGGGCCGCCTGTGGTGACTGGGGCTGGCTCCGCGCATGGCTGTCGTCGTGTTTGTCGCCGCAGGCCTTCATCTGCTTTTTGGTGACCCCCAGCTTACTACTGAGTCTGTTCCTTTGGCATTCACTGAAGGCCTGAGTGCTGAGGTCGGAAACCTGGTCCGCACAGGTGTCAATGGTGGTCTCCATGCTTTTTTTACAGGTGGCAGTATCCACTCCTAGACAATCCAAAAGGGCGGGGTCGGAGCATGAATCTTTGGATTGTGCTTTCATCATCTCAATGAAGGGGTCCTGCTGGGCCACGGCATGGGTTGCCATGCCCGTAAGTGCTGAAAGCCCCAGTGCCAGAATCCATCGGTTACGCATTGAGTGTTCTCCTTTCTGTTGAATGTTCCTGTTCAGGCGCCCGTTGCCAGTGGCACGGATCACTCGGTACTGGTTTGAGCCGCAGTGGACTGCTGTTTGTCGGTGGGCCCGGCGTCTGGCGCGTCTTCTTCCATCTCCTGGCCTTTCTCGCGATCCCAGGACAGGGCCTTATCCTTGAAACTCGCGAACTGGTCGGAGACCTCGTTCAGCTTGGCATCCCAGTCCGGATCGGGTTCCTGACCCTCGGTGACCTTGAAGAACACCTGCATCAGGGCGGTCATGCCCATGGGCTCGATAACGGCCTGCTTGATGCCCCAGGCAAAGACCAGCGTCACGATAACGGTCAGCGAGCCCGCCATGCCCGGGAACAGGGACACCAGAGCGCCCACCGGCGCCAGGATCAGCAGGAAGACCAGGAAGGTGGTGCCCCAGATGAACAAGGCCAGGAAGAACGCGTTCTTGAGGAAGGCCTTGTAGTTCTGGGCGTAAAGGATCAGCGCCGTCTGGCTGGCACGCCAGGGGTTGTCGGCATCGTTTCGGATGTTGTAGGCCAGGATCACCTCGTCGAGATAGGTCAGTGACAGGTTGATGACCGTATTAACGAACTTGGCGATCCCCTCAAGGCCGGGAATCGGGAGGAAGGAGGTGATGGTGAAAAAGGCGCGGTTGAAGGCTTTGAGCACGCCCTTGATCAACTGGTCGAGCCCGAACAGGACTGAGGACTGGACAAAGCGCTCACGCACGATCGTCTGGGCGTGGTCAATCTGGCCCCGACCCTCAGGCAACTCCTTGCCTTCCAGGAGCTCGACAAGCACCGCGATATGGCCCGCTTTCACCATGTAAAGCAGGTATTCACGCAACAGGTAGGCAACCGTTGAGACGATACCAAAGCCGATGAGGCCACCCCAGACGCCGTAGGTGCCGGGTGCGTCGCCAATGGTACCAATGAAGTAGCCAAGGCCTGCGCCCACCCCTGTGGTAATGGCATAGGCCAGCGTAATGCCGAAATAGATCAGGAAGCGGAACACCAGGAACGGCAGGGTCTTCGCCATCAGGCTGAAGACGTCGCCCATCTTGAAGTCCATCATGCTCATATCTCCTTAAGCTGGGGAATCCTTGAAGCAAGCAACGTTGCCCGGTCGATGCTAACGAAAATGCACCGTGTCGGCCAGATTTCAGTGGCGTTGGCCTCTTATGATCCGAATTCAGGGCGTACTGTGCTGAGGATTCAGGTTGGCGCATCATGGGTGCAAGGATTGACCTTATGGGGGCTTTCAGTAAGCTGACCCCCTTCCTGAATGCAGGATACTCATACTTCAATGAACGCGGAAAAGGACAATGCAATGGATGCAACCAACCCCTATCAAACGCCCGAGGGCAACCTGCAGCAGGAGGATGCCCTCCAGGCCGATGTCAAAGTCTTCTCTCCCAGGGGGCGGATCGGGCGTCTGCGCTATCTGGCCTACTTAACCGCTTTGACCCTTGTGACCTACGCCGTTGTGGCCATTCCGCTCATCATGATGGTGGGATCGGACGGCTCTGAGGGGGTAAGTGTCATCTTCAGTCTGGTTAATGCGGTGGTTAGTATTGCCGGGGCTGTGCTCGGTATTATCTGGGCTATCAAGCGGTTGCACGATCTGGACAAGACCGGCTGGCTGGCATTGCTGATGATTGTACCGCTTGCGAACTTCATCATGATGCTCATCCTGTTGTTCGCCCCGGGCACCCCCAGCATCAACCGCTTCGGTCCGCCGCCGGTTCCCAACACCACGGGCGTCAAGGTCCTGGCGTGCCTGTTTCCGGTCCTTCTACTGGTCATCGCCATCCTTATGGGCGTGTTCATCAGCTTTATGGGCGGTATGCAGTAACAGCGCGTACCGAGGGCGCGGGACTAGAGCAGTCCCGCTTCCTTGATTTCGAGGTACCGGTTAATGACCTGTGTGGTCAATGCCTGGGGGGCAGTGTCCAGCAGGAAGGCCCCTTCAGCACTCAGGCGCTCATGGGTCTGGCGCCGCTGGCCCAGGTATTCCACGGTGCCGGCATAACGCAGGGCGTTCTCCATTTCGTTGATCGGTTCCTCCAGTACGGCGTCCAGGGCCGGCTCCCGCAGTGAGGCGATCAGGACCAGGTGGCGCTTGCGCAGAAGGCGGATGGCCTGGAGCACGTCACTGGTGTCGTCGTCCCGCAGGTTGGTGACCAGCACCACCAGGGAGCGCTTGGGCTGGAAGCGAACCAGTGATTCCGCGGCGCGCAGGTAGTCGGAGGCGTGCGGCCCGGCATAGAGATCGTAGAACTGGTGCAGCAGGGCCGGTACGCTGGCGGTACCCTTGACCGGTGCCACCCAGCGCTGGGCGGCACCGAAGCTCATCATGCCCACGGCATCCCCCTGGCGGAGGGCTACATACGCCAGCATCAGCCCGGAGTTGAGGGCGTGATCGAAGTGGCTCAGCTCGCCTTCCTGGGATTGCAGGCGCCGACCGGTGTCCAGAAGCAGGACAAGGTTCTGGTCTTTCTCCTGCTGGTATTCCCGGGCGATCAGTTCCCGCCGCCGGGCGCTTGCCTTCCAGTCGATCTGGCGCAGTGTGTCGCCCTCGCGGTAGTCGCGCAGCTGGTGGAACTCGGTGCCTTCGCCCCGGCGCTGGCGGCGGCGGATGCCCAGTTCACTGGCACGGTTTTCCGCGCCCAGCAGGTTGTAGCCGGCAATTGCCGCGAAATTGGGGAACACCCTGACCTGCTCCCGTTCTCCCATAAGGTACTGGCGATCCCATAGCCCCAGCCAGGACCGGCAGCGCAGTTCGGTGCCCGCCAGTGTCATCTCGCCGCGCCGGGTAGGGCGGACGGTATAGCGCACCTGGCTCAGTCGTCCCGGTACCAGTTCCACCTCCAGAGGCAGCTCGCGAAGGGCAAAACTGCCGGGAACATGGTCATGGAGGGTGATGGTCTGCGCACGCCGCATGTCATGGCGGACCGTCAGGCGGACCGGGGTCCAGCGGTCCAGCGCCATGCTGGCGGGGATCTGGCGCTGGATCTCGATCGCGGGGGCGTGGCGGGAAAGCCAGGCGTCCGATAAAGCCACCACACCGAACGCCCCCAGCACCGCTAATGCCGGGTGCTGCACCACGGCATGGGCGGAAGGCGCCAGGTAGGACAGCATCGTCAGCACCGCCCCCGCGATGAAAAAGCCGAGGAAGGCGTAGAGCAGTCGCTTTGACGGGCGCAGGCGTTTGAGTGTCATTGGCGCGGCGCGGCGGTCTCGTCCAGGATCTCCTGCAGTACCTGGTCGGGCTGGACGCCCTCGATCTCCATGTCGGCACTGAGCAGGAGGCGGTGGCGCAGTACTGGCCGCGCAACCGCTTTGACGTCGTCCGGGATCACGAAGTCACGCCCGGCCATCAGCGCGTAGGCCCGGGCCGCGTAGGCCAGCCAGATGCCGCCACGGGGCCCGGCACCCCGGTTGACACCGCGCCAGTCACGAGTGGCGCGTACCAGCCGCACCAGATAGGCCATAACGGCCGGGTCGACCTGAACGGAGCGGGTAAGCGCCCGCAACTGCTGGATCTGGTCCGGCTGCATCAGCTGCTCAACCTGTTCCAGGTACTGGTGCTGACCGGCGCTGGCCGTGACCTCCTGGACCAGTTGCACCTCTTCCTGTTCGCCCGGGTAGTCGATGAACACCTTGAACATGAAGCGGTCCAGTTCCGCTTCCGGAAGCGGATAGGTGCCTTCCTGTTCGATGGGGTTCTGGGTGGCCAGTACCATGAAGGGGTCGGCCACCCGGAAGGGATCGCTTTCGATGGTGACCTGTTGCTCCTGCATCACCTCCAGCAGCGCCGCCTGGGTCTTGGCGGGCGCGCGGTTGATCTCGTCCGCGAGAAGGAGGTTGGTGAATACCGGCCCCTTGCGTACCTCGAACCGGCTTTCGTTCATGTTGTAAAGGGTGTGGCCTGTAACGTCCGTGGGCATCAGGTCCGGGGTGAACTGGATGCGCGCGAAGTCTCCGCTGAATGTCTTGGCCAGGGCCTGAACCAGCAGCGTCTTGCCCAGCCCGGGGACGCCTTCAATCAGAACGTGGCCGCCGGCCAGTAACGCCGTGAGCACCTGGTCGACCACCGTTTCCTGGCCCACCAATACCTGCTTCAATTGGTCCCGCACCCGTCCCAGCAGCGCCACGGCCTCCTCGGTCTCCATTGCGGTTGGGTTCGACTCGTTCATAGGCTCTCTCTCAAGGATTTCAGGGTTTGCATCGCCGCCAGGAAGGCGTGTTCATCCGTCGGGTTGCCGCCCATAGCCCGTGTTACCGAGGTCTCGTCCAGCCCGGCGTGATGGGCCAGGGCCTGGTGGCGTGCTTCCGGCCCCAGGGCCCGGAAACCGGGTATCGCCTGGGCGGCCAGGCCTTCAACCTCCTGCTGTACGGACCGCAGGAGCCGCTCCTGGCGACGGTGGCGCCAGGCGAAGTGGGCGGCGGCGTCCACATGCTCCAAAAGGCTGCGTGGGCGCTGGCTGGCGGACTCCCGAACCGGCCCGAAGCGCACGCCGTGGTGCCAGAGCAGCAACAGGATGCCGGTTGCAAAAGCGAGGGCCGCCAGGCTGGCACGGTTTTGGACTGCATCCCACAGTGAAGGCCCTTCCAGGTTGTGGAGGATGCGCAGCTTTGACTGCTCCGGCACGAGCCGCCACAGCAGGTAGGCATGATCATGGCAGCCCACATAGGCGTTGCGCCAGATTGCTGCGCTGGCGACGAAGGTGACCTGGCCCTTGCCGGCATCCAGCTGTACCAGGCGTGGGCCCGAGTCATCCGCCACCTGGCGGCTCTTGTGGTCTTCTGGAACTTGCAGGATGCGGTCGCCGGTCATGGCCATCTGCAGTTCGGTTTCGTCGTCCGCCATGCTGAACGTGATGGGCGCCTGGAGGTCATCGCAGGCCTGGCCAGCCTTGGTGCCGGGGCCCGATCCCGACTCCGCCTCTTTTACACGGAGCCCGAAATGGTCGAATAACGGGGTCTGGATGGTACTGCTGAGCCCCACGAAGGGGTTTTCCGCTGTGACGATCAAATGGCCTCCGCGCTCAACCCACTCCAGGAGGTTATCGCTCCGGTGCTCGGACAGCTGGCCGTAGGCGTTGAGCAGGAGCAGGGTCTCATCGGTTCCGGGCATGGGGCGTTCGTTGTTGTCGCCATCCAGGCGGCTGAAGCCGCGTTCCTTCCCAAAGGTGACGCCCCATTGCTGCAGGAAGCGGTCCGCAACCAGGAAGGGGTCCTGGTTGGCTTTGTCAGTGAAGCGGCCGTCGATGACCTGCTCTTTCCATTCCAGCGTCCACAGCCAGCCGCCGAGAAGGACCAGGACCACCATGGTGATCACGGTCAAAAGCCATGCCTGCCTATTCATCCGCATGCTCCTGCCGTGATTCAAACAGGGCTGGCCACTGCTCACAGAGTTGCTCCACCTGCTCTGGGTGGGGCGGCCGGTGGGCATACGCCAGCTGCAGCCAGACGGTGGTCAGGCTGCGGAAATACTGGTCCAGGTCCTGCTGTTGCAGGTAGGTCACCCGGCGTTGGCAGTCCCCTTCGGTATCGCCCCGTTTGAATTCCACCGCGTACAGCGACAGGAGTCGGCTCAGGGTGCCACGGTAGAGCAGGGCCAGGGCTGCGCGTGTCTGGCCGGCATGCCAGAGACCGCGCACCTCGCTAACGACATCCTCTGGCAGGGAGGCCTCGCGCACATCCAGCCCGAACAGGGTTTCTGGCGAGGCGTCGTCTTTTGTCCTGCGCCTGCGCTCGGGCAGCGGGAGGCCCTTGAGCGCCGGAATCAGGTGGGCATAGCGGTATACCAGCCAGACAACCAGCACAATCAGCAGGCCCCAGCCAAGCAGCTCCAGAATCAGGGCCAGCAGTTCAAAGTCAAAGCTGGGCGGCTCAGCGGGGTCGGGCTCGTCTGGCTCCAGCAGAAACTCGGGGAGCCAGATGGTTTCCTGGTCGGTAACCTCGTCGCTGTCAATGATGGTCTGGACTGTTTCCCGGGCGGCTTCCGGGGTGCGTTCCTGGGCTGCCCAGCTGGTCTGGGGCAAGCCCGTGCCCAGGGTTCCCAGCAGCAAAACCACTGCTGCCAAGCCGGCGCCCGCTCTTGGTGAGCGGCGTTCGGCCAGGCGCCGGAAGACCAGCTCAATGTCCCAGCCTTCCAGCTGGATGCGCCGGTTGAGATAGAGCATAAACCCACCGGCCACATAGAAGGGGGCCACTGCCGCCATGGCCGGCACACTCAGGCAAAACCAGAGTGGTTGCACGGACCAGAGCCCCATCAACGCATCCAGGCCCAGCAGTTGCGGGGGAATGAGCCATACCATCAGGATCATCAGGCTGGTGCTGAGAAAGCTCTCCACATGGATGCCAATAATGGTCAGCCATCCGGCGGCGGTGCCCTGTTCCCCATGCAATACAGCCAGCCGGCTCTGGCGGCGGCTGCCGGAAAGGCCCTCCAGCTGTTGCACCGGCATATCCATTGACCGGGTGGGGCTGAAGCGCCGCCATGTGAGTGCCTGCAGGAACTGGGGCCGGGCCAGGCGCGGGAAGGATGCCAGTGACTCCCGGATGGAGGGCATTTCGCCGAAAACCGCCCGGCTCAGTACGAACAGTAAAGCCTGCTCGGGCATGGGTTTCATCCACCAGACCAGGAGCGACTTCCAGGCCCAGCCGATGGGCAGGCAGGCGACCAGCAGCACCCAGGGCATCATGATCAGCAGCCACAGAAGGCACAGCCGCCCCCAATGGACGGCGCCCAGGCGCAGTCCCAGGTCCATCGCCTGCCATGCACGGATGGGGCGGGCATCAATGCGAAGGGCTTCAAGCTTCATGGCTGCGGCCCGCCCGGGTCAGGTAAAGCAGTACGAACAACCAGCAGGCCGTTCCCACACCGTACTTCACGGCATCCGTCACGGCGTGGTTGGACGACCAGAAGGCTTCCACGAAGGCAGCGATGATCAGCATCAGGATGACCCCGTACACCAGCCGGATCGCCGTCTGCCCGGCGTCCTTCAGGGCTGAAAGACGGCTTTGCGAGCCGGGAACCAGCAGGCTGTAGCCCAGCTTGAGGCCGGCTGCCCCAGCCAGGGCAATGGCGGTCAGCTCGAAGGCGCCGTGGCCGATCACGAAGGGGAAGAACGTACTGGTGTAGCCCAGGTTCTGCAGGTGTGCCGCTACCCCGCCCAACAACAAGCCGTTGAACAGCAGCATGAAAACGCTGCCAAGCATGAAGACCAGCCCGCTGGCAAAGCAACGGAATGCCACCGAAATGTTGTTGTAGATGTAGTAGCCAAACATCATCACGTCGGAGTCAGAAGCCCGGTCGCTGCCGAAACGCTCGGAGGCGGGGTTGTACATGTCTTCCATCTTCGTAACCTGGGCCGCATCCAGCAGGCCGTAGATGAGGCTGGGCTCAATCAGCACGGCCAGGTAGAACAGCAGCCCTGGCAGCACGAACACGGCCGATGCGACGGCCACCATTTTCCATTCCTGGCGCACCAGGACTGGAAACCCCACCAGGATGAAGGTCACCAGGTGTTGCCAGAAGCGGGTATTGAAGCGGTACAGCTGATGGTGGCCACGCAACACCAGGGCGTTGAGGCGCTCCACCAGGTCGGTGCGGTAGCCGCGTTCCTGGGCGATCGCCAGCAGTTGGCACATCTGGCGGTAACGGGCAGGGAAGCTGTCCAGAGCGTCGGCATCCGGATGCCTGGATTTTTCCAGTTCCGTCAGGTCCTGCTCAAAGCGTTCCCATTCCTGCTGGTGGCGCTGCTCGAAAATCTCCTGCTTCATGACGAACGCCCCGACAGGCCGCTGGCAATCTGGTGGAGGCGGGTCACGGCCTCGTCATCCCGGGCCTCCAATACCGGTGACAGGCTATTGGCCAGTTCGCGTTGCCGATCAGCAGAGAGGCGCGGGGCGCGCGCGGAGAAATCGATAATGGCTCGCTGCTCGTCCCGGTTCAACGCAATGGGGGGCGGGCGTACCCCGGCGGTTTCCGCCAGAACGAGCGCCTCCGCTGCTGGCTCGTGGATGACGAGGGTGCCCGCTACCAGGTCGCCCAGGCGCTTGAATTGACCGTTCACCATCATGGAGACCAGTCCCACCACATAACCAATAGGCAGGATATCCACCGTCCGGAGCAGGTTGCGTAGCATGGAGCCGCCCAGTGTGACGGCGGTGCCGTCATCATGCAGAACCCGGAGTTTCATCTGGCGCTTACCAGGAGTGGTCCCGTTGCGCCAGAGTTCGAACACGACCGGGTAGAGCCATTCCAGCACGAAATAGGCAAGAAGGAGCAGGCCGTTGCCGAAAAGACCGGCAAACGTCAGGATAAAGCCCAGAGCGACGTAGATGATGGAGCGGATCAGCAGGTCGATGAGATAGGCGACCGCGCGCACCCCAGGACCAGCCGGTGCCAGAGCGATCGCCACCCCTTCGGGCGTCGCAATGTGGCTCCGGCTGTCCAACTTCCTTGTGGTTGCTTCCATTGGCCGCATGGCTACAACTGGTTGATCGCAATAGGGGCGTGATGCTGAAGCCAGCCAGCTTAGCGGGCAAAAAAGCACGCGTCCAGTTCACTGCGCCTGGGAATTGGTCCCAGGGTCGATACATCCTATAGCCCGGGCCAGTCCTAGTCCGCCCAGACAGCCCGATCCCTCGCCCACGCCCGCAGCGCTTCGATGGATTCCTCTTTCACGACCGACAGCGGCTGTGTATTGGACAGTTCATGGGCGATCAGGTCCGTGGTCATCGACCGATCCTCCGCGTGGGCGTGGTAGAGGGCGGCCACCACCGCCTGTTCGATCTCGGCGCCCGAAAAGCCGTCGCTCATACTGGCAAGCCGTGGGAGGTCGAACTTGCCGGGATCCAGGTCCCGCTTGTTCAGGTGGATGCTGACGATATCCTTGCGGACGGTGTCATCCGGCAGGTCCACGAAGAAGATCTCGTCCAGCCGCCCCTTGCGCAACAGCTCCGGTGGCAGTTGGCTGACATCGTTGGACGTGGCCACCACGAAGACAGCCTCCTCGTTTTCCGCCATCCACGTCAGAAGGGTACCCAGAAGGCGCTTGGAGGTGCCGTTGTCCTGATCCTCCTGGCCCATGCCCTTTTCGATCTCGTCCATCCACAGCACGCAGGGCGCCATCGTCTCCGCCAGCTGCAGCGCCTCCCGCATGTTCTTTTCAGACTCACCCACGAACTTGTTGAACAGTGCCCCGAAATCCAGCCGCAGCAATGGTGCCCCCAACAGTCCCGCGGTTGCCTTGGCCGCGAGGCTCTTGCCGCTGCCCTGAACGCCAAGCAGCATCACGCCTTTGGGCGGCTCCAGTGCCTGTGCATCGTCATTCTGGCTGAACGCGTTGCGGCGGCGCTGGATCCAGGTCTTGAGCTCCGAGAGGCCGCCGACCTCGGCGAACTGGGCCGTGTCGTATTCGTAGCTGAGCACCGCATCCATGCCCATCAGCTCGAATTTTGCCTTGCTTACTTCAGGGACGTCGTCCGTGGTAATGGCACCGTCATTCACAATGGCCCCACGCGCCAGCCGGCGGGCCTCGCTGAAGCTCAGTCCCTTCAGGTTCTGGATCAGCTGCTCCAGGGCGCGGCGCTCCGTACGGACCTTGTCCGCACCGTGGTTGAGCTGCCATTGGCGGGCCTCCTCGCGGATAATGGTGAGCAGTTCCCGTTCGGTGGGCATGCGCATCGCCAGCTTCGTGCACAGGTGCTGGATCGACGCCGGGATACTGACCGAGTGGCCCAACAGCACCAGCGTATGCCCGAGCCGTTCGTAGGCCAGAGCAACGTCCTTGATCTGGCGCTCCAGCTTGGGCGAGCGTTCGAAGTAGGGCGCGATGTCACACAGGACGTAGATGCAGTGCCCGCCCGTATCCTTCTTGATGTAGTCGAGTGCGTCTTCCGGATCGGTGTAATCCTCGTCCTCGTCACTGCTCGGCTCCAGCCCATAACCGAGCCGCCTAAGGCCATCGGTGCAGGTCCACTGCATGGCGCCCGAGCGCTTCTTGAGCGCCAGTTCGCCAATCAGTTTGACCACTCGCGCTTCGTCGCGTGACTCGATGACGATCACCGGCTGGCCGGCCTCGATCATCAACCGCATATCCCTGACTTCCGACATGGTTGCCTCTTCCGCTTCTGTCCTTCCTGACGAACTTGTACCGTTTTAGAGTCGGCAAGTCCAGCAGCATGAGGGGGCAACGTTGGCAGGTTGACGTCTTCACCGGCAATCCGCGCCCTTCATCATGTGCGTTTTTTCCTACACGCTGCCTGGCAAATGTCCTATAGCAGGAAGGACTCAAGGGCGGTATTGTTACCATTAACATCAACGGATGATCACCCCCCTTGCACGGATGCTGCTTGCATGGACGCGGAGGGGGTGCGCCACCTGCTTCAGTGGTGGTACGGCCAGGAGGGACTGGCACCATTCAGCAATCGCATCATCGTGCCTTTACCCTTGTTTATGGATCAGGCCCAGCTCGTTGGCCTGGGGCGGGGAGCCATAGGCGCGTTATGCCAGGGAATGCAAACCTGTAATAGGGAGGTTTCTGAACCATGTCTCTGGGCTGGACGCTCGCAGGCGCTGTTCTACAGGGACTGCATGCCTTTTGGGCATTGCTCTTCGTTGTCTTCTCCGCCACCTCCCTGGGGCTGGCAGACGGCAAAGCGCCGATCCATAACGCGATCCTGGACTTCTCTCTGAAGGGGGTTCCCGCCATACCTGCGTTGACCGGGTTCGTGCTGATCATCTTCTATTCCATGGGTGCGAGCGGAAGAGCCTACTGGCTGCATTTGCTGCCGCTCGCGACAACCGTTGCCTACACTGTCTATGTGGTTGTGCTGAATGACGTCTAGAGCTGTAAGGGGATGCTCCTTATCCGCTCAGCCGTTCGTGATGTTGGCTCACCAACTCAAACAACCGTCTAGTTTGTGCCCTTCCAGAAACACCGGTTCTAAGCCGATTCAATGTGTCTCTTGTGGCCCCTTTAGGGGGGGGCGGGGCGTGTCACTGCGTGTTGCTGCGGCTGGTGATGCCACTGGAGTAATTTGTCTGATCGGCTAAACTGATGGTTACTCGGGCGGCAATGCACGGTAGGGTTGAACAATTGCTGGCTCCATGCGGCTTGCCATCCTTAAAGCGACATTGCGACCCAAATCCCCAAACCCTGGGGGTGACTGGTTGCCGAAACTCCCAGGTCCGGCGCTATGGCAAACAGCGGCACCATCCTTCTCATTGAAGACAGCTCCATGATTACCAAGGTGCTGCGCCACCTCATGAAACAGGAGCTGAACCTGCCCTGTGACAGCGTTGGAACGTTCGCCGAGACTCAGCAGAGGCTTGATCAGCGGTCGGAGGACTATTTCGTCGCGATAGTGGATCTGCATCTGCCGGACGCGCCCCATGGGGAAGTGCTGGATGCGGTGATTAAGGCTGGCGTACCAGCGATTGTGCTGACAGCCACCTTTGATGAGGGGCGGCGCGAGGATATTCTGAACAAACCCATTGTGGATTATGTGGTAAAGGAAGGCCGCCATTCCTACCGGTACGTAGCGCGACTGATTCAGCGCCTGGAGCGTAACCAGCGAATCAAGGTTTTGGTGGCCGACGACTCAGAGACCTCGCGCAACTATATCAGGAACCTTCTGCGCAATCACTTGTATCAGGTTTACACGGCGGCTGATGGCCGCGAGGCGCTGCAATGCATCCAGCACGACCCGGCCATTAAGTTGTTGATCGTTGACTACCATATGCCGGAGATGGATGGGGTTGAGCTGATCCGCCTGCTGCGCCACAAGTACAAGTACGATGATCTGGTGATCATTGGCCTGTCCGGCCACGGTCACGCCAGCCTCTCCGCCCGCTTCATCAAGAACGGGGCCAATGATTTCCTGATCAAGCCTTTCTCACAGGAGGAGTTCCACTGCCGGATCATGCAGAACATTGAGGTGCTTGAGACGCGATTGCGGCTACATGAACTGGCGATCCGGGATCACCTGACGGGGCTCTACAATCGCCGCCACCTTTTCGAGGTTTGCGGGGAACAGTATCTCGAGGCCCGACGGCATCTGAATCCGTTTACGGTGGCGGTGGTGGATATCGATCATTTCAAGTCCATTAACGACTCCTATGGCCATGAGGTGGGGGACCGGGTGATCGCGCTGGTCGCCGATCGGATGCAAGCCTATTTCAGCGGTAGCTTTGTGGCACGGCTTGGCGGGGAGGAGTTTGGCGTGGTGTTCGCCGAGCGATCCCTGGATGCTGTCCGCGGTGAGCTGGATGCCTTCCGGGAAGAGATGGCCAGCAAGGGGGTCGAACTGACCGATTACAGCCTGGGCATTACGGTGAGCATCGGCGCCACCGACGATTATGGCGATACCTTTAACGATATGATCAAGCGCGCGGACGAGCTGCTCTATGCATCCAAGGAAGGCGGGCGCAACCAGTTGACTTTAATCGAATAATCGGACCAGCTCTTGCTGGTTGTGGCGACATTCCCTCGAGGATCCATCTCTCGGAAGCTGACAAGTACGGATACAGCAGGAGCTTTTGCCATGGCGAGCGCCGGCTTCACCATCAGCACCGCCTACCTGCACGGTTTGACCAACTATTTTGAGGCGCGCGGCCAGGATGCCAGGCGTCTTCTGGCGACGTTCAGTCTTGATCCGCGGATCCTGGACGATTCCAACCACCGGCTGGCCGTAACAACCTACGAGGCCATGCTTGAGCATGGCGAGGTCATTCTGGCGGACCCGGACATTGGCCTCCATGTGGGTGAACGGATCAAGCCCGGTCAGTACGGTGCGCTGGGCTATTCCATCATGAACTGTGCCACCCTCGAGCAGGGGGCACTCCGGCACATGCGTTACGAGAACCTGGTGAGCACCATCGCCAGGACCCGCTACCTGACCAACCAGGATCCAGCCAGGCTGGTCTGGGATGTGGGCGAACGCCAGGTGTGCCGTCATTTCGCCGAGGCGATCGTGGCCAGCTGGGTAGCGTTCACGCGCTGGATTACGGGCCGTGACCTGGCGCCGGAGTGCATCATGTTCCGCCACCCCGGGCCGACGGATACAGCCGCGCACGAGCGTCTCTTCCAGTGTCCGGTGTATTTCGGCCAACCCCAGGTCGAAGTGCGTTTTCCCCAACAATACCTGGACATCCGGTTGCCCCTCCACGATCCCTGGATCGTGTCGATGATGGACGCCTACGCGGAAAAACAGGTGCGCGAGATTGAATCGGTTGATGATGTCGTCTCGGAGGCGCGGACCCTGATCACGGAACGGCTCAAGGGCGGGGAGCTGAGCCTGGCGGCGCTGGCGGGGCAGCTGGGGCTGTCCGGGCGCCAGTTGCAGCGGCGTCTGCGCGAATCCGGTCTTAGTTACCAGTCGCTCGTTGACGACACTCGCCGTACCCTGGCCCTGAATTTCATCATGGACGCACGTTTGAGTGTGCTGGACGTTGCCTTCCTGGTCGGCTTTTCCGATGCCAGCGCGTTCCAGAGGGCCTTCCGCCGCTGGACGGGGGTGAGGCCGGGCGAGTATCGCAACAGGGCGGCTCGCTGACTCCTGGCGCGCGGGGCCATGCGCTGGCGTACAGGAACAATCCGAAACCGGCAGTAGATCACATTCCGTCCAGCCGTCCCGGGTTTAGGTTGCTTTTGTGGGCAGTCCCAACAATAACAATCAGGAGACCTTGACCATGAACCGAACCACAATCCGGGCCTGCGCGACAGTCCTCTTCGTTGTGGCCATGGCCTCGGCCCAGGCCAACAGCGATATCTATCTGACCAACAGTACCCATGAAACCGTGCGAATCGATGTGCATCACCATGGCAACGGCGACGAGCTGACCGAAGGTGACGAATGGGAGCAGACCACGACGGCAATCGCCCCTTTTGCCACTGAAAGGGTGCTTACCTTCAACCGCTTTTCCGGGCTTGAAAGTGGCGCGACCTACCACTTTGAAACCCTCGTTGAAGGCGAATCCTCCAGCGTGACACTGCGCCAGGTCATGCAGGGAACTTTCTATGGCAGCCGCATCAGCCATGGCGCGCGCGGGGAATTTGGGGCACCACTGGTGTCCGACCGGGCCATTCACCGATTTGATACCCGTTTTGATGCCATCCCGTCGATCCTGGCGTTCAAGGCGCACCGCAGTTTTGGGTATGACGACTTTCGCTACACCGTGACCAACCGGTCGGAGCCCGAGCCCGTTAGCGGACCCAGCGAGCTCAAGGTCCTGAGTCACAACATCTGGGCGCTACCGGTGATTGCGGATAACATTGGTGAGCGCCTGGATGAGTTGCCTCAGTTCCTGAAGGGGGCTGATGTGCTCCTGTTGCAGGAAGCGTTCGATGCGCGCAGCGAGGACCTGCTGCTTGAACTGTCCGATGAATATCCCTATCAGACCGAGATCCTGGACGGTGCGGATCCCAACCTGCTCAATGGCGGGGTCGTCGTTGCCAGCCGTTATCCCATCGTCAATACCGAATACCATGTCTACCCGGACTGTGTGGGCACGGACTGTTTAACGGATCGGGGTGTGGTCTATACCGAGATCATCAAGGACGGTCAGGCCTTTCATGTGATGGGCACCCATACCGCTTCCAGTGACAGTGACGAGGCACGCCAGACACGCATGAGCCAGTTCCGCCAGATGCGCGAGCTGGCGGACCACCAGGAGATACCCGGTTTCGAGGCGCTGATCCTTGGCGGTGATTTCAACGTCAACAAGCGCAAGTTCCCGGGGGATTTCGCCCGCATGCAATCCATACTCAACGCCACCATGCCACGGGCAACCGGCTATACCAGGGCCACCTTCGACGCCGAGGTCAACCGCAACGCCGATCGCACCTCGAACAAGGTGGAATACCTGGACTACGTTCTGGTGGCGAGGGACCACCGCCAGCCGGCGGCGTCGGTCAACGACGTGCGCGTGCCACGCTCCGTCTCGGAGGATCTCTGGAAAGTCTGGGATCTGTCGGATCACTTCCCGGTGTTTGGCCACTTTGAGTTCGAGTAGGTTATGGAGCGGCTGTTGATGCTTGTTCCCGGCCTGGTGCTGGGCGCGTTCCTGGCGGCTCTGTGGTGGTGGACGCCAGGGGGCAATGGCGTTGCCATGGAAGTGGCCGGGCCTTCCGCGGCCCAGGAAAAGCCCTTACCAGCACCGACCCAAAGCGTGAGCCCGGCCCCTGATGAACGCCTCCAGGGCGCGAAGGACCGGCTCCAGGGCGCCATCGAGCGCTGGCAGAAGCGGTTGAAGGGGCACCAGCAGAACCCTGGCAACCTAAGGCGGTTCTTTCGCCGCCTGGAAGGGCAGTGCGACAGCCCCCCGGAATGTGAAGCGTTGTTAGAGGCTGTTCTGGATGGGTACGGCGATGCGGCGTTTGCCGGACGGGTTCGGGCCATCATGGACCAATGGTGGCGCTATCGAGAGAGACAGGATAGTGCCGTCATGGCCAGGGATACGCCACTGACCCAACGTCTGGACTCGATCAGGAACCTGCGCGTGGATGCCTTCGGCGCCGAATCCGCCAGGATGCTGTTCGGCCGTGAGCATGCCAGGATCCGTTACCGGAACCGCTATCACACCTTCCTGGAGGAGCGGGCGCCGCACATGACGCCCCGGCAACGCCTGGAAGCGGTGGAGAAGCTGCGTCGCGAGACACTGGGCAAGCATTACGCAACCCTTAACCAGGGGGAAACCGATCGCGAACGCTATAACCGTGAACTGGAGCTGCGTCTGGTGGGGGTGGAGGACGAGAGCGAACGCCGCTCGCTGGCCATCAAAGTAGGGGAAAAACACTTTGATACTGACAAGGCACAGGCGATTGCCGAACGCATGGAGCAGGAACGCGAACAGCAGGCCAGGGTGCGCGAGTACAAAAGGAGAGTGCAGGCCCTCGAAGCTGAAATGGCCGGTCGCCGTGACACGGATCCGGATTGGGAGGCCACCTATCGGCAGCGCCTGCGCAGGATCAGAAGCGAGACTTTTGGCGCTGACTGACCGGGCCAGGGTCGATCCTGGCCCGGAGTCCGTTCCTCAATGGCGGCCAGCAGTCCGTGCGCTGCCACTCCCTTGAGCCCATGTAGTGGCGAAACCATTACCGTTTGGTAAGCAAGTTTCGCGAGTATTACGCCCTATGATAATTTTTCGCCCCGAGAGCAGGTGGCCATGGGGCACGCCTCGGGCTCTTCAGGATGGGATCGGCCAACACGGGCCGTTCATCACCCGAAGCGTCTGAGAACGGCTTCTTCCACCTGCCTTTCGTTGACAGCACCGGGTGTCCGTCATGCCGTAGTTGGCAGTCTTCACCTATAAAGATAGCAACCTATTTAATAGGTTGTAAATACAGATGCTGTCTGGCCCGTCACAAAGAGGTTTCATGATGAGGAAGAACCGTCACTGGCGTCTCTTTGGCGCCATCCTCCTGGGTCTCCTGCCATTGGTGTTGTCGGGCTGCAGCTCGGCACTGATGGACCCGAAAGGGCAGGTGGGGGAAGAGCAGCGTGTGCTGATCCTGACCGCCTTCGCCCTCATGCTTATCGTCGTCGTCCCCGTAATCGTGATGACGTTGGTGTTTGCCTGGCGCTACCGCGAGGGCAATAAAGAGGCGTCCTACAGGCCGGATTGGGCCCATTCAACGGCGATTGAAGTCGTGGTCTGGCTGATCCCGTGCCTGATCATCGTGGTGCTGGCGATCCTCACCTATTGGACGTCCCACAGTCTGGATCCAATGAAGCCGATCGAGACGGACAGCGAGCAGGACGCGCTGGAGATCCAGGCCGTCTCGCTGGACTGGAAATGGCTGTTCATTTACCCGGACCAACAGATCGCGACGGTGAACGAGGTGGCCTTCCCTGAAGATCGCCCCATCCATTTCCGCGTCACCTCTGGTTCCGTAATGAATGCCTTCTTCATTCCCGCGCTGGGCACCCAGATCTACGCGATGGCAGGAATGGACGCCAACCTCAACCTGATTGCCAACGAGAAGGGCACCTTCGAGGGGCGCTCCACCAACTACAGTGGCGCCGGCTTTTCGGGGATGACGTTCCAGTCCCGCGCCCTATCTGAAAGCGGCTTCAGGGAGTGGGTCCGGACGGTGAAGGACGCGTCCGGAACGTTGACCTACCCGACGGAATACAACGCCCTGGCCAAACCGAGCCATGACGCACCGGTGCAGTACTACTCGGACATTTCCGAAGGGCTGTACGGCGACATTCTGGACCGCTTCCGCAAAGCCCCCGAGATGGCGGGCCAAGCGCATGAGGGCGGCCACACCGACGAGGCAGTGGAGTAACGACATGCTGGGAAAACTGAGTCTTGAGGCCATTCCCTACCACGAGCCGATCATCATGTCGGTGGTCGTGGTTATGGCGCTGGTCGGCGCCTTTCTGGTCGGCTGGGTCACGTTCCATCGCAAATGGCTGTACCTGTGGAACGAATGGATTACCTCCGTCGACCACAAGAAGCTGGGCATCATGTATTTCCTGGTGGCGTTGGTGATGCTGCTGAGGGGGTTCTCGGACGCGATCATGATGCGTGCCCAGCAGGCCATGGCGGCCGGCGGCGCCGAGGGCTACCTGCCGCCTGAGCACTACGATCAGATCTTTACCGCCCACGGCGTGATCATGATCTTTTTCGTCGCGATGCCGATGATCATCGGCCTGATGAACCTGGTGGTGCCGCTTCAGATCGGTGCCCGCGACGTGGCGTTTCCGTTCCTGAACAATCTCAGCTTCTGGCTGTTCGCCGCCGGCGTCGTGTTGGTCAACCTCTCGCTGTTCGTCGGGGAGTTCGCCAAGACCGGCTGGCTGGCCTACGCGCCCCTGTCGGAGACCAGCTACAGTCCCGGGGTCGGGGTGGACTACTGGATCTGGGCCTTACAGATCTCCGGCCTCGGGACCACGCTGACCGGCATCAACTTCTTCGTGACCATCATGAAGATGCGCACCAAGGGCATGACGCTGTTCCGGATGCCGGTCTTCACGTGGACCTCGCTGGTGGCGAACGTCCTGATCATCGCCTCCTTCCCGATCCTGACGGCCACCATCGGGCTGCTGACCCTGGACCGTTACCTGGATTTCCACTTCTTCACCAACACCCTGGGCGGCAACATGATGATGTACGTCAACCTCATCTGGGCCTGGGGCCATCCCGAGGTGTACATCCTGATCCTGCCCGCGTTCGGCGTATTCTCGGAAGTCACCTCCACCTTCTCGAAGAAGCGCCTGTTCGGCTACAACACCATGGTCTGGGCCACCCTCAGCATTGGTGTGCTGTCGTTCCTGGTGTGGCTCCATCACTTCTTCACGATGGGCGCGGGCGCCGACGTCAATGCCTTCTTCGGGATCATGACAATGGTCATCGCCGTACCGACCGGCGTGAAGATCTTCAACTGGCTGTTCACCATGTTCCGCGGGCGGATTGAGTTCACCTCGCCGATCCTCTGGACGCTCGGGTTCATCATCACCTTCACCCTCGGCGGCATGACGGGCGTCATGCTGGCGGTTCCAGCGGCCAACTTCGTCCTTCACAACAGCCTGTTCGTCATCGCCCACTTCCACAACGTCATCATCGGCGGCGTGGTGTTCGGCATGTTGGCCGGGCTGACCTTCTGGTTCCCGAAGGCCTTCGGCTTCACGCTGGACGAAAAGTGGGGCAAACGCTCGTTCTGGTGCTGGATCATCGGCTTCTACGTGGCCTTCATGCCACTCTACGCATTGGCGTTCTTCGGGGCGGTCCGGCGCATGCAGTCCTACGACCAGGCGCAGTGGCAGCCGCTGATGATCGTGGCGTTCATCGGGGCCGTCATCATCATGTGCGGCATTCTCTGCACGGTCATCCAGTTTTACGTGAGCATCCGTGACCGCAAACAGCGTGCGGACCTCACGGGCGACCCCTGGAATGGGCGCACCCTGGAATGGGGCATGTCATCCCCTCCCCCGTTCTACAACTTTGCGCACCTGCCGGAGGTGGAGAGCATCGACCACGTCTGGGAACTGAAGCAGCGCAATGGCGGTACCCTGCCGCGACCGTCTCCGGAAGAGACCACTTACGAGGAGATCCACATGCCGCGCAATACCGTTGCGGGACCGCTGATCGGGTTCTTCAGCATCGTGTTTGGTTTCGCTCTGGTGTGGCACATCTGGTGGATGGCTGGCGCCGGCGCGATCGGCATCTTCGTTGCGTTCCTGATGCGCGTGTTCAATGACGACATTGATTATCACGTGCCGGTGGACGAGGTGAGAGCCATTGAGACCCGGCACTATCAACAGGCAACCATTCGGGCATGACCATGACGAGCGATGTAATAGACAATCACCACGACCATCCCGATCCCGGCGACATGACGGTGTTCGGCTTCTGGCTCTACCTGATGAGCGACCTGATCATCTTCGGTTCGCTGTTCGCCACCTACGGGGTGCTGCACAACGCCACCGCCGGGGGTCCGGGCACGACGGACATTTTTGAACTGGACTTCGTGCTGGTGGAGACTTTCCTGCTGCTGTTCAGCAGTTTCACCTACGGTATGGGCGTGCTGGCCATGCAGCGCGACCGGCTGGGTCAGCTGATGGGCTGGCTCATCGCCACCTTCCTGCTTGGCGCTGCGTTCGTGGGCATGGAAGTGTACGAGTTCCATCACCTGATCAGTGAAGGCTTTGGGCCGGATCGCAGTGCCTTCCTGTCCTCCTTCTTCGCGCTGGTCGGCACCCACGGCCTGCACGTGACCTTCGGCCTCATCTGGATGGCGGTGATGTTCGTGCAGCTGCCCACCAAGGGCCTGAACCACATGACGCGCCCCCGGGTGATGTGCCTGAGCCTGTTCTGGCACTTTCTGGACATTGTCTGGATCTGTGTCTTCAGCTTCGTCTATCTGATGGGAGCCCTGTAACAATGAGTGAATCATCCCAAGACAGCCACAGTCACGGCAGCGTCCGCTCCTACGTTCTGGGGCTGGTGTTGTCGATCATCCTGACGGTGATCCCCTTCGGTCTGGTGATGAGTGGCGGTCTCAACGAGACACTGGTCATGATCGTCATTTCCGCAGCCGCCGCCCTCCAGGTGCTGCTGCAGCTGGTGCTGTTCATGCACCTTAACCTGAAGACCGAAGAGGGGCGCGATTCCGGGGCCTTCATCTTCTTCACCACGGTCATCCTGGTGCTCGTGGTGGGCGGCTCGCTGTGGATCATGTACCACCTGGACCTCAACCTGATGTAAGCCGCGTCCACGCTGAACGGTAGTGGCCGTGGGCAAGCTGTGATTTTCAAGGAAGGTGTTTATGCTGACGCACGTTTGGGGATTATTGGTCCATCCGCGGAAAGAATGGACCCAGATCGACGAAGAACAGGAAACCGTCCCGCACTTCTATGCGCACCACGTTCTGCTCATGGCGGCCATCCCGGTGCTCTGCGCCTTTATCGGGACGACGCAGGTCGGCTGGGGCTTTGGCGGGGACCACGCCTTTATCAAGCTGGATCTGTGGAGCGCCTTCTACGCCGGCGCCGCTTTCTACATCGCGATCCTGGGCGCCGTGTTCCTGGTCGGCAGCGTTATCCACTGGCTGGCCCAGCGCTACGCCGCTCCCCCCAGCCGCCGTCGTTGCGTTGTCTTCGCCGGCTACATCGCCACCCCGCTGTTCCTGAGCGGGCTGGTGGCGGTCTATCCGCTGGTGTGGCTGTGCCTGCTGGCCGGCACGGTGGGGCTGTGCCTTACCGCCTACCTGCTGTATCTGGGCATTCCGTATTTTCTCGGCATCAGCTCCAAGGAGGGCTTCATCGTCTCGAGCACCACCCTCGCCATCGGCGTGCTGGTTCTGGAGGTACTGCTCGCGATTACGGTCATTCTCTGGGGCTATGGCGAAGTGCTGTTGCCCTGGGTGTTCTGTTTTTGAGGTGGGCTGGGCCCCAGGCAGCGTATGCCGTACGCGGGTTTGTTGATTGAGGGTGCCATTCAAAGGGACACTGGAGCGGTTACGCTGAGCGCTCCAGTGCAGTCAGCTTTAGTTCATAACCACAGGCATGCGCATAGCGGGTGAGCATCTTCCAGCTCGGGTTGCTCCGTCCGTGCTCCAACCTGCTCACGTTGGATTTCTGCGTACCCATGCGTTCGGCAAGCTCCTGCTGGGTCAAGCCCGCGCTTTTGCGCATGGAGAGAAGCTGGTCAAGGTTGAGAAAGGTGAGGAAGATGAATCCGGGGAGGCTGGGGATATGGCTGCGGAGTAGGGGATGCGTGAGATGAAGTGTCTAGGAAGCTTTAGACGCTAACGGAAACGTGGCGGGTCGAATAGACCCGCCCTGGAACATGGTTCACGCTTGGTTTTTCAGAATCTGCTCAATCTTCGAGCGATCCTCTTGAGGGTTTTTGCCGCGAAGTAAGTCCACGTATTCCGGTACTGTAAGTTCGTGTTTGAGGTCGCGCTGGTCGGGATCGGCCCCGTTTTCGAGCAGGAATTCGACGATCCGTGGCTCATTCATCAACACGGCCGTATGTAGCGGTGGCAGCCCATGGACCTCGGAAGGTTGGTGAATGGAAATGCCTTGCTCCAGAAAAAACCTCATCAGGCGCCGTCGCATCTGACGGTCTTCGACGCCAAAGAAAAACGACAGGCCGTTGCCTTGCTCCAGGAACTCTATGTCCTCCTCGGTACCGCGAAAATTGAAGAGATAGTATTCACACACCGGCTGTGGGACGTAATCCCCTTCCGGGTGGGTGACACACAGGGAGACATATTCAATGTTGGATGTCTCCAGGTACCAGACCATTAGGGTCGCGTACAGAGTCAGTACTATCGCGATCAGCGAGACGGCAATCTTTTTCATGTCAGCTTCCAGACTCTTTCGACTGTCCGCGGGCCGCCCCCAGCTGTGTAGGCTAAAAAGGCCCCATTGACTTTGAGGTTACCGGCGGTGCCGTTGTAGTGCATACGCAATACTGGACGGAAGTTCAGAGCCAACCGTTCACGCACACGTTCGTATATTTCGATCTTGGTCAGATCACGTGCTGTCGCGTGCTTGAACCAGTGCTTGGCGGCCTTCTTCCCGAATTTCTTGAGAATCTTCCTGATGTTGGGCCTCGGGCTCAGAAAGGACTTGAACAGGATTTCTATGAACCCGAACGAATACGAGGCATCCACCGCCTCGACGAGGAGACCCTGAGCGAACTCACGAAGGTCATTATCAACATGCATCTGTTCGATCATGTTGTGCTTGTTCCTGAAAAAGAACTTCAGCATCTCGATCGTTTCTTGTTCGTCGAGAATCAGCTCGTCCTCGGTGAACTGCTTTAGATGAACTCGGCTAGCCATGAATCGGTCCTTAATTGCTATTGGCTGATCGGTGATCCCATACCGCAAGTTGGTCTCGGCTTGTGTCTTCAGGAAGGCGGCGCACCAGCAGTCTTTGGCAGATTGTGGAATATACCGTGCTGGGGGATAGATGGGAGTGGCTTTCCATGCTTTACCTTCCCTGATAATAAAGTCCTCACTCTGGAGCAGTGCTGCATCCAGTGCAGCCTGAAAACTACCCCGCTAAGGTGTCATTGTCAAACCTTTGGGATGCTTTCTGTTAGTGGCCAATTAAAATGACCCACTACTGGCCATTAATTTTGACCCACCTCCGGGTGGCCGTCAGGCCACAGAACCAGCTACTGTCCTCCGCTTTTGTTAATGGCCGAGGGCATGTCAGTGAAGGAGTGGGTTGTGATACACAAGATCAAGGCATTGCACGACAACGGCCAGGGCCTGTCGATCCGCGCCATCAGCCAGGAGCTGGGCGTATCCCGCAACACCGTTCGCAAGTACCTGCGCATGGACGAGAGCGCGATCGGTCACCAACTGGACGATCCCGCCCGTACCAAGCGACTGGATGATTACCGGGATTATCTCGTTTATTTATTGGGCGAGTTTCCCAAGCTCAGTGCCGTCAAGATTGCCCGTAAGCTTCGGGCCAAGGTCGGCGACCTGCCGGTCTCGGATCGCTCCATACGCCGCTACGTGCACACACTCAAGGACGAAGTGGCTGTGGCCCAGCTGCGCTACTATGAGCCCATCGTGGACGATGTGGCGGGGGTTCAGTGCCAGGTGGATCCCGGTGAGTTGCGCGGGGTGGTGATCGGTGGGGAACAGCGCACGCTGCACTTTGTGGTGTTCGTGCTGTCCTACTCGCGGTTGATGTACGTGGGCCTGGCCTTTCGCCCGCTGGATACGCAGACCTTTATCCAGCTCCACGATGAGGCTCTGCGTTACTTCGGCGGCCTTCCCGAGGAGTGCGTTTACGATCAGACCAAGCTGGTGGTGATCAACGAACAGTACCGCGAGCTCACCCTCAACCAGCGCTTCCACGAGTACGCCACTGCGGCCGGGTACCGGATCCATGCCTGTGAAGGCTATGACCCGGAGAGCAAGGGCAAGGTGGAGTCCGGCGTGAACTACGTCAAGCAGGATTGTCTCTACGGGGAAGTCTTCCGGGATCAGGCGCATGTGCGCGAGCACGTGCAGGACTGGCTTGAGAGCGTGGCCAATGTGCGGATCCACGGCACCACCGGGGAAGCGCCCCGGGAGCGCTTTGAGCGCGACGAACGTCAGCACCTGAAGGCCTATCTCGCACCGGCTTGCGTGCAGTCGGTGGCCCGCGAGACCCGCCGCGCCGACAAGACAGGCCTGATCGCGTGGAAGGCCAATAAGTACTCGGTGCCCATGGCCTGGCAACAGGCGCGGGTGGGCGTTGTGGCCTCCGACGACGGCCAGCTCCACATCAGCGATCTGAGTACGGGCGACGTTATTGCCAGTCACACCCTGTCCGCCGACAAAGGGCGGATCATCAAGAACAACCACCACTATCGGGATCATGAGCAACGTCTGGATAAGCTGGAAGCCGACATCCGTGAACAGGTCGGCCAAGAGACAGGGCAGAGATTGTGCCAGCAACTCAAACGCTCCGGGCCCCGGATTTACAAGGATCAGCTGGTGGCGGCCAGGGAGCTGCTCAGCCACCACGCCCCTGTGGATCCACAGTTGATCATGACGGTGGCCGATCGCCCCGGCATGACCGCCACGCGTTTGAGACGCTATCTGGAGGCGGCCGAGGCGGCCACCCAGCGCCAGCGAGAGCCGGAACCGGTTCCGGGGGCCGGTCAGGCACTGGATCTGAGCGCTTACCAGCAGCTTGGCCACTCCAGCGGCCAGGAGGTGACCCATGAGCCAGCTTGAACAGACCGTGGCCCGTTACCGCAGCCTGCGCCTGAGCGCGGCGGCGGACGAACTGACAAACCTGTTGGCGCAAGCGGAGGCTAACGAGATGTCGTATCTGAGCTTCGCCGACCGGCTTGCCGAACACGAGCTGATCCAGCGACAGGACAAGCGGATCCGGCGCAACCGCAAGATGGCGGCCTTCCCCGCCGAGAAGCACCTGGAGGGGTTCGATTACCGCTACCAGACCACCATCACCAAGCGCCAGGTCAACGCCCTGCTGGACTTCCAGTTCATCGATGAGCGCAACAACCTGGTGTTCATCGGCCCGCCCGGCGTGGGCAAGACCCACCTGGCCATCGGCATCGGCCACAAGGCCGTGGAGGCCGGCTACCGAGTCCTGTTCCGCAACGCCCTGGATCTGGTCGAAGAGCTGGAGCTGGCCGAGATGAAGGGCGAGCTCAAAAAGCGGGTCAGCCAGCTGGCCAAGTACGACCTGTTGATCATCGATGAGCTGGGCTATCTGCCGATGACCCGCCAGGCAAGGTACAACCTGTTCCAGCTGATCAACAGCCTGTACGAGTACCGCTCGATCATCCTGACCACCAACAAGGACTTCACCAGCTGGGGCGAGTTCTTCCACGACGACAACGTGGCGGTACCGGTCATCGACCGGGTCATCCACCATTCACACATCTTTATGCTGGGAGGAGAAAGCTATCGGCTGAAGCAGAAAACCAAGACCTAGACTATGAAGGGTGGGTCAATTTTATTGGCCAAAGGTGGGTCAAAATAGATGGCCATTGACACTTTCAAAGGTGTAGCTGAAGAGTAAGCGGTCCACGAACCCCATCTTAACGGCTTGAGCCGGATTCGCCCGACTGACCGACACCCAGGCGTCTACTGTATCGGGGGCTTGCCAAGTAATCTCTCGGCACATGCGGAACATCTTCAAATCCGGAGAGTTGGACCGCAATTCAGTTGTTGCAAAAAATGCAACAACTGCTGCCGATGGCAAGACCTATCAGGTAGAGCACTACAATCTGGACGCGATTATTTCCGTAGGCTATCGCGTCAACTCCACCCGGGCCACCCGCTTCCGCCAATGGGCCACCCGCATCCTCCGCGAACACCTTACTCAGGGCTACACCCTGAACGACCACCGCCTGGCCCAGCAGGGCCTTGAGGAGCTACAGCAGGCTGTGGAACTGCTTGGGCAGACCCTGACCAAGCAGGCACTGGTCTCCGATGTTGGTCAGGAGGTGGTGGGGCTGATCCTGGGCTACGCACGCACCTGGCGCCTGCTTCTGGATTATGACGAGGGTGAACTGGGTATTCCGGCGGGAGCGCGGCCGGCGCGTGGTGTTTTGAACTTCGATGAAGCCCGTCGTGCCCTGGATGCCCTGGCTGGGGAGCTGCGCGAGCGTGGTGAGGCCAGCGAGCTGTTCGCCCGGGACCTGGGCGATGGGCTTGCGTCCATCCTGGGCAACCTGGAACAGAGCATGTTCGGGGAGCCGCTTTATAAGACCCGGGAAGAACGGGCCGCCCATCTTCTGTATTTTGTCATCAAGAACCACCCCTTTTCGGATGGCAACAAGCGCTCGGGTGCCTTCCTGTTCCTCCTCTATCTCCGGCAGGAGGGGGTGCGCCTGTCGCTGGACGATAAGGGCCTAACGGCTCTGACCCTGTTGATCGCTGAGAGCGACCCCAAGGCGAAGGACCTGATGGTGCGGCTCGTGGTGAACCTGCTGGCAACGGAACCTTCAAACCAGTCGGACGATACAGAATGAATGCTGAATAACTCGGCTCCAGGATCTGGAACTTCTGTCACATGCTCGGGCAGATCTTCACCAAGGCCCAGAACAAGATCCAGGACCCCGCCAAACTGGCGCGGCTGATCGACATGATCGACGCCGAGAACTGGGTCATGCTGGATGCCGAGGTGAAGGGCGATATTTCGAAGACCTGCTGGAGCGCAACGCCCAGGGCACCAAGTCCGGCGCCGGGCAGTAATTACTCCGCGCCCGCTGATTGGCGCCATGGTCGATAACACCCTGGCAAATGGTACCGGGTGCTGCGACCCCCCTCCGGGAGCTTTTCCAGACACCCTTTCTGCGCCAGATCGCTCAGATGGCGGGTTGCCGTTGCCTTGCTGACTTTTGCGAGTTTCTGATATTTCGCTGCGCTGATGCCATCCTCAAAGTTGTCTGGCCCACCCTCCAATAGACGGTTCAGTAGTTTTTGCTGGCTGCTGTTCAACTCGACATTTTCAAATCTCTGCCAGAACCTCGCTTTTTGGAGGGTCCGGTCAATGGCAACTTGGGCCTGGTCCAGCGCCTCGGAAAGCGTCTTCATGAACCAGGTCATCCAGGGAGAGATATCAAGTCCGTTCCGTTGTGTGTTCTCCAGAATATCGTAGTACCCCTTGCGGTTATCCAGGATCGCTTCGGACATGGCATAAAGGCGAATGCTGTGATCGTCTGCCTGCGCCAGTGCCAGATCGGTGATCGCCCGGGTGATCCGCCCATTGCCGTCGTCGAAAGGGTGGATCGTGACAAACCACAGGTGGGCGAGCGCTGCCCGCTCAAGTGGCTCGATGGTGTCCTGATCCCGCGACTCATTGAACCAGTTAAGGAAGTTGTTAACTTCCCGCTCCAGCCTGTGCGGGGGCGGGGCTATGAAGTGGATGCGCCTGCGGTCGGCACCGCGCCAGGAAACCACCTCCATCTCCTCATCCCTCAGCGAGCCTATAGCGATCCTGGGCCCAATACGTGGTGGTTCCGGGAAGAGCCAGCGGTGCCATTGGAGTAATCGTTCCAGTGTCAGGTCCTCATGACGGTTATCAATGGCATCAAGCATCATATCCGCTATGCCCTCGCTCCGCGCTGAGGTCGGATACTGTTGTTCGTGAGTGACGCCCAGCCGGTTGGCCAATGATGATTTCACTGAGAGAGCATCCAACCGCTCTCCCTCGATAGCGGAAGAGGCGAGGATGTTGTGCAAAAGGGTGTCGAGCATTGTCTCTTTGCCGGTGTCCTCCAGCACACTCGCTTTGCCCAACAGCTGGCCTATCTGTTTCTGGATATCACGGATAAGGGCAGTGACGGAGGTGTCCCAGTCGAACTCGGGCCAATCCGGGCTCTGCCAGATCCACTGATAGGTGCTGTTTTCCGGCGTCGGCATGAGGAAGTCGCTGTTTCATGGGCCAATGAGCCGATTATGGCACTTATTCGGCTCATCCTGCGAGCCGAATAAGAGGTTTTTTCGGCTCATGGCTCGAATCAGAGCTGTCCCACCGGGCTGCAGCCGCGTGTGGCCAGTGCCAGGTTCGTGCTGGCCGGACCTGCTCGTAGTACTGGTCCGCGGCGCCCACGCCTTGCGATGCAAGAGGACTGCGGAAAGTGGAACGCATGACTCGATGCCCATTGATCTATAGCCAGACGCCACAAACAATGGACGCCTTAAAAACTGGTTGGCGTTTCATATCCATGCTCAATCTCCTGCCGAAACCCCTGCTCGGGGTACTGAACTCGCTGCTGCTTGCGGTGAACACCGTCTTCTGGTGCGTGCTGCTCTACATTCCCGCGATTCTGAAGCTGATTATCCCCATCCGCGGGTGGCGGGTGTTCTGTACCCGGCTCATCATCTGGATCTCCCAGTGCTGGGTGGCCTGCAACAGTGGCTGGATGCGCCTGGCCCACCGCACCACCTGGGACGTCTCGGGGCTGGAAGGGCTGAGCCGGGAGGGCTGGTACCTGGTCATGTCCAACCATCAAAGCTGGGTGGATATTTTCGCGCTGCAGCACATCTTCAACCGGCGCATTCCATTCCTGAAGTTCTTCCTCAAGCAAGAGCTCATCTGGGTACCGGTGATCGGGCTGGCCTGGTGGGGGCTGGACTTCCCGTTCATGAAGCGCTATTCCCGGGAATACCTGGAAAAGCACCCGGAGAAACGCGGTGAGGACATGAAGGCCACCCAGCGTGCCTGCGAGAAATTCAAATACACCCCGGTCAGCGTCATGAACTTCCCGGAAGGCACGCGCTTCACCCCGGCGAAGCATGCCGCCCAGCAATCCCCCTACAAGCATCTGCTGCGCCCCAAGGCCGGCGGGACCGCCTTCGTCCTGGAAGCCATGGGCGACACGCTCTCCACGATGCTTGATATCACCATTGCCTACCCGAACGGGCGACCCGGGCTCTGGGAATTCATGTGCGGGCGGGTCACCCACATCGTCATCCGCGTGGAGCAGGTGCCCATCCCGGAGCATCTGCGGGGCGGCGATGATCGCGAGGACGGATCCCATCGCCAGCAGGTCAAGGAATGGCAGGAAGGGCTCTGGGAGCGCAAGGATCAGCTGCTGGATGAACTGAAGGCCAGGGCGGAGTGATGGGCCGGGAGCACGGTCTACCCGCTCAAGGCGTTAATGGAGTCCTGCAGGCTCCGTGCTTCCTTCAGAATATCCCCGACGATCGTCTCAGCGTCGATCACCTGCTCTTCACCGCTCCGGGTCTGCTCGGCGACCTTCTCAATCCGTGAGACCACGTTGTTCGTCTGCGTCAGGATCCCATGGATGACTTCGGAGATCTCCTTGGTGGAGTCACTGGTATTGCCGGCAAGCTTGCGGACCTCATCCGCCACCACCGCAAAACCGCGCCCCTGTTCACCGGCGCGGGCCGCCTCAATGGCCGCGTTCAACGCCAGCAGGTTGGTCTGGTCCGCCACACCGGCAATGGTTGTGATCATCTGCTCGATGTTCTGGGACTGACTGTTCAACTCAGTGACCATGGCCCGGGCGTCCTCAACCCCCTGCTTGATCTCCTCGGAGGTACGCCGCGAGGATTCAAGCGAACTGACTGCCGTGGTGGCGATCTCCACGGTCTTCTGCGCCGTGTTGGAGGCCGCTTCCGCCGCCTGGCGGGTCTGGTTGGCCTGCTGCACCCGATCCGTAATGTCACTGGCGAACTTGATGACCTTCAGGGTCCGCCCCTTATCATCCAGAATCGGGTTATAGCTGGCTTCGAGCCAGAGTTCCCGGCCGTCCGCGCGCAGGCGCTTGAACTGGCCGGTCTTGTAGTGGCCCTGGGCCAGTTCCGCCCAGAAATTCGGGTTTTCCTCGTAGAACGCCGGATCGCACAGCATGCGGTGGTGCTGGCCCTGCAGCTCTCTCAGCGAGTAGCCCACTGCATTGAGGAAATTCTGGTTGGCACTGATGATGGTGCCATCGGGATGGAACTCTATAACCGCGAGGGAGCGATCCATGGCCTCGGCAACGGCCTCCTTGTTCCGAATCTGCTCGTGCTCCTCGGTCACGTCCGAGGCCATCTTCATGACCCTGGAGGTTCTGCCATCACTGCCCTTGATGGGGAAATAGGTGGCATCCAACCAGATATCCTGGCCGCTGCTGGTCCTGCGGGGAAAGGTGCCTGAATGCGAGCGGCCATCACGCAGGGACTGCCAGAACTGCTGATACTCCCGGCTCTCGGCGATCTCTGGCGCACAGAAGATGCGATGGTGCTGCCCGATGACCTGATCGCGCGTGTAGCCAACGGTTTTCAGGAAGAGATCATTAACGTCACGGATGATGCCATCCGGCGAGAACTCAATGGTGGCTATCGATTCATGGATGGCGTCCAGAACGGCCGTCTTGTCAGCCAGCTCGTTCCGGCATGCCTCGTACTCGCGCTTGGGAATACCACCCAGCATTCGCTACCTCTTCGCTCGAAACCGATGTACGGTCCATCGTTCATTGATAGTCATAATCGTAGCTCTGGCAGGCCCATCGCTCCACCCGGGGACTGCTATTGCCCGGGGTTCAGTTAAAAATAGGGATGCAGGCGCGGATTGGATGTTACAGAGTGTTTTCCTGAAACAGGCTGCGTGGCAGGGGGCATCTGGAGCGCTCATCCGGAGAAGGCACCCAATCGCATCGTCAAGCGTTTCCTGGCTGTTTGAGCTATATCATCCTCATTACCTGCTACGCTCAATTAAGGGTCATTTCCGACACCACCAACGTCGTGCCCTCGACGTTTGAAGTCTTCTACATGATCGACCTGGCCGGACGCTTCGCCGGGAACAAGGTGTTCATTGATGAACTGGAAGCAGCGGTGCCGCGATTCTATGAGCAGGTAGGGTAGAGGCTCCAGCCTGGGTGGCGCCGCCGCCGAAGATTAACCGAAGAGATCCGGTGGAAGAGAAAGAGCAGCAGGGCGTTGATCAATAGGACGAGTAAGCTGGGGAATTCAGCCTTGCGATTCCAGTTGACCGGCAACTTCAGACCAATCCCTTTCTGGATTCTTCTGTTTCAGCAATTCCAGATACCTCGATGCCGTCAGGTCATGCTTCTGATCCTTCTGAGTTGGATCAGCTCCATGCTCCAACAGAAACTCAACAAGCTGGGGATCATTCATCAAGACCGCGGCATGGAGAGGGGGCAGGCCATCAATGGCTGATGGCTTGTTGATGGAGAGCCCATTCTCCAGGAAAAAAGACATAACGCGTCGGCGCATCTCCTGATCTTCTATGCCGAAAAAGAAGGCGATTCCAGCTCCGTTTTCCAGGTATTCGATATCACTGGGTGTCCCACGGAACTGGAACATGTACTGTTCACAAACCGAGTTAGGGATGTAGTGCGTGTCATCCTCGGTCACGCAAAGTGACACATCCTGTATATCCGCAGTATGAAGGCTCCATCCTCCAAGCCCGATAACGGCAACAAGAAGCAGAACAATGACTGAGGCGATGATTCCTTTCATGTCAGCTTCCAGACCTTTTTCGGCATGTTTCGGTTAGGCCTATTCGCGTAGGCGATGAATGCAGCATTGACCTTGAGGTTCAATGCCATCAACTTAAGCAAAACCACCCCCACCAGCAAGCTATATCCGCGCTCAGCGTACCCGGTGTGACAACGGCCAGGCACGGCGAAGTCGTGGACTCGCGACTATAACGGGCAATCTGAAGGGGTGATATGGCTTGATCCGCCCACAGATCGATCTTGCGAACGAGCGGGAGCTGACCCGTGTCAGGCACAGTCTGAACGAAGGCGGCGGCGGTGGCGTTGAACGGTGTTGCTTAGCTCAGCGAGTTCGTTTGTAACCCTCACAGCCCTGGGTGGCCGGTCGTCGACGATGACGTGGGTAGCGTCGGCCCGGACGTTCGCACGTCAGACTTTTTCGCATCAGCGCCAGAAGGCGTGCCATGGCCTCGGCGCAGGGCTCGAGCACAAGCGCCACGAGCGTGTTTTTGAGTCGCGACACGCCCTGGGTGAAGTTGGCTTTGCAGCGCCACTGGCGGTGCTGGTTCTGGCGCTCGATGCGCGGCTGCTGCGACAGCTGCATCAGCATGGCGAGGTTTTTCAGCAGCAGCTGGGCATGAAAGTCCTGAAGCACGGCCGTGACCGAGCGCCCGCTGACATTCTCCAGCTTCAGGGTCTGTTTGAGCCGCCGATAGTCGGTCTCGATGCCCCAGCGCTGGTGGTAGAGTTGCTGGAACGCATCAGCCGGGAACGCCTCGGTGTCGAGCAGCGAGGTGGCCAGCACCTCCACTTCGCCGCTCGCCAGCGTCACCCGGATCAACCGCATGGCGACGACGGTGTCCGGGTCCACACCGGATTGTTCACAGACCTTTCGTGACAACCAATTGGTGCAGCTGAACTGGTGTGTTGCCTCGGGCTCGCCGGAGGCGACAAAGTCGTTCACCTGTTGGTTGTAGCCGGTGCCCAGGCGCATCAGAAAATGCTGGTTGCGCCGGCGCAGATCGCCAAACAGCCAATGGGCCGGATAGCCGCGGTCAAAAACGATCAGGCTGTTGTCCGGGGCGTGGTCAAGGTGCAGCGCAGCGCATCCGCGCTCATCCACGTCCGTGGGCACCAGCAGCCCGTGCAGGGTCTGGTTGTCGCATAGATCGTACAGTGTCGAAAGACGCGCCACGGGCAAGCCACTGTGGCTGCCAAAATGTTGGGCCTGGTGTGACGCCAGTGGCAGGTGAACCATCGAGCCATCCACACCGAGCAGGCGCAGGCCCTGCCAGCGTCGGCGCAGCCGCTGTTGGTCAAGCTGGCACTGGAGCACGTCATTCAGAGCCACCAGCGCTGAGGGATTGAGCTTGTTCCGGGCCTTGCTGAACGCCTGCGCGGTGACGCTCTGGCTTTCGAGCGGCGATTGGTGAAGCGTTTGAAAGAACTGATCCAGCTCGGTCTGAAGGGCGCTGTTGGGCTGGTTGAGCAGGAAAAGAATCAGGTTGCGGAAGCTCAGGCAGCGTTGTCGCGTGAAATCGGTCGCTTTTTGCCGGTGGGCAGCAATAAAGTCAGGGCAATCAAGCAGGCTGGTTACTTTCTGTACAATTTGTAGTCAAGGTTTGGGGGCTGATGTCAACCGCTGGGTCGTATTGTTGGCTCAAAACCGTGTCTCCCGTTCTGGTTGGTGAGCCCTAATTATATGATATTTTGGGGAAAATGTCTTAAGTTGATGGCATTGCCCTCCAGCCCCATAAAACACCTCCGAAACCTCCCCCAACGAACAATGCTTAACCGCCTCCATCAACACCTCAAAGGTGTTGCCCCTTTTGGCGGCCACCTGTTGTAGCTGCTCCAGTCAGTGATCCCGCTTGCTTTCGTGGATGCCCTGGAAAGCGCGGAGCTGGTCGATCTGTTGGTGTTTTTCGTCGTTGTTGGCGAGAGCCCAGATGCGGCGTGCCAAAGGCCTCGTGATAAGACCGCCGGGTCAAACCGGCGGCACTTTCGGTCAGCGCGAGCTCGGTCGCGGCTCAGCTGGCGCTGGTCTCTTTGTTGAGGTACGCCGCAATCTCGTCTTTAAGCGCAAGGCGCTTTTTGCGGGCGTCTTCCTCAGTGGGCGTGGCTACCGGCTCAATTTCGGTTTCCATCCGGTGAATGGTCCGGTTTATTTCGTGGTACTCATCCACCAGCTCGGCAAAGTGTGCGTCCGACTGTTTGAGCTCAGAGATGCGATCGGTGTGTTCCGGGAATTCTTCCGCCAGTTCGTGCGGGGTGTGACTCATAGGGTCTCCATCTTACTCGGTGATTGGCGTCAACGCTTTTTGATCGCAACGCTCAGTCTGCCACCACTGCGCAGACCTGTCGTTGCTGATTCTCAATGCTGTTGAGCTGGAACCCAAGGCGCAATGGGGAACCGCTTGCCTCAACACCTCAAAGCGTTGCCACGGGTGCTTTTCAACGCTCGCAACTGTTAGTCTTCCGCTAAAACACACCTGGTTTAAAAGTGACCATGACAAGGCGTATTCAAACCTTCATCCGTGGCTTGCTCTGCGCGCTTGCGGTGGGCGGCGCGGCTTTTGCGGTGCAGGCGGAGCCGTTGGTCAATGACTGTGACATTGCGGTTGGCCCCACCAGTGAGCCGGAGCTGACGGAGGCCTACCAGGAATGGACGCGGCGCATTATAGAGCGGCTTGAGACCATGGGCGTCTCCTGCGAGCTGACATTCATCCGCTCCTGGGCACGCGCCAATAAGCTGTTTGCTGAGAAGGAGGTTGAGGTTCTGTTCCCGGATATTGTGGAAGACCAGTCCCAGCCGGGGATGACGGGGATGCCGGTGGCCATGACGGAAGGCTTTGTGGTGATCACCCGTGGGGAATCCAAAAAGGTGAATAGCCTGGAGGGGCTGGCCGGCAAGAAAGTGGGGATTATCCGGGGGCGCTATTACCCGGCTAAGCTGGAGAACCTGGCTGGGGTTACGCTGGAGCGTGTTGAGTCTTTAACCCAGAACCTGGACAAGCTGGCGTATGAGCGTATTGACGCCACCCTTGAGTACGAGCACGACACGGTAAGGTTGCTGGAACGCAAGGAGCTGATGGACGAGCTCCAGTACGGCAAACCGTTTGGCGCAACCCATATGGCTTACCGGTTTCATCGCACCAAGGAAGGGGCGCGTCTGATGGCGCGGTTCAACATCGCCATCTCGGAGCTGATCATTGATGGCACCTACGAGGATCTGTTTGATGGTTTGACGCAGCAGCGCCTGTTCTAGGGCGCCGCGTCTGGCCCTGGTTGGCGCCGGGTTTGGCGTGCTGCGGCGAGCAGTTGGCTCAGTCTGTTTGCGCTACCCGCTCCGGGGGTGTCAATTGCTCAAGGAAGCCGCGTGTGGGCTCGTCCGCCGGGAAGTAGTACTCGATCACCAGATCCGCCATATTCACATCCAGCGCGGTGCCAAAGCGGCTCAGGGTGGAGAAGATGCGTAATGGTTGGCCCTGGATGAGCAGGTCTGCCGTGATCATCGGCGCCTCAATGGTTTCCGAGGGAAGCTGTTGCCAGTTTTCCGGGGGATCCCATGCGAGCAGGCGCTCGAACAGGGCGCGTGATTCGTCCGTTGGGAACGCCATCACCTCGCCGTGCAGACGGCGCAGGAACAGCCCGGCCAGCTCGTTCCAGTTCTGGATGCAGGGCCTCAGGCCGTTGGGGTCAAAGATGAGCTCCAGCACGTTGAGCCTGGACTGCTTCCGGTAGCAAGTGGGCAAGAGCATGCCCATGATGGTTTCCAGGGGCTGGTTCATGCGCAGCACGTTCCACTGGCTGTCCATCACCAGGGCCGGGTAGGGGGCGTGGTTGCTGAGCATAACGTCCAGGGCCTGGCTGACCGGTTTCAGCCGTTCGTCCTCCAGTGACAAACGGGAGTACGCGGGGGGATGCCCGCCTGCGCTCAGAAGCAGGTTGCATTCGCGTTGCGGCAGCTCGAGTACACCCGCCAGCCGCATGAGCATGTCCCGGCTGGGCTCGGTCCGCCCATTTTCGATAAAGCTGATGTGGCGCGCGGAGACATCCGCTTCCAGTCCGAGCTCCATCTGCGATAAACGGCGCATCCGCCGGTATTGCGCGAGCATGGGGCCAATAGCCGTCATCCCTGTATCCCGTGGTGTTGCTGAAAACACTGAGATTACCTGAAGGGTAATTGCCGGGTCGATGGGTGGATGGGTGGATGGGGTGCTCGTCACGACACGCAATGTTCCATTCTTTCTCGGCCTTCGATCATGGGGCGTTTCTCGGTGAGTTGCTCTGCTAATTCGTCCAGCACGACTCTGATTCGCGCCATCCGCTTCAGGTCCTGGTGGGTCAGAAGCCACAGGCCAGTGCCGTATCCCTCGAGTGGGCCGTGGATGCGCTCCAGTCTGTTTTGGGCATCGCCGAGGTAGCAGGGCAGTACGCCGAGCCCCGCCCCAGCTTCAACCAGGCCACTCAGTGACTGCAGGCTGTTGCAGCGCAGGCTTGGTGTAGTGGTTTTAAGGCTGCGGTGGAACCAGCGGCTGTAGGCCATGTGGCTGAGGCTGTCGTCCGGGACTACCCAGTTGTGTTTGCCCAGTTCCTTTGTTCTTCCGTTTGCTTCCAGGTAATCGGTGGCGCCGTAGACGGCGCATTCAATGGTAGCGATGCGTCGCCCGACCAGGGTTTCCTGAGGATCGTCGGTGGGGCGTATGGCGATATCGGCTTCCCGTCGGCTGAGGCTGATGACGTCATTGCCGGTAATGATTTCGATCTGGATGCCCGGATGACGGTGGGTGATCGCTGCAACCATGGGGTTGAGAAGGCCGAGTAGAAGGGTATCGGTGGTGGCGAGGCGAACTGTTCCCTCGGGACGGCTGTCTTGGCCTATGAGCTGGCGTTCAAGGTGGTCGATATCGGGCAGAAGCCGGTTGGCGAGGTGGTAGGCCTGTTCCCCGGCGGTTGTCGTGAACAGCCCATCGCGTGTGCGCTCGAACAGTCTTACACCCAGCTCGCGTTCCATCTGGTCCAAACGGCGCAGCACGGTGGTGGCGTGGACGCCCAGTCGCTCGGCACCCTTGGAGAGTGTGCCGCCGCATGCGAGGGCGTGAATGTAGCGAAGGTGATCCCAGTCCATGATCTGCGTTGCGAATATGCAATTCAAAGATGGAATATAGCTTATTAAGGCTGCAAGTACGAGAGGGTACTCTGGTCACAGGGTGGCTGGCATGGCCAGCCACGGGGTTAAGGATCAGGGGAGCTCGAACCATGGGGTGCATTAAGCCGTTACCGGAAGCACTAGCGCCGGCGGGCGTTATTCACGACGGAGCCAGGATTCGCAGGCGAATGAGTAAGGTGGTGGTAAGGCGGTGGCTTGATTACCTGGTAGGTAATTGCCGGCTCAACCGGTGGCTGGGAGTCTGGTCATGCCATAAGGCATCTCACCGACATAAAAGGAACTGTGCGATGAAAATTCCAAGCCTTTCTACCACATTAAAGGGTAATGCAACCTTCTCCTTCCTCAGTGCTGGTGTGCTGGGACTGTTTGCGGAGACAATTGCCGCCTTCATGGGCAGCTTTCCGCCCTGGATCTTCCATCTGCTTGCCGTGGGTCTGGTGCCGTTTGGTGCCGCAGCGGTCTGGGTGAGCCGTTCGCCTTCGGCCGTCGCCGGGCGTTGCTTTTTCGCCGCTGATGTTGCCTGGCTTATTGCCACCCCCATCGTGATGCTGGTGGCCGGCCCATGGCTCAATCTTTGGGGGCATCTGGTGCTGCTGGACATCGCCATTCTGGTGGGTGTGTTCGCTTGGCTGGAGTGGCACGGCACACGCGCCCTGGCAACGCAACAGCTCTAGGGCGCGTTTGCAGGGGGAGCCAACCCTTACGGTGACCCGGGCACTCCCCGGGTCGCCCATAAGCATTAGCTCAGTGTGGCCTATTATGGCGAGCCAAATTCACGCTCACACACTTCGCGTGTTTGCTTCTGGACTGTGCTCAAGTCTTCCCCGTCCATTATGAGCTCGCTCATCCGGCTCAATACCTTGTATTCCGCACTGTCACGCGGAAGCTCATTCAGCTTTAAGTTTGCGTTCAGGTAGTCTTGAAGCACCCTATCGCTCTGCTCTGAACTGGTTATCTTCTCGTTTGCTTTGCTCAGGTTTTCAGCTGTGCTGTGGAATGTGGAGACTAAGCGGGGCACCTCGCTGCAGCCTTGGTGGCCGAGCGTGGCGCCAAAACCGGTATGGTATTGATCCTGTGCGTTAGCGGGGATGGTCCACGCGCTCATGAACAAGGCAATTGCTGTAGCTGCCGTTGTTACCTTGCTTGCGTGCGCTGAGAGGACATGTTCCATCGTCGTTGTTCTCCTTGATTGTGAGTTTGGAATGAGCTTTTGAGGTGCGCCACAGTAGAACCGGTTGCAGATCTCCTTGCATATACCAATGGCGTGGCGGAGTTGTTCCCGGCTTACGAGCAGCGGCAACGATTGCATGAGATTACCATACACACCGTGAGGCAGTAACAACCGGCCCGCTCTCAGGGCTTGAACACCTTAGCTACCCAACAAGGCCTATGCAGCAGGTAATCCACGCGGTGTTTCAGCCACATTGCGTTAGCCATTCATGAAAGATTTCCCTGGCAATCGGCTCCAGGTTGGGTAGGGCGGTCTTTGCTTTTGCCCGCATGGCGGTTACATCCGCACGGATGGAGCCGAGTTCGTGGCAGTGACCGATGAGCCAGTGCTCAAAACTGCCCAGAGGGACCTCCAGGTGGAATTGCAACCCGAGGGTACGGGGGCCGTACATGAACGCCTGGTTCCCACAGGCGGGGGTGTAGGCCAGTGCCCCGCTCTGGTCGTTGAACCGGATCCCCTCGCCGTGCCAGTGGAGGACGGACTCGGCCCGGCTCAGTGGAGCGAGGACGGAGTCCTTGCCGGCTTCGGTCAGCGCCAGGGGCGCAAAGCCGATTTCCTTGGAGGCCATGGGTTCAATAAGGGCTCCCAGTGCCCGGGCAATGACCTGGGCCCCCAGGCAAATGCCGAGAAGAGGCCGATCATGTGCGATCTGGTTGTGCACCAGCCGGTGTTCGTTGTTGAGAAAGGGGTAGGTGTCGATGTCATTCGCGGAAATCGGCCCCCCGAGGATGACCAGCAGGTCCGGCGTCATCTGTTCCAGCGGCGCCAGGTCATCAATACCAACGTCCCAGTAGCGGCATTCATAGCCGTGTTCGGCCAGGATGGGCTCCAGTAGCCCGAGATCTTCGAAATGAACATGGCGGATGGCGTGTGCTGTTTTCATGGTTGACTAAATGGCCTATGTCAATATAATGTAATGTCATGGGTAAAGAGTATATGGCTGGAAAAACGGCTGTCAATATTGCCGCAAGTATTGAGCGTGCGATTCAGTCCGGACATCTCAGTGGCGGCGATGCGCTGCCTTCCGTTCGCGAGGCGGCCGTGTTGTTGGGGGTTAACCGCAACACGGTCACCCAGGCCTATGCCCGCCTTCGTGAGCGCGGCTGGGTCTATGGGCGCGGTCGGGGCGGTACCCGGGTCATGCCATTGCAAGAGGAGGGCGACGCGCTGTGTGGGGCCTCGGTGTTTCCTGGCACCGTTGACCTGGCGTCAGGCAATATCGATCCCGCCTTGCTGCCTCCGCTGAACCGGGCCGTGGCTTCGGTTGATTGGCAGCAGACGGGGTATGATCGGGCCGGAGAGGATCCTGAGCTTTTGGGCCTGTTCCGGGATACGCTGGCGCGTGAAGGCATACCCACGGATGCGATGATGCTGGGGCACAGTGCCCTGGATCTGATCGAACGGGGGCTGCGGGCGCGCGCTCAGGCTGGGGACCGCGTACTGGTGGAGGATCCCGCCTGGCCGCCCTTGCTGGCCTTGCTGCGGTCTCTGGGGCTGGTGGTGGAGCCGGTGCCACTTGATGATCAGGGGGCCATGCCGGCGCAGCTGGCGGATCGGATCGGGGGCGACGTGGCCGCCATTGTCCTGACGCCGCGCGCCCAGAACCCGACGGGTATCGACTTGCCCGCTGAACGGCTGGAACGGATTCAGGGCGTTTTGCGGGAGCACCCGAGGACGCTCCTGATCCTGGACGACCACTGGGGGCCCTTGTCGGAGGCGCCGCCACCGGTTATCGGATCCGGTTTGCCCGCGTGGTTGCTGGTGCGTTCGGTCTCCAAGTTCCTCGGTCCGGATCTGCGTTTGGCCGTTGCCGCCGGTGATGCGGACACGGTCCACCGGATGGCCCGGCAATTCAGCCTGGGGCCTCGCTGGGTAAGCCGCATGGTGCAGCGCGTTGCCGTGGCGTTGTTGCGGGACGCGCACACCGAGACGCAGCTGCAAGCGGCCCGGTCCACCTATACCCAGCGGCGCACGGCTCTGGTTGAGGCTCTCCAGAAACAGGGCTTTCCTGGCACTACCGGTTCCGGTATCAACCTATGGGTACCGGTGAAGAACGAAGCGGCGATGGTGGAGCGTATGACCTCGCGTGGCTACACCGTCCAGGCGGGGCAGCCCTTCCGCCTAAGGGCTGCGCCTGGGGTTCGCCTCAGCGTTGGCAACCTGCCTGCTGAGGAGGCGGAGGCTGTTGCCCAGGCCCTTGCGGCTAGTACGTTGGGCGCCTCGACGCCGATGGTGTAGGGTCTGCGTTTTCCCCGTGAAGCCTCCGACTCAGGGGGCGTTTCGACGTCGTGGATACGCTCTAGCAGCCGCCACCGCCGTCGCCACCACCACCGCCTCCCGCACCACCGCCACCGGACCCGCCACCTACGAACAGCCAGTTATACATATGGAAGGCCATCAGCATTGCGTCGAGGCGCAGTGACGTCGAGGGTTGGATCAGAAGCTGGTGACGGGATTCCATGCTGCCCTCGATCGTGGCGACCTGGCGGTTATCGGCACTGATGCGCGCGCTGTCGGGGGTGCCGAGTGGCCACCAGACGATGTCGCGTTGAACACGGTAAATGGTGCCCTCGTATTTGAAGGTGCCCACCATGTCTCGAGGTTGTGTGGAGACATCGTGGATCTCACTCGCTACTGTCGCGCCAGCTCGCCAGACGCGGCGGCGCCGATGGGGGTTCCACCATTCAGCGAAGACCTCGCCCAAAGTGCGGTCGGTTGGCATTGTAAGGTTGAAACGGCACTGCCCCAGATCCAACAGGGCAAGGGTCTTGCGGTCGGCTGTGCGTGGCTTTCCGGGGTAGAGCCTTGCGCAGCGCT